>NZ_CP051195.1:0-2804974 GCF_024181165.1 Treponema sp. OMZ 803 | reverse complement strand
GACGATTATTATACTACTACTTTCCTTTTTTTGACAATATGAAATTTTAGGCTAAACACATCTGGCATTTTTAAGGTGAGTGACGCCATTGTAGACGCTCACCTTATACCTATGAAATTTCGCACTGAAAGCAGGGCTTGTATAAAAAGCGCTCCCAGTATAGGTTTAGGGGAAACTATCCAAAACTGAAGTTTTTGGGCAGCCCTATAGAGGAGGCTTTTCTATGAAATATGATTTTACAACAAGGGTAAACAGAGCCGGTTCAGGTTCACGTAAATGGGATGCGATGTATCAGGTCAACCCGCACGTCGATTCGTCCGTTGTACCGCTTTCGGTTGCCGATATGGAATTTAAAATGCCGCCGGAATTAACGGAAGGGCTCAAGCACTATCTTGATAATGCCGTGTTGGGCTATACAGGGCCGACTGCTGCATATAAAGAGGCGGTGCAAAATTGGATGAAGACACGGCACAATTGGACGATTAATCCTGATTGGATTGTCCCGACTGCGGGTATCGTACCTGCGATTTTTAATGCAGTCAGAGCTTTTACCGAACCGGGAGACGGCGTTATTCTGCTGTCGCCGGTGTATTATCCTTTTTTTAGGGCAATACGCTTGCAGGGACGGAATGTTGCCGCGTGCTCGTTGCAGGAAAACGGCGGCCGTTATACGATTGATTTTGAAGCATTGGAACGGCTCGCTGCGGATCCGCGGAATAAAGCCCTGCTCTTTTGTTCTCCTCATAATCCTATCGGCAGAGTGTGGACAAAAGAAGAGCTGCACAAAATAGAAGAAATCCTGTTAAAAAATGATCTTTTGTTGTTTTCGGACGAAATTCATTTTGATATTGTGATGCCGGGGTATACGCACACCGTGTTTCAATCGTTAGGGGACGATCTTGCAGAGCGGACAATCACTTTTACCGCGCCTTCAAAGACGTTCAACATCGCTGGTTTGGGAATCAGCAATATCATCATTAAAAATGAGAATATGCGGAAAACTTTTGTAAATGCCCAAGAGCTTGGGTCGGGAGCATTGTTCACGACATTGAGCTATAAGGCCTGCGAAATTTGCTATACACAGTGCGCGGCGTGGCTCGACGAATTTTTATCCGTAATCGATGCCAATCAGCGTATTGTGCAGCAGTTTTTCCAAACGCACCATCCCGAAATTAAAGCGCCGCTCATCGAAGGCACGTATCTGCAATGGCTCGATTTTAGGGCGCTGGGAATGGAACATAAGGCTTTGGAAGCCTTTATGACGCAAACGGCGCAAGTGTTCTTAGATGAAGGATATATCTTCGGTGACGAAGGCCGCGGTTTTGAACGGATTAACCTTGCAGCTCCTGCATCGATTATTACCGAGACCCTCGAACGGCTGAGCCGCGCATTGCGGAACTTGAAGCGGTAAAAATAATTATATCACGCATGGGCTGCATGTAAGTCAATCAGCCTTACCGTTCAGGACAACTCTGGTCGAATAGAATCAATTTTTCCGCGGGGATATTAAAAAAACAGTCTGATGCGTTTACCCTGCCTTCCCGTTCTTTGCATCTTTAAAAAAGCTTACAATAATACAGATCATAATGATACCGAGCGGGAAGGCGGCGATAATCGATAAGCTTTGCAGCTGGCTGAGATTGCTACCGGTAAGGATGAGTGCAGCCGGCAGTAAGATAAAGACAACCGACCAAAATGCCCGCAGGCTCTTTTTAGGTTCACGGCCTTCCAGTTCCTGCTGCGAATAAGAAGCGATAACCATCGTAATCGCGTCGAAAGTGCTCGCATAAAGAGCAATCATCGTGATGATGAGCAGCACCAGTCCGACTTTCGCAAACGGCAGCGTTTCCAAAATGCTTAAAATAATCTCGGCAGGTGCAATACCCACAGCGAGTCGTTCCGCTGCCGGTAACAATCCATGCGTTTCCAAATGGAGTCCGTAATTCCCCAATACGATGAACGAGCAATAGGTTCCCGCAATGCCGCATATAAGTCCGCCTAGTACGGTATTCCGTACCGTCCGCCCTTCCGAGATTGTCCCGATAAAAAACGGCGTTGCGACAAACCATGCAATCCAATATGCCCAATAAAAAATCGTCCACTGCTGTGGGAACCCTGCACCGTCTGCGCCTGAAATTCGCAAGGGATCCATCCATGTAGAAAGCGAGATAAAGTTTTGCAGCATCTTCCCGATGCCGGTTATGCTTGTTTCGATAATATAGAGCTTAGGGCTAAACAAAAACACAAATACAATGAGGCTTGAAAAACACACCACGGCAATCTTTGCCAGATGAGAAATCCCTTTTATCCCCAGCAGTACAGCCGCGGTGTATACCGCTGCAATAATGCAAAGTACGACTAAGGTCAATTCCCGCGATTCCGGAATGCCGGAGATGGTAGAAATTGCCAGCGAAAGAAGCGGCGTTGCAAGCGAAAATGTCGTCGCGGTTCCCGCTAAAAGACCGACGACCGAAAACACATCGATGACGGTACCGAGCATACCGTCGATTTTATTGCCGAACAAGGGGCGGCACGCTTCGGAAAGTTTTTGCTTTTTCCGCTGCCGTACATGGAGCATATAACCGAACGCAACAGCACATACGATATGGAAACTCCACGGAGTAATGCCCCAGTGGAACAGTGGATACGTCGCAGCCCAGTCTTGCCGTTCAGCTGCCGTAAGCGCCGTTTGCCCGAACGGTGATGCTGTGTAGTAATATCCCCACTCAATGAGCGACCAGTATAAAATATCGGCCGCCATCGTAGAGGTAAAGATCATGGAACCCCATGTAAAATTACTATAGCGTGGTTTATCGAGGCTGCCTAACCGTATTGCTCCGTATTTTGAAAAAGCAAGATAAAACGCTGTACACACTAGGCCGAAGCCAAGAAGTATATAGAAAAATCCAAGCTTATTGACAAAAATGTTCCATAAAGTATCGATGACCTTTATCGATTGCTGCGGAAAAGTAAGCAATAACGCCGCAATACCGCTTACAATGACAAGCGGTAAAAGCGTAATAACCCAATCGATTTCTCCGAAACCGTGCTTTTTATCGAGCTTCCGAGTGCTCATATTGTGTTTGTTCATTTGCTGTCTCGTTATTTTGTTCATCTGAAAATTCTGTTGTTTGTATACCGTGTAGCTGCATAACGTGTTTATAATAATCTTTTGCGTACCGGTACATCTTTAGCCCGTACTCACCGAAATTTTCTCCCAGCGCTTGTTTATAACATGTCCACAGCGCCCATAAGAATCCTGCAAGCGCAACATAGATATAGACTCGCAGTTTTTCTTCTCCTTCCGGATCGCGGCGGAAATAGCGATGCATGAGATCGTTTATTTGAGCTTCGGAAAAGTAAGAGTAAATGGAAAACATTGCAAGGTCAGCTAGCGGATCGCACATCGCGGCGTATTCCCAGTCGATCAGTTTTACCTCACTGTCGCTGATAATAAAATTATCGCAGATTAAATCGATATGAGTCAGCGCTTCCGGTTTTTTCAGCGTGTCGAGCAAATTAAGCAAGGCATTCATCTTTTCCCGGACTTCGGCATAATCGTAAAACAGAATGCCATGCTTTGCTTCTGCCTGTTTTTCATAAAAATTAATCCGCTCTCTAAAATCGAAACGGTGCCGCACCGTAATACCGGAAGTATGCAGTTTACGGGCTATCCACATACACGCTTCCAAATCGTTCGGATTGCGAGGATCCGCTATGTGCATATTTTCTTCAAACTGACTGATTTTTACGCCGGTCGTTTGGTCAAAATAAATAACCTTATCGGAGATACCGAGTGGTTCAATCGCCTTATACACTGCATGTTCCTGTTTCCGATTGATAAGAATATCAGTACCGGCGCCCGGAATGCGGAAAATATATTTGTTGTTATTCAATTCGAATATAAAAGATTTATTGGTCATCCCAAGCCGCAACGGACGCAAATTTTTAATCTGCATTTCAGGCTTTCCGAACACACGGGAAATCAATTCCATCCATTTATTCTGTGTGGAAACCATGTATGAGGTGTCGAATTGGCGCAGCTCTTCCAGTGACTCAAATTCATATACTTGATTAGCAGGCTGCTTATTAGCAAACATCGTCAGCGTATTTAAGTGACGACGCAACACGTCTTCCCAGTACCAGTCGTCGGTGTCATCGCGGTGATATGCATCTTCAATCAGCGGGCGAATAGCATCGGAAAAGGCGTGCGAAAAATAGACCGGCCCGTACATCACCCATGCGTTTCTGCCGCCGACCTTTACCTTCATTATCTTGTCGTGTAAACCGAGCTGCAGCACCCATTCGTTGGTTTTCTCGTTCATTTTGACCGACGAATACCATGAATCGTATTCATGCGCGTGATACATATTTTTCCGCAGCCAGTTGTCGCTGGAAAGAATATACGTATTTTTGAGCCTATCGCGGACATGATACAGTGTTGAAAGATTGTTTTTGCTTTCAAAATCGGGATTATACACAAGTTTTACATTATATTTATCGATAAGATACTCGAAGGTGTCTTTCAGGTAGCCGACGACTACGGTAATATCGGTAATGCCTACTTCTTGCAGCTGTTTGATCTGGCGTTCAATCATCCGCTCGCCGAACACTTCCAGCAGCCCCTTAGGGATGGCATAGGTGAGTGGAATAAACCGCGAACCGAAACCCGCCGCCATGATAATAGCATTATCAACCTTACATGAATCGTATTCGGTATGCGCTTTAATCGTCAGAACTCTTTTACCGATGGCGGGTAATCCGTTCGTTTTAAGAAGGCCGTCCTGTTCCATAGCAAAGAGAATTTGATTGACATACGCGAGCGATATTTTTAACGTTCCGGCAATATCTCGTTGCGTAATCGCCGGATTTTTTTTCATCAATTCGATAATCTGAAAGTACCGTCTTTTCATGTAACGGAGTATATTTTAGGTTTTGTTCACTGTCAATAGCAACAGTAGCCAAAAGTGAACAAAATGCAGCGGCATCGCATCAGAAGACTGATAATGCAGTTTTGCAACGCTATTTACCCCTTATCTTGTGCCGTAATATGCAGCGTTTTCTCTATCTTTAAGAGGAACGGTATCGCTTCCGTTTTACCGGCAGCATCTTTGGAATTATCGACAGGCAACTTTATTTCAAACGGATTATCATTTGACCACACCACAACCGAAAGTGTAAGCGCAGCATCCTTTTTACCGGAAAAATGAATAATAACAGGAAAACCCGGACGAGGAGAAGACACAAACGTTGCCGTATCCCCGGAAGCATTTTGTTCAAATCGAACATCGGATTCAAAAATTGCAATATCATTCAGTGCGCTCAATGTTACGGAAAAAGCTTCAATTTTTAACGGCGAATCAATGGTAATAGTCCCGATGCTACGCTCAAAGTAATTTTCAAATGAGGTACGAACAGTTAAAAAACTATCCGCGGTTTCCGCTGAACCCTGTGTATTGCCGCGGGTGTAATCCATTATCTTTTCTTCCGTCGGAGAATCGATATATTTTTTTACAACACTGCTTTCATCACCGTTAAGGTGTTGAATTAACATCCAGCGATTATGAACGGTGTTCCTCGTTGCCGGCATAACGAATACCCAAAGCATTAATACGAGAAACAGCCCGCCCATAACCTTACATTGAATCGGTATCCTAAAAAACGGCTTAGTAATTTTTCTTTTCTTATCAATACTAAGACCAAGCCTGATTAAAAACAGATCAAACGGAACAAAAATACAGGCTGATGCAAGGTTGATAAAAAATATGATATGAAACATATACTCACGATAAAGAATAATATGCGTCACAAACGGCAGAAGTGGTAAAAAAAGACACATAATAAATATAATTTGCAGTACGATATTTTTAAAATGATAGGCAGCCACCGAAACAAAATAAATGACCATAAAGATGATTGAAAACGAAAGGTAAAAAAAAGAAAAAATAAAAATATTTAATAAACAAACGACATGAGCAATAAATCCGTAAATAAAACGATTTGCCGGAAGCGGAATAAATTTATTAAATGCGGTAACGGTAAACATAAAAAACAGTGCAAACACATATTTAATCAATAGCGCCGTCAACGGAAATGAACTCAGTTCGCTCACAGACGAAAAACGCAGATAAAAAAGTGCTTCCGTTATCTTGGAGCCTAAGAAAAAACCGAGCCAATTGACCAAGAAAAAATAGATCGGCATCCACCACAGTTTAAATAAATCTTTTACATGTTGATCCCGTTTTTTTCCGAATAAAAAGCTAAAAAACATCAACCATAATAAAAAGAGTATTGACGATACGATAAGCGTTATAACTATATGCTGCTCGTTGATGATAACAAGCTTTTTATGCAGTTTAAAAACAAAATAATGAGTATCCCATTCATTACTCATACTCTGAATAACTGCAGGCGCAACCGAAGAAAAAAAATCCGATAAATCCGCACCGGTTTCTATTTTTATTGCTGGAATATTCGCTTCATTATAGAGCCGTAAAGCAGGGTCATCAGGCAGCCACCCGAGACGGTGAAACACAACTGCGTTAGTATAAAAGTCAATAGGAATATTTTTTTGTTCCAAAGAAGCGTATACCGCTTTTAGAAACCATGCAGGGGTTGTCCCTTTCGATGTTCCCGTAATAATCCGCGCGCTATCAGATTTATCGGGGGCAACAAGACATACAGCGGCATTCGGATATGTGATCAAAGTCTGAATTAACGCCTTAGTCCCCTCGTACCGCTTTACGGGAATGTCAACCGGTAATTCGGAAATATCATTTTTCGTAATAGCAACAATGATATGGGTATCCGGCGCCTCAGCGGATAATTTTTGTGCATATTTTTGCAGTTGCAGGGTTATAGCAGTAGCTTGATTATCACTACCTACCGATGCGGTAAAGACAATGACCTTATCCGTTTTAGGCCCAAATTCATAAAAAATATTTTCTGCAATCAGACCTTGCACCGGTAAAAGAAGAAAAAAGAATACCCAACACAAACGTACTGCCGGTAACAATACTCTCTGAAATAAATAGTTATGCACGCAACTCATAAACTGTCATAATCCTGTACCTTACCGGTTGAAAACCATATTTCGATACGCTTATAGGAACGATTTATTCTTCGGACAATGGACGCAGCTTGTTGCCGTGCAGATTCCTCGGCAATGACATCGGGATGATATTTTTTCAATAAGTGTTTCCATGCTTTTTTGCAATAGTCAAGCGGAACACCCGGAAGTACTTGCAGAATGGCAAAATCTTCCGTTAAAGCATCGGGAACGGGCACACGTATCGGTTCAACCTTTCGTTCAGGTTCTTTGTATGTCCTTTTTTTAGGAACACGCCGCTCGATTTTATTTCCGGCGCTTCGGTATTTACCTTGTCGACCTTCTACCGCTTGTTCAAAGGGATCCTCATCCGTGCCGAGCCGATCACGCAGCAAACTGCCGAGGGTTTCATAATAATCCGACATTATCGTATTTTCCTTTCTATAATATCATCAAATACGGCGCCGGAACCTCCGGTAACATCTTTCTGCAAAACCGATCCGATAAAATAATGTAAATACTCAGGAGACTCTCCGGCCGTTAAATTCTTTTCAGTTCGTAAAACGGCAATATCGCTATTTTTCAGCACGGTGCCTTTCTGTAAATCTTTTATATAATGCAGCGAACGATTTGTTTTGCCGTAATTCTCTTTTTCCGCAGCAGCAAGTTTTTTTTCACCGTCACCGATAATGCGCTGTAGAAAATCCTTAGAATAACCGTAAGCCTGCGCTGCGTTAAAAATATCTTCATCGGACTTACCGGTTAATTCCCTTATAGTTTTTGACATTTGCAAAAACTGTGCGGGTTCCAACGCAACAGGATCATCAAGACCGACATCGCTGCGGGAAAGACAAATATGCTTTTCAAGAATACAGGCGCCGCTCAATAACCCCGCTATCGGAACTGCAGCAGGACCAAGAGAATGATCACTGATACCGACAGGACTATTAAACAACATCGACAAGGATTGCAGCACAGCCGTATTATAATCCGTTTCCGGCGCAGGATACGCCGTCACGCAATGAAGCAACGCCCGCATATCGGCAGGTAACCCGTTACTTTCCAAACAGCTTATGGCACGTTCAATATCGCCAAGCCGAGAAACACCGGTCGAAAGAATAACCGGCAGTCCGAATGAAGCAACACACTCAAGCAGCGGAAAATGATTGAGTTCCGGCGACGCAATTTTTATAAAAGCCGGATTAAGCTGCCGCAATTCATCGGCGGAACGAAGTCCGAATGCCGAAGCGGAAAAAAGCATTCCAAGTTTATGCGCGTATTGTGCCAATTCACCGTAAAAATCAATACTGCACTCCAGCTCTCTAAAGCGTTCATAGAGGGGAATCCTTCCGGTCGGTAAATTCACAAAGCCGGTATCGGGATGCAAAATTTCATCTGCATACACAATCTGAAATTTAACCGCATCTGCTCCGCTTTCTTTAGCAGCTGCTACTAATTCTTTCGCCTTCTGCAAGCTGCCGTTATGCCCTGTTCCAATCTCCGCAATAATCAACACGTGCTCTTGCGATGAAAATATGTGTTTTCCTACCGTAAACGCTTTTACCATACTGAGCTTAGTATAGTAAAAACCGACAATTCTGTATATCTCAAAAAATTTTCAGTAGCAGAGCTTTTCAGTCAAGCTATTCCGGTAGTCAATTCTTCATTTTCTCCACTGTTCATAACCTCTGCATAATCGATGCAAAACTTGTTTATAAGACCTATTCTACTGTGTATATCTTTTTCAGCTGTGTATAATGATACAAATTGTGAACAATTCAAACATCATTATTCAAGCGCTAACTAACGGTTAATCAATGCTTTAACCTAAATATCAAGAAATTCACAGTGCCTACTATTACTATTACTAAATTTATATTATAATAAAGATAACCTCTTTTTAGGAGAAATCATGAAATTTACATTTACTAAAGAAGTTTTACTGAAAGAAATGGCTATTGCTCAAGAAATCATTTCAAACAAGACAGCAATATCCATATTATCAAATGTCCTGCTTATAGCAAAAGAAGGCAGCTTAACAATTCGTGCAACCGATATAAAAGTAGCCTTTGAAACAAAAATTCCCGTCGATATTGCCGAAGAAGGCGCAACAACCGTATTCTGTGATAAATTCACCAGTATTATCGCTTCAATGCCTTCAGGCGAAATAGAAGCGGAACAAAAAGATCAAAAACTTATTATCCGATCCATCAGCAAAAAAGCGAAATTCTCCCTTAAAACCATATCAGATAACGACTTTCCTCCTTTTACGGATTCTTCAAATGTTCAATTCTTCGAAGTTCCTGCAAAAGAATTTAAAGAAATGATAACTCAAACGATTTTCGCTGTTTCCGATGATGAAACTCGTTACTTTATGAACGGTGTCTACATGGAAAAGAAAGAAAACAATCTGATTTTTGCAGCTACCGACGGCAGAAGATTAGCATTTATTCAACATGATTTTGGGATTGCTTTACCTGATTTTAAAGGAAGTATCATTCCTCCTAAAATTCTTTCTATTGTACAACGACGATCGTCGGAAGAAGGCATGATTTCCATCGGAATAAGCGAAAAAAACATATTCTTCCGCTTCAATGCTTATAACTTTTCCTCAGTTTTAATAGACGGTCAATTTCCGAACTATGAACGAGTTATTCCCGAATCTCAAGCACATTGTTTTGAAACTAACTGCGATGATTTCCTACAAGCCTTAAAACGAGTTGCCTTGCTTGTAGAGCAAAAATCCAAACGGATATTCTTAAAAATTTCTGCCGGTACGCTCTCCATCACGTCAAATGAAAATGAACTTGGAACGGCAAACGAAGAAATTCCCTGTAAATATGAAGGTGAAGAAATAACCATCGCCTTAAATTATATGTACCTTGAAGAACCGCTCAAGGTACTCGGTTCGGAAAATATCCGCATAGAATTTACCGATCCGATGCGTGCAATCACGTTACGGCCGGAAACAGATACTCATTTCTTCCATATCATTATGCCGATGCAAATGGAGTAGTATTTGTGCCGTTTTTGTCGATCTCTTTTTACAACTTCAGGAACCTTGAGGACAAGGCAATTGACCTCTCCGCTCCTGAAGTTTTTTTAGTCGGTCAAAATGGGCAAGGTAAAACAAACCTACTGGAAGCGTTATACCTTGCCGCTTATGGAAATTCCTTTAGAACCAGAAACGAAGCGGAAATATATAAAAAAAATACGAATGAATATAGTATCCGTGTCTTATTTAAAGAAAACGAAGAGCGAAGCCATAGCATATCGATTATTTCAAAAGATAAAAAAAAAATCATAGAAAAAAACTTAAAGAAAATTCACGACAGAAAAGATTTCATCTCAACTATTCCTTGCATTCTCTTTTGCCATGATGATTTGGATTTTGCGACAGGAGCGCCGGAACGCCGTCGTTTTTTTATCGATCAATCTCTTTCTCTATATGATCCGTCATATATTGATATTCTACGTAACTTTACAAAATTATTAAAATCACGCAACCTCGTATTAAAAGAAAAAAAAAGTGAAATACTGGACGTTATTGATGCGCAGCTCATTCCTATAGGCATACAAATTATAGAAAAACGTCGTGCACTTATTGAATCGTTTAATAATATATTTTCTTCGTTATATGAAAATATCGGTGGGATAGATTCCGTGATGATCGATTACAGCCCTTCATGGAAATCAACGAATTTTGATGAAGTGTTAATATCATTAATAGAAAAACGGCAGCTTGATTTTACCATGAATACCAGTATGTCGGGGCCTCATCGCGATAAGATACGCTTTATCCGTAATAAAAAGCCATTTGTACAAACCGCTTCGATGGGGCAACAACGCTTGCTCTCTCTTGTCTTGAGAGCAGCTCAGGCATATTTTTATACGGAAAAGACGAAACGGTTGCCGGTATTGCTGATGGATGATGTTCTTTTGGAACTTGATCCTGAAAAACGAAAAAATTTTACCGAGCATTTACCTCGCTATGATCAGCTTATCTGTACTTTTCTTCCGGGTGAACCGTATCAAAATTACATACGCGAAAAAAGCCGTGTCTATATTGTCTCGGAGGGCAGCTTCCGTGCAGAATGACGTAAAAAAGCTTTCCGAGTTGATTATGAACTATCTTGATAAGGTAGGGCTTTTTGAGCAGTCGAAGGTATTGGAAGTATATTCATCATGGGCGTCTATTGTCGGGGAAAAGCAAGCTGCTCATTCTAAGCTGCTTGATATTAAACATCAAACGGCGGTTATTGAAGTTGATCATCCCGGTTGGAGTCAGCAGGTTTTATTAAACAAGAAATATATTTTGCGAAATTTTCAAAAAAGATATCCTCAACTGGATGTTAAGAACATTTCCGTTATTGTTTCATCGCATTATGAGACTTCTCATCAGTTTGGAAATACTGAAAATAGTGGTAGAGCGGTTCCCGATAAGCAAAGAGTGACTGAAAAAGCTGCCGTACTATCACTACAGCAGGAAACGTCTATAAAAACTGATGATGTTGTCAAAACAGAATTACCGCAAGAAGTACAAAAAGCCTTTGAAAGATTGAGAATATCTATTAGCGAAAGAGATTAGAATAAATAACAGCGGATGAGGGGAGTCGGACCCCCGTCACGAGCTTGGGAAGCTCGGGTAATAGCCGTTATACGACATCCGCAGAACTTTTAAAGAATATCATTTATTGGTGTGGTACGTCAAGATGTAAGATTTTATAGTTTTAATGAAGAATATTAGGTAGCCAGCAGTTAATTTTATTAAGAAAAAAACTGCTGGTCTATTCATGCGAACGGTTTAATACCCCGATACTTTACATCAGGGTATGGTGATTTAAGCTTTTTACTTTTTATTCGGAATACGGTATCTTAAGCCAACACCGAAGCGTGTATCATAATGCCAGGCTGTTGTAACCCCTTTTTTATAGACAATATCTTCTGATGCTGTGTATGAATCAAAAGTTTTATATGGTACTAATCTCATGGTAATACCTACAGGCGCCCATTCGATAAAAAGGTTAAAATCAGGAATATTACCGAAATTTATTTCCCACCGAACCGGCAGTAACAGAGATACAGAACCTCCTACGAGAGTTTCATTTACATAGCTATATGGAAAATAACCAGAGCCTGTTTTTTTTAAAACAGGATACTTTACAAAATCAACACTACCGCCTAATACCGGTCCTAACGATAACGGACAATGTTGATCTCCAAGTCCGGAAATTACCGGATCAAATACGGTAAAAAGTGCACCAATCTGAACATCTAAACTGTGATAACGCCATAGACCACTGTAACCGGCAACTAAATCCAATTCAACTAAATCGTTAAATTCATGTGAATAGGATAAACCAAACGGGGAACCTACATATCCGCCTATTTTATCAATTCCTCCATTTCCGTTACCGCCGCCGGCACTTTTTTTACCGGTACCCTTTGCTGCTGCAAAGGTCAGTGAGCTTGCTAAAAGTGCAAACATTACTACAAAAAATATTTTTTTCATATATCCTCCTAATATGAAACTTCTTTGATAATAATTTTTATTCTTTTAAAAGTCAAGGGAAATATTTTATTTATGTGGATAGTTTAAAATGTTCCGGACACTTGAATAATTATCATAATTATGCTAAATAACATACTTGAGGTTTTATGAAAACGATACGTCCTGTTTCCGATTTGCGTAATAATTTTGCCGATATTTCAAAAATAGTACACCAGACTCAACAGCCGATATTTCTTACAAAAAACGGGTATGGTGATATGGTGGTTATGAGTATGGAAGCATTTGAAACTATGCAATTCGAAAGTGAAGTATACTATAAATTGCAGGAGGCTGAAAAACAAGCCGCTTTAACAGGGCAACGTTTTTCTTCCAAAGAAGTTCTTAGAGAATTTCAAAAGATAATGAAAGAATAATGTATGCTATTGAATATTTACCGTTAGCATTAGAAGATTTAAAAGAAATCGTTTATTATATTACATGTAACTTAAAGAATCCTGCCGCAGCTGAAAATCTTGGACAAGAAATTATTAAAAAAATTAATTTGTTGGCTAAAATTCCTTATTCTTCACGGTATTACAGATCAGTAAAAGCTCTTTTTCATGAATATCGTAAATTACTCGTAAAAAATTATTTTGTCTTTTATTGGGTGAATGAGGAAAAACGTATAGTAACTGTTGCTCGTATTATCTACGCAAGGTATACAAAAAGGGAATACGGACAGAAAAATGATTTTGATTAATGTATCTGTTCGTATTTTCTTCCAATCCCGTATAAAATGTTTCACGTGAAACATTCTAGGATGCTATTTGTGAAACTTGTAAAAATAAATAACCTTGATACAGAGCATATATTGTACAGCAATAGAATATTAAACTCTCCGCACGAATAAAAAAGCCCCTCAAATATGTGAAGGGCTTTTCGTTAAAGTGTTGATTAAAACTGCTGATTTTGAAAGTAGTTATGAGTTGATACGTTCTTGATATTCATTTGATTCAGTGTTGACCAATATTTTTTCGCCCTGTTTAATAAAGAGCGGAACACGAACTACAAGACCTGTTTCTGTTGTGATGGGCTTTGTTGCTCCTGAAACGGTATCGCCCTTTACATAGTTTTCGCTTTCTGCAACTTCAAACACCATTTTTGCTGGAATTTTTACATCGATAGGGTTGCCTTCCCAAATAAGGATTTCGTATTCATCACCTTCCCGCAGATAATATTTTTTATCATTTATGATGTCTGAAGGAACCGAAATTTGGTCATAGCTTTCAGTGTCCATAAAGAGGTAGCTTTCCCCGTCTTCATATTGATACTGTCCTTTGTGTGTATCTACTGTTGCGTCTTCTACCGTATCGGCTGTTTTTATTGTTTGAGTTAAAACAGCTCCATCTTTTAAATTCTTCATCTTAACACGTGCAAACGCAGCTCCCTTTCCGGGATTTACAAATTCCCGTTCGACCACTAAATACGGACTACCTTTGTGTAATAACACCGTGCCTTTTGCAATATCTCCGCCTCTAATCATATTTCACCTCATATAAAATAAATTAGTATTTCAAAAACTGCGTGAACGAAAGTTCAAAAAGTGATAATTTAAAAGGGTTTTCTTTTCTGAACTGTCTGAAATTTTATAAATCGTTATTGTATAATGATTTATTTAATAAACAGACTTGTTTCACAAATAATCTTTTTGAATATACCGAATGAAAAATCATATCAGTTTTTTTTAACTTATACAAGATTCGTATATCAACTTCGTATTGAATAAAAAGCGATATTTAATTCAGTTTAACCAAAGGGATCTTTATTGTCATTGCATCTCCTATAAAAACTTTATGTTTTTTGAAATTTCCAGGGAAGCCTTTTCCGTTATAATTACTGAATCCGAACGGCTCTTTTGGTATACCTATTGCATTTGTGTTTAATTTTCCATCGTTGTTGATATCATGGTAAACACAAAAAGCGTAATCACCGCTTTTTAGTTGTATGTGATAAACCGCTTTTTCTTTATATGCCGTTAGCTTAACGGTTTGATATGGAAGCCGTTTGTTGAAACTTTCAGCCGAATTATGAATACTTATAACTAACGTTCCCGAATCTTCTGTTATATCGGTGATGACGATTTCTACGTCATAAAGCGCTTCGTTCTGTGTTGTTTGGGAATACACCAAACCGAGAAACGTCATACAGAAAAATATAGTAAATATTTTTTTCATAGTATATCTTCCTTTATATAATTTTCAAAACGGCATTGTTCGAATACATCCGTACCTATAAGTGTGATCGCCTTTGCAGGGCAGTTGTTTATGCACCGGTAACATATTGTGCAGTTTCCGGGATAAAATACAGCTTTATTGTTTTCGATATATAATGATTTTGAAGGGCAATTTGCCGCGCATATTCCGCAGCCGATGCAGCGCTCCATTCGGACTTTGAGCCGTTCGCTCAGTTTTTTTGCATGTCGTTTAAACCATAGGCGTTGTCCGAACAGACCTACAATTCTGTGTAAAAAAGATAAACCGTTTTTTGGGTATATTCCGTGTTTTATACATTCCGCCGTTTGTATAATCTTTTTTTGCGCTGCCGATATGAGTGCGGTATTTTCATCCGGCTTTTTTTTCAATAGTTTTACATCGGCAATACAGTCCGGCATACGTATGTGTAGACCTCCTATAATGACGGCTCCGTATTTTTGAAGCAGCCGTGCTGCAATGCCCGCTCCATCGCCGCTGAAAAGTCCCATCGTCGCAATAACAAAAACGTGCTTTCCGCAAAACATATCGGCATGTTCAAAAATAAATGTTTTTACAATACGCGGAATATCGCTAAAATAAATGGGGTAACCCAGTGCAATTTCATTCGATATGCGTAAGACTTCGAGCGCTTCGGGTGCTTCTATACTGACAGCTTTGCCATTTGTCGTTTTTGTCAATACTTCCATGCAATATTTTGTATTGCCCGTTCCACTGAAATAAATTCCGTTCATATACTATTCCATGCGCCGTTATTTTAAAAAAGACGGTTCAAGTAAATCCATAAAATCGATGATTTTTTCTTTCCAGTTTTTGTCGTAGTAGACATTTTTCATTGTCGCCAACGCTGTAAGCCCGTGTATAAAAGCCCATATTGTTATTAAAATATCATTTTGTTTTTCCTTCGGATATTTATTTTGCTTGAGTAATGACAGAACGTTATTTTTATACAGAATATAAGGGCTATAATTTTCCTCATCTGGTATAGATAACGTTAAATCCACCTTTATATCGGATTTGGAATATAAAAACTGAAAATAGGCGGGATTTTCAATAAAAAAAGAAACATAGGCTATACCTAGATTTTTTAACAATCCGGCAGTATCTTTATTTTCACTGATAGCCGTTTTGAGTGCTTTTGAAAAACGCTTGGTGATATGCAGCTGCATCGCATTAAGTAATTCTTCTTTGTTGTGAAAATGACTGTAGGGAGCAGTATGGCTGACTTTGCAAGCTGCGGCAGCTTTTCTTAGCGAAAAAGATTGCAAGCCTTCGGTATTGACGATCTCGATACCCTTTTCAATTAATAGATTTTTTAGATCCTTGCGATGATACGGCAGATTCGATTCACACATAAACACCTTCCTCTCTAATCTTGACATTGTTAAGATGATAGCTAAAAATCTTTACAATGTCAAGATTAGAGTATCAATATTGAAGAGATATATGATAAATTGTTCCTGAAATCCGCTATCCTCCATAGGCAGAATAGACTTTCATCCCTCTTTTCCACACCGTTCTACACGATATACCAAGGATTGTTATCCAGCCGAATGCTTTGCATAAAGAAAAGAGAGCAGTATGTATCGGCATATCATCAAGTAAAAGACTTACCGGAATATGCGAAATAAAGGCAAAGGGGAGGTTTTTTAAAAAGGTAAATACGGATTTTGGTAAAAGAACGAGCGGGAAAATAATGCCGGCGGAAATATTTTTAAGTACCCGTATTGAGGTATACAGTGAAGAAACTCGAGAAAAATAAAAACTATAGAGCGCTATCAAAAAATCAATTAAAAAGTTGATAAGATACCCTGTAACTAAAAAAGCTGCAAAAAAGACAATCTTCCATACGGACAACATAAATATAAAATACCTGTGCAGCACAAAATATAAAACCGTAATTGGAAGGGCATTCATAACAATAAAAACAAAACGATACGGTAAATCGACGGCAAGTTGATACAATGCATAGTTATACGGTTTTATCAGATATTGATTGAGAGAACCGAGTCTTATATCATCTGAAATTTTGAATACGGAAGTCGTCGAAGTAATATTGTATGTAATTAATGTTAAAAAGTAATACGACACTATTCCGCTTGCTTCAAGAGGAATGGTGTTGCTCTGAGCAGTAACGGCAAGCCACAATAAGACATTAACGGTAAAAGGAACGAGCGAAAACAAAAATCCTGAAATAAAATTAGCTCTGTATTCCAATTGATTTGCTAAGCTTATCTTAAAAATTTTATAATAGATATTCATAATTTTTTCCTATAGTGAATTAAAAATAGTGGCATAAAAATCACTCGTCTGCTTTGTACAATTTTCTGATAACGTCTTCCATGGATATATTTTCAATGGTAATATCGCTTAAATCTTCAATAAACTCATTGGAAATATTTTTTAGTATATCTAAACTTTCAGTTGAATCCGCAGAAATTTTTACCGTATCGTCAGCTGTTTTTTCTGCAGTGCCGACTCCTTTTTGTTGAAGCATGGTTATTATTTTTTCAGCTGCCGGAAATTTTAATTTGAGGATAAAATATTTTTGATTGAGAAAGGTGTTTTTAAAATTAATAAAAGAATCCGAGTATATCTTTTCTCCGTTATTTATCAAAATCAATTCGCTGCAAAGGGAAACAATATCGTTAAAATTATGACTTGTTAATATAAGCGTCGCATGATACGTACTGCAATAGTGCTTTAAAAAATCCCGTATGTTGTATTGCGTAATGACATCAAGGCCTATTGTGGGTTCATCAAGGAAAATGAGTTTCGGTTTATGAATTAAAGCCGCTATCAATTCCATCTTCATCCGCTCCCCCAACGACAGCCGCCTCACCTGAACATTTACCTGTTTTTCTACACTGAGTATTTCAATCATTGTGTGCAGCGTTTTTTGATACTCGGCCTCTTCAATTTCATAAATTGTTTTATTAAGTTCAAAAGAATCGATGGCGGGCAGATCCCACCAAAGTTGACTTTTATTCCCCATCACCATCGAAATTTGCCGCAGATACTCTTTTTTCTTTTCAAAGGGATTATGCTGCAAGACACTCAGATTTCCTGTCGTCGGAAGTATTAAACCGGATAGCATTTTCAGGGTCGTCGTTTTTCCTGCGCCGTTTAAACCGATTAACCCCGTTATCGAGCCCTGATTAATTTGAAAAGAAAGATTTTTTACCGCAGGCTTATACAATTTTTCACGTTTAAACAAGTTTTTAATACTGCCTTTCAGCCCTGCCTCTTTTTTGTAATACGTATAACTTTTGCAAATATTTTCTGCAACAATAATCTTTTCGCTTCTAACTGCCTGATTCGACATAACGCTTTACTCCTTTTTTAAAAATAAAATTTGATAATAACAAAAATAGTACATTTAAGATAAAAGCATAGAAAATAGCGCATACAGATAATTGTTTAACGATGAACAGAACAGGGAAATTAAAGCAAACAAACAAGGGAATAACAAAGGTTAGAATTTTTTGAATCACTTTCGGATATATCTGCATCGGTTTATTTCCAATAGTAATTAATTCCGAGCCTATCCCCATAACAATATCCATCCGCATAAACCAAAAGGCAAGATTCATCAATATAAACATAATCGAATAAATTAAAAAAAGGCCATTCATTGAAAGCAGAATATACATCACTCCTTTTAACGGTGTGATAGGAATATTCAATTGTATAAGGCAATATATCAAACCAATAGTGTTGATGGCGATGTTTTTTATTTGCGGAATGTCGAATGCATGGCATGAAATATTAAAGCGCGGATTTAACGGTTTTAATAATATAAAATCAAAGGTGCCGGTATTGATCATTTCGGGCAGTCTTTTTAATCCCGGTACTATCGCAAAAGTAAACACAGAATCCGTCAATCCGCCCTGAAAAGTCAACATCAGCATTTGATACTTATCCCACCCGTTTATCGTGTTGGTATGAATAAAAATCGTGTCTATAAAAATGATATACATAAAAAGCCATACAAGCTCAAAGGTGCCGCCGCTTATAAAATCAAACTTATATTCCAGTAGATTCATAAGGGAACCTTTAAAATAGGTTTTTAATAGTGGAAGATATCTTTTCATCAAACAGTGTATCCTATCCGCCTAAAATAAGTTATAACGGACACTATCACGGAACAGCGACAGCTATCTGTCGTAATTGGATAAAAAAATTACATTTTTTTACAAAAGTTTTTTTACCAGCTTCAAGAAAGCCGGTATTAATGATGCTATCATAACAACATTGTAAATAATGAAAACCGGAAGAATTTTACGAATATTTTTTTTATTAAATACCAACATAGCTATACCTAGTATAAACAAAATAATTGCTACATAGCAAAACATTATTAGCTCTTTCATTGGTAAAGAAAGGTGAGCAAAATAAAACAATATCATTACAATCGCAGCTAATAACGCAAAAAAATATAATAGTATACCTAACTGATTTGCGACCGATTCAATATCATATTGTGCCTTTTCTTCATCCGGCATAGTATTGTACCCCGCTATTAAGTCGTATGCTTTTAATTCTCTAATTATAATACCGCCGCCGGCGAATGAAAGGAACATTAATAGTAAAATAATATATAACATAAAGCACCTCCGAGCACGTTAGCGTGTTTATTCATTTCATAAGCAAAATTGAGTATTATCGTAATTAGCTAAAAAACTTTTTGCTGTTTTTACAAGTTCCGCTTGATAATCTTTTGGAGATACGACGGTAACTGCATTCCCGAAGCTGAGGAGTAAGGCCTTCCACAACCGTTCTTTTGCAGGAACACGGATATGGGTTTTATATTTTTGAGACGGCAGCGTTTCGATAACGGAGTCGGGAAAATACTCTTCGATGAGTGGAATTTCCGTTTTGGAAAAAACGATTTCTATATCAATGCAGGTCTTGTAATACGCAAGTTCGGCTTCTCTCATCCTCTGCTGTATATCGCCGTGATTTGCAGCGGCAGTTTCTTTTGAGATGGCAAGCGTTTGAATCCGTGCAACTTTAAAAGTTCGATACTCTTTTGTTTCTTTAAGGTATGTAAACAAATACCACGCATACCATTTGTAATGAATGGCAAGCGGTTCCGCACAAATATGCGAACTTTTTCCTTCTGAATTACGGTAATCGAATACGATATATTTTTTATCGCTTATAGCTTTTTCCAACAGCAGATTGAAATCTTGTACTTTTTTATTTTCTTTTGTAACACTAAAATCCCAAAAGACTTTTTGCCCGTCTCCTTTTTCGATAATTGCATTGTATTTTTTGATTAAAGAGTTTAAGCTCTCGTTTGTGTATGACGTTGCAAGGCTTTCCAACGCATTGACAATGATTTGCTGTTCGCTGTTTTTGATGGTGAGGTTTTTTATTTTATAATGTTCTAAAACGGCATAACCGCCGTACCTTCCGCCTAATGTATACACCGGTATACCGGCTTCAGCGATACTCGCCATATCGCGCTGAATAGTCCTCACCGATACCTTAAAATACTCGGCTAAGTATTTTGCAGAGACTTTTTCATGATTTAATAAATAGATAATTATTTCAAGAAGCCGTTCCAGTTTCATAGATAAAATTTCAATCAACATCCTCGGCGCGGAGCCTTTGTCAAAACCATACATCCGTGTATAGTTTTGATTGCGATGTTGTGGATATACCAAAACATCGCTACTGTATGGAGCCACCGCCATCCGTGGCGGTAGAAAAACGGCGGTATAAAATCCTCCGTACGAATAAAACCGTGCTTATTACCAAATCAATTTCAGTGCTGCGACCGTTCCTATCAGAATTATGACGATAGCGATTGCTAATTTTCGACGTGTGCGGTATTCTTGCTCGGTTTTTGATCTCCGTTTGAGGAAGAACCGATCAAATAAGACGATTGCTGCTATTCCAAGGATAATTAAGATGATAAAACCAATAAGACCATAGCCGGTTTTATCGGAATACCCTATAAAGATATCTGAACCTGAGCCGTTGCCGATAAGTATATCGCCTTTCAGCTTTAAAAGGATTGCAATAAAAGAAATGATGAAGAGAAATAAGAAGATAAGTGCGGTAAAAAAGTACTGCCGCTGCAGCGGGTCATTTTTCGTTTTTATATTTAAAAAGGTTTTGACGGCAATTGAACCGAGAACCGTGACTGCGATAGCATATATAATACAAACAATAAGTAGCCGCATTTTTTCTCCATTTCTACCATAAAACATTGACTTTTTTAGTTATTGTTAGTATCGTCATAAAACCTAATTTTATTATTTATGGATGTGAAAAATGAACAAAAAGATTCTATCGATTATTGCTGCGGCTATTGCTGCGGCACTTCTTGTATTTTCTTTTACAGTAAGCTGTAAAAAGCAATCGACAGCCGAGACTGCTGCTCCGGCAGCAGGCACTAACGCGGAAGAAACAAAAACAGAGGAAGGAAAAGAGCTTCCTCCTCCGACGAAAAAAGAAGTCGGGTATGCGTTTGGTGTTATGATGGGAACATCGCTTAAAGACTTTAAACTGGATGTCGATTACGGTGAATTGGTGAAAGGTTTAAAGGATGTCGAAAAGAACAAAGAAGTAGATGTTGCTGCTGCACAGAAGGTATTACAGCGGGCAAGCGAAGCTGCTCATAAAAAAGAGGCAGCGGAAAACTTGGCAAAAGAAACAGAATTTCTTGAAAAAAATGCAAAAAATGACGGTGTAAAGACAACCGAAAGCGGCCTGCAATACGAAGTTATTACCGAAGGAACCGGACCCTTACCTTTGCCAACCGACACGGTAAAAGTACATTATAAAGGAACATTACTTGACGGTACGGTTTTCGACAGCTCCTACGACCGTGGGAATCCCGTTGAATTTCCGTTAAATGCCGTTATTCCGGGTTGGACGGAAGGTTTACAGCTGATGAAAGTCGGTTCAAAATATAAGCTTTATATCCCCTCTAAAATTGCTTATGGAGAACGCGGTGTTTCGCAGGTTATTCCGCCTAATTCAACGTTAGTTTTTGAAGTTGAATTATTGGAAATCCTACCCCCTGCAGCTGAAAAACCGGCAAAGTAAGCGTAAAAAATTACGAAAAGAGCCGCCCGATATCAAAGGTATTACTTGGTATCGAGCGGCTTTTTTTTTCAGTATTGCTGCCGATAATCAATAATAGAAAAACTTGGTATAAGAAGAATACAAGTTGATAAAACCGAATTAAT
The DNA here is from genome assembly GCF_024181165.1 of Treponema sp. OMZ 803. Classification (NCBI taxonomy): domain Bacteria; kingdom Pseudomonadati; phylum Spirochaetota; class Spirochaetia; order Treponematales; family Treponemataceae; genus Treponema; species Treponema sp. OMZ 803. The sequence goes on along the minus strand of NZ_CP051195.1, from coordinate 2,782,960 downwards.
GTTGGATACTTAAACTATGAACATCGCAAATTTTTTTACTGCAACGAGAATGGTCGCAGCTCCTCTTTTTATTTGTATCTATTATCTTCCGCGTTATGTAGGAATATCGGAACAAACAGTAATGCTTATTCTTATACCGCTGTTTATTTACATGGAGTTTACCGATTTTTTAGATGGATACTACGCCCGTAAGTTGAAGCAAGTGAGCGATTTCGGTAAGTTATTCGACCCTTTTGCGGATGTATTTGCAAATCTGACGGTGTTGTTGGCGTTTATGCTGTCAGGTTATGTGCCGCTGCCTGTTTTTATCATTATTTTATATCGCGAATTAAATATTTTATTTTTACGGATGCTTGCACGAGGGAATGGTATTACCATCGGTGCGAAAAAAGGTGGCAAGACTAAAACGGTATGCTATATTCTTGCTGAAGGTTTTACGCTGCTGATTGAACTGCTGATTGTATTTTCGCTTGCGGAAAAATCCGTTACCGATATGATGATTATTATTAACAAAGGTATTTACTGGGTCGCTGCCTTATTGTCGGTTTGCTCGTTTATCGACTACCTTGTATCATATAGGAAGAGTATCCGTGCCTTGCAGAAGGAGAAATAAAGAATATAAGAAAGCGTTGGCGGGATACTTTCCTAACTTTTTCGGAACTAAACTCCCTATAACTCACCATTCTTTTTTGGTAGAATGTCTGCATGATTCACAATATCATTCTTTGCGATGACCACGCGCTGTTGCGGAACGGAATAAAAGCTGGATAGAAACGCATTCACCCTACAAGGTTACGCACGAAGCCGGCTTATGAGCCCTCGAGCTTTATCATACTGTCCCGTATTAAAATCTAAATACTGCACAGGGTACGTTTCCCACGCTGCGCTGCCTTCCTGTACGGCGTGCTCTTCTTTGCGGAACTCAGTTTTTGCCCAACACTGATCAATGTGTAAGACTATTAAAAACAGCCTGATGCGTGTACCCGAAGCAGCCATCGGACTTATTGACTTAAAACGGCTTTGCTATAAAATATCGATATGAAACATATCTATCCAAAAATGCTGCCGTTTATGGCGGCGCTGATTGTTATTTCCTGTGGAAGCTGCTCAAGTAAAGACGAAATCAAGCCGCTTACTGAAGGAGGTTCTATGAAGTTGACAAGCACGGCTTTTGCCGACGGCGAAAAAATGTCCCGAGAATTTGCAAAACTCGGAGCGAATCACATTCCTCTGCTCGAAATCGACGGTGTACCGGAGGGTACAAAGAGCCTTGCGATTATCGTGCACGATCCGGATGCGCCGCTTCCCGGCGGATTTTATCATTGGACGCTGTGGAACATTCCGCCGCAAACAACGTCGATCGGAGAAGGTAATGTGCCATCGGATGCCGTCGAAGGCGAAACAAGCTGGGGTACGAGCGGCTACAACGGACCTCAACCGCCGTTCGGGGCGCACCGCTATATTTTTTATCTCTATGCGCTCGATATGAATCTGACTCTTCCGGCGGGCAGCAGCGTAAAAGAGCTTAAGGCCGCGATTAAAGGGCACGCAATCGGAGCGGCTTCACTTACGGGTATGTTCGGTGCTAAGGATAACCCCTGACCAAAGCAGGCCGTACTATCTTACCGCACCATTCAAAAAAGTTACCACAGACATTATGCAGTCATTCTCAAATATCGAACTATGCGCTATCAATAATGCACAAGCTCTTAGTGTTAAAGACGGAGTACGGAAGCTGGTAAGTGTAGATAAAGCGTAAGGCGGTCTAGTGGCTATGGACAAGTAACGGAGTAACCGATGGGCGATATGCAAAACACAAAGATGGAATTTGATGAGATGAACGCTGCCCCTGTTATCAAACACATTGCGGTGCGCAGCGCTATAACGAAATCAAATTTACCTGTAGCGGATTATTCTGTTAATCCATACACCGGATGTACCCATGCGTGCAAATATTGTTATGCTTCTTTTATGAAGCGCTTTACCAGACATACCGAACCGTGGGGAACGTTCTTAGATATTAAAGATTGGCCGGAGATAAAGCATCCTGAAAAATATGCAGGGAAAGAATTATTCTTCGGTTCCGTTACCGATCCGTATAATCCGGAAGAGGCAGTCTATGAGCGCACCCGCTCTTTGCTTTTACAGTTGAAAGGATGCGCGGCAAAAATCAGTATTGCAACAAAAAGTGATTTAGTGCTGCGCGATCTGGATATCATTCGGAGCTTCCCCAATGCTCGCGTTTCATGGTCAATTAACACACTTGATAACCGCTTTCAACAAGATATGGATAAAGCCGTTTCAATTGACCGGCGTCTTACCGCAATGGAAACTTTTTACCGCGCGGGAGTGCGCACCACCTGTTTTATCTCTCCGATATTCCCCGGTATTACCGATGTTGAAGCAATTATCAAACGGGCCCAAAATCAGTGTCATTTAATCTGGCTTGAGAATCTCAATTTACGCGGCAGCTATAAACCGGTGATCATGGACTATATCGAAAAAAATTATCCTGACTTGCTGCCGCTTTATCAAAGTATATACGCTGACGGAGACCGCAGTTATTGGGAACTGCTTGAGGCGAAACTACAAGCCTTTACCGCAGACATCGGGCTTGACTATGCAACAAATGATGATAGTATGAACCGTCCCTTTGATGCGCCGCCTGTTGTTGTCAATTATTTCTATCATGAGCAAATTAAAAAATCGGCGTGGAGAAAACACCTTACAATCGGCTCTACTGTTTGAATAGCAGAATAGGCTTGTTTATCCAATTGCCGCTTCTACCGACTTAACAGCCTTTTCTAAAATAGACTTGCTTTCATTCCGTAAAGTCTCGCTTTCAATTAGCAGCTTGCTTATTTGCTCCTGTTTTTCTTTTGCGATAATCGGAATTATTACATTTTCTATTTCGCTCTTTTTCCAATGATTAATAATTGAACCGCCTGCGTCCTTTTCCGCTTGCATTTTTACCGCTACGGAATTTAGCACCAATGCCAGATAATCAGGTAGCACTCTCTTATCTTTAATATCCATGTGTAGTATGGCAGATGATGTAATAATATCTTCGCTTTTATTCATCTTGTAGGCTATGCCGACAGTTCCATCTTTAGATAAAAGTATCGTGTCTTTCTTCGGTCTAATACAATCTTTGAATTCATTCTCTGACAGGTAAATACTCGTATCTGTCAAACCGAATTTAGTTAAATCCTGTACTCTTATAAATGGTGTTCCTTTTGTCTGATAGCTTTCGCTTCCCGGCTCAATCGACTTTTTGATTGTAACAAGATTAGATAATTTATCACAGTTGTTGTCCGACAGTTTTTCAAATAGCCTGTCATATTTTTCTTGATAGTATTCGCTATCCAATCTTCCGCTCACGGCGAATGTATCTCTAAGATTTTTAACAGTATAATTTACAGATTTTTGATTATCAAACAAGCCGATTTCTTCATAAAGTCTGAAGATTGCAAGGTTGATATAGTAGCTCGCTTGCTCGTTATAGTAGGCAATTAGTGGCTGCTGGCTGCTGGCTGCTGGCTGCTGGCTGCTGGCTGCTGGCTAGGAAATTATGTGCTGCCTGTTCATTTTTGTCAATAGCTATTTCAACACTTTTTGTAGAAATTTCAAGTAATTCTTTTGCTTTTTTTGAGTACTCCATACTCTGCTTGATATAGCTTGCGATTTCGTCTTGGACTTCTTTTTTCACAAGTGGGATTGGCATATTTTTTATAGTTGGTAAATCTGTATTTTGTCTAACACTTGCTTGGGCAATATTTCTGTACAAGTAAAAATCCTTTGCTACATTTTGAATATATGCTCCTACAAAATATGGATTAAATCTTTCATCATTTAACCTTGCTCTAATTGTAAATGAAGCGAATAAATAATTTTCTTGCTCTTTTGTTACCAATCCAATATCACCAACAGTTCCCATCTGAGAAATGATAATATCATTTTCTTTTGTAAAGAATTTATCCTGCAATTCTTCTGTGTTTTCTATTTCATCTAACTCTCCTACAATAAAACAATTTTTCAAATTCATTCCCTTAATGTAGGGAATACTTTTGTTATTTTTAATATATGGGCTTGTCGGAACAGTTCCATAGTTAATTAAGCTACAAATATTTTCTAATTTTTCAACGCCTATGTTGTTTATTTTTTCGTCAAATATCTCATATTTAGGTTGGTAATACTCACTGTCGAGCCTGCCTGTTTTAAGAAAACTTTCTTTCAAAGTTTTAATGGATACTTTTTCATTTGACGGATTGAAATTCTCAAGTCCCAGTTCGGAAATAAGGAGATTTTCAGCTTGGTTGTATTTTTCTTTTGAACATCCGTTTTTTGTTTTAGCTTCTATGACTAAACTTGCTATCTTATTTTGGAAATCAAAAGACATAATAGGAACACTTAATTGATCCATATCTTCCAATATAAGTCCTTTTTGTACTGCTCCTCTAATATATCTTTCAATCTGACTTTGCCCATATCTACAACTAAGATAAATCGCAAGATATTTTTCGTTTACTTCTCCATTCTTTCTTAATATCGCCAACTTGCAATTGCATGTCGCTTTATTGTCCGTTGTAACGAGAGAAATTCCCCCTATAGTTCCAACAATAGATAATAAGACATCACCTTTTTTAAGATGGGATCTTTTCATAGTAGATAATGAATAGGTCTTTTCATCAATACATATTGGATCTGTATCCTCTATAAAAAACGAATGTATATTTTGCCCTCTATAATACGGGATTCCCTTTTCTATAAACTTTTCACTAATTGCCATATGATTGCCATCTGAAACGTTAGATATCTTTGTAAGTGGCAAATGATTAACACTTGAAATCCATTTGTCGAATTTTAAGTTTTCTTTACTGTAAAATTCGCTATCTATCCTATGTGTTCTCTCTAACTTAGTTAGTTTTATCTCGCTTATCTCCAGCCCGTTTAATAGCTTTGTATACTTTGCACTATCAAACGGGCTTGTCAGAAAAAACTTAAATGCTCTTTTTTTGCAAATTCTGCAAAGGCTTCGGCTATGCCGTCCTCAGTCATTCCATCGTGGTTATATAAATCGTGTTTTACAATTAAGTGTCCGTGCGTATCAAGGATTGGCAATCCGTCTTTATCTTTGACAAAGATTTTATCGCCTGAATTATCCTTGCTCGGCTCTTGCATGGTAGCAAAAAAGATCGGGTAATCCTCTTTTTTAGGGCAAAGTTCATCGTCCCACTTTTGAACAAAAAGGACTGATGTTTTCGTTCCCGTATGAGGTTTAAAAACATTTCCGTGTAAGCCGACAACAGCAAGTATTCTGCAACGCTCCGTTATAAAATCTCTGATATATTTATCAGATGAATTGTTAAACCTTCCCTGCGGAAGCACGATTGCCATTCTTCCGCCGGACTTTAGAAAGTTAAGATTCCGTTCAATAAAAAGGATATCCCTACCAACATTTGATTGATATTTGCCTTTTGCATTTTTAGCAAGTTCATATTTAGCGATAATTCTTTGCTCTTTAATATCACCCGCAAAAGGCGGATTAGCCATTAGAATATCAAACTCAAAAGAATAGTTGCTATTTTTAGTTGTTCTTAGTTTTTTAAACTTTTTCCATCCCTCATTATACGTATCTGTCCAATCTTCGGTCTTAGTCGTATCCTCCCAGCGTTCATAATCAAGGGTATTAAGATGGAGCACATTTGTCTGTCCGTCTCCTGCAATTAAATTAAGTGTTCTTGCTACCCGCACAGCTTTTTCATCAAAGTCAATTGCAAATACGTTATCATTAACATAATCGGTACATTCAGCAGGCTTTTCCTGACTGGTGAACAAATGACTTTGCTCTATTCCCTTTTCTTTGAGTATTTGTTTCCATACATAAAATATTGTGTGAACAGGAAATCCGCAAGACCCGCTTGCCGGGTCTATCATCGTTTCATCTGCCTTTGGATTGAGCATTTTAACGCACATATCTATTACATATCTTGGAGTAAAGTATTGCCCTTTTTCTCCCTTAGAAGATTTGCTCATCAAATATTCAAAAGCGTCGTCGACAACATCGAGATTGGAATTAAAAAGCTTTACATCTTGAAGAGAAGATACACACACAGACAAATGAGAGGGACTAAGTAAAATTTTAGCGTCTTGTGAAAATACACCGTCCCACTTATTCTTTGCCTTGTCAAACAGCTTTTGTATCTTGTCTTTCAGTTCCGTTTCCGTATCTCCGTAATTTCTAAATTCAAGATGGCGTACCTGATTTCTTCCGCTTTCCATTTCATCATAAAGCTTTGTAAAAATCAGTTTGAAAACTTCTTCAAATACATCGACACCTGCGTTAGCAAGCACCTCGTCTTCCATTTCCAAAATAAGGTCTTTTAGGCTCTTCTTTTCTGTAAGCAACTTATCTTTTAAGATAAGGTCATCTATCGTCCAACGCTCACTTAAAATATCTGACAGTTTCTCATTAAAGGCCGGGATATTCGGTAAATCTTCAAAAAAATTAGGATCTTTCCTGTGATAAAAAGAAATCTGTCCGCCGTTTGTCCATACGCCAATAGGAGCTCCTGTTGCATTGCAGTAGCTCTTTAACTGTTCCTTTCCGTCCTTCAGCTTTGGCTTTTTAAGTTCAACAATAATGTAAGGGCTTGTTGTTGCAAGTTTATCAAAGATAACAATATCCGCTCTTTTCTTCTCCCTCCCAAAAGAAACACTGTATTCGAGTTCCATTTTTTCTTTTGGATAGTTGTATTCATTGATAAGTTTATTGATATAAAGCTGACGGACAAGTTCCTCATCAGTAAGCTTAATATCTTTATCTCTTATCTGGCATTTTACATAATAGACATCATTTCCTTTTTTATCCGTTTTAGTAGTGATTAAGTTTTCTACACTATCTATCTCTGTTTGATTAAACTGCTCAATTTTATAATTGGAATCCGCTACGATTTTTGAAATTATGCCGCTCGTATTACTTTTCTTATCCTTTTTTAACATATTTATCACCTTTTTGATTTAATGTTATAAACTTTAGGGCATCTTCTATTTCGAAGGATGCAAAGCAAATCTATACCTGAGTTTTTTCAGATGTCCATCAATGTATCACAATTACTGAACACCATCAATATTTCTTTATTCGTGCAGGGTTAATGCTCGCAGGCTGCATCGTAACAGTTCTTCTATTGCAATCGATGCGGATGGACCACCGATCCCTGTCGAAGTAACACTCACCTTTGATCCGCCTAACATACCAGTGTAGGTAATATATTCACGGTTGTCTGCAATCAGTTGTGCATCTTCAAAATATGCAGCAATTTTCTTACACCGTTTGGGGTCTCCCGGCATAATGACATATCGTCCTACCTCATCGGGACATATTTGTGGTTTTTATCATTATTTTATACCGCGAATTAAATATTTTATTTTTACGGATGCTTGCACGAGGGAATGGTATTACCATCGGTGCGAAAAAAGGTGGCAAGACTAAAACGGTATGCTATATTCTTGCCGAAGGTTTTACGCTGCTGATTGAACTGCTGATTGCATTTTCGCTTGCAGAAAAATCCGTTACCGATACGATGATTATTATCAACAAAGGTATTTACTGGATTGCCGCCTTATTGTCGGTCGGCTCGTTTATCGACTACCTTGTATCATATAGGAAGAGTATCCGTGGCAAGTCCAAAAATTGACCTCATTGTTACGCCGTACGTGGCGGTTCTGCATATCCAGCGCTTTTGCAAATAGGCGAGGCAGATACAAGGCGCGAGCAAAAATTAACCGCAGGCGTATCTTTGATACGTTGAGGGTTAATTTTGCGCAGTAACGCAGTAGATGCCCTGCCTATTTGCAAAAGCTCGCTTGATTTTTTCCCAATACATGGTATAATTATACTAATAGGCCTAAGTGATTATTAAAATGAAAGTAACGCGTATTTTTATTTTTGGTATTATATGTTTCGCTTCAGTATTCCTCGTTTTATGGTTGTCCGATAGCGGCAAAAATGACGCTTTTGACCATGGTGTAGGCGGCGGCACCTCTCTGCCTGCTGAATTACCGGAAGAACATGAGGTGTCTCCTGCTCCTCAGTCCTTGTATTATCGGGCATATTCGGTTAAACAAGGTGATATAGTCGGCACCATCGCTGCCGAATACGGGGTAAGTCAGGATGCGATTATCAGCCTTAATAAACTCAAAAATACGCGGACACTTCAAATCGGTCAAATATTAAAGATACCATCTATTGATGGTATTTCCTATACGGTAAAAAAAGGCGATACGCCTGAATCTATTGCCGACAAATATAAAATTTCCTTGGAAAAACTTGCAACAATCAATACGCTTACCGATAACACGATAGAAACGGCCTCTATTATCTTTTTGCCCGATGCCAAACTTGATTGGGCTACCTTGCAGGAAATCAACGGTGATCTTTTCCGAAGGCCGTTGCATAGCAGTTATTATATCACTTCTCGTTACGGCTGGCGGGATAATCCATTCCTCAGCGGTCAGCGAAGCTTTCATAACGGTATGGATATGGCAGCTCCTAAAGGAACCGCTGTTTATGCGGCATTAAACGGGCAGGTTATTGCGACCGGATACAGTACCGTGTATGGAAATTACATTATGATCCGCCATCATTCAGGATATCAAACTTTATACGGACACCTTAATACAATTCTTACTTCCAAAGGCAGCTTTGTTTCCGTGTCTTCAAAGATTGGAACGGTCGGAAATACCGGAATGAGCACCGGCCCGCACCTTCATTTTACCGTCTATCGGAACGGAGCAACGCTTAACCCTGCCGGTCTATTAAATTAACGCTGCGCTGTTGAAAGATTGCAGCTTCTATAATAATTGTACATGACTAATACAAAATCCCATAGAATCGGTTTTTATATTCTCATAGCCGTTGCCGTAGCGGCCGGTTGGATTGTCGCTTCGGGCATTGCGCTGTATGTTCGCGGTACGCAATTACTGACTATCCTGCCGGAAGAACAAGCTCGACAGGACGCGGCTTTCGGCGCAGATATAACCGCTGCTCGCGATTCCCTTGGAAACGAAGCTCGCAGATCTTTTTATACACCTCCTTTATTACATCCTGCACCTTGTACGCAAGGTATTCCGCAACCGGCTGCAATAAGCGCTCGTTCCGCTGTTGTGATGGACGCTGCGAGTGGAGCTCTTTTATTCGAAAAAAATCCCGATCACAGTATTCCTCCTGCTTCATTAACAAAATTGGTTGCGATGTACACGGTGATGCAGGCTGTTGAGCGGGGAGAAATCAGCTTGACCGATACTATCACGCCGCCTGCAGAATCGTGGGCGGTAAATATTCCATCGGGGTCATCGCTAATGTTTTTGGGAAAAAATCAGCGGGTAACCGTTGAGGAGCTGATGAGGGGTATGGCGGTCGTTTCCGGTAATGACGCGGCGGTGGCGCTTGCAATTTATACGGCAGGCTCTGTGGAGGCCTTTGTTCGGCAGATGAATGAAGCCGTCGCAGCGCTCGGCTTGCAAAATACGCACTTTGAGGATGCAAACGGCTTGAGTGAATATAACCGCACAACTGCCCGTGATTTTGCCCGTTTTTGTGCAGTGTATGTGCGGAAATACCCCGACCACCTTGCACAGTTTCACTCGCTGCGGGAATTCAGCTATCCGCAGCCGCATAATATGCTTAAAGCGCAAACAATTATCCGCCAGCCGGCGACGAATACGCTATTGGGTAAACTGGACGGATGCGACGGCATTAAGACGGGATTTATTTATGAGTCCGGTTTTAATATTGCGCTTACCGCACAGCGGAACGGTATCCGGTTCATTGCGGTTATTTTAGGCGGCGCCGGTAAAAATATGGCGGAAGGGAAGGCACTACGGGAAGAGAACTGCTCAATATTGATGGAATGGGCGTTTTCTCACTTTTCCACAAGATATGCACAGAATTTTCCATTGGATATTCCGGCTATTCCCGTTGTCGGGGCAAAAGAACAGGCTAACAGAACGGCGCTGCTGCCGCTGCCGGATGATCCGGGCGGAAATGGCGGAGCTTTTACCGTTCCTCTTTCCGGTACTGAATTAAACGGTACAGCAGAGAATACCGCTGAAATTCATTTGCGTATACTCGTGCCCGGTGCGCTCGCCGCTCCCATTACAGCAGGAGAAAAAATCGGAAAGGTGCAATTCTTTACGGAAGATGAGGGGAAACCGCTGGTGCTTGCCGAATTTCCGCTTATTGCAAACAAAACCCTTGAAAAAGGGAGCGTCCTCCGTTGGAAATATGATAATCTTGCATTAAAATTGCATCGCTTTTTAAATCGTCGGTAAGGTGGAAAACTTTTTATATTAGGCATCGCTAAAAAACTCAGTGTTGAGAGCTGCCTTATTTATTTTATAGATAATTTTAGGAATACATATTTTGAAATACTTTATTGAAACGTATGGATGTCAAATGAACTTTGCCGAGTCTGCGGCATTGGAACAGCTCTTGCGAGAACGCGGCTGGGAGGCTGCCGAAGATATACAGCACTGCAATTTGCTGATTGTGAATACCTGTTCAGTACGGATAACCGCCGAAACCCGCGTATTCGGGCGGCTCGGTCTTTTTTCTGCGATGAAAAAGAAGCAGAATTTTACGATTGTCTTAATGGGCTGTATGGCACAGCGGCTGCATGATCAGATAAAGGAAAAATTCCCGCTGCTTGATTATGTCGTCGGGATGTTTGAACGGGATCAATTTACAGCAATCTTCGATGCAGTTGAAAGGGAAACGCTTTGGGCAGGCACGAAGGAAGGTATCGCTGAGCTGACGGCGCTTAGTCCGCAGTCCAGCAATGAACAGCGCTATCATTTTTCCAAATGTTCGTATACCGAAGGGGCTTTTCAAAGCTTTGTCCCGATTATGAACGGCTGTAATAATTTTTGTACGTACTGCATTGTGCCGTATATCCGTGGGAGGGAAATTTCCCGTCCGGTTGAAAGCATTTTGGATGAGATTCGGTTTTTAAGCGGAAAGAATGTTCGGGAAATTACGCTGTTGGGGCAGAACGTCAATTCGTATCACGGAGTTGACCCTGCCACGGGAGCAGCGGTGAGTTTTCCGTCTTTGCTTCGTGCCGTTTCAGCGACGTGTGCCGAACAGGACGTTATTAAATGGATACGCTTTATCTCAAGTCATCCGAAAGATTTATCGGATGAGCTGATTGAGGTGATGGCGGCGGATCCGCGGATATGTAAATCGCTCCATTTGCCGGTACAAAACGGCTCCAACGAAATTCTTGCGCGAATGAATCGCTGCTATACTGTTGAGCAATACCTTACTATTGTTGAAAAGCTCCGTAAACGGATACCGGATATTGTACTGACAACCGATATTTTAATCGGGTTTCCGGGAGAAACACAGGCAGAGTTTGAAAAAACGCTCAACTTGATGAGGACGGTGCAGTTTGATTCGGCTTTTATGTATCATTATAACCCGCGTGAAGGAACCAAAGCGTACGATTTTCCCGACCGGATTCCCGATGTCGAGCGGATTAACCGGCTGCAACAGGTTATCGATTTACAGCAACATATTACCGATCTTAAAATGCAGCAACGGGTTGGTTCAACGGTTATGATGTTGGTTGAATCGCAGTCGAGAAATAATCCCGATGAATTGTTCGGACATACCGAACAGGGGGAGATGACTGTGCTTGCGGAAAAGTGTGATCCGAAACATATTGGACATTTTATGAAAGTTCAATTACAATCCGTAAAAGGGAAAACGTTTAGGGCTGTCCCTGTCGTATAAGGAATTCCATGGGAGGATATAATGCCGGGAAAGTTAGTGTATTTTATTATTGTAATGCTGATGCTTGTGCTGTTTATGGGCTTTAATCTATCGAACCGTTGCGATATTTCCGTCATTTTTTACGTATTTAAAGATGTGCCGATTTTTTTAAGTATGCTGTTTGCATTTTTGCTTGGGAATATTGCGGTTTTGCCCTTTCTTATCAGCAGCCGTCATAAAATGAAGAAGGCTGAAAAGCAAGCGGCTTTGTACCATGATGTTGAAAAAGTTGAATTAAAACCTGAAAAACGCCGTTGGTTCGGGAAAAAGAAGCATTCCGAAGAGAACGGGACGGCAAAGCAGGATGCGTAGCTGCTGTTTAGGATTTAGAAAACCATATCTTTTTTTTATCATTATCTCCGGAGTAATGATGATGATAAATGCCGGTACCGGAGCCTTTGCGGAATCTTCGGAACCGGCATTGCAGCCCGCTGTGCAAACTTTGGCGCAAAAAGCCTTTGCACAAAAGACAGATGCGGCTGTCCGGCAATTTTTTGAAAAGAATTTAGCAACGCTTCCGAATGCACAGGCGCAAGTTCAAGCGCTGACGCTGTTGGCAGAGTATGAACAACATAACGGGAATTATTCCAATGCGGCGGACTGTTACCGGCAGGCGGCGGGGTTCGATACTACCGATAAAAAAACTGCGCTTTTATTGGATGCGGTTCGTGTGTTGCTTTGCGGCGGCAGTATGGATTCTGCCCGAAGCCTGTTAAGTGAAATCGCCGCCGCGCTACCGGTGAGCGATGAAGATCCATATTACCGGAGAGCCGCCGTGTATGATACGTGGAGACTGCTCGCCGAAGACCGGGCTGATCGAGCTGTACCCCTCATTACCGCCTATACTAAGAAAAAGGCTTTTTCGGAATATCATCCTGCATTGCTGTTTACACTCTGGTGGGTCAATGGTGATGAGGATGCAAAGCAGCGGCTGCTGAAAGAGTACCCTGCCGGTATGGAAGCGGCGGCGGTGAATGGAACCGTTACCGTACAGCCGTCAACTTTTTGGTACTTAATGCCAAGGAGCGGACTTGCGCAAAAACCGGCCGCCGGAAGCACCGCTTCTAAAACAGGCACGTCATCGGAAGCGATAAAAGCTTCACCGCAATCGAGCGCTGCATCAAAAACTGAGGCTGCTTCTGCTCAACCCTCAAAACCGGCAGCGGGTTCCGAAACACAGGCTAAGCCTTCCTATTATCAGCTTGGATTTTATAAGACAAAAAAATATGCGGAAGCGCTTGCCACTGATTTGCAAAAAAAACATTTTACTCCCATTATAAAAGAAGAAATGCGTCCCAGCGGCACTGTTTATTTTGCCGTACTTGTTAAAGAGAACGCTGCCGGAGATATGGGGCTCCGGTTAAAGGATGCCGGATATGAAGCCTTCCCGATTTTCCCTTAGATTGTTCCTTTGGCCGTTTGCTGTATCGGTTGTTATTTCATATTTTCTGTTGAGCCTTTTGGGATGCGCTTCTGCCTCTGCCCGTAAACACGACAGCGTATTGCCTACCGATGATGCCGGAATGATTGAAGCAGTATTTTCTGCAGATACACAAATGCAAGCGGAACAGACGTTTCCGATTCCGATGAAGGAATACGACGATTCTATTTTACCGAATAACTATCTTGCGTTTACCGCGTATAAAGGGCAGGCTTATATTTATTTTTGGGCACAGGGGCTTGCTTCTTTCGATTTGTACATCAATAATCAAAAAGTTCCGACACAATCCATCTGTACGGGTAAACCGATGTGCTTTGATGCATCACCATATATTCAAAATGGTAGAAATATGCTCTATATTGCGGCGCTTACTCCTGCCGGAAACGGTATGGCACAAGAACAACCTTCATTACAGGTAAAGATACCCTACCCTGTTATTTTGCCGCTTTCCAATTCGCAGGAGGCTTTAAAAAAACAACAGAAAGATGCACCGTATTCAGCCGAAACGCTCGAAATAGTTGATCAACTCCTGACTGCTGAAACGGAAGCGGGGTTTCCCGGCGCTCAGCTTGTCATTATTAAAGATGGCAAGATGATTAAGAACAGCGCTTACGGCGCCATCAGCAGGGTTGATAGCGCAGGCAATACGCTTGACGAAGTGATTCCTGTAACGGAAAAGACTTTATTTGACCTTGCAAGCAATACAAAGATGTATGCGGTTAATTTTGCCATTCAAAAACTGATTTCCGAACGACGCCTTGCGCTCACCGATACCGTTCACCATTTTTTTCCGCAATTTGTTGATGCTAAGAAAAGTAAAATAAAAGGCAAAGCCGATATTACAATCTTTGATCTTCTTACTCATCAATCGGGGCTTCCCGTCGGAAGGGCGTATTCGCAGAAAATTAAGAAACTTAAAAATGTTTCAGAAAAAAGCTACCGCGAACATACCTTTGACTTGATTATGGAAACTCCGTTGGTGTATCTGCCGCGGCAAACGGTGCTCTATTCCGATATCAATTATATGCTGCTCACCTATATTATCGAAAAGGTAACAGGAATAGGCGTTGCGGAATATGTTGCCGACAATTTTTATCGCCCGCTTGGTTTGGATAGGATTTGCTTTACACCACTCCGGCAGGGTTTTACACTCGATGAGATTGCTGCAACGGAAATCCGTGCAAAACCGCGCACTCAAGCTGCTATTGATGGCGCGCAGACAACGGAACTCATTCATGGAACTGTTCACGATTCGGAAGCATATACGGCGATGGAAGAGATTAGCGGGCATGCAGGGCTGTTTGCAAATGCGGAAAGTATTGCAGTACTTGCTCAAGTAATGCTGAATAAGGGCGGATATGGTGTCAAGCGTTTTTTTGATCCGTCCGTTGCAGGATATTTTACGGCGCAACAGGCGCTTGTTTCAAGCATCGGGTTCGGGTGGCGGCGGCAGGGAGCGCAGGAATATACTTGGGCTTTTTCTCCCCTTGCCTCTGCCGGAACCTTCGGGCATACCGGCTGGACGGGAACACTTACCATTATCGATCCTGTCGAACATCTTATCATTATTTTATTAACCAATGCAAAAAATACGGTTCCGGCGCATAACACCCGTAACAGCCGATTCGAAGGCGATTATTATTTGGCAAAGCAGTATGGGGCGATCACGGCACTTATTTACGAGGCTTTTCGTCAGCCGACGCAAGCCCAGCTGGAGAGTATGCTCATCGAACTTGCCGAAAAGAAATATGAAATGCTGCAACAAATTTCAGCCTTTAACAACCAAGGCTATATCAATGACCTCGCAGCAATTATGAAAATCGTTAAACAACGCGCTCAAAAGTCTGCCGGATTGCGAAAATTTCTCAAGACTGAAACCGCGGCACAGATTCTGAAAGTTGTTGACGGCCGAATATAGAAACGGGATGCAGGGCTTGTATCGAGAGCAATCGTATCGGAAACGTTTTAAGCGATTGCTTGCCTTTGTACGAAATTTTGTCAAAAATTTCGTACAATTTTTTCACGAGAAGGGTAAACGCATCAGACAGAATAGATAAAAAGCGCAGAATAATGGAGACCAATGGTTAAAAATAATTTTTGCGTTAGCCTTTTGAAAAGAGGTGAGGCAGATACGAGGCATGAGCAAAAATTACCCGCAGGCGTGCTTTTTGCACGTCGAGGACTAATTTTTGTGAAATAACGAAGTAGATGCCCGCCTGTTTTCAAAAGGGGGACGATGCGTTTATATGTACGCCCCTTGATATTTCTTTTCAAATTCGATTGTCGTATTGGAGCCGTGTCCCGGATACACCTGCGTGCTTCCCGGTAATTCAGTAAAAAGTCGCTTGAGTGATTGGCATATCTGCATCTCATTACCGCCGAGTAGGTCGGTTCTGCCGCGGGAACCGTAAAAAAGAGTGTCACCGCTGAAAAGAATACCGGCTTCTTTGCTCCACAAGCAAATAGAGCCTTGCGTATGCCCGGGGGTGTACAGCACGGTAAAGCCGTTTACATTATCGCCCTCTTTATAAAAATCTGTCGGGTCGGGGAGCGGATGCTTTTCCAACGGTTCAATCAGTTTTTGAACATGGAGCGGAGCAAAGCTTTTAAAATGGGTTTCCGTACCGGCCGCTCCAAGATATGCGGCATCTTTTTCGTGAATCCACAAGCGGTAATCGGAATATTTTCTTACTAAGGCCGGTAAGCCGCCGACATGGTCAAAATGTCCGTGTGTCAACATAATTTCAAGGTGAGTAGGATGAAGTTTATCTAAATACTGGGATAATTCGGGACTCAATCCGCCGGGATCGATGACGGCAACACTCTTTTCGCTCAACGGGAACACCCATGTGTTAACCATAAGGTAGCCGGTTTCAAACTTTTCTATTGAATATTCCATAATAAAGTCCTTTTACAAGCTTGGAGGATGGTTGAGAATAGTATAGGCGATTTTATGGATTAAAACAATCACAACAAGCAAACACATCCGACTGTGTTTGAAAATATATGGATGGCTTTTTTGTAGAAAGATTACAAAGCCGATTATCAATTCATTATAAATAAAAATTAGAATCGATAAACCGGCTTTGTTGATGATTGTTAAAAATTAGTATGATTTTGAATCATATGACTTGCGGTTTTTTTTCATTAATTTGCGCTGAAGAGCTTTCTTCTTTCTATTTAAAATAGTAGACGGCTTTTCATAGTATTCGCGCTTTTTCCACTCGCGGATAATTCCCTCTTTTTCAACTTGGCGCTTAAAACGCTTAATCGCTTTTTCAAGGTTTTCGGAATCATCGATAACGATACTTGCCACTTACAGAATCACCTCCAATGGATTATATCCTTAGTATCTTCTTGTACGATAATGATTTTCCGGTTTCCTGTCAAGTAAGGAGAAATTCGGCTACACTATGCGTTTCGGTTGTGCATAATTTCAAGCTCTTCCATAACAAGATCGACGACAGCCTGTTTTTTGTCGTCTCCTTCATGGCAGCGTTGCTTGGCACGCTCACGGAATTCATTACAGTCGATAACGGGACTGACCTCTATGACAACCTTGTCTTGGCAAACAATATCGCCTAGCATATTGGCGGGATCATCCGAAATGCGTAGACAGTTACCATTAATAGAAACCAACATCATCACATCGGAGGTTCGGATGTATGAGTCGATTTCGCGGACACCCCGTTTTGTTTCGGGCTTTCCCGGGCGGTAGCGGGTGCCTGCCGGATATACGATAACGGCTTTTCCTTCTTTCCGCACTTCTTCTAATGTCCGCATTGAGGCAATATTGATAGTGCGGCTCCGTTTTTTCTCTTCTTCCAGTTGTACGGGATCGGTAATGCCGGCAAGCGTTCTACTCGGATAAATGACAATGCGCTCATACCCTTCGGTAAGAGCTGCTATCAGCGGATCTTCTTCGGTAAGCTTCATCCCTGCCATTGCGATAGAGCGATGGGCAAGTTCTTTTCCCGCATCCCCTGTTTGTTCCATTAAATATAAGAAGATCGGTAAATCGAGGTTGCTGTAGTGTTCGGAAAGGATAATTCCCTTCTTTCCGGCTTTGATTGCATTTAAAAATTCGATGATATGTGCTTCGGGGTATAGTTTTGAGCCGTCCAATAAGAGCTTCTGTACGGCAGATTCCAAGATTGAACGGATATGAGGATTTTCCAGTTTGTGTACATTTTCTTCAGTGATAATATTATCCTTACTTGCATACCGTTCAAATAGCGGTCGCAGCTCTTCAAGCATGTTTTTTAGTACCAAACCGTCCATTTTTTCCTCCTAAAAATTGTAGAAACCTCTAAAAATCCAACCGGATTTTTAGGGCGCACTTTATATAATCACAAATATTATAGAGCCTATTACCGGAATTTACCGGTTGTTACTGCCTCGCTATACGGAAAGTCGCTCCAAGAGAGGTGGCAGTTCGTAAATCGACTTAATCGAAGGAATGCCGGACGTCTTGGTAAAATCCGTACATCGTTCCTTTTCGTCGATTAGTACGCTCTGCCCGCCGATTTGAACAAAGCCTTGAACGTAAGCGGGGCAATCATCCAAAAATAATGTTTCTGCAACTGTTTTATGTACCGCAGTAAGCGGTTTGATAAAGGCATCCGGCTGCGGTTTTCCCTTGCCTTGGTTATAAGAAATGTCAAAAACGCCGAGAAATAAGTCCCTGATATTAAAGAAGTCCAAAACCCGCTCCGCGTGTGCCATCGGCGCATTGGTCAAAACCGTCATCGGCAGTTGTAACGAAATTAAAAAACTCCGTAATTTGGGATCAGGCTGTAATTCGGAAATCTCCGAAGCGGGGTGTATGGCCTCAAAATAAGTATCTCTATCGTTGAAATGATATTCACACTCAAGCCATTCAAGCGTAGTGCCGTAGTTGTGCCGCCGTGTATGTTGCAGTTTTATGGCCTCTTTCAGCGGTACTGACAGAAAATCGGCAATAAATTGAAACATCCGCTCGGAGATTCTCCGTTCCATCAGGTTCGATGCAGAATAGAGCGTATTATCAATATCAAAAAGTAAATGACCTATCATCTCTGTTGCAGTATAGCACAAAAACTAAAAAAGTCCATTAAAATAGGCTTGTTCGGCGCTATAAGCATGGCTGTTCACCGTTAGGCTGATAATCATAAAGCTGCCGTCTTTGTTTTTAATACACCGCTTTATATCTTTTGAAACTTGTTTCGATTCGACATCGTATATAGACTGTGTAAGGGTGAAGGCCGTCTGCGTTCCTTGGATAGTCGTATATGGCAGCAACGCTTTTGCAAAGGGGCTTGATGAGCTTAACAACCGAAGCAGCTGTTCCGGTACCGATAATGTATTTCCAGTTTTGTCTGCAGGCAGATTGACCATGCTAACGGTTAAAAACGCCGTATTTCCGCACAGGAATGAATTGTCAGCGATTTTTTTCCACTGACTATCTAAATGGAGCGATATGCCCGAAACGGTTACCGTTTCTTTTTTCGCCGTTTTATTAAGGGTAAATGTATTTGTTCCCTGTTTAGGCTCTGCAGGGCTGTAACCATAAAACACGGATTCTCCGTTGCCGTTAATAGAGCCGATTTCGGTTAATTCCAAAACCGGTTCTTTTTTTGCGCCGGTTATTGTTTTAAGATGAAAGAGCGGAACAAAAGACTGAAAGTCCAGTGTAACTGCGCCGCCGAATTCTTCCATTTGTTTACGTACCGTTGCCGTGCCGAACGGCGCTTTCCCGGCGCGGGGAAAGGTTTTAAGTTCATAGAGTTTAGGCAAAAGTTCCATCAAATAATTAACACTTAACGTATCATCAGGTGTAATGGAAGAAATAATCTGTTGACCGGTTAACGATAATTTCCCCTTTTCGATTTTTCCGCTAAACAAGATAGATACGGTACGGGGATTTTCGGGATCGTCGGTACGAATAAAAGCGCCGTAGGTTTCATCATTATAGTACAAAAAACCTATCCATGTAGGGGCTTTCCAAGAATAATCGCGGTAAATAACGTAATCGCCGGAAAGAGTTCCCTGTGCCGATTCGGTTGCAGGCTTTTGCGCTGCAAAGAGGAAAGCCGGAATAAACGCCGTAATGCAGCATAAGATGAACCATGCGGCGCTTCTCTTGGGGGAATCGTGATAGTAATTCATTATAATCTCCAAACATTTCTAAAAAATGACCGATTACAACAACTCTGTCTTAACTCTTTTCGGCGTTTTCTTCCGCATATTTCTTAAATTCTTCTTCGCTCATTTTGTCGGCATAGAGCGGATAGAGCGCTTCGACTAAGTCTTCCAACGTAGGGAATTTTGCACCGTCTAATTTGTATGGCATTATTGCACCTCACTTATTGTATTGAGAATTTTGATGAGCTCTTCTTTTGTTCCTTTAATGAGCGGCACATTTGGAATAGGCGTATCAATACCGTGCAGATATTCGGGTATTATCGGGGATTCGCCGCATATCCGGGTAAGAATTTCACTTTCAAAGGCGGGATGATCTTTCGAGACCAACACGAGAGATTCCCCGCTTCGCTGCCGGAATATGTTTCGGTTTTGTGCCGCTGAGTATGCATGGGCGGTTGCCGTATCGAACATGATGCCATAGCGCCGATAGGAATCACTGATAAGCGTTTGTGCTTCCGCATCCGAAACCTGCGCCGGGAAAATAATCGATTTCATAATAGCGGGGCTGAGCGTAAAAACTTGTTCAAGTCGTTCGATACTGGAAGGAACAGCAGGGTCGGCAGGGCCACGTTCCGCAAGCGGGATTGAAGAAGCAACACAGCGGCAGCTTCCGGTTTCGTCGCAATTCAGCGCTTCCGTCGCATCGGTAATAAAACCTTTTACCGGTAAACAAAATTTCCACGCATATAAGCCGGCTGCAAGATTACCGTAGTTGCCTGACGGAACCGCATAGAATATTTCCCCCGCAGTCCGTGCCTTTATACGGGTAAACGCAAACATATAGAAAAACACCTGCGGCAGAATACGCCCGATGTTGACGGTATTTGCCAGTGTTAAGTTATACTCTTCTATGAGCTGCCGCTCTTGGTAAATAGAGCGGATAAGGTTTTCGACTGCGGCAGTGTCACCTTCAACCTCTACGGGGTAGACGGATCCGCCGTTTTGGAATAAATGCTCGGGCTTTAGCCCCTTTGCATAGCCCTTTGGGTATAGGATAATCAATTTAAGATGCTTTTTGTTTCCGAATGCCGCCGCCATGCTCCTACCGCCTGCTCCGGTACTGGAGGCAATTACGATGGCGTTTTTTTCATCTATTGTCAGCAGATGTTCCAATGCAGAGGCGAGCCATAGAAAGCCGAAGTCTCGATGATTGCCGGTTGGGCCGTGGAACAGCTCCAGCAAAAACAGGCGGTCATCAAGCTGGCGGAGCCGTGGGCTGTATCCCTGAAACGCCGCCGCCGCAATCCGCTCGGAGATAACCGGACTAATCTCTTCTTTGAGCAATGCGGCTGTTAACGAACCCGCTATGGTCGAAAAGGTCGTTTGCTCATTCATGTGTAATATCCACGATCGTAAATCGTGTTCGGAGTACGGAACATATAAACCGCCGTCGGCAGGCATACAATCAAAGATTGCATGTTTAAAAGAAACAGTGATGTTGCTGTTTCGAGTGCTGACTAACTTCATAGTTTCAAAGCGCTCCTTTATCAAGCCGGTATTTTTTAACAAAACCTTCCGGCTTGTAGCTCATTTTTGCATGGCGCAGCCCCTCGTCTCCCAAATCTTGCTCGCGGTTGATGTACACGACTTGTTCGGAAAGCGATTGTGCAAAGGCATAGTTGATGTATTGATAGCTGCCTCGAAAATCGGTTCGTGCTTTTTCAAAATGGACAACGGCGATAGACCCTTGACCGGCTAATTCCGCTAAACACCATGCCACCGGCACACCTTGTACATAGAGGATAAGACTAAGAAAATCCTCTATCGACGGTAATGCTAAAGCCTGTTGCGCAGCCTCGTAATCGGTATCTTGGAGATCGGTTTGTTCCGTTGCCCAGATATCTAAGATTTTATATGCGTCTTTTTTTGTATCGGAATCCAATTTTTTTAAAGTAAAGTCCGGATAGTTGTGTAAAAATCCGTTTATGTGGTTCTTTTTTTTATGTAATTGCTTGCCGGAAAGCGTACTCAACGAGAGGCGGGTGTACAGGTAATCGAAATTGTCCCTGTCTTCTGCAGGGGAGACTTTAAAATTTTGGAAAAGCGACTCATTGTTACTTAAATAGGCTTCCGAGATTAATTTCCAGTAAGCACAATCGCTGTACAGTTCTTTAATCGTAGAAATAGGAAGAGGTGCCCCAATTGTGAAAAAAAACTGTTTTTGCTTCTCTTCCCCCAAAAAGAGCAGGGTATGCTCATTAAATCTGCTTATCTTATATTTATAAAAATTCCTAAAAAAATACAAACTTCCGAAGGTTAACTCCGAAATACCGTCCTTTAGCAACCGTAAATCGTTTTTAATTGCTTGTACAGCTTCAAGGGATAGCGGAGAAAATTCAGGATACCGCGCGATGACGTCCATATCCGCTATGTTACTCTTTTATGAAAAAAATCGCAAGTTCTTTAGAAAAGATAAAACATACAGATGAGACGTTTAACGCTATTTGTGAGAAAACGTCTCTGTATCTAAGCTGTCAGATCCAATAAATAAGCCGATTCCGGCAATGCAGAAGTATATCCGGTGTTCTTTGAAAGCGTTATCTCTGTATGGATTTTAGTGTTGACATATTCAATCATCGCATCCAGCGTTTTTTCATCGGGATTAGCCGTTAACAGCTTGTTTTCCCGTTCATTCTCGCGCATTCTAACCAGCTGATCGATGAGCGTATTTAAAATCTTCAGCTTCCCGATACTGACACCGTTTTGATTCTTTGTACGCGGTACCCCGGAAACATATTGAAAATGAGAATAAACAACTTGTTTTGTATCGACCGGAAGATATGCACGCCCTCCGGCCGAAATACTCGTCATTGCCGCATAAGACAATGATGACAACGGTACATAATTCGATACCATACCGATCCCTCCACTATTCCTATAATCGGCATTTTTTTTATGTACTTTAGAATAATTACAAACATACGGATTGCCGTATCTGATTGAGTTGTTACTTACCGTTGCGGCATGGCCGGTGTCTTTTTGATATAAGCATCGAAGGTAATGCGCGCGGATTGGTTTTCGGAATAGAAAGCATGGCGAACGATAATCTTCATCTTTTGATCTTCGTAGATGAAAGGTGTCTTGTCCGATACCTTTTCGGCTTTTGTGCTGTTGGTTTTTATCCGTGTATAAAAATCAAGCATTACGATCTGTCCGTCAGATTCATCGCTTATTTTTACCGATTTTCCGTCCGGTTCGATCGAAAATAAGAATTGTTTATACCGGCATTGCGCATGACGAGGAATAGAAGAAGCGGGGATCGTATCTAACTTCAGTTGAACTTTTACAAGAACTGCATCGTATTCGCCGGTATCGATAATTCGATCAACATTTTCCGGCGGTTCATTTTCTAAAGGATAATGTTGAGAAAAATATTCAAAACGCGGTGTGTTATCACTATCATTAGTAGTCTGACGGTTTCGCTCCAGTATAAATTCCTCTAAAGCGCTGTGGATTTTTATGATATCTTTTTGTCCAAAATAAGCAAAATTGTAAAAGCCTACTACCGGCAAAAAGAGGATAATCGTGATAAGCGCCGTTACGGTGCGGAGCTGTGATGTTATATTTTTCCCGCTTAATGTTGCATAAAAAAAATACACCGCTAAAAGGCTGTTGATTTCGATTTCGTGCAGCGGCGGTTTATCGGATACGCTAAAGCCGATTCCTCCATACTTCCAAGCATTGATTGCTCGATCGCGCAGCAAAGCGACAATAAACAAAAGTGATGCGATACCAAGGAGACCGAGCATCAGCCGCACAATACCTTGCCGGTCTTTAAAATGCTGAATCATCAAAAGACAGATCACGATACTGCCGAGTACAAGATAGTATAATGGGAAAGGTATTCCCTCGGTAGAATACGGGAAACGCGCATACTTTATCAGATATATAAGACCGAGAATACTGAGCGGCACGAGCAAAACCGGTAGCAGTTTTTGAAACATTAGGGTAAAAAACTTTGAGTGTATGAGTGGCTTTGACCGGTATACGGCAAACACAGTAAGGGCGATGATTGTGGCTGTTGCATTAGTGATGCGGAAAATAATACTTTCGGTAAAGACGATATCAAGATCAAAAATAGCATTAATCAAAAAGATGGTGATAAACAGTATGCAGTAGATAGCTCCAAAAAACAGCAACGAAACAAGAAAATGAATAAATCGCAATTTAAATTCTTTCAGAAAGTCTTCCGCAGGGAAAAAGAAGATAAAAGCACAGATACAATATAGGTATATTAACGATAGATACACCAAATCAATGTTTTTATTGAGGGTTAAAAGACCGGTAAGATACATTGCGGTGAGGACAGCAATTTGACCGCAGAAGATCGTCAGTTTTGTACGGGCTGTCGCTGCTTTTATTTTGTCATTGCATAGCAAAACGACCGAAAACGAAAACAGAAAATTCAAGTGTATCGCATTCGGAATATATTTATAAAAGAGCTGCGATATACCCGCTGCTAATACAAAAAAGAATGCGGACGGAGAACTGACGGCTGCTGCCCGTATACTCTGCGTAATTTCGCTCATTCTTTCTTTGAATGTCATAATTGTTTTCTCCTACCGTTCCGCAAGTTCCGGTTTTTTGAATAAGGAGATAGCCCAAAATGACAAGAAGAACCGGAATGCTTCCCGATGAATTAAGCCGATATCAAGGGCGACGGCGACCAGAAGAGCCGACCGTATGCCCAATTTGTTTTTACCGAATCCGATCAGCCAGCGTACAAAGGCTTCGTCGTATTGGTAGTCTTGAATAAAATCGATGACGGTCTTTTTCAGCACGGGATCGCTCGTTTTTTTCGTTTCAAAAATTTCATCGAGTATATCGATGAAAAGAATAGACGGCGATTGTTTTTCGTTCCGGTATTTTTCAAACATATAATAAAAGTCGTTTTGGATACCCATTAAAGATGCGAGTGCAAGCAGCGCTTCGTTTTCGATATAGGGCGGAACAGTGTCCCTGCGGAGGATATCCAGAATAAACATAGGGGAATTATCTGCATTAAAAAGCTCCAGCGCGCGTATTCCTTTCAGTATCAGCGCGGGGTTTTCCGCTTGGGAAAGAATGGTGCCGATTTTAGGCTGGCTGTAGCTGTCGTTCAGCCGGGCAAGGGCGACCATCGCTTCTCCGGCAAGATAGTAGTCGTCGCTATCGAGCGCTGCCCGTAAGGGGGTAACCGCCTGCTGCACATTGAATTTGGCGAGTATCCGCGCGGCGAGCGGCGCTGTGGTAAAGGCTCCCTGTTCAAGCTCTTTTAAGACCACATCACGCACTTTTGCATTGATGGTATTCATCGAATAGAGCGCCCGTAATGCATTCATTCGAATCGTAAACCGCGGAGATTCAAGGTAGTGCAGCAGCTGATCGCAGGATACCGATGAAGCAATTTCACCGAGTTCGTTGAGGATTTTCTCCTCGGTTTCGATGGTTTCGCTCCGGTCTAGTTTGTGCAGAAGGTTGAGCGCCTTCATATCGCGGGGAGAAAAGAGCACGGCAAGCGTTTCAAACACGCGGTAACTGCCGAGGTTCAAGAGCTTGCGCTGGAATACGATACCGATTGCGATAATGGCGATAACTATCAAGAAAAATATTTGATACGATTGCAAGTAGGAAAACCCTTGCACCCGCAAAAGGTCGAGTATTGTTCCGCCGAGGATGGAACCTGCACCGCCGGTAATCGCAAGGATAAAGTAATAGAGCATACTTAAATCCATCAGCGCCTCTTCCGGCACCATTGCGAAGAAATATGCTTGCGACGAATTATCTTGCCCGACAAAACCGACATTGCTGATTATCGTAAATAAGATGAGAAAAACGGTACTGAGTATACCGGCACTTGCAAGTCCCGGCGCAAAGAAAGCCGGTATTAACGAAAGGGCGCTGATTGCGCTGAAAATAATAAAGATCGGTTTTGCGCCGATGCGGTCGATAATCAGATGCATTAAAAGCCCGACGCTGAGAGCACCTACAAGTGAGTACACGGATAAGATGGTCGCCGCGCTGTCTCGTCTACTGTAAACCTCTTTTGCATACACAATGATAAACGGACGGATCATCGCAATACCGAGACTGATAATAAAGAAGGCCAACACGAACCGTCTAAAGTTTGCATCTTTAAAGGCATCTCGAATGTGCCTCAAAAAAGTGGAGCCTTGGCGCGGGGTTGTGCGGTCTTTCCGCTTTTGACGGTTCGGCTTTGCGGACTCCGGTTCCGGTATTCTAAACAGTAACACGGAGGCGATAAAGCCGAGTAGTATGCCGATCATGCTGGCAAGGTTATAGCTATGTACCGAAGGATCCCTCCGTAAAAGCCATGCGAGCAAAACAGTGGCGAGTAATGCCGCAAGATTGTTGATTAAGGAAAGACGCACGATATACGAGCTGCGGTCTTTCCCGGGCGCAAGGATTCTGATAACGGGATTATTGGCAATCATTCCGGCGCCGCGGAAAAAATTGAACAGCCCTACCGCAAGCAGTAGGCAATAAAGCGCATACTGATCGTGTCCCGCAGATACAAGAAAAGGGATGGCAAGCAGCGGCAAGAGCGAGGCGGTACGCAAAAGCCATGTACTACCGAATGTCTGCATAATGCTGAAACGCATCACCATCAATTTACCAAGCGGAATGGCAAAAAACGAAAGGTACATAAACGCAGTCAGTAAACCGACTACCGTTGTGTTGGCTTTTAAAAACAGCGCATAAAGGGTAACCGTATTGCCGGTAACAAGCGCAAAAGAAAAAGAATTGAAGATATTGTAAATGTCGTAGATTCGCCGCCCTTGTTTAATTTTATAGGCCGACAGTTGCTCATTCATCGGCCATATTGTATAGTGAACGTATGAAAAACTCAACGGTACCCCTGCGCTCGGAGGTCGCAAAAAGCGACCAATGGGATTTAAGCAAACTTTTTACAAATGATACGGACTGGAATGCCTCTCTGAAAGACATTACCGCCGCAAAAGACCGCGTATTAACCTACAAAACCGCCTTTGCCGCACCTGATACGCTGACTGCCGAAACAGTACTCGGCTGTTTACAGGCGGTGGAAGCGGCGTCCCGTATTTCGGAAAAGACAAGCCATTATGCCTTTTTGATGAAGTCGGTGGATGAAAGCGATCCTAAAAACATCGAACGGGTTTCCCTTGCGATGATGGCGGACACGGAACTTTCTTCCGAAATAAGCTGGTTTATCCCCGCTTTACTGGATATTCCCGAACAGAACATCCGCGGCTGGCTCGATCCTGCTGGAAAGACCGGTGTCGCCTTTGCTCCGTACAAAGTCTTTATCGAAAAGCTGATCAGATTAAAGGCTCATACATTGAGCGAGAAAGAAGAAAAGCTGCTGTCGCTTTTAGCCGAATCGCAGGATGTCGAACGCCGCAGCTTCTCGACGCTTACGAATGTAGACTTCCGTTTCGGTTCGATTGAAACTCCCGACGGCGCGAAAGAGCTTACTCAATCTTCATATTCACAGTTCTTAATCAATCCCGACCGGAATATCCGTAAGCAAGCATATATGCAATTTTACGGCACGTTCGACACGTACAAAAATACGATAGCATCTTTGTACACCGGTCAAGTGCAGCAAAATATCGCGCTTGCCCGTATCCGCGGATACGGTTCCGCCCGTGAACAGGCGCTCTATCCCGATAAGGTGCCGACGGAAGTATACGACAACCTTATCAGCACAATCCGGAAAAACTTGGAGCCGCTGCATCATTTTTATGCGCTTATGCAAAAATCACTCAAACTTGATGAGCTGCGGCACTACGATGTGTATGTTCCGTTGGTAGGCGAAGTGCGGCGGCACACTCCGTACAACGAAGCCGTCGATATGATTACCGAAGCGTTACAGCCGCTCGGTGATGAATATGTTACCACGTTGCGGAACGGGCTGCTCGGCGGTTGGGTTGACCGGTACGAAAATAAGGGCAAGCGTTCAGGCGCTTTTTCGTGGGGCTGCTTTGAAGGCGATCCGTATATCATGGTCAACTATAAAGAAGACGTTATCCGGGATGTGTTCACCCTTGTGCACGAAGGCGGGCATTCCATGCACTCGTGGTATTCAGTGCGGAACAATCCGTTTTTAAGCTACAACTACACGATTTTTGAGGCGGAGGTAGCGTCAACCTTTAACGAAGAGCTGTTGTTCCGCTCCATGCTGAAAAACACGAGCGATCCCAAAATGCGTGCGTACCTCCTGAGTATTCGTGTAAGTGATATTCTTGCAACGCTGTATCGCCAGACGATGTTTGCCGAATACGAACATATCACGCATAAGCTTGTTGAAGAGGGAACGCCGCTTACCATCGAGAATCTCCGCAGCGAGTACCGCAAACTGTTGACCGCTTACTTCGGCCCTGCGATGCACTTTGAGGAATGCAGCGATCTTGAAGGCTTGCGTATCCCGCATTTTTACAATTCGTTCTATGTGTACAAATATGCAACCGGTATTTCCGCATCGCTTGCCCTTGCCGAACGGGTATGCTCGGGCGGAAAAACGGAGCGGGAGGATTACTTTAAGTTTTTAATCTCCGGCGGTTCCCGCTATCCCATCGAGTCGCTGCGGATTGCCGGTGTCGATATGGCTTCTCCCGAACCGGTTGAGGCAGCCTGTAAGCACTTTGCGCACTTAGTAAGCGAGCTTGAAAAAGCCTTAGCCGCTCTATAACCCGATTGCTCTGCCGCCGTGACTCTTGAACAAGCTCAAGCGATTATCGCTTCGCCTCTTTTCAACGCTTTTTTAGAACCGGCGGCAGACCGGCGCGCCTTTATAACGGAACGGTTGGCGGCGCAAGGAATTCCCTACCGTACCGTTACCCTTCAAGATAAAACTCACATTGTTATTACCTACCGGCAATCCGCGTACAATCCCCGCTTTAAGATGAAAACGCTGATAGCGCACTATGACCGCGCCGCCGGTACACAGGGCGCAAACGATAATTCCGCCGCCTGCATACAGCTGCTGCTGTTTGCTCAAACGCTGTTGCAGAAACGGGATGCGCATAACATCCGCATCATCTTTACCGACGGTGAGGAAGCGGGTACGGATGGCATTAAAAACCAAGGGGCGTACCGTTTGGGGCAAGGCCTACGTGCGCTTTCAATGCAGCAGGATGACATCTTTGTGTTTGATATGTGCGGCAGCGGGGATACGCTCATCCTTTCAGAGTCGGGGATATACGGCAGGGATACACGGAAAACGGCGGTGCTTTCCGCTCTGCATCGGCGCTGCCGCATCTATGCCGACGCCGCGTGCAGGGGGCGCTGGCTTTCGCTGCCGACCGCCTACAGCGACAACGCGGGACTCATTTCCGCCGGATTAACCGCGCAGGTCATCACTGTATTGCCGAGGGCGGAAGCGGAGCTGTTAATGCGGTATATGCCGCACTCGGCTGGAACGCCCCTATCGGGTAACGTGCATTCCGCCGGATGTCATAGGTCGGCCGCTGCGGAAATATCCGCCAACGAAAGCGCCGCTCAAGCGCTCCAACGGTGCATCATCACCAATGCACACGTTCCGCCTGATTCGCCGTTTGCCGCCGTCATTCCGCAGACATGGCAGCGGATGCACACCCCACAGGACAGCCTCGAAACACTGACGCCGCAAGCTTTTATCCTAGTAGATAAAATGCTTCGGTATCTGGCGGGTGTGAAAGAACCGGCCGGATAAAAGAACTCTAATACGCCGGTTTTTGGTAATGAATCTTAGGTGATCATTTCCGGAGCGGTTTTTCAATACATAATACCGAAATAATCCAACCATTGCTTCATTACATCCTGTGCGGTAAGACACGTATCTCTTAAAAACCCGCGTTCATTTTTCCAATTTTTAATTCCTCTGTAGTAGTAAAGCTTTAGTTCTTCAGTAATGATAAACGGGACAATGGTATGTTTAAGACATTCCTTGAACAGTATCAATCTTCCGATACGGCCATTACCATCTTGGAACGGATGAATCGCTTCAAATCGGACATGAAAATCCAACACATCATCAAGAGTGATTTCCGATTTTGCATTGTATTCCATTAATAATGATTTCATCGCTGCTGCAACATCCGCAGGTTTTGTCGTTGCATCTCCACCCACTTCATTTTCCAGCGTTTTGTAGTCCCCAACCTTAAACCATGTTTTTTGACTGTCGGTTGTTTCGGATTTTAGGATATAATGAAGCTGTTTTATGAAACTTTCCGAAAGCTTCGTATGCGCACCTCAAACAGTAATTCCTTACACTCCGTTCACTCATGTGCCAGCGTTTTGCAGTTTCTTTAACGGATAGGTATGTTATCTTGCTCATTGGTACTATTTTAACATAGTATCGGCAATATATAAACAATCTTTGTATGCTTAAATTTGATTATATTTGGCCGTTCATCACTCAAGTTTATTCATGCGGCGATTCTAATATCCCTTTGCGGGGAGTGAAATATTTGTCATGTTTAAGACGGAACACTAGAGATCAAATAAGTAAAGCATAATAATCCTAAAAAGATAAAAAACCGGAAAATTTTCCTCTTGATAGCGTTAAAATTAAAAGCAGTAGGGTTGCTTAAAAGAAACTTTCACTTTATACTAAATCATAATTTCTCTTATTAATGGAAGCTGATGGGATCTGGTGGTCTTCGCGGTCTTCAAAACCGTTGGTTGCATAATTCGCAACGGCAGGTTCGATTCCTGCCTCTTCCGGTTTTCTGTTGTAGGTGTGGCTGTGCTAAGTGTTTTGTTTGTTGCAGCATTTTCGACAGATGCCGAAAAACTCGCTTGTGTGTCTAAAAAAGTTTGGTCTATAGACTATATATTGGACAATCGGGCTGTCCTACCTTGCTTAGAAGAAAAAGCCTACGATTTTCTGTTATTTGATTTTGAAGCAGGGGGCGAGTATCCGCCGAATATACTCAAAGAAATTTACGGGCAATATCCCATTTTACCTATCTTTTTATTATCACATCAGCATTGTAATTTTGTAGAAAAGGCCGCTTTTGCAACAAATATGATATTAGGATGTTTTTCTATTCCTTATGAATTCAATATATTACACAATACTATTCAAAATACGCTTGAAGGAAAAATTATCCGAATAATCGATATGTACGATATAGATCCGGTAACGGCTCCGCTCTATACGAAATTGCAGGGGCAGAGTATCGAAATTCAAATGATACGGAACTTTATTTTACAGACAGCACAGCAAAATTCTCATGTATTGCTGTACGGAGAAAGCGGTTCAGGTAAAGAAGTCGTTGCTTCGCTCATTCATTACTATTCTAAAAATCGTCCCGGTAGATATTTACCGATAAATACTACTTGCATTGCGGAAGATCTCGCAGAGAGTTTATTGTTTGGTTCGTGTAAAGGAGCTTATACCGGAGCAATCGATAAGGAAGGTCTCTTTTCAGAGGCAGATCAAGGGACATTATTTTTTGATGAAATAGAAAATCTTACACTGAATTTGCAAGCAAAACTCTTACGGGTTCTTGAAACACACGAATATTATAAACTGGGAGGCACTCAAAAGTACTCTTCTGATTTTAGATTGATTTGTGCGACAAATTGTGATCTGCAAGAAATGGTAGATCAGGGACTCTTCCGATTAGATCTTTTTTATCGTCTTGATGTTGCCCATCTTATCGTTCCCCCGCTGCGTCAGCATAAAGAAGATATCGGAGTGCTGGCATATAATTATTTAAAACAAACGAGAAAACACTTATCACGGGAGGCTCTGTCTCTGCTGTGTAAGTATAATTGGCCGGGGAATGTCCGTGAACTTTTTAATTGTTTGGAACGGGCGGTGTTTGCAGCAAAGGCATCTCCTGTACTGTTCCCTCAGCATTTCGACATTTAACATAGCATAGCTTTTGAAAAAGTTCTTCCAAATACCGCGCTTCCCGGGCGGATAATCCCGCTCTTGCAATTATCTCCTGAAAAAAACGAATATTATCTTCTTTCCCTGCATGTTTAAAAAGACCCATTTTACATAAACAGTCGTTGATATGTTCTGAGGTTGAGGTAACCCGCGTATAAGGGATACGCTCATAGCCGTATTTTCGGGGACTATAGGCGCGGAATAGCGTATAGCAGACGATTTGCACGGCATGCGAAAGGTTAAGCGATGGAAAATCGGGGGCTGAAGGGATATTGATGGCAACCGAGCAAACATTTAATTCCTCATCGGTAAGCCCGGTTCGTTCATTGCCGAATACAAGGCCGGTAAGTCCTTCTGCCGTATTGAAAGAAAACGAAGCGAAATCCTCCGGTGTCATGCCCCATGATTTGCGCTTTTCTCCTATGCGCCGTGTTGTTCCGGCGACAATGCAGCAATCGGCAACTGATGCTTTTAATCCCATAATTGAAGATTCAAAAAAACGGGCTTGCTGCCATATTGTTCCGGCATGGATGGCTAACCGGAGGATCTCTTCTTCATCATAATCTTTTTTGTTTCCTATAATACGTAAATCGGAACAATTATTGTTGGCCATTGATCTGCAAACAGCGCCGATGTTACGGCTTATTTCAGGGCGGCAGAGAATAACTGCAATCGGAAGCCGTTCTTGTGAGGTTGGAGTACTCATGGTAATTATTTTGTGTAGAGAACGCTTGCTATGTCAAGTACTTCGGAGTATAATGAAAAAAGTAAGCGTGGGGACTGCCTAATAAACCGTATGGAAGGAATACGCTATGGATAATGTGCTGCAAGGTAAAAGCGCATTGGTCGTCGGCGGGACAAGTGGAATTGGATACTGCTTAGCGCAATCGCTTTTACAAGAATCTGTTTCTGTTGTGATGCAGGGACAGAGCAATTCAAAACGTGTTGCAAGTCTTTGCTGCCAAGGAAATGTAGCCTGTTTTATCTGTGATTTGCAAAAAGCCTCCTATGTGGGGGAGCTGTGCAAATATGCCAATGCTGCCGATATTCTGTGCGTCGCTTACGGTCCGTTTTTGCAAAAACCGCTTGATATGACTTCTGCTCAGGAATGGAGTGCAACAGTATATGCAAACCTTACACTGCCTGGTATACTGGTTTCATCGGCTTTAGCTGGTATGAAAGAACGGCTTTGGGGGCGTATTTTGCTGTTTGGCGGTACGGAAACTCAAGTTTTACGAGGTTTTAGAACAAATGCCGTATATGGGGCGGCAAAAACAGGCCTTATATCACTTGTAAAATCCGTGAGTATGGAATATGCTCAATATGGTATTACAGCAAATGCCGTTTGCCCGGGTTTTACCGATAGCGGTTTATTGTCGGAGAATACTCGGGCGATATGGGCGAAAAAAAATCCTGATGGTGAATTGATTAATCCGACTACAATTACGGATGCTGCGCTCTTTTTATTAAAAGAGTGCGCTTATAATGGGGTTATACTACCGGTTGATAAAGGGTGGTCGTCGTTTTAGGGCTGAGTCCCTTGAATAGGGATATGAATATAGATATAATTTTTACTTCATAACAAGGATAGATTTGACAAAGGATTGGCATATGAATGACGCAGAAATAATTCAGAGTTTCGATAACGAAAAAGACAAAAGCCTTAAAATACAACTACAAAAGGTAGAAGGGCTTGAAAAATGTATCGTGATCATTCTGTCAGGATATGTCGATACGTATAATTCAACCTTCTTTCAAAAAAGAGTTACAACCCTTATTGATGCAGGATATATTCAGATTATTTTTAACTGTGCCCATTTGGATTATGTTTCTTCTACGGGGATAGGCTCTTTTACTGCTTTCCTAAAGGCTGTAAAAGGGAAGGGCGGTGATATTGTATTGTTAAGTCTTCAGCCGAAAGTATATGAAGTGTTTCAACTGCTCGGTTTTGCAACTTTCTTTACTATCCATGATTCCTTAGAAACAGCTATTGAATTCTTTAAAAATAAAGGAGCAAATATTACTTCTCAGGTTAATCTCTTCCCCAAAATTTTTTCGTGTCCTATCTGTGCAAAGAAATTAAAGGCGCCTCGTCCAGGTCGCTTCCGCTGCTCCGAATGTAAGACTATTTTGGCGATTGATAATAACGCACAGGTTTCGCTTGGTTGATATTCGATAATATTATTACTTGTGTAGAAGTTGTGGATATCTTGTAAACTATATATCTGCATTTCTTGCCCTTTATTATATCATTTATATTGTTTTTGCTGTATAAAGTTTTATGTGTAAAAGGTTTATGCCCTTTTAATGTAAAAGGGTATCTGTTTATATCGGTTAAAAAAAAGAGAAAATAATAGAATGATATTGCTAATAACTTGTGGATAATCTGTTATGTTGGTGAGTAAGTTGTGAATAATCGGTGCCGAATTAATACTTGATAAAAAAAGATTCCTAAAATATGATGTAACCGTAAGGAGAAATTATGGCATACTATTATGAAGAACCGTCGCATACGTTTAATGAATATCTGTTAATTCCTCGCTATACCGGTATTGAGCATAATCCACAGAATATCAATCTGCACACGCCGCTTACCCGATTTTCTACAGGGAAAAAACCGTTGTATACGCTCAATATTCCGTTAGTTTCGGCAATTATGCAGTCGGTTTCCAATGATGGTATGGCAATTTCTCTTGCAAAAGAGGGTGGGTTATCCTTTATTTTCTGTTCACAGAGTATAGAAAAACAGGCTGCAATGGTTGCTGCTGTTAAGGACTATAAAGCGGGCTTTGTAGAAAGCGATTCAAACTTAAAGCCTGAAAATACTTTGGAAGACGTGTTGCGTTTAAAGGAGAAAACGGGGCATACGACAGTTGCTGTTACTGATGACGGTACTGCACATGGGAAGTTGCTTGGTGTTATTACCGGCCGTGATTATCGCCCAAGTAGGATGGCACGGGATTTAATCGTTGCGAAATTTATGACGCCGATTGAAAAGATCCATTATGCCGGTGAAGGTGTTACCTTAAAAGAAGCAAATGATATTATTTGGGAGTATAAGCTCAATTCCCTTCCCGTCCTTGATTCAGAAGGAAAACTTGTGGCTTTTGTGTTCCGTAAGGACTATGAAAGTAAAAAAGAGCACCCGAATGAGCTACTCGACGAAAAAAAGCGTTATTTGGTTGGGGCGGGGCTTAATACTCGTGATTATGAGCAGCGTGTTCCTGCGTTGGTGGCTGCAGGCGCTGACGTTTTATGTATAGACTCTTCCGACGGCTTTTCGGAATGGCAAAAGCGTACTATTAACTTTGTAAAAAAACAATACGGAGATAAAATTCCCATCGGAGCCGGCAATGTCGTTGACGAAGATGGATTTATTTTTTTGGCGGAGGCCGGTGCCGATTTTGTCAAAGTGGGGATTGGTGGAGGCTCCATCTGCATTACCCGCGAAACCAAGGGCATAGGCCGAGGGCAGGCGACGGCACTTATCGAGGTTGCCAAAGCTCGCGATAACTATTTTAAGAAAACAGGTGTCTATATTCCTATCTGTTCTGACGGCGGTATTGTGTATGATCATCATATTACAATGGCGCTTGCAATGGGCAGCGATTTCTGTATGTTAGGGCGCTACTTTGCTCGTTTTGATGAAAGTCCGACAAATAAAATACTGGTAAACGGCAGTTATATGAAAGAATATTGGGGCGAAGGCTCATCGCGGGCACGAAACTGGCAGCGTTACGATTCCGGCGGAGACAGTAAACTCGCATTTGAAGAGGGCGTGGATTCCTATGTTCCCTATGCGGGCTCATTGCATGACGGTGTTAAAACAACACTCTATAAGGTACGTTCTACGATGTGTAATTGTGGTGTCCTCACCATTCCTGAGCTGCAACAGAATGCCAAAATAACATTGGTCTCTCCTTCCAGTATTATCGAAGGCGGTTCTCACGATGTTGTATTGAAGGATGTTCGTTCCTCTATACACTAAATAAAAGCGATGGATAGTCCAAAGACTGAAATCCTATCGATCTTTTCTGTAAGGGTAAAGATGCATTATATCCGCTGAGGAGGATTGCAAAACAGTCTCTGGATGGTTCCCTTAAATTTAACTACGCTACCGCGTTTATGCTTGTTCGACTAATGAGCAGATGTATGTTTATTGTGGTCATCGTGAGTCTTGTTTTTCATTAGAGGCGGCTGACCTGTCGCATCGAGGGTGTCGCGCCAGAGCGAGCCGTCCGGTTCGACATAGTTGCGAGAACGGACGACGACATTGATCGGCAAATGAACAAACTTATTATACATAAGACCGACAATCAACTTTGTCTTTCCCGCCATAGCGGCATGTACCGCATTATTCCCAAGCCGTTCACAGTAAATAGAGTCAACCGGCGCTGCCGGCGCTGACCGGATTTGATAGCTCGGATCGATATACTTCAAGTTGATATGAATGGATTTTGACTTAAAATAAGCATCGATTTGCTCTTTTAAGAATACGCCAATATCGGAAAGACGCTTATTGCCTGAATCGTCGGTTTCATTTTTGCTTTGCATTAAGTCTTGACCGGCTCCTTCTGCAACAACAATAACTGTGTAATGACTTTGGGCTAAGCGGTCTTCCAAATGCTTTAAAAAACCGTTTTCACCTCGCATATCGAAAGGAATTTCGGGGATAAGTACAAAGTCGACCTCATGGCTTGCAATAGCCGTGTGCGTCGCAATAAATCCCGATTCTCGTCCCATCAGCTTGACTAATCCGATACCGTTGATTTGGGACTGTGCTTCCATACGGGCGGCAGCAACTGCTTCAGAGGCTTTTACAACTGCCGTGTCGAAGCCGAAGGACTTTTGAATAAACGACAGGTCGTTATCAACGGTTTTCGGGATGCCGACAACGGAGATACACAGGTCGCGTCGTTCAATTTCCTTTGCAATTTCTAAAGCGCCTTTTTGTGTTCCATCGCCTCCGATGACAAAAAGGATATTCAAATTGAGCCGCTCGATTCCGTCTACGATTTCGACAACGCGGGTACCTCCGCCTCGTGAAGTGCCGAGGATTGTTCCTCCTGTTTTATGACATGCATCGACAACCGTCGGGTTTAAGGGCATAACATCGAAATGGTAGTCCGGTAAAAGGCCTTTAAATCCGAAGCGAATGCCGCTGATTCGCTTAACGCCGTAACGTCCCCACAAACAGCGTACGACCGATCGGATCACATCATTAAGGCCGGGGCATAATCCTCCACATGTGATAATGCCTGCATGGACATGACTCGGATTAAAGAATATTTTTTCCCGCGGACCTGCTTTCTCGATAAGCTGTTCGCGTTTGAATGGCCCGTACTGCTCTCCGACCTTAGATTCCAACCGGAAGCGAATAAAATCGTCATTGGTAACGTAATTTGCAATACTGTCGCCGATTACGTTTGAAAGGTGAATAGGAGAAGGTATTTTACAGGGACCGAGTGTATCAATGGTAAAATTAAATTCTTCATTATAGCGCATGCTGTACCTCCGTTATATCGACAGTATCAAACTCCAAGGCAAGGGAGCCGTAGTTTTATCTTTCTGTAATTATCGATGATAACCTCTCCTACACTATCATAAATTTGCAGGGTTTGAAAGGGATAAAAAATTTTTTTTGATTGACAGATTTGCGGATTTTATTCATTATAGGTATATCTATGGCACAGAAAAAAGAATCTTTTCTTACACGTATATTACAGCTTTTTTTTCCACGGGATGATGCAGAGGCGATAAAAAAACGACATTTAAAAGCGTTGGCAAAGGAAATTTCAAAAAATAAATTCAGTAAGTGGTATAAACCTTCTTCGGAAGAACTCCAACCGCAGATGGCGCGTTTCTTTTTTGAGCTGTATAAAATTGTCGGTCCTGCACGGGCTCTCCTTGCAAGTGCCGCCTCGTCAAAGGTTCTCAAGAGTATCACCGTAGAGCAAAATTTGTCAAAACGACAGCATCAAATACGGGAAAAACTGACGCCTGAAGTCATCAAGGAACGTGCAAAAACGACCAATCAAAAAGAATTGAGTATTCAGGTACAGAAAGAATTTGATGCCTTTATGCGTGAGTTTGACGGCAAGAAGATAGACGAGATTGATACACAGTATCGGCAGCTCAATGAATTTATCCACTTTGTGCTGTTTGATTATTATTTCTTTTTAAAAAAATTCGATCCCGCTTTGCCGGAAGACAAATTTTCTTATACGCCAAACTTTGCTACTGTTAATGGCGAGTACCTTAAAGATGAATTAAAAGATTTTATCGTTGTGCTAAACGGACTTTCGCTTGATGCAAATTGGGAGAAGCTTTTCGCAATTATTACCGCATACAAGAATGTACAGCCGGTTAATGCTCCTCTGTGGAAAAAGCATCTGAGCCTTTTAAACGATGTCCGTCGTTCCCATATCTTAGAAAAAATTATTCAGCATATTACAAAAGATACTGCCTACACGGTCGAAATCAGTCCCTTCACCGAAAAGGTAACCGATGATTATCTTAAGCAAATAGAACGGTCGATTGATAATACGTTAAGAGACATTGTTATGGAGCAAAAGAATTCTCAGGTAGCAATGCTCGTGCAGCGTGTATTCGGAAATGTGATTTCGTCAGGTACTAAAAACTATAATCCGCGTTCCAATGCAGCATTTGAAAAACGGGGACTTGAAGGTTATATCTATGCTGATGCAATGAACTACCTTAAATCGTTTTTAGTCGAGTACTTTAAAAGTGATATCCGGGCTCTATCCGATTTAATTTTAGTACGTGGGCAATGGACACAGCAGGTGCTTTCTGCCGAATATTCCGAAAGCTACCACAATTTGATGCATATTTCGACTAAGCTTTTGGAGTTTGACGAAAAACTGTCAGAGGTTTCCGAAATGGGGGTTAAATTCCGCACGCTGTTGTCGCGAATGGAGCGGGAAAAAGAAGCCGGTCGTCAAGTGCAAAAACACTTGGATACCGTTAACGAAGCTGCTCTTAAACTGCTTAAAGTTGCTATTAAAAATATTATGACGCTTGGAAATGCTATAAAGAATTGTATTGCCGACTATGATAAACCCCATCGAGATTTACTGCAAAATTGGAAGGAAATTGAACAGCATTCCGACAAGCCGATACGGGAATGGATGACCGCTGTCTATACAAAAATTTATAACTTTATCATGTTGGAACAAGTGGTCTTAAAGAAAGAAGATTAGAAACGACTCAGAAATACAATCCTCATCTGCCGCTTTAATTCCGCAGTTCTCATGTGATGAATAACCTAACGTCTTTTTGAGAGGCTTTTTTGATGGAAAAGATATTTGACTCGGTACGAGAGCTGGATAAGCGGGCGGAAGATGCCTTTAATCTAAAAAACGGTGTACTGATGGAGCATGCTGCCTGCGGCATGGTTGAACGTATTCGAAATCTTCTTTCATCACGTTTATTGTACCCACAAAATATACAGGGACGTTCGAGGCAGAACAATGCTTTGGATTTACCGTCTTCGCACATAAAACTGCCACAGGCAGAATTACCGCTTGTACAGATTGTCTGCGGTTCGGGTGATAACGGCGGTGACGGGTATGCTCTTGCACGGATTCTCGCCGAT
Source organism: Treponema sp. OMZ 803 (assembly GCF_024181165.1). Classification (NCBI taxonomy): domain Bacteria; kingdom Pseudomonadati; phylum Spirochaetota; class Spirochaetia; order Treponematales; family Treponemataceae; genus Treponema; species Treponema sp. OMZ 803. The sequence continues at coordinate 2,744,025 of NZ_CP051195.1, read as the reverse complement.
TTTTGTCTTGTTCGCGTTGTCTTAGTAAAAGAGCCGAAATCCCCCTTGTGCAAATTACAGCAAGATCGGCTTAGTCTGCTTGGCATACCGATAACGGACATGTTACAGGAGCATTGCGATGTACTTGTTGATGCGGTGTTCGGTACGGGAATCCGCGGCAGCCTCGATAGCGAAATGAGCGCTTTGATTGAGCGGATGAATGCGGTACAGGGCTATAAAATTGCCTGTGATATTCCGAGCGGTTTAAATGAGTTCGGCATCCCATCGCCTGTTGCGTTCCGCGCCGACGAAACCTGTACGATGGGCGCGCTAAAAACAGCACTCTATGCCGACGCTGCGAAGGATTATACCGGGGCTATTTATGTTTGTAATCTCGGCCTGCCGCGACGCTGCTACGAAGGTGAGACCGGCACCTTTCTCTTATCGGTAGAGGATATGAAGCTGCCTCACCGCAGCGTGCAAAATACCCACAAGATGAGCTACGGACACGGCCTTTTCTTCTGCGGCGAAAAACCCGGCGCTTGTATGCTGGCTGCCTCCGCTGCGCTTCATTTCGGGATTGGATTGGTTACCGTATTCGGTGCGCCTGTGTCTGCTGCTCCCTTCGATTTTATGTATACGTCAGAGCTGCCCGAAAATTTTTCTGCAGCAATGGTCGGTTCGGGGTTAGGCAGAACTCCCGATGCACAGGCTCAAGCGCTGGAGTTTCTTTCGCAGGAACAAGTTCGGGAACGTCCGCTCATTCTCGACGCCGATATACTGCATAACACCAAACTGCCTGAACTGCTGCCGCTTTTAAAAACACCTATTCTGACGCCGCATCCAAAGGAGTTTCAAAGCTTGCTTGCAAATACCGGACTTGCGCAAGTAAGTATTGCTGAAATACAGGAGCGTCGGTTTGAATATCTGAGGCTGTTTTGCGGTGCTTTCCCCCATGCAGTAACAATACTGAAAGGGGCATATCCGCTGATCGGTTGCGGACACCAAGTATTTGTGAATCCGCTCGGAACCAATGCGCTTGCCAAAGCGGGGGCGGGTGATGTGTTGAGCGGGTTGATTACCGCATTGACAGCACAAGGCTATCCGCCGCTGGAGGCTGCGTATACTGCGAGTCTTGCTCATGCCGAGGCTGCAAAACTATTGTATACTTCCGACTACGGTTTAACGGCGAGTGCACTTGCACAAGCTACCGGTAGGCTGAAATAGGAAAAATAGAACAACCTATAGTCATGCTCACCTTAAAAAGTGTACATCATTGCCCCCTCTGTGCTATAATCCCGTCATGATGGAAAAAACAATGCTTAATATTGCACACAGGGGATTCCGCAGCCGGTACCCTGAAAACACCATGCTTGCCTTTCGGAAAGCGATAGAAGCCGGGTGCGACGGGATAGAGTTTGATGTGCATCTTTCAAAAGATGGAGAAGCGGTTATTATTCACGATGAAACAGTTGACCGCACGACTGATGGTACGGGTTTGGTCGGGCAGAAAACATATCGTGAGTTAAGAGCGTTGAATGCCGCGAAGCCGCATCCCGGAACGATAGATTTTGCTCCGATCCCTTCATTGCGAGAATATTTTGAATATATTGCGGAACAGCCACACATCATTTCGAATATCGAATTAAAGACAGGTGTCTTTGTCTATGAAGGAATTGAAGAAGTTGTGTATCGGCTGATGAAGGAGTACAAACTGATTAATCGCTGTATTGTGTCGTCTTTTAATCACGAAAGCGTACTGCGGATGAAGAAGATCGATTCGGCGGTAACGTGCGGATTATTGGTAGACAGTTGGCAAATTCATCCTGAGCAGTATGTGCAGAACCTCGGTATCGAATGTTATCACCCATCAGCTTATTGTGTAACGCCTGAACTGGTTGGGGCTTTGCACCGGGCTGGTATCCGCATCAATCCATGGTTCGGCAGCATTCAGTGCGATTACCGGCAGCTGATTGAAATGGAGGTAGACAGTCTTATTACTGACTACCCCGATCGGATTACCGCGTTGCTGAAAGATCTTCATCCGGCGGCGGCGGATTAATCCAATACCAATACTGCCGGTTTATTCTGACAAACGAGATAAATTTTATCGCAACCCGCACTACCAAATATACAATTTGTATATGCTGAATAAGTGAAGTATAATTCGGGATCAAAAAGAATAATATGAATGAAAGAGGGATGATAACATCCGGCAAGCATTCTCGGCTATCAAGGTTGGTTGCTGCTAAAAGCGAAGAAAGGAAAAATACATTATAGAAACTTACCACACCCGTGATATATACTATATTCTTATTCCCAAAGAGATAGGCAGCTGTGTAGGTAACGGCGAACGATAGTATTAAATGTGCAATGAGGCGGGCAGAAATTGCGCGAGATCGGACAATTGAATGAATTGCGGAGATTGCTGTTCCCGTCATAATAGTAATAATCAGAGCTTCTCCACCTGTTATATTGAAAAGGAGAACTGTGTCTGCTGCCGCGTGGATCGACGGTATTGACATAAGCCACGATGTCAAACCGATTGCAATGATTCCTTCATTGGATCCGAGTTTTCCAAAGCACATTACCCGCCGCTTATAGCGTTCCCAGAAACTTCCGATTTGCCCGGCATATAGATTAAAGAAACCTATTGTAATGAGAGCCGGTTTTGTTACCTTGAAAGATATCATCAGAATACCCATTAAAAGACCGGTCACAAAACAGTCTAAAAAATGGTCAAAATATTCACCAAGCGGTGAACCGGTGCCTGTTTTTCGGGCTTGCTTTCCATCGGCACAATCGCCGGTCAGATAAATCAGTGCAAGTACTGGAATAAGCCACCAGTGCTCGTACCTTCCGACATAGTACCCATGTACTGCAACACAAAAAGCAGTAATAATACAAAGAAAGGATGAAAATGTAATAAAATTTGCCGGTACACGATAAGGTAAAATTGCTACCAATGGATTAACGAAAAACTTATATAATATCGGCGACAGAATAGATTGATCTTCTGCACTATATGAATATTTTTTAGCCATAGAAAACTCCGCGTAAGAGAGTGTTGCTTCCCGTATAACACTCGTGCTGCTGGTTATGCTGTACGTCTGCATTATACGGGAAAATATTGCCTACGCTCTTGTATAATTTTTTATTTCTGTTCTAATTCGGTTTGCAAGTTCGGTACGGGGAATACGCACCTGTTCCATAGAATCGCGGAAGCGTAAGGTAACGGTTCCGTCTTCTTTGCTGTCATAATCGACGGTAACGCAGAATGGAGTGCCCGCCTCATCCTGACGGCGATATCGCTTACCGATTGCTCCTGATTGGTCATAGTCGGTACGGAAGTCTTCACGTAATTCCGCTTGAATATCCTGTGCAAGCTCCGCAAGGCCGTCTTTTTTCATCAAAGGTAACACTGCTACGGTAATCGGCGCAATAACCGGATGGAAATGCAACACGGTTCGCCAATCGTCATCATTGCCTTTGTCGGCAACTTTTTGCTCTTCGTACGCATCGCAGAGGAACATTAAGAGGTTGCGGGTTAAACCGGCTGAGGTTTCGATGATGTACGGAATATACCGTTCGTTGCCGTTATCCTGATCAATATACTGCATATCCTTACCGGAATATTCGGTATGGCGGGTCAGGTCAAAATTGGTGCGGTTGTGTACGCCTTCAAGCTCTTTAAAGCCCATCGGGAATTCATATTCAATATCGTAGGCGTCTTTTGCATAGTGAGCAAGCTCATCCGGGCCATGCTGATGCCAGCGCAACTTATCCATGCGGACACCGTGTTTTTTGTAGAACGCCCACCGCTGTTCACGCCAGTAGTTAAACCATTCGTCGTCGGTACCGGGTTTTACAAAAAACTGCATTTCCATCTGTTCAAACTCGCAGGTGCGGAATATAAAGTTTTTCGTTACAATTTCGTTTCTGAATGCCTTACCGATCTGCGCAATACCGAAAGGGATTTTCATACGGTTGGCTTGCGCAACGTTTTTATAGTTCACGTAGATACCCTGTGCGGTTTCGGGGCGTAAGTAGATGAGGTTGCTGTTATCGTCCGTCGGCCCGATATGGGTTTTAAACATCAGGTTGAACTTTCGTACATCGGTAAGCTCGCCGCCGCAGTCGGGACATTCTTTTTTTGCTAACTTGTTCTGATCAATCTGGTCGGCACGGAAACGTGCTTTACACTTCTTACAGTCAACCAGCGGATCGGTAAAGTTTTCCACATGTCCCGATGCTTCCCACACGCGCGGGTGCATCAAAATAGCTGCGTCGATACCGACAATTGAGTTGTGCAGCTGGGTCATTTCCTTCCACCATGCGTGGGCGATATTGTTTTTTAATTCAACACCGAGCGGACCGTAATCCCATGCCCCGTTCTGTCCTCCGTAAATTTCAGAAGACTGAAACACAAAGCCGCGCCTTTTGCATAGGCTGACGATTTTTTCCATTGAAATTGCGTGATCTTCCATACTGTAAACTCCTCGTTTGGTTATTAAAGGCATCTGCCGGAACTCGCGGTTAACGAGGCTGCGCCATATCAGCAGCCGAAGTTAAACCGTTCTTTCAAAGTTTTTTCGATGCGGGCAATAGAACGATCTATACCTAAGATTTGTATCGAACCGACTAGCGGCGGACTTACGCGGCTGCCGGTAATTGCCATACGCATCGGCATCATAAAGTCGCCCAATTTAACGCCCGTCGCTTCCGCTTCCGCGCGGAACACCTCGCTTGCAGCGTGTTCATCAAGGTTTGCAATTGAGGGTAATACGGTTTTTGCTTTCTCCAGCACAGCCCGCGTCTTTTCTGCATCCAACTTTTTGGGGATAATCTCTTCTGCAGGCGGAACTGCCGGCTCTTCGAAGAGGAAGCGCACCATTTGCGGGGCTTCCGTTAAAAAGTGGAGGCGTTCTTTAATCAACGGCATCACCTTCATCAGCATTGCCTTTTGTTCATCGGTAGGTTTAAGCAGCGTCTGGTCGGCAAAACGTAATCCGGCTGCTTCACGAGCTTTTTGATCCTGCTCACCGAAGATTCCGGAGTTTGCAATAAACGGCCATGTCAACTCAAAGAGTTCTTCATCGGTTTTAAGCCGCATATACTGCCCGTTAAACCATTCCAACTTTTTATAGTCGAAAATCGCCGGAGCCTTGTTGATGTGTTCGGGATTAAAGCGTTCTCCCAGTTCTTTAAGAGAGAACATATCTCGCCCTTCCTCATAAGAGCAACCGAGCATCGCAACATAGTTGATAATTGCTTCTTTTAAATAGCCGTTGTTGCGGAATTCGTTACAGCTGGTCGCACCATGCCGTTTAGAAAGCTTATGCCCGTCATTCCCCATAACCATCGGCAAATGGCAAAAATCGGGATGTTCCCATCCGAACGCTTTATACATAATAACATGCATCGGCGTTGAGGGTACCCATTCCTGCGCACGCATAACATGCGTAATCTTCATTAAGTGATCATCGACAACGTTCGCCAAATGATAGGTGGGGAAGCCGTCGCTTTTCAGCAAGATGGGATCGGGGTTGATGTCTTCGTTTTTCCACTCGATTGTACCGAGAAGGACATCGTGGAATACCGTTGTTCCTTCAAGCGGCACCTTGAGGCGGATAACATAGGGCTTTCCCGCTGCGATATTCGCATCGATTTCTTCCTGCGTTAAATTGCGGCAGTGCCGGTCATATCCCGGAGGCATTTTATTCATGGTTTGAATTTTTCTGATGCGTTCGAGCCGTTCTTCATCGCAAAAACAATAATAGGCATGACCGCTTTTGACGAGTTTATCCGCATACTCGCGGTATAATTCGGAACGTTGAGACTGAATATAGGGGGCATACGGACCGCCGCGGGGGCCGCCTTCATCCCAGTCAATTCCAAGCCAGTCAAGGGTATCGTAAAGATTTGTTTCATATTCGGCGGCATAGCGGGTTTGGTCGGTATCTTCTATACGCAAGATGAATTTTCCGCCGGTCGCGCGGGAAAAAAGATAATTAAATAACGCGGTACGTACTCCGCCAATGTGCTGAAATCCTGTCGGAGACGGGGCATAACGGCTTCGAGTTTCCATATTTTTCTCCTAATCACTTTTTAAGAAAATGATAGTTCACTATTATAGAAAGTTTTATCTTTTTGAGCAAGTGTATGGTTCTGCCAGCAACGTTGCCTGAGCAAGTTGACGGATTTGTTAACTATAGTATATAATATAAAGAATTATTCAGAGATCATATTAATAAATGTATTAGTTACCATTACCAATTAGCAATTGGAGACACCATAATGAAAAAAGCACTTTCAATTCGTTTTAGACTTTTACGTGCGATCACTATAACGATCATTTCGATTATCGGTTTTATTAGTGCAGTTGTCGGTTATGAACTTTACAAAAGAAATACTGCATTGTTTAACGAGTTTACCGCTCAGCAATTTTTCAACGTTGAGAAATCGATCAACCTCCTCATGCAAAAGGGTGAGAATGTTGTTACCATGCTTGCTTCGCATCCTGCTGTACGAGGAGCCGATGATACTATTTATAATTATACGATAGAAGCACAAAAATCGGGAAGAATATATACGCATACTGGAAAAACGGAACAGGAGCTTGTAACGTTGTTTAAAGCTATAGAGGAAAGCTTCTCCGAATTCCAAGATGTCTATATGGGGACTCGATGGGGAGGGATTGCAACTTCATGGTCTGGGGAAGACGAGCTAGGGTATGATCCTCGCCAAAGATCATGGTATAAACAAGCCGCCGAAGCAAATGGAGCTATAGTTATCACACCGGTATATATTGCTACAGATGGTACTCCTGTCGTAGCGGTCGCAAAGGCTATAAAAGACGGTAACGGTACATTATTAGGATGTGTCGGTGTTGATATTAATTTGTCTGATTTAACATCATTTATCAGCAGTGTCAAAATAGGGAATACGGGATACTGTATGCTCGTGCAAGATGACGGGATGATTTTAGCGGATGCAGCCCATAGTGCATTCATTTCTAAGAACCTAAGTGATGTCGATGCCGCTTTCGCGAAAATCACTCAAAAAAAGGAAGGTTCCGTTTTTATTACATTGGACGGAAAACAGAGAAAAGCTTATATCTTTCCGTTTCCCGAATTAAGATGGAAGCTTATTGTCATTGTGGAACAAAGGGAAATCCTTTCGTTGTTTTATGCGCTAGTCAGAATTATGATTCTCATCGGGCTGTTGATGTTTGTTGTATATTTCACATTGGCGATTATCGCTGCCCGTGCACTAAAGCGGTATTTTGCGAGACTTGAATCTATGTTTGAAAAAATTGCGGCGGGAGATCTTACCGATCGCGTAGCGGTAAAACGTAATAACGAAATCGGGCGGCTTATGACAAATTTGAATATGGCGATAGAACATACCCACACTATGTTGACCGTTTTAAAAGAAGAAGCCGATAAAATGACGGCGATCGGTTCCGACTTATCAAGCAATATGGAAGAAACGGCTGCCGCGGTAAAACAAATAAGTAGCAATGCCACAACGGTAAAGGAAAAAGCGTTAATGCAAGCAGCCGGTGTAACGGAAACAGCTGCAGCCGGTGAGCAGATTCAAGGAAAATTAAACCTGCTTGTTGAAGGGATTACAAGGCAGTCGGAAAGTATTACGCAGTCTTCGGCGTTAATAACACGCACTGCGGAAAATATGCTTCGTATTAATAAAATACTTTCACAAAATGATGAATTGATTAAAACCGTATACGGTCAAATGAAAGCGGGAACAGACGGGGCACGGGCAGCAAATGAGTTTGTCAAGAAAATTGCGGAACGATCGGAAGCGCTGCTGGAAGCGAGTCAGGTCATTCAAAATATCGCCAGCCAAACAAATCTTTTAGCGATGAACGCCGCAATTGAAGCTGCCCATGCCGGAGAATCGGGCAAAGGATTTGCCGTCGTTGCCGACGAAATTAGAAAACTAGCCGAAGAATCCAATATGCAGGGAAAACAGATCGGCGCGGTTATAAAAGAATCAACCGAAATTATCGCGCAAGTTTCAGAGGCGGGTATACAAGCGGAGAAAACTTTTACCGATGTTTATGGACTTATCAGTAACATTTCGGAGAAAGAAGATTCGATTGTAGACCTTATGCGGGAACAGGAAGAAAACGGTACGCAAGTTTTATCGGCTATCGAGACTATCAATAAGGTGACGAAAGATGTAAGCACCGCTTCCATAGAAATGCTTGAAGGCGGTAAGCAAATTGCCGAAGAGATGCAAAAATTGGCGGAAATTACACGGGAAACAACCGACAGTATGACCGAAATAGCCTCCGGCGCAGAGCAAATAACCGATGCTGTAGAAGAGGTTGTTTCTATTACAGAGCAAAATAAAACCAGTATTGATCATCTTGCGCAAGAGGTGGGAAAATTCAAAATCAATTAGGGGAAGACTTTTCTTTTTTTTCGATAAAAAGAAAAGTCTTCCCCTATGACCCCATCTAAAGAAAAACGGCGACTTAGGGCTCTGCCCTAAGAACCCGCTTTATTTCCAAGGATGGTTCTAAGATAAAAGCCAGGCAGTTATGATTTTCACGATAACACGTATCAGTACCGCCATGGATGGCGGTGGTTTCATACAGGCACGAGATTTGCGCTTGTCACAAATCCACCCGAATCATCAATCAATCCGCCAAGGCTTTAACCGGATCGAGCCGCGCGGCTTTAACTGCAGGGCGGAGACCGAAGAAAATACCGATGGTTATCGACACGGCAAATGCAATAACCGAACCGCTAATATTCGGGCTAAAGACCATCTTGAAGTTGTCAGACTGAAAAACCGTTTGTACCAAAAGCATGCTAAGCCCTCCGCCAAGCAACATACCGAATATCCCGCCCGTCAAACTCAACGTCGCGGACTCAACTAAAAACTGATTGCGTATTACTGCTTCACTTGCGCCGAGCGCCTTGCGGATTCCGATTTCCTTTTTTCGTTCCGTTACGGTAACCAGCATAATATTCATAATGTTAATGCCGCCGACCAGAAGCGACATAACCGCAATCACGGTAAGCACCACGCTGATAAGAGCGATTTGCGAATTGATTTGATTCAGTATATCTTTTTCCGAAAACGTCCATAAGGTGTTTTCAGCTTTTGCAAACGAATCGGAAAACGCCTTTATCTGCGCCGTTGCTTTGTCAATATATGCCGGATCGTAAATCTGCACCGAAGCGAGATCGGAATCATTTTTACCGATACCCATATCCTCTGTAACAAATGAACGTGGCACCATAAAAGAACCGATACTGGAAAACCGATTGCGCGGCTTTACAACACCGCATACCTCAAACGAAAATGGAATAAACTGGCGCCCCTGATTATACGGAACGGTAAGCGTAACTCTTTTCCCGATAGCGTTTCCTTCGGGGAATAGCACCTTTGCTTCATCTTCAACCAGAATAATTTTATGCCGGCGATTTGCAAAATCATCAAGACTAAAGCTTTTCCCATAAGACCATTCGTACCCGTTTGCTTCAAGCGCACCGTATTCAATACCGACTATCCGTTGATTTTTCAGATAAAACGAATTATGTGAAACCGTTGCGTTGAAAAGGCCTGAATAAAATACGTCTTTTACGAGCGGTACATTTTTCTCTAATGCGTTACGGTATTTTTCAGTCAGCTTGATATGATACTTTTGTTTATCAAAATCCCAGCGAGGCTCAATTTGAATCATATTCATCGTATCAAGATTGAATAACTTCGCCATGCTTACCTTCATAGAGCTTCCGATATTGCTGATAACCGTCACAACGGTAACGCCGATTGCAATACCTAAAAGAGATAGTACCGTCCGCAATTTTTTACTGCGGAAATTGCCGAACGCATTGATAAAATCTTCCAGCATACTTATTCCTTAATCAGTACCGACATGGATGTCGGTGATATACAGCAGTAACCTGTTTTGCATAAGCGCAAAACAGGACGTAAACACGGTACATGGAAGTACCGTGTTTACGTTTCTTCCAGCGCCTTGACGGGGTCGAGTTTGCCGGCCTGCCATGCAGGGTACAGCCCGAAGAAAATACCTGCTCCTGCGGAAATTAAAAACGCCAGCAATGCTCCCCGCATATTGAACGATAATACAACGTCACTTCCGTCTGAAAACTGAGATAAAATCGGCGTAACGGCAACAAGGCTGATTAAAAAACCTGCTGCAAGACCGATGCCTCCGCCGACAATGCTGATGGCTGCCGATTCCGTCAAGAACTGCGAAAGGATTGCTCCCGTCGTAGCGCCGATTGCTTTACGGATGCCGATTTCCTGCCGCCGCTCCGCAACCGTTACGAGCATGATATTCATAATGCCGACACCGCCTATCAACAGCGAAAGCCCTGCAATACCGGACAGCACGGCGGCAATCATCGCAAGACTGCTCTGAACCTGTTTTTGCATCGACTGCGCCGACCATATCCGTACCGTATTTTTACTGTTTGCATATTCGTCGGAGGCTGCTTTAATCGCCTCTTCAACAGCTTCGATATCCATTACGGTGTCGTACAATTCAACATCAACCGAGTCAGCTTCCTTTCGGCCGAACTGCAGCCTTATAAATGAATGCGGTATCAATACAAACCGCTGCATCTGCCCTACCGTCGTCTGTTTTGTTTTAAGCACGCCGATAACCGTACACGTAAAAAGGAGCGGCGCATCATTCCCATTGTCTACCGACAGTGTCAGCGTTTTACCTACGGCGCTTCCTTCCGGAAATAGGCCTTTGGCAATATCTTCCCCAATAATAACCTTCTGCGCACCGCTCATAAAATCCGAAGCGGTAAACCCTGTGCCGTATTCAAGATGCCATTTCTGTGCTTCCATGTACCCGTATTCTACACCGAAACATTCCTTCGTGCCGGCGTTCAGGCGGCCGCGCATGACCGCGGCATTAAACGAATCAAACCAAAAAACGCGTTTTATCTGCGGTATCTTTTTTTTCAGCATATCAGCATAGCGGTCGTTAAAAGTAATCGCAGAATTCCGCCACGACGAAGGCCACACGGCTACTATCGAACTGCTGAAATCCTTAAACACCAAAGCAACGCTTGCCTCCAGCGAACGGCTTAAATTCATCGTAATAACAACCGAGCATACACCAATCATAATCCCTAAAAGCGAAAGGAGCGTGCGCATCTTATTGTGCCGGAAGTTCTGCAATGCTGAAAGGATGTCTTCAAACATGGGCGCCGTCCGTAGTGTCCGATGTATACGTTCCCGTATTCGCCGCACGTGCTTCCATATCCGGTATGCCCGCCGTGTCGGAGATGATTTTTCCGTCTTTAAGGTGAATGGAGCGCGGCGCCATTGCACCGATGTCAGGATCATGGGTAACAATAATGACCGCCGTACCTTGCCGGTTTATGTCAAAAAAAAGATCGAGTACGGACTGTCCCGTTTCGGAATCGAGCGCTCCGGTCGGCTCGTCGGCAAGAATCAGTTTAGGACGGGTTACAAGGGCGCGGGCAATAGCGACACGTTGTTTTTGTCCGCCCGACAGCTCGCTCGGACGGTGCTTGAGGCGGTTGCTTAAACCCACTTTGTCCAGCTCTTCGGCAGCAAGTCTCTTCCGTTCAGAAGCAGGCAGCCCCTGATACCGGAGTGGCAGCATCACGTTTTCAAGAATGGTAAGCGTGGGCAGAAGAAAATACTGCTGAAAGACAAACCCGATCGTTCTATTCCGCAAAAATGCCAAATCTTTTTCCGTCATTTCAGCAGTGTTTTCTCCATCAACATAGATGGCGCCTGCCGTCGGGCGGTCAAGGCAGCCGATCATATTCATACACGTCGTTTTACCTGAACCGGACGGCCCCATAAGCGAAACAAAGCTCCCTTCCGGTATATCGAACGAGACGCTGCGCAAGGCATGTACTTCGTTTTCTCCCATAAAAAAGGTTTTTACCACCGAATCAAGGGAGACAATCATCCCTGTTTTCACTACACGTCTCCTAGAAATCTCTATCGTTGTTCAGTTTTGCTTGATTTTTCAGCACATCGTTTTCTTGCACGCCGGAGAGAATCTTCACAAAGCCTTTAATATACGGTTCGACGGTTACCGCAATTTCCTGCGTGGTATTGCCAACAACTTTATCGACAAACGGCTTCCCTTCCACATAACGGATGGCGTCTTGCTCTACTATAAGCGCTTCGGAGTCGGCACCCGTTACGATGATTCCATTAAAAGAATAACCGGGAAGAATTTTCTCCGGCGGATTATCCAGCCGGATCAGCGTATCGACAACCGTCCGCCCAAGGCTGGTTAGGCGTGCGATTGCCGGATAAGAAATAACCTCCGCCTGCACTTTAATATCCGGTTCGGCGGGAAATGTCATATCAACTTTTTGTCCGACTGCAAGGCGAGACGCATCGCTTTCGGCAATTTCGACCGTGGCTTTAAGAAAACTGCGGTCAATCAGTGTGCCGAAGGTATCTTTTGCCTTGGCGTATTGCCCCTGCGTAATTTTTAAGGCAGCAACGATGCCGTCAAATTTGGCATACACCTTACGGTCGGCGAGCTGTTTTTCCAAAAGCCGCTGTTCTTGCTCCATCAAGCTCAGCTTTTGCGAGGCTCCGTTAATTTGCTCTCGCTTTATCGCAAAAGCATGTTCTGCAACAGCATAACTCTGTTTGTCGGTATCAAGCGCAAAAAGCAATGCGCCTTTTTTTACTCTGTCGCCTTCTTTTACCAGCACCTGTTCGATAAACCCCTCGCCGGGTGCCTCCAAAACCTGCGTTTGTGCCGCTTCGATATAACCGGACACCTCAATTTGATTGTGTTCGATTTCCTTTTTTACCGTCAAAGGCGGCAAATCACCTGTTTTTGTGCTTTTAGGCTTCATAAAAATATACCAGCCGCCTACCAACGCCGCTATGCATACAATAACAATAATTCTCGTTTTCTTCGATTTCCGCTGCCGTGCTGCCAGCGGCTGTTTATTGATACTCATCGTGTCCTCCAAATTAGTAGTTTAGTTACCGCTTTTCAAACAGCAGCGCCGTATCGATATTGAAAATCATAACGGCTATTTTAGCCTTTGCATAGCGGACTTCCGCTTTTTTATACTCAAGTTCTGCTTGCAGGCTTTCCACCTTGCTGATAACACCGTTGCGGTACCATTGGGCATGGTCATCGGCGTTTTGCTTATAGATGCTTAATTCATCCGCTGTCGCCGTTTGCTGCCATATCATCTGCTCCTTCGCTGTTTTATTGGTATGGAGCTGTTTTTGATACTGTTCCTTTGCATCTTCAATTTTAAGCCGTTCAATCGCATCTTCAAGCTCGGCATTTTTTTTATCGAGTTTCCGATACTGAATCGAAAAAGGATTCCAGCTGAATGACAGTTTAATTGCCGTGTTTTTAGGATCGGAAAGCGGAACCTCGACGCCGGTGTACGCCTTCCCTCCGGGGAATTGCATACTCAATCCGCCTAAGACGGAATGCTCATTTTTTGCGGAGGCATTGCCGATTTTCGTATTACGCAATTTATAACCGGCATCTGCCCCGATGGAAAACGGAGACAGCTCAATATCCCGTTTCGCTGCATTTTGAGTATGCTGTTGCTCCGCTTCAACAAGTTTTTTATAAGCAGCTTGAGGATACTGTTCAATATCTGCGGCCTTTTGTACGGGGATAGAATTCCATAGCGATGTTAAAAACGTTTGAGGTGCCTCATCGGTTGTAAGACCGCAGCTGTCTGCAAAAGCATGGTATGACGCCGAAAAGTTAAAATCCGCATTCTGATGTTCCCGTTTTGCACCCAGCAGCTCTAAATTGGCCGTACGCATTTTTGTAGAACTGTCTGCATACCCTTGCGCCTTTGTTTGATTATATTGAATCTCAGCTTTTACTTCGCTCAGTTCTTTATCAAGGAGTGTTGTATAATCGTCCAAAAGCCGCTGAATATCTTGAAGGAACTGCTTTTCGGCAAGCGCCAAACCTTCTTCTTTTGCCCGCCGCGCTTGATCTGCCGCGGATTGCGCAAGGTTAAGCGTATATTTTTTCGCTTCTGCATTTTTGGAATAGATATCGGTAGACACAGAAACCTCGGCGCCGGTTTCTTGCCGCTGCCCTACTTTACTATACGGCACACTGAGTTTTATGCCCGTGTTATTGTACGAAGGTAATGCGATATTTGCATACGGCGCAGTTGTAACCCCTCGGTTGTCTGCATCGGTATTAAGAACAAACTGCGTATTTCCACTGCCGACTTCCATTGTTACTAACGATTCGGTTTTTGCTTTTTCTGCTTTGTTGGCTGCAATATCCGCCTGCATTTGCAGTTGCCGGTAATTGCTGTCATGTTCAACACGGTACTGTAAGAGCTTTTGATACACTGAATCTTGAGCTACCTCTGTTTCCGTTTGAGCAAAAAGAACAAAGGCCGCGGATAAACATACCGTTATACAAGCAATCTTTTTCATAGAGGTGAATTACTCCTTGCAGACTATTTTGAGCACGTAAAAAAACGAGACTCTTAGAAGTCCCCTTCTACAATTTTTGGGAAAATATCTCAGCGATAGCCTCGATAAGGCACTTGTCGGTATCGGTAAAATGATCGTATTCGGGAGCATCGAGATCAATTACACCGAATAAAATACTGTTGTGAATAATCGGTACAACCAGTTCACTTTTACTTGCCGCATCGCAGGCAATGTGCCCGGGAAAAGCGTGTACATCGGGTACCATGATTGTTTTTCGACTGACCGCACAATGCCCGCAGACTCCTTTTCCATAACCAATTCGATAGCAAGCAGGTCGGCCTTGAAATGGCCCCAGTACCAATTCATCACCTTTCATTTGATAAAACCCCGCCCAATTTAAGCCGGAAATATTTTCCATGATAAACGCGCTGGTATTTGCCATTACCGCAATAACATCGGTTTCGCTTTCAATTAATGCGCGATATTGAGCTAATTTCTCTTTCATTTTTTGCTCCTACTTTTATCTTTAACTAAGATCAACAATCCGTTTTTAATGTTGCCCGCGGTGTTTCTTTAAACGTTATAATACTATTTATAATATAATATATTGTCAAGTATAATATTTAAGTATACAGGGCGAACACATCAGACGGATAAATATAAATCGCAAAATCAGGAGACTGTTAAAAAAACGGCCTGATGCATTTGCCCGAAAATTCCAGTTATTCACGGTTGACATTTTTCAAGTTCTATGCTCATAATAGAAACATGTTACCGCACGCTTACGTTGAAGCAGCCCTTGCCCGTCATGCGGCTCCCTGCCTGGCGGGAATTAAACCGGCGAACCTTGTGTCGTTTCCAAGTACCGATATCCAATGGTGCGATACTTATAATGAAATGTTGAATGAGCAAGGGATATATTTTACGCCGCTTTGCGTATGCGAAAATCGTACCCAAGTATTAGTATATCGGAAGGATTTGCTTACTTGCCTTTGTTTTCAGCCTCAAGTAGCAGTGGCGCTACGATATTTCGGGTATCTGCCGGAACGTGGGCTTGATGCAACTATCATGCGGTTAAAAGAGCGGATGTCTGATTTTATAGGAACACGGAGCAGAGAGCAAGGAAAAAGCTTTCCGCACGAGATCGGACTTTTTTTAGGGTATCCTGCCGACGATGTAATGCAGTATGTAAAAACGGGCGGGCAAAATTGTCTGTTTTGTGGGTACTGGAAGGTATACAGCAATCCGCAACAGGCATTACAAGTGTTCCATCAATATACGGAATGTAAAGAGCGTTTTGCTTTACAGATAAAAAGCGGCATGACTATCTTTGAGATTGTTTGTGTTGCCTAACAGTAGAATAATACTTATATTATTCTCATCACACTTTATAAGGAGTTTGCTATGGCAAAAGTTGCAGTAGTATTTTGGAGCGGAACCGGTCATACCGAAAAAATGGCTCATTGTATTATGGACGGACTGAAAGCAGGCGGGGCAGAGGCGGAATTATTCACTGTTTCGCAGTTCAGTGCGGACAAATTAGATAGTTATGACAAAATCGCCTTCGGGTGCCCTGCGATGGGTTCTGAGGAACTTGAACCGGATGAATTTGAACCGTTCTTTGCTTCTATCGAAAATAAACTTTCAGGTCGCAAAATTGCACTGTTCGGTTCTTACGAATGGGCAGACGGTGAATGGATGCAGACATGGGTAGAACGCGCAAAGCGAGACGGAGCCGATGTGTTTGAAGAAGGCCTCATTGCCTATGACGATCCCGATGAAGAAGCACAGAAAAAGTGCAAGGAATTCGGCGAACGGTTCGCGAAATAACCGTAAGATACGGTAATGAATGGCACAAAGATAACATCTTTGTGCCGTTTTTTTATTTTATAATATAGGTTTTAAGCGGTGGAAAGCCGTTAAATTCTACAGATGCATAAGTCGCCGTATATGCGCCGGCACTAAGAAAGTATACCCTATCGCCCGGTTTTAGATTGATCGGAAGTTGGTATTTATATTTTTCATACATAATATCCATGCTGTCGCAAGTTGGCCCAGCGAGAATAACCTCCCCGCGCTTGCTGCAATTAGAATCCTTCGAGGTAACGATAGGATATTTGATGCTCTCGTTCAGCGTTTCCACTAATCCGTTGAAGACGCCGGCATCTACATAAACCCAGCGCTGCAAAGCGGTATTGTTTTTCCTTGAAACAGTAATAACCTCAGTAACGAGGACTCCGGCATTACCTACCATAGATCTCCCGGGCTCAAGGATAATGCGCGGCCGTTCATGGCCAAAATCGTCGTCAAGATAGCGGTTAATTTCACTTGCGTATTCCGAAAGTTCATTAGTCGGCACCACATACGGGGCAGGAAAACCGCCTCCCATATTGATCATCTTGAGCTCGATATCTTCTTCTTCTTCAAGAGAACTCATCAGATACTTTGTTTTTGCAATAGCATCGTCCCATTGTCCGATATCCCGTTGCTGACTGCCGACATGGAATGAAATCCCGTAAGGAATAAGGCCGAGTTCTTTCGCCAAAATGCAGAGATCATACGCCATATCGGGGTGGCAGCCGAACTTACGGGAAAGCGGCCAGTCGGCACTATTGGTATTTTCAACCAAGATGCGGACATAGATATGCGATTGAGGAGCATATTTTGCAATATTTTTTAAATCTTCTTTACTGTCGGTAACGAACAGCCGGATACCTTTTTCATAAAAATAGGCAATGTCTTTTGCTTTTTTAATCGTATTCCCATAGCTGAGACGATCCGGAGTGATTCCCAAAGCGAGGATTTTATTAAGCTCGTAGCGTGAGGCGATATCGAAATTGGCTCCTAAATCGATTAGGAGCTTTAAAATTTCTTCATGGGGATTTGCTTTCACTGCATAGTAAATATCTGCGGGGGAAAATAACTTTTTTAATTCAAGGTAATTTTTTTTAATGCGATCCAAATTGATAACAACACAGGGAGTTTCGAGTTTTTCGGAAAATTGCACCAGCTTTTTCCAGTCGCTTTCACTCATATAATCGGTTACGTTCATGTCCGCCTCCGGATGCGTCTATGGGATATTCGTACAGCTTTTTTTGCTGTAAAGAATATCACTGTAAACATATCGTTTTTATCTGTCAATAATTGAATAAAAGATAGTATAACCGATTTCCCGATTTTTAAATAGAAAAAATAGTAATAGTTATGATAAAAGCAAAATATGTTTCATAATGACACATATTTTGCTTTGTGTTGGAAAAATTGACTCAATATGGTATATAAAATGACACATCATACCGGTAAACGGGACGTAAACACCTTACACAGTCGGATTTTGCCATTGAAGCTGTTTAAAAAACGCCGATAAACGCTCACTTTAAGTTATAAAAAAGCCGTATAAGCGGAATTATTCGGTCAAAACAGCCTTTTTTCATCCGATTCTCTTATTAGGTATATTGTATAACTTGGCACGCTTGTTGCTATGTAATTACTGAAGTTGAAAAAACTTCGAGGGTTTTCTAAAAACCCTAACTTGTAAGCCTTTTGGAGGAAAACTATGAACTCATTAAGCATTTTTAATCCCTTATTTGCGGACTCTGTTCTTGACTCATTAAATCACGACAGCCCTCATTTCGGCGTTTTCAGTCCGTTGGCAAATGCAAGCTATCCGACTGTTGATGTGCGCGAAACAAGCGGCGCCTATATTATGGATATCGATCTTCCCGGTTATACGGAGAAGGACGTTACCATTCACTTAAAAGAACGTGTTTTGACTGTTGCTTCCAACCACGAAGAAACAAAAGAGAAGGAAGAAAAACCGAACGGCGAACAATTCCTGATCCGCGAACGCACACAGCGGCACTTTGTCAGACGGTTTACGCTACCTGAGGATATTGATCAAGACAAGGTTGAAGCGTCCTTTAAAAACGGTGTGTTGACCGTCACTATACCTCGTAAGGAGCTTGCTCCCCGTCGGCAGATTGCCATAAAATCAAACTAAGGGGTTCCCGATCAATCGGAATTAAGATTGACCGAGGCATCGGAAACTAACTAAAAAGCTCTCTGTATAGTCATTATGCAGAGGGCTTTTTTTATGCAGAGCCTATGTGTGGGTACCGTTCAACATTGTATTAAGCTGCATTTTCGCATTACATGGTTCTTTTTTTATACATTTGATTAGACTTATTGTACAAAAAATATGGAAATTCTCAATATTATCCACCTCCCTAAAAAATCTCCTTATCTTTTCATAAACAGGAAACTGTGGTACATTTTTCCCCATGATAGAGGGCGGCGGAAATGTTGAAATCCTTTATAGGGGGGATTATATATGAAATTACTTAGAAATGCGAAACGGATCGCATTAGGATTCCTCGTAACTGCGTGTTTAGTTTGCCTCTTCTCTTGCCAGACAATGGGCAGTGCATCTAAAAAGGAACCTCATGCAGCTTCTGAAGACACACATAAGAATGCCAGGATATATCACGCTATGGCGGAAGGGGTAACAAAGCAATGCCCCATAGAGGTTGATGAAGCGACTACTCTAACAAAGCTTGAATACAAGGAAGATCAGCATGCACTTGCCTATACCTATCTCTTTTCTGGCGGTGTATATGAAGACATGGATAAACAGACCTGGGCAATAGTGGAGAAAACAGCCGAAGGTATGTTAAAGGAAAAGCTAAAAACAAATCAGATGATCTATCAAATAAGAAAAGATAAGGTTACATTGATTTACATCTATACAGATAAAAACGGTAAAGAGCTGTTTTCTGTGATCATCCATCCCGGAGAATATTAACGAAAGTTTGATTCGTTATTGCTCGATGCGGTACTGCCGTTATTCGTTTTGAACTGCCTGTCCCCATGTCCGATGCTATGGTATATGTGTTGCCGAGTGTGTGGAGGATTTAGAGAGAAAATAATACTATCTGTCTACTCCACCGGCGGGAGTAATCGTGCTTGCACAATTTTGACGTCTTTATTTTTCTTTGAAATATCCAAAACCGCCTCTTCAAGTTTACGCTTTTTTGCCGCCTTTTCGGAAGCAAAAAGCTCCAGTTGGCTGTTGTCGCTGCCGATGTCTACCCCAATCCCGATGAGCCGGACGGACAGTGCCGTATCGAATCGGGAAAAGAATAGCTTCTGAACCCGTCCGTATAAATCCGCAGAATCGTTAATCAATGCTCCGCTCTGCTGCGCCGAGACGGTGGTAAAATCTGCATACCGTATTTTAATATGCACAGTACGGCTTTGGATGCGTTCATCAAGGATACGGCACATCAGCTCCGCGCTCAGCAGGAATAGCACATCGGAGATTTCATCTCTTTCATGCAGATCGGTTTCAAATGTACGTTCCGTACTGATGGAATGGCTTTTGTGCCCTTCGTTAAAAACATGCGCCATATCTCCGCGAACTGCTTGATACAGAAACGTACCCGCAGCATTCCCGATAATCAGCTGCAAAACAGATTCCTGTTGCTTGAGAATCTCGGCAATAGTCGTCAGTCCGGATTCGGCAAGCCGCGTCCGTGTTTTACTGCCGATACCCCATACATCGCTTAAACGCAGCGACTGCATAAACTGAGCTTCTTCGCCCGGCGGCACAACCAATAAACCGTCCGGTTTCGATTGCCCCGAAGCGATCTTCGCAATGTATTTATTAGAAGCCGCCCCTACGGAAACCCGCAAACCTGTTTGCGCAAAGACAGAGTTCTTCAAAAGCCGGGCAGCCGTTGCAGTATCGCCGAATATTTTTTCCGTACCGCTCATGTCCAGAAACGCTTCATCGACGGACAGCTGCTGTATATCGGGACTGAAGTTTTTAAAAATCGTCATAATCTCTTTCGATTTTTCATAATATCGCTGCATTCGTGTTTTTATAAAGATACCATTCGGACACAGGGCTCGTGCGCGGGCCATCGGCATCGCGGAATGCACACCGAACTTTCGCGCCTCATACGAAGCCGTCGAGACAACACCTCGCTTACCAAGCCCGCCGACAATAACCGGCTTTCCGCGATATGCCGGATTGTCGAGCTGTTCTACTGAGGCAAAAAAAGCATCCAAATCAACATGAAAAAATACCGGATTATGAATCATCGTGTATTCAGTATATTCAACTGATATCAATCTGCAAGACAATGGTTCCTTTGACTTTTCGGGCGCTTCGGTATACAATCCAATAAAAGAGAATTGGAACTGTTTCAGTTTAAGGATGGTTTATTTTAAGCGGTACAAATGGTATCGCTTAAAAACACGTCGAGTTTGCTTACACAAACGTCGATTATTGACGTATGCGCGTTGCGCGCACGAATTCAACAGTCTCCAAAATTGATATTTTGTTCGGCTGTTGAATTTTAAGGAAGATTTAACTATCTTTCTATTTAACTGAACATGATTGATTAAAGGGGTTCTCCTATGGCTATAAACTGTGGTATTGTCGGGCTGCCGAATGTCGGTAAATCCACCATCTTTTCTGCATTGACCCGGGCACCGGCAGAGGCGGCAAACTATCCGTTCTGCACTATTAATCCCAATGTCGGTATCGTCGATCTCCCTGACGAACGGCTCACAAAACTGTCAAAATTTTTTGAACCGAAAAAGACTGTTCCGGCAACAGTTGAGTTTGTCGATATTGCAGGACTTGTAAAGGGTGCTTCAAAAGGCGAAGGGCTCGGCAACCAGTTTCTTTCTCATATTCGCGAGGTAGGCGTTATCGCACATGTCGTACGCTGCTTTGACGATCCCGACATCGTTCACGTAAACAATAAAATTGATCCCGCATCGGATATCGAAACCATCAATATCGAGCTCGCGCTTGCCGATCTTGCATCGCTGGAAAAACGAGCAGAACGAGCGGAGAAAGCAACCCGTATGGGTAAAGATATGCAGAAAGAAGCGGCGATTGCGATGAGCGCTATTGCGAAAATCAAGCCGTTACTGCAGGACGGAAAGGGTGCACGTAATGCCGATCTAACAGATGAAGAGCAAGCCGTGATGTACGACACACATCTGATTACGATGAAGCCTCAGCTGTATGTTTGCAACGTCGATGAGGACGGAATAAAAAACGGGAATGCGTATATCGAAACGGTTAAAAAAATCGCCGCACAAGAAGGAGCTGAAACCGTCGTTATCTGCGGAAAGTTTGAAGCGGAGCTTGCCGATATCGACGATGCGGAAGAACGAGCCGCCTTTTTGGAAGAGATCGGGCTCAAGGTTTCAGGCTTATCGGTTCTTGCCCATGCAGCATATCATTTAATCGGGCTACGTACCTTCTTTACCGCCGGGAAAGACGAATGCCGCGCATGGACTATCCACGCAGGAGATACCGCCCCCAAAGCAGCCGGTGTTATCCACAGCGACTTTGAACGAGGCTTTATCAAGGCGGAAGTCTACAGTTTTGAAGACTTCTTGAAATACGGTTCGGAACAAAAAATCAAAGAAGCCGGCCGCTATCGCCAAGAAGGTAAGGAATACGTCGTTCAAGATGGGGATATTATGTTCTTCAAATTTAACGTATAACTCCTTTGTAAACAATTGTATTGAAGTTTCTATATCTTTGGTGTGTTAATACGGTTTTCCCATTGTAACCTTTTTTGAATCGCGGAGTGTCCAGCTTTCGGCTTTATTGACGCCGGACTTCGCATCGCGTACTAACGATTTTGAGGCGGTTATCGGCGCGATAACGGCTGACTTTAAGACAGCGCCGCCTCGCCATACGCCGCTTGCAACGGCTGCTTCTGCTGCTTGTACCAGTTCTTCATCGTTCCATGCAGGAGCTGCGCCTCGCTTGGCAAATTCTTTTTCGGTACAGTAGAGAATGGCATCTTGAATATCACCGTCAGTTCCGGTTTTTATCAGAATCACATTGGCGTTCCGTTTGGGAATGCTCGTATACGGTCCCCAAAAATCACGTGCAGCCGGACATGCCTGCGTTCCGCCTGAAATAATTTTAGCGGTAAGTTCATCGCGGATACCTTCTTCGACGGAACGCCAATGGTATACGATGGTCTCGCCAGCGGAAACTTCTGCGGCGGGGAACCGATAGTGCGGGTTTTGCTTATCCCCGACATTCGTGATAGTGATACCGGAAAGGTTGCCACTTTCCATTACGATGAACTCAATAAATTCGCTTTTCGGTTTACTGCTGTACAGCGGACGAATTTCGGTTATCCGCAGTTTTGCAGGGCGCGTATTGGCTCCCTCAAACGGCAGCGCGAAATCGAGAACGCTGTGCTTTGTATCCGACACGGAACCGCGCAGTACAAAAGACGCCCCGATTCCGATCGGAGCAGTTGGAGTAAGCGCAAAGGCGGTGTAGGTATCTATCTTACCGGATTGCCCTTCGGAATCGGTAAAGTCGTCGGGGATATCCATAGGTTCGACACTGCACGTTTGCGTTTCGCCCGTTTCGGGGATAAAAATTTCCGCCGAAAGAAATTCCGCCGTACCGGAAAAGAACATCTGCACGGCATTGTTTTCCATCCGTGCGGTTTTGACTATTTTGACGGGTTCGGCTTCTTCGCCGATAATCTCGGTAAAAATCGGCTGTTTGGAAAAACCCGCACATCCTGCTCCGCACAACGCGCAGATAATTGATACAAGAAAAAAGAGTTTTTTCATCGTTTAACCTCCTAAATATCTGTAAACTAATCTCTATATGCGACACGCGCGGCTTTTCGGCTAAGGATTTTGAGGAAAAGACGGAAAAATTTTTTAAAAAGTGTGAAAAATTTTCCTATGGGGTAAATTTATGGTATACTATAAGGGCGCATTTAAAAAGCGAAGCTTTTAGATGTCTGTTATGTTTTTAAGGAACAGGACTATGCCTATACACAGTACACTGATTGATAATTCCGAACATTTACAGCTTGTTGATACGCTTAAAGAACTCATCAAGGTCCCCGACATTACACACATCGACATTGCAACAGGGTACTGGGACATTCCGGGCACACAGTTGATCGCAGCAGAACTTCGCGCATTCTTAGAGCGGTCGGCAGATACACGCGTGCGGATTCTTATCGGAAAAGATCCGTATCTTTTTGCACAGTACAGTGCCGATGTCAAATATAAGGATGCCGACTATCCGCAGGATTTTATCAAAACCGATCTTGCCGATTTAAAGGTAAAATCTGAATACATCCCCGCTGTACAGCTTTTACTGGATTTTTGCAAAGAACAACATACAGGACTCAATGGCCCGAAAATAGAGATACGCATTTTTCGCGGTGTAAGCGAGGATGATAAGCGGCAGTTTTTCCATTCCAAGTGTTATATTTTATACGGAACCGGCATCGCATACGGGATTATCGGCAGCAGCAATTTTACCCAAAAAGGCTTACAAGAAAATTCCGAACTGAATTACCTTGAAACACACACCCAAATAATTTCGGCAAAGCCGGACGGGATAAATCTTTCAAAAGGACATACTACATGGTTCAATGAAAAATGGGCATTAGCATCCGATTGGACACGAGCGTTTTTGGAGGAGGTCTTAAAGAAATCGGAGATAGGGATAGAAACTGAAAAAACGAAGAGCCAAGCCCAACCTCAACATGAAGTACCGTATACCGAGCTTTCTCCCTATCAAACCTATATTAAATTCTTGATTGATCAGTTCGATGAAGTAATCAACGGCGACGGTAAAATCTCCCCCGATGCGTATATACCCCATGATGAAGACTTCAAACAGCTTACCTATCAAAATCAAGCGGTTAATCAAGGCTTTGCAATTATGAAACGGCATCACGGGTTTATCCTTGCCGATGTTGTCGGACTTGGAAAAACATTTACTGCATTGATGATTGTAAAGCGGCATCTTTTAGAAACAAACTTTGCTCATCCGGTACTCATTATCACCCCTCCGGCAATTAAACAAAGCTGGACTGATTCAATCAACTATTTTGATAAAAATGAAATACCCGGTAAAAAAATCAAACTGCTTATCAATCTTACTACAATCGGGCGCCTTGATGACGGCGACGAAAGCGATGGCTATGTTGATGGAAATGATTTCGATTTAGTATTTAAAAAACAACAATACGGCATGATTGTCGTTGATGAAAGCCATCGCTTTAGGAACAACAATACTCTCATGTACCAAAAACTTGATGACTTAATAGGAAGCATACAGCCTCAGCCTTATGTAATGCTTCTTTCGGCGACTCCGCAAAATAATGCTCCGTATGATTTACGGAATCAGATTTATTTGTTCCAGCGCGAACATAAAAATGCAACCTTGTGTAACCTCGGTGGATTCGGAAATGATCTTGAGCGCTACTTTAAGGAAAAGCAAGACCGCTACAAACAATATATTCAGCGATATAAACTTGTGAATGGGATAAAAATTCAGAAGACACCGGATGAATTAAATCAGGATAAAAAAAAACTTATTGAGGATAATAAAGATATACGTAAACATATTGTTGAACCGTTAATAATCAGACGAACAAGAACGGACATTGAAAAATATTATCAGGATGACATGAATACCCAAAATTTAGCCTTTCCTAAAATAAATAAACCGATCGCCATCCCTTATGAAATGAAAGGTGAACTGGGAAATCTTTTTAATAGTACGATAAATATTATTGCCCCACAAGTCAGCTGTATCGATACAGACGAATCGGGAAATCAAATCCTTTCGCTCGGTACTGAAGCAGGAAAAGACGGGCTCGGTTATTACCGTTACAGAGCAATTGAATTTCTGAAAAACGAAAAACATCGTGTGTTATACGAAGTAAAAAATTTAACGGTAAGTAATACGGCAGAACGATTAGCTCAGCTGATGGAAATGTTACTTGTTAAACGCCTTGAAAGCAGCCAAGCGGCCTTTAAAGAATCACTCCATAACCTCTCCCGTTACACGGAAAACATGATTAAGATGTGGGAAGTAAATCGTATTTTTATTTGTCCCGATTTGGATGTGAATAAAGAACTCGGCAATAATGCTATTAAAAGCGATGATGAATTTGAACAGTGTCTTGATATGCTTGCAGATAAAGCAAAAAAAGCAAACAAAAAATATTCCGGGCATGATGACACAGGCAGCAATCGAGAATATAAAAGGGATGATTTTGATGAGAGCTATATTACCTTGTTGCGTAATGATTTATTGCTTATCAAAAAGTTATGTTCACAGTGGGATATCCAAATCTCTGATCCTAAAATGAGTACGTTTATTTATGAAACCGCAAATCAGTTTCTAAAAAAAAGCAGAAATAAAAACCGAAAGTTAATTATTTTTACAGAATGTATTGCAACACAAAGCGCATTGGTTCAAAAATTAGACGAAATGCCGATACCACAGTGTAATGTCCTTTCAATTACTGCGGCGAATCGTGAGGTTATGAAAGATGTTATTGCTGCAAATTTTGATGCAAATTACAAAGGAGAAAAACGCGACGACTACCAGATACTTATTACAACCGATGTCCTTTCAGAAGGTGTAAACCTGCACCGTGCGAATTCAATTCTCAATTATGATTCTCCGTGGAATGCGACGCGTCTTATGCAACGGCTTGGACGAATTAACCGTATCGGTACTGACGCAAAAACGATATGGAATTATAATTTTTATCCTTCTACATTAGGCGATGCACAAATCAATATTAAAAATAGAACATATATAAAATTGCAAGCATTTCATGAATTATTCGGGGAAGATGCTCAAATTTATTCAACAAAAGAAGAAGTAAGACATTTTGATCCGGTAATATACGAAACAACTGATGATGAAGAATCTCCAATCATGCCGTTTATTGCAGAATTACAAGTATTCCAAAAAGAGCAACCGGAGGAATACACTCGGCTAAAAGCCATAAACGATCTCGCTATTTCTTCCATAAAAGCGGGAGAACACGGTTCTTTTTCTGCTGTACATGGGCATACTGACCGGAAAACTACTACACAATCTTTCTTGTATCTTGCTTCTAAAAATGAAGCAGTAAAACAAGTGAGTCAACTGGAGTTTTTTGAGGCATTAAAACCGCTTATACAATTTGATACCGCACAGACCGATATAAATAGAGATACACTAAAGGATCTTCATGAAGCAATTATGGAATGCTATGAAAAAGATAAGCAAAATGCAGCATTGATTATTAGAGAAAGAAAAAGCAAACAGAATAAAGAGATAACGCAAGCACGAAGTAAAATCCAAGGATTATACACAAGCATTAACTCCACTGAATTGCGCACTATGCTCGATGTAATTTCAGAGGCGCTTATGCATCATAATTCGATATTAGCAAAAAAAGTATTAAAAACGAATTTTCAATCCCCCTCATTATTCGATAATGGTTTTTACGACAATACCGTAGCCATTAGAGAACTCTATCAATTAGCACGACAAAATAATACAAGAACTGACACAAATGCTGCGCTTTCAATAGCGCTTATCACGGAATAACGAGAAGGAAGAACGAGTATGATAAAACAAAAAGATGAAATAATTATTTATAATACTGAAGATGGTAAAACCAATGTAAAATTATACGCGCAAGATGGTATGATATGGATGAATCAGCAACAGATTGCTTTACTTTTTGAGAGTTCTAAACAAAATATCAGTTTACATATTGCAAATATTTTCAATGATAAAGAACTGGATGAAAAATCAGTTGTCAAGAATTACTTGACAACTGCCTCTGACGGCAAAAACTATGAAATTACCTATTATGCGCTGCCTATGATTTTAGCTATTGGTTTTAGAGTTCGCAGTAAACGCGGCACACAATTCAGGATGTGGGCAAATCAAAATTTGACTGAATTTTTACATAAAGGTTTTGTAATGGATGATGAGCGCCTTAAAAATCCGGATGGAAGACCTGATTATTTTGACGAACTGCTAGAGCGTATTCGCGATATACGAGCATCGGAAAAACGATTTTATCAAAAAGTTCGTGATTTGTTTGCTCTTTCTTCTGATTACGATAGCTCGGATAAAGCAACTCAAAACTTTTTTGCTGCTACTCAAAATAAACTCATTTATGCAGTTACACATAAAACTGCTGCTGAACTTATTTTAAGCCGTGCTGATAGTTCAAAGCCTAATATGGCACTAACGAGCTGGAAAGGATCTATAGTGAGAAAACAAGATATCTATATTTCAAAAAATTATCTTACAAAGGATGAGCTTGATATCTTAAATCGAATTGTCATTATTTTCTTAGAAACAGCTGAATTGCGTGCAAAGATGCGCAAAGATTTGACAATGCTTTATTGGAAAGAGAATTTCGATAAAATTTTGCTTGATAATGGGTTCTCGCTGTTAAATGACAAAGGTGGTCGTTCTCATCAACAAATGGAAAAGAAAGTTGAATCCATATATCTTGAATTTGATGCAAAGCGCAAGACTTTTTATGCTGCTGAATCAGATAAATCGGATAGTCTTGAATTGGCGGCATTGGAAAATTTAGAAAAACAGCTAAAGGCAAAAAAATAAATAAAATTTTTAGAGGAACACACTATGACAGACTTTCGCACTATTTTTGAACAAGCTTATCCCGGGAAAGACACGATATATGAAGAGATAATCCTTCCTATTTTCAAAACAGCAAAAGATTTACGGAAAACTACGCCGATTGCCTTAGCAGAATCCGATAAACAGACTATTTTACAAGCTTCAATCATAGCGCAAGTTTCAGGTACCTTTTTCATAACATTTGCCGATGTAACAGTGCAGTCTTCGGTACACTTAAAACGCAGCCGAGTGAGTATTCAAAACTGTATCCGTAAAATTATGGAAGATAATACATCCGCTCTGATCTTTTTCCATTTTGCTGATAATTTGAATGAGTGGCGGGTAAGTTTTGTGCACCGAGCAGAAACTCTTAAAACCAGCACCAGCGCAAAGCGGTATACTTATCTGTGCGGAACAGAACATCCTTGCCGAACTATCGCAGAGCGTTTCCAGAAACTGGCAAAAAAAGCCGACGATAGCGATATAACCGTAGCAGATATGTTAGATGCATTCAGTGTGGAAGCGCTGAGTAAAGAGTTTTATAAAGCACTCTTTAACTGGTATGAATGGGCTTTAAAACTTGTTACATTCCCAATCGGAGAGACGACAAAAAATACAAAAGGCGGTTTTAATGTTAAACAATCAGGGGATAACAACGAAATAAATCTTATACGCCTTATCACGCGGCTGATGTTCGTTTGGTTTATTAAGCAAAAAGAACTGATCCCCTCATGGATTTTTGACATTAACGAATTGAAAAATATCCTTACCGACTTTAATCCGAATAATAAAAAATCGGGCAATTACTACAATGCGATTATTCAAAATCTTTTCTTTGCAACTTTAAATAGAAAGATAGAAGACCGTGCTTTTGCGGATGATAAAAGCAAAAGCTTTAATAAACAATTCGGAGTAAAGAATTATTACCGCGATAACTGTAAAAAAACTTTCTTTAAAAAAACGAATAAAGAAATCATTGACCATTTTAAATCGGTTCCTTTTTTAAACGGCGGTTTATTCGAATGCCTTGATGCGCTTAAAGATGATGAGAATAAACAAAAGAATATAGAAGTATTGAGGGACGGATTCAGCCGTGAGCCGTATTGGATGGCGTTTATACCGAATCATCTGTTTTGGCAAGAAGATGATGGGGGACATGAGGGGCTTATCCATATTCTTAACCGATATAATTTCACTGTAGAAGAAAATACTCCGAGTAATGTGCAGATCGCCCTTGATCCTGAATTGCTCGGTAAAGTATTTGAAAACCTCTTAGGTACATATAATCCCGAAACGAGCAAAACGGCCAGAAAAGGTTCCGGTTCGTTTTATACGCCTCGCGAAATTGTCGATTTTATGGTTGATGAATCGCTCAAAACATACCTTTTACAAAATGTAAAAGGTATGACAGATGACCAGACAAAGATTCTTTTTGACAACAATATCGATTCATATAACGAATGCAATAAAGAAGCGATCATAATAGCAGTTAAAAACGTCAAAATATTGGATCCTGCCTGCGGTTCCGGAGCCTTTCCTATGGGCGCTCTTCATCGAATGGTGCAAATCATTCAAAAGTGCGGCGGTATAAAAGACGATGAAAAGTCGGTTTATCAACTGAAACTTTCATTAATTGAAAACTGTCTGTACGGAGTTGATATCCAGCCGATTGCCGTGCAAATTTGTAAGCTCAGATTCTTTATAAGTCTTATTTGCGAACAGGAAAAAAATAATAGCATAGCAGCTAACTACGGCTTTGATCCGCTGCCGAACCTTGAAACTAAATTCGTTGCGGCAAATACATTAATCAGCAAAAAGCAAAGCGAACAATCTGCCTTGTTTGAAGATCCCGAAATTAACAAAATAAAACAAGATATTAAAAAAGTACGTCATGCACATTTTAATGCGGCTACAGCAAAAGCAAAAGCTGAATGCAGAGAAGAAGATAAAAAATTACGGAAATCTTTAGCAGACTTACTCGCAAAAGACAGGATATATAATCAAGAAGAAGCCAGGCAACTTGCGGCATGGAATCCGTATGATCAAACTACTGTTAGTCCGTTTTTTGACAAGGAATGGATGTTTGATATAAAAGACGGCTTCGATATCGTTATAGGGAATCCTCCGTATATATCGACAAAAGATATTCCCGCAGAAGCAAAAAAAATGTATGAGGCAGAATTCGGATTCAACGATGACACATACAATCTTTTTACATTTAAAGGGCTAGAGCTTACCAAAAACAATGGTTCATTGAACTATATTATTCCAAAAACTTTCTGGACAACTCAAACAAAGCGAAATATGCGCAATTTAATTCTTGATAAAAATATTCAATATATCTTTGATACCGCAAATCCATTTGAGACAGTTCTTGTTGATACGTGTATTATTCAAATTTCGAATACTCAGTTCGAAAAATCAAATACTATTAAATTTATTGACGGATCTGAAAATCTACACAAGCCAATAATATTTGCACCCGTTCTGCAAGAAATATATAGAAACACCCAAAATATGGTAATTTTTAAACCTACAGAGAAAAACTTAAAAATCTGGCAATTATATGGAGCCAAAGTAAAGGAGCTTTATGATCAATGGTGGAATAAAATCGAGACCAGTAAAAAGATTGCAGAAAATGCAGTTGAATTGAAAAAATATCGCGAAAGTTTAAAACCTGGTGATATCGCGCTTCTTGGATGTCTGACAGAAGGCGGTCAAGGGCTTGCTACTGGAAACAATGGTAAATATATTGCTATACGAAAAAATTCAAAATGGGCTGACACTGTTATAGATGGCAGACCTAAAAAGTTAATAGCAGCGATGAAGGCTGAACCACTATTGGCAAAAGAATTAGGCAATATAAATCCTAAAGAATATTTAACAAGTCTTTCTGAAAGTGAAATAGCAGAAAAATTTGATTCCATAAAAGAAAAATATGGGCGTGATATTTTTGGACAAGGTTATATTTATAAACTCATTGAGGAGGAGGAAATTGCAGATGTAGAAAAACTCACGGATGATGAAAAAGAAAATGGGATTGATACAAAAAAGCCCTTCTATGTTCTATACGACAAAGGTGATAAAGATGGAAATCGCTGGTACTTGGAAACACCTTTTGCAATTGCTTGGTCTAAAGAAAATGTCCAATTTTTGAAGACGGATATTAAAGCACGATATCAAGGATATACGTTCTTTTTTAAGGAGGGATTTTGTTGGAATAATGTTCTAAATCCTAAAGCAAGATTACTCAAAGTTAAAATGAAATCTGCGTCGGTCAATGATGTTGGCTCAATGTCATTAAGTACTTTATTAGAAAATATTCCGAATTATTATCTTGTATGTGTCTTGAACTCCGACTTTATATTCGATTATTATCGAGAATTTATAAATTGCACTGTGAATATTCAAATAAACGATATCAGGCAGATTCCTATTATTATACCGACTAAAGAAAGTTTAAAAATAATATCTAAAACCTTTCAGAAAGCTATAGACTTAAAGAAGTCCGTGGTATCTGGTATATCCTTTGAGGAAAATAACGCTCTCGAAGAAATTGAAAAGCAGATTAATACATTCATTAATACTTTATATGCAATATAATTCTTCAACTAGTTTATCAAGTTGTTGTTGAATAGGAATTAACATCTTATCAGAAGCGTATACAGATAGCCCGGATAAAAACTGGTTTCTTTTTATTTCAATTGCTTTCTCATAGATATACTTGAACTGTAATAACTGTTTATTATTTGGAATTATAAGAGGAATTTGTCTTGCATCATTGATTTGAAATGTTTGTGTATTATTTATAAAAACATCTACATAATTGCTCATAAAAGTTGAATTAATAACACTGATAATAAAATATTCTGGAACAGTATCAAGTAGTCCATACATACTCATACTTTTTACGTCATTTATACTCTTTGTTTTCAGTCTGCATTTTAAAAAAGTTGTATTAATGTCAGTCCAACAAAATCCCTCCTTAAAATTAAACTGAGGATTTCTAACGACGGGCATTCCGACACCTTTTTTGCCTGAATTAGTCTTCAAAAATTGGAGGATATTTTAGGTCTAATAAATACCTCGTATCCATGTATCATTTTCTTTTTTTTCCGGCAATCTAATTTCAGTATAAGCTAAATAGCGATATAGCGTACCTTTTGCAACACCAATTATTTCGGCAATTATCGGAATACTTACACCGTTATTATATTGTCTTAAAATAAAGTTATGGTTTTGCAAACATTTTTTATTGAGATGAACATTTCTTGATCCTGTTTTTCTTCCTAATATTACTCCTTCTGCTTTTCGCAGTTTTAACGCCTCTTTCGTCCGTTGGCTAATCAAATTCCGTTCTATTTCTGCACTCAAACCAAACGCAAATGCCAACACCTTACTCTGTATGTCATCGCCGAGCCGATAGTTGTCTTTAATCGTCCAGACCCTACATTCTTTTTTCATACAAATGTTGAGGATTTCCATAATCATAAACAAATTACGTCCAAGACGAGAAAGCTCAGCGCAAATGATTAAATCATCTTTTTTGATTATCCTTAAAAGCTCCCCGAGCTTACGCTTATCATAATTTCTTGTTCCACTAATAGTTTCTTCAATCCAGCCATCTACACTCAACTTTTCCTGTTTACAAAAATTGGTAATTTCAAATTTCTGATTTTCAATCGTCTGCTTATCCGTGCTTACTCTGATATATCCGTATGTCATACTGCTTCTCCAATCAAGTAATATAAACGCCAGTATATCAGTTTTCATTTTAATTGGATGTAATATATGTATGGCTCCCTTAAGACGGTCGCCTGTACGGTGAGCGTACCGGCTTTGTTGCATCGCGAATGGCCCAATCTTCGAGTGCCTCATCTGAAATGCGCGGCATAAAGCGCTTTTGTTTTACTGTTTTCATAGAAGAACCGGCTCCGACGGATTCGTTCCACCAATTGTATAAATGTACATTCGTTTTTACACCTAAAAAATCATAATCTTTTTCAAGAGAAATAAAACCGATGGGATCGTACTCGTAAAATTTCAATTTTGAATCGGCAGTATTCGGATGCGTTTCGTACGGAAGCCAGTTTTGCGGAATATAATTGTTTCCGATTATTTTTTTATAATTGCTCGGCATTCCATACGCGTAAAGTAATTTTGTGTTGGTATCAACTGCCCACATTAAATTGTTAAGATAATTTTCAAAATATCCGCCTTTTGCTGCATAAGCTGTAAATTTAAAGAAGATAAAACGTTTGAGCATCTCCGCTTCAGTTGGATCATCATACAAAGGCAACTCAAAAGGATGAACTCCCTCTATGCGGTAATAGGTTACATCATTCAGCTTATTAGTGATGCTGAAAAAAACGGCAGTGCCGGGAACTTCGTCTTCATGGTAACGATATGTTTTATTCGCCTTCCCCCAACCGTCATCAGGAAGACAGGGTTCCCATTGGAAATCGGGATTAAACAGCACTTCAACTGCCGGAGCCGAACCCTTGGATGGCGTCGTAATTTTTGCCATGTGGATAAAGAATTCTCCCAGTTGTGCTTTCTCATAAATGCAATCGGGATTGTTGGGGTCTGGTATAGCCGTATTTTCCGTCTGACCAAAAAGAAAAGAACTGAAAAATATAAGATAGCTGAAAAAAACAATACGATTTAGTTTCATACATGAGCCTCGCTTGAAAGAGATAGATTGCAACATGTTTTTGCAAATTAGAGAAACCTCTAAAAAAGTTGTTTCGTAGAGCCTTTCTATTGTGTAAACATCATTAGAGCGTAAAAAACAGAAAATTGTCAAGAATTGGATTGAACCATTAGGCTCTATTATATGACGAACCGATGTCAAGTTCTTTCCTGTATTTTGCAACGGTACGGCGAGCAATGGAAACCCCATATTTCTCCTGCAATAGGGCGGAAATTTGTTGATCTGAAATCTTTGAGCCTTTTGCACTTTGTTCGATCAGTATCTCTTTAATACAATCTTTTACCCCTTCTCGTGTTGAGGGGATACCGGTTGATACGAAAGTATTGGATTTCGAAGAAATTTGAGGCTGTACCGCTACCGAATTGGTAAAAAAGTATCGAATTTCAAAAGTACCCCACTGGCACTGTACATATTTCCCCGCGACAGCCCTTGATACAGTAGATTCGTGGATATCTAGTTCTCTTGCTATCTGTTGCTGAGTCAGTGGAAGCAGCTGCCTCTTATCACCGGTTAAGAAGAAAGCTTCTTGAGCCGAAACAATTTTACGCAGTACATCGACAATTGTTCTTTCTCGCTGGTTTAAACTTCCGATAAAAGCTTTCGCTTTTTGAATTTGCTCCTTTATATAGGTTTTATCGGTGGTATCTTTCGTATGGCTTATTAAGTTCTGAAATTCAGGCGAGATGGTAAGAAGCGGCACTTCAAAATCATTTATTTTTATACTGAACTCTTGGTTATCTCGTTCGATGGTGGCTGTCGGAACAATATACTCATCAGGTGTTATATCTGTGGTGAGACCCCTTCCCGGGAAAGGATTAAGTGAGGCGATTAGAGACAAAATATCTTCCGCATTCTCTTGGGTTAGTTTATAAGGAATTGCCGGATCTTCATTGACGGCACGGGCGAGTGAATATGGACGAGCTTTTTCCAGATAAGCGAAATGATTTGCTAAAATATCGATAGTATAAGCATAAACAGGGTCGATTTTGGTCTTCTTGTGGAATAATATCTTTGCTTGAACTAAAAGTGCTTGCTTAAAATCCTGCGTTGCGCATCCAATAGGGTCAAGCTGTCGAATAATCGATAATGCATGACATATTTTATGCCGTGTAAAAGCAATGCTTTTTTCGCCTTTATTTTTAGAGAGCTCCTCTTTAAAAAGTTTGTTTAGCGGAACGACATGGAAACCGTCATTCGTTAAATTTCCAATAATTCGTTCGGCAAAAGAGAGAGTGAGCGGATCCAGCTTGTGGATAAATAGTTGTTCCAAAAGGTGACTTTGTAAGCTCTGCTGCTGAGGCGCCGGAATATTTTCTAAGAAAGTCTGGAATACGTCGCTTGCTTCCGTCGAAAAGGCTGACGATGTTCGGTCGTTGCGGTAGTACGGTTCTTTACGTTCGAGCAGTTTTGTCTGATCTGTTGATGTAGGAGGTATTTGTTGTGTTCCGTGGACAAGCTCTAAGGCAGGATTTTCGGCAAGCTCTTCCGCAATTCTTTCTCGAAGTTCGACGGTCGGCATTGCCAATATATCCAGCGATTGGATTTGACTTTGACTCATCCGCTGCTCAAGCCGTTGCCCGAGCGTTTGCCCCATCTGCTGCATGGTTACCGGCCTATCCGGAAGGCACACCCGATCGAGCAAGTACAACCGCGTAAAGACGTGCCTGCGGAATTGGGCGGTGTATAGGAGCTTGGCTTAGTTGAGGTGATGTCATTATAAATAATACTACTACCTTCCATTGTTATACAATACTGATAAAAAAGATTAATGAATACTAAAAGGAACGGCAAGCAGTTCCAATGTAACCGGAGATTACCGTGCATTGCCCATCCGCCGCCCAGAATGTCAATATATCGCATATTAGCAGCATGGTGGATATCTTCTGCGAAAGCTGTAATATCGGCAGTAAGGTGAAAATCCGATAAAAGCGTTAGTTTATGAGGGAGCGTTGCTTCAAAACCGACTCCTATTGCGGGCATCATTACTTGTTGACGGTATGATATTGCCGATCCTATATGCGGCATCCTAGGTAATGCCGGACTCCACGGTTCATACGTTCCGTCAAACTTTTTTTCTGCATATTGCAGATAGCCGCCGTAAGAATGCCAGCTGATTGTTGAGTAGTAAAAACTGAGCATCGGTTCTACTGTCACTGCAATACCGGCGCTCCTCATTGCTGCTGATTGCGGCATCGGCAACTGTAAACCGAGTTTTGCCATCCAGCTTAGCCCGTTAATAATTGTACAGTTATGTTTGGAAAATTTGGTTATTCCCGTCTGCGGAGGAGTCGTCAGAATCCCCTCAAAGTCCGAATCGGTCATGGGTGCGGTAGCCATCGGCTGCATAAATGAAATATTCCCTTCAAGATGAATCCCTTTCGGGAAATATACGCCGCCGTGAATCGTATAAGAAGCCGAAGGTGTAAGCGGCCATTTTAGATCACTTAGAATGGCATCATAACGGCACACATACTCGCGGCTTTCGGCAATCATGGTGTTGAACGAAAATGCGATAAATCCGCTTACCGGAAATTTTTTTGTCTTGTCAGCAGTATCGAGAGGCTTTGCGCCTTGGGCTAAAAGTATTGGTGGTAAGAGGAAAAAAATGATAAAAAATATTGAAAACAAGCGACACGGCCGCATAGCGGAACTATAGTCTTAATTTGTAATCTACTCAATATCCTAGGGCAGGCGAAAAAAATTATAAAAGCGGCTTGATATGTAATCAAAAAATGATTATCATTTATGTGTGTACAGGATAATTCAAAAAAAGCGGATAACAAAAGCAGTAGAAAAAATGCCCCAAAAAGTACAAGAACTATACGCCCAGCTTATCCTTGATTTAAAAGAATCGGGTCCCGTACAAATAGGCTGGCCTAATTTTAGTTCTTTAGGCAAAAACAAATATCATTGCCACTTATCCTATCATTGGATTGCATGTTGGGAAGAAACAATTAAAGGTATTGAAATGGAGGTATATTATGCTGGTTCACGTGAAAACGCCCCTTATTAAAATTGAAGGCGACATTCCGCCCGATTTATTGGCATTTGTAAAAACACAATACAAACATATTTCCGTTGAATATGACGAAGACGATGAATACGAAGAAGTAACAGAGACTGAATGGTTTAAAAACATTCAAAAGAATATGACTCCCCAAAAGACCTTAAAACTTTTAAGAACCCGGGATAACCTTACACAAGCTGAACTTGCCGAAAAACTTTGTATCAAGGTACAAAATGTTTCCGGTATGGAAAGAGGCGTCCGTCCTATCAGTGTCGCTATGGCAAAAAAATTGGGTACCGTATTTAACACAAACTATAAAAAATTCTTATAAGACATCGACTTCAGCTCTTAAAAATCAAGTAAAGCTATCAGTTTGATAAGTCTATATACAGAAAGGAATAAAACATCGGGCAGGGGGGATTTGAACCCCCGACTTCTTGGTCCCGAACCAAGCGCGCTACCCCTGCGCTACTGCCCGTTTGTGTGATTATATCTTAACGATTATAAAAATAAAAGCTCACCACTTGCGCGGTGAGCTTCTTCGGGAGCGACGGGGCTCGAACCCGCGATCTCCGGCGTGACAGGCCAGCGCGATAAACCAGCTTCGCTACGCCCCCGTAATGGCGGTAATAATATACCCATTTAAATAAAAAGTCAAGGGGAATATTGGGAAATTTTCTCCGAAGCTTCTTTAATCATAAAACCAATCGCATTAACAATGAAATCCCGATAAAATTGATTGCCGTGATAATAAGGGTAAGTTCTATCACAAACCGCTTTTTAAACAAAGATAACAGCATAAACAAATTTTTTATATCCATCATCGGGCCGTATACTAAAAAACCGAGAATTGAACCGGAGGGAAATCTGTTTAAAAAACTGCGGGCGATAAAGGCATCGGAGGTGGAACAAGCGGAAAATACAAAAGCGAAAAGCATCATCACGAGGAGTGAACCTGCCGCACTGCCGCTTGTTATGCTGAACAATTCCTGAGGCACAGCCGCGCGTATCAGGGCGGTGATAAATGCACCGAGGATTAAAAAAGGGCCTGTGGTAAAAAATTCCGAACAGGTGTGCATCAATAGGGCGTATACCTTTGCTTGCAGCCATTGCACTTTGCTTTCTGCAGCGGTGGCACCGAAATTGTCCGATTGAGGTTCGCTGCGGCTGTTCTGTACACTTGTTCTGCCTGTTGCAAGGCGAAACGCGGTATCCACGCCGCCAAAGGTATGCGGCTGCATGGACGGTTCTCTATCAAAATCTTCTTTTAAATATTTTTCTTCGGGATAAAACAGCAGTAAAAGCCCAATCGCACATGCAATCAGCAGGCCGAAGCATAGCCGGTAGAACGCTACCGACGGCTGTTGCGGGAAAGCGTACAGCGTCGAGACAATCGAAATAGGGTTGACGATGGGGGACGCAAGCATAAAAGTAACCGCGATAGGCATCGCGACGCCTTTTTTAATGAGGCTGCGCATCAGCGGAACGGCAGCACATTCGCAAACGGGGAACAAGGCTCCGGCAAAGAGCGCCGTTAAAAAGCCGATCCCGTATTTTTTAGGAAAAAGCTTGATCAGCAGCCGGTCAGGAACAAAAGCGTATAGCGTCGAGGACAAAAGCGCTCCCAGCAGCATGAACGGCACCGCTTGCAACACGATGCCGGTAAAAACGGTATGTATGGTAGAAAAAAATGCCTGCATATAAAACCTTTCTACAACCCGTAATAATACAGGCAGGTGTCGAGGTTGCCGCTCTTTAACGGCCGCTTTTTGAGCGTAATGCCTGCACGCAGGAATATGTCCGCGAAAGCCGGTTTATCGGTAATAAAACCTAAGCGCCAGTTTTGAAACTCGTGCGGAATGGACGTCATTTTTTCGTAGAGCGCGGTTGCTTCCTGTTCATCCCCGAGGCGGTCTCCGTAAGGCGGATTGGAAAGAAGCACTCCTTCGGGATACGGCGCGGCAAGTTCGCTAAAATCAGCTTGGATAAATTCGGGGCGCGGGATACGGTTATCTTTTCCAATCCGCTGCAGCGCTTTACCTGCAAGCATACAGGCGCGCTCCGCATTGGTTTGCGCAAGCCGCACCGCCTCCGGATCGTTGTCGGAACCGCTCACCCGTACCAAGCAATCCGTGCGGATATTGAGTGCGCCGCACCGGCGTTCTTCTTCAATAAGCTGCCGGTTTTTTTTAGATGAATAACAGGCAAAGGTTTCAAAGGCAAAGTTGCGGCCGATTCCGGGCGGAATATTATAGGCATACCACACCGCTTCAATCGGGATGGTACCCGACCCGCAAAAAGCGTCGTGCAGCGGCAGCTTCCGTTTCCATTGCATACACTGCAACAGAACAGCCGCCAGCGTTTCCCTCATCGGCGCCGCGCCTCCGCTTAAGCGGTATCCCCGCCGGTGCAGCGGTTCTCCCGAAAGGTCAAGCAGCAGATACACGCGGTTATGTTCTATATATATGCGTATACTGTACTCTCTCCCCGTTTCCGGTAATACATCCATCTTCCATGCGGAACAGAGTGCGGTGCATACTGCCTTATGGACAGCCCGCTGCACTGCATGTTCGGAGGCGAGTTTGCTCTTAAAGGTTCTCACCTTGTCTACCGTTATCTTGGAATCTTTGGAAAAAAACCGCTGCCAATCCACCGCGGCAACGGCGTCATACAACGTATCGAAGTTATCAGCGGCAAATTCTTTCAGGACGAGATAGAGCCTGTCCGCAGTGCGGAGATAAAAGTTTGCACGCATGATGCTTACAACTTCCGGCTCCTTCAGCGTAGGGGTAAAAAAAACACGTCCCGGCAATCGGTTAACCGGTTTAAAGTCTAACAGTTTTAATTCATTTGAAAGGATCGGCTCGGCGCCGACTGCGCAAAGCGCTAAAAATTCAAGCATGAAAGGACTATATCGATTTTTTTTGCTTTATACAATTGGAGGAACGAACAAATTTATATATTGACATAAACCGCTAAATGTTTCAAATATAGTAGGTCATCTCTAAAAGTTCGCTTATCGGCTAAACGTTTTTTAGAGGTGCCCTATAACAAGCTGAAGGGGGCGCGATGCGTCAGTGAAAGGGTGCGAAATTTCAATCGAAAATGTGTCAAAAACATTTGGTGATTTTCATGCAGTGGATAATGCGGTTATCCACATTAAGCGCGGGGAGTTTTTTTCGCTGTTGGGGCCTTCCGGCTGCGGAAAAACAACGCTGCTGCGCATTATTGCCGGATTTGAACAGCCGGATTCGGGGATTATAACCTTTGATGGGCTAAATATTGTCGGCATAGAAGCTCACAAACGGCAATCGAATACCGTTTTTCAAACCTATGCGCTCTTTCCGCACCTGTCAGTGTATGAAAACGTTGCCTTTCCGCTTAGGATTCGCAAACGCCCGCAGGAAGAAATTGATCGGCAGGTTAAAGAATATCTGCATTTGGTGCAGCTTGATGCGCATATCTACAAAAAGCCATCCCAACTTTCCGGTGGGCAGAAGCAGCGGGTTGCCATTGCCCGTGCGCTGATTAATGAACCGCGGGTGCTGCTCTTGGATGAACCGCTTTCCGCATTGGACGCAAAGTTACGGGCAAATCTTTTAATTGAGCTTGATAAACTGCACGACCAAATCGGCATTACCTTTATTTTTGTAACGCATGATCAAAGCGAAGCGCTGTCCGTTTCCGACCGTATTGCAGTGATGAATCAAGGGAAGGTGCTGCAAATCGGTAGTCCGTATGAAATCTACGAACAGCCGGCTACAGCTTTTGTCGCAAAATTTATCGGCGAAACAAACCTCTTTGATGCAACCGTGGTTGCGTGCGAGCCGCATACGGACGGCTTTATGGTTACGCTTGACACACCGGCGCTGGGAACTTCGGTTAAAATTACCGACTACGATAAAACCGAAGTGGGGCAGCCGGTATGCTTTACCGTGCGGCCGGAAAAAATCCGCATCTCGTTGGAAAAGCCGTCTTCTTTGACAAAGGAATTGAATGTTTTCCGCGGGGAAGTTGAAGAACCGGTGTATTCCGGTTTTCAGTCTAAGTTTTTTGTAAAGTTGGAATGCGGTACGGTGGTACAAGTTTTTAAGCAGCATCAAAATTATCTTGAAGACGGGCCGGAAATCGAGTGGAAGGATACGGTATATGTTTCGTGGGCGGCCAATGACGGCTACATCGTCGAAGATTTAACATAAAGGTATATAAGACTATGGTACAAGATCATTCTCGGCGGCGGTACGCCTTTTTGTATACCTTTCCGATGGCAGCATGGTTTACCGTCTTTTTTGTGCTGCCACTTCTCATCATCGGCGTGTATAGTTTTCTTCAAAAAGGATTATACGGCGGAGTTGTACGGCATTTCACGTTCAGCGCATATATACAGCTTTTTACCGCAAGCTACGGGCTATTATTTGTGCGGACGCTCTGTGTCAGTATTGCGGTAACGCTGATTTGCATCCTACTGGCGCTTCCCGCCGGATATGCAATTGCACGGAGTAAGCATCAGCTGTTCTTTTTGTTTTTGATTATCATTCCTTTTTGGACAAACTCATTGATTAGAATTAATGCATGGATTTCGATACTCGGTACTCAAGGCTTCCTCAATGGGCTTTTAAAAAAACTGCACCTCATTACGGAAAGCATTCCGTTTTTATATAACCGGCAGGCGGTGATACTCGTGCTGGTATACATGTTTATCCCGTATGCGATTTTTCCGATTTTTTCGGCAATCGACAAGTTTGACTTTTCGCTGTTGGAAGCGGCACGCGATCTCGGCGCTACTAAAACAGAGGCTATCTTTAAGGTCATGCTGCCGAATATCCGTGCCGGAATCCTAACCGCCGTTATCTTTACCTTTATTCCGGTATTCGGCTCTTATACCGTACCGCTCCTTGTCGGCGGTAAGGATTCTTATATGATCGGTAATCTGATTGTCGATCAAGTAACAAAGATCCGCAATTGGCCGCTCGCCTCAGCCTTTTCGGTGCTTATTACCGTCGTTAGCGCTGCCGGTGTCCTCTGGATGATGTACGCCAGCTTTAAGCAAGAAAAGCAAGCCGCAAAATAGTTCAGTTTAAACTACGTGCGAGCCGGATGCCAAGATAATTGGCGCGGCGGTACGGGTAGTACCAATCGTTGCGGGAAACCGTGCAGTTGTATGCTTCGTTGCGGAAGGCACCTCCGCGGTCAACCCGTGCAGGTTCTTCAACTGTAGTAGGACGCGGCTCTCCGTGCGGATCTTCTTCTATTGTTTCGGTTATGTTTAAAGCGGCTGCCCAATCATAGCACCATTCAGAAACATTCCCCGACATATCATAAAGTCTGAGACGATTCGGCTTTTTTATACCGACGGCATGGGTCTTTTGCCCGCTGTTGCCGAGATACCACCCGTATTGGTCGAGATTTATATCGGTTTTTCTAGTATGAAAGTCCGATGGATCAAGCGGCGTACATTGCGTTCCTGCAAATGCGTACTTCCATGCATCGATTTTTACATTACCGCCGCGCGCCGCAAATTCCCACTCAGCTTCCGTCGGAAGCCGGAAACCGTTACTAGTTTTATCAAAAATAACTTTATCCCATTCCGCGCGTTTTTCTTTTGTTGTATCTACATCGGGAATTTCATCATATTGAATCGTTTCCCAACCAATATTTTTATTTTCAATGCGGTAATACGGTTTAAGTCCCAGTTTTAAGCTTAGTTTATTGCAAAACACAATTGCATCGTACCAGTTGACTGTTTCTACAGGGCGCAATTTTTGGTTATCGCCGGTTTTAAAGTTGCTCGGATTATGCCCCATAATCGCTTCGTACAATTCTTGTGTTACTTCATACTGCGAAAGTGCAAACGGACTGAGTTTGACCTTTCTACCTTTGAGGAATACTCCTCTCAAAAGATATAGTCCGGGTATGTAAGTGTCTTCACCACCGTTGCAATATGTCTTCCAGCTTGAATCATCGTCCATGAAGATTTCTGCTTTTGTGCCTTTTGGGACGATTTCTATAAAAGAGGTCTTTGCGAATGTTTTGCCGTCAAAGCTTATATTGCTCACGGGTACTCGTTCCGTCATACCGTTTTTACAGGAGGTTAAAACTCCGAATATCGCCAGCATGCTGAATAGCACCGGCAACCCTATAATACATAAATGCTTTAAATAATGTTTGTTGTGTTTCATAGTACTCCGCAAGCCTCCTTATTTACTTTTAAATATTTCGGTAATAGGAATCTCCATAGCACCCGGCATAAATGAAACACGGAGTATCAGTTTACCGTTTTCAAGTTTTCCGTGAACTGTTACATTGTTTAATGTAATAGGGTCTCCTGTCTCTTTAATCGCCTCAACAGAATCCGGCCCGTACTTCAAATAATATACAGCACC
The DNA here is from genome assembly GCF_024181165.1 of Treponema sp. OMZ 803. Lineage (NCBI taxonomy): Bacteria > Pseudomonadati > Spirochaetota > Spirochaetia > Treponematales > Treponemataceae > Treponema > Treponema sp. OMZ 803. Next base: position 2,701,012 of record NZ_CP051195.1, on the reverse strand, counting down.
TTCTTTGAACACTTTAACGCCGGGAATATCAAATGGGTTAATACCCATCGATGGTTGAGAAACAAAACGGTGCATCTTAACCTTTACCCTATGCGAACCGGCTGCATTTTTCTCGATACCGATTTTCGGAGTAATTTCATTACCCGCGGCATCTTTTCCGCATGTTCCGTGCCCCCGTCCCCATTCTCCTTCTTCTCCGACCAAATAGTCGAATGTTCCGGCATATGAAGCAACTCCTTCCCAGTCCGCTTCCGGTGCAGCGGGAGGTACATCAATCGTTATATCCTGAATACTTGAATCAAAGTTTATCGGCGGAGGAGTGGTTTTGCGACGAATATTAGTCTGCTTTTGCATAGGTACGCGGTTATTCGCCATCTCTTTAATATTGGTAAGCCCGTCATCGGTAAGCAAAATAGTTATTCGATTCAGTGAATCTATACCGAGTAGGACGGTCATGGAGGCTTTTGATTTGTCTCTTGCCATCATTGCATCGTAATTTAAGGCGCCGAACCAATAGAGCGTGTAATTTGCTGTCGACTTTTTCTCGGCAAAATAGTAGAATTGATTGACATTTTTCCCGTTTACGCTCATGTTCCAAGCGCTCCTGTTATCATTGTACAGGATAAGAGACGGCTTTAAAGTATTGCCGCTTGAAGCAGTGATATTTCCATAGAATGTATAACCGTAAATTTCGGAAATATCATAATCTTTAAGCTCCGGAGCGCTTTGAGCGCCTTGCTTGCAGGAAACAAGTAAAAAAAAGGTTAGCGTTGCCAATACGGCCGCGGATACCTTCCATCGAAAAAAACACTGCATGTTTTTCATAAAACCTCCTTAAATTTTTATACAAAGCATCTAAGAGAGAACCCTAAAAATTGAAGTTTTTAGATGTCCCTGTTTTAGTTTCTGAACGTATATTTCCCTCCGACACGCAAGACAATACCATCGGTTAGGCCGTAATATTGTTTTTGCGTCTCTTTGTTGGTTCCCTTTATAAAGTGGATATTGTTAAGCATATTGTCCAAAGCGGTATAAATTTCCAGTTTTCCATCTAAAAATTTCTTTGAAATATCCAAGCCGACCATAAGGTAGTCCGGTGTATAGTACGCACTTTTTGCCGTCAAAAGCTGCGGTGAATTCCATTGCATACTGAGACTGATTTCCGTTTCGATAACGGGAATACGGTATGACGTATACGCAGTTACCCGATGATTAACGCGCAGGGCAAGGTCTTCCCAGCGGGCAGTAGGTGCATCAAAGAACTTTGCCCCCGTATAGGCATATCCGATTTTTATTTTAAATCTGTCCAATTCCGTCCCTGCCGAAAAATCACCGCCGTATGTCATCGCTTTATCTACATTTCGATACTCACGGATTTGCGGTGAAGATAAGCGGTCGATAACGACACTGTCAATCAAATCGAGGATGAAGTTGAAGTACCCACCGATGGAAAAGGTAAAAAGATTTTTTACATTCTGCTCAAGTCCGATATTAAAGCTGTGGGATTTTTCGGGAACAAGTTTCGGATTCCCGTAAAGAATAAAATTTCCTAAGCCGGGCGCATAGTTATGCCGGAAAATCCAGTATTTTTCTTTTAAAGACGGAATTTTATACCCCATTCCGTAGCTGAACCTCAGTGCGGTGGTTTCGACCGGATTGTATTTCACACTGAATTTCGGCGTTCCCATATAGATAGTGCTGCTTCCCTGAATACCCGGAGCAACGGTAAAACGGGCGCCGGGGACAAGCGTCAGTTTTCCGTCAAAAAGCGAAATCACATCCTGTACAAACAAGGCTGTTTCCAATGCATACTTCCGTTTTGCAAAGGCTGTTCCGCTCATCGATGTAAGTGCTGCATTTACACCGAAGGTCAAATCGTTGATAGAATTCGGTAACCAGTGCGCACGTATATCAAACTCGGCATCAAGGGCATTGGAGTGTGTCCTTTTTGAAGATGAATGAACACCCGCTTTGACATTATAGATGGTATCCAAAACGTATAATTTTCCGACAATAAAGCTGTCAAGATAAAACTTTTCACTGTTAATGTATTTTCCCGTAATGCCTAACTCTCCACGTTGAGATGCATAGGTCAGCTCGGAGCCTTTGTCAAACCCTGTTTTTGTGAAATTGCTTACCTGCTTCGAACCTGTGTACAATCCGTATACACCGACGGAACCCCACGTGTCTTTCCATGTAAATGTATTACGGACAAAACCTTGTAATTTTTTAGGGTTTTCGTAATACGTGATTTTTCCGGCAAGCGCATCGTGTACAGGCCGTTGTTTACCGGGATTATAATCGAAACTTCCGATCAATATATTTGAAATATGTTTGCTTGTAATAGAAAGATTACCTGCTGTATAGTTTTTCCATCCTAATATTAGCGGCATAAAACCGATTTCTTCGGTAACGCTGCCGGCGATTTTAACTTTCGGTTTCTTTTGTTTTTTCGCATTTTCTTCTTCAGAATTATTTTCTCCGGAATCAGGCTCTTCGCGCTTTGTTATGATATTGATAACCCCGCCCATTGCCTCGCTTCCGTATAAAACAGAATCCGCACCCTTGATAACTTCGATGCGTTCTATGTTTTCAACGGGAATCTGAAAAATCGGCGTCGCGCCGGATATATCGGTTGAAATGCTTACTCCGTCTATCATGATTTTTACATACCCGCTACCCAGTCCCTGCATGGTTACGGACTCATTGGCATTGCCCGCCGTAGCGGCGCTTACCGTAACATCAGGCAACGTTTTTAAAGCATCACCCACCGTCTTGGCGCCGGATTTCCGTATGTCTTCATTTGTAATTGTACGCTTTTGTTCGACAGACTCGTCGATTTGTTGTTCAATCTTATCTGCACTCACCGTAATGACATCGTCTTCCGTTTCCTGTGCAAACAAAAGAGATAGGGAAAAACATACAATGCAGAAAATAATACATCTTTTCAAATTTCTACCCATTTTTAGTTAACATTGACTAACTTATAGTTTAAATGAAATTTTATTTTTATGCAATAGGGGTGATTCTCATTTTACATTTACAATTGGTAATAGATAATGTGTAATTAAATCGGTCAAAAGATAAAACGCGCGCAGAGCAACATGCTTGTTTAGCCTCCCCCCTGCATTTAGTTTAAAGAAAAATCCATGACAAAAGAAAGGGTCATCGCACTCATACCGCTTTCCATTTTTTTAAAAGGCGATGCTTTTTTGATGGCGGTAAGACATGCTTTGTTTAAAATTTCGTATTCGGACGGTTCAAGGATATCTGTTTGGGCAAGTGTACCGTCAGGATTGATGACAATGCGTACGCGTACTCTTCCTTCAAAACCGTTTGAACGTGCGGTATACGGATACGTTTTTTTTGAAGCGATGCGACCAAGCGCATAAGATTTATATGTTGCAACCGCTTTCGCATCCTGCGTATGGGAAAATGAATCTTCAGCGCCTGTAACAGCAGCGGTATTGTTTGATTCACTTTCGCCGATATCGGACGCCGAAGTATCATCGGGCGTTTCTTCGGTAGGTATTTCAGCTGGTTCGTTCGGAACCTCAGCCGGCTCCGGTACGGGAACCGGTTCGGCGGACGATGCCGGAATTGTCGGCACTTTTTTAGGCTGTACGGTTTTTTGTACGACAGGCGGCGCTTTCTTTGAAAGTCGTTTGACGATATGCACTTCCGACATCGCCGTATTGGAAACATTCGATGGCGCTGCAGCGCTTCGAATGTTCCACACAGGTAAACAAAACAATACGCCAACAAGCGTCATCGTACACAGCGCGGAGCTAATCCAGCGGGTCATGCACAATTCCAATGCGGCTGATTCCTGCCGCCTGTATTTTTGTCAGTATCTGCACAATGCGTTCAAAATCGACGGTTCGCTCGCATTCCAGCGAGAGTGCAAGTTCGGGATTCTGTTCATAAAGGGCGGCAAGTGTGGCTTGCAGGGTTTCAAGTGTAATAGTACTCCCGTCCAATTCTATTGCATTTGCAGTAACAGCGAGGACTTTTGTAGTGTTCTGTTCTTGCATTGTGTCTTCACTCTGCGGTAAATCGAGCGGCAAGGAGCTTCTTTTAAATTGAGTAGACACCATAAAAAAAATGAGCAAAATAAAAATGACGTCGATAAGTGATGTGATGTTTACAACCAGTTCTTCCTCGCGGCTGGATAAAAAATCGAGTTTATGCATCACTGCGCTCCCTGTTTTGCGGCGCTGCTTCTTCGTACTCTTCACCATACAGCTCAATGAGCATCATACGCTTTTCGATAATACGTTTAAACATACGGTAACACAACAGCGCGGGAATCGAAATGATCATCCCGAATGCAGTCGTAAGCATTGCTTCCCAAATACCGCCCGATAAATCTTGAATATTTACTGCGGCGCCTACCTCCGCCATCTTTGAGAACGAACCGATAAGTCCGGTAACAGTACCCAACAAGCCTATCGACGGCGACACCGCACTGATAACATTGAGCAGCCAAAGTCCTCGGTTCATTTCATAATAGAGAAGCGTGCTTTCTTTGATAAGTTCTTTTTGTTGCTGCGTTTTCGGAAGCTCGGAAAGTGTTGCTGCTTTTGCTTGCAATCGTTTAAGCACATCGTTTTTAGAACCCTTGCGCGTTTGAAAAAAATATATGCTGCGTTCAAGGCATTGGCAAAAACAAAAGCACAAGATAGCAGCAAGTACCCAGTTGAGAGGCCCGCCTAAATTAATAAATTCAATCAATTTCATATATTTATTATACCTGCCGATTTTTTACAAAAAATCCCAGCATAAATCAATACCCCCGACACAAGAAGCGTTCGTACGGAAAGGAGGCACCCCAATTTATAAAGCTTTTACTTCTTCTTGCGAGAGTCCGACAATTTTGCAAATATCACCAAGCGGATAGCCCATAGCAAGCATCGTTTTTGCTGTTTCAAGCTTTGCTTGACGGGAGCCTTCGGTGAGACCGAGGTTTTTACCTTCATCAAAGGCATCCATCAGGGCTATGGGTAATATGTGGTATTCTTTCCGTGCTAATTCGTTGTGTTTTACCGTCTGTATCATCTGCTCGATCCTCCTTGTGTAATCGGTTGTTGCTTTACCTGTTTTCACATACTGTAAAAAACCTTGTAACTCTTGATTGTCTGTTCTTTTAAATGCCTTTGCATTCTCAATATAATCTTTTTCGTATCTTTTGCAAATATGCGGGTATCTGCGTTGTCGCTTAACAAAAAACAGTCCTCGGCGTACAGCAAGTACGCCTGCGGGTGTTTTTTGTACGCTCCTAGCATCTACTCCGCCTATTTGCAAAAGGCTAACGGAAAGGCTTTTTTCGAAAAGTCTGGTTCAGCAGCGGCATGGATGCCGCTGGTTCTAGCAGCAGCGATGTTTTGCCGAATGGCAAAACTCGTGTTTTCCGATAGACACGGACGTCTATCGAAAAACACATTTCAATGTCGTAGGATGTACCGTCTTCATCTTTTACCAGTACATCAAGACGGACGGTTTTTGCGCCTGAATTGGTCGTAACCGTATTCTGAGACGAAAGATACGTGATTTTATCGATCTGTGCACTAAAGAGCATTTCAAGAAATGGCCGGCACAGCGATTCGTGTTCCATGACTTTACAAAACATAAAGTCATCAGCAAAGGTAAGTTCTTCAAAGGGTTTTCTAGTCATTCACACCTCCTACAGTCCTTATGCGACTTTTGGAGGAAAATGGTTTGAAAAATGGCGCAATTCTTAGTTAATTGCTTTTACTTCTTCTTGCGAGAGTCCGACAATTTTGCAAATATCGCCAAGCGGATAGCCCATAGCAAGCATTGTCTTTGCCGTTTCAAGCGCTTTTTGGCGGGAGCCGTGAGCCTCCCCTTCAACAAGGCCGAACGATTTGCCTTCAGCAATGCCGACCTTTCTTCCGTCGTACCGTGCACCTCGTTCACGCGTATTTACTAACATATATGCCCTCCGCACGAATAAAAATTTTTTTGCTCTTTATCAAAAAAAGAACTTGCATAAAACCGCAAAAATGTTATACTTCCTTTACTAGTTAGCTTAAACTAACTAAAATCATAAGGAGTTTCAAAATGAAAACTATGTCTAAAAGTGCAAAAAAATTTTTTGCTGCAGCTGCTTGCATAGGTATGCTGCTCGTCTGTTTTGCGGGTTGTAACCAGCTCAATGGGGGCAACCCTAGCAATCCGCAAAAATCTTCCGAAAAGAAGCTGATTGAATTTATGTTCGCAGAAGCAAAAGTTGACGGTTTACGCGGGGATATCTACGGCAAAATCGATGAGGGAAACAAAACCGTATTGATAGAAGTACCGGCAAAAGTACCGACGGGGGGTATAGATATAACAAAACTCAACGCATCCTTTAAAATCAGTGATAAAGCGCAACTTCTTGTCGGCGAAGCCGTACAGGAAAGCGGCAAGACCAAAAACGATTTTACTACCGGCGTAACTTATACCGTTAAAGCGGAAGACGGAACGACGCAAAATTATACAGTGACGGTAAAAGAAGCCGAAGAAAAGGAATTTTCAGCCCTACCGGCGGAGCAGCAAACGGAAATTAAAAGTTTGTACGGCTATTATTGGGCGGACGACGGCAACAAAGGTGAGTGTCCTGCAATCGATGCTGAAAGACTTGCCGTGTATACAACCATGGAATTTATGAGTATGGGCTTTACAAACCTCCGCTGGAGCAGAGTTTCGTCTTCTATGTGGGTATGTTATTCGTATGCTGAGGACGACACGGATTATGAGAACAAACGGATTATCTTTACATTTGTAAAAGACAATAACGGTACACTAAAGGTGTTTGACACAATTGTGCTGATGGATGGGACGTATGGACCATATGTAAAAGGTAAAGAGCCCGATAAGTTTGAAGAAAGTGGTAAAACCTATTACACCTATGATAAAAACGATCCTAAATCTCCTAAGCTGTTTGAACCAACGATGAAGTAAGATAATAATCAAGGCATCCGCATCGGGAATATTTTAGGCGGATGCCTTTTTTGAAGGAGGAATGATAAAATGAAAAACAGTATAAAAAAATATATGAATATTAGTATTGCCGTTTGCGTAGGATGTGCAATCATCATGTTGAGCGGCTGTGGCAATTTGACTGACAACAAATCAGTAGAAAAAGCTACAAAGTCCTCAGAGAAGAATCTTATATCGTTTTCATTTAAAAAAGATATTAATAATTGGCTGAGTAAGGATATTGATGGCACTATCGATGAAGCATCGCACACGGCCAGCATAATGGTGCCAGAATCCGCTTACAAACAGATAGATCCCGAAAAAGAAAAGAAAAAATTTAAGGCAAGTTTTACGGTAAGCCCAAAGGCAAAACTGTATAAAGGTACGGCAGAACAACAAAGCGGTGTAATGGAAGACTTGTTTATTAAAGATAGAGAGTATAAAGTTGTTGCCGAAGACGGTTCGTCACAAATATATACAGTGTATATAAAGGTTGAATATGAAACGCCGGCGGTAGATCCTGCTGATGCTGAAGCGATAAAGAAATTTTACGGCTCGTATTCTGGTAAGCTTCATTTTGATAATAACTATTATGATATATGTGTCGTTTACGACCAAGAAAAGTTGATCAGCTATTCTCAGGCGATGAGCGCAGTATATACAAACATGCAATGGGAAAAAGTTTCCGAAACCGAATGGATTTGTAAAACATATCGTAAAGAGGATTTTAAACGGGAAAAGATAAGAAATACCCTAACGTTTAAGCTTGGTGCGGACGGTAAAGTCTCCTGTAAACTAGTCGTAAACGCGATGGGGAGTGCCCCTAGCAATGATATGGAAAAAGGCGCCGATTATATTTGGGCTCCCGATGACGGGAAAGGCTTTAAGGCGCCGAAGGAATCTTAAAATTCATCATCTGCTTGAAGGGAGTCTCTTAAAATTCTGCCAAATTTTGCGAGGCTCCCTTTGTATTTTTGCGAGCAAGCTGTCCATGCAGCGATGTAAAAACACTAAAAATTGACAAAACGCACTGCATCTCTTATAATCCACTTTCCGAGGTAGCACAATCGCAATTACGAGGAGTGAGCATGTCTGATATACCGCAAGATATTCAACAGCAATTACCGGTTCCGTACCGTCATAGTCCGGTAAAAAGCCCGTATCGGCGGTTGATTCAAAAATTCGGGAAAAGCAAGCGGGATTCCGAACCGGCGCGTCATGCCCGTCGTGCCTATAAGAATCTTAATAGCTCTTGGTTTTCTTCTACGGTATTGACCTTTGTGCTGCTGTTTTTGTTTTTACCTCTTGCGATTATCGCAGTGTTTTCTTTTAACGAAGGCAAGGCGATTGTATGGTCGGGCTTTTCGCTCAAATGGTATGCCGCACTTTTCTTGGAATCCGAAAAACTATGGACTTCATTTTGGCACAGCATACTTATTGCCTTTGTTTCCGCATTTTGTTCCGTTGTTATTGGTACCTTTGCAGGGCTCGGTGTACAGTGGTACCGGTTCCGGGGTAGAGGGTATGTGCAAGCGGTAAGTATTCTCCCGATGGTGCTGCCGGAAGTTGTTATCGGTATGTCTACGCTGATTTTCTTTTCGGCAATCAACATACCGCTCGGCTTTCTTTCAATTATTATTGCACATATTACCTTCTGTTTGCCCTTTGTGTTTTTGCTGGTGCTCGCACGCCTTGAAGAATTCGATTTTTCAATTGTCGAAGCCGCACACGACCTCGGTGCAACGGAGCGGCAGACCTTATTTAAAGTGGTGATCCCGGCGATTTTCCCGGCCATTTTATCCGGTTTTTTTATGTCGGTTACCCTGTCGCTTGAAGACTTTGTAATTACTTTTTTTGTGTCAGGCCCCGGTTCTACAACGCTGCCGCTTTATGTTTTTTCGATGGTGCGGTACGGTATTTCGCCGGTGATCAACGCGCTTTCCCTTATCATGATTTTAGGGACAATGTTGATTGCTTTTATTTTGCGTAATTTTTTAAAAGGAATCGCGGCCTCAAATTAAATGCTGCGGATTTGATTATGAGAAAAAATACTGAGATATCCTCCCCGGTTGCAGTGCATCCCGCATATCTGCGGAGCGAGGGGGCACTGCGCCGCTTCTTGAGGCAAACTATTATCCGTACCGGTTTCATAATTTTAATTGCTGCCATAATCGCCTTTGCTGTTTCCTGCGGCGAGAAAAGCGGTTCATACGGGCAATCTCATCAAAAAAAAGAATTGAACCACAGACTTCTCTTTGTGCTGGGAAAGGATTTTTATCAATATTCAGACCTTTTTACTTATCTTTCGAAAATCTATGATTCGGAGAGCCTAAAGGTAAATCTGCATATTTTAAGCTACAGCGATATGACCGCTAAGACAAAACAGCCGCGGCTTTCGATGATCACCGAACGGCTTGCGGCACAACCTGTTGAAGCGCTCATTTCTATCGGCATTCCCGAAGGCGGCGCCCGCATACTGCGTATCGCTAAAGAAAAATACCCTGACTTGCATATTTTTTCCCTGTTGCCGGTAGAAGAGATTTTGCCGCTCGAAGCCTACAGCGATGTCGTTGTGGACTTTGAACTGCCCGACTCGTTTGCAAAGGCCGACAGGGCGGTGGATATCCCCGCACATGATGTACAGACGCTGGTGCTCTGTGCCGTAACCGCTGTAGAACAAATCGATGAGTTGCCGGAACAGGAGCCGTTCCCGCGGTTTGCGCGGGCAGTTGCAACAACGGTCGACGTATTAAAAAGGCAGGGAATAGCGGCATGGGGCGGTATACCGTATGTGCTGCAGCCCTATAAAGACCCTGAACTGAATATCCGTTCATATAATTATCTTATTTTGACGTCGCCTTCGACCGGCGGGCGGGCAGATAGCGAAGAACTGGAAATGAGCGCCGTAGGGGAAAAACAATGAACCGTTTTACCTGCTGCGAGAATGGCGTTATTGCGGACGGGGCTTTCTGTAACCGGCTGCAGAAAGCGGATACCGCTTCCATTCTGCTGCTTTCCGACACGCACGGAGCAGTGGATGCAGTGCAGTGGATTCTATCGAATTTTAGCGAGGAATGCCAAGCTTGCCTTTTTGCCGGAGACGGCGCTCAGGATATCATAACCGTTGTGCGCGAAGCTACCACCGGCCTGATAACCGTTCCACCGGTTATTATTATGGCACAAGGAAATTGCGACAGCCAGCTCTATCCGCCGATTTTTCCCGACAGCGAAAACCCGAAGCCATTCGGGCTGCCGGTATATCAGCAAAAGACGATCGCAGGGCAGCAGATTTTATTGGCGCACGGGCATCTGCACCATGTTGAACTTGACGGGCGTAAATTGAGCATGACGGCCGAAAACCTCGGTTGTACAATCGCCGTATACGGGCATACGCATATTCAAAGTATCGAATGTTTCGGCGGCGTTACGGCTGTCAATCCCGGTAGCCCCTTGCGTCCCCGCGGTAAATCCTACGGAGGCTTTGCGCTTTTATCGCTCCGCACAGGGCAAGCGGGAAGCCCTGAAGATACAGCCACCGGAGACAGTTCAGTGACGGGGTTATTCAGCAAGGTGCAATTTTATCAGCTGATACGGGAATCCGACGGTGCTTTTTCTGCCTCCGCACACGCGGTCTATCCTATCCCGATACGCCAGAGTGCAGGGGATTAGTCCTTGGTCATGAATCAACACGGAGCTGTTCCAAAAAAGGAACCTCGATGGAGAGTGTCAGAGATTATCTTCTCCGCACGGATCAACATACCCCGACGCAAGCGTCGGGGTATTAACCGCTCCCGTGTGCTCGTATAAGCCGCACTTGTATCAGCCTTGCCTTTCTCCTATTTTAATATTCCGGTTTCCAGATACAGTCTTTGACCGTTTTTTCTACATTATCCGTTGCAACACGGTTTAATTTTTGACGAACGGCACACGAAGCAACCGCGACGGCAACCGCTTCGGAAAATTCCGTTAGCCGTGCTACCGGTGGCAAAACCGCCGCGCCCGGTTTACCGGTTTCGATAAATGCACCAAGCGAGTGGGCGGCTGCAGAAATCATTTCATCGGTTACAAGTTTTGAATTTACCGCGATACTGCCTAAGCCCAATCCTGGATAAATCAGTGCATTGTTGGCCTGTCCGATTGTGTATGTAACGCCCTTGTATTCTACCGGATCGGCAGGAATTCCGGTTGCCACCATGGCGCGGCCGTCCGACCAATGAATCAAATCCGAAGCCGTAGCTTCCGCCAGTTCCGTTGGGTTACTGAGCGGGAAAATAATCGGGTGTTCGCACCATGATGCCATAGCGCGGACAATCTCTTCCGTAAAGGTTCCCGGTGTTGTTGATGTTCCTACTAGAATCGTCGGACGAATTGCCATCACCGCTTTTGTAAGCGAGGTGAGACTTGCCGCATCGGAAAATTCGCGACGTTTTCGCGCAAACGGTTTTTGCTCTGGCGTTAGATCGTCCATATCATCGAACAAAAGTCCTTGCTTATCAACCATATAAAAATGACTGCGAGCTTCGTCTTCAGAAAGCCCTTGGGCAACCATTTCTCTAAAAATACGATCGGTAATTCCGGCTCCGGCAGTTCCTGCTCCAAAGCACAGATATACCTGATCCGTAAGCTTTTGCCCGTTGATTTTCATAGCGCCGAGGATTCCCGCAAGCGTAATGATACCGGTTCCTTGGCAGTCATCATTGAATACGGGAAAAGTCTTCTGGTATGTTTGCAAAACCTTTGCGGCGTTCGATCTGCCGAAATCTTCAAAGTGGAGATATAAATCAGGAAACAATTTTTCCGCCGCTGTTACAAATTGATCGATGAAGCGATAATATCTGTCGCCGTATATTCTCTTGTGGTGATTTCCGAGATAGAGCGGGTCATCAAGCAGTGTTTGCCTGTTTGTTCCGCAATCCAGTACAACCGGCAATACCGTTTGCGGATCAATTCCTGCGGCCGCAGTATAGACCATCAGTTTACCCACGGAGATGTCAACGCCATTTGTCCCCCAGTCGCCGATACCGAGAATTCCTTCCGCATCCGTCGCAACGATAAGTCTGATGTGTCTTCCGCCTGCGGCATGCCGAAGCGTCTCTTCGATTTGCTCCGGAGCATCAATCGACAAAAACGCTGCACCTTGTGTATCGACAAACTGTTCGCTGTACTGCTCAATACTTTCTGCAATAACCGGATCATAAACAATCGGCATTAGTTCAACAATGTGTTCATGAAATACATAATAGAAAAGTCGCCGGTTGTGATTGAAGACATCCATAAGAAATCTTCTTTTTTCTATGCCAGAATTTTTTCGCTCCATCTGCCGGTAAATTCTATTTGCCTGTGTTTCAATATCGTCAATACACGGCGGAAGCAGCCCTTCCAGATGATATTTTTTTCTTTCTTCGGCAGAAAATGCTGTTCCCTTGTTCAAAAACGCATCATGGATAATGTCATACCCATATTTTTCCATAAAGGTTCCTCCATACTGTCCGTTTGCAGGATTGCGGATATCCTTCCAAATCTCAATGGAAACTCTCAAATGTACTTTTAGTACCGATACACAGTTTATCATGTTTTTATAAATTTTCTAGCTTAATCAATCAATCAATTTTTTTGTCTATTGCCTCAACTTTTTTATTTTTGTATTATTATGCTTAATTTTTTCTTCTGTAATAAGTTTCGTTATAATCGATCTATTCGATAACTGCGTTTCCGAATAGGTCTACGAGTTCTAAATCGTACAAATAGCACGATGTGTGAACATCGCATTTATTGAACGGATATACATTCTGAATGCTTTCACTTCAGAGTAAGAAGCATCAGCATTTTTGAGTTTTGGGTATCTCTAAAAACTCGGTTAGATTTTTAGAGATACCCGACGAGTCTTTTTTGATAAGTCTTTACATTGTTATGACTTATCAAAAAAACATCGCAATCTAAATCTAAGGGAAACTTCTAAAAACGGAAGTTTTTAGAGGTTCCTTCTTGTAAAAAATAGTGCAGGGGATTAAACTCTCCGCACGAATAAGGGAGATTTGTCTTGATATGAACAAATTACAGTTTTTCTTAAAAAAGAAAGATATAGAGATTTCCGGTAAGCGGTATTTTATTGATGCAATGAGCGCAATGGCAATGGGACTTTTTTCATCCTTGCTTGTCGGAACAATCCTGAGAACCGTAGGGCAGCAGCTGCATATTACCTTTTTGACCGACACCATTTGGCCGATATGCCGCGATATGACGGGAGCCGCCATCGGTATTGCCGTTGCGCACTCGCTTAAAGCACACACCTTTGTCTTGTTCTCCGCCTCTATTGTCGGGTATGCCGGTAATATGTTCGGCGGTGCAGTCGGCGCTTTTATTTCGGCCATTGTCGGTACCGAGCTGGGGAAACTGGTTTCAAAAGAAACAAAGATCGACCTCATTGTGACGCCAATGGTAACCATTCTTTCCGGAAGCGTAATAGCCGTCTTTTTCGGGCCGTATATGTCTGCATGTATGAATTGGCTCGGCGGTGTTATTATGACAGCGACAACTCTGCGTCCGTTCCTGATGGGTATCTGCCTTGCGGTATTGGTTGGGATCATTCTTACGCTGCCGATCAGTAGCGCCGCGCTCTGTATGATGCTCTCTCTTTCGGGGCTTGCAGGAGGCGCGGCTGCGGCGGGATGCTGCGCTCAGATGATCGGCTTTGCGGTGATGAGCTATCGTGATAACGGATTTGGCGGCAGCTTTGCAGTCGGTATCGGTACCAGTATGCTCCACATGCCGAATATTATTAAGAATCCCCGAATATGGATACCGCCGATTGCCGCATCCGCCGTATTGGGGCCGGTTTCGACGATGCTGTTAAAAATGGAAAATACCCCTATCGGCTCCGGTATGGGAACTTGCGGATTAGTCGGCCAAATCGGTGCATTGACAGCGATGAGTGGAACCGGGCACAGCACCGCAAGCATCTACCTTTCTATCTTGTTGCTGCACATTATCGCTCCCGCCGTACTCACAATTCTTTTTACCGTGCCGTTGCGGAAAATCGGATGGATTAAAGACGGCGATTTAAAACTTGCGCTGTAACAGCCGTATTATGTATCGCTTAAGCCTTCTTCAAAAATAAATTGGATGTAGAGGTCTTCGAGTGTTCGCTTGGGGCCGGGGACTTGGAGTCTCCGGCGCGATTCGGCGTTGTTTTTCCGGTCAATAAAAGAAGCATAGAAGCCGCGCGGGTCATCTTTAGGAAAGGCCCTTTTAAAACCGAGCAGATTATATGCTTCATCCCTGCTTAGGGCGGAAACTTTTCTTTCCTTCAAAACATTGCGGATAAAATTGATCTTTTCATAAGAGATGCCGAATAAAAATTCTTCCAAGGCTTGGCCTATTTCCGGTTCAGCCAGCTTTGCAATCATAAACCGTTCCCATGATTCATCCAGCTCCATAGAAAGCAAAAAGAGTTCACTTACGCCAAGCATGGAACCGAAGTTCGGTGCAAGTTTATTCCGCGCTGCCCAAACCTTGTGCAAAACAGGGGCAAAGGATGATGAGTGTTCGTCCAGTCGATGCTCCCATAATTCCGTCAACAATTCCGCTATTTCTTTTCGTGTTTCATGTTGGAGATCGGCATTATCAAGGAGCATTGTATACACATCTTCCACCATGAGTGCAAACATAGAGCGCAATGTAATTCGTCGCAGCGCTTGGATATCTTTTTCTTCAAAAAAAGCGTTCATCGCTATTTTGGTGAGTGCGGAAAATGTCTGAAATTTTGCAATAAGAAAGCTTTTACCGAGAATAACCTTTGTCGGTAAAGTGAGCAAGCGTGAGGAAGGGGCGCTGCTGCAGAGTGTGTCTATTAATGTTTCTGTCGATCGGTGTTCTCCTGCAAGAACAGTGCTGCGTTGTATCGAAGGATAACGGGAGACAGCCATGGCCACTTGTTCTAATGTTGTAATACAGTTTGCAATGTTGCTCAGTACCCCGGGAGCATAAGCTTGTAAGCTTTTTAAGATCTGGTCGATTACGGCGTATTCGTCTTTATCGAATACTACAATATCGGCTGAATTGCTTCCATCTTCGGGTGTGTATGGCATTGAGAGCGTTGCAGACAAAGATGCATAAGTCATACGAAATCAGTATAACACAAAATCCGGATTCTGCCAAACATTTTCTTGACAGATACCAGGGTGACTGCACCGAAGCAAAAACTATTTGTAGTGCCAAAAGCTATTTACGACACAAAAACTATTTGCGGTTTACTTTTTTATGCGATACAATAGAATATCGAGCACCATTAAAAATTGGCCTTGAGCTTTTTGCGGTGTTCTATCGTTATAAAATAAAGGAATATGCTTCAGTATGGTAAAAGCTGTCTTTGCAGGTTCATTTGATCCTCCTACTTTCGGACATTTAAATATTATCGAGCGGGCGCAAAAGCTTTTTCCCGAAATTCATGTTGTTATTGCTGTAAATAAAAATAAGAATTATTGTTTTTCCGGCGAAGAACGATTGGATGTTATTCAGCAGCTAGTTTCTCGGTGGAATAATGTTTCCGTACATCTGTGGGATTCGCTTATTGTCGATTATGCAAAAAAAATTAAAGCGGATGTTCTGATCCGCGGCGTCAGGAATGATAATGATTTTTTATATGAATTCGATTTGGCAATGATGAACAAGAGCTTGAACCCGCAGATCGAAACGCTATTTTTGGTGCCTGATCCTAAATTTTTTGTGCTGCGATCCAGTTCAATTAAAGAGCTTGCGGCTTTCGGCGGTGATGTATCGACTATGGTGCCGCCGATTGTAGAAGCAATGCTGAAAAAGAAATTTTCACCCAAAAAATAGCGGAGAATAGCCAAAGAATGAACATCCGTGTTCATTCTTTGGCTACGAGAGTTTGCGAAGGCAAACTCGCTGCTGCTTATAACCCCGGACATCTCTGTCCGTTCTGAAACGTTGAGGATTTTCAGTAGCGGCAAGGATGACGCTGGTTTAAACAGATGCGACAACGCAGTAGATGCACCGTATATTTCAAAAGGACGTTGCCTTGTTTTTTTCATACGATTATTGTACACTCGGCCAATGAAAACCGATATCCAGATAGCACGCGAGACTCCTCTTAAACCGATACAAGAAATTGCATCAGAACTCCATATAGATTCTTCTGCCGTAATTCCGTACGGGATTTATATGGCGAAGGTTCCGTGTACCGCTATTATGCCTTCCCGTGTAAAAGAGCATAAGCTTATCCTCGTTACCTCCATGACGCCGACAAAGGCGGGAATTGGGAAGACAACGGTTTCCATCGGTTTGGCGCTCGGCTTACAGAGAATCGGGGAAAATGCGGTGTTGGCGCTGCGTGAACCTTCGCTCGGCCCCTGCTTCGGGATGAAGGGCGGGGCGGCAGGCGGCGGTTATGCACAAGTGCTTCCAATGGAAGAAATCAATTTACACTTTACCGGCGACTTTCACGCCATTACCTCCGCGCACAACATGATCAGCGCACTGCTGGATAACTATGTGTTTAGAACGCAGAATACGCCGCAGGGTTTAAAAAAGGTAATTTGGAAACGGGTGCTTGATGTCAATGACCGTGCGCTCCGTTCAATTGTTACCGGCCTTGGTGCAGGAAACGGTGTTCCTGCCGAATCGGGATTTGACATAACCGCCGCTTCGGAAATTATGGCTATTTTGTGCTTCGCTTCCGACATCGACGATTTACGCCGCCGCATAGAAAAGATTATCCTAGGCTACCGACCGGACAATACGCCGTTTACGGTTAAAGACCTCGGTGTCGCCGGAGCAATTACCGTACTGCTTAAAAATGCGATTAATCCAAATTTGGTACAAACCACTGAAAACACTCCGGCATTTGTACACGGCGGCCCGTTTGCAAACATCGCACACGGCTGCAATTCCGTTATTGCGACCGAAATAGCGCTTACCTACGGCGACTATGTTATTACCGAAGCGGGATTTGGAGCCGATTTAGGCGCTGAAAAATTCTTTGATATTAAATGCCGCAAGGCGGGGCTTTCGCCTGCTTTAACTGTGCTTGTCGTTACCACCGGCGGGCTTAAACTGCACGGCGGCGTTCAAGAAGCGGAGCTGTCCAAGCCCAATAAAGAGGCGTTCGTCCATGGATTTAAGAATATGGATAAGCATGTTGAAAATCTGCGTAAGTTCGGACAGACGGTGTTGGTGGTATTGAATAAATACGATTACGATACCGAAGAAGAAATTGAGTGTCTTCGTGCATACTGTCGGAATATCGGAGTGCCGTTTGCCGTAAACAGCGCCTTTTCCGATGGAGGTGGAGGAGCAACGAATTTTGCCCGTACCGTTGTAGGGTTGATCGAAACGGAACCGTCGAAGCCGCTTACGTTTACATATCAGGATAGCGATGATATCAAGACTAAAATAGAAAAAATATGCAAACAGGTGTACGGCGCCAAAAATGTTGCTTACTCTGCCGATGCGGAAAAAATGCTAAAGCGGATTAGTACCTGGGGCGTCGATTCCTATCCGGTATGTATCGCAAAAACGCAGTATTCTTTTTCCGACGATCCCAAAAAGCTTGGCGTTCCGGAACAGTTCGGTATGACTGTCTGCGAAGTTATTGTAAACAATGGCGCCGAAATGATTGTGGCCGTTATGGGCGATATGATGCGGATGCCGGGGCTACCAAAAGAACCTCAGGCACTTCGCATAGATCTTGTAAACGGTTATATTGACGGATTAGCATAAATTACTATATTAGGGGGCCTGCTATGAAGAAAGGCTTTAGAGACTGTATCATTGTCGGCTTTGCACTCTTTGCAATGTTTTTTGGCGCCGGAAATCTTATCTTTCCGCCACTGCTCGGGTTTATGACCGGCAGCAAATGGTTTATTACGTTTATCGCATTCTCTATTACAGGTATTTGTATTCCGATTTTGGGTATTTTTGCAATGGGAAAGGCAGGCGGCGATGTACAGCACTTTGCCGGTAAGGTTCATCCCGTTTTTGCCGATGTATTCGGTACCGTTATTATGCTGGGTATCGGGCCGCTATTAGCGCTGCCGCGGACAGCCGCAACAACGTATGAGATTGGCGTACTTCCGTTTAGTGCGTCGATAAGTCCTGTTGTCAGTTCTATCGTATTCTTTACGATTGTGTTGATATTTTCGATAAAACCATCGAAAGTAATCGATACTATCGGTAAATATTTAACGCCGGTGCTTATCATTGTGCTTGCGGCTATTGTTATCCGTGCCTTTATCGCTCCGCTCGGGCCGCTGGAAAATCCTCCTCCGCAGAATTTCTTTCTAAAGGGATTTCTGGAAGGATATCAGACGATGGACGCGCTTGCGGCTATGCTGTTTGCAACGATTATCATCAATAATATCAAGGAACGGGGATACTCTGACAAAAAATCGCTGTTAAAGATCAATCTTTCTGCCGGATTAATCGCTGCGGCAGGGCTCTTGCTGGTATACGGCGGATTACTGCATGCCGGCGCTTCCGCTTCGATGGTATTTCCAAAAAGCATCAGCCGCACTGCGCTTCTCATCAATATTTGTGCGAGTTTATGGGGTAATGTCGGAACGGTTATTTTGTCGATTTCGATTGCGTTTGCCTGTATTACCACCGCGATCGGTTTAACCGCCACCGCAGGACATTTTTTTAAAAAATTATTCCATAATAAGGTCTCTTATGAAGCAATTGTCATTGTCGTGTCGGTATTCAGCTGCTGGCTTGCTAATTATGGAGTAGAAAATATCATCCGCTATTCGGTACCGCTCTTGGAAGCGTTGTATCCGGTTTGTATCCTTTTAACGGTTATGAATCTTTTGGATGACTATATCCCCAATCGGTACTACTACGTCGGCGGAACGGTCGGTACGCTTTTAGTTAGCTGTTTGCAGGCATTTGCCTCGACAGAAGGTATTGTCAACGATTTTCTCGGCCTGTTCGGCGCAAAGCCCGTCTCCTTCGGTGGTTTGGCTGCGCTGTTACAAAAGCTTCCGCTTTCAAGTATCGGTATTGCGTGGCTTATTCCGGCAATCATCGGTGCGTTCTTATTCGGACTGCTTGGCGGAAAAAAAGACGGATACTTAAGTATCTCAAGGTAAAAGATAGAAAAGGGGGTGTTTATGACTATCGGTATATATATCGCACTTGGATGTTTTGTATTGGCTCTTATTATCATCGTCCTTACAGGGTATGTAAAAGCTGCGCCTGATGAAGCGATTATCATATCAGGATTAAAAAAACAAAAACGCTTTTTAATCGGTCGAGCGGGTATACGAATTCCGTTTTTTGAACGAAAAGATTCGCTTGCATTGGGGCTTATTCCGATAGATGTTAAAACCTCATCGTCGGTGCCGACTGCGGATTATATCAATATTATGGTGGATGCTATTGTTAATATTAAAATATCAACAGAGAGGGAAAAGCTTGAGCACGCAACAAAGAATTTTCTGAATTTGCCGTCTGAAAATATCGGCGCTATTGCCCGTGAGGTACTTGAAGGTAATATGCGCGAAATTGTCGGAAAAATGAGTTTACAGGAAATGGTAAACGACCGACAAAAATTTGCTGAATTGGTAAAAAACAATGCGGAACCTGATTTAGCGTCGATGGGTCTCGATATTATTTCATTCAATGTGCAAAATTTTACGGATAGCGAATCGGTGATCACTAATCTCGGTATTGATAATATCGAACAAATCAGAAAAACCGCGCAAATTGCCCGCGCGGAGGCGGAACGGGATATTGCAATGGCTCAAGCGAATGCAAACAGCAAGGCGAATGAAGCGAAGGTTAGAGCCGATCAGGAAATTGCGGAACGGGAAAATCAGCTAACGATTAAAAAAGCAGAATTAAAAAAACTGAGCGATTCCAAGGAAGCCGAAGCGGCTGCGGCAGGGAAAATCCAAGAGCAGGAGCAACGTAAAACAATCGAAGAAAACACCATAAAGGCCGAGATCGCTAAACAAGAACAAGTTATAATTCTCAAGCAGAGAGAAGCCGAGGCGATGGAGCAATCTCTTGATGCCCAGATTAAGAAAAAGGCTGAAGCGGATAAATTTGCAGCCGAACAAAAGGCGGACGCAAACCTTTATACCCGTAAAAAAGAAGCGGAAGCCGCAGCGTATGAACAAAAGCAACAGGCTGAGGCGTTTAAGGCAAAGGCAGATGCTGACCGGTATATTGCGGAGCAGGAAGCGGCAGGTATCCGTGCAAAAGGAGAAGCCGAAGCGGAAGCCATAAAACTGACTGCCCTTGCCGAGGCCGAAGGTATGAAGGCGAAGGTTTTGAGTGAAGCCGAAGGTATTGATAAAAAAGCCGAAGCCATGAAGAAGATGGGGGAGGCGGCTGTTTTGGAAATGTACTTTAATGCGTTGCCGGCTGTTGCAAAAAATCTTGCCGAACCGCTTGCAAAGGTAGAAAAAATTGTAATGTACGGCGATGGAAATAATACCAAGCTTATGAAGGATATTATCGGGACTGCAAATCAAATTTTTGACGGTACGAGCGAGGCTGCCGGTTTCAATGTAAAATCGTTGCTTGCGGGTTTTTTGGGCGGAAAACTATCCGCTGTGTCCGGACAGACGGGAGCTGCCGATACGCCGCAATCGGATAATCAGCCAAAAGAATAATGGTTGAGAAATTAGAGGCCTTTTGTCTTCCGGTTTTTTGCCGATAGTGTAACTATGGATATAATAACGTATCATGCGTCCGATATGGACTTGTTGCAAAGCGATCCGATGTCATTTGCCGTTCAGGTAAAGCATAGAAATGAATATATAGGAAGACCGGCGCAGCAGGCAGCGGTTGTGGCCGATATGCGTTTTTTCTCCGGTTTTAGCGGAGGGGAGGTGCCGTATACAAAACCGCGGACTGCTTCTAACAGGGCTATACCGCGTATACGGTTTAATCCTTTGCCTTTTTTGCTGGTTTTCAGTATTCTATATGCAGTGTTAGCGCTTCCGCTGTTGCGCGGTGGTGCCGGTGCTTATTCCATCCGTACATTGAGCTTTGGTGAGGAGCCTTCGTTTGGGCGTGCGCTGCATTCATATATTTTCCCCGAACAGGAAACCTTTACCGATCAAGGAGCTGTGCCTGCTTCAGATGGTTATGTTTCGGCGGTAACGTTTAAAGATTATACGGTGAGAAAGGGAGATACTGTCAGCGGTATTGCTTCCCGGGCCGGATTACGGAATTTCGGAACGCTGTTGTCGGTAAATAACATCGATAACGCCCGTCGAATCAGTGCCGGGCAGGTATTACGGGTACCTTCGACGGACGGTCTTTTGTACACGGTTAAAAAGAACGAAACCCTTGCGGGCATCGCTGCTGCGCATAACGTAAGCGTTACCGTTTTGCTCGATGCGAACGATTTAACGCAGGAAACCCTGTCCGTCGGACAAAAGCTTTTTATTCCCGGTGCGGCGCTTTCGTCTTTTGAGCTGCGGAAAGCGCTTGGTGAACTATTTATCTATCCGATACGCGGTAGACTTACCTCACCGTTTGGATACCGGAGCGATCCCTTTACAGGGGTACGAAGTTTTCATTCAGGCGTTGATTTGGCAGCACCGATAGGGACATCCGTTAAGGCAACACTCGACGGAAGGATTGCCGAAACGGGGTTTAATCGTATTTTTGGTAATTATATCATTATTACTCATGATAGAGGCTATCAGTCTCTTTACGGTCATTTATCTGCGATTTATGTAAAGCGAGGGCAGTATGTTACACAAGGTGCGGCCGTGGGGGCGGTCGGTAATACCGGATATTCTACGGGGCCTCATTTACATTTGTCTATTTATAAAAATGGGAGATTGATCAATCCCTTCTCCGTTTTAAAATAGGTAATTATTACTAAACAACATGCGGATATCTCTAATAGTTGAAGTTTTTGAAGGTATCCTATTGAGGAGGCTCTTGTGAAACGAATTGTGTTCTCTTTATGTGCATTATTGTGTACATATACATTCTTGTTTGCTTATAACCCGCCTATTGGAGGGGAATCTGCTAATACGTTCTTTTCTCCCGATTTACTGGGTGGTCAGACAAGCGCAACCGGAGGACCGTTCGGAGATGGGAATCCTGCCGAGTTGGCAACAAACCCTGCCCTTTCGGCGTATGAACAGCGGGTCATTTTTGATCTTTCTTATGCCGCTGTTATCGGGTTTAATAAAAGTACTGCCGGTGATTTTGGATGGAAGGGGCATTTGGCAAATATCGATTTCTTATATCCTGCTCGGTGGGGCGTGATTGCTGCCGATGTTCATTTTTTTAATTCGTCGTTTGCTTCATTGCAATGGGGTACCGCCGCTTCGATGCGGCTTTCGTATTCAAAGGATTTAACGGATAAGCTGGCGCTTGGTATCGGGCTCTATGGTATTGTCGGTACCGGTTGGGGTGTCGGCGCCGACATCGGTGTACTGTATCGGTTTGGTGACCTCGGATTTGCGAAGGATTCAAAAGTCGGCGCTTCAATTACCGGAATGGGTAAACCATACAACGCCGGTAGGGGCGGTATTAAGGGGATGGCGAATACAAGCGGTTTTACCGGTATGTTTACGCCACGTGTCGGTTTCGCAACCACTTTTATTTCGGTGAAAAACTTTAAGCTTGGTATGGCTTTTGATCTGTCTTTTCCGACATTCCAAAACGTTGTTTTTGATGCAGGGTTGCATATGAAGTTTGCCGACATGGTTACCTTTAAAACCGGTTGGAACTTTAATCTGGTTGAAACACTGAATCACCGGCAAACTTATATACCCTCATTCGGTCTTGCTTGTACAATTAAAATTAAATCAAAAGATGCGAACGAGATGAATGCATGGGAGCAAAGCGATATTACTCCACAGGTCGCTGTTAAACCTTTATATAATAATATCTGGGTAATCGGTGCAGGGGTAAATGCGAAAGTTGGGAAAACCGATACGGCTGCACCTGTTATTAGTATTAGTTATCCTGAGACTAAATATATTTCTCCCAATAACGACGGCGTGCAAGATGTACTAGAAATTCCGTTATCAATTACTGATGAACGCTATGTGATGTCATGGGAATGTGTTTTTGAGAATGAAAAAGGAGAGCGTGTCCGCACAATCGCAAATAAAGAAGCTCGTCCACAGCTGAGCGGAAAATCATTCTTGAAACTGCTGACGGAACCAAAGTCCGGCGTTGAAATACCGAAAACACTGCGGTGGGACGGTATGCTTGACTCCGGTTCGGTAGCGCCAGATGGAACCTACTATTTTACGCTTACGGCTTCCGACGATAATAATAACACGGCAAAAACCGAACGGTATGCCGTGGTGGTTGATAATACGCCACCGATGATTACCGTTACGCTTCCTACCGGACAAAATGCGTTGATTTTCAGCCCTGACGGAGATGGAAATAAGGATACGTTCCTTATCAAGCAAAGTGGTTCCGTTGAAGATAAGTGGACGGTAACCGTTACCGATGCCGGAAATAAGGTTGTACGCACTGCTGATATCGTAAAGGCGGCGCCTTCCGACTTCCTTTGGGACGGAAAAAACAATGCAGGTGAGTTCGTGCCTGACGGTATTTACACCTATAAAATTGCCGCTACCGACCGCGCAGGAAACAGCGCATCACAGTCTGTCCCCAATATCATCGTAGACACTATTAAACCTTCAGTCGGTATTTCCATCAGCGCTAATGCCTTTTCCCCGAATGGGGACGGTGTGAAGGATACTATCACCTTCTCACCGACAATCCCTGTTCAAACAGGCTTACAGGAATGGAAAATCGATATTCAAAATGCAAAAGGAACAACGGTGCATACGATCACCGATGCCCGCATCGCTCCCATCACCTTTGACGGGAAAAATAAAAGCGGAAAGGTGTTGCCGGAAGGCAATTATAAAGCAGTGCTTTCCGCCCAGTATATAAACGGATATGCACCGAGCGAAACCTCGCCTGTTTTTGCCCTCAATGTTACCGCTCCTAAGGCAACGGTAACGGCTTCGACCGCTATTTTCTCACCGGACGGAGACGGAAAGCTTGATACGGTTACCTTTACACAGCAAATGAGCGCCGGCGATACTTGGGCAGCAGAAATTTATGCGCTTGACGCCGCCGGAAATATGAGTGGTAAGCCGGTACGCAGTTTCGCAATTACAAAAGATAATGCTGCGAATTTTGCTTGGGATGGACGGGACAATTCCGGCGCCCTGCTTGCGGATGGAAAGTACGCCTATCGCTTAGTAGGTAAAAATGATGCCGGTAATACCGGATATTCGGAGCCCGTTTCAGTCGAGCTGAATACCGAAAAGGCGAATGTTATCTTATCCGCAAATATGTTGGCATTCTCACCGAATAAAGACGGTGTGCAGGATACCATTGTATTTTCACCAAAACTGAAGTCGAATACCGCTGCCGCATCCTATACTTTCAGAATCTACGATACAACAGGCGCCGCCGTAAAAACGCTTGCAGGGAATGGCGTGCCTCCAGCATCAATCAGTTGGGATGGTATTGCAGATACGGGGGATACAAAAGGTCGACTCTGTGCAGACGGTTCATACTCTGCCGCTATCGACGTAACACTCACCAACGGGCAGACGGCAAAATCGACTCTTCCCGAAATTATGCTTGATACAAAGTATCCCGAAGTAGAAATTTCTGCGCCTTATTTGGTATTCTCGACGGATAGTACGGCAAAACGTCCGAATTTACCCGTAACACAAAGGGCTTCTGTAGAAAACTTGTGGACGGGTAGTATTACCGGATCCGGTAATAGGGAGATGCGGAACTTCGCATGGGAAGGACAGGCTACCGATTTTGTGTGGGACGGAACCGATACTTCCGGAAATAAAGTACCCGACGGAACTTACCGCTATACTATTTTTGCGCAAGACCTTGCCGGTAACAGGACAATCAAGTTTCTTGATAATATTGTGATTGATTCGCGTGTGCCTAAGGCATATATCACTGCGGAATTACCGGCATTTTCGCCTAACGGAGACGGAATAAAAGATACGCAAACTTTGACTGTTCATACGACGCTTAAAGATGGCCTTGCTGCATGGTCGATTGCAATAAAATCGGCAGATAACAGCATTGCTACCCCGGTAAAGACATGGTCGTCGGAAAAAGGTAATGCCTTTGCTTCTTCCCTTCAATGGGACGGTAAATCTGATACAGGTAGGGTTGCGGCTGGTACTTTTATTGCAGAGCTTTCTCTCTTGTATACGAAAGGCGATGAACTGGTTGTCAGTACCGCTCCGTTTGTTTCTTCGACAAAAGCTCCTGTACTTGGTGTTACAATGGCACCCAAATATTTTAGTCCCGATAACGACGGCAACGAAGACGAACTCTTTATTAACCTGTCTGCAAAGTCGGATACACCATTAAAACAATGGTCATTTGAAATCCGTGAACCGGAAGATACTGGCAATAAGCTGTTCTGGAGTACCGGTGGAAAAGATAAGATAACCGAGCAAATTATTTGGGATGGCCGCTCGTTAAAAGGCGAAACCGTACAATCAGCTACCGACTACCCGTATACCTTTACCGTAACCGATGAAGTCGGGCAGATCTCCGTTGTGAAAGGCTATATCCCGATTGATGTGTTGGTTATCCGTGATGGCGATAAATTGAAGATTGCAGTTCCTTCTATTATCTTTAGAAAAAACGCTGCCGACTTTAATGAACTTGAACAAAACGTTGTTGATCGGAATATCAAGGTGTTAACCCGTATCGCAGAGATTTTGAACAAATTCCCTGAATATAAGGTACAGGTTGAAGGACATGCAAATAATACAAGCGGAACGGAACGCGAAGAAAGAGAAGATCTTATTCCGCTTTCGGGAGCGCGTGCCGATGCTGTCCGTAGGTTCTTAATTGAAAAAGGCGTTGCGCGCGGTCGACTGTCGTCAGTCGGTATCGGTGGTACAAAGCCGATTGCATCGCTTTCGGATCGGGATAATTGGTGGAAAAACCGTCGCGTCGAATTTATCTTGATTAAGTAAGAATGAATGCCACAAAAGATAGCTAACCTTATCGGACTCGCAGGGCAGTCCTGCGCGGGGAAAAACCTTGTTGCAGATTTCCTTAAAGAAAAAGGATGTATCGTTATCGATGCCGATAAAGTTACTCATGAGGTTTTGCAGGAACAAAGCGAGGCTGTGATAGCCCGTTTTGCTCCTTATGCCGAAAAACGAGATTTGCAGCTGCGGGGGCAGAACGGTTCATTGGATAGAAAGGCCTTGAGTATTCTACTTTTTTCGGAACCGCCTTTGCTGGCGGAACACGAGGCTTTTATTCTTCCCAAAATTGAAGCACGTATCCGAAATATTATTAATACTGCTTTAACCGAGCAGCCGAATAGGCCGATTGTCCTTAACGCACCGACGCTGCATAAGACCTCCCTAACGCCGGAATGTTCGTTTATCCTTTACATTAAAGCACCGTTCTTTATCAGGCTTATAAGGGGTAAAAGACGTGATACTATTCCACTTTGCCGGTTAATTACCCGTTTTTTGCAGCAAAGAGATTTCTTTGCTCAATACCTTTCGCAAAATGCCGATATTGTAAGCGTGGTAAACGCTCGTTCCGTGCAGTCTCTACGGAAAAAAATCGAGCGTGTGCTGCGCGAAAAGGGTTTTTGAGGACAGCTATGGAACAAAAGAAAATCTTATGGGTTATCCTTTCGGTAAGCTTATTCGTATTGATTATTTTCGGTATTGCACTGTTTTTATATTCACCGTCTCGAAATAGCGCATCGGCGCAGGGCGGAGGTGAAACTATTCCGTATGAAGCATCTGGGAATGCTCTTAATGTAGATCCTGATGCATGGGCGCGAGAGCCTGATAGGGTCGCGGGATTGGATAGAAATGCACCCGCTGCTGCCGGGAATATTATCAATCTGAATAATCTAAATATCATTTCGACTGATGGGCAGAGCGCCCAAACAAACGGGATTGACGTTTCCGATTTAACCGTACAGGCGGGTGATGCCGATGTCTCCGGCTTGCCGAAAGAATTAGCGGAACAGATCGGTATTGATACCGCTCCGGAACAGTCGGAGGAGCGACCTGCCCCTGCAAAAAAAGAAGATGCCTCCGCGCAGCCGCAGATAGCAGCAGCAGTGCAAAATCAGCCGAAACCTGTAGAAGAAAAAAAATCTACAAAATCAGGTGCTTCAGTTACCATTAAGCCTAAGGCGAAAACATCAGTTAAGCCAGCTGCACCGCAGGTTCAGACTCTCTACTGGGTTCAGACCGCTTCACTTGCAAGCAGGATTAACGCTGAACGTGCACGGGATAAACTTGCTGCGCAGCACATGAAGGTCGAAATCTTTACTAAAGAGACACCTTCCGGATTAACACACCGTGTAAGAGTCGGCCCATTTACCAATAACACCGAAGCAAATTATTGGCTGAATAGTATCAAGAAAATTGAAGGTTTCGAAAAAAGCTATGTTACGGAAGAGAAGGTAAAGAAGAATAATTAAATACAACTATAGGGTAAGTGAGGAAAGGGAGCCGCGTTTGTAAGTAAAACCGGCTCCCTTTTTCTTTTTATATCAAAAGCGCCTCTTTATTCATGTGTGGAGGAGTTAATACCCTAGCGCTCTGCGCAGGGGGCGTTTATCCTACAAGATTAAAAAAATAGTCTAATGCGATTATCCTGTTTCTCTTATAACTGTTCGCCAGAACGGATTTTCTCTTCAAAGCGCTCGAGCTCTTTGCCTTTAAGCCCACTTTCTTTGCCTTGCAGCAGATTGCGCACGGCTTCCAATTCGAAGCCGGAAAGATGCACACCGGTTAAGATATGCTTTTCAAAAGATTTTGTTGCAAGTGGAGCCACGCTTCGGCAAATCTCCAGCAGCACAAAGGCGTAATCACGGATTTCCTTTTGAGCATGGCTATCACAACGGAGCTTTAAGAAGTGAAAGAGGTTGTGTAAATCGATTTGCCAATACATTTCCGTGTATGCTGAAAGGGGTAAATTGATACGGGCAAGTTCCCGCGCCAGTTTTGTATCGATAAGGGCACTGTATTCACGATAGGCGGTCTCCTGCTGTGCCTGCAGGGTATCCCGTATCTGGGTTCTCACCTCAAGCGGAGCGGGTTCGCTCATACGTCCCTGCCGGTTATCCGTACTTTGGAACGCGATATCCTCGGGCGCAGGCAGATAACATTCATCCCGCATAATCGAATACCGCCCGGAAATTTCGTTGAGCCGTGCCGTACGGTGTCGCACCCATTGCCGCGCAACAAAAATCGGCATTTTGATATGGAAGGTCAGCACAACCTGCTCAAATGGAGACGTATGCTGATGCCGTAACAGGTAATCAATCAGCCCCGCATCTTCGCGAACGCTTTTCGTGCCATCTCCATACGACACCCGTGCCGCTTGTACAATACGCGCATCTCCGCCGAGATAATCAACCAACCGGACAAAGCCTTTGTCCAACACCTTATATTCTTTATCAAGAATTTCTTCCGCTGTGGGAACAATACAATGAGCCATATCTCATATATCGGTATTTTTCTGTTGCGTACTTAATTGATACCGTCAAGCGGGAGATGCCCTTGCGGTTTAAAATCGCCGAGCAATGCTCCGAAACCCGCGGTAAACGAGACCGGCGCGTAGCTGTAAAGAGCAATCGCCGTGGGTATCTCCGGGATACCGGATAGAAACACCGGCGAAAGGCAGGAGAAAATAATATATCGTTTGTTAGGATAGGCTTTATAGAGCTGCTGTAATACTTGGAGCGATGAATCGTTTGCAAGGCAGAAGATGACAGTATCACTTGCAGCCGCCTTGGTAAAAATGCCGTCCGACAGATTACTCGTTTTGGCGGCGGGAAAGCGTTTTAAGCCTGCCTGTAAAAAAGCGGAATACGAACCGGCAAGCAATATCTTTTCGCCCGGTTTTATTGTATACGGAATGTATTTGCCGCGAACAACGGTAATCGCCCGTGCGGCAAGAGAAAGAAAGAATGCCTGTCCTTCGGCATCGGGCAGTTTTTCGGGAATAGCATACACATCGGGGTACAGCGGTACCGCATTGCCGTTTTTAAAATACCGGAGTTTGGTTTCGATAATTCTGCGCGCCGCATCTTTAACTCGCAGCCTGAATGCTTCGTTGGTTTGCATTCGCTGTAAATTTTCCGTCCAAAATGCATCGTAAAGGCGCGGCGTGGTAGAAGATTCGATAATATCGTTTCCGGCCTCAAGCGCAAGTTGTACCGCTTTGGCAACCGTACCGGCATAGCGGATGGCACCGTGCATCATCATATCGTCGGTGATAACCAAACCTTTAAACCCGAGCTGGCCACGCAGCACGGTTTGCAGTAAATACTGAGAGAATGAGGCAGGCTCTCCGTGTTCGGATACGGCGGGAAAGTGTAAATGTCCGGTCATAATTGCCGGTACCTCTGCTTCGATAAGGTACTGAAACGGAACCAGTTCGCGGTTGTAAAAGGTCTCTTTGGAGATGGCAATACTCGGTAGCTTGCCGTGGCTGTCAAGCGCGGTGTCTCCATGTCCGGGAAAATGCTTGGCGGTTGTCAGTACGCCTGCTTTTTTACTCCCCTGGACAAAGGCGCGTGCTAAAATTCCCGCCGCCTCCGGCGATTGTCCGAAGGAGCGCGGCCCTATAATGGAAGATTCATGGTTGGTATAGAGGTCTACCGTCGGTGCAAAATTGAGATTGATGCCAAGCGCTGAAAGCTCTCGGGCAATATAAAAACCTTCGTAGTAGGCGTCTATCGGATAACCGGAGGCGCCGATGGCGAGATTGCCGGGAGTTTCCGACGTGCGTCCTTTAACGTGCCGTATCCAGCCGCCTTCCTGATCGGTTGCAACAAAGAGCGGGATACGGAAGCGGGTACTGTTGGCTCTTTTTTGTAAAAGGCTGATCGCCTTCGCAAGTTCAACGCTGTCCTCAGTATTCCAGCCGAATATTTTGATACTGCCGAGACTCCGCTCGGTAATCCAGCTCATTAAAAGGTCGGTCGGCGCCTGCCCCGCCCATCCGAACATGAACGTTTGGGACAGCAGCTCTTCGTCGGTCATCGCCTCCGTAATCCGGTCGGCCAGTTCCGCGGCGGGGACGGGGTCGTAAAAATCGGGCAGGGTTTTAAGTGCAGTAGTTTGGGCCTGAGCATTCAGTTGAGTATTGAGCTGTAGTAAAACCGGCAGCGCGACGCCGAACAAGGCGGCGGCAAAAAGATGTTTACGGTGCAAAGCGGTTAACTGCGCAGGGTGTCGATGTAAGCTGCAGCCGTATGAGCGGCAATCGCGCCGTCCGCAACTGCGGTAACTACCTGCCGGAAAGACTTTGCGCGCACATCGCCCGCCGTATAAAGCCCTTCGATAGAGGTACGCATATCCTCATCGGTAACGATATATCCTGTTGCATCCTTTGTTGCGTCAGGGAATAATTCCGTTCTGGGATTCATGCCGACAAAAAAGAAGACTGCATCACAGGCAAGTTCCCGCTCCTCCTGCGTTTTTACGTTCCGCAGTACAACGTCCGTTACCTTATCGGTTCCTTTAATCTCCGTGACGGTCGTATCAAATACCGCGGTTATATGAGGATTGTTCAATGTTCGGGTAACGAGCGCTTTTTGCGCACGGAAGGTGTCACGGCGGTGCACCATCGTAACGGTATCCGTCAGATTGGCAAGAAAGAGCGCTTCATCGCAAGCGGCATCCCCTCCGCCGACTACAACGATATGTTTGTTCCGAAAGAAGGGGCCGTCGCAGGTAGCGCAGTACGAAACACCTTTGCCTTGCAGTTCTTTTTCTCCCTTTACACCGAGGCTGCGATGCTCCGCCCCCGTCGCAAGGATGACGGCAAGCGCCGTGTAGGTTGTCCCGGCGGTTCGCACGGTAAAAGTTTTATCTCCATTTTTTGTAACGGCTTCCGCCTTATCGGACGCAAACTCTGCACCGAAGCCTATCGCTTGTTTACGCATATTTTCAGCAAAGTCGAAGCCGTTAACCGGTTCCGCGTATCCGGGATAATTTTCGAGCGAATCGATTAAAACAGCCTGTCCGCCCGGCGCTTTTTCTTCCAGCACCAATACTTTTAAGTTTGATCGGCACGCATATTGCGCCGCAGCCATACCCGCCGCGCCGGCACCGATAACGATAATGTCATAATTTGTATTCACTGTTATAATGTACGAAAAAAGAAACTCTTGGTCAATTGAACGCGCGCCTTGCAGAAAAGGCGGTAAAATAGTACACTCGAGCCTACATTTGTGACTTGGAGGTTTATTATGCGGTTTGTTCAAATAATGAAAGACAAAGCGAAAGAATATCACAATCGCTTGGTTTTGCCTGAAGCGACGGAATCTCGTACCCTACGTGCGGCTCGTGCGCTGGTTGATATGCAAATTCCCGCGGAATTATTTTTAGTTGGAAAGAAGGCTGAGGTCGAGGGGGCTTGTAAAAAGTTAGGTGTGTTAACCAATGGGTTTACTATTATCGATCCGGAGCATTCCGAATGGACGGAAGATTTTGCTGCAGCGTTATACGAAAAGCGGAAGGCTAAGGGAATGACCCCTGAAGAAGCAAAAAAGGAGATGCACGATCCCTTACGGTTTGCGGCAATGATGCTGGCACAGGATAAAGCCGATGCAATGGTTGCCGGTGCGGAGAATACAACGGCAAATGTACTGCGTGCAGGACTTACCATTGTCGGAGTAAAGAAAGGAGTTAAGACCGCCTCCTCTTGCTTTATCGTGGATACCAAAAGTACCGAATGGGGAACGAACGGGGTATTGATTTTCTCGGATTCCGCAGTTATTCCTAACCCCACCGCCGAACAGTTAGCGGATATCGCAACTGCGGCTGCTGAAAGTTATCGTGCTTTTGTCGGGCATGAGCCTGTTGTTGCGCTTCTTTCATATTCGACGAAGGGTTCAGGCGGCGATAAAGATGAGAGCCTCATTAAAGTACGTGAAGCTGTTAAGTTGTTGGATGAGCGAAAGGTAAATTTCTGCTATGACGGTGAGTTGCAACTTGATGCCGCACTCATACCGGAAGTCACTGATAGAAAAGCGCCCGGTAGCCCTATCCGCGATAAGGTAAATACGTTGATATTCCCCGAGCTTAATTCCGGAAATATCGGATATAAGTTGGTTCAGCGCTTTGCAAAAGCCGATGCTTATGGCCCCTTCATGCAGGGATTCGCAAAACCCTTATCGGATCTATCCCGTGGCTGTTCAACCGAAGATATTATTGTAACGGCAGTGGTAACACTCGTACAGGCTGGTAAAAAATAAATCTGAGCTGCCCGTTCGTGCAGATGGTTTACTCCCCCAACGCTCTGAGTCGGGAAATATCGATTTTAGGAGAAGGATTTCCACATCAGATGGCTACTACATCAATACCGTAGAATAGCATCTGATGTGTTTATACCGCTACCCGGATTAAAATTCATTATCAAAGATAGGTGATTCGAATAAACGATCTAGCTCCCGTTCGGAGTAGCGTTTGGAATTTAGAAAATTTTCTTTTACTAGCTCTCGCGTTTCTTTATCTAAAACAAGCCTCTTTTCATCCCGTAGATAAACTACCAGGTCTTCAAATACCGATAATGGAAGCCACGGGAAGGCAATATCAAAAATATTATACCATGCATAGTATTGCTTCATATTTTCATCAGTTAATAATACCCCCTGATCTTTTAACCGGTCGCGAGTTACGGGGTGAATGGTAAATACCTTTTCATTTAATAAATTGCAATAATCCTCGGCAGAGAAAAAAGCGCCGGTTTTTCTAATCAGTTCGGTCTTTTCAACAGATGGGACATCAGCTAATATAGAGGCTGTTACAAAATTAAGCCCTTCATGGCTAATTTTGCTTAGTTCTTTACCTTCGCTTTCTGCCAAAGTAAGGCTTTCCTTTAACAGTCCTTTTTCTAAAAGCGGCTTTAAAATATCCATGGCTTCCATGGTTTTCAGTATAACCGAAAAAATAATAAAAAACCAGTCTATCTTCTTTTTGTGTACAATTTTTTTAAATGAAATTTTGTACTTTTTTAGGAAAGACGGGCAGTCGAGTTAGAACTGTCACAGAAAGCGATGGTTCTAAGAGAAAAGATATAAGAAGTTTCTGATTCGACCGCCCTGGTATTCAGCGGAGGGCATCAGCTTTTAAAAGCCAGCGATAAAACTCCATGCCGCTAACCGGTTTGTTGGGTTCAAAGTTTTTGCCGTCTGTAAGCGGCACGACGTCTTCTTCTACCGTACCGACTATCGCGTCAAAATAAACCCCGTCCATCATCACATCGGGGATGGGGAGCCGCCGTTTACTGGTATAATAGCGCGTGTATCTCTTCAACCGACTTTCATCATTACCGACAATCAAATGCCATAAAAACAGTGCGGCATCTTTTTTCGACGCAAGATCCTTCAAAACATTACGCTCCGGATGGTACCACCCATCTTTTTGCAGATATTCGGCGAGCAGCGGTGGTTTCCATTCCGCCGTACCGGTTATAAAATCCAGTGCATTCGTAGAATCTTGCGTAAGCGTTGCCATTTCTACTAATGAAAGTTGAGGAGTTTGTAATATCTTTTCAGAAGATTTCCGAATGGAAGCTCCGTCTATTGTATAGAGCTGTAAACTCTGCTCTCGCTGTTTGCCGTAAAGCTGTCGGTACCCTTCGGGTAAAAATGAAAGAGAAGCGTCAAAGGCTGCGAGTGCATTCCGATAATCCTGTGCTGCGAAATAAAGTCCTCCGAGCTCCGCCTTCAGCCGATAATAGGTAGGATTTTGTACGAGTCGCTCTTCCAAATATGCTCTCCGTTTTTCCGGATCGGAAATAAGACGAGCTGAAACCAATTGCACATATTCATCATATTCATTTTGTTGCTTGGCCGCAGCTAACTGCTTACGCGCTTCGTTAGGTTGCCGTTGTAATAAGTATACGTCTGCAGAGAGTGCATGCAACCTCGCCAAATATGACGAATCGGTAGACGGTTCCCGCAGAGTGGCTTCGATATCAGCCTGCGTCCGTTTAAGTTGTTCGGGATTATACTGGATACGCTGCGAAACAATAGTGGCCTCAAGTGTTTCAAGCACCTTTTCACGGGCAGATCCCGCCCCACCTGAATAGCGGATATCCGTTTGTACCGAAGCGCAAGAAATGCTACATAGGGCGCAGAAAAGGGTTATCACAGCCATAATCAGCGGTATGACCGATATCGATTGTATCCAAGGCTGTGTATCAGCTGTATGCTTAACAATCTTGTATCGGAAAAATTGAACGTTATGGTTAATCATAGCTCGGCTCCTATCAATTTATAGCAGATTTTATCCCTGGACGCTGTACCGGGAGAATATTGATTGATCTTTATCTTACAGAGGAAAGTCAAATTATTCAATGATGAACTTTCACACAGGGGGGCAGATTGTATTATTTAAGTATGGAACGATAAAATATTTTTGTGATAAATGAGCATCTCTAAAAGCTGAGATTTTTAGAGATGCTCAAATCATAAATGGTAACGATATAGAACGTATTGCTGTGTTCTACACCGTAGTCACGGTATAAGCGGGATATTAAAGATTAGAGGATTCTTATCCTTTATAGAAGTAATTAGGGATAAGTTCGGCGGGGTTTTTCCTGCGCGACATTAACGCGAAGGCGGCGTCCTTCGAACTCTTTTTCGTTTAATTCTGCAATAGCATTTTGTGCGGCACCTTCGTCGGCCATTTCAACAAATCCGAAACCTTTTGAGCGGTTGCTGAACTTGTCTTTAATTACAACTGCTGAAACGACTTCACCGTAAGTTCCAAATAAGTTGGTCAAACCTTCTTCCGTGGTTGCGTAGTTTAAATTTCCTACATAGATTTTTTGAGCCATACTCAAATCCTTTTACCTTTTGCGGTACTAAATATTGAATCCATACGGAAACAATCTCTATGAGACCTTTATTTGATTATGTAAGCTGAACTTTCGGCTCTATCATTAACAGAAACAACGATCACGTAGATAAACTACTGTAACACAGTTACGATAAACGGTCAACTAACCAAACGCAGGGCAAACGCATCAGGCCGTTTTTTTAACATCTCCGCAGAATAAGAGAGATTATTCGACCAGAGTTGAACCTCTTCGCGGTTCAAATAGTCTC
The DNA here is from genome assembly GCF_024181165.1 of Treponema sp. OMZ 803. Lineage (NCBI taxonomy): Bacteria > Pseudomonadati > Spirochaetota > Spirochaetia > Treponematales > Treponemataceae > Treponema > Treponema sp. OMZ 803. The sequence goes on along the minus strand of NZ_CP051195.1, from coordinate 2,665,905 downwards.
ATAACCTCTTTATTCTGCGCTTCCGGCCTACTCTACTTGATACGTTTGCCCGTTTATTGGAAATATTAATATTATGCAAAAAAGCGTTTGAGGTCTTCGTCCACAGAAGTAATTCCCGCAAGGCCAAACTTGCTAACCAAGACTCCCGCTACATTTTTTGATAGGAAGCCCGGGAGCGTCGGACCGAGGTGGATATTTTTTACCCCGAGGGATAAAAGCGCTAAAAGAACAATAACGGCCTTTTGTTCATACCATGCGATATTGAAGATAATCGGTAAATCGTTGATATCGCTCAATCCGAAAATCTCCTTAAGCTTTAAGGCAATGAGCGCGAGTGAGTAGCTGTCGTTACACTGTCCTGCATCCAATACGCGCGGTATACCGTTTATATCGCCGAGATTAAGCTTGTTATAGCGGTACTTGGCACAGCCTGCCGTTAGAATAACCGTATCTTTCGGAAGGGCTTGCGCAAAGTCGGTATAGTATGACCGCGCACCCTGCCGCCCGTCACAGCCGCCCATAACGACAAACTTTTTAATAGCGCCGCTCTTTACCGCTTCGACCACTTTATCCGCAAGAGCAAACACTTGTGCATGAGCAAAACCGCCGATAATTTTTCCTGTTTCTATTTCTTGAGGCGGCGGACACGTTTTCGCTTGTGCAATAATAGCGGAGAAATCCTTGTGTCCGTCTTTATCAGCTTCGATATGTACACAGCCGGGATGTCCTGCCGCATTTGTCGTGTACATTCTTGTTACGTAGGAGGCTTTCGTCGGAATGATACAGTTGGTTGTCATTAGGATGGGGCCGTTAAAACTCGCAAAGTCGGAAGTTTGGCGTGCCCATGAACCGCCGTAGTTTCCTGCCAGATGCTTGTACTTTTTGAGCTTGGGATAATAATGCGCGGGAAGCATTTCGGAATGTGTATAAACGTCTACGCCCTGGCCTTCGGTTTGCTCAAGGAGCATTTCAATATCGCGCAGATCATGACCGGAAACCAATATACCGGGATTCTTCCGTACCCCGATAGAAACCTCCGTCATTTCGGGGTTGCCGTAGGTTCCGCTATTGGCGCCGTCCAGTAAAGCCATTCCCTTTACGCCGAATTCTCCCGTTTTCAGTGTGAGTGCGACCAACTCATCAACGGAAAGCACTTCGTCGATTAATACGGAAAGCGTTTTTTGGATAAACACATCGACTTCTTCATTCTCATGCTTTAGGATATTGGCGTGCTTCATATACGCACAAAGTCCTTTAAGCCCGTAGATAATCAACTCTTTAAGAGCCCGCTTATCTTCATCCTTGGTTTGTAAAATGCCGATTGTCAACGCCTTTGCAAGCCGTGCAGAGGTATCGGCACCGATAAGAGCATCGATTTCGGCGTCCGCTTCAAGTTTTGCTTCTTTTCGCAAAGCTGCAATTGTTTCGAGGGTAAGCGTATTCTTTTTCTCAATCGCATCGGGATCAAAGTTAGCATTGGTAATTGTAACAAAGAGATTAGTAGTTACAAGGTGGTTCACCTCTTTTGTCACCTTCATCCCATGCTCGCGCATAGAGGTGGTAACAATGGAGAGTTTCTTTGTTGCCCAGATAAGGAAATCCTGTAGTCCTGCGACAACGGGATTCTTTCCGCAAACACCGACTTTTATACAGCCGGTATTCTTAAACGTCTCCTGACATTGAAAACAAAACATCGAATCCATACATAACTCCTTGTGTGAAATTCTGAATGACACGGATTAAAGGTAAGCTTCTGTAATTTCGGCTTTTTACAGACCGTCTACAACAATCTCGACTTTAATCCCATACTCTGAAGTCATTGTATCGTAAGGCGTCATGCCGATCGGTAACATTGGTTACGGATGGCCGATATTTTAATTTATAGAAATAAAAAAAAAGGCTTACGCACTTTCGTACGTAAGCCTTTGTGTTATGCACAGAATTGATGTGTGCGGAGATTTTAATCCCCCGACGATGTTCGTCTACGCTCTTCGTCTACACGCTGCGTCGAGGTTGTTGATTAATACATTCCGCCCATACCGCCCATGTCGGGAGCGGGAGCCGCCGGAGCGTGCTTTTCAGGGAGGTTAGTGATAGCACACTCGGTGGTCAGCAGGAGGCTCGCAATGGAAGCTGCGTTTTGCAATGCAGAGCGGGTTACCTTGGCAGGGTCGATAATTCCGACCTTCATCATATCTACCCATTCCATTTTTGCAGCGTCAAAGCCGATACCGCGCTTCTCTTTTGCTTTTTCCGCAACAACAGCACCGTCAATACCGGCATTCTCCGCAATCTGGCGGATCGGTTCTTCAAGCGCGCGCTTTACAATCTTAAAGCCGATTTTTTCATCTTCGGTCAGTTTGGAAAGATCAGCCTTGTTGAGTGCGTCCGCAGCTTGAATGAGTGCAAGACCGCCGCCCGGGACAATACCTTCTTCGATAGCGGCACGGGTCGCATTCAAGGCATCCTCTACGCGGTGCTTCTTTTCCTTCATCTCCACTTCGGTAACGGCGCCGATCTTAATAACCGCAACACCGCCTGCGAGTTTTGCAAGGCGTTCCTTGAGTTTTTCGGTGTCGTATTCGGAAGAAGAATTTTCAATTTGCTTCTTAATCTGGGCAACGCGATCGTTGATGTGCTTTTTCTCACCTGCGCCGTCGATAATGGTGGTGTTCTCTTTATCGATTTTGACGCTCTTGGCCTGACCGAGCTGGCTGAGATCTGCTGTCTCCAGCTTTAAGCCCAATTCTTCGGAGATAACCTGTCCGCCGGTCAAAATAGCGATATCTTCGAGCATTTCCTTGCGGCGGTCGCCGAAACCGGGAGCCTTTACCGCGCAGGTCTTTAAGGCGCCGCGGAGGCTGTTTACAACTAAGGTTGCCAATGCTTCGCCTTCAACATCTTCTGCGATAATCAAAAGCGGGCGGCCGGACTGTGCAACTTTTTCCAACAGAGGCAGCAGGTCTTTCATCGTAGAAACGGTCTTGTCGTGAATTAAGATATACGGATTGTCGTATACCGTTTCCATGCGGTCGCGGTCGGTTACAAAATAGGAAGAAATATAACCGCGGTCAAACTGCATACCTTCAACATATTCGGTAACGGTTTCCATCGTCTGCGCTTCACCAACATCGATAACGCCGTCTTTTCCTACGCGGGCAATGGCATCGGCAAGGATTTTACCGATTTCCTGATCGTTGTTCGCGGAAACGGAAGCAACATGAGCAACTTCTTCGGAACCCTTAATTTCTTTTGCGTTTTTCTGAATGTCGTCTACGGCGATTGCGACAGCCTTATCCATACCGCGCTTTAATTCAAGCGGGGTCATACCGGCGGCAACGGCTTTTAAGCCTTCGCGTACCATAGAATAAGCCAAAACAGTCGCGGTTGTGGTTCCGTCACCGGCAACATCGTTGGTTTTTGTGGCAACTTCTTTTAAGAGCTGCGCTCCCATATTCTCAAACGGATCTTCCAATTCAACTTCACGGGCAACCGAAACACCGTCTTTGGTAACGGTCGGAGCGCCGAAACTCTTATCGAGTAAGACATTGCGACCTTTGGGGCCTAATGTAACTTTTACCGCACTTGAAATTTGTTCAACACCGGAAAGCAGCTTTTTCCGTGCTTCTTCATTAAACAGCAGTTGTTTTGCCATCTTATGAACTCCTTCATCATTATAACTGAAATTATGCTACGTACTGTAGTTTTTAACGATAGAACGCTCACTGTGTCAAAAAACTCGTAAACGTTCAAAAAGATATGATAGTAAAATACAAAAAAAAAGATAAACCGGCAAGTGATTTAAGAAACCAGTTATAAAATAAACGGACAGTTCTAAAAATCTACCCGAGTTTTTAGAGCTGCCCGCTGAATTTTAAGAATGCCTTGTTATATGCAAATTGGCTTTACCTGAGTGCCGCGCCTCGATATGCATGGACTTTTGAATCGATACCATGCGTAATCAGTTCAGGAATCGAATCTCCATCAATGTCGAGTAAATATGGGGTTCCCGTACCGGCGAGCGGAAAGCCGTCCAGCGGAGCCAATCCGGAGGTATATCCGTAAAGAGCGTTTCCTCCTCCCGAAATAAATATCTCATCTTTTCCGTCACCGGTTACATCAAGCAATGTGATACGGTAATCATCCGCAGTACCTGTCTTTAACGGTAACGAGTCCGTTATCGCGCCTTCAGTGTTGAATTTAAACAGATGTCCGTCTTGCGAAACGACAAAGAACGCTCGCAACGATGCAGAATACGCCAAATCCGCCTTACACACGGTATTAAGATCACACGAAGCGGTCTCCGCATAATCCTTCGACAAACTGCGGATAGAAAACCGACCGTCTTCACTTACAAAAGCAGCGGCATAGTTTCCTTTTGTTTCTTCAAAGAATACCGGCGCTGCAGCAAAGATCCCTTCAAGTTCAATGGGATACCCTTCAACGATTTTTCCTTCTTTATTGAACAGGTACAAACTGCTTTCAAACGAGCGCGGAAGCGCTGCAATACCGTCTTTAAATATAACAGGGGCAGCCCGCAGTTTTGCATTCATTGTGTCGGAAGTAGACCAATTATCGGTTGTACCGGCAAGGAGTAGTGCCGAGTCGGAAGAAAGCGGTACCGCTATGCCGCCGTTAAAAGCAACCGGGTTAGGAAGGAGTTTTTCTGCCGTCAATACGGGATAGCCTGCAAAGGGTTCCAAGTTTTCGTTTGTCCGATAGATAGAACCGCGAGCCGAAACCGCCCACAGCGATTGAAGCTTTGAGTGTTTTATTTCGGCGGCAATTCCCGCCTTTCCATCAAGTGAAAGTGTTGATTCGCTGCCATTTAAAAGATTCATACTCTGCACATTTGAGCTGTTTGTCCAAAAGACGTAGGGAATATTGTCCGCAGTCTTTGCACAAATAATATCGGTTTCCGGTCGCTGTGAAAGAGAACGCGGGAAGGAAGGAATTTCTTCCAATTTACGCGCATCGGTTTTTTGCGTATAGAAATCCAAATGGACTTGACGTCCGGCCGCAAAACGAAGCGATAATACGCCTTTACCGTAATTCTTAAAGGCGGTTTTAAGCAGTGTATTTTGTTCCAAGAAGAACGGGATACTCCGATCCAGAGAATAGTATACTAAAAAAGACGTTTCGGCGGAAACGGCCTTTGCAATTTTCTTCCATTCATCGGTTTTTACCAAGAGTTTACTCGTGTCGGTTTCCTTTTTGCACATACCGAGTGCTTCTGCACTATTAGAGAGATATAAATAACCATCTTGTATCATATAAAATGGTTCCGGCAAGTCGATGTGGAAAGCACGCAGCAGTCCCAACAGCCACGAGGGGAATACAATACGCGGGATACGGTTGTCATCAACCACTGCAGCGGTACTGCGATCGATGAATATCGTATTAAACAGATCTTCCAGCAGATGGCGGCACTTTGCCTCATCTTTTAATGAAAGGAAGAAAACAGGTGTTTGAGAATCCCGATGACCGAATACGCCGATTTCACTGCCCACCCATTCAAAAACAAGCTGGTTCAAATCTTTGTTAAAAAAGAACTTACTATTTTTATTCGTTGAATTGAATGTCTTTGTAAGCTCCGGAGGAAAAAAAGCTTTGGTATTTTCGTAGAGGAATTGAGGATCGCCGAGATTGAGTAGTGTTAAATAGGCTGTTCCCTCCGGCAGGCGGGATAGAATAGCCGGTAGTGTCGAGCGACGTTGCAGTATCGTACTTACTTCGCTTTGTTCCGAAATCCAATTGATGATACTATGAAAAGAAACTGTGTTTTCATCAAAGTTGACGTCGAGTGCCGCCGGTTCGGGGAATGCAAGTTCGCGTACCATATTCCCGACGATATCTCGCTTTGCAGCAATACCGGAAAGAAAATACGACGGTTCCGCATATACGCTGACTGCTCCGCGGTTTGGGGCACGCAGCAGTGCAGTCAGTCGTTTACCGCTTGCTTCGGAGTTTTCGGCTAAACAGGAATAGAGCAAGTCTTTCGAGGTTGCGGCGACAATAAGATTTTTATAAAGACAGACGTATAGTGTCTGATCTTTAGTTAGCTCAAAAAGAAAGCCTTTTTGCGTATCGCCGTTTATGTTAAATTCAGTTTTCGAAAGGTTTGGCACTGAGTCAAGCAGTTCCGGTTTTACGGCGGTAATAAGAGGCAGCAGCTGAACCGCAGCGGAACGGACGCCGATATCCGCAATAAGTGCTGCATTATCGCCCTCATAAACAGCGATATTAATAGGAACGTTCAACAGCCGCTTAAACCAGTCGGATTGGAGCGTTGTGTTAGACCGCAATGCACGGAGATTCCCCTGTAAAGCTGCCGTTTCGGGAGAAGAAAGAAGCGAATCGACGGCGCTGAGGTACAGTCCTTTTTGCAGCGTATCGCTTGCAGAGCGAATAGTAACCGCAGCATAATATCCGTCGGCAATATGCCGCGCAGGATTCGTCCGGTTTATCAATGAATATCCGATTAACCCTGCAAGCGGAATGAGAATAATCAAAATAAGGACAAGGAGGAAGATACCGGCTTTTTTGAAAAATCCGCTTTTCTTCCGCTTTTTTTTCGTGGGCGGATGCGGAGGGGCATGTATCGTATCGGTGTCCTGTGCCGCCGTCTGCCGCTCTGCCGTATCAGCGTTTTCAATGGTCTGCGTATCAGGCGGTATTTCGACAGTACCGCTTACCGTAGCGTCCGGACTTGTTTCCATATCGATGTCCGGAGCGGGCGGCATATCGTGTCCTTCTGCTGGGTGAATGTGTTCATTGGTATTTAAATCGCCGGTATCCATAGGAATTCCTTATTCTTTAATTCATTATTGTAGTTTTTGTTTGAGTGCGCTGATTTGCTGGGCAGTCAGCCCAACGGTCTTAGTCAGATAGGTTTCCGCAACGGCTTTTAAATTAGCATCGGTAACAGCTTTGCCGCCGTTCATCTTTACGAACATATCGGTGATAATCTTCGCAATAACCGGATACCGCGCATCGGTTTTCTTGACGTTAAAGTAATTCATGTATGACAGCATATAGTCGTCGGCGACCTGCTGCACTGTGGCGCCCATCAAGGCTTCCAGAACAGCGGCAACCATACCTGCGCGGTCTTTTCCTTCATTGCAATGGACATAGAACGGCCCCTTGTGCTGTCCCATAAAGATCAGTCCATCCTTTAGCTTCGCGATAAATGCAGGGTCGCTAAAGTCAATTCCCATATTAAGAGTGATAACCTGTCCGTTTTTTACCAACCGCTCATAGTAAGGCGCTGCAGCAAGATGGGGCGCCATACTTTCGGCACTGTCTGCAAGATTGATAACGGTTACGATTTTTGCCTCTTCGACGAGCTTAGCGGCATACGGAGCGCGGGCATCGCCGAGTACCGGATTGCATCCTCTGTACAGCCGATTGGCTGCAATGGAACCCGCTTGAACGGCACGGAAGTTTGCGAATATTGCGTCGGAAGCATAATCTTCACGTTTCTCGGATTTAACCAAGTGGCGCATCTCATATTCCTGTAAATATGCACCTTTTTGGGAAAGTGCCAGCGTTACCGGAGTTCCCTCGACTGCGCCGGTTTTGCCGCTGCAGTTATCGTAGCTCATTGCGATAGCAGTGAATCCATGTGAAATCCTAATCAGGTAATCTCCTCTGTTAACGTCGCTGTAAGTTGCAACAAAGGGAGCCGTTACGGTCTTGTCACCAAGTTTTGCAAGCAATACATCGCCGAGCTCGTAGCCTTTTTCTTTTAATGCAGCTTCGGTAATGTCCGTTGTAAGATTGCCGTACTTGTCAACCGACGAAACGGTTCCTTGCAGCGGCTCATAGACCGGTTCTTGCGCACGTGCGCCGCCCGTAGTAGCGCATGACATCAGCACGGAAAGGCTGAACAATAATGCAATTGATAGATGCATAAAACGTTTGTGAATCATAAAACCTCCCAACATTAAAGCCTCGTGCAGAAAACTACAGAAGCTTCGTTTCTTTAATATATTTGATAGTAGTATATATGCTAATAGGGTGATAAACAAGGACTTTTGAAAATATGCGATGCCTTTGCCTTGTCGCTACGCTGGAATAAATGATCAACGTATCTTTTCTGCCGCGGATGGCGGTTGTCCCACGAACGCTCTGCGTCGGGGTTGTTGATTTCACTAAATTAAAAAAAATTTGTACAAAGACTAAAGTTTTCAGCTTATACCGCCGATAAAAGATATGGAGATATTCTATTCGGAATCCCTAAAAACCGGGTAAGGTTTTTAGAGATTCTCTATTTTTCCTGAAAAGCACGGATGCTTTTCAACACCACATTTCATGGAGGAAATGCTATGGTTATCAACCACAACATGAGTGCAATGTTTGCACAGCGTACATTGGGTGTTACCGATGTACGTATCGGTAAGGACATCGAAAAGCTGTCCAGCGGTATGCGCATCAATCGCGCAGGCGATGATGCTTCCGGACTTGCGGTTTCCGAAAAAATGCGCGCTCAAATCCGAGGTTTAAACCAAGCTTCGGCAAACGCATCGAACGGAATCAGCTTTATTCAAGTTGCCGAAGCGTATCTACAGGAAACGACCGACATTATGCAGCGTATCCGCGAACTCGCGGTACAGGCATCAAACGGTATCTATTCTGCGGAAGACCGTATGCAAATTCAGGTCGAAGTTTCTCAGCTTGTTGCCGAAGTCGATCGCATTGCGAGTTCCGCTCAATTTAACGGCATGAATATGCTGACCGGACGCTTTGCGCGTGAGGGCGGAGAAAATGCCGTAACAGGCTCGATGTGGTTCCATATCGGGGCTAACATGGATCAGCGTATCCGCGTGTACATCGGTACCATGACTGCGCATGCCCTTGGCGTACGCGATTTGAGCGATAACCGTACGATGACTATCGAAACTGCGGAGGATGCGAACCACAGCATCGGTACAATCGATGAGGCGTTAAAGAAAATCAACAAGCAGCGGGCAGACCTCGGCGCATACCAGAACAGACTGGAAATGGCCGTTGTCGGAATAGACATTGCTGCAGAGAATTTGCAAGCATCCGAATCACGCATCCGCGATGCCGATATGGCAAAGCAGATGGTCGAGTATACGAGAAATCAAATACTCAACCAGTCCGGTACGGCAATGTTGGCGCAGGCGAATTCCAATACCCAGCTTGTACTCTCATTATTGCGTTAATTTTGGCTGTAACTCTCTTGTCTTTTTTTCGACAAGGGAGTATACTAGCTAACGTAATAACGAGAACCGGCGGGATACTTCCGGTGTCCCGTTAACATGATCTTTGAAAAACACCCTTAAGAAGCCCTGTATAGCAGTATTATTGGTCTTCGGTTGGTACATCGAAAGCCAATAATACTGTGTAAAAAACAGAGAGGAAAGGCGCAACCAATTTCCGTGACGTTTTTATACAGTGACCATTCCCGGCATGGATGCCGGATGTAGACTTCAAGGAGGGTTATATGATTATTAACCACAACATGAGCGCTATGTATTCACAGCGCAACACAGGCATCGTCGAAACCAGAATCGTAAAAGACATAGAAAAGCTTTCCAGCGGTATGCGCATTAACCGCGCAGGTGATGATGCTTCCGGTCTTGCAGTTTCCGAAAAAATGAGAAGCCAGATCCGCGGTTTAAATCAAGCAGGCCAGAACATACAGAACGGTGTTTCCTTTATCCAAGCAACAGAAGGGTATTTAGCTGAAACCACCGATATCATGCAGCGCTTACGCGAGTTAGCAGTTCAGGCTGCTAACGGTATTTACTCCGCAGAAGACCGCATGCAAATTCAGGTTGAAGTTTCTCAACTTGTGGATGAAGTAGACCGCATTGCAAGCCATGCTCAGTTTAATGGTATGAACCTGCTTACCGGACGCTTTGCAAGAGAGGCTGCTGACAATCAGTTGCAGTTGCATGTCGGTGCAAACATGGATCAGTCTGAAAAGCTCTTTGTTGGTACGATGACAGCTTTGGCTCTCGGTCTTACCGGCGGTATGCAGGGCGGCGAAGGCGATATGATCACCATCTCCTCTGTAGAAGGTGCTAATATGGCAATCGGTACTATCGACAATGCATTGAAGCAGATTAACAAGCAGAGAGCAGACCTCGGTGCATACCAGAACCGTTTTGAACTTGCATACAATGGTGTTGCAATTGCTGCTGAAAACCTGCAGGCTGCTGAATCACGTATCCGCGATGCTGATATGGCAAAGCAGATCGTTGAGTACACCAAGAATCAGATCTTGATGCAGTCAGGTACGGCAATGCTTGCACAGGCGAACACACAACCCCAATCGGTTATCCGCCTCCTTCAATAGCGCTCAGGAGAATTGGGAGAGAATACGCAAACCTAAATCAACAGTGAAGGTTTGAGTAAAAGAGATTTCTGGATGTTATCTCTTTTTCCCATGATTTAAAAGGAAGAAGAAGCCGCGCCCTTCTTCTTCCTTTTTTTTATCTAAAAATCTTCAAACGGTTGGAATCCGTAAATTTATTTTGCAGATCACGTAACTAATTTGACTTCGTAAAGATTATAGCTATTACAGCCGAAAATGTAATGGAAAAGGTTTATCCGGCTTAACGGTAAAGGGGTTGAAGTGTCCGATATGAATATTCCCGGCATAGGAGCCGGTAAATATGATAATCTCATTGAAACGCTGATGAAAAAAGAGCGTGCCCCGCGCGATTCAGCTGCTGAAGATTTAAAAAAATACGAACAGCAAAATGCTATTTGGCGAAAGATAAACCAGTTTTCTACCGAAATTCGTGAAAAAACGCGGGAGCTCTATTCATTTAATAATCCTTTTATAGAAAAGACTGTTACTTCTTCTAATGAACGGGCAATAACGGCAACCGCATCGCGAGATGCCCGCGAACAAACTTTTAAAATATCCATCAATCAAATTGCACAAGCGGATTCTTTTTTATCACAAGAGGTATCGAAAGACTTTCAAGTTCCAAAAGGTGTATACACCTTTACCGTCGGTGAAAAAAAATTTTCACTAAATTGGCAAGGTGGAAAATACCGGAGTTTTATCGATGCTGTTAATAAAAAAGGGAAAGATATTATCAGGATTTCGGAAATAAAGACTTCGCCCAGTGCCATTTCGCTACTTTTTGAATCACAGCTGACAGGGGAAGCTAATAAACTGGAATTTTCCGATGACGCACTATCCTTTGCGCTTGAAACCGGGCTGATAAAAAAAAATGACCGTCCTGCCGTTGACGCCGAAAAAACGGAGGCGGTAATCCCCACCCAAACAACGGAACGTATTGCGTTTTCAAACCCGGTACGCAGTTCGCAACACTATGTGTTGGAATACACTGTATCTTTGCAAAGCGACGCTGAGGCGGCCGCCCGCTTTCCGCATCCAGCCACTCTCTCAAGCGAAGAAGCTATTTACGGGCAAGTTGGTTCCGTGTCGTATAAGGGGGTAACTGTAACCAATGCGCCGAGTGATTCAGGTATTGCGTCTGAAACGCTCGGACTTAATACAAAACCTACTGCACCTGTGGAAGACTACGGTGTGCTGTCTTTAGTTTCACCGCGTGGAACGCTTATTCCGTTACCTGCATTGGCTGATACGACCGAACTTCAAACCTTCAGTATCCCACTGAGCGAATACGGCGATATTACCGGCATCGCCGTGCACAATAACAACACCGATAAGACCGTATCGATAGCTCAGATCAAAGTATATGACCCTAAAGCGACCGGTGAATACATACCGGTTAATCCTGTTTCACAGGCGCAAGAAGCAGTGCTTACGTTTGAAGGTATTCCTGTAAAACGGAGTACAAATAAGATTGACGATCTTATTCCGGGCGTAACATTAAAGCTTGAGGATAAAACGGATAAAAAAGAAAGTATCAGTATTAAACCCGACACGGAAGCAGCAAAGAACGCCATCATTGAATTTGTTGCAAAGTACAATCGGCTTTTGGCGGAAATCAATATCGTAACGAGTAATCAGCAGAACGTTATCGACGAGATCGAATATTTTACTGATGACGAACGCAAAACGGCGAAAGAAAACCTTGGTGCTCTTTTCGGAGATACGACGCTGTCTTCTTTAAAGAATAATCTACGCCAGATTGTTGCAAATGTCTATCGAAAGAACGCCGATACCCCGATAAGGACGTTATCTCAGATCGGCATATCGACAAAGTCTGACGCAAGCTCAGGCCTGAACGAAGCGCGGCTTCGCGGATATTTGGAAATCGATGAAAAGAAACTTGATGAAGCCTTAAAAGATTCGATGGAAGATGTCCGTTACCTTTTCGGATATGATACCGATAATGATGTGCTAATTGATGATGGTGTTGCGTTTCAGGTGTTTAAACAGATAGATCCATACGTTCAGCGGGGTGGAATTTTTTCTACCCGGACAAATGGACTGGCAGCTCAAATTAAAACGAGTAAGGATAAAATTGCACGGTACGACAAGGCGCTTGAAAAAAAAGAGCTGGAGTTACGGCAAAAATATGGGAATATGGATGGGGCTTTACGGAACTTGCAAAAACAGTCGGATATGATCAATAATTTCAGTAGACAAAATAAAGGCAGTTCTGACAACTAGGATACAGTGAATTATTCATATGGTTGCCGGGAAGATGATATTCGAGGAGTATGGCTATAAATGATAATAAAAATTAATGGCGAAGAACTTTCATACACACTGGAGAACGAAAAGACCGTTGGCGAGGTATTAGGCAGTATTGAGGAGGCCTGTTGTCGTGAACATGAGACAATCGTACAAGTAGCGGTTGATGGGAAAGAGTTGAGTTCCCATGAGCTTGATTTGCTATTTAAACAGCCCGTCGATGCAGATATCACTATTGAACTTTCAACATTCTCCGAGTGGAAATTCGTAATTACATGAAAGGCTTGACGCAAGAGTTGTCAAAATGTGCAGATGACTTTGAGCAGATTCCTGTATATATGCAAACAGGGAAAGATATGCAGGCACTTAAATTGCTTGGAGTGTTTTCAGAAAAATTGAATGAACTGTACCGGTCATTACTTTTATCTGATGTAACGGAACTCCCTTTCGATATACAAATTGAAGGGAAATCAGTCCATGAGTATCAGAAAGAAATAACAGCGCTATTGCGCGATATCGTATCGAGTATTGAAGAAAAAGATATTATTCAAGTTGGTGATTTAGCAGAATATGAATTGGCTCCTCTTGTCAAAACTTTGATAAATGGGGTATCATTAACCCTAAATTAGATGGAGAGGAAAGTAGTGCTTGTAGAAGATATTATCGATATTGAAAAAAAGAATTCTCTCATCTATTATCGGGAAGAATTTGAGGCTACCGCTGTTTACAATATTCTGGAAAGAGAACAAAAAGGGAAAATAGACTTTTTAATTGAAGTTAATCCTATCGGTCAAAAACAACTCTTCGTACAGCTTATCGATAAACCGGATTACCCTGTGTTGCCTATTCGTCTTGCATTAAAGAAAAATACAGCATTTGATTGATTCTGCCGCTCTGCCGCTTTAGAAAGATAAGAAACGCTGAAAGTGCAACATATTTCTAAGATCTACTGTTGGAAGCGGTATTGCTGTCGGACGATGAATGTGAGTAATATCGGGGTATTTCTAAAAGACTTTTTTTAGTAAAGCCTTGTTAGGTTTGGAGCAGACCATGGATGAATATTATATCGAAGGCGGTTTTCCCGTAAAGGGTACCGTTAAAGCAAGCGGAAATAAAAATGCCGCGCTCCCCTGTATCGCTGCCGCCGTTCTTACTGATCAGCCTGTTACGTTAAAGAATATCCCCGAAATTGAGGATGTTTCCGTGATGTTCGAAATCTTTAAATCGTTCGGTGGGACAATTGTTAAACTTACTCAAAATGAATATACGCTGCAATTAAAAACCGTAACCGATTATGAAGTCCCGGTGCCTCTGGCTCAAAAAATACGAGCTTCCATTTTGTTTGCCGGCCCGCTGCTGGCTCGCTATGGAAAAGTTATGATGACTCCGCCCGGCGGCGACGTTATCGGGCGGCGGCGGTTGGATACACACTTTTTAGCGCTAACTGAACTAGGCGCGCAGGTAAAAATAAATGGGCACTTTTTATTTACGGCAAATAAGCTTATCGGGCAGGATATCTTTTTGGATGAAGCATCCGTAACCGCGACCGAAAACGCGGTGATGGCTGCAGTAACCGCCGAGGGCGAAACCGTTATCACCAACGCGGCAAGCGAGCCGCATATTCAAGACCTCTGCAAGCTGTTGAACGCGATGGGGGCAAAGATTAGCGGTATCGGCTCAAATATTCTGACCATATGGTGTGCGGCAGCTGCACGGCGCTGAATATCGCATTGGTGCCGATTACATGGAAGTTGGCTCGTTTATCGGGCTTGCGGCGGTAACACACGGCTCGCTTACCATCACCGATATCAACCCGCCTGATATGCGGCCGATAAAGCTTGCATTTAACAAGCTGGGTATCCGTTGGGAAATCGACGGAACAAGTCTTACCGTTCCTGCACAACAGAGCTTAAAAGTAAACTGTGACCTCGGCGGCATGATTCCAAAAATCGATGACGCACCGTGGCCGGGGTTTCCTGCAGATCTTACCAGCATAATGGCTGTTATCGCTACGCAGGTGGATGGCACGGTGCTTATCCACGAAAAGATGTTTGAATCTCGTATGTTTTTCGTCGACAAACTTATCGGCATGGGTGCCCGCATTACGCTTTGCGACCCGCACCGTGCTGTTGTTACCGGCCCAAGCACTTTGCACGGTTCGGAGCTGGTTTCTCCCGATGTGCGTGCGGGAATGGCACTCGTCATTGCTGCCTGTTGTGCCCGCGGCGAAAGCCTCATCCGGAATGTGTACCAAATCGAACGCGGCTATGAACACCTCGTTGACCGGTTCAGGGCGCTCGGCGTACACATCGAGCGAAAGCCGGTCTGCGTATAACAATTGCATACAAATGGTACCTTTGCTATACTTTCCCCGATTATGAAGTATACACAGCTGCCTGTTTATGAACAAAAGGCACGTATTTTAGAGAGCTTGGAACGCCATCAGGTTATTGTCGTTGAAAGCCCTACCGGATCGGGGAAAACGACCCAGCTGCCGGTGATTTTACACGAGGCGGGCTATACGCAAACCGGTATGATCGGCGTTACCCAGCCGCGGCGGATTGCAGCTCTTTCCGTCAGCGAATTTATTGCACATCAGCTGAAGGTTCCGCTCGGCGATACGGTTGGCTACAAGATGCGGTTTGAAGATCATACCTCGCCGAGCACTAAGATAAAGATTATGACCGACGGGATTCTCTTGCAGGAGCTTAAGCTCGACCCATGGCTTAGCAAGTATTCCGTTATTATGGTAGATGAGGCGCATGAGCGCAGTTTGAATATCGATTTTATCCTTGGGCTGCTCAAGCGGATTTTGCAGGAGCGGCATGATTTTAAGGTGATTATCTCGTCGGCAACTATCAACACCGATATGTTTTCGATGTATTTTAACGAGTGTCCGGTTATTAAAATCGATGCGATGACCTATCCGGTTACGCTCATCTTTGATCCTCCTGCCATCACCGCCTCTACGGAAACGCTTGCCGCCGAAACCGCACTGCTCGATAAAATCGCGGTGATTGTCGGGCGGATTTTAAGCGAGGGTCGCCCCGGAGCAGTCCTTGTGTTCCTCCCCGGTGAACGAGCGATTAAGAACTGTATCGAGCGGCTCTCGCATGAGTCGTGGTTCCGCAAGCTCTATCCGCTGCCGCTGTACGGGCGCTTGAGCAAGGAAGAGCAGGAGCGGGTGTTTAAGTCCCCGCCATTCGGGAAAAAAAAGATTGTTATCGCAACAAATATTGCCGAAACCTCTATCACCATCAACGATATTGCGGCAGTCATCGACTCCGGCTTATCAAAGCTGAATTTTTACAACCCCTTTACCTACACATCGAGCTTGGACGAAGCGCCAGTGTCGAAGGCATCGTGTAATCAACGGCGGGGACGCGCCGGGCGGACGCAGGAAGGGGTATGCTACCGCCTCTACACCCGCAAGGATTTTGAAACCCGCGTTATGTACACCACGGAAGAAATCTACCGCACCGACCTCTCGGAGGTGGTGATGCGGATGGCGGAGCTGGGTATCTACGACTTTGCGAACTTCGATTTTATTCCCCGCCCGGCAAGAAGGGCATTATCGGTGCAGTGGATACGCTCAATATGCTCGGCGCGTTGGAGAGCGATAATAGCCTGAGTAAAATCGGGCAGATGATGTGCCTCTTCCCGCTTAGCCCGCGTCAATCCCGTATGATCGTAGAAGCGGTGCTCTATTATCCTGAATCGATTGAGGATGTATTGATTGCCGCGGGCTTTTTATCGGCGCGCAGCCCCTTCCTCTTCCCCGACGGGCATGAGCTTGAAGCGAGAAAAGCCCACGCAGCATTCCGCGATCCGCTCGGAGACTTTGTGTCCTTCCTCAAGGTCTACCGACAGTATATGCAAGCGGAAAACCAAAAGAAGTTTTGCGACCGCTTTTACCTCGACGAGCGGATTATGGCGGAAATTGCCAACATCAAAGAGCAACTGGAGCTGATTGTCTCCGATATGGGCGTGCCGATCCTCTCCGGCGGAAAACCCGCGGATTACTTGACGGCGGTTGCCCGCGGTATGATCCAATTTGTGTGCGCTGCGCAGGGCGGGATGTACCGCAGCCTTACCACCGAAAAGATTTCCATCCATCCGGGTTCCTGTATGTATAAGGAGCATCAAGCCTTTATCGTTGCGGGGGAGATTGTACGAACGTCGCGGATGTATGCTATGTCGGTGTCGCCTCTTTCCAAAGACATTGTAGCACTGGTCGCCCCTGCGCTCCTCGACAAAAAAGCGGCGCAGCAAGTGCGGGCAAAGGCCGGTACTGCTGAAGGCAAGGTTGATAGGGCTGCAAGCGGAACCGGAAAAGGCAACGGTAAAAATGCACAGGGCGCCGGTGTGTCCGGTAAGCTCTCCGGCAGCAGCGGAAAGGCTGTAGGGGGGAGCCGCATCAGCAGCACAGGTGCGATCGGTGAAAAACATCCGCAGACGGTCTCCATTTGTGGAACACCGTATATCGTACAAAAAATGAAAGGTAAAAAACAACTGTTGCTGCCGTGGGAGCAGTTCAGCCGTACGATAGAGCAGCTGCGGGCGGAGCGGCAACAAACCGGTAAAACGGATGCCGATTGGGATACACAAAAAGGTACTGCTGCCGAAACGGTCGGCAGCAGTCAGGAGGTCTCCCCTCTTGAAAACGGCAGTATTGTCTATGACGGACGGCTGGAGCAGCTGAAAAACTTGCGGGCAAAAATCACCTTCGGCAGCTATGAGCTGTTAGCCGGAGAAAAGTTCGGCTTGGTGTTAAGCATCGCTGAAGCCTTTCCGCTCCAGCCCCTTGATTCGGAAACACCGTTCCCGCGGACTAAAAACTTCACGCTGCCTGATGACACAACCGCCCTGCTGGAGCAGCTGCCGCTCATCTTCCGCACGGTTGCGGCAAAGCAGAAGAGCAAACAGCTTGGCTTTATCACCCTGTTCAACGACGATAACGGTACGTTCTGGCTGAAAACTTCGCGCGGTTTCCATACGGCTCTGCACGAAAACCTTGCCTCCCTGCAACAGCTCATCGACAGTGCAGGTTCAGAACTGGATGAAGCGCAAACCGCAGCGGTCAACAGTCTCTACAGCAAAATTGCAAAACTGATATAGGCGATCGGTATCTGGCTTATCAACCTGACACGATAGCCGTAGAAGGCGGGCTTTACACCGCCGGTGAAATATGTAATAGTTGCGGATGTGAGGAGTTAATGATGGAGAAATTCGTTTCATGGGATGTAAGCTATGATGTGGGAGTGCCGAGTGTCGATAAACAACACCGCCACTTAGTAGATTTGATCAATAGCTTATATAATGCTTGTTTAGGGGAAAGGGCTGAACTTGAAGCAACATTTAGAGATGTGATGAAAGAGTTGGTAGATTATGTAATGATCCACTTTAAAGATGAAGAAGCCATCATGGAACAAATAAATTATCCAGGGCTGAAAGAACATCGGCAAAAGCACGAACTGTTTGTTAAAGAAATTTTAAAATCCGTCAATGCCTACACAAACGGCAAACAACTTGTTCCAAATTCATTTGTCCGCTTTTTACGTGATTGGCTGTTTAATCATATCTTAATCGACGATAAAGCATGGGCACGTTATTACTTTTCACTTAAAAAATAAAACGGTAAAAGGCATCTGTAAAAGCTGGAAACTTTTACGGATGCCTTTTGCATATTACCAAACTTAGCGGGTAACGATACGGCTAAATCGTTTTTTACCGGCGCGTAGAATAAGCTCCCGCTTCGTCCAAGGTGGCGGCGGTAATGACGGTTTTAAAGTCGGTAACCGATTTGCCTGTGACAAGGGCACCGCCTTGCTCTATTAAACGACGGGCATCACTCTTGGTGGCACATAAACCGCTTTGAACAAATAAATCGACAATCGAAATTCCTTTGCTCAAAAACGCTGCGGTTTATTTTCACCGTCGGCATAGCGGTTTTATCGCCACCACCACCGAATGCGGCTTTAGCGCCTGCAAGCGCCGTGTCCGCTTCGTCTTTTCCATGTATTTCTTTAGTAACTTCCCATGCGAGTCGCTCTTTGCCTCGTTAATATTGCCGGCACAAATACGGTCAACCTCTTCGATCGGCAAAAAGGTGAACAGCAGCATAAAGCGGCGAACATCGGCGTCGTCAACATTCCGCCAATATTGAAAAAAGTCGAACACAGGAGTCATCTCTTTGTTTAAGAAGAGCGCTCCTTTTTCGCTTTTTCCCATTTTTTTACCGTCGCTACGGGTAATGAGCGGGAAGGTCAGGCCGAATACCTCATCGCCGGTCTTACGGCGGACTAAATCAACGCCTGCGACAATATTGCCCCATTGATCGTCGCCACCTATTTGCAGGCAACAATGATGTTTTTGATGCAGCATTAAAAAGTCGTAGCTTTGCAGCAGTTGATAGTTGAACTCAAGGAAGGACAACCCTGTTTCCATCCGTATCTTGTACGCCTCAAAGGAAAGCATTTTGTTAACCGAAAAACAGGAGCCGATGTCTCTAAGGAAATCGATATAGTTTAAATCGGCCAGCCAATTTTTGTTGTTTTCTGCAAAGGCTGTCTTTCCGTCAAATCCGATAAATCGGTCGAGCTGCGCTTTTATCTTTTCAACATTTTCATCAAGTTGTTGATAGTCCAGCATTTTACGCATTTCCGTTTTCCCCGAAGGGTCGCCGATGCGCCCCGTGCCGCCACCAAGCAGTGCAATACCGATATGACCTGCATCGCGTAAATGCCGAACTGCAAATTGAGGAACAAGGTGCCCGATATGCAAACTACCGCCGGTTGGGTCGGTACCGGTGTAAAACGTGATCGACCCCTTATCCATTAACGCGGATAGTGCTTCTGCATCAGTGCATTGCTGAAAAAATCCGCGGTCTATTAACGTCTGCAAAGCTTTATTCATAACCGGATAATAACCCTTTTTACAAATAAATGCAACTTTTGCACAGAACGATCGTTTAAAATATTTCAGATGTGAAAACCCTGAGCAAAGCCGATTATCCTATTCACTAAAACCGTTAAATGAGGTATCATTTTAGCCGTTTTATGAAAAAAAGGGGGAATCCGTTATGGATATTCAATCGGTATTAAAAAATCTACACCCGCTTGAAATCAAGGTATTAAAGAACTTTAAGATAGGCGAAGGATTATATGCGAAAAAACTGCAAGAGGTTTTGCAGTATAAAGAAGGTCATGCAAATCAGGCCTTTCATGGCTCAAGCTCAAAGAATTAGTAAAAGAAAAAACGAGAAAGACAACCGTTGTCTACGAATTGACGGAGCTTGGCAAAGACTATGCAAAAAACGGATTGCCTGCCGAGCGGATTATCTTGTTGTTAAAGGAAGTATAGCCGCAAGCTGCCCGAAATCGCGCAGAAACTCGGTTTGCAGAATAAGGATGTCGGCTCTTCCTTCGGGGAGCTTTCCAAAGCGGGCTGTGCCGCGATGAATGATGAGAAAAAAGCGGCATATATAAAGGACCCTGACGATAAAAACTTCTTACTGAAAAAAGCGCTGCTGAAACGTGCCGCGGAGGCTGCCGAATGTCGTCTGCCTGAGGACTCTTTAACGGAGGACGAAAAGACCTGCATCGCCGATATTGCGAAAAAACGCGGCGCTGCGGATGCCGCATTCAAGATTATTGAACGGGACGAGATTGTTTACGCCTTCACGGATATGGTTGCCGCAGTGCAGAAGGCGTTGAATGCGGCGGGCATTACCGGCGATGAAACGGGACAGCTGACTTCCGAAAGCCTTAAAACAGGCGCATGGAAAACACAAACATTCCGCAGCTATAATATCCAGCTGCCTCCTGCCCGCGTTATCCCCGGCAGGACAAACCCCTACGTTGATTTTTTAGAGAGTGTCAAAGATAAACTCACGTCGCTCGGCTTCGAGGAATTTGACGGGCCGCTTGTCGAAACGGATTTCTGGAACTCCGATGCGCTCTTTATGCCGCAATTCCACGCAGCCCGCGACATTCATGATGTGTATTACCTAAAAAATCCCACACACGCAAAAGCTATCGAGGAACCATTTCTTTCCCGTGTTGCGGAAATTCATGAAACAGGCGGGGACAGCGGCAGCCGCGGCTGGAACTATCACTTTGACCGCGATTTTACCCGGCAGCTTTTGCTCCGCAGCCAAGGCACGGTATTGTCCGCTCATCAGTTGGCAAAGGCAAAAATCCCGGGCAAATACTTCGGTATTGCGCGCTGCTTCCGCTACGATAAGGTAGACGCAACGCACCTCTCCGACTTTTACCAGACGGAAGGTATCGTCCTCGGTGAACAGGTCAACCTGCGAACGCTGCTCGGTATCCTCAAGATGTTTGCCGTCGAAATTGCCGGCGCTACCGAAGTGAAATATGTCGGCGGGTACTTCCCCTTCACGGAACCTTCTATAGAAGTGCATATCAAGCATCCGATACTCGGCTGGTTTGAGCTGGGCGGCTCCGGCATCTTCCGCCCCGAAGTTACCAAGGCAATGGGCATCGACGTTCCCGTCCTGGCATGGGGTATCGGCATTGACCGTATGGCGCTGATGGCATTGGGACTCAACGATTTACGCGAGCTGTTCAGTACCGATATCGAAGGTGTCCGGCTCCGCAGATAGCACGAAGCAGCGGTATGAAGCAATGCGGTAAAAAAGTGCGCGTAAAACAAAAACGATAATCTATGAACCGGAAATCTTCTTTACTCAAAAGCGGTATCAGCCTGTCCGTACTCACCCTTGTGTCGCGGGTTTTGGGGTTGATACGGGAAATGACCAAATCAGCTTTCCTCGGCACCTACTTTGCGGACGCCTTTACCGTTGCCTTTATGATTCCCAACCTGCTCAGGCGTATCTTTGCCGAAAACAGCATGACCGTTGCGTTTATTCCTACTTTCCAGACCTATCTGGAGGAAGAAAAACGCAATACGCCGGATGCAAAGGCGTCGATGAAGGAGTTTCTTTCCGCAACATTCACCATGCTGTCTTTTGCCGTAACGGGAACCGTCATCATCGGGATTTTGTGCAGCGGTCTGATTATTGCAGTATTCTTTCCGAAAATCGGCGACTTTTCCGCAACGGTGCTTTTGACACGCATCATGTTTCCGTACCTGCTGCTTATCTCCATTGCGGCATTCTTTCAGGGGATATTGAACGGCGTCCGCAGCTTCTTACCGACGGGAATTACGCCGATTTTGTTTAACCTGTCCGTTATCGGATGTACCTTTGTACTCGCAAAGCCCTGCGGTAATCCGGCGCTTGCAATGGCAATCGGTGTGGTAATCGGTGGCTCCTGCCAAATGCTGTTTCAGCTCCCCTTTGTGCTGCGCGCAGGCTTTTCGTTTGCTGATACCGTTCCGGCGCTGTGTACAGAATGCCGGAGCGCGGAAAATACTGCGGCTGATTGTGCCGACCTTGATAGGTACGGCGGTGTATCAAATCAACGACCTCGTTTCCACGGCGCTTGCGACATATTCCGGAGTTGGGGTTGCGGCAAGTTTGCAGTATTCAATCCGGTTACAAGAACTTATTCTCGGCATCTTCGCCGTTTCCGTCGGCACGGTTATCTTGCCCGACCTTTCCGCCCATGCGGTTAATAAGCAATGGGAAGTATTTCAAAAACTTTTGCTGAATGCCACAAAGATTATTGCGCTGGTAACCGTCCCTGCAACGATTTTCCTGCTCTGTTCGGGTGAACATGTCATCATTTTGGTGTATAAGAGCCGCCGCTTTACCGACGAGTCTGTCCGGCTCACCTTGCAGGCCTTTCAGTGGCATATCGCAGGGTTGTTTTTTATTGCATTAAACAGGATTTTAACCTCGGCTTTTTATGCGCAAAGCGATACCAAACGTCCCACGATTGCAGGCATTGCGTGTTTCGGAATCAATATTGTGCTTGCGGCGGCTTTGGCGAGCATTATGCAAGGCGGCGGTATCGCGTTGGCACTGACCGCTGCGAGCGCCGTCAACACCGGCCTTCTGCTGTATTTTCTTACCAAAAGCGATTCGATGATCGATGTACGTACATTGCTTGTATCGGCGACCGGCTTTACCGTTAAGATACTGCTTTTTCGCTGATTGCCGCCGCCCGCTGTATTTTTCGGAGCACGGCTCTACGACCCGTTAGCGGCATACCCCCGTATTATCGCACAAGGACTTCCGCTCTTTATCAGCGCCGCGCTTTTCGCACTGATTATTTTGACGCTGCTTTGATAACGGAGATTCCTTATTAAAGACTGCCGTACAAAAAATACGGCAGCGGTAAACGCATTAGGCCTTATTCTTTTTCATATCCGCCACGGATGGCGGTGATACTAATCAGCAGCAAGTTTTTGCTAGAAAATTGACACGAACATTGTACAAGGAAGTACAATGTTCGTGTTCCCGCAGAATGATTGGGGCTGTTCAACCTTTCCTTTTGAAAACAGGCGGGCATCTACTTCGTTATTTCACAAAAATTAGTCCTCGACGTGCAAAAAGCACGCCTGTGGGTAATTTTTGTTCATGCCTCGTATCTGCCTCACCTCTTTCAAAGGCTAACGCAAAACTTATTTTTAACCATTAGCCTCAATTTTTCTGCGATTTTGTCTACTCGGCCTAATGCGTTTACCACCTGTTAGAAAAATATGCGAAATTTTATTTCCGTAAAATGCAACGGTTGAACAAAATATGAATTTTGAAACTGTTGCATTCGTGCGCGAAAAGCGCACATCAATGCGCAAGTTTTCGAAAGAAAACTTGACGGTTAAGGTGAGCGGCGCCATTGTAGACGCTCACCTTATACCTATGAAATTTCGCATAGAAGGAAAACACCCACTTAAAATATTTCTGATGCAGTTGCTGGGCGCGGCAGTTTTGTCTTGAAAACTACCCGATTGCGTTTAAGACTTTGTTCAAGCGATTCTTATCAAAGAGATCCAGCGGGCGGCCTTCCGTAAAGCGGCGTGCCTCTTCTGTAAAGGTACCGGCAGTCATACAAATCCCCTTACCGGCCTTCATCTCTTTAATCCTGCCATGGAAATCACGCAGTACAAGCTCACCGACCGAACCTTGGGAACGGAAGAATCGGAATATTACGAGATCTGCCCATTTTGGCGTGTCGATTTCGGCAACAATATCGGTATAGGTCGCGAGGACGCTGATATCAAGGATCTTTACTTTAGCGTTTGGAAAAGCGCGAACAATCCTGCGGCACAATCCGACAAACTCGCTCTGCCCCGCCATCAAATAGGTATGAAGATTCTTATTCTGATTTAACTCCTGATACCGCATAATGAGGGATGCAACATCTTTATAGCCCGGACTGACGGTCTGGATTTCCTTTAACTGTATTAGTGCCTTTTGTAAGTCCTGCGTTTTGATCCGTGCTGCAGCTAAATTATAACGCAG
This sequence comes from Treponema sp. OMZ 803, assembly GCF_024181165.1. Lineage (NCBI taxonomy): Bacteria > Pseudomonadati > Spirochaetota > Spirochaetia > Treponematales > Treponemataceae > Treponema > Treponema sp. OMZ 803. The sequence continues at coordinate 2,641,900 of NZ_CP051195.1, read as the reverse complement.
TTCATTCATGATATCCAACGGAATGCCGTCATGTTTTAGGCCGATTTCAAAATCTTCGATCGACTTCTCCAATTGACCCGCACGCATTCGTATTAAACCTGCATAGAGCGCTGCGCGCGGCCCTACTTCCGGCGATACTCGTAAATGCGTAAATATCTTTAATGCCTGATCGTTTGAGCCGACTTCATAAAAGCACTCTCCCATCGCAAAGAGGGCTTCCTTATTATCCGGCTGTACATCCAATACTTTTTTTAAACTGGGGAGCGCCTCTTGATATTTCCGTAAACTTTGGAGCGTGTAGCCAAGATATTTTAACGCCATCACGTTATCCGGTTGTGTGAGCAGCGCTTTCCGTAAAAATGGAACTGCTTTTTCATATTCTTTCTGGATATAATAAATATACCCAAGGTTATAGTTTATTTCAAAATGGTTTGGATTGATATTTTTTGCTAGTAACAGCCCCTTTTTTGCTTCTACAAACCGGTCTGTTTTCATTGCGCTGATGCCGTACCGCAAACTGATTTCAAATTGCTCCGAGGGGATGCGCTCGCTCATCTGATCTAAAAGGGGGGCATAAGAAGCATAAGCTTTTTCCCAATCTTGATCCTGGAAGTATATATCTCCGACCATTAAAAGAGCGGTGCTGTCATTTGGATTTTGTGCGAGCCGCTTTGTTGCTTCGCGTATCACTGCGGCCTTATTTTTTTTGCCAACTGATAACGATCCGCGGCCTTTGAGGCCTGTCATAGCGACCGTTACAACTGCAACAACTGCGATAATGATAAAAAGAGAGATAATTACAACAGACATACTTTATGTATTATCTTATCTATTGACATAACTGTCAAGATAAGACCAGAGTCTGAAATATTGCTTATTTACGTGCGGTGTCGCACGATATTCACCAAAAGATCCCACAATGGAATTAAATAAAGGAAAAAGGCCGATAAGAGAGCCGTGGCTGGAGCGCCAATAGAAGCCAACGGAATACTTACCGCTATCGACCACGGCATCAGCGGTGCAACGACGACGGCGGTATCCTCCAAGTAAGAGGCAAAGGTGTTTTTATCTTCTATAAGATCATCACAAACTTGATGAGTCAACATAATTGCCAATGTTTGATTGCAGGCAATCGCCGAAGCAAAGACGGAAGCGGTAAGGACACTACCGAATGCGGTAATCCGGTTACTCAGTCGTCGCATAATCCGCTGCATTCCCTCAAAAAAAAATGAGTTCCCTTAAACATTCCTGAATAGCAGGACGAAATACAGATAATTATGGACGCCCGTATCATTGAAATAATACCGCCGCCGGACATAAGCTTTGCCAACTCCGTATCTTGAGGATGAAAGCCTAAAAAGATTATTTTCACCAGCTCCGACGTATGTATATGCTGAAAAAATATGGCACAAACCAAACCGGCAAGACAGCTTATCGTCATCGTTATTTTTACATCGATTTTAAGTAACGAAAAAAAGATGATAATGACGGCGGGGATAGTCGTAAAAAGCGAAAGGTTATAGTAATCGGCAAAAATATGAAAGGTCATACCATTTCCCATGCCTGAGTTACTGAGCACACTGTTTTCTGCACTGAAATTGATGATAATCCCGATGATGCCATACAGAACAGCTGTTACGATAAAGGGGATAAACGCTGTCCTCACCATCGTTTTAATATTATTAAAGATATCGGTGTCTGTTAATTCACTGATTAAATGCGCCCCCGACGACATCGGCGAGCAGCGATCTCCGAAAAATATTCCCGAGAGGATGGCTCCGCCTGCGTATACGGCCGGGATATTCATACTGTTTGCCAATGTCATACAGATAATGCCGATAGTTGCAGCACTTCCGAAGGCCGTGCCCATCAGAAATGATACAAAGCAGCATAGTAAAAAGCAGATCAATACCATAATCTGCGGAGCCGCAAACATAGACGCATAATATACGATAAAAGCAATGGTGCCGCACGCACGCCATATTGCAGTGATGCTACCTATCAGTATGAAAATTATCAGGATATTTTTTACGGTTAGGATCCCGTGGAAGGAATAACGGAACATCTTCTTCCACGTTTCTCCCTTGATAAGGCCGAATGCAAAGAAAAGTATATAGCCAAATATTAGCGCATAGAGAATCGAATAGTGAAGAATAACGCAGATAATTAAACTGACGGAAAACAGCAACAGAATACAGAATTCGAGCATAAACCCTCTACGTTCCTTTCCATCATTATTATGCAGAGTTATCTATCTGTCAATGAGGCGCCGTGCAAACGCATCAGGTCATTTTCTAGCAGCCCCGCAGAATAATGGTGGATTGTGATTGTATCGAGGAAAAAGGTGATAATCACGGTATGGCTAAAGGAGAGATATAAAGGCCATACAATGACTATCACCGGGACTTGCTGTCGTTTGTCTTAAGCCAACATATAAGGTTTGAGCTTACTGTGCAAGGCTTTTGTAAATTTTTTCTATATTAGAGGTCATCCGTTCCATATAGGATAAACCGTCTTCAGCCGACTCAATCGTATAAATTGTTTGCACCGAAGCCCCGACTTCTTTTGCTAAGGTTGCCGAAACTTGCGGGCTGGCCGCATTTTCGGAGAAAACAACTTTAATTCCATATTGGTTACAATAATCTGCTAATTTTGCTAATTGTTGTGCACTCGGTTCTCCGTCAGAAAATACATCTTCCACGCTATTCTGTTCAAGCCCGAAGTCACGGCAAAGATAGCCGAACGCCGCGTGTCCGGTAACAAAACGGCGATGACTTACCTTTGCAAAGTTATCGCGGTATTTTGCTAAAAGCGCATCAGCATTCGCAATAAAAGCTGCGGCATTCCCTTATAGAAAGCTGCATTTGCAGGATCTACCTCGCTTAAACCGTCGGCGATATTCTTAACCATCACTTTAGCAGACTCAAGGCTCAACCACGCATGAGGATCAACTGCATCATGGTCGTCGTCATGATCATGGTCATGCTCGTCGTGATCATGATCGTGCTCATCTTCGTGGTGGTGGTGGTGATGATGGTGCCCTTCTGCGAGTTCGATCGGTTTAATACCGTTACTTGCGCAGATAGTCTTTATCGTATCCTGCTTCACCGCATGGAGAGCATCCATAAGCCACGGTTCCATACCCAAACCGTTGTAAACAACGGCTTTTGCCTGCATTAAGAACTTTAAATCTCCTGCCTTGGGTTCAAAATCATGAGCTTCAACTCCCGGCGGGATAATCGTATGGACATACACCTTATCTTTACCCACGATTTCCGTGAGTTCCTTCATCGCATCAAAGGTTGCTGCAACGGCAACTTTTCCTTCCATGTTTTTCTCGGTTTTTCCGCCGGCAAACAGACTTACCGTGACGATGCTGAAAAACATCATACAAACTGCTGTAAAAACAATTCTTCATTAAAACTCCTCTTGCAATGCTAGTTGCAAATCGGTTGCAAGTATACATAAATGCAAAAAGTTTGCAAGTAGCAAATAAGAATAAAAATTAATTAAATCTAAGGAAACACTTTAAAAAAACGAAAGTTTTTAGAGGTTCCCATATATCACACCTTTTATACTTGGGAATTTTTCCGCCCCTTTACAGAACCGGATATTAGTCATACAGTAGCAAGGATGAAACTGCTCCATACCGCCGACCTGCATTTGGGAAAGACGCTGCATGAAACGCCGTTGCTCGGCCTGCAGGAAAAAATGTTGAACGATATTCATGATATCCTTACACGGGACGACTATGCAGCGTTGATTATCGCAGGCGATGTGTATGACCGCGCCATTCCTTCGGCGGAAGCGGTTTCGCTTTTCAGCCGGTTCCTTGCACGGATACGGGAGGATTGTCCCGATACGGCGGTGTTTATCATTCCGGCAACCACGATTCTGCGCAGCGGCTCGCCTTTGCCCGCGAGATATTGCAAAATCAGCGTATCTATATTGCGCAGGATACGAACAGGCTTACCGATCCGGTGATTCTTACCAAGGGTGAAGAAAAACTTACGGTATACCTGCTCCCGTTTTTAAACTTCGGTGCCTTTTCGGAAGAAACAAAAGAAGCGTGCCACGCCGCGGATGATTCGCAAGCGGAAATGGCGGCGGTTGCGTCGCACATACTGAAACAAGCGGTACGGCCGGATATACCCGCACTGTTAGCGGCGCACCTCTTTACCGTCGGCGGGCAGAGTTCCTCCAGCGAGCGAACCTTTATCGGTACGGCTGAATATGTCGATCCCGACCTTTTTTCTTTTTTCGATTATGTTGCGCTCGGACACTTGCACCGCTGCCAACGGATAACCGACAGAATGTATTATTCGGGTTCTCCCCTTCCCTACTCCTTTGATGAATCGGAGGATGCAAAGTGCGTTATTTCGATAGATATCGACTGTACACCGAAACAAAATACCGCCATCGACAAGGAGATAACGTACTCCGGTGGGGAACTGTTTGATGCGGAGAACCTACAGCCTGCTATAGACGGCACAAAGGCTCCGCTCAACATTGAACGGATACCCATTATTTCCGAACGCCCGCTCAAACGGCTGGAAGGCAATTTTGAAGAGTTTTTTACCGGAAACCGCTACGACGAATGGAGCGGCTGCTATCTGGAAATCACCCTGAACGATGCCGAGGTTATTGCGCACCCGATGCAGCTGCTTCGGCAGAAATTTCCGTTTTGCTGAGTATCCGGCAAAGAGTTTTATGAATCGGGAACAGCAGGACGGGGAAGAACAGCTGACACTCCGCGAACGGACGGCGGAAGACCCGCTCACGTTAGCCGAAAATTTTAGCCGCTTTGAAATCGTCATTAACGGTGAACCAAACCAAATGAAGCAGGAGCTTTTTGAACAGCTCTGCAAAGAAACTACGTATGAGACCTAAAGAACTGATACTGCACAACATCTACTCTTTACCGGCGAGCATACCGTCAACTTTGACAGCCTCGGCTCCCCTTTAATTTACGGACAAACCGGCGCCGGAAAGACCACGCTCTTCGATGCCATTTCCTACGCTTTCTACGGAAAACCGCTCGGCGGAAGATCGGGCGTTATGCGGAATTTGCGGAGCCACTTTGCAGACGACTACGCCATCTCCGATGTCATACTCACCTTTTTTATCGGAGCGCAGCTGTATCGAATCAAACGGCAGCTGCCGTATACCAAAGAAGGCCGAAAGCTGGAAACCCGGAAGAAGTCTCCCCGAATGCTACGAAAACGGCAGCTGGGAAAACCGCTCATCGACTAACAAGCGGGAAACCGATGCTTCAATCCAAAACCTGATTAAACTTTCCGACAAAGAGTTCAGCCGCATCGTCCTTTTGCCGCAGGGAGAATTTGCGCAGTTTTTGCGGGCGCAGTCGAGCGATAAAAAAGAGACGTTGATGCACTTGTTTCCTATCAAACGGTACTCGGATTTGATGCAGGAAGCGAAGCTCCGCGCAGATATACTGCAGCAGGAAGCGCATACAATAGAAGCAAACCTTGAAACCCTGCATACCCGCTTTGTCTACCATCGTTACGAGAGCGACCGCGCAGAGCTGCTGAACGAAATTGACCGTATCAGGGATGAACACGGCGGTATCCTGACCGCCTTACAGACAAAGAATACCGAGCTTGAGCAGGAAAAAATACTCGCAGAGAAGCGAAAAGAGCTGGAGCGGGTTACCGAAGAGCTGAAAGCATGCCGCATCCGCGAAGAGGATATCCGAAATTTAAAAGCGAAGATCGAAAAGCGCATACTGCTCGCCGTCCACGTAAATCAGCTCCTTGAGTTGGAAGCGGCATGTGCGGCGGACGAACGACAGATACGGGAAAAACGGGAACGCATGGAAGAACTGACCGCCCGTATGAACGCTTTGCAGGAACGGCACAACGAGATCACCGCAAAAGAACAGCAGCGGGACAACCTCTATGCCGTCATCGACTCGCTGCGGAAAGCCGCCGTGTTGGAACAGGAAATCGGAGCGGAACAAGCCGAAGAAGATAACCTGAAACGCGCCGCCGCCGCCGCCCAAGCGCAACTGCAACGCATCGAAGCGCAGCTCGCCGCCGTTACGGAAAAAACCGCAGCCCTTGCTCCTGCCGTCGATGCGCTTGACGAGCGGGAACACGCCTACCGCAGCCTGCAAACTCGGCTCGACATAGAAAAACAGCTGCACGATATGTTATGCAAACAGGAACAGCTCAATACCTTTTTGCACAGCTATGCGCAGGCCGCGGATAATGCGCGGACACAGCTTGCGGAGCTCGCCCGCGACTGTGATATTCAAACGGAACAGATCAATAAAATAGAAGAAGAAAAAAAAGCGGCGGAACGGCAGCGTGCAGCGGCGGCGCTTGCAGAACATCTCGAAGAAGGAAGTCCCTGCCCCGTCTGTGGTTCGGTACATCACCCCGCACCGGCTCAAGAAGCTGCACAAAGTGCGTTCAGCTTTGACGAGCGGATAGAAGCGGCAAAACGGAGCGCAGCAAAACTGCAACATGAAAAAGAAAAAGCACAGACGGCGCTCGCCGGTGCGGAGGCTTCGTATACAAATTATCAAAAACAAATAGATGAACGGGCGGCAGCGGCGGCTGATTTACAGCTGCGGTATAAAGAATGCAGCGCGGCGCCCTTTCCGGAAGGAAAGGATGCGGCAGAGAGCCGCATTAAGGAAACCGCTCAGCAGATCAACGAGGCGGTGCAAGCGTACAACGCATCCCGCAAAGCCTTTGCCGAACACAAAACGCTGGAAGAAGAAACCCGCCGTTTGCAGCGGAGCGGCAGGAATGTACACAGCAGCACCATAGCGCGGAACAGCGCTTAAGCGGAGTTTCTGCCGCGCTGCAAGAAAACGCCGCCAGTTTGACCAAGCTTTTCTCAGCTGCCCGAAAACCTGCGCAGCGTTCAGCTGAGCGCGGATACGGAAATTTTGATAACCAGGGAACCGGCGGCAAAGCCAAAGCCCCGATGCCCCTATCGGCAATACTGCACCGGAGCAATACGAAGTCCCCTGATGCGGAAACCGCGTTGGAGCAATGCGAAGCGCTGCTGCAGGAACTCAAACTGACTATCAACGCCTACCATACCGATGTTGCCGAAGCAACGCAAAACCTTGAACGGATCCGCGGAGAACTTTCCACAGCGGAAACGCACGGAAAGGAACGCGCACAGCAGCGCAGCGAAAAAACAACACAACTCGAAGCCGCGTATATAAAGGAAGGTTTTGCCGATTTGGAAGATCTACAGCAAGCCGTGTGCAGCGAACCGGAAGTTGCGCAGTGGAAAACCGAAATCGACACCTTTTATGAGCAGTACGCGGCGTACAAGCAGGCGGCGGCCGGATTGGAAAAAGACGTTACCGCGACGGAGCCGCGCGACCTCGATGAGCTGGAAACCGCCGTCGAAGCCCTGCGCCAACGGTATGATGAAATACAGGCGCGGCTCGAAGTCCTCAATACGGAGAAAGCAAAGCTGGAGGAACTGCACGCCCAGCATACGGAACTGACAAAAGCCCTCACAGTCAAAACGGCGGAGGCGCAAAATTGGGTAACCCTTGCGAAAGACCTCTGCGGCAGCAATCCGCGGAAACTCCAGTTCGACACGTGGATTCTTTCCGCCTTTTTGCACGAAGTAACCGTGTTTGCAAATAAACGGCTTGAGCGGATGAGCGAGGGACGGTACCGGCTTGCAGTCAGCGAAGAGCACGGCACAGGAACGCATACCGAGGCCTCGATTTGAAATCGCCGACGCCTACACCGGTAAATGCCGCCCTCTGCGACCCTCTCCGGCGGGGAAACCTTTATGGCCTCCATCAGCCTTGCACTCGGCCTTGCCGATTCCATTCAGGCACGGGCAGGCGGCATCAGAATAGATTCGATGTTCATCGACGAAGGCTTCGGATCGCTCGACGAAAAAGCCCTGGAAAACGCCGTCAGCATCTTAGACGAAATACGCGGGAACCGGATGGTCGGCATCATCTCTCATGTCGGCGAACTGCAAAGCCGTATTCCACAAAAAATTGAAGTGATAAAAACCGGAACTGGTTCGTCCATCCGTCAAGGTAAGGCGCAACCTTGACTTTACTCGGATGGGAGTATAGTATAGGGACTCTTAATTAATTTTCGGGATTCTTTAAATATCTTAGCTTTAGAGTATCTCGCTTGTCAAAGTAGGTGCTTATGAATTTGAAAACGCACTGGTTAAAAACTATACAAACATCCTCGTGTTATTTTAGGTATTATACTCGGCATTACGCTTTTTTTTGCGTTGCAGCTTCCGCGTATCCGATTTGATAATAATAATTTTCGTTTTATACCGGAAAGCGATCCTGCACGAATAGCAGATGCCGAGATGGCAAAGATATTCGGGGATTCGGTACCGCTCCTCATCGGTATTCAACGGCGTTATTCAACGATAATTGATTATAAATTTTTAGAAAAGATGCAGGAGTTGGATAAGCAATTGCTTGCGTTGCCACTTGTAAAAAGTGTCGTTTCGCTTACGACGACAACCCATATCGAAGCTGCAGGCGATTCAATTGTAAGTGGAAAACTTGTGCCGGAACATTTAACCGGTTCGCCGGAAGAATTGAACACAATTACCGAACGACTTCGCTCGTTGGATACCTATAACCGCAGTTTGGTTTCCGACGATTTAAAAGCAACACAGACTATTATCTTCCTTAATGTAAAACAAGAAGAAAGCGGCTCACCGGAAACGATTGCCGTGTCGTAAAGTGATGAGTATCGCGGAGGAATGGGACTTTCCGGATTCCGTTGCCTACGTAACCGGAGCGCCGGTATTCAGCGAAATTGTCAACGAAGCAACAAGTCATGATTTAATGTTCCTTGTGCCTATCGTCGTCATCGTAGTGGCGGGGGTCTTGTTTTTCGTTTAGAAGATTTACCGGCGTTCTTGCCGCTGCTCACCGTTATTATTTCATGTATTTGGGCAATCGGTGCGATGGCGTTGCTGCAAATTCCGTTGACCATCCTTTCGACGGTACTGCCCGTTATTCTGATTGCCGTCGGCAGTGCGTATGGCATCCATGTTATCAATCACTATTTTGATGAAGTAACACAGAGTAAGGAAATCTCTCGAGAAACTCACTCAGCGCAGATTGTTGAAGCTATGTCACGGGTTATTCCGCCGGTTTTTTTAGCGGCGCTTACGACCTTTGCAGGCTTTGTCTCGTTCTTATTTTACAAGCGTCGTCCCCATTTTGAGTTTGGTATATTTTCGAGCTTCGGTGTACTTTCTGCCTTTATCGTTGCGGTAACGCTTATCCCGGCAATTCTTATTTTGCGTGGCCCCCGTAATCCGACCATCGGAGGGCGTTTCGGCGTTCAACCGAGCCATACCGGTATTATCGATCGGATTATTGCCGATACACTGATGATTGTCCATGCACATAAACGGAGCGTGCTGCTGATCAGCCTTGGTTGTATCATCTTTGCGGGGTTGGGAATTTCAAAACTCGTTATCGATAACGTATTAATGGAATACTTTGAACCGGATGTACAGGTCGTTCGATCCCCTTTATCCGCGAAAATTTCGGCGGTTCTAAATTGCTGAATTTAATTATAAAGGAGAGAAACAAGGGGATGTTATCCGCCCTGACGTATTGCAGGCAATCGATTCTCTTGCCGTATATGCGGAAGAATATTCCCTGAAGTTGGAAAAGTTACCTCACTGGCGGATGTTATTAAACGGTTCAATCAGTGTATAACGCGGATGCGCCTGCGGCAGGACTTACGCCTACCGGTGCAAACTCTACCGAAAAGGGAGAAAAGATACGTTTGGAGATTTTGGCGACTTCGGAGATGCTGACACCCTCATGGGGCTTTGATAATATTGGCTCATGGAGGATATTCGGAACCGCCCGTTTCTGACATCCAGTGAAACAGGGCATGCTACTATGGAAACACAAAAGAACCGGTATATACTTTCCCGAAGTCATCGAAAACTTGCAGCTGCTCAAGCAGCCCGCCACGGCAGATATGTTTCCGCGACCGGTCGATGCGTTAAAGAAAGATATCAATTATAAAGGCGCTGCCTACTACGAAATTCCTACGGATCCTCAAAAATACGGCAAAGAGACGCAGGAAGAACTTTCAATGCTTATCCAAAATTACCTTCTGCTTATGGGTGGTAACGTACAGGATTTTATCGATGACATACATACCCCTGCTACGCTTAAAGTAAATATTCAGCTCAGAACGGTCGGTCAACACGATAGCGAACAAGCCTTGCAAGCGATAATGGCGTATGTTAAGGCCAATTTTCCCAAGGACATATCCGTAGAAGCAAACGGCTCATTGTTCATCGAACAGTCGTTAAATACCCGTGGTACAGTCTCAGCTGATTTCCGTGGCGGTATCGTTCGGTATCGTATTTCATTTTAGCGATTTATTACCGGTCTATTATCGCCGGTATTATCGGAATTATCCCGTTGATGATATCCGTTGCGCTGAACTTCGGGTTTATGGGAATTGTCGGTATAAAACTCAATATCGGGACGGCGATGGTCGCGAGTTTTGCAATCGGTATCGGTATCGATTATACCATCCACTATTTGGCGGCTTATCATCATGAATATACCAAACGGCGCGACGACCGGAATTTTCTTATCCATACATTCTACGGTTCGGGCAAGCAATCCGTTTAATGCGGTATCCGTCGGAGCAGGCTTTGCCGTTTTAATGCTTTCAAAGTTTAATATGCTGTCAGAACTCGGCTTGCTGATTGCCTTGGTAATGGCGACGAGCTCTTTCGCAAGCTTAACGGTACTACCGACCATTCTTTCGATTGTGCCGCGGTTTATTACGAAGCCGCTGCCGGGGATAGTACAGAACCGTAGGCTTTGATATCTTTAAAAGATTTTATGGAGGTATATAACGATGAAAAAATTACTAATGCTTTGTTTTTTATTGCTCTGCAGCATCACAGTGCTTTTTGCCGAAGAAACCGCTGAATCCATTATGAAGGGAGCTCCGTCAAAAATAACGATTGAAACAATCGGGACGCGGGCAAAGATGGAAATCCAACGAAACGGCACGACGATGGCGGAACTATTAGTCGATCAATATTCCGCAAAAAGAAAATGATCACCGCACCTTTTTGGAAATCAAAGCGCCTGCAAATGTAAAGGGGACACGTTTTTTGATGATTGCAAAAGACGGAGTTACCGATCAGCGGATTTATCTACCCTCGCTTGGAAAAGTACGCCGTATTACCGGTGAGTCGGAAGGAACCGAAAGTTTTTCGGTACCGATTTTTCATATAATGACATGTCGTATTTGCAGCGGGACAGCAGTTTGATATGTATAAACTGCTGCGCGAAGAAGAGTATGGCGGAACTCTGTTATGTTATTGAAGGTATCCCTAAGGATACAAAATCGGAATATTCTAAAACCAATGGGTAGAAAAAATACCAAACATCTGGTAAAATTGCCTTTATGATCGAAAAACGTATTGGTAAAAATCATGGAAATGAGCAATTACGAGACAACCTAAGGTGTGGATACCCCGCGGGTTAAAATGACCACCTTTGCAACAAATACATCGACAACCATTAACATTATAAAATGCAATATAATATGAATATACCCGATAAGATTTTACTCCGCGTTATTTGGAGCAAGGTCGTTAAGTTTCAGCGTAAAAATAACCGGTATAACCTCTAGGCTATACCGGTTCATTCGCGCGAGCAGTTATCTGCCGTTTTTCGGTTGGGCCTGCGCTAACAGCGTAGGCGTAATTATTCAATTACAGCAACAATATCGCCAGCCTTTAATATCAAGTATCTTTCGCCATCGATCTTAATTTGTGTCCCTGCATATTTATCATGCATCACTTTTGACCGACCGATACCTTAATCTTTTCTTTATCATCGCCGACGGCAACGACAACTGCCGTCTGTGTTTTTTCCTGTGCGGTATCGGGAATGATAATTCCGCTTGCGGTTTTAGTTTCTACCTTATCGACTTTACTAAAACACGGTCTGCTAATGGCCGTACTTTCATGTAAGAACCTCCTATCATAATGTACTTTTCGGTAGCAAAAAAATATGCCCCGCTTGGCATCCGGGGGCATTTTAACCGGATACGACTGTGTCAATTTAACCCAGTTTTACTTTTATTCATACTGAGTGTGTCATTTGAGCCGTATAAGGTTGAGTTAAATATACAAACAAAGATGTAAAAGGCAAGTTTTTTCCATTTTATGATTCCATGTCTAAAATGTCCGTAATAAGGCGACTTTGTAGCTGTTTTTGCCTTAATTATGCCATATTTGTATAGAGAAAAACTTGGCATCTTGTTTGCTTTAATAATTGATATACAGGGTTTAATCAAGGTGATTGATAAAGCACCTGATCGGCGAGTTCCCGCTGCATTGCACCGGAAAACCGTATAATTTCATTTGCAAGGAGTTTTGACTATGGAAAGAATACAGAATACGCGTACGGATAATAATATCTTTGCAACTTATTTGAGAGATAAACAAGATACCGCTGTTGTCGGTAGAAGACGAGGTAAAATACGCAAAAGCAGCTGCCGCCGGAGATGAAAAGGCAAAAATTGATTGAATCGAATTTACGATTCGTGGTCAATGTCGCAAAAATATCAAAATAAGAATATCCCGATTATGGATTTAATCAGCGAAGGTAATATCGGGTTGATGAATGCTGCCGACCGTTTTGATCCCGATAAGGTACAAGTTTATTTTGTATGCGGTATGGTGGATCTGCCAAGCATTAAAAGCTATCTGCGAAAAATCTCGCATGATCGACTTCCGTTAAACAGAGCAAACGAGTTGGTACAGATTGAAAAGCCCGCAAGATTATGAAAGAGGAAGTGAACCGGAAGATAAAGAACTTACAGCCATCGCTCAAGATCTTCGCATTGAACCTGAAATGGTACGGACAATTATGAATGCTGCCCGTGACCCTGTTTTGGATGCACTGATATTTAATGATAACAACGGTGCCAGTACCGGCGATTTTGTTGAAGATACCCGCTATATGCAGCCGAAAGCTATGCACTTGATATCGATCTCCGTGAGAATGTCGATGCGTTGCTCGCATCCCTTGACAGAACGGGAGGCAGAGATTCTCCGCTACCGCTTCGGCTTAAACGGGTATGAGCAGCTTCGTTAAAAGAAGTAGGTGTACGGTTTAATTTAACCAAAGAGCGTATTCGCCAAATCGAAAAAGGCGCTTGAACGGCTTGCAGTCGATAGGTCATCAGCACGAACTTGAAAGCTTCTGCTGCATAAGACCGCGAAAGTTTGAGGTTATTCTGCTACACTGGGTATACGGTACTCCGGTGTATATCTTCTTTCGACGGCATCGCGCAATGAACGCTCAATATTTGAGAGCACCGCATTGCCGGTTTTACTGACGAACAGCACTTCATTAATTGTTCCAGCCGACATCCCCGGAAATGCGATAAAGTCGACCGGTTTTCCAACAAACCGAATTTCAGTCGGATCGGCAGGAAAGCCGGGGAAGAACGCCGCAAATTGTTCGAGAGTTGTCCGTTTAGTACGGCTCGCGACCGTTTAATGGCATCTCGAGCTGTTTTAATTTCTGCTGTGAGGTGTCTGCTGGCAATGAGTTTACCAATCTTCGTTCCAAGGAAGAAAACAATAATGAATAGAATTCCGTAGTTACTAAAATAATAAGCAAGAACTTTACTCTAACGTATCAAGCATGACTCCCCCCAAAGAATTTCTTTACCGACGTAATATATCGTGTTATTGTGAGTATCGGTTGTCCGTTGTATTCCTAAAGGATTCTATAAAATATCCGATATAAGAGTTGATTTTTCTACGAAATTGAGGCGTTAGTGTATGTATCGTATAGTATCTGTACCGTGTTGCTGCTATTTTATTGTTATCCATTTCTTGTGCGTCCAGTGCCGCAAGGTATTACTGTATCACCGGTAATCCAATCTAAGTGGAGGTTCTGAACAAGAATACTCGAAACGATCTTCTCAAACAGAGGGATTGGGTAATAAAATTACCGAGACATCGTCAGAGACGCAAACAGCTGTACGGCTGCTTCAGGGCTTACACAGGCTGTTGAAAATCACGATGTACATAAAGGGTTTGCATTGTTTAGTACTCATTTATGAATCGTGCAATGGGCAAGAAGTTGATGCGAGCCCTATCGATGCCTCGCAATCGAATAAAACCGTTATTGAGTCTATTTCCATAGAGGTGATCAATAAACCCGCACCTGTGAATGCCGGATCTCCGTTCACAGCCATTTACAGCACGTATTGTCATTACCATACCCGGAAAACAGTTCCGCTTGATAATTATCCTATCACCGTTCTCACCCATCCGCCGGTACAGGCAGCAGTTTAAAAGAGAGTTTGTACGGACGGATTCCGATGGTTTTATACTTTACACCACCCACCCCAATCGAGCATGTGATGGGAAACTTTTATTTTGTCTTTACCCGGTAAGAGCGGATACCGCTTTAATTAATGGCGCAGACGATAATTCATCCGTTTTTCCTTATAAAGTTGCAACAACGGAGAAACGGATACCGTCTATTATTGCTATTCTTGATTATGATGAAAATAATGCGCCTATTTTTCCAGTAATACAACCTCGACACGACTTTATAATGGCGGAAACGCGGTTTTACTAGGGTTGGGCTTGATGAATATCGTGAACTTGCTAATGCGGATGACACTTGTTATCCAGTTGCGCAGGCGAAGATCGGCGCTGCTGTCGATCGTTTTATTTTCGGAAGAACATATATTACGGTAAATACAGAAGATAATATCATGTTTACCTGTACCCATACGGGCTTGATGTATCTATTTGGGATTTTAAACAGGCGCGGAAAATAAACCGATTTACCTTTACCCATACTGCAAAAGCTAAAACAAAAACTCAAGCAATTTCGCTTGCTCGTGCTGGATTTGGGTGAAGGGATTGCCGAAACATTCAACTACAGTCTGTAAGGCCTGTAAGGCTTTTTATCCCCTTGCCGTGAAGGCCGAATCAGCTTATACTTTACAGTATGAAGCTTTTTGTTGTGCGGCACGGCGAAACAGACTGGAATGTAAAAGAATTGGCATGCGGCGTTTCGGAATCTATGCTAACGGAAAAGGGGCGGCTACAAGCGCAATCCGTAGCCACTCGGTTAAAAGAAGATAAAGAAAAAAATAATATCACGACAATTTATGTATCTCCGCTCAAAAGAGCGAGGGATACGGCAGTATATATTGAACAGGCATTACAGCTTACTATTCTAATACCCACTTACAAGAGATAAATTTCGGTGATTTCGAAGGAAAACCGTGGAATAGTCCCGAGTTTTTATATATTCATAAAAATCCTTTTTTAAAATTTCCTGCGGGTGAATCCTTTGCACAGGTGGCGCACCGTGCATACAGTATTATAGAAGACGTAAAGGATAAACATACAGGAGCCGGTAATATTCTTTGTCTGCCATGGCGATGGCAGCGGCTATTTATACGTATTTTAAGCCTTTCAGCAGAGGAATTCATTGCGATTGGAAATTAAAATTGCCAGCTGCTCGAGTTTGATTTGTAAGAATGGCGGATGCTGCTTTCTCCAACCTGAAAATATTGTTTGAGAGAAGTTTGCATTTCGGGAAAAACGGAGCTTCAATAAGAGCGGGCATATCCGCCGGTCTTGAGGCGGAAAATACAACCGCCACGCATGGAGTAAATAGTGCTTGCAGGTAGGCAGCGGATTCCCACCGCGGTATTTACGATCCCCAACCAACGGATGGTCTGCGTTCGCGCTTATGCTTTCGTATCTGATGTTTTTACCGGTAATAAGCTTTAAACAGTATCAGCGACGCATCAATCCCTATTGTAGCTCAGCGAATAACATTGCGGATAGTTTTAGCGCTTTCGTCTCGACGGTAATAAGCTGTGTTTGCAGATTACCGCGTACAACGCCTAAATAGTAATTTGCCTACCGTTTTTCCGCAGACATTGAAAACCATTGCGCCCGGCAAGGTCTGCGAAAACAGAGCACACCGGTAGTATCTTTATCCAGCCGGTGCAACGGCCCTGATTTAAAAGAAAGGCTTCGCAGAGGATGACTAGCGGAGCTGGTAGAAGGCGGTATATCGGCGGATAATTGTGCCGTAGCATCGGAAAGTAGCGTGTCAATGCCAGTGTTCCCCATGCGGGAATCCCGCCGGCTTATTGACAATGAGCAAGTCGGTTGTTTTTAACAAGATCGGGATATCGGTATGAATGCGAGTTTGCCTGTTTGAGACACGGCACCGTTTGCCGGAGATATGGTTGGGTGCTGATTGCTTCCATACCGGTCGTTTTTCAGCAGAGGAGTGTTTCGGAAATCGATAATGTATCGCCTACTGCTGTCCGGTAGTTAAGCAATTGTTCGCTTGCCGTTGATGCGGATGGACTTTACGGATTGCTGCATACAACGTCGAAAGCGGAGGTCCGCCAGAAATTTTCTGATTACACGGTCGCTGCCTGCCGGCATCGTTTTCCGAAAGAATAAATTCCTTTTCCCGCGGCTGATACCAGTTGTTTAAATAGCGGAGCTGCTTTTCCCCTGCGTCCAGCACTTCGTTCGCTCAATAAGGAACTGCTCATACCTGCCGCAAGATTCGAAATGAACGAGACGCCGCAAACACGCATACCGGCATGGCGGGCAGCGACCGCTTCTACAGCAGTACCATACCAACGGTATCGGCGCCGAGCATCCCTGCCAGGCGAACTTTGCGGCGTTTCATGCTTCTATCCGGTGAATTGACAATATACCCTCTTCAGGGGAATATGGGCATCTGCTGCCGCTTTGATATGTATTCGGAGATCTCTATCATAAACTTGAGTCATATCGGGGAAGCGCACACCGAGTGTTTCGAAGTTTTTCCCGATGAGTGGAGAAGGCACAAGGCAGGTGATATGATCGGTAATCAGCATAAAATTACCTGCGCTGAAGTTTTTGTTCGCCCCGCCTGCCGCATTGGTTAAAAAGAGGATTTCCGCCCCCATCATTTTCATAATCCTGATAGGAAGCACCACATCGGTCATCGGATATCCTTCGTAATAGTGGATTCTCCCTGCATAACGATAGGAATTTCTCCTATTTTTGCAAATACAAATGCGCCGCGGTGTCCCGGTGCTGTAGAAAGCGGGAAATTACGAATGGAAGCATACGGAATAGCCGCGTCAATCTCCAATTCGTTCGCCAGATCACCCAGTCCGGAGCCAAGCACTAGTGCGATCTTAGGGGGTACGGAATGATCTTTGATATTTTTAAAACATTGTATCAATTTTCTTCAGCAGTCATATAGTTTCCTTTAATCATCTATACCGGTACCCGTCAACAGGCGTTCTATGTCGGCAAGCTTGTAATACGACTCGCCACAGTCTTGCTGCGTCCAGCCATTTTGTATCATATTGAGTGTTGCGCGGTAAAGTTCAAGCAACCATTGAAGACAATAGTTAAGGTTCAAAGATTACTGAATGCCATATTGCGGTACACTTTATCGGCAGTCGCCATTTTAGTATTTGCTTCGGCAATCGAATTAATATTGGAGACATCGCGCCGGACTAAATAGATAAAACGGGCAAGCGCATAATGTCATAATAGAGGTCATCAAGATGAAACCCTTGTAAGACAAAAATCATCGGAATGTTCGGTCAAATCAACTATGTGTCGTGATAAATCAATATTAGAAAGAATTTGTGCAAAACAAAGGACGTAAGAAACGCGTTGCGATATTTTCATTGTAATGCCGCCCAATTCTTACGATTATTTCAGCGATAATTCTATCATCCACTAACATGGACTTTACTATATATCAGTTCACAGGTTTTTACGTATAAACATCTTACATAGAAAACTTTCTTCATCTGGGCAAAACATGATGTCTTTCCTCAGCTTCGGTGTCCGGCTCATGGTACTGCACCAGCTCCGCAGGAATTCTTCCAAGAACGGTGAGGGGCTGCACCCAGCAAGCCCGCTGTTGCCTACGCCGAGTCCGGCAGCTTGTAATAATGAGTTTGTCGCGGGCGCGGGTAATGGCGACATAGAACAGGCGGCGCTCTTCCACATCTCCCGCATTTTCCATACTACGGGCATGGGGAATAATGCCTCGGCGCCAGCGATAAACACCACCGGGAACTCCAACCTTCGCTGCGTGGATGGTCATGATATTCACCTCGCCGGTATCTTCCTCATTTGGTCATCGCGGCTCAACAGTGTGATGCGATTGAGATAAGTATACAGCGAAGGGTCAAAGTTTGTCTCCCACGTGTCGATGGACTGCAAGAGGCTTTCGATATTCAAAACTTAAAGCGCGCCGCTTTTCGTTTTTCTGAAATTCCTGCGTCAAATAATCAAAATACTGAATGCGCTCTACGAGTTTCCGTACCTGTTTGCCAAGCCCTTCCCGAAAGCAGCTGTTTCCGTTCGGAACTTATCAGCTCGACAAATTCCTCCAAATCGGCAAGGCTCTTTCGCGGAAGTCATCCGGCGGACGCTCAAGCAGCGCATGAATCGCCATGCGGATAGAGCATTCTTTCCGTTGCGATTGCGGAGAGCACCAGTGTTTTTCCAATACCGCGCCGCGGTGTTGATAATACGCAAGAGGTTAATATCATCGTCGGGATTCGCAATCACCCGCAGATAGCTGATAATGTCTTTAATTTCGCGCTGAAAAGCTCGTGCCGCCGGACATCCGGTACGGAATATTGGCATCGAGGAATTTTCAATCGCGCGCCCTAAGCCGTTGGTGCGGATCAAAACACCGAAGTCCGCATATCCGGTTCTCGCGCAGCTTCCGTAAGGATGGTGTCCGCAATAAAACAGCCTGCCGCCTCATTCTCCGGAATAAAATTTCAATCGGCTTACCGGAGCCGTTCCCCGACCACAGCGCTTTTTCCTTCCGGTTGGTATTGTGAAATCACCCCGTTCGCAGCCGCCAAAATCGTACCGGTGGAACGGTAATCTGCTCGCTTAATCTCCACCAGATGCGGGAAACTTTCAAACAGGCGGATATTTTCTATAATTCGCCCCCGCCACGAATAAATAGACTGATCATCGCCTACCACGCAGACATTATCATCCGCAATCAAATGCAGAATACTCGTGTCCTGAACTCATCCACCATCACATACCGGTAGCGGTTCTTGTACACCGCAAGCAATATCGATGTCTGCAAAAAAGTTTAATCGGCAGCATAATCAAATCGTCAAAATCCACCGCATTAAACAGCTTGAGTCCTGCGATTCGTTGTAGCAGACCGCCGTCTGCGCCGTAAAGTTTTTCTGCCCCGTCTTATCTGAGAAAACAGCGTCCCCACACCGTACAATATCGAGCGTTTCCGTATTTTCAGTTCCTTTGCTGACTTAATCAGCTGATTGCGGTCTACCCGTCGTAAATGCTAAAGTTCTGCCGCCAGCCCAGCCGGTCAATATATTCCCGCAGGATTTTCCCCCAGCGCGTGAAAAGTACTAATCGTTAAACTTCTTTACCCGTCAGCTCTTTAATCCGCTGCTCCATCTCCGCGCCGCCTTGTTCAAAGTCAACGCCAAAATCTGCGACTGAGGAAATCCCGCTTTCCAGCATGTGCGCAATCCTAAACGTAATCACGCGCGTCTTCGACCCCGCCCCCGCAATAATCAGTAACTCTACCGTTAATCGTATTGACCGCCTTCGCCTGCTCAGGATTTGTTCCGTATTCATAAGAGAGGAGTATAGCATAAAAGGTTGGAAAAAGATATGGAAGAAGTGGGGCTTTTTAGTTGGTATTTGGTGGGGAAGTCTCCCTGATTAAAACTTGCGCCATGGACGCAGGAGAAATGATTAGCGATGTTTTGCGAAACGCAAATTGCGCCCATCATTTTACACGGACGTAAAATGATGGGCACCGATCCGGCTTCCTGTTTGAACCTGCCGGAAACATTTCGGCAGCTCTATCTTGAGCCGGTGTTTTTCCCTCACGGTCAAAACCGGCTTCGCTGTTTCTGTGTTCAAGCAGGCGATCCTCCGCTACCCCCCAGTACCGACATGGATGGCGGGCGGATAGAAACGATGTTTTAAACCTTTTTCAGCATATTGGTAATATGGACGTTACAAATTACCGAAACATCGCTACTGCGTGGAATCACCGCCGTCCGTGGTGGAGGAAATGGCGGGTGTTTAACCGCACGAATAAAATTACAATGCTATTTGCAGCCTTTGTTTTAATGCGTTTTGCAGCCCTGTGAAAAATTGAGGTTTGCATTTTCCGCTGCCCTGCAGCCAAGCAGGTAGTAAGTTTTACGAACACTTTGTCTTGTATCAAATATTTTTATCGGTTTTATAAGTGTAACGAATCAGCATCTTCCGATATGAATATTCCCGGCATAGGAGCCGGTAAATATGATAATCTCATTGAAACGTTGATGAAAAGAGCGTGCCCCGCGCGATTCAGCTGCTGAAGATTTAAAAATACGAACAGCAAAATGCTATTTGGCGAAAGATAAACCAGTTTTCTACCGAAATTCGTGAAAAAACGCGGGAGCTCTATTCATTTAATAATCCTTTTATAGAAAAGACTGTTACTTCTTCTAATGAACGGGCAATAACGGCAACCGCATCGCGAGATGCCCGCGAACAAACCTTTAAAATATCCATCAATCAAATTGCACAAGCGGATTCTTTTATCACAAGAGGTATCGAAAGACTTTCAAGTTCCAAAAGGTGTATACACCTTTACCGTCGGTGAAAAAAAATTTTCACTAAATTGGCAAGGTGGAAAATACCGGAGTTTTATCGATGCTGTTAATAAAAAAGGGAAAGATATTATCAGGATTTCGGAAATAAAGACTTCGCCCAGTGCCATTTCGCTACTTTTTGAATCACAGCTGACAGGGGAAGCTAATAAACTGGAATTTTCCGATGACGCACTATCCTTTGCGCTTGAAACCGGGCTGATAAAAAAAAATGACCGTCCTGCCGTTGACGCCGAAAAAACGGAGGCGGTAATCCCCACCCAAACAACGGAACGTATTGCGTTTTCAAACCCGGTACGCAGTTCGCAACACTATGTGTTGGAATACACTGTATCTTTGCAAAGCGACGCTGAGGCGGCCGCTCCGCTTTCCGCATCCGGGGCCACTCCTCTCTCAAGCGAAGAAGCTATTTACGGGCAAGTTGGTTCCGTGTCGTATAAGGGGGTAACTGTAACCAATGCGCCGAGTGATTCAGGTATTGCGTCTGAAACGCTCGGACTTAATACAAAACCTACTGCACCTGTGGAAGACTACGGTGTGCTGTCTTTAGTTTCACCGCGTGGAACGCTTATTCCGTTACCTGCATTGGCTGATACGACCGAACTTCAAACCTTCAGTATCCCACTGAGCGAATACGGCGATATTACCGGCATCGCCGTGCACAATAACAACACCGATAAGACCGTATCGATAGCTCAGATCAAAGTATATGACCCTAAAGCGACCGGTGAATACATACCGGTTAATCCTGTTTCACAGGCGCAAGAAGCAGTGCTTACGTTTGAAGGTATTCCTGTAAAACGGAGTACAAATAAGATTGACGATCTTATTCCGGGCGTAACATTAAAGCTTGAGGATAAAACGGATAAAAAAGAAAGTATCAGTATTAAACCCGACACGGAAGCAGCAAAGAACGCCATCATTGAATTTGTTGCAAAGTACAATCGGCTTTTGGCGGAAATCAATATCGTAACGAGTAATCAGCAGAACGTTATCGACGAGATCGAATATTTTACTGATGACGAACGCAAAACGGCGAAAGAAAACCTTGGTGCTCTTTTCGGAGATACGACGCTGTCTCTTTAAAGAATAATCTACGCCAGATTGTTGCAAATGTCTATCGAAAGAACGCCGATACCCCGATAAGGACGTTATCTCAGATCGGCATATCGACAAAGTCTGACGCAAGCTCAGGCCTGAACGAAGCGCGGCTTCGCGGATATTTGGAAATCGATGAAAAGAAACTTGATGAAGCCTAAAAGATTCGATGGAAGATGTCCGTTACCCTTTCGGATATGATACCGATAATGATGTGCTAATTGATGATGGTGTTGCGTTTCAGGTGTTTAAACAGATAGATCCATACGTTCAGCGGGTGGAATTTTTCTACCCGGACAAATGGACTGGCAGCTCAAATTAAAACGAGTAAGGATAAAATTGCACGGTACGACAAGGCGCTTGAAAAAAAAGAGCTGGAGTTACGGCAAAAATATGGGAATATGGATGGGGCTTTACGGAACTTGCAAAAACAGTCGGATATGATCAATAATTTCAGTAGACAAAATAAAGGCAGTTCTGACAACTAGGATACAGTGAATTATTCATATGGTTGCCGGGAAGATGATATTCGAGGAGTATGGCTATAAATGATAATAAAAATTAATGGCGAAGAACTTTCATACACACTGGAGAACGAAAAGACCGTTGGCGAGGTATTAGGCAGTATTGAGGAGGCCTGTTGTCGTGAACATGAGACAATCGTACAAGTAGCGGTTGATGGGAAAGAGTTGAGTTCCCATGAGCTTGATTTGCTATTTAAACAGCCCGTCGATGCAGATATCACTATTGAACTTTCAACATTCTCCGGAGTGGAAATTCGTAATTACATGAAAGGCTTGACGCAAGAGTTGTCAAAATGTGCAGATGACTTTGAGCAGATTCCTGTATATATGCAAACAGGGAAAGATATGCAGGCACTTAAATTGCTTGGAGTGTTTTCAGAAAAATTGAATGAACTGTACCGGTCATTACTTTTATCTGATGTAACGGAACTCCCTTTCGATATACAAATTGAAGGGAAATCAGTCCATGAGTATCAGAAAGAAATAACAGCGCTATTGCGCGATATCGTATCGAGTATTGAAGAAAAAGATATTATTCAAGTTGGTGATTTAGCAGAATATGAATTGGCTCCTCTTGTCAAAACTTTGATAAATGGGGTATCATTAACCCTAAATTAGATGGAGAGGAAAGTAGTGCTTGTAGAAGATATTATCGATATTGAAAAAAAGAATTCTCTCATCTATTATCGGGAAGAATTTGAGGCTACCGCTGTTTACAATATTCTGGAAAGAGAACAAAAAGGGAAAATAGACTTTTTAATTGAAGTTAATCCTATCGGTCAAAAACAACTCTTCGTACAGCTTATCGATAAACCGGATTACCCTGTGTTGCCTATTCGTCTTGCATTAAAAGAAAAAATACAGCATTTGATTGATTCTGCCGCTCTGCCGCTTTAGAAAGATAAGAAACGCTGAAAGTGCAACATATTTCTAAGATCTACTGTTGGAAGCGGTATTGCTGTCGGACGATGAATGTGAGTAATATCGGGGTATTTCTAAAAGACTTTTTTTAGTAAAGCCTTGTTAGGTTTGGAGCAGACCATGGATGAATATTATATCGAAGGCGGTTTTCCCGTAAAGGGTACCGTTAAAGCAAGCGGAAATAAAAATGCCGCGCTCCCCTGTATCGCTGCCGCCGTTCTTACTGATCAGCCTGTTACGTTAAAGAATATCCCCGAAATTGAGGATGTTTCCGTGATGTTCGAAATCTTTAAATCGTTCGGTGGGACAATTGTTAAACTTACTCAAAATGAATATACGCTGCAATTAAAAACCGTAACCGATTATGAAGTCCCGGTGCCTCTGGCTCAAAAAATACGAGCTTCCATTTTGTTTGCCACCGCTGCTGGCTCGCTATGGAAAAGTTATGATGACTCCGCCCGGCGGCGACGTTATCGGGCGGCGGCGGTTGGATACACACTTTTTAGCGCTAACTGAACTAGGCGCGCAGGTAAAAATAAATGGGCACTTTTTATTTACGGCAAATAAGCTTATCGGGCAGGATATCTTTTTGGATGAAGCATCCGTAACCGCGACCGAAAACGCGGTGATGGCTGCAGTAACCGCCGAGGGCGAAACCGTTATCACCAACGCGGCAAGCGAGCCGCATATTCAAGACCTCTGCAAGCTGTTGAACGCGATGGGGGCAAAGATTAGCGGTATCGGCTCAAATATTCTGACCATACATGGTGTGCGGCAGCTGCACGGCGCTGAATATCGCATTGGTGCCGATTACATGGAAGTTGGCTCGTTTATCGGGCTTGCGGCGGTAACACACGGCTCGCTTACCATCACCGATATCAACCCGCCTGATATGCGGCCGATAAAGCTTGCATTTAACAAGCTGGGTATCCGTTGGGAAATCGACGGAACAAGTCTTACCGTTCCTGCACAACAGAGCTTAAAAGTAAACTGTGACCTCGGCGGCATGATTCCAAAAATCGATGACGCACCGTGGCCGGGGTTTCCTGCAGATCTTACCAGCATAATGGCTGTTATCGCTACGCAGGTGGATGGCACGGTGCTTATCCACGAAAAGATGTTTGAATCTCGTATGTTTTTCGTCGACAAACTTATCGGCATGGGTGCCCGCATTACGCTTTGCGACCCGCACCGTGCTGTTGTTACCGGCCCAAGCACTTTGCACGGTTCGGAGCTGGTTTCTCCCGATGTGCGTGCGGGAATGGCACTCGTCATTGCTGCCTGTTGTGCCCGCGGCGAAAGCCTCATCCGGAATGTGTACCAAATCGAACGCGGCTATGAACACCTCGTTGACCGGTTCAGGGCGCTCGGCGTACACATCGAGCGAAAGCCGGTCTGCGTATAACAATTGCATACAAATGGTACCTTTGCTATACTTTCCCCGATTATGAAGTATACACAGCTGCCTGTTTATGAACAAAAGGCACGTATTTTAGAGAGCTTGGAACGCCATCAGGTTATTGTCGTTGAAAGCCCTACCGGATCGGGGAAAACGACCCAGCTGCCGGTGATTTTACACGAGGCGGGCTATACGCAAACCGGTATGATCGGCGTTACCCAGCCGCGGCGGATTGCAGCTCTTTCCGTCAGCGAATTTATTGCACATCAGCTGAAGGTTCCGCTCGGCGATACGGTTGGCTACAAGATGCGGTTTGAAGATCATACCTCGCCGAGCACTAAGATAAAGATTATGACCGACGGGATTCTCTTGCAGGAGCTTAAGCTCGACCCATGGCTTAGCAAGTATTCCGTTATTATGGTAGATGAGGCGCATGAGCGCAGTTTGAATATCGATTTTATCCTTGGGCTGCTCAAGCGGATTTTGCAGGAGCGGCATGATTTTAAGGTGATTATCTCGTCGGCAACTATCAACACCGATATGTTTTCGATGTATTTTAACGAGTGTCCGGTTATTAAAATCGATGCGATGACCTATCCGGTTACGCTCATCTTTGATCCTCCTGCCATCACCGCCTCTACGGAAACGCTTGCCGCCGAAACCGCACTGCTCGATAAAATCGCGGTGATTGTCGGGCGGATTTTAAGCGAGGGTCGCCCCGGAGCAGTCCTTGTGTTCCTCCCCGGTGAACGAGCGATTAAGAACTGTATCGAGCGGCTCTCGCATGAGTCGTGGTTCCGCAAGCTCTATCCGCTGCCGCTGTACGGGCGCTTGAGCAAGGAAGAGCAGGAGCGGGTGTTTAAGTCCCCGCCATTCGGGAAAAAAAAGATTGTTATCGCAACAAATATTGCCGAAACCTCTATCACCATCAACGATATTGCGGCAGTCATCGACTCCGGCTTATCAAAGCTGAATTTTTACAACCCCTTTACCTACACATCGAGCTTGGACGAAGCGCCAGTGTCGAAGGCATCGTGTAATCAACGGCGGGGACGCGCCGGGCGGACGCAGGAAGGGGTATGCTACCGCCTCTACACCCGCAAGGATTTTGAAACCCGCGTTATGTACACCACGGAAGAAATCTACCGCACCGACCTCTCGGAGGTGGTGATGCGGATGGCGGAGCTGGGTATCTACGACTTTGCGAACTTCGATTTTATTTCCCCGCCCGGCAAGAAGGGCATTATCGGTGCAGTGGATACGCTCAATATGCTCGGCGCGTTGGAGAGCGATAATAGCCTGAGTAAAATCGGGCAGATGATGTGCCTCTTCCCGCTTAGCCCGCGTCAATCCCGTATGATCGTAGAAGCGGTGCTCTATTATCCTGAATCGATTGAGGATGTATTGATTGCCGCGGGCTTTTTATCGGCGCGCAGCCCCTTCCTCTTCCCCGACGGGCATGAGCTTGAAGCGAGAAAAGCCCACGCAGCATTCCGCGATCCGCTCGGAGACTTTGTGTCCTTCCTCAAGGTCTACCGACAGTATATGCAAGCGGAAAACCAAAAGAAGTTTTGCGACCGCTTTTACCTCGACGAGCGGATTATGGCGGAAATTGCCAACATCAAAGAGCAACTGGAGCTGATTGTCTCCGATATGGGCGTGCCGATCCTCTCCGGCGGAAAACCCGCGGATTACTTGACGGCGGTTGCCCGCGGTATGATCCAATTTGTGTGCGCTGCGCAGGGGCGGGATGTGTACCGCAGCCTTACCACCGAAAAGATTTCCATCCATCCGGGTTCCTGTATGTATAAGGAGCATCAAGCCTTTATCGTTGCGGGGGAGATTGTACGAACGTCGCGGATGTATGCTATGTCGGTGTCGCCTCTTTCCAAAGACATTGTAGCACTGGTCGCCCCTGCGCTCCTCGACAAAAAAGCGGCGCAGCAAGTGCGGGCAAAGGCCGGTACTGCTGAAGGCAAGGTTGATAGGGCTGCAAGCGGAACCGGAAAAGGCAACGGTAAAAATGCACAGGGCGCCGGTGTGTCCGGTAAGCTCTCCGGCAGCAGCGGAAAGGCTGTAGGGCAGGGGAGCCGCATCAGCAGCACAGGTGCGATCGGTGAAAAACATCCGCAGACGGTCTCCATTTGTGGAACACCGTATATCGTACAAAAAATGAAAGGTAAAAAACAACTGTTGCTGCCGTGGGAGCAGTTCAGCCGTACGATAGAGCAGCTGCGGGCGGAGCGGCAACAAACCGGTAAAACGGATGCCGATTGGGATACACAAAAAGGTACTGCTGCCGAAACGGTCGGCAGCAGTCAGGAGGTCTCCCCTCTTGAAAACGGCAGTATTGTCTATGACGGACGGCTGGAGCAGCTGAAAAACTTGCGGGCAAAAATCACCTTCGGCAGCTATGAGCTGTTAGCCGGAGAAAAGTTCGGCTTGGTGTTAAGCATCGCTGAAGCCTTTCCGCTCCAGCCCCTTGATTCGGAAACACCGTTCCCGCGGACTAAAAACTTCACGCTGCCTGATGACACAACCGCCCTGCTGGAGCAGCTGCCGCTCATCTTCCGCACGGTTGCGGCAAAGCAGAAGAGCAAACAGCTTGGCTTTATCACCCTGTTCAACGACGATAACGGTACGTTCTGGCTGAAAACTTCGCGCGGTTTCCATACGGCTCTGCACGAAAACCTTGCCTCCTGCAACAGCTCATCGACAGTGCAGGTTCAGAACTGGATGAAGCGCAAACCGCAGCGGTCAACAGTCTCTACAGCAAAATTGCAAAACTGATATAGGCGATCGGTATCTGGCTTATCAACCTGACACGATAGCCGTAGAAGGCGGGCTTTACACCGCCGGTGAAATATGTAATAGTTGCGGATGTGAGGAGTTAATGATGGAGAAATTCGTTTCATGGGATGTAAGCTATGATGTGGGAGTGCCGAGTGTCGATAAACAACACCGCCACTTAGTAGATTTGATCAATAGCTTATATAATGCTTGTTTAGGGGAAAGGGCTGAACTTGAAGCAACATTTAGAGATGTGATGAAAGAGTTGGTAGATTATGTAATGATCCACTTTAAAGATGAAGAAGCCATCATGGAACAAATAAATTATCCAGGGCTGAAAGAACATCGGCAAAGCACGAACTGTTTGTTAAAGAAATTTTAAAATCCGTCAATGCCTACACAAACGGCAAACAACTTGTTCCAAATTCATTTGTCCGCTTTTTACGTGATTGGCTGTTTAATCATATCTTAATCGACGATAAAGCATGGGCACGTTATTACTTTTCACTTAAAAAATAAAACGGTAAAAGGCATCTGTAAAAGCTGGAAACTTTTACGGATGCCTTTTGCATATTACCAAACTTAGCGGGTAACGATACGGCTAAATCGTTTTTTACCGGCGCGTAGAATAAGCTCTCCCGCTTCGTCCAAGGTGGCGGCGGTAATGACGGTTTTAAAGTCGGTAACCGATTTGCCTGTGACAAGGGCACCGCCTTGCTCTATTAAACGACGGGCATCACTCTTGGTGGCACATAAACCGCTTTGAACAAATAAATCGACAATCGAAATTCCTTGCTCAAAAACGCTGCGGTTTATTTTCACCGTCGGCATAGCGGTTTTATCGCCACCACCACCGAATGCGGCTTTAGCGCCTGCAAGCGCCGTGTCCGCTTCGTCTTTTCCATGTATTTCTTTAGTAACTTCCCATGCGAGTCGCTCTTTTGCCTCGTTAATATTGCCGGCACAAATACGGTCAACCTCTTCGATCGGCAAAAAGGTGAACAGCAGCATAAAGCGGCGAACATCGGCGTCGTCAACATTCCGCCAATATTGAAAAAAGTCGAACACAGGAGTCATCTCTTTGTTTAAGAAGAGCGCTCCTTTTTCGCTTTTTCCCATTTTTTTACCGTCGCTACGGGTAATGAGCGGGAAGGTCAGGCCGAATACCTCATCGCCGGTCTTACGGCGGACTAAATCAACGCCTGCGACAATATTGCCCCATTGATCGTCGCCACCTATTTGCAGGCAACAATGATGTTTTTGATGCAGCATTAAAAAGTCGTAGCTTTGCAGCAGTTGATAGTTGAACTCAAGGAAGGACAACCCTGTTTCCATCCGTATCTTGTACGCCTCAAAGGAAAGCATTTTGTTAACCGAAAAACAGGAGCCGATGTCTCTAAGGAAATCGATATAGTTTAAATCGGCCAGCCAATTTTTGTTGTTTTCTGCAAAGGCTGTCTTTCCGTCAAATCCGATAAATCGGTCGAGCTGCGCTTTTATCTTTTCAACATTTTCATCAAGTTGTTGATAGTCCAGCATTTTACGCATTTCCCCGAAGGGTCGCCGATGCGCCCCGTGCCGCCACCAAGCAGTGCAATACCGATATGACCTGCATCGCGTAAATGCCGAACTGCAAATTGAGGAACAAGGTGCCCGATATGCAAACTACCGCCGGTTGGGTCGGTACCGGTGTAAAACGTGATCGACCCCTTATCCATTAACGCGGATAGTGCTTCTGCATCAGTGCATTGCTGAAAAAATCCGCGGTCTATTAACGTCTGCAAAGCTTTATTCATAACCGGATAATAACCCTTTTTACAAATAAATGCAACTTTTGCACAGAACGATCGTTTAAAATATTTCAGATGTGAAAACCCTGAGCAAAGCCGATTATCCTATTCACTAAAACCGTTAAATGAGGTATCATTTTAGCCGTTTTATGAAAAAAAGGGGGAATCCGTTATGGATATTCAATCGGTATTAAAAAATCTACACCCGCTTGAAATCAAGGTATTAAAGAACTTTAAGATAGGCGAAGGATTATATGCGAAAAAACTGCAAGAGGTTTTGCAGTATAAAGAAGGTCATGCAAATCAGGCCTTTTCATGGCTCAAGCTCAAAGAATTAGTAAAAGAAAAAACGAGAAAGACAACCGTTGTCTACGAATTGACGGAGCTTGGCAAAGACTATGCAAAAAACGGATTGCCTGCCGAGCGGATTATCTTGTTGTTAAAGGAAGCAGGGCCGCTCAAGCTGCCCGAAATCGCGCAGAAACTCGGTTTGCAGAATAAGGATGTCGGCTCTTCCTTCGGGGAGCTTTCCAAAGCGGGCTGTGCCGCGATGAATGATGAGAAAAAAGCGGCATATATAAAGGACCCTGACGATAAAAACTTCTTACTGAAAAAAGCGCTGCTGAAACGTGCCGCGGAGGCTGCCGAATGTCGTCTGCCTGAGGACTCTTTAACGGAGGACGAAAAGACCTGCATCGCCGATATTGCGAAAAAACGCGGCGCTGCGGATGCCGCATTCAAGATTATTGAACGGGACGAGATTGTTTACGCCTTCACGGATATGGTTGCCGCAGTGCAGAAGGCGTTGAATGCGGCGGGCATTACCGGCGATGAAACGGGACAGCTGACTTCCGAAAGCCTTAAAACAGGCGCATGGAAAACACAAACATTCCGCAGCTATAATATCCAGCTGCCTCCTGCCCGCGTTATCCCCGGCAGGACAAACCCCTACGTTGATTTTTTAGAGAGTGTCAAAGATAAACTCACGTCGCTCGGCTTCGAGGAATTTGACGGGCCGCTTGTCGAAACGGATTTCTGGAACTCCGATGCGCTCTTTATGCCGCAATTCCACGCAGCCCGCGACATTCATGATGTGTATTACCTAAAAAATCCCACACACGCAAAAGCTATCGAGGAACCATTTCTTCCCGTGTTGCGGAAATTCATGAAACAGGCGGGGACAGCGGCAGCCGCGGCTGGAACTATCACTTTGACCGCGATTTTACCCGGCAGCTTTTGCTCCGCAGCCAAGGCACGGTATTGTCCGCTCATCAGTTGGCAAAGGCAAAAATCCCGGGCAAATACTTCGGTATTGCGCGCTGCTTCCGCTACGATAAGGTAGACGCAACGCACCTCTCCGACTTTTACCAGACGGAAGGTATCGTCCTCGGTGAACAGGTCAACCTGCGAACGCTGCTCGGTATCCTCAAGATGTTTGCCGTCGAAATTGCCGGCGCTACCGAAGTGAAATATGTCGGCGGGTACTTCCCCTTCACGGAACCTTCTATAGAAGTGCATATCAAGCATCCGATACTCGGCTGGTTTGAGCTGGGCGGCTCCGGCATCTTCCGCCCCGAAGTTACCAAGGCAATGGGCATCGACGTTCCCGTCCTGGCATGGGGTATCGGCATTGACCGTATGGCGCTGATGGCATTGGGACTCAACGATTTACGCGAGCTGTTCAGTACCGATATCGAAGGTGTCCGGCTCCGCAGATAGCACGAAGCAGCGGTATGAAGCAATGCGGTAAAAAAGTGCGCGTAAAACAAAAACGATAATCTATGAACCGGAAATCTTCTTTACTCAAAAGCGGTATCAGCCTGTCCGTACTCACCCTTGTGTCGCGGGTTTTGGGGTTGATACGGGAAATGACCAAATCAGCTTTCCTCGGCACCGGCCCCCTTGCGGACGCCTTTACCGTTGCCTTTATGATTCCCAACCTGCTCAGGCGTATCTTTGCCGAAAACAGCATGACCGTTGCGTTTATTCCTACTTTCCAGACCTATCTGGAGGAAGAAAAACGCAATACGCCGGATGCAAAGGCGTCGATGAAGGAGTTTCTTTCCGCAACATTCACCATGCTGTCTTTTGCCGTAACGGGAACCGTCATCATCGGGATTTTGTGCAGCGGTCTGATTATTGCAGTATTCTTTCCGAAAATCGGCGACTTTTCCGCAACGGTGCTTTTGACACGCATCATGTTTCCGTACCTGCTGCTTATCTCCATTGCGGCATTCTTTCAGGGGATATTGAACGGCGTCCGCAGCTTCTTACCGACGGGAATTACGCCGATTTTGTTTAACCTGTCCGTTATCGGATGTACCTTTGTACTCGCAAAGCCCTGCGGTAATCCGGCGCTTGCAATGGCAATCGGTGTGGTAATCGGTGGCTCCTGCCAAATGCTGTTTCAGCTCCCCTTTGTGCTGCGCGCAGGCTTTTCGTTTAAGCTGATACCGTTCCGGCGCTGTGTACAGAATGCCGGAGCGCGGAAAATACTGCGGCTGATTGTGCCGACCTTGATAGGTACGGCGGTGTATCAAATCAACGACCTCGTTTCCACGGCGCTTGCGACATATTCCGGAGTTGGGGTTGCGGCAAGTTTGCAGTATTCAATCCGGTTACAAGAACTTATTCTCGGCATCTTCGCCGTTTCCGTCGGCACGGTTATCTTGCCCGACCTTTCCGCCCATGCGGTTAATAAGCAATGGGAAGTATTTCAAAAACTTTTGCTGAATGCCACAAAGATTATTGCGCTGGTAACCGTCCCTGCAACGATTTTCCTGCTCTGTTCGGGTGAACATGTCATCATTTTGGTGTATAAGAGCCGCCGCTTTACCGACGAGTCTGTCCGGCTCACCTTGCAGGCCTTTCAGTGGCATATCGCAGGGTTGTTTTATTGCATTAAACAGGATTTTAACCTCGGCTTTTTATGCGCAAAGCGATACCAAACGTCCCACGATTGCAGGCATTGCGTGTTTCGGAATCAATATTGTGCTTGCGGCGGCTTTGGCGAGCATTATGCAAGGCGGCGGTATCGCGTTGGCACTGACCGCTGCGAGCGCCGTCAACACCGGCCTTCTGCTGTATTTTCTTACCAAAAGCGATTCGATGATCGATGTACGTACATTGCTTGTATCGGCGACCGGCTTTACCGTTAAGATACTGCTTTTTTCGCTGATTGCCGCCGCTCCGCTGTATTTTTTCGGAGCACGGCTCTACGACCCGTTAGCGGCATACCCCCGTATTATCGCACAAGGACTTCCGCTCTTTATCAGCGCCGCGCTTTTCGCACTGATTATTTTGACGCTGCTTTTGATAACGGGAGATTCCTTATTAAAGACTGCCGTACAAAAAATACGGCAGCGGTAAACGCATTAGGCCTTATTCTTTTTCATATCCGCCACGGATGGCGGTGATACTAATCAGCAGCAAGTTTTTTGCTAGAAAAACTTGACACGAACATTGTACAAGGAAGTACAATGTTCGTGTTCCCCGCAGAATGATTGGGGCTGTTCAACCTTTCCTTTTGAAAACAGGCGGGCATCTACTTCGTTATTTCACAAAAATTAGTCCTCGACGTGCAAAAAGCACGCCTGTGGGTAATTTTTGTTCATGCCTCGTATCTGCCTCACCTCTTTTCAAAAGGCTAACGCAAAACTTATTTTTAACCATTAGCCTCAATTTTTCTGCGATTTTTGTCTACTCGGCCTAATGCGTTTACCACCTGTTAGAAAAAATATGCGAAATTTTATTTCCGTAAAATGCAACGGTTGAACAAAATATGAATTTTGGAAACTGTTGCATTCGTGCGCGAAAAGCGCACACATCAATGCGCAAGTTTTCGAAAGAAAACTTGACGGTTAAGGTGAGCGGCGCCATTGTAGACGCTCACCTTATACCTATGAAATTTCGCATAGAAGGAAAACACCCACTTAAAATATTTCTGATGCAGTTGCTGGGGGCGCGGCAGTTTTTGTCTTGAAAACTACCCGATTGCGTTTAAGACTTTGTTCAAGCGATTCTTATCAAAGAGATCCAGCGGGCGGCCTTCCGTAAAGCGGCGTGCCTCTTCTGTAAAGGTACCGGCAGTCATACAAATCCCCTTACCGGCCTTCATCTCTTTAATCCTGCCATGGAAATCACGCAGTACAAGCTCACCGACCGAACCTTGGGAACGGAAGAATCGGAATATTACGAGATCTGCCCATTTTGGCGTGTCGATTTCGGCAACAATATCGGTATAGGTCGCGAGGACGCTGATATCAAGGATCTTTACTTTAGCGTTTGGAAAAAAGCGCGAAACAATCCTGCGGCACAATCCGACAAACTCGCTCTGCCCCGCCATCAAATAGGTATGAAGATTCTTATTCTGATTTAACTCCTGATACCGCATAATGAGGGATGCAACATCTTTATAGCCCGGACTGACGGTCTGGATTTCCTTTAACTGTATTAGTGCCTTTTGTAAGTCCTGCGTTTTGATCCGTGCTGCAGCTAAATTATAACGCAGTTCATTCATGATATCCAACGGAATGCCGTCATGTTTTAGGCCGATTTCAAAATCTTCGATCGACTTCTCCAATTGACCCGCACGCATTCGTATTAAACCTGTATAGAGGCGCGCGCTCTACTTCCGGCGATACTCGTAAATGCGTAAATATCTTTAATGCCTGATCGTTTGAGCCGACTTCATAAAAGCACTCTCCCATCGCAAAGAGGGCTTCCTTATTATCCGGCTGTACATCCAATACTTTTTTTAAACTGGGGAGCGCCTCTTGATATTTCCGTAAACTTTGGAGCGTGTAGCCAAGATATTTTAACGCCATCACGTTATCCGGTTGTGTGAGCAGCGCTTTCCGTAAAAATGGAACTGCTTTTTCATATTCTTTCTGGATATAATAAATATACCCAAGGTTATAGTTTATTTCAAAATGGTTTGGATTGATATTTTTTGCTAGTAACAGCCCCTTTTTTGCTTCTACAAACCGGTCTGTTTTCATTGCGCTGATGCCGTACCGCAAACTGATTTCAAATTGCTCCGAGGGGATGCGCTCGCTCATCTGATCTAAAAGGGGGGCATAAGAAGCATGCTTTTCCCAATCTTGATCCTGGAAGTATATATCTCCGACCATTAAAAGAGCGGTGCTGTCATTTGGATTTTGTGCGAGCCGCTTTGTTGCTTCGCGTATCACTGCGGCCTTATTTTTTTTGCCAACTGATAACGATCCGCGGCCTTTGAGGCCTGTCATAGCGACCGTTACAACTGCAACAACTGCGATAATGATAAAAAGAGAGATAATTACAACAGACATACTTTATGTATTATCTTATCTATTGACATAACTGTCAAGATAAGACCAGAGTCTGAAATATTGCTTATTTACGTGTGCGGTGTCGCACGATATTCACCAAAAGATCCCACAATGGAATTAAATAAAGGAAAAAGGCCGATAAGAGAGCCGTGGCTGGAGCGCCAATAGAAGCCAACGGAATACTTACCGCTATCGACCACGGCATCAGCGGTGCAACGACGACGGCGGTATCCTCCAAGTAAGAGGCAAAGGTGTTTTTATCTTCTATAAGATCATCACAAACTTGATGAGTCAACATAATTGCCAATGTTTGATTGCAGGCAATCGCCGAAGCAAAGACGGAAGCGGTAAGGACACTACCGAATGCGGTAATCCGGTTACTCAGTCGTCGCATAATCCGCTGCATTCCCTCAAAAAAATGAGTTCCCTTAAACATTCCTGAATAGCAGGACGAAATACAGATAATTATGGACGCCCGTATCATTGAAATAATACCGCCGCCGGACATAAGCTTTGCCAACTCCGTATCTTGAGGATGAAAGCCTAAAAAGATTATTTTCACCAGCTCCGACGTATGTATATGCTGAAAAAATATGGCACAAACCAAACCGGCAAGACAGCTTATCGTCATCGTTATTTTTACATCGATTTTAAGTAACGAAAAAAAGATGATAATGACGGCGGGGATAGTCGTAAAAAGCGAAAGGTTATAGTAATCGGCAAAAATATGAAAGGTCATACCATTTCCCATGCCTGAGTTACTGAGCACACTGTTTTCTGCACTGAAATTGATGATAATCCCGATGATGCCATACAGAACAGCTGTTACGATAAAGGGGATAAACGCTGTCCTCACCATCGTTTTAATATTATTAAAGATATCGGTGTCTGTTAATTCACTGATTAAATGCGCCCCCGACGACATCGGCGAGCAGCGATCTCCGAAAATATTCCTGAGAGGATGGCTCCGCCTGCGTATACGGCCGGGATATTCATACTGTTTGCCAATGTCATACAGATAATGCCGATAGTTGCAGCACTTCCGAAGGCCGTGCCCATCAGAAATGATACAAAGCAGCATAGTAAAAAGCAGATCAATACCATAATCTGCGGAGCCGCAAACATAGACGCATAATATACGATAAAAGCAATGGTGCCGCACGCACGCCATATTGCAGTGATGCTACCTATCAGTATGAAAATTATCAGGATATTTTTTACGGTTAGGATCCCGTGGAAGGAATAACGGAACATCTTCTTCCACGTTTCTCCCTTGATAAGGCCGAATGCAAAGAAAAGTATATAGCCAAATATTAGCGCATAGAGAATCGAATAGTGAAGAATAACGCAGATAATTAAACTGACGGAAAACAGCAACAGAATACAGAATTCGAGCATAAACCCTCTACGTTCCTTTCCATCATTATTATGCAGAGTTATCTATCTGTCAATGAGGCGCCGTGCAAACGCATCAGGTCATTTTTCTAGCAGCCCCGCAGAATAATGGTGGATTGTGATTGTATCGAGGCAAAAAAAAGGTGATAATCACGGTATGGCTAAAGGAGAGATATAAAGGCCATACAATGACTATCACCGGGACTTGCTGTCGTTTGTCTTAAGCCAACATATAAGGTTTGAGCTTACTGTGCAAGGCTTTTGTAAATTTTTTCTATATTAGAGGTCATCCGTTCCATATAGGATAAACCGTCTTCAGCCGACTCAATCGTATAAATTGTTTGCACCGAAGCCCCGACTTCTTTTGCTAAGGTTGCCGAAACTTGCGGGCTGGCCGCATTTTCGGAGAAAACAACTTTAATTCCATATTGGTTACAATAATCTGCTAATTTTGCTAATTGTTGTGCACTCGGTTCTCCGTCAGAAAATACATCTTCCACGCTATTCTGTTCAAGCCCGAAGTCACGGCAAAGATAGCCGAACGCCGCGTGTCCGGTAACAAAACGGCGATGACTTACCTTTGCAAAGTTATCGCGGTATTTTGCTAAAAGCGCATCAGCATTCGCAATAAAAGCTGCGGCATTCCCCTTATAGAAAGCTGCATTTGCAGGATCTACCTCGCTTAAACCGTCGGCGATATTCTTAACCATCACTTTAGCAGACTCAAGGCTCAACCACGCATGAGGATCAACTGCATCATGGTCGTCGTCATGATCATGGTCATGCTCGTCGTGATCATGATCGTGCTCATCTTCGTGGTGGTGGTGGTGATGATGGTGCCCTTCTGCGAGTTCGATCGGTTTAATACCGTTACTTGCGCAGATAGTCTTTATCGTATCCTGCTTCACCGCATGGAGAGCATCCATAAGCCACGGTTCCATACCCAAACCGTTGTAAACAACGGCTTTTGCCTGCATTAAGAACTTTAAATCTCCTGCCTTGGGTTCAAAATCATGAGCTTCAACTCCCGGCGGGATAATCGTATGGACATACACCTTATCTTTACCCACGATTTCCGTGAGTTCCTTCATCGCATCAAAGGTTGCTGCAACGGCAACTTTTCCTTCCATGTTTTTCTCGGTTTTTCCGCCGGCAAACAGACTTACCGTGACGATGCTGAAAAACATCATACAAACTGCTGTAAAAAACAATTTCTTCATTAAAAACTCCTCTTGCAATGCTAGTTGCAAATCGGTTGCAAGTATACATAAATGCAAAAAGTTTGCAAGTAGCAAATAAGAATAAAAATTAATTAAATCTAAGGAAACACTTTAAAAAAACGAAAGTTTTTAGAGGTTCCCATATATCACACCTTTTATACTTGGGAATTTTTCCGCCCCTTTACAGAACCGGATATTAGTCATACAGTAGCAAGGATGAAACTGCTCCATACCGCCGACCTGCATTTGGGAAAGACGCTGCATGAAACGCCGTTGCTCGGCCTGCAGGAAAAAATGTTGAACGATATTCATGATATCCTTACACGGGACGACTATGCAGCGTTGATTATCGCAGGCGATGTGTATGACCGCGCCATTCCTTCGGCGGAAGCGGTTTCGCTTTTCAGCCGGTTCCTTGCACGGATACGGGAGGATTGTCCCGATACGGCGGTGTTTATCATTCCCGGCAACCACGATTCTGCGCAGCGGCTCGCCTTTGCCCGCGAGATATTGCAAAATCAGCGTATCTATATTGCGCAGGATACGAACAGGCTTACCGATCCGGTGATTCTTACCAAGGGTGAAGAAAAACTTACGGTATACCTGCTCCCGTTTTTAAACTTCGGTGCCTTTTCGGAAGAAACAAAAGAAGCGTGCCACGCCGCGGATGATTCGCAAGCGGAAATGGCGGCGGTTGCGTCGCACATACTGAAACAAGCGGTACGGCCGGATATACCCGCACTGTTAGCGGCGCACCTCTTTACCGTCGGCGGGCAGAGTTCCTCCAGCGAGCGAACCTTTATCGGTACGGCTGAATATGTCGATCCCGACCTTTTTCTTTTCGATTATGTTGCGCTCGGACACTTGCACCGCTGCCAACGGATAACCGACAGAATGTATTATTCGGGTTCTCCCCTTCCCTACTCCTTTGATGAATCGGAGGATGCAAAGTGCGTTATTTCGATAGATATCGACTGTACACCGAAACAAAATACCGCCATCGACAAGGAGATAACGTACTCCGGTGGGGAACTGTTTGATGCGGAGAACCTACAGCCTGCTATAGACGGCACAAAGGCTCCGCTCAACATTGAACGGATACCCATTATTTCCGAACGCCCGCTCAAACGGCTGGAAGGCAATTTTGAAGAGTTTTTTACCGGAAACCGCTACGACGAATGGAGCGGCTGCTATCTGGAAATCACCCTGAACGATGCCGAGGTTATTGCGCACCCGATGCAGCTGCTTCGGCAGAAATTTCCGTTTTTGCTGAGTATCCGGCAAAAGAGTTTTATGAATCGGGAACAGCAGGACGGGGAAGAACAGCTGACACTCCGCGAACGGACGGCGGAAGACCCGCTCACGTTAGCCGAAAATTTTAGCCGCTTTGAAATCGTCATTAACGGTGAACCAAACCAAATGAAGCAGGAGCTTTTTGAACAGCTCTGCAAAGAAACTACGTATGAGACCTAAAGAACTGATACTGCACAACATCGGCCCTTTTACCGGCGAGCATACCGTCAACTTTGACAGCCTCGGCTCCCTCTTTTTAATTTACGGACAAACCGGCGCCGGAAAGACCACGCTCTTCGATGCCATTTCCTACGCTTTCTACGGAAAACCGCTCGGCGGAAGATCGGGCGTTATGCGGAATTTGCGGAGCCACTTTGCAGACGACTACGCCATCTCCGATGTCATACTCACCTTTTTTATCGGAGCGCAGCTGTATCGAATCAAACGGCAGCTGCCGTATACCAAAGAAGGCCGAAAGCTGGAAACTCCGGAAGAAGTCTCCCTCGAATGCTACGAAAACGGCAGCTGGGAAAACCGCTCATCGACTAACAAGCGGGAAACCGATGCTTCAATCCAAAACCTGATTAAACTTTCCGACAAAGAGTTCAGCCGCATCGTCCTTTTGCCGCAGGGAGAATTTGCGCAGTTTTTGCGGGCGCAGTCGAGCGATAAAAAAGAGACGTTGATGCACTTGTTTCCTATCAAACGGTACTCGGATTTGATGCAGGAAGCGAAGCTCCGCGCAGATATACTGCAGCAGGAAGCGCATACAATAGAAGCAAACCTTGAAACCCTGCATACCCGCTTTGTCTACCATCGTTACGAGAGCGACCGCGCAGAGCTGCTGAACGAAATTGACCGTATCAGGGATGAACACGGCGGTATCCTGACCGCCTTACAGACAAAGAATACCGAGCTTGAGCAGGAAAAAATACTCGCAGAGAAGCGAAAAGAGCTGGAGCGGGTTACCGAAGAGCTGAAAGCATGCCGCATCCGCGAAGAGGATATCCGAAATTTAAAAGCGAAGATCGAAAAAGCGCAGCGGGCGGCCCCGCTCGCCGTCCACGTAAATCAGCTCCTTGAGTTGGAAGCGGCATGTGCGGCGGACGAACGACAGATACGGGAAAAACGGGAACGCATGGAAGAACTGACCGCCCGTATGAACGCTTTGCAGGAACGGCACAACGAGATCACCGCAAAAGAACAGCAGCGGGACAACCTCTATGCCGTCATCGACTCGCTGCGGAAAGCCGCCGTGTTGGAACAGGAAATCGGAGCGGAACAAGCCGAAGAAGATAACCTGAAACGCGCCGCCGCCGCCGC
Organism: Treponema sp. OMZ 803; assembly: GCF_024181165.1. Taxonomy (NCBI): domain Bacteria; kingdom Pseudomonadati; phylum Spirochaetota; class Spirochaetia; order Treponematales; family Treponemataceae; genus Treponema; species Treponema sp. OMZ 803. Next base: position 2,602,097 of record NZ_CP051195.1, on the reverse strand, counting down.
CCAAGCGCAACTGCAACGCATCGAAGCGCAGCTCGCCGCCGTTACGGAAAAAACCGCAGCCCTTGCTCCTGCCGTCGATGCGCTTGACGAGCGGGAACACGCCTACCGCAGCCTGCAAACTCGGCTCGACATAGAAAAACAGCTGCACGATATGTTATGCAAACAGGAACAGCTCAATACCTTTTTGCACAGCTATGCGCAGGCCGCGGATAATGCGCGGACACAGCTTGCGGAGCTCGCCCGCGACTGTGATATTCAAACGGAACAGATCAATAAAATAGAAGAAGAAAAAAAAGCGGCGGAACGGCAGCGTGCAGCGGCGGCGCTTGCAGAACATCTCTCCCTGCCCCGTCTGTGGTTCGGTACATCACCCCGCACCGGCTCAAGAAGCTGCACAAAGTGCGTTCAGCTTTGACGAGCGGATAGAAGCGGCAAAACGGAGCGCAGCAAAACTGCAACATGAAAAAGAAAAAGCACAGACGGCGCTCGCCGGTGCGGAGGCTTCGTATACAAATTATCAAAAACAAATAGATGAACGGGCGGCAGCGGCGGCTGATTTACAGCTGCGGTATAAAGAATGCAGCGCGGCGCCCTTTCCGGAAGGAAAGGATGCGGCAGAGAGCCGCATTAAGGAAACCGCTCAGCAGATCAACGAGGCGGTGCAAGCGTACAACGCATCCCGCAAAGCCTTTGCCGAACACAAAACGCTGGAAGAAGAAACCCGCCGTTTGCAGCGGGAGCGGCAGGAATGTACACAGCAGCACCATAGCGCGGAACAGCGCTTAAGCGGAGTTTCTGCCGCGCTGCAAGAAAAACGCCGCCAGTTTGACCAAGCTTTTTCTCAGCTGCCCGAAAACCTGCGCAGCGTTCAGCTGAGCGCGGATACGGAAATTTTGGATAACCAGGGAACCGGCGGCAAAGCCAAAGCCCCCGATGCCCCTATCGGCAATACTGCACCGGAGCAATACGAAGTCCCCGATGCGGAAACCGCGTTGGAGCAATGCGAAGCGCTGCTGCAGGAACTCAAACTGACTATCAACGCCTACCATACCGATGTTGCCGAAGCAACGCAAAACCTTGAACGGATCCGCGGAGAACTTTCCACAGCGGAAACGCACGGAAAGGAACGCGCACAGCAGCGCAGCGAAAAAACAACACAACTCGAAGCCGCGTATATAAAGGAAGGTTTTGCCGATTTGGAAGATCTACAGCAAGCCGTGTGCAGCGAACCGGAAGTTGCGCAGTGGAAAACCGAAATCGACACCTTTTATGAGCAGTACGCGGCGTACAAGCAGGCGGCGGCCGGATTGGAAAAAGACGTTACCGCGACGGAGCCGCGCGACCTCGATGAGCTGGAAACCGCCGTCGAAGCCCTGCGCCAACGGTATGATGAAATACAGGCGCGGCTCGAAGTCCTCAATACGGAGAAAGCAAAGCTGGAGGAACTGCACGCCCAGCATACGGAACTGACAAAAGCCCTCACAGTCAAAACGGCGGAGGCGCAAAATTGGGTAACCCTTGCGAAAGACCTCTGCGGCAGCAATCCGCGGAAACTCCAGTTCGACACGTGGATTCTTTCCGCCTTTTTGCACGAAGTAACCGTGTTTGCAAATAAACGGCTTGAGCGGATGAGCGAGGGACGGTACCGGCTTGCAGTCAGCGAAGAGCACGGCACAGGGAACGCATACCGAGGCCTCGATTTGGAAATCGCCGACGCCTACACCGGTAAATGCCGCCCCTCTGCGACCCTCTCCGGCGGGGAAACCTTTATGGCCTCCATCAGCCTTGCACTCGGCCTTGCCGATTCCATTCAGGCACGGGCAGGCGGCATCAGAATAGATTCGATGTTCATCGACGAAGGCTTCGGATCGCTCGACGAAAAAGCCCTGGAAAACGCCGTCAGCATCTTAGACGAAATACGCGGGAACCGGATGGTCGGCATCATCTCTCATGTCGGCGAACTGCAAAGCCGTATTCCACAAAAAATTGAAGTGATAAAAACCGGAACTGGTTCGTCCATCCGTCAAGGTAAGGCGCAACCTTGACTTTACTCGGATGGGAGTATAGTATAGGGACTCTTAATTAATTTTCGGGATTCTTTAAATATCTTAGCTTTAGAGTATCTCGCTTGTCAAAGTAGGTGCTTATGAATTTGAAAAACGCACTGGTTAAAAAACTATACAAACATCCTCGTGTTATTTTAGGTATTATACTCGGCATTACGCTTTTTTTTGCGTTGCAGCTTCCGCGTATCCGATTTGATAATAATAATTTTCGTTTTATACCGGAAAGCGATCCTGCACGAATAGCAGATGCCGAGATGGCAAAGATATTCGGGGATTCGGTACCGCTCCTCATCGGTATTCAACGGCGTTATTCAACGATAATTGATTATAAATTTTTAGAAAAGATGCAGGAGTTGGATAAGCAATTGCTTGCGTTGCCACTTGTAAAAAGTGTCGTTTCGCTTACGACGACAACCCATATCGAAGCTGCAGGCGATTCAATTGTAAGTGGAAAACTTGTGCCGGAACATTTAACCGGTTCGCCGGAAGAATTGAACACAATTACCGAACGACTTCGCTCGTTGGATACCTATAACCGCAGTTTGGTTTCCGACGATTTAAAAGCAACACAGACTATTATCTTCCTTAATGTAAAACAAGAAGAAAGCGGCTCACCGGAAACGATTGCCGTGTGTCGTAAAGTGATGAGTATCGCGGAGGAATGGGACTTTCCGGATTCCGTTGCCTACGTAACCGGAGCGCCGGTATTCAGCGAAATTGTCAACGAAGCAACAAGTCATGATTTAATGTTCCTTGTGCCTATCGTCGTCATCGTAGTGGCGGGGGTCTTGTTTTTTTCGTTTAGAAGATTTACCGGCGTGTTCTTGCCGCTGCTCACCGTTATTATTTCATGTATTTGGGCAATCGGTGCGATGGCGTTGCTGCAAATTCCGTTGACCATCCTTTCGACGGTACTGCCCGTTATTCTGATTGCCGTCGGCAGTGCGTATGGCATCCATGTTATCAATCACTATTTTGATGAAGTAACACAGAGTAAGGAAATCTCTCGAGAAACTCACTCAGCGCAGATTGTTGAAGCTATGTCACGGGTTATTCCGCCGGTTTTTTTAGCGGCGCTTACGACCTTTGCAGGCTTTGTCTCGTTCTGCTTTACAAGCGTCGTCCCCATTTTTGAGTTTGGTATATTTTCGAGCTTCGGTGTACTTTCTGCCTTTATCGTTGCGGTAACGCTTATCCCGGCAATTCTTATTTTGCGTGGCCCCCGTAATCCGACCATCGGAGGGCGTTTCGGCGTTCAACCGAGCCATACCGGTATTATCGATCGGATTATTGCCGATACACTGATGATTGTCCATGCACATAAACGGAGCGTGCTGCTGATCAGCCTTGGTTGTATCATCTTTGCGGGGTTGGGAATTTCAAAACTCGTTATCGATAACGTATTAATGGAATACTTTGAACCGGATGTACAGGTCGTTCGATCCGATACCTTTATCCGCGAAAATTTCGGCGGTTCTAAATTGCTGAATTTAATTATAAAGGGAGAGAAACAAGGGGATGTTATCCGCCCTGACGTATTGCAGGCAATCGATTCTCTTGCCGTATATGCGGAAGAAAATATTCCCGAAGTTGGAAAAGTTACCTCACTGGCGGATGTTATTAAACGGTTCAATCAAGTGTATAACGCGGATGCGCCTGCGGCAGGACTTACGCCTACCGGTGCAAACTCTACCGAAAAGGGAGAAAAAGATACGTTTGGAGATTTTGGCGACTTCGGAGATGCTGACACCTCATGGGGCTTTGATAATATTGGCTCATGGAGTGATTCGGAACCGCCCGTTTCGACATCCAGTGAAACAGGGCATGCTACTATGGAAACACAAAAAGAACCGGTATATACTTTTCCCGAAGTCATCGAAAAACTTGCAGCTGCTCAAGCAGCCCGCCACGGCAGATATGTTTCCGCGACCGAATTGGTCGATGCGTTAAAGAAAGATATCAATTATAAAGGCGCTGCCTACTACGAAATTCCTACGGATCCTCAAAAATACGGCAAAGAGACGCAGGAAGAACTTTCAATGCTTATCCAAAATTACCTCTTGCTTATGGGTGGTAACGTACAGGATTTTATCGATGACATACATACCCCTGCTACGCTTAAAGTAAATATTCAGCTCAGAACGGTCGGTCAACACGATAGCGAACAAGCCTTGCAAGCGATAATGGCGTATGTTAAGGCCAATTTTCCCAAGGACATATCCGTAGAAGCAAACGGCTCAATGTTCATCGAACAGTCGTTAAATACCCTTGTGGTACAGTCTCAGCTGATTTCCGTGGCGGTATCGTTCGGTATCGTATTTCTCATTTTAGCGATTTATTACCGGTCTATTATCGCCGGTATTATCGGAATTATCCCGCTGATGATATCCGTTGCGCTGAACTTCGGGTTTATGGGAATTGTCGGTATAAAACTCAATATCGGGACGGCGATGGTCGCGAGTTTTGCAATCGGTATCGGTATCGATTATACCATCCACTATTTGGCGGCTTATCATCATGAATATACCAAACGGCGCGACGACCGGAATTTTCTTATCCATACATTCTACGGTTCGGGCAAAGCAATCCTGTTTAATGCGGTATCCGTCGGAGCAGGCTTTGCCGTTTTAATGCTTTCAAAGTTTAATATGCTGTCAGAACTCGGCTTGCTGATTGCCTTGGTAATGGCGACGAGCTCTTTCGCAAGCTTAACGGTACTACCGACCATTCTTTCGATTGTAAAGCCGCGGTTTATTACGAAGCCGCTGCCGGGGGATAGTACAGAACCGTAGGCTTTGATATCTTTTTAAAAGATTTTTATGGAGGTATATAACGATGAAAAAATTACTAATGCTTTGTTTTTTATTGCTCTGCAGCATCACAGTGCTTTTTGCCGAAGAAACCGCTGAATCCATTATGAAGGGAGCTCCGTCAAAAATAACGATTGAAACAATCGGGACGCGGGCAAAGATGGAAATCCAACGAAACGGCACGACGATGGCGGAACTATTAGTCGATCAATATTCCGTGCAAAAAGAAAATGATCACCGCACCTTTTTGGAAATCAAAGCGCCTGCAAATGTAAAGGGGACACGTTTTTTGATGATTGCAAAAGACGGAGTTACCGATCAGCGGATTTATCTACCCTCGCTTGGAAAAGTACGCCGTATTACCGGTGAGTCGGAAGGAACCGAAAGTTTTCTCGGTACCGATTTTTCATATAATGACATGTCGTATTTGCAGCGGGACAGCAGTTTGGATATGTATAAACTGCTGCGCGAAGAAGAGTATGGCGGAACTCTCTGTTATGTTATTGAAGGTATCCCTAAGGATACAAAATCGGAATATTCTAAAACCAATGTGTGGGTAGAAAAAAATACCAAACATCTGGTAAAAATTGCCTTTTATGATCGAAAAAACGTATTGGTAAAAATCATGGAAATGAGCAATTACGAGACAACCCAAGGTGTGGATACCCCGCGGGTTACTAAAATGACCACTCTTGCAACAAATACATCGACAACCATTAACATTATAAAAATGCAATATAATATGAATATACCCGATAAGATTTTTACTCCGCGTTATTTGGAGCAAGGTCGTTAAGTTTCAGCGTATAAAAAATAACCGGTATACCTCTAGGCTATACCGGTTCATTCGCGCGGAGCAGTTAATATCTGCCGTTTTTCGGCTGGGCTCTGCGCTGTAACAGCGTAGGCGTAATTATTCAATTACAGCAACAATATCGCCAGCCTTTAATATCAAGTATTCTTCGCCATCGATCTTAATTTGTGTCCCTGCATATTTATCATGCATCACTTTTTGACCGACCGATACCTTAATCTTTTCTTTATCATCGCCGACGGCAACGACAACTGCCGTCTGTGTTTTTTCCTGTGCGGTATCGGGAATGATAATTCCGCTTGCGGTTTTAGTTTCTACCTTATCGACTTTTACTAAAACACGGTCTGCTAATGGCCGTACTTTCATGTAAGAACCTCCTATCATAATGTACTTTTCGGTAGCAAAAAAATATGCCCCGCTTGGCATCCGGGGGCATTTTAACCGGATACGACTGTGTCAATTTAACCCAGTTTTACTTTTATTCATACTGAGTGTGTCATTTGAGCCGTATAAGGTTGAGTTAAATATACAAACAAAGATGTAAAAAGGCAAGTTTTTTTCCTATTTTTATGATTCCATGTCTAAAATGTCCGTAATAAGGCGACTTTGTAGCTGTTTTTGCCTTAATTATGCCATATTTGTATAGAGAAAAACTTGGCATCTTGTTTGCTTTAATAATTGATATACAGGGTTTAATCAAGGTGATTGATAAAGCACCTTATTGATCGGCGAGTTCCCGCTGCATTGCACCGGAAAACCGTATACTTCATTTGCAAGGAGTTTTGACTTATGGAAAGAATACAGAATACGCGTACGGATAATAATATCTTTGCAACTTATTTGAGAGAGATAAACAAGATACCGCTGTTGTCGGTAGAAGACGAGGTAAAATACGCAAAAGCAGCTGCCGCCGGAGATGAAAAGGCAAAAAAAATACTGATTGAATCGAATTTACGATTCGTGGTCAATGTCGCAAAAAAATATCAAAATAAGAATATCCCGATTATGGATTTAATCAGCGAAGGTAATATCGGGCTGATGAATGCTGCCGACCGTTTTGATCCCGATAAGGGGTACAAGTTTATTTCGTATGCGGTATGGTGGATTCGCCAAGCAATTTTAAAAGCTATCTGCGAAAAATCTCGCATGATTCGACTTCCGTTAAACAGAGCAAACGAGTTGGTACAGATTGAAAAAGCCCGCAAGATTATGGGAAAGAGCGGAAGTGAACCGGAAGATAAAGAACTTACAGCCATCGCTCAAGATCTTCGCATTGAACCTGAAATGGTACGGACAATTATGAATGCTGCCCGTGACCCCGTTTCTTTGGATGCACCGATATTTAATGATAACAACGGTGCCAGTACCGGCGATTTTGTTGAAGATACCCGCTATATGCAGCCTGAAAGCTATGCACTTGATATCGATCTCCGTGAGAATGTCGATGCGTTGCTCGCATCCTTGACAGAACGGGAGGCAGAGATTCTCCGCTACCGCTTCGGCTTAAACGGGTATGAGCAGCTTTCGTTAAAAGAAGTAGGTGTACGGTTTAATTTAACCAAAGAGCGTATTCGCCAAATCGAAAAAAAGGCGCTTGAACGGCTGCAGTCGATAGGTCATCAGCACGAACTTGAAAGCTTCGTTGCATAAGACCGCGAAAGTTTGGAGGTTATTCTGCTACACTGGGTATACGGTACTCGGTGTAGCGGACATTCTTCTTTTCGACGGCATCGCGCAATGAACGCTCAATATTTGAGAGCACCGCATTGCCGGTTTTTACTTCGACGAACAGCACTTCATTAATTGTTCCAGTCGACATCCCCGGAAATGCGACAAAGTCGACCGGTTTTCCAACAAACCGAATTTCAGTCGGATCGGCAGGAAAGCCGGGGAAGAACGCCGCAAATTGTTCGGAGAGTTGTCCGTTTAGTACGGCTCGCGACCGTTTAATGGCATCTTCTCGAGCTGTTTTAATTTCTGCTGTGAGGTGTCTGCTGGCAATGAGTTTACCAATCTTCGTTCCAAGGAAGAAAGCGACAATAATGAATAGAATTCCCGTAGTTACTAAAATAATAAGCAAGAACTTTACTTCTAACGTATCAAGCATGACTCTCCTCCCCCAAAGAATTTCTTACCGACGTAATATATCGTGTTATTGTGAGTATCGGTTGTCCGTTGTATTCCTAAAGGATTCTATAAAATATCCGATATAAGAGTTGATTTTTTCTACGAAATTGAGGCGTTAGTGTATGTATCGTATAGTATCTGTACTGTGTTGCTGCTATTTTTTATTGTTATCCATTTCTTGTGCGTCCAGTGCCGCACAAGGTATTACTGTATCACCGGTAACGGACCTAAGTGGAGGTTCTGAACAAGAATACTCGAAACGATCTTCTCAAACAGAGGGATTGGGTAATAAAATTACCGAGACATCGTCAGAGACGCAAACAGCTGTACGGCTGCTTTCAGGGCTTACACAGGCTGTTGAAAATCACGATGTACATAAAGGGCTTGCATTGTTTAGTACTATTTATGAATCGTGCAATGGGCAAGAAGCTGATGCGAGCCTTATCGATGCTCGCAATCGAATAAAACCGTTATTGGAGTCTATTTCCATAGAGGTGATCAATAAACCCGCACCTGTGAATGCCGGATCTCCGTTCACACAGCCATTTACAGCACGTATTGTCATTACCATACCCGGAAAACAGTTCCCGCTTGATAATTATCCTATCACCGTTCTCTACCCATCCGCCGGTACAGGCAGCAGTTTAAAAAGAGAGTTTGTACGGACGGATTCCGATGGTTTTTTATACTTTACACCACCCACCCCCAATCGAGCATGTGATGGGAAACTTTTATTTTGTCTTTACCCGGTAAGAGCGGATACCGCTTTAATTAATGGCGCAGACGATAATCTATCCGTTTTCTTCCCTTATAAAGTTGCAACAACGGAGAAACGGATACCGTCTATTATTGCTATTCTTGATTATGATGAAAATAATGCGCCTATTTTTTCCAGTAATACAACCTCGACACGACTTCTTATGGGGCTTATGAAACGCGGTTTTACTAGGGTTGGGCTTGATGAATATCGTGAACTTGCTAATGCGGATGACACTTCTGTTATCCGTGCTGCGCAGGCGAAGATCGGCGCTGCTGTCGATCGTTTTATTTTCGGAAGAACATATATTACGGTAAATACAGAAGATAATATCATGTTTACCTGTACCATACGGGCTGATGTATCTATTTGGGATTTTAAACAGGCGCGGAAAATAAACCGATTTACCTTTACCCATACTGCAAAAGCTAAAACAAAAACTCAAGCAATTTCGCTTGCTCGTGCTGATTTGGGTGAAGCGGTGATTGCCGAAACATTCAACTACAGTCTGTAAGGCCTGTAAGGCTTTTTATCCCCTTGCCGTGAAGGCCGAATCAGCTTATACTTTACAGTATGAAGCTTTTTGTTGTGCGGCACGGCGAAACAGACTGGAATGTAAAAGAATTGGCATGCGGCGTTTCGGAATCTATGCTAACGGAAAAGGGGCGGCTACAAGCGCAATCCGTAGCCACTCGGTTAAAAGAAGATAAAGAAAAAAATAATATCACGACAATTTATGTATCTCCGCTCAAAAGAGCGAGGGATACGGCAGTATATATTGAACAGGCATTACAGCTTACGGCTATTCCTAATACCCACTTACAAGAGATAAATTTCGGTGATTTCGAAGGAAAACCGTGGAATAGTCCCGAGTTTTTATATATTCATAAAAATCCTTTTTTAAAATTTCCTGCGGGTGAATCCTTTGCACAGGTGGCGCACCGTGCATACAGTATTATAGAAGACGTAAAGGATAAACATACAGGAGCCGGTAATATTCTTTTTGTCTGCCATGGCGTGATGGCAGCGGCTATTTATACGTATTTTAAGCCTTTCTCAGCAGAGGAATTATTGCGATTGGAAATTAAAAATTGCCAGCTGCTCGAGTTTGATTTGTAAGAATGGCGGATGCTGCTTTTCTCCAACCTGAAAAATATTGTTTGAGAGAAGTTTGCATTTCGGGAAAAAACGGAGCTTCAATAAGAGCGGGCATATCCGCCGGTCTTGAGGCGGGAAAATACAACCGCCACGCATGGAGTAAATAGTGCTTGCAGGTAGGCAGCGGATTCCCACCGCGGTATTTACGATCCCCAACCAACGGATGGCCTGCGTTCGCGCTATGCTTTCGTATCTGATGTTTTTTACCGGTAATAAGCTTAAACAGTATCAGCGACGCATCAATCCCTCTATTGTAGCTCAGCGAATAACATTGCGTGATAGTTTTAGCGCTTTCGTCTTCGACGGTAATAAGCTGTGTTTGCAGATTACCGCGTACAACGCCTAAATAGTACTTGCCTACCGTTTTTTCCCGCAGACATTGAGAAAACCATTGCGCTCCGGCAAGTGTCTGCGAAAAACAGAGCACACCGGTAGTATCTTTATCCAGCCGGTGCAACGGCCCTGATTTAAAAGAAAGGCTTCGCAGAGGATGACTAGCGGAGCTGGTAGAAGGCGGTATATCGGCGGATAATTGTGCCGTAGCATCGGAAAGTAGCGTGTCAATGCTGTGTTCCCCATGTACGGGAATTCCCGCCGGCTTATTGACAATGAGCAAGTCGGTTGTTTTTAACAAGATCGGGATATCGGTATGAATGCGAGTTTGCCTGCTTGAGACACGGCACCGTTTGCCGGAGATATGGTTTTGTTCACCGGGTGCTGATTGCTTCCATACCGGTCGTTTTTCAGCAGAGAGGAGTGTTTCGGAAATCGATAATGTATCGCCTACTGCTGTCCGGTAGTTAAGCACTGTTCGCTTGCCGTTGATGCGGATGGAGCCCTTACGGATTGCTGCATACAACGTCGAAAGCGGAGTGTCCGCCAGAAATTTTCTGATTACACGGTCAAGCCGCCTGCCGGCATCGTTTTCCGAAAGAATAAATTCCGTTTTATGCTTTTCCTATGCGGCCGATGCTGTTTAATACCAGTTGTTTAAATAGCGGAGCTGCTTTTTCCCCTGCGTCCAGCACTTCTCGTTCGCTCAATAAGGAACTGCTCATACCTGCCGCAAGATTCGAAATGAACGAGACGCCGCAAACACGCATACCGGCATGGCGGGCAGCGACTGCTTCTACAGCAGTACTCATACCAACGGCATCGGCGCCGAGCATCCCTGCCAGGCGAACTTCTTGCGGCGTTTCATAAGCCGGTCCGGTGAATTGACAATATACCCCTTCTTTCAGGGGAATATGCAAGGCATCTGCTGCCGCTTTGATATGTATTCGGAGATCTCTATCATAAACTTGAGTCATATCGGGGAAGCGCACACCGAGTGTTTCGAAGTTTTTCCCGATGAGTGGAGAAGGCACAAGGCAGGTGATATGATCGGTAATCAGCATAAAATTACCTGCGCTGAAGTTTTTGTTCGCCCCGCCTGCCGCATTGGTTAAAAAGAGGATTTCCGCCCCCATCATTTTCATAATCCTGATAGGAAGCACCACATCGGTCATCGGATATCCTTCGTAATAGTGGATTCTCCCTTGCATAATAACGATAGGAATTTCTCCTATTTTTGCAAATACAAATGCGCCGCGGTGTCCCGGTGCTGTAGAAAGCGGGAAATTACGAATGGAAGCATACGGAATAGCCGCGTCAATCTCCAATTCGTTCGCCAGATCACCCAGTCCGGAGCCAAGCACTAGTGCGATCTTAGGGGGGTACGGAATGTGATCTTTGATATTTTTAAAACATTGTATCAATTTTTCTTCAGCAGTCATATAGTTTCCTTTAATCATCTATACCGGTACCCGTCAACAGGCGTTCTATGTCGGCCAAGCTTGTAATACGACTCGCCACAGTCTTGCTGCGTCCAGCCATTTTTGTATCATATTGGAGTGTTGCGCGGTAAAGTTCAAGCACCATTGAAGACAATAAGTTAAGGTTCGGGGCCAGATTACTGAATGCCATATTGCGGTACACTTTATCGGCAGTCGCCATTTTAGTATTTGCTTCGGCAATCGAATTAATATTGGGGAGGACATCGCGCCGGACTAAATAGATAAAACGGGCAAGCGCAATAATGTCATAATAGAGGTCATCAAGATGAAACCCTTGTAAGACAAAATCATCGGAATGTTCGGTCAAATCAACTATGTGTCGTGATAAATCAATATTAGAAAGAATTTGTGCAAACAAAGGACGTAAGAAACGCGTTGCGATATTTTCATTGTAATGCCGCCCAATTCTTACGATTATTTCAGCGATAATTCTATCATCCACTAACATGGACTTTACTATATATCAGTTCACAGGTTTTTACAAGTATAAACATCTTACATAGAAAACTTCTTCTTCATCTGGGCAAACATCTTGGCGATGTCTTCTTCCTCAGCTTCGGTGTCCGGCTCATGGTACTGCACCAGCTCCGCAGGAATTTCTTCCAAGAACGGTGAGGGGCTGCACTCCAGCAAGCCTGCTTGCCTACGCCGAGTCCGGCAGCTTGTAATAATGAGCTTGTCGCGGGCGCGGGTAATGGCGACATAGAACAGGCGGCGCTCTTCTTCCACATCTCCCGCATTTTCTTCCATACTACGGGCATGGGGAATAATGCCTTCCTCGGCGCCAGCGATAAACACCACCGGGAACTCCAATCCCTTCGCTGCGTGGATGGTCATGATATTCACCTCGCCGGTATCTTCCTCATTTTGGTCATCGCGGCTCAACAGTGTGATGCGATTGAGATAAGTATACAGCGAAGGGTCAAAGTTGTCGGGGTTTGTCTCCCACGTGTCGATGGACTGCAAGAGGCTTTCGATATTCAAAAACTTAAAGCGCGCCGCTTTTTCGTTTTTCTGAAATTCCTGCGTCAAATAATCAAAATACTGAATGCGCTCTACGAGTTTCCGTACCTTGTTTGCCAAGCCCTTTCCCGAAAGCAGCTGTTTCCGTTCGGAACTTATCAGCTCGACAAATTCCTCCAAATCGGCAAGGCTCTTTTCGCGGAAGTCATCCGGCGGACGCTCAAGCAGCGCATGAATCGCCATGCGGATAGAGCATTCCTTTTCCGTTGCGATTGCGGAGAGCACTTCCAGTGTTTTTTTCCCAATACCGCGCCGCGGTGTGTTGATAATACGCAAGAGGTTAATATCATCGTCGGGATTCGCAATCACCCGCAGATAGCTGATAATGTCTTTAATTTCTTTGCGCTGAAAAAAGCTCGTGCCGCCGGACATCCGGTACGGAATATTGGCATCGAGGAAGGCTTCTTCAATCGCGCGCCCTAAGCCGTTGGTGCGGATCAAAACACCGAAGTCCGCATAGCTCCGGTTCTCGCGCAGCTTCTCCGTAAGGATGGTGTCCGCAATAAAATCAGCCTCTGCCGCCTCATTCTCCGGAATAAAAATTTCAATCGGCTTACCGGAGCCGTTCCCCGACCACAGCGCTTTTTCCTTCCGGTTGGTATTGTGCGAAATCACCCCGTTCGCAGCCGCCAAAATCGTACCGGTGGAACGGTAATTCTGCTCAAGCTTAATCTCCACCAGATGCGGGAAATCCTTTTCAAACAGGCGGATATTTTCATAATTCGCCCCCCGCCACGAATAAATAGACTGATCATCATCGCCTACCACGCAGACATTATCATCCGCAATCAAATGCATCATCTGATACTGCTGAATACTCGTGTCCTGAAACTCATCCACCATCACATACCGGTAGCGGTTCTTGTACACCGCAAGCACATCGGGATGTTCGGTAAAAAGTTTAATCGGCAGCATAATCAAATCGTCAAAATCCACCGCATTAAACAGCTTGAGTCCCGCTTGATATTCGTTGTACAGCGGACGATACACCGCCGTCTGCGCCGTAAAGTTTTTCTGCCCCGTCTTTATCTGAGAAAACAGCGTCCCCACACCGTACACATCGAGCGTTTCCGTTGCAATTTTCAGTTCCTTTGCCGACTCCTTAATCAGCTGATTGCGGTCTACCTCGTCGTAAATGCTAAAGTTCTGCCGCCAGCCCAGCCGGTCAATATATTCCCGCAGGATTTTCACCCCCAGCGCGTGAAAAGTACTAATCGTTAAATTCTGTAACTTCTTACCCGTCAGCTCTTTAATCCGCTGCTCCATCTCCCGCGCCGCCTTGTTCGTAAAAGTCAACGCCAAAATCTGCGACTGAGGAATCCCGCTTTCCAGCATGTGCGCAATCCTAAACGTAATCACGCGCGTCTTCCCCGACCCCGCCCCCGCAATAATCAGCACCGGCCCGTTAATCGTATTGACCGCCTTCGCCTGCTCAGGATTTAAATGTTCCGTATTCATAAGAGAGAGGAGTATAGCATAAAAGGTTGGAAAAAGATATGGAAGAAGTGGGGCTTTTTTAGTTGGGTATTTGGTGGGGGAAGTCTCCCCGATTAAAAACTTGCGCCATGGACGGCGCAGGAGAAAATGATTAGCGATGTTTTGCGAAACGCAAAACTCGCGCCCATCATTTTACACGGACGTAAAATGATGGGCACCGATCCGGCTTCCTGCTTGAACCTGCCGAAACATTTCGGCAGCCTGTATCTTGAGCCGGTGTTTTTCCCTCACGGTCAAAAACCGGCTTCTGCTGTTTCTGTGTTCAAGCAGGCGATCCTCCGCTACCCCCCTCAGTACCGACATGGATGGCGGGCGGATAGATCAGAAACGATGTTTTACAAAAACCTTATTTTTGTGAAATTCGCAAGGCAATTTGCAATATGGACGTTACAAATTACCGAAACATCGCTACTGCGTGGAATCACTGCCGTCCGTGGTGGTGGAGGAATGGCGGGTGTTTAACTCTCCGCACGAATAAAATTACAATGCTATTTGCAGCCTTTGTTTTAATGCGTTTTGCAGCTCCTGTGAAAAATTGAGGTTTGCATTTTCCGCTGCCTCTGCAAGCCAAGCAGGTAGTGTTACATTTTTACGAACACTTTTGTCTTGTATCAAATATTTTTTATCGGTTTTTATAAGTGTAACGAAATCAGCATCTTGCGGTTTTGTTATATTTCCAATTTCCGTAGCTGCCGGTAACGTTTCACCATCTTGCAGCATAAGATACACTCTTCCCGTTAATGCTTCTTCAGCCATTAGTAAGGCTTCTTGTAAAGTAGAGCCGCCGGTCGCCAGTTCTAAATCTTTGAAAACAACTGAATAACCGTCATTATCTTTATAGAAAAATGCAGGGTATATATACATTCTTTACTCCTTTAAGCCTGCTTGCTTCAAAATACTATTTACAACATATTTTGATAATTCTTTATTACCATGAAATGGAATTGTTACTTTTCCTTTTTTAGAATCGTGCACATAATGATAATGAGAGCCTATTGTAGATTGTAAATACCAGCCGTCTTTTTTTATTAACTTTTCTATTTCTTTAAATGTCATAATTTATGATATGTATTTATGCGCATGTTGTCAAGTGACTTTACTCAAATGAAAATAAATACTCTGAATTACCTATTTTAATCTAAAAAGCATTATGATAGGATGATGGGAACATAATTACAAAAGGATGTCAGTTATTGAACAAGTAAAAATGCTGTCGGAGCCGCTATTGGCGGGTGATTTTACGGAAAATTATACTAAGCAAGCAAAGCCTAAAGATAAGCAAGCATTCTTTGCATTAGCAGGGAAAATCCATCTTGACCAATATACAGTAGCCGAATTACGCGAGGCAAGTTTGATATGATTTTGGTAGACTAAGACTGTTTCGGTTTCTTTTAAAATGAGATGAAAAAGCGAATTTTAGCCACTATAAAGGCGCCTGCTAAGAAGTTTTGTTTTTATTCCACCGGCGCACCCTCTTTCCACGATTCAAAAATATACTCACGGGATTGATAGAAAAAATCCGTATTATAATTTGAAATTGCCCCGTCAATCCATGACGAATAAACAGAGACCAATGTGTCAACAATAAAATCAATAGATTCGTTTTCTGCACAAATATCTTCAATAAGGCGTTCGTATACTGCACCGATTGTCCAATAATCCGGAACTTCATAACGGCACCGCAAAACATTATCAAAGTCTCCGGATGTTATATTATAAATGGATATAATTTCTGGTAACTATTATAATTGAGATTTGTCTTTCTGAAAACATACTGCATTATCTGTAACCTGAACAACGGTTTGGTTGAACCGGGTGCGGCTTCTCGCCTACGCTCTGTGCCGGAGGTGGTGATTACATAAAAAAACCGCTCCAGGAGTATGCAAGATGGAGCGGTTTAAAATAGAGTATAAATCATTCACACTTATCAATACTTTTACGAACGCCTTTGACTTATAGCAACCTCCTTACAAGAAAGTTCTTGTATACTGTTATGTTAGCAAAAGATTACATTAATGTCAAGCATATATAACAAAAATAACAAAATAATTTTTACTCGCTAGTCCTATCGATGAGATTATGTTATAACACATACATGGATAGCAGGGTAAACGCATCAGAGATTTCTTGAATATCCCCGCAGAATGATGAGGCTGTTCAACCAGAATTTCGCCGCATTGCGGCCCAAATGGTTGCCCGGCCTCCTCATTCTGCGATTTTTATCTATTTATCTGATGCATTTGCCCTTACCCTGAAAAAATATGCAAAATTTTGTTCAAAATTTTGTGTAGAAATGAAAGCAAACGCTTAAAATTTTATAATGCGTTTGTTCAATATACATGGAGGTAGGTATGGCAGATGAATTCAGCTATGAAATTACACAAAAATATGGGGTTCTTTCTACTTCAAAAAGCGGATGGACAATGGAATTAAACTCAGTAGCATGGAATGGACGCAGCCCTAAATATGACCTTCGTAGTTGGTCTCCCGATCACGAAAAGATGGGCAAGGGGGTTACGCTCACTACAGAAGAGGTGACCGCGCTCAAAGCGTTATTGGATAGTATGCAGTTGTAAACATTTCTTCTATCGAGAACCTCAAAAGCGGACGGAGCTTTCAGAGGTTCTCATGACTCAACAATCTCAAAAACATCTATTCTAAGGTAGAAAAGTGCATTAAAGCCGTTTTTGCCTCGTCGCCGGTTTTTTCAATCATTGATGAAAAGTCTACTAGCGATGTATAAATAGTATCCGTTTGCAAATGAATTTTTTCGAAAGATTGATCGAGTTCATCACTGGTGGTTCCAATGCCGGTAATGACGGTTACTACTTGTTTTATCGTTCCGCCGATATCGTGTGAACTTTCCAGCGCGGCAGCGGCGAGACGGCTCAGCTCTTCGGCAACAACGGCAAAGCCTTTACCGGCATCGCCGGCATGTGCCGCTTCGATTGCCGCATTCATACTCAGCATCTTTGTTTGTTCTGCAATACTTTCTATAATTTCGGACATTTCTTGGATTTTCGAAACATTTTGGATAATAAACTGCAAATGCTCATGGGTTGTTTTGAACAGCTGATGCCCTGTTTTAAATGTTTCCACTAGCTTTTTTGCCGCTTCGGAATCGCTGCGGTGATTTTCAGCGGTTTGTTGTACCGAAGAAAGAATTTCTTTCATCTGAGCGGCCGAATGGTGGTATCCGGTACGCTCTTTCTCGGCTGTTACTTGCATCGTTTTATATGTTGCCTGCAGATCGGCGTGTTTCTTTTCCAGTGAATCATAGCTACGTTGGAGTTCGGTAAGATTTTGTTCCAGCTGTGTATTTCGCTCAAGAAGATCTGCCTGTTTTTCAGCAAAAGCACTATTCTTTGTATCGGGCTGCGTATTACCAGTAAAGCGGCTTTCCATATCGCTACGGTTTTTCGCTTTCCACGATGTTATCGATGCCTCGGATTCTGCAGATACCCCTGCTTCATAGTTGCCGAACGTGAAGCGTGTCGACTGTGCTGATTGTCCCGATTGAGACGACCGGAAAGGTAATACCTCGGAAGCAAGTTGTAGCTGCGATGTGGCATCAGCCGAGCCGTAGTTTTTCAAAGCACCACCTGCATCCACCAATTCCCCATCTGCTTTATGAACATATAAGCCGTTTCTATCCGTCCTGTTTTGCACCCCACTCAAACCGGTCGTCAATCTTTGCCCAGAAACATCAGTTTTTGGCCCTGCTTTCAGCACAATTCGTCTTTTCGCATTGCGGGCAAGTAAGATGGTATAAATAGTTTGTACCAGTGCCCATGTAACAAAAAGACCTAACAGCCAGGTTACCGAAATCAATATCCCCGAAAGAATTGCTGCCTGTTTACGATACCGGCTGGCGGCGCTCTCTAATGTGCCTGATACTGTGTCAAAGTTATTAACATGAGTGTTGATTAGTTTTTCAATTGTTTCCAACTTCCTTTCATCAAACGGCTTCGGTTTTGCTGCGCCCAACTGGTTATAGTCATTAACCAGCGTGGTAAATTCCGCATTTATTGAACGGGCTGAAGTAAAATATTCCGAAAGGCTGTTCCGCAATACAGCATCCTTTTCCGTATATTTTTCCGCTGCATATTCCACGGCAACTAATGTGGGCTCGTATTTACTTAACGCACTGGTAACAGAAGAAGGGATATGTACACCGGCAACACCATAACGATATATAGTACCGCGTACGTAGAGTATGTTACGTTCGTAACCGGCAAGTAGCACAATCTGATGTTCGAGCGTATCAGCCGGTTTAGAAATCTGCATAAAAGTTCCGGCCGCAATAAGCAATAGCAACACCAATATGCCCGATAAGATTCCGATTTTCAGTTTTATGTTCATAACAATAAGCCTCAGTATGAGTATCGGAAAATAATTCTCGATAGATTAAAAACAACCTGATGTAATTATCTTTCTTGCTCCCATAAAAACTTTTACAGGAAACATCAGTTTCCGAAAAAGCTTTTAGTCGTGCGCGCATTACGCGTACACGTAAAGAGATAAAAAGCTCCGACGCTATTTTAGGTGGAGCTCTTTATCGTAACTTCTTGTTTTTGCATAGATAACATGGTATATTCTATAAACTATTAAATAGCACCATCGTTCTAAACCGTCATGATTTTTTGGCAGCATCCTGCCTGTAAAGTAAGGGGGAAAAGATGTCTTATCATAAATATAGCAAATATCCTATGTGTATCAGTATACTTATTGCTTTGGCTTTTACTGCCGCCTGTGGTTTACAGCCTTTTTCAAGCGTTAGAATAAAGGCAAAACCGACGGTTTATGTACCGCTGGGTGAAAAAAGTATTACTGAAGCTGAAGTATTCACAAAACTTGAAGAAACGCTGCAAAAGAACAATAAAAACATTCGTCTGTACCGGTATCAGCCTTCCGGAGGGGATGATAAACTCCGCTATTTAGTGCATTATCCGCTCCAAACCTTAGAGCTTGATATAAGCAAGTATTTCAATGGGGATCCGCTGGGAAACGGCGGATCGGGAGACAATGCCGCACTTTCTCAAAATTTTGAGAAGAAGATTTCTGTTCCCGATTTACAGCAAAAGAAAGATGTTCCTATAGATGTGTCTGGTATCAATCAGGAATTACTTAATCGGTTTAATACCGGCACTGCAATCCCTATTACTATCCCGCCAGGTATAGCACCGTTCCTCTCACATAGGCAGTCTGTTAATGTCAGTTTTACAGGTTTTAATGCGATTTCTTTTGAAAACGGTGCAAAGCTCACGTTATCATCAAGCTCTGCGACTGTAACTTATACCATTACAGCAGCAACGATGGAAAGTCATGGAGCGTCTGTTCCGGGAACTATATCCCTTGATGGAAAGAAGATTGAATTTTCATTAGACGGTATTACTATAAACAACACGGTAAGGTTTCAATTGACGCTAAATCTTACAAGCGGTTCCGGTACTATTTCTCTGGGTACCAAGTTGGAAGGTGACATAAAAAAAGCGACGGGTGTAACTGCTGCTGATATTGATGTTTCTTTGCCGACTCAAACCATTCCTCTGTCCTTACCTACTGAATTTGAAAAGGCAACGATTGCTGAAGGTTTTATGAAGTTTACCGCGCAAATGCCGAACGAGTGGTCAGGCATTACGATAAAAGAAAAAATGAAGGTAGAACAAGGTGGGGTAGGCGGCTTCTCTATTATCCCTTCGGACTATCGGCCGTTAGGAAATACCGTTTCTCTGGAAAATCAAAATTTGAATAAGCAGCAGCTCTCCTATACTCCTGCATTCAAAGTAAAGCTGAATAATGCAACATATACGAAACAAGACAGTCTGCCTGTTACCTTAGCGCTTGATATTAAAAAGTTTAAAGAAATTACACTGCAACATCCTTCCGGCCTTACAGTTGATAGGGAGCAGGATGTTCCGCAAGATATGAAAGACTGGGTTAAAAAGATAAAGTTTAAGACAGTATCTGCAAAAATTAAACTTGATAACGGTTTACCAGCAGAAAATGATATAAAAATAAAGCTTTCTTCCACTAGTTTTAAAATGGTGCCACCAGAGGAAAGAGTATTCGTATCCGGCAAAACGGAACAAGAGTATAGCTGTAATGGCGGGAATGCTTTCGATTTAGATATTGAGCATCTGCCTAAGTTTGATTTAAAAATGCAGGTGGTTTTACCGAATACTACTGGCACTACCTTTACCTTGAAGAACATAGAGACAGGTAAGGATATAACATTATCCGGTTCTATTCAGTTTAATCCCGATTGGGAAGAAATTATTTTAAAGGCAAAAGCTGATCAAACCGTTTCTTTCCCACAGACGGGAAAGATGGACTTATCCGAGCTGACTTCAAAATTGAAAACAGCAGGTATACAACTGGAAGAAATCCCCGTGTATTTTTATGCAGGCTCCGATTCGGGGCTGCTTGGAAGTACAAAAATGAATGTAAAATTAACGGCAACATATATTAAGACGGGAGAGACGACTGATACATCGGCAGTCTTGGTAGACAAAAACAATGTTGCCTTAAAAGCACTTCCTGTCGGTACATTCCCTTCGGATAAAATATTTACGGGCGCTATTCCGGATGCTATGCTTTCTATAAAGCAGGGAGAGTCCGGTATTACAAAAACCTTGGCGGGTATTATGAACGACTATCCGAAAAATTTGCAACTTACCTGTACGCTTAATATGGGGGAAATTCCGATTACCCGTGCGAAGTATAATACTCTCAAAGATAAAAAGCCGAAGGTAAGTATCGATCTTGTTTTGGATGTGCCGGTAGGTTTTAAAGTAGCGTCGAATCGTACGTTTTCATTGATGGATATGTTCGGTATAAATATGTCCGGCACCGATTTATTCGGCAGGCGTAGTGCTCATGATAAACCTTTCGGCCTTGATGATCAGATTTTAGATTCATTACAGGCACTTAATGTACATATTAACTTAAAAAATGATTTGAGCGGTTCTGTGCCTAAATGTATATTGCAATTCAAAGACGGTTTAGGTAATCCTATTAACGATGATTTCGGCAACCCCATTGAAAAAAAGATAACAGCGGCTGCAGTAGAGCAGACGGTAACGCTCACTTCTTCAGAATTGAAAAAGCTTCTCGAAAAGTATCCCGTCTCACCGGAGTTGGTGTTGGAACTACCGCAAGGCTCATATTCGTTGAAGCGTGATTTTAAACTGGGAGCATCGATTACTGTCTTAGCGGAAACGGATATCAATTATTCGATGAAAGTGAACTAATTACCGGAATATCCTGAGGAAAGTAAAATGAAAAAAAAATGGTTTATTGTATTATATATCGTACTAGGCGTTGTTACAGCGTTTGGACAGGATGCGGTAGGTACGAGTACCGATTCTAAAATAGTAACCGAACAAGCAGCGACAACTGATCGTGATCAAGCCGATGGAGCTATCGTTCCTGCTCAAGCGACTGGCGCAGAAGAGGCAGAGTCTCCCCAAGAAAATGCGGCTGCTCTACCCGAAAGCGAAGCGTCCGCTGCCGTTTCTGCTGCTGATAACGGCAGTACCGCACTGCCTGCTGCTGCGGCTGCCGAAAACGTTTCTGCCGCGCCTGCCGCTCATACGGATACCGGAGTGGCTGAATCCCCGGCTTCGCCGGCTCCAAACGCAAATGCTAAAGACGAATCTTCCGGCGCCGGAACGGGAATTGCTCCGGAACAGAACAATAAAGCGCAAGAGCAGAAAGATGTATCACAGTCGGTTGAAATGAATGAACCGACACAGCAGCCTAAGAAGGTTCGTCCGTTCTCTCTGCATACGGGATTTGTTGTTTCGGCTACCGCTGCCAATAATATGGTTTCTGTGTTGGATTTTTTTCGGCCTGAATTGGTTATCGACCTTAATCAACTTTCAAAAGATACGATGAAATCGGGCATACATGTAGGTGCGCTTTTGGATGTTGACACATTTTTCCGGTTTACCGTATTGGAAAAACATACGGTAAAGTTTTCTATTACCGCTAATGGGGATGTATGGGGAAATTTACCGAAGAGTTTGCTTGATCTTGCAGCTAACGGTAACCCGGCGATTGCAACCGGTCAGACAATTCATGGTACTTTGAATGCAAAGATCAATGTGTTCGCTGATGCCGGACTAATGTATCAGTTTAATAATCCGACTTACGGTTTTTCGGCACGGGTTGCATATTTTGCACCTGTCGCATATATGGAAAATCCCAGCGGAACATATAGTCTGTCTCCGCATATGACAGGCGGTGTGGTTGATGGTATTACACTGAAAGCTCAAGGTACTGCAAATATTTATGGGTATCTACCGGATTATTTAGCCAATAGAAATTTTTCTATACTTGAGGTTTTAAAAAACGGCGGTGTTGATTTAAGTTTAACCGGTGTATTCCGGCCAACAGGTTGGGTCGCGATTACGGGCGGTATCGACTACTTACCGATTATGCCGATCGTAACGACGAAAGGTATGCAGGCTACATTTAACTATGACGGTTCTGTGGCTAACCTTTTAGACGGTATTACGAGTGGGGGTACTTCCTTTTTTAACCAAACAACAAAAACGAGCCTTTCCGGTACCTTGGCTAAAAAGAAAATTATGCGCCCGTGTAAGGTAAGTATCGGCGCCGATTTTAAGCCGTTCCAAAATGATTACTTGATTTTATCACCATTTCTTGCTTTTCCGATTCTTAATGCAAAGCCGTATTATGTAGACGGAGGGCTTAAAATTGAAAGCCGTTTTGCAAAGGTGCTCGGCGTATATTTGGATAGCCGATATGTCGAACGGATGTGGAAGCATGAGTTTTGTCTTTTTATAGATTCGCGCTGGTTTACTTTTAGCCTTGCTGCATCCGTTGCCTCACAAGATTTCAAGCGGGCATTTACAACGCTGTCCGGTCTAGGAATAAAGCTTGGTATCGGTCTTGGTTTCTAGGATGATCTTTTGAAAATATACGACGCATCTACTGCGTCATACGACAAAAAAGTGTCCTCAACGTATCATAGATACGCCTGCGGTACTTTTTTGCCTAATTCCTTGTATCTGCATCGTCTATTTTCAAAAGGCTAACGGAAAGCTAAATCCGTGTGTGCCCTAATGCGTTTGCCTTCCTTTTGTATGAAATTTTGCTTAAAATTTCGTACATTTTTTCTAACAAGCGGGTAAACGCATCAGGTAGAGTAGATAAAAAACGCGGAAAGATTGATACTATGAGACCATTTGAAACGCGAAGCGGTTCAACTCTGGTCGAATAGTATCAATCTTTCCGCGGGGTTGTTAAAAAGCAACCTGATGCGTTTACCCTACAACGACCGATTGAATTTTTTTGTGAAATATGTAAACTAATGCTCAAATTTATTCCGACATGAGGGGGCGGGTATGATATACTCCGGGTCTGCGAATTTGGCAATTCTGGCGTGTCCGGGCGGCGAACATTTTGCCGATGCGGTAATTAAACACTTAAAACATATTTATGTAGAAAAACTTAATAGAAAGATAGACAAGTTAATAAAACGATATAATTTACAAAAAGAAAGACTTATCCGGGACATCAATTTTTATAACGACCTTATTTCTTCCGGATTACATGAAAATAACGAGATTGAAAAAATTCGTGTTCCCCGATTTAAAGTGAATGCTCGTTTTACCTATTTTACAAACGGTGAATTTAAGACTGAAATATTGGAATGTATCCGCGGTAAGAACGTATTTATTTTTCAAGATGTAGAAAACCATTATCCGCTTTGGGTGAATGAAGGTAAAAATCAGCATGTTTTTTCGGTAAATGATCATCTTATGTCGATGATGGTAACCATCGACGCCGTACGCTATGCCGGAGCTGCACATATTACACTGGTAGTTCCCGTCTATCCATATAGTCGTCAACATAAAAAGAAGGGGCGTGAAGGGCTAACTGCTAGTATGTTAGGCCATTTTTACGAAACACTCGGCGTCGATCAAATCATTACACTGGATATCCATTCTCGTGAGATTGAGAATGCCTTTCATACGGCTCGTATCGAAAACCTCCATGCAAGTTATCAGATTATGCGCGAACTTTCAAAGATTGAAAATCTTGCTGATCCCAATGCGGAGTTTGTCATCGTTGCACCCGATAGTGGAGCTGTAGACCGGAATAAATTTTATTCCAGCGGACTTAAAAAACCGCTCGCGATGATTTACAAAGAGCGGGATTATTCCGTGGTTACGCAGAATGCAAAGCAGTCAAATATTGTCAATATCAACTTATTAGGTGATGTAAACGGCAAAACCGCCTTTCTTGCCGATGATATGCTCGGTACGGGCGGCACGCTGTTAAAGGCAATGGAGTTCCTTAAAAACAAAGGGGCAAAAAAGGTTATTGCGGCTGTGAGTTTGCCGTTCTTTACCGGCGATGCAATCCAGCTTTTTGATGAAGCCTATCAAAAAGGTTTTTTTTACCGCATCATCGGTACTAATGCGGTATACCACGAAGAGTTGCTCAAGAAAGAATGGTATATTTCAACCGATGTTTCGGGACTATTTGCGCAAACGATTTCGCGATTGCATCATAATCAGTCTTTAAGCGGTCTATTGGATAATAGAGATATTATCGAACGGATGCTCCATACTGCGGATTCGAACGCGCAGCATAAGACGGATAATAAACAAGATTAAGCAAGGCCGTGGTTGATATGGATGTAAAACAATCAACAGAGATTACCGCTGTTATACCGAAGAAATCACTATTTCCCCATCAAGCAGCGTGGATAAAGCCTATTATCATTTTTGTTATGATGTTGGTACTGCTTATCCCGCTTGCATTTATCCGCTCGCTTGTTAATGATCGGGAAGGGTATCGACGGACTGCCGAAGCGTCTATCATGGAACCGGCAGGGGGGGAGCCTGTTATTGAGGGGCTTTTGCTTGCCGTGCCGTATGATGAATTAGTCGAATACACAGATTCGTCAAGGAAGGTTGTGCAAAAAGGGAAAAAAACGGACTATATTCTCACGGTTCCTGAAACATATAATCTGGTAACACAGATCAATCCCTATCGCCTTTCGCGGGGTATCTTTACCGTGCCCGTTTTTAGCGGCGATCTTGCAGTAACCGCCTCATTCTCCGGTTTCCAATTTAGTCAATTCAATATCGCGGAAAAAAATATCCGTTATAAGGATGCGGTGCTTATCCTTGGAATAAAAGATAAAAAGACATTAACCGCTTATCCTGCGCTTTATGGGAACGGTAAACCGCTGCTTGAAGCGCTGACTGCTCCTGCGGGAGCCTCTCCATTTCGCAATGCCGTGTATTACATGGTGCCGGAAGATATTGTGCGTTCCGGCTTTTCGATAGAAGGTTCCATTTCCATCCAAGGGGGTAAAAGCCTTTGTATCGTACCGCTTGCTGCGGACAACAGTTTTGCCGTACAGTCGACATGGTCTGCGCCCAGCTTTGCGGGAGGATGGCTGCCGAAAAACCGAACACTCGACAATTCGGGCTTTTCCGCCGACTGGCGTATTTCCGGGTTAAGCACGGTATTTCCCCGCAGCTGGAGAGCTCAAGATTTCAGTATATCCAAAGATACGGATGTGTACGATGAATACGACAGTTATGCGACAAAAGCTTCTCCAAGTCTCCGCAGTTCGCCCGAAACGGTAAAGATCGGTTTTATCACTCCCGTTAATCATTATTCGCAAGTAAAGCGGTGCATTACTTATGCGCTCCTTTTTTTAGCGGTGCCGTTTTTAGCGATCTTTTTATGTGAATTGTGGAGCGCGGTGCGGATTCATCCCATCCAGTATTTTCTTATCGGGCTTGCTGATGTGTTATTTTACTTGCTGTTATTGTCTTTTTCCGAACATGTTTCGTTTAGCCTTAGCTATTTGATTGCGACGGCTGGTGTGTGTACCGTTGTCGGATTTTATACTGCGGCAATTTTTAAGCAAATCCGTTGGGGTGTCTTGTTAACGGCGGTGCAAGCCATATCCTATTTTTTATTGTTCGGCATATTGCAATCGGAAGATTATGCACTGCTTATCGGCAGTATCGGTATTTTCTGTGTTGTTTCACTGTTGATGTTCCTTACTCGGCGGGTTGATTGGTATAGTACCCGTTTTGCCTCTGTACATACTCGTTCGGAAGTTGATGACGGCGATATAAACCAAATACTTGCAAACGACGAATCTTTCTCCGGCGGCGCTCAATAGGTTCATGCAAAGTGGTATTTTATGTGCCGATATCGGTACGTCGTCGCTAAAAGCAGCGTTTATTACCGAGGCCGGAACAGTACTCAAGTTTATACGCTTGCTGTTCCCTCAGCCTGTTCAGGCGGTAGACTGGGTGCAGGCCTTTTTTGCTGCATGGCATATCTTACCCGCTGATTATGTGATAGAAGCTATTTGTGTTTCCGGAAATGGTCCTTCGTTTGTTGCCGTACCTCAAAACCGCCGTGTGCCGGAAGCAAACATAAACTCTGCCGGACGCGTACCCAAGATACATATCAACGTTGACAAGCATTTATTCTCCGCGTCTCTCCCCCCCGATGATGTTATGAACGGTATTATTGATGCGGCAAAAAACGATACCCTGTTTTTATGGAATGAACCTGTGTCGCAAGGGCTTACCGTATCGGGGCATCAGGGAGCTACTATACCGGCGCCGCAAGATGGAGCTGCATCTATCCCGCCGACGGGGCTGTCCCTTTTTTTGCCGCGGATTGCGGCTTTCCGTGCAAAGTATCCTGATGTATTCGCCGGCGCCGCGCAGCTTTTTTCCGGGTCGGAATATGTCTCGTACCTTTTAACCG
The DNA here is from genome assembly GCF_024181165.1 of Treponema sp. OMZ 803. Classification (NCBI taxonomy): domain Bacteria; kingdom Pseudomonadati; phylum Spirochaetota; class Spirochaetia; order Treponematales; family Treponemataceae; genus Treponema; species Treponema sp. OMZ 803. The sequence continues at coordinate 2,575,227 of NZ_CP051195.1, read as the reverse complement.
GCGCGGTGGTAACCAGCCTCCCTGATCCGCGCTACGAGGCGGCCTATTGGAGTAAAGAAGAGCTTTTCCGGTTTTCGGAAGCGCTGCATATCGATACGGAAAGACTAGCCGGTTTGCTGCCTCCTTTCACAGCCGCCGGTACGGTAATCGGTCGCTTTTGCGGTATTCCGGTTATTGCCGGTGTACCTGATTTTATCGCGGCGCTTATCGGGACGGGAACGCTGACGGCGGGTACCGCCTGCGACCGTGCCGGTTCAAGTGAGGGCATTAACGTTTGCATCTCGCAGCCGCACCGTGCTGAAAAAACACTGCTGTTGCCGTCGGTTATGCCTGATTTGTGGAATCTGTCATCCGTTATTCCATCATCCGGTGCAGCGTTTTCTTCGTTTCTGGTATCTCACGGGTTTTTAGGTAACGATTACATCGCTGCAATGGAACGGATCGCCGCGGAACCGTTTGCCGCATCGGGTGCGTATCCCGCAACCTTTGCGGGACAGGGGCGCGCGTTTGTAGAGGAGCTTGCCTTCCGTATCCGGCACGGCTGTGATTTACTTGAACAGGCTTCCGGGTTTAATCCTGTGTATACCTTATCCGGCGGGCAGGCGCATAATGCTATCTGGTGCCAAATGAAGGCCGATATGACCGGCAGAACTTTCGCGCTTCCCGCTTTTGCCGACGGAGAGTTGATCGGTGATGCAGCGTTGGCATTCTACGGTCTCGGTAGGGGAGACAACCTTGCCGCTATCGCACAGCGGCTTATCCGCATCAAACGGTACTACGAACCGGAACCGGCTGCTGCACAGCGGTATACGGAAAAGTATTCGCGTCGTTAATCCTGCTGTTTTAAAATGCCCTTGTTGTAGGCGCTGATCAGCATTTCCAAATTTTGGATTTTTTCCTTCATGTCGGCGCCGGTGTCGGTATCTGCAACCCGCTTTCGTTCAACTAAAGTTTCGATTACCTCTTTGGTCGATTCAATGTCGAAGCCTTCGCGCAATACTTTGTCAACGGACTCAAACGGGTGGTGGCTTATCAGCGTCATCCCATAAGAGTTATAGGTAAGCGTATAGCCTGCAATACCGGTGGTCTTTTGGTAGGCTTTTGAAAATCCGCCGTCGATGACCAAGAGCTTGCCGCCCGCTTTAATCGGACTTTCGCCTTTTACAACTTTGACCGGTGTATGCCCGTTAACGATATGAGCGTTGCCGCTTAGTCCGAACTCCTTGAGAATCCGTGCGGCAAGTGTTCCGTCATCCCGTTCCATCAGCTTATAGTACGGCGAGGACGGCTCCTTATGCGTCGCTTTATCATCGATAAAGTAGCGTTCAAAGGTGGTCATCTTCGTCTTACCGAACAGCGTCGAATCCTGATTGCACCATAAGAACCACAGAAAATCCGCATTTTGCCCGGAAAAGTAGGCTTCCCGTGCCATTTGGTCGTATTTATCCATCAGGCTTTTGCCATAATATACGGCGCCGTCTATCTCTTTCTCCTTAAAGCTGCCGTCCTCGTTTAGCAACAGGCACGCATGGAAGAGCAGGTTATCGTTATAGCGCCGATACATGCTCCCCTTTGCATATAAAAACCGCACATGCTGCTTGAGTTTTTCGCTTGCCATGAACGTATTGGTCAGTGTATCGATGAGGTATTGTTCTTCGTCGGTAAGCGCTGTTTGGTGCGCGGGATCGATGGTCGGGAACGAGGTGTCGTTCAGCGTGTAGGTTTTTCCTTCAATTTCAATGGTGCCCGCCGCAGGATTAAGGGTACGCAGTATCCTCCGGTGTTCCATATTATACGAAGGATTCTGCGCGATGATATTCTCTTCAATTTTGAATTGGATGATGCTGATTGCCTTGTGCATTTTTGCCAGCAGCTCCGCATCGACATCGAAGGGCTTTTTCTCGTTTACCTTCGGTATAAACTGCGTGCATGGATCATCCTTATACACATGCTGTGCAAAACTCACCAACGGCAAGAGGCTAATCCCGTATCCGTCCTCAATGGAATCGATATTGGAATAGCGGAGCGCAATCCGTATCGCCGTTGCAACACATGCCCTGCATCCCGCAGCAGCGCCCATCCAGAGAATGTCATGGTTACCCCACTGGATATCAAGGCTGTTTTGTGCCATCAGCGTATCCATCACCTTATGCGGGGACGGGCCTCTGTCGAAAATGTCGCCGATAATATGCAGATGATCGATCGTGCATTTTTTTATCACTTCGGACAGCTCGATGATGAATAAATCCGCGCGTCCGTATTCTACGAGGCTTTTGATAATTTCGCTGTAATAATCCTTTTTGTTAAAGCGGTGTTCATCTTCCTGCAACAGCTCTTCCATTATGTAGGCAAAACTTTTCGGCAGCAGTTTCCTCACCTTTGATCGCGTGTACTTCGAAGCAGTTGCCCGCGCCACCCGTACCAACCGATAAATGGTGAGCTCGTACCAGTTTGTAATATTGGCTTTTTTTTCCGCTTTGATCAGTTCGAGCTTTTCCTTAGGATAGTAGATGAGCGTGGTGAGCTCTTCTAAATCATCGATACTGACCGTTGAGCTGAGTTCTTCGGAGACTTTCCGCCGGATAGCTCCAGACGCATTTTGCATCACATGATTAAACGCTTCCGCTTCTCCGTGTATATCCGTCAAAAAATGCTCGGTTCCTTTCGGTAAATTCAGGATAGCTTTCAGATTGACCACTTCTTCAACTGCGGCGGTAACATTGGGAAATGAGCGGGAGAGTAAATCCAAATACTTTATATTGTGTCGGAGAGTTTCTGCCGGTACGTTTTTCATATATCTTTCCTTTATAGAGCATTATAGGGAGATTTCCAAAAATCGGCGGATTTTGAAGTTTCTCTCTACACGGTAATACGCATACGGCCTTTTGTCAAATGGAATAATGTTTGTTGTTTTGACACTTCCCCCTTTCTAACTTTCCGTTTTTGGTCTATGATAGGCTCAAGTAGCGAGGAGAGATGAAATGAAATGTTCACCGCTTAATCAGGCCTTATGCGGGGCTGCCATACCGGTTTCCGCTCTATATAGTCAAAAAAGCTGTGGCGTCGGTGAGTTCTCCGATCTTATTCCTTTTGCCGACTTTTGTAAAAAAGCAGGGTTGCGTATTATCCAACTTTTGCCCGTCAATGATACAGGTACTGACAGTTCTCCATATAATGCTCTTTCGGCTTTTGCATTGCATCCGCTCTATATCTGCTTGGATGATATACCGGAAGCGCATACCTTCAAAGCTGAGATAAAAAAAATACGCACTGCCTTTAGACCGAACACTCCGGCGGAACGTTTTCGGTACCGGGATATACTTCACGAAAAAAATGTACTGCTGCATGCCGTATTTAATAAGGCTGAATCACAGATTATTGCGGATTCTCAGACCGGTGAGCTTGCGGAATGGATAAAGGCAAATCCGTGGATAATCGAATATGCAGTGTTTAAAAATATCAAGAGGCAAAACTATCATGCTTCGTGGAAGGACTGGAAAGAATGTGCCGATATGCGTTCTCCTTCAACGGCGAAAATCACTGCTGCATGGAACGATTCTGTCTTGAAACGAGAACATCTGTTCTATGCGTGGGTACAAATGCATCTGCATAAACAACTGTTAAAAGCCATTGCCTATTGTGCCGATAACGGGATTTCGGTAAAAGGCGATATTCCGATTTTGATGAACGAGGATTCCGTAGAGGTGTGGGCACATCCCGAATATTTCCGCGGTGATCTCCGTGCGGGCAGTCCTCCTGATGGGGATAATCCTACGGGACAAAATTGGGGTTTCCCTATTTACAACTGGGTAAATTTAAAAGCAACCGGCTACCGTTGGTGGAAGGACCGGCTCGCCCATGCATCGCAGTATTATCATGCGTACCGGCTTGATCATATCTTAGGTTTTTTTAGAATTTGGGCTATTCCCGAAGGGGAAACAACAGGGCTTTTGGGAAAACCCATCCCTTATGCGGAAATCACAATGAAAGATTTAAGAAAAGCAGGTTTTTCCCAAGAACGTATTCGATGGATGGCAGAGCCGCATATCAATACCGATATCGTTCAAACTGCGGTGAACGGCGACTATTTGTATGCGCATGGGTTATTGCATAAAGTTGCCGATAGAATCGGTACGGAAGAGCTCTGGCTTTTTAAAGATGAAATACAAAGCGAAGTGGATATACGTCGTTGCGGGCTGCCGCCGGAAGTAGAAACAGCTTTGCGGCAAAAATGGACTGACCGTATGCTTGTAAAAGCCGGAAAAGACTTACGGGGAACAGTTGTGTATACTGCGGCATATCTATACCGGAATACAACCGCATGGGGAACGCTATCGGAGGACGAACAAAGACGATTTTCATTGTTGGTCGAAGAGAAAGAAACAGAGCAAAACAAACTGTGGGCAGTGCAGGCAGAAGATATTTTGTCGGAATTATGTGCTTCCGTCGATATGCAGCCATGCGCCGAAGATTTGGGCGCGAAACCTGCGGCATTGCCAGAAATTCTGGGAAAATTACATATTTTGAGCCTGCGGGTATTCCGCTGGGAACGTGAATGGGAAAAGGACGGTGCCCCTTTTATTCCGCTGTGCGACTATCCTCAAGAAGCGGTTGCGGTAACTTCCGTGCATGATTCTTCGACACTGCGGGAATGGTGGGAGGAAGAATTGTCTTATGCAGATATGCTTTCGTTTTTTAATGCTCTGCGTATTGATGGTAATATACGGAGAGCCCTGTGTCCTATCGACGGGAAAAAGCCGCCCTATACGGCGGACTTAGCTGCAGCCTTATTGAGCGCTTTAGTCAAAGTTCCGTCGGTTTTTGCCATCTTTCCCATACAAGATTGGTTGGGACTCATGATTGATGAAATACATACGGTCAAGCCGCAGGATGAGCGGATTAACATCCCCGGTACGGTCAGTGATTCGAACTGGACATACCGACTGTCGTTTCCGATAGAAACTTTAAGCAAGGATAAAGAATTGATAAAACGATTGCGGAGTATAACGGCATTACGGAATCCGCCGAAGAAAAACCTCTAAAATCTACAGCTTTTTGGAGGTTTCATATATATAGCGCTCAAATAGAGCGGATTTATAAGAGGATTATTATGCGTGTATTGGTTATCGGTGGAGCCGGATATATCGGCAGCCACGTAGTTAAAGCGATGCTGGAAGCCGGGCATTCAGTTACGGTATTCGACAATTTATCGACGGGACAATTATGCAATATTTTCCCGGGTACGGAATTTATTGCAGGAGATACCCGACACAGTGACGATATTGATGCAGCTTTTGCCCGCGGATTTGACGGGGCTGTATACTTAGCTGCATTTAAAGCGGTGGGGGAATCGATGGTTACCCCTGAAAAATACTCCATCAATAATATTTCGGCAACGATGAACATTTTAAATGCCGCGGTTAAGCATGGGTGCCTCCGCTTTGTGTTTTCGTCATCGGCAGCCGTCTACGGCTCGCCGGAATATCTACCAATTGACGAAAAGCATCCGAAAAATCCTGAAAGTTATTATGGGTTTACCAAGCTCAAAACCGAAGAGTTTTTGCAGTGGTATGACCGGCTCAAGGGGTTCAAGTTTGCATCGTTGCGGTACTTTAATGCCGCAGGCTATGATCCGTCCGGCGCCGTTAAGGGGCTCGAGCGGAATCCGCAAAACCTTTTGCCGATTATTATGGAGGTCGCTGCCGGTATGCGGAAAGAACTTCAGATTTTCGGCAATGATTATCCTACACGCGACGGCACTTGTATCCGTGATTATGTACATGTCAGTGACCTTGCGAAAGCGCATACCGACGCGCTGCACTATATCGATAAAACTGACAACAGCCTTATCGTCAATCTCGGCAGCGAAGTTGGCATTACTGTCAGCGAAATGCTTACCGCAGCGCGCTCTATTACCGGAAAGGCAATACCCGCACGCTTTGTCGGCCGCCGTGCCGGAGACCCTGCCGAGCTTTATGCAACATCTCAGCATGCCCGCGAAACGATAGGCTGGAATCCGAAATACTCCGATATCAAAACATTGATTGAATCAACTTGGAATATGTATAAAAATCTTTAAATACGGTGCGGCGCTTTTGCTTGTAAAGCAGAGAAAATATAGCCATATATTAAAAGAAAACCTCTCGGAATAATGCTTCCGAGAGGTTTTTAAATTAAGTTTGCAGAAATTTAAGAAAAGAACTTTTCAAGTTCGCTCATATCGGTAGTCTTTAACAAATCCTTTCCGTCTTCATCAAGTACGACAACCATCGGAGCTGCAGATACGCCATGCGCACCCATAAAGCTTTTTCCTTCATCGGATGCAGCATCCATAACCTTCTTATCGACATCAGGCAGCCCATTGCAGTATGTCTTTAGTTTTTCACTTACATCGTCTCCTGTTGTTAATACATTTACAAGCATAAAACCTCCTCATGCTTTGTTAGTTTAAGTGCATTTGCTCCAGTCGTGTACACTATTCGGTCAAGATACGGATAATATCGGACTTGTCAGTTGCATTCAATATTTCTTGCCGTTTTTCGGCACTCTTGAACAGCAGACTGACTTCTGCCAAGAACTGCAAGTGCGGTCCTGTTTTGTCAATCGGTGAAAGTGTCATAATAAAAATACGGCATGGCTCTTGATCCAGTGAATCGAAATCGACCGGATGATCCGAAATGCCGATACAGGCAACGAGATCGTTAACCGAATCGGTCTTTCCGTGCGGGATTGCAATACCATGCTTCATTCCCGTAGACATTTTTCGTTCACGATCTAATACGCAAGCGCGGGCGACGGCTTTATCTTTTACTTTTCCTGCCTGAACAAGCATTTCAAGTAATTCATCAATAATTTCCTCTTTAGAGGTTCCTTTTAAATGGAGATTGACAGTTTCAGGTGTCAAAACGGTTTTCAAGTTCATATGTTTAGTGTACGGGACTTTGCTGGAAAAGTCAAGGATTATATTTTGTATTTTTATACCTTTAGGCAGCTCTAGAAACCGAGGTCTTTAGGGGTATTTCTTTATAATATAACGTGCCACATTGTTTTAATAGTACATAAAAATTTTTCGTATGTCCTAAAAAGCACTTGCTCAATTTATCTAAAAACTATATACTCAATACCGCTTTGGGGAATTAGCTCAGGTGGTAGAGCGATTGGTTCGCAATCAATAGGTCAGGGGTTCGAATCCCCTATTCTCCATAGTTTTATTCCTTTCTATAATAATTTATATTGCAATTAATTCTTGAAGGAATTTTTCTCAAAACGGCTTAGTGGTTTGGTGAGAAATTTGCCTATAGTGTTTTCATATTGTGGGCATTGCATGTTCGTGAGTTTGTCGCCGTTCTCTTGCGTTCTTTAACTCGGTCTTGACTTAAAAAAATAAAAATAAAAAAGAACAAAAGGTACTTGACAAAACGAATGGTTTTTTGATATATTCTTTTTCGCTTGCTGCGATGCCAAGGCGAAGCGCAGTTAAGCAAACTGGTCTTTGAAATTAAAGGGAAGGGAAAGAAGAAAAAGCCAAAGAGCGAAAAATCTTTGGTAAGGAAATAAGCGTAGAACAAAGAATTGAGAGAGAAAGAGGGCGTGCGGAGTGATGAATAATTGCTTTGCATTGTTATTTTTTCTTTCTTTTAAAGGTCAACGTTCCTAAAAATAAAAGAAACGGGACTTGCTTTCAAAATTATTGAGATCAGACGCCCTTCGGGGTGTTTGAAATAAAATAATGGAGAGTTTGATCCTGGCTCAGAACGAACGCTGGCGGCGCGTCTTAAGCATGCAAGTCGAACGGCAAGAGAGGAGCTTGCTTCTCTCCTAGAGTGGCGGACTGGTGAGGAACACGTGGGTAATCTACCCTTAAGATGGGGATAGCTGCTAGAAATAGCAGGTAATACCGAATACACTCGGCATATCACAAGAGATGTTGAGGAAAGGAAGCTACGGCTTCGCTTGAGGATGAGCTTGCGTCCCATTAGCTAGTTGGTGAGGTAAAGGCCCACCAAGGCGACGATGGGTATCCGGCCTGAGAGGGTGAACGGACACATTGGGACTGAGATACGGCCCAAACTCCTACGGGAGGCAGCAGCTAAGAATATTCCGCAATGGACGGAAGTCTGACGGAGCGACGCCGCGTGGATGAAGAAGGCTGAAAAGTTGTAAAATCCTTTTGTTGATGAAGAATAAGGGTGAGAGGGAATGCTCATCTGATGACGGTAATCGACGAATAAGCCCCGGCTAATTACGTGCCAGCAGCCGCGGTAACACGTAAGGGGCGAGCGTTGTTCGGAATTATTGGGCGTAAAGGGCATGTAGGCGGTTATGTAAGCTTGGTGTGAAATCCTGGGGCTTAACCCTAGAATAGCATTGGGTACTGTATAACTTGAATTACGGAAGGGAAACTGGAATTCCAAGTGTAGGGGTGGAATCTGTAGATATTTGGAAGAACACCGGTGGCGAAGGCGGGTTTCTGGCCGATAATTGACGCTGAGATGCGAAAGTGTGGGGATCGAACAGGATTAGATACCCTGGTAGTCCACACTGTAAACGATGTACACTAGGTGTTGGGGCAAGAGCTTCAGTGCCAAAGCAAACGCGATAAGTGTACCGCCTGGGGAGTATGCCCGCAAGGGTGAAACTCAAAGGAATTGACGGGGGCCCGCACAAGCGGTGGAGCATGTGGTTTAATTCGATGGTACGCGAGGAACCTTACCTGGGTTTGACATCTAGTAGAAGGTCTTAGAGATAAGGCCGGGTAGCAATACCCTGCTAGACAGGTGCTGCATGGCTGTCGTCAGCTCGTGCCGTGAGGTGTTGGGTTAAGTCCCGCAACGAGCGCAACCCCCTACTGCCAGTTACTAACAGGTAAAGCTTGAGGACTCTGGCGGAACTGCCGATGACAAATCGGAGGAAGGTGGGGATGACGTCAAGTCATCATGGCCCTTATGTCCAGGGCTACACACGTGCTACAATGGTTGCTACAAAGCGAAGCGAGACCGTAAGGTGGAGCAAACCGCAAAAAAGCAATCGTAGTTCGGATTGAAGTCTGAAACTCGACTTCATGAAGTTGGAATCGCTAGTAATCGCGCATCAGCACGGCGCGGTGAATACGTTCCCGGGCCTTGTACACACCGCCCGTCACACCATCCGAGTTGGGGGTACCCGAAGTCGCTTGTCTAACCTGCAAAGGAGGACGGTGCCGAAGGTACGCTTGGTAAGGAGGGTGAAGTCGTAACAAGGTAGCCGTACCGGAAGGTGCGGCTGGATCACCTCCTTTCTTAGAGAAAGGTAAATACTAAATGCTTTGTAAGTTGTACACAAAGCGTCCGCTTATCTTCTCTTCTTTCCCTCCCTTTTTTATATTTTTGGTTTGTAGTAAGGGGATATAGCTCAGCTGGCTAGAGCGGCGGCTTTGCAAGCCGTAGGTCAGGGGTTCGAATCCCCTTATCTCCAAAAACGTAAAACAGAAAGTGTTTTGTTTTTACGAAGAGATCTTTGAAAAGCTAGGGAAGGGAAAGAAAGAATGCTTGAAGGTGAATTTTCTTTATTTAAAGTAAAGGGATGAACTGGAGAGTGAAAAATAAGGTGAAAAGAAGAATTCTTGACGGTTATTGAATAGATGATCGTTTTAAGAAGAGAACATAATATGGTCAAGCGAAGAATAGGTTTATGGTGGATGTCTTGGAGCCAACCGGCGAAGAAGGCCGTGATAAGCTGCGAAAAGCTTCGGGGAGGAGCACATATCCTGTGATCCGGAGATAGCCGAATGGGGTAACCCGATAGGAGTGATTCTATCATTACACTCTTGAATAAAATAGAGAGGTAAAGCAATACTGAGTGAACTGAACCATCTAAGTAACTCAAGGAAAAGACATCAAAAGAGATTCCGAAAGTAGTGGCGAGCGAAATTGGAAGAGCCCAAACCCGTTAAACGGGGGTTGTAGGGCTGCACGGGCTTACGTACAGCAAGTGATAAAGCGAATGTATAGCGGAAAGGTTTTGGGAAAGCCTGACAGAGAGGGTGAAATCCCCGTACGCGAAATACAGTCGTCTTGCCGGTGCAGTACCTGAGTACGGCGGGACACGAGAAATCCTGTCGGAATCCGGGTCGACCACGATCCAAGGCTAAATACGAGTTGGCTACCGATAGCGGACAAGTACCGTGAGGGAAAGATGAAAAGAACCCCGGTGAGGGGAGTGAAATAGAACCTGAAACCATAAACCAACAAGATGTTACAGCCCTTTATGGGTGGTAGCGTGCCTTTTGTAGAATGAGCCTGCGAGTTACGGTATGCAGCGAGGTTAAGGAATAGAAGTTCCGGAGCCGGAGGGAAACCGAGTCTGAAAAGGGCGAAGTAAGAGTTGCATGTCGTAGACCCGAAGCCAGAGTGATCTAGTCATGAGCAGGTTGAAGCAGCGGTAAAACGCTGTGGAGGATGAACTACAATCTGTTAAAAAGGTTTGGATGACTTGTGACTAGAGTGAAAGGCTAAACAAACCTGGAAATAGCTGGTTCTCCCCGAAATGCCTTTAGGGACAGCCTTATACAAAATTACCGGAGGTAAAGCACTGGATGGACTAGGGGGCTTCACCGCCTACCAAACCCAATCAAACTCTGAATGCCGGTAATCAACGTATAGGAGTGAGACTGCGTGCGACAAGGTTCGTAGTCAAAAGGGAAACAGCCCAGACCGTCAGCTAAGGTCCCGAAATACTGCTTGAGTGTGAAATGAAGTGTGGATACCTAGACAGCCAGGAGGTTGGCTTAGAAGCAGCCATTCCTTAAAAGAGTGCGTAATAGCTCACTGGTCGAGTATACATGCGCAGATAATGTAACGGGGCTAAGCAGTATACCGAAGCTACGGGTCTTATGTATTAAAAGCATAAGGCGGTAGGGGAGCATTCCATGGACTGATGAAGGTGTACCTGACAGGGGCACTGGAGGGGATGGAAGAGAGAATGCAGGTATAAGTACACGAAAAGAAAGGTGAGATTCCTTTCCGCCGAAAACCTCAGGTTTCCTGGGTAAAGGTCATCTGCCCAGGGTTAGTCGGCCCCTAAGGCGAGGGCGAAAGCCGTAGTCGATGGGAAATCGGTTCATATTCCGATACCTTTTATAATTTCGATGGCAGGACGCATGAGGCGACCCCCGGCCGGAGAACGGTTGTTCCGGTCGAAGTATTTAAGCCGTTATGAAGGATGGTAGGTAAATCCGCTATCCAAGGTGAGAAGCGACAGCGAGTGGATCGATGAGAGAAGCGAAGCGGGGTAAGTCATGGTGCCGGGAAATACTGTCTAAGGCTAGGTTATAAAAGACCGTACCGTAAACCGACACAGGTAGGTAGGATGAGAAATCTAAGGCGCTCGAGAGAACTCGCGTTAAGGAACTCGGCAAAATGCACACGTAACTTAGGGAAAAGTGTGGCCTCTGTTTAGTAATGAGTGGAGGTAGCATAAAGCAGGCCCAGGCGACTGTTTATCAAAAACACAGCCATCTGCGAATCAGTAATGAGACGTATAGGTGGTGACACCTGCCCGGTGCCGGAAGGTTAAGAGGAGCGGTGAGCAGTAATGCGAAGCTGTTAATTGAAGCCCCGGTAAACGGCGGCCGTAACTATAACGGTCCTAAGGTAGCGAAATTCCTTGTCGGGTAAGTTCCGACCCGCACGAATGGTGTAACGTATCTGGGCACTGTCTCAACGCGAGGCTCGGTGAAATTTATATACCGGTAAAGAAGCCGGTTACCCATAGTTAGACGGAAAGACCCCGTGAACCTTCACCGTAACTTACTATTGGGACTTGGTTTATCATGTGTAGAATAGGTGGGAAACAGTGAAACTTGCTCGTTAGGGTGAGTGGAGTTGCCAAGTGAAATACCACCCTTGATGAATTAGGTTTCTAACCCGTTCCGTGAAGCCGGAATGGGAACAGTGGTAGGCAGGCGGTTTGACTGGGGCGGTCGCCTCCTAAAATGTAACGGAGGTGCGCGAAGGTCTCCTCACGTCGGTTGGAAATCGACGCAGTGAGTGTAAAGGCACAAGGAGGCTTAACTGCAAGAGTGACAGCTCAAGCAGATACGAAAGTAGGTCTTAGTGATCTGGCGGTCGCGAGTGGAAGCGCCGTCACTTAACGGATAAAAGGTACTCCGGGGATAACAGGCTGATTTTCCCCAAGAGTTCACATCGACGGGAAAGTTTGGCACCTCGATGTCGGCTCATCGCATCCTGGGGCTGAAGTAGGTCCCCAAGGGTTTGGCTGTTCGCCAATTAAAGCGGTACGTGAGCTGGGTTCAGAACGTCGCGAGACAGTTCGGTCCCTATCTGCTATGGGCGTTGGATATGTGAGAGGGGCTGCTTTTAGTACGAGAGGACCGAAGTGGACGAACCTCTGGTGTACCAGTTATCCTGCCAAGGGTAAGTGCTGGGTAGCTATCGTTCGGAAGGGATAACCGCTGAAGGCATCTAAGCGGGAAGCCCACCTCAAGATTACATATCCCTCGGGGTTTAACCCCGCTAAAGACTCCTTGCACACTACAAGGTTGATAGGTTGCAGGTCTAAGCACAGTAATGTGTTCTAGCCGAGCAATACTAATAAGTCGTGAGGCTTGACCATATTATCTTCTCTTCTTTATTCTCTTTTATTTACTTTCTTTCCTGTCGCTTATCAATAATAAAGCGCTTCCCTTTATTTAATAAATTTCGTTTCTTTTTTGTTTCGTCTTTTATTGCCCGGTTGCCATAGTGGAGAGGTCATACCCGTTCCCATCCCGAACACGGAAGTCAAGCTCTCATTACGCCGATGATACTGCTCATCCAGAGTGGGAAAGTAGGTAGCTGCCGGGCTTTTTTTTACTCCTCTGAGTGGGATAAAGGTAGGTATTGATGATGTTGTTTCCTCGCCCTATCTCAAAATATTGTGTATTGTATTTATTATTTCCGATTCTTCTCTTTATATCATGTGCTACGGCAAGAAATAATACTCATACTGATTCTATATCTGGACAGACTGTTTCGGCCACTATCCTGCCATTACCTTCTGCCGCTGATTTGGCATCAAACCGTATCGACTCACAGGTTCAAACTGATATGGAAATAGCTTCGCCGGCAAGCATTCGTAGTGCCGTAACCCGTGTATATGCGACTTCTCAAGGTTTAATGAAGGAAAAACAATTGCAATTGACATTGGCTACCCGGTTGATGCGCCTTTTATATCCGCTCGAGTCTATCGATTGGAATACTCCGAATTATCAACAAGCTGACCCGTATCTTGATGCATTGGATCAAATTGAGAAAAGCAATTATCCACAAAACCTTGGAACAAATACGTTTTTCGATGCGGTTATTCCGGCAATGATTTTGATAAAGGGTGTCGGGGGGGAGGAATACGCTACTGTATTGGAAAAACGTCTCTTTATTGCAAGAGGCTTAAATCCTTCTTCTGTATTGCCCCCTTATCTTTTAGGGCTTTTATATGAGCAGCTTGGTAGGCTTTCAGATGCAGAGAATTACTATCAGATGGCATGGGCGCAAGATGAGAGCTGCTATCCGGCCGGTATGCGCTTTGCTTATTTAGCCCTCTTTAGTAATAACATTGAAACATCGCATAAAATTGCTGAAAGATTGTATACTCGTTATCCTGATGCTGTAATAATTCGACTATTACTTGCCGAAACATATCTTGACAAAAGGAATTTTGAAAAAGCTGAGGAACTTGTTTCCGCGGTCATCAAAAAAGATAATGATTTTGGGCGTGCCTTCTTTTTGCAAGTCCGGCTATATGTAGAAAAAAAAGAATATTTAGCTGCAAATACTCTGCTTGATGAGTTTGCCAAACAAAATAAGGTTGATAAGGCTTACCTTCTGTTGCGGAGCCGTGTATTACTCGAATGGAGTAAGAATATTGTTGAGGCAAAACAATGCCTTGAAAAGGCTGACTCTCTTTATCCGCAATCTCCTGATGTTATTCTCGCTTGTGCAAATTTTTGCTTTGAAACAAAAAATACCGTTAACGGGAAGACTACGAATGATTTTCTCAGTGTACTTTTAAAACAAAATCCGCGTAATATTCTTGCAATCCGCCTTTTGGTCAAAGAAGATATAGCTGAAAAACGATGGGGAAACGCCTTTGAACGCGCACAGTATCTATATAATAATAATCCTTCTGAGCAAGATATCGTGTTATATGCCCGTGTCTGCGCAGGGATGAATAACTGGGAAGAAGCGATGAATACGGCGCAAGCTGCATATATGGCTGCCGCCCAAAAGCGGCCTTCTGACGAAATTATCGCGTTGTATTTACAGGTTCTTTACGGTGCAAAAAAATACGGTACGCTTAGGCAAGTTATTAACCGCCATCTCAGTGATGCTCGATCTGCCTTAAAGTCAATTTTAATTTATTATCAAGCATTACTTGCGCCCAGCGATGAGGAGAAACTGACCCTCTTACGGTCGAGTCTTTTGTCCGATCCGCGTAGCTCGTTGACGCTCTTTGCTCTATATGAGTGGTATTTTAAGCATAAGGATTATCGCAAAGCATATTATTATTTGCAGCAAGTTATTGCGCTTGATCCTTATAATAAAACGTATCTTCAGCTTGCTGAAAAATTGGAAAGGCTTCAGTAAAAATGTAAGCGCATAATGCCGTGATTTAGTAGATTTTTTTAGCGATGAAGTGGGGCGCTAGCTGAAAAAAGGTTTTTCAGTATGAGATTGAGCGAGAAGTAAGCTGACTGTCTGGAAAATAAAAAGCCTGAAATAAACCGCGCTGTTTATTTCAGGCTTTAACCATCTCCTAGGGGAATTGAACCCCTGTTGTCGGGATGAAAACCCGATGTCCTAACCACTAGACGAAGGAGACATTAGTATTCATTGCTCAACAATGAGATATATTTATATCTCAAAAAAACATTATTGTCAAGTAGCTCTTTTTTATTTTTTATTCTATCGGAAAATTCAAAAACAGCAGGATGCGTTTCTGCTTTCGTATATATAACGTTATTCGGTAAAATTGATATTGACTTCCCCGATACCGGCTTTAACACGGATGGTATGCAGCGCATTTTGATTGTTGATACGGAATGTGGAGTCGATCCCTGTCGCACTGCGTCCGTCTATCAGTATCGAACCGATCCCTGAGGTAGCATTGATCAAATAATCGTCTTTTTTCCCATTTATGCGCATGTCTATTTCGCCGATTCCTGCGTTAATTTCAAGTTTCGTAAAAATTCTGCCGTCAAAGACGGTCTCTCCGATGCCGGTGTTCATCACAGTATCCGTAAAACTACAATTGTGAAAGACTGTTTCTCCTACGCCTGTTTCGATGTTTACATTTGAGGCGGTAATATTTTTGACGTCTACTTTACCTGCTCCGCTATTCAATTTAAACCGTTGATTTGCAGTAAAACCGTCAAGTATCAGTAAGCCAGCCCCGATATTGATGTTAGCGGTATCAAACAGTGTATTTTGAGGTATCTTAACCGTGATGGCTGTTTTAGAACGTCCCAGCCTGTCGCCTTTCCATCCGAATGGCCAACTCCATGTGTGGTTCTTTTTTGTGCTGATTACTAAGGTGTCGCCGTCAATTTGTACGGAAGCTCCGATCCTTTTTGTGTTATTTGTGATGCTGTAGGCAATGGATTGCTTATCATGCGGTTCAATTCGCAGCGCGGCATAAGAAACATCCGCTTTTAGCTGTTTTAGAACGGAAGCATCAGATATGAGCTGTGTTTCATTCGTATGTGTCGATAGGGCACTACTTGTATTTTCGTTATCCATACTCAATTCCTCCTTGTCCATACACCATCCCTCATCGAGATAACCATTGTCGTAGAAGGTCTTTTTCACGTTGCCACCCATCAGAATTCCAATAATGATGAGGAGTCCTCCAATTCCAATAATTGTAAATACCGTTCTTATTCTTCTTTTCATCGATATAATCCTAATATTCTAAAAACATATCTTAGCAATATTCTAAAATAAGAATGCTAAACCGCTGAAAAATAATCCTGCCAATAGGAGAGGGATGCTGCATAAAATCATAATAATCAACGTAATGCTAAAGATTAAGAGTTTGAATGAGAATTTCAGGAGACCGCCTGCGATGGCAAAGACTAATCCGCCTATTCCGAACAGACTAAGCAGAATGCACAAAATAATGATCATCAGCATTTTCCTCTCCTTACCGGTCAGTATCGCTTGTGTTTTTCCTGATATACTCGTATTCGAGCGGTTCTTCTTTTTTAATAGGCATTACCAATGCGCAGATAATATAGCAGAAAATACCGCTTCCGAAAAAAAGAGTCGCAAGAATCCACAGCAACCGGATAACGGTTGAGTCGATGTCAAAGTATTCGGCAATACCGCCGCATACGCCGCAGATTTTCTTATCGCTTTCACTTCGATAGAGTTTCTTGTCCATATAAGCCTCCAATGTATGTAGTTTTAAGAATCACTAAAAGCTCACTTGAGCTTTTAGCAATGCTCGCTCATTTATTTATTTGATTTGTTTTTAATATGCTTGCCAATAGCGACAATTAAGGCGCTGATGCCGTAAAAGATCAGAAGTGCAAAACCGACAAGTATTAATGCACTGCCGAACAATAATAAGGCTGTGGCAGAGCCGAAAAACAAGCTGCCGATTCCTTTGATAAAAATTGCACCGGCGGCAATTATCAAAGCAAAGACAACTGCAAAGCCGGCAAATCCGAGCGCTACGATAGTTACCACTGCGGCAATGATAAGCGGTACCGCAACGGGCGCGGCGCAAATAGCCAGTATGGTAAACCAAAAAGCGCGCCAGCCACTTTTTGTAGAAGCGCGGGCTTTTTTTGCTTCTTTTACGGCATAATCGGATAAAATTTTTGAAGCAACATGTGCGGGGCTTCTCAGTTCCCGTATTACCTCTTGTTCATTTTGACTGCCGGCCTCGTCAAAGTATTCTTCGTAATACTGTAATGCAGCTTGTAAATCTTCTTTTGGCAGTCGGTGCAGCCGTGCAGCCAGCTCAGTCATAAATTCTCTACGGGTCATGAATGCTGTGCTCCTTTAAAAATTTTTTCAATCAATTCCTTGTAAGACTTCCATTCGTCGCAGTATAAGCTCTGCTGCCTTTTTCCTGCGGACGTTATGCGATAATATTTTCTATTGCGCCCATCAATAGGCATATCATATGTTTCTAAAAAACCGGCACTTTGCAAGCGTTTTAATACCGGATAGAGTGTCGATTCGGAGATGGACATGACGTCCTTTACATCCTGTGTTAACTTATATCCGTAGGAGTCTTCATTACTCAAGAGGGCGAGCACGCAAGCTTCAAGCAATCCTGAGTTAATTGAAAAAAGCACTTTTACCTCCTGAGGTTTATATTTCTAAATATACGCAACCATTTGTGGAAAAATCTAACCAAGTTGTTAGAGATACTCTCATCTTAGGTTGCAACTTTTATAATATTATTCATAATATAATATGTTGTCAAGTATAATATTTAAGAAAATATTACGATTGGCCGTTACACTCTCCTCATGACAACCGCACTGAAAATATGCTAAACAGGTTTCCCCGTTTGTGCGAAATTTTAAGCAAAATTTTGCACAGTTTATTTTAGGAGAAGGATAAACGCATCAGATGAATAAATCCAATTCCGTAGAATAAAGAGGTTGTGAGACAATTTGAACCGCAAAGAGGTTCAACTCTGGTTGAACGGCCTCTTTATTCGTGCGGAGGGTTTAATCCCCCGACGCTTGCGTCGTAACAAAGGGTATTAAAGCCGACTGCAACCACCTTATGAGAACAACATACCCCGACGCTTGCGTCGAGGTTGTTGATTCTGCGGGACTGTTAAAAAATGAACTGATGCGTTTGTCCTAACGTTCCGGTCTATTAAAACTTCCTTAAATGATATATACTTCTGACCGATAATTGAAAGCGATGATGTGTATAAAAAAGATTTTTGCAGTGCTGTTTTTTTTCTCAAGCGTTCTTACTGTCTCCTTTACCGACCCCGCAGTGTTTGAATTAGGCGGAAAACATGGCTGGGGAATGTTGCAGTATACCGAAAATATACAGATGTGTCCGGGAAAATATGGGAATCCCGGTATTTCACTCAGCAGCAGTGCTCCAAAAATAACGCAGGAAACCGATCTTTATCTCAATTTCGATTCCCCTTCTATTGTAGAGGAGACTAGTTCCTATACGGTTGCCTCTTCGAATATGCGTTTCATAGGAGCTGAACAGGCGAAACTCGGCGCAGGGGCGGCGATGTGCAGTCCCCATATAAAAACTGCAGGGTTAGTGCTAAAACCGCAGGACGGTTCTTTTTTTGCAGGCGAAAGTTCTGCCGGATCGTTTACGATTGAATTCTGGATAGCGCCGGCGGTTACCGAGAGCGGTAGTATTATTCTACAGTGGTATTCGTCATATTTTGAAAAAGAACGCTTGACCGATCAACATATCATTGCACAGATTATTCAAAACAAGGTGCAATGGGATTTTTTTAACATTTGGCAGGATAAATATAATAACGGTATTTCCATTTTGCTGCGGGGACGCACCAATTTAATTCCATCGCAGTGGTCACATCATTTGATTACGTATGATGAAGAAATCGGGCTGTTAGAGTACCGGATGAATGGGCATACGGAGAATATCGTCTACGTTACCGAGAATGGGCGAGAAAGCGATGCCATCTTATTATCAAAAATGGGGCACGCAGCAGACCTTTCAATCGGCGTGCATTATTCGGGATTACTTGATGAAATGAAAATAACCAAGCGATTTATTGAACCGCCGACTTTTGCCGAGCAGACTGCACTGTTTGACCGGTACCACCTTAATGGAGGGCGTTTCGAATCTCTGATTATTGATTCGGGGGGCTCTCTGTCTGAGGCCAAACTGTTAACCGTCTCTGCAGATACGCCGGTACAAACGGATGCTGTATTTTTTATTCGCTCCGGAGAGAACCGCTATGCATGGACAGATACGGAGCCGGCATGGAAACCTATACGCAGCGGGCAGGCAATTACGGGGATGCGAGGGCGGTTCTTCCAAATTGCGGGTGATTTGTATCCGGATGCAGAGGGACAGAAAACGCCTATTGTACATTCCATCAGCCTTGAATATGAAAAAGACTCAGAACCGCTGCCTCCTGCGCGCTTATTTGCAGAACCGAAAGACGGTAGTATCGAGTTGTCATGGACGCCATCGATTGATTTTGATGTAAAAGGTTATATGGTATATTATGGAGAACGCCGAGGAGAATATTTTTCGGCAGGCTCACCTCTGAATGTGGGTAAAGTCCTTTCTTATCGCATACCGAATTTGCATAACGGTAAAATTTATTTTTTTGCCGTTGCTGCCTATGATGACGAGGCAGGTACGCGGGTAGGGGCGTTTTCTCAAGAAGTATGGGCAAGGCCGCGGAAGGAATAGCGGTCAGAGGGATTATGTCAGACTCACTTGATTTTATCTTTGAACGTGCGAATTCAGCTTTAATTACTCAAGATTTCGAATATGCTGAACGGTTGTTGACCAATGTGCTGAAAAAACATCCGGACATACTACCGAGTGATAAGGAAAAAATTGAGAACTTGTTAGCGCGCGTTTATGGTGATGAAGGTAATCTTGAGCAGTCACTTGCGACTTATCTTTACTTATATGAACGTGCTCCCGATAATATTGAGCTGATGCTGAACCTCGGCCGTATCTATCGCCATTTGGAGCGTTATGAAGAAGCACTCAAGATATTAGAGAAAGCACAGGCGATCGGCGGCGATACCGATGAAGTATTATACAGTCTTGCAAAAACCTATAAAAAGATGGGGGAGTATGCAAAATCTGCTGAGTATTTTTCCCGCGCAATCGAAGTTAAACCTGATCATGCCCATGCCTATGATCGGCTCGGTAATCTGTATGTTTTAACCGGTGAAACGGATAAAGCAATTGAAATATATAAGCAGGGTCTCCGCGTAGACTCTAATCATCCCTATTTGAATTTCCACCTTGCCGGACTTTTATGCCAAGAAAAGAGGTATGAAGAAGCGATTGTATATTACAACTCGGCGCTTCGTGTTAATCCGGCATGGGGGGAAGTATTGACGGGCATCGCTGCTGCCTATTTACAACTGGATAAACTTGATGATGCATTGAATACCTATCGATCGTTGCTTCGTATAGCCGGTGAAAATGCTCCGCTTTATACTAAGCTCGGTTATCTTTTTGAAAAGAAACAGCTTCAACAAGAAGCTGAGCAATATTATTATGACGCGTTAGCAATTGATTTCGGATATGCTCCTGCTGCACTTGCCTTAACAAATCTTTTAGAAAAGAAACAGCGGTATAATGAAGCGCTTCCAATCTTACTTGCTGCGGAATCTGCTCCGGTAAATACCGACAATCATGCACTACGGCTTAAGGCTATCCAAATGTGCATATATGCTAAAGATTATGCAAAGGCTCATGAGCTTTTTGGACGGCTGGACACAGAACACAATAACAGTCTCAATGCTCTTAAATTACGGGGAGAGTTGTATGCCCTTACAGGCGAGGTTGAACGAGCTGAAGAGACATTCAGACAAATATTAAACATAGCGCCGTCAGCGATAGAATTCCGCCAAGAACTCGCGGAGCAGTATCTTTTGGCGCATAAATATGAGGAAGCTAAGGAGCAGCTGAGGCTCTTCTTGAAGCAAAAGCCGATCGATATTTCCGCATTGATGGCATTAGGTAGAACCGAAGAATTGCTGAATAATCCTCAGGCTGCATATCAAGAATATCAAAAAGTACTCGAATTAAAACCGAATGCTATTGAAGCTCGATCTGCTCTTTCGCGGTTATTTCAAAAACGAGGGGATACGCTTGAGGCATTAAAAACGGCAAATGAGATCCTTAATATGCAGAGCGACTCCGAATCTGATGAACCGGGACAAGATATGGCTGCCTCACTTGATCTCTATGAGCAGGCAGCAGAAAACTATATAGCGGATCCGTTGTTAACCAAAAACCTTGAACAGCTGAAATCTGACGATTCGGATCTTTATATTTCTCCGGCTGAGCTGAACCCGGAGCCAAAACAGAGAATTCCTTCATTACGAGATATATCAATATCCGAGCGAGAACTCCCTTTTGAAATGCTTATCGAAGGGACTGAAGAAGTGAAAGAACTCCCGTCGGAAAAAGACGATGTTTCTATGGACGGTATACAGTTGACAACTGGTCAACAATCGGATATATCCGGTCAGCCCGTATTTCCGTCCCAGCCAAGCGCGGTATCTGTACCCCATGCATTCGGCGCCGGGAATTTTGATGCTACCGGGCTTGCAGCAACAGGACGTAGTGCCGGTGACATTCCGCAAGTAAAAACCGGCTTGTCGGATGGCCAAGTAGGTGTAGCAGCCAGTGAGACTTTTGCTTCTCCTGTCGATGAACTTTATCTTAATCCTAATCATCTTGGAAATAGTGCCACCTTTGGTGTAGGCAGTATCTCTCAAAAAAATGCACGCGCATTGCATAAACGCCAAGATCTTCTTCGTGACGAGGTAATACAGGAAAGATTAAAAGATATGGATATCTACGGAACGACAATCGGTTTTTTACAGGATGTCATTTCAGATATTGATAAGCAACTGGATGAAAACCAATATGCACAGGCAGTCGAGGTTTTGGCTGAAAGGATAGCTGAAAATCTTAGTCGAAAAATACCGCTTCAATCGACCGCTCTAAAGCAAGAACCTGAGGAGCAACCGGTTCAATCGGAAGAACAGACATTGCAAGAATCGGCGGAAATATCTCAAGAAGACAGAGTGGCAGCCGCTACCACAGAAGAAGCTATTGCGACAGTAGAGGAAGCCGAAGACACTGCTGCTGCCACAGAAGCAGCAGTAGAAGAAGAAAATACTGCTGCTGTAGCAGAAAAGGAATCCGAAGACACTCCCGTAGAAGAGGAAGCTGTTGCAGTAACAGAAGGGGAGGAATGTCTACAGATTGCCGAACCACAGGAAACTTTCCCGGATACGGAAGAAGATCGTGTGCCGGTTGATAAGGATGTATCGGTGAATGATGATAGTGTTCAGGTTGTCGAAACTGCGGAAGAAGATATTTTTGGCACCGAGGAAAATCAGGCAATTTCACTTGAAACCGAAACTGTTCCGATTGATGAAATAATGGAGCAAGATCATGCCGAAGCGGTTACAGAAGGTGCAGTGGAGGAAGAACCTGTTGATATTCAATCTGATCTAAATCAAGAAGGTGACGCAGAAGTTGCCGTTGAGGATGAAGAAGTTGCTGCTTCCGAAGATTCCGAGATAGAGGAAGAATATGAGTCGAGTGATAACCAAACGCCATTTGTCCTTGATCAGGAACAGCAAAATCTTTTATGGTGCCATGCAAAACACCAGATTAAAGACTCACCTTCATTTGAGCAATATCTTAATACTACCGATCCCGAACAGCTTGCTCAGTTGTTCTTGTATTTGCGTGATTTAGCCGCCTATCTTCCGCAAGAAGAGCTCGAAATATTTCTTAACAGCAGTGAAAGAATACAGATATATTATATTATTGCCCGGTTGTCGGGAGAACTGGGACTTAAAGAACGTGCGAATCTTATTAAGCAGGCCTGCAGCGTAGCGAGTGCTCAGCCGCCATATAATGATGTATCAGTATTTAAATTGCTGAGTTATTTACGTGATTTAAGTATTGAGTTGCCGGATCAGGATTTGGGGATAAGAGTAAGACAGGAATTGGAACAATTAATGGCGAATATGTCGGCGGTGTTGCCTGACTTATCATAAGATGCAAAGATACCAAATAGGTGTCTGTTATTTTTTAGGAGAATAACATGGAATTAAATAAGTATATCGATCATACTTTATTAAAGCCTAATGCCGTCGAGGCAGAGCTTGTTACTTTGTGCAAAGAAGCGAAGGAATATCATTTTGCTTCGGTTTGTGTGAATCCTTGCAATGTTGCGTTGGTAAAAAAAGAACTTGCAGGCTCCGATGTTATGACGTGCAGCGTTATCGGTTTCCCATTCGGCACACAGACAACCCAAGTAAAATGTGCTGAGACTGAACAAGCGTTAAAAGATGGCGCTGACGAAATCGATATGGTGATTAATATCGGAAAATTGCTGGAAGGCAATACAAGCTATGTTGAAAAAGAAATTGCTGCGCTTGCCTCAATCTGCCATGCAAAAAAAGCTCATTTAAAGGTCATTGTGGAGACTTGCTATTTGTCCGAAAAGGATATTGCAAATGTCTGTGTTGCGGTTGAACAGGCCGGGGCGGATTTTATTAAAACTTCTACCGGTTACGGTCCGCGCGGAGCATCGCTTGAAGATATCACTTTATTTAAGAAATATCTCAAAAAAGATACCAAGATTAAGGCGTCAGGCGGTATTCGCAGTCGTGAGGATGCGCTTAAATATATTGAAGCAGGGTGTTCAAGGATTGGCACTAGTAGCGGCGTCAAAATAATTAAGGGGTAGATGCGCCGATCGATTGCTGTTTTCTCAAGCATGGTGAGTGAATGAATTGAAACTGTCGTATTGATGCCGTACAAATGATATACTTGCGGAGTATCTCGGAGGATATTCCGGCGAATACTATAAGAGTCAGGGGCTTCAAGATTTCCCGATATTTACCGATAATTATACCGTCGGCTTGTCGGAATATGCATGTCGGATATCAGTAGAGGCGCAAAAAGGGTTTTAGAATGAAAGATATTGAGTATTTAAAATCGCGACCAAAGTCGGATACGCATAATCATCTTAATTTGAGCATGAAGTATGAACACTACAAGCATTGGGCGGGTGTGGTTATTCCGAATTTTCCCCGCAAAATGGCAGGTCTCGATGAAATGCATCAAGTAATCGGTTCTTATACCCGCCCGCGCTGTAAAACGGCAAAAGACGTCAAAGCCCTTTTCGAAATGTCCATTCAGGATGCGATTGCCGACAACGTTGTTTGGCTTGAAACGTCAATTGATATCGGTTTTATAAAGCATTACGACAACAATATTGATAAGTTCTTATCGGATGTTTCGAGGCTTGTATCAAAATACAAAAAACAAATTGAAATACGCCCCGAAGTCGGTATTCCGAAAACACTCGACCGAGATTTTATTCGCACGTGGGTATATCCGCTTTTTGAAAGCAAGGTATTTAAGAATGTCGATTTATATGGCCCCGAGGTTTTTGAAGGGATCGAGGATTTCGGTTATATCTTTAAACTGGCCGAAAAACATAATATCAAAAAGAAAGCGCATATCGGAGAATTTTCGGATGCACAATCGGTTCGTAAATTCGTTGAATTTTTTGAGTTGGATGAAGTGCAGCACGGTATCGGAGCCGCTTCTGACGATTCGGTGCTGAAATTTTTAGCCGATCGTAAAATACGCTGTAATGTGTGTCCGATGAGCAACGTGATGCTGAGCGCCGTCCCCAGTTTAAAAGAGCACCCCATCAAAAAAATGATCGATGCGGGAATTCCGATAGGGCTCGGTACCGATGATCTGTTGTTCTTCGGCAAGACAAACAGCGATCAACTCTACGATATGCTGGAATGCGGGCTTATTACCGATGCTGATGCTGAGATGCTGATGGCGGTGCGGGGCTAGGTGATTCGTCTTCTCTGCGATTAGCCGGAGAATATACGAAACTAATCTTTTCTTATTTTATCGCGACCATCAATACCATAATGTCCGAAGGGCGGATGCCGGGAATTCTGCTTGCCTGTCCGATTGTTGTGGGCATTACCCGCTTTAAGCGTGCAAGCGATTCCGTCGAAAGCCCCGAAACCGCATCGTAGTTAAAATTCGGCGGGATGCGGCTCGTTTCCATCTTCTTCATTTTATCAATTCGTTTATCCTGCGCAATAATGTAATGCTCATAGCGGATTTCAAGTTCCGCCGAGTTTTTAATTGTCTCGGAATACTGTGCACTTGCGGGATCGCATCGACAGATCAGCTCAAGCGGAATGAGCGGATCGTGCAGCGCGTCGGCGAAAGACTTGCCGAGATGACACTGCAACGCGGGTTCCGCCTCCACAATGCTGCCGGTAATTTTCACCTCCCGCCAGTGTTTAATAAGCTCACCGCGCTGTGCAAGTTTTTCCTGCAGGCGGGTAAAGGAGCTTTGCTTTTGCAAGCCGATGCGGTATGCACGCTCGGTGAGCCGCTCATCGGCAGTATCGTGCCGGAGCTTGAGCCGGTATTCGGCGCGGGCGGTGAACATTCGGTAGGGTTCATCGACCCCTTGCGTGATAAGGTCGTCGATCATTACGCCAATGTAGGCTTCGTCGCGGCGGAGTGTGAACGGTTCGTAGGCTGCCGGTTGTGCGCTGCTGTGGCTGAAAGCTCGGGCGTACAGCGTTGCGTTGATTCCGGCGATGAGGCCTTGGCCGCCCGCTTCTTCGTAGCCGGAGGTGCCGTTAATCTGCCCCGCGGTAAAAAGCCCTGCGATCCGGCGGGTTTGTAAGTCTGGCCCCAGCTGCAGCGGAGAGACAACTGCATAATCGACTGCATACGCGGGGCGGGTGATTACGGCATCGGCAAAACCGGTGAGGGTGCGGAGCATTTGATCCTGCACATCCTCCGGCAGCGAAGATGAAAATCCGTTGATGTACAGCTCATCGCTCATCAGGCCTTCCGGTTCGATATACAGTTGGTGCCGCGTGCGTTCGGGGAACTTCCGTACCTTATCCTCGATGGAAGGGCAGTAGCGGGCGCCCGTTGCGTGAATTTTCCCCGAAAAAAGCGGCGAGCGGTGAAAGTTTTGCCGGATAACCTCGTGGGTATGCTCGTTGGTGTAGCAGACATAGCACACTGCCGAGGGGCGAAATATTTCCGCCGTGTCGAAGGAGAACGGACGCATCACCGCATCCGCTTCCTGTATTTCCAGCTGAGAAAGATCGACTGATTTCCTCAGTACGCGGCAGGGGGTACCGGTTTTGAGCCTGCTCATCGTGAAGCCCTTGCGTGCAAGGGCGGTACCGAGCCCAATCGCCGCTTTTTCGCCGAGGCGGCCTTCTTCAGCTTCGAACTCGCCGATGTAGATTTTCCCTTCCATAAAGGTTCCGGTGGTAAGCACCACCGCCCGTGCGGAAATTGTCCTGCCGCGCGCCGTCAGTACCGCCTGTACGCTACCACCTTCTACAAGCCCGCTTTCTGCAGTCTGCGAGGAGATAACATCAACAACCGTATCTTGATAAATATGGAGATTTTTTTCTTTTTCGAGGGTGTACTGCGCAGTCTGCGCATATAAGAATTTATCCGCCTGAATGCGGGGGGATTGCACTGCCGGCCCGCGGCTTTTATTGAGGAGGCGGTATTGAATCATACAAGCATCAGCGAGTTTTCCCATCTCGCCGCCGAGGGCATCTATTTCCCGCACGATATTGCCTTTGGAAACGCCGCCAATCGAGGGGTTGCAGGACATCCTGCCGATAGTATCAACCGTTTGTGTAATAAGAAGGGTTTGTGCGCCCATCCGCGCGGCAGCGAGCGAGGCTTCAATGCCCGCGTGCCCTCCGCCGACGACAATTACGTCATAGTCCGAATAACGAAAATTCATAGCGGATATTATAGCGAAACGGCTCCTGTTTGTCTGGCATAGATTTGTATTTTCGGCTATAACTATGTAAAAAGCAAGGCAATCGCTTGAAATAGTGCCAATGCGATTACCCTGATGTACAACTAGTTGGAGGCAGCTATGGAAGTCGGGATTAAAGGAGATTATACCTTTGTTGTTACAAAGGAGATGCTCGCAACTGCGGTGGGGAGCGGGACGGTGGAGGTATTTGCGACACCGGCTATGATTGCTCGAATGGAAGATACGGCAACGCGCAGCGTGATGCCGTATTTGGACGAGGGGCAGGCAACGGTCGGTACCCATGTGGATGTACGGCATCTTGATGCAACCCCTGAGGGGATGAAGGTTTCAATCCATACCGAATTGGTAGAGATCAATGCAAATGGGAAATTTCTGACCTTTCAGGTTGAAGCGCGTGATGAGCGCGGCGTGATAGGCAGCGGTATTCATGAACGGGCGATTATCAATGTCGACCGCTTTATGGAAAAAGTAAATAAAAAGAAAAACGCATAACTCAAATTACATGTAAGGGAAACCTCAAAAAAACGAGATTTTTAGAGGTTCCTACTATTTTAATACGATGAGTATCTTTTAGCAATGCAGATGAACGGCGAAATATATCAGGATAATGAAATAGATGAATTCGGCATTATACGCGGAGAAAAGCGTGCGGGGGATGAAAAAGACCGCGCGTTGCGCCCGCAGCTTTTGAAGGATTTTCAGGGACAGCAAAACATCAAAGAAAACCTGTCGGTCTTTATCAAAGCGGCGCGGAGTAGGGGAGAGAGCCTTGATCACCTTTTTTTGATTGGGCCTCCTGGGCTGGGAAAAACTACCCTTGCGCAAATTACCGCGCAAGAGCTTGGCGTTGAATGCAAGATCACCGGCGCCCCCGCCCTCGATAAACCTAAGGATTTGGCGGGTATTTTGACAACGCTGTCCGAACGGAGCGTATTCTTTATCGACGAAATTCATCGGTTAAAGCCCGCCATCGAAGAAATGCTCTATATCGCTATGGAAGATTATGAGCTTGACTGGATTATCGGGCAAGGGCCGGGGGCGCGGACTGTTCGTATTCCGCTGCCGCCGTTTACGCTGATCGGTGCGACAACTCGTGCCGGTATGGTTTCCAGTCCGCTTATTAGCCGGTTCGGGATCGTGCAGCGCTTTGAATTTTACAGCGACGAAGAGCTTGCTTCCATTATTATGCGTTCCGCCGATATCCTCGAAATTAACATCGGGAAAAAAGCGGCCGTTGCACTTGCCCGCTGTTCCCGCGGAACCCCACGCGTTGCCAATCGGCTGCTGAGGCGTATGCGGGATTTTGCGTTTATCGAAGGCAGTGATACTATCCGCGAAACAACCGTTGCGCAGGGATTGGAAAAATTGCACATCGACCGGCTCGGTTTGGAAAACTATGACCGGCAGATACTCCGCTCTATCATCGAAAACTACGGAGGGGGACCGGTTGGGGCGGAGACCCTTGCGATTTCTATCGGGGAGTCGCAAGATACGCTTGAAGACTACTACGAACCCTACCTTATTCAAACGGGACTGTTGCAGCGTACTCCGCGCGGACGTATGGTTACGGAAAAAGCATACACCCATCTCGGACTAAAAATTCCGGCGTCAGCGGCGCAGACCGGCAGCCTTTTTGAGTAGACCGGCTGCCGCTAGAAGCCATCCGGCAGCGGTGCGCTCACCGTCATTGTGTTTTTGCTAATGGGATGCGAGAATATCAAGCTTTGTGCATGGAGCATTGTGCGCTTGTATTCCGGTGCGCCGTAAAGTGTGTCGCCTAAAATTGGCAAACCGACCGACGCAAGGTGAACGCGGATCTGGTGGGTGCGTCCCGTAAGCGGACGCGCTTCAATCTTGACGGCAGAAATACCGCCGATCATGCAGCGTTCCAAAACTGTAAACTCCGTGCGCGCATACAATCCGCCGTGCGTCGTGCTCAGCTCTCCCCACTTTGCCCGTGTGCTTTTAGGGCTTATGCGCCCGATATTATTCTCTACAAAAAACTTGGAGCCTTTCTCCAAATTACGGTATCGCTGCGTATTTCCCTTGTTTCCTGCAACGGCACATACGGCGCGGTAGATTTTTTGCGCGGTGTGTTTTTCAAATATTTCGTGAACGGCAGCATTTACAGCGCGGTTTTTTGTAAACATAATAACGCCGCTGGTTTCGCGGTCAAGGCGGTGCATGATCCCTGCGTAAGGAGGATTTCGGAGCGCGGCTTTTGTCCATAAGTAGCGTACAACCGCCGCGTGCAGGCAGTCCCGCTTTTCGCCGCCGACAATCGTTTCTTCCGTCGGAAAAAATGCCGGCTTGTTCACGGCAATCAAATTGTTGTCTTCATAAAGCACATCAGCGGCAGTCAATTCAAAGGCAATATCATCCGCCTGTTTTTCAAAGAAGAATTTTTCTTTATCGAATTCGGCGCAGACAATCTGCCCTTGCAAAAGCTCATATGAAGGGCGGCGAATCTGTAGTCCGTCAACACTGACTGCTCCTGCGATAATCATCCGCCGTATTTTTGAATTTGACAGAGGCGTAATAGAAGCGTTTTCAACCGGAACGGATACGGCCTGAACAAGTTCCGAACGTAGGAAAATGTCGAGTCGCGTTTTTGTTTCTATCTGAAACGTGAATTTCATCTGATTATGATAGCCCTTTTGTGGAAGCATAGCTAGCTTATTGAGCGTATTTATCTTTCAATAAGTTTGTATTGCGGTAATGCTTCATTAACATGATTTACTATACTAATGGAACTATTTTGTGTAAAATTATCACCGAACTTTTTAGATTGAATCTTTTAGGTGATAGCAATAGAGGAGCGGGACGTGAGCATCGAGACGGTATATCAACAAACATTATTGGATTATTCGCGGAGAATCGAACATAAACATCAGTTGGACGGAGCGACCGGCATTGAGCGCGGGCATAATCCCAGCTGCGGCGACGATTTAACTTTGCTGATTAAGCAAAAGGACGGGATTGTTGAGGACGCTTCTTTTTTAGGCGCCGGTTGTGCGGTTTCAACCGCTTCTACCAATATGCTGATCGATTTAATCAAAGGCAAAACGGTTAAAGAGGCGCAGCATTGCCTTGAGGTGTTTTTTAATATGATGGCAGGAAAGCCGCAGCCCGAGGAAGAATTGGAGAGCCTCGGTGATGCGCAGATTCTCAGCTATTTTGCCGAAATGCCTGCCCGCATCAAATGCGCGACACTGAGCTGGCACAGCGCACAGGTTTTACTCAAATAAGATAATCGGACATTTCAGGACAACCTCACCGGAACATCAGGCATGGAAACTAAAATGATGGATAAAACAAATAGACCGACATTAACCGGAAATTGGGAACCACAGAACAAACTGCGGTTGGAACGCTTGATTGCGGAAAAAGCTTGTGCGGACAACTATGCCGTCTTTGATTGGGATTATACGTGTATCTTCTATGATATACAGGATAGTCTTTTTCTGTATCAGCTTGAGCACCTTTGCTTCAATCTGACGCCCGAACAGTTTGCCGTTACCATTCGGCACGAAATTCCGCAGGATATTCCGCTCGTCGGCTGCTTTAATAGCGAAGGGCGGCAGCTCACTGCAGCCGATCTTTCAGCGGATTTGGATGACCGTTACCGGTTCTTATATCATGCATATCAACATTTGAACGGAACGCTCCCGCTTGAGGAAGTCGTGCAAACCGAGGAGTACCTTGATTTTAAGGCAAAAATTCTGACGCTGATGCGGTATGCGGTAACGGTCTGCGATACCGATATTTCTCAATCGGTATGTACGGGCATGACGCTCCCCGAATTAAATAGTCTTGTAGAAAAAACGATTGCTGAAGCGCTTACCGCTGAAATAAAACAATACACGCTCGTATCACCCGTGCGGCAGGCAGGGCTGTCCGGTGTCGTTACCGCAACGTACCGGAAGGGTATACGGATACAGCCGGAAATACGGGCGCTGTTCCGCCGCTTTGAAGAACACGATATTACTCCCTACATCTGCTCCGCCTCGCAGGAGGACGGCGTGCGAGTGTTTGCCTGTAATCCTGCGTATGGCTATTGTCTCCGTCCCGAACAAGTGTTCGGCAGACGGCGGCTGCGGAATGCCGACGGCGTGTTTACTGATGAGCGGGATTACTCCATTCCACAAACGTGGCGGGAAGGAAAGGCGGAGGCGATACGGACGTTGATTGCTCCGCGGCATGGCGGGAAAGCTCCCATCCTTGTTGCGGGCGACAGTGACGGCGATTTTTGTATGATGGATGCGTTCAAAAATGAGGCATTGCTGCTTATCCTGTACCGCAATCAAAAGCCGCACGAAAAGCTCTATCCGCTGATACAGCGCGGTTTAGCCGAGCGCAATGCCCCCGATGCATCGATTATCGTACAGCATCGGGATGAAGAGACGGGATTATTTATTTCCGGTGTGTCTGATTGTGCCGGCGGTTCTGTGAACGTCCTTTAGGCGGTTTTGCTCGTCCGCCGGAGTTTTTGGGGCCGCGCTCTGCCGCCGATTTTTGTCCCAGCTGCTTGAGTTCTTCCACCCGCTGCGGATCGTAGAAGCCTTCCTTCCAGTTAAAGCGCACCGAGTCGGGGAGAGGAGTGCCGTTTCGCAGCGACTGTAAAATAAACCGATAAGCGCGGCGTTCAACGCTCGTATGCGAAAAATCCAGCAAAAAGCGTGAGAACTGATGATGCTGTAAGGCGTGGTAGCGGTCTACAACCGAGAACGGCTTGTCGGATAGCACAAAAGAGGCGGACGGTGTAGAAAAAGCTCTGAACGCCTCACCTTGCTTGTCGGAAAAGTAGAGGAAGTTGTAGTTTTTCGGCAGCGTAAAGCGCATTCTGAACAGCACGGAATACGAAAAAAGCGGCAGCAGTACCTGCGGGCGCAGCTCCGGCGCAAACACCGTTTCGATATTCGCCTGAGAGCTTTCGGCTGGGGGAATGTAAGCACAGATGCCGTTCTCCTGCAGCCACGAAACCGCCCAGCAGTTAAAGGTATAAAGGTACGGTCCCGCGACCAAAAAGTTCTTTTTATTGCGGAGCATGGAAATATGCGCCGGATTATTCACGATAAATTGCGTATACCCCTGTGCGGTTAGCTGTTCAAGCTGCTCCGCAAGGATCAGTTCCTGTTCTTGCGGAACAAAGGGATCAAGTGAAATAAAAATTTCCCGTTTGGAGAACGGCAGCGGTTTTGCCTGCTGCTGATTTTGCGGTTGCGGATTGGGCTGTTGTCCAGTCAGCGCCGGATAGGTGTCCTCATTCAAATTGATAATGACCCGCACCGGTTTATCCGCAAGGATAGTATGCAAATCCGCAATGGAAGAAACCTGAACGTAGAGCCCTTCGGGGAAGATATCCGCAGGCTTTTTCGCAAGGCTCTTTTTGACGGGTGTCGCAGATGGTGCGGTTGTCGCAGCCGCTGATTTCGCCGGCAGTGCAGCTCCGGCAGGTGTTGCGGTTACTGGTTTTGAGGGCGCGGACTTGCTTGTATCGCCGAGCGTCGGGAAGCCTGCTTCGAGCGTTAGCATCGGTAGCGCTTCGTCGTTGGGCTGTTTGCGGTATTTTTCGAGCGAGGCGGGCAGCAAATGTGGGTAGCGTTTGGTCATCGCCTTGGTTTGCAAGAGATATACGCTGTCGCCTTTGCCGGAATCCGCAGGCAGTTGCAGCCATGCGCCGGATTTGCTTTCCATTATATCCTGAATTTTCCAGCTTTCGCGTCCGCTGTCGTCCTTCTTATGAATGCGCACCGAGTCGCCTTTTTCCGGCGTATAATGTCCGTCTTTCAGCTGTACATAGTGTACCGCCCTCGTGCCGTCTTTAAACGGGACTTCCTCCACGGCACCTTTTTTAATGCCGTCGATAATGCCGAGGTAGATACCGGTGCCGCCCGCCTGATCGGGGTTGAGCACTTCTTCCGCACTGGTGCTTTTAAAGCGGTAGCTTGTCTTTTTCCGTGCAAAGTCGTTCGCTAAGATACGCTTGCCTGTTTCTACCGCCGCCTTTTTATCGGCTTCCCAGTTGTCGATGACATACCGGTAGGCGGAAACCACCGTGCCGACATACTCGGCGCTTTTCATTCTTCCTTCTATTTTAAATGAGGCAACACCTGCCTGAATCAAATCGGGGATATACTCGATGAGCTGTAAGTCCGCAGGGGAGAAAAAGTAGCCTTCCCGGTCGCCCTCCGGCTCATGCGCGGTATAGAGGCGGCGGCACGCTTGGGTACACATCCCGCGGTTCGCCGATTTTCCGCCGAGGTAGCTCGAAAAAAGGCACAAGCCTGATTCGCTGACACAGAGCGCCCCATGTACGAATACTTCCAGCTCGCAGGAGGTGTTTGCATGAACGGCACGGATTTCTTCCAAGCTCAGTTCCCGGGCAAGAACCGTCCGCGACACCCCCCAGCGGCTCATCGCATTGGCTGCCTTTGCGCTCGCAATATTGAGCTGCGTAGAAGCATGGAGCTTGAGATTCGGAAAGTGTTTGTGTGCCATCTGAATCAGCCCGAGATCCTGCACGATGATGCCGTCCGAGCCGACATTGTTGAGATATGCCAAGAACCGATAGAGCCGCTCCATCTCATTCTCGGTTACAACCGTATTGACGGTAACATATATTTTTTTATTCCGCTTATGCAGTACATCAACCGTTGCCTCAAACTGATTCCACGCAAAGTTTGAAGACCGCATACGGGCATTAAAGCTCTTTAAACCTAAATAAACGGCGTCCGCCCCTTCCGCAATCGCAGCTTCCAATGCTTCGGGATTCCCCGCCGGTGCTAATAATTCGACCATCCAGTCATCATACTGAAAAAATGCGGCGCTGCATAGATATGGGGTGACCGGTTTTATCGGATTATCTGGGAAAGCGTGAGGGGTATTGATCCTCGATGATTATACCAACCTTTAGACAGCCTTCATGAATTATGATACACTCAACCAATATGAAAATCGCAGTGACTTATGATATTTTAACGAATTCAATTTTCCAGCATTTTGGAAAAACAGAGCATTTTAAGGTTTACACAATTGAAGCTGGAAAAGTAACGAAAACTGAAGTAATCGATAACGGCGGTTTCGGTCATCACGATTTGGCAACCTATCTTAAAAGCCTTGGAGTTGAAACGCTCATCTTAGGAAACCGCGGACAGGGTGCGATTGATGCGCTGAATAACGCCGGAATTCATCAGCTGGCGGGAATTACCGGCTCCCCGGATGAAGCTGTCGCAGCTTTTTTAACAGGCACATTACAGGATGATCCGAATGCTCAATGCAATCATCATGGGGAACATCATCACGAATAGGATAGGACAGTACCTCTTTTTATAAAGTTGAGGTGTTCCGCATACTATGCTATAATCTCCGCTATGAATACCGAAAAAACGGCGGAACGGCTTCTTTCCGCACTGGAAAAAGCGATTAAAGGAAAGAAGGATGTTCTCCGGCTTTTTATTACCGCATATCTGACCGGCGGGCATGTTCTTTTAGAGGATGTGCCGGGCGTCGGAAAAACCACACTGGTAAAAACATTTGCAGCGCTCATCGAAAAAGACGGGCAGCCGGCGCGGTTCAGGCGTATCCAATGCACCCCCGACCTTTTGCCCTACGACATCACCGGCGTGGAAGTCTTTAATGCAGGGCTGAATACCTTTGAATTTATGGAAGGCCCGGTGTTCGCAGACATCCTGCTTGCGGATGAGCTGAACCGCACCCCGCCGAAGGTACAGTCCGCCTTGCTGGAAGCGATGGCTGAGCGGCAGGTAACCGCCGGTACGGTAACCCGTCCGTTAAGCCCTTACTTTTTTACGGCGGCTACGCAAAACCCTGTGGAAAGTTTAGGTACCTATCCGCTTCCCGCCGCTCAGCTGGATCGGTTCAGTGTATGCCTGTCGATCGGCTACCCCGATGAAGAAGCGGAAACCGAATTGCTGCATGAACAAACACACCTTCCCGCTGCAGAACCGGAGCCGGTTACGCCGGTTGTTTCCATAGAGGATATCGCAGCTTCGCGGGAAGAACAGCGGCAGGTATTTGTGCATCCCGTACTCGAAAAGATAATCGCGCGAATCGGAAAAGAGACCCGCGCTCATCCTGCGTTTAAGCTCGGAACCTCTCCCCGCGCCGGTTTGCATTTGCTGTACCTCGCCCGCACCTTTGCGCTTGTCAACGGACGCAATTGGGTTGAGGACGGAGATATCCGCACGCTTAGCTCCCTCGTCCTTGCGCACCGATGTTTGATAAAAACCGGCGACGGCGCGGCTTCGGAACTCATCAGCAGCATTACCGAAGCGGTTATCCGCACCGCCGACAAACAAACGGATTGGACAAAACCGGCTGAGGCACAATAAGGCATGATGCGGATACGGATTACGAGGCACGGCGCAGTATACACCGTGATGGGTGCGCTGCTCTTAATAAGCGGCTTGCTCCGCGGAGAGCTTTTGAGCGCGGTATGCGGCGGGGTTCTTATGCTCTATGCCGGTTTTGCTGTCACCGCTGTAGCGGTTAGCGCCCTGTGTTGGAAATCGGAAGAGCCTGACCTTGCCTCAGACGGCGGCGGCTTTACGGTTACTCCCGCCCGTTCCAAAGCGACTCAGTCCGAATCTGCAAAGACCTTCCCGCACTGTATTCCCGGAACCGCAGCCTTTTATACCATTGAGTTTTCACTATCGCCTGATCCTACCGCAGAAACGGCCGCACGTCTTTGCATCCCCTTGCAGGGAATACAAACAAAATATCATCCTGAAAATCTAACCCGCGGACGGTACTTTTATAAACGGCAGTATCTCAATATCCGGGACTTTGCCGGTTTTTTTGCCGCGGCATATACGCAGCCGCCTTGCCTGTCCGTGCCCTACATTGTAGTACAGCCGGTGATTCCGCCGCAAAAAGCGGTATTTCCCGACCTCCGTTCCCGTGCCGTAAACGACCTTCCCTCACAAGAGCGCACGCATGAACTCTATGAATCCCGTCCGTATTTTCCCGGCGACGATCCGCGGAAAATTCACTGGAAGCTCTATGCACATACCAATACGCTTTCCATAAAGCTCGGTGCTTTTGAACCGCCGCCGGTTAAGCGCTTAACGATATATATAGAAGAGCCGGTGTGCGTTAAAAAAAAAGAACGAGCTTTGACAGCCTCCGTGTTTGACGCCTTTATCGGCCGCCTTTCCGGCGTGATTATAGAGCTGCTCAATGCCGGTATCCAATGCTCTCTTCTATTATATGATTATCCGCAGCAGTCCTTGCAGCGGTACAAGATAACCGAGGAAGGCGCGTCCGCTGCTGCTGCGCAGATACAAACTCTGCTAGCCATACCGGCGCTCCGTGCTTCACCGGAAGCGCTTCCCGATGCGGCGGCGGTCTTTAGTGCAGTGCCGGACGGCGGGGAACTGTTATACTGCTATATGCCGACCGGAGGCGTCCTTCGAAATGCGTCTGTTGCGCCGTTTCGCCCACCGCATACAGAAGGTATAACCGGCGGCGGCGAACACATCGCAGCTTACCAAAATATTGCCGCTTACCGGAAAATCACCGCTTACAGCCGGAGCGGCGTTGAAACGTTGTTTTGCGTTGCCGTGCCGCCGGTATCGGAAAACTGTATGCAGGCTGATGAGCTAGCGCATCGTGTTCTTAGCCGGAGGGGGATACACCGGCTGCTGTATTCTTCCGCCGCTTCCGCACGGCAGGATGCTTTTTATCGAAAAGTACAGGAAGCTGCCGAACGGGCACTCCGTATCTTTACCGCAGGAAATTGTCATGCAGAACTACTCTAAACCTGCCGCCGTGCTCCGTATCTGTTCACTCCTGCTGCTCCTTTCGGTACCGTACCGCTACCTTGCCGGTATTCTACCCGCAGCGGCGTTGCCGGTATGGGGGCTTTGCTGCACGGCGGTAATTCACTTTCTGTATAGAAAGGGAATTCGTGCGGAAGCGGCGGGGATTATCGGCTTTTCCGCCGCGCTGCTTATCCCTACATGTGTCCTCGGCTTGCTCGCGTTGATACCGCAGCTTATTGCGGATACTCTCTTTTTGCGCATCAAGCTGATATTCGGCTTACTTGCGCTCACCGCCTTCATCAGCGTTACCTCAACAGCACTGTTCATTTCTACCGAACGGTGGCGGCGCTATGAACCGCTTGTTGCTATTCTCGTGTTCTCCCTGCTGTTTTTTCCGCAGCAGCATTATCGTCTGACAGCCTTTTCCCATCCGATCTTTGCGGCGGGCTTTGTCGGTGTTTTCATGCTGCTTCAAACAGCCTTGCTCTGTATTCCGTTTTTAAAACGCAGACGGTTCGCAGCGTTTGCATTCATCTTTATCGGCTTAACGGCGGTTTTGCTCGCGCTCCTTATCAGGACATTTAATAAAGGCTCCGTCGGTAATAACGGCGGACTGCTTGAACAAAAGCTTTTCGAGTTCGATTTTTCTCAGTTTTTGCAGTTGCAGGATGAAGTAAAAATGAACACCAATCTGGTGATGGTGGTGCATGTTGATCAGGAATATGATTCACACTTGTTCCGCCGTATGTACCTGTCAGGCTGGAGTCCGCAAAAAGGTTTTTACGAAAAGTCGGCGCCCGGCGAACCGGAGCAGCCGCTGCGGATTACTCAGCAACCGGCGGAACTTCCGCATCAGTCTTTTCTGTGCCGCGAGCGGGTCAGTCAAGAAATATTTACCGTCAACCTTGATCCCGATTCTCTTGTCGCGCTCGATTATCCGCTGTCGGTAACGCCGTATACGGTTTGGGACACGGTGAGTTTTAAAGGCGCTTACAAGGCGGAAAGCGAGGTGCTGCATGGCGTGCCGCTCGACCTTATTACGGCGGAGCCTCCGTCGGGAAATCCGGCAGAGGGGCTGTCGGCGGAAGCCTTGCGTTTTTATACGTCCGTAGATTCCAGCACAAAGGCGCTGCTCTTTCCTATCGCAGAATCGGTTACCGCTCCCTTTGCGCTCTACTATGATAAGGTTTACGCCTTGCTCGACTATTTCCGCGAGGGTGAGTATCGATATTCGCTTCGGCCCGGGCAGGCTCCCGACGGCGATCAGCTCCGGTATTTTGTAACCGAGTCGAAAAAGGGTTATTGCTCGTACTTCGCCTTTGCGTACTGCCTCATGCTCCGTAGCCTCGGCATTCCTGCGCGGCTTGCCGCCGGTTTTTTTCTACAGCCTGAATCGGGCATCCTCAATTATTATCCGGTGCGGGCGAATATGGCTCATGCGTGGGTGGAAGTCTTTTTCCCCTATCTCGGCTGGGTGGACATAGACCCGACCACCGAACAGCTTGCAGACGGTGAATCGCTCGATTTTTCTTTTCAGGCAGGCGGCGATCAATTTACGCAGCTCCTTGACGAAATCCTATTAAACCGCTCGACGCTCCGTATCAGGCACGGCGAAACGCTTTCGGCCGCAGAAGCCCAAACCGTTGCTCATCGTGTTTCGCAGTTCTTCAAAATGCACCGTGGAATACTATTCTGCATTGCTGTACTCGTTGTGATTCTCTTGTACGGCGCCTTCCGTGCCTATCCGTACCTGATTATCAGATTTTCAAGGAATAACCGGAAAATCATTCTCACGCTGAAACGGCTCCATAAGCATCCGAGCGATGCTTTTTACGCACTCACTCAAAAAGCAAAATTTGCCCCCTCCTGTACCGGCGAAGATGTTGTAATTGCAAAGCAGCTCTATCACTCGGAGAAAAAGCAGGGAAAAAACGCTTGGAAACGAAGTCGGAGGGACGGCAAATGAAAGCGCAATACCGAAAATACCGGCAGACCGATAAACATCATAACGGCCATGCATCACGGAACGGGCTGCTCCTCGTGCTGGTTTTGTTTCTATTACCATTGTACCTCTTCCCTGCATCAAGCACATCGAACGCTGATGAGCTGCTGCAAAAAGCGGACGCGGCGGTGCAAGCTGAAAACTGGGATACTGTTGCTGCGCTGCTCGAAGAAGGTATCGCGCGATACCCGACAAATGAACTCTTCCAACTCAAGCTCGGCGATATGTATTTTAGCAACGGACTGTACGAACCCGCATACCGCCGCTTTACCGAAGGCCTGCGTATCAATCGGTATAACATCAAACTCCTGTACGGCGCAGCGAGCGCAGCAGCGGCGTTGAATAAAGCAGATGAGGCGCGCGGTCTCCTGCATGAATATCTTTCATATAATCCTACCGATATTTTCGGATGGTCAACGTACGGATGGCTTTGTTTTAAAACACACCGAACCGATGAAGGGATTAAAGCGATGCTCGATGCCCGCAGCAGCTACGGCGACGACGGCTGTATTGCGAACGCGCTCGGAAATCTGTACGGAGAACTCTTCGACTATCGGAATGCGGCGCTCTATTACCGGAAAGGCATTGAACTCGCGCTGCAAAACGATTCGCTGTACTCGGCTTCGGTGTATTCCTACAACAAGGCGATCTTGGAAACCGAATTCTATCATTTTGATCAAGCTGAAGAAGACGCCCGCAATGCTTCCGACTATTTTTCACGCTCATCGGGATATTTGATTCTCGGAGAGCTTGAAGAGCGGAAAAATAATTTTGACCGTGCGATTGCCTATTATGCGCAATCGACAAAAGATAATTATACGCCGCTGCCGCTGATCAATCTTGCAAAAATCTATCTGCGGATGGGGCATTGGGAGCAAGCGGAACGTTATATTACACAGATCGAGCGGGTTACCGACTATTCGTGGATTGCGAACTTTGGGATGAGTACCGCGCAGTTTTATACCGAACTGTACGGACTCTATCAGGCGTTATATGAAAAAAAATATGCGGCGGAAAAGATGCGGATACCTGAAAGCGCCAAGGATTTTTTTGTTCGGTCTAAAAATCTTACAAAGTATTCTGCTTTGATTCGATATTATCGAGCGGCTTTTAGTATACATAATTTGAAATTGGCAAAGGAGTACACGATAGCGGATACGGACGGCAATACACACGGGTTGTATAAAAATAGCTTCTATTATCGGGCGTTTCAATCGGTACCGTTTAAGGCGCGGCGGTATTTACGCCGTGCGGAAGTGCTGGAAACTTCGGTTATTCCGCAGGCGCGTCCGTCATACATTGCCGAAAAAGGTATCCTGCTCCGCGATGAACAACTGCTGCGGGAAGCGCTGGATGCCCTCGACCCCGTATGGGAGAAAGAACTGCGGGAACAAACTGTGGCGGCGCTGATACTCTGCACGAGAAACACCGAACTGAAAACGGCGCTCTATCAAGAGCTGTTGCAAAGTAATCCCGCCTGCTTTCCCGAACATTGGATACGGCTGCCGGTTACGCTGACCTGTACCGGTTCAGACGAACGCTTTAGCAAACGAACCGAGAAACGCATCGCCGCCGCTTTAAACAAATCGTTATTTACGGTTTCCAAACACGCGCCGTTTTCCATCACGGCAGTATGTACCGAAAGCAGCATCCGGCTCAGTCTTATCGGTCAAGACGGCAGCATCTATTTCCGCTACGAACATCCCGCTCCCGTTGCCGATAAACATGAGGCTGCCGCCTGTGTCAATCGTTTTGCTGCGCAGTTGTTTAGAGTTGCGGTGAATAGAGGTATAAATTAATAATTAATTACGGACAAACAGTCTCATCAGTGCAAAAACAAGATGTCCGGCAGTTTGATAATTTTGTTTCCGTAGCTTCAAGTTTCCTTTACCGAAGTTATCATACGGTATTACATCGATAATCGGCAGATCATGGAACAGCTCTTTTTATATTGACGAAAGCAAAGGGGGAATTATAATATAATTATGGATTCAATAATTTTTGAATGGGATCCGGTAAAAGCAGATTTGAATTACGCAAAGCACAAAGTAACTTTTGAGGAAGCAAAAACCGTATTCTATGATGAAAATGCAATATTGATTGCAGATCCTGATCATTCAAATATAGATGAAGATCGGTTTATTATGCTTGGCTTGAGTTCAGAAATGCATATGCTGCTCGTTTGTCATTGCTATAGAGAAAATGACAGAATCAGAATAATTTCTGCAAGAAAAGCAAATTTACAGGAAGCAAAACAATACGGAGGTAATTAATATGAGAGACGATTATGATTTTTCAAACGGAATCAAAAATCCCTATGCAGATAAATTAAAGAAACAGATTACCATCCGTCTTGATGACGAAGTAATCAATTATTTTAAAAATATGGCAGAGGAAACAGGTATGCCGTATCAGAATATAATTAATTATTATCTAAAGGATTGTGTAAAAGAAAAAAGACACTTGGAAGTTGCATTTCGGGAATAGACGGTACTGTCATATCCATTCCCTATCACAATCAACAACCCCGACGCAAGCGTCGGGGTTGTTGTTCTCATAAGGTGGTTGCAGTCGGCTTTAATACCCTTTGTTACGACGCAAGCGTCGGGGTATTAAACCCTCCGCACGAATAAAAAAAATTGTTCAGGTGTGTATGTCGGAATGCGTGATAATTTAAAATCGGAAATATTGCGGGAAAGTATATAATCAATATTGAATTTAACGGCACTGGCTTCGATTAATGCGTCTTCATAATCCGTTATTGGTGATAGTAATGAAGTTCTCAGTATTGTTTCATCAATTGGAATAATCTGAAAAATATCAAACAATGTTGAAATAGTAGTTACTACTTTATTTTTATCTTTTTGTTCTTTGAATAAGAAATATGATAATGTTGTAACTTCATGTGCACAAATGTAGCCCGTTAATACACTTTCAGCGCACATATTAATGAGTCGCGCAGCTTCTTGATGAAAATTTCGTTTGTTTAAAAAATCAAGAATGATATTTAAATCAATGAGTACTTTTTTCATTGAATATTTGCCTTAATTCGTTTTTATCCGGAATGGGTGAGTTATGAAAGATTCCGTATAAAGCCTGCACCTTTGACTGGAGCGGCTGCGTTTGATTATTTATTTTTAATTTGCTTAAATATTGTTCAAATAACTTTGAAATGGATAAACCGTTTTGACGAGAATACGTATGGGCGAAGTTAATGAGTTCATCGTCGATATTAAGTGTCAGTTTTTTTTGCATAGCCCTCTCCTACGTATAAAATATAATAATACACGTAATAATTGTCAAAGAATTGAACTTTCTCGCTAACTTTACTGCTGCTCCCCTTACACCTCCGAAATTTCATATAGAAAGAATACGTCTGCTTTAAGTATTTCCGTTATATTTGCCCTGCCTATCTTGAATTTTCCTCTTGACTTTGAGGTAATATGGAAGAAAGTATTTTGAAAGGAGCTTTATATGAAAAGCAAAAAATCTAGTTTAACAGCCGCGCTGTTTGCGGCTCTTATCGGTACAGCATTCGTGGTTACCGCGTGCTGGCAGGGGGCTCCCGCCGGAGGGAGCGGCATTCCCGGAGGGGGTGGTTTAGGTTCCGGAGGCGGAAATACTGCATCAAGTATCGAGGGTCGTTGGAAGGCTAATGGCGGTCAGTTGGTTTTACAACTTAAAAACGGGAAAGTTACATATACTAGTACTGTTGGTGTCGAGGTGTCTGACAGCGGTACATATACAATAACAGGGAATACAATAACATTTACCGGTTTTACTAATCCAGGACTGCAAATGCTCTTCAATAGGGAATTTAAATACAAGATTGAAGGGAATATCCTTACACTATTGGATGGCGCAACGGATACTCCCATGTATCAATTCGAAAAAGCATAGGGTATTTTACGTCGAAACGTAACATATTTTTTGCAGTTACAATGACAACCTCTAAAATAGGAATAGAGGGTGTCTATAATTTTTTACGGTATGGTTAATACCAAAAAGGAGTTTTTTTTAAATGAGGAAAATTGCTATTATGCTTTTCTGTCTTGCGTTGGTTTCTGCACATGCGTTTGCAGAATTTGTTATGGTGCCGGGACTTGGACTTAGCTATTATTCCGGCTCAACAGGGGAAAAGTCTTCTGTGTCTATGGTTCCCTTTGGGGTCGGTTTTGACTTTTCGTACCTGACGGATTCGGGCTTTACGCTTTGCATGGATAATGATTTTCAGTATTTTGGAAAAGTAACAACTAAGGTTGATGGTAACTCTGTAGGTCTGAGCGTGAGTAAGGGGCTAGC
Source organism: Treponema sp. OMZ 803 (assembly GCF_024181165.1). NCBI lineage: Bacteria > Pseudomonadati > Spirochaetota > Spirochaetia > Treponematales > Treponemataceae > Treponema > Treponema sp. OMZ 803. The sequence goes on along the minus strand of NZ_CP051195.1, from coordinate 2,532,540 downwards.
ATGGAATTCGCGGATAATGCCGGGATATACGTTTAAGTTTGCAAAAGACAATGCATATCTCCGTTTAGCAGGCGGACTTGCCGTAGGTACCTTCGGTTATGAAGTTACGGAGGCAAAGGCTGTATCCACAGCAATTACGGTAGGCTTGGCTTTTCATGTTGGTTTTGAATACTTTTTTACGAATATGATCGGTATCGGTGTTTCGATTAACGAGATTCCTTCCATTTTTTCAGGCCTGCCAGTCGGAAGTGCCAATATCTTCAATTTAAAAGTAGGTCCCTCGTTTAGGCTTGGAGGAAAAGGTCAAGCGGCTAAGAAATAAATGTTTATTGTTAGTCGTATAAAAAATAACGGCTGAAAAATACTGCGAGAAGCTTTGTCTCCTTTAATGAACTAATCCTGGTAGGAAATACTTTTTTCTATCGGGATTTAGGTGGTTTTAGTTAAGACTCGGTATCCGTTCGTATGTGGATTGTTGATTAACCGAATTTCCGAACGGGAAGGTTAAGAAATAGGTAGTAAGCAACTATAAGGAAGAACGTTATGAAAACACTAAAGCGCTGGATAATGATGTCTGCGTTCGCAGTAATATACTGCCTTTTAGCAATATCCTGTATGACAGTAGATAGACGCGGTGCTTTTCTTATTGATACGCCGAAAGCAATAAAAGAGCATAATATTATAGAAGATAAGATTCTTCCGTATATTGCCGAAGTGCTCGAGTACAATAATCCCTCCGGTACAAATAATCCGCAAGCAGCGCAGTATTTCCGTACAGTTAAAACCGCCAACAATATGAACTATGATAAATTCGTGGACTGTCAGGATTATGCTCTCCTTTTCTATGCGCTGTGCAAGTATTATCGCATTGATTGCAAGCTCGTCGGTAATCCCACCTTGCACCATGCATATAATCAACTGAATATCCGCGGCCATGCCGTTGATGTTGAACCGCAAAGTGGCGAAGGAACCGTATATGTTGTTGCAATGCACGGTTGGGAGCTTTCTAAAAATGGGCTTTTTATAAAACAGATCAATACGCATCCTGATAATATAGTCATGGATATCGATGAATGGAATGCATACGGTGAAGCAGGTCGTTTTGTCAGCCCAGCTAATATGAAACTGTTTAACTATGTTGTGAAAAACGGACATCTTCCTAATCGTGAAATGTGAAAAGAATATCCCGCACCGGATTTATTAACAAATAACAGCGTCCTTCTGCTTACTCCTTCCATAGGGTATAATTATTCTTACTATAGCCTCAATGCTTCACGAAAAACCAACCAATTTACGTTCGGTATAGACTGGTTGCAGGTCGCGCAGCCCCCTATCCGCTGGTCATATATGGTAGGTGCCGATTTGGCGCTAGGTAGCAAAATAGTTGAAACATTAAAGAAACCTTTTCATAAGCAATGGGGAGAACCGTATGCGGCATTTTCGTCGGTTTTGTCTGGATATCTTCTTATTGGTTATACTTTTAATGTAAAAGATTTTTATCTTACTGCGGCGGGTGGTATTGGGCTTTCTGCCAGTATATTCGGCAGGTCATCATTTGTCTCTTTTACCGTACCGATCGATTTGGATCTTAAATACTATTTTACCCGCAGTGTCGGAATAAGTATTTCCGGTATAGGGACATTTGGCATAGGGTCATTCATTACTTCTTCCGAAATACCTGTTGACAGTGCTTCTGCATACTTTCTGAGAGCATCAATGTTCCATCCCACCAGTAAGAATTTTGCAGTAAAAATAGGCCCGACTATCAGAATTCCCGGTCAAAAAGGGTTAAATGAAAAAATTCGTGAATTGCAAAATAAGCGAAGATAGGGGGCAAATAATTTTGCTATAAAGGAGGCGTTGCTATGAAAAAGATTATCGCATGCATGTGTTTGCTTGCTTTCATCGGAACGGCGCATGCTAAAAACTGGAAATACTATTACGACGACGAAACAGGATATTCCGGAGAAGCTTCAATCACTTTCATCGGAGATGATACGGATGGTAATTTACTTGATAGCACGGTGGATATGCTACAAGCTGGAGCACGCGGGCTAGGATATAGCGTTCACAATACTCGGAAATTGTCCAAAGAAATAATATGGCTGTTTAGCGAAGCGCTTAAGGAATATTATCTCGCCAAAAATGAAGTGTACAGTATTTTAATAGATACGACCGCCCCTGATTCCGGTATAAGAGAAGGCTTTATAATCTGTGTCAAAATAGAAGATGATGCAGGGGATAAGATAACAGTTAATTCAAGTTATATGAGGAAAGATTAAAGATGAAAAATCGAATAATGATTGCACTGTTTATTGTAATTACAGCGTTATGCTTTGCGCAAGAAGCATCACCGATGTATGACTGGGCATATACCGAAGTAGTAACTCTGAATGGTCGGCGTTTTTACGGTGCAAAGGCTGATTCATGGCTATCGGACACGTTTGCCGATTCATACTGCGAACAAGACGGTTATGCGATTGTGCAAGGATATAAATTGCATTACTGGCTGTACGATACGATAACATATCATGACGGAGATGCTTCCGACATATACAACAATATTGTCCCTCGCTGGGTTGAGCAACTCGGGTACGTTATCGATTTTGACAATATAGAAGTGTATAACCCCAATACCGATTTGGCATCTTCCGTAAAGGCTTTAATGACACAGCGCGGCTGCGATGTCAGCGTGGCGCTCATTGCAACCGTCGATTATGAGTATGTTGTGATAAATGAATATTTTGCAAAATGGCGGCAGTATAAAACAACTATTTATTATCTGTATAAATAGCAGATCAAACACCATTATATAAAAATCGTCGAACTCGTATACATATTTTTGCGAGTCAAAGAGTCCGGTAATCCTATTTGATACGATTTATAACAGAGGAGATACAATGATGGAACAAAGTGCCGAATACAAAATCTGCCCCTACTGCGGTGAGCAGATAAAAAAGATTGCCATACTATGCAGGTACTGTAATAGCGACTTACCCAAGGAAGAATCGGCTGCAACAATTGAAACTGCGGCAGAAACTGTAAAAACAGCAGAGGCGGTAGAAAAAGTTGAAGTACAAGATGAAACACCGGTACAACTGGAACACCGAAGTGCATCGGCACGGACAACAGAGCAACAAGCAACACAAAACACGCAGCCGGCGCAGATATGGAATATTTCGCATCCGGATTTTATTCCGCCCGATAAAATAAACGCATATACCAGACCTAAAAATACCGAGCAGGAAGAGCGAAAGCGACGTAGACGCATTACGGTATTTGGCGTTGTAATATTCGGCTGCCTCGCCTTTCTATATAAAGACTTCGTTATAAATTACGACGGAAAGTATGCAAAAGACAGATTGGTATACACGCAGGAATACGGATTTACCCTTCTTATAACCTATCGGCCGGAATATCGTGTCCACGGTGTCAAAGGGATTGCCGTTACCAATATTCCATTCAGCGGCTTATTTTCCGATAAAGTTCAGGCAAATCATTACGGTAGGGATGGTGCGGACTCTGTTAAGAGGCTTAAAACCTACCAGAGTGCGGCAGCGATCACCAACAGTTTTGATGTCGGTTCATACGGGAAATACTTCATTATTGAATATGATAAATATTCTAAATATAAATGACATCCTAAGCATATAAGGAGATAACGATGAAAGATTTTTTTATGTATGTCCACCCCGATTCGGGAGACATTAAGGCGGTAAAAAAAGGCTGGTCACATCCGGCCTTTTGGTTTGGCAGTTTTTGGGCATTATATAAAAAGCTGCCTATCCCATACATAATATTTGGATTTAGCGGCGCTTTTTTTTATCTATTCTTATTGTTCTTAATAATGCTAGGTATTAATGAGGATGCTCTACAGACACTAAATGCGATATGTTCACTAATTGGGATTTTTGTATTTATTTCTTTCGGAAAGAACGGCAATGCTTGGATCAAAACAAAACTATTAAAAGAAGGGTACCAATTTGCAGGCATTATGCAAGCCGATAATGCGGACATTGCCGTTATGGAGTTTAAAAATGCCCCGATAGCTGCAGAACCAAGTATCGATATGGCGGAAGGAACCGCTGCAGGGCACGGGCAAGTAGGCGAACAAACGGCAGCCGGTATAAACGGCGAAATCCCCGATGCCGAATACAAAACCTGCCCCTACTGCGGCGAACAGATAAAAAAGATTGCCGTTAAGTGCCGGTACTGTAAGCGAGACGTGTAAAGAATACGAAATATCAGGCAGGCGGATAAGTCGTCTTGCTTATTTTTAAACGGGAGATACCGATGAAAACATTTGTTATTTATGAACATCCTTCAGGAGACATTAAGGCGGTAAAAAAAGGTTGGTCATGGCCCGCGTTTTTGTTTGACGGTTTTTGGGCGCTGTATCATAGTTTATCTTTGCAAGCAGTGATAGGTATAATTCTTGACTTAATTTCTTTTATTACCGTTGGATTTGGCTTGATAGGCGTATCGCTTGTCTACGGTATAAACGGTAACGACTGGCTTAAAGAGAAACTGATAAAGTCGGGATATGTGTCTAAATGTTCTTTACAGGCGGATAACCCCGACGGCGCCGTATGGCGATACAAAGCAATTCAAAAAGAGAAGCAGGCAAAACAAGTCGCGCAAACTCAAGCGGACGGTACTCAAAACGCTCCGAACAACGATGTAAAAATCTGCCCTTACTGTGGCGAACAAATAAAAAAGATTGCCGTCGTGTGCCGCTACTGCAACAGCAACCTATCCGAGCCGCATCCTACGCAACCCGCAGCGGAAAATACCGAACACAATGCACATACGCATCCTGATGAATACAAAACCTGCCCGTACTGCGGAGAAGATATAAAAAAAGCCGCCGTTAAATGCCGGTACTGTAATAGCGATTTGCCAGAATCATTACCTACTGTATAAAGAGCTATAAAAATGAACAAAAAACTTTTTTCTATGGCGGTACTGCTTGCTGTTTTGATCAGCGGTATCGGTTTGATACCGGTATTGGCGCAGAGCGTCTCTCCCGTTTCGGACTTTGAGTACGACTTAAATGGAAACATGACGACGGTTGGTATTTCAAAGGATGTTGGATAAATATTGCTTCTGGTATGTTTGTGTTGCGAGAAAAAATCATCCAATATATTTTTCCTATAAAATTTAGTTCAGTGTTTACTGAACTAAGTAAAAGTTTGTTTTTTATACTTAGGAGGAAGACTCTATGAATAATTGCAAATATTGCAAAACTGAAGTTGTAGATGGAATTAAACATGAGATATGTTTAAATCAAAGATTGAAGGAATTAAATAAATCAGACAAAAACATTCCTTGTATGAACACGTTGCGGTGTGAAGAATTTGAAGAAATGAACAAAGACCGCAATTACTTGATATAACATACAAGTAGCTGTGAATTGTATGCAATGGGGGGCGGAGTATGCCTGTATTACAAGTAAGAGAATGTCCTAAAGATATTTATAGAAAAATTTCATACGTTGCAAAAGCCGAAAATAGAACTATAGCGCAACAAGTAATAGGTGTATTATGTCGTATTAGCAAGAAGAAATGATGTAACACTCCTCACTAAATGGGTATAGCACATAACAATCGACAACCCCGGCACCTTGCGTCATGGAGTTGTCGATTTGTCTGATACGTTTACTTTGATAAAAAAATCGGCTTACCAGCTTTCCTGTCTGATTACGTAATCGGTGAAAGAATGATTTGCCAGTGCTTCTTTTACTTTTTCAAGATCGTCAGGTTGTATACCCGGAAGGACAACCCGTACCGATTTTTCAGTACGCTCATACGCAGGGTCGAATCCTGCTTTTCTTAGTTGGACAACAAGCCGCAGTGCATTTTCTTCCCGTGCAAAAGCGCCCAGCTGAATTCTCCACAACACGCCTGAAGTACCTTGTGAATAAACCTGCGCCGGAGTTTGTGCCGGTTGTGCGGAAGCTGAACGGTTTGCAACACCTTTGACGGCGTCGGGCTTTGCCGTTTGTTTATCTACAGATGCCGGTTGTCTTTGTGTTGTGTTAGGCTGCGATGCTTGAGCTTGTGGCGCTTTAGACGGTGCCGTTTCTGCCGCTGTGTCGGAGCCTTTAACTGGCATATCGGACACCGCCTCCTTCTGAACAGGCACCGCTTCAGGCTGGGAATCGGTAACGGGATGAGCTCCTTTCGGTGCGGATTCCGTCGTTGTGTCGCTGTAAACATCAGTTGTTGCAACGAGTGCTGCATGATCAAGCGAATCAACCCTTTTAATCGAAACTCGTGTGATACCGCGGCTAATCATCCCCAAGGATTTAGCTGCAGCTTTTGATAAATCTATCTCGCGGTTTGGGACAAATGGGCCGCGGTCGTTTACGCGTACCACCACTTTTTTCCCGTTTTCAAGATTGGTTACTTCAAGAAAAGTTCCGAACGGCAGTGTTTTGTGGGCTGCCGTATAGGCATTCATATCGAAAATTTCGCCGCTTGACGTCGGCCGGCCGTTAAAAGCCTCTCCGTAATAAGATGCATAAGTTTCTGCTGTGAGTAATTCTTCCGCTCCAAGGGGTAATAACAACAATGCCCCCACTAGAGCTGACAGTACATGGTATTTTCTCATAAGATCCTCCCATAGCTTCATACAGACAATATCGGAAAACAAGAAAAAAAATTAAGTGCAAAAGTCGGAAGAGATTTTTAATGGAATGCAGAAACGTACCATCGATAAGTTCACAATAGATTAGACGCAGTCGCGTATAATAGTTCAAGACATAGAATAAAGCACAGATAAGAAAATATATTAAAAAGCGGGGTTGCTCGTGACTTCCATGAAAAGAAGTGCCGGAGACGAGACTTGAACTCGTACGACCGTTACCAGTCAAGGGATTTTAAGTCCCTGGTGTCTACCAATTCCACCACTCCGGCAAAGATGATATACTATACCGGAAATTATAGAGGCGGTCAAGATTGTTTACAGACTCTCATTGTCATTTACATCATATTTCTCAAAAAACGGCACACTTTCCGCTGATACTGAAAGCGATGCAGGAAGAAGGGTATCCTTTTATAATGGATATCGGGACAGATGCCGGAGATTTTATCCCTCGGTATAGCACCGTTGCGGAAGCTTGCGACAAAGACGGCTCTATACCCGATTTTATCCATTTTTCTGCGGGATTGTGGCCGGGGCGTGCCGCTATTGAACATCCGGCAGAGGCATTGCAAAGGCTTGAAGCCGATATTCAAGCGATTCTTAAAAGCGGGCAGCTGTATACGGCAGTCGGAGAATGCGGTATAGACCGGTATTGGAACCATGCCGGAGCAACGGGTACGGGAACCGATGATCTCGCCGGTGAAGAAACGCTGTTTAAAGAACAGCTTGCTCTTGCCAAACGGTACGGATTGGCTGTGATTATTCATTCACGCGACGGCTTTGAACCGACGCTCCGTTGTATCGACGAAGTAGGCTGGCACCGAGGCGTTATTCATTGTTTCTCGTACGGGAAGAAAGAAGCGGAGGCTTTTTTAGAACGAGGCTGGTATCTGTCATTTCCGGGTACCATCACATACACTGACAATGCGGAAACGGCTTCCACAATAGCGGAATTGGTACGCATGGTGCCTGACGATAAATTGCTATTGGAGACGGATGCACCGTACCTCGCCCCTCAACCGGTTAGACGAGAGGTAAACACCCCGTTGAATATTTCGTATACCTATCAGGCTGCAAGCAAATACCGGCAGTGTTCGGTAGAACACTTATGCGAAACCGTGTACCGGAACTGCCACCGTCTTTTTTCGCTGCTGTGTAAAACCCCGGACATCTGTGTCCGTTCTGCATAGCCAGCGCTTTTGAAAATAGGCGGTACAGATGCTAGGAGCGTACAAAAAACACCCGCAGGCGTACTTGTTGTACGTCGAGGACTGTTTTTTGTTAAGCGACAACGCAGATGTGCCACCTATTTTCAAAAGTACAGTTGACAGGCTTAATAGCTTTTCTTACTATGGTAAGATATGAATAAACACATTACAGCAGACGAACTCCGTTCCAAGTATATTGCATTTTTTAAAAGTAAAGGCCATACGGAAATTTCCGGTAAGTCGGTTATCCCCGAAAACGATCCTACCGTACTATTTACCACCGCAGGTATGCACCCGCTTGTTCCCTATCTGATGGGTGAACCGCATCCTGCCGGAACCCGTTTAACGGACTATCAAAAGTGTATCCGCACCGGCGACATCGATGCGGTAGGGGATGCTTCTCACCTTACCTTTTTTGAAATGCTGGGAAACTGGTCGCTTGGCGATTACTTTAAAAAAGAAGCTATTGGATTCAGCTTTGAATTTTTGACAAGTCCACAATATCTTAACATTCCGGTTGATCTCCTTTCCGTAACCGTTTTTGCAGGCGATGATAAAGTGCCACGCGACACCGAATCGGCGGAGATTTGGGAAAAACACGGTATCCCGAAAGAACGGATTCACTTTTTACCCCGCGAGGATAACTGGTGGGGGCCCGCAGGGGAAACCGGTCCGTGCGGTCCCGACACGGAAATGTTCATCGACACGGGAAAGCCTGCGTGCGGCGCCGAATGTCGCCCGGGTTGCAGCTGCGGTAAATACGTCGAAATATGGAACGATGTCTTTATGCAGTACCGCAAAGAGCAAGACGGTTCCTATCACACGTTGGAGCGGCACTGTGTCGATACCGGTATGGGAATTGAACGTACCGTTGCAATGCTGCAAGGCAAGAAATCCGTGTACGAAACCGAGATTTTTATCCCGCTGATTGCCGTAATTGAAAAGATTACCGGCTACCAATACGGCAGCGATGCTGAAAAAGATGTATCCGTCCGTATTATCTGTGACCACATCCGTGCGGCTACCGTTATCTTGGGAGATCCGAAAACTGTGGTGCCATCCAATGTCGGTGCAGGGTACGTACTTCGCCGTATTATCAGACGAGCTGTCCGCCATGGCAGGAAGCTTGGTATCGAGGGAACTTTCCTCGCAATTCCGGCAAAGGTTGTCATCGAACAATACAAGGGCGCGTATCCCGAATTAAAAGGAAAAGAAGCAACCATCACCGCCGAGCTTGAAGCCGAAGAGAAACGCTTCCTCGAGACCCTCAAAAAAGGCGAGACTGAGTACGAAAAAATGAAGCCAAACCTGTTAAAAAATCCTAAAAAGATTATCCCGGGCAGGCTCGCCTTTAAACTCTACGATACCTACGGCTTCCCTATTGAGCTTACCGAAGAGCTTGCGCGGGAATCGGGTTTAACCGTTGATAAAGAGGAATTTGAAGAAGCCTTTAAAAAACATCAAGCGCTCTCTCGCGCCGGAAGCGAACAGATTTTTAAAGGCGGTTTGGCAGATCACTCCGAGCAGACCACCGCGTACCACACCGCGACGCATCTTTTGCATAAAGCGCTCAGGATGGTACTTGGCGATCATGTTGCGCAAAAAGGGTCTAATATTACGGCAGAGCGACTCCGCTTCGACTTTTCTCATCCGCAGCCGATGACTGCCGAAGAAAAGGCGGAAGTAGAACGTATTGTCAACGAGCAGATCCAAGCAGATTTACCGGTTACGATGGAAATAATGTCGCTCGAAGAAGCAAAGCGTGCAGGGGCGATGGCACTCTTCGGAGAAAAATACGAAGATACCGTAAAAGTGTACTCCATCGGGAACTTTTCAAAAGAGGTATGTGGTGGCCCGCACGTAGAACACACCGGTGTATTAGGCAAGTTCGTAATCCAAAAAGAACAATCGTCATCGGCGGGTATCAGACGTATCCGTGCGGTACTTATAAAATGAGATATGTGAACCACCGGTAAGTAACTTATCGGTGGTTCATTTGTTTACAAATATCAAAACTTGAAGAGGATACGATGAAGAAAACTGTAATCATGTTATTTATTGTATTAAGTTTGTCTATAAGCGGCGTCTTTGCCCAAACCAATTTGCAGCCTATTGCAGAAGTGAAGCTTACAGGAAGGACACCGATTACTCTTGGTCAGCTAAAAACTCGTGTTTCTGCCTTGGAAAAAGAAATCGGACGGAAGATGACTTTAGAAGAGCGACAGCAAACGCTGGACGGTCTTATCAATGAGCGTTTAATCGTACAGGCTGCCGAAAAAGACGGAATAAAAATCATGGATTCGGAAGTAAATAATTACTTCACCGAATACGTATCCAATCAATTGGGGCAGCAGGTGTCCGAAGCAGATTTTGCAAAACTGATTAAAGAAAAGACCAATATGTCGCTGGATGAATATATGAAAGCACAAAATGGCATGACCCTTGCAGAGTTTAAGAGCTTTTTACGAACCCAACTGACTGCGCAAAGATATGTGATGCAGAAGAAACAAAAAGAGCTGCAATCGATTCCAAGTCCGAGCGATGATCAAATCCGTTCGTATTATGAGGTGAATAAACAGTCTTTTGTGCAGCCTGACACAGTACAGCTTTTCCTTGTGGTAGCCCCGAAAGGCGACAAAGCAAGTACTGCGGAAAAAACGATAAAAGATATTCAAAAAAAACTGACGGCAAACTCGAAGGCTACCGCCGATATTCGGACAAAATCGCAGGAAAAGAATTCAGGTTATCAGGCCGGAGAGATTTTTGTCAGTAAAACCTCATTAGCAGCTGAGCAGCTCGGTATTCCGATGGACGAACTTCTCAAAATCTTTAACATGAAGGTAGGAGATGTGTCTCCGATAACGGAAACAGGTGCTAATTACCAGTGTTTTGTCGTCCTAGCGAAAAAAGATGCGAAGATACTCGGTTTAAGTGATGTAGTAGAACCGGGCGGAAATGTCAGTCTCTACGAATATATAAAAAAGATGGTGATTATGCAGCGCCAAAATGAAGCACTTAACAACGCGCTGGTTTCGGTAACCAATGAGCTCCGTAAATCGGAAAATTTCGTCATATTTAAAACCGGCACCGATCTTGAAAAAGCTCTTTCGTGGTAAAAATGGCGATCGGGAGACGACGCGGAAGGATTCTTGCGTTTCAAGCGCTGTTTGCTTGGGATGCGGGATCGCTTTCGCCTGATGATTTATTGCGCTTCCCATGGGCGGAACGTACCAGTAAAGAGGTGCATGACGAAGATCTATTATTTTCACAGCTTCTTTTTTTAGGTACTGTTGAGCATATCAATAAAATCGATACCCTCATTACCAAGAACTTAGAAAATTGGGATTTTAATCGGCTTAAATTGGTCGACAAGGCAATTCTTCGCCTCAGTACTTATTCACTCCTTTTTCAACAAGACACCGATCCCAGGATCGTAATTAACGAAGCGGTTACTATTGCCCGCACGTATGGCACCGATGATTCCTTTAAGTTTGTAAACGCAGTACTTGACAGCATTAAACGAGAGTGTTTAGACTGCTCTTATGAAAAGGACAAAAACTAATCTCTTTCTTATAGGAAGTCTTTTCCTCTGCGTTATTGCCGCAGCATGTTCAAAAACAGATAAAAATGAGCTTTTTCAACAAAAACTGAATGTCATTGACGGTGTTATGCAAGAGGGGAATACTCAAAAAGCCCTGAATAACTTACGTGCATTGCGTAAAAAAGCACAGATCCCCATTCACTATTTAAGCATTGCAAAACGGGAATTACAGTTGCATTACCCTGTACAAGCTCTACAATCAATTCAGACCGGTCTAAAAAAGTATCCTGATGACCCGATGCTTAACGCTGCCCTTACTCATACATTGATGCAGGAAGGACGGATAGAAGATGCTGCTACAGCAGCCGAATCTTTGCGTGGCTCCTCTTATGTTGGTATTGGGGCGGAGGCTCTTATCCATATAGATAAGGAAAAACAAACATATCAGACGCCTGCTTCTTTTTGGCAAGAAAGTTTTCGGCTTACGGGCGAACATATTTTCTTGGAGAATGCTGCCGTAATGCTTGCTCACCAAGGAGACATTGCACAGGCAGCCGCACTCCGTTTCCGAATTGCTAAAGAAGAAGCGCTTCGGTCTCCCTATTTTTGGTCGTGCTTAGCTTATGATATGGGGAATTTCCAACCGGTACTGGATGATTTAGTCTATTCACTTGCGTATGCCGACATGGCGGGGCTCCCTGAAAACAATCCTAAGGTTTTTGAATATGCCCGTCGTCATCTCTTGCTTGCCGCTGATGCAAGTGCGGGGCTCGGTGATATGGAGCAGGCGCGTGGTTTTTGGCACATATATGTCGACCGTTATGCGGATTCTTCAAGCGAAGTTTTTTATAACTTAGCGATGACCGCTCCTACCCAAGACGAAAAAGCAGAGATATTGATCGAGTGTATTTCGCAAAATCCGGGATACTATCCGGCGGTGGCACAGTATGTCCGTGCTTGGTCCGCTATCAATGCGGGGCATGATCAAAAAAATCCCTTAGACGAATATCTGCAAAGCAAAGATTTTTTCTCATTACAGATGGAAAAAGGCTTGTTTGTGTCTTCGGCTTTTACGCTTTCTGCCGAGCAAGTGCTTGAGGAAGCCATGGCTGCCGATAGCGACGATATACGGTTTCAGCTAGAAGAATTTCGATACCGTTATGTGCAGCCGAAAAACTATGCACAGGGAAACGGAGAGATGTGGAAAATCCTAGAAGCCCATCCCCATAACCCGCTGGTAAAGGCGTATGCACGCTGGTACTTTGCTTCTTCGGGCGATTTTAATGCCTGCCTTGGAATCGACAAAGCAGACAACCATGATGAAGATATATTCTACAACGGTATCCGGCATGCAGTGCAGGGATACTCGACTGCAGCACTAAAGAATTTTACCGAGGTGGAAAACGAACACCGCTATACAATTCCTGCGGTGGTTGATCAAGCTTATATCTATGATGCACGCAATGAACCGGATATGGCAATTAAGTATTTTTCCCATGCTGCAGAGCTGCTTTCCGATAACCGTATAAAAAGTAAGATGCTCTACGAAGCTGCACGGATATATGCCGAACACAATGGGATGCCGGAAGCAATCGCATTGTTGAATCAGTCGTTGAAACTCGATTCCGAAAACCACCGAGCAAATGTACTCAAACAAAAACTTATTGCCGACGGCAGTGTTAATCGGAATTCCGGTTTAGATACTATTTTGCAAAACGGCACAGATACCAATCCGCAGTAGTACGAGCAGCAGGGTGGGGCTTAAAAAGGAGAATCGAAAGGTCGCAATATGGACGATTGGTTTGAAAATGAATCTTTTTGGGTACAGTATGCCCCTATCATGTTTGACACTTCACGATGGAAGGAGGCGCCTGCCGTTGCCGAAGGTATTTTTAAACTTGCCGGGACGGGACGACAGCCGCAGGAATTAAAAATTTTTGATGCGGGATGTGGTTTAGGTCGCATTGCCGTTGAGCTTGCTATTCTCGGTGCGCGGGTTACCGGTGTCGATCTTATTAAACCATTTTTAGATGCAGCGTCAGAGGCGGCAGCGGCGGAGAACGTAACGATAGAATGGGTGCGAGCCGATTTACGGGAGTTTATACGGCCGGGGGCCTTCGATATTGCGATCAATATGTATACGAGCTTTGGCTACTGCAAAACGATTGAAGAAGATGCCCTTATTATCAGCAATATTGCGCAATCCTTAAAAGAAGGTGGCTGTTTTATCCTCGAAATGTTAGGGCGCGAAATTGCCGTGCGGGACTTCACCGCCGGAGAATGGTTTGAGCGGGCCGGTTATACCGTGCTCACCGATTTTATGGTAGAAGGGGCATGGGAAGGACTACGATCGCATTGGCAGCTCTATTCAAAAGACGGCCTCAAAGCCGATCATACCTTTGTGCAGCGCCTCTATGCCGCTACCGAATTACGGCAGCTTATGCTGTCTGCCGGTTTTACCTCAGTCGAAATATACGGCGACTTTGACCGCTCACCCTATAATGAACGTGCTCGAACCATGATACTGGTTGGGTACAAATAGAAGAGATATCCCCTCTAATTGACCTTAAATTTTCCCACTTCTTGAGCCAAGCTTTCGATACTGTGTTTATTCTTCTGCGTAATCTGATTGACTTCCTGTACCGCATTGTTAATTTGTACTGCGCCAGCCGCCATTTCATTCATACTGTCAGTGATAATGCGGGTAAGATCATCTAATTTACGCATTTCCTGCGCGACACTCTCTCCGCCTTTCAACATTTCTTCAGAGCCTGCCTGCACTTCTATTGTTACCGTGTTAATGCTCTTAATAGCAGTGAGTACCTCTCTGCTGCCGTTTTCTTGCTCCCTCATTGCTTCGGTAAGTCGATCACTCATCGATTTTACCTGTTCGGCTAAGGTAAAAATTACATTGAATTTTTCTTCTACCGTTTTTGAAGAGGTTGCAAGCATTTCAATTTCTCCGCTGAGCGTTTTCAACGTTGTAGTAATAGTTTTACCTTGCGCGGAGGATTCTTCTGCGAGTTTACGGATTTCATCGGCAACGACGGCAAAGCCTTTACCCGCTTCCCCCGCATGCGCAGCTTCTATCGCAGCGTTCATAGCCAATAGGTTTGTCTGTGACGCAATATGTTGAATAACGCTGGAGGCATCCATCAACGAACCGGATTCTTCGGCAATCTTTTGTGTTACAGTATTGGAGGAAACTAGCGTAGCTTTGCCATCGCCGGTCGCTGCAGTGAGTGTCCTGATTACATCGTCGGTTTTACCGAGCGTTTGCCCGATTGAAGCAATATTTGCGACCATTTCTTCTACGGAAGAAGAAGATTGTGCAACACTTGTCGTTTGAGTTTCGATGCTGGTGTTCAGCTGCTTTATCGTTCGGACAATCTCTTCGATGGTAGCAGCTGTTTCGGTAACACTTGCTGCTTGGGTAAGCACCTGCTGCTTTACTCCATCTATATTTGCGCTAATTTCATTCACTGCGCCGGCTGTTTCAATCATATTAGTAGATAATTCATTTCCTATTTCTTCCATTTCATTGCTGTTTCTACCAACCGCTTGTATTGAAGCGCCGATTTTAGTAATTGTTTCGTTAAAATATTCGGATAAATCGGTTACCTCATCATTGCCGATCACCGGTAGCCGTACTGTCAAATCACCTTCACCTTGTGCAATATTTTTTAAAGCATTAACAGCCGTCTGTACCGGCTTTACCATTGTACGGGCGATAATATATACAATAACGATTGCCAGCAGCAAAATGATAAGCCCCATAATCACCATAGTTCCGCGTAAGGTGTTGACAGTGCCCATAAACTCCTCTGCCGGTGCATTGACAAGCACTGTCCATCCGGTCGTTTTCATTACAGCGTACGCCGCAATTTTCCGTACTTTGTCGTATTCATAATACCCGATTGTAGAATCCTTTGCTTCAAGCGCTGTTTGCAAAAATACTGCAAGAGAAGTAAAAGCCGGATTCTTTTTAGCTTCTTCTATTGGGTTAAACTGATTCTTTATCAACTCCGTATCTTGATCAGCAATGACTATCCCTGTATCTCCTATCATAGAACAATTACCGGTTTGTCCGATAACGATATCTTTTACAGCATCATACATCGCGAATCCGTCGATTGTTGCTGCAAGTATATCATGTGCTTGATTATTATCATCATAAATCGGAACAGCAATAATGATAATCATTTTACCGCTGATAAGGGACATAAAAGGCTCGCACATCAAAGGTTTTCCTCGATAACTTTTAAACCAAGCGGTAGAAGAAATATCACTTGTTCGCCCGTTAGCTAAATAACCGATTCCGTTTTGAGTGATAATATTGAGTATTTGGAAAGAAGTATTTTTATCAGCGAGTTCTTTTAACAATACCGCCTTTTCAAAATACGATAATTCGGTACTTTGTAATGCCGGCATCTGGGCAATACCTTCAAGCAATTGAAACCACTGCTCAATTCTGCCGTCCAGTATTTCGGCTGTATCATGCGCCTTATCCAGCAGATGCGCTTCAATATTTTTTATTACAGCTTTGCGTGCTGTGTGGACGGCTAGAACACTTTCTATTGTTAAAGCCGTCACAATAAGAAACCCAAAAATGAGAATAAGTTTATATCGAATAGAAAAGCGTTTTTTCATTATTGATCTCTCCCTATGTACATAAAAGTATAGACCTTTTACCTACAGGTGTCCAGCAAGAAAAAACTACACGTGTCTGATAACTTCGCGGGGTTTTGAACCGTTTGCAGGGCCAACGATGCCGCGGGCTTCCATCTCTTCGATAAGACGTGCCGCGCGGTTGTACCCGATTTTCAGTTTGCGCTGCACATAAGAAGCGGACGCTTTGCCTGCAAAGGTAACAATTTCCAACGCTTGATCGTAGAGCGGATCATTATCGTCGGAGAACACGGCGTTATCATAGGGCTCGTCATCATCATCGACAAAGATTTCTTCATCGATATATTCAGGCTCGCAATATTCTTTTACACAGGCAACGACACGTTCTACTTCCTGTTCGGAAACAAAAGCGCCCTGTATACGGGTCGGGAACGGACGAGCAGCGCTTACATACAGCATATCGCCTTTCCCCAGCAGTTTTTCCGCACCCATCTCATCCAAGATGATTCGGCTATCGGTTTTTGATGCAACCATAAAAGCAATTCTGCTCGGAATATTTGCCTTAATCAAACCGGTGATGACGTCGATGGACGGCCGTTGTGTTGCAAGCACCAGATGAATACCGACTGCGCGGCTCATTGCGCACAAGCGCGCGACTGTAGCTTCAAGCTCTTTCCCCGATGTGGCCATAAGGTCTGCAAATTCATCGATGATGATGACAATATAGGGCAACGTCTCAGTTGCAATATGCTCCGATTTGATTTTCGCATTGAAGGTCTTTATGTCGCGCACGCCCATATTATCGAGCAAGGCATAGCGCCGCTCCATTTCGCAGAGCGCATATTGCAACGCTTGGAACGCCCGCTTCGGTTCGGTAATAACGGGGGTTAAAAGATGCGCAATATCGTTATAGAGTTTCAGCTCGACGATTTTGGGATCGACCAAAATCAGCTTTACCTCATCGGGACGACGGTTATAGAGAATCGACAAAATGATTGAATTAACGCAGACCGATTTTCCCGAACCGGTCGCACCGGCAATGAGCAGATGCGGTGTTTGTGCAAGGTCAAGGACTTGCGGATTTCCCGTTACATCTTTTCCGAGGGCAACGGGGATCGCCATCTTAGCGGCTTCCGGCAAATCGGTTTCTATCAGCTCCCGAAAGCTGACAATCGAACGCTTCTTATTGGGGACTTCGATACCGACTGCATGTTTACCCGGTATGGGTGCGACAATACGAACGCTGGAAGCAGCAAGACGCAATGCGATATTATCCTGTAGATTGGTAATCTTCGATAGTTTGATACCCGGCGAAGGCAGCATTTCAAACATCGTTACGACAGGCCCTTTACGGATACCGGTGATGGATACATCGATTTTAAATTCGTTAAAGGTCGATTTCAGCATCAGCGCTGCTCGCCTTGTTGCATCGTCAACAATCCAATATTCGCCGTCGGGATAATTCGTTAAAAGATCAAACGGGATGGCATATTTTTTCCGCGGCGGCGGGGGAGGTGCCGGTTTCGCCGGAATGATCGGTACGGTTTGTTCGATGGTTTCCAAGAACTCATCATCGGTATTCGATGTGTCGCTTTCGATTTCCGCTTTGTCACTTTCAGCATCTGTTTCGGCTTCGTTGCTTGCAATGCCATCCTCATTTTGTGTGTCGAAACCGGTAATTGCAATATCCGCTCTCGCAGTGTCTTCAACCGGTACAGCCGCGGCTTCGGCGCCAATGTCGGTTTCCGAGTCGATCACTACCATTGTATCGAGCAGGTCTGAACGTTCATTTGGCAGCGGTACGCCGTTTACAAAAACAAGCGGCATCTCCGGTTCTGCTTGAGGAAGCTCAGCAACAGAACTATCCTCTGCTGCCGGTACATTTTCAACCGGCTGCAGAGAAGTTGATTTCGATACAGCGACGCTTTCGTTTTCGGTAGCCGTACCGGTATCCGAAAAATCACTCTCCGTTTGAGAGACATCTGCTATAGTTTCATTTTCCGAAATTGTTTCTTCCGGAATAATATCCATTTGAGCAACGGCGTCTGCGACCTCTTCCGCTGTAGCCGGTGCATCGTTCTCTGGTAGTAGAGAAGTCCTTTCTTCTGCTACTGGAGCAAGAGCTTCGGGGCTATCTGCCATAGTCGGTGCATTTTCGACCGGTGGTGTAGGCGACGCTTCGTCTTCCTGCGGCAAGGGATTAGACTGCGCTTCTGAATGATCAGTCTGTTTAATGCGCTCAACGGGAGCGGTGATTTCCTCCAAACTTGCAAACAGGTTGTTCGGATCGGATGGGTCAAATACCGGACGGACAACCTCTTGTTCCTGTATATCCATAACAGCCGATAACGGGGTTGGCAGCGGAAGCGGCTGGTCTTCGGTTCTTACTATCGTTTTGTCATCCTTTTCCGGTTTAGGCGTGTTAACCTCGATTTCTTGTTCGGAAAACTCAGGGCTCAAGTCTTCATCATCAACCCTTTCTAGTAACGGCAGTTCTTCCTCTGTAGCCGACGATTCTGCGCTGTCTCCCGATTGAATCGGCAGCATCTGCTCACGCTGCAGTATTTCGCTTTGTGCATCTGTAATGTCCGAAATGCCGGTTCCGGTCGCCTCGCAGAGAATACCGTCCGATTCTGTGGCGGTATCCGGTTCCGAAGGAGTTTCGGTATCCGTATCCGTTGTCTGTGCCTGTGGAGATGATGCCTCGGTCGTTGTATCTTCCGGTAAAGCTGACGCTTCCTCCGTATCCGTATTGCCGCCGCTTGTTTCTTCATTTTCAATGACACTATCTTTCTCCGGGATACCGCCTAAAGAGGGACGACGGCCGGATAGTTTTTCACTCAGCGTCAGCATTAAAAAAATTTCAAAACAGACAAGCAGCAACGCACAGATCAGTATTGAAACGGTTACAAACTGTCGGATAAGCGGAATCGAAACGGACGGAACAAAAGCATAGATGAGCCGCTCACCGATAATCGCGGTAACAAAATAGAACGGCACGCCAAGCAACACCGCTTTGGATTCGCGCGACCAGCCGGGGATAAGCAGTAACACCGCTCCGTACAAAAAAAGGAGAGGAATTAAAAAAGAAGAGAACCCATACACGGAAAAGACCCGCTGCCCCATCGCAAATAACGCATAGTGCGATGCAGTAAATCCGGCAATCGGTAAAAAAATGCCAAGCGTCAAGACAATACCGGCACAAAAGAACAGCACGCTTAAAATGACCGCTAAAACTCTAAATCGATTCTCTCGGTTTCCCATTAATGTTATTTCCCCCTCCACTCTGTGCGAAATTTTAAGGAATAAAATTTCGCACATTTTTTTCCGATAAGCGGGCAAACGCATCAGGCAGAGTAAATCAAATTCCGCAGAATAATATAGGCAGTGAGACCATTTGAACCGTAAAGGTTCAACTCTGGTTGAACAGCCTATATTATTCTGCGGGGGTATACAAAAAAATGCCTGATGCGTTTACCCGCAGTCCTATAATTGTAAAATGCCGACTGCAGCGAATAATATAATCCCCGCGGGGATAAGATAGTAGGCGAATAAGCCGAGCTTTCCCCCTTTTATCAATTTGAGTAAAAAGGTCAATGAAAAAAAGCCTACGATAAAAGAAGTCAGCATCCCCGCAATCAGTGCTGCGATGCCGATTGAACCGCTTATGGTATCGGCTGATTTCAGTTCAAAGATAAACGCGGCGAGGATGGCCGGAATGGATAGAAGAAACGAATACTCTCCGGCTTTTTCGCGGTTTACGCCGGTTAAAAGCGCCGCTGCGATGGTAGACCCTGAGCGGGAAATACCCGGCAGTACGCCGATACCCTGCGCTGTTCCGATAATCACCGCTTGCAGCACGGACGGCACGGCAACATTTTTTTTCGGTTGCAGTTTGGCCGAAAGCAAGAGCACAATACCGGTAATAATAAAACAAACTGCGATAAACAGCATGTTTTTTGCCTGCACAATATCTTTCAAAACGATACCGATAACGCCGGTAACAACGGTAGAAATGAGCAGTGCACCGATTAGTTTAAGGTCTGCGCTGTCTTCTATCGTATTTTTCCTGATAATAAACCGGCCGAGTACGGTTAAAAGCCGCCATATCTGTTTGTAAAATACGATACAAACTGCGCCGAGGGTCGCGATATGCAGCAGAATATCAAAAATGATGGGAACATCGGTATGTCCCAAAAAGTACTCGGCTACGGCGAGATGGCCGGAGCTTGAAATAGGAAGAAATTCGGCAACACCTTGAACGGCGCCGAGAAAAATTGCTTGTATAATCGTCATAACAGTTCCTTAAAAAAGAGCCGCACAATATCTTCTGGCTCTTCCGAATAATAGAGTACTCCGTATACCGTTGCAGCGGACAGTAGTTTTCGCCCGTAATCCCGTGTTTCGGCGTATTCCAAACTTTCCAAAAAGAGATCTTCCGGCAGGCCTTGCGCTTTTTTTTGCCATCCGCGAACGCGTGAGATACCTGCATTGTACGCAAAGCAGGCAGGCATAATACGGTTATCGGATCGGCGGATCATTTCCGCAAGATAATAGGCACCGAATCTGATATTTATTTCAGGATCGGTAAGGTTGTAATCTGCAACCTTTAACTTCTTTGCGATGTCCGCAGCTGTAGCGGGCATCAGCTGTGTAAGACCGATAGCGCCTGCCCCTGATACGACCTGATGCTGAAAAAAGCTCTCGCTTCTTATTAACGCATACAACAGATATTCCGGCAGCCCATATTCCGCGGCGTATTTCGAGACCAGTTTACCCCACGGACGGGGATACAACAGCTCAAGCTGCTCCTTTGTTGCCGCATCTTCCTGATTTTTTAACGAGAAGCGGATCACCCGTATCGAATCGGCATAGCGGCTTTCACCGGCCAACGTGCGGGCGATTTGTAGTGCCTCTTCAGCGGAAATCGACGGATACACGGCAACAATGCGGGGATAGACCATATCGTATAAGCCGAAATGAAGCAAGCCGTCGATATACGTCCGCGCCTCTTGAGGAGAAAATGTGGTTGTTTGCGCTTTGCCCGCGTCGGCCTGAGTGTGCGATTCACCGGCTTGCGCTTGTGTGCCGGGGGATTGTGTACGTCTGCCGGATTGCGTTTGCCCATTGCTTGCACTGTGAAAGTTAAAACTGTCTTTCAACAGCTGAGCGCCGCCGAGCCGGTATGTTCCTAAAATTCGGTAATACAGCGCATCGTGCGATTCACCGGCGGCTTCTTGTAGTAACCGTGCCGTTCTGTCCGGCGGGAGATGCCCTGCGCAGGCAAGCGTGTAAGCAACGGCAGCCTGCTGCTCCGGCAGTTGTGTTTTTGCTAACATCGTATGGAGTGTTTCTAAGTTTTTCCAGTCTTTTGCTGCGGTCAGCTGCGCCCGTAACGATTGTACCAAATCGGCGTACCATGCAGGGTTTTTCCAGCGGGCTGCCGTATCCGCCAGCGCTTTGAGGTAACGGGATAAGCCGAGCATTCGCATGGTATCCAGATAGTACCACATCGCAGAATCAAAGTCGGAAGCGGAATCGGCCAGTTCTGCTGCCTGTAAGAAAAGTTTTACGGCTTGTTCACGTTGCGCAGCGCCGCCGATTTTCGCCCGGCAACGGGCTTCATAGAATAGAGTATAGAAGAGACAACGGTGTGCATCGATATCGGAAAGCTGGCTGTTGGAAACTGCTACCCGTACCTGCGCTGCGAAATCTTCAAAAAAAGCAGCCGCCTCGGCGCTGTTTTCGGCGCCGTAAACGCCCGTCTTACCGATATCGGAAAGCAGTGCAGGGGAGGCGAGTCCTGCAAACGTATGCTCTATGCCGAAAGCTTCTTGTATGGAACTCCATGCTCCCGTATAGCGTTTTTCAAAAACCGCTATGCGGGCTTCGGCGAGCTTATATAAAAATGGCGGCAGGTCTTTACCGAAGTGAGGAAAGGCATCGACAAGCTCCGCCGTCAGCGGGCCGGTAAGATACAAGGTTTCCGGCGCTTGTGTAATGTTGTCGTAAGCGCCCATTTGCAAAAGGAGCCGAATTTTCAATAACGATAACCGCTCTTTTTCAGCCTGTGCCGGATCTTCTTGCCCAAATGCAGTAGGCGTTCCGGTAAGTTCTTGCAAGCGTTTTTGTACGGATTGTAAGCGGTCGGCAGGGGCGCCTGTTGCGTATAATTCTTCGCGGCACAGTCGGTTCAGCGGTGCCTCATATTGCTTTTCTCCAAGGTCAAAGTAAAAACGAGCGGCTTGTTCATATCCTGCACGTTTCAAGTGCAACCCGACATAGTAGGCGCTGCCGCGTCCCATCATTTTGACGCTGCGGTAAGCCGCGTTGTCCGCCTTTAAAAAAAAGTCATAGTTTCCTGCTTTTAAGTTTTTTAATAGAACAGCGCCTTTATCGGCTGCACAGGCTGCAACGGAAGTTATGAAGAGAAATAGAGAAAAGAGGGAAAGCCGGAACGGAAAAAGAGGCAAGCAAGAGCGCGAAAAACGCTCTTGCTTGCCAAATAATATCTTACTGCGGAGGAATTTCAATATAGGTTCCCGAAATGATTAAATCAGGATTTTTCAGTTTGTTATGCTTTGCAATCTTCGTATACAGCCACGGATTGCGGTAATACGTTTCGGATAGATCCCAGAGCGTATCGCCCCAACGAAGTTTATAACGGATTGCTTTCTGTCCTGATCCGGACGCAGCCGGTTCTTTTACCGCTGGCTTAGTCTGCTGAACGGGCGGTTCTTGTTTTACCGGTTGTTCCGGCTGAACAGGCTGCGACGGCACCGGCTGCTCTATTGGAGCGGGGCCTGCCGGTTGAGGAGCAGGAGGTTCGGTTACCGCTTTATCCGCCGGTAATGAAGGTGCCGTATTTGATGCTGGTTGTTCTTGTATGGGATGTTTTTGAGACGGTATAACTGCAGCCACCTCAGGTTGCACGGCCATCGGATGGTCATCATTGCTAAGATTCTTTTTCGTTAACAATAGAATACCGAGAACTAATGCGGCAATACCGAGTAGAATAAGTAAAATTAAAAGCCAAGCCGGTATTCCACGTTTCGGCTGCGGTTCTTTTTCATCGTCTTCATCGGTATAAAAAGTTGCAGCAGAAAACTCAGGATGAGTTTCAGAATTATCATCAGCGTTTATGTTGGCAGAGGAAAGGTCGATATCAGCATCAGCCGTTTCCGAACTCAAATCAAAATCAAGATCATCGAATGCTTGATCTGCAAATGTTTCCAATGACACTCGCAACGCTTGGTGTGAACCCGAATCTTTATCGACAGCCTCAGCAGAAAGATTTTTATCTTCGTCAAGGACCAATTTTAATTCTATTGTTGGTTCTCCGGCTGTCTTCTCTTGAATATCTTCAACAATCAGCGAACCGATATACAAGGGATCAGAAGTATCATCCTCTTTTTTGAACAAATTAATTTGTACACTCCGTTGATTATCGCGTACCGTAGTTAATTCAAGCGTTTCAGAGGCGGATGCATCGTCGTCCATAATGGGAAAAAACGTCCCATCCGCGAGTTTTATGCCTATTTTAGCTGCCATTGCACTACTCCTTCTGTTAAAACCTTACTTTTATAGTATCGGCGTATCTTAGTCAATACAAAAGGAAATTCCTTTTGAAATATACGACTCATCTACTGCGTTGCTACGCAAATTCCAATCCTCAACGTATCATAGATACGCCTCCGGTTGGAATTTGCTAAGCTCCTAGCATCTGTATCGTCTATTTCAAAAGGCTTACGGAAAATGTGTTTTTAAAAGCGGTAGCGGTGTGTGCATCTACTTCGTGCTGCACAAAAATAAATACTTGACGTTTCAGAACGGACAGGGATGTCCGTGGTTCTACGCAGTAGCGATGTTTTTGCGCAGCAAAAACTCGCGTTCAAAAATTGACAAGGAGGTCAATTTTTGAACTTGGCACGGATGGCGGTGGTTCCACGCAGAAGCGACGTTTTTGCGCCGCAAAAACTCGCGTCCAGAAGTGTACACGGATGTACACTTCTGGACAGGCTATTTCAAAAGGCTTACGGAAGGGGTTCTCTGTTTCTATGACATCTGTTTCTGCAACTGTTGACAGGTGATAAGTTTAATCCTATCATACCTATACATTTTTAAAGATTTTAACTTTTAAAGACTTTTTAACGGATGTACAGGTGGATACGGTACAAATACAAGAAGAAAAACTGCATGACAATATTGTAATCGGTGTATGCCTCTCTTTGGTAGGAGGCTTCTTGGATGCTTACTCTTATCTATTAAAAGGTAGAGTATTTGCGAATGCACAAACCGGTAATGTTGTGCTGCTATTTATCTCAGTTGCTAGTTGGGAACCTCATAAAGCCCTTAAATATATCATACCCATTGTTACGTTTGCGATCGGTATATTTATCTCAGAATTTTTTAAAAACAAGCATTATGTTAAAAATTATGCACGGATGGTTATGGTATTAGTATTTGAATTATTGGTTATTGCTACAATCGGATTAATCGGTTCTTACTTCCGACATGATATTATTAATTCCGTTATTTCTTTTATTGCAGCGCTACAGGTTGCCAACTTCGATAAGGTTGACGGCAATCCGATAGCAACCACAATGATTACCGGCAACTTAAAAAGCTGCATGATAAATCTTGCAAAGTATCGAACAACAAAAGATATAAAATACCTGCACTCGTGCTTTAAATACTTCCTCATCATTGCAAGTTTCGGCATTGGCGTTTCATTTGGATTTATTGCCATAAAATACTATGCGGAGAAATCGATTTTATTGTGTGAGCTCTTTATTCTCATCGCATTTATAATGTTACAAAGAGAGGAACGGCTTGCGTAGAGCAAAAAGCGGCTGCTTGAAAATACGATAATGACCTCTAAAAGCTCGGTTATATTTTTAGAGGTGCCCGATAACCAACCTCGTACTATTCTTGTCAAACAGAGCTATATTGCATATACTCTTTCAATATTATTATATGTGAATTGTCTCAGAGGCATTGTGAACCGTGTGTTTTAGCATTTGCCTCAGCTCAGTCATATTAAAAAAGGATAGACTATGCCCAAGATCGATGTAAATGAACAGCTTTTTTTCAACTTGTTAGGAAAAAAATACGATTATTCCCCTAAATTTGAACATTTATTAAGCTCTGCAAAGGCTGAGCTGGACGAAGCTCCTTCCGCCGCAGCACCGCAAAATGAACGCATTATAAAAATTGAATTAAACGATACCAACCGTCCCGACCTGTGGTCAACAGCGGGGCTTGCTCGCCTTTTGCGTATGCATACCGGCGGCGCTTCAAACAAAGCTCGGTATCAAGCATTTTTATCGACATTGAGCGAGCGGAAGGATTCCGGAAAACGGATAGTAACCGTAGACCCCGAATTACAGCATATCCGCCCCTTTATGACGGCCTTTGTCATTTCGGGCAAGCCCATCGACGATGCTATGCTAAAAGATATTATCCAAACACAGGAAAAACTGTGCTGGAACTTCGGCCGAAAACGCCGTTCCGTGTCGATGGGAGTGTACCGCAGCGAACTGATCAATTGGCCGCTACACTACCGCGCTGTTGACCCGCACACAACCTCGTTTAGACCGCTCGGATTCGACACCGAAATGGCGTGTGAGCGCATTATCACCGAACACCCGAAAGGCAAGGAATACGGCTGGATACTCAAAGATATGAAGAAGGTACCGCTCTTATCGGATTCAAAGGGCGGTGTGCTTTCAATGGCGCCGATTATCAACAGTGCGGAGATCGGCGCGGTACAGCCGGGGGATGCCGACCTGTTGGTTGAGCTGACCGGTACCGATATGCCCTCTCTGCTGCTTGCAACCAACATTGTTGCCTGTGATTTTTCCGATGCGGGATACACGATTTTACCGGTCAGCGTAGAATATCCGTATGACACGGGCTTCGGTAAGACAATTACTACGCCGCTTTACTTCCAAGAGCCGACAAAGACGACGGTTCATGCCGTTAATAAGCTCCTCGGAACGGAGCTTTCGGCGCAGGATATTGAGGAAGCATTGGAGCGTATGGACAACACCGTTACCGTCGAGGGGGATTGCCTGTCGCTGATGCCGCCTGCATACCGGAATGACTTTTTACACGAAGTGGATATTATTGAAGACGTGATGATGGGCAAAACCGTCGAGTTCTTTGAACCGGAAACGCCGCGGGAATTTACTATCGGGCGGCTCTCTCCGGTTACCCAGCTCAGCAGAAAAATTAAAAGTTTGATGGTTGGCTTCGGCTATCAAGAGATGATTTTTAACTATCTCGGTTCAAAGAAAGACTACATCGACCGCATGAATATAGACGGAGCAGCAGTAATTGAAATTGCAAACCCCATGTCGGAAAACTATCAGTTTGTTCGCCCGTCCATCATTCCGTCGCTCTTATCCGCAGAAACGGTTTCGGGAAATGCGGTCTATCCGCACCGTATCTTTGAAACGGGGAAAATCGCGTACCTTGCTCCCGAAGAAAATACCGGTACGCGCACCCGCCAAAGCCTCGGCTTTCTGACCGTAAACCAAGACGCTAACTTTAACGAAGCCGCCAGCCTTGTCGCCGGTTTATTGTACTATCTGCAAATGGACTACAACGTATGTGAAACGCACGACCCGCGCTTTATCGAAGGGCGACAGGCGGGGGTTCTTGCCGATGGGAAACAAATCGGCATTTTCGGCGAATTGCATCCGCAAGTGTTAGAAAACTGGTCTGTTACCGTTCCGGCCTTTGCGGGCGAGCTCGATATCGAAAGTATCCTTGGTCATCTGAAGAAGAACTCTTAGGTTTCCGAGCGCTGACCGATAAAAAGGAAGCACATTCCGATAAAACAGAGTGTGTATGCAAGTAATAGCAGTAACGGTGATAGGCTATAAGATATGTCGGTAAGCAGGGCAATTACGAGGCGGGCACAATACCGTCCTGCCTCTACAAATCCGGTCGCTGCTACAAAAAAGAGCGGAAAAGCCAGCGCCCATGAATGCTTAAATTGACGGTGCGGCGGGATACGGAAGCGCCACGCCAATACTAGCATATAAATTGAAACAATCAAAATCAGAAAAACATCGCTGATTCTTGCTAACAGTTCCCGATGGTATATTTGCCCGGGGAAGCCGTATTGCCCTCCCCGCTGGCGGAAGGCGTACAGCTGCGGCAACGTCATGGTCTTTTCACCCTCATTAGCTGCAATAATAAGTTCAAAATCGCTATAAGAAAACGGCAGTCTTAAAGATGTCTGCCGCTCAATCGGCATTGTTCCTTCCAGAACGATAGGTTTTAGCACTACTTTATCGCGCTGTTTATCCACGGCCTGGAATAGCATACGGAGCATGGGCTCTCCTTCTGCACTCTCAATCGGAATAAGTTTGATGAAAGGAATCCGCGACCGATAAAGAATCTTACCGTCGGTGGTGTATTGTGTAAGTTCACAATTCCTTCCATATATTACCTTAATATTGTTGTTGGTGATATAAGAAAGACCTTCTATTGTTATCTGTGCCGGTGCTCTCGTACCCGAGGCCGGAGCGGTAAAATGAATATTCCGTGCTGTTTCAAAAAGCGGCAGAGAGGCTGTTTCATCAATAAAGAAAACTTCTTCCAACACTTTTTTTCGGGTAATGTCTATAAAACGGTCTATATCGGGGTCTCTTTTGAGCGGATTATTTTGCTCAAGCATACGCTGTGCATTTACAAATTGGTAATATGCTTTGATGTAGTTCCCCTGCTGGATCATCTCGTATCCGGCTTTTTTTGCTTGGTATAAACGGATATCGAATTCGGCTGTTAAATCGGCAATTCCCTTTTCTATCTGGTTCCATGCTTGTGCTGCCAGTCGTAAGGCTTCTTCACGATAGGGCTCATTTTCGGTGCTGAGTTGGTATGCCCGCATGGCATAATAATGCGCGGTGTAAAAATCATATTTATTCATAAATCGCTTGCTGATAAACAATGCGCCTTCCGCCGTCAGATTTTCAGGGTCGGCACTCTCAGAAGCAGTCTCGCTGATATTGTTTCGCTTGTGATCGGCCACGTATGCTTCATGCAATACTTTAGCTTTATCAAAAAGCTGTAACGCGTCGGGGTTGTTTTTCCAAATCCCTAGGGCAGCCTTCACATTATCGTACGCTTTTTCGGCATCCCCGTTACGTAATGAGATATCGGTCTCTTTTATAAAATCGTAGTAATCATGTGTTTTAAAGTCGCTGTAGCGTCGATAGTCCATCAGCAATGGCGATACTATTTCTATAAAGATGATATAAATAGTAACACACGAAAAAAGCATAATAAATGCATCCTTTAAGTAACGAAGTAATATGTCGGAAAACCTCGGTACGGTATTTTGACCGCAAGTACCGAAGATGACGGCATATCCTATCAATACGGCGGAAACCAGTAAGCTTGGCATAATTCGTATAAATAAGATTCCTGTTTCCGCTAATCTCCGGCTTAACAAAAACTGAGGCAGTACATCGATCTTTTTGAAAAAAAACACATATATAAGGCAGCAGCCAAGTCCGATCACAAAGTGAATAAGAACGGATAGAGTCCCTTTTAGCATCTCAGGCATTTTTATGCAGCGCTCCTTTTTTTGGTCTTTGAATATATTAGCAGTATTTTTAAAACGCCTAGAGAATGGAACACTACGGCAACAACGCACAAAACGAGTGGAATCCCGTATATGCTGTTTTCCGAATTTGTTATATGGAGATTAAAGAGCGTGGTTCGGAATCCTTCCAGCTGCATATAGGGGTATACGAGCAACAAACAACCGGAAAGGAGAAGTAAGAAAAGAAGGTTGAACAGATTCCATCGTGTTATGATGCATGCAAACCAAAATGAGCTAACGCAGAAAAAAAGCGCACCTGTGAACAAAAGGTATGTTGTAAAATATAACGTATAGGCAGTATATACATCAGAAAAGAGGCTGCCGGAACCTTGCTGTAATAAAGCCAGAAATAACGGTTTGCTTGTAAAAGCGGCCAACGCTTTGTCGATGGGTGCCGTTGTTTTGTAGGCTGCTATTGCTTTCTCGATGACGGAAAACTGCGCATAACAGATCGGTGCAATAACCGTTACGGTAAATATCAAACACACAAGAAACAGCGTAAGTGCTACGCTCAGCTTTGCAGGGTGTCTCATCAAGAATGTATACACCCCGATAATGGCCATCATTACCGCGAATGGGAGTACGTAACACGCCTTTTGTGCCATGCAGAGGAGCAGCAACCCCGCCGATTCTGATGCAAATGGAACGGCCATTTCATAGCGCAAGGCTATTCCACCAAAAAAGGCAAAGATAACAACCGCGCTTAAAAGGCTTAAGAAAAAAACGCCGGGAACCAGTAAAGCATTCTTCATAGGTATCCTTAGAGTAACACGTTATAGATACAATCTCAAGGGTACCTTTTGAAATCAACGGTACAGATGCCTTATTGTTAAACGATCTGTTGCGTTTGTTCGGTCGTGATCCTGCCGTTTTTGATGAACAGTGAGCGGGTGCAGTACCGTTCAACCTCATCTTTATTGTGCGAAACAAAGAGGACGGGGCACGCGGCGCGTTCGAGCGTTGCTTTTAAATCTTCGTGGAGGGAATCTTTCAGTTCGTTATCGAGGGCGGAAAACGGTTCGTCCAGCATAATCAGTGCGGGGGAGGCGGCGAGGAGACGCGCAAGGGCAACCCGCTGCTGCTGTCCGCCCGAAAGCTCTTTCGGGTAGCGTCCTTCAAAGGGGGTGATGTGTAAAAGCTCTAGAAATTGGTCGGCAATTTCTTTTTTACGATTACGGTCTTTTATTCCGCAGCAAATGTTTTCCCGCACGGTCATATATGGAAAGAGCGCATACGACTGAAACATATAACCGGCGTTCCGATCCCGCACCGGTACGTTGATGTTCCGCTCGGAATCGAAAAGGACATGCTCGTTTAAGACAATTCTACCCGAATCGGGGGTTACGATACCGGCAATGGATTTCAGCGTCATAGATTTGCCGCCGCCGGATTCTCCGAGCAAGCCGACAATTTCCCCCTGCGCGGCCGAAAGACTCACATCAAGGGTAAAACCTTTCATTTTTTTTACAATCGATGCTTCAAGCTTCATACCCGTTTTTCCCTCGAAAACATATTCATAATAAAAAGCGCCGCGCACGAAACAACGGTGATAACACCGACCCACACCCACGCCGTGTGCATATCGCCGCCGGCGGTCGCAAAGTAAATAGCCATCGGGATGGTTTGAGTACGTCCGGGGATGTTTCCGGCAACCAGCAGCGTCGCACCGAATTCGCCGAGCGAGCGGGCAAAGCTCAAGGCAAGCCCTGCAAGGATGCCCGGCCATGCTTCCGGCAGCATAATGCGGATAAAGATGGAAAGCTCACTCATGCCGAGGGTGCGCGCCGCCCACACGTGATCCTCATTTACCTGTTCCAACGCGCCCTTTGCTCCCTTATACATCAGCGGGAAGGAAACCACGATCGAGGCAATAACCGTTGCCTGCCAGGTAAATATGAGCGAAATTCCTGCTTTTGCAAGCAGCATACCGAGCGGACTGTTTCGTCCGAATATGACGAGTAGGAAAAAGCCCAGTACCGTCGGCGGCAATACCATCGGCAAGGTAAAGAGTACATCGATCAGAACGAGTAATTTACCGCGGATATTCAAACAGAGCCGCGCCGCTGCCGTTCCCAGTATGAATACGAAAATCCCGGAAAGAACGGCTGCGCGCAGCGAGATAAAAAGCGGCGCGTAGTCAAACATAGTGTAGGTAATCCTTGAGTATCAGTCCGGTTTCAGCCGAACTGATATAAACGATGAAAGTTACTTGGAAATAACGGTGAATCCGTAACGTGCAAAGACTTCTTTTGCCGCGTCGGAGAACAGGAAGTCTACAAACTTCTGCGCTTCTGCCGCGTGTTTACTTGCCTTTACGACACCGATCGGATAGATAACTTTTTTATGACTGCCTTCGGGCGCGGTTGAACAGATGGTAACATCCTTGCTGATCTTCGCATCGGTTTCGTATACGACGCCTGCATCGACGTTGCCGGTTTCTACCCACGAAAGGACTTCGCGAACATCCTTTGCAAGGATGAGCTTGGAAGCAACCTTATCGGTAAGGCCGAGGTTTTGGAAAATTTGTTCGGTATACTGGCCGACTGGTACGGATTTCGGTTCGCCGACGCCGATTTTCTTTACGGAGTCTCCTGCGAGATCTTCAAAGAAATCAAGAGCAGCCGCAGTTTTTGGGGTAATCAGCACAACTTTGTTTTCAAGGATGTTCTTTATGCTTGAATCGAGCATCATCCCCTTTTCCTTTAGTGCATTCATCTGCTTAATGCCGGCGGAAAAGAAAATATCTGCCGGAGCGCCCTGTTCAATCTGCTGCTGCAAGGCTCCCGATGCACCGAAATTCGCGGTAACGGTCACCTGCGGATTTTTTTCGGTATACATGGCCGAAAGATCCTGAATACAGTTTTTCAGGCTGGCTGCCGCCGAAATCATAATTTCAGTCTTTTTGGCAGGGGCGGCATTTTCTTTGCTACCTCCCGCACAGAGCGGGGCAAGAATGATGCTGCCAATAAGCAGCGCTACAACGGTTTTCTTCATAAGATACTCCTTACGTGATTGCAAAAAACTCTAAAAAGAATTTCTCTGAAAAGTTTTCGCAAAATGTTTCAGGCATCTTTAAAAACGGAAGTTTTAAAGATGCTCTTTTCTATCTGCCCCGGCTTGCAGCACAGTCCTGCGTGCCGCCGGTAAGCATCAAAAGTGCGTGCTCCAAAACGGGCAGAATGCAGGAAAGATTTTCCTTTACCGCCTTGGGACTTCCGGGAAGGTTGATAATCAGCGTGCGTTTTCGTATGCCTGCGATACCGCGTGAGAGCATTCCGTGCGGTGTTATCTTCATGCTTTCCGCACGCATTGCTTCGGGAATACCGGGGACGGCGCGGTCGATAACCGCAGCGGTCGCTTCGGGGGTTATATCGCGGGGAGCGAATCCGGTACCGCCCGTCGTAACGATAAGATCGGCACTGCCTTCATCGGCTATGCGCACCATCGCCTTCCGCAGCGCTTCGTACTCGTCGGGGAGTACGACCGTAGCGGTAACCTCATATCCTTGACCGGTGAGCATTTCTACTATTATAGGGCTACTTGCATCTTCGCGCAAGCCCTGAAAGCATCGGTCGGACGCGCAGATAATAGCCGCTCTATACCGGGTAGGGCTGTTGTTTTGAGAGTTTTGGGAGATATGAGCGGTTCGGACATTACCGGCAGCGGCTTCATCCCCGGCAACCGTGCTTCCGGTAATCAGGGATGTATCCGTTACGGGCATAAGCCGCCCTCTCCCAAGAGCGCAATATCTTCAACGGTGATGGGGTCGCGGGCAAGGATACGCGGCAGCAGCCGGTCAAAGACGGTGCGCTTGGCATACATCACACAGCCGGGCAGCCCCGCGATAGGAACATCGCCCGCGTAGGCCAACAGCATCATCGCGCCGGGAAGGACGGGGGCACCGTAGCTAACGATGCGTGCGCCGCTTGCGCGGATAGCGGCGGGGGTTTTGTCGTCGGAGTCGACACTCATACCCCCCGTGCAAAGCACCATCTGGGAACCTGCCTGTATGGCCTTTTGTATCTCTGCCGTAATGGTTTCTACATCATCTCCGGTATTCACGGTTTTTAATGTTTCCACGCCGTACTCTGCCAGCTTTGCCTGCACGACCGGCGCGAAAGTATCTTTAATAACCCCGGTCAGAACTTCATGTCCCGTTACCAGAATCGTACAGGTTTTGATACTGTAAGGGATGACGGACATCAGCGGATTGGAGGCATCGGCAATCGCCGCGACCTCAGTCATTTTTTCTTTTTCGATAAGAAGCGGAATAACCCGCATTCCCGCTGCCGTCTGCCCTTTTTTAAGCGGCACATAATTGCGTTGCGTTGCAATCATCACCTTACCGAGCTTGTTGATTGCAAAGAGCCGATCGGTGTCGATTTTAAGCATACCGTCAACCGTTGCCTTCAACTCAATCTTGCCTTCCTTGGGGGCGGTCTTTTCCAGATTTGCGCCCATCGCCGCAGCGGCCAGAACTTCAGCCCCTTCATCCTCATGCAGCAGGTTTTCACTCTTTTCCCAGACAAACAGATGCTCTTTGCCCATCGAGCGAAGCACCGGAATGTCCTCTTCCGTAACGATATGCCCCTTTCTAAACCGAGCGTCCTTCGACACCCCTACGATAATCTGAGTCAAGTCGTGGCACAACACATGCCCGACCGCTTCGGAAAGCGGTATTTCTTTCATTAAATTCTCCATTTGGGGTAAACGCATCAGGCATATTTTTACAGCTCCGCGGAATAAAGAGACTATTCAACCAGAGTTGAACCTCTTCGCGGTTCAAATGGTCTCACAGCCTCTTTATTCTGCGCGTTTTCTTTATTGGTCTGATGCGTTTACCCCCTCTTCTAAAAATAGTGTAAAATTTTTCTAAAATTTTGCACGAAAGGAAGGTAACCGCTTAAATTATTTTCGGTGCGGTTGCCCTGCGTACCGATTTTACTAATCTATCTTGATATTCTTTACGAATGCGGCAAATTTTTGCTGTGCGTTGGTGAGCTGCTCCGTTGCGGTTGTGATGTCTGTTTTCAGCTCGTCCAGTTCGGTTTCGAGCTTGAGCAGCTTGGTTAAGAACGCTCTACCCTGCTGACTTTCCGAACCGACCGCCTCAAGATTCCTACGTACACGGTCTTGTTCTTTTCCGATTTCCGTCTGACGATCCTGCAAAGTCTTTAGGGCTTTTTCCGCCGCGGAAACCTTTTCTTTCTCCGTTATAATAGACGCAAATGCCTTCCGCACCTTTTCGGGAATTTCAGAATTGGTCGTGTAGGAAATAAAGGTATTTGAATTCATATCGAATATTTTTTGAGTTGATTGATAGGTGCGAGCTTCTTCCACTTTCAGTTCGGTTCCGGTGTTCCCGGCAGCTTTAAACTTAAATCGGTATTTGTTTGCAGTCGTTTCCGCAAGAGCTTGTTTTGATGTCAGCTCAAACCCTGCGTTCTTTGCGTGTTCAACAATAACGGTTCTCTCTTTTTTATTGGTATTTCGTATCAAATAAATCGTGCTTTGGACTTGCCGGTACGACGTTGTCATCACTCCGTCAGCCATCTTTATGGTTTCAATCGTCCTTGTGGAATCGGCTCGCTTTGAACCGGTTACTTCGATATCGTCTCCGTAAGCAATCAGACGTTTTTCGGCTTCGGGTAAAAACTCCAAAAGAGCATCGCCTGAATATTCACCCCCGTCAAGAACCGTAATGGGGCCGGCAGGCAGTTTTAAGCCCGATGTGTTTTCAATGCTGATGCAGAACTTAGGATTAACACGCTCGTTATATGGAATGGATGAAAACACCGAATACTTTTCTGCAGGAAGAGTGGCAAGGGTGAGGGGAATCATCGTGCTTTGCTGCCGCTCAAGTGTAATCGGTTTTGACGGCGTAAAGGCAAACATTTCTCCCGCATTACCGGCTTCAGCTTGATTTTCAAAATAGGCCGAAGTATTTTTTTCCTCTAAGTCTTGATACTCCGCTTCATCATACGCTTCAGATGCATACCTAGACGCTTCCTTTTTCATCATCATCGACCGTTTTTCTGCGAGAGGCATAGCTGCGGCATATTCGACAGCCGTATCAGCCGAGGCAAATGTTTCTGCTTTCGCGGCTTGTGCAATTGCAAGCGGCACTTCGGGGCGATACGTATAGTAGGGGGCATAGAGGTTTTGCGTAAAACCGACCGGCCTTCCCGTTGTGAGGGTAAGCGTAATATTCTTCCAGTCGAGGTCGGTTGAATTGTCGATAATCGCCCATGCCTGAAACGCCGCTTTATCGGTACCCATGTCGAGCCGATAGCTTGCTTTCCATACCGGCGCTTCCATAACATAAGAAAGACCGATTTTCCGTTCACCTTGCGCATCGATTTTAATGTCCAGTTTTTTGCGGTTCTTTGCCGAAGCGTCGAGGATAAGCGCCAAAGCGGTATTTAAATCTTCATTCCGTCTGGCATCGGTAAATTTAAAGGATTGAATGTCTGAAAAGGCGATAAGGTGGATGCCGTCTTTCGCTGCAAGCGAAATAAAGAAAGAGTCCGTTTCTTTTGAGCTGTTTTTATCGACGCTCAAAATCTTTCCGGTAATTTGATGAGGTGTAAACAGTTCCACTTCGGCGCCCTTTTGCGCTTTTAAAATATCGTAGAGTGTTGTAGCGGCGGAAAGGTCGATTTTTAAACTTTCCAGCGTTTTCCTCAGCGTGTCCTCGGACTGATAATTGACGGCTAAACTTTTTGCACCGGGATCCGTTACAACAAGCGATTTCAGCACATCGTTAATTTGAGCGGGTGAAAACAAGAGCGCTATATTCCCCGAACCGGTTACCGTCCCTTCATGTACATAGTGCGCAACGCCCGATGAGTACAACGTTACCTTTTTAAGCGGAATATCGTCCGCACTAAAGTTTTTCGCAGGTTCGGCTGTGATGCCGACTATACAAGCAGCAGATAAAATCATAGAAATCATATTCTTCATGAAAGCTCCCTTATTCATATTTTGATTATACTAACCGATGGGGAAAAATGAAAGGGCGCACGGCAATCCCCTCTTGTAATTTATAGAAATGCGCGTATATTTTTAAAAGCCCTTGACATTTCTAACTTGAAATAGTATAGTCGCGCTATTCAATTGGATAAACAGGTGAATACTGTTTGTCCGGTATTCTTTAAGAGTTTTCCGGTGCCGTAAAGCCTTTTTAGGCAGGTTTCCGTGTTAACGCTTTTTGAAAGCGTTAAGGGCTGTGGCCTATTACTCTGCAGGATGCCAAACCAGTCATCGGAATGGATTCTGATGATGATCAGGTGGATCCGAATAAGGCTTGTCGAATTGCTATGACGAGCTTACGCAACACGTCTTTTACAACGGTGTTTACTGTCTGATTATTCCTCATTCTATTCTTTTCTGTATTTGGTATCCGGTTTATAACGTTTTTTCATTTTCAATATGGAAATGGTCTCGCTGTTTGATGGGCGGGGTTTTTGTTAGTTGCCTATTGTCTGTTAGGAGGATTTACATGGCAAAGGAAAAGTTCGAGAGAACAAAAGTTCACATGAATGTTGGTACCATCGGTCACGTTGACCATGGTAAGACAACTCTTTCGGCAGCGATCACTACTTATTGTGCGAAAAAGTATGGTGATAAGCTTCTTAAATATGATGAGATTGATAATGCGCCGGAGGAAAAGGCTCGTGGTATTACTATTAATACTCGTCACTTGGAGTACCAGTCCGACAAGCGTCACTACGCACACATCGACTGTCCCGGACACGCCGACTATGTTAAGAACATGATTACCGGCGCTGCTCAGATGGATGGTGCAATCCTTGTTGTTTCTGCTCCGGACTCGGTTATGCCTCAGACTAAAGAGCATATCCTGCTTGCTCGTCAGGTTGGTGTTCCTTCTATTATCGTTTTCCTTAATAAGGTTGATCTTGTTGACGATCCTGAGCTTATTGAATTGGTAGAAGAAGAAGTTCGTGAAACCCTTGAGTCTTACGGCTTTCCGCGTGACACGCCGATTATCAAAGGGTCCGCATTCAAGGCCTTGGCTGACGGCGCTTCTGTTGAAGATACTGCTTGTATCGAAGAATTGCTGAAGACGATGGATAGCTATTTTGCTGATCCTGTTCGTGATGATGCGAAGCCGTTCTTGATGCCGATTGAAGATATCTTTACGATTTCCGGACGCGGTACTGTTGTTACCGGGCGTATTGAACGCGGTGTCATCAATCTTAACGAAGAAGTTGAAATTGTCGGTATTAAGCCGACGAAGAAAACTGTTGTTACCGGTATCGAAATGTTCAACAAGCTGCTTGATCAAGGTATGGCTGGTGATAACGTCGGTCTCTTGCTTCGCGGTATTGATAAGAAAGAGGTTGAAAGAGGTCAGGTATTGGCTAAGCCGGGTACCATTCAGCCCCATACTAAGTTTGAAGCGCAAATTTACGTTCTTTCCAAGGATGAGGGCGGTCGTCACAGCCCGTTCTTTACAGGTTATCGTCCGCAGTTCTATTTTAGAACAACCGATATTACCGGAACCGTTACACTGCCTCAAGGCGTTGATATGGTTAAGCCGGGTGATAACACCAAGATTATCGGTGAGCTGATTCATCCTATCGCTATGGATAAGGGTTTGAAGCTTGCTATTCGTGAAGGCGGCCGGACTATCGCCTCCGGACAGGTTACGGAGATTTTAGCGTAATAAAAAACAGGGCGGTCGGGTAGGCGCTATTCGGCCGCTTGTTTTTGTACGGAGGAAATATGGCTAAGGAAAAGATTCGCGTTAAACTTCGCGGATTTGATGTTGAGTTGGTTGATCAAAGTTCTAAAGCAATTGTACAGGCAGTACAGAAAGTTGGAGCAAAGGTGTTGGGGCCTATTCCGCTCCCTACGCGCATTAATAAGTTTACTGTGCTTCGTTCTCCGCACGTAAATAAAAAGTCGCGCGAACAGTTCGAAATGCGGACGCATAAACGGTTGATCGATATTATTGAACCTTCTGCGGATGTGATGAATGCTTTAATGGCGTTGGAGCTTTCGGCAGGGGTTGACGTAGAAATTAAACAATAAAAGAACGGTAGACGGCATTTAATCAGGATGTGCGTACCGGAGAAGCGATGAGTTTCTCAAGGAGTTGTGAGTTATGGTTGGTCTGATTGGTAAAAAAATCGGCATGACCCAGTTGTTTGATGACGAGGGGCGGCTGACACCTGTTACCGTTTTGCAAGTAGTGCCGAATACGGTGGTCGCAGTAAAAGATGCGGATCATTTCGGTTATGAAGCGGTTGTATTAGGAGCGGGTGAATTAAAAGAAGGACGTGTTTCAAAGGTGTATGCAAATCAATTTGCAGAAGGTGTTGCTCCTGTCCGTCTTTTAAAAGAATTTAGAGGTTTTGATAAAGAAGTTACCGTTGGTGCAAAAATCGGTGTCGAAGTTTTGGAATCTGTCCGGTATCTTGATATTACCGCGATTTCAAAAGGAAAGGGCTTTCAGGGTGTTGTAAAGCGCTATGGTTTCGGCGGTGGACGTGCTTCTCACGGTTCAAAGTTTCACCGTGAGCCCGGTTCGACAGGGCAGTGCACCAGTCCGGGGCGATCGTTTAAAAACGTTAAAATGCCCGGTCATATGGGTGCCGAACGAGTAACGGTACAGAATTTGCGGATTGAAAAAATAGATCCCGAATTGGGCGTCGTTATGGTACGTGGTTCCGTTCCCGGTAAAAAGGATGCGGTTGTGTTCCTAAAATCCGCTGTAAAACGGGAAAGATAACGGCAGGAGAAGAGAATGGAAAAGAAAGTCTATTCGATTGATGGTAAGGAATTGCGGACAATTGAACTTAACGATGCGGTGTTCGGTTTGCCTGTGAATGAAGATGTCATTTACTATGCCATTACAAATGAATTAGCAAATATGCGTGTCGGTACGGCGTGCACAAAAGGCCGTGCTGAGGTAAACGGTTCTAATGCAAAGCCGTATAAGCAGAAGGGTACAGGGCGTGCGCGCCGTGGTGATAAAAAATCACCGCTTCTGATCGGCGGCGGTACGATTTTCGGACCGAAGCCGCGTGATTACAGCTATGCAATTCCAAAAAAAGCAAAGCGGTTGGCAATGAAGTCTATTTTGAGCTTGAAAGCTCAGGATGAAGACCGTCTTGTTGTTATAGAAGATTTTACGGTTGAAACCGGTAAAACGAAAGATCTGGTGAAGATATTGCAGGCATTTGTTCAGGATGAGCGCACGGTGCTTGTTTTGAAAGATGATGATGCAATGTTGAAGCGTGCCGGAAAAAATATTCCTACGCTGTCGTTTTTAACGTATAACCGTTTGCGTGCGCACGATCTGTTTTATGGACGGAAAGTGCTGATGCTTGAGTCTGCTGCAAAAAATCTTTCGAGTTTTTATGCGGTCGAGGGGGCTGAGTAATGCAATATACTGATGTTATTATAGCGCCTGTGCTTACGGAAAAATCAAACGAAATGCGTGAGCAGCGTAAATATGTTTTTAAGGTGGATCCGCGCTCTACAAAGGTGCAGATTAAGGAAGCAGTACGGAAGCTTTTTAATGTGAAAGTGCTTAATTGTGCTGTTGTAAACGTCGACGGAAAAATGCGTCGAGTTCGCTATCGGGCAGGTAAGACTGCAAGCTGGAAAAAAGCTATTGTGACGCTTGCTGAAGGCGAATCGATTAAAGTTTTTGAAGGTGCATAACAGCACTTATCGCTGCTTTGAAGGGGAAGATAAATGGCTCTTAAATTATATAAGCCTATAACACCGGGTATGCGCGGTCGAATTGACTTGCTGCGTGATGAAATCACTGCGCAGAAACCTGAAAAAAGCCTTACAACCGGAAAAAAATCCAATGCAGGGCGGGATAGCCATGGGCGTATTTCCGTTCGGCATCAGGGCGGTGGACATAAGCGGAAGTATCGCGAGATCGATTTTAAACGCAATAAGTACGGTATTCCGGGTACGGTTCGAACTATCGAATATGATCCGAACCGTAGTGCAAATATCGCATTGATCTTTTACGCTGACGGCGAAAAACGATACATCCTTGCTCCCAAGGGCTTGAAGGTTGGACAAAAAATTATGAGCGGAACAATGGCTGCACTTGAGCTTGCGAATGCATTGCCGCTTGAATCCATACCGGTCGGTTTTACCGTCCATAATGTTGAGTTGACGCTGGGAAAGGGCGGGCAAATGGCTCGTTCCGCCGGTGCGGCTGCGCTCATTGCTGCAAAAGAAGGTGATTATGTAACATTGCGCCTTCCTTCAGGTGAGACCCGCTTGGTGCATAAAAAATGCTATGCAACAATCGGTGAAGTTGGAAATGCCGATCACATGAATATCAATTTGGGAAAGGCGGGGCGTGCTCGTTGGCGCGGTATTCGTCCTTCCGTACGCGGTATGGCTATGAACCCTGTCGATCACCCGCTTGGTGGTGGTGAAGGACGCGGAAAGGGACGCAATCCTGTTACTCCGTGGGGTCAGCCTTGTAAGGGATATAAAACCCGTAAGAAGAAGAATACTTCGGATCGGTTTATTGTTTCACGGCGGAAGTAGGGAGTAGAGAATGTCAAGATCTGTTAAAAAAGGCCCTTTTGTAGAAAAAAGCCTGTACAAAAAGGTTGTTGAAATGAGCAAGACGGGAGATCAGAAAACAAAAAAGATGGTTAAGTCTTACTCCCGATGCTCCACGATTATACCTGAAATGGTTGGTTTTACTATTTCGGTATACAACGGTAAATCATGGATCCCTGTGTATATCACAGAGGAATTTGTTGGACACAAGCTTGGCGAGTTTGCTCCTACCCGTATTTTCCGCGGGCATGGCGGCTCGGATAAAAAAGCGGCGAAAAAGTAGGTGGAAATAATGGCTGAAACAACTGCAAAAAACGGTTACCGCGCTACGATAAAGTATTTTATTGCTTCTCCGACAAAAGTTCGACCGGTTGCGAATGTGATTAAACGCAAGTCTTATACCGATGCAATGGCGATCTTAGAGCACATACCCAATAAAGGGGCAGCGCTGATTTCACAGACGGTTAAGTCGGCTGCCTCGAATGCTTTGAACGGTAATAAAAAACTGGATGAAGATATGCTCTATATCAAAGAGATCCGTATTGATGAAGGACCGAGACTCAAGCGCTTATGGTGCCGCGGCCGCGGACGTGCGGATGTTCAATTAAAACGAATGTGTCACATTACGGTAATAGTTGACGAAAAGGCGGGAGCGTAAGTATGGGACAGAAAGTAAACCCTATCGGGTTAAGACTTGGAATTAACAAAACATGGGCGTCTCGCTGGTATGCAAGTCCGAGAGAATACGCAGATTTGTTGCACGAAGACTTAAAGATTCGCGCAATGCTCCAGACGATGCCTGAGTGTAAAAATGCGGATGTCGCCGACATCGAAATCATCCGTCATCCCCAGCGTGTAACAATTGTTATTCATACCGCGCGGCCGGGTGTAATCATCGGAACCAAAGGTGCCAATATTGAAAAAATCGGCGCTATTATTCAGAAAGAACTGAATAAAAAGGTTCAGATCAAGATTAAAGAGGTGAAGCGTGCTGAATTGAATGCTTCTCTCGTTGCCCAGAATGTTGCCCGTCAGCTGATGGGACGTGCTTCCTTTAGAAAAGCCTTAAAGCAAGGTTGCTTTTCCACGATGAAGGCCGGTGCTCAGGGTATTAAGATCCGTGTTTCTGGCCGTCTTGGCGGTGCGGAAATGTCCCGAACCGAAGAAATGAAGGAAGGGCGGATACCGTTGCACACACTCCGTGCGGATATCGACTACGGTTTTGCGGAAGCGCATACCACCTACGGAAAAATCGGTGTAAAAGTTTGGCTCTATAGCGGTATGATGTACGGCAGCGACCAAAAAGATGACGCCGGTTTATTGTTAAAAAAACAGCGCAAGGAACGCGCTCCTCGGACAGAAAAAGGTCGCGGTGAGCGTGCGGAAGCAGGGAGGGATTAAGCGATGGCTTTAAGTCCTAAGAGAGTAAAATACCGCAAAATTCAGCGCGGTAGAGTTAAGGGAAACGCAACACGGTGTAATCATATCGACTTCGGTGAATTTGCATTGGTATCGCTTGAACCCTTTTGGCTGACTAATCGCCAGCTCGAAGCTGCTCGTGTTGCTTTAAACAGAAAGGTAAAGCGCGGCGGTAAGTTGTGGATTCGTGTATTCCCCGATAAGCCGTATACAAAAAAACCGGCTGAAACACGTATGGGTAAAGGTAAGGGGGCTCCGGAATATTGGGTCGCTGTTGTAAGACCCGGAACGGTGCTGTTTGAGCTTACCGGTATTGATCGCTCGCTTGCGGAAGAGGCTATGCGTTTGGCAGGAAGTAAACTTCCGTTTAAGACGCGCTTTGCCGAGCAGCCGCGCGAGAACTAAGATGGAGTTTTCCGAATGAAAAAGCCGAACTATAAAGATTTATCCCTTGCCGAATTAGTGGCAAAGCGGAGCGAACTTAAACAAAAATATATGGATTTGAGGTTTCAGTTTGTAGTGGGACACGTAGAGAACCCTATGCTGAAACGGTCTATGCGCCGCGAAATTGCAGCGCTGAACACATTTATCCGGCAGAAAGAACTGGCCGGTGTAAGTGCAGAGTAGGAGCAGGCCCGTGGAAGAAACAACGGCAAAAAAGAAATCCGGGAACCGCGAGTTTGTTGGTTTAGTAACCAGCGATAAAATGGATAAAACCATTGTTGTGCAGGTCGCTACCAAGAAACTTCATCGGCTGTATAAAAAGTATGTGCTCAATACAAAAAAGTATAAGGCGCATGACGAACAAAATACAGCTCACATTGGTGATACGGTGCGTATTGTAGAGAACCGTCCGATCAGCAAGGAAAAATGCTGGCGTTTGGCGGAGATTATTGAGCGTGCAAAATAACGAGTAAGGAGCGTCTATATTATGGTTCAAGTAGAAACAAGATTAAACGTTGCCGATAACTCGGGTGCAAAAATTGTACAGTGTATTAAGGTGCTCGGCGGATCTCACCGCCGGTATGCCGGTATCGGTGATATTATTGTAGTAGCGGTCAAGGATGCACTTCCGACGTCTACAATTAAAAAGGGTTCTGTAGAAAAAGCGGTTATCGTCCGCGTTTCTAAAGAATATCGCCGTCCCGACGGGACATATATCCGCTTTGACGATAACGCCTGTGTGTTGGTCGATGCGAATAAGAACCCCAAGGGTAAGCGTGTTTTCGGGCCTGTTGCGCGTGAACTGCGTGATATGGATTTTATGAAAATCGTATCGCTTGCGCCTGAAGTTCTATAGGGAGATTGAGCATTTATGGAAGGAAAAATCAAGATCCGTAAGAACGATACGGTAGAAGTGATTGCGGGAAGCGAGAAAGGAAAGCGCGGCGCCGTATTGCGTGTTTTGCCTGAAAAGAATCAAGTGATTATTCAGGGCATCAATATGGGGAAAAAAGCAATGCGCAAGCGTTCTCAGCAGGATCAGGGCGGAATTGCTGAAATCGAGATGCCGATACATATTTCAAATGTCATGATAGTCGGTAAGAAAAGCGGCGTATCCCGCATTGGATATAAGATGGACGGCGATAAAAAAGTGCGTTTTTGCCGTAAGGGTGGAGAAGTATTATAATGAGCAATTATGTGCCACGGCTTAAGAAAATCTATACGGAAACGATAACGCCTGAGCTTACAAAAGAGTTCGGCTATACTACGGTTATGCAGGTGCCGAAGCTTGTTAAAATCGTACTCAGTATGGGGGTTGGCGAAGCATTGACAAATAAAAAATTGCTTGATGCGGCTGTAACCGATCTCGGTACTATTACCGGCCAAAAAGCGGTAAAAACAAAGGCAAAGAAAAGTATCGCTAACTTTAAACTTCGTGAAGGACATGAAATCGGGGCAATGGTAACGTTGCGTGGCGCCAAAATGTATGAATTTTTGGATCGCTTTATTAATATTGCGCTGCCTCGTGTTAAAGATTTCCGCGGTGTCAATCCGAATGGGTTTGACGGGAGAGGAAATTATTCC
Source organism: Treponema sp. OMZ 803 (assembly GCF_024181165.1). NCBI lineage: Bacteria > Pseudomonadati > Spirochaetota > Spirochaetia > Treponematales > Treponemataceae > Treponema > Treponema sp. OMZ 803. The sequence continues at coordinate 2,488,883 of NZ_CP051195.1, read as the reverse complement.
TTAGGTGTTACGGAACAGATTATCTTCCCTGAAATCGACTTTGATAAAATCGAAAAGATTGCAGGTTTGAATATCAACGTCGTAACGACGGCAAAAACCGATAAAGAAGCGCGGGCGCTTCTTTTGAAGTTCGGCATGCCCTTTAGAAAGTAAGAGAGGTTTTCATGGCAACAACAGCAATGATAAATAAGGCAAACAGCACGCCGAAGTATTCCAGCCGCCAATATAATCGCTGTAGAGTATGCGGTCGTCCGCGCGGATATATGAGAAAATTTCAGATGTGCCGTATTTGTTTTCGCAAATTAGCAAGTGAAGGCCAGATACCTGGCGTTACAAAATCAAGTTGGTAGGAGGTAAAAAATGAGCGTTTCAGATCCCGTCGCAGATATGCTTACAAAGATTCGGAATGCAGCGGCAGCCGGTCATGAGAAAGTCGATGTGCCTTCTTCAAAGTTAAAACTTGAAATTGTGAAGATTTTGAAAACCGAAGGTTTTATTAAGAACTTTAAAAGACTTAACGAAGCCGGCGCAAGTACGATCCGGATGTTCTTAAAATACGATGATAATGAATTACCCGTTATCCATGGTATTGAAAAAGTGTCTACACCCGGACGCCGCGTATATTCAGGATATAAGATGCTTCCCCGCGTATATAACGGGTACGGTACTCTTATTCTTTCAACTTCGGTGGGCGTTATCACCGGCAAGCACGCAAGCGAAAAGCAGGTCGGCGGCGAGCTTATCTGCAAAGTTTGGTAGGAGGCGAGTGTGTCAAGAATTGGAAAACTTCCGGTGGCTGTTCCTGCCGGAGTAAAAATCAATATTGCCGATGGTGCGTTGACCGTTGAAGGCCCCAAGGGGAAACTTTCCCGTAGCTATAATTCGCTGGTACAGGTAAAGTTTGAAAACTCTGAGGTTTCCGTAACGCGGGTAAACGATACCAAAGAAGCCCGCTCATTTCACGGGTTGTATCGGAATTTAATTCACAATATGGTCGTGGGCGTCAGTCAGGGCTTTTCTAAGACCTTGGTTGTTAACGGTGTCGGTTACCGTGCAGAAGTGCAGGGCAAACTGTTGGTAATGGCTTTGGGTTATTCAAACGATTTTATCGCGTTGATCCCCGAAGGCATTGAAGTAAAGGTTGAACCGCAGGGGAATAAAATTATTATCTCCGGTATTGATAAGGAAAAAGTCGGCGAATTTGCAGCGCAGATCCGTAAACTCAGATTACCTGAACCCTACAAGGGAAAGGGTATCCGTTATGAAACCGAAGTCATTAAGCGTAAAGTCGGTAAGACCGGTGTTAAATAAGGATAGGTACTATGTTTAAAAAGCGAATCGAGAAAGATAGAAAGAGATTTAAGCGTAAGGTTCATATCCGTAAACGGATTTATGGAACAGCTGAACGTCCGCGTATGACTGTGTTCCGCAGTAATAAGAATATTTCGGTACAGGTTATCGATGATGACGCACGTGTAACTGTTGCATCGGTATCCACGCTCGAAAAAGATTTTAAGCCTTTAAAGGCAAATATCGAATCCGGAGCAAAAATCGGGGAAGAACTCGGTCGGCGCCTCAAGGAAAAGAATATTACGACGGTTGTTTTTGATCGGAACGGTTATCTGTATCACGGTGTGGTACAGGCGGTTGCAGACGGTGCCCGGAAAGCGGGAATAAATTTCTAGGAGCGGATATGGATCGTCAGAAAGATTTTAACAGAGACAGTTCGCATCGCGAGAAGGAACTGGTAGAAAAGCTGGTTAAGTTAAACCGGACTGCAAAGGTTGTAAAGGGTGGCCGCCGTTTCTCTTTTTCCGCATTAACGGTTGTCGGTGATCAGAACGGACACGTGGGATACGGCTTCGGCAAGGCGAATGATGTAAGCCAGGCCATTAAGAAGAGCATTGAAAAGGCGAAAGCCAATATGATTTATATCCCACTGAAAAACGGCACTATTCCGCATGAAGTGCAGGCTAAGTTCAAGGGTTCTTCGGTATTGCTTCGCCCTGCTCGTTCCGGTACGGGAATTATTGCAGGCGGTACTATTCGTGCAATTATGGAAGCAGCCGGAGCAGCGAATGTTCTTTCAAAATCCTTGGGGTCAAACTCCGCAGTAAATGTTGTGCGGGCGACTTTCGAGGCTGCATCGGAATTGATGGATGCTAAAACGATTGCTAAGAACCGCGGAAAGTCTATTACGGATGTCTGGGGGTAAACTATGGCAAAGAAAATTCGGATTACGTTAGTTAAAAGTACCATTGGACAAAAAAAGCCGGTTCGTGCAACCGTCCGTTCCTTGGGGCTTGGAAAATTGCATTCCGTAGTTGAGCACTCCGCTTCTCCCGCCATCTTGGGTATGGTACGGGCGGTTTCTCACTTAGTTGAAACAGAGGAGCTTGATTAATGTCTGATTTTATATTGAATGCGCCGAAAGGGGCAAATAAAAAGAAGCGCATTGTAGGCCGCGGTTCTTCATCCGGTCGGGGAACGACATCGGGTAAGGGAAACAAAGGCCAGAATGCACGCTCCGGCGGTAAAACCTATATCGGTTTTGAAGGCGGACAAATGCCGTTGTATCGTCGTGTTGCAAAAAAAGGCTTTTCCAACTATCCCTTTAAGGAAACGTATTCGGTCGTCAATTTATTTATGATCGACGAAAAATATTCCGATGGGGAAACCGTTAATAAAGAAACGCTGAAAGCAAAGGGGCTGGTAAAAAAACAGACTACTTTGGTAAAAGTGCTCGCTTCCGGAGAGCTTACGAAAAAGTTGACGGTTGATGTAGATAAAGTTTCCGCACAGGCGCAGGCAAAGATTGAAAAAGCCGGCGGGACGGTCGTTAAACAAAACGGCTAAACAGGCGGGCTTCATACATGGCTAACAATGCACTTGTAAATGTATTTCGGATAAAAGAATTACGCGATCGTATTCTGTTTACGATTGGAATTTTGATCGTATTTCGCTTGGGATCGGTACTGACTATTCCCGGTATTGATCCCCACGCCTTATCGGCATATTTCCAATCGCAGGTACGGGGAAATGCTTTTGTCGATTATATGGACTTCTTTGTCGGCGGAGCATTCTCCAACTTTTCCGTATTCATGCTTGGCGTTATGCCGTATATCTCAACTCAAATTTTGATGCAGCTTGCGTTATTCGTATTTCCGAGTTTGAAAAAGATTGCGGAAGATGACGGCGGCCGGAAAAAGATACAGGTATGGACGCGTATTCTCACCGTGTTTGTCGCATTGATTCAATCGTATGCGGTAACCTTTTATGCGTATATGATACCCGGCGCTATCGTGCTTCAAAGCCGGTTTATGTACATCTTTGTTACGATGCTTACCGTAACGACGGGTACTATGATAACGGTTTGGTTGGGCGAGCAGATTACGGCGCGCGGTATCGGAAACGGTATTTCGATGATTATCTTTGCGGGTATTATTGTCCGGTTACCCCATGCCGTTTCGCAGATGATTCGGCTGGTGCGGCTCGGTGAATTGAACCTCGTTTTTGTCGTTATCGCGTTGATTATGTTTGTCGGTATTATCGTACTGGTTGTTTATGAGCAGCAAGGGCAACGGAAGATACCGGTGCACTATGCGAAGCGGGTTGTCGGACGGAAAATGTATGGCGGTCAAAATACCTACATTCCGTTTAAGATCAATCCATCGGGTGTTATCCCGATCATCTTTGCCTCATCGTTTTTGACGTTCCCGATTTCGATTGCGACAACGATAGGGCCGAATGTTCGATGGCTGAACAGCCTTGCGCATTTCTTACGCCCGAACGGCTGGTGGTATAATATTTTCTATTTGATCCTTATTGTGTTTTTTGCATATTTTTATACACAGATTTCGTTAAACCCCACAGAAATTGCAAAGCAGATAAGGGAAAACGGAGGTTCTATTCCCGGAATTAGAACCGATAAAACCGAGGAATACTTGCAGCGAATTTTAAACCGGCTGATTTTACCCGGTTCGTTGTATTTGGCGCTGATTGCCGTCTTGCCGACTGTAATACAGACCATTTTCGGTTTCCCTCAATCGATTTCGATGCTGATGGGCGGAACCTCGCTTCTCATCTTGGTTGGCGTTGATCTTGATACGATGAGTCAAATCGAAGCGCAGCTTAAAATGCACCATCACGAGGGGTTGGTAAAACGAGGAAAGCTCAGATCACGGAATCTGTAGTATTTCGGGAAAGGTGATTCTTTTGTTAAGGAGAAAAACAATATGAAAGTAAGAACCAGCGTAAAGCCTATTTGCGATAAATGTAAGGTTATTAAACGCAACGGAATTGTGCGAATTATCTGCACGAATCCCAAACACAAGCAGCGCCAAGGCTAATGGAGGAAACTGAAGAATGGCTCGTATTTCTGGGGTCGACCTCCCCAATAAACATGTTAATATCGCGTTGACGTATATCTATGGAATATCTCACTCATCTGCAAAAGCAATTTGTGAAAAGTCAAAAATTGATCCGATGCGGATGATCAACGATTTAAATCAGGATGAACTTGCCGCTATCCGTGCCGTTATCGATCAAGACTACAAGGTTGAAGGTCGGCTTCGCACCGAAGTTGCCTTAAACATCAAACGCTTGATGGATATCGGCTGCTATCGCGGTCTTCGGCATCGAAAGGGTTTGCCCGTCCGCGGACAACGTACAAGAACCAATTCCCGTACTCGCAAAGGTAAGAAGAAGACCGTTGCCGGTAAGAAGAAGTAATTTTGGAGGATAAGCTGTGGCTACAACTGCAAAAAAACGAAAAGAAAAGAAAAGCGTATATGAAGGAAATGTCTATATTCAGGCTACCTTTAATAATACCATTATTACCATAACCGATTTGAAGGGCAATGCGTTGTCTTGGGCATCCTCCGGCGGATTGGGCTTTAACGGTGCGAAAAAATCAACCCCCTTTGCTGCACAGACAGTCGCTGAAACGGCTGTACAGCGCGTCCAGCAGTATGGATTACGGGAAGTTCACGTATTTGTGAAGGGACCCGGTGTCGGCCGCGAATCCGCAATCAGAACGCTTGGCGTTATGGGGTTAAAGGTTCGCTCTATCAATGACGTCACGCCTATTCCGCATAACGGTTGTCGTCCCCGCAAGACCCGCCGTATCTAATAAAAAGGAGTTTAAATGGCTCGTAAAAATCTTTTGAAAGGATTCAAAAAACCAAAAGGTCTGGAGTTTGCGGCCGATGTCTCAAACGACAGCTATGGTAAGTTTACGGCGTCTCCCTTTGAAACAGGCTTCGGTACAACGATCGGCAATTGTTTGCGGCGTGTTTTGTTGTCTTCGATACAAGGGTACGCTATTTCCGCTGTAAAAATTACCTCTTACGGTGATGATGATGTCCCGCATGGTATCTCAAGCGAGTTTGAAGCAATTCCAAATGTAACCGAAGACACGATGGAGGTTTTGAATAACCTGAAACAAATGCGGCTGCGGCTCCCGAATGAGATTGAACAAGATGTCTTTTTGTTTGATTTTAAAGGTCCCTGCTCCGTTAGTGCGGCCGATTTTGCAAAACCCGGTCAACTTGAAATTTTATCCGGCGATCTCCATATTATGGAGCTGATGGAAAATGCTCATGTTGAATTGGAGATTCAAGTTGATTTCGGCCGCGGTTATGTACCGGCAGAGACGAACGAAAAATATGTCGAAGTGGTTGGAACAATCTCGTTGGATACCATTTTTAGCCCGGTTCGAAAAGTCAGCTATGAAATTCAGCCGTGCAGAGTAGGGCAGCGCAACGATTATGACAAGCTTGTACTTGAAATCTGGACGGACGGTACTATACGGCCTGAAGACGCTTTAGCGGAAGCTGCAAAAATTGCGAAAGAACATTTTACCGTTTTTGTCAATTTCAACGAAAATGAATTGCTCAGTGATGATGAATCCGATGAAAGTGATGAAATGATAAAGCAGTTGCTTGACACTCCGATCACCGAGCTTGATCTTTCCGTGCGGGCTTCCAATTGTTTGAAAAACGCAAACGTTTCAACAATCCGCGATTTGACCATGATGACCGAGGATGAGATTTCGAAAACTCGAAATGTCGGAAAGAAGAGTTTGCAGGAAATACAAGAAAAGTTGGCGGAACGTAATTTGAGTTTGGGTATGACTGATTACAGTCATTTAAAGAATTCGATCAAGTTATCGAGACAAAAGGAAGAAACAGATGAAGCATAAAAACGGCTTTAATCCGCTTTCACGTACCAGTGCACATCGCCGCGCATTGCATCGTAACATGGTTACATCACTGTTTAAGTACGAGCGGATTACTACGACAAAACAAAAGGCGATGGAGATTCGGAGAACCGCAGAAAAGCTTATTACCCGTGCTAAGGTCGATTCAGTACATAATCGGCGGCAGGCTGCAACCTATATTTGGGATGAGGCAATCTTGAATAAATTGTTTACCGACATCGGTCCGCGCATGAAGGATCGGAACGGCGGATATACCCGCGTACTTAAATTAGGGTTGCGTGAGGGTGATGCCGCACAGGTTGCAATTTTAGAGCTGGTTGACTATACGCTCGATAAGAGCACGAAGAAGTCGGCAGATGCAAAGAAAGACGGTGCAGACAAGGGCGCTGCAAAGTCAAAAGCAGCGGAGGGCTAAACTATGTCGAAAGCACATCGCGGGAAAGGAATTAAAAGCGTTCCCAATCATGGGCGGGGAACCTGCCCCGTAACCGGCCAAACCGGTGTTAAACTCCTGTATGAACAGGAAATTGACGGAAAGAAAGTCAATATCTCAAAAGTCGGCCGTGCAATGCTGAAAAACAAAAAGGCCGCCGAAGCTAAGGCGTAAATATAACGCTATGTTTTGCAAAAAACGCTCGCTTTGCCGAGCGTTTTTTTATGCCCTATTGTTTTTGCCATAGCGGTAGTGCGACTTGTCATACTGATAGTTTTGCTCATGTATCACATAAACAAACTGAATTTTGAAATTGCTCGCATTGTTTTAGGCAGGCATTACAGGCCGTTTTATATTTTTCTATTAGAGAGCCGCATTCAGTATATATTAATTTATCAAGCTTGATTCCTGTCCATGGCTCGTTCGGAAACTGTACAGTGTAATTATGTAACGTTTTAAGTAATTGACATATAAAATATCTTGAATCAATTCCCTCAATTTTGAAACTAAAACGGTCATTGGATTGAATAGTAAAACTCAGCAACGTTTCACTAATTTTTTTGCATGTTAATCTTTTATAGTATCCTTCCTGATCGATATTCACATATGCACTTTTATGTATTTCTAAATTTTCAACATGCTTAATCCATTGTAAAAAATTCGGAAATGAATCCATTATCGCCGAAAAATTTACTGTTATGGAATAATCATAATAATAGAAATGTAAGTTTGTCCAACCGTGATGAACATGATCAAATTTTGTAAAAAGCTTATAATACAATTGTTTATATCTGTTCATTGCTTATACCTCGGATTCTTATTATACCATACTATTGATTTAATCTCATTTATGCCCTATTGTTTTTGCCGATACAAAAGAAAAGACTATTATGATGATGATTGATTCGTGCGGAGGATTTAATACCCCGACGCTTTGCGTCGTAACAAAGGGTATTAAAGCCGACTGCAACCACCTTATGAGAACAACATACTCCGACGCTTGCGTCGGGGTTGTTGATTTGTGTAAAATTGCCGCTGCCAACCCTTATGGTTCTATTTGTAAGTTAGCCGGTAAGGCATGGATACCGGTAAAAGGTTTTGAATCGCATTTGGATGATGAGCTGGCTTTGCAGGCTCACGGGTTGCCCGAGCGTATGTGGCGCTTTTCTTCCGTTTCCGAGGGTTGTAGTGATTTTAAGTTGAACGATAGTACTGTTCAATCAAGTAAGCTTGTGTACTGTGAAGATATACGGCAGGAAGTATTTTGGAAACAGCTGTGCTGGGAAGAACCGTTTGTGGTGCGGTTCCGTAGTATTGGAGAAGCTGCGGAGCTGTTGCGAGGTATTCAACGAAATTGGGCGCACTATCCGCTTAACTGTTTTAGGCGGGCGGAATTGATTGGTGCAAAGCTGCCGTATATCAGCAAAAAAGAAAAACCGTTTCCTTATACCGTGCCGCTTGCCGGTATGGGGGTGTGGTCGTTGCTAGATGAACATACCTTGCTTGCGTCTGCGAAAACCTCCTCACCGTTTCCGCTCGGCGTTATCCGCTTTACCGAAGACCATCAAAATCCGCCAAGCCGTGCCTACCTTAAACTATGGGAAGCCTTAACTCTGTTAGACTTTTACTATCGGCGTGCTGCAGAGCAAAAGGGAACGGCTGTTCCATCTATAATACCGGTAGACTGGGCATTACCTCAGCGCGGCTCCCATTGTGTGGATGCGGGGGCCTGTCCCGGCGGCTGGACATGGGTGCTGAATAACCTGGGCGCAGAGATAACTGCTATCGATCGGAGCCCACTGGCGGATTTTTTGATGCGTGAACCGCGGATTACCTTTATGCAGCATGATGCGTTTACATTAACTCCCGAGAGTCTCGGTAAACAGGATTGGGTATGTTCCGATGTTATTTGTTATCCGCCTCGCTTACTGGAATGGATTGGACGGTGGCGGTCAAGCGGCCTTTGTTCAAAATTTATCTGTACAATTAAAATGCAGGGGGCGCCCGACTTCGATACGATTCGCCGTTTTGCGGAAATCCCTCATTCAAAAATCGTTCATCTTACTGCAAACAAACACGAACTGACGTGGCTATGTGCACCGTTCATTGGCGGGGTGACCGTTACATAATGGGTAATGGTTGTTGATCTGGGGGTATCGCCGATATCTTCGCAAGTTTAGCGGAAGGCCTTTCTCATTTATATACCGCTGTGTAAAAGCGCTTCCCTAAAGTATGTAATCGTGAGTGCTCCGATGTTCGCTTGCCGCCGCTGCTTAATTAACCTACAGGCTGTCTTTATGATGATGCGTTCCATAGTAATGCGGCGTGTGTCCTGCCCCATCGCATCGAATTCAGCGGTTTTTGTGTCCCCGGCAGCGCGGCGGATTATTTCCGTACCGGCAAAGCCGTAGGCATCGGCAAGTATTTCAGCAAGCCGCCGCCGGATATACCGTTCGTTGTAGAGCGGGTCGCTTAATGGAACTGTTTTACACCGTTCCAACGCCTTTGCGGTAAAAAGCTGCGGGAGTGCTTCTATTGTGGCGGCTATTCGTTCAATAAAATTATCAAAAGCATCGGCGGCGGAGAACTTTTTGCGGGTAAAAGCGGCGTACATCCACGCACAATAAAGATTTGCGATAATATTGCCGAGGTCATATCCGATTGGGCCGTAAAAGGCAAATTCGGGGTCGATAATTTTCATGCACGGCTCGGTACACGGTTCGCTCATTGTATTCCTATCGGGAGTGGCATTCGTATCGATAGGCACGCCGATAGTATTGCCGATAAAAATTGAGCCGGTGTGCAAATCGCCGTGGATAAGCGCCTCTGCTTTATTCATAAAGATTTCCCGTAGCGAAGCAACCTCGACTTTAAGCGCTTCGTCATTGTAAAGCGTTTTTTGAATGAAGTTCTCGTTACCGGGGGTAATACGGTTGCGGTTTTTTCCGTTGCAGTACGGCTCGGAAAAAACAAGCGTTTCGGAAATTGCGCATAGTTCGGGATTGATAAAAGCACTTACCCGCTCCTTCTTTTCTTCCGGAGACAAAAACAAATCGCTTGTTGCGAAAACCGCATCCGCCAAAAAGGATGCCACGTTTTCCGCGAAGTTCGCCGGAAGCGAATGTCCCGCCATCAGCTCTTTCCGTAGATTACCACAATAGGAAATATCTTCCATACAGATAGCGCTCATCGTATTGTCGTAGGCATATATTTGAGGTATGAACTGTGGGGTAAGATCGGCGTAAATGCGGAGCGCTTCCGCCTCTCTTTTGCTGCGAGTAATATCGAGCGGACGTCCCGATGAACGGAGCAGCCGGTCTGCCTGCTTGACAATAATACTTTTTCCGCCTATCCGTGAGCGCACACGGAATACATAGTTGATATTGCCGTCCCCGATTTCTTCCGCATCGAGCGGGTCATCGTGGGAAAATAACCGCAGCTGTTCAACGAGGTAGGTCTTTACTGTTTCCGTATCAAGTAAATAGTGCGTTTTCATAGTGGTATGTATATCCTTAAAATGCACCGGTCGAACAAAATATGGATTTTGTATCAGCAGTCGAAGTTAGACCGTGTTATGTTCTGAACAATCGGTAGAACAGTACGATCAGCAGAAAGAGGAGATAGCGAAACACGTAAAATATTTTAAAAGGATTGCGCAGCAGCTGCGGCAAAAACTCACGCCCTTTTCGAAATGCAGCGTCGGAAATGCGCTTTTTACGTTTTGCAAAAATGTCGATGATATCATTATTGTGGATAAAGATGCTTGCAGGTAATTTGGCTTTATTCCGATAAATCCATCGGACACCGCCGGGAATACCGTTTCCGGCGATCAATAGTGCAGGGTGAGCTTTTACAATTGACAAGATAATATCCGGTTCCATACTCTTGCGGTAAAAACCGTTAAAGCGACCGACAATACCTATGCCAGGAAAGGTTACGTGTACATTGCGTTCGGCATCCAACAGATTCTGCGCCCGTCCTCCCAGGATGTAGAGCGTTTTATAGTGAGAATCGATGATGTTCAAGATTCTGATAATCATATCAAAGGAATCGCGTCTGATCGGTACGGGAAGTTTGAGGAACTGCGCCGCTTTTAATAAACTTCTTGAAAGCGGAAGACAGAGCGCTGCTTGTTCAAGCATTGCGCGGAATTCCGCATCGCGCCGAGCTCTGAGCAAATCCCAAATTGTAATAAACACGATATGCTGAGGTTCTCCTTTATCCACCATATCCATTATGGTTTGTTCAATATCTTCGTCGGGAAGAATGTCGATGGGGATTGCTAAGAGTTTTATACGGGTAATTGCCATTGGTCAGCCTCGTTTATAATAATTTGTGCCGCTGCAATTGCATACAGTGCGGCAGTTTCTGCACGTAATACGTTCGTTTTAAAATGAATGGTTTGGAATTCCGCGTTGCGAAGTACTGCTGCTTCCGTGGGGCTTATGCCTCCCTCTGCTCCGATTGCGAGCACAATATGGGAAGGTTTTTCTGCAAGCAGTTGGTGAAATCCGACGGACGCGCCGGCGGCTTCGCTGCACTGAGCAAACACGGTAGTAGCAGCCGGTACAAGTGTTTTTAGGGTATTGAGCGCTTCGGCAAGCGGAGCCGGTTCCATAACGATGGTATCGATCGGAGAGCCCGATTGCTGCCGCGATTCTTTGATAATGCGCCTGAACCGTTCCAGCTGTGCAGGGTTTTGTTTTTTTGCAACGGAAAACTCTCCAATAACCGGTAAAACAGCGCGCACGCCTGCCTCCGTGGCCTGCCTGATAATGGTGTCGGTTTTAGAGCCTTTGAGCACCCATTGCAGCAAAATAAGGTCGGCAGCAGGTGCGGCATACGCAGGCAAACTGTTTGCGGCTTCGTTGGTTGCACCCGCAGCAGCCGTCCCGCACACACTGAGAGGCGTTGTCCGCCGCTTTAACCGCAGTGTTTTCTTTACAGTATTTATCGAATCGATGACCATATCGGCGGCACCGCTTTGCGGCAGCTGCGCATGCAGGACATCACCCTCCCGCATACGCCGTACTTTTATCAAGTATATAAAGGCCTTGCCGCTCAAGGTGAGCATGCCGTTACCATCCGGCTCTTGCTCGATAATAAATTGCTTCATTACTTCGTAATACCGATTTATGAAGCCTTCTTCAACTTAGCTGCGGCTTTTTCTTGAGCTGCTTCTTCCTGCATTTGACGCACGGTTTTACTGTTTCGCAACAACTGCGGCAGGGTTCCGCTTTTAAGAATTTTGACAGCTTCCTGCAGCGGTGCGTCATAGTCAATATCAGCTGCCGGAGCAGTATGCGTTCTATTGTATTCCTGCCGAATCAAGATGCGGAGCAACTCTTTGTTCAATGAATATTCTTTTGCGAGCGATTCCGCATATCGGGTAATTTGTGCCGCGGTTAAATCCTTGTTCTTCTTGACAAAATTGGAAAGTTTTTCATCTTTGAACAGTTTTTCCAGCTGTTTTTCGTCATCTGCCGATAACGGCGGAAATAGCTGTGCCTCTTTGTCCGGTTTGATGCCGGTTTTGTCGATATTTGCGTCACTCGGTGTATAATAGCGTGAAGTCGTCATCTTAAAGGAATCTTTTTGTGTCAAATCAAAGATCTGCTGTACGGAACCTTTTCCGTAGCTGGTTTCCCCGATGAGGTATGCCCGTTTATAATCTTTTAATGCCCCCGCCAATATCTCCGAGGCACTTGCCGAACCTTTATTGATAAGCACAACAAGCGGCACATCCGCAAACACCGCATCGATCGCAGCGTTTTTGTTAAACTCAAGGTTATTCTGCGGGATACGCGATTTTGTAGAAACGATCAATCCTTCTTTAATAAAAAGGCTCGCCGTATCGACTGCTGCAGTGATAAGTCCCCCCGGATTATTTCGGAGATCGAGTACTAATTTGGTTGCTCCTTCCGCTTGTAGGCTTTCCATTGCTTCCCGTATGCGCCGGCTGCTGTTGGGGTTAAATTCTATCAGGCGGATATAGCCGATATCCTTATCGAGCTTCATGTATTTAATGGTCGGCACTTCAATCCGTGCCCGTACCAGCTTAACCGGAAACTCCATATTCTTTCCGCGCCGGACGGTTACGGTAACGGATGTACCGATTTTGCCGCGGAGCTTTGCCACTACATCCGCCTGTGTCATCTCGATAGTGGATTCTCCTTCGATTTCGGTAACGAGGTCATCTGCCTGAATACCGGCTTTCCATGCAGGGGTTCCTTCGAGGGCAGATGCAACTTCAATATAGGATGGACGTTCAGCTGTTGAAGCAGTAGGCTTGGTAAAGGTAATACCTATTCCGCCGAAGTAGCCGGTTGTGGTATCCTGTAATCCTACGCCGGTTAAGCTGCCGTTGTCGATATACATGGTATACGGATCCTTGAGCGCATTGAGCATTCCTTCCGCGGCGCCCTGAAAGAGTACCTCCGGATTTACCTCATCGACATAATAGCGTTGAAGTGCCTCATTTAAGTATTGCAGGTATTGCATATACGGTATCGTACTTTGCGTCCGATCCTGTTGAGATTGAGCAAAGATAGACGGCGCATACGATACGGTAGAAATGAGAATAACGGAAAATAAGCAGGTAATAATCCAAATTTTTCGAGGTTTCATAGAAAATATTTTCTATTATATTCGAAAATTGTCAAGCCTTTTATTGGCCGGTTTTTATGTATTGATGATAAAATACTCATGTCCGGTATTTTTGATAAAACGCTGCAGGTCGCTGGAATCGATAAAAACCGTTGCTGTATTTTCATTCGGATGAAAGGTTAGAATGCGATATTCGTCGAGCATTGCTTTATCGAAGTATACGGTTACGTCATGCGCGGTGTTGTTTAATAAACCGAACGGTGACACCACTCCAGCTGCAAGGCCGAGTTTTTCCGCTAACAATTCTGCTGACGCAAACTTAAATTCTTTTTCTTCAAGCATTTCCGCACATTTTTTCATATCAAGCCGTTTTACCTCATCCATAATGAGTAGAATACACCGTTTTTTATTTCTGTTCCGCAAAAAGAGCGTTTTTGTCCGGCATCCTTCTTTGCCTTCGATGTATTTATCGGCTTCTTCTGTAGTTAATGCCGGCGGGTGTTCAACTACTTCATAGCTGATACCCATATCTTGCAATGCTTTGTAAACATTTTCAGCTGGTGTCATAAAAATCTCCTTCTGTGCTGATAAGGTTCTTTAAATACTATAGCATAAATGACATAAAGCACAACACATCGATGTTTTCGGAATATATAAGGCAACCTCACTTATTCTGCGGGGCTGATAAAGAATACCTGATGCGTTTACCCTGTGATCGCGCTCAGGGCAACCGCATCAAAAATATTTTTAGCGGTTGTCTTCCTTCTGTGCGAAATTTTGTTCAAAATTTCGCATATTTTTCCGGCAAATGGGTAAACGCATCAGGCAGAGTAGATAAAAATCGCAGAAAAATTGAAACTGTGAGACCATTTGAACCGCAAAGAGGTTCAACTCTGGTCGAATAGTATCAATTTTTCCGCGGGGATATTAAAAAAACGGCCTGATGCGTTTACCCTGTGATCGCGTTGTCGAGGTCTTGCATAAAAAGCAGCATCCGTGTAGGCTTGATAGTGTGCCGTTTTTATGCAACGTTGTTTTTATATTACGTTGTCGTGAAAAAAACGAGCAGTCTAAGGAGTGTTTTATGAAGAAACTGATTGCATCGGTGATTGGTGCCCTGCTGATTCTCAGTACGCTTTCTGCACAGGAAGAAGGGGCAGAGGAAAAGTCAAAGGTAAAATATTCGACAAATATCAATCTGGCTATTACCTATCCTTGGGCCGGCAAGCTGAATGTGACAGAAGTTATTAAAGTTCCGGTTTTGAACTTTGATAATCCGTTTATGCGTGGTAATAATATTAAATTTAAACTAGGGGCGGAACTTACGCCGGTTACCGTCGAAGGAAAGTTTGATGTGGTCTGGACTCCGCTCGCCTTTTTGGAAGTATATGGAGGTGCCAGTATTGGATCCGGGTGGACACTTGCAGGATGGCACGGCCTTGCCTTAAATCAGGATGTTTCCGGCACAACGAACAAAGTTCCTATTAACTTTAAAAACGCATTTTACACTGCTAATTTAGGCGCCGCTTTGCAATTTGATTTGGGGGCAATTATTCCGAATGATTGGACTCATATAATCGCGAGGGTTGATCAGTACTTTTTATACCGAGGTGTTACAGGCGTAGGCTCGCTTACATCATGGGTGTTTCAGAATGACGACGGCGAAAACAGAAACGGCTTGACCTATTGTGCTTCATACGTGCTTGGCTATCAAATGCCCCTACCGATGAATATGATTGCCTTTAGACTGGAAACGGAGAAAACTTTTTTTAAAGTTCCTACCGGTGCCGATAAAAGTACATGGGGCGAAGATCGTTATAATGTCGTATTCGGACCAATCATCAGCTTTAAACCGATCGATCAGCTGACGATCATGTTGATTGCACAATGGAAGACCGCTCATAACTATACAGTCGGTGATTTAAAAACATTTTATCAAAAACGTACAATCGATAAAAGTAAGCTGGACAAGATAGTCTTTAAGCGTGTGGGGATTATCTTCGATGTGAATCTCCCCAACAACTAATAGGCATCTCTAAAAACTTGGCTAGATTTTTTTAACAATGCCCTTATGAATGCTTTACACCGTCGGTGTCCTGCGCAAAAATGTTTCGATTGTGCGTATGGCTTCGACGGCACGAGCTTGCGTTTTCGGGGAAGGATCGCGTAGCTTGTCCTTTAACAACACCAATGAACGTTCAACCATTTCCGGTTCGTATTTCCCGATGATGCGGAATATGTCCGGGGCATGCTCACGTACACCCTCCTTGTCGGGATCGTCCAGCATACGTTCAAATAAGCCGATGTATGGTTTAAAGACGGACGCTTTGGCGTTGGCAATACTTTGACACGCATCCAGCATTGCTGCCCGTACTTTGGGTACTGAATCGCAATGTAATTGAATAATTTTATCCAGCCGATTTTTTACCACATTGATATCCGCCCTGCCTATGCGGCCGAGCGCTAAAACAGCTTGTTCCCGAATTTCCCAGTTACTGTCTTTTAATGCAGCAAAGGCACCGTCTATGAGGTGCATAATTTTCTCCGGTCTGTTATTTCCGATGTGACCGATAGTGGTATATGCCTGCGCAATTACTTTCTCGTTGTTGCTTTTAACGCTTTGGGTAACGAATGCAATATCATCACCGGTTAACGTTGCGGGATTTGTTTGTGCCGTATAGGTAATACCTTGTAAGCGTTCAATAATTTTATTCATCTTTTCTTCCTCTGGATATTGATACGTGTGCGATAAAGATTTATATGTGTATCATATTTACGTACAAGATACTATAGGGCACTTCTAAATAAAGAAAGGTCAAGGGCTTGGAAGTCTTCCAGCACTTTTTCCGAATAATTCGGCGGATTAGTGCGTTTCACCCGTTCCATGGCTTGCTCCCACAGCTGCAAGGAACGGGTATCCAGCTCCGTCCCTTTCGTTAACACCATACTGCGGTACGGCTGCTTGTGCAGTTGGATGTTCCCGTACATTGCATGGTTTTGCAGCTTCCAGTTTCGATGGATATAGTCGCGTACCTGTGTGTACAGTTCATCCCGCGACGCGCAGAATATCAGTTCAATAGCTGCGGTTTCAGGGTTGTTCTTCCATTCTTTACGTTGATGTTCGATATATTCGGCGGTTTTAGGGTTGTTGGTAATAATCAGTTGCTTCACGTAGTTTTCCTTTTTATTTTTCATTTAAGAGCGCGGCCGTTTCCATAATACGATCAAGCTCCTCCTGACTGTCGCATACGAGAGATGCTGCATAGTACAGTGCAATGGCTGTTTCAGTTGTGAGCATTCCCATCGGTACGGCGCCTTCTTTCCATAAGTCCCGCGCGCTGGCATAGTTGGAGAAGTCGATAGCTTCTTCCTGTTGAGAAGTACAGTAAAACCTACATTGCTGTTTTTTTCCGCGTTTCAGAAACTCTTTTAAAGAATATGAGCTGTCTTTCATATTGGCCGTACCGTTTTCGTACAGCTCTAAAAAGAACGTGCGTATATCTTTTTGTAATGAAATAAGACGCTCGCTCCGAATACCGGGATAGGTTTTTATCAAAAACATATTGTCGGCAGCTTCGCTCAAGAGGCTTTCAAAAACGAGACTGTCGCTTTCCTCATAATCCGAAAGCAGCCCTTCTCCCCAAAAGAGCGGCGTTTGCATATTCCAGTTTACAAAGCCGATATCGCCGGAATCGACGAACTTGAGATTGAGCGGTGAAAGCACCTTACCGTTAAAAGAAACATAGACGCCGTTTTCTTTTTCCCATGCGAGCTTGATTGCCGCGTTAAAGTTGCGCCGCGCTTCTTCAGATTCCGAAGGAGCGGTACCGGATGCAGTCAATACGATGGAGACCGGCGTATCAGCAAAAAGCCAGTATATCAGCGGCGCAGTATAAACGAGGGTATCGGTTCCGTGCGTTATCACAATACCGTTGGCCGTCCCCGAAGCGATTTTTTCGCAGATTGCGTGGATAAGCCGCGCCCAATCCGCAGGCTCCAGCTCTTCGCTGAAAAGCCCGTCGGAAATACTCGGCTCAATGCGGATATGCCGTTTGGCAATATCGGTATCCAATAGCTCGGACAGAATTTTGGTACTTCCCGCTTTCACCTGTCCGTTTTGTATGGTAGCCGAAATTGCGCCGCCCATCGAAAGCACATAGATAATGCGGATATTCAATTCTTCTTTAATGAGTTGCTTTACCAACTGCTGGTCGGCAAATCCTTTTGTCCGCTTCATCACCTGCCCGCACAAGATTTCGAGGTATTTCATCGAACCGGTTTTGAGCAGTTCCGCCTCTTTCGGATGTTTGGCAATCAGTTCTTGAACGAGTGTCCGCAGTGTTGTTTCGTCGGATATTTTTATCCATTCATCTTGAGCAAGCAAGGCTGCGGGATCAGCGCCGTCGATGATAATCTTTTGCAGCAGGGTGCGGGCAATCGGATGGTTAATTGTTCCTTCCTGCGCAAGCCGCAAAATACGGGCAACGTATTCAGGCTGCAAAACAAAGGCGTCGATTGTTTTACCGGCGCGCTTTAGCAGTGGAAGGATATCTTCCAGAATCCCGTTTGCGGCGATTTTCGGCTCAATTCCGAATTGCAGCACCGCTTCAAAAAAATCCGCAAGCCGCGCCTCGGTACACAGCGCCCGTACAATCGGGATGGACAGACCGAAGGATTGAATATAGCGCAGCTTTCGCGATTGTTGATTTTCCGGAGCAGTTTGCAATACTTCTTGCAACAGCGTATCCGGCGCGGTGTAGAAGTGCAGCTCTTTTGCCGGTCTCGTTTTAACGTAATCGATAAAATCTCGCGTTTTATACGGTTCGGTACGCTCCATGCGGGCATTCCACAACCGGCTTTCCGAAATCGGCTCCTTCCCCTGTTTGAGCATATCTTCCTGCCGCCGTAAATCTTCGTTTACCGCCTTCCGTACAAAGTTAAAAGAGTTAAGGTTCCGCAGTTTTACATAATGCTGCGGTGGATTGGGAAATTCGGTAGAAGCAACATAGGCATTGCAGCGGATTTTATGACTACTGTCGGAATCGGTGAGGAGTCCGATGTACCGCAGCCGGTTATTCAGTTCGGTTAAAAACATCTCCGCTTCTTCGCCCAGTTCAAGATTGTTACC
This sequence comes from Treponema sp. OMZ 803, assembly GCF_024181165.1. NCBI lineage: Bacteria > Pseudomonadati > Spirochaetota > Spirochaetia > Treponematales > Treponemataceae > Treponema > Treponema sp. OMZ 803. The sequence goes on along the minus strand of NZ_CP051195.1, from coordinate 2,470,496 downwards.
GGTGCGTATTCTGATGCTCGGCATTCCCGCGGAGCTGTAATCCATAAAAGCCTTGCCGTCGGCGTGCATAAGGCGCCCCGCATCTTCTTCGATGCGTATTTCTAAAATATCAATCTGCTTTTTGTGTTTGTGAAATTCGATATCGAGCACGCCTTTTTCCGCAATTTTTACCGAAGCGCCGCAGAGCTGATATTCGGGCGGAAGGGCGGGCATACCCGAAGGGTATTCATATTGAGCTTTTGGGATAAGCGTACAGCCGAGGCTTTGAGCGAGCCGGTACGCATCGCGGGCAATATGTTCTGTTAAAAGCAGCGGATATCCCGGTGTGCGTGTACAAATAGGACAACTTCCGGCTGCGGAGCCTGCTTTGCAGGAACAAAACGCTTTCTCATCCGATAACATTAAAACACGGATTTCAAGAAAAACAAACGATTGGTACAAGCGTTCCTCCTGCAACACAGCAATGATATCAGCGCATCTCTAAAAAAATCAATAGGTTTTAGAGATTCTTATTAGAATATACAAAAAACAGAAAAAATTATACAACTATGCGTAAAAATATGATATACTATATACGCGAAAGATTCGCTGAATTATTTTATCGGCGGATTGTTGAGGAGCAAAGGTGAACAAACGCGATTTTCCAAAAGTTCATTTTTATGATCAGGATTTTGTTGATATTTATGATAGAACGTGGTCGTTTATTCAGGATTTTTTATTCAATATAAAGACCGAAAAAGGAACAACTGAAAGTTTCTTTCTGTATCCCGATAACAACGGATGGTTTTTAAATCAGTATGAAACTATCTTTTCATCGTTCTTTTTTGTCTATTCAAACCGAAACTATAGTGCAAATCAGGGATTGGATTTTTTCTATGCACATCAGGAAGAATCGGGGGCGATTCGGTCTCAGTATAATGTCGAAACCGGTGAGCCGGTGTTTTCAAGCGATAATCCCGAAGGTGTCGGTATGCCGCTTTTTGCATGGGCGGAATATAATATGTTTCACAAGACGGCGAATAAAAAACGGGTAAAAGATGTCATGCCGGTACTAACCCGCTATATGAAGTGGCTGGATACTTCGTTTAAACAACCGAACGGATTGTATACCGTCCCGCTCGCAGCCGTAGAAATGTACAATACACCGCGCAAGAAAGCTGCCTATCTGGTAGACTTTAATGCGGCGGTCGCGGTTAACGCGCTGTATATGTCGGTGCTGGGAGACATTCTTAACGACAAGGAATTGAGTTTTCAGTATAAGCGGGTTTATTTTACGCTGAAAACCCGTATCAATGCCCTTATGTGGAATGCCGAAACGGGTTTTTATCACGATATCGATGCGGATGAACAAAAATTGCCGCAAAAGACAATCGCCGGTTTTTGGCCGCTGCTTGCCGAAATCCCCAATGAGGACAAGGCCGAACAGCTTTCCGCACACTTGCTCAATCCCGAAACCTTCGGTTCCGACCATCCTATTCCCAGTTTGTCGCTTGATGACTCTGCGTATAATGAACGCGGTATGGGGGCGTTGGGTAGTGTATTCCCGCATTTGAACTTTATTGTGATTAAGGGCTTGGAAAAATATGAGCGGTGGGAACTTGCGCGGGAATGCGCTATCCGCCATATCTACTATGTGCTTGACGGCCTTGCTCCCGACGGCAACAGCAAAAAAGGCGCGTTGTGGGAAGCGTATTTGCCGCAAAAAGAAGGCCCCGCGCAATGGCCTGACCATGAAAATTTCCCGCGCAAGCAATATCTTTTTTCGGCAGCGCTCTCGACCATCACATTGATGATTGAAAATGTGATCGGGCTTTCCATCAGTTTCCCGCGAAAAACCGTCGATTGGATTATCCCGAATCTTGAGGTAATGGGAATCGAAAACTTGAGCCTGAAACGAAACCTCGTTACCATCCTGTCGTCAAAAACGCAGCGAGGCTGGGAAATCCACATGGAAAGCGAGAAGCTCTATTACTTTACTATCAATATCCTCGGACAAAAAAAGAAAACGCTGCCGATACCCTCCGGTAAGTGTTCGATGCTCATCGATAAACTGTAAGCGGAGCTGCCTGTAAAGTTTCGCGAGACCTTCACTATGATGGACTATCTTAATAGGGAACTTTCATGGATCGATTTTAACGAGCGGGTATTGGCGGAAGCGTGCTCCTCCTCGGTACCGCTTTTAGAGCGGCTCAAATTCATCGGTATTGTATCTTCAAATTTTGATGAGTTTTTTATGGTGCGGGTTGCCGGCTTGCAGGAATTTTATAAAAGCGGGCATCCACCCGCCGATGCTGACGATTGGCCGGTAGAAACGCTGTTAGAAGCCATCGTACAAAAAACGCGCGTCTTGTTTGACATTCAAGAAGCGGTATTAAATACCGAAATTCTGCCTCAGCTAAAAGCGCATGGATTTACCTATTGCAAACCGGAAGAATGTTCCGAAGCGGAGCGGCGTTTTTTGAAAGATTATTTTTACCGGCACCTCTACCCGATTATTACCCCGCAAGTTTCCGAAAATGAACAGGCACTTGCAGACAGTGTTGCCAATGTGCGGCTGCACGTCGGGTTTTTGCTTTCGGATGATGCAGGCGGACAAGACCGGCTCGCGATTGTACCGGTGCCGTCGGCTCCGCGCTTTGTCTTTTTGCAATCGGACCCTGCAAAAAAGGTTCGGTTCGTACTGATCGACGAGCTGATTCGGTATTTCGGCGGAGCGTTTTTCCCCGGCTGCCGGATTACCGGAACGGGAATCTTTAAGATTAACCGCTCCGCCAGTATGACGGTTGACGATTCCTCCGATGACGGTTTTATCGAGGCCTTGGAAGAAGTTCTTATCAGGCGCCGATACTCGTTTGTCGTGCGGATGACGAGTACTCATGAATCCCCCGCATTGGTACGGCGGATGAGCGAGCTGTTTCAGCTGGGCGAAAAAGATGTCTATTTAAGCGAGGCTCCCATAGGGCTTTCCTCCTTTGCAAAAATCACGGAAATAGACGGGTTTAAACGGCTGAGGAATGAAAAATGGAAGCACTTTGCACATCCTGCCTTCCCCTCTAACGGCACGCTGTGGGATAGCATCAAAGCACGCGATATTCTACTGCACGTTCCGTATCAGTCATATAAACCGGTTATCAGGCTTTTGTCTGACGCTGCGGAAGACCCTGCCGTAACGTCCATCCGTATGACCTTGTACCGTACCAGTAAAAGCTCGCCTGTTGTGCGTGCGTTGGTGGAGGCGGCAAAGCGGGGAAAACAGGTTACGGTATTTGTGGAATTAAAAGCGCGCTTTGATGAGGAGCGAAATCTCGGCTGGGTAAAGCGGCTGCAAAAGCACGGCGTGCGGGTGGTGTACGATCTGCCGCATTTGAAGGTTCATGCAAAGCTTTTGTTGATTATGCGGCGCGAGGCGCACGGTGAGCAGGGTTATGTGCACCTGTCTACCGGCAACTACAACGATACCACCGCACGGCTCTATGCAGACATATCATTGTTTACCGTCAATCCACGGATGATTGCCGACGCGCACATTATTTTTTCGCGTCTGTGCGGTAAATATACGCAAGAGGCTCCCCGCTATATCATTACCGCGCCTGACGCACTCAAGCGTACCCTGCTGGGATATATCGATCGGGAAATCGACTTTGCACGACAGCATAAGCCCGCCCGCATTATCGCAAAGATGAACAGCCTCTCTCACCCCGAACTGATTGCCGCCATATACAAGGCGTCGCAGGCGGGCGTCCGTATCGATTTAAACGTGCGGGGTATCTGTATGCTCATTCCCGGGCAGCGTGGCATCAGCGATAATATCCGCGTGGTCAGTATTATCGACCGCTATTTGGAGCACAGCCGGATATTCTATTTTGAAAACGGCGGTAATCCTGAATGGCACCTTTCCAGCGCTGACTGGATGCCCCGCAATCTTGAACGGCGGGTAGAGCTGTTGTTTCCTGTTTTGGATAAGCAGAATCAGAAGCTTCTGGATTATTTTTTTAGCGTGTACTTTGCGGATAACGTAAAGGCCTTTGAAATGCAACCGGACGGCAGCTGGCACCGCAAAACTTTGCCGCAAGGACAGCCGCCGATTCGGGCTCAAGAAGCCTTGCATCGGTTTTTTGAGAGTCAAACTGCCGATTGAACTATTTTAGAGAGCTTTTTGGAACGCAGTGAACTGATAGAGATCATTTTAAATTAAAAGAAATCATAGAAATTTGGGGAATCGGGAAACGAGATCGTATGGAAGTATATAAAAATGTAGACGACAGAAAAAATGGATAAAATTTTTCCTAGTTCCTATAGATAGGATGTGATTTTGCTTTAGCTTGTTTAGTGAGGATAGACCTAAGCTGCCTGTTGTTGCTGCATTCCAGTGAGTATTCATAGTAGAAAGGTGTAGCTGCTGCGATGGGTGTCAGTTTAGATTGAAAGCGTGAAATTTCCATGATATTATGAGGAAGGGGCTAAAGGGTGTTAGGTTGACGCCTACGGCGCGGAGGATAAAAAATGAATAGGACGCTCTGTTTAAAAATACTTTACGGTGTAATACTTATATCACTTGCTACCATTGTTTATTGGAGTATATCAAATACTAACAAGGATTATCGCCTTGTTACTTCGCTTTTTATTGGTTTACTTTTGCTTATACCTGGAAGAATAAGTCAATACTTTTATCAAGATTTCTACACCGGTAGAAAGTATATGAATAAAAATGATTTAGATAAAGCATTATATCACTTTTTACAATTTGAGCGTTGTATTGAGGAAAAACCATGGAAAAAAACGATTCTCTGGATGACATGGTCTGTTTATACGATAGATATTTTAGCCATGGTTAAACACAATATTAGTTGTATTTATATAAATAAAAAACAATATGAAGAAGCAGAAAAATATATTAAAGAGGCTTTAAATATTGATAATAAATATCCGCTTCCATATTTAAACCGTTCTATTATTAACATGGCTAATGGTAAAAAAGAAGAATGCATAAATAATATTGAAAAGAGTATAAAACTGGGAATGAATAATAGTAAAGTAGATAAGATTATAAAAAATATGCAGTCTGTGTATGCTAATATTCAATCTATTGAGTAAGTTCTAATTATAATTAAGCTGTTTGGAAACGAGAACAAACCTAACACCCGCTTCAACCTGCCATTGCCTTTACGGCAATGCAGGTTAAGCAGCCGTTAGGTTGACCTACCTAAAGGCAGGCGGAGACAGAACTAATCTATAACATTTATTTCGACCAAAAAATAAATTTATAAAATCATAGGAGGATTTTATGAGGAAAATTTTGGTTTCAGTATCTTTAATAGTAGTTACTGCTTTTTCAGTTTTTGCAGCAAACTCTGCAAGCGATTTTAGTTATAAACTTTCCGATGATGTTGAATCCATTATCATAACTGGGTTTAAAAATAATCAAAAAGTATATGATATTCCTCCAACAATAGAGGATATACCTGTCATTGCAGTCAAATCTGAATTTTTAGGTTTTCAAGGTATTAGCGAAATTTTGATAAAAATACCTGAAGGTGTAAAGGAATTTTCTTTAACTCAGATCTATTCAAGAGGAATTCCCTCAAGTCATATTACTATAAACAAACTTCCATCTACTATTGAGAAATGTAAGATACTTGCTCAGAAAAATCGAAAATCTCCTGCAAATCTTTATATTACATTAAAAGGCTCTTTGAAAGAATTAAATAATTTGACAGAAATTAGAACAGAATATGTTAATTTTGAAGAAAAGAGCATTATCATTCGCTCAAATTGGGCTAAGAATGAAGGTTATTTAGGAGCACCAGAAAACTACAAGTTTGAAAACTCAACAATAAAAGAGGCTATTTTTGAAGAAGGGTGTGAAATAATCGGAGGTTTTGGTTGGTGTCCGGATCTCAAAAAAATAACACTACCAACATCTGCAAAAAAATTAGCAGGCGATGGCTTCTGTTTTTGCAAACAACTTTCAGAAGTCGTAATTCCAGAAAGCTTGGAACGAATAGACTTCGGACATAGTAGTCAACAGTTTGACGGTACTTCCATTCCGCTGAAATTACAAGTTCGGTTAAAGAAACTTGGATATTCGGGGTCTTTTGGTAACTAAATTTAGGTATTATTTTTGTGCTCTATGGTGTTTATACATAGAGCACAAACGGTTAAGGAAAAAATTATAATGCTGATAAAAGGTAATAGCATAGTAAGAAGTGTTTCTGGAATTTCAAAAAACAAGGAGCAGAAATTTATAGCTTTCTTCAAGGTGCTGTATATTGTTGGTGCAAAAATTTTAATGATAAAGAATTTGCATTAAGAGATTTAATGGGAGGCGAGAATTTCGAATGGATCGGCACTCCATTGTATACTCTGTGGGAAAAGCATAAGAAATTAAAGGCTGACAATCCGGTAAAATCAGCTGGAATTGATGCAGGTTAGATTTAAAGAAAGTAATTCTTAATGACAAGCGAAAATTTGAACTAAGAGAAAGCGGCAAATAAATATAGGTAGATTAAATAAGTATGCTTGCTTAAAACGCTTATTCGTATTACAATGTCATTACATTGAACTTCAGAAAAGGATGCTTCGTATGGCAAATTCTTTGGTCCAGGTAAGGGTTGATGACAAATTAAAAGATGAGGTTACCGCCATCTATGACCAACTTGGATTAGATTTATCGACAGCAGTGAGAATCTTTTTCAAACGAAGTGTTGCGGAGAAAGGCATTCCTTTTGCAATGAAAATTGATTATAACAATAAAAAAGATATTATTCGAAAACGGATTCCGTTAAACATTCTTAATGCAATGAATACACTAGCTGAAAGTGCAGAAGAGAATGGAGTCGCAAATTTGAATCTTGAAGAGATTAATGCTGAAATTTCTGCTGCACGAAAAGGGATATAGGATGCCGATATATGCTGTAATCGATACAAATGTTCTCGTGTCAGCTTTTCTAAAAGAGACTTCAGTTCCTCGTTTCTATTTGTTAATGGGAGGAAACAGGAATTCGTAATATGAGATTTTTAAATGCAATACTGGGAAATGTAATGTCAAAGTCAATAATATGCAAATATTTCGGGAGGTTTCCGTCTGACTTTATATAAATTACAAAGAAATATAGTAGTTGAATCTAGGAGGATTATATGTCTGATACAATGATAAATACATCAAAAAAACGATCTTATCAAGTTCCATATGAAGTTTTGGAAAAAAGGCTTGAATCCATTCCTGTTGAATTTCTTTCAGATGTTTCTGATTTTTTTGATTTACTGGATTATAAAATAAATGTCATAAAATCTCAGAAGAAAGATAAACTATCACCTGAAGCAGGAATGGATTTATTAAAACAGATTACAGGCTGTGTTTCTTCAGATATAACTATTGAAGATGCCAAATCGGAGTATTTTTCTGAAAAATATGGATCGTAAAAATCTAAAATGAAATAAAACCTAACACCCGCTTCAACCTGCCATTGCCTTTACGGCAATGCAGGTTAAGCGGCAGTTAGGTTGACCTACCTAAAGGCAGGCGGGAACAGAACCAATCTATAACATTTATTTTAACGATAACGAAGAAATAAGTTTAGAGGAAGTAAAATGAATAAAAAAGTAGTATTTTTTAATTTGATGAACTTACTAATAACCTTTCTTCTTGCTATGATATCCGGAGGTGTTACACAAAATATCAGAGGTAATGAATTACTATTAGGCTCTGTTACAATGGTTGCAGTACAATTATCTCCATTGATAACAACTTTAATTTTTAGAAAAAAATATAATGAAAGGAAATTTTATGCTTATAAATTAAATAGATACTCAGTAATAGCTATTATATTTCCAATAACACTGGTTTTACTATCTTCATTTATACTTGATTTAATGGGAATGCCGTATGTTAAGTCAGAATACACGGGATATTTATTACTAATTGGTGTTATAGTTACTATTGTCGGATCTATTAGTGAGGAAATTGGTTGGAGGGGAACTTTATTACAGATTTTTGAAAATAAATATACTTCGTTTACCAGTTCACTATTTGTTGGAATACTTTGGGGTGCATGGCATTTCTTCAAAATAATGAACGTCGGATTCGTAGGATACCTATTATTTATCCCTACGGTTATTATGCTTAGTATTTTTATCACATATTTTTATAAGAAATCAAAAAACAATATTTTAAATGCAATTTTTTATCATACTTTTTTTAATTTATCAAATATGATTCTTTTATTTAAAAGAGAATCAATACAATTATATTTAACTATATTAGGCGCATCTGCATTGTTACTCATATTATTGTTTATGTATGATAGAGAGTATTTTAAATTAAAAAAAGCATAGAAATCGAGAGGATCGGGAACAGGGATAATATGGGAGTTCCTTATCTTGTAGCAGTTTAGATTGCAGACGAGTCATTTTTATGGTATTATAAGGAAAGGTCGAAAAGGACAAACATTGGTTGTGCTTTTATAATTTATTTATTCAGTTTCAATATTATAAAATTTTAAAAAGGAATATAATTTCATCCAGTCAAGCTCGATGAAAAAAAGTATGTTTTAGTAAGCAACTCAAGCTTGCTTACTAAAATGAAATTGAACTTTAGGGCGGAACAAGGTAGCGGTGGTACGCGGCTTTACGACGTTTGGAAAAAGTATACATAGAAGAAATCAGATATCAAGGTGTTGGCGGACATTTGTTTGCAATCGCTGCAAACAAATCAATCGACTTTGGTTTTGATGGAATGATGTATGGATTTACAGCGAATAAAATTTTACTTGATCATTATGTCGAAAAATTTAATGCTGAATTTATCGGTATTCTTCATCCATTTCAATTTGCAATAGATGAAGAAAATGCAAAAAATATAATGGAGGTTTATACCTATGACTGGACTGATGAAAAATTATAAAGAAACTTTAAAAGATACCCCGCAACCTATATTGTTGTCTCAAATGGAAAATAGTATAGATTTGAAAGCATTATTTTCTTATGCAAAAGCAAATAATATGAAAGTTTCTGAATTATCAGAAACTGATAAGAAAAAATTTGTTAGGGCTAGATGCTTGTTATAGTTTAAGTTTAATATAAATTAAATAGAATTTAAATAGTAATAACACCTAATACTGTTTTCAAAGCTGACAAACCGGACAAGCCTTGTTGCAGGTTAAGCGTTAGTTATGTATCCAACGTCAAGCGTTGGGAAAGGATTAAAAATGTTATTAACTTATGGAAATATAAAAAAATCAAAAATTTTAAAATATATTTATTTAGCTGATTACAATGATGATGAATATCGCAAAGCATTTCTTGAATATAATAAGAGTATAGTAAAAGATTTTGAAAAATCTGATTTCATAAAAATATATAAATATTTGCATGATGCAAAAATCTATCTGAAACAAATTAATGGAAACGTTGTAATAAAAGTTAATACTTATGATTCAGAAGAAAAGAAGTCAATTTATTTTGATATTATTTTTGAAAAAGCTAAGATTTTATCTTGGAACACTGTAAAAGAAAACGGTCATATTTCAAGATTAAATAAAAAATATAAACCTCAAGAGTATGGGTACGAAGAATTTTACGAAGATAATGGAAAAAAATATGTGTCTTTGATTTTATTTGGAAATAAGATTAGAAAAGGTTTGTATTATCCAATGGTAACTCTTAATTATGAAAATATTAGGATTAAATATTAGGATTAATAGATCCGGTTGCACTTTAAAACAATGTTATGGCGACACTACACTAGGATGCGAGGTTTTATGAAAAGATATGAATGGTTTTAAGGCTATTATCGAATTACAAGATATTCTCTTCCCGAAATTTTATACGGCAATAGATTCTGAAAATAATGAATATATATTTTTAAAAACTCAAGATTCAAAGATAGATTCATTAGATAAAGTATCTGATAAAACACAATTAGAGGCATATGAAAATCATATTCATATTTGTGGTAAAGTTAAAAAACGTGTTCAACATACAGCCATAACTTCTGCAAAATTAATTACGAAAAATCTCATTGAAAATTTAAAAACAAGTTTTCCAAATAAAAGTTTCTATGTCTATTTGGACTGTGATTTTAACGATCATATTATATTAAGATTTCATCAATTATGGGAGAATGAAGCACCGTATTATGATGTAAAAGATTTTCCAAATATGGAAGTCTATAAAATTGGAATAAAATAATTAATTGAAGTTTAGGGGTAGGTCGAGGAAGCGGTTATATTTATTTTTGTAAATAAAAAACTTATTCCTGTAAAAATATTAAAAATCGGGTCAAGCTCGATTTTAATTAAAGGATATGAAATGAATAAAAATAAAATTGGAAAACTGATTTTAATTGGAATTAGGTATTACAATAGCAATAATGAATTGTTGGAACAATATCAGACAAGTGGAATCATAGAATCTATTACTGACAAAGAAATTAAAATAAAAAGAGAAAATTACAAAGAATTATTTACAATTCCAAATGATGATAGAGCTATTATAGAAGCAAAGCCCGGTGACTATAGAGAAAGACAAAGTGGCAAAGTAATTAAAAGTCCAGATTATATATCACAATGGACAGTTACTGGAAACGGCAGTAAAGAGAATATTGATAATTATAAAGAAAAAGGATTTGAATTAAAGTAATACACATAACAAAGGTTAGTAGCCGACATGCGGAAAAGCCGCGTGCGGTACAACCATTTATTAGGGCGACAGGCTACTGGACTGCTTTTCTAGAAGGAAAAATGAAAAGAACAGTTTCACTATTATTTATATGTATATATCTATTTAATTGCTATGCAATAAATTTTGCAATAAATTCTAAAAGTTATCCACATTGGGCTTTTCAACAGTATAATTTTTGTCATGAAGAAAATACCGATTTTAAAAATCATAACAATATTGTGCTTTTGACTCATACCGTACGAACATGGCCATTTGGTATTTTGTATGATGTTTTCAGTTTTTTAGTAGATAAGAATATATCATGGAAAAAAATGCTGATTTATAGCTTTTCCTATCAGTCAGAGAATGGAGAAGTTTTTATCATTAAAAATAAAATAATAAACAATCATGGATATATATTCAATGAAATTAAAAAATATTGGTTGGTTAAAGAAATAAAAAATGAAAAAAACTTCATAGGAAAAATTGTATATAGTTTTGATGATGGCGAGCTTATTACAGAATATACTGAAATAATAGTTTGGTAATAAAGGATATAATTTCAGGCTTGGACGAAGAAGCGGTTTTCTGCTGTTTAGGAACAGTACAATATATAGAAGCATACGCTTCAAAAAATATAACAGAATTTTTCTTAAAGAAAAAAGGATTTAAGAAATCTAATTCTGTCTAAGAAATATTTTTGCCATAACACCCGCTTCAACGCTGACAACTGCAAACGCAGGTTAAGCGGTAGTTGAATGAATGCTGCACACCCATTAGGTTGGTCTGCCTTTAGGCAGGCGGGTGCGGAACCGACCTATAACATTTATTCGTGCGAGGGTTTCATACCCCGACGCTTCTTGAGTCGGGGTATGATGATTTCAGGGTTCTACTGCGGTTTATCCATATATTTTATGCGTTTTTGCAATCGTTTCATCATAGTGAACTTTTTTTCTCTTTTATATATTTTAATACACTGCTCAAATTGAGATTTCGCTTTTTGTCGATATTCAGGATGAGCCATAAATTCTTGAAAATCCGGAATATTCAGCGTCATACCGGGGCGTATCTTATCGGGATGCTTTATTATCCCTTCATTCATCACCATGATAATGGGAAAATAGTAGGCTCTATCAAGACTTCCAAAGTGCTTCAAGGCAATTCGTGAAAGAATATCGCCTTTAACAACGGTGTACTTTTTGACACTTACCGTTTTCGGTTCTGCCTCCGGAACAGGCTCCTTTGGTTTAGGCTGGTCCGGTTCGGAAGCAGGAATAGGCGCCGGTTCTTTCGCAGGCGCCTCCTCTATCCGTTGAGGCTCTTCTTTCGGCGAAGGCGGCGATGTTGGACACGATGTAAACAAAGAAAATATCGCTATTGATAATAGCAAAAAGAAAAATGCTTTTTTCATATGTATAACTCCTTTTCCGTTATTATACATGAGAATAAAAAATTTTATCAATAACAGCATATTTTTTACTATGAAATAAAGAGTTTTAAGCAGCACCTAGAGTGGTGCAATAAAAGTACAGTACCAACCTCGGCTTCAAAACCTCTATAGACAGGATGTGATTTTGCGCAACCGATTGACGTTTTGAATATAACTGAATACATTTGAAGCAGAGGTATAAAATGACGAGGACAATTACTGTTCGTATAGATGACAGTACATATGACATTTTCAAACTAGCCGCTGATGGGCAGAAAAGAACAATCTCAAATTATCTGGAATATGCAACGCGCAATTACACCATGAATGAGACAGTTGTCGATGATATCGAAAGGTAATTACAAAGGCCTATATCGGTTTAGAATAGGGGATTACCGTCTATTCTATAAAATATCAGAAGATACAGTCATTGTATTTATAGTCGACCTTGGAACACGAAAAGGTGCTTATAAATAATATAGCCTAATACCGCTTTCAAAGCCGACAAATGGGACTATGCCCGTTTGCAGTTTAAAACAATGTTGTGGCGACAGGTCGTTGGTCTGCTGTGGAGGAAAAATGAAAAGTTTAAGTAGAATTATATTCTTTTCTATTCTATTATTTTTGTTTATCTCATGTAAAAAGAATGAAAATAAAGATTTTACTGCTGCAGCAATAGATATAGAAAATTCTCAAAGAGAAGAACTGCTAACCGTTGAGGAAGTAAAAGAAAGATTAGATTTAAAAAATCCTGAAGTGAAAGAGTATTTTAAACCATTTTATGAATCTTTAAAAATATTAGATGTGGAAAATCCTACTGTTGAAGATCAGATAAAATTATTTTATGAAACAATAAAAGTATTGGATAAGGAATACTATTTTAATATATTTGATTTTGATTATAAACCAAGCGATGAATTAACAGAAATATTTCATAAAATATTTTTAGAAGATGGAATTTGGCAAAATATCATTTCAAATTTATATACAAAAGCATCACAGCAACCGGACAGATTTCTTAATACAAGTAAAAACATAAAGATAAAAGATATCTCAGTAGTTTCAATCACTGATAAGGAATGTACTTGTGTCGTAAAAGCAGAAGCTTCGCATTGGTTTTATGCAGACCATGGTATGGCGCTTACAAAAAAGAAATATTTCAAATATTATGATGATATTTGTATAAATGAAGAAGAGCTGGAAAAATTCGGCCAAAAAGCTTTACAGGAATATAAGAAGATTGGAGAAGGAAAATTCGCGGGAAATACTATAAAGACAGAAGAAAATCATATATTCCATTTAGTAAAAAAAGAAGGAGTGTATAAAATAAAAGATTTTGTTTTTAATATTACCTCATTTACAGACGGCTAAGATATTATATATAAGAAGAATATTTTAGGATGGAAGTATATTTATGAAAAAAGAAAAGATAGATATAATGCTTGTCAGGCAAGAATAGAAAGATAAATAATTCAATGCGTCTACCATCCGCTTAACCTGACATTGCCTTTACGAGAATGCAGGTTAAGCGAATGTTATATGGATGCCCGCACTAGGGTACTTAGGAATAATAGAATAAATGAATTTTATCAAAGTTTTTTCCAACGGATTATACAATAGCAAAGAAGCCTATAGTTATTTTTCTGAAGATGAAATTATCAACATACCGTTTGATTTGTATAATTTAATCGATATAGACCAAAAAACTGAAAATGAATTTATTTTTCCAAATATCATAGAATTTCTAACTGATTTATACGTAACTCTGAATATTAAGGATAAACATTTTAAATATATAGATTCAAAATTGGAGGAAATAAATTTTTGGAAAAAATTTTCAGAATATTTATACTCTGATTTTCTATATAAAAAAGAAGGTGCAATTTTAGCACTTGCAAAAAAACGAAGCACAAGTAATTGCAAATATTTGGAGGACGCTTTTATTAGTGAATATTACAAAAAGAATCCTATACTAACTGCCAGATGTCTAACAGAATTATTTTATTTAAAAAGTAAAAAAGCAAAGGAATTCAAGAAATTACTTGTTGAAGATTTTGATTTAATAAATTTCATTTCTATACTTCTGTTTGATGATGAAGAACTTACTAAGAAAGTATTAGGCTTAAATAAAAATGAAAAATACTTACAAAAAATAAGAGCTGACAGTATTCAAAATTTTACTATGAATTTTGAAATATTTATAACAAATGTTCAAGGTGCAAACAAGATTAAAGATTTCACAAGAGATGAATATATTAAAAGTATTAATTATTTTGAAAAAATATATAGTTCCTATAAAATAGATGATTTTTATTCTTTTTATAAAAAAGCTTTACAGGAGATGGAAATATCACATAACACAGGACTATAGCCGACGCGCGGTCAATCTGTGTGTGCAGTCAAACCAGTTGTTAGATGGATAAAATTAGGGTAAAATATTGGAAAAAGATGAATTAATACAAAAGGTGAAAGAATATACCTATTATCTTACAGATGAGTATTTGGAAGAAGTATGCAAAGGCTTATTGCAAATTAAAGATACAAATCTTTTCTTCGAAAAATGTTATGAAAATGATGCTGTTTATACATCGGAAAGTCCTTGTTCATTTATTTGTGATTCAGTAACTCATTCGCATAAATATCGAGAATTAATATTAAAAAAATATGAAAATGATTGTATTTATAAATTTTGTGAAAAAATGCTATTTGATTCTTCATATATCAGACGAAGAGAAGCCTTAATTATAATCTGTGATACCTTAAATATTCATAGAATAAAATGTAAAAAAATACTGGAAGATTATTTTATTTTTGTAATAGAAAATGATCCACTACTTTTATATGATTATATAATGGAATTTACATGGTTGTATGCTTATGAAATTAGAATTAAGAGAAATCTCTATTCAAAAATCTTGAAACTAAATAACGAATATGCTAATCTTATATTATTAGAAACTTTAGATGATTTATCCATACCTCTTTTTAGTAGCAATGGATTATTAAAATATAAAATTTCATCAAAACTAGCAAGAAATCAAAATAGATGTGTAAATTTATTCGCTAAAAAAATGAAAAAAAATATGATTATTAGAAATTATAAGAAAAAAATTGATACAAAAAAATATATTCTAGGAAATGGTAGGTTAGAATTTAGTAATATAATGTTTATGAATAAAACTGAAAATTATAATAAAGATGATTTTATAAATTTTTATTTGAATTATGTAAAGAAAAACTTCTAACACCCGCTTCAACGCTGACATGATCTTGGCAATGTAGGTTGACCATATTCATATGGCAAGAGAAAATGAGGCAATTCCCCTCACTAACAATAGGCCTTTAGTAATAATATGTAAAAAATTATCTATGGAAGTTTGTAACTAAGCATGACATCGAACATCCGCATATATGCCCCCAATTTCTATACGAGTATTTGTATCACGGAGTATTCGTATATCCGTGATTTCTATGTTGCAGAAATTGCTTATCGGCATGGTTATCGAAATGTGGAAATTTTTCCGGTTGACAGATTACATCTTTCGGTGTGATACTATTAAGTAGAGTATAATTCGGTACCCTTAAAAGTTAACTTTTTTAAAGGTTGTCAACATGTTTCCGGCAGAATAAGCCGGTAAGGTTGGAGGCTGATTTATGAACGCACAACCGTCCTTCTCCGATTCTTTAAACTCCTTTATCGCCGATTGGAAAAATAGGCCGGGTAACCTTATTATGATTTTACATAAGGTTCAAGAAGAATTCGGCTATATTTCAAAAGAGGCTGCGCAAGAAGTTTCGATCAGAACCGGTATTCCTCTCGCCAATGTATACGGCACCATGTCTTTTTATCACTTTTTTAAAACGGAAAAACCCGGAAAACACAAAATTTGTATTTGCTTAGGAACAGCGTGTTACCTAAAGGGGAGTCAAGATATTCTCGATGAATCTCGCAGCCTGCTCGGATTAACGGAAGAACAGGTTACCGGCGCCGACGGAGAATTTTCTGTTGAGCCGGTACGATGCATCGGATGTTGCGGATTAGCACCTGTCCTTTCCGTCAATGGTATCGTTCATGGAAAATTGAAACGCGAAGATATGACAAAAATCATTGCAGATTGCCGCACACAAGAGCAAAAATGCCGGATTAATGAAATATGGGGCTAAAACAAAAAGGAGTATCGGGGTATGCAAAAATTAACACGCGAGATGCTGCATAAACTGAGAGATTCGTTAGTAAACGAAATAAAAATCAGACAGACAGCCGGTAAAATCGCTTATGTGATCGTCGGTATGGGGGAGTGCGGTCTTCAAAAGGGAGCAAAAGATGTCTTTACCGCAATCAGTGAGAAAGTAAATGCACTCGGATTACGCGGCTCCGTCGCAGTAATTCAAGCGGATATGGAGAGCTTCTGGGATAGAGCACCCGTCGTTGAAGTCATCCTGGAGGGGCAAAAACCGGTAAAATACGGACGGGTTACCCCCGAAACCGCACAAAAAATTATAGAAAGCCACATTATAAACAAAAAGACGGTAACCGAATATATGTTGGATGCTGCGGAAGCTAGGGAGAATCACGTATGAACTATACCCATTATATCTTGGTGTGCGGCGGTTCTGCGTGCGAATCCAGCCATTCCGTTCGGATTTATGAAAACCTGGTAGAAGAAGTAAAAAAAGCAGGCGTTGACGATCAGGTAAGAATCATTAAGACCGGATGTTTCGGTTTTTGTGAAAAAGGCCCTATCGTAAAGGTGCTTCCGGAAGACGCTTTCTATGTCGAAGTAAAGCCCGAAGACGCCGCGGATATTATCAATGAGCATATTATAAAAGGCATTCAGGTGAACCGCCTCCTTTATGCAAAAGAGAAAAAGAGTGCGGAAGATGTGGATGAAATTCCTTTCTATAAAAAGCAGCTGCGTATTACTTTGCGCAATTGCGGATTAATCGACCCTGAAAATATTGAGGACTATATCGCTCATGACGGTTACTTTGCGCTTGAAAAAGCGCTTTTTGAAATGACGAGAGAAGAAATCGTCGCTGAAATTACCGCTTCCGGTTTACGCGGACGGGGCGGAGCCGGCTTTCCGACAGGATTAAAATGGGATGCCGGCTTTAAAGCAAAAGGCAATGTAAAGTACGTTGTATGCAATGCCGATGAAGGGGATCCCGGCGCCTATATGGATAGATCGACAATCGAAGGAGATCCTCACAGCATTATTGAGGCGATGGCTATTTGCGGCAGGACAATCGGTGCGAATAAGGGTTTCGTTTATATTCGCGCGGAATATCCCCTCGCAATATCCCGGCTGGAGAAGGCCATTACGCAGGCAAAGGAATACGGCCTTTTGGGTGAACATATCCTTGGTTCTGATTTTAGCTTTGATATAGAAATCAGACTGGGTGCAGGTGCTTTTGTCTGCGGGGAAGAAACAGCGCTGCTCCGCTCAATCGAGGGGAAGCGTGGGATGCCGACGCCTAAGCCCCCATTTCCGGCACAGGCGGGACTTTGGGGCAAACCGACCATTATCAATAATGTAGAAACGTTTGCGAATATCCCCATCATTTTGATGAAAGGAGCGGGATGGTTCAAAAGCATCGGCACGGCGGATTCTGCCGGCACCAAGGTGTTCGCACTCACCGGGAAGGTAGAAAACTCAGGGCTGGTTGAGGTTCCTATGGGAACGACGCTGCGGGAAATTATCTTTGATATAGGCGGCGGCATTAAAAACGGTAAAAAATTTAAGGCGGTGCAAACCGGTGGCCCCTCAGGGGGAATCATTACGCCTGAGGCACTTGATACTCCTATCGACTTTAAAAACCTGCAAGCGCTCGGTTCCATGATGGGCTCAGGCGGCATGATCGTTATGGACGAAGATGACTGCGTAGTAAATGTTGCAAAGTTTTATATGGAATTCTGCGTCGATGAATCCTGCGGAAAATGCGCGCCGTGCCGGATAGGTACTCGTCAAATTTATGCGTTGCTCGATAAGATATCCAAGGGAAAAGGTGAAATGAGCGACTTGAATAAACTCGAAGAAATCGGCTTTGCCATGAAAAAAGCTTCTTTATGCGCACTCGGTCAATCCGCTCCCAATCCTACGCTTTCAACGGTAAAGAAATTTCGCGACGAGTATATCGCCCATATTGTCAATAAAAAATGCCTTACCGGTAAGTGCAAAGACTTGGTTAGTTTCTATATTACTGAAAAATGTATCGGCTGTGGCGCTTGCGCACGCAAATGCCCTGCAAACTGTATTGCAGGCGAGCGGAGAAACCGCCATTCAATCGATCAGGTAAAGTGCTTAAAATGCGGAGAATGCTTCCGTAGCTGCCGGTTTGATGCAATCGAGAAAAAATAAGGGGGAATCTGCATGTTGGACATAAAGATAAACGGAAAACGAGTGCAAGTGCCCGAAGGCGCAACGATAATGGAGGCTGCCCGTGCGGCAAATGTAAAGATTCCTTCACTTTGCTATAACAAAGACTTACCGGCATGGGGTTCGTGCGGACTTTGTATTGTCCATCTTGAGAACAGCGCCAGAATGATGCGAGCTTGCTGCACAAAGGCTGCCAACGGTATGAACATTATTACCCATGACCCCGAAATTGTACAGGCGCGGCGTTCCGTATTGGAATTGATTTTATCTAATCATCCTAAGGATTGTCTTACGTGCAGCCGGAATAATAAATGCGAACTTCAAAGTTTAGCTGCCGAATTCGGATTGCGGGAGATGCACTTTGAACACTACATCAATGAAAAACCGAAAGATGATTCTAACGGCGCTATTGTATTTGATCGAAATAAGTGTATTTCGTGCGGACGCTGTGTCGAAGTCTGTCAGCACATGCAGGCGGTACATGCGATAGAATATCAAGGACGGGGAGGAAAGACGATTATCGCTCCGGCAGCAATGGCTCTATTGAGGGATTCTCCATGCGTACATTGCGGCCAATGCGCAGCTCATTGTCCGGTCGGCGCGATTTACGAGACTCCGCCAAAAATGGATATGTGGGCAAAGCTCTCCGATCCCGATACGATCAGTGTCGTTCAAATAGCTCCTTCGGTGCGGGTCGCATTGGGAGAGGAATTCGGCTTAAAACCGGGGGATCTCACCACCGGAAAAATATATACGGCGTTACGCCGCATCGGGTTTGAGTATGTATTTGACAGTAATTTTTCCGCTGATTTAACGATTGCCGAGGAGGCACAGGAGTTCGTGACGAATTTTACCGATAGAACTTACACATTCCCGCAGTTCACATCTTGTTGTCCTGCATGGGTTGAATTCGCCGAAAAATATCATCATGATTTGATACCGCATCTTTCTTCTACTAAAAGTCCGATGCAGATTATGGGGGCGATGATAAAGACCTATTGGGCTGAAAAGATGAGCATCGATCCTAAAAAGATATTTTCGGTAGCGGTTATGCCGTGTACGGCAAAAAAATACGAATGCGAACGCAATGGTACCATGTCCGCTTCCGGTTACCAGGATGTAGATGCGGTTATTACAACGCGGGAATTTGCAAACTATATCCGTCAGGCCGGGATTGAATTTAATGCATTGGAAGAGCAGAAGGCAGATTCTCCGCTTGGCCCGTATTCCGGAGCAGGAACGATATTCGGTGCAACAGGCGGCGTTATGGAAGCGGCTTTGCGCACCGCCTATTTTTATATAACGGGAAAAGAACTCACCGCGCTTGATTTTTATCAAGTAAGAGGTCTTACCGGTATTAAAGAAGCTAAAATAGATATTGAAGGGACTGAAGTTCGCGTTGCCGTTGTCAATCAGCTCGGGAATTTACCTGAATTTTTGGAGAAGATAAGACAGTCAATTAAAGCAGGCGAAGACCCGATCTATCATTTTGTCGAAGTGATGGCATGCCGCGGCGGTTGTGTCGGTGGCGGCGGGCAACCCTACGGTTGTACCGACGAGGTGCGGAAGCTAAGGGCTGCAGGTCTTTACACCGATGATGAAAGAGCTGTGATACGAACATCGCATAATAATCCATACATCAAGCAAGTCTATAGCGAATACTTGGGAAAGCCGAATTCTGAAAAGGCGCACCGTTTGCTGCATACGCATTACCAAAGCAGGGAACCGTATCATTTTAACGAGCCGTAGGGACGAAATATATTAAACGGGTTGAACCTGTTATCCGTACGGAGAGTTATCAGCATAGAGGGTTATCTTATATGCTATGTCGTAACGGATGGTATTAAAGCCAATAGTTTAGAATCGATGAAGGACTTAAGAAATAAATGATAAAACTTACTTTTTCTAAAAAAATGAAAGTTGTGGCTGTGGCAAGCGGTATTTTTTTATCAGCAGCTTTTTTATTTGGATTTTTATTTTTTCTGCTTACCGAAGTACATCCCGCTGTGACTTGGGGGCTGATGCTCCCGCTGTTTATATTATCTGGTACGCTTTCTGTTTTTAGTGTTTTGGAAGCATTCTTTGCATACTGTTCTTTTGATGATGAAAATGGGATCGAATTTTATTCGGGTTTTGCAAAAGTGAAGAAGATTCCTGTTTCTTCGCTTCAATCATTTCTTATAACTCAAAAAGGAATTTCAATTTCATACAAAACTTTAATCGGCGGTATAGAAAAAATAAAATCATTTACAGTCTCTATATATTTTCAGAATTTACAGTTACTATATGAATGGCTTGATTCTCATGCGCATAATTTATATGTCGAGCAGGTTGCGCAATCTATTAAAGAATTTACGGAATCCCATGATGAACTTTCAGATGATGAAAAAAATAGGCTTCTTCAAAAAACGTATATGATTGCACGGATTTTAAAATGGGGCGGCGTGCTTATTTCTATTCTTTTTATTGCTTGTATTTTTTTAGGTAGAAGTTTCATGCATATTGGTTTTATTGTGTGCGCAGCGTATCCGATTCTTTTGTTCCTGATTATACGTCTCTCAAATGGAGAAATTCGCTTTAATGCAAATAATACAGATTTATATCCAAGCCTTCTTACTCCTTTTTGTTTTTGTTCTGTGACGCTTTGTATTTTAGCTGCTATTTATATAAACCAAATATATAGTTTTTCAAAACAAGTTTCCGTTTCGGTATTTGTAATGCTTGTTATGTTCTTTTTATATTATATTTGCATAAGTGAATCAGAAAAGAAAATAGAAGAAAAGCGTTCTACCAGAATGCTTACAGTTGCCAGTGTTTTATTTCTTATGTTTTTATATGGATTTGGTTTTTCGGTTTCTGCAAACATCATACTTGATAAATCAAAGCCTACGGTTTTCGAAGTTACTGTCATAAATCAACGCATATTGAAAGGAAAACGGACGAATTATTATCTTGAAGTTTCACCATGGATTGACGGAAAAACAAAACAAAAAGAAATTTCGGTTGGAAGCACATTGTATTCTGAAGTAGAGCTTGGCAATATGGTTAAAATAAAATTGTACAAGGGTTTCCTCGGTGTTCCATGGTTCAAGGCGGCGAATATAAAATAAGAAAGGATTTGGGCTGTTTGTTTTTATAGATATAAATAAGAAAAGTAAAATAATATAAAGCATAATTACTTGTAGCAGTTTTGATAGTGTTGATATTTAGAGATTTATACAGTATATTGTAGTAATAGGTATTAAAAATGACTACAATATCAGCAAAGATTATAAATGATGATAAAATAAGTTTTGAGCGGATATGTGATTCTATGGGAATCAATATTTCTTCGGCTATAAATTCTTTTGTAAAAGCTACAATTCGAGAAAATGGGCTACCCTTTGCTCTGAAAGCATCCGAAGATTCGTATATTTATTCGGAGAAAATGTGTAATGCGGATTAATCGAATGTTAGACGGCGCTCTTACGATACAAAGGAAGAAAATATATGAAGAAATTGTTATCAACAATTATTTTTGTGATTTTTAGTATCCCTGTTTTTCCATTATATATTTTCGAGGAATTCTATTCTCTTGTTAGTCAAGCTGATTTAATAATAGTGGGAGAAATTATCTCTAGCAAAATTATAGGAAATAAAACGCAATATACTATAAATATTAAAGAAACAATAAAAGGTTACGCTGCAGAAAATTCAATAGTAACATATCAAAAGAATGGAATTAAAACGGGGTGCGAGTATATTTTCTTACTAAAAAAGCAAGAGGATATTTATGTAGATTATTTTGAGGGGATGACTAAATTTGAGATCGAGTATATTGAATATAAGGATGGGTTTAATTACTGTATTAGTCTCCCAAAAGATATTATTGGTGTAAATGACTTTACCATTCAAGGTAAACAGGATTTATCGGACGGTGGAAAGAGATGGAATGCTTTTTACTATCCAGTAGAGTATGTAATAAAATATATACGAGGTGAAAACACTTCGTGCTCAAGCACTACTGTTATTGACACTAACTATATATGTCATCATCATCGCCATTTATCCGCGCGGGGGTGTTAAAAAGCAGTCCGGTTGTCTCGAATAGAGAAGGAGAAGACGTTGAAAAAATTTGAAGAACGGTTAACTCGTCTTGAAGAAATCAGCGAAAAAATCAAAAGTGCCGATCTTCCGTTGGAAGAAGCTCTTGCGGCTTTTGAAGAAGGAATCAAGCTTGCTAAAACCTTGGAAAAAGACATTGATAAAATAGAAAGTAAGGTGCAGATATTGATGAATCAGCCGGTGCAATCGCAGGATAAACCTGAGCTGGAGCTCTTTTCAGCTGATGACATATAGCGATGGATACCTCGTCTCAATCACCTGAAATATCTCAAGTTTCTTTTCATACTGATACGGCTGTCGATTCCGCCGCTGTGTACAAGCCGATAAAAGCGCTTGATGCGGAAACGGCACGGAAAATTGCAGCAGGGGAGGTTATTGACCGACCCGCCGCTGTTATCCGTGAGCTTTTAGACAATGCAATCGACGCAGGCGCTTCAAAGGTGCAAGTGGAAATTTCAGGTGGCGGTATCGACCGCATTCGGGTTACGGATAACGGCTGCGGAATGAGCCGCGAAGACCTCGCAATCTGCACGGATACCCATACGACGAGCAAGATATCCACCGCGGAAGATTTGCTCTCCCTGCACAGCCTCGGTTTCCGCGGCGAAGCGCTTTCTTCTATTAAAGCGGTCAGTGATCTTGAAATTACCTCAACGAGGAGCGGACCCGCCGCATGGAAACTGCAGCTAGGGAAGATACTTCCGGCGCGTCTAAATGCCGGCACGGTAGTGCAGGTAGAAAACCTTTTTGAAAACTTCCCTGCCCGCAAGCAGTTTTTAAAGCGGGCGGCTGCCGAGACTGCGTTGTGTAGAACAATCTTTCTCGACAAAGCTCTGCCGCATTACCGTACCGAAATGCGCTTTATCACGGATGGCGAGCTTCGCTTTCTGCTTCCTCCTGCAGAGTCGCTGCGGGAACGCTGCCTCGCTGCATTTTCGTTTAAAGAACCCGAAGCGCTCTTTTTTGAAATTGAAGGAAGCGGTGAGCATTTTTCGTTCCGTATTGTGCTCGGCAGCCCGGATGTTGTCCGAAGCGATAAACGCGCTATCATGGTATTTGTCAACGGTAGAAGAATTACCGAGTTCGGGCTTATACAGGCAATCGAGTACGGCAGCGAAGGCTATTTCCCCAACGGCGGACACCCCGTTGCGTTTTTATTTTTAACGGTAGAGCCTTCCCGTGTGGACTTTAACATTCACCCCGCAAAAAAAGAAGCGCGCTTTCAAGATTACGGCGCCATTCACCACGCCGTTAGCAGCGCCGTCGGATCTTTTTACCGGCAGCATACCGTTGCAAGTCTCTTAAAAGAGAAGTATGACCCCAGCCTTACCCGCCCGCTGGATTTTCAACACGATTCCCCGGCAGGAGCATACCCACAGCCGCCGCACTCCGACACGACAGCCGGCCTGTATGGATACGGTAAAAGCGCTAACCCAGCCGCCGGTACAGCAGCCGATGACTATGACCGATATGGAAGGGAGTACGGAAACGATACCGGTGTACTACCTGACGGATACAACCACGAGGTATCCGGCACTCAAGCGGAGTACGGTTCTGCACAAAGCGGATACGGTAGCGCATTCCGCCAAATAGCGGCGACAGCAGCGGTTCCTTATTCAGTAGGGGAACACATTATTCCGCCGCCTGCGGCTTCGGGTACGGCAGCGTGTCTACAGCCGCCGCCGGATCTTCCTCCGGCTGATTTTAAGCTGCTCGGACAGGTCGCCGGTACCTTTATCGCAGTAGAAAAAAACGAGGCGCTGTATTTAATTGACCAACATGCCGCCCACGAGCGGATTATCTTTGAGCAGCTGCGGCATAATATCGGCGGCGTACAGGAGCTGTTAATCCCCTACCGCATTATCACTTCATCGGAAGAAGACGATGCGTTTATCAAAAAACATCAGGAGCTGCTGTGTAAAGCGGGCTTTTCCCTCTCCGATGAAGGTGCAGGCGTATGGCAGGTAACCGCCGTACCGGCACGGTGGACAGGCACGGAACGCGATCTTATCCGCGACATCACGGGCGTCCGTAAAAATGCCGATGATATCCTCTATCAGATTTTAGCCTCAGCCGCCTGCCGCGCTGCCTGCAAGGATCACGCCATCCTCGACCCCGTAACCCAACAGCGCATTGCGGCGCAAGCCTTTGAACTTCCCGAACCCATCTGTCCGCACGGTCGCCCAATCTGGATTGTGCTTACCCGCGAAGAACTCTTTAAACGGGTTAAGCGAACGTAGAGTAGAGATCCTCGCCGGCATTGACCTTTCTTGTGTTTTTCGCTAAAAAATTTTACAGGCTGATTAAATTTCAGGAAAATATCTCAACGAAGATTGTTAGGGACTCCCAATCCTTTTTTCATACTATTACTTTAAGGAAGCATTATGAGCGAAGCAATTTTTTTAGGCCGCGGTGAAACTACGGTTGAACTTTTACCGATGAGGGCGAATAGACACGGACTTATTACAGGGGCTACCGGTACCGGAAAGACCGTTACGCTCAAAGTAATTGCTGAAGCATTCAGCGATTTAGGCGTACCGGTGTTTTTACCGGATGTGAAAGGCGACCTGTGCGGTTTTGCCGAAAAAGGCGAATCGAGCGTTAAACTGCAAGAACGGCTCAGTCTCTTACATATTTCAAACTTTGAATTCAAAAGTTATCCCGTGCGGATGTGGAGTATCTTACAAGAAACGGGGCACCCCATACGCACTACGATTTCCGAAATGGGGCCGCTGTTGCTTTCGCGCCTTTTAGACCTTAACGAAGTGCAAACCGGCGTATTGAATATCGCATTCCGGGTCGCCGATGAGGACGGTCTCTTGCTTTTGGATTTAAAGGATCTTAAAGCGATGCTCCATTATATCAGTGAAAATAAGCAGGATTTAAAATTAAAATACGGTAATATCTCCGACACATCGATAGGAGCAATTCAGCGGAATCTTTTAACGCTCGAAAATGAAGGAGCGGATAATTTTTTCGGAGAACCGGCTTTAGATATCAATGATTTTTTTAAGCAAACATCGGACGGGCGAGGCTATATCAATATATTAAATGCCGTCAAACTGTACCAAAAGCCCATGCTGTATTCAACCTTTTTACTATGGTTCTTATCCGAGCTTTACGAAAATCTTCCGGAAATCGGTGATGCTGAAAAACCGAAAATTGTTTTTTTCTTTGATGAAGCTCACTTGTTGTTTGATAACGGCTCAAAGATTTTACTTCAAAAGATTGAACAAATCATTCGTTTAATCCGATCGAAGGGCGTTGCGGTCTTTTTTGTTACTCAAAATTCCGTCGATATTCCCGAAGCGATCCTCGGTCAGCTGGGAAATAAGATTCAGCATGCGTTGAGGGCGTTTACTCCTAAGGACGCAAAAGCCATACGCCTTGCAGCCGAGACCTTCCGCGTCAATCCTGCATTCGACACCGCTCAAGTTATTACGCAGCTTAAAACCGGCGAAGCGCTTGTTTCCGTTTTACAGCAGGACGGCAGCCCTTCCATAACGCAGCGGACAATGATTGTTCCTCCTCACAGTAAAATAGGTGTAATCGACGGTGCTAAAATCACAGCACTGGTAGAAGAGTCTCCTCTTTTATACAAATACAAGGATCCCGTAGACCGTGAATCCGCCTACGAGATTCTTACCAAACAGTTTAGCGAACAAGCTGAAGCTGCAACGCGCCAAGCCGAAGAAAAACAGCTTGCAAAAGAAAACGCGGCAAAGGCAAAAGAAGAAGCTGCGCTTATACGAGCCGAAAACGCCAAAGCAAGGGCGGAAGCGGCAAAGTTAAGGCTGGAAGAGGCTGCAAAACGGAAAAATCAAAGTACCACTGATAGATTGGGAAGAATTTTGGTTGACAGTATCACCCGTTCGGTTGGACGGGAAATTACCCGCGGTGTTTTCGGCTCCATTAAAAAAATGCTCCGCGGTTGAGCAGTTATACAAGGACGGGCAAATGTATCAGGCTGTTAAGAAACCGTCTGAGGTGTTTGCCTCGGTAGTTCATCTTCTTTAAAAAGCCATATCAGTGCATCATCGATTGCTTTTGTGAGAACAAGTATATGTATATTTTGTTTTTCTTTCTGAGCGTATTTTTTCCACTGTTGCAATGAACGTTTTTTTAATTTTCGTTTTTCTTCTTCGATTCTTTTATCTGCTTCGTCTTTGTGCACATCAATGTAATGATATAATCCGCATGCCATAAAATAAACACCAAGCAATCGAACAAACGGTTCTTGTTCCGTTTCTAACATACGCGCGAATTTTTCTGCCGCCTCGTGGTAACGCTTCAACATTTGTGCTGAGAATGCGTCATAAAATGATATCCACGGAGAAGTTTTATGGGGGCTTCCGACAATATGAGTCATAAACTCGGCAAGCCCTTGATAATCATTTGAAAGCAGCTTAGCCGCCGCGAAATGAGGAGCAAAAGTTCTGATATATTCAGGTTTATAGTCCTCTAGTACGCGTTCGAGCCGCCTTAATATCTCAAAATCTCCCAATAAAATACTGATTTCACACAGTAGCTGCACTTTTTTGGCGGTAAGATGGTGCTTTTCAAAAATTTCCGTTTCCAAATAAAGGGAAAGCGCGGGCCAATCTTCAGCTTCAAGGGTTGTTATGAGTTTCCAGTTGTTGATAAAGAACATATTCATTCCCAGAAAGAGAATCGTAAAAAACAGGACGAATATCCAATAGTTTTTAAAAAAGCTGCCGATAAATTCAGTACCGGCAGTAAAGAATGAAAAAGAAAGCACTGTAAAGAAGATAGTCAACAGGATAGCATTAAAGATAATAATAAGCACTTTT
The DNA here is from genome assembly GCF_024181165.1 of Treponema sp. OMZ 803. Taxonomy (NCBI): domain Bacteria; kingdom Pseudomonadati; phylum Spirochaetota; class Spirochaetia; order Treponematales; family Treponemataceae; genus Treponema; species Treponema sp. OMZ 803. The sequence goes on along the minus strand of NZ_CP051195.1, from coordinate 2,443,116 downwards.
AATTTCATTCAAAATCTCCTATAATCTATAAATAGATGGTGCGAATTTTTTAATCGCACTTTCAGTGTACTACAGGAGCGTATTTAAGTGAATACATTGAAACTTTTAGAGCTAAAAACTCCCGTATATTTTACGGAGGATGTGTACATTGATAAAAAGTTTTTATTATTTACAAGGGAAAGCTGCTTTACGGAGGAATTAAAAAGACTCCTTTCCGAATGGCAGTTTACGATTCTGTATACAAAAGGGATTGTAACCGAGACAGATCCTCAAAAAAAGGAAGATAAGAGCGGTGAAAAGCTCGGTGCAAATGGTAATGTTCAAGCTGTACCCGAGCAAAAACTTTCGGGAGAATTGGTAGAAAAGACTTATCAAAGATTCTATGCTTTTACTGACGAGGTGTATGGCGCATACCGCAACAAGCAAGCTCTCAATACCGAAAAGGTAATTGCTAAGATGAAGGAATTTTGCACTTTTGTACAAGAAAACCGGCAGTCAGTACTTATTTTGCAATCTATTATGCCGTATGATGTAGACAATTTCCTTGTTACCCATTCGCTCCGTTCGGCGGTTTTTGCCATTGTAATCGGTATGGAACTCAAAATGCAAAGGCACCAGCTGGTTGATTTGGCAACCGCAGCCTTGATGCATGAGATAGGTCTTATTCATATTTCCGAAGATATTTATTCCAGAGCGGGTGAATTATCAGATGAAGAAAAAAAGTACTTATATGTGCATCCTGTGCTGTCTTGTAAAATATTAAAAAAAGCAAAGTTTCCATTACCGATTTGCTTAGGAACGCTCGATCATCATGAGCGTGAAAACGGTACGGGATACCCTCAAAAGCTGACCGGTGAAAAGATTTCTCTTTATGGAAAGATTCTGGCGGTTGTCTGTTCTTATGAAGCAATGACCGGCGAACGCAAATATAAAAAGGCCGAAGACCCTTCAACAGGCTTATTAAATGTTTTACGGCGGGAGTCCTCACAATATGATGAGGAGGTTTTGAAAGCGTTTTTGAATGCGCTGTCGTTTTTCCCGATCGGTAGTTTTGTCTATCTCTCAAATAATACTGTTGCGCAGGTGATCGACAATAATTCGGAGGATCCCCGTTTCCCCATCGTACGTATTATCGATAAATCTGCAAAAGGAGCTTTTTCGGAAGCAATTCGAACCTCAATGGAGGGTATCCGTATCATGCGCCCCGCCCGCAAAGAAGAATGGATTGCTGCTCTTGGCAAGGGTAAAAAGAAAAAATAACTACCTCAAGTGTACAACAGTTTTGCCGGTGCCGCCGTGTTCGGGGCGGGCAAAGAAAAACTCCGCAACGTACGGAGTTGAGGCAAGTTTTTCTTGTACCATTGTTTGCAGTATCCCGTTACCCTTCCCGTGTACAATCGAAAATTCCTGCATATTATGCATCAGGGCGAGATCAAGCTGGTTCTGTAGGCACTTTTCCGCTTCGTCAAGGCGCATGCCCAAAAGGCGCAGCTCAAGCTCAGGACGGCTTTCCTTGTGCAGCTCCGCCTCTATGATAACCTGCGGTGTGCGTAACGGTGCGGCTGCGGGTGTGTTAAGCGGTTCAAGTTTATCGGCGGGGAATGTCATCTTAACGGTATCGACCGCCACCAGCCAATTCTTTTTTTCTTTCCGGATAATGATGCCGCGCCGATGTAGGTGGGGGATAAACACTTCTATGCCTTCGGTAAGCGTTTCCCTTGCAGAAGCGTCGCATGCGAGAACGCCGTTTGCCAAAACGCCGGTTGCAGGCATACCGTTTGCCGGTTTTCCGTGTGCTTGTGCCTGCTCACGATTTCGAAGCGCCTGCTGTAGGGTGGAAAGTTCCTCCTGTTCATTGCGGATATCCGTTTGCTCTTCTGCAAGTGTTGCCCCGAAATCGGCAAAGAACTGCTTGAGCTTAGTCGTTTTTTCGTGCGTCAGTTCCCCTTCTTGGATTTCCCGCACAAGGTTTTCTATTTCGTTACGTTTTTGCTCAAATAGATCATTCAACCGTTTATAGCCCTGCGAGCGGAGAACTTGCTCTTTTTGGCGAAGCTTGAGCGTGTTTAAATCGAAGCGGCGCTGCTTTTCTCGCAACGCCTTTTCTGTCTCGTCTTTTTCCCGCTCAAAGACGGCGAGCTGCTCATGCTTTTCCATCAGCCCCTTGATGAGGGCGGCGGCATCGGCGGAACTGTCTGCCATATACGCACGTGCGGCGCGGATAACGTCGGGGCTTAATCCGTTTTTTTCCGCAATATCGACGGCGCGGCTTTCACCGGGGATGCCCATCAGTATCCGGTATGAAGGGCGCAGTGTCGCCTCGTCAAATGATACGGAGGCATTCACGCAGCCGCTTTTCCGGTACGCATAGTTTTTCAGTACACCGTGATGGCTCGTTACAAAGACCCGCGAGCGGCGGGCAAACAGCTCATCCAAAATCGCCATAGCGAGCGCGCCGCCCTCTTGAGGGTCGGTACCGCTGCCGAGTTCGTCGAGGAGGATAAGGCTTTCTTCATCCGCCGCCGCCAAAAGCTCCCCGACGGTGCGCATATAGGCGGAAAAGGTGGAAAGCGAGCGGTCGAGCGACTGCTCATCTCCGATAGCGCAGCCGACGTAGCGGAACACCGGCAGCCGTGTTTCTTCCCCTGCGAGTACCGGCCAGCCGGTTTGATTCAATAGAACAAAGAGGGCGGCGGTCTTCAAGCTGACGGTTTTGCCGCCGGTGTTCGGGCCGGTGATAATCAGTATCCGCTCTTCCGGTGCCAGTTTCAGGTCGATGGGAACCGCTGCTGCGCCGAGTAGCGGGTGCCGCGCCGCCTGTAAATAAAAGTACTGAGAATTCCCCGTGTCGGGTACAAACACACCGTTTTCCGTATATGCCCAGCGGGCGGCAGCCGCAGCACAATCCAGTTCCAGCACAAGATCGTATGCTTGTTCAAGCGCTTCCGCTTCCTCCGCGAGCTTTGCACTGATGCTCACCAACAGGCGGTGCAGCTCCTGTTCATACTCTGCCTGCGCCCGCATCAATTCGTTATTACGCAGTACAATGCTTTCAGGTTCAAGGTAAAAGCTTTGCCCCGACTGGGAGTATTCGTGGATAATGCCCTTAATCCGTCCTTTAAAATTGGAACGCACGGCGATAACCTGCCTGCCGTTCCGCAGCACGGGCGTAGGCGTTTGCAGCATTCCCTTGGTAGACTCGTCGGTGCAGTAGCTCCGCATTGTTTTTTCGATATCGGCTTCGATACGCTGCATCTTTTTTCGGATTGCCGTCAACGAGGGGATGTCGCGCAGTGCTCCGTTTTTGTCGATAAACGAAAATACCGCCTGCTCGGTTTGCGGAAGCGGCGGTATCGATTCGATGAGCGTACATGCGGCACTGTCCGTCCGCTTTTGCTTTATAGCCCACGCCTTCAACTCACCGACTTGCAGCGCTAAAAGCCCTGCCGCGTAGAGTTCCTCTACGGTAAGACAGACGCCAGCGGTATGCAGCTGTTTTAATACGGAAGCGAGCGGTGGGAGATTTTTAATAGGCAGCGGTTCGTCAGCTTGCAAAAACGAGAGAATATCCCGACCGAGCTCTTTCGTTGCGGCAATCTCCGCCGCATCTTGCAGCGGCCGTTTTTGTAGGCAGCGTACTCGTGCCCCTTCAGATTTACAATATCCTGCGATAATCTCCGCGATGCGGAAAAATTCTAAAACTTCGAATGTATGCGGTGTCATTACGCTCCTTACCCACTTCTGTTATAAGCGATAAATAGTCTATCAGTTTTTACTATTTATCGAAAGAGGTTTGTAATATGCATGTAATACGTTGATCCTGATCTAAATCTACCGATAACCTTTATATTTTTTATTTTTTCTTCTTAAGTGTTTTGCTATAACTCCGATATATGTAATAAGCACAGTGAAAAGGTTGTGCGCCTTGCATTGTGTTACGTTCTTCTGTGTCGGATAGCAGAGGATCTGGAAAATAATTATTGACATATCGGCAGGGATGCCGTGACGGACGCCGTAAGGTAAAAAACTCGTCAAAAATCGCCGAAGGAGTAGCAATATGATCATTAATCACAACATGAGCGCTATGTTTGCACAGAGAACTCTTGGTCAAACCAACGTGTATACTCAGAAAAACATAGAAAAACTTTCATCCGGTTTACGCATCAATCGTGCAGGGGATGATGCTTCCGGCTTAGCAGTTTCCGAAAAAATGCGAAGCCAAATCCGCGGCTTAAACAGAGCAAGTGCCAACGCTCAAGACGGCATTTCCTTTATTCAAGTTGCCGAAGCATTCTTGCAGGAAACAACTGATGTTATGCAGCGTATCCGTGAATTAAGCGTTCAGTCTTCAAACGGTATTTACAGCGCTGAAGACCGCTTGTACATCCAGGTTGAAGTATCTCAGCTTGTTGCTGAAGTTGACCGGATCGCAAGTCACGCACAGTTCAACGGTATGAATATGCTTACCGGTCGTTTCGCTCGTGAAACAGGAGAAAACACCGTTACCGCCTCTATGTGGTTCCATATCGGCGCCAACATGGATCAGCGCGTACGTGCGTATGTCGGTACTATGACCGCTAAAGCACTTGGTGTTCGCGACATTGGTGACGAATCGATCCTTACAATCGATACGCCTGAAACAGCAAACCGTGCAATCGGTACCATTGATGAAGCCATCAAGAAGATCAACAAGCAGCGGGCTGATCTTGGTGCATACCAGAACAGACTTGAAATGAGTGTTGTCGGTATCAATGTTGCAGCGGAAAACCTCCAAGCCTCAGAGTCACGCATACGTGATGTTGACATGGCTAAGGAGATGGTAGAATTCACCAGAAACCAGATCCTGACGCAGTCCGGTACGGCAATGCTTGCACAAGCAAACCAGCAGACTCAAAGTGTGATGTCGCTGTTGCGCTAAGCATTAAAGAGTGACGGAAAGGGTTGCCTCCTACTAGGAAGCAACCCTTTTTTTTGCTATAATCAATCTAAAAGTTATATATTATGCGGCAACTTACCGAACTTGATGTTTATATTTTAAAGCAAGAATTTCCCGGACTCAGTCTGAGCGAAGACCCTGACATTGAACGTTATTTTGAATTCCGTTCTTTGAATAGGCAAGCAGAGGCATTGCGGCTCTATAATACAAAATTAATACATCGATATCCTGATAATAAGATGCGGGTGCAGTTGATGACTTATTACCGAAAGCGTGATTATCGATTTCATATTTTGTTTACCGATTCGCTTATTCAGCTTGCGGATAGGACTATTATTCAGGTAAAAAGGGTTATTGTCTTTTTTGCGAATACCATTGCCCCGCTTAAGCGTGCGAAGGTTTATACGATTATTAAAGTATGCGAAAATGTCATTAATGCCATTTCTCCGAATCGATTTGCCGCCATTAGTTTTACCGAAAAATACACGCGGTATGCCGAAAGGCTCAAGTATCATGCTGCCGATATGCGGCAGGCTGCCGATATCATTCGTATGTATATTACCGATACAATTTCTTCGGTAAGAGAATACCGTGAAGAATGTAGTCGGAAAGATGCTCAGGAAAAAGCGCGGAGAGCGATTCAAAGGGCGCAGACTTCCGTTATCGATTTCTCAAAGATTGTTTTTACTAAAAAACAAATTGCATCGATAACTATTTCTACGTCTATAACCCGTGTTGAAGATAAGGTACTCGCCTATATTATGAAATATTGGAATCGCTATGCTGATGGTGCTTTTGAAAATATATTGCTCTTGTATAGCAGAAAGTACGGCACCAATCATTATGCAATTTTTCATGCGATAAAAGTAGGCAGAGTGCGTAATTGGAAAGATGAAGAGCTGCTTCATGCAGTGCTCGCGAATGTAGCACAAGGGTACTATTACAGCATCTCCGGGGATCTATACCTACAACGTGCTTGGAAGAAGTTGAAGCTCTGTGTGGAACCAGCTGATCAGTCTCCGCCTTCGCAGGCTAAAGGATTGCCGGTACCGGCTGTAAAAAAAGCAAAAGCGGCAAAACGGTCAAAAAAACAGACTGAAAAAGTATCGGTTCAAGAAACGAACAAAGCGGAAAAGGAAACTGCTTCCATACGTAAGAAAAAAGAGACGAAAAAAAATGCTCAGGCTAATTCGGCTTCCGTGTTCGGAGCTGCGATGCCGTCTGCAAAAAAAGTATTGCAAAAAAACACAGTAGCAGCATCCGAATCAAGAAAGAGTACGAAATCGGTTGTATCAATTAAATCTGCATCGATCGGTTCTGAAACAAGTAAAGCCGTATCGGGTCGACCGGTTGCAGACCGGCAGGAAGTACTTAAACTAGCCGCTGGTAAGTCTGTATCAGTCCAGCCGACTGTAGAAGAAGCATCGGCTCCCGTTCAAATATACCCTATCAATGAATCTAAAGGTTTACCGGCATCCATCGCCGAAACGGTAAAAAAAGTAACGGGCAAAAGCTACGGCATCTATCGCGATCTCTTCTTTAAAGAAGTCCGCTCGGCAATCCGTACGATTCTCCAACATTCGGCAGTACAAAAATTATCGTTCTTTGGCAACGAACAAAACAACGCCGAAAATATCATCTATCAATTTTTAGAAACTAATTACGATAATCCCTATCAGCAATGGCAGGGCAGCAAAGAACAAGCCGATGTGTTCGCACAGGGCTTCCGTATTGACAGCCTCGAACCGATTATCCGCCTTTGGGCACAAAACACTCTCTGACGCACAGGACAATCGCATCAGATGCTTTGGCAATATCCCCGAAAAATCAGGAGGCCGTTCAACTCTGGTCGAATAGTCTCAATTTTTCCACGGGGGTGTTAAAAAAACGGCCTGATGCATTTACCCTGACGTTTACCCGGCGGAAGTTTGACATTTGAGGGGCTTACCGCTATACTTTTTTTATGCTCAGTAACTTCCATACCCATACTTATCTGTGTAAACACGCTGAGGGTACTCCGTTTGATTATGTACGGCAGGCAGCATCCGACGGTTGTTCTGCGCTTGGGTTTTCCGACCATTGTCCTTATCCCCATGACGACATGTGGCTCTATTGCCGGATGGCAGCAGCGGATATACCACTGTATAAGCGCCTTGTTGAAGATGCAAAAAAGGAAGCTGATTTTCCCGTGTATTTCGGTTTTGAATGTGAATGGTCGCCGCAGCACCGCAGCTGGTTTAAGGATGAGTTAATCGGCCGCTACGGAGCCGACTATTTGGTGTTCGGTTCACACTGGTTTCCGCTGCACGGCGGACTTGAATATATTGCGACCGTTACCGAAAGACGTCTGCTGCATACCTATATCGATTTTACGATTGAAGGGATGAAGTCGGGGCTCTATGCATTTTTGGCTCATCCCGATTTGTTTTTGAGCAGCATCCGGTCTATCGACGCGGACTGCCTTGCCTGCATTGATGCGCTCATCGATGCGGCAAATGATTTGGGAATGCCGCTTGAAATCAACGGCTACGGGCTGATTAAATCGAAGGTGCGGCGGGATTACGGTGCGGACTATCAATATCCCGTAGCGGCGTTTTGGAAACGAGCGGCGCAAAAAAATGCCCGTATTATCTGCAATGCCGATGCGCACCAAATAGAACAGGTTTTAGCAGGAGTGCAGAACGGTATCGAATATGCGGAAGACCTCGGCATACCGATAATCGATGCGGCGGAAGCGCTGGGCTTTGCGCATAAGTAGGATAAGTTCACCGGTATGTTGAAAGAGGTCATTTTTTTGAGGATACGCTATGCGTAAGGATGCGCCGCATGCAGCCGAACGGAAAGCAGCTCGTGCCGTTGTGGAAGGACGGGTGCAGGGCGTCGGGTTCCGTTATTGGACGGTACAGGTTGCACGGGAACTCGGCATTACCGGCTGGGTGCGGAACTGTCCCGACTATTCGGTGGAGATATTTGCAGAAGGAGATGGCGCCACGCTCTATGACTTTTTCAATGTGGTACAGCACAGTCATCCCCGTGCGTATATTTCCAATTTTACAATTACGGCTGCGCAGTATCAGGGGTTGGACTCTTTCGACGTCCGCTTTTGAAAATATGCATACCGTCTACGGCGTTACTGCACAAAAATAAATGCTGAATAAAAACTGAGTTTTTCATGTGTTTAGAGAAAAGGTCGTCTATGGGGATATAAAAATCTTAAAACTATAATTTTTGAAAAATTATTTTCAAGACGATGTCGAAGATAAATGGGAGGGAGCCTTCGGCAATAATGTTGATGTTGTCGGATGCAAAGGTGTTGCTATTACTGGGACAGAAAGCTTTAATGGCCGGGGTATGTGTGGTAAGCAAATATATACTCTAAGGAGATATATGAGAAAAACATTGAGGGGTGAGTAAATGAAAAAGAAGTGTTTATTTATTTTTTGTGTTTTTGCTTTTATGTTTTGCGTTGGTTTGTTGTATTTGTCCATAAGTGTTATAAATGATAGGTCGCCTAAAATTGATAAGCAATTAAAGTTTATTGGGAAATTAAAAATGTATTTAATAATGAATAATAACTTATCCAGCGATATTATTTTTTATGATGGAGATGCACAAAGATTTTCTGATCTATTAAATGAAATAAAGAATGGAAAGGAGATCGCAATAGAAAATGTACCTAAGTGCGTGATATTTGAAGGAGTTTATCATATTGAATTAATTACAATGGATGGCAAAAAGTATTCTTATGAAATGGAGACAGAGAATGTTATTTACGATATGACGAATAATGTATTTATAAAAGTCAGTATGATAGATAGATTAAGAGCATTAACATTACAATATTTATTACAACAGCATTATTCTTTGAAATAACAATTAATGAAATATTATTTCAAGAATTGGATGTATTGGCAGAAAAGAAAAGATAAAAGATAAATGGTGGTGGAATATGCTGATGGAATATTGGCACGCATACCCTGAAGATATGCTTGTAAGCGGTAAGATCAGCGCCTTGGATTGGACATGGTGGTTATGATATAGGGAACTTCTGAAAACTGAAAAGGCGAAAGAATAGGATGAATAGGCGGATTGCTCGGATTTGTTTTTATATTACTTTAGTGACATGTTTTATTGTAATTATATTGTATATAATTGGATATAGAGGAACCTATATTTTATATTATCTCCTCGGTGCTATTGCTGGTGCAGGAATGTTTCCAACTTGCTATTTAGATTTCAAAAATGACTGTAACAATGATAAAGTATCACCTTCTAATATTAAAGGGTTAGTCGCAACGGTCTTTGTTTTTCTGATTTGCTTTTTTATGCTAATTAAGACATTGATTGGATAAATCCCCTTTCAGTGAGAACAGCTGATTTTTTTTAATTTAGTGATTCATCAATTCAAAGTCAAGGAGGACGTCGATGGCCTTAAAACGAAAGCTTATTTTCAGTGTAGTCTTTATTTTTGTTGTGCATATCGCGTGTGGACAAGTTTTACAAGTTGCCGATAAAAAAGGAGATTGGACCGTTAGTATCTATGAATATGACAAGGCGTATACTACCATTGAAGCAGTTAATCTGAGAAATAGAAAGAATATAAAAATTGAAGGAATTACGAGGCTTGATCCTCGTATGTATTGGCTTAATGAAGATATACTAAGGATTGACTTTGGTAGTGCTGTTGCACCGGATATATCATCATATTTCTTTTCTACCAAGTATGAAAAATTTTCAAATCATATTTTTCTTGCAACAAATTTTGTAGATTTGAATAACGAATTGGTTCTCTGTGCAGATACTACTATTTCGATAGTAGATATATTTAATGCTGGAAAAAGTACTATACTCATACTACCGCATGATATTTTTCGTGCTGGGTGTTATTGGTTTTGTATAGGAAAAAAAACCAAATTTGATAATAAGACTTTATTTTTAGAGTATTTGGTTGAAGGGAACAATATGGATACATATAAAATAAAAGAATATGAAATTCCTAAGTAAAATATTGAATAATGGCAAAAATAATATGTATCCAGCAATTTTAACTAAAACAATTAGGGGCTGTCGGAATGATAAAAAATAAAAATTTAATAACTCTTATGATTTTTTCTTTCCTACTATTATGCTGTGTATCTATTTATCTGGTTCGATTCCTCTTTCGTCAGTACCAATATTCAGTATTTCATTCACCGAATTTATTAAAGTAGCCTTGAATAAAAATGATCGGTGTCCCTTTATCGCCGCTGCCGGAGGTAAGGTCGCATAGCGAACCGATTAAGTCGGTTAATTGGCGAGGGGTCGTTCCTTGGGCTTCTTTTTGATCAATCTGTGACGAAAGGGCATTTTTTTTATGCTCGCTGATGTAAGTAACCATTGCTTGGTACTGTTCTTTATCGGACAAATCCTTAAAGTTGTTGTCCGCAAGGTATTTCAATTTTACCTCATGCGGCGTTCCGGATAGTCCTGCGGTAAAGCCGGGGGACACAACAGGATCGGCAAGCTCCCAAATCTTTCCGACAGGGTCTTTAAATGCTCCGTCGCCGTATACCATCACTTCAACCGTTTTGCCGGTTTTTTCTTTAAGCATGCACTGAATCTTTTCTACCAATGCTTGGCAATTGTTCGGGAAGAGCTTGATGGAATCTTCCGTCGCCTTGTTTGATCCGAGCAATCCGTACTTGTTGTTATATCCGCTACCGTTAACAGGGTGGGACAGTACATCGTCAAGCCCGTACACGCGGCTCGCACCGTGTTCCGCTAAGCGCCGTTTCGTATTTTCCCGCGTGTGGATATCGCAAGCGAGTACATATTTTGTTTCGGAAAGAACAGCGCACGGATCATTTGCCAGTAGGATAGAAGATTGTGCATTGTATTTTTTAATGATTGAGTTATAAAAAGAGATATAATCGATACCCGTAAACGGGTGTTTATATGCCCCGAAGCGCTGCGTAAACTCCTCAGCTGTAAAAGTATCCTGCCACGGATTTATCGCTTCCGCTTTACCCGTATCAGGATCCATCAGTCGGTTGCCTACCTCGTCGGAAGGGTAGCTCAGCACAACCGTCAGTCTGTTTCCCGCCTTTGCGATACCCTCCAAGCAGATAGCAAAACGATTTCTACTCAATATAGGGAAAACTAATCCGATGTGCTCGGTTCCGAATTTTGCCCGTATGTCGGTGGCAATTTGGTCGATGGAAGCATAATTCCCCTGCGAGCGTGCCACCACGGACTCCGTTATGGCAAGGATATCCCGGTCATGAATGGAAAAGCCTTCCGTTTCCGCCGCCGACAAGAGCGTATCAACCGCTATTGCGGCAATATCATCTCCGGCATGTACAATGGGTGCTATCAATCCCCGCGAAACCGTTCCGATCTTCTGAGGCATAATCTCTCCTTAGGATACCCCTGCGCGCACTCGGCTATTGAGGGTATTCTTCCATTTTATTTTAACCGGGCGGCAGCTGTTTCGGCTTTTGCCCTGCTTGGGTATAACTCTACACAGGAGCGTTGCAGCCAGCCATCCGTAAGGTGTACCCACAGTTCGCTCTCCGAATCTCTTGATACGAATTGCGTTCCTGTTACTTCGTAAATCTCCTTTCGCCGCGCATGGTTGACAATAATACCGTTTACTCCCGGGCTATCTTTTAACGAGATATACGTCTCGGTAATTACGGCAAACCGGTCGGCATCGTTTAAGGCGGAATCGGACGGCAGCGTAATTGAATCCAAACTTGCATGCCGTGTACAAGAAACCAAGCAGAACAAGAGACAAGCGATGGTGCATAATGTTGTAGTACTGCCGCCCCGTATCATATTTTTCACAATTATAACCGATAAAACTTTCGGAGTTCGGGAATGAACAGCGCATCAGACGGGACAATCGAAATATCCTGCAGCTCATCAATCGAAAACCATTTTAATTCAGAATGCACGGAAGAAGCACATGGTCGATCCTTTGGAATAATTACTTCGTAAGCAAAAAGATCGAAATTACGGTGTTCGTTTTGGAAATGCTTATGTGCAATGAATTGCCCGACGGATATGCGGACGGCGAGTTCCTCTTCATACTCGCGGATTAAAGCCTGCTGATGCGTTTCGCCTTCTTCGCACTTTCCTCCCGGAAACTCCCAATGCTCTCCGACATCGCCGCCTGGTGTTCGCAAGCCAAGCAGGAACTTGTTATCCTTGCGGACAATACCTACTACCGATTGGCGCATAGGCTATAAGAACAGTACCTGTGAAAAAAGCAGGTGAGTAACACCGGCAAACAGGCAGAAGAAGCCTATCGGCTGTTCAAAGGCAAGAATACGGGTAAAGAACGACGGCAGCGTCAAATGATTTTCAGAGGCTTTAACCCAGCGGTCAAAAAATACGATACAGCCGAGTATACCTGAAAGTGCGGGGATAATATCGCCGACTATCGGAGCACTTCCTCCGGCGGGGCCAACAACGGGGCTAAGCAGTTTAAATACGGCTGAAATTCCTGAAAAGATCAGGAGTACCAGCAAGAAAGTCGGATCATTTAAAAGAGGATATTTGATGTTGAATTCCTCTTTGTTTTTTGCGGAAAGGAGTAAAATCCCCCCCATCATTAAATTTGTGGTGACGGAAAGAAAGTAGAATGGTAACATATATGTGCCCCCGTAACGCATAATAAGCATTGCTAATAGAATAACGCATTTATAAAAAAAAAGCAATTCATGTCGCACATTCTTCTGGCACTCCTGCTTCAGGGCTTGACCTAAAATGGAATTTCCTTCATAATTATTTCGTTGCCTTTGGGGGTGTAGCTCAGTTGGCTAGAGCGCTTGCATGGCATGCAAGAGGTCAGGGGTTCAATTCCCCTCACCTCCAGATAAAATCAACAACCACGACGCGAGCGTCGGGGCATTAAACCCTCCACACGAATAAAAAGAAGGTAGGAATAGAACCGCGTATGGATATATCAAATCTTGATCCTGATCTCGCAGCCTTATTGGAAGATATTCCTGTAGCTCCCTCTGCCCCTTCGCTTGATCTTTTTGATGATATTGGCGATGATATTCTCCTATCCGCTTCACCGGAAGCTTCCGGTAGTTCTGAACCGAGTCCTGCCCGCGTTGATCTTACTGTTAAAGCTTTCCCTAAAATCGAACATTTTTATAATAAAACGCCGCATACCTATTTTGATTCAGCGGATTTTTATAAAAGAGTGCTAAAAAATTGTGGTGAGGCTTCTCAGCGTTTGCATAATACGCTCACAAAATATCTTACCACCCGCGATCAGAAAGACCGTACCGTATACCGGCAGCAGCTTGTCACAAATTATTGGCAGTTTATTTCCGTACTTGTATTAAAATTACCAACAGATGAATTCGGAATTGAAAAAAAGTATGCGTTGCGGTACGGGCTCATTTTGCCGACGCTTTTAACTGCTGAACAAAAAGATACGTTTGCAAAGATTATCGATGAAAATTCCTACAATGAACCTGTTTATTACCTTGATGAGTGGTTCCATGATATTGCTGTCGGATTGATTAATCCTTCTTCCACTGACGAGGTACGGACAAAACAAAAAAATATTTCGACTCATTTCCAGCAACTACTTAATAAGGCTCAGGGCAAATTGCAAAGTGCGGAAAATTTGCTCCGTGCAAAATCGGATGAGCGCTCCAATGCAGAAGAATTAGTAAAAAATCAAATTCATGAGCTATTTGTACATGATAGTCTTGCCGGTTTTGCAGGAATAAAAGCGCCTTTTACTGAAATACAGAAGCGTAATGTAAGCGATCTGGGTGACAGCTTGAGGCGGATTCTTGCACTGGATAAAGAACTGACAAATTTTTTGAATGAGTACCATCGTGTAGATGAAGATGTCCGTTTGTTAAAAGAAAAAATCGAGGTGAGCGGCGACGGCGAGTTGAACGTCTCCGATGTAAATACGGAGCTTGAAACCGTTCGACAAATGGTTAAGATGACCTGCGGGCGACAAGGGAATCACTTTCCTATTTTATCGCGCGAATTTTTCCGGTGTACACCGAACGAAATCGGTATTAGAGAAAACGTATTGGATATTATGCGCTGGATTGAAAGTATTGATTGCGAAGCGTACTGTCGGCAGTACCGTTCTCAACTGAATAGGATACCTCCGTTTGTCGTACTTATTCCCTCTTATGGTGATATCGGTTTTTGTTGGGAACCCTTCGATCGGTATAATCGCGTAACCAGCCGCGGGCGTATTGCAATTCCAATGTATACAAAAAATTTGAAAAATGCACTTTTAACAGCTACCGCTGACCTTCGATGGCAAGTTGCAAAGGAAAAGGCTTCGTACTATTGGATGGAAGAAGGATTAACCGGCAATTACTATCAATGGTTCCAGGCTCAAAAACTGAAAGGTGATGTAAAAGAGTACTTTATCGAAGATTATTTAATCTGGATGACTAAGGAAAGTGAAGGAATACAAAAGCTCGATAAAGAAGTACGCAACGTATTCTGGCGATATATGCCGTTCAGCAAGGCTGTCAAGGAAGAACTGAAAAACCGTGCACCTATTTATCAAGAGCTGTGCCAGAAAGATTTAAACCGCCAGATGTCCGACGGTTATTAATCCCTATCTTAACTGCTTATTTTTTGTTATTTAATCCGTACTTATTCATTATTTTCTTCATTATCTTACCGTAAAAGAAAAACGACAAGATAATACCGGCAATAACAGAAAAAGGCAGCGCTGCTAAAATATGTTCATTCACGAATTTTGCCAGCAAAATAATGATTGTGGCACATACTGCGCTACATCCGGCGATAAGCATGAGTGTTATCAATGTCCCGATAATCAGAAAAAGAATAATATTCCGCATTTATTCCCCGTCTTTTGGTGCTTCCAGAGTTTTGCTTTTCCCTTTCCACTCTTGCATGAGAAGGGCAACAAATAAGCCTGCTCCACATATTACAATAGCGGAATCTGCGATGTTAAATGTTGGCCAGCGTTCCAAACCGAAAAGACCGAAAAATTTAACATCGATAAAATCTACAACGCCTTCCGCTCTAAAAAAACGATCGAGTAAATTGCTTATTCCGCCGCCGATAATACCGCTTAAAAACCAGCGCTGCACCCGTGAGAACTCCGATTTAAAATAGACTACGCAGATACCGGCAATAAAGCAGGCAGGGATACAGGCCATTACAATAAGGCGTGTAATAGAGGAAAGTCTACTTCCTAGGCTGAAGGCTGCCCCAGTATTGTAAACACAGACAATTCGTATGAGGTCTCCAAAAAAAGAAGCCCCCACAGACCACGGATCAATCGATTTAATAATCAGCCATTTGGTTAGTTGATCAGACGCAATAACCGCAAAGGTTAATATAAGCGGTAAGAAGTAATCTCGCTTGTTTTTTATATTCATCCGTACAGTATAGCCAAATTTTTTCGAAAGGTCTACAAACTTTATCAGAAATAAAAAAAAGCCGATACATAGGATGGAAACGAGGTTGTTATGATTTGTATTTATTTTGAAATTCCCTATGAACGGCAGCTATTGAGAATTGCTCCATTTGAAATACAAAAATTATTGAATACCATCGCGGAATCGGCTGAAGCAAACGGAGCCTCCTCATTTAAGATTTCGTGTGCTTCAATCTACTGTTTTAGCAGTGACGAAGTTGCCCCGATGTTTTCCGCTAATTTATTTTTGCAAAATTTAGCCGATTTATTGCGCGTTTATAAAAGGCGGGTTGTAGATTATCGCGTTATTATCGATTGCTGTGGAGAAACGGATTCCGAGGATGTTATCGCAGATTATTTTGCCGCTTATAGAAGCACCCTTGTGCCAAGCCGTAGCTTTTTTGCCTCCGCGCAAGCAGAACAGCTTTTGAAAGCCTATATCCGGTTCGAATATGTACCTAAGGTAAAACTTTACTACAGTGCCGATTTTATCGTACCGAAAACGGCTCATACCGAAACGGCGAAAACTCCGTGCTGCCTCTACGTTTCGAGTACCGGCACATGGATACACGCGCTGTATCATTTTATGCTTGTACATCCTCTTACTGAGTACGCGGTAACAGCAGCACTCTCGAAAGACGAACAAGTTCAATACGAAAAAGTTCAACATGTGCAGTATTATTTCCGTCGGAACCGTTTTTGTGCTGATTATCCTGATTATTTTATCGACGCGTTTTTATTATATACGCGTCTTTATTTTCAGGCCTTTGTAAAAAGTTATCATACTACCGAATTAACGGTTATATATACCGAAAAAAATGCGGAGGCAGCAAATCATCTGATAAGTGTACTCCCCATTACCGCCCATACCGAACTGATGTCGGAAAAATCGATGATGTTTGACGGCTTATCGACTGATTTTTTACAACTTGCTTATCTTACAATATATGCACCTTTATTTATCTTTGACGATGAAATGTCGGAGTTTTTCCTTTCACTGCATAAAAGCGCCCCGTTTATTACAAGTTTGTATGAGTGGATGTATGCAGTTGGTATTACCGAGGTTAAAAACGATTTGTACTCGGTAAGCCCCTTGACTACCGATCGATTGGAGCAGCGGCTTGGAATAGAAAAAAACAAGGCAAAACGGTATATAGCCAATTTCCTATGGGGTAAATATAAGAGAGGGATGTTATGTCCCGATGAAAACCTGAAAGCTATTTTTGGTATGCTTCAATTTGTTCCGGAAGATCAATTTATGCTGCATCATTTCTTCCACAAGTACTCGGATAAGGAAATTCCTCAGATTGATATCAGCCCCTTTAAGTCTGCGGTCTTTTTTCCCGCTCTCGAAAGTTACCAAAAAGCATTAAAAATCAGGGAACAAAAAAATATTAACGAAGCGGTTTATGCAGTAAAGAAAGCGGTCAGTTCCGCCCAAGCGCATACGTTTCCCGCAGGAGAGTATCGCGCTCTTTCATGTGTTGCTTTTTTGCATTTATCTCAAAATAAAATAGAAGATGCTGTTACATACTTTCAATACGCGCTTGATATTGCCGAAGCACTGAACGATAGCAATTTTATATGCGAGGCATTGTTTAACCTCGGTATCAGTTGCTTTTTACAGAATAGTTTACATACTGCTGAAAATTTTTTCGATCGACTCTTACAGGATGCAGAGAACTATTTTGAACAGCCTAAAAAAATACCGTGCTTGTTCATGCAGGGGCGGGTAGCATTGCAATTAGGTGATTACGGCAAGGCGGAACTGTTATTTCAAGAGGCGGAAAAAGCAGCTTCGAAGCACTTCCAAGAATGGGTACCTCTTTGCAGGATTTGGTATGCAAGAGCATTATCCCAAAAGGGGCAAACAAGTAAGGCACAGCCGATACTCATTACAAACCTCGATAAGTCTCCCGATGCCCGCTTATTTTTGATTGAATCATTTTTGTTTGCGCCTATTCTTCGCGATGAACGTGCCGAGATACAGGTTACTCCCGATGCATTTGTCGTACCGTTTGAACCGCACCAGAGTGGTTTTGTGCTTGCAGAGGAATTAGTCTGGGGACAGCTGTACGGTAAACCGGCAATGCAGATATGCTATACCGCTTTTGATAGCTATTATCGATTTAGGCTTGCAGCGGACTTATTGGAAGAATCTGCTCCGACATATCTGCAACAACTCGAAGACACTGCACGGGATGCACTTAAAAATCATGATATGTACGCTTCGATATATTCGTATCTTTGTTATGATGCGATTCGCCGCAGGGAGGGAAATACCTCCGATACCGCGAATGGATATTTAAGCCGATCGTTTAAGGCGTTGCAGAACTGTATGGATACGATGACGGAGAATACGGTGCGCGATAAGTTTATTTTCCGTAATGTGTGGAATGCGAAACTTTATGCTGCGGCGCAAAAAAACAAACTGATTTAAGGTTGCCGCTTTTTTGAATTAAAATATGTTATGGAGCTTTTGTCTGTGAAGCCTGTGCTTCCTCTTCGGCTTTGCAGGTGGGACAAAGGCCGGTAAGTTCTATACTGTGTGATGTCATGGTAAAGCCCGTTTCGGATAAGATCTGATTTTCCAAATCGTGCAGTGGACAGACGGCAATGTCAGCCGAAGCCTTGCATTTACTGCATACGATTCGGTGGTGATGCTCTGTTCCCTGTTGAGAGGCAATCTGAAAATAGGCTTTTCCGTTGGGATGCATACTTTTTGTTACAAAACCGGATTCGGCAAGTGTATGCATTGTTCGATATACCGTCGATAAGTCGATTTGCAGATCTGCCCCGCAGGCTTCATGCAGCTCTTCGACGGAGAAAGCCTTATCCTTATCTTGAGATAAAATACTGATGATTAAGTTCCGTGCTTTTGTTTTGCGCAACTTTTTTGTAACGAGCGAGTTTTCCATACTTTTTGTGTCCTACGAACTATCTATTCGATAGATCGATTATATCGGAGAATGTTCTTTTTTGAAAGGGCAAAAACTCAGTGTTTTTGGAATTCCGCATAAGGAAGAGTGTGTATATTTTAGAACAATAAAGAAGCTTTAAAAAATAATCCGATATGTTTATTTTTCTGTCTGTCTATTGGCGGATGGTCTGTTTTTTTGTATATTTATTCGTGCGTATAAGGGGATCGTGTATGAAGCTTTATAGTAGAAGACAACTTATTCTTTCCGCAGTCGTTGCAGGCTGTTTTATTGCACTTGCCGCTTATGGGGTAGGCTTTTATTTAGGACACGGAACGAAAACGTCGCAGGGGGACGCAGCTGAGCTTGAAGCATTGGCGGAAAGTAATACCGCCCTCACACAACAGAGCGGCGGGCAAATTGACGGTGTAGAAAATGCCGGTGACGGGAGCGTGTCTGTCTTAGAAGCAGCGGGGCAAACAAGCCCTTACCTGACAGCTACCGCGGAACCGGCAAGCTGTTACACTGCAGAGGAAAAGCAAAATATTTCGGTGTATGAAAATACCAACGATGCGGTTGTTAATATCACGACGGAAACGGTCGGGGTAAACTGGTTCCTTGAACCGATTCCGCAGGAAGGCGGTTCCGGTTCGGGGTCGATTATCGATAGCCGCGGTTACATCCTGACCAATACGCACGTTATCGAGGATGCAACAAAGATATTCGTATCCCTTTCGGACGGCAGCCAGTACAATGCCAAAGTTATCGGCGTAGACCGTGAAAACGATCTTGCGGTGCTCAAATTCGACCCGCCCGCAAACACGCAGCTTACGACGATAAAATTCGGCGATTCGGACGGGCTCAAGGTAGGGCAGCGGGTACTCGCAATCGGAAACCCCTTCGGGTTAACACGAACGCTGACGGTCGGTATTGTGTCCGCCCTCGGCCGCCCTATTCAAACCGATAAAAACGTCATCATCAAAAATATGATTCAAACCGACACGGCCATCAACCCGGGCAACTCGGGCGGCCCGCTCCTCGATTCGGACGGCAGAATGATCGGCATCAATACGATGATTTATTCCACGTCGGGCAGCTCTGCGGGAGTCGGCTTTGCGGTACCCATCAACACAGCTAAGCGGGTTGTATCCGAGATTATCAAGTACGGAAAGGTTCGGCGCGCGTCCATCGATGCGGAGCTGGTACAGCTGAACGCTTCGATTGCAAACTATGCGGGGCTGTCGGTACAGCGCGGTTTGCTGGTTTCCCGTGTTAAAAAGGACAGCAATGCCGAAAAGGCGGGGCTTCGCGGTGGAGCGAATGCCGTCCGTTACGGTATTGGGAAGCGCGCTGCGGTTATCTACCTTGGCGGCGATATCATCACCGAAATTGCGGGTCAAGCTGTCAGCAACCTCAGCGAATACTACGCTGTTTTGGAAGATAAAAAACCGAATGAGAGTATCGACGTAACGGTGCTCCGCGGAAATAAGACCGTGAAACTGACGCTTACCCTTTCCGAACGGAACGATGAATAGGTAACGAAGAAAAATGGCAAAAAAGAAAGCCGGCGGGCGGATATTCCGGTGCAGCTCCTGCGGGTACAGTCAGCCGAAATGGCTCGGGCGTTGTCCGGGCTGCGGCGAATGGAATACCTTTGAGGAGCAATTCCAAGAAGCGGACTTTACCCCCGGCTTTGCTTCAAGCGCCGCTGCCGTGCGGCAAACGGACGAAGCGCATCCCATTCCGCTTGAACAGGTGGAGGTGCACGATACCGTCCGCATTACAACCGGCATTTCTGAATTCGATCGGGTGCTTGGCGGCGGTGCAGTAAAGCGCTCGGCCGTATTAATCGGCGGCGAACCCGGTATCGGAAAGTCGACATTGCTCTTGCAAGCGGCAGCTGCCGCAGCAGCCGGAGCCGTAGGGCAGCGGACGCTCTATGTTTCCGGGGAAGAGTCCGCCGGGCAGATACGCGGCCGTGCAGACCGGCTTGACATTCCGCTCAAAAATATCGAACTGCTCTGCACCAATTCGGTGGAAAATATCGAAAAAGTATTGAATAATCTCAATCCGCTTATCGTCATTATCGATTCGGTACAAACGCTCTTTTCTCCGCAGGCGGGAACCATCCCGGGTACGATCAATCAGCTCAAATACTGTGCCAACGAATTGGTGCAGTGGGTGAAGGAGCGGGACGCTGTGCTCTTTCTTACCGCTCATGTAACAAAGGAAGGCGTCATCGCAGGGCCGAAGGTTCTGGAACACATGGTCGACACCGTTATCTCTTTTGAGCGGAACGAAGATGATGTGCGGTTTCTCCGCGCCCTTAAAAACCGCTTCGGTTCGGTGGACGAGCTGGGGATTTTCAGGATGGATGAAAAAGGCTTGGCTGCCGTACAGGATCCCGCCGCGCTTTTTATCATTCAACGGCAAGGTGAGCTGCCTGCCGGGTCTGCGACCGTGCCGGTGTTTGAAGGCAGCCGCGTGTTTATGGTAGAAATTCAGGCGCTTACGGTACCCGCTAAGGGCACGATGACGCGCGTATTCTCCGATAAGATAGATTCCGCACGGGTCAGCCGCGTCGCCGCCGTACTGGAAAAACGGATAGGTTTGCGCTTTTCCGATCAAGATATTTATATCAATGTTGCCGGCGGCATCCGGCTGCGGGAACCGGCTATCGATTTGGCTTTGGCGCTTGCGCTCTACTCCGCGCGGACGGATATCCCCGCGCATAAAAACGAAGCGTTTATCGGAGAGCTTAGTCTTGCCGGTGAGATCAGACCGGTGCGCCGCTTAAAGCCGCTGATTAAAACCGCGCAAAGCCTCGGCTTTACCCAACTCTATGTCCCGGCAGCCGCCGGCGACGGCGATGAGCCCGAACCTGCAATGCAAGGCATTTCCCGCATAGAAAACCTCGCCGAAACAATCAAGCATGCGTTCGGTGCGGGGAAGTAAAGGTCTCTTGTGTTCTGCTGTGACTGTGTGGAATCACTGCCATTCGTGGAGAATATGGGAATGGCGATCGGGTATAACAAAATCTTTGTTGACACCGCAATTTTTATCTATTTTAAAATTACTTCAGCTCAAATATCATCTCTATTTGCGCGTCAAAGAGAATCTTTCCGATTGGAGTACCGCCTGACTCCGAAGTGCCTCCAGCTGTCTGCGCGTACGCAACTCGATTTTGCACAGCGATATTGTATCCCTTTCCATTCCAATCGGAATAAGAGGGAGCTTCCGAAATGCGGATAATTTTACCGAGTGAAGGTTTATGATTGCCGCTTGATGCTGCTTCGCATAGAAGCTGCGCTTTTTCTTCCGCAGCTTTTACAGCATTGCGCCGTGCCTCATCCTTGTATTTTTTAACGTCTTTTGTAGAAAATCGGACATCGTTAATCCGGTCGATACCGTTATTCACTAAATCCGTTAAGAACGGTTCATAGTTATCCAAGTTTGTAATCACTGCTGAAATATTCTGAGTAATTTCATAATAGAGGAATTTAGGCGTATCGGCATTGTAAGAGTATTGGGGATGAATGGTAAGGTTTTCAGCTGTAACGTCTTTTTGTTCGATGCCGTACTGGTTGAATAGTGTATTCGTTTTTTGCATCGCCGTATCGTGGCGCTGTTTTGCTGCGGTAAGGTCATTTGCCTGCGAAACAATTGAAAAAGAGATCATTGCTTGATCGGGTGAAACGTACACGGTTGCTTTGCCAACGACGCTGATGCAATGTTCTTGCGCGACGTTTTTTTCAGTACAAGCCGTACTTAGCAGTACAGTGCAAACAGTAATTAATGATAAAATAATTGAACGGATGTATTTGTTCATAGGATCTCCTAACTAAGATAATCGAATCAGGACTGCCTGATATGTGTTGCATTATATCACAATCTTTCCACTATATAAATGAAGAAAGCCGTGCTATAATCAATTATGTTTTCTAAGAAAGCGCATAAGTAGCAGGAATGATCGCATAAAGTTAGACTATGCCAGAAAGGCCCGATGTAAGGTGAATAAAGGAATATAACCGCAGTTACAGTTATACCGGATATAAGAAGTAGCTGAAATAATCAAAAGTTCGGTTTACAAGAGTCTCAAATATAGGGGGGCTAATAAACGGCTATCGGTACATTTATGGGAAGAGAGGATTAAGTTATCGCAAATTAAATCTAAGGTACCCCCTTAAAACTGAAGTTTTTAGAGGTCGCCATTATATTAATTAGGAGAAATTAAATATGTTTACAAAAGATTGGTTTAAAATTTTAGAAATTGTAGAGAAATCTTATATTGGATTTAGACCGTTTAGAGATGGATCTAAAAAAGATAAGTGTAGAATTGTAATATTGTGGATATTTTTTACGGTTCTTGCGTGTCTTTTCTTTTTGGTAAGAGTAGCTGATAAGAAATTGAATACAATAATCACTCCATTATTTAATCTTATTTTGCAGATAGCGTCCAAAATTGTATTGATAGGGTATACTATTTTCTTTATTAAATATTTGCGGAAGAAAGATCGGACTGAGAATTTTATTTATATGAAAGGACAAAAAGACGAAGAAGAATTTCTTTTCAAATTTCTTTTTAATCTCTCAAAAAATGGTGTTTCGATGAGTATGTATCCAAACATAATTGAATACTATGAAAATAGAATTCAGAAAGAGAAAGACGAGAAAAAAAATGGAGTGTATTCATATATAACAGCCTTTTTACTTCCTTTGTTTATTTCATATTTTGCTGCTCAAAAAATAATCGGATCTGATATTTTGCAGCTGAGTATTGCTAGTTTACCATTTATAAAGATTGTAAATGATATTCTAAATAAAAAGCTTTATATGCATGAGCATATTGTTTATTATTTAAAACTTCAAATGCAAATTGCAAAATTATAAAAAAGTACTAAATGCTCACTGTAAAGGAACACTCCAAATGGTGGTTTAGTGTGCTTGATATTATCGGGGTCTTAAACGAACAACGCGAATACGAAAAGAACCGTAACTACTGGAAATATTTGAAGGCAAAGCTCAAAAAAGAAAATAATCAACTGGGTAGTGTTACTACCCAGTTCAAACTTACCGCTCCTGACGGGAAAAAACGTTTATCAAACGTCATTGATTATAATCAAGTAATAGAGCTTGCAAAAAATTTTCCCAACAACAAATCCGTGCCGTTTATCCAGTGGTTTACCTATTCCAAAGAAACAATAGACGCAAAGAGTAAAACAAAAGCATACGCACTCTTTGAAAGTTCATTGTTGGACAGTATTGAAGTTGGGACGATACAGGGTTTGAAGCAGATACATGCCTATCTTTTTGGGGGACTGTATAATTTTGCCGGTAAAATAAGAACCGTGAATATTTCAAAAGGCGGTTTTCAGTTTGCAGCAGCAGAATTTCTGGAATCAAATCTGGCGAAAATAGAGAAAATGCCTGATACAACGCTTGAACAGATTGCAGAAAAATATGTCGAGATGAATATCGCCCATCCTTTCCGTGAAGGTAACGGGAGGGCAACAAGGATATGGCTGGATTTAATCCTCAAGCGTACATTAAAAAAGTGCATCAATTGGAGCAAAATCAATAAAAAAGAATATCTGGAAGCTATGGCGGAAAGCGTAATCGAGTCAAGCAAAATAAAGGTTTTGCTGCAGAATGCTCTGACGGACAAAATCAATGACCGTGAAATGTTTATGAAAGGGATTGATTATTCCTATTATTACGAAGAAGCGGAGTAATATGTACCATTTTCCGAATGTTTGGTACATATCTGTGCTATATATCCCAAAAAGGAGTATAATTGGGACATGATGGATTTACTGAAGGAATAGAAGATGGGAAAATGGAAGAACGTTAGGATTGGGGAGTTCCTGACAGAACGGCAAGGCCGATACAAACCCGATGATAACGCTATCGTAACATATAAACGCCTCGATAAAATAGATTTTTCCGGAACAATTCATATTTCCGAAAAACCTTCTAAAACTGATATGATTATTGTTCAGCCGGGTGATTTGGTTATTTCCGGAACTAACGTGGCAAAAGGGGCTATTGCAGTATATCAGGGAGTGGAACCCGTTACAGCAACAATCCATTATTCTTCATATATATTCGATGATTCAGTTGTTGATTTAGAGTATTTTAAATACTTTGTTAAAAGTCCCACTTTTATTGAAACACTGAAAAAGCAAGCAAAAGGCGGAATAAAGACTGAAATAAAACCGAAAGTATTTTTACCATTAGAAATATCACTCCCAGATTTACCAACACAAAAGCAAATTGTAAAAAGAATTTCTGTAAATCTAAAACGAGTAAATGAACTGGCAAAAGAAATAGAAACTCAAAAAGGATACGCGAAACAGCTCCGCCGGAATATTTTACAGGATGCTATAGAAGGCAAACTTACCGCTGATTGGCGTAAAGAACATCCGGTGCAGAAAGGCAATCCCGACTACGATGCAGAGGCTTTGTTTGAGTCGATTCAGAAGGAAAGGAAAGTTGATAAAAAACGGAAAGCGTTACCGCCGATTCTTGATGCGGAAAAGCCTTTTGAACTTCCTACCGGGTGGAAGTGGATGAGATTGGGGGAGATAATCAAAGAAGTACCAAGAAATGGCTATTCTCCAAAAGCGGTCGATTTTGAAACAAATACAAAAACACTAAAACTTGGTGCGGTAACATCCGGCGTATTTGATTCTTCTCAATACAAGTATATAAATGAGGAAATTCCAAAGGAATCATATTGTTGGCTAAAAAACGGCGATATTTTAATTGAACGTAGTAATTCATTGGAGTATGTAGGCATTTGTGCAATTTATACAGGAAAAGACAATGACTTTATATACCCAGACTTGTTAATGAAAATTCAGCTAATTGAGCCAATTTCGAGTATTTATATTCATACAGTTTTAATGGCTCCATTTAATCGGCAGTACTTTATGTCAAATGCAAAAGGTTCCCAAAAGACAATGCCAAAGATTAATCAGGAGTGCGTATCTAATACATTGATTCCACTTCCCCCCTTGGCTGAGCAGCAGCAAATTATTACTTCTGTATCGACCATGTTTAATAAAGTGTCAGAGATTGAGCGGCAGATACAAGAAAGAGAGATACTATCCGAAAAACTTAGTTTTGGTATAATAAAGGAGAATCTGGAGGGGACGGAAGTAGATAATATGGCAGAACCAATTGATATAGATGTACAATCTGGAAGTAGAAGTTATAATAGACTTGATATGCAAGTAACACAAGCGCTTCACATGGCGATTGAATTATTTGACAATGTAAACTTCCTTCTTGTAATGGATTATTATGATGATATTACTATTTTTGATGATTCAGACAATCCACAATCTGTTAGTTATTATCAGATGAAAACAAGTAATGATACAATAACTGTCGCTACAATTTTAAGAGAAGAATGGCTACCAAAGCTATATGCCCATTTAAATAATCCAACATATTTAATTAAAAATCTTGGATTAATAACAAATTGCCCTATCAAATTCGATAGCCAAATTTTACGGGAAGAGGAAACTCCATTTTCAAAAATTAATGAGCAAACTGTAGCGAAAATCAAAGAAGATATTTCTAAGAAGATGGGAATTACAGTAAGTGAAATAAACTTATCAAAATTTATCCATGTAAGAACAACCCTCACTATTGAAAGGCATAGAGATATTGCAGAACAAGAATTAGGTAATTTTCTTCTGAAAAAATATCCTAAAATCACACTTGAAGCTACAAAGACTATTTTTCAAAGCATTATTGATATGCTCACAAAACGTCAAGAATATGAATTATTACCTAAGGATTCAGATTTTACATCCATTCGAGCGAAGAAAGGTATCTCAAGAGAAGATATGAATAGAGCAATAAAAATGACAATGCTTATAGCTCTTCCAGAATTTCAAACTATTGAAAAGATGATTGATTTTCAAGAAGAAGAAAGAAATAAAGCATCATATGAATATACAAGAATCCTTGTTGATTTGCAAAAACGCGATGAAGGGATTTATTCATTATTATTAAAGTTACAAAATAAAATGAATGAGAACCCAATGTCTGAAAATGAAGAATATGAAGATTATGCAAAGAGAATTATAGATATTGTTCCTCGAAATCCAATTTATAATGATTGGTATAGGAAGATACTGATATTTTCTATACTTTATAATAGCTGGAAGGATAATTAATTATGAAAGAATTGTTTTTTAATAGCATCTTAATCGCCGATATATCGAAAAAAACGGCAAAACTTCAAGTATTTTCAAAAGGTTTTAATGTTATTACTAGCTCTGATAATCATGTTGGAAAATCTTCTCTTATAAAATCGCTTTATTATGCACTTGGTGCTGAAATAGAGTTTGACTCTACATGGGATAAAAATTCAAAAATATATATTGTTAATTTCGAAGTTGACAAGAAAAAATATAAAATTGCAAGATTTTTAAAAAAATTTGTTTTATTCGAGAATGAAGAAATAATTCTTTTTACTGATAGCGTAACAAAAGATCTGGCTAAAAAACTTGAAGAAATATTTGATTTTGGTGTTTATCTACCCAATCGAAATGATAATAAAATAGAATTAGCACCACCTGTATTTATGTTTATGCCCTATTATATAGATCAAGATCGGGGGTGGACGGAAATTTATGATAGTTTCTCACATCTTGAGCAATACACGAAAGATGCAAGGATAAAATCATTATATTATCATTTAGGTATTTATAATAGGGCAACAATTGAATTGATGGCAAGAAAAGATTCACTGTCTCTACAGTTAAAGCAGCTTGAAGAAGAAGGTACACGATTGCAAGTTGTTATAAGTGTTTTGTCAGATGAGCTTAAAAATATAGTTCCTGCTGTAAACGTGGAAGAGCTAGAAAGAAACTTAATTTTACCAAAAGAAAAAATTGCAATGCTTGTAGAACAGATCGGAAAAAAAAGGAATGAAATTCAAAAACTTGAGACTACTCTGCAAAACCATCAATACCAATTAAATACAATTAATATGTTGCACCAACATGTTATTCACACTCCGATCGATTCTCCGGTGCAGAATATTCTGGCTTGTCCAAAATGCGGATATGTCATGGATAAAGAAATATTTGAAATTGTCGAGAAAAATTATACATCATTAAGTAGGCAATATGCTAAACAACAAATTTTATTGTTAATTCAGCGGATAGAGGAAAAACTTGGAAAACTAAAAATAGATTATATTGAATTGATGAATAAATTAAAAGAAGCAGAAGCTGTATATGATGAAACAAAAAGTGCATATGATATATATTTGGCACAAAAAGGTTTGTCTTCAACTTTTAATAATATGTCGAAAAACTATGAAAAAAAGTTATTTGAACAGGCAAAAGTAAAAGATGCAATCCATGATATTAGTTCAGAGTTAAACAAGTTACCAAATAAAAAAGAAGTTGAGAAAAAATATATCGAATTTACTAAAGAAAATTTAGTTTCATTAGGTGCTTGGGAGGAAGCTTATGAAGGAAAAATAAAACTTCTAAAACCATTGAAAGGGCAAGGAACTTTGAATAATAAAATTATTCTTTCGCAAGTTATTGCATTATTTGAAACAATGGATTATATGCAGATTAAATCAAATAGATTTCCATTTATTATAGATTCACCACGAGGCAATGAAGCGAGTTATATTAGTAGTAAAGAAATTTTAAAATTAATATTTAGGATAAACAGTATTTCACAGATAATTCTTGTAACTATGGATTTCTCAAATTACAAAGATTCGATTAGTTATGAAGGAGAAATAAATATTGTAACATTAGAACAGAAATATACATTACTGACAGAAACTGTGTATAAAGATCATTTAGAGGAAATTGAATCTTTGCATGATTTGTTTTCTAATTTCAAAAAAATGGATCTTTAATTAGAATCGTTTTTCACTTTTGCAAAAAAACTCGCGTCCAGCGGGTGCCATGGATGGCGGTGGTTCCACTCAGTAGCAAGTTTCTCATTAAGAAAAACTTGTCGTTGAGCAATATACATGGATGCACACTCAGTAGCGGCACGGACGCCGCTGGTTCCAAGCACCAATGAGTTTGCGAATAGCAAACTCATGTCCAGATTTTGACATGGAAGTCAAAATCTGGACAGCGTTAGGGATTGGAGAGGCACACCGCAGGGGTGTTCCGGAGCGCAGCGGAGGAATGATAACCCCGGAAAGCCCGACCGCCGCTTGCGGCGGGAACGCCCAAATAAGAAAAAGAAAAGAAGCATATATGCCGAACATTGGCGGAATTATAAAACTGCCTTATAAATCGCTACAGCTTGCAATTATTAAAAATAAGCGTTATGTTTGTGTATATACGCACAGAATAAGGTGAAATATTCAAAAAATAGCCATAAGTAGGAAGCCTTTATGTTAATAGATTTTACCGTTGCAAATTATCAATCAATTAAGGAAGCGCAAACTTTTAGTTTTGTGTCCGAATCACGAACTGAAGATAAAAATGCTCTTTTTAATTTAGAAAATAATACCATTAAACTCTATCCGTTTAGTATCATTTACGGTCCGAATGCGTCAGGAAAGTCAAAATTTATTTCAGCCTTGGATGATTTGTGTGACTTTGTAGAAGAATCTTATAAGTACGAAGCCGGCGCTGATATCTCTGCATATAAACCTTTTTTATTGGATAAAGAATATATAAATAAACCGACACATTTTGAAATAGAATATGAAATTGATAACAACAGATATTTATATATTTTAGAGATTGGGAGAAATAGTGTATTAAAAGAAGAATTATATTTATATTCTTATAATAAACGAGCGTCAAAATCAACGGTTTTTAAGAGAGAAGTAGGGAAAGATATATATTACGGAAGTTTATTTTCCGGTTCTAAAAAAGCACTTGAAACTTTTTTGCTCCCCAATCAAAGTTTACTTTCGAGAACGGGTAATTCTAATAACGATTCCCTTAAAGAACCATATAAGTTTTTTAAAGAACAAATAAATTTTTACAGACGTAAATCTTACGAATTGCCTGAATTATGTGTGACAACTTTATTTCTAGAACAAGAAGATAAATTTAAACAAACAATTCTTAATTTTTTACATGCTGCAGATATTCAGATTGAAGATTTAAAGATTGAACATACTAAAAAGCCGGAAATGTTTGAGTATATTCAAAATGAATTTAATAATTTAAAAAGTGATGATATTAACTTGCTAAAAAGAGTATATTCTGCAGAGCCTAAAATGGCACATAAAGTTATTGGATCTGATATAAATGATGTAGTATATTTTGATTTAGCAACGCAAGAATCTGCGGGAACAAAGAAATTATACGACTTGGCTGCATATATTGTTCGCTCTTTGATTTCAGGGACTGTATTAGTTATTGATGAGTTTAATAATGCATTACATCCAGTAATACAAAAAATGATTATTGATATGTATTTAGATCCGGAAATAAATATTATGCATGCACAATTATTGGTTACTTCTCATGATACATTTATTATGGATTCATGTGAGTTGAAACGTGAACAAATATGGTTTACAGATAAAAATAATTTTGGAGCTACTGAACTGTATTGTCTAAATGAGTTTGATAAAAATCTCATTAGAGATTATGTAAACTATGGTAAATATTATTTTGATGGAAGATTTAAGGCTTTACCTGCTATTTCCAAGATTAATCTTAAATAGAGGGGATGCGAAAAATGCCAAAATCAAGGAAACCGGCTGGATCAAGAAGGTGTGCAAAACGAATATATATTTTATGTGAAGGTTCTGACAAGCATTCGGAATATGCTTATTTAAGCGCATTAATTAAAGACACGCCGTTACAAGGCAATACAGTACAAATTGAATTAGTACCAACAGAAAAAAATACCGGACGAGAATTAGTAGAGGAAGCATCAAGAAAAATAGAGAGGAAATTTAAGAAGATTGACGAAGTTTGGGTTGTATATGATCAAGATGGATATACCTTACATAAAGAAACTTTTAGATTGGCGAAAGAAAAAGGTGTTAAATTGGCTTTTTCTGCAACCGCATTTGAAATTTGGATTTTATTGCATTATAAATATACGACTAAACAATTTTCTAAAAGTGAAGATATTATAAAAGAATTAAAAAATAAGAATTTTATTGATTACACTAAAAATGCTACGAATGTGTATTCGATTACTAAAAATAATCTAGCAGTTGCCAAGCAAAATGCAAAAAAATTGCGAAGTGAAGTTGAAAAATACGATAGCGACAAGAAAATATATGAAAGGAATCCGTATACAAATCTGGATTTATTAGTTGAAGAAATTCAACATCCTGATCTTAAAGAAAATACCGAAGCTTTCTGGGATGAGTTTTATAAATAGTTTTGCTTTTAACAGGAGTATATATGCCGAATATTGGTGGAATTATAAAATCATTGCAAAACATTATGCGGAAAGACCCGGGAGTTTCGGGGGATGCGCAGCGCATTGAACAGTTGGGATGGATGGTTACGCTCAAAATTCTTGATGACAAAGAAGCGGAGCTTGAACTTTTGCATGATGAGTATGTTTCGGTGGTGCCGGAAGAATTGAAGTGGCGGAGCTGGGCGGCGGACGGCGAAGGGATTACCGGGGATGAGATGAAAGATTTTGTCGATACGGTATTGTTCCCCGGACTGCAAAATCTTGATGTTTCGACGGGAAATAAACGTGCAGTTTTGCTTCGTAATATTTTTGCAGGTATTGAAACCTTAAAAGCCAACGGTTATAACCTGGATATAAAAAATCCGTATATAAAGGAAGAAGAAGTGACGCACACCACGGCGGAATTGCTGGAGCTGCTGCACCAGTCATTTATGAAAAGCGATACGCTGTTAGCGGAGTTGAAGGAAGGGCTGCGATAGGGGCATTAATCGCTATAAGAGCTAAAAACATCTGAATAAGTTTGTCAAGTTTTTCCTTGACGAAACGGTTCTTTTTCCGTATACTGTTCAAACTTTGTCTGAGGAAGCCTTTTTTGGTAAACTAGCCTCAGCTTGTTTTATTTGCCAACTTAGCTCACCTGGCAGAGCAGCACCCTCGTAACGTGCAGGTACTCGGTTCAAGTCCGAGAGTTGGCTTTTTTTTAGTAAGTGATTGTGTTATCATTATTTACAAAATACGTTATTCGAACAATTGGGACGACAATATTAAAGATTATGCTATGCCCCGGTACATAAAACCAATACATGTTCGCTTTCAGTATCTGCGATAAAAGTCTTTACTATGGCTGTCTCATATCCTTTTTCAATCCCAAACAAAGAAAAAAGACTTTTATTCGTGCGAAAGGTTTAATACCCGCCGTTCCTCGGCAATGCTCTGCATCGGGGGTGTTGATTTAGATTTTAAAATAACCAGACAAGTGACTGTACCGTGGTAGATTAGTATACTGCTTTTTTTGTTACTATGCATACCTTGATAGAAATACATAAAAGAAATACAATATAGACATATCAAAAGAGGTGTTTTTATGATGGTTGTTCACGGAAAATTTGAATGGGACAGTAACAAGAATGAGATAAACATCAAAAAACACGGTCTTTCATTTGATGCAATTCTTGAAGTGTTTAATGATCCATACTTTATCGAAAAGATTGATATTGAACATTCAACACTTGAGGAAGAAAGACTAATAGGGATTGGGAGTTTGAACGGTTTTGTAATAATCACGATTGTGTATACGGAACGTGATAGAACAAGGCTTATTTCTTCACGTCTGGCAACAAAAAAGGAGGAGGCTTTTTATTATGAGCAAAGAAAAAACTTTAACTGCTGAAAGAGTGGCGGAACTCCGTAAGAACATTGATTTATCGGATATTCCTGAAATTACGGACTTTTCCGGTTTTAAGCCTCGATACCCTGAATACTTCAAGCCAAAAAGAGAGCAAGTATCAATCAGATTGAGCAAATATCTTATTGACCACTTTAGAGCAATGGGAAAAGGTTGGCAAACAAAGGTAAATGATTTCTTAATGGATGCCGTCAACAACGGACAAATTTAATCGACTTTGTTAAACGCAAAAATAACCAAGCCGTAACGTGCAGGTACTCGGTTCAAGTCCGAGAGTTGGCTTTTTTATCTTTTTCTTTTTAATTCCTTCACTAATCCTTACATATTGTGAGATATCCTAAAAAAAAATTAGTTTTTTGCGTTTTTTTGCTTGTTTTTGCGGTGAACCGTGCTATACTGGTACAAGGGTATTGCAGTATGAGTCAGACACAGTTTGTCGTAAAAGGCGATTTTGTATCGGCAGTAACAAAAGACCGTCTTGTAGCGCATCCGAATGCGTATGCGCTGTGCGAAAACGGAAGAATAATCGATTTTGTTACCGCATTGCCGGAAGGTCAATGGGAACGTGTTCCCTGTTTTGATTTTTCCGGTATGCTGATTGTCCCCGCCTGCGTTGACTTACACGTTCATGCGCCGCAGTATGCATTCCGCGGAATGGGGATGGAGCTTGAACTCATCGATTGGCTGAATACCTATACCTTTCCCGAAGAAGCGAAATATGCCGATGCTGATTACGCTTTGCAGAGCTATCGGCTTTTCACCGATGATCTTGAAGCAAGTCCGTCCTGCCGCGCGGTCATTTTCGGTACCATTCATAACAGCGGTAATCTTGTGTTGGCAGACTTGCTGAAAGCTAAAAAGATGCCGTGCCTCGTCGGTAAGGTGAATATGGATCGGAATGCGCCCGACTATTTATGCGAAACGGCAGAGTCCTCTTTTGCGGCGACCCAAGCCTTTGTTGATTCATTTAAAAATGATGATACCGTTGCTCCTATTATAACGCCTCGCTTTGTACCTTCGTGTACGCCCGCTTTAATGGATAATCTCGGCAAGCTGGCAGCAGCCCGGCACTTGCCTATACAGAGCCATCTTTCGGAAAATAAAAAAGAAATCGCATGGGTGAAGGAACTTCATCCCGAATGCAAAAACTATGCCGAAGTGTACGACCGCTACGGCCTTTTAACCGATAAAACCATCCTCGCTCATTGTGTGCATCCTACCGACGAAGAAATAGAATTGCTGATTCGGCGCGGCACGTACATTGCACATTGTCCCGAATCGAATATCAATTTAACCAGCGGCATTGCCCCGATCGCGCGTCTTTTGGATGCGGGCGTTCATATCGGGCTCGGCTCAGATGTGGCTGCCGGTTCTCAACTATCTCTTTTTAAGGCGATGATGTCGGCGCTTCAAGTTTCAAAAATGCGGCGGTATTTTTATGAAGGAGAGCGTGCGCTTTCCGTATCGGAGGCCTTATACCTTGGAACGAAAGGCGGCGGTTCCTTCTTCGGCGATACCGGCAGCTTTGAAAAAAACTTCTGGTTTGACGCAGTAGTGATCGATGATACGCAGTTGAGTGCGTGTACCGATTTTTCCGTTGAGCAACGGCTGGAACGTGCGCTCTATTTGGCGGAACGGCACAACATGGTTGCAAAATTCGTACAAGGCCGTTGCGTATGGGATAAACGGGAGGAGATATAACTATGGATGAAAAAAGGTTTATCGATATTGCGGCAGGGCGGGTAAAAGCCGATCTGGTGTTAAAAAACGCTTTTGTGCTTAATGTATTTACCAAAGAGTTTATTAAACAGGATGTTGCGATAGCGGACGGCTATATTGCCGGAGTCGGACAGTACGAAGGCGTTGTAGAAAAAGATTTAACCGGCAAGTTCGTGTGTCCGGGGCTTATCGATGCGCACCTACACATTGAGTCCACGATGGCATCTCCGCGGAATTTTGCCCGGCAGGCGCTCCGTTGCGGTACTACCGCCGTTATTGCCGACCCGCACGAAATTGCCAACGTCGCAGGCGTTGACGGTATTCTCTATATGCTGGAGGATGCGCGGAAGGCGGTGTTTGCCGGTACGAACCAGCCGCTTGTTTCCATCTATTTTATGATTCCTTCCTGCGTGCCCGCTACCGATTTTGAACACACCGGCGGCGCGATTACCGTGTACGATATAGAAAAACTGTTAGATGAGCCGAACGTACTCGGCCTCGGCGAGATGATGAATTATCCTGCAGTCATCTGTGGGGATGAAGCCGTATTGAAAAAGATATCCGCGGCTCGGGAAAAGAAAAAGATATGCGACGGTCATGCGCCGTGCGTGCGCGGCCGCGACTTACAGGCATACTGCGCCGCCGGTATCCGTACCGATCACGAATGTGCTTCCTATGATGAAGCATTTGAAAAATTGCAGCAGGGAATGTACATCCTGATACGCGAAGGATCTTCCGCTCAAGATTTGGAACCTATCGTACGCGGTATGCTGGAGCATAAAACCGATACGAGCCGCTTTGCGTTCTGTACCGATGATAAAAAAATGAGTGATATTTTAGCGAACGGACACATCAATAATAATGTACGCAAAGCGGTGTCGCTCGGATTATCGCCGGAAGATGCGCTGTGTATGGCGAGCTTTCATGCGGCGCAGTGTTACGGTTTGAGCGGCAGAGGGGCTATCGCTCCGCGTCACTATGCGGATATTGTCGTGTTTGATAATATAACGGACTTTTCAATCAATTCGGTGTATAAGGCTGGTATCGAAGTTTCTTCCGTTCCTATGGCGCAAGAAACGGAATCGACGGCGGCAGAGGAACCGTCTTCGTTCTCCATTCAACGGATTACCGACAGTGTTCATGTTGTTCCCGTGTCTCGGAGTGTCTTTAGCGCCGACCATTTTATGCCGTCGGGTTCCGATAATTTCCATGTTATCGGAATGCAGCGGGGAACCCTTTTTACGAAACATTTGGTGTTTCCGCGGCAGGAATGCGCCGAGATGCTCAAAGAAGGCAAGCTCTGTTATTTGGCGGTGCTGGAGCGGCACAAGAACACCGGCAATATCGGCCGCGCGTTGCTGCACGGTTATGGAGTGTCGAACGGAGCCATCGCATCGAGTATCGGGCATGATTCGCACAATATCATCGTAGCCGGTTCCAATGCGGCCGATATGCACCGTGCCGTTGAAGAAGTAATCGATATGAAAGGCGGCGTGGCTGTTGTACAAAACGGCACGCTGCTCAGCAAGTTTGCATTGCCGATTGCCGGTTTGATGAGTGCTATGGAACCGGTGCAGCTCGCCGACTGTATTCACGATGCGGCCGAGAAAGCGCATACTATCGGCGTATACCCCGAAGTTGAACCGCTGATCGGTTTGTCGTTCCTTGCGCTGCCGGTTATCCCCGAATTAAAATTGACGGATTCCGGTTTGTTTGATGTAGTAAAATTTCAATTTATATAGGGAGGTAAAAATGATAGTTGGAAAAGCGGTGCCCCGTGTCGATGCTTACGATAAGGTAACCGGCAGGGCAAAGTATGTTGACGATTATTTTCACAGTGATTTTTTAGTCGCAAAGGTATTGCACAGCACCATTGCGAACGGCCTGGTAAAAAAAATCGATACGAGCGCTGCGGAAAAAATTCCCGGTGTGGTTAAGATTGTTACCTGTTTCGATGTGCCGGACATTTGTTTCCCGACAGCGGGGCACCCGTGGTCTACCGAGGAGGCACATCAGGATATTGCAGACCGCAAGCTGCTCAACAAAAGAGTACGCTTTTACGGGGATGATATTGCTGCCGTTATTGCGGAAGATAATGTGGCCGCCGAACGCGCGTTAAAGGCTATCACCGTTGAATATGAAGAATATCCTCCTATTCTGGATGTGCATCAAGCGATGTCCCCCGAAGCAACCGTTTTACACGAAGCGTTCCCGGGCAACGTGCTGAAGCATACGGTGTTTAGCGTGGGCGAGTATGAGGAAACGCCGGATGATCCCGATACGGTCATGTTTGAAGGCGATTATGCCGTATCTCCGATTTCGCACTGCCATATCGAAAATCCCGGCTCGTATGCCTATATGAAGGGCGGAAAGATTATCGTGGTGTCTTCCACGCAGCTGCCTCACATTTGCCGCCGTGTGTGCGGACAGGCGCTCGGTATCGACTGGGGAAAGATACGGGTTATCAAGCCGTATATCGGCGGCGGCTTCGGCAACAAGCAGGATATCCTGTATGAACCGCTGAATGCCTACCTTTGTACGGTGGTCGGCGGACGGTGCGTACAGCTGTCCGTTTCGCGGGAAGAAACCTTTATGTGTACCCGCACGCGCCATGCAATGGAATTTCACATGAAGACAACAGTGCGGAAGTCGGACGGCAGGTTCATTTCGCGCAAAATGCTCTGCTATTCGACAAAGGGCGGTTACGCTTCACACGGACACGCCATTACCGCGAATGCCGCCAACGAGTTTAAGCAGCTCTATTCGGCAGAAAAGGGCGTTATTTCCGAAGCGTATTCCGTGTTTACCAATCATATTACCGCAGGGGCTATGCGCGCGTATGGGATTCCGCAAGCGGATTTTGCCCTTGAATCTTTTATGGATGATATGGCGCTCAAACTGAATATGGATCCTGTTGATTTGCGGCTCAAGAACTGTATGCGGGAAGGGTACGAAGATCCCGTTACAAAGATTAGAGCAAACTCGGACGGGCTGTATCAATGCTTGCAGAAAGGCCGCGAGGTGTTCCACTGGGATGAGCTGCGGAAAAAGTATGCGAATCAAACAGGGCCGGTGCGCCGCGGTGTCGGAGTTGCCTGCTTTAACTACAAAACCGGCGTTTACCCCATCTCGCTCGAAACCGCCTCCGCCCGTATTGTGCTCAATCAGGACGGCAGTATTCAAATTCAGATGGGGGCGACGGAAATAGGGCAGGGCGCCGATACGGTGTTCTGCCAGATGGCTGCCGAAGTGCTCTCGCTGCCGATGGATAAGGTCTATATTTTTTCCGAACAGGATACCGATGTCAGCCCGTACGACAGTGCGGCTTATGCTTCTCGTCAAACATACGTGAGCGGTAAGGCGATTAAAAAAACTGCCGAATCGCTTAAACGAAAAATATTAGACTATGCGGCGTGGATGCTCGATATGAAGGCCGATGAACTTGATCTGCAGCATGAAAAAATTATTGTTCGCAGTACCGGTGAAGAGCGGCTCACCTTGGAAGAGGTCGCAATGGAAAGCTGCTATAGTATGAAGGAATCCAATCACCTCAGCGCAGAAGAAACCTCTCATTGCACCGATAACTGCTTCTCGTTCGGCGCAACCTTTGTTGAGATTGAAGTTGATATCCCGGTCGGCAAAATCAAGGTATTGAATATTTTGAACCTGCACGACAGCGGCACGCTTATCAATCCGCAGCTGGCGGCGGCTCAGGTACACGGTGGCATGGGAATGGGACTCGGCGCTGCAACTGCCGAACAGATGCTCTACGATAATAAAGGCAAGCTGCTGAACGGGAACCTTTTGGACTATAAGCTGCCGACGGCGATGGATCTTCCCGACTTACACGAGCTGTTTATCGAAAATGCCGACCCCACCGGCCCCTTCGGGAATAAATCACTGGGCGAACCGCCGATTATTTCGCAGCCGCCGGCAATCCGCAATGCGCTGCTCCATGCGACGGGTGTTGCCATTAACAAGCTGCCGCTTAATCCTCAGCGGCTTTTTGAAGCGTTCAGCGAGAGCGGGCTGCTGAAGGAGGTGATCTAATATGTACGATATGGAAAGTTTTTATCAAGCGACATCCGTCGCCGATGCCGTAAGCGCCTTAGTCCGTACCGAAAATCCGGTTATCCTTGCCGGCGGCACCGACGTGCTGATTCAAATGCGGGAAGGTAAACTTGCCGGACGGAATGTCGTGTCTATTTTCGGCATCCCCGAATTGCGCGGCGTGAGCATAGACGAGGAAGGTACTATCCGCATCCGTCCGCTAACGGTCTTTAGCGAATTAACCGGAAGTCCCATCGTGCAGAAGCACTTACCGATGCTCGGCTATGCGGCCGATCAGGTCGGCGGGCCTCAAATACGGAATATGGGAACGGCAGGCGGGAACATCTCCAACGGTGTAACGAGCGCCGACACCGCGCCGAGCCAGCAGTGCTATAACTCGGTTGTCGAAATTACCGGCCCGGACGGAGTGCGGTTGGTTCCCGTGCAGGAGTTTTACGTCTCTGCCGGAAAAGTTGTGCTGCAAAAAGGCGAGTTGGTAACCTCATTCCTCATTAAAAAGAAGGACTACGAAGGCTTTACCGGCGATTACATCAAGTATGCGATGCGTAATGCGATGGATATTGCGAACTTGAGCTGCGCCTCCCTTGTAAAAACCAAACGGGAAAACGGCGCCTTAAAAATCGATGAAGTGCGTATGTGTTTCGGTGTTGCCGCTCCGGTACCGCTCCGCTGTAAAAATACCGAGGCTTTTTTGACCGGTAAAGAAATCAACGATGCATTATATGAAGGCTTGCAGGAAGTGCTTCTCACGGATATCAATCCCCGTGACTCGTGGCGCGCGTCAAAAGCGTTCAGAGTTAATACCGCCAAGCAAATAGCGGTGCGATCTTTACGGAAAGCTGTCGAGCGGCAGGAGGCGTAAGCATGTTAAAAATTATTAGTATGAAGGTGAACGGAAAGCAACGCGAGCTTGCCGTTGATGTTCGGGAATCGCTTGCCGACGCGCTTCGCAATAGACTTGCGTTAACCAGTGTTAAAAAAGGCTGTGAAGTAGGAGAATGCGGCGCCTGTACCGTGTTGGTGGATGGAGTGTCTGTTGACAGCTGTATTTACCTTGCAGTATGGGCGGACGGCAAGAGCATTTTGACGGTTGAAGGCTTACAGGGCGAAAACGGAGAACTCAATCCGATACAGCAGGCCTTTATCGATGAAGCGGCGGTTCAATGCGGCTTCTGTACCCCCGGGCTTATTTTGACGGCGGTAGAAATTGTCGGCAGCGGAAAGCTGTATACACGGGAGGAGCTGCGTAAGCTTATCTCCGGACACCTCTGCCGCTGCACCGGCTACGAAAACATCCTCCGCGCAGTCGAAAAAGCGATGAAGCAAAACCTTGAACAAATGAAAAAGGCAGGAGCGTAAGACTCGGGCTTAAGTGTAGGGCGCTGCTAAAAAACAATGTTGATTGTCAGCCGCTAAGATGGCGCCGCTAAAAATCGTAAGCCTATCCGAGATGATGTTTTTCATAAGTTTTGGAGTACCAATAACTTATGAAAAACATTGTATGAAACGCCTGTTTTTTTTATGCAGCTTTTTTACTGTGCGTTGTACTTATTTTTGCGGCTGATGATGATATAGAAGACACATCGCAGCCGCTTTTTTTTGTACGATAACTATCGGGACGGCTGTTTTTATATGCATTATACTCTCCGTAGGTTTTGGAGCAAAAGATGAATATCATTCAATCATTTAACGGAACGATGGCTTATATTGAAAGAACTATTGAGACAGGGTGTGATGAAGCGGAGATTGCGCGCATTTCCGGTTATTCCTATCCGCTATTCAGCAGAATTTTTTCGATATTGGTCGGGTATCCTTTAAATGAATATCTCCGTTTTAGAAAGCTCAGCCGAGCCGCCGCCGATTTGCGCAATACCGATGCTAAGATTATCGACATAGCATTGGCGTACGGCTATGAATCGCCTGATTCTTTTGCAGCTGCGTTTAAGAAATTTCACGGCGTCAGTCCGAGTGCGGTTCGAAACGGAAAAGAGTTTAAATCATTTGCTCCAATTAAATTATCTTTAACCGTCAACGGAGGGCAAACTATGGAAGTCAAAATTGAAAAAAAGAGCGGATTTACGCTTGCAGGCATTCAAGTCGATGCGGATCTAACCAGTGATTTTCCGAAAGTCTGGAACAGCCTTTTTGAAAAAGCTTCGCACGAAGAACTTGCAAAACTCGGAAACGGCAGGAGCTTCGGCATCTGTTCCGAGGTAAAAGACGGCAAAACGTTTACCTATGCAGCGGCGTATGATTGCCGTGACGAACAAAAAGCTGCCGAACTCGGCTTGTCGGTGATGCACATCCCTGAAGCAGAATACGCAGTAGTCCAGCTGAAAGGCCCCGTTCCCGACTGCATCCACAAAGGCTGGAAGTATGTTATGGAAACCTTCTTTCCCGAACAAGGGTACTGTCATGCCGGTACTCCCGACTTTGAAGCATATTCGGAAGGGGATATGTACAGCAAGAATTACATGATGGAGCTATGGGTGCCTATTGTAAAGGCATAAGGCTGTGAATTACTCTTCCTCCGCAGTCCTGCATGCGGGGTTGCTGCGGGGGAGGCTGATTATTTTCTATGCTCAATAATCCATCCTTTTATGTCATTTTTAGACATTTTTCCCGAAGCAATGTCTAAACCAAAATCAACCAATTCTTGTTGTGAATAATTTACTTCAATATTATTCAACTTTAAAAAAAGCAACATTAAATGTACGCCGATTCTTTTGTTTCCATCTATAAAAGGGTGATTCTCAATCAAAGAGTAGCACAGCTGCGAAGCCTTGTCTAAAATATCAGGATAAAGATTGTTCCCGCCAAAAGTTTGAAATGGTGTTTTCAATGCTGAATCCAAGAGCTGCGCGTCACGTATACCATCCATACCGCCTGTCTTTTCGATAAGAGACCTGTGGATTTTTACTACTTGTTCATACTCAAAGAAAATCATTTAGCTAATTCCTGATACGCTTGCTTATTCCGATCGATGAGAGAATCGGAAATTGCAAAAAGTTTTTCATCAGAAACGGTATGATATGGCTTGTCATCTTCCAAAACGGTTATTATTACTTTTCTACCATTATAATATTCAAGCGAAGGATAATCCGTAAGAATGGTATTTCCCTGAATAATCCCAGTTATTGCAAACATTTTGCTGCCTCCGGGTGGTATTATAGCATATATTGATTGTTTTTTGCAGAGCTTTTCATAAACATACCCCATGGTACTCTGATTCGAAGGATGGGATTATTGTCAAATTAATTGATAAATATAACAATACCTGTTTGGGGCATAATAAAGTCCGATTGAGGTAGAGCTCCCTAATACCGCTTAAATTTCCCTTTAGGGATTCCGGCTTACCTATCCCCTCAAAAGTACTGCGCTGAATATCTTTGATAAGCCCGTTTATTTTTTTTCAGTGTCTTCTTGTCCTGTGCCTGCCAACGTAAATAATCATTCCATGCTCTATCTTCCCATAATAGCCGCATTACTCTACCTCAATCAACTCATGTTCGGCAAAATGAGCCTTTCCTTCTTTTATATCACGCACAATATTTTCAAGATAGCGGATATTACTTTCAGAATAGAACGGGTCAACGGCGACTTGTTTTTTTTAGGCTTATATTTTATAGTGTAGGTGGGAAATCCCACTATTTGGAGGCATACTATGCAGGCAGCAACGATCAGATCATATAATGCAAAAGTAGACTCAAAGAAAAGAATTACGTTGCGCAATACAATTTATGAATATTTTCATATTGAAGAATATGAAGATGGGAAAATTGTGTTGGAACCTCGGGAATTAACAAAACCATTTCAAATTTCTCAGAATTCTCTTTCTATGTTGGATTCCAGTGTGGATAATTTTAAAACAGGCAATGTATCAGCGCCTCTGAGTCTCTCCTCTTATACAGATATTGAATAATGTTCAACATCAGAATGGGTATTCCTGAAATGAAACAATTTTGGGACAATTTAGAGCAAAAAATCAAAGCTAAAAGCGCAAGTAAAAAAGAGATTGAATTATTTAAAAAACTTGTCAGTTGTTTTAAGAAACTTTCTACTGACCCAAGGTATCCAAGCCTTTGTACACATGATATTGAGGCACTTACAAAACGATACGATCTGAAAGTTTGGGAATCCTATGTGGAAAATAACAAACCAGCGGCTGAAAGAATTTTTTGGGTTTATGGACCTGGTCGGGAGGATATTACAGTGATAGGCTTGGAACCGCACCCGAACGATAAAAAGAACGCTTACAATAAAATAACACTTTCCGTAGTAGAGAAATAGTCTTTACCCATTCTTTATGTGATTCTTCAACAATACCCGTTTGGGGCATAATAAATTCCGATTGGGGTAGAGCGCCCTAATACCGCTTAAATTTCTCTTTAGGGGTTCCGGCTTACCTATCCCCTCAAAAGTACTTCGTTGAATATCTTTGATAAGCCCGTTTATTTTTTCAGTGTTTTCTTGTCCTGTGCCTGCTAATATAAATAATCATCCCATGCTCTATCTTCCCATAATAGCCGCATTACTCTGCCTCAATCAACTCATGCTCGGCAAAATGAGCCTTTCCTTGCATTGCCGCAAAGGTAATGGCAGGTTGAAGCGGGTGTTAGATGTCTTTATTTATTTTTCTATGATGAATGATCTATAACACAGAAAAATTCTATATGAATCAAAGCGTACACACTTAACCCCAAAATGTGTCTTCTGCCGATTGTTGTTCGGCAAAAGTCCATACTTCTTGTATCTTGCCATTTTCTATTTTGAATAGATCAATACCCGGATCATTGAGCTTATCAGTACCTTTCTCCGCTATGGAAACAACACTTGCAGCAACAAAACACTCGTTGCTCGCAGCCCAATTGGTAATAACTTTAAATGTGCCGCCGCTCCTTTTTGCGAATTCTCCTAAACGCTCTCCCAATGCTTGTTTCCCCATAATCGTACCTGAAAGCGAACTTTCGCCTCCCATGTGCCATACAACAGTGTCAGACATTGTTGCAAAGGCTCCCGCAAAATCGCCCTTTTCCAATGCATCTCGATAAGCAGCAAAGACCTTCATTACTTCATGTTTCATAACATTCCTCCAGTAAATATTTAGAAG
This sequence comes from Treponema sp. OMZ 803, assembly GCF_024181165.1. NCBI lineage: Bacteria > Pseudomonadati > Spirochaetota > Spirochaetia > Treponematales > Treponemataceae > Treponema > Treponema sp. OMZ 803. The sequence continues at coordinate 2,400,132 of NZ_CP051195.1, read as the reverse complement.
TTTCTCACTTCTTTAAGTACCATTATAGTCTTTAGTCTTGATTTTGTAAGTACGAACATTTATAATACATAGTATCAAAAATAATACTTGAGAGGGTTCTTATAATGTCGATGTATGATAAGTGTCCCTTCGCTACTACTCAAAGAGTATTGCAAGGAAAATGGGCGATTATAATTTTATATCATCTGAGCACGGGTACCAAAAGGTTTAATGAACTCGAAAGATTAATGCCCACAACAACTCGAACTGTTTTAACAAGACAGCTCCGTCAGCTTGAAAGAGATAAACTAATCGACCGCAAAGTCTTTGCCGAAGTCCCGCCTCATGTTGAATACTCTTTGAGTAAATTGGGAACTCAGTTTCGAAAAGTATTAGACGAGATTGAGGTTTTTGGTTTAAATTATATCGCCGAATTAAATAAAATGCAAAAAGGAAAAAGCGAGTAGAATTTTTCTCCATATATTATTTTTTATATTGAAACCTATTTATGGAATCATTTTCAATCTATAGAATGCTTGAAATATCAAGATTTTGTACACCTGCACGTTTTTATTCGTGCGGAGGGTTTAATACCCCGACGCTTGCGTCGTAACAAAGGGTATTAAAGCCGACTGCAACCACCTTATAGAATACACAGTGCGAAACGTTGAGCACTGTGCCCCGACGCTTGCGTCGGGGTTGTTGATTGTAAATAAAGAATCTGCTTAGTGATTTGTACATCTAACAATGAGTTAAACCGCACAGACCTTGAGCCCGTGCCGGCTTTGAACTTCTTGTTATGGCATATTATTATGCATAAGCGTAGGCTTTTATTTCTTCTAATTGTGGAGCAAGCTCTAACTTTGCATTTCTTATATCAATATCATTCTGCAAAGCCATAAAATAACCATCTGAAACTCCAAAGAATTTTGCAAGTCGTAAAGATGTATCTACAGTAATTCTTCTGCGATTATGAAGAATATCCTGAATGCGAGATGTAGGAACTTTAATTTCCTGTGCTACTTTATATGCGGAAAGTCCAAGAGGAATCAAGAATTCTTCATTTAAGATTTCACCCATTGTCGGTGTTTCGATATACTCTGCCATAGTTTTCTCCTAGTGGTAATCCACAATTTCTACATTATAAAAGTGTCCATCTTTTTCTGTAAAACAGACACGCCACTGATCATTTATACGGATAGAGTGCTGTCCTTTTCTGTCTCCTACAAGTTGTTCAAGATGATTATTTGGAGGCGCCCGCAAATCTTCAAGACACTTTGCATTATCTATTAACATAAGTTTACGCAAAGCAACTTTCTGAATTGTATTCGGAAGCCGTCTTGAAAACTCCTGTTTATAAACATGCTCTGTTTCTTTATCCGCAAAAGTCTTTATCATAAGTGTATTATACATACAGAGCGTGTATATGTCAAACAGTTTGTTTAAGCGGCGTAAAACCGCGTTTTATTGCTACCTTGCTTAGCCCTAAAGTTCAATTTCATTTTATAAAACATTCTCTCTTATTACCTTAATATTTTATTAAAGAATTGGAAAATTCTATTTTATTCCCATTTAGTTTTTGGAGAACTTTCTTAAAGCTACAAACAAAACCATAATGGGTTCTCCTTGATTCTCCTGTTTTACCAAAACTCGAGATTTGACCTGATAAATATAACAATACCCGTTTGGGGCATAATAAATTCCGATTGGGGTAGAGATGTTCGTGCCTTTCTATAAACTAATACCTGCAAATAAAGGGCAACCGCATCAGTCTAAAGTCTAATCGCAGAATAAATAGGCGGGGCACCATTTGAGCTGCAAAGCAGCGAAACTCTGGTGAGCTGCCTGTTTATTCTGTGTGAATATCAAAAAAGTACTGATGCGTTTGCTGTGATGATACTATGGGGCATTTGAAACAAACGTGAGAATTATTAAAAAAGCGGGGTATCTTATCCTTGTCTTGGTGTGCGTGTCCTTCCTTTCGTTCTTGTTGGCAAATATTTCGGCGATTGATCCTGCGGAAGCATACGCGCGGAGGGTTGTCCGTTCTGCAAATAAGGAGTTGATTGCGCAATACCGTGAACTTACCGGATTTGATAAGACGATTCTGCAGCAGTATTTGTCATGGCTGCATAAAGCGGTACGACTGGATTTCGGTGCATCGTACCTTACCAAAAAATCCGTACGGCAAGAACTCGGCAAGGCGCTGCCCGTAACGCTGCTGATTGCCGCCTGTGCATCGGTATTCAGCATCATTGCTGCCGTTCCGCTCGGCATAGCGGCGGCTTTGTACAAAAACCGGTTGGCGGATAAACTTATCGGCTTCATTTCTTTCTTGAGTTTTTCCGTACCTGGTTATTGCACCGGTCTTTTGGTTTTGCTCGTTTTCGGTATGCGCTTACGTCTGTTTCCCGTTATCGGGCACGGGCAGGGGAGCAGTGTACTGTTTGCCTCTTTTACCCTTGCTTTGCCGATGACCGGTACGCTTATCCGCCTTTTACGCTCCTTCTTATTGGAAAATGAGGAGAAAGAGTATATTCAATACGCGAAAGCCCGCGGGATTACCGACTGGAACATTATGACGCGCCATCTTTTACGCAACGCCGCTCCGATGCTTGTAACCCTGTGGGGACAAAATATCGGCTATCTTATTGCAGGAACAGCGATTGTAGAAACTATCTTTTCAATTCCGGGGCTCGGTATGTATGCACTGAACGCCGCAGTTAACCGCGATTTTCCCGTCATCAATGCGTACCTTATTGTAACGGCGTTTACATTTACCGTGTGCAACGGCGCGGCAGAGTTTATCGGCGAAGCGCTTAATCCTTCCTTAAAATTAAACAACTGAACGAAGTGTCAACTTTGGAAGTTGTTTAATTCGTGCGCGAAAAGCGCACATATAATAAGTGATGTTTGCCGAATGGCAAACTCACAGTGTTTTTAAGCGGCGCCATTTAAGCCGCTTAAAATAAACGTTCAATGAGGAAGCGTGCATGAGGGGAAAAATGAATGCCGCGCTCGGCGCAGGGCTCGGTATGCTTTCGGTGTTGGTTATCATCGCTGTTTTTTGCGATGTGTTGGCGCCGAATAATCCTGACAAAATCGATATGAGTGTGCGGTTTGCCGAGCGGTCTTTTGCGATGCCATTGGGAGCGGACGCATACGGACGGTGCATATTTTCAAGACTGCTGTACGGCACGCGCTATTCCATGGGACTTGCCGCCGCAGTTATTGGGATGGTTGCCGTGCTTGCAACACCTATCGGGATGATTGCGGCGTTTAAGGGCGGCGTTGCGGATCAGCTTTTTGTGTTAAGCTGCGATGTGAGTATGGCGATGCCGCCAACGGTGCTGGTGCTTGCGGTTATCGGCATTATGGGAAACGGCGTAGTCAATCTGCTGGTAAGCGCGGGGTTTGCATATTGGGGATGGTACGGCAGAATGGTGCGCAGTTATACGCATCACGAAAGCCGAAAAAGCTATATTGTTTATGCAAAAACCGCAGGCCTTTCCGATTGGAGTATTGCGGTAACGCATATTTTTCCGAATATTATGCCGAGCCTTATCGTACTGTTGACGATAGGAATCGGCGATGCGGTACTGATGCTCTCCGGCTTTTCATTTTTAGGGATCGGATTGCCTGCGGGGACGCCGGAATGGGGCGCGCTGCTGTCGGATGCAAAAAGCAGCTTTATTCGCGCTCCTCGGTTCGCCGTTTATCCCGGACTTTGTATCTTCTTTGCCGTATGCGCCTGCAATATAACGGGGGAAGGTTTGCGCCGTTTCTTTTCTCCGTATCAAGGTTCCGTACAGGAAAGCATCAATGAATGAAGCGAGTATGCTCACGCCGCAATATGCACAGTATACGGGAGAACCGGTGAAGGTGGAACCTGTCCTTTCCGTAAGCGGCTTGTGTATCGAATATCCGAATGAAAGAACGAAAATACGCAATATCGGTTTTTCCATTGCGCGGGGAGAAACGTTCGGTTTGATCGGTGAAAGCGGCAGCGGTAAAAGTTCCGTGTGCAAAGCGATACTCGGCTTACTCAAAGACCGTGTGCTGCAAAGCGGCAGTATCCGGCTGTGCGGTAAAGAACTGCTGCGATTATCCCCAAAGGAACAACAGAAAATCAATGGAAAGGATATCGGGTATGTCATGCAAAATCCGCATGCGGCATTTGATCTGTGTATGAAAATAAAGCGCCATTTTGTGGAAACGATTAAGGCTCACCGTCATTGCAGTATACGTGAGGCTTTCCGGCTGGGGTATGAACTGCTCCGTGCCGTAGGGCTTCCCGATGCGGAACGTGTTATGGAAAGCTATCCGGGGCAATTAAGCGGCGGAATGCTGCAGCGGGTTATGGTTGCGATTGCCGTTTCGCTGCGTCCCGTGTTGCTCATTGCCGACGAGCCGACCGGCGCACTGGATGCCGGTAATTGCGGTATTGTTTTACAACTGCTTGCAAAAGCGGTAAAAGAGACCCAAGCCGCATTGTTGTTTGTTTCGCACGATATGAATGCCGTTGCGAATATTGCAGAACGTATTGCCGTGATGAAAGAGGGTGAAATAGTAGAGACAGGAACCGCCGAAACGGTTCTGAAAAATCCCCGGCATCCGTATACAGCCGAATTACTATCATCGTCAAAAGTGTACGTCCATGTACACTTTTGACTGCGAATTTTGGCAAGATCAAAATATCGTTATACTGGCAAGGATGCCAGGGAGTATCCACAGAATCGAGTTTGTGGGAACAAACTCGAAGTTAAACAAATATACACGGATGTATATTTGTTTAACACCGCCCTCCATGGCGGAAGATTTTTCTTTTCATGTGTGCACGTGGGTATTTTATAGAGGAGAAGCGATGCTCGAAATAAAACATATAACAAAACGCTATACGGACAACGGCAGGAAGGACAGCATACCGGTGCTGGAGGATTTTTCATTGACGATCGGGGATGGGGAGACGGTTGCGCTTATCGGCGAAAGCGGCAGCGGAAAAAGTACCTTGGCGCGTCTTATCTGCGGTTTTGAAAAACCGACTGTAGGCAGCATCCGGTGGGACGGTGAGGATGTTTTTCCGCTTGCCCGCAGGAGAACGCTCTACCGGCATATTCAACCCGTGTTTCAGGATAGCCTGAACTGCTTTGACCCAAGGCAAAAAATTAAGAAAAGCCTTTGCGAGCCGCTGCAGCATTTTTGCCGATTTTCTGAAAAGGAGTGTATGGCTCGGCTTGCTCCGCTGCTGGATACCGCCGATATTCCTGCCTATCTTTTGGAAAAGTATCCGCATGAATTGTCGGGCGGTCAGCAAAAAAGGATATGCATTATCCGTGCGCTATCTATCAGACCGAAGCTCGCCGTGTTGGATGAAGCTGTCGCGGGTCTTGATCCTACGGTGATGCTGCATATCCTTCAGCTCTTAAAACGGCTGCAAAAAGAGACGCAATGCGCATATTTGTTTATCACACATGACCTGCGGGCAGCTGCTTTTATGACGGAAAATGAGGGGAAGATCATCAGACTTAGAAGTAACAAAAAACAATGGAGGTTTGTATGAATACAAGAAAAATACGGTGGATTGCAGCGATGTCGGTTGCGGCGCTGATTGCCGTGTCGGGATGCAAAAAGGCGTCGGAGGTAAAAGACCGTGATGAGTTGATTGTCGGAGAAGCGGTCGATTTTGCAAGTTATGAGCCGATTGGGATTATGGACGGGCTTGGGTTTTCTCATTATTCGGAGATGGTGTATGAAACGCTTGTCCGGTTTGAGAATGGGGAAGTGAAACCGGCTCTTGCCGAAAGGTGGGAGCATGACGAACATTCGTGGACGTTTCATTTACGGCGCGGGGTTACGTTTACCGATGGGGAGCCGTTTACTGCGGAGGCGGTAAAGGTCAACATTGAAAAGATGCAGGAGTTTGTCGGGGACTATCTCGGCTATTATGGGGCGGTTTCGCGGATCAGTGCGGTGGAGGCGGCAGATGAATACACGGTGCGGTTCCGCTATGCAGAACCTCACCCTGCCGTTTTGCAGGAGTTAAGTGCGTCGGCGTTTGGGATGCTTTCTCCTCGTCTGTTTGAAAACGGGAATAATCCCTACGGCTCCTATACAGCGGATACGGCGGGAACGGGGCCTTACGAGATAAAGGCGGCAAACTGTGTTGCGGGGCAGCGGTATCGGTTTACAAAAAATCAGCAATGGTATGGACAAAACGGCGGGCCGGAGTCGTTTACCGTAATGATTATCCCCGATGCGGACAGCCGCGCTCTTGCGCTTAAAGCGGGGGAAATCGATATACTGTTCGGTTCGTATCAAATTACCTACGATATGCTGGAGCAGGTCAGGATGCCGGCGCAGACCGAAATGGCGAATCAGAACGGTGCGGGGGTCGGGTTGACCGTGCGGTTTTCGGATAAAACTTATATTACACGAAATCTGCTGCTCAATGCGTCTGCGCCGCTTACGCGGGATAAGCAGGTGCGTTTGGCGCTTGAGTATGCAATCAATAAAGATGAAATTATCAATACAGTACTACACGGAAGCGAGGTTAAGGCGGATACGCTGTTTACCCGCGATATGCCGTATTGCGATGTTGCGCTGCCGCCGTATCAATACGATAAAGCGCGTGCGGTGTCTTTGCTTGAGCAGGCCGGTTGGACGGAACTGAATGGCAAGGGAATACGGATGCGCAACGGAACACCGTTACAGCTACGGGCGATTTATCAGAGCGCAAAGCCCATCGACGAGCAAATACTGACGGCGGTAAAAGGGCAGCTTGCGGATATCGGCATTGAGCTTGTCTTGCAGGGGTACGAAACGATGACGTGGTTCGATACCGGTACGTCGGGTGCATTTGAATTGTCCGTCAACGACACTTACGGCTTTCCCCAAGACCCGCATGTCTTTTTGACTGCGATGGCAGACGACGGGTTGGATAAAACCTCTCAGGCAGGCTTGGTGCAAAAAGCGCGCATTGATGCCTGTATTGCCGGTATGATGAGCACCGTAAACGAAGATGCGATACGGGACGATTACCGGTTCATTTTAACAACGCTGCATGATGAGGCGGTGAACATACCGATTTCTTACGCGAGGGAAATGGCGGTATACAATTCGGAAAAGGTGAAGGATATTGCGTTTGCCGATAATCCGTACAGCCTCGATATGACACGGGTAATAGTGTGGCCATAAAAGAATAGGGCATCTCTAAAAACTCGGTTAGATTTTTAGAGATACCCATCGGTACCATTACCTATTACCCACCAAAATGATGTGAGGTTGCTTCGGTTAGCTGTGCGGGTCGGAGATGATTTCCGTTAGTACGGCATTCTTTCCCTGCACTCGTACACGGACATATTCGCCGCCGTGTAAATTACGCTCCTGTAAAGAATCCCGTATTAAAGGCAGCGAAAGATAATTTTCCGTGATAACGGTTTGCCGACCGTTGCGCGGCGCTTCGACAACCCCGCATATCGGTTTTCCATCCCATGCCTGTAAATACGCTGCGGATTGCGTTCCCGCCAGTTCGTTCAGCTTTTTTATCCGTTGACCGGCAATCCGTTCAGGTACTTTTGGCTGCATTTTCCACGCCTCTGTTCCCGGGCGGGCGGAAAAGGGAAACGCATGTATTCCCGCAAACTCAAGTTCACGGCACATCCGGTATGTTTCCTCAAAATCAGCTTCCGTTTCACCGGGAAAACCCGCGATGATATCCGCACCGATAAACGGATTGTCCTTTACGCGGCGAAGTTCGGAAACCGCTTGATATATGGTAGCTTTCCTGTAGCCTCGGTGCATTGCTTTAAGGACGGTATCGCTGCCCGATTGTACGGAAAGGTGGAAGTGGGGGCAAATCTGCGGATGTGCCAGCAGCGGGATAAGTGTCTCATCTATCCTATCGGGATAAAGGCTCGAAATGCGGATACGCATCTCAGTGTTTTCCAGTATGAGTTTGAGCATATCGGCAAAGTCTCCGGCTTCGCTCCGGTACTGCGACAGATTCACACCCGTCAGTGTTACTTCATGAGCACCGGTTTCTTCTATACAGCGAAGCCGTTCGAGGACTTCGGCGGCGGGCAGCGACACGGATTTTCCCCGTGCAAGCCGTATCCTGCAATAAGCACAGGCATCGTTACAGCCGTCCTGAATTTTCAGCAGTGCGCGTGAGTGGAATAAAAAATGCGGGGAGCTGAGTGCGAATAGCCGGCTCTCCCGTATGCCGTGTATGGATATGTTTTGTACTGATGAATTTTGTACCGGTTTGGTCTGTGTATGCTGCGGAACCTTGGTTGTCAAGTCGGTAAGGTAGGCGCGCACTGCACTTAGAAAAAAGGCTGTGTCAAAGTAAGCGCTGTCGGCTACCAATTTTGCAAGGTATGCCGGTATTTCGGTTAATAAATCTTTCTGTTGTCCGGGAAACGCGAGTATGTGGGGGTGCAGCGCTTCTATTGCTGCGGCTTCCAGTTGCGCATAGCAGCCTGTTACCAGAATAACGGCATAGGGATGTGTCTTCACCAGTAATCTGATCAGCCGACGCGCCTTTTGTTCCGCTTTGCCGGTTACCGTGCATGTATTCACAAAGCAGAGAACCGTCTGTTCGGGCGGCAGCGCGGAAGATAATCGAATGGGAGCCGCGGATTCCGGGGCTGTTATCGTTGGAGTGTCGGCAGGCGTTGTACCGGCGTATCCGGCATAATCGGCATGGCCGGTATAGATGGAAAATCCTGCATCGGTACACAGCGCTGCGAAGGACTCAGCCTCCGTTTGATTAAGCCTGCATCCGAGCGTTTCAATTCGTATTGAACATAATTGAACATTCATATTAATGAAGAAAACCTGCACAAAGAGTCAAGCAGAAGGGCGGGCGCTGTGGCGGGTTAAAAGCGGTGCAGTACGCGTTCATAACCTTTTTGAGCGTCAGTTGAATTTTTATTCAACTGCAATGCAGACGAATACGCCTCCAATGCTGCCCGGTATTCCTTTGCCTGTTCCCGCGAGTACGCAAGCCTCGTCCACCACACGCTATTGAGCGGTTCCAACCTGATAGCGGTAGAAAAGGCTATATCGGCATGACGGTATTTTGCCATACGCAAATACAATTCTCCGATATGATAATACACGCCGCTTACCTTCGTACCGTTAGGCGCATAGGCGATATACTCTTCAAAGAGATGCAGACTCTCTTCGTTCCTTCCAAGGTGATAGAGCGCTTGTGCATGGCTTTCAATAAGCCGCGGATCATATTGCGAAACTTCCCGCCCTTTAACTGTCCAGTCGGCCGCTTCCTGATAGCGTTCGTCGGCAAGTAGCGCCCATGTCAGTACAACATAGCTGTCGATATTGCGGGGCATCCGTTCTATTTCGTTTAAACATACCGATGCGGATTCTTTATAGCGGCCTTCACGATATAATACCAGCGCATCATCACCCTTTTGTGCATAAATACAATAGGGAAAAAAGAGCGTTAAAAAAACTAATGCGATTCCTGCCGGAAATCTTTTGCGAAAAGCAAACACGTTCTTACAACCTCTAGTGCCGATTCATCGTACAAATTCCGCTGAAAAAACAACCGCTATCCAGTATTACTTCGGGAGCTGTTACGTCGCCGGTTAATTTACCTGAGGCAAATACATGTACGGAGGTTGTAGCAGTAACATTACCGATGACCTCGCCTTTAATAATAACGCGGTCTGCGTTTATCTTTGCCTTTACTTTTGCATATTCACTGATCATTAAATCGCTTGAAGATTGAATGGTTCCTTGTACGGCACCCTTTATCATAAAGGGCTTTTCAAACTTAATGATCCCGTCAAAGACAATATCCTCAGCTAAAACCGTATCGTAATCTTCTTCATCCAAATCTATCAACGCTATTTTATCCGTTTCTGTCATAGCACATAGAATAACAATGATTAACCGTCGAGGTCAAGAGGCTTTCCGGCAGGGCATTGTGCTTTTGTATCCAGTTCCGACAGCGCATCGATTAAAAAGCGGTTGAGAAAAAGCAGGCCTTCTTCAGTAAGGTAGACCCGATCGGCTCCGATGCGGCACTGCCTGCGTTTTTCCCAGAGGCGGAGGGTATTGCCGATAAAGGCAGTAATATCCGCGCCGAACCGCCGTGCAAATGCCGGCCGGTTAATCCCTTCCGAAAGTCGGAAACCCATCAGCAGAACCTCTTCCAAAAAGATATTCCGGTCGATATGTTCACACGGATATACCGAAGTACGGTCGGCTGCGGTCATCCATTTGCCGATATCTTTGATTCCTTCAAAACGCTCCGCTGCGATAAATTTTCCGCCGCTATCTTCATGTACCAGAGTTCCGCATGCAGCAGGGCCGATTCCGACGTATGGTTCCATATTCCAATAAATTTGGTTATGCAGGGAACGGTGCTTATCCCGATACGAAAAATTCGACACCTCATACCGGATGTACCCGTTTTCAGCTAAAAGCTCGGTGTTCTCCCGTAAAAGCTCGGAAATAAAATCTTCACGGGTATCGGGGAGCGGCGCTTCGCTGCAAAGCCCGTAGAGGGAGATGTGCTCGATGCGGTAATCGATGAGTCGCCGTACATCGTCGGAAAGGCTCTGCGCGGCTTGTCCTGTCAATCCCGCGATTAAATCACAGGAAAGTTCGCCGTGCCATCGGCTTTTTATCGTATTCAACGCTGTTATCGTTTTTTCTTTTGAGCCGCGCCGTCCGTTTACGGCCAATACATCGTTATCAAAAGTCTGTACGCCGATGGAAAGCCGGTTGATACCGCCTTCGCTACAGGCTGCAAGCCATTCGGGATGAATATCCTCGGGATTTGCCTCTATCGTAAATTCTTGAACCGCCAGATACTGCTCTTTACGGATACCGGCCGCAAGGGTGCTAATATCATCGGGGTGCAGCAGCGAAGGTGTACCGCCGCCGATATAGACGGTTTCCCATGCTTCAATAGCATAGCGTTCTTTAAAAGAACGGACGTCTTGCAGGAGTCGCTCGATAAATTGGGGATTAGGATGATAAGGGAAAAAGCCCGCCTTTTGCGTTATCGAATAAAAATCGCAATAGCGGCATTTTTGTGTGCAGAATGGGATATGAATGTAAAGACCGGACGGCTTCACGGGTATGGTTTCGGGCTAGAAAATTGAAATGCGGGAAAACGGCCAATATCGCATTAGGATGCGTCCCTTAATCTGTGTTGTCGCTTGTAATGGCCCCCAGAGGCGTGAATCGCTTGATGCAATTCGATTGTCGCAGAGTACAAAATATTCCCCCTCTTTGAGCGTAATTTCGGGATAAGAGCCCGAGAATGGCAGTGACGTATCCCAATTCTCCGGTAGGTTTTCGCTTTTGACGTTATAGTCGTTTTTTGTTACTTCAAATTCAGTTAAGAAATGCTCGCCGTCTTTTGTTTTGATATGCAGCACAAAATCTTCCATATATAGTGTATCACCGGGAATGCCGACAACGCGCCGAACAAAAGGTTTTGCTTGCGACGGCTGATTAGCTGAAAAGGGATTGACCAGCTGGAAGGTAAAAAAGGCAACGACTTTTTGCACCATTTTTTCAAAAAAATTTTGATGGGGCCGTTCAATCGGTTCGACCGTTACGAGTGTACCCCGTTCAATATCTTTTTGAGGGGAATAAAAGGGGGTTGTGATAATCATATCACCGGAGGAAAAAGTCGGCTGCATCGTATCCGCTTGAATTCGGTATGCGGCGATAATATACGAACTGATAAGCTGATACAGTATAAAAATTAAGAAAATAATAAAGGCAGTGCGGAAAATTCTAAACCGTTTTGCTCGTCGTTCAGTATATGAAGTAAATTTGTACCGTTGAAAAAACATAAAAAACCTATTTTACCGGTGATGCTGACACATCCGAGTGAAGGCGGCCAGTGAGAACCTCTAAAAAGCTAACCGACTCTTTAAAGATACCTCCAATACAGTACCATTTTGCTTCCACGTTGACAAGTATTTTCAGATGAATATAATAAGCTTAATGGATGGAGAGTCGATAAAAATTATCGCAAAAAATAAAAAAGCGCATTTTGACTATTCTATCGAAGAAACAATAGAGTGCGGAATTGCGTTGCAAGGTACCGAAATAAAATCGGTACGGGACGGGCGCATTTCGTTCCCCGACTCGTTTGCCGAAATTATACGAAATGAGGTATGGTTAAAGAATTTTCACATTTCGGAATATGTATATTCTTCAATATTTAACCATGATCCTGACCGTCCTAAGAAACTGCTGCTGCATAAGGATGAAATTAAACGATTAACTCGAAAAACGGAAGAAAAAGGCTATACGCTCATCCCGCTTGAATTTTACTTAAAGCGAGGTCGAATTAAGGTTATGCTGGGAATTTGTAAAGGGAAAAAGCAGTTTGATAAACGCGCTGACATAAAAGAACGGGATATTAAGCGGGATGTACAACGGGAATTGCAGCTAAAGAACAGGTAATAACGAGCAATGAAATATAGAGAAACAAAGAAACTTTACATAATGCTTCTCCTTCTGCTTATTAGCCTGCCACCGGTACTTTCGGCGCTTCCGGGCGTTGCCGTCTATCAATTACAGGCTCCTACTATGAACGAACAGATTGCCCAAACGGTTGATAATCTTGTTTTCTCTTTTATTAAAGAACTTAAAACCTATACTATCTTTGATTTGCGTAATGAGTCCGCGCCGGTTGATTTTCCTAAAAATCCGGCTATTGAATATATTTTCTTCGGGGCATTGGAAGAGGTTCCGGAGGGGATTAAGCTTGAACTTATTTTAAAGGGACGAAAAGATCAGTTTACCCGTATCATTTCAAAAGTATACGATAATATTAACAAGATTCTCCTTGATTCCCGACTGTTAGTGTTCAACCTCTTTGACTTTTCGGTTCCGCTGGAGCAACTTGCGCGTTCCCTGCCGCAAACTGAGCAGAATACGGAGTTCGGGTACATCGACACTGTTGATTCGCTTGCTGGTTCATGGAAGGGGGAGCCGGGGCTCGACCGTGTGATGATCTTGCGCGGCGGTCGCGGAATGGCGGTATTTTCAAGCGGTGTGTCCGTCTCACTCGATTTAAAAATCGATAACGGATACTTGCTGGTAACGCAAAAAGGCAGTTTGCAGCCCCGCCAATTTCTCAATTTACCCGATGAAATTGCCCGCCAAGCGGTTCAAAAAACCAATCCTCCACAGTGGCGCTTTTTGGTATCCCCCGATAAAAAAATTCTTTCAGGCACAAAGGTCGATGCTCAGATTCAATACAATGAAACGGCTATTATCAGTGTTAAATATGATACCGCAACGGTAGAATGGCTGCGCGATTAAGCCTTTATGCACTACGAAGATGAAGCGGAGGAACGTGTATACCACCGCCTTAATGCCGATACAATAGCAGGCTATCTTGAAGAAACCGGCAGCTTTGCGTCTTTTTTTGACCGCTATGAAGAACGCCCGTCACAGCTCGATCTTATCCGCGCAATAACACATTGTTTTAACGACAGCGCAATCGGTGTTTTTGAAGCAGGAACCGGCGTCGGGAAGAGTTTAGCCTACTTGCTGCCCGCCTTTGAATGGGCGCTTGCCAACAAAGTTCGTATTGTTATCTCCACCGGTACCATCAATTTACAGCATCAGCTCGTCGATAAGGATGTTCCCGACGCCTTAAAAATACTCGGTGTATGCGGTGAACAATCGGAACAGCCGCAGGCGGTGCTCATTAAGGGGCGGCAGAATTACCTTTGTTTGCGGCGGCTTATGCAGACAATACAGGAACCTGATCTCTTTAGTCAGGAAGCGGAAGAGCTGGCTGTTATCCAAAAATGGGCGCAAACATGCCAAGACGGCGCCCGCTCTTCACTCCCGTTTATGCCCGCGGCAGGATTGTGGTCAAAGATTTGCTCCGAATCGGATAACTGCCTTGGGCAGCGCTGTCCTTTTTATACTGACTGTTTTGTGATGAAGCTGCGTAAAAAAGCGGAAAAGGCAGCGCTCTTAATTGTTAATCACCATCTGCTCTTTGCCGATCTCGCCAGCAGAAAAGAAGGCGCCGGTTATGATTCAACTGCCGTTCTGCCGCCCTTTAACGCAATCATCTTTGACGAAGCTCACACGATTGAAGAGGCGGCAAGCGGATTTTTTTCGCGTACCTTTTCCCGCTATGATTTAACCCGCTGTATTACAACGCTTTCCCGTACTAAAAAGGGAAAAGCCGCCGGCTGTATCGAAAAAATCACTGCGGTTTCTACTAAAGCCGAGTTGATGCCTGCTATTATCGCCGCTCTTGCAAAAACGCAAACGGCTTACTCCGTATTGGAGGCGCGGGCGCTCTCGTTTTGCGGGAATGTGAGCAGTCTCGGTTTTACACAGGTTCCGGCATCGAAGACGGCGGCGCTGCTTGCCGCGTGCAAGGATTTTTACGCGGAGCTGAATATCCTGAATGTCAAGCTCGCGGTGCTGATTACCAATGCCGAACCGGATGAAGGTTCTCCGTATGAAGAAGCGGTGCGGGAAGGTTCGCTTGCACTGCACCGGCTGCAAGACATTTCCGAAACGCTCGAAAATTTTTTCCGTTGGAAAGAACTGCCCGAGTATGTCTTTTGGATAGAAAAATACCAAAGCCCTGCGGGGGAAGTTCCGTACTTTAATCAAACGCCGGTGGATATGTCGGGTTTGCTGCGGCAGGCGGTATTCATCCCCTTCGATACCGTCATTGCCCTTTCCGCAACCCTGAAAATCGGCACGAGCTTTTCGTATTGGCTGGGCAGGGTCGGCTTGCATCCTTTTTCCGACAAGCCGGTGCGCACCGGTACCTTTGAATCGCCTTTCCCGTACGACAAAAATGTGCTCTTAAACATCCCGACCGATGCACCTGCCCCTGATGATGAGCAGTTTCAGCAATTTGTGAACACCGCCGTTACCAAATTGATTGAAATGACCGGAGGAAAAACGCTTGTCCTGTTTACTTCTTACGAGTCGTTAAAACAAACTTGTGCGTACGCCCGCACTCAGCTGCCCGATATGGAGCTTTTACAGCAGGGAGAGGACGACCGCAGCCGCCTCTTGCAAACCTTTAAGGAACATATCGAAAGCAGCTTATTCGCGACCGCATCGTTTTGGGCAGGCATCGACGTACCGGGAGAGGCGCTCAGCCATGTCATTTTGGTAAAACTCCCTTTTGCCGTGCCGAGTGCACCTCTTTTTCGCGCCCGTGCCGATGCCATCGAAAAAAGAGGCGGCAGCTCGTTTATGCAGCTGAGCGTCCCCGAAGCGGTTGTACAATTCCGGCAGGGCTTCGGCCGCCTGATGCGCTCGCAAACCGACCGCGGCATTGTAACGCTGCTCGACAAGCGGGCGCTTGTTAAACAGTACGGGAGAATTTTTATCGACAGTATTCCTAAAACCAAGCAATGCTTTGCATCTTTAGAAGAAATAGTTTATACTGTCGAAAACTTTTTGTATTGATAGGGACTTTATGCTTGGTGTTTTTTGTATTATATGCTGTATCGGCACTTTGGCCGGATGGGCGTTATTAAACCGTATTGCTTATGCTATTCACCGCTCGTGGTGTAAAAAAATCAATGCACATATTTCGACCGTTGTCGCGCACCGTATCTTTTCGATTTTTTCTGCTTATCTTAATTTCCATTTCAGAGGGGATTATTCTCTTGTGCCGCGGCTGCCGGAACAGTATTTGCTGATTTCCAACCACCAAAGCATCTTAGATATTGTGGTGTTTATGAACTATCTCGGTGGAAAGCGGGTTCGTTTTGTTGCGAAGAAGGAACTGGCAGACTATGTGCCGTTAGTTTCCGTTATGCTGAAAAGTGACGAACACTGTATCGTGCAGCGTACCGGTAGTCCCAGTCAGGCCATGCAGGCAATGGATGCATTCGCGCGACGGGTGATGCGCAACAATTGGATACCGATACTCTTTCCTGAGGGAACCCGCTCAAAGAATGGCGAAGTCGGAACTTTTCATTCGGCCGGTTTCCGGCGGTTTTTATCCAAGGCTCCGATGCCGGTAGTTGTTGCCGCGGTTGACGGCGGATGGAATATCTCTTCGATAACACGGCTTGCAACCAATCTACGTGGAGGCGCATATCGGGTAAAAGTTCTTAAAATATATCCGACACCCACTACAAAAGAAGCCCAGTTAAAAGTTTTGGAAGAAGGTAAGGCTTTGATACAAGAACAGCTTAAAGTTTGGCGACAGCTGAGTAAGTAATGGGTAATGGATAATTTGTAGTATTTGGTAATTGGTTTCCGATTACTTTGAACAAGATAAAGTGCTTGTTTTGCTTCCCCTTTTTAAAGTTTGCATTTTATATTCCGATACAAGTATAGGAACGTAATCCACGGATTTTCACGCGCAGGAGTTGTTATGCGAAAATTTTATACCATAATTGTTATGGCGGTCTTTGCGGCTGCCGTTTATGCCGGCGATCTTGCAAACTTTGTTAATTTAGGCTTTTCCGCTGACGGAACTAAGTTTGCTTTCGGCCAATACGGTTTACAGGATAAAACCTATCGCGCGTATGCCGAAATTTACGCTGTCGATGTAGGTGCCAATACTTTTCTCCCCAACGGTATTTTCAGAACATCTCCTTCAAAGCAAACGGAAGGAAAAGAAAGTAAATCGACTTTCCTTGCACTGCAGAATAGGGCTCAAGTTTCACTGAGCAAGTGGGGTATTTCCGAAACACGGCAGGGACGTGTTCTTTATGCGCAAACAGAAGCAACTGAAGGGAATCAAACACTATTTTTCCGCGACTTCCAGACAAGCGACGAATATACGGTTGTGCTTAATACGACACAAAAATCAAAAACGGAAAGTTCATTCTATTTAACGGTAGAAAAAACAAAGCCGAATGGTACCAAGATAAAAAAAGAAGTCGGCCGCCCCGATTATGTGCGAAGTGGTGTTAAAAATTATGCCGTTAAGAAAATACTGATGGACGATACCTCCCGCGCTCTGATTTTCATCATAGAAAAAAAAGAACGCTCTGTGGCAGGTGATTCGTTCCGTTATATGGTTGAAGCGACTTTAATCGACTAGCTATTTAAATTTTTATTTATTCGGTATATACTAGTAACTATGAGTACTGATATACTGATAACAGACGATCGTTTAAATTTTTCGTTAAGTTTAGCTGATTTCCTACGAGTACAGGGTCAACGCGTAATTGTTATTTCCGATGCCGAACGAACAAAAGATAAAAAAGCGGAGAATGCGATAGGCCCTGTGCTATTATGGAATCGCCAATCCGTATTCTCTCTTCAATCTTTACCACTCCAATTTAAAAATTTACAGTTGAATATTGAAACTGCTCTGCTGATCTTTGATGCACCGGCGTATACCGAATTATATTCCAATACCGGTGTATTGCATGCCGATAAGATTGTTACCGAATTGATTACTGCAAATATACAGTTAGCCTACACTTTCATGCGGTATTTTATTCATAAAAAATCGGGGAAGTTAATATTTGTACATCGAGATGTCTCTCCTTCATGCGGGAATATACCGGTTGCCGCTGCTTCCGGGGCCTTTGTGAGGATGGCGGAGGCAAGTTCGGCAACGATTGCACAGGAAGAAAACGCTCTTTTGCAAACAATGCTTGTTCGTCTTGAAGGAGAAGATAATGCTCTCTATACCGAATGGTTGGCTGCACAAATAAACCAGTCAGCATTATCGCGCATACCCGGTAAATGGATAAAAGCAGGACAACGCGGATTATTTGGAAAATAGGATTCTTCTTTTAGGCATTCTTTAATTATCATTTGTTATTGAGGAGAGAAATGATGGATACTAGAAAAAGGAATATATCCCTGCGCGCTAAAATTTTGCTTGCCGGCGTCGTTATACTGTGTATTTTAATAATATGCGCTTGCGCTATAATCGGTTTTCAAGTATATCAGGTTAATATAAAACAATACGACCGAACCTCATCCCAGCAGTTCTCGCTGATAGAACAAACGATCATGCTGTTTATGCAAAATAATAAAAATACGGCAAAAGTGCTTGCAGAGCATCCTATCGTGCAAGTTGCTGATACCAGCCTCAATAATTATACGACTACAAAGCAGAACATGATACTGAAAAATGTATCGAAAGGAGAGATAGAGCAAGATATGGTAACGCTGTTTAAGCGTGTCTATAACGGATATTCCGATATCGCGGAAGTTTTTTTCGGATCAAAATGGGGTGGGTTTGCCAGTTCGTGGGATGATACCGTCAGCGCGGGATTTGATCCGCGAAAGCGTATATGGTATCAACAAGCGGAAGCTGCCGGTGGCGATACCGTTGTGACCCCTGCGTATATGTCGACGATAGGGGCCCCTGTTATCTGTTTTTCCAGACAAGTATTATCGCCGGAAGGGCGTTTTATCGGAAATCTGGGACTTGAGGTAAAACTTGAGCAACTTACTTCATTTATTGATTCGATAAAAGTCGGCAAGGCAGGATATGTAATGTTGTTTCAAAATGACGGGACTATTTTAGCCGATCCGATGCATCGAGATTTAGTGTTTACAAAGCTGGATAGTACCGGTAATCAATACCTTAAACATTTTCAAGATATCGGTATCGAAACGAAAGTTGTTACGATCGATAATATTCAGTGGCGGATACGGGTTTTTGCTATTGATGAATTAGGATGGAAAATAGCGATATTGATGCAAAATAGTGAGATATTGGAAAGTTTTTACCGAATCGTTGTCAGTATGGCAGCAGTCGGAACGGGGATGCTGATTGTATTCTTCTGGCTTATTTTCTGGTTCTCCAAACGGGTAAAAGGATATTTCCGAAAGTTGCAGCTTATCTTTGCAAAAATGGCATCCGGCGATCTGACCGGACGATTTTACATTAAGAAAAATGATGAAATCGGTCGTCTGATGATCGATTTTAATACGACAATGGATAAGGTTGCCGGTATGATTGATTCGCTTATCCATGAATCGAAGGCGATGCAGCATGTGGGAGATGATCTCTATAATAATATGGCCGAAACGGCAAGTGCAATAAACGAAATCAGTGCAAATGTGGAAAGTATTAAAAGGCAAGCAAAAACCCAGGCTTCGAGTGTTCAAAAAACCGGCAATGTAGTTGAAAATATTATTGCGCAAATTCAAGAACTGGATAAAGAGATTACAGTACAAGCAAATTCAGTTGCGCACTCTTCTTCTGCAGTTGAAGAAATGGCTGCAAATATTGTTACTATTACGCAAACGCTTGAAAAAATAATGATTTGATAAAAGAGATGTATTCGATGACTCGTGAGGGGAAAAACGGCGCTAATACGGCAAACTCGGTAGTTAAGCAAATAGCAGAACGATCCGATGCACTTTTGGAAGCGAGTCTGATTATTCAGAATATTGCAAGCCAGACAAACTTGCTCGCTATGAATGCCGCTATCGAAGCCGCCCATGCGGGAGAAACCGGAAAAGGTTTTGCGGTTGTTGCAGATGAGATCCGTAAACTTGCGGAAGAATCAAATGCACAGGGAAAGCAAATCGGCGGTGTTCTGAAAGAATCTATTGAAATTATTCGTACGCTGATAGCTGCCGGTAACGGTGCCGAACAGACCTTTGATAAGGTATATGAACTTGCGACCAGAATTTCCGCTCAGGAAGACTTTATTACGCGTTCCATGCAAGATCAGATGAATGCGAATAAAGAAGTATTGGCAGCGATTAAAGATATCAATATTACTACGAATACGGTACAAGCCGGTTCATCGGAAATGCTTTCGGGCAGCGGCGAAGTTGCGCAGGAGATGAATAAACTGGATGGATTGACTCAGGTTATTACCAACAGCATGGACGAAATGTCTGCCGGTGCTATTCAAATAAATAATGCCGTTGTAGAGGTAAATGATCTGGTTCAAAAAAATAAAGAAAGTATCGAAATATTGGCGAATAAGGTAAAAGAATTTACGATATGATAAAAGAAGCGGAAAAATTTGCGGGTACTGTGATCTATGATATTTTGACGGCAGTTGATTCGTTGTATAATGATATAGACGCAGATCAAAAAATATGGAAGGCAAAAAGCCCCATGCAATGCCCTGACGGCTGCGGTAGTTGTTGCGTTCATTTTGAACCTGAAGTATATGAGGCTGAAGCGCTGTATCTCGCAGCATGGATGCTGGAAAATCAGAGCGAGCGAGCGGAACGTATTGCCGAAGCGGACAGCGGTGCTTCTATCGGAGGCGACGGTTGCGTTCTGTTTGACCCCGAAAGCCCGTATCACTGCACGGTGTACGGCGGACGGTGTCTGATATGCCGGTTATTCGGTTTTTCGGGAGATCATGGTAAAGACAGGCGTATTCGCTGGAAGCCATGCCGGTATATGGAACCTTCCGTAGTTGCCGGTAATGCAGCAGGCGGAATTTCCGGTACCCCTATCAACGGGACAGGTACGGTGCAAGATGTTCAAACGGGACGGCAATATGGAGAAGAGGAGATGATGCGGTTATTCGGTGCTGTTCCGCCGTATATGGGCGCCGCTTCGTCAAGCCTTTTGGCTCTGAATCCCGATGATACACACCCCCTCCCGCTGCGGATTGCGCTCCCTGCTGCGATTAAAAAGCTGAAAATGCTGTTGCACTTTATCACACCGCCCGAACCCGATTGTCCTTCACCGCATCCGTTAAGTGCCTAGCACTGCCGCTATCGTGAACTTCATGATACTTTTAGGCTTGAGCCGTTCGGGAAAGACTTCCGTAGGGAGACTCCTTGCTAAACGGCTCGGCTGCTCCTTTTACGACACCGATGAGCTTATCCGTATCCGTACCGGTTTAACGCCGCGGGAGCTTTGCCGTCAAGGAGGGGTATCCGCATTACATGCTGCGGAAGCCGCTGCCCTGCGTGAATGTTGCGCTCTACATGACTGCGGCGGGGATGCCTTTGCAGCCGAGCCGTTGCTGTCTTCCGTATCTCTGTCCCTGCCAACCGACGGCTCCGCTGAGAAACCGCAGGGGGCAGCCGTAGAAAACTGCGCTGTCATTGCGGCGGGCGGCGGCATCTGCGATAACACGGAAGCGTCTGCCATCGTTGCAGCAATACCGCTGCGGGTATTCCTCTATGCAACGGAAGCGGCGCTTTTTGAACGCTTGACGCATGATGCGCTGCAAACAGGGTATTATCCGGCATTTCTACGCTTTCTGCCTGTTGCTCAAAAAGCGGAAGCGCGGCATCTGTTTACCGAATTGTATACGCGCCGCACCGAACTGTACCGCAGGAACTGCAACCTTATCATCGACACGGCCGGCTTGGATTGTGCTGCCGCCGCTCAGAAGATAGCGGAGCAATCCTCTCACTTTCCGCGAACCTGATACACAAGCTTAATATCGTAATACGGCTTTTCATTTTTTACCGAAACTTCCAATTTGCCGGAGTGTACCTTTCCGATACCGTCTCGCTTAAAACTGACATATACGCCGCCGCCATACACGGGGTTTTGAAGGTATATAAGGCGTTCATTTTCGGTTTCTTCCTTTCGTACTGCTTGGGAAAACGAACCGGCGATACCGCAAAAAACGCCGTCGGTAATGCAGAAATGACCGTTTATATGGATAGCATACTTTTTTAAGATAAACGGATTGGCAGTTTTATCCTGTAATTCAACGGAAGCTCCGGCAGTCGCTTTTTGGAACCATTGAACGCCGTTAAACCATTTCGGTTTGCTTATGCATATCAGTTCCGTTTTAATAGTATGCAGTTCATTGCGGTAATCCCAGCTTGCCTTCCAACGGATTACTTCATGTTTTACCTGTGTAATAAGCCCGCCGTTATGCAGCATTGTTTTATCTTCCATACTGAATCCATAGAGCGCGGACAGCGAGAAAATGCCCACCTTAAAGTGCGGCTGAATAAAAGCGGTAACCTGTTCGTTTTGCTGCTTTCCATCCCAGTTGACGGCGCGCGCTCCGGTATAGCTGCCGCCGGTTCGTATACCCGCATACCGGTACCAAGCATCGATTTCGGCTTGTACCGCACCGGAAACTGTTTTGTCTGCCGCATAGCTGCAAAAACCGGTTGTCGAAAACGAGACAACCGGATGAGTAAAAACGGCGTTTAAACCGAAAAGCGTGTGGTAACGCTGCCGAATATCTCCACCATATATGCCTGCGGATTCTGCAGAAGATGTTTTTACCTCTCTGATCAATTCCGGCATAAAAGCGGTAAGATATTGAATGGCAAAGTTGATGTCCGCTTTTTTCTGATTCATACGCCAACCGCCAATAAGGCCGTAGCGCATCCGCTGCTTCTTTGGTTCGGGGCTTGCAAAAAAAGCGCCGTTCCATCCGCTGCCGTATACTTCAACCCCATATTGAATAGCCTTTTGCGCATTCCCGATACCGATGAACTGTTCTCGCGGAAATTTGACTCCGCCGTAGCTTGCTTTTGTTTTCGAAAAGCCGGAAAACTGCGCCGTTTTTAAGAAACTATCAAAGGTAAGGCTTCCTGCACCGAGGAAAAGCGTTGGGATATTTTTTTCAGGAAAAGAAGGTTGCAGTGCTGCAAGCGGATACAGCCCGACACCGAAATTCCTCACCGAAAGTTCAAAGTAGGGTACGGGCATCGGCGATTCAAGCTGCAAATAACCGATGTAACCGCGACCGCTGACTCCGGCAGAAATCCGGGCGCCTTTATGAACACTGTGTACATATCGGAAAAAATAGTCGCGTTCCGGGGCTGTGTGTTTTGCATCAGCCTTATCATTCTGTTGTATGTCCGATGAGGAATCCGCTTTGTCTATTTGTTGTTTGACCGATTCGTCTGTCTGTTGGGTAAGCGCTTTATCCGTTTGCTGCTCAGTTGATTCGCCCGTCTGTTGTCCGCCGCCTGTTTCCGATCCGGTTTCGGAAGCTTTATCGAAATTGTATTCATCCGTCTCGGTGCCGGAATCCTCATCGGAATCTTCATTGGAGTATTCATCGATATCGTATTCCTCGCCGTTTTGTAGACCGAATATAAAACGGTCATTGGTTAGACGGTCAAAAAGCGATTGTTGCCCGTAGACTTGCGTAGAAACGCATCCGAAGACGGTAACAAACATACACAATAGGGTTGGCATACACTTGATGCCGTAATAAAATTTTATAAGGTTCATGCCCCTTTTATGCGACATCAACGGCGTTTCGGCTAATAATTTTTATGTTTTTGGAAAAAAAGTGAAGAAATACGTGGAAAGATAGCGATGTCTTTCCTCCTACTTCTGCGTAAACTTAATCTTGTACCATACCCTATTCAGTTTGCTGAAATAAACGCCGAGCGTAAAGTACAGCAATAATACAGTACACGCGAAGCTTGTATTTCCTCACAGATAATAATACACACCGATGTTCCAAAGCTCGTGGACTGTACCGGCTACAAAAATATTCTCTGCGCAGTAGAAAAGCCATAATTGCAGAACCTTTAAAACTTTGAACAGTTGAAAAGGCAGGAGTATAAGTCTCAGTTAACGAAAATGCTGTCTTATCAGCATGGCTGATAACGCTACAGTCTAAAAATAGGCCCTATTTTAACGGTAAAGGCATTTGTTAAAAAAGACGGAAACCCGATTCCAACCATATCCGTTGCTGTTATGTTTAAGCCGCTTTTTTTACTAAAAAAACAAAAAAGACCTATATTAACCGGCATACCTACTTGCAGCACCTGCGGATATCCCCAGGTTAATCCGAGCCCTGTTAAAAGATTAATATACAAGTTCTGTGTAGGCTTGAACGTATATCCTAGCAAAGAGCGGGATATAAAAAAGAAAGAAGGAACGCGCATTTGGCTATCCGTAACATACGCAGGGCCGGCTGCAAATCCGGCATCTTCAATAAAAGTAAAGCCGTTGTCCAAAATAACTCCAACCGTAAATTCAAGGTAACCGTTGTGAGCTTTAAAATAATCGATATTCTCCGATGAAGGATTGATAGGATTTTTCACCGTAAAGGCATTGGTATATGTATACCCCACGGAGGGAGCTAAAATTATATCATGATCTGCAAACAAGCTTGAAAGAATAGCGACAGCAAAGAAACAGAATACTATATTTTTTTCATGTGTATTTCTCCTTAAGGAAGCAGCGCTGACTAATTCCGACACGGAATAATCAGTGCTGCTTTAAATAAGCAATGGACACCGCTTAGCAGTTAATCAGTCCGAAAACCATAACGAACAACGCGACGGTTTCGCAAAGACCGACAACGGTAATGTACTGACCGAAACCTTTACCGGTTTCCGCCAACGCATCAGAACCTGCTGCGGAAGCCTTACCCTGTGCAATAGCGGAAGCTGCAATACCGAGACCGCACGCAACACCGACACCTAACAGGAACCACGGATCCGCTTTTGAAGTAAGCATTTTGTTCATCAGCAAGAAGCCGTAAATGGTCTGCGTGAGCGGGGCGCCTGCAAATGCGAGGAGGATGAAGGGAGCCGGTTTATTATTCAAATAACACCGCTTCCACGCTCCGATTGTGCCCTGTCCTGCGATAGCAAGCCCTAATGCCGATCCGAATGCCGAAATACCGAGTGCAGCTGCTGCACCAAACATACCAAAACTCATTGAAATCCTCCAAATTGATAATCTACACGATAAGAAGTTGTTCTTCTTATTTAATTATTCTGCAAAAGGTTCGTATTTGAACCCTGCCCACGTTAATCCGACATGGTTTGAAAACTCTAATGTATTAAGCCGCACTCCGTGTACAATGACTGAAAGTACGTTCATAATATAGTTCAACCCGTGTCCGAAGAATAACAGCAGCACACCCAAAAAGATGAGGAAGCTGCCGAGCGCCGGCCCCGCCATTTGGTTGACTGTCGCGCTGATTGCAGAACCTGCAAGCCCGACTGCCCAAAGACGGATATAGCTCATGATATCGGCAAAGACGTTTACCACCCCTAAGAACATCGTGATGATATTTTTAAGGCTGTCCACGATACTCTGCCCGATACCGGTTTGATAATTTGAAAAAATAAAGTTGAGCGCAAAGCCGCCACCTACCGCAATCATTACCGGCTGGTTAATCTGATACCGCTCGGCGCTGACGACAAGGCTTAACACTACAACATACATTCCGCAGAGCATCGCAATGGAACCAATGTGTCCCAGTATCTGCGGAGAACGGATATTCCGCACAATCGAGATGATATGCCCGATTGTCAGCTGAATAAGCCCGAGTGTAAAGCAGAACTGCATCAAGTTGGCATTTCTGATGCTCTCTTCCGTTACGTTCGAGATAGCCGGTACGGACAGGTTTTTCAGCCATGCGGGGATGTACTCCACCGAGATGCCGAACCAGTTGCAGGTTGCAGTTCCCCAGATAACGGTGAGGACACCGAGGTAAAGGAACATCTGCATGGCAAGCGGAGCGGGCTGCTCCTTCGCTTTTGCTTTGACGATTCCGATGAGCGATAAGATCACGAGGATGCCGCCGTAGCCTGCGTCCCCGAAAATCATTGCAAAGAAGATACCGAAAAAGAGCAGGAACCACAGCGAAATATCAGGTTCGCGGTAGCCCGGCACGGTACCGAGGAAGTCCGTTAGCGGGGTAAGCAGCTGTACAAACCGGTTATGCCGCATGGCAGTCGGAACGGCATCTTCTTCAGCAGGATCATCTGAAATAAACGCCCAGCCGTTTGCCTTTGCAAGCCCTGCAAAATCAGCTTGTTTTTCAGCAAGAATATAACCGGAAAGCCGTGCAAGCCGTATCGGCTCTTTTGCGGCAGTCCCGGTAGTGCCGTTTGCAGCATTTGCAGTATTGCCGGATGCGGCAAGCGTTACCGAGCTATCGATACCGGAAGCAGCCGCCGTATCTTCTTCAAGTGGAATGACTTCCATACCGGCACGGACGGTTTCAAACTCAATCTCTTTTGCAAGCTTTTTTGCCTCTGCCTTTAACGGCGCAAGCAATTCAGTCCGTGTCCCAATCTTTGCTTTGAATGAGGGCAGCTGTTTTTGCAACCGTTCCCTTTCGGTATGCATTGCCGAAAGCCGCATATCCGGTAAAATAAGCGGACTAAAATCGGACGGCAAATCGGCAGGAACATCTGCGGTTTCGGACACTATGGCAAAGCGGACTGTTTTTTTGCCGCCTGCAAGCCGTACCGTTTTAATCGTTTCAGGCAGTGCTGTATATGACTTTTCCGGAAGCTCACCCATCGTCAAATAGATGCCATTTTCTTCAAAGCTGTGTATATCTTTGGGCTCAAAATCCCCCCAAGCATTGTATGCTTCAATGTCGCCGGTCAGCTTATTGATTGCAGCCCGTGTATTTGATTCTTGGTCTTTGAGGTCAAGAATCTCGTCAACTGCCTGCAATAAGTCATTCCGGCTCAATGTGAGCGTTTCAGTCTGTGCTTTTTCAGCTTTTTTCGGCTGCGATTCGGTAATCAATGCTTCCGCTTGCTGTACTCTCGTGTATGTGTTTTGCAATTCCGTCAAGGTATCGCTTGAAGCGGTTTCCTTTTCGATATGCACCGCACCGAAGTTCCGCAGCGTTTTTAAAGCCGCCTTTTTCTGAGAATCCAGCACAAGGAGCGTCAGTTTTTTCATCGGTAAAATCATGCTGTTTCCTCCTCATCCGGAGCGTTCTTTTCCAAGTTTTTCTTGGAAATCTTCCCGCGCACAACAGCCGCTACCTGCTGATCTCCCAGATACACGGAAATTTTTTTGATGTTCCGCTTTGTTTCCGGTATCTTCACCTTTTCAAACAAGTTGACACGCTGCGTTGTAGTACGCAGTTCGTTGTTGAGCCGTGCCACCTGTTCATCGAGGATTTGGGCTTCAAGATCGAGCGATAAAACCCGCTCCATCCGGTCGCAGGCAATGTCGAGCCAAAGCGGCGTTGTAAAAAGATCGTAGCTGCTGCGTTCAAAGTCCGCCCCGGAAAATACCGGTATCGAAACACCGGCAATATTTCCCGTCGAGGTACGCACTTCTTTCACCTTGAGGATTTCAGGCGTAAAGACTCCCGCTTCACCGAAGACGGCAATCCACTGCTCAAACTCCTTGTGCAGCGCATCTCGGTTCAGCCGAACCTCTTTTGCATGCATCTCAATCGTGCGGATTTCGGTTTGCAGCTGCTGTTTTTTAAGCTGAAGCGTCGGCAAGTACCGCTGGAACATCTTAAGCGATTCTTTTTGATTTTTCAGCTCGTTTTTCGTCAGTTTAATAGCCATCGCTATTCCTTATAATATGGAAGGAAACGCATTAATCCGCGGAGGGATTGTTCTGCGCATCCTTGGGCCAGAAGGTTTTGATCAAATCGGACTTAATACCGGTTTCCTCAGGAGTAAAGCAGGACGAAAGAATCTTCCATCCGTTATCGAGCGCTTCCTCAAGCGGAATATTCACCGACAAGTCCATCATGCGGGATTCAAAAAGCTCACCGTATTTCAGCAGCTTGCCGTCCCATTCACTCATCATAAAGCCCATCGACTTTTTCTCAAGCGTGTCCTTGTAGGACGCATAGAGCTTGATCATATTGTCCATGAGCGCACGGTGATCTTCACGGGTCTTGCCGTTAACGTTCTGCTTGAGACGGGAAAGACTTCCGAACGGTTCGATGCGTCCGTGTTTAAGATAGAACTGACCTTCGGTGATGTATCCGGTGTTATCGGGAACGGGGTGCGTTACGTCGTCGCCGGGCATGGTGGTAACGGCAAGAACGGTAACCGAACCTGCGTCGTCAAAGTCAACCGCCTTTTCGTAGCGGGCGGCAAGCTGGCTGTAAAGATCGCCGGGATAACCGCGGTTTGACGGAACCTGCTCCTGTATAATGGCAATTTCCTTCATCGCATCGGCGAAGTTGGTCATATCGGTTAAAAGGACGAGGACATCCTTGCCTTTGAGTGCAAATTGCTCGCCGACTGCAAGACACATATCGGGGATCATCAAACATTCTACCGTCGGGTCGGCGGCAGTGTGTACGAACATCACCGTGCGGCTCAGTGCGCCCGCTTCTTCCAGCGTATCCTTAAAATAGAGGTAGTCGTCGTATTTCAGTCCCATACCGCCGAGTACGATGACGTCAACCTCAGCCTGCATTGCGATACGTGCGAGCAGTTCGTTGTAGGGTTCACCGGAGCTTGAGAAAATCGGCAGCTTCTGGGAAACCACGAGGGTGTTGAATACGTCGATCATCGGAATACCGGTTCTGATCATGCGCTTCGCCATGATACGCTTGGACGGGTTTACGGACGGGCCGCCGATTTCTACCATATTATCCTTGAGCATCGGGCCTTGGTCGCGCGGCTCACCTGAACCGTTAAAGATACGTCCGAGCAAGTCATCGGAAAAGCTTACCTGCATTTCCCTGCCGAGGAAGCGTACCTCATCACCGGTGGAAACACCGCGTCCGCCTGCAAATACCTGCAACGAAACAAGCCCTCTATCCAGCTTATTGACCTGCGCGAGCGAGGCGCCAAAGCTTGTCTGAACCTGCGCAAGCTCACCGTAGGACACATCTTCAGCCTTGACGGTTATAACCGAACCGTTAATGGATTCAATCTTACTGTACACTTTCTTCATGATGTGCCTCCGCTTCTTTTATGAGTTTTGCCGCTTTTTCATCCAGCCCTGTTGCCTTATCGGAAAGCGCTCCGGTAATAGCAGCTTCATGCTGCTTAAATTCCGGCGATTCCCACGGCGAATAGTTATAGTCGATAAAGGACTGGCGCAGCTTGTTAAAGTATGCGCGGGCTTCATCCTTGGTATTAAAGGAGAACTGAGAACCCAATATGCGCAGGATCAGTTTGTAAATATAGCGCTGGCGCTCTACGGAAACGGCATCGTCAACCTTATCGAAGGAGTTTTGCTGTAAATAAACCGCGTCGAGGAAGTCTCCCTTCAAGTAGACAATAAAGTCTTCCATACTGGTACCTTCTTCACCGACAACCTTCATCATCTGTTCGACCTCGGTACCGCGGCGGAGCATCCTTCTGCCGTATTCCACCTGCGCCGTGCCGAGTACGCTCGGGTATTTCGACCATGAATCGAGCGGGTGGATGGCGGGATATTTACGGGCATCGGAGCGTTCGCGGGAAAGTCCGTGGAAAGCGCCGACAACTTTGAGCGTTGCCTGCGTAACCGGCTCTTCAAAGTTACCGCCTGCGGGGGAAACCGTACCGCCGATCGTTACGGAGCCTTTGCTGCCGTCCTTTAAGCGGACAATACCGGCGCGCTCATAGAACGCTGCAATGTAGGATTCCAAGTAGGCGGGGAAGGCTTCTTCACCGGGGATTTCTTCCAAGCGTCCGGACATTTCGCGCAAAGCCTGCGCCCAGCGGCTGGTGGAGTCTGCAAGGAGCAGAACGTCAAGCCCCA
Organism: Treponema sp. OMZ 803; assembly: GCF_024181165.1. Classification (NCBI taxonomy): domain Bacteria; kingdom Pseudomonadati; phylum Spirochaetota; class Spirochaetia; order Treponematales; family Treponemataceae; genus Treponema; species Treponema sp. OMZ 803. The sequence goes on along the minus strand of NZ_CP051195.1, from coordinate 2,370,830 downwards.
TCTGGCGGTAGTATTCGGCAAGGGTAACGCCGGTATAAACCGAAGCCTCGCGCGCCGCAACCGGCATCGACGATGTATTACAAATGATAACCGTCCGCTCCATCAGGGTACGTCCCGTGCGGGGGTCAATCAATTCAGGGAATTCTTTTAAGGTTTCTACAACTTCACCGGCGCGCTCACCGCAGGCGGCAATGATAACGATATCAACCTCTGCGTTACGGCTGGTTGCGTGCTGTAAAACGGTTTTACCGGCACCGAACGGCCCCGGAATACAATAGGTTCCGCCCTTTGCTACCGGGAAGAAGGTATCTACGGTGCGGATTTTGGTAACAAGCGTTTCGGAGGGCTTGAGCCGTTCGGCATAGCAGTCGATTGCACGCTTTACCGGCCAGCGGAAGCTCATCGTAAGCGGGTACTTTTTCCCGCGTTCATCGATTACTTCCGCAATGGTTTCATGTACGGTGTATTGCCCTGCCGGATTAATGGAAGAAAGCGTGTATGTGCCGTACATACCGAAGGGAAGCATAATCCGGTGGGTAAAGTTCCCCTCCGGCACGGTTCCTAGCACATCGCCGCGCACGAGCGTATCGCCGACCTGTGCAACCGGCGTAAAATCCCACTGTGCTTCGGTAGGAAGCGCATTTAAATAGATACCGCGCTCCAAAAAGTAGCCCGCCTTTTCTGCAAGGTCGGGGAGCGGGTTCTGCAAACCGTCATACACTCTGCCGAGCAGTCCCGGCCCAAGTTCAACCGACAAGAGATCTCCGGTAAACTCAACTTCATCACCGACGCGGATACCCTTGGTAATTTCGAATACCTGCATCTGAGCAACGGAGCCGCGTATACGGATGATCTCGCTCTTCAATTTGGTGTCGCCGATATGGACGTAGCCAACTTCGTTTAACGTAACCAGACCGTCAAACTCAACGCTGACCATATTCCCGTTAATACCGACTACCTTTCCTTTCGTTCCTCTCATATCTTTTCTCCGAGAATTTGTGTATAAATTGAGTGATATTCTGTGCGGCCGGTTTCCATCTTAAATTTTGAAGCCCGTTCGCTCAACAGTAATACAATTCCATAGCCGAAAACCGCTTCGCTATCAAAAAAATGCAGTTTCCGCAGCTGATCCGCTGCCGCAAGCCGCGCATTCAGCAAATACCGTTCCGCCGCTAAGGGGTCATCGATGTTGGAAACCCCGCGCACAATAGCGCCGATATCAAAGGCGGAAGCAGGTGTTTCTGCAGGAGCAATCCGCTCATCCCGTTTCAGCTTTGCAGCGCGTATTTGTTCAAGCGCAAACCGCAGTTCTTGTTCAAACGCATACCATTCGTTCACCACAGCAGAAGCCGTATGGACAGCCTCGCGGGGCGGAACGAGCGTTAAAGATTCCAGCACGGCAGCATCTTTTTCAGTTAAAAACCGCAGGGCAAGCTCTTTAAATTGCGCGTAAGAAAGCGGAGGGTCGGTGTGCGGCATAATTGACGGCAGCTGAGCCATCAAATAATAGTATGAAGCCACTCCTTATAACTCCTTTACCGCATCCTTCAACAGGCGTGCAGCGCGTGAGCTGATATAGGCGGAAAACAAATCGGCAACCGCTTCTGCAGAAAAATCATAGTATGCCGAACCGTCCTTTACCCCAATTCTAAAGCCGCCTGCAAGCTGTGCATCGGATTTAACCTCGATGCCTTTTTCAACCTCTTTCTTAAACGCAGCGAGCAAAGCACTTTCCAGCTTTTTAGCATCTTCAGGGGACAGAATAATGGAAATATCGGCTTCGTTTGTTTTAATCCAACCCTTTACCGCTTCGGGAATCAGCGTTTTGAGTACATCGCTGTTATATGCCGCTGCGGTTTCCGCTTTGATGAGGGCATCGAGAGAAGCGGTAACTCCTTCTCTAAAGGCGATGAGCGCATTGCGGCAAGCCTGTTTAACGGCAGCCTCCGAAGCGTTTGTAAACCGTTGGGATTCGACTTCAGTCTTCTTCAACAAGGTTTCAGCCTCTTTTTCCGCATCCGCAACGATAGCCTTTGCCTTTTTCTCCGCTTCGGCAATGATACCCGCAGCTTGCTGTTCAGCAGAAGCAATACCGTCCTGCTTGATCTTTTCAACAAGATCCTGTAACTGAACTTCCATAATCAACTCACCTCTCTTATATCGTATATATCGATTCGATCAATTTCTAGTCTATCAATCGCTAGTTATCACCATAACATTTATTCGGCATCGTTATAACCCCGATAGCATCCGCTCCCAATTGTACGCTGGTTGCTCCTTACCGCTAAACCGTAAAGCGCCACTGCGTTTCGTGCCGATACACTTCGTCGGGATGAACCCATACGGAAGGGAATTCAGGACGATTGGGCGAATCCGGTATATGCTGAGTTTCAAAGCACACGCCGGAATGCTTGTTGTACACATCACCGTTTTTGCCCTGCTCTCCGCTTAAAAAGTTTCCGGTATACATCGTAATTGCCGGCTGTGTTGAATAAATACGCAGCGCTCTGCCTGTCGCCGGCTCAGTTACAACCGCAGCAAGCGGAACATCGTCCGCACCATCCGCATCGAGCAGCCATGTATCGTCATAGCCGTTTTTCAATTGAGCAAAATCCTGTGATAACAACTTCGGCGTACGGAAATCGAACGGCGTCCCTGCTACGGGCACCAGCGTGCCGGTCGGTATAAGCAAAGCGTCAACCTCTGCATAGCGACTTGCCAAAAGCTGAACTTGATGATTCAACACTGAAACATAACTTCCATCATCCTGCATCCCCGCAGGGTTCAGATTAAAATACGTATGATTTGTCAGACTGATTGGAGTTGTCTTTGTTGTATGAGCTTCGTACCGAAGCGTGATAGTATTGTTTTTGTTGAGGGTATACGAAACGGTAAGCTGAACTTCGCCGGGAAAGCCTTGCTCTCCGTTAGGACTTATTCTGGAAAAACGGATACCCGCCTCATCACTGCCGGAAATAGGTTCCGCTTGCCACAACTGCTTGCCATACAGAGGATAACCGCCATGCAAACAATGTCTTCCGCCGTCATTGCGGGTCAGTGTATAGCATTTTTCTTCTATAGAAAAGCGGGCATTTGAAATACGACCTGCACATCGCCCGACAATAGAACCGAAATAAGGCTTATTACGGATATACCCTTCGAGCGTTGAATAGCCGAGCACGATATCGTCATATCCGCCCTTTGCTGCGGGTAATAAAATCGCGGTAATACAGCAGCCGTAATCGATTGCCGAAAACGACATTGTGCCATTAGAAACCGTAAAAATCGATACCGCATCTCCCGATGACAGCATCCCGAACCGCTCTTTCTTTACTTCCATACTACCTGCCCAAAGTTACCTGCAAAAAAGTAAACGCTGGTATTTATTGTACAAGCATTTCCACAAATTTACAAGGATGCTTTTGAAAATATGCAGGGGAAACGCATCAGGCCGTTTTTTTAACACCCCCGCGGAAAAATTGAGACTATTCGACCAGAGTTGAACCTCTTCGCGGTTCAAATGGTCTCACAGTCTCAATTTTTCCGCGATTTTTATCTATTTTCCCTGATGCGTTTCCCCCTTTGCTGGAAAAATGTGCGAAATTTTAAGCAAAATTTCGCACAGAAGGAAGGCACCCGCTGCAAATATTTTATAATGCGGTTGCCCTGTAAAAATAGGCAGGTGCATCTGCATCGCCTGTTTTCAAAAGCGCTGGGAGCGGCGCATCTGCGTTTTAAAAGGATGCGAAAAGGTTTTTTCGTACAAAGGGGCGAGTTATTGCTGTTCTTCGGCTGCACACTGCACTGGAGTATATTGATTTCCTAAAACGAGGTTTGACATGTAATATAAAATATATTACATTATGAATATGAAATATACAGTAGTTATGCCTAAAAAATTAAATAAAACAATACGCCTTATGCCCGAAAAAGCGCAAGATGTTTTGCATAATTTAATTGGAGGTTGAATATGTTGGCAGTCGTGAAAATGCCCCATACTAGTTTTACGGTATCAGGCGATATCCCTGAAAATATTATGACTATACTTGAAACAAGTTATAAAAAATATCTTACAGTGAATGATGAAAAAGACGAGTATGTTGAAGCCACAAGTATGGAATGGTTTAAAGAAGCTGAAAAGAGGCAAACGCCTGCGAACACCTTACGGTTTTATCGCAATCTACATAAATTTACGCAAGCTCAGTTGGCTGAACGACTGCATACCAGTAGGCAGTTTATCTCCAATATGGAGACAGGGCAGAAGCCTATTAGCCGTAAAACAGCTAATATATTAGCTAAAATATTTAACATAGACGCTGGCCGTTTTATATAGCTTTTAGTGTATACTCGTCGCTTTTAAAAACACATTTTTATTGTCCACCGATGCTAAAATGCAATATTGAGGCCTCTATAGGGCAGCTTCTAAAAATTCGGTTAGATTTTTAGAAGCTGCCTCATTGGTAAAGCCAGTTGTAAAGCTGGAATATTTTTTATTCGTACGAGGTTGTTGATTATATATCGGTCGCCTGTTTTAAAGACGGCCGAATAGCGTTAAAATTCATCCCATGATTCTGGAATAGGCTTTCCGGAAAAGGTGAGGACATCCGTAAAGGAAACTGCACCGCTTATGGTTACGCTCAATGTGTGACTGTCTTTATCTTCTCCGGTAATAGTTACGTCTATTTCTTCATCCGGTATGCCGTGGCCGCTTTTCTTTGCTTTAAAGGCCGAGCTGCCATCATAATTCCCTGCAAAAAACTGCATCGTCTGTTCGTTTGCTTTTTTGATGTTTATGTGACTATAAGTCGTTCCATCGAATTCAGTATTGACCAATAGGGATACATCCTTTATTTCGCCATCTTCCGCATGAAAGCTGTATTTTCCCGGCTGCCGGTACCACAGCGTATTGGGGATATACTGTGCGTTAGTATGCAAGACCTCTCCTTCAATGTGGTACTGATATACATACGCTTTTTTGGCTCTTTCAAGGTGGGCCTCTACAGCCTTTTTTAGGAATAATTTCTGTTTTGCTCTCGCTTCTGTAAGCGAAACCGTTTTGTCAAAACCAAAAGTCTTGTAGATACTGTCATGCCATGATTTTAATACTGTCTTAAGCAGCTCACTCTGTTCTTCCTTAGTTTTTTTCAAAAACTCTTCATAAGACATCATTGAAAGCGAATGTTGAAACCAGTTTTCGAAAAGCTCTTTATCGGTCTTAAAGTTAGGCTGATCTGGAAACTGTTGTATAGTGATCCTGATGTCTTGCAGTGTAACCAACGGCTTTTGTTGAAATTCAAAGAGAGAAAAATACATATCAAATAGTTGTTCAATGCTTGCAAGATGGCTTTTTGCCATTTCTTCTGGTTTCAGCAAGGTATTGGTGGTATAATGCCCTCTAGTAATCCGTTCAAGCGTTGCTGTTATTGTTTTAGTAGTAGAATTAATATTTTCCACACGGTATACGGCAGCAGGTTCATCGTCTCCATGTCGCAGCGTCAGCTTATCGTTGGCAAATTCATAAGTTCCACCGTTTCCATAGATATTGGCTTTTCTTGTAAACTTCTTTCGAGCTTTTATTGTAAGCGTTTTCGGTTTTGTTGCCTGTTCACCGGTAGCATTTTTTTTCAGTGTTGCAGTCAATTTCACCGTTCGGTTAACCAAATCCCATGTCTCAATATGTCCGCTATTTCCGGCAATCTTTAGTATGCTGTTATTAGCAGATGACCATGTGAGTTCATACCCTGAGGGAGACTGCGGCAGCTGAATATCGGCATCAATTTCGGTCGGTATTCCGTTGACAATCCTCTCTACAACAGTTTGAAGATTGGGTTCGTTGTTTTTAGGATATACGGTTACCTCAATGGTTTTTGAGGATTCGGCATTTCCTTTTTTTGCGGTTGCGGTTAATGTTACTTTCTTTATTTCCGTTTCATGCGGTGTAACCGTACCGTCCGAATCTGAGATAAACTCTGGCGGTTTTGCATTCCACTTTATATCGACTTTGACAGAAGAACTACTGCTGCCGTTCGAAACGAAAACCGTTTCTTCGGTTTTTAACTGAATATGCGTATCTTTTGTCACAAATGAAGGGATCGATTTTACCGCCTGTTCTGCCGCACTGATTACCGCATCCTCATTTGTGCCGCGTACCGTAACTATAAAGGATTTTGTTGCGGAAGCGTCTCCTTTTGTGATGGTTGCCGTCAGTGTTACCTGCGTATTCTCTTCGGGACGAGTAATACTACCGTAACAGTTCCATTCATTTTCTTTCTTTATCTCGATTATGGCTTCATCGCTTGACTTCCAGCTAATCTTAGTGTCATGTAATCCACTCACAGGAAGGTTCAGCCAATGAGAGCTTATGCTGTCTGCAGTATCGTCGTTTTGAAAACTGAGTTGTAACGCCTCTTTTGCTTTTTCAAGCTTTTCTTGATCCGTTAAGGTAGGTTTAAATTTTACTTTTACTGTTGTGCCCGCTGTAATTTTTACTTTTGCCGTTCGGTTTCCTGCGGTGCCGGAACCTTCTTCAAAGGCGCTGCCGTCGATGCTCCACGTATCAACACTATACTCGGAAAATGGCTTTGCGGTAAAGACAATGGTTTTCCCCTTTTCAACTTGATCCCCTGAATTGATTTTAGTGCCGTCAACTTTCGCTTCAAGGAACCCGTTCCCGCCGTCTACGCTAAAGGTGAGCGTGTACTTGGGCTGTGACGGCGTTTTGCTTTCGTTGCCCATATTCTGCTTACAGCCGAAAAACATTACCGCTGCAATGAGCGCAATGCAGATTGAGCACATCCTCATAAAAGGACATACATTTTTCTTTGCATCATGATTCATAGAATTCTCCTGATTTTGATAGTTTTATATATGGACGATAAGGATGTCTCAAAAATTGGTTGGTTTTTTGACAGCCCCATTCTTCATTATGAGGTGTTCTTGAAATTCTGCCGACTAAACCCTTTAGGATGCTATGAGCAAATAAAGATAGTGTAGAAAAATGACGGCATTGCAGCCGGGCGCCGATTGAAAAAACGGTAAACGAGTGCCGGTATATGGAATTGTTTTTTGCAGAAGTATATTTTTTGAGCGTAGAGGGAAGCGGCGCAGAATAAAGCGGAAGGTCTATTTGCTTTTGAGTGAGAAAGTCATCGAATGCTACATTATGCTGAGTGCTGAGTGCTGAGTGCTGAGTGCTGAGTGCTGAGTGCTGAGTGCTGAGTGCTGAGTGCTGAGTGCTGAGTGCTGAGTGCTGAGTGCTGAGTGCTGAGTGCTGAGTGCTGAGTGCTGAGTGCTGAGTGCTGAGTGCTGAGTGCTGAGTGCTGAGTGCTGAGTGCTGAGTGCTGAATTGTGCCGGAAATTTTGCACGTGTCAAGTGCTTTACGGCATTTTTGAGAAAATTGATAGCGAGATAATTCTCCAATTCGGCTTTGCATAACGCTATTATTATAGAAGCAAAAAGGAGAGAATACAAGTGCCTTTAAAATATGCAGTTCATTACTGTACTACATCGTTAAAAGTGTACATCTGCGTATACTTTTAATGGCACATTTCTCATTGAGCGCTGCGATTGCTGTTTTGTATCTTAACGGCAGAGAGCCGATGCGGCTTTGGCAAGCTGCTCACCGGTTAATCCGGCGCATTCAAGGATGTCCTGCCGCGAGCCCTGCATAAAGACCGTGTCGGGAAAGGCGCGTACTGCGGTTTTTATGCCTGAAAGTTGTTTTTGAACCAGACTTTCCAGATAATGCCCGACACCGCCGATATATGCGCCGTCTTCGATAAAGAGTACCGCAGGGTATTTTTTTGCTTTTTCCAAGAAAAAAGCTTCGTCGATGGGTTTTAAGAAGCGGAGATTGTATATATCAGCGGATATCCCTTTTTGTCTAAGCAGCGCTGCCGCTTCGGCTGTTTCCGGGTATATACCGCCGGTACATACCAGCAGTACATCGCTGTGTTCTGCCGTTACGGTGAACACGCCGCGACCGGTTTCCATCGGCAGCGAAAATGCGGGGCATTCCGCTGCGCATGTATTTTTAGGATACCGTATTGCAACCGGTGCATCCAACTGCAATGCCCATTCAAACATCGCCCGCATTTCCGCTGCCGAGGCGGGAGCGAGCACCGTCATATTGGGAATACTACGTAAAAAGCAGATGTCATAGAGACCTTGATGGGTTTCGCCGTCATAGGGAACCGCTCCCGCACGGTCTATCGCAAAGATAACCGGCAGTTTTTGCAGTGCAACGTCATGAATGATTTGGTCGATTGCCCGCTGCAAAAACGTACTGTAAATGGCTGCGATAGGCCGTAAACCGGCTGCCGCAAGTCCGGCGGCAAAAGTTACCGCATGCTGTTCGGCAATACCGACATCAAAAAAACGATCGGGAAACTGCTGCTGGAAGCGCTGAAGTCCTGTCCCCTGCGCCATTGCAGCGGTAATTGCGGCGATATCGTCCCGTTTTGCCGCCTCGTCAGTGATAATATGAGAAAATGCTTCGGTAAAAGAGTTGGTACTCGCCTTTTCAATTTTCCCATCGGCAATATTAAACGGTCCGATACCGTGGAAAGCGGAGGGATTATCTTCCGCGAGCGGGTAACCTTTCCCTTTCTTTGTTTCAACATGAATAAGCACCGGTGCATCAATATTTTTGACATTACGGAATACTTTTTCAAGTTCTTTTTCGTTATGCCCGTTCAGCGGCCCGACATATTCAAATCCGAGATCGGCAAAAAGATTGTTCCTGTAAAAAATCCCCTTGGCGCCCCGCTTTAACCGGTGAATCAAAAAGTTAATACGCCTGCCTAAAAACGGAATTTTGCCGACAGCGGTATCAAAGATGTATTTAAACTGCTGGTATCCTTTCCGCACGGTTAAACGGCTGAGGTATTCGGAAACTGTCCGTATGTTCGGAGAGATAGACATCTTATTATCGTTGAGGATAACAACCAAATTCTTTGTATATGGGGTAACATTTAGGAGTGCTTCAAAGGCCATGCCTCCGCTTAAAGCCCCATCACCGATAACAGCGATAACCTTTCCGTTTTGGTGCTGCAGCTTTCGCCCGATAAGAATCCCCTCGGCGGCCGAAATTGAGGTGGAGGCATGCCCTGTATTGAATGTATCATGGGGGCTTTCTTCCCGTTTGGGGAATCCTGCGAGGCCGTCCTTTAAGCGGAGTGTTGAAAAATTATCATACCTTCCGGTTAGGAGCTTATGAGGATAGGATTGATGCCCCACATCCCAGATGATTGCGTCTTTCGGACTCGAAAATACTCGATGCAGCGCAATAGTCAATTCAATAACACCGAGATTGCTGGCAAGATGTCCACCGTTTGCGCCTACAGTCTCCAAAATAACGCTGCGCATCTCATGCGCTAATATACGAAGTTCCTCTCTTGAAAGAGATTGCAGGTCTTTCGGTTCTCGTATTGATAAGAGTACGTTTTTATCCATGTATATGTTCAGTGAACTGCCGGGTACATAAAAAAAGGGCTGTGAAGATATTCAACAAAGCCCTTTCTTACCGTAGTAAAAGCGATAGAACAATACGCCTATAATAATCTTGCAAAATCACAAAACATCCCTCTTATATACTTTATACACCGGTATAATCGAGAAGGATACAAGATTATTGAAACCTCTAAAAAGCGTAATGATATTTTTAGAGGTTACTTGTTCTTATGTCTATTCTTTCGAAGCTTCTTCTTCCGTTTATGCGTTGCTATTTTCTGTCGCTTCCGTTTTTTTCCGCAGGGCACGTGAACACACTCCTTATTTATAAAGATAGGAGATAATAGCCGAACAGCAGTAAAAAGTCAAGGCTACCGTTTTTTCTTGAAAATGCGGTTGCACAAATGATTACGGCAACAGGACGTGAACTGTACTATCACGCATGGGAGAAATCCGGAAGTACCCATTACTACGAAGTTGATTTTTTAATTTCAAATGGCAATAAAATAGCAGTGTTTGAAGTAAAGTCGTCCGGAACGGGTAGGCACGAATCAATCGGTGCATTTGCAAAAAAATTCTCGACAAATATCGGCGCTCTGTATGTATTGTCTCAAAAAGATGTGAGTACGGAAGGAGCCTTGCAAAAGAAGCCGGTATATTTGACACCGTTTCTTGTTCAGTAAACGGTAGCTATCTTGTATTTTGTGCAAGTAGATGTACAGTATCAACAGAATAAGTATACGTGATTGCCCCAATGACAATTACGGAAGTCGAAAATGAAAATTGGTTCGACGCCTACGGTGTGGGCAACTGACATTATGAATAAAGGAAGGGAACAACCGGTTGTACAGGAATCCTGCTGTGCAGTAAAACTTGACTGTACAGCAGGAACGCATAGATGGGGATCCGGATGGGATATCTGTTACTCAAGTACGGCAGGCAGAACCGTATCTTTCGGAATAAAAATTTCAAATTCGCCGGAAATGAAAGCGTTTGAGTTATCGTATTTATAAATTTTCTTGTAATACACGTTGGTAGCAGTTTCGTTTGCGAATAGCCGCGACGATCCCTTCCACGTTTCCGTAGTTATTTTACCTCCGCTATTGGGGCTGTCTTGAGTCTGATAATCCGTAAAGGTTTCGACTTCCTTTGTTCCCCACGTAGTCTTCAAAGAACCGTGTTTAATACTGCTAAAAAATATCCTAGTGTATGTCGGCATACCGGTAAAAGATGTCATTTCTGCCGAACCGGTTGCCTGTGTACACGTTCCTTTTATCTTCAAATTTTCCGGGAATTTAATCCCTTCTTCGACCGATAACCCGGGCTGAACCGTACAGCGGCCGTCGCTTTTAAGCGTAATCGTAATGTATCGGAAGCCTTTCCCGTTCAAATAAAAAATACCCTTCCAGACACCGCCGTCTATATTTTTTGCATCAAGACTGTATTCTCCGCTTGTAAGGTATTCGCTACTGCTTACGCTTTCTTTTTTAAGTGTAACGCTGTGTACCCCAGCCCCTGCAAAGTGTCTTTCAAAATTGCTTTCATTGCTGGTAATAGTCAGATCATTTCTTGCCCATGTGTATGTTCCGTAGGAACCCGTAAGAAATTGTTCGGCAGCCCTTGATCCGTCCGGACAGTATGTACAATGATAGTTGATTTATCCGATTTAATCTACCGGTAAGGTATCGCCTTAAACAGCGCTTGATACTCATCTTATTTTCCCCACTGTCCCTCTTCGTCCTGCTGTATTGCTGCCAGCCGCGAAACATAGTGTGCAACATGAGTTTGCACAATGTCTGTGATTGGGGCGGTGTAAAAGCCATCGTTATTACAGTCAGCAGTAAGGATTCTTTCTGCGGCGGCGGAGAGCGGAAGAAACCACACTTCGCCGATAGCGGTGTCGTCGTACTTTTCGCCCTTATACACGCCTCGAATAGTCATGCGGTAGTTACCTTTCGGAAGGATGAGCGGGTTTTTCACTGCGTTCAGCGCTATCCATTGGTGTGAAAAATCGTTCATAGTGGCGGGGAAGATGTCTGCAAGTTCGAGCGCAATCGGCTTTTGAAGCGCGGAGGAAGTGAGCATCATCGACTTTACGCGGTTGTTCTCTTGCCATGTAGCCCCCGCATAGCCTGATTTCGTGAAGACGGTAAAATCCGGGTCGCCGGAGCCATAATCGCTGTATAGTCTCCCCGCGAATCGGGCGAGTCCGTTTGAGGCGAAAGGACCAAGCGCGGCTTTTATTAGTGTAAACTCAATCCACTCGCCGATCCCGTCACCTGCACGCCCCTCGACCCAGCCGTTGAAAAGGATTCCATCGAACGAAGTTTCCACACCATAACCTGATGTGCGAAGGTAAGCGTCTTCGTTTTGATAGGAGAAGTTGGTGTGTCCGCCATCTCCCGCGATTTTGTAGGAACCTTTGTAAGCGGAAGACGAGCGGACTTCCTTGACGAATGTCTGCCTGCCATCTTGCCGTTCCCACACTATGGAAAGACCGTCGCGGTACGGCGTTTTGGTCTTGAACACGAGGCGTTCGTCTTTTTGAGGTTTGTAGTTCTCTACTGTATATAGATTAAAACCCACCCCATTTATCGAAAGCTCTCCGAATTCCGTTTTTTCGAAATCTGCCTGAGAGCCGTGCGCAGTCATTGTGCCGTCGGAAAGCACCACAAAGCTTTTCATCGCCCCTTTCCATGTGCCTCCTGTGGAGATGTCGTAGGTTAGCGCATAGGTGTCCCCACGGTAACTTTTCTTTACCGAATCGAGGTCATATTTGACCGAAAGTTTTGACCGTGCCGCCGGCGGAAAGTGCAGCTCATGATAGAAGTGAAGCACGAGCGTGAGTGTGTAGAGTTCTCTCACATCATGCCAGTTATCTTCCGAAATGTAGTTCGTACCTTCCTCGTCCTTTTCCACCGTTGTTTCGATTCCCACGGTCAGGATCGGAACACTGTTCCCATCCTGTTCTATGGAGCACGGTCTCATGACTGAATCGGAACGCTCCGTGCGTGAAAGCTCTGCGAGGTAGTCTTTTGCCGAAAGTGTACGGAGTTTTTTGTCGAGCGAGAGAAGTGCCTCCTTTGCTGTGCCCTCGATGCCGCTTTTTCCGAACGCAATAGCTATCACAGTCTCGTTCGCCATGTAGCCATTTCCTACGGGCACTTCGGCGGAAACAGTACCATCTTTTTTTACGCTGACTTGTGTCTTTACCACCACAGGGAATGCACACGGCACGGTGACGCGTTCCCTCGTGGTATTCAGAAAATCAAAGCGTGCGGTTACTTCGCGCCCGCTGGTTTTATGAAACGTGTCGCTCTTCCTGTCATATTCACCGATATACGTATGCTCCACAACCAGAAGCTCTCGCTCCAGCGCGATTTTGTCGTTCGGCTCCTTGACATAGATGTTCCCGTAAGTCCAGTCCTCCGGCTTGTATGAGCCGCCGTCGTCAGTAAATGCCGCGAATGAGGCGAACAGAAGTGCTATGATTAAAAGTGATTTTTTCATTTTATCTCCAAGCGGTTCAGTAAGCTATCCGTTGAACGGACATATTAGATTTCTTTTATAAATTGATTGGATTATATCATAGGAATGCTGCCATTTCAATTAAAAATGCCATCGTGGTTTTGGGAAGAAGAACCGGTGGAATACAATAAACTTTTTGCAATCCGTGCAGGAGTTAAGTTCTTCTTGCTTGGTCTTAAATTGGAAGTTGATGAAACTGATTTAGTGTATTAAAATATTTAGTTGCTAAAACATATTGACATCGACTGCATTTTAATGTATTTTTATTTTAGTAGCTAAAATAAAAAGGGCAATGCAATGAATGATGTAGAAAATCTCATAAAACGGACGGTAAAAATTCAGTACAAAATAAACGCTAATGATAAAAGACCAAGGACTTTCGGTACACAGCATACTTTGTACCAAAGTGAAATTCATTTTATAGAAGCGATAGGTTTGGATGGCGGACACAGCGCTTCCGAGCTTTCGGAAAAACTCGGTATTACAAATGGCGCTGTAACACAAGTCGCCGATAAGCTGATCAAGAAAAAATTGATAGAAAAATATAAAAAAGCGGATAACAAAAAAACCGTTTATTTTAAGCTGACGAAAGAAGGAATCGTTGCGTATAACAATCACGAAAAATTTCATGCCGGTTTTAACGAGAAACTTGCAGCGTATTTAAATTCACTCTCAAAAAAAGAATTTGACGCAATTGCTCGTTTAGCGGAATTGGTAGATAACAATATTCCCGATTTAAGCTCAAATGAAGGCTTATTTTAGACAATGCAGTTGGCATTGTCTAAAAACGCTGCGAGTTTGCGTAAGCGCAAACTCGCGGATTATATGTGCGCGTTCCGCGCACGAATGCAACAGTTTCCAAAATTGATATTTTGTTCGACTGTTGCATTTTAAGGAAGGTTTATGGGAGGGTTTACTATGAAAGCTGCTATCATTGTATTTAGTCCTTCGGGACACACATTGGCTGCTGCACGCATGATTCAGAGGAGTATCGAAGAGAAAGGCGGCACAGCGGATATCATAAATATTACAAAAGATGATAACCTGTTGTTTGCCTCAAAATCCGAAAGGCAAAAAATCTTGGAAGAACGCTTACAAGAATTCGATGCTCTTTTTGCAGGCGCGCCGGTATACGCAGGACATGCGGAAACTCATGTATTGCGCATCCTTGAAGCGCTGCCTGAACCGGATCAAAAGCGTTCAAAAATTGCCGTTCCGTTTATCACGTACGGAGGTGCTCATTCATTTATTGCATTGGAAGAGATGGGGCGTGCATTAAAAAAGAAAAAATATGTGCCGGTTTTGGGAATAAAACTTGCCTCCTTTCATACACTGAGCAGATTTTTTCGTACCAAAATACTGGAGCACAAGCCCGGCGATGCGGAAGAACGCTTAATAGAGAAGGTCATAAGTACTATTTTTGATTTATGTTTGCATACGGAACATATACAAGACAATAGCAGTTCTTTTGCGTATACCAAAGTCCCTATGCGTCTTATGCTGAACATACTTTCGCAAGAAAAAATACATGCAAAGTTTAAAACCGTATCGATTATACAAGAAAACTGCCGTGCATGTAAAAAATGTATTTCAGTGTGCCCTGTTAACAATTTTATTTTTGCAGATGGTAAGGTATCGATAAAAGATCAAAAAAATTGTATCTTATGCGGAGAATGTTTTTATCATTGTAAAAGCAACGCAATCGATTTTGCATATCGAACGGTTGCACAAAAAAGATTAAATGATGGAAATATTATTTTGGAAAAAGACCTCTCGGCCGTATACCCCAAACGATACGGCTATATAAATAATGAAGGAGAATTATGCTATGAGTAATGTATGCATTGTATACAGTTCAACACACCACGGGAACACTGAAAAAGTGCTGTATAAAATAAAAGAGAAGTACCCCGAAACGGTTCTGATCAAAGCTGTCGATTTTAATCCCGATGATTTTAAGCGATATGATACGGTCGGTTTTGCCTCCGGAATTTTTTACTTTAAATTTGCAAAACCGGTCGATACACTATTTGAACAAGCACTTGCGAGCGACGTACAAAAGTTGTTTTTTATTTACACCGCCGGAGCGGTTAATGCAGGGTTTGAAAAAACGCTGCGTAAAAGAACCGAACAAAACGGAAAGATCTGTCTAGGTATATTCGGCTGTAAAGGTTTTGATACCTTCGGCCCCTTAAAACTCATCGGCGGTTTAAACAAAGGCCGACCGAACGAAAACGATTTTAAAAATGCAATCGATTTTTTCGAGAAAAATATTATAAACGCGTAACATTTTTTTCATACCTTCAAAAATAGAAGGGAAGGGTAGGCAAAATATGGATAAAATTTTTCAACAGGACTTAACCAAAGAAGAAAAAGTCGGCGGCATTTTTATTGTCAAGCTCTTGTTTAAAGCGCCGGTAACAATGCCGGCTCGGGAACAGATGGAAGCGGTGATGCAAAAGCGCTTGGGAGATGCCGAATGTTTTTCATACGATTCGGACACTGCCGTAGCGCAGTTTGCCGCCACTCGATATCGGGCGGAATTTAAGGATGGGGCGTATCCGCCTATGCTAATGATTGCTCCCGCCGCCTTTGACGGAAATACCATTGACGATTTTACCAAAAGCCAGATGTGGGACTGCAGAGACGATAAAGATGCTATTTTGTCCGAATGTCGATATGCACTCATCGGTACCGATATGCTGGCGGCGGCACTTCCCGCATTGGAGCGTGCAGCACTCGATATGGATTTTACAGAGGCGCTGGTCGAGCTTTTTCCTGACTGTACTGCCGTTTATTTTGAAAATTCGGGAAAATTTTTTACTGCAGAAACTATCCGCAACCATACGCTTCCCCGTGAAAACCGTTTTATTCAATTTGCCGTGAACGTCCGCTTTTTTACTATTCAAGGCGGCGAAGATATGCTTGTCGATACGCTCGGCATGAGCTTGTTGTTCTTGCCCGACTTACAATATCATTTTCACGGACTCGATCCGAACCTGATTGTAAATCATGCATACAACATCGCGTTGTATCTTTTAATAAATAATAACCCCATAGAAACCGGCGACACCATCGACGGCATAACGGACGGTTCAGCGCAGCCCGAACGATGGATATGCCGCTACGAAGAATCGCTTATCCAGCCTGTGCGCGAAGTCCTCGATATAGATACCGGCGCCTATGCTGCGGGTAACAGACAGTATGAATAAACACAACAATGATAGTATCCGGTACACTTTTTGCTGTTATGCGGTTAATGCGATAATATAATATATTGTGAAAAGAGCTGATTTAAGCAACTATTGTGATTTTTGAAATAAAATAACTGAGGCTATACAATGAAACTCTTAATCTACGGTGCAGGAACAATAGGCACGGCATATGGCTGGCTGGTGTCTTGTAATAACGAAGTGGACTTTTACGGAAAATCCGACACGGAAAAAGAAATTACAATCAGCTATAAAGATTTAAGAAAACGATCGACTATTTACCAAACAATGAAATTCGAGCGCAGAATTATTACCCATATTGAAGATCATTACGACGCTATTATAGTTGCCGTAAATCGTTTTCAATTATGTAGCGTCTTACCGCATTTAAAAGAATTGAAAAATAAAACAAAGTATTTTGTGTTTATGCAGAATAACTGGAATATAAAGAACGAAATTGATCCCTATCTTTCTCAAGACGATTACCTTATTGCATTCCCTTCATCAATAGGCGGCGGAAGAGACGAAAAAGGCTTACACATTATCATATTTGATGAAGCAACCCGTTTAGGCGGTTCATCGATTTACTTGCCGCATTTCTCATCATTATTACAAAATTCCAGTATAAACATAACGGTTGATAAAAATATCTTTGAGTGGTTGAAAGTTCATTATTTGCAGCAAGCAATTACAGCTGGTGTGATTGCAGAATACGGTAGTTTTGAAAATGTTATTACAAATCCCAATGCAATTAAGAAAATGGTGCTTGCTTTTAGAGAAGGAATACAGGTATGCAGATTACTGGGAGTAAGAACGTATCGAATATTTCCGGCATATTTATTTAATATTCCGGTTTTTTTAATTGCCCGTATATTGCAACAAATGTTTTCCGAACAAAACACATTGGATATGATAATCAACCACATGAAAAAAGGATACAGCGAATGGGTGGTTGGATACAGAGAAGTCTTGAATGCCGGCAGGTCATTGGGGCTCCCTATGAGTGTGTGGGGATCGTATGAAAAATATATTGATTTGACATGAGCTTTACTTGTTGTTTCATACTACTTGCCGTATAGTATATATGGAGGCATTTGGTTACACCTTTATAGTTCTTTTCGCCTTAAACAGTGCTTGATACGCCCTTGCGTTTTCCGAACTCGGGAAGCTTTTGTTTATGGGTATCTTACCGAACGATAAACGCATGGGAATATGGCTTATCAGTCCCTTATTTTTAGTGATTATTTTATGGTCATTTTGCGGCGATACATGGAAGGAACACGGTTATCATCTGAACATATTGTATGACCATTTTGCAATGCTTTTCAACTCCACTTTTGATTTCTCTTTGTGAATAGACGGTTTATGTAAGATCGGTTAAAATATCGTGCATAATCATTGAGAAGTGAGGCGGTATATGCGAAAACCGAAAACTATTATCAGTATTTTTTGTATGTTTGTATTTGCCGTAATCTGTGGGACGCATGCTGTCGCACAAGAATACGGAAGCGTCGATGACCGAATAATGGATTTTTATAAAACGAAAGACTACCAAAAAGCGCCGGAATTATTGGAATCTTTTTTTAACGACCATCACCCTGACAGAGAAGCCTCGTGGTATTATCCGACGGTATTCTTTTTTTCGAAAATCTTTCCTACGGAACAATCTTTCAATCAGCTTATGACCATATATGGCAAAAGCGATAGCGAAGAGCGGCGATTCCTTATTCTGGTTGTCAGCCTCAAAGATAAACAGCTTTTGAATAAGCTTTATGAAAAAGAAAACGATGCTTATTTAAAAGGCTTTATCAAAGGTATTATCGATGATAAGACCAAGTATGATCCGCTGACAGCCGATATCACTAATTCAACGGAGCTCGATATACTCTGGAGTATTTTTTTTGCAACAGGCGATTCCGCACCTATTCGAAAAATTGCCTCGGTGTTAGCATGGGAAGATATTTTTAAGCATAAGATTACGACGTTTACGGGCACTAAAGAACAAAAAAAAGAGCTTATAAAACTTCTTTCCGATTTTAATATTAAATATAACAATGAGGAGCCGGATGCGCCCATGGAAGACTGCGATATTTCCGTGTTAGATAGCTATACGGAACATCTTGAAAGTTTTAAAAAACTCATTAAAACACTGAATATAACAGGTGAAGAATTGTACCGTGCATCTATAAAAAATGCAGCCTTTTGGTCGCTCGCCGCTAATTTAAATCGTCATTCTCCGGTAAGAACCGAATGTATGAAAATTGCCGATGACAAAGCTGCGCCTGAGAGGAATTTAATACTTTTTATTTTGGTTAAATCTGTTATGTACTAAATTTGAGAACATACAAACTATAATAATCTCAAAGAAAATTGGTAAAATGAACGTCCGTTTCTTTACTATTTAAGGTGGCGAAGATATGCTTGTCGATACGCTCGGTATGAGCTTGTTGTTCTTGCCCGACATACAATATCATTTTCATGGACTCGATCCGAACTTGATTGTAAATCATGCATACAACACCGCGTCGTATCTTTTAATAAATGATAACACCAAGCAAAGTAGCGTATACAGTCCCGCCCTCGTATTCAAAATCAACAATGGTTTCTCATCACCTCACGAAAACATAGTGTTCTGTAATCGCTCAAATCCCGACGTATTCAATACGTACTGCGATTCAATGCGGCCGTTTTTCACTTCAACGGCGATATCACAGGCCGCCGCAATCAATTCATAATCGTGCGTAATGACAAATATATAGGTGTCATCGGCTTTCAGTGTTTTAATGAGTTCTGCCGTTTGCATCATGTGAAAGAAGTCAAGACCACTTGTCGGTTCATCAAAGATCAAAATTTTCTTTTTGCAAAAGACCGCTGCCGCAATCGCGACACGTTGTTTTTGTCCGCCGGATAACGTCATAGGATGGCGATCTTTTAAACGCTCTATATCCATCTTGGTCAAAACGGTATGCAATGCCTCCTCGTCCGGATTTTTAACGCCAAGCACAATTTCTTCCTTTACACTGTCCGTAAACAACTGATGATTTACTTCCTGCATCACCATATAGCTCACGAATAAGCGTTCTTTTGCCGATTGAATGTTGCCGTTTATTCGAATAGTGCCTTTCTTGTTTTTTAATAATCCGCCTATCATTGAAACCAACGTCGATTTTCCCGCTCCATTGTTTCCGGTAACCGCAATGACGGTTCCTGCCGGAAAATATGCCTCCGGTATAAAGAGTGAAGGTGTTTCCGTATATTTCGTATAAGAAAAAGAAACGTCTTTCATTTGTATTGAGGCATCGGCTCCGATATCTCCGCTGCTTTCGCTCTGCTCTTTCATAATAGAAGAAAAACCGCCTAACGAAACGGGCCGTATACCGGTTTCCATCCGTTCTGCAATCGACATAGAATCCAATTCCTGCATGGTGTATTCTTTTTCAATTTGTCCTTCTTTCATATATACCGCACGATCCGCCAATTCTTTGAGATACCGGATTCGGTGTTCCGCGATGACGATGGTTTTTCCGTGCGATTTTAAAAATTGCAGCATCGATTGCAATTCATTGATGGCGTGATTGTCCAAATTGGAAGAAGGTTCATCCAAGACATAAATATCGGGATTAACGGCATAAATACTCGCGAATGCGATTTTTTGTTTTTCTCCGCCTGAAAGTTGAAAAATGTTTCGGTCAAGGAGCGAGTTTATATGCAGCGCATCGGCGGTTTCATATACTCTATCTTGAATGAGTTTCGGCTCCATTCCGAAATTTTCACATCCGAATGCAATTTCACTTGTCGTATTAACGGTGTAAAACTGTGTACGCGGATTTTGAAAAACGGTACCGACCGTTTTTGCAATCTCATACATCGGTGCGGTAACGGGATCAATTCCTTTCACCGACACACTGCCTGTAAAAGCTCCGTTATAAAAGTCAGGCAGCATACCGCAGAGGAGCCGTATCAGCGTGGTTTTTCCGCACCCGCTTTTTCCGCAGAGCAAGACGCATTCGCCTGTTTTAACAGAGAGGTTGATATTTTTGAGGCTTGGCGTATCCGCTTGTTCATACGTAAAAGAAACATTTTGAATATGGATCATAGCCTCACTCCCAGTATTCTAACAATGCACATACCGGCAAAAATACCTGTAACAAGAATCAAAAGCGCTACGTCCTGCCGCTTGAAACCTATCTCCGTCATACAAGTATGTGTGCCCGGATTATCAAGCCCCCTGCATAATGCCGCGGCTGCCAGTTCATCGCTGATGTTCAAGATTGAAATAAAAAGGGGAATCAATATATACGTAATCGTTTCCGACGGTTTGAATAAAAGACTCCGCGCATTACATTCAATGCCCCGCATACGCATCGCGGATTGAATTGCAGTCCATTCTTCCCGAATGGTAGGGAAGCAGCGAAAAATTACGGAGCCGGTTATAATCATATTTTTTGGAAGGCGCATCTTCCACAGTGCCGCTACAAAAGCGCTCACCTTTGTTGTTTCAACAGACCACTTTGTTAAAATAAAAATCGGTAAAACCTTGCGTACAAGTGCAACGGCAAAGTAAACCAGCGAAATCAAAGAATGAGACATATAGGGGTGTATCAGTTGTTCGATAGCGGCGCAGACTGCAAAGATGCCGATGCACTTGATTGAGTTTCTCCGGTGTCCTCCGACCGCAAGAATGAGGGAACACAGTAAGAACACGCCCATTTCATAGAATAGCGAGCGGCCTAAAAACATTAGAATATCAAATTCAATCAGTAATATCAATTTAGTTCTGGGATCAAACACTAATCCGTTATTCTGCCGTTTTGTTGTATAGAGTCCGCCCGCAGAATGCTTCATACAATACCTGCTTTTTCCAAACGTTTATGCAATACTTTTTTTGTGAACAAAGAACCGAGCAGTGAACAGAGCGCTGTTGCAATCATCATAACGAGAAGCCCCCACCATGGGGTAAGCAAGCGGACAGTATCGACAAACGCTTGGCTCATGCCGCCTTTAAGCGTACGCTGAAAAAAATACTCCCGCATAAACCAAATAGGGAGAAAGCCTCCGAATACATTTAAAGAAAAAACCATGTGGCTGATTGTGTTCCACTTAAAGCTTTTGTATTGGCCTTTCTTTGATAACAGTACGGCAATAAGACCGGCCGGAACGGAAACCAACGGCGCAATGGGGATATGCCCGGTGGCAATTAAAACCAGACTGGGAATGACCGCCGCAAGAAAGATCGAAATCCACCCGGGCGCCTTTGTCAGCATCGTATGGTAGACCGGCGCTGCAAAGAAAGCCAGCAGTTCCGGCATCAGCAAGAAAAGTACTGCAATAGGCATACAAATCACGCCGATGATGACGAAGATTACCAAATAGAGCGCGATAAAAAGACCTGCGGCAATCGCTCCTCTGGAAGACTTTGTGTTTTTTTGATTGTCCATAAAAAACTCCTTATATATAATTATAGATATTCACCCTTATTATTTATTGCAATAGTTTGTCGGTAACTGCTATTACATCCTCCATCGTGAAGTTTTGAGCGCTCTTGGTAAACTTTCCGTTATAGATAGTTCCCCACGAACCGTAGAGTATAAATGTCGCAAACAGTTCCGCATTTTCTTTCGTCAGTTTTAGCCTATCGGATAAATGGCCGTCATTATATGCCTGCAAAAGAAACTTGGCATACGGTTTAATCATGCGGTTTAACATTTGGAGAAAATCCCAAATTTTATACGAAGCATCTGAAATGGACACATCGCCGTTTGGTATAAACCGCTTCGTATACCCGCTAATATCTTCCCGAATCATACTACGAAACGCAGCGAGTTTTTTAGAAAACGGAACGGTATCGTCTTCCAGTATCCGGCACTTTCGTTCCAAGCGTTCGGAAATGTATTGCTCCATAGCTGCAACGTAAATATCTTGCTTTGACTTAAAATAGTAATAAAACATACCGGGAGCACCGTCAACAACATCAAGAATATCTCGTACAGATACCGCCTCATATCCTTTTTCTGCAAAGAGCTTTGCCGCAATTTCAATCAATTCCTGTTTACGGACTTCAGGTTTTTTGCTGTTACGCTTCAAAAATCAGCTCCTTCGGTTTTGTTTTACATGTTAGATGAGGCTAACCATACAAAGAAAAAAAACACTCGCAGAACGAGTGTCTGTCTATAATGCACCGAACGAGAGAAAAAGTCAAGAAGTCACATTTGTTTTTATCAGATAATAGCGTGAAAAAGAAATCATGAGCTTTGCTTGTTTTTTCATACTACTTGCCGTATAGTAGATATGGAGGCATAGTATGGCAATGTTACAAGTCCGACGGCAATTTACAATGATTTGACTTTAGTAACGAATAATACAAAGCATTTTAAAAATATTCCATTATTAGAATTAGAAAACTGGAAAACATAATTAGGCAATGGAATTGGAAATTTCTGATACGACACGAGATTTTTAGGATAAATTATGAAAGCAAAACTTACAATGTATAACCAGATCGGAAAACTGTACGGCTATTAGACAGGAATTATAAATGAAACTCTATGAAGCTTCTTTGGAGTCAAGAATGCGACTATTAATCAGTTTAAAGTATAGAATCCTTATGTGACTGTATTTTCGTTGTTTATCCGTGCGGAGCGTTTTCAATACTCCTGCCGATGGCAAAAATTAGTTGTTTTTGCCATCGGTAATACAGCTCCGTTTTAATTAATGCATAGAACCTTTTAAAAAGCTCCGGCAGCTATCAAGGACATGCTGCACCATCTCGTCTTCAGATACATCAGCACGTATACAGGTAGGAGCGCTCTTCATTTTTGCGGCTTCTTCGACGGAAGTCCCGTACCAGAAATGCATGTGAGGTGGGACAGCGTGGGGAATGGTAATTGCAAAATGAGCCAACTTGCCTTTAAATGAAGGATCAGTAGCGGAAAATGCACGATATGCCGGATGTGCGGCATGTGCACTATCTTGTATATATGAACTGCGGCTGACTTCTTTATTGCCTTTCCATACGATAATCTCATTTTTACCATTTCCTGCAACAAATTCAATATGAGTAAAATCATCGGCGGTACCGAATGTCTTGTACACCAGTGCCATAATATCTTCTTTTGTATAATCACCGCCCTTCGGATTTTGTCCGGCAAATTCTTTAATCAATTGCGTGTAAACATTTTGAATAGCGGGGCGCGGATCTTCGCAAACGGTAACTGAATTTACCCATTTGCCATTATATAACGCAAGCGGCTCTTTGGGTAATTTTTCTGCTGCCACTGTATTGATAACAGCCGTAAACTGTTTAAGTACCTCTTCTTTTGGAAGATTTGCTTCTACAAAAGGAGCTCGCTTCAAAGGATCCCCATGTACCAGCGATCGAATGCCCCATTTGCCGAAGCGGGCATCAAATGATTTTATTCCGGTTTTTTTATCAACTTGAGGAGCCGTAACAACAAAATAGCGCAGATTCTTTAATTCTTGAATTGGTTTTACCGCTTCAAATGTGAGCCAATTGCGAGTCGAATCTTCAACCATAGGGCGTGTACCTTTAAAGGTATATTCACACAAAACCTCTTTCTCAGAACCGTCGGCAGTACGTACAGTAAACGCTACCGTATTTGAACCGTCAAAAACAGCTTTTATCACGGGCGCCGCCACCGCATAATGTACCGCTGCTTTTAATCCGCCTTCACTATAGTACGGCATTGCAGCAGCATTTTTAGCGTATACATCCTGCAAAACAGCATCATCTTCAAAACGGCTGAGGGGTTGCCATGAACCTTTCATAACAGCAAGTTCTGAAGCTGCTGCAGTATCCGATACCGCGGTAGCAGGAACACTGACACAGCCTGCAAGCAGACACACCGACAACAGAGCAGCACCTATCGCTGCCTGTAAACACTTTTTAGATGTCATAAAAACCTCCGTAAAATACAAGGGTAGGGATAGTGGCGCAAACAATCAAAAATGTCAATGGTATCGCAACCGAATAATCGGAATGGTAGAATATGCCGAATCGATAAAATCTTCCGTATGCATAACGGAATGATTAAGGTGATTGCAGGAATTAGAAGATGCGTTTATGATACATGCGGCTCATCGCTTTGATGCAAAGGGAAGAAAATATATCGGTACTCCGATAAAATATTATTTTGAAGATGTAGGACTTCGAAATGCACGGATCGGATTTATGCATTGGGGGGCGTCAGGGTAGGTTGATATTGAATTGGTAAATGATATAAGTTTTCGTAAATATGAAATCTGCATTGTGTATCGTGATGATACGCAAGTGCCGGAAACAATTGCATTTTAATATTCTTTAAAATACATTGGAGAATTGATTATCGGATAGAAAGAACGAGGGAATTGAATATGAATGAAAAAGAAATAATTACATTTTTAAAAATGAATATCGAACCGGTAGTGGATGATATATATGGATGTATATATCGAGCGTCTGTGGTTTTAAGAGACAATGTGATTATTCCATGCGTAAAATTTTCGTGTGCGGATACATATATAGATTTAGCGATAAGAAGATTCGAAAAAGAAAATAAAATTTTTCTCAATAATGAGGAGAATCCTTACAGGAAAATCGTAAGTCATTTTTGTATAGAACATAATATCATAGACTCTAAAAAAATAGTAAGAATAGAAAGAAGCCGGTATTCTTTTCCGATAGAAATATTAAAGCAAATAAGAGGCGAAACGTTAATGAGCTGGACGGGGTTTGTTGTGAAAATGCGTGACGGAAATTATTTTAATTTCGGCACAGCCTTTTCATTCGCTTTTTTTGATCTTCCCGAAAATTATAATTTTTCAGATATTGCCGAAGTGATAAATCACAGCTACATAGATAGTAGCGGCAAAATACAAAATTACCGAAAGACCGGGTTAAAAAATTTTTCGAATGTAAAAATCTATAGAGAAAAAGATTATTTCAATTGTTACTTAAAGGGACTTTAAATACAAAACAATAAGTATTTTTGCAGTGCTTTAAAGAAGCCTACCAATCAGTTATTAAATGGTGATGAATAACAATGTCCAATAACAAAAAGAAAAAACTATACAGAAAGATCAATACAAAAACATACGGTGTATGGCACAGATATGGCATCGATTACCGCTTTGAAAGAGCAAAATTAAAAAATACGGATATTACCGGCTTATGAGTTAATTGTGAGTTTGTGAAATTATGCAGAAACTATAAATACGGGATACTCAGGAATTTTAGCTACTTGATTCTACACAATAGTATGTGTAGAATAAGCACTGAGGTAAAGGCTATGGCAACAAATCTTGCAATAAATAAAGAATTACTCAATACCGCTTATAAAATCGGCGGATACAGTACAAAAAAAGAAACGGTAAACACAGCGCTTGAAGAGTTTATTGAACGGCGAAAATCTGAAGAACTTATACAGTTATTCGGAAAAATTGAATATCATCCTTCTTATAATTATAAGAAGATGCGATCACGATGAAGTTTGTATTAGTTGATACGTCCGTATGGTCGCTTGCCTTTAGAAAAAAGCGTCCGGATAGTCATGACAAACAATTGATAGAATATCTTACATTTCTCATCCGTAATCATTATGCGATTATGATCGGTCCAATACGGCAAGAAATCTTGAGCGGTATATCTGATGAGCATAAATTTAGAAAATTACAGGAAGCCTTAAAAGCCTTTCCCGATTTTGAAATTACTACCGAAGATTATGAACAAGCGGCAGCATATTATAATATATGTAGAAGTAATGGCATACAGGGATCACATATCGATCATTTGATATGCAGCGTTGCTCATAATAATGATTTCTTGATATTTACATTAGATAAAGACTTTGAGCAGTATCGGAAATACATCGATATTGAATTGGTAAATGATATAGGAGGTAGATTGCCATAAATAAGAAATCGGCATCGTTTATCGTGATGATACGGAGGTAACAGAAATGATTCTGTTTTGATATTATTTAAAATACAATAAAGATGTGTATATGATACAATCATTACAGCAGCTTGCTGACATTACCGGTTTTGAAATGTGGATATTTTGGAATGACAGAAATTCCATACCGCTAGAGAAAGAAGACTCAGGATGCCCTAAATATTAATTCTCTTCAAAATAATCCGAATCAATCCGTTTTATTGTATAAACATCTTGTGTGCTTACGCCAAGATTATTTTCTATCATTAATTCGGTCAATTGTTTTCCGTCAAGCAGTATTATTTTTGCATCAATATCGGTAACATATTTCTTTGCTTCGTTTGTAAATGTTGAGGTAGTAATAAATATCCCCTTTTTCGCTTTTTTTCCTAACAATGCCCCTGCAAACTTTTGTATTTCGGGGCGTCCGATAGTACCGCTATCCCATTTTTTTGCTTGAATGTAAATAACATCAAGGCCTAACTTATCTTCTTTAATGATGCCATCAATTCCTTCATCGCCGGACTTTCCAACTACCGTGGCTGCTTCTTTGATTGAACCGCCGTATCCCATCTTAACCAATAAATCAATCACTAGTTTTTCAAATTTTGAAGGGCTGATATTTTTAATGGTAGACAATAACTCATCTGCTAATTCGTTTTTTATACTGAGATAACCGCTTTCAAGCAATTCATGCGGAGTAATGCTTTGTTGAATATTATGTTCGGTTTTATTATTTTCAGAATTATCAGTCTCTTTTGTCGTCTGGAATTCATTAAAAGCATCATATTCTTTGAGCATTTTAGTATTGATAAATGCAGGCTCCTTTTGCAAGAGTTTTTTTCCTTCTTCTGATATGCGAAAATAACCTCTCTTCGTTTTGAGTAACAAACCTGCTTTTGTTAAATATGTTCTTGCCCATCCAATTCTATTATTAATAACAAATGCTGATCCGCTTGGTAGCAATTCTTGTTTTTCTTTCTCAGTTAAATTAAATTGATTTATCAATGCGTCAGTAGCTTCTCTAAATAAATGCTCTTTACCATCTTCTGCAATTTTCATAAGCGGTAACATGCACTCTTCATACGTTGGAATTGCCATCATATCCCTCCTAATGTAATTGATATTAAGAAACACTTTACGCTTGTTGCAGTGCATCCAACCAAGCTAAATAGTCCCGTGCGCTCTGTTCTACCTCTTGCCGTGCAGCTTCGCTATATCCAGCGTTGCTGTCTATGAGCATACCATCAAAGATAAAAATGTTCTATACTGATGATAGAAAACTGAAAACTGTGCGGCTATTAGACAGGTAGTAAAATGAAAATCTTAATCTACGGTGCAGGTGTAATCGGCAGTTTGTATGCCGCTGCGTTTGCTGAAGCAGGATATAACACCACGGTGTACGCGCGAGGGGAAAGGCTTAAAGCACTGAGAACTCTCGGTCTACAGTATGAGAATAACGGCAAAATTCATAGAGCAAATGTTACCGTTATCGGTACATTGGAAAAAGATGATTGGTATGATTTTATTTTTCTAACGGTAAAGGAAAATCAAGTACATACGGCGTTACAAGAGTTGAAGCACAATATCAGTCCGAATATTGTTACAATGGTCAATACGCTTGAACCGTACGATAATTGGGAACGTATTTGCGGAACAGGACGTATTATACCGGCATTTCCGGGTGCAGGCGGCAGTTATGAAAACGGCATCCTTAAAGCGGACTTTACGCCGCGTATTATTCAACTTACGACCTTTGCCGAAATCAATGGAAATAAATCCGAACGTTTGAAAAAATTAGCCGCTCTTTTTACCGCATCGAACATACCGCATGAGATTGTAAAAGATATGCACTGCTGGCAACTCTGTCATCTGGCGCTGGTTGTTCCGATTGCCGATGCGTATTACAAAGCAAAAAATCCGGAAACGGTTTGGAAAGAATCGAGCATTATGAATGAAACCGTACGGCAAATCAAAAAGAACCTTCAAACGCTGTACCATTCCGGCATAAACCTTTCTCCGCCGAAGATGTATCTTTTAAGGCTTTTGCCCGTTCGGATATTACAGCATATTTTTACGCTCATTTTCAAAAGCCGTTTCGGATATATGTTTATGTACCGGCACTCAATGAAAGCTCCCGATGAAATGAATCGGCTGCATGTACAATTTTATCGGTATCTTGAAGAGGAATAAATATACGGAAAAACTTCTAAAAGCAGCAAACCTATCGGCTTGTTCTGCAAGGAAACGGTTTATCATATCCGCTAAGGCGGATTGCGAATCCGTTTTTAAGAAGTTTCCCTTAAACTTATTTGCGATGGAGTGTGATATGCCCGCTACCAATAAAGACGATATTGTAAGCGTAGATGAATTGCCCTTGACGGCAGAAGAAAAAACAAATCTCAAACTGCTGAACATAAGAGATGGGACACTAATCTCCGTAGTTGATAAAAACAAGTTAGTAGGCAGTCTGGTTCTTCCCGATAGTGTTACTGAAATTGGCGAAGAAGTATTTTCCGGCTGTACCGGTTTAACACATGTTGTGATACCGAACAGCGTTACAAAAATCGGCGGCGGAGTTTTTAATGAGTGCAGTTCTTTAACAAGCGTAACAATACCCGACAGTATTACTGAAATTAGTTGGAAGATGTTTTTCCGCTGTAGTTCTTTAACACGTGTTGAGCTTCCTGACAGTGTTACTAAGATTGACTGGTCGGCATTTAGCTGCTGCACTTCCCTCACAAATATTGTAATACCTGACTCTGTTACTGAAATTGGCTGGGAGGCGTTTATCTTATGTACTGCTTTAACACATGTTGTGATTCCAGCGCGTGTTACGGAGATTGGAGGGCGAGCTTTTGGGAGCTGCGCCGGTTTAATACATCTTACCGTTGATAATGCAAATACGGTGTATTGCAGTGAAAATAATATCCTGTATACAAAGGACAAGACAACACTGATCGCTGCTGCTGCAGGTTTACAAGGCGGTATTATCATCCCTGATAGTGTGACTGAGATTATTGCGGATGCATTTGCCGACTGCTGCTCTTTGACAAGTATTGCAATACCGGTTAGTGTTACTGAAATCGGTAATCGAGCGTTTTCCGGCTGTACCGGCTTAACCGGCATTGTGATACCGGATAGCGTGACAAAAATACGGGAGGAGATTTTTCATAATTGTAGTTCGCTCACAAGTGTTGTACTACCTCGCAGTATTACCGAAATTGGCGAGGAGGCTTTTTCCTGCTGTATTTCTTTAACAAATATTACTATACCTGACAGTGTTAGAGAGATTTGCTGGGCAGCATTTTACGGCTGTACCTCTTTAACAAGCGTTGTGATACCGGATAGCGTTACCGCGATTAGTGAGGATGCATTTACTGATATTAATCTTGATGCGCACTTTATTGTTTCAAGTGAATCGGTAAAAAACTTGCTAAGAGATTGCGGCAGCGGTATACGCGATGAGCAAATTATCGTTAAGCAGAAGCTGTAGCTTATTTGATAATTTGTAATGAGTGACAATAATGTTAAGGTTATTGTCTTTGATAATATCTTTTAATTTTGATACCGTATTATCATAACCCAATAAGTCTAACATTAATTAAGTTTGCATATTTAAACGGCTTAGAAGTGATTGAAGAACCAACGCCGAGGAACGGCAGGTATTGACCCCTCCGCACGAATCATTATTTGGTCGGTTTCTTTTTAGGGTTTATGAATCTTACTTCTCCTGCATCTGTTTCAATTTTTGAAGACTTTTCCGCCGTAATAAAATATTTGTTTGCGTAAAAACACTCTCTTGTGTCTTCAATTTTTACTGTTGACTTTCCCGTCGCACGAATTATACTTTTTATCTTTTTTACCTGTCCGTAATAGGTATCTTTGTTTGGTGAAAAACCGAAATAGCAATCTTTGCATTTTAGTTTTGAAGAGTCGGAAATATAGATGATGGGGTTTTCGTAGGGAAAATTATAAAAATAGCAGCCTGATAATTTTACACTTGCGTTTGCCGAAATAAAAATGTGACCGCTGCATTCATCAGCATGAGTGATATATCCGCTCTCTTCTTCTTCATGAAAAAAACGGACATTGCTCAATTCTGCTTTTGCACTATCATCAATATCCATAAGGCAATCCTCGTCATCGTAGATTTCGGACTTGCTTCCGTAAATAAACAATTTCGCATTGTTTTTTATTTTGACTGAGCATTTGTGCTTTGTCGCATTCAAACTAAATATCTTGACGATTGCATTTCCTTGGAGTGCAAAACCTCCCGCTCTCCCATCGTTTCCGGAAATAAAAACTTTATCATTGCTTTCTAATCTTGCATTCTCTGTGATACCGATTCCTGCCCCCGAATTATTGTGAGAAGTAATTAGCCCTGTGAAAAGCTCAGAATTCTGAAAAAGAATTATTCCGTGTCCCCTATTATTGTATGTACTTATACTTTCGACTTGTATTTTTACTTTTCCGTTAAGGCAAATACCATCATCTCCATTTGCTTTCGAATAGATTGATTTTACATTCATCAATGCTTCATCGCAAAGATATATCCCACCGCCAAAATTCTTATAAGCAGAAAAATGTCCGAATCTTTTTTCTACATTCACAGAACTTGTCAAATAAAAACCTTCAAGCATATTGCCAACAGCATAAATTGATACATCTTCGGAAACGGCGATTTTCCCGAAGCCACAAACCCCGTATTCTCTATAAGAATAGGAAAAAAAATTTACTTTATTTACGGCAGATGAAAAATAAACTTCTCCAGCTTTAAATATAAAAAGATTTGAAAATCTGTTTTTGAATGCAAAAACTCCCGAAAATTCTGCTTGTCCGGATACGGAAATTCCGCAATTCGAAGAACCAATCACCAAAACACTGTTCAATTTTGATCCGTCTGTAGCTATGTTCAGCAAAGATTCAGACGGGTTTTCATCAAGTGCGTCATACAAAGTATCTCTGCCGTTGGTGTCTGAAAATTGTTGAAATTCTTTTTGAAGTTTTTCGTGAATCTCGTTTGCTTTTTTATTGCGTTCTTGATCCACGTACTTTATATATCCATCAGGAATAAAGACCGCCGTTTCTGCCCAAAAGTCTTCTTTATGCTCTTCATAAAATTTTTCACCGACAAAAATAATTCCTTTTACAACCGCTGCACTTTGAACGGAAATCTTTTCATCATCAGGAACTATGATGACTGTTTGTAAATTTTCTAAAAAAGCATCCGTTTCAGAAAATCCGCTGCCTTCAATCGTGATTTTTGATTTCACCGTGAAAGAACCTTTAAAAATGCCCGCCTCAAGTTTGAGCATTCCATTTTCCGGAACGGAGTCTATCGCTTGTTGAATCGAAGAGAATTTTGCGATTGTCATGGAGTAGGTAATAATGGAGCATTGATTTTTTTCCTGCATTTTTCTTTCCTTACTATGTTCTGACATAATTAAGTTTCCTTTTATGAATACATTTCTTCAAAAGAATTCTGCCATGCAGCTCGCATTGAATCCCAATTTGTATGGCAGTTTTCTTCAATCATCCGTGCCGGTGATTTTTTTGCCCATGCAATAATTTGAGCTTCGTATTTTCCGAGCGGCATATCGGTTTTATACAGCGTTGAAAGTTTTTCGGGGATATCCTGAGAGTCAATACGGAAACGCGAAGCGAGAGAACCGTCTGCACTGTAGATATAAGCATGAGGGATTTCAAAGTTTCCCTTGTGGAACTCGCGAAGATTGCCGCCGATATCTTTTATGCCTGTGAATAGTGAAAACGGCAAACCATCATCCGGTTTTGCGAATACGCTGATACCGCGGATCTTCATTTTTTCAAGGGATTGTACGAACCGGCGGAGTGAAAAATCAAATGCATCGATGAAATCGGGGCATTCGGGATTATCTGTCGTTCCGAGCTGACGGATCAATCGCCAATTCAAACGGATAAAAGTCTTTATATCATTTTTTTCTTTTTCCGTAAGAGAAAATGCCGAAATATCGGCTAAATCAAGCACATGCACGAACTGAGGATTTTCCTCTACCGTAACTGCCGTATGCTGTTCTTCCCATGTCATACCGTCTTGCCAATCTTTACGCAACAGTGCGATAGAGTTTCCGCAAAAACGAAGAAAAGCGTTTTCGTCATCAAATAGTATATGTGCGGCAAGCCCGCTCTGCGTTTTGTGCATGAGGGTTCCGAAAAAGCCGAAATTTTCATACGTTTCATCAAGAAAACGCTCAGCCGATTTATGCCCGCGTTCTTTTGCCCGCTTGTATCGTGCAAGGTTTTGCCATAAAAAACCGGTGTCGTCTTGTGTCATTTGTTTTTTAGTTCCCATACTGAAAAACGGCTCTCACCGATGTGTTCAGTAAGAAATGCGAGGTTTGTGATTTTCGATTTTTGTGTTATGATACAATTTGCTTCATTCATTCTTCTTTCAATGCTTTTACAATTCCGTAGAAAATCAAAAGATAAAGCAGAAATAAAATACCTGTTATGACTATGTACGCAGTTTGTCTAAATCCTGAAAAAACAAAAATCAAATGTTCAACGAGTGCCAACACAAGGAAAATGCCCGAAAAAATTTTTATATTCGCACTTCCTCTTCCAAAAGAAATCCCAAACATTCCGAGCAGAGTGGCAAAAAGAAAAACTCCGCTTCCGACAGTAAGAAGCATATTCCCTGTTCCTGAAAAAAAACCATAGCCTGCAAATGCGGAAATCCCGAGTGAAATCAAAACTAGAATCCAATTTATTTTCATAAAGTTTTCTCCATACTATGACCCGTTTAACTCATCGGCGGTACAGGCGGAATCGGCGGAGTATTTTGACCGAAAATTGCCGACAGTTCAGGCACGTTTCCGGCTGTCATCCAGTTTGCCATACCGGCTTTCCAAACAAGACTTTCGCGCGTAAACTGTCCGCTTGCCGCCATTTGAGAAAGTGTTGCAACCGTATAGGGGCCTGTTGTCTGTCCGTTTACCGCAACATTGTATTGACTTACTTGCGGCGGAGGCGGCGGAACCGGCTGACTCAATCCGCCCAAAGCGCCGTGCATCATTCCGGCCATATTCTGCCCGATTGCACTTCCCATAGCCATTCCTGCCATCATGCCTGCCGGATTAAAACCGCCGCCGTTGCCAAGGTTTATGCCGATACCGCCTGCCGCTCCCATCTTTCCAAGTGCTTCCGCTCCTGCAATGCCGACTCGTGTCTGCTGGTCAATCTGATGAGCCGCAAGATTTGAACTTTCCGTTCCGAGCCGTCTTTCCCGCTGGTACTCTTCCATGTTGATTTCCGCCATACCTTCCATCTGGCGAATATTGATAGCACTTTTTGCTTTTTCCTGCTCGCTTATGATGTCTGTTGTAACAGCTTTTAATTCACGATAACCTTCGCTTGATTTATCAAGTTCAATATCGCTTATATCAACTGAACTTGTTGTAACACCGAACTCACTTTCAAGCCGCTGTTTTAAAATCGGCTGCAAAACACTACTGACTTCAAAAATCTTTCGTTCAAGATGAATTACGGGAATTCCTGTATCAAACGGGATATTTGTAACAATAGATTTTATATATTGGCAAACAGCATCCCGAATCTGCAATTTAAAAGTCTCAAGGTCAAAGTCAATAAGCCTGTGAAGTTTTATGAACTCTTTGTAATTTGTAACTCTAAAATTGATAGAACCACGGACCGCAACGGGAACGGTAAAATTAGTATTGCGTGCATCAGCTACATCAAAAAACGGAACGCCGAATTTTACCTGAATAATTCCTGCAAGGTTTATAAAATAAATTTCCGCTTGAAAAGGGCTCGCCCCGCCGAATGCCGCACCGACAATTGAGGTAAGGATAGGAAAGTTCGCTGTTTTAATTGTGTTATCATAAGGTCCTTCAATATAGTCCTGCATTGTGCCGTCTTTTTGGTGATAGACGAAGACAGCGACTTCACCGTCTTTCACACGCAGACTTGAACCGTAGCGGATTGCGTTCTCTTTTTTTGTAGAATTCGCTTCTTCCGCTCCCTTAGGTCTCCATTTCCAAATCAAATATGTCGGCTCATCACAACGGATAACATCCATTAAACCGCCTTCGTGTTTTTTCTTGAATATGGACATTCGGTTTACTCCTGTTAATTATCTCTATTTTACCTTAAAACCAGCTCCGTATTGCTCGTCTTTGGAATTTGTAAGCCAATCATAGTCTTCTGATTTTACAACTTCATTTTTAATACGTTGATTTGTAATACCTACTCTTAAGTCAAGATCTATTGCATGAATTTTAGCATCCATAAAAGCTTTAAGGGCTTGTTTATAGTCTTTTTCTGTTTTATTTGTTCCTATTGGGTTTGACCAAGTTCTAAAATACTCTTTGCTTAAGGAATTAATAATAATTTTAAAATTTCCATTTTCGGATTCAAGATCAAATGAAAAACTCCCTGCTCTATCGTCAAAAAGACAAGTCCCCCACCATATTTTTTTAGAACAATCTTCTTTTTTCCATTTTTTTGAAGAAAGAAATTCCTTATATTGCCTGTCAATTTCTGCCATAACATCACCATTCACGGCGATTTTTCCAATAACAGTCGGGGCCTGTACTTCGTCACAATAAATCATGACACCATCACCGTCGAGTTTCAAATATTTTGATAAAGAACCTGTAAGCGTTATATTCTCCGTAGAAATAAATGTCTCTTTTGGAACTTCAATAAAAGCTCCTTTTCTGTCTACAATACTAAAGGCTCCTACACCTATGATTATCGCAACTGCAACAACGACTGCCGCAATGACACCGATTTTTGCTTTTTTTGCTTTTGCATTTGCTGAATCAACTTCTTTTTGAATCATTGCGATTTTCGATACCCCATCAGGATCGGAAGCAAGTATAATTTTTGCTTTCATTGAAAGTTGGTTTAATTTTGTTTTCCACATTTCATTGAAGCGTGCATTACGTCTACCGCTCGGTGAAAAAGGATTTACATTTGTTTTTAACAATGAAGCTGCAAGTACGAAAAATTCAAGAATAGATTCTTTGTTATTTGGAACAACATAATTCTCTATCAGACTTTGAATTTCATTTTCATTCTTATTTGAGGCAACCGCTTCAAGTCTTAAGAAAAAATCCTTCACAGAATCATTCACGCGATTATCATTCAGTTCATGTCCACAACTTGGACAAATTCCTGTAAAACTCTGTAACTCTGCACCGCAATTCGGA
This sequence comes from Treponema sp. OMZ 803, assembly GCF_024181165.1. Classification (NCBI taxonomy): domain Bacteria; kingdom Pseudomonadati; phylum Spirochaetota; class Spirochaetia; order Treponematales; family Treponemataceae; genus Treponema; species Treponema sp. OMZ 803. The sequence goes on along the minus strand of NZ_CP051195.1, from coordinate 2,335,496 downwards.
CATTTGCGGATTGTGCCTACATATTCCTGTTCTCTTTCCATTTTATATTCCTCCAGTAATGTTTTTTATTTATTTCCAGCCTTTAAGCCATAGATTGCAATCGTTTATAAAATAGTCCTCAATAGAAAAATCGCTAAAATCATTTTTTATAAAATAGTTCTTAACGGCATTTTCCCATTCAGTTGGAGAACAATTCTCTTTGCCCAAAAATTCCAATTCTTTCAGTGATTTTCTATTATGTGAATCAAAAACAATTCCGTATTTTTTTGGATTTAAAAGAAAGCAAATCTTACTTTCATAAGAATGCGGGTATTTATCTTTTGTCCATTCTCTATAATTACCTTTGAGAATTTTTTCTTTATTTTCCCATAGGCGTTCTATAAGGGCTGAAAAATATTCTTTCTTAGGAAATTCATCTTGTTCGTTTTGTGCATCATTATCTTTTTTTACAGTTCGTAGAACTCCCCATTGAGAGCCAATAATATAAACGACATCCTTAAAACTGTCCTTATCATTGCTTGTTATTGCATCAATCAAAAATTTCCTAAATATCTTTTTCTGAAATAGATTTATTGCTTTATACAGTGCTTTTTCCGTTTCAGAAAGAATGCTATCTTTGTTTTTGTCCATCTTTTCATTATCTCCTTACAGATTATTCTTATTTGATTATCAATTAATCCGATTTATTATGAATGCCGTGACAATGCATATAATTCCATTGCATAATGAATATTTACACCATTACAAGCCGCTTAGGTCTAAGAAACTAGGTTTGTATTCTTCTTCCGTAAGCGTAACCGGATGCCGAACGCCTGTATAGCAGAATATGCAATTATCAAAATTTAATGAAATTGTATCAGCGTCTTGAGGTATAGTTAAACATTCAATCAGCTTTTCATATATCGCTTGTGCATTTGTTTCTGAATAGACTTCAATAGTTCTACCGTTGTTAAATTCAATCCGACAACGAGCGTCACCGTAAGACCCAATCAAGCCTACATAAGTGATTTCTTCGGCTCTAAAGAAAAGTTTAGAATTTAGTTGTATAAACATATTTACATCCCTTCTCCTTGTAAATTATTTTAACGTTCCTATTTTCCTTACAATCGGCACCATAAGCCGATTTTTTTTATTATACTCCATCCCTTACATATTCTTTTGGTCATTTTTCCTAAAAACTTTGGGAATTTTTCCCAAGACATGAATATCGGTTCGTGTTATACTAGATATGGTCGATAGTTTCATTACCGAACAATTTTACTGGAAAATCATGCTGCTAAGTCTTATTAAGAAAATTTTTAAAATCGAGTCGATATTTATCTACACCGCGCTCGCAATCTTTTTTTGCACAATTTTTTTTAAGCGGGCAAGTAACAATCTGATTCAGAAACTCGACACGGAAATGTTAGTGCTTCAAATGGATCCGAAAAGCATAGTTGCCGACTGTGACGACGTTGACGTTTTTTCGGAAAATCCTGTAGATTTTGAATTAATTGCCTTTAAACTAAGATCAGACTACCAAGCCTTTACTTATTTTGATGCACCTCTAAAAAAAGAACTTGAAGCAATCATTCAAAACATTCAAAGTGGTAATCGTAACACGGATGCTATTATCAGTTTTCAAAATCACATTCATGAGGTGCAGACAAGGCTGAACCTCGGCTACGACTCTCTTTTATATAGCGCCCTTTTTCTGATTGCGATTGCAGCTTTTATAATCCTTGAAAAATTCTTTAAAAATTCAATGCAACTCGAACAACTTAAAACAATGCAAACCGAACAGAGTAATTTCAGCCGCGACCTTCACGACGGAGTTGCACAGAATCTTGCCGCGCTCAATATCTATCTTGAAAAAGAAGATTTTTCAAAATCGAAATTTTACGCAAAACAAGCCCTAAACGAAATTCGTTATATGATAGGCTCCGGAAGTATTGAGTTTACGGAAGATTTTGAAAAAATTATACGCGAGATTTGCACTGCATTTGAAGTGAATTTCGGAATAAAAACAAATCTATATGTTGCAAGTCAGAAAATAATTGCGCTCAAAAATACGCAAAAGACACATCTTATCAGAATTTTGCAGGAGGCGTTGAGCAATATTTCACGGCATTCCGATGCGACACAAGTTGAAATAAAAATTGTGGACGGGATTGATGATTTCCGTTTTATCATCTGCGATAACGGAAAAGGTTTTGAAGAAACCGAAGTTGCAAGCAAGAAGCAAAAAGCTGCCGTAAAGCATTACGGACTTACCAATATCAAAAAGCGTGCCCAAATGATAGACGGCAGTGCGGATTTTATAAATGAAGGAGGTTTTACCATTGCAATCACCGTTAAAGATTCTGTTCATTGATGATCACACGGGTTTACGGGACGGAATGATTTTTATGCTTCAAAACAGAAATCCGTCACTTTCTATAACAGGCGTGGGGACAATCCCGGAAGCACTAAAAAAGCTTAATGAAGATAAAGATATCAAAATTGTGGTTCTCGATTTAAACCTCGACGGTGAAAACTCGCTTGAATCGGTTTCAAAAATCAGAGGTGTGAAATCTGATATCTTCATTTTGGTTTACACTATGTACAATGATGATATTCACGTAGAACATGCACTTTTGATCGGCGTTCAAGGTTTTATTACAAAAGAAGCCTCGATTGATGAAGTTGAAAAAGCAATCCTTGCGGTAGGTTCAGGGAACACGTATTACAATAGCGTTGCAAGCAAAGTTTTGCGCACTCTTTTACCGCAGAACAAAGGCAAGCACATCGTCCGCGACGAAAAAAGTTATCTTTTTGATAATTACAAAAGTCTTTCAAAAAAAGAGCAAGAAGTTTTCATTCATCTTGCTGAGGGTCTTGATGTAGTTGAAATTGCAAAACTGCTTGGAAAATCGGAAAAAACAATCTTAAATCAGCGGACTGCCGTTTACGGAAAAATGTTTATTCGCGATCGGCATGATTTGATTGAAAAAGCAAAACTTTTAGGGCTGCTATTTTAATGAGAAAAAATGTAATGAAACGAATCAGCCGAAGGATGTTTACAGTCATTTTCACCATTGCAAGCATTGTGATTAATTGTATGTGTTCATATCTTGCAGGGCTTGTTGCTTTTCCTTTGTATTTGGATTCTCTGCTTACTATTGCTGTAACAGCCTTGTGCGGACTTATTCCGGGGATTGTATGTGCAATCGCAAGTAACGCTCTTTTGTGCATTTTTGCAAATACAGGGATTCTTTTTATGCTATGTCATATTTCTACCGCAGTAGTTGCACATCTGGTATTTTATTCCGAACGGAAAAAAGCCAAGACACCTTTAAACCCGAATACCCCTTATACAGATATTTCTTACACAACCGAAAATTTTATGTGGATAGGTTTTATCTCAGCCATTACCAATTCAATTCTGGGTGACACCATTTCCTATCTTTTTTACTCAGCAAATACCTCCATTCCTCAAGTAGACAACGCCGTTCAAGGAATATATGTTGTAACACAGAGCTTAACATTTGCGGCATACTTCGGCGGCACCGTTACAAATTTGATAGATAAAGTTTTCAGTGCAACAGTAAGCTTGTTCGTATATAGATTTTATAAAAAATCAATAGCGTCGGCGTAGAGTACTTCCGTTGTGTTTATAATTCATAGTAGATCGGGAATAACCGTGATGTGAGTATGTCATATCACGGGATAGTATTATTTGGATGCCCGCGCGATAATGTTATACACTGCATCATGGATAACCGAGTTGGTGATTAATAAATCATCGATTTCTTGTCGCGGCTTATTCGATAGATTGGTTACCTTACCGCCCGCTTCGCTGACAATCAACTTACCGGCGCAGGAACTTAAGCCCATCGAGGGTTTGACGTTGATCATCGCTTCGCTTTTGCCGGTTGCAAGCCAGATAAGCTCATAGACCGTACAAACAATTATCCGTATGCCGCGTACATGCGGCTGCAATTTTTGTATAAGGTCGAGGACTTTTTCGCTGTATTCGGTATTATAACTCGATGTTAAACAAATACTGACAATCGATTCGTCAAGGCGCGAACGCTGCGACACCCGCAGTTTCATAGTGCCGCAGTACGCTCCCTCTCCTTTGATTGCGTAGTAAATAGCGTTATTCGGCCAATCGAATATGATGCCGAAAATCGTTTCTTTATTTTTCCGTAAGGCGAGCGTTGTGCCGAACATTGGAATACCGGCAGCAAAATTCACCGTACCGTCAATCGGATCGATAAGCCATTCGTAGGGGCTTTCCCCACGGTTTTCGCCGTATTCTTCGCCGATAAACGTATGATCGGGAAAGCGCTGCCGGATGCCTTCTACAATTGCTTGTTCCATAAACCGGTCGGTAAACGTGGCAATATCGTTCAATTCTTTTTTTTCAATCCCCTGAACATTATATCGTGATGCTTCCCGATAGGCTCCCGTTATCAGCGGAACCAAATAATCGCAGAGTTGATGTAATGTTTCTGACGTCATGCTGCTATCCATTAAACTGCAAGTGCGAACCTCTAAAAACTAACCTTGAGTTTTAGAGATGCCCAAGTGACCCATCGCAATATTTGCTTCGGTTTCTTTATCGAAGAGGATGATGGAGTTGCCGGAAAAATCGAATGAGACTTTTTTATCAATGTCATAATCGACACTGCCGAACACAACGGAAGTAAGAATGGTACCGTGCGAATTGATTTTAACGGTTGTTTCCATGCCCGCAGGTAAGGTTGAAAAGACGGTTCCCTCTACACTTCCGTGTTCACTTATCTGCACATATTCAGGACGGATGCCGAGAATAACGCTTTTTTCTTCAAACGGGAGCGGCGTATCGCTGACAAATTCCGCCTGCAATCCGCAAAATTGAATGCTACCCTTACGGTATTCCGCCTCGATAAAATTCATAGTAGGATTGCCGATAAAGTCGCCGACAAATACACACGACGGCTTATTGTACATCTCAAGCGGAGCGGCGTATTGCTTTAACAGTCCCTTTTCCATAATGCAGACCTTCGTAGAAAGCGTCATCGCTTCCAACTGATCATGCGTAACATACACAAATGTGGAATCGGTAGTGCTGTGCAGCCGTTTCAGTTCAACCCGTATTTCCGTCCTCAGCTTTGCATCAAGGTTTGACAGCGGCTCATCCATAAATAAAATTTTTGGATTGGGAGCAAGCGTTCGCGCAATGGCAACCCGCTGCTGTTGACCGCCTGAAAGCTCACTCGGATATCTTTTTTCAAATTGCTCGATTTTCAGCAAGGCAAGCAGCTCCGCCTCCCGTTTTCTAATGCGCCGGCTATCCCACTTTAAGTTTTGCAAGCCGAATGCAATATTTTGATACACCGTCATGTGCGGCCACAACGCATAGTTTTGAAACAAAAAGCCGACATTCCGTTTTGACGGCGGCACATTGATTCCTTTCTCCGAATCGAAGACGGGTGTGCCGTCGATAATAATCTTTCCCGATGTAGGCGTTTCCAGTCCCGCAATCATCCGGAGCGTTGTCGTTTTTCCGCAGCCGGAAGGACCAAGCAGCGTTACAAATGCACGGTCGTCTATTGTCATATTGAGGTTATCAACGCCGACAAATTTTCCCCATTGCTTTGTCACCTGTTCCAATATAATCTCAGACATCTTATTTTCCTCCTACGCCTTTCGTAACGCTTGCGCCTGTCAATTTATTCACCACCCAGTTGATAAGCAGCACGATAATGACAATCAATAAGTTTAACGCATTGCCGTACTGAGAATATCCTTTTTCGTTGTAATACATCAGTAGGGTTGTTGTAATGAAATTACTATCCACAATCAAAAGCACGAACAACGATAGTTCGCGCATACACGAGATAAACGGCAAAAGATATCCCGACAAGAAACTCGGTTTTTGAATCGGAAAGATAATTTTCAGCATCCGTTTCCACCACGGCGTATTGGTTAAAATTGCGGCTTCTTCTATTTCACCTGACAGCTGCAGCATCGCGCCTGTAGCGGACTTCGTTGCAAAAGGCATATATTTAATCGCACCAACCAACACGAGCAGAAAAAACGACCCGTATAAAAACGACCAGTTAACCGATAGCGCAAGATACGCCATACCGAACGCCATTGAAGGAATAAGATATGGAATAAACGCAAGTGTGCTCACGATTTTTGATAGCTTGGAATGCCGTTTGTTTACAACCGCGTAGCCGACCAACAGTCCGCACGTACCGGCAATCAGTGCGCAGGCAAGTGAGAGCAGTAAGCTATGCCACAGCGCACTCCATACATGCGCATTGACCAAAATACCGCCTTCCCAGTTATAGTATTGCGCTTGCAGAGCTTGCGAATTGGGATCACCGATCCAGAAATTAAACGACATATTGCCGAGTGTATAATTACCGGCGCTTTTCAGTACCGATTCCAGTGCAAAGGTAATCATCGGCAGAATGGAGATAGCAAAGACGATAAGAAGACCTGCTGCTGCAAGCGGCCGCCGCGCTGCTTTTAGATTGATGAATGATACTTGCGAACTCTTGCCGGTTACCGTTGTGTATGACTTCCGTTTTCCGGTAAACAGGTTGTTGATGCCCAGTACGAATAGCCCTAATACTACCAGCACGATACCGACTGCATAGCCTTGCGCCGGATACGCCTGATTAAAGTAGGTCATCGAGGTGGTTAACGTCATAAAGCCGATAGGAGTACCGAGAAAAACGGGTACGGCATACGCGCTTACGGAACTGGCGAACACCAGCAAAAACGTATTCATCATCGCGGGAGCTACAATCGGCAAAGTAATCTTTGTAAGGATTCTCCAGCGCGGCGTTTTTAGAATGGTCGCCGCTTCTTCAAGGTTTGCATCCATGTTTTTCAGAATACCGCCGATCAGAATATAGGCAAACGGCGCATAGTGAATACCGAGCGTCATCCCGATAGGGAACCGTCCGTAAACAAACCACTCCGGCGCATAGACATGGAACAACGAAGCGATAATCCCGTTTGCACTGCATCCGTGCACCGTTACGTTAGCAAACATATTGTGCCAAAAAAGTGCAATCGTCCACGACGGCATAATGTACGGGAATAAAAGTAGCGCCGATATCGGTTTTTTCAGCGGGATGTTCGTCCGGTTGATAAACCATGCAAATACTCCGCCGATAACAATCGCAACTGCGGAAGCAATCAACGCCATGGAGATTGAGTTAAACAGCGGAACGTAAAAGTAATTTTTACTGTAGTTATACTCCGACGTGAGTAAAAGCGATTTCCATCCGCTGAGCGATATGCTTCCCGCCGGCTCTCCATGAAACAAAGCCTCCCGTAAATGTACGGTAAAACTTTCGATAATCATCGAAATGAGCGGGAAGATAGTCGTTGCACCGAGTAAAATGAGCGCAACGGTAAGAATGATATTTGAGGGCTGAGAGAAAAATGCTTTTAACTTGTTGCCGGCCCTCTTCACGGTAAGTGTCATAGGTTTCATATATATACAAGATACGGATCAATTATACCCTTCAAGAAGTTTGACAATCGATGCCCAATCTGATTTTACATCGGTATAATTTTCCAGTACAAATCCGTCGAGTAACGAATCTATGTCCTGTTGTACCATGCTATTTGTAGAATACACTCCATTCCCTTCCTGATAGGTTGCAATGCCTTCTGCCGTTGACAGATAGTTAATAAAGAGCATCGCCGTATACGGACGGTCGGTTGATTTTTGCAATCTGTGTATAAAATTTATAAAATATGAAAGGAGATGGTTTTTCAATACTCTTGTGGCTTATCTTGCTGCCTTAAACTATTTGCGGCGGGGCTTCGGGAGGCTGGTAGAAAGCCTCGTGTTTTACGGCGCGATACATCGGAGATGCTTCTTCACGAATAAAAAAAGGCGCCGCAAAACTTTTACAGCGCCTTTCATAACAAAGCCGCTTGTCTCCAACCGGAAGCAAGCGGCTTGTTTTTATCGTTACATCACTGAATACCTCTAACAATCTCGTTTGATCGTTAGAGGTTTTCTCTATTCAGTATCCGCTTAGAACGGGCGATCGGCAAGATATTTATACTCCTGCCAGCGCCGCTTCGCCTTCGCAACCGCTTTATCAAGCAGCATTTGAGCGCGTTCGGGGTTTGCATTCTTTAACGACTTGAAGCGTACTTCTTTATACATAAAGTCTGCAAGGTTAAAGTCCGGCTCTTTGCTGTCAAGCTGGAAGGGGTTCTTGCCTTGATCTGTTAAGCGCGGGTCGTAGCGGTACAACGGCCACAGACCGCAGGTAACAGCCTCTTTCTGGTTCGACATACCCTTCGTCATGTTGATACCGTGGTTGATACAATGGCTATATGCGATGATGATCGAAGGCCCGTCATAGCTTTCAGCTTCACGGAACGCCTTGATAACCTGCGACATATTTGCACCCATGGAAACCTGCGCAACATACACATAGCCGTAGCTCATCGCCATCATACCGAGGTCTTTTTTGCTGGTCTCCTTACCGGAGGCGGCGAATTTTGCGATAGCGCCGATCTGCGTTGCCTTTGACATCTGACCGCCGGTGTTGGAATACACCTCCGTATCGAGTACCAGTACGTTGATGTTTCTACCGGAAGCAAGCACGTGATCCAAGCCGCCGTAGCCGATATCGTATGCCCAGCCGTCACCGCCGAGTATCCATACGGAACGCTTAACAAAGTGATCGGTCAAGGACAGCAGCTCTTTTGCGAGCGGGTCGGAAGATTTTTCCAATTCCTTTTTCAGATCGGCAACAAAGCCGCGCTGCTCATCGATTGCCGCATCATCGGCCTGTGTATTACTCAGTACTTTATCGATAGTGGCCGCAGCGATACCTTTCTCTTTGAGCTTTCCGGCAACTTCGCGCGCGTATTCCGCAAGCTTATCGCTGGTTAAGCGCATACCGTAACCGAATTCGGCAGCATCTTCAAAGAGGGAGTTCGACCATACCGGCCCTCGTCCGTCCGCGCGTTTTGCATACGGAGTCGTGGGGAGGTTACCGCCGTAAATGGAAGAACAACCGGTCGCGTTTGCAATAACGGCACGATCGCCGAAGAGTCGCGACAGAACACCGATATAGGGAGTTTCACCGCAACCTGCGCAAGCGCCGGAGAACTCGAAGAGTGGGCGGCGCATACCGATACCTTTCGGCTGGCTCAAGTTGACCTTGCGCGTATCGGGGTCGGGAAGGCTCATAAAGAACTTCCAATTTTCCGATTCAACAGCACGGTGCTCGACAAAGCCTTCCATATTAATCGCTCTAATCGCCGGATTTTCCTTAGACTTTGCAGGACACTGCTCCACGCAGATACCACATCCCGTACAATCTTCGGGAGAAACCTGAATGGTAAAGAGGGAATTATCGAATTCCTTGCCCTTATACGGTATAGAGCGGAATGCGGAAGGCGCATGGCCGATATTGGATTTATCGTAGACCTTCATTCTGATAGCAGCATGAGGACACACAATGGTGCACTGACCGCACTGAATACAGAGTTCGCTCTTCCAAATCGGTATATGCTCTGCAATTGCACGTTTTTCATACTGAGTCGTTGCAGTCGGGAAGGTACCGTCTGCCGGAATTTCGCTCACCTTTACCGCATCACCTTCATTGATAGCGATTTTGCCTAATATTTTGCGGACAAACTCCGGCGCATCGGCGCTCATTGCGGCATGGCGAGAAAGTTTACTCGTCGCCTCTTTGGGATAGGTAACCTGTTCAACCCCTTCAAGCGCCATATCGATGGTCTTGATGTTCTTCTGAACGATTTCCGGTCCTTTCTTGCCGTAGGATTTTTCGATAAATTTCTTAATCAGCGCTACCGCTTCGTCCTCGGGCAAAATACCGAAAATCTTAAAGAATGCGGTCTGCATAACGACGTTGATACGGTTGCCCATACCCGCTTTTTCCGCAATCTTGACACCGTCGATAACGTAGAACTTCGCTTCTTTCGCGATAAGGTCTTTCTGCACTTCTATCGGCAGATGCTCCCATACTTCATCCTTATTCCAGTGGCTGTTTAAAAGGAAAGTACCGCCTTTTTTAAGACTCTTGAGCATATCGTAGGTTTCGAGGAAGGTGAATTTATGACACGCAATAAAGTCTGCTTGTCCGACGAGGTAGGGCTTGCGGATCTTTTTCTTGCCGAAGCGCAGGTGCGATGTGGTAATTGATCCGGACTTCTTGGAGTCGTACACAAAATAGGCTTGCGCGTTGTTGTCGGTCGCTTCACCGATAATTTTGATGGAGTTCTTGTTAGCGCCGACCGTACCGTCCGAGCCGAGCCCGTAGAACATCGCCTGATGCATACCGGAATCGTCAACATGGAAGTGATGATCGTAGGCAAGGCTTACATGCGTTACGTCGTCTTCGATACCAACGGCAAAGTTGCTCTTCTTTTCTCCTTCCATATTATCAAATACGGCTTTAACCATTGCCGGAGTGAATTCTTTTGAACCCATACCGTAGCGACCGCCGAGGATAACGGGATAGTGAGTAAAGGGGCATTTCTTTGCAGCCTGCATTTCACCGATTGCAGTGCGCACATCTTCGTAGAGGGCTTCGCCGAGCGAGCCGGGTTCTTTCGAGCGGTCGAGTACGGTGATATTCTGTACGGAAGCGGGCAATGCTTTTACAAAGGCTTCCGCGCTGAAGGGGCGGTATAAGCGTACTTTGAGTAAGCCGTACTTTTTACCTTGGCTATTCAGATAGTCTACGGTCTCTTCTACCGTGTCAGCACCTGAACCCATCAGAATGATGATCGATTCCGCATTGGGATCGCCATAATAGTCGAACAGGTGATAAGCGCGTCCGGTTAAGGTCGCGTATTTATCCATAACCCGCTGAACGATTTCGGGGGTTGCCAGATAGTATTTATTAACCGCTTCGCGCGCTTGGAAGTATACGTCGGGGTTCTGAGCGGTTCCGCGAATCATCGGTTTTTCCGGCGTTAAGCCGCGGAGACGGTGTGCGCGTACCAGATCGTCATTGACCATCTGGCGCATCACATCCTGCGAAACTTCTTCAATCTTCTGAATTTCGTGAGAGGTTCTAAAACCGTCGAAGAAGTGGAGGAACGGAACGCGCGCTTCAAGCGTCGCAGTATGAGCGATAATCGCGAGATCCATAACTTCCTGTACGGAGTTTGAAGCCAGCATTGCCCAACCGGTTTGGCGGCATGCCATAACGTCCTGATGGTCGCCGAAGATGGAGAGTGCACTGGTTGCCAAAGCACGGGCTGCAACGTGGAATACCGTGCTGGTAAGCTCACCGGCAATTTTGTACATATTGGGGATCATCAGTAAGAGACCCTGTGATGCGGTAAAGGTTGAAGAGAGCGCTCCCGTGGTTAATGCACCGTGAACGGCTCCGGAGGCTCCTCCTTCGGATTGCAGTTCGACGACTTGCGGCACGGTTCCCCAGATATTGGTTTTTCCGTGGGCGGAATACTCATCGGCAACTTCCCCCATCGGGCTTGACGGCGTGATAGGATAAATTGCGATAACTTCGCTGAGTGCATGCGCGACATGACCGGCGGCAGTATTACCGTCAATCATTACGAGGTTTTTTTCAGGCATAGTATCGTCCTTCTAAAGTATGGTGTGAATGGGTGCGTATACTATATTATTCAATATAATATATCCGATTTGCATACAGCATAGTCTTTTAATGCAAAAAGTGCAAGAGTTGGACAATAGTTTCTTTTTGCCGTTTAAGTGCATTTTAAACGGAGCTTTATCGAGGTAAAAATCTTTTAATCCGCTATTCATGATTGCCCCCGTGTGCTATACTCATCGGCAAATGAATTTTTCTAATTGTAATCTTGATTCCACTCTTTTACAGGGGCTTGAAGAAGCCGGTTATATTGAATGTACTCCGGTTCAAGAGCAGGTGTTTTCCGCAGGAATGGACGGTTCCGATCTTTATGTACAATCTCAAACAGGTACGGGAAAAACAGCTGCGTATCTGGTAACACTGATGCAACGGATGCTTGCTGCAGGAACCGAAGACCGCCGCCCCGCTTTGATTCTTGTTCCCACGCGGGAACTTGCCGTACAGGTCGAAGAAGAAGCGCTTAAATTAGGTAAACATACGGGGATCCGTGCCGCGAGCTTTTACGGCGGCGTCGGGTATCAGCAGCAGGAAGAAGCGCTTAAAAACGGAGTAGACCTTATCATCGGTACCCCCGGTCGCGTTATCGATCTTGAAAAATCAAAAACCATGAAGCTGAAAAATGTCGGCTTTTTAGTCGTTGATGAAGCAGACCGTATGTTCGATATGGGCTTTTATCCTGATCTGCGCAGCCTCCTTTCGGTATTGTCCAAGGCGGAAGAACGGCAAACGATGCTGTTCAGCGCGACCTTAAATACGTGGGTAAAAAACCTTGCATGGGAATACACTATCGATGCAAAAGAGATCACCATCGATGCGGATAATGTGACGGTTGATGAAATCAATCAGAAGCTGTTCCACGTGGCTGCGGAACAAAAGATGTCCCTGCTGCTCGGTATCTTGCGTAACGAAAAACCGGAGAATGCCATCATCTTCTGCAACACCAAAAAGACAACGGAGATTGTTGCAAAGCGGCTGCGCATTAACGGCTATGCGACGGAATTCCTCATCGGCGATTTACCCCAACCGAAGCGGCTGCATATTATCGATTCGTTTAAGGCGGGTAAACTCAGCTGTTTGGTTGCAACCGATGTCGCGGCGCGGGGAATCGACATCAACGACCTCGCAATGGTTATCAACTACGACCTTCCGAATGAGGCGGAGAACTACGTACACCGAATCGGTAGAACGGCGCGAGCGGGAAAGACCGGCGCTGCGTACAGTCTCTGCTCGGAACAGGATGTGTACAACCTTCCCGATATCGAAAAGTATATAGAAGCAAAGATACCGGTTGTTATCCCCGGCGAAGAAGATTTTGAAAAAGACCGCAGCGCCGATCAGTATATACGGCTTGACCGCGACTCCTTTGACGAAGAACGATCCGGCGGACGGTTCGGACGCAAGCCGCGCCTCGGCGAAAAATCGAGGCGGGAAGAGAGAGACTCCCGGCGCAGCGTTAAAACAGCGAAACCTGCTTCCCGGCTTACCGATTCAAAGCGTAAAAAGAAAGGCACGCAGGGAGAAGACAAAACCGATAAAAAATCTGCCGACTCACTCGGCGGTTTGAGCTTTGAAGAGCGGATGGCATATTACAAAAACCGGTACGGAAAAAAACTTGCCTCACAGGATAGCGCCGCCCTTGCAGATACCAACGAGGGTACGGAAAGCGTCAAAGAAAGCCGCAATGCTCAGCCCGCTGCCGACAAGAAAGGAAAGGCGGGAGCCCCAGTAAACCGCGCTAAAAACCGGCAGGGACAGCCTGAGAAAAAGCGGCGCAAAGGTGATAAATATGTTCCGTCTCAAACGGGCGATACACGGCAGGGTTCAAAGCAAAAGAGACGGCCGAACCAAGACCGAATGCCTGAACAGCGGAGCCGAACCGGAAAGGCGCCGGTACAGTCTTCGGCACAAGCCCAGCCGGTAAAACAAAAAACAGGTATATTCGGTATGCTGAAAAAACTGTTTACCGGAAAGTAAGGAGTGATGAGAGATATGGATGCAGTAAAACGCTTTTTTAAATACATTGCAGTCGATACCAAATCGAATGAGGATAACCCCGAATGCCCCAGCACCAAGGGACAGCTTGAGCTTGGAAAGATGTTAGTGCAGGAATTGCACGAGCTGGGCGTAGCCGATGCCGAACAGGATGCGCACGGATATGTCTACGGAACAATCCCTGCCAACACCGATAAAAAAGTGCCGGTTATCGGATTTATTGCACACATGGATACCGCGCCCGACTTGGACGGAAAATGTGTCAATCCGAAAATTGTGCACTACACAGGCGGCGATATTAAACTGAACGAGACCTATTCGCTGACGGTAAAGGAATTTCCGTTCCTCAACAAACTTATCGGCGAAGACATTATCACCACTGACGGCACCACGCTTTTGGGTGCGGATGATAAATCGGGCATCACCATCATCATGGGGATGGTTGAATACCTCCGTGACAACCCGCAGGTGCAGCATGGTACGATTAAAATCGGCTTTACCCCCGATGAGGAAATCGGCAGAGGTGCAGACCTCTTCGATGTAAAAAAATTCGGTGCGGATTTTGCGTATACCATCGACGGCGGAGAAATCGGCGAGTTGGAGTACGAAAACTTTAACGCTGCAAGCGCTAAAATCGAAATTCAAGGGAAGAACGTCCATCCGGGTACGGCAAAAAATATCATGATCAATTCGCTGCGAGTTGCCGGCGAGCTGGACGCTATGCTGCCGGTAGAACAAAAGCCCGAATATACGGAAGGGTATGAAGGCTTCTTCCTCCTTACTCACCTTAACGGCGCAGTGGATCACACCTCCATGTCGTACATTATCCGCGACCATTCTACCGACAAATTTGAGCAAAAGAAGACGCTGCTGCGGAATGCCGTTGCTTTTTTGAACACAAAATACGGCGCCATCATCACGCTTTCCATTACAGACAGCTACTATAATATGCGCGGACAAATTGAACCGCATATCGAAATTATCGACCTTGCGAAGAAGTCTATGGAAGAGATCGGCATCACGCCGATTATCCATCCCATCCGCGGCGGGACGGACGGCGCACGGCTTTCGTTTATGGGACTGCCTTGCCCGAACATCTTTGCCGGCGGCTTTAACTTCCACGGGCGTTTTGAGTGCATCCCCGTCAGCTCCATCTATAAGGGGATCGATTTACTCATCCGTATTATCGAGAATGCCGTAGGGTAAATAGGCTGTGATTGTTAAAAATAGGTTTGTTGTAAGCTACCTTGGAATAATTGACATGATATAATAGATAATGATAATAGATATTATGTAATTAATAATCGTTCTACCGCCTTGCGGCCATATTCGTGTTCTAGAGTGAGGATAAGCAATGAAGAAACAACTCGGCTTGCAAAAAAGACTGATTATTATTTTTGCAATATTTATTGTTACCGTATCGATTTTGCAGACTGTTTTGGCAGGCAGTATTGTCAGACGGGCCATTACCGCAAAAGTTATGGAATTACTGCAAAACAAAGCAATTACAACTGCCGAAAAGATCGATCATGAAATCGAGGATCTTTCCTTCTGGTTGGAAGGAGTTGCCGATACGCCGGTTCTGTTTGATGAAAGTTTAACTATTCAACAACGATTGCAAGAAATCGATTTCCTGATTAAACGTCAACCCTCCGTAAAAAACTACGGTATGGCAGGTATGGACGGCAACCTCATCCGTGCCGACGGGAGTAGTTTTTTTTGCGGCGATCAACCGTGGTACAACACGGTTGTGAGCGGAACACCGTTCTTGTCCGAACCCTTTCAAGCAGGAAAAGATGTTTTTCTTATCTCGTATGCAATTCCTATGTATGATAAAGATAAGCGGATTAGCGGCTTTTTTTCTATTGATATAGACGGGCAATATCTTTCCGATATCTGTAAAACGGTTACCGTTGGTGCAGGCGGTTCGGTTTTTATCGTCGGGACGAGTAGGAGAGTTATCGGTGATACCGATTTTAGTCGCGTTACAGCAAAAACGTCCATTAGCGAGGCTGCGAAGACCGATAAGGACATGGCTTCGTTATCTGTGCTTGTCGAATCGGTTTTTAGCTCGGATGATGTCGTGAACGGTTCGGGTTCGTATAACGGAGAAGCTCAATTTGTCGTAGGCAAGAAGATGGAAACCGGATGGGTTGTAATGCTGCGTGCACCGGCTAAAGAATTTTTAAGCGATGTCCGTATATTGAACCGTTGGATGTATCTGATCGGTATTGCAATGCTGCTTATCGCTGCTCTCGTAGTGTATTGGTTGTCACGTCGAATTATCAGCCCGATTGTACGTGTCGCAGCCGCATTAAAAGATATTGCACAGGGCGAAGGTGATTTAACCGTCAGTTTGCCGGTAACCGGCTTGGATGAAATCCGTAATCTTTCAGAATATTTTAACCAAACGATCGGAAAAATCAGAACAGCTATTCAATCCGTTGATAAAAATGCCGGGGCAATGACAAAGATAGGCGATGAGCTTGCCCAAAATATGTCTGAAACCGCCGGCGCTGCAAATGAAATCAGCACTCATATTGAGGACGTAAAGAGGAAGATATTTACCCAGGCCTCAAGCGTTACCGAAACATCCGCAACTATTGAAGAGATTATTCAAACCATTAAACAATTGAACACCAGTATTGCAACTCAAGCTGCGAGCGTTTCGGAATCTTCTTCGGCTATTGAAGAGATGGTTGCCAATATCGCTTCGATTACCAAGACTTTGGAGAGGACCGATGAATCGATAAAATCACTTGCATCTGCGACCTCCGACGGTAAAGAAACGCTGCACAGCTCCAATGCCATTACGCAAAAAATCGCCGAAGAGTCGGGCAGCTTAATAGAGGCGAGCGGTGTTATTCAACATATTGCCAGTCAGACAAACTTGCTTGCAATGAATGCGGCAATAGAAGCTGCCCATGCCGGCGAGGCGGGGAAGGGCTTTGCAGTTGTTGCCGATGAGATACGCAAGCTGGCCGAAGATTCGGCAACACAGGGAAAAACCATTACAACGACGCTTAAACAGTTCGGTACGGAAATCGAAAGCCTCTCAAATTCGGCACAAAGCGTTGAAGAAAAATTTAATGCCATTTTTAATCTGTCGGAACAGGTTAAGATGATGAGTAATCAACTGACCGAAGCAATGCGCGAACAGGAAAATGCCAGTAGGGAAGTGCTTACCGCAATTAAGAATATCAATACGGTTACAGTAGAAGTTAATAGCGGTTCTGCGGAAATGCTGAAGGGCGGTGAAAAAGCTGCAAAAGAAATGGCGATACTTGACGATCTTACCCGCGTTATCACCGGCAGTATGGACGAAATGACGTCGGGTGCATCATACATCAATACGTCTGTCCAAGAAGTTAACCAAATTACCCAGCGTAACAAAGAAAGCATCGCCGGTCTTGCTGCCGAAGTAAGCAAGTTTAAAGTCAATTAAAATAAATAGGGGAGGGACTTTTCTTTTTTTTCGATAAAAAGAAAAGCCCCCCGCTTGAGTTGCCTTCATTAAACTTTCAATAGACATAAAACCACATAAATAAAAACTTGACAAATTTACTTAGTAAACTTACAATATATTTACTAAATATATCCATCTTTAATAGGAGGAAGATATGAAAAAAAGCCTATTTGTTGTAATGATATGTACCCTGTGCGCAGTATTTTTCATCGGCTGCTCAAAGCAGGCTTCGCAAGGCACCGGCAAAACGGAAATCAGATTTGCTTCGTGGGATAGCGCCGAAACTTTGGAAGCCCAGCAAAAATTTGTCGATCGGTTCAATGAAACTCATAGCGATATTAAGGTCTTATTGGAATCCTATGGAGACGATTACGACATAAAAATCAGCGCCGGTATGGGGTCAGGGGATGCCCCCGATGTTATGTATATGTGGAACTATCCGGCCTACTACGAAGGTTTGGAAAACTTGGAACCCTATATCGAAAAAGAGGGGAAGGCCTATAAAGAAAATTTTTATGAAGCATTGTGGCCGTACAACCAGATGAAAGGAACAATATACGGTATGCCGGTCGGGTTTACGACGCATTGTCTGTATTTCAATAAAGATATTTTCGATAAAGCGGGTTTAGCTTATCCCTCTTCCGATTGGACATGGGATGATTTACAGAAAAACGCTCAGCTTATTACCGAAAAAGTTCCGGGTGTAAAAGGTTTCGCATTTCCGGTAAAGGATGATCCCTATGTTTTTGAAATGTATCTTTGGAGCAATGGAACAAGCTATATGGACAACAACGGAAATACCGACGGATATTTGAATGCTCCCAAAAGTATAGCCGTATTCGATATGTTCCAAAATATGGAAAAACAGGGATGGGCTATTGCAACCGAAAAAGACGGCACGGATGAAATGAGCGGCGGTAAAACCGCTATGTATGTTTATGGGGGCTGGGTGGTTGTGCGTTTTAATCGAGAAAACTTGAATTACGGTATTGTCGAAATTCCCGCCTTTGCAGGAGCAGGGAAAGATTCTGTAAGTATTCTCAGCAGTTCGGGATTATCGATTGCAAAAAGCTCAAAGCATAAGGATGCTGCGTGGGAGTTTATAAAATACTGGACGGGAACTGAATTAAATAAAGAGCGTATCGGATATGAACTGCCGGTTTTAAAGTCGGTTGTTGCCGAAGCGAACATCATGACCGACGAGAAAATTGCTCCCTTCTATGCTATGCTTGGACACAGCGCAGGCTACACTCCTTCGGCCTTTATAAGTCCTACGTGGTCTGCTCTGTCGGATGAGTTATCCTTAGCTTTTGAAAGAATCTTTAATCCGACTACATTGGAAAGCAGTGCAAGCGTTCTAAACGAGATAAAATAAATACGCAGCACATAAAGCAGTTTGCTTTACTAGACCTGTTCGATAACTCCGTTATCGAACAGGTCGACGAGTTCTAAATCGCGCAAATAGCACGATTTAGAACATCGCATTTTAAGGAAACCTGTTCTGAAACTGAAGTTTCCGAACAGGTCTACTGTAGTGCGGAACCTCAAGTACCGTGGGGCTGTCGAAAAAGTAACCAACTTTTGAGACATCCCCATAGTGATTTAAAATTTTACAGTTTTTTTTCAAGATAAGGACATTAGGAGGAATTTTTAAAAATGAAAAAAAAGAGCGTAATAGCTCCTTATCTTTTTATTTCTCCATGGGTGATAGGATTCATTGTTTTTACCGCAGGGCCTCTGCTGATGTCGCTTATTATGAGCTTTTTTGATTGGTCTATTACAAAGCCACCCGTCTTTTCCGCCTTTAAAAATTATATTACGATGTTCACGCAGGATAAGCAGTTTTACCGTTCGCTGTTTATCACATTAAAATATGCCGTTATTTTTGTGCCCCTGAATATGTGCCTTGCGTTGTTTTTGGCACTGTTGATTTCTCAGCCGGTTGCGGGCGTTAAATTTTTTAGGACAGTCTTTTATATCCCCACCGTTATTTCAGGTGTTGCCGTTTCGATTGTGTGGGGATGGCTGTTGAATGCCGATTACGGCATCTTCAATTATCTTTTGTCTTTAATAGGTATCTCCGGCCCTAAGTGGCTGTTAGATCCGTCGTGGGCATTGGTTGCCGTTGTGCTAGCAAGTGCCTTCGGAGTCGGTACGATGATGCTTATTTTTTACGCAAATATCAAAACCATTCCGGCGGATTTATATGAAGCTGCCGATTTGGACGGAGCGGGCGTTGCGCGTCAGTTTTTCAGTATTACCCTTCCGATTATTACGCCGACCATATTATTCAATTTGATAACTTCGTTGATAACGGCATTTCAGCAGTTGACATTGGTTATGCTGCTGACCGGCGGCGGGCCGTTAAATGCAACGTACTTTTACGGATTGTACGTGTACCGCAATGCATTTAAACATCACCGGCTGGGTTATGCCTCCGCGAATGCATGGGTTATGTTCATCATTATTTTGATATTGACGATGTTGGTGTTTAAGTCTTCTTCCGCATGGGTGTTTTATGAAACAGAAATAAAAAGAGGAAAACATGAGGCTGTCGAAAAAAAGTAAAATACTGATATACATTCTGCTGATAGCAATCGCTCTCTATTTTTTATTTCCGTTTATATATATGTTGCTAACCGTGTTTAAAACGGAAGCGGAGGCAAATGCATATCCGCCCCGCTTTTTCCCTAAAGAATGGCGTTGGGGTAATTTTGCTGCTGCATGGAAGTCCCAGCCCTTTGGGTTGTATTTTTTTAATTCGGTTCTTATTACGGTTATGACGACGATCGGGCAGCTCATTGCCTGTTCTTTAACTGCATACGGCTTTGCACGGTATCGGTTTAAAGGTAAAACCATTCTGTTTATCATCATGCTTTCTACGATGATGATTCCGTGGGATGTAACAATGATTCCGCTGTATATGGAGTTTAATCTTTTTGGTTGGATCAATACGTTAAAGCCGTTGATTGTGCCCGCCTTCTTCGGTTCGGCCTATTATATTTTTTTGATGCACCAATTTTTAGCGGGCGTTCCGCGCGACTTTGAGGAAGCCGCCCGTATCGACGGTGCTCATGCGTTTCAGATTTATGCACTGATCTTTATGCCGATATTAAAACCGCAACTTATTTTAGTTGCAGTCTTAAATATGCTGACGGTATGGAACGACTATCTCGGCCCGCTTATTTTCTTACAAAGCAGAGCAAAGTATACGCTCGCGTTGGGACTTGCGTCGTTTAAAGGTGTGCATGATACGCAGATTATTCCCATTTTGTGTATTACCGTCATTATGATTATCCCTCCTATTGTGTTATTTATGATTGCACAAAAATACATTATCGAAGGCACTTCAGGAGCAATAAAATGAACACATACGGTTTTGCGTATGGAATTGATACGGTACCTTTCAGTGCATGCGGTTCGTATTTTGCCGTTTCGGAAAATGAAGGAAAAGTATATATACGGGATCTTCACGGAGGGGACGGCGCCGTTTCGAATATCTATGAACTTTCGATAGACGGTTATGTATGGAAAGACTTGATATGCGAAAGAACGGAAACCGTTCTTTCATTTCATGCTCAAGATGATGCCGCCTGTTTTGTTACGCTGTTATGTACTGCTGATGACCGGCTGTTTATCAAAGCTGCCGGTTTTACCATCCGTTTAAAAGGAATTACGGACGGTGCATACGATACGCTTGTGCAGGTTTCCGAAGGGGAATATGAACATCAGCTGTATGATAAACAATTAAAAATATGCATGTCGGTTTTGGAAGGGCGCTGCACGGCAACATCAAAGTGGACGGTACGAGGAAGTGCCTGTCCTGTACTTACGGTTAATGCCGATGGGAAAGCTGCCTGCGCCGTGCTTAAAAGCACAACCGTTTCTTTTCGTTCTGATGTATGCACAAGGGACGACTTTGATAAAGCGGAACAACAGCTTGCATCTGAGTATGATGAATGGAAACGCCGCTTTCCTTGCTTCATCGAGGCGTATCAAGAAAGCCATTCGCTTGCCCGCTATATTGTATGGAACAATACCGTCCATGCGCAAGGAGCATTAACCTGCGATGCCGTGTATATGTCTAAAAACACCATGTTTAATATTTGGAGCTGGGACAATTGCTTTACGGCGCTTGCATTGGGCGGCGCGTATCCGAAGGAAGCCTACGGACAGCTGAAAATATTTTTTGACACGCAGGATGTTTTCGGTGCCTATCCCGACTATGTCAATAATACCTTTGCATCATTTAACTGCTTAAAACCGCCCATTCATGCGTGGGCATATAATAAATTGCTGGAAGCTGATCCGCTTTTTTCCCGGCAGGAATACTTTTTACCGGCGTATAAAAGTTTTTGCCGCGCCGCTCTTTACTGGCTTGACCGCCGCCGCCCGAACGGAAGCGCTTTTCCGTTGTACTACCACGGTAACGATTCAGGCTGGGATAATGCCTCCGTTTTCCATGAAGGCGTTCCGGTGGAATCTCCCGATTTAAGCGCCTTCCTCATTCAAAAAATGGATATCTTGTCCTCCTTTGCGCAAAGGCTTGGCAATGATACGGAGGCTGCACAGTGGAAGCGGCGGGCTGATGAACTCTTTGACAGCTTTATGGACAGGTTTTATGAGGATGGCGCTTTTCATGCATGGAATACCGGTACGGGCAGTAGAATTAGAACGGGGCATTCGCTGCTGATGTATCTGCCGTTGGTTATTGCCTACCGCATGGATAAACGGATTGCCGATGCATTAGTGCGTGATTTGGAACAAAACTTTGAAGCTCCGTTCGGACTCACTACTGAGCAAAAAGACAGTCCGCTATATAAGAAAGGCGGCTATTGGCTCGGCCCCCTGTGGGCACCTGTAACCTATTTGTTTATCGATGCACTAAGAGCGAACGGATATCCCGATTTCGCAAAACGTTTGGCGTACCGTTTTTTTGAGGTAACAAAAATCGGTTTAATGGCAGAAAATTACGATGCGTTTACGGGCTGCGGGTACGACGATCAGGCCTTCACATGGCCCGCCTGCGTATTCTTGCAACTTGAAAAAGAATTTGTATAAAAAAACAGGACAACCGCAATCGAAATATTTCAAGTGGTTGTATTCCTTCTGCACGAAATTTTCCCAAAATTTCGTGCAGTTTATTTTACAAGAAGGGTAAACGTATCAGACAAATAGATAAAACTCGCAGAATAATAGGTTATGACTGTTAAAAACAGGCTTTCCGTTAGCCTTTTAAAAAGAGGCGAGGCAGATACGAGGCATGAACAAAAATTACCCGCAGGCGTGCTTTTGCACGTTGAGGACTAATTTTTGTGAAATAACGAAGTAGATGCCCGCATATTTTTAAAAGGAAGGTTGGACGGCCTTTATATTTTGCGGGAATATCCCCAAAAGTGCATGATGCGATTGCTCTGAAGAAGGGAAGTAGATGGAACGGCAAAAAAAACGATGGGAAGATGAAACGCTTTTACACATTGGACGGAGGGAAGCGCAGCCGCGTCTTATGCGCAGCGGTATGCAGCCTACCGATATATCGCTGAATGGTACATGGGATTTTTTATACCTGCGTGCACCGGAATTTTCACCTGAAGGTTTTTTTGAAAAAAACTTTACGACAAAGAAATGGAATACGATACCGGTGCCTTCATGCTGGCAGATGCAGGGATACGGGCAGATGCATTACACGGATGTGTGGTATCTGTTTCCTGTCAATCCTCCGTTTGTGCCGAGCGAAAACCCAGCCGGAATATATCGCCGTTCTTTCACTGTACCTGATACGTGGCAAGACGGTAAAACAATACTGCGGTTTGACGGTGTCGGCAGCGCATTCGATGTATGGATAAACGGCATTCATTGCGGATATAGCAAAGTAAGTAGGCTTGCTTCCGAATTCGATATTTCACATTGCGTGGTTATAGGTGAAAATCAAATCACAGTACGAGTTTACCAATGGTCTGACGGTTCGTATTTGGAACGACAGGATATGTGGGTATTCAGCGGGATACTTCGCGATGTAACGGTGTATCACGAGAATGCATGTTCAATTTCTACTTGCTTTGTTTGCGGCGATTTAAAAAACGGATACAAGGGCGGTGTGTTATATGCCGATGTTCTGCTGAGTGCAGAAGCCAAAGGTGCAGGCTGTACGGTAGAATACCACTTGTCGGAAAAGGACAGTGGACGGGAGATAACACACGGCTACGCTGCTGTTCAAGATAGTACCTGTAACAAAATGCAGGATGGTGATCAAAACAGCGGTACGGTATTCTGCTCGAATAACTGCAATTCCGGACTCAGAGTGATACGTAAAGAAATTTCCTCGGTGCATACCTGGACTGCCGAGACTCCCTTTTTATATTGCTTACAGCTTGAACTAAAAAAAGACAGCCGAATACTTGATACTGTAGCGCTGACGCTCGGTTTTAGAAAAATTGAAATTATTGACGGGAATTTTACGGTAAACGGAACAGCGATATTGTTGAACGGCGTCAATATGCACGATTTTAGTCCGGCCGGAGGTAGTACGGTAGATAAGGCTGTTGTCGAGCAGGACATCATATTGATGAAGCAGCATAACATCAATGCCGTCCGCTGCTCTCATTATCCCAAGGCAGATTATTTTTACGATTTGTGTGATACCTACGGCTTATATGTTATCGATGAGGCCGACTTGGAATCGCACGGGTTTGAATGGATACAAGCGACGAATTGGCTTAATGAGACGGCATCATGGGAGCACGCCTATATCGATAGATGTGAACGGATGGTAAAGGCTCATTATAATCATCCGTGTATCCTGATGTGGTCGATGGGAAATGAATCGGGCATGGGTACCAATTTTAAAAAAGCCGCAGACCGTATCCGTTTGCTCGATAAAACACGGCTCCTTCATTATGAGGGTGATAGTAATGCGGAAACCGCAGATGTGTATTCAACAATGTACACCCGTTTAAATCGGCTTCAGGAAATTGCCGAAGGCAATGACGCACACGGTAAACCTCATCTGCTTTGTGAGTATGCTCATGCGATGGGAACGGGGCCGGGTAATCTTGAAGAATACCAGAACCTGTTCCGCCGGTATAAAAGATTGCAGGGCGGTTTTATTTGGGAATGGTACGATCACGGGATTCAAATCACAAAAGAAGATGGGAGTATAACGTATTATTACGGGGGTGATTTCGGTGACGAACCTACTAACTCCAATTTTTGTATCGACGGTTTATTAATGCCGGACAGAACGCCGTCCACAGGCCTTTTGTGTTATAAAGAAGTTATTGCTCCGGTAGATTGCTATCCGGCAGATCTTGCTAAAGGCCTGATTACAATCCGAAACCGCTACGATTTTACGGATTTGCATGATATTGCTTTATGTTGGCAGGTTGTGTCTAACGGTATGGTATATGAAAGCGGCATAATCGATACGTTGACCGCCGCTGTGGGGAAGGAAGAGACAATCCGTATTCCCTATTCCTTACCCAAAGAATCATTTGAAGCATATTATCTGAATATACAATTTACGCATAAACACAAGACCTTATATGCGGATTCGGGTTTTATTGTTGCAAAGCGGCAGCTCTTATTGCCGGTCACGCAGAGACCCCGGCAGCGCTTACACGACACGGAACACGGTTTGCAAATATCAGATGGACAGACAAAACTTACTGTGTCCGGCAATGGGGTGCAAGTAGCGTTTTGCAAGGTAACCGGTAGACTGCTTGAATATACGGTAGACGGAATAAGCTATCTATGTGAAGGTTTTACCCCGAATGTCCGGCGCGCCTTGATAGACAACGATATGTATAAAGTTAAAGATTGGAAGGAGAAATATTTTATACATAAACAACAAGAACAGTTGGAAGCCTTTACCTACAGTTCCGAGAAAAATTATGTAGCGGTACATATTTCCACACATTTCTCCTTTTTAAATCAAGCATTCGGATTTAAATGCGAATACCGTTACCGAATATTTCCGGACGGGGAGATTGAATTTGATTTGCACGCACGTTCATTTGCGTATACCGATTTTGTTCCTCAGATGATTCCTCGTACGGGGATAGCATTCAGTATGCCGTTGCAATTCAACCGTGTTACATGGTACGGATTAGGTTTCGAAGAAAATTACTGTGATATGAAAGCCCATGTTCAAAAGGGCGTGTATTCTGCATCCGTGCAGGACATGCACACCGAATATGTTAAACCGCAGGAAAACGGGCACCGCGAAGAAGTCGAACGGCTCCTATTAAGCGGTTCCGGTAAAGGTCTGTTATTCAGATTTGAAAATCCGGTAGGAATAAATGTGCATGATTATACAATCGATGCGCTGGAGAAAGCTGGCCATATCGGCAACATAGAAAAAGCCGGAAGAGTAGTGGTGCATATCGATGCAAAACACAGCGGCCTCGGTTCCAACAGCTGCGGCGAAGAACAGATGTATAAAAACAAAACCCGTATTAACGATTTTGCAATTACAATGCGTTTCCGCCCTGCGGGGGCGGCAGATTTCGTGGAGAGATTATGACGAAAAAAAATATTATTACCAAGCATAATGTTCCGTATATTCTCCTTGCACCGACAATTATTATCTTTGCCGTATTTATGGTTTATCCCGTGTTTCGTTCTTTATATTTAAGTTTTTACGAATATCGCGGAGGTACCTATGAATTCATTCATTGGGAGAATTATATAAAACTATTTCAAGACGGAATCTTTTTTAAATCGCTTTTTAATACTTTTGTATATCTATTAATTCAAGTGCCTGTTATGGTTGTGGGAGCTTTATTGATTGCAGTGCTCATTGAGCAAAAATTCATCCGCGCAAAAGCCTTTTTCCGTGCAGCAATATTCTTGCCGTCGGTAACCGCCTTGGTAGCCTATGCTCTTGTATTTAAAGTATTAATGAATTCCGATTACGGCTTGATTAACTATGTACTAAAGGTTGTAGGTTTGCCGCCGGTTAATTGGTTTTACGGCGAATGGAGTGCACGGTTTGCAATTATCATTGCAATAACGTGGCGATGGCTTGGTTATAATATGATCATTCTTCTAGCAGGTATTCAAGCAATACCCGAAGAATTAACGGAAGCAGCGCAAATCAGTGGCGCATCATTTTTCCAAATATTGTTTTATATAACTATTCCGATTATTAAACCGGTTATTTTATTTTGCACGATAACTTCTACTATCGGGACTCTCCAGCTTTTTGATGAACCTTTTATTTTGACGGAAGGTGGACCGAACAATGCGACATTAACAGCAGGGCAATATTTATTTAACAACGGTTTTACTTATCTAAAATTCGGCTATGCTTCCGCTATCGGTTATGTGCTTGTCGTGCTGATTGCAGTATTATCCGTTTTGCAATTTAGGATAACGGAAAGGAGCGACACATGAAAAATAAAAGAACGGGAGAAATCCTTTGTTTAATTATTTTGATTATTGCGACCTTTTTAGCTTTGTTCCCCTTTTATTTTATGTTTGTTTCGGGGACAAATACTAACGCGGATATTCTTGCTGTGCCGCCGCGCCTTGTACCCGGATTTGAATTGATACGTAATTTTCAACTGCTGAGTAAAAAAATAGGGTTATTACGCAGTACATGGAATACGCTGACCATTTCGGTTATCTATACTGTCGTATGCACTGTCTTATTTTCTGCAGCCGGTTATGCACTTGCACTATTTTCATTTAAAGGACGCAATGTTATTTTTGGTTTTATTTTAGCATCCATGATGATCCCTGCATTGGTTATGTATGTACCGCTTTTTGAAATGATGATTAAAATCAATTTAACAGATACCTATGCCGGTGTTGTTTTACCGCTCCTTGCAAATGCATTCGGTATCTTCCTTATGCGTCAAAATATGCTTCATTTTCCTCCGGTTTTACTTGAGGCCGCACGGATAGACGGTGTAGGTGAATTGGGGATTTTTGCTAAAATTGTATTGCCG
This sequence comes from Treponema sp. OMZ 803, assembly GCF_024181165.1. Classification (NCBI taxonomy): domain Bacteria; kingdom Pseudomonadati; phylum Spirochaetota; class Spirochaetia; order Treponematales; family Treponemataceae; genus Treponema; species Treponema sp. OMZ 803. Next base: position 2,308,479 of record NZ_CP051195.1, on the reverse strand, counting down.
AATGTAAAGCCTGCCTTGGGGGCGCTTATTATTTATATGTTTACCAGTATGTGGAATAATTTTATGTGGCCGCTTATCATCCTTGGCAGCAAACGTTTGTATACTCTGCCGGTCAGTCTCGCGATGCTTGATGGGAATCCTACAAACAAAAATTATGCAGTTATACTTTTAGCAGCTGCTATCGCAACGCTGCCGGTGTTATTGATATTTTTTATTTTTCAAAAACAGTTTATCGCCGGCGTCATGGGAGGCGCCGTAAAAGAATAAGCGGTGTTCGGGAAATGATTCTCGAATATAAGGAGGAAAAAATGACAAAGCGTATTGTAAGCGGCTTGTATATTGCCGCGGCAGTTTTTATGCTGTTCACCGGGTGTAGCGGAAAAAGCGCCGCAGGTAAAGCGGAGACTCAAACTGTTACCATTTCAGTTTGGTCATGGGATGTTGCGTTAATGCAGTTGCAGAGTGCAGCGGAAAAATTTAAGCAGACACATCCTAATGTCGAATTTGAATTTGAAGAGATGGGAACGGATCAGATTTATAATAAGCTATCAACATCTCTGGCAACAGGAAATGGAATCGCTGATGTCGTTTCGATAGAAGGAGATGTGTTTGCCGGATATGTCGATAAGTTTCCTCAGGGCTTTCTTGACTTAACGGATGTTGTCGACGAACGGAACTTTCTACCGGTAAAAATCGGTGAGGTAAAATTTAACGGAAAAATTCATGCGTTCCCGTGGGATGCGGGACCCATGGGATTGTTTTATCGCAAAGATTATTTTGAGCAAGCCGGTGTAAAGGCTTCCGATATTGTTACATGGAGTGATTTTATCGTTGCCGGAAAAAAAATAAGCGCCGTATGTAAAACACCGTCGGGGAAAGCGGTTAAGATGCTGCCTATACGGCCGACTAAACCGTCGCTTTATGCAGTTTTCTGTGCAGAACTTGGCCAGTCGGTGTTTAATGCAGACGGGAAACCTCTCGTTGATACTCCGCAGTCGTTGCAGGCGATGCACCTTTTTAAAGAAATCTATGATGCCGGTATCGGGCAAAATTACAACGGCTGGGATGAATATGAAGGTACGGTTGCTAACCAAACGGTTGCAACAATTCCCGAAGCGGTATGGATGATCGGAACAATAAAAGATAAAGCTCCCGATACTGCCGGAAAGTGGGGCGTTATCGATTTGCCGAAAATAAGTGCGGGTGGCTCTTCAAGCTGTGCAAACGGCGGTTCCGTGGTTGCCATTCATGCAAAAACAGCTGTACCTGATCTGGTAAAAGAATTTGTAAAATTTGCAATGACCGATACCGCTTTGCAAGCAGAAGGTTTTGAAAAATACGGATTATATCCATCGTTTATTCCGAGTTATAGCGAGCCTGTATTTGAACAAGGGGATGATTTTTTCGGCGGCGATGCTATCTATAACGTATTTATTGAAAATGGGAAAAAAATCCCTGCCTTTCCGCAAAATCCTAACATAGCCGAAGCAAATGATATGATCGGCGCTGCTGTTTCTCGTATCTTGTTAAAAAATGAAGATATAGATACTACGTTGATTGAATTGCAGCGGGATTTATCGACAAAGTTTGCAAGATAGCTTATAGTTATCGACTATAACCTATCCGATAACTTCGGATAGGTTATAGGTTTCCCGTAGGATTATGATTATGAATAAAGAGCTTTTAGGCGTTGTCGGATTATTATCGGCTACCATATTGTGGGGTGCAGGGTTTCTTGCCGTAGATCTTGCGTTGACCGCATTTACGCCGATGCAAATTATGGCGGTGCGTTTTTTCCTTGCATCAATCATTATGTTTTTTGCTGCACGTAAAAGTTTGCAGAGCGTTTTAAAACAAGAGGTGATAGCCGGTGTTATCATGGGGCTGTGCTTATTTCTTGCGTTCACGTTACAAACGATCGGTTTAAAGTTTTCCACACTGTCTAACAACGCATTTCTAACGGCGACGAATGTTGTCTTTGTTCCCTTCCTCGTGTGGGGTGCATATAAAAAGCGTCCTGCACTGCGTGAATTCACCGGTATGATTTTAGCGATGGCTGGGGCGGGATTTTTAACATTGACAAAAGATTTTACTATCGGCATCGGAGATACGCTCTCGCTTGCCGGCGCATTCTTTTTTGCCTGTCAAGTTTTTTTTACCGGTAAATATGCTCCCCATTATCGAACTGATATCCTCAGCTTTGTCCAGATAACAACAGCCTTTGTCTTATCCTGTATTTCATTGCCGTTTACCGGCGGAATGGCGGGAATAGTGTGGGGGAAAAATGCTTTATTATCGATTTTATATCTCGGTATTGTCAGTACGGCAATTACCTATTTTTTACAGACCTCATCACAACGATATGTAAAGCAAGTACAGGCTGTTATCATCTTGTCGCTGGAAGCGGTATTTGCCACTCTTTTTTCCGTGTTGCTGATACACGAAAAACTTTCATTTCGAGTACTGTGCGGCGCCCTATTGATTTTAAGCGCTGTACTCATCTCGGAGTTGAAATTGAAAAAATGTAAGAGTTATGATACGGTAACGTAATGGCTACAATAAAAGATATTGCCGAAAAAGCGGGCGTTTCGGCTGCTACCGTATCGCGCGTTCTAAATTACGATGAAACACTCAGTGTCCTTGATGAGACCCGCCGTCGCATTTTTGAAACGGCGGCAAGTCTTGAATATGAGCGGAATAATAAAAAAAGAAAAAAGATTAAATTAAAAATAGGTTTGATGAGTTCATATTCTCACGAAGAGGAACTTGCCGATCCCTTTTATTTGGCGGTACGTGTAGCTGCTGAAAAAAAAATGGAAGATGAAGGGTTTGTACGAATGAGTATACCGGTATCGGCGCTCACCGGATCTATACCGCCGGTACACGGAATAATTTGTATTGGAACCTTTAGCCCCTCTATTGTAAAAAAAATTGCTGCGCTAAAAAAACCGGTGGTATTTGTAGACTGTAATCCCGACGAAACCCGTTTTGATTCTGTGGTTATCGGTATGGAAAAAGCCGTCATCGGTGTACTCGATTATTTGCGCAAAAACGGCCATTCAAAAATAGCCTTTGTCGGTGGCGGCGGTACGGAACTCGATTATGACGGAAACGAAGTACCTGATATCCGCTCAGAAGTGTACATAAATTATATGAAAAAATATAACATTTGGCGGCAGGAGTATTTGTGTAAGGGAGATTATTCCCCTAAGTGCGGGTACACCCTTATGAAACAACTTTTATTACAACAGGAGCCTCCGACTGCCGTATTTGTCGTAAACGATTCTATTGCAGTCGGTGCCTATAAAGCTGCGTATGAATTGGGATGGAAGGTACCTGATCAAATCAGTATTGTCGGTTTTAATGATATATCTTCTGCAAAATATATGGTTCCGCCGCTCACCACCGTCAGTCTGCACATGCGGACAATGGGAAGACAGGCCGTCGGTATCTTAGCCGACCGTATCCGCTCGGACAGAGAAGTTCCGGTAAAAGTCGTCATCCCGTGTGAACTGATTGTGCGTGAAAGTGTACGGAATATTTCACGGTAAGCTATTCCTTCTGTACGAAATTTTAAATAAAATTTCGTACAATTTATTTTTTAGAGGAAAGGTAAACGCATCAGACGAATAAATATAAATCGCAAAATCAGGAGGCTGGGCAAGCATTTGAACCGCGAAGAGGTTCAACTCTGCTTGAACGACCTCCTGATTTTGCGGGGTGTTAAAAAGAGAGTCTGATGCGTTTACCCTGCTGGCGAATCTGGACACGTTCGGGTTTTTCCGCTATGCTCAATAATCTTGTATGGACTATGTAGAAAGTTTATTTAACACGAATTTTTTAGAGTATGCCAGTTATGTTATCCGTGACCGCGCAATTCCCGACGTAGAGGATGGTTTAAAGCCGGTACAGCGGCGTATCCTACATTCTCTTTTTGAGATGGATGACGGAAAATTCCATAAGGTTGCCAATGTCGTCGGCTACTGCATGAAGTATCACCCTCACGGGGACGCTTCCATCGGCAACGCATTGACGGTACTCGCCAATAAAAGCCTCTTTATCGACAAGCAGGGAAACTTCGGCAACCTCTTTACGGGGGACGAAGCCTCCGCCCCGCGGTATATCGAATGCCGCATCACCGAATTTGCAAAAGATATCCTGTTTAATCCCCATATTACGCGGTATGTTCCTTCTTATGACGGTAGAAACAAAGAGCCGGTCGTATTCCGCGCCAAACTGCCTGTCGTATTGCTTATCGGGGCGGAAGGGATCGCTGTCGGTATGTCTACCAAGATACTTCCGCATAATATCCGCGAAATCATCGAGGCGGAAAAAGCCTGTCTTTCCGGTAAATCCTTTACGCTCTATCCCGACTTTCAGACCGGCGGGCTTATCGACGTGTCCGACTATCAGGACGGCAAGGGCAAGGTGCTGGTGCGGGCAAAGTTGGACACCTCCGACGATAAACGGATTGTTATCCGTGAACTCCCCTTCGGCAGCACTACCGAAAGCCTCATCGCTTCGATAGAATCGGCGTCGAAGTCGGGAAAGGTAAAAATTTCGGAAATTAACGACTATACGGCGGAACAAGTAGAAATAGAACTCAAGCTGCCGCGCGGCGTGTACGCAGCGGATGTTGTCGATGCGCTCTATGCCTTTACCGATTGCGAGCAATCGATCTCCTGTAATTTGCTGGTCATTCAAGACAATCTGCCGGTACAGACGACTGTTACCGAGGTGATTAAAACTCACGCGAAACAGCTGACCGCTTTACTGAAAGATGAACTTTTGTATGAGCAGGAGATGCTTACCGACCGGCTGCACTTGAGAACACTTGAGCGGATATTTATCGAAGAGCGGATTTATAAAAAGATTGAAACGATGAAAACAGCCGAGTCGGTCATTAAGGCGGTTATCAAAGGTTTTGAACCGTTTAAGGCAGAGCTGATACGGGAAGTAACGGAAAACGATGTAGACCGGCTCCTTAAAATTCCCATTCGGCGTATTTCGCTCTACGACATTCAAAAAAACCGTGCCGAAGTGCAGGAAATTTCCGCTCGGCTCAAAGAGATAGCCCGTCTTTTAAAGAACCTTAAAAAGTATGCGCTCAGCGTCCTTGACGGAATCCTCGCAAAGCTGCCGCCTGAAGTGACGGCGCGTAAAACGGAGATTACCGGCTTTACCAAAGTAGATGTAAAAGAAGCGGTTAACCGCGATTTATCGCTCCGCTATGACGAAGCGACCGGCTACCTCGGCACCGCCGTAACTACTGGAAAAGAAATACTCAAAGTTTCGCCGTATGACCGCGTTTTTATTCTGCGTAAAAGCGGGGTGTACACCGTTATGGATGTGCCCGACCGGCTCTTTGTCGATACCAACATGTGGTACTGCGGCTTTGCTGAAAAAGAATTATTGTCACAAATCCTCTTTACGGTTATTTATAAAGATGAGAAAACACAGTATCCGTATATCAAACGGGCACGGGTTGAATCCTATATCTTGAACCGCGATTACCTGTTTGTACCGGATACGGCGACTGTGCTGTATGCGGGCACGGCAGAAAATTTCGAGTTTACAGTGCAATACGCGCCTAAACCTCGAACAAAGAAGACCGAGGAGCGTTTCAAAACCGCGGATTATCCCGAAAAGGGATTAAAAGCGCAAGGAGTACGTCTTGCAGAACGAGAAGCGACAGCAGCGGCTCCGGTAACGAAAAAAAATAGTAAAAAGTAACGGGAAACCTCTGGAAGTCGAATCTTTTTAGAGATGCCCTGCCTTGTAGGGAGAAAACTGCCTATGCAAACAATCAATGAACTAAAACATTATACCTTTCAAGCGATGCTGGAAAATAGCATCAAGCGATTTGGGGAACGCCCAGCACTTTCATTTGTGTCGGGAGAATCGATTTCGTACAATGAAGCCGGTGAGCAGATAAAGCAGCTGCAGCAACGCCTGTACTGTCTCGGTGTTAACCCCGGCGATAAGATTGCAATCTACAGCCATAGCGTTCCCCATTGGGGGATCGCCTATTTTGCGATTGTTACGATGGGTGCCATTGCCGTGCCGCTGCTGCCCGATTTTACCGACAAAGAGGTCAAGGCCTGTTTGGAGCATTCCGAGACGACGATGATCATCGTTTCGGAAAAACTGATGAGCCGAGTACCCGACACCGTTTCCGTTCTCATCGATATTCAGGATTTTTCAGTTAAAAAGGGTACGGAAATAAGAAACGGCAATCCTCCGCCTCATACCTGCAAAGAAGACGATACCGCTTCCGTTATTTATACGTCCGGTACGACGGGGCGTTCCAAGGGTGTGGAACTTTCGCATAAAAACCTCGTTTGCAATGCAATCGCAGGACAGTCCTGCCAGCGTATTAACGAGTATGACCGGGCGCTTTCCATTCTGCCGCTTTCTCATGTATATGAATTTACGATCGGCTTTTTGATGTTCTTTTTGAACGGCGCCTGCGTGTACTATCTTGAAGGAATCCCATCGCCGCGGATACTCCTTCCTGCTTTGACGAAGGTACGCCCGACGATGATGCTAAGCGTTCCGATTGTTATGGAAAAAATATACAAAAATAAGATACTTCCTGCGCTTACTTCCTCGCCGTTCCGTGCATGGCTGTATCATACTAAGCTCGGCAAGAAACTCCTTAACCGCCTTGCCGGAAAGCAGCTGAAAAAAACGTTCGGCGGACACCTGAAATTTTTCGGATTGGGCGGCTCGAAAACCGATACGACCGTTGAGGAATTCTTGAGAGATGCTAAATTTCCGTATGTTATCGGGTATGGTTTAACGGAAACGGCGCCGCTTATTGCCGGTTCTACCGTCCGCCAAAGCGTTCCGGGCTGGATCGGTTACGCTATCCCCGATGTCGAAGTGAAAATCGATAACCCTGACCCCAAAACCGGTATCGGGGAACTGTTGGTCAAAGGACCAAATGTGATGAAAGGCTACTATCGCGCCCCTGAACTCACAAAAAATTCGTTTACCGAAGACGGCTGGTTCAAAACCGGCGATCTTTTTATGATGGATAAAAGAGGGCATTTAGCGATTAAAGGCCGGTCAAAGAACATGATCCTCGGCGCCAGCGGTGAGAACATTTACCCTGAAGATATTGAGTTCGTACTGAATCAGCACCCGCTCGTAACGGAATCACTCGTGGTTGAAGGAGAAAAATCTTCTCTTGTCGCCTACGTACAGCTTGATGAAGAAAAAATCGCAGCCGAGGTGCAAAAAGAACAGAATCAAAACAAAGAAGGCTCTGCCATTCAAAATCTGCAATCCGCCGTAGCAGGCGCTGTTTCCGGCTTGACGGATGCGATGGCTTATAAACGAGCGGAAATTTTAAACGAGATTAAATTTTTCGTTAATTCCAGTGTGAATAAGATGTCTCGGATCGATAAGATCGAACCGGTCGAAGGGTTTGAGAAGACTGCCAGTCAAAAAATTAAGCGATATCTCTATAATTTTGCAAATCGAGGAAAAAAAGAAGGCGAGGTTCCGGCAGGGAAATAAGATACCTGCAAGTCTGATCGTGTAATTTTCTCTGAAATGCTTGACATTTTTTCCTATTTTCAGTATAAGTTTGTCCATAGTTATTTATCACTTTCCCCTGTAGCTCAGTAGGCAGAGCAAGTGGCTGTTAACCACTGGGTCCGTGGTTCGAACCCGCGCGGGGGAGCTTCCAAAGCTCAAACAGTATGACTGTTTGAGCTTTTTTGTTTTTATCCGGTTACCGGCGCCAAAAGGCGGGTACACATAAGATAACGATGGTATAAAGCTCCAAACGACCTGCCAGCATAGAAAAAGAAAACACAACCTTTGCCCAATGCGGAAAGAATGAAAAATCTCCACCACTTCCGACCTTGCCGAATGCGGCGCCGATATTTCCGACCAACGTAAGTGATGCAGCTATATCGGTAAGGATGTCTGTTCCGGTTAAGGCCGCCGCTAAAAACGTTACCAATAGACACACAAAATAGACGAATATAAAACCTGCAACGCTGTATACAACGTCTTTCCGTCCCGGGCGGCGGTTCAGTTGGATACTGAACACGCCGTGCGGATGCAAAAGTCGCTGCATTTCGTTGAAGGCTTGCTTACGTAAAATAACCCAGCGAATAACTTTGATACCGCCTGCCGTTGAACCGGAACACCCGCCGACAAACATCAGTAAAAAGAGGAGCGCTTGGGCAAACGCAGGCCATGCGCAGTAATTCACCGTAGAAAATCCGGTGGTTGTCATAATCGACGCAACATGAAAAAAGCTGTGACGAAAAGCGGCTGCTATGCCGTAAATCGGCACAAGCACTAACGCCACACCGACTCCTGCACAAAAAGCGATACGGATATACGCCCGCAATTCGGAATTTCTAAAAAATTCTTCGGGCTTTCCGGTAAAAAGATGAAAGTAGAGGCTGAAATTCACGCCCGCCAAAAACATGAACACTGTACAGATAATTTCAATAGCTGCCGAGTTATAATACCCGATACTGGTATTTTGCGTTGAAAACCCGCCGGTCCCAAGCGTAGAAAAACTGTGGCACATTGCTTCTAAAAACGGCATTCCTGCAATACACAAGAGGATAATTTGCAAAACCGTCATCCCCAAGTAAATAAACCAGAGCGCTTTTGCCGTATGCGTAATCTTTGCCGTTACTTTTCCCTTGTCCGGGCCGCTTGTCTCACTTTTTATCAGCTGAAAACCGCCAACGCCGAGCAGCGGGAACAAGGCAACGGTTAAGGCAACAATCCCCATACCTCCGAGCCAGTGCATTTGAGTACGCCATACCCGCAGCGCCATCGGGTAGCTTTCGATGTTCTGTAAGGCGCTTGCGCCGGTTGTCGTAAATCCGGAAACCGATTCAAAAAACGCATCGCTAAAGTGCGGCACAAATCCCGACAGCATGAACGGAACCGCACCCAATAAGCCCGCGCCGAGCCACGCGGAACTCACCAAAAGGATTCCTTCGCGCACGGTAAGCCGAATCGGTTGCCGCTTCGTTTTGATAAAGAGAAGGAGCGTAAGCGGCCACAAAACTGCCATCGGTATAAAAAATGCCGACAGTATGTTCCATTCATGCATATAAACAGCAACGGAAACCGGAATCAAAAAACTTCCGGCAACAATCGAAAGAATCATAAAGATGATGGTTAAACATTGGAAAAATTTCATTTTTTACCGGCAAAATACTTAATAACTTCGTCGCTTTGTGCAACTTGTACGATAATGGCGAGTTTATCATCCGCTTCAAGGATGGTATTTCCGTCAGGGATACGGCAGCCTGTTTCGTTTGTAATGAGCAGTATCAGAAACACACCGGGCATTGCAATATCTTTCAGGCTTTTCTCTACCGCTTCCGACTGATCGGAAATAATGACTTCGACTATCTCGAGCTCGCCCGCGCCCATCGTATGGATACGGGTAAGGTGTTTACCGCCCAGATGGCTCATAATAACGTCAACCGTAACGTCCTTTAACGGAATTGCAACATCCACACCGATTTTATATGCCACGTTCGACATCACGGAGCTTTGCACAAGCGCAATGGTTTTGGGGATGCCGAGTGTTTTAAGATACGCGGAAGTAATCATGTTCAATTCATAATTTTGCGTTGCATTGATAACGAGATCGAAGGAATTAAGCGCAATCTCTTCTATAAATGCCTCATCGGTAACATCTCCGCTGTAGATGCGCGCTTCGGGATACTCCGCCGCGGCTTGTTTTGCAAGGGCGCTGTCTTTATCGATAATGGCAACTTCCCAGCGGGATTTGGTACGAAGGCCGAATAAACGTTTAAACATACCAAACGAATGCTTTTCGATAAGGCTCGCTGCAACTCGCTTGCCAACCTTCCCGATACCGACCAGTGCAATCTTTTTGATAGGTTTCACCGTGAATCCCGCAAGCGCATAAAACCGCTCGATATAATTCGGCAGCGTCAAAATTGAAATTCGCATACCGGCATGAAGTACCGTACCTCCCGATGGAATGGCGGTTTTATTTTCATCCTCTACGGCAACGACGACGAAAGGACTATCAATAGCAACAGTGCGAATATTTTGCAGTGTAACTCCGTCAAGCTTGCTTCCTGCACCGATGGTAAAACAGGTGAGCTGATATGGAGAATTTTCAAAGGCGATAATATCACTGACAGCCCCGTGTTCAACCGCATTAATGATGGCGAGTGCCGCTTCTTGGTCGGGATGCACCAAAAAATCGATACCCAACGTACGGTCTTTTCCGGTGTTCAGCGATGCAACGTAATTTTCATTTCTTACGCGGGCAATCTTCAGTACCTTGGGAGCAAGAGATTCGGCAACACCGCAGATAATCATATTCAGTTCGTCACTGTCGGTAAGGGTAACCAGCGCGTCTGCCCGTTGGATACCGGCCTCGGTTAAAACTTTCGGATCGTTACCGCTCGCCTCCGTTACGATACAGTCCAAGCGGTTGGCTGCATGGCGGGCGGTTTCTTGATTTTGTTCAATAAGAACCACATTATGCTTTTTTGCGATTAATCTTCGGGCAAGCTCAACCCCTGTTACGCCTGCGCCAATAATAATGACAGTCATTTGCAATGATACTAACACAAAAGCATCGGGATGGACAGGGGTACATTGATGGGGAACGCTCCCATTGATAATTCTTAATGAAGATTACCAATGGGAATTCCTATTGGGCATTTCTAAAAACTTAGGTATAGCTTTTATCCTGATCGTCTCTTTCCCTCTAGTGCATAGGCACGGTTAGGGGGAAGGTGTTGTCGTGGTCAGTTTACCGGCAGTGTTGATATACCAATTTTGACCACTCTTCGACGTTACCGTGAACTTTTTATAGTTTTCGCCAACGGTAATATTGCCGTCAAGGACTTTAGTGCCCTCACTATAGCTTCCGTCCGGTACCGTAATGCGCCCGATAGGTCTTGTGCCGGTCAATTTGCCGGAAAGGTTAATATAAGAGGTAGTACCAGGGGTATTATTATCCTTTAAAAATATATCATTTTTCCCCTTTACATCATCACCGGAAGGAACAATGCGGCTATTTCCTTGCATTGTAAATAAACCGCTAACAGTCGGGTCTTTATATACATACACACCGCCGCCGGCGCCCTGTGCAACACAGGCACGAACCTTGCTATCAATCATCGTACACTGTCCATGCCGAACAAAAATACCTCCGCCGAGACCTGCAGAGTCGGGCGCTTTACAACCGCTGATATGCACATGGGTAAGTGTTATCGTTCCGTTGTTTGCGATACCTCCGCCGACACCGATTGATCCGCGAGCCTCATTGTCTTCAATACGAACAGGGTTCCCCAGCGTACCTGTTATAGTAACAATACCGTTATCAGCTTGGGTACCGGTATCTTTGATATACAAGCCACCGCCGCCGTCCATAATATTTGTTCCGTTACTCACTCTATTATGCCGGATAGTAACACCTTCTTTAATCGTACACTCAGCCTTTTTACCCACGGAGATACCGCCGCCTGAAGTTTTTGCCGTATTGCCTTGAGAAGCGTTATCTCCGCCAATTGTACAGCCTGGCTCTATAATAAGCGTTGCACTGTGTACCGCGATGCCGCCGCCGTTTTTGGCCGTATTTCCGGAAATACGTACGCCGTCTTTTAACGTCAGCGTACCGTTTACAGAACCGCTTGCACCTGTTTTTATATAAATACCGCCGCCGTAAAGCTCCCCCGCATTATTACCGTCAATGCTTCCGCCCTTTACAGTGAGCGTTGACCGCTTGGTATAACCGCCGCTAAAGCATACACCCGCACCGCCGTAGAGAGGGTTTTCAGCCGTACTTGTGAGACTATTACCTCGTATGGTAACGCTATCGAGAATTCCTGTTATATGTGTTGCCTGATCGGATCTGAATTCAAGACCGCCGCCTGACTGAACTGCTGTATTCTGTAAGATCTGCGTATCCGCTATAGTGACTTGTATGGGGGGCTTATCAGCCGCTGTCGTTATATATATACCGCCGCCGGATGTTGTTGCTTCACAGTTTTGAATAATACAGTTCTTTATTGTTAGATTTTGAATATTCTTACCGTAGATGCCGCCGCCCAGTTTTTTGTCGTACTCACTAGTGTCGGTTGCCATGCCTCCTTTAAGGGTCAAGCCCTCTAATGTGAGGTTGCAGTTTGTTACCTTAAAGATACGGTGTGCATCCTTACCACCAGTTGTTTTATTTGCATCGAGAATATCGCTTCCGCTACCGTTCTTGCCGCGTATTGTGATACTTTTGGTTACAGCAATTTCACCGTGGTTATTGGCAGCAGAGGTGGCTTGGATCACGCCATTCACAATGATGACGTCACCATCTGCGGCGCTTTCTACAGCATCTTTAAGCCGTTGCCAAGCCCCCGGTTCCGTCGCGCTTACTTCCAGTCCCTTACTGTTATAGAATACAACTATATTTTGGCTATTATCAAATCCTGCGTGTTCTGCCCATGCCGTGAGTTTATACACGACATCCGGGGCGGCAGGCAGCTCTATGGTTAGCGGCGTTGTATCGGAACTTTCGCTTACGGTGAGTCCGTTACGTTCCAATTTATAGTGCACCGTAGCTCCGCTCGTAGCGGTTTCAGCTTTCAAGAGTATGTTTTGTACTCCCGGTCCATAGGTTATCTCATGAGGGGCATCATTTGTTCCGTGCTTTGGTGTTACTGTCCACGAACCGCTTTTGACGGTTATAGTAACCGGACTAACCTTATTGGTACTGGTAGAGGCATGCAATTCCCCCGTGGAAAATAGCCCTGCTTCATCTTGCAGCCGAAACCGGTACTGCTTTACCGCACCTTGTACTTCAACATTCGTTTTTACGCGGAGAATCCATGTTTCAGTTGAAGCCGGTAGTATATCGGGTGTTACTCCTGATTCAACATCTGTAGGCAATAAAGCTGTTGCATCACTGTATCCCAACAAGCGCCCGCCTGCGCCGCTGATATCGAATCCGCTTTTGTCTGCCTTTACCGTTAACGGTATCGAGGTGTATGAGCCGGAGCCTTCAGCAATAGAAAGATATTTAATATCCTTATGCAGAAGTTCGGAACTATTTATCTCCCTATACATATCCGGTACTTCAAGACACAACACATAGTAATGCCTTCCATCGGCTGCAGTGGTCTTGCCGATTGCCCGATAGATAAGATTGGGCGGAGGGGTATTTGCTTTTACATTGAGCTTAAATGTTTCTGAAAATTTTCTGCCGTCTTTGGCATACAGCGTAATCGTCGGCCCGATATTCTTTTTGCCGTATTCATGTTTTTGCAAAAAATCCTGTTTATATGTGAGCGTTAATTGACTGTTTGAATCCTGTGTCAGTTCATAATCATCGGGGTGTTTTGGGGTGGGTGTCGTTGTGCCGGCAACGTCTGTGGGAAAAACGACAATATCGGTAGGGGCGCCTGCATCTCCGGGCAGCTGAAAGGTGAAGTTTTTGGGATTACGGACGGTAAATGTTACCGTTACATCGCTTGATGAAGGAATACTCTGTATTGTGTCTGTATCGGTTTGTACGGTGATTGCAGGGTCAAAGCCAGACCGGACAATTGCAGCCTGTGTTGACCAATAACTTAAATAGTCGTCAATATCTGCTTGATAGTTTTTACATCCGGCACATAAAACAAAAATTACCAAAAAACTAAGAAGTTTACGCATAGAAGAGGTCTCCTTCTTCTCGTATTAAGTTACGTGGAAACGGCTGCCACAATCTCTGTTTTACAGGTCGCGATGAGATTTACTAACGCGACACTTACACTGCTCCATCCATCTTAGCCGGATACTATCATAATACCGATTAAAGGTAAATTGCAAAAAGCCGTTCCTTAAAATTGAACAACTGAACAAAGTTTCAACTTTGGAAGTTGTTTAATTCGTGCGCGGCAGCGCACATACAATCTGCGATGTTTGCGTAAGCAAACTCGACGTGTTTTTAAGCGGTACCATTTGTACCGCTTAAAATAAACGTTCTTTTTTCTAGCAGCAGGGTAAACGCATCAGTTGAATAGATAAATCGCAGAATAATGGGGGTGGGGCGACCATTTGAACCGCGAAGTGGTTCAACTCTGGTCGAACCGTCTCCATTATTCTGCGGGAATATTCAAAAAACATCTGATACGTCTACCCTGTCAATTATTTTTTCTTGACCATTTGCGATTCCGTTAGTATTTTCTATTTGTCAAATAAAGAATAAAACGGCAATTCGGCCGACAGGCAGATAAAGTGCCGGATAATTTGAGGAAAGGAATGACAAAAAAACACGGAAAAAGGCATGAGCCGGAGTGCGAAGCCCAACCGGTAGAGCAGAACGGTATGAACACGGACTCCGCAGCCGGTAAAAAAGCCGCAGATGCAAACCCGCATGGTAACAGCACAGGAAATGCCGAACAACATGCGGCACCGGAACAGCAAACCGGCAATCAAGAGCATGGAAATACGGCGACCGGACAAACTGCTCCGAATACGGAAGCATCGAAAGAGGCAAAGCCGGAGCCGTCTGCTGCCGAAAAGCTCGCATCTTTGGAAGCAAAGTGCAAGGAATTGCAGGATCAATATCTGCGCAAGGCTGCGGATTTCGATAACTACCGTAAGCGCATGATAAGGGAAAAGCAGGAGGCAATCGATTACGCAAACACGAATTTGATTTCCGACCTCTTGCAGATATTGGATGACTTTGACCGCGCAATCGAGGCCGGTAAAAAAGCCGGAGAAGATAGCGCCGCCGCTTTTATGCAGGGCGTTGTGATGATCCGGAACGGCTTATCTTCGCTACTTGAGTCGAAGTACGGTCTGCAGTATTACGAAGTGCAGGGAAAACCCTTTAACCCCGACATTCACGAAGCCGTTGCAACAAACCCTTCGGCCGAGGTTACGGAACCGACTGTCGGAGCGGAACTGCAAAAAGGGTATAAATTGAAGGAACGGATTCTCCGTCCGGCAAAGGTTATGGTATTGATGCCTACACCGGCAGAGAAAAAATAAGATAATCCTTTATTTAAGGATCAAACAAATAAGGAGTTTTTATTATGGGAAAGATTATCGGAATTGACTTAGGAACAACCAACTCTTGTGTTGCGATTATGGAAGGCGGAGAGCCCGTCGTTATCCCAAATGCCGAAGGAGGACGCACCACGCCTTCTATCGTTGCGTTCAAAAAAGATGAACGGATTGTCGGTCAGCCTGCTAAAAACCAGATGATTACCAATCCCGAAGGTACCATCTATTCGGTAAAACGGTTTATCGGCCATCGGTACAGCGAATTAACCGACGAGTTAAAACGTGTTCCGTATAAAATCGTACCGCAGGGTGATGATGTCCGCATCGAAGTGGACGGTAAAAAATACTCAACTCAGGAAATTTCAGCGTTTATTCTGCAGAAAATGAAGAAAACCGCAGAAGACTATTTAGGTGAACCGGTAACGGAAGCGGTTATCACCGTTCCTGCATACTTTAACGACGCACAGCGCCAAGCAACAAAGGATGCCGGTAAAATCGCCGGCTTGGATGTAAAGCGTATTATCAACGAACCGACGGCGGCTTCGCTTGCATTCGGCTTTAACAAGGATTCAAAGAGAGAGAAGGTTATCGCGGTCTACGACCTTGGCGGTGGTACCTTCGATATTTCGATTTTGGAATTGGGCGACGGCGTATTTGAGGTTAAATCGACAAACGGCGACACCCACTTGGGCGGTGACGACTTTGATAACCGCATTGTTGAGTGGCTCGAAAAAGAGTTTAAGGCTGATCAGGGTATCGACCTTTCAAAGGATCGTATGGCATTGCAGCGACTCCGTGAAGCGGCGGAAAAAGCAAAGATTGAGCTTTCCAGCCGTGCGGAAACGGAGATCAACCTTCCGTTCATCACTGCCGATGCGAACGGCCCCAAGCACTTGCAGAAAACATTGACCCGCGCGAAGTTCGAGCAGATGACCGACGATCTCTTTGAACGCACGAAAGAACCGTGCCGCAAAGCCTTAAAGGACGCAGGGCTCGAACCGAATCAGATCGACGAAATTCTGCTGGTAGGCGGTTCTACCCGTATGCCGAAAGTTGCGCAGATTATTAAAGAGATTTTCGGTAAAGAAGGTTCAAAGGGCGTAAACCCCGACGAAGCGGTTGCAGTCGGCGCTGCTATTCAGGGCGGTATTTTGGGCGGCGATGTCAAAGACGTACTGTTGCTCGATGTTACCCCGCTTTCGCTCGGTATCGAAACGATGGGCGGCGTGTTCACTCCGTTGATTAACCGTAACACCACTATTCCTACCCGCAAGAGCCAGGTATTCTCTACTGCGGCTGACGGACAAACTGCGGTTTCAATTCACGTCTTGCAGGGTGAACGCGGTATGGCGAGCCAGAACCGGACACTCGGTAACTTCGACTTGGTCGGTATTCCTCCGGCTCCCCGCGGTGTTCCGCAGATTGAAGTTACCTTCGACATCGACGCAAACGGTATCGTGCACGTTTCCGCAAAAGACCTTGGAACGGGTAAAGAACAGCACATCCGCATCGAAAGTTCCAGTGGCTTGAGCGAAGATGAAATCAACCGCATGGTGAAGGAAGCGGAAGCCAACGCCGAAAACGACAAGAAAGAGCGCGAAAAGGTTGAGGTACGCAATGAAGCGGATTCGATGATCTATCAGACCGAAAAGACCTTGAAGGAAATGGGAGATAAGGTAAACGCAGCTGATAAGCAGCGTATTGAAGATGCCGTTGCAACCTTAAAGAAAGCGATTGAAGGCGGAGATACTGCCGACATTAAGTCCAAGACCGAAGCGTTACAGCAGGCTGCATACAAGATTGCAGAAGAAATGTACAAGCAGCAGGGTGCCGGAGCCGGTGCGGCGGGAGCTGCCGGAGCAGGTACAGCAGGTAGCGCTGACGACAGCGGTCCCACCAAGGGAACCGCCGACGACGTGGACTACGAAGTCGTAAAAGACGAAGATAAATAACTAAGAAGTTTTTCTTCTATGCGAAATTTTCTTGAATTTTTCTTGAAAATTTCGCATATTTTTTTTACAATAAGGGTAAGCGTAACAAATAAATAGAAACAAAGCGCAGACGGAGAGACTATTGTTGTTAAGAATAGACTTTCCGTTAGCCTTTTAGAAATAGGCTAGGCAGATGCCAGCATATTTTTTTAAGATAAGGGTAAATGCAGCAAACAGATAAAAACAAATCGCAGACGGAAAGACTATTGTTGTTAAAAATAGACTTTCCGTTAGCCTTTTAGAAATAGGCGAGGCAGATACGAGGCATGAACAAAAATTACCCGCAGTCGTGCTTCTGCACGTCGAGGACTAATTTTTGTGGAATAACGAAGTAGATGCCCGCATATTTCTAAAAGGAAAGGTTGAGTAGCCTACAGGATTCTGCGGGATATACTAAAAAATCGTTTGCTGCGTTTACCCTAGACGGAGCTTATTTTGGCACAACGAGATTATTATGAGGTATTGGGTGTAGCAAAGACCGCTACTGCTGATGAAATAAAAAAGGCCTATCGTAAATTGGCCATTCAATACCACCCCGATAAAAACCCCGGAAATAAAGAAGCGGAAGAAAAATTTAAAGAGGCGACTGAAGCCTACGAAGTGCTCATTGACGATAAAAAACGCAGCGTCTATGATCAATACGGTTTTGACGGTGTTAAAAATATGGGCGGCGGTTTTGACCCGTCCGCATTCCAAGGCTTTGAAGATATCTTCGGCGGCGGAGGAGGTCTTTCCGACCTGTTCGAAAGCTTATTCGGCGGAGGCAGCTTTGGAGGATTCGGCGGATTCGGTTCATCGAGCCGCGGTTCGTCACGAGGCAGCAGCGGCCCCGCGCGGGGCGCAAACCTCCGGTATGACCTGCAGATCGATTTTACCGACGCTGTATACGGCAAGAAGATTGAAATACAGTATTCACGCGACGAGCATTGTTCGGAGTGCAAAGGCTCGGGAAGCGTCGGCGGGAGCGGCAGAAAGATGTGCCCCGACTGTAAGGGTACCGGACAGGTACGGCAGAATACCGGCTTTTTCTCCATTGCGAGTACGTGTCGGCGCTGCGGCGGATCGGGAACTATTATCGAAAATCCGTGCAAAAAATGCGGCGGTTCCGGCTTAGAGCGGAAAAAGCAAAAAATCATTATCACAATTCCCGCCGGCGTAGAAGAAGGAAAGCGTATCACCATTCCCAAACAGGGGAATGCAGGTTCAGGCGGCGGCGATTACGGCGACCTCTACGTATTCATCTTTATTAAGCCGCATCACTTATTTGAACGGCACGGAAATGACCTGTACTGTGTAATTCCCATCTCGATGACGCAAGCCGCGCTCGGAGGAGAGATAACCGTAAAATCGCTGAACGATAAGCGCCTGACGGTAAAAATTCCCGCCGGTACGCAGCATGGCGATGCGCTCAAGGTGCGCGGAGAAGGTGTTCCCGCAGCAAGCGGCAGAACCGGCGACCTCTACCTCAAGGTCATCATAAAAATACCGACGCGAATATCTTCAAACGGAAGGAAACTGCTCAGCGAATTTTCGGCAATGGAAGGTGAAAATACGACGCCGGATATAGTGCCGCTGTCTAAGCTATAGCATGACTTTTGCAAATATACGGCACATCTACGCCAAAAGTGTACATCCGTGTACACTTTTGGCTGCGAGTTTCGGCAAAAGCCGAAACATCGCTTCTGTGAAACACGAGCGGCATCCATGCCGCTACTGAAAATGCTCAACGTATCACAGATACGCCTCCGCTTTATTTCGGCTAGGCTCCTAGCATCTGCATTGTCTATTTGCAAAAGGCTTACGGCAAAAGGCATTTAAGAACCGCCATGGATGGCGGTGGTTCTACTCAACAGCGAGTTTTTCGTCAGAAAACTCGTAGCCCAAGAATGTATAGGACGTACATTCTTGGGCGTGCCTGCGGGTGTTTTTTGTACGCTCCTAGCATCTTCAGAACGGACAGGGATGTCCGTGAAATTGAGCAGCAGCGAGTTTGCCCCGCAAACTCGACGTTGAACAGTGTACACGGAAGTACACTGTTCAACAGGCTATTTTCAAAAGCTTACGGAGACTCTATTTTCAAGAGCGTTGGAGGGAAGGATGAAAAGGGGTTTTATATTTTTATTTTGTCTGTGCTGTGCGGCGGCGTTGAATGCGGAAGAGGCAGCCGATGACTTCGGCTTTGATAGCGAGGCGGAATCGGGCAGTGCTTTTTCGATTGATATCGGCGGAAAGCTTTCCCTCGGCGGTTCGTTTTATTTTAACGATTTTAAGACTTTTAAGGATGTACAGCCCGGCTCGCTGGTTGAGGGAAAGCTGCACGTTCACGCAACAGCGCCGATGACGGAAGCATATTTCGGTGTTAAGCTTAACGGTAAAACCCTCGCTCCCTTGCTCGGCAAGGAGCAGGACGTTTTTCCCAAAAGCCCCCAGATTGCTCCGTGGATTGACGAAGCATATCTTAAAATACTCTTTAGTTCGGTAGTCATTACCGGTGGCATCCAAAAGATGAACTGGGGGCGGGCGGAAAATTTAAGCGTGCTTGATATCGTCAATCCTCGCGACAAAACCGACCTTACGCTGATGTATGCCCCGCAGGAGATGAAAATTGCCCGCCCGCTCATATCCGCTACTGTGTACCTTCCGCACGATCTCAAACTGGAAGGTGTATATTTGCCGGTATTTGAAGGGAACCGCATTGTTACCGGAAAAACCGACCGCTGGTATTCACAGCAGTTTGATCGGATATGGGGTAACAGTGCTTCGGTCTTTCATAAGCCTGCTACCAATACCCTCGCATATTCGCAGGGAGGCGGGCGGCTTACGGCTGCCGTAGGAGGTAAGCACGACTTCGGCATTCAGTATTTTTACGGTCGGCTGCCGGAGCTTGCGTTTGAAACCCTTTTCCCTACAACTTTTACCGGTCTCTATAATCCCTATCACCACATCGGTATCGACTACGGTGTCGGACTCGGCCCCGTATCGCTCAGTGCGGAATTCGCCGCAAATATCACCTCGGATTTATCAGGCAATAATCCTTCCGTATATAACCCGTCGCTTGCGTGGAATATCGGCGCGGTCTATTCCGCACCCCTCGGCTTTACCGTGAGTTTGACCGCAACGGAAAATATTCGGCTTCATCATAACCGAAGCGCTGCTCAAATCAACGATGTAGAATACGGCAAAAAAGCAACGGATACTAAGCTCGCATTTTCCGTATCGCAAACACTTCTGCGCAATTCCTTGGAATGGAAGCTCGGCGCCATTGTCGGGCTTGAGGACGCAGACTTTTGCATTATGCCCGGTATCCATTGGCAGCTCGCAACCTTGCTTATCGACTGTAATGTCGGTATTTTCGGCGGTAAAAAGACCGGAAACTTCGGACAATTTTCCCGCAATAGCTTTATCAGGCTCACTCTCGCGTATGAGTTTTAAAAGATTGGGCATCTCTAAAAACTCGGTTAGCTTTTAGAGGTTCCCGATTGTATATAGATGCGGTATATTTAACACAGATTAGTGGTATGACGCAAATAGGAGCAATGTACCTTTTCTAAAAAGTGAAAATCTATCATCTTGTTCTATCGGGAGGATAAATATGACATATACCCAATGGTATGATTCTCCGCTGGGGAACATTTTGCTGGCAGCAGACAGCGCAGGTTTGACCGGCGTGTGGTTCAACGGCGAAAAGTTTTTTGCTCAGTATCTTGAAGAACAGCATAAAGAAAAAGAAACCCCATTTTTACACCAAACAAAGCGATGGCTTGATGTCTATTTTTCCGGAAAAGAACCTGATTTTACCGTGCCGTTCCATTTTAACGGAACGGATTTCCAAAATGCAGTATGGAATATCCTCTGTACTATTCCATACGGGCATACAACTACCTACGGTGAAATAGCTAAGCAGATTGCCCGCTGGCGGGGTCTATCCCGTATGTCCGCACAGGCGGTGGGCGGCGCAGTCGGTCATAATGGAATTTCTATTATCGTGCCCTGTCATCGCGTTATCGGAGCGAACGGCAACTTAACCGGCTATGCAGGCGGCCTTGATAGAAAAAGAGCATTGCTGACGTTGGAAAAAGTTATTTAAGATGCAGGCAAATACAGTGTGGGTATGATAGATATATTAAAATTTGCAGAAGACTTGGAATCGACACCGCAGCAGATGATAGACAAAGCGGGCGGCTACAATAATGAAAACGGTTTCACGGTGATTCTCGATAACAGCAATACGGAGCAGGCTCAGTATCAGGATGCGCCGCTTTTCTATGGTAAGACACTGACAATAAAAATACCGAATGATAATACAACAGCACAACAAACCGCACTGTCGGATAATAATCCCAAGCCAACGCAAAAAACAGCACCGGATAGAGCTTCAAACAGCGCAACACCAAAAGCGAAAAGGTATGTTCCGGAGCAAATCCGCAGGATGAAGAACCTCTATCAATACGGAAGCGGATCGTTCAGACAGATATGCAAAAATTTCTATGTGCAGGGAAAATTCATGGAGAACTATGAAGATAATGTTCCTTGGAAAGGAGAAATCAGCACTTATTATTGGTCGACCTATCATAATTTATCTTTAGCTCAGCTGCGCGGGTATTTTACATGGCGGACTGAATTGCGGAAGGGAAACTATCAGAAGCACTGCGAAACGTTTGTATCGATGTATCTGTATGAGCTGCTCAATGGGATAGGAACGAAATCGGTGGAAGACAGTCTTAGGAAAATGGAAGAATTTGAAACAGGTTATATCGATTCAGGATTTGGCGACAAATATCTGCGAGATATGCTTCATCGCTGGATGCTGGAATTCGCTGTATTGAAGGGACTTGCCCCGGATATTACCCGTAAATATGCGGACAGCGACATGCTGGAAAAAGACGCCGCAGTTGAAATTCTTCACTATCCGGAAAAATTCAATGCTCAGGAAGTGTTTAATGCGCTCTGTGTGTTCGGTGGGAAGAAGACTGCCGAATCGAAGCTGATACAAGAGCGCGGGACGGAAGCTATCACCCTCTTTGCAGCGGTATGGCGGCTTGCTTCCGTTCAATATCAAGAAGATGGAAAAAAACTTTTTCAACTTTGTTTTGGGCGCCGAAGAGCACAGGACTGGCACCCTCTTGAATACACACTTTACTATGATAATAGTAAGAAAAGAAAATCCGTCGCATATGAGCTGAATCCTTCTCGATCATATCTCTTTAAAGAGGGAGCATGGTATGTGGTAACGTATCAAAGCTACTATTTTAATAGAAAGATAATTGCTGACTTTTTACATGAAACAGACCGGAGACTGCGCTTATACCTGAAAACAGGCCATCCGTTAAAAGAGCGAAAAGAAGCGGCGTGGGCGGTATCTTATATAGAAGCGGTTATCGCAGCGGATGCACAGGCAAAAATCGAAGCTGCGCGTCCTAAGATCTCGATTGACTTTTCAGGCCTGGATAAAATCAGAAAGGATGCGCTTGAAACTCAAGACAGCCTGTTAACCGAGGAAGAGACGATGGGCTCGCCGGAGGCTGCATCAAAAGAGACGGAAAACTCAAAGCACACCGGTACTCCCGAATATGCCGGAGATGCTATACCGGACACTGCATCTATACCGATTCCCGCGGCCGTTCCATCGACCGCATCTATGCCGTCCGCAGCAACGCTGTCAGGTTCAGCATTCGGAGCATCCGGTTCATCCGGAGTGTCCGTTCCGTTAGATGATTCGTTAGACGGTATGCAGATACAGCTGTTGCGGATGCTGCTCCGCGGAGAGCCGGTGCAGGAATTGATTACCACACAGCATGGAATGCCGAGCGTTATCGCTGATGCTATCAACGAAGCCTTGTTTGATCTTATCGGCGATACGGTGGTAGAATGCGACGGCAAAACAATTACCCTTGTGGAAGATTATCGTGATAATATCATCGGGATATTGGGAGAAGATATAGAATGAACGAAGCGGAAAGAAAAGTTCCAAAACGGATTGCGCAAACGGTATTGCATTCTTTAAAAGGCGGTGTTGTGCCCCGTATCGGGCTACCCTATATCACCATCGGAAGAAAAAACGAGATCCAAGCCTTGCTGCATGATGTTGATATTATCGCCGAAGGCGGCGCTTCGTTCCGCTTTATTGTCGGGCGGTATGGCGCGGGGAAGAGTTTTTTACTGCAAGCTATCCGAAATTATGTGATGGATCGCGGGTTCATTGTTGCGGATGCAGACCTGTCTCCGGAACGGAGGCTGCAAGGAACGCGGGGACAGGGGCTTGCAACTTATCGCGAGCTGATCGGGAATCTTTCCACAAAGACAAAACCGGAGGGCGGTGCACTTACGCTGATATTGGAGCGGTGGATCAGCACCGTGCAAAGTGAAGCCTTGCAAGAAAGCGGGCTTCAACCCGGAGACCCGGCGCTGACTGCGCTTGTCGATCAAAAGATTTACGCGGTAACCGCTTCGGTGAGCGAGCTGGTACACGGTTTTGAGTTTGCTCAATTACTTTCAGCCTATTATCATGCCTACCTCAAGAGCGATGATGAAACGAAAGCAAAAGTAGTGCGGTGGTTCCGGGGCGAATATGCCCTCAAGCGTGAAGCAAAGGAAGAACTCGGTGTCAATATCATTATTACGGATGATGACTGGTACGAGTATCTCAAACTCTTTGCAACATTTTTCCGGCTGGCGGGTTATTCCGGCATGATGATTATGATCGACGAACTCGTCAATATTTATAAAGTTCCCAACTCCATCACGCGCCAGTACAATTACGAAAAACTCCTCACCATGTACAACGACACCTTACAAGGAAAGGCAAAATACCTCGGTATTATCATGGGGGCAACACCGCAGGCGATAGAGGATAAGCGGCGCGGTGTGTACAGCTACGAGGCGCTCCGCTCCCGTCTTGCGGAAGGGAAGTTTTCCAAGCCCGGTGCACGGGACTTACTTGCGCCGGTAATCCGGCTTGACCCGATTACTGCGGAAGAAATGCTGATCCTCTGTGAAAAGCTCGCTGTGATGCACGCCGGACTCTACGGCTATGAGCAGAAAATCGCCACAAATGACTTGGCAGCATTTATCAGAATTGAATATGAGCGGATCGGTGCCGATGTGCATATCACCCCGCGCGAAGTAATCAGGGATTTTATCGAGTTGCTGGATATTTTGTACCAAAATCCGGGAATGAGCGTTATCGAGTTACTAAACTCCGAAACATTTTCGTACGCAAAGTCTGATGCGGTATCGGACACCGCCGATGAAAACTATGCCGAGTTTACGATTTAAGGTGAGTGCGCAGCAGAGCGATGGACATTTTTAATCAATACGCCCCTTTTGTACAGGATTATATTTACCGCTCCGGCTGGCAGGCGCTTCGCGCGGTGCAGAATGCGGCGGGCGATGCTCTTTTCAATACCGATAACAATGTGCTGCTGACGGCATCCACCGCCTCCGGCAAAACCGAAGCGGCGTTTTTTCCAATCTTGAGCCTCTTATACGAAGAGCCTGCTGCCTCGGTGGGGGTGCTGTACATCGCGCCGCTCAAGGCGCTCATCAATGATCAGTTCGGGCGGCTGAACGAGCTTTGCGAGGAAGCAGGAATCGCCGTAACGCGATGGCATGGTGATGCGCCGCAGAGCCAAAAACGGAAGCTGCTCCGTAAACCGGCGGGGATTTTGCAGATCACCCCGGAATCCCTTGAAGCGCTGATGATCACCAGGCAGAGCAAAATACCCTCTTTGTTCCATGACCTACGCTTTATCGTCATCGATGAAGTCCACTCCCTGCTGCGTGCCGACCGCGGCGGGCAAACCTTTTGCCTGATCGAGCGGCTCTGCCGGACTGCGGGCTGCAATCCCCGGCGGGTTGGGCTTTCCGCCACACTCGGTAACCCTGAAGAAGCGGGAGCCTTTCTTGCTGCAGGCAGCGGGAGAGAAACGGCTATCCCCAAATGCGACGGCGGCAAAGAGGTGTGGCGGCTTTCGATGGAACACTTCTTCAATACGGAGCCGCAAGCTGACGAAGATAAGCCTATTACCATCGAAGCACTTACGGTAGAACCCGCCGCGGATACTGCACCCAATGCTGCCGATCCGGGGATGGGCTATATCTTTGAGCATACCCGCGGTAAAAAATGCCTCGTGTTTACCAACTCCCGCGAGGAGTGTGAATCCGTATGCCAGCACCTCCGGCAATACTGTGAAGTCAACCACGAACCCGACCGCTTTTTAATTCACCACGGCAACCTTTCCGCTTCGTACCGCGAAAGTGCGGAAGAAGAAATGAAGGATGACGACTCGCTCATTAGTGTGTGTGCTACCGCTACACTGGAGCTGGGGATTGATATCGGGAGGCTGGAGCGGGCATTCCAGATTGATGCACCCTTTACCGTTTCCGGTTTTTTGCAGCGTATGGGACGTACCGGACGGCGCGGCACTCCTTCGGAAATGTGGTTTGTCATGCGGGAAGATCATCCCGAAGCGCGGGCAATGCTGCCGGAGATGATTCCGTGGTATCTCATTCAAGGGATTGCACTTGTTCAGCTTTATATCGAAGAGCGCTTTGTGGAACCGCCGCGCACGGAAAAGCTGCCCTTCTCCCTGCTCTATCACCAGACCATGAGCACGCTTGCCTCCTCAGGAGAGATGACACCGGCGGAGCTTGCCTCCAGAGTACTGACCCTGTCGGTATTCCGCCGCATCAGTCAGGAGGACTTCCGCACCTTGCTCCGGCACCTTATCACAATTGATCATATCAACCGCACGGAAAACGGCGGGCTGATTGTCGGGATTACCGGGGAGCGGGTTGTCAACAATTATAAGTTTTACGCAGTGTTCCAAGAAAATATCGAATACACGGTGCGTTCCGGTTCCGAAGAGCTGGGAACAATCGTTAAGCCGCCGCCTGCGGGCGAGAAGATAGCCATTGCAGGTAGGGTGTGGGCAGTGGACGAGGTGGATCACCAGCGCCGCGAGGTATACTGTACGCTGGTAAAGGGAAATATCCCTGCGTATTTCGGTGATGTGGCAGGCGATATACATACCCGTATCTTGGAACGGATGCATACTGTCCTTGCCGAACGGAAAAGCTATCCGTACCTGATGCGCCATGCCGTGTGCCGGTTGCAGGAAGCGCGGAATACGTTCAGCAAGGCAGGGATGGACACTCACCCGCTCATTTCCCTTGGCGGCACTATGTGGGCGCTCTTTCCCCAGCTGGGCAGCTATGCCTTTCTTGCGTTGGAACGTTTTCTCAAGCTCCGCTGCGGTACACGGCTTGGGCTCAAAGGCTTGAGTTCGTCCAGACCGTACTACCTACAGTTTACCATGCAGGTAAGCGCACAGGAATTCTATCGCATTATTGCCGAAGAAGCCGCACAAAACTTTGACCCGCTGGAGCTTGTGTACGAGAACGAAGTTCCCGTCTTTGACAAATACGACGAGTATGTTCCCTCTGAGCTGGTGCGCAAAGGATTTGCCTTAGGAGTGCTGGATATCGCCGGTATGAAGCAGCGGGTGCTGGGATGGAAGAGGAATGTGGAGAAAGCATAATACGAAATACAGACTAAGTTATACAATATGTCTATACTTCTAAGTAACAACAATAGCGGATACTCTTATGAATAACATTACAAGACAAATTTTTCGTGCAGTATATGAAGGAAAGTGGCTCTATGTTGAATACTGCAATAAAAAAAGTGAGCAAGTTTCTCGATTCTGGATAGGAATAAAAGACATTCTCAAAAATAAGGACGGAACATTGTATACTTTACAATGCAGTGGACTCCATCTTCATACGTATACACTTGCAGATAATATGTTGCTTTCTGTAGAACGTATACTATCGGCAAGTATTGTAAATGGTACATATATGCCGATAAATCAACATCTTGTTGACGATATTGATTGTAATCCTGCAAAGTATGAATTACTATTTGATGGCTCTGCAAACTTCAAAATTCTCAATTACCTTGCGGATTGCAATAAATTTGAAAGTATTCCGTCATTAAACAATGATTTTTGCCTCATAGAAAATTTAGATGACAATGTCCTCCTCAGTAATCCACAAGAATATCGCTTATCTGATACGCAGTATCGAGAAATTGTTGATGCGTTTAATAAAAAACTGAATATAAAGCAGAAAAAACATCAAATGGAGGGGCAGCTGTGTCTAAATAAACTAAGCCTTTATACCCGGAAAGGGCTATATGTACTTGCGTATCGTGAAATATTTTTAAATGTCGAAAAACATACATTAGAAATATCAAACGAAATTTCTTTTAATAAAGAATTCTATATGAATGCCGATTCGGACGACGGTAAGATTGAAAGTATTCGTCGCTTTCTTGAACCATGTGAATTATATCTACTCAAAGATTTTGATAAAAACTTACAAAAAATTGAAAACATCATTCAAGAAAAAATTTCAAAAGAAAAAATAGATGATCGTCCGTATTTTTTATATTTACAACGAAATGTCAAAGTCAATCTTGAAAAAGAATACGAATCGATTCTGACTATGTATGAAACCGGTAAGGTCTCCATTCCAATACGTGCATTCTTCGGCGAACTGCATAGTATTGAAAAAAATGAAAATGATATACCGATAACATTACTGAATAAAAAAATAAATCTTGATCAGCTGCTTTCCATACACAATGCAATGCATAGCCCTGTATCGTATACACAAGGGCCGCCCGGAACAGGCAAAACCAATACAATAATAAACACTATTATCACCGCATTCTTTAACAATAAAACGGTTCTATTTTCTTCGTATAACAACCATCCAATCGATACTGTGTTTCAGACTCTAAGTTCACTGCAATATAAAAGGC
Organism: Treponema sp. OMZ 803; assembly: GCF_024181165.1. Classification (NCBI taxonomy): domain Bacteria; kingdom Pseudomonadati; phylum Spirochaetota; class Spirochaetia; order Treponematales; family Treponemataceae; genus Treponema; species Treponema sp. OMZ 803. The sequence continues at coordinate 2,280,642 of NZ_CP051195.1, read as the reverse complement.
ACTCCGGAACTATCGATATTATACCATTTCCAATTCTCCGCCTTGGCAGTAATGAGAAAGTAAAAGAAGCATTAGGCTATATAGAAACGCTGTATCAAAAATGTTCAAACATTACAATATATAGTACAACACTTGAACGAAATAAATACGATACGATAGAGCGAACAAAAAAACTATCGACATTGTTAAAAAATCATCAAGAAACGGTAGAACTTGCCGAACGAAAAGATACACTTGAAGCAATGCTTGAAAAAAACACAAGTATGGAAATGCGGCTTGTTTTGGAAGGACAGCAGCTTAATGCAATCAGAAAGAAACTTAATGAAATCCCCAAGGTTTCCGATCAGGATGCTCTTAATCTTTTGGAAAATGATGAAAATGAGTTTCTAAAATATCTTTATTATATATCAGCAAGATATATCCAACAGCTATCAGAACCGGAGTATGATGATCTTCGTCTTATTTTAAAACTTGAAAAAGAGGAAGAACGCATTACGGCTTTTAATAAATATACATCCGTCGATGATAATATTTGCAAACTGCAAAAGATTTTTCCGATTATTGCAACTACTTGTATTTCGGCGCATAAACTCGGCAGTGGCAAACTTTGTTTTGATTGCACTATAATTGATGAAGCCAGTCAGTGTAATACAGCTCTATCACTTATCCCGATTATACGCGGTAAAACGCTTATGCTGGTAGGTGATCCGCAACAGCTTAATCCGGTAATTACCTTGGATGAGAATATCAACAAAGCATTAAGAACAAAATACGGTATTTCTGACGATTACGATTATATTACAAATTCAATCTATAAAACTTTTTTAGCAAACGATTCAATTAGCGAAGAAATCTTACTTCATAATCATTATCGTTGTAATAAAAAAATCATTCAATTCAATAATGAAAAATATTATAACAACCGGTTAAATATAGTATCAGAGTCTACGGTTTCGGAACCATTGGTATTTTATAATGTTGATAGTACAAGAACTAATTTTAAAAATACTTCCGAACAAGAAGCGGAAGCGATTGTACATTATATAAAAAATAATCCTGATAAAAGTATCGGGATTATTACTCCGTTTAGAAGTCAAAAGGAACAGATAGAATTTTCAATAAGGGAAGCTGGTATCAATCCCAAAAAATACAGTTGCGGAACGGTTCATGCATTCCAAGGCGACGAAAAGGATGTTATTCTATTCTCACTCGCATTGACCGCTACCACTAATAATAAAACTTACGAGTGGTTAAAAAATAATGCTGAGCTTATCAATGTTGCAACATCCCGTGCAAAAGATCGCCTTGTGATATTTTCAAATAATACTGTTCTTAATCAGCTGCACCGGAATGCAGAGAAGACAAAATCAGACGATATCTATGAACTTGCGGAATATGTAAAAGCAAAGGGCTCATACAAGATAACAAACTGTACAAATGATTCGCGAGCACTTGGTACAAAACCGTATAAAACGGAAACAGAAGACGCTTTTTTGGAAACATTGAACCATGCACTTTCAATTATTTCTTTAAAAAATAAAAAATACTGCGTCGAAACAGAAGTACAAGCTTCGCATATTTTTAAACCGGGGACGGTTCATCGGGACTATTTTTTTCGATGCAGTTTTGATTTTGTGATTTATAAAATCGGCTATAGAAATAAGAAAGAACCAATCCTTGCGATTGAATTAAACGGACGAGAGCATTATAATAATGCGACCATAAAAGATAATGACACGAAGAAAAAAGATATTTGCAAAGAACAAGGATTTACCCTTATTCCTGTAGAAAATTCTTATGCTCGGCGGTACAACTATATCAAAGATATATTAGTCGGATATTTTGGTCAGGCGCCCGATTCATATAAGTAGACAGATTGTTAATGGTGTATATAATTAGTCCATCGGTTGGTGCACCGAGTGAGACGGCAAGTGCGATTTTTCTTTCTGTCAGAGCTTTGCCTTTTGATCCGTATGCCCAGCCATTTATTTATAATCTCTATGCGAACATGCTGTTAAAAAAACAAGACAGCGTATAGGAGGACACAATGCAGAGCCATACAAAAAAAGAGCTGGGAGTTCATCCGTTTTTATTCCCGATGCCCGTACTCATGATAGCGACTTACGGTGAGGATGGAAAAGTTGATGTAATGAATATGGCATGGGGCGGTATCTGTGCAGAAAATATGGTTTTGATGAATCTTGATGAAAAACATAAGACTGCGGCGAATCTCAAGTACAAAAAAGCGTTCACCCTCAGTGTTGCGGATATCCCTCATATCGAGGAAGCGGATTTCTTTGGTATTGCAAGCGGAAATACGATGCCGGATAAATTTGAACGCAGCGGCTTAACGGCGGTTAAGAGCGCCAAGGTGGACGCACCGATTATCCAAGAGTTTCCCCTTACGCTTGAGTGCAAAGTAGTAGAGATAAAAAATGCAGTGTTCGGCTTTTACGTTGTCGGGGAAATCGTCGGAGTTCTTGCAGATGAGGCTGTTTTAAACGAAAAGGGCAAAGTTGAACCGTCAAAGCTCAATGCATTCATTTTTGATCAATTCCAAAACGGCTATTATGCCATCGGAGAAAAAGTCGGCCAAGCATGGAAGTCAGGCGTAGATTTGATGAAAAAATAGCTTGATGCGTTTACCTTCCTTTTGTGCGAAATTTTATCCAAAATTTCGCACATTTTTCCAGTAGACGGGTAAACGCATCAGGGAAATAGCTCCAATTCTGCAAAATATATAGGCTGGGAGACCATTTGAGCTGCGTAGCAGCGAAACTCTGGTTGAACAGCCTATATATTTTGCAGGGCTGTCACAACTACCTGATGCGTGTACCCGCAGCGTGCTGGCGTTGACGCAGTACAATCTTTGGGTTACACTCAGTCGTTATGAAAATTTGGTTGAAATATTTTATCGGTATTGTGTTGGGGGTAACCTTTGCTCTTGTCGCCGGTGCTGAAAATACGCTATTTGTACAAGCTGTAGACTTTTTATCAAAAGCAGCGATACAGTTCGGAAGGTATGCCCTCTATCCGGCAGTTTTTTTCGGATTTACGCTCAGTATCTTTGAATTACGTGAAAATAGAAGTCTGCTCAAAGTTGCGATTATTACAAGCCTCATTATCTGCGGTGCCGCATTATTATTGTCCTGTATCGGATTAATATCCGTACTTATTCATACACCCGCTCGTATACCTATTTTTGTAGAAGGCATATCCGATGTACAAGTTCTTGGTGTGAAAGAATCGCTATTACAATTACTTCCTTCCAGTTCGTTCGAAGCACTGATAAATGGAACCTATATCCTACCGCTTTGCATTTTCGGCGGGTTTGCAGGAGCCGGCTGTGCCGTTGATAGAAATATTGCGAAGCCGACCATCACGCTTATCGATTCCTTGGCGCGGATTTCTTATGCGGTACTGGTCTTTTTTGTGGATATGCTGGTATTCGGTATGGTAGCCGTTTCGTCCTACTGGGTAATTAAATTTCACGAAATGCTCTTGACTGCGGTTTTTGCCGATTTTGCAATTCTGCTTATTGTCGATCTATTGATTATCGCGCTTGTTATTTATCCCGCATTATTGAAAATCTTTTGCCGCGATATCAATCCGTATCGAGTTCTCTATGCAAGCCTCGCACCCATGATGGCAGCTTTTTTTTCACAGGATACCCATGTTGCGCTCAGTGTATTGCTGCGTCACTCCAACGAAAGCCTCGGTGTACGCCGGCGCATTTCCTCCGTTGCCCTTCCTGTTTTCTCTATTTTTGGAAGAGCGGGTTCGGCTTTAGTCATTACCGTTAGTTTTGTTGTGATTTTAAAATCTTATTCGATTAATGTATTTAGGATAGCTTTTAGCGATATATTTTGGCTTGTGGGATATGCCTCTCTCTTTTCATGTTTGCTCGGACGGTTTTCTATCGGGGGAACATATATTGCGCTGACCTCCTTGTGTATGCTTTACGGACGAGGCTTTGAGTCGGGGTATTTGATTTTACGTCCGGCTGCGTTTTTTATCAGCTCCATCGCGGCAGCAATTAACGCATTAACTGCAATAACGGGAACCTATATCACAGCGTATCGATTCAACATGACCGGCAGAAAAGATTTACGATTCTTTATTTAACCGAAGCCGGTATTGAAGTGTAAAATTATGGAACAAAAATTTCCTGTTTCTTCTCTGCTCAAAGAAATCAGCGGATATTTCCATGAAGCGGGCTTTTCCGCATATCTCGTAGGAGGGGCTGTCCGCGATTTTTTCTTAAAGAAAAAAGCAAGCGATTGGGATATTGCAACCAATGCGCAACCGCAGGAAGTAATGCGCTTATTCCGGCGGACAATTCCTACCGGAATAGAACACGGTACCGTTACTATCATCTATAAAAATAAGCATATCGAATGTACAACTTTCCGTACCGAAACGGATTATATCGACGGACGGCACCCTGCAGCGGTTGCATATACGGCAAGTATAGAAGCAGACCTTGCCCGCCGCGATTTTACGATGAATGCCATTGCAGTTTCTCTTCCTGACGGAGAAATCGTCGATCCCTTTAACGGCAGAGCGGATATCCGTGCAGGGCGGATTCAAACAGTCGGGAATCCGCTCGACCGATTTTTAGAGGATGGCTTGCGTCCCGTCCGTGCTGTCCGCTTTGCAGCGCAGCTCGACTTTACCGTCGATGCAGGAACATTGCAAGCAATCCCGCAGGCGCTGCATATCACCAAAAAAATTTCGATTGAACGATTCCGCGAAGAGTTTACAAAAATGCTCAGCTGTCAAACCCCGCTTACCGGCTTGCGGCTAATGGAAAGCACGGGGCTGCTGAATCTCTTTATTCCGGAACTGATGGAATGCCGTGGCATCGGGCAGGGAAGCTATCATCACTTTGATGTACTCGATCATAGCTTTCTGGTGTGCAATGCCTGCCCAGCAGGAATGGAACACATCCATATCCGGCTTGCGGGACTTTTCCACGATATCGGGAAGCCCGCTGCCCGCAAGGAAGCGGTGGACGGCAGCTGTACCTTTTACCGTCATGAAGCTATTTCCGAGAAAATGACTCGCAGCATTATGCGACGCCTGAAATACTCCAATGCCGAAATAGAAAAGACTGCTCATTTAGTTGCCGAACACATGTTCCATTATGATCCTTCATGGACTGACGCCGCTGTCCGTCGTTTTATCGTCCGCGTTGGGAAAGAAAATATCGATGATTTATTTGCGTTGCGAAAAGCGGATGTTTTCGGGCTCACCGGTACGTATGCAGAGCCGAACTTTCTTGTAGAATTTACGGCACGGATTGATACGCTCCTCAAAGAGGACGGGGCGTACAGCCTTAAAGATTTAGCGGTTAATGGAAAGGATCTAATGGCTATCGGTATCCCGGCGGGGAAATGTCTCGGTCTTGTTTTGCATGATCTTTTGGAAACGGTATTGGATGATCCTGCGCAAAACACTAAAGAGGCGCTCTTACCCATTGCCGCAGCGCTCTATGAGCGGATACAACGGTTTCAATAGGTATGGGTTAGCATTTTTTCCCTACAGTCTGTTTTATACCCTCCGTTAGATTTGAGAGGTGACAAGGTGCAAAAAACGGTATCAAAATTGAAAGATATTAAAGACATGACATCTTTCAATCGGTCTATCGTAAAACGATAGTTTCGGAAGATACCGATTAGCATTGGAGTACAATATGAACATATCCGACACACAGAAAAAAATATTGGAAATCGGCAAACAGGAATTTTTGCAGAAAGGTTTTAAGGATGCATCATTAAGGAAAATTGTAGCGGATGCCGGTTTTACGCAGGGGGCATTCTACGGTTATTACCCCGATAAGGAAGCATTATTTACCGCGCTGGTATCCGAAGCGGCAGACGGTTTGGTTGAACAATTCAAACATGCGCAAGAAGCTCATTTCGATTTAATCGAAAAAAGTGAAACGCAATTCAGCAGGAAACTGTCTACGGAATATCTGCAGATTTTCGTAAACTATATTTATGATAATTTCGATGCATTTAAACTCGTAATTTGCCGGTCTGCCGGAACAAAGTACGAGCACTATATTCACGATTTAGTTGAGCTTGAGGTATCCGTCACCGAAAAATACTACCGCCTTTTACGAAAGCGAGGAAAGCTTGAAGGTGTTGTGAGCCGTGAACTGCATCACATGATTACAAGCGCCTATTTTACCGCCGTGTTTGAAACAGTTGCTCATGATATGTCTCGCAAAAAAGCGCTTGAGTATGTAAAAGAATTAGCCGTCTTTTTTAACTGCGGTTGGGACGGTATTTTAAAGCTAACGTAAGATTGTGAAGTGGTGTCGCTGTAAGCAATACTATTTTGAGATATGACCGATGATGCATATGCAAATCTCGTATATAGGATCAACTAAAGATTGACATGCGTAAACATCTGTGTATATATTATCATATATACGGAGGATTATTATGGTTTGTGCAAAAGTCTTTATGAGTGGGAACAGTCAAGCGGTGAGGATTCCAAAAGAATTTCATATTGACGATACAGAACTCTTTATCAAGAAGATTGGAACAACAATAATTTTGTATCCTCAAAATCGTCCCTGGGAAAATCTTAAAAAAAGTTTATCGGAATTCTCTGATGACTTTATGGCGGAAGGGAGAAAGCAACCTTCATTGACAGAAAGAGAAACATTTTAATGTATTTGCTAGATACGAATATTTGTATTTTTCTCATTAAGAATACATTTCCCGTTCTCACTAAAAGGATTTTTTCGACAAGCGGTAATGATCTGTTTTTATCGTCTATTTCAATCGCTGAAATGGAATATGGCGCCTCAAAAAGTCAGAACAGAGAAAAAAATCGAAAGGCTTTATTAGACTTTTGTGTTGATTTTAATATTCTTGATTTTACGGCAGAAGATACGGAAACATATGGTATGATCAGAGCGTATCTTGAAAAGGAGGGGAGCGTTATCGGTCCGTATGATATGCAAATCGCAGCCCAAGCTATGACAAGAAATTTAATCGTTATAACAAATAATTACGATGAGTTTGCTAGAATTCCCTGGATAAAAGTAGAAGACTGGACAAAGAAATAGGACAAACCAAAACAGCCGATTCAACTTAACATTGTGGTGCAATATCTAACGGCTAGTGTTATGAGGAGTACTATGCGTTTTATAATTGAAACAAAGAAATCAAAGGATGAGATTCTGCAAATCATACGTGGCAATACTTACATAAAAACTTCTGTATTTGATTTTCCCAAAGGAGACAAATATTTTGAAGGGAGCGTATCTGAAAATTCATTTAAAATTTGTAGATGTATACATTATCGAAATTCATTTTTACCTTTGATAATTGGGACTATTGAAGCACATGAGTATGGTTCAACAATCAACATCAGAATGAGAATGGCTATCCCTGTTATCGTTTTTTTAGTTATATGGTTTACCGGCGTACTTGCAGGATGTTTAATAGTTCCATTCACCGGATTTCCTATGCCGGCTGCTTTAGTCCCTTATATCATGCTTGTTTTTGGGATTTTGCTTGTCATAATCCCAAATAGAATTGAAGCTAAAAAGGCAAGAGAAAAGTTAGAAAAGCTTTTAATATAAGCTTAAACGAGAGTTTTTCCTACCACCCTCCACTCTCTTGACAAAACCTCTCCTTTTCTATTTTATATCAGTGATATATATCATTGATATAAATTGATAATGAAAGGATGGAAAAATTGTCAAAAACCGGTGAACATACTGCGAAAAAAACCGCTTTACAGTATCTATTGGAGCTTGCAAAACCCTGTAAGAGGCTGCTCGTCACTTCCGTGATTTTTGCCGTATTGGGCGCAGCTGCGGGAATTATACCATACCTTGCCGTGTCCCGCCTTATCATTCGGATATGCGCACGGGATTATACCCTACAGGCAATTTTTGTAACGGCACTTATTGCACTTGCCGGGTATCTTGGGCAACTCTGTCTGTCTACGCTTTCTACGATACGTTCTCACCGTGCGGCGTTTACCGTGCTGAGAAACATCCGTATGCAGCTGACGGCAAAGCTCTCCCGCGTTCCGATGGGTTTTATATTGGATACCCCATCCGGTAAATTCAAAACAATGCTGGTTGATACGGTTGAAAAACTGGAATTGCCGCTTGCTCATATCATACCGGAACTGACGGCTAATCTGCTGATTCCTTTTTTAATGTTAGTCTATTTCTTTTATCTTGATTGGCGCTTAGCGCTTACCGCTTTTGCAACTTTTCCGCTCGGTCTTATTTGTTATATGGGAATGATGAAGGATTATGAAAAACGGTATGCAAAAGTTCTTACAGCAAGTAAAAATATGGATGCCGCAACGGTTGAATACATCGGCGGCATTGAAGTGATAAAAGCCTTTAATCAAAGCACCGTATCATATCGGAAATATACTGAGGCAATAGCGGAAAATGAGAATGCAAAAGCGGAATGGTTTAAAAAGACCAATCCCTACTATGCTGCGGGAATTGCAATTGCTCCTTCCAGTTTATTAGGTGTGCTGCCGCTCGGCTGTTGGTTTTTCATACACGGGAGTATATCCGCCGGAAGTTTTATATCGTGTATCATCTTGTCGCTCGGTCTTATTGCACCGCTCATCCAGGCGCTGCGTTACACGGACAGTCTTGCAATGGTAGATTCTACCGTAAAAGAAATTGCGAAACTGTTGGAAGCGGAAGAAATGAACCGTCCGAAAAATGCTGTGCCAATTAAAGAAAATACTATTGCGTTTTCTCATGTATCGTTCGCATATAGCAATACGGAAGTTTTGCATGATATTTCATTTCAAGCGGTTCCGAATGGGATGACTGCATTTGTCGGTCCGTCCGGTTCGGGAAAATCTACCATTGCCCGCTTAATCGCCTCGTTTTGGGAAGCAAGCAATGGTTCGGTTATGATAGGCGGCTGCGATGTACGGAACATTCCGCTTTCGCAAGTGATGGAGCGGGTTGGCTATGTTTCACAGGATAATTATTTATTCCATTTATCTATTCGGGAAAATATACGGATTGGTAAACCGGACGCTACGGATGCTGAGATAGAACAAGCGGCAAAGAAAGCAAGCTGCCACGATTTTATCAAGGCACTTCCTCAAGGGTATGATACGGTCGCAGGAGACGGGGGGAATAATCTTTCCGGCGGAGAGAAGCAGCGCATTGCAATCGCACGCGCAATACTAAAGGACAGCCCCACCATTGTGCTGGATGAAGCGACCGCTTTTACCGATCCCGAAAATGAAGCGGTTATTCAACGTTCCATCGGAGAACTGGTCGCAGGAAAAACATTAATCGTCATTGCACATCGGCTTTCGACTATCACGATGGCGGATAAAATCATCGTTATGAATCATGGACATATTGAAGCGGAGGGGCGTCATCAAGCGCTGTTGGAATCGTGTGAACTGTATCGCACACTTTGGAATGCGCACATCAGCGTAAGCGACAAAAAATCTGGGGAGGCTGTATGATTACTATGTTTAAACGATTGTTGCATTTTTCAGGTGCGGAAAAAAGAAGATTGATACTCTCTTTTATTTTTCATATCGGTAATTCGTTTTTTGAGATGCTTCCCATTATGGCAATTCTGACGGTTCTCTCCGGAATCCTTTCCGCCATTTCAGGAAATGGGATGCCGTACAAAACGATTTGGGTCTCACTCGCAATTATGCTGCTCAGTGTTGTGGGAAAAATCATTTTTATCAATATCGCTTCCATAAATAGAACATTGGGAAGTTTTGCCATGTGCAGCGAGTGGCGGATGAACCTCGGTGAAAAATTAAAGCGTGCACCGATGGGGTATTTTAGTGAGCATCGATTAGGAGACATTACCGCTGCGGTTACCACCACGCTTGGTGATCTTGAAACAAGTGCGGTAACGGTGCTGGAGGCGGTCGCAGGCGGATTTATTCATGCCTTTGTTATCAATGTATGGTTGTTTGTTTATGAATGGAGAATCGGATTGCTGATGCTTGCCGGTCTTTTAATCTCGTTCTTGATTTATGCAAAAACACAAGCTGCGGGAGAAAAATATTCACCGCGCAGGCAGGCGGCGCAGGCACAACTGGTAACCGGTATTTTGGAATACATTCAAGGGATGACGGTGGTAAAAGCATTCGGACTCGGCGAGCAATCCGGTAAAACGGTTGATGCAGCAATCAGTGAAAGCGCAGCGGCAAATATCATTTTGGAAAAGATTTTCTCCGAACTCGCAGCTGCTTTTCAAACAATATTCAAAGTGGTTAGAGCGGCAATACTCATTACAGCGTCCTATCTTTTAATGCATGGAAATATAACACCGGAAAAGTGTTTGTTGCTGACTGTCGCAAGTTTTATGATTTATGCAACGGTGGAGCTTGCCGGAAGTACGGCAGCTGTTGCGCGGGTAGTTGATGCATCCCTTGACCGGTTGGAAGAAATATCGGATATGCCGCTGCTGGATGAAAACGGTACGGAGCATATTCCGAATAATTATGACATTACGGTTCGGAATATTTCTTTTTCGTATGATAAAAATGATACAAAAGAAGTGATACGGAATGTCGATTTTACGGTGCCGCAGAAAACAAGCTGCGCGATTGTCGGTCCGTCCGGTTCGGGAAAAACAACACTGTGTAATTTAATTGCGCGATTTTGGGACGTCAGTCAGGGTGAAATTTTACTTGGCAGTATCAATGTTAAGGATTACACATGCGACAGTCTTTTGAAAAATTTTTCTATTGTATTTCAGCACGTATACCTGTTTGAAGATACGATAGAAAACAATATCCGTTTCGGTAAGCCGGATGCAACGATGGACGAAGTGATTGCCGCAGCAAAAAAAGCCTGCTGTCATGATTTTATCACTGCAATGCCGGACGGCTATCAAACTAAAATCGGAGAAAACGGAGCAACTCTGTCGGGGGGAGAAAAGCAGCGTATCTCCATCGCGCGGGCAATTCTCAAGGATGCGCCTGTTATTATTTTAGACGAAGCGACTGCCAGTGTCGATCCTGAAAATGAACACGAGTTGCAAACAGCTATCGAGGAGCTGACAAAAAATAAAACGCTCTTGATGATTGCGCACCGTTTAAATACGGTACGCAAAGCGGATCAAATTATTGTGCTTGACGAAGGACGTATTGTGCAGCGGGGTATTCATGCCGAACTTATGCAGCAGGAAGGTTTGTACCGGAGATTTGTCGGCATCCGTGAAGAAGCAATCGGGTGGAAGATTGATCGGAGAGAACGTTAGGAATGGGCGGCATAGACGGCTTCACTTTTTTCGAGATATTTTTTTAGGAGGTTCTTTGTAAGAAGCGTTCCTCCTAGTATAAGCTTTGATAACAGGTCGTAGCCATAAAAAACATGTCGAATATCAGAGTCATACTGAATTTATGTACCTACAGTAACAGTACATATACACCGTACTGCATATTAATCCCACAGTCAGCGGTTTGTAACGTCTTATTTAAAAATGAAGATAATAAGAACTTGCGAAAACAGGTAAATATTTGAGAGCTACCTAATAGCAGTATACAACAAACTCGTTTATCGTAGTTCCACGTCTGTTGCCTTGCCGTTTCTTTCGGCAAAGTTCTCTCCGTCAGCATTCGGTTCCTTAAACACCTTGAAGCGTACCTGCATTCCTTCCGTAATCTTTTTGCGGCGAGACGATTTGGTAAGGTTTGTAAGGCCGAAGTAGAAATCGCCGTGATCGACAGTTTCGATAATTCCCCAGTTTCCTTTAAAGCGTTTAATGGTGCCGCTTAACGTATCGCTTTTTTGTTGTTCTTTCGCTTTAATCCAATGGTTGGGCGGAACCAGTTTATCGGTTGTCATTTCATATTGATCGGGAAAAGCTTCAAGAATTTCTCGTAAGGTATTATGGTTATAAGATCGGGGATCAAATTCCGGCATACTCCGTCGGATGGATTTGCCTAAATCGGAAAGACTGACCCATCCGTCTTCCGTCATTCGTGAGTTTTTATAGGCATGGTTTAATAATTTTTCCAGAGAATCGAAGGGGGAATCTTGACTCTCCTCTTCAGGGGTTGTTGCACTATCGAGGTTTTCCAGATATTTAAATTCATTACAAGCGTTTACCCAAAGAGCCTTAGCATTTTGTTTCCCAATACCGAGAACATAAAGCCCGTACTCCCGCAATTTAAGCGCAAGGCTATAATAGTCGGAATCAGTCGAAACGATGCAAACAGCATTAATACTTTTATTGGTGTTGGCAAGCTCAATAGCATCCATAATGATAGTATTATCGGTTGCATTTGGCCCGTTACGAAATTGTTGTACCGGACGAATGGGGATCTTTTCAAGCCAATTTTTCCACCCGTTCATATTCGGTGTTGTCCAGTCTCCATATAAACGTTTTATCAATAATTCGCCTTCTTTAGAAACTTCGGTGATAATGGCTTCCAAAAAACTCGGCGGAATATTGTCGCCGTCGATCAGTAGTACATATTTTCTGTCCATACGGATATTGTATCCTTATTTGTATATTTTTCAAGGAGGCGCTTTTTGCTGTAAGAAAAAAAACGGACACCCATACTCTATATGAGTGTCCGAGATGTGTATAGTTTTAACTGTAAAACAGCTTAATGGAGAATAATCCTCAATAAGAAGATAACAAACAGTATCCAGCTGATAATCGGGATTTGCTTGAATTTACCTGTTATGGCCTTCAAAATAACGTAGGAAAGAATGCCATACACAATACCTTCGGCAATGCTGTAGGTAAACGGCATCATAACGATTGTCAAGAACGCAGGAATACCTTCCGTAGGATCTTTGAAATCGATTTCGGCTGCAGCACTCAGCATCAGGAATCCGACAATGATAAGCGCCGGTGCAGTAGCTGCTGACGGAATCAATAAGAAAAGTGGCGAGAAAATCAAGGCAATTAAGAAAAATACACCGGTTGTCAACGCGGTTAAACCGGTTCTTCCTCCGGCCGCTACGCCGGAAGTGCTTTCGACAAAGCTGGTAACGGTAGAAGTTCCCAGCATAGCACCGAAAACCGTACCGATAGCATCGGAGAGCAATGCCTGCTTTACCCGTGGGATATTTCCGTCTTTGTCGATAAGTCCTGCGCGGTTGGTAACGCCGACTAAGGTCCCGACCGTATCAAAAATGTCAACAAACAGGAATGAAAAGAATACCGTAAAGAACTGGAAACTGAAGATATTGCTGAAATCGAAATTCCAGAAAACCGGAGCTGCCGGAGCGCTTACGATAGACCAATTTTCCCATCCGCCGAACGGTGCCGTAACACCCATTGGAATACCGATTACGGTAGTAATTAAAATTCCAAGGAGAATTGAACCCGGAACATGTAGAACGTACAGAATTGCAGTAATAACCAGACCGATGAGGCCCAATAAAGCAGCTCCTGAAGTAACGTTGCCGAGACCGACTAATGTCGCAGGATTATCAACGATGATTTCCGCATTTTTCATACCGATTAATGTGATGAAAAGGCCGATACCTGCTGCAACCGCTTTCTTCAGATTGATCGGGATTGATTCAACAATCGCTTCCCGTACATTGAAAAAGGACAGCAAAATAAACAGTAAGCCTTCGAGGAATACTGCCGTTAATGCTGTTGCGGGTGAATACTTCATTCCGATAACAACAGTATACGTGAAAAAAGCATTTAAGCCCATGCCGGGAGCAAGCGCGACAGGAAGATTGGCAAGTACGGCCATTATCAAGGTTGCTATTGCCGCAGATAATGCGGTAGCCGTAAATACACTGCCGGGATTCAAGCCTGCGTCGCTTAAAATGAGCGGGTTGACGGCAAGAATATACGCCATTGCAAGGAAAGTTGTTAATCCTGCAATGATTTCGGTACGCACATTCGTTTTGTGCGCTTGAAGCTGAAAGAGTTTTTCCATAAAGTAGCCTCCTTTTAGAATAAATGAGTACCAGTCAGCATTTCTATTAGTGTATCACGGAATAATTGTTTCCGCAAGAAAATTTTTTTTTTGCTTCCTTATTTTTTTTTAGGCTATATTGTCAGAATAAATGCATCAAGCCGTTTTTTGTACCTCCGTGTACACTTTTCAACGTCGAGTTTTTGCTGCGCAAAAACGTCGCTGCTGCGCGGAACCACGGACATCCCCGCCCACGAATGTACATCCGTGTACATTCGTAGGCTGCAAGTTTGCAAGCAAACTTGTTACTTCTTGAAACCACCGCCATCCGTGGCGGTTCTGAGATACGTTGAAGATTTTTCAGTAGCGGCACGGATGCCGCTGGTTATATCAGAAGCGATGTTTCAGCGATGCTGAAACTCGCTGCCAAAAGTGTACAAGGATGTACACTTTTGGCAAGGCAACGAAGTAGATGCGTCGTATATTTTCAAAAGGTATATTTGACAGAACTAGGCGTTTCCAACTATACTAATCACGATATGACAATAGCCGGACGTAATAGAATCTTAATTTTCGGTATTTGTATTACTGCGCTCATGGTAATCGGAAGCATAAGCTGCTGTATTGTTATTGTTGCGCATAATTTGCTTGCGAAGTTGCCGACAGTCTCGGAAAGTACTTTTCAGTTATTTAGACTTCCGTTTTTTGCCTATAATAATTATGCAGCCATGATCGGTATCGCAGCATTTCCGCTAATAGCATTGGCACTGCTTGTTTGTATTTTCTTTCTTTTCGAAAAAACTCATGCTCTTGAGATTTCTTTTTTTGGCTTGTTTATTTTCGCACTGTCTGTTGAAGCGTTACAGCTCCTTTTTCCGTTGCAAGAACGGTATCCGCTATTGACCGTTTTTATGGCTTCCGTTGCACGGATTATTTTCTTCTTTCGGTTTGGAGCCTGCTTGGCGCTTTTAACTTCAAGCCTCTTTGCCCATAAAACTTTTACGCGGGAAACGGGATCTATTATTTTCTTGCTGAGTTTTATCGCGTTTGCATTGTCTCATGTTATTCCGATCGATACCATTCAAGTGGTCTCGTTTTTCTCATTTTCTCGCTCCTATCGCTATCTCCTTTATTCCTTTAGTGGGATTGTCTGCGTATTGGCAGTTGTATCGTTTTTGTTGGTCGGCATTTATCGCAGTATTACCGAGTATCGGAAGGCTGCAATTCAGCTGTTGATAATGTTAATTGCATATACGCTTTTACTGTATACCGGTTCCTGGTTTTTTACTGTCTTTGGCATTGTAGCTTTGCTAGTAGGTGGGGGCTTTTTCCTCAAAGCAATTCATCAGTTTTATCTGTGGCAATAGCTTACGCATGGAGCAGTAAGGCAAGAAAACCGATAGCAACCGGTATCAAAAGGTTGTCATAATCTTTTAGGGGCAGCATTTCGATACATGCCCCGGCAATACCCAATACAAGGCTTTTCCAAAACTTTCCGCTGACGGCGAAGGACGAAAGGAACACAGCGACAAAGCAGGTTAAACTTCCCGCAACGGTCTTATCTTTAAAAAAAGCTAAGTGAATTTTTCCGAAACGCTTCCCGATAAGGCTCGCAAGACCGTCCCCGAAAGCAAGTGCAAATATTGCAATTTTTGCCGTATGCATGGGGAAAAACAAAAGTGCGGCAAGCACTCCGGTGGCAAGTGTTAGCGGTCCCAATACGAACCGCCCTTTATCGCGTGCCCGTGATGCGTAACGAGTAATATGCGCAATGATACCGAGCTCATAGCCGCGCATACGAAAAGATTCTGAGATACAGTAGAGCAGCGTGATAGCAACAATAGCGACAATCGTAGGCGTATACCAATGTTCGGCAAATACAACGGTTAAAGCAGAAGACAGATGAATAGTTTTCCTAAACACTTCAACCAACAGTTCCTCTACGGAGACAGTTTGAGAGAATGTACGGTATCGGAAGCGTTCAAACCATTTCATATAATCCCAATATACTATTAGCCTTTAAAACAACAGGAACTTTGCGATTCTAAAATAAACGATAAGGCTGACAGCATCTACAATCGTGGTGATGAGCGGGCCTGCCATAATAGCGGGATCCATGTGGAGTTTTTTTGCAAGAATCGGTAAAAGTCCGCCGGTGAGTTTTGCAATAGTAACGGTTACAACAAGCGTTAGCCCGACACTTGCAGAAATCAGAATCGGTTTTCCGTCCAAGAAATAAGCCTTTACAAAAATAGTTAGCCCGAGCAGCGCACCTACCATAATTGCGATACGGAGTTCCTTCCATAATACTTTACCCCAGTCGCGCAGCTGAATTTCGCCGGTAGCAAGACCGCGGATAATCAATGTCGATGACTGGCTGCCCGAATTTCCGCCGGTATCCATCAACATAGGAATAAATGAGGTGAGTATGGTAAGTGTTGCCAGCAGTTCGGTGTAGTGTTCGATAATCTTGCCGGTAAAGGTTTCCGAAACCATCAGGAGCATCAGCCAGCCGATACGGTGCTTGGCGAGTGTAAAAACGCCGGTGTTCAGGTATGCGTCTTCGGACGGTTGCATAGCGGCCATAATCTGGAAGTCTTCGGTAGCTTCCTGCTCCATAACATCCATGACGTCGTCAACGGTGATAATACCGATCAGCCGTTTTTCCGCATCGACAACGGGCAGGGCAAGAAAGGCGTACTTCTTAAAAACCGCGATAACGCTTTCTTGATCATCGTGCGTGTTCACATAGATACATTCGCTTTCAAAGATATTTTCAATAAGCTCCTGTTCGGGCGCCAACACGAGTTCTTTTAATGAAACGATGCCCTCAAGTACCCTGTTAGCATCGGTTACATAACAGGTATAGATCGTTTCTTTTTTAAGTCCCGTCTCTCTGATGTAGTCCAACGCCTGTTTTACCGTCATCGTCTTTTTAAGGCTGACGTACTCAATCGTCATCAGGCTTCCTGCGGAATCGGGAGGATATTTGAGGAATTGATTGATGAGCTTGCGTTCTTCTTCGCCGGAGTTCGCTAATATTTTCCGCACGGCGTTTGCCGGCATCTCCTCTACAAGGTCTACGACGTCATCAAACGCAAGTTCGTCCAAAATAGGACCGAGCTCTTTATCGGTAATCGATGAGATAAATGCGCTTTGCTGTTCACTCGAAAGGAGTGCGAATACTTCGGCTGCAAGATCCTTGGGAAGCATTCTAAAGAGGAATACTGCATTTGCCGCATTTTCTTTATCCAATATTTCAGCGACATCAACCGCGTTCATCTCGGCGAGTTCCGCAATTAATGCCACGTAGTGCCTATTGTCGAGCAGCTCTTGAATCCGCTCCATTTCCTGCGTCTTATCTTCCATAGTTAAGCCCTAGTATACTTAAAATGGCCGGTTTCTGCTATACCGGTTTAAAAAAATGTATAGGTACTCTATAATGCTCCCAATGAGAAATATATTTGGGTCGAATCTCCTTATGAAAATGTCTGTATGCCATTTACGCCAACTAAAGACAGCGGCGGTATTGTTCTTCTTGTTTTGTATTGTATGCCAAGAAGCCGTTGCAGAAAATCGGTTAAAATTGGGAATTGAACAGTTGCCGCAATATCGTGCCATTTTTGCCGGAAAGCGAGTAGGACTGATTACCAATCAAACCGGTATCGATTCCGCGGGAACGCCCTCTGCGGTGCTGTTGAGCCGGTCGGTGCAGCTTACGGCGCTTTTTTCGCCCGAGCACGGTATACAGGGCAACGAACGGGAGGGGGCATCCATCGGACACAGCGCCGATCCGCGAACGGGGCTGCCGGTATACAGCCTTTACGGAAATACCAAACGGCCGACGCCGGAAATGTTAAAAGATATCGACATCCTCTGCTTTGATATTCAAGATGTCGGAGCTCGTTTCTATACCTATATTTCCACCATGGCATACGCGATGGAAGAATGTGCGCGGTATAAAAAACAATTTGTCGTGTTTGACCGCCCAAATCCGATTGGTGGCACCGTCGAGGGGAATATGCTGGAGCTTGAATACCGTTCCTTTACGGGATATTTTCCCATTGTGCAACGGCACGGTATGACGGTCGGGGAACTTGCCTTGCTCTTCAACACCGAATACGGTATTCATTGTGATTTGACGGTAATCCCGATGACAGGCTGGGATAGAGAGACCTACTTTGACGAGCTGCCTCTGATATGGGTGCCGCCGTCTCCCAATATTCCGTCGCCCCTCACCGCGCTCGTATATGCCGGTGTCTGTTTATTTGAAGGAACCAACCTTTCGGTAGGACGGGGAACAACGATGCCGTTTCAGTACCTTGGAGCGCCTTATATCGATGCTTACCGTCTAGCTGATCAGCTGAATCGGTTGGGCTTGGACGGCGTGCGTTTTTTGCCCGCATTTTTTACCCCATCGATTTCGCTCTATACGGGGCAGCTCTGCGGGGGAGTACAAATTGCCGTTACCGACCGCCGCAGTTTTTCGCCCGTTAAGACGGCAATTGCCATGTTCTACGAACTCAAGCACCTCTACCCCGACAAGTTTACGATAAACAATGTGGGCAAAAAATATTGCGGCCTCCATTTATTAACAGGTTGTACACAGCTCACCAATCCTTTGCAAACTACGCAGGATTATTTTACCCGCATTGAAAAAGAGACAAAGCTGTTTAGCAACATCCGCAAGAAATATCTTCTGTATTAGTTAGTATTTTAGCAGAAGGATAAACGCATAAGACAGATAGCTTAAACGCCGCATAAAAATTAAGGCTGTGAGACCATTTGAACCGCGAAGAGGTTCAACTCTGGTTGAGCAGCCTCAATTTTTATGCAGGAATATATCCGGTAATGTTTTATGCGGTTCAGTAGCATGGTCTTCCTCTTGCGCCGAAATTATCGATTATGCTAGTATACGGCCATGTTTAAATATTCTAAAAGATACATATTCGTTATAGTGTATGTGATCTTAGCAACGCTGCTCTCCGCTCAAACGGTAAGCGGTAAAAAAGATATTGCAGTCTTTAGACTTTCTCATTCGGGATATGTCCCCTCCGAAGTTGCCGCAAGAATAGATCAACGGATTATCGATGTTGTTACTTCTTTTAAACGGTTTAACGTAATCGGTATGGAGTACCGGCTCAACTCAAACAATATTGTGTCCTTTATCGATCAAATCAAAAGGATGAAAGAACAGCAGTCGGAAATTTCCGAAACCGTGTTATCAGGAGAAGAGGCTTTTACACGTGCCGATTGGGAACGGCTTACCGGAGCCTTTTTGGTATTTGCTCCCCGGATTACCGACTATGATGAACGTCTTATGTTTGAAGAAACTGTAGTTGAGGGCAAAAAAGTTATAAAAAAGTATTGGATAGTCAGAATAGAAGGGGCTATATCTATCCTTGACGTTTCCGGTTCCGCGAGTGAGCGGGTTATACCGCTATCCGTTAAAAAAGTCGCAAAACGGCGTTCCGATGCGGTTGACGAAGCAATCAGTTCTTTAATAAGTTCGGTTTATACGGCAATTAAATTTGAACCGGAGTTTGCATTGGCAAGCGGAGTACTTGCCGTTGACCATGAAAACAATACCGTTACAATCGAGCTGGGAAAGGATATCGGTATAAATGCAGGAGATGAATATATCCTTCAAAAATCCATCTCAGTTGCCGGAAAGCAGTCGGTAAAAGAAACCGGTTTGTTAATTATTTCGGAAGTACACGATACTTTTTCAGTTGCAAAAGTGATTTACGCAGACCAGCCGATTGTCGAAGGGGATTCTGTTAAAGAGCTTTTAGGATCCCGTATTCTACTGCAAGGATATGCAGGTATAACGGTTCCCATTACCGGCGTAATGACAAAAGACTCAAAGGAGTTTTTGCGTGTTCAGCCGACTTTCGGTATACGGGCTGTATACAAGGCCAATTTTCATCTCAGTATATCGGTCGGATATGAGTATGCCATACAACAACCGATTGGATCCTCCGCTGTATTGAGTGCAAAACCGATGCGGCTTACTCCTTTCGGAACAGGATATTTAGGTATCGGGGTTTATAATTTCTATACATCCCGTTTTAAGATTACACCGGAATTACAATTTTGCTTTTCGGGTACATCCGTTGCCGCGCAATCAAATTCGGCAAAGACTTATACCGTTACTGCAACTCAACTCGGCGGGAGGGTTCTTGTATCGGCAGATTACTTTATTTCGCGGAATTGGACGATAGGCGGGAGTGCCGGATTCGGCTATATGCATAATTTACTGAGTCCCGCGCAGGCAGCTGAAAAATTGAAAAAAGAAAGCCTATTTCCCCAGCCGGAACTCGATAAGGTTAATAATTATGTATGGGATGTCCTATCATCACACATGAACTTTCATGTTTTTATAGGAATAACCCGCAGGTTCTAGGCATGTATCTCAATCTAAGGAAACTGTCCAAAAACGAAGTTTTTAGACAGTGGTCTGATATAACTCACACGATAGGGAGAAAACTATGAAAAGAAACATTGTATTATATGCACTGCTGTCAGTGCTTTTGACATCATGTACCGTTATGCCGCGGATTCCGCAGTACACAGGCTACAACCCTTATTATGCCGGTTCCGGAGAGGGATATACGTTTTTGGAGGCACTGACTCAGGCAAAAGCGAATACCCTGCGGCTTGCCGTTATCGACCTTATCGGGGAGACGGAAGAAATGCAGAATCGTAGTAAGTTATATTCCGCTTTTTACGCCGGGACAAGACCGAATGCTTACCTTGAAACCGACTATATGCGTATTTTGCGGCGCGATCAAACGTACCGAGGATACTATTGTGAGATCACCGTACCGGTAAAAATGGATGAATTACGCCGTACACTCGATATGATCGGTACCTATTCTGCAAAGGGCGGCAATATTCTATCGAGTCCTGAAGTACATGAGGCAAGAATCAAGAGCGAATTGCAAGGAAATAATGTCGGATTTATCACACAGTATGTCGATAGTATGCTGTATATGGTTGTTCCAAATCAAAAGGCAAAAGATGGGAGTACATTTTCCAAGTCTGCCGTTAACATGGCGAATAAATACCTGCTTGACAACGGGTACCGTGCCGTTGATTATGCCGCGGTAGAAGCATTAAAATCAGATAGTGCTACGCTGTTTACTCAAGAACCTGATACGGCTGATCTTTCGGTTGTACAGTGGATTGCACAAAAACTTGGGGCTGATGTTTATATTGAAGTGGACGGTTTTGTGCAGGGCGGCCGAGAAACAGGCGGTTACTATGCTCAAGCTGAAGTTAACTTGAAAATGTACAATCCGTCTACGGGAGAATTACTCGGCGCTGTACCCTATAGCAGTCCTAAGACGTTCGACCGCGGAAGTACCGAAGCTGCGGCACAGAACGCGATAAAGTCAACGGTCTTTAAAGCAATGAGTGTTGCCGTTGATCAAGCGAAAAAAGCATTGGTGCGGGATTATGCACAAGGTATTCGGTATGAAATTACTATTAACAATAGTTCCGACAGTAAACTGATGAACAAGTTCCGAAATGTATTGAACACTAAAGTCGAAACAATACGGGTTGTGTATCAATCTACCGCTCAAACAAAGTACGCAGTACAATATTTCGGCAGAGTGGAAGATATGGAAAATATCGTCTACTCGGCAGCAGAAAGTGTTCCCGGCATGGAAAGTATTTCACTGGTTATGATCCGGGGTAAAACACTCATGTTCCGGTTAGGACGGT
Organism: Treponema sp. OMZ 803; assembly: GCF_024181165.1. Lineage (NCBI taxonomy): Bacteria > Pseudomonadati > Spirochaetota > Spirochaetia > Treponematales > Treponemataceae > Treponema > Treponema sp. OMZ 803. Next base: position 2,259,027 of record NZ_CP051195.1, on the reverse strand, counting down.
AAAGGGATATCTTCTATATTTCGGTGCAGTTGCCCTGTGTGTGCTGATGCACATACTCTTTCGCCCGTTTAAAGTCTTCAGGCGTATCGATGTCGAAGGCTTCCATTTCGGAGCGGAGCGGGGAGTGTAGAATCAGATCAGGGTGAGCGTTCATCACGGTTCTGCCACCGATACTTCCGTCCAAGCGGCTGAGCTCACCGGCTAGTGCCGCCGGAAAGATAACCGGAGAACAGTGCTTGCCGTTAAAGGCAGCAGAAACAATGCGGTTGGGATTATTCTGAAAGACGGCGCAGAGGTCGCGGATACTGTCGGCTTGCAAAAAAGGCTGATCGGCGGTGCAGAATAAAAAGCCGCTTGGGTGATGAAGGGGAGCGGCTGTGTTTACTGCAAGAGCTTCCGCATAGCCGCGGCACGCAGCTTGTACTGCAAGAGCCGCCGAATGTCCCTGTCCCCGCGCCGGATCCGGATTAAAGACAATATCACAGTGGAATGATTGGCGGGTTGCGTTGCCGGCGTCAAGACTCTTTTGGCATCCGTTGTGCACAGGTGGTTTTTGCGTAGATTTGATTTGTGTCAGCTGCGCTATCATTTTTGTTATGGGCTGCTGTGTTTCGGCATTTACCGTGATCACCAGATGGGTAATACCTGCTTCAAGCAGTGTTTCAATGACGTATCCGATTAAGGGTTTTCCGCAAAGCGGAAGCAGCTGTTTACAGCAGCCCATGCGGGTTGACAGTCCTCCTGCAAGGAGAATTGCAGTGGGGAGTTTGATGGGGCTGCCGGTATTGTTGTTTTCGGACACTGTCGAGATTGTTTGCATATTACTCGGCATCATTTGTTATCGTTTGGAACTCCGATTTCCGCAGTATCTAAAAATGATGCAAAACTTTGCGCTCGCCCAAGCCGTTCATACAGTTCTGCTCTATTTTGCATAGTCAGATGGAATACTACGGCTTCCTGCATACGTTCCAAGACCGGCAAAAAGCGCGTCCTATGCGGTTTTACGGCTCCGATGATATAATAGCGGGAGTCGGAAAGCAGATCGCATACGGCTCGGAAAAAAAGCTCCGCCTCCGCTTCCATAAAGCCGAGTTCATCCATTAAGATTACCGGCAGGGTAGGGGACAGTGACGCTGCATCGCAATCGGTGTCGGAATGTTCGCCGCCAATCGAAGAAAGTGTTACCTCCTCCGCTTGCTTCAAACACATAACCCCGAATGTATCAAATACCGGGGCAAAACCGACCGGTTTTTGCTGGGGACATATTCCGACTTTGTTGCCGGTTGTATACCGGTATCTTGCGGTACCGGTGACAACCTGATGCATATACACTGCACACTCCGGCGGCGCTTCTCTTTTTGTAATAAAGCCTGATGGCTGCAGGTTGAACTTTTGTATAAGGGCTGCAAGAAACGTAGATTTTCCGCAGCCCCGTTCGCCAGTAACAAAGAATATCCGTTTTCCAAGTTCCGAAACGATCGGCCTACCGGCATCGAAATTGTCAGGATCATTGGAAGGTTTATTCTTGTGCGGCAATATGCTCAAATCGGTTAATCCTCTTTTGATTTCGGCAGCAGGAGGTTCAGAATAAGCGCGGTAACAAAGGCACCGACGATAGCCTGTTTAAAGATATTCTGGAACCACATCGGTAAGTGCTGCATAACTTCTTGTACATTACTCAGACCGAATGCAACGCCAAGTGAAGCCGCAATAATGACAACATCACGTTCTGCAATCTTTCCGCTCTGGTAAATTAGGTTTAAGCCGCTCATCGTGATCATACTGAACATCAGCAATACACCGCCGCCCAATACCGGGTTTGGGATAGTCGAAACGATTGCTCCGAGTTTGGGGAAGAAACCGCACAATACCAAGAAGCCTGCGCCGATACCGATGGTAAAGCGGTTGACAACCTTTGTCATACCGATAAGCCCGACGTTCTGGCTGAACGAGGTGTTCGGCATAACGCCGAAGATGGCTGCAAACATACTGCCGAAGCCGTCTGCATGAACTGCGCCCTGCAATTCCTTGTCGGTTATATCGCGTCCGAGGCCGCCGACTGCAATGCCGGTGTTATCTCCGATCGTTTCTATAGTTGTTGCAAGGTAAACAAGTATGAATGGAACGATGGCATCCCAATGGAAAGCGAGGTTCAGGTGCCCTACGGCAAAGAAGGGCAGCGGAGCGGAAATCCATGCGGCGTTTCTTACCGGCGTAAAATCTACCATACCCACAAATATGGCAACGATATACCCCGCGATAAGTCCGATCAGAATGGAAGAGATACTTAAAAAACCGGTGAACATTTGTCGGATAAAGATAATCGTTAAAAAGACGAAAAGGGCAACTAACAGATTCTTTATTGAACCGAATTCGGGGGTTTGTTCAAGCCCGACACCTCCGCCGACAAATTTGATGCCGATGGGAATAAGCGAAATTCCTAAGGTGGTAACGACGGTTCCGGTAACAACGTGCGGTAAGAACTTGCGGAGCGGTTTTACGATAAACCCGAGCATAAACTCCATTAAACCGCCGATAAGGGATGCACCGAGAATGGCAGCATATCCGTTTGACCAGTCTCCCATTGCGGCATATTGCAGTCCTACGCCGATAGCAACGGGAATAAATCCTGAACTGGTTCCCATAACGGTGGGGAGTCCCGAACCGATTTTCCAGATAGGCCGCAACTGGACGAACGTAACAGCGCCGGCAACAAACATAGCGCTTTGCAGCAGCGAAACTTTAATATCCGCCGGGATATTAAGAACACCCGATATAACTAAAATCGGGGCGAGGTTTCCGGCATACATAGCCAAAACATGCTGCATACCGAGAGGGATTGCCGTTTTTAGCGGAACACGACCTTCGAGCTTATAAATATTTTCTTTTGAAATACTCATAATCTCCTCCTTAACTATAATACATATCACCCGCGTATTTTTACTCTATGAGTATATACTGATAGAGATGCGAATGTTTACTCATTCTATCAGTATAACTGTGAATATGGTAAATAGCAAGAAAAATTTATTAGCTTGTCTAAAAAAAAGTAAGATTTTTAACGGCGCTCACACCCGTTTTTACGGAACGCTTGCTATTCGGTTAAGACGGTGAGTATTTCCAAAATATCGCCTGTATCATCTTCTGCAAGGACAATCAATTTATCGCCGGGGTACAGTACGGTATTACCGTCGGGAATAGATTCGTGTTCACCGTGCATAACGCTGACAATGCGGCATTTTTGCGGCCATTCCATTTCGTTGATTTTCTTTAAGGCCGCGATTGAATGCAAGCCGATCGGCAGTTCATAAAGCTGAGGGCTGCCGGATTCCGTACCGGATTTTTTATTCACTGCACGGCTATCCGACTCAAGAATTTGCGTCAGGAGAATATGATCGTGCGCTTGCGAACCGATAAAACTCGCCGTTAGATAGGCCGTAAGGCAGGTCAGCACCAACCCGCTTAGCTGGGGGAGAGCACCGCTTGTTTCAAACACGATAGCGCAGGCAGTAAGCGGCGCTTTAATAACGGTGGTAAAACAGGCAGCCATGCCGAAGAGAATCATTGTATTGATGTGCTCCTGTGCCAATAAACCGAAATGCACTAATACGGTTGCATACAGTGCGCCTCCTACCGCGCCGCAGGCAAGGAGCGGTACAAAAATACCGCCGATTGCGCCCGACCCTGCGGAGATTCCGGTAAAAAGCAGCTTAACAGTTAAGAACATCAACAGCATCGTAATCGGAAAAGATTGTTCGGTCAGTATCCGTATCAACCCGTCGCCGCCGCCCGAAGAATAACTGTGCCACAAGCCGACCGGCAGCGACAGCAGGAACGGAATAACAGGTCGTAAGATCGGCGGGATATGCAGTGTTTTATAGCATCGTTGGAACAAATAAATCGACTGCTTAAACCCGTGTCCTATAAGCGCGACGAATATGCCCAGCCCTATCAGCCATGCAAATTGAGAAAGCGGAAATTCCACAGCCGTAAAAAATCGGAAAATCGGCCCCCTGCCTAAAAAAATGCTTCCCGCAAAATCGCCTGCAAAAGACCCTGCCATGACACAGGCTAAAAGCAGGGGAGTTAAATGATGATGGATATCTTCAAGCGCAAAGACAATTGCAGCAAAAGGAGCGTTGAATGTTGCAGAAAGACCGGCGGCTGCCCCTGCGGTAATCAAGCACACCCGTTCGGTAAACGAGCGCTTTCCCAGCCGTTCAACAGCATCGCCGATATATGCACCCAGTTGGACAGAAGGCCCTTCTCGCCCCATCGAAAGTCCCAGTCCGATGCCGAGAACACCGCCGATAAACTTGAGCGGGAGCTCGTAAAGCGGGGAAAACTGCAGCTTTTTCATAAAGACACCTTCAATCTGCGCCACTCCGCCGCCTTTAATCATCGGCCATTTTGTAATGATAAAGCCGATAAATAATCCCGCTAGTGCCAAAACTGCCAGCGCAAGGAGAACGCCTTGCACGCTCGTAGTCCGTATAACACCGTATAACGCAACACGGGTATTTCTAAGATACGAGATTGAGAGCCGAAAGCCCGTAATAACCAAGCCGGTAATTAAACCGGTTACAAGGCTTTCAAATACCAAAAGCCACTTGTTTTCTTGTCTTCTTTTAAGCAATGTGCCTGTTTCCGAATATTCATTCATAACGATCATTACAATTATAGCCGAAAGTCCTAAAAACTCCGGTTTTTCAGAAGTTCCCCCTTAGATGGATTTACTGCGTGCTGCGGCAACCGCCTCTTTTAATTGACGGGCGGTGCGGGTAACCGATTCAAAATCGCCGGTTTTTGCGCCCTTTGTTAGTGCTCCTCCGATGCCGAGCACTGCGGCTCCCGCTTTAATCCACTCGGCTGCATTTTCGGCAGTGATGCCACCGGTCGGCATGTAGGTCCCCTGCGGAAGCGGCCCCTTAAAAGCGCTGATGATTTTAGGCCCGAAAAGCTCTGCCGGAAACAGCTTGAGAATGTCAGCACCGAACTCAAGTGCGCGCACCGCCTCCTGCGGCGTCATAACACCGGGAATGTACGGCACTGCGTAGCGGTTGCAAAGGCGTGCGCAGTCTTCGTTAAAAGACGGCCCGACGATATATTGAGCGCCTGCAATAATACAGGCACGTGCCGTCTCCGCATCGAGTACCGTACCCGCGCCCAACAGTATATCCGAACCGAATGCCTCGCTTAACTCGCGGATAATTTCGTCGGCATGCGGTACCGTCATCGTAATTTCGATAGCGGTAATCCCCCCTGCACGCACGGCTTCCACGATTTTAAGCCCCTGTGCCTTATTTTCCGCCCGAATAACGGAAACCGCCCCCGCCTCAATCAACGCCTGTATCAATTCGTATTTTTTCACAATTCCTCCGCAGGGCAATTGCATCAGACGTTTGTGGAACATCCCCGCAGAAGAATAGAGGCAGTGCAATCAGAATTGAACCTCTTCGCGGTTCAAATGCTTGCCCAACCTCCATTCTTCTGCGATTCTTATTTATTTATCTGATGCAATTGCCCTTTTTCTAAAATAAACTGTGCGAAATTTTTTAAATTTCGCGCAGCCTTTCCAAGGAAAAGGAAAACGTATCGGACGGATATATTCAATACCGCAAAATAATTGGGACTGTGAGACCATTTGAACCGCGAAGCGGTTCAACTCTGGTTGAACAGACCCAATTATTTTGCGGGGCTGTTAAAAATACAGTCTGATACGTTTTCCCTGATCCGCTAGTCGACTTGGATGGTAAACCGTTCGGATTTTTCGTTGCCGGTTATATCCCGTGCCGTAATTAATATATCGGATTTTCCGCGGTTTAAAATAATTTTGCCTAAATACAGCTCATTTTTCCGCCGGTACAGCAGCGTGTCGGTAAAGGCGGTGTTGCCTAAATAAGAATCGCCGTCTTTTTCCGCAATAGTTTCAAACGGAATGGTTCGGATATTTGTACCGTTTACAAAAATAGTAATCCGGAAAGGACTAAAACTAAGGCCTCCCTGCGAAGCCGTATCGGAAATATCCGCATACAGTTCATAACTTCCCTGCCGCACGGTTTTTTGCCCGTTCATTTGAAAGGCTGTGTTTTGTTCATTTATCAAAACGACATTTTGTATTTGCGGTGCGATTTTATCGTTGACAGACGGAAGCAGCAGCAGCGGATTGATATATACTTTTTTCTGACTGTCGCTTACTTGAAAGATAAGGTCGTTCGGTTTCCCCCATCCGCTGTTTCCCGTCCTTCCGATAACCGCATTTGATTCGGTTGTTACTCTGCTTAGGAACACTGCGTTAGCGTCAAGATTCCCGTAAACCGTTTGGAGTCCGTCATCGTGTAAAAATATTAGTGCATTTCCGAGTGTGGAAGGAAATGAACCGGTTCCGTATTTTTTATCCAGAGCGATCAAGAGTATTCCGTCATCGGCGGCGCGTACCGCTGTTACATCCTCAAAGGTTAAACCTTGTTCAAAAGTATTTTCACCGATGCGCTGTCCGAAAAGCCTTAAGAATTTTTGTGTGTCAGCAGGCCATTCCAATGCGGACAATCCAGCAACACATACCGCTGCAGCTAAAATGCAAAAGAAAAATCTTTTCATATCAGTATCCTATTTATCAATTTATTTTATATCGATACGCGCTAATTTTGTGTCGGTTGCGAGGAATATCGTTCCTTGCTCCTGCATAAGAAAGATATTTTTTGAAGGAAAAGAGGTTCGGCCGACGACATAGAAAGGCGCTTCTATAAACGATAATGTTGAGCTTTGCTCCTGCTTGCTTATAATCGCCATAATATTCTTATATGGATTTTGACCAGCGGAGATAATCGTACCGCGTTGAGGTATAATACCTGAGATTAACCGATCGCAGTCGATAAAACCGATACCTTCGGCACACTCAAAGACAGCATTTTTCCCGTTTATATCGAAATCTACAAAGACCTGCCTGCGGAGATTCCCTTCCAAGTATCGATGGTGTACAATTTTATACTTGTTGCCGTCTATCCGTATGAGCAATACCCGCTGGCGGTCAATCCCGCATACACAGGCGGCAAGCTGTCCGTCTGCAGAAAGCGCTGCGCCCAGTATAACCTGATAGTCGCTGCCGCCCGGATAAAAGTCAAACACTACATTACCCGCAGAATCGAGGCTTACCAGCTTCCCGTCGGAAAATCCGATAATAACGCCGGCTCCGGTGCTGTGAAAGGCGGTAATCGGTGCGGTATGCAGATAACGCCACAGCGGTTTACCGTCTGCACCGTATTGTTTGACGGCGCTGCCGCCAGGCTCAAAAAGATAAAAGCGGTCTCCATCAACATATACAAACCCCTGCTCTTCGATAACGGTTATCAAAGAACCGTCGGGGCGGTAAATCGGCGTTTGGGCGGCATCGCTTCCGTATTCAGTCCACGCTGCGGACGAAGCCGAAATCCGCTGTGTAACGGGGAATGAGCGGAGCAATTCGCCGCCGGCAGTAAAATAACCGAATCTGTTCTCCGTAAGAAATACTTTAGGTTCTTTCCCGATAAATTGTTCCGCCGATACTTGCCTCTCTACGGTTTCGGCCGTATCGGTTATTCCTTCAAGTTCCGCCTGTGCGGTATCCGGCGTGATAGTGCGCACCCACACCGGCTGAAAATAAATATCCGAACCGAGGGGGACTGCCGCTGCAAATATGTATATGAATAAAAAAAGAATGGGAAAAATAATAAAACGATTATCGAATGCTGTCATTTTCATAGCTGATATGGTATAATAGTAGAATGAAAGATTCAAGTAAGTATGATCATCTCTTTGAACAAGCTCTGGAGGCAGCAAAAAATGCGTACGCCCCTTATTCTCATTTTAGAGTAGGCGCTGCATTACTGCTTGATGATGGAAGCGTCGTTACCGGTGTGAATGTTGAAAACCGTTCTTACGGATTGACTAACTGTGCCGAACGCACCGCTGTTTTTCGTGCCGTTGCAATGGGCAAAAGAAACTTTACTGCTATTGCAATCGCAACCCCCGATGCGGATTATCCGGTCGGGCCGTGCGGTGCGTGCCGGCAGGTGATCTCCGAGTTTATGAAGCCGGAAGCACCGGTTATATTCGGTTCTTCCGCCGATAATCGGATTGAAACAACCGTAAGTGGTGTCTATCCTTTCGATTCACTCCACGAGTTGCAACAGAAATAAGAAAACTTATCTGCTGATAAGAAAATTTAGATGCCGGAAAAAGGAGGAAACAATGCGGCAAGAACATGATCTTTTAGGATATCGGGATGTTCCCGATGAGGCATATTACGGCGTACAAACGCTCCGTTGTATGGAAAACTTCAATATTACCGGCGTGCATCTTTCCGCCTATCCGGGGTTTATCAAAGCCCTTGCGATGGTTAAGCAGGCGGCGGCACAGGCAAACTATGAATTGGGCTTGTTGGAAAAACCGACGGCAGAAGCGATTATCGCTGCCTGTAAAGAAATTATTGCCGGTAAACTGCATGATCAATTCCCTGCGGATATGATTCAAGGTGGTGCGGGAACGTCTACCAATATGAACGCAAATGAGGTGATTGCGAACCGTGCACTTGAATTGCTGGGGCATAAAAAAGGCGAATACCAATTCTGCCATCCGAATAACCACATCAACCTTGCACAGTCTACCAACGATGCGTATCCGACGGCAGCGAAGCTCGGTATCTGTTTACATACGGAGGGGCTGATTACCGAACTTGAAAACTTGATAGCTTCTTTCCGTCAAAAGGGAAAAGAATTCGGCGGGCATATCAAGATGGGGCGGACTCAGCTGCAGGACGCGGTTCCGATGACGCTTGGTCAGGAATTTGAATCGTATGCGGCAAGTTTAGAGGGAGAGGTGCCGCATATCCGGCATGCTGTTTCCGGCTTACTCGAAATCAATATGGGAGCAACCGCTATCGGTACCGGTATCAACAGTGATCCTGCCTATGCGGATTTGGTAACAAAACGGCTTGCAGAAATTTCGGGCTATCCTGTTACGAAGGCGAAGAATTTGATCGCCGCAACGAATGATACTACCTGCTTTGTTTCCTATTCGGGGCAGCTGAAACGTCTTGCAGTAAAAATTTCTAAGATATGTAATGACCTGCGTCTGCTTGGCTCAGGACCGCGCGCCGGCTTGAACGAAATACATCTTCCTGCAATGCAGCCCGGTTCGTCGATTATGCCGGGTAAAGTCAATCCCGTTATCCCCGAAGTGATGAATCAGGTATGTTTCCGCGTTATCGGGAACGACACGGCTGTGATGATGGCTGCCGAAGCGGGGCAGTTGGAGCTGAACGTTTTTGAGCCGGTTATTATTTACAGTATTTTGGAATCGATTTCGATTTTAAAGAACGGTATGTCCACGCTCAGGCAGCGCTGTATCGACGGCATCGAAGCGAATGTAGAGCGGTGCAAGGAACTGACCTATCGAAGTATCGGCTTGGTGACGGCGCTGAACCCGGTACTCGGCTACGAAATTTCAAGCGATATTGCCAAGACTGCGCTTAAAGACAACCGCAGCGTCTACGACCTCGTGTTGGAACGCGGCTTGTTATCGAAAGAAGCGCTCGACGAAATCTTAAAGCCGGAGAACATGACTCAGCCTAAGAAAATGAACAAGCTGTAAGAAACGGGGCTGTCCAAAAACCTCAGGTTTTAAATGTATAGCCTATCCTAACGCGAAAAAGAGCAGCGGTGCAGGCATCGCTGCTTGCGTTTGCTTTCTATTTATCCTTTTACGGCGCCGGCAGTTAATCCCCTAATAAAGTTTTTAGACATCGTGAGGTATAATACCAAAACGGGAATGGCCGACAAGGTAAGCACAGCTAAAATCCGAGACCAATCGGTCATATACTGTCCAAACAAGCGTGTTACGCCGAGCAGCAATGTCTTGTGTGCATCTTGGTTGATAAAGATAAGCGGGAACCATAAGTCATTCCAGAACGGAATAAGATTATAGATGGCAACGGTTGCAAGCGCGGGACGCAAAAGCGGCAGGATAATAATGGTAAAGACTTTGTTACGTGTCGCGCCATCAATAACGGCAGCCTCGGTCAGTTCAGCAGGAATTTGACGGATAAATTCAGTTAAGACGAATACGGCTATCGGCAGCCCCATCGCCGTATATACGGGGAATAAGCCCCAGAGCGTATTTAAAAGCCCCAGTCCTTTAATCAGCTGCAAAAGGCGGATACTCCCGATTTTGATCGGAAGCATCATCCCCGCGATAAAAAACAGATATAAAAAACGGGAAGCTTTACGTTTCCAGTTTACTAACGCATAAGACGCCATAGCGCCGAATAATAACACAAGAAAAATCGAACCGAGCGTTACAAAAAGGCTGTTGCGGAAATATAAAAAGAAGTCGCCGTCCGTTATAACCGACACATAACTTTCGAAATTCCATTTTTTAGGCAATCCGAAAGGGTCGGTATAAATGTCGAATTTAAACTTAAACGAATTGACAATCATCGTCCACAAAGGGAAAAGCACTAAAAACGTCCAAAAAATAAGTACAACATGAGAACCGAGATGCATTCTGTCACGTGAAAGAGAAGCTTTCATCCTATTTCCCCTTTACTTTAATTCTTGTCGCCTTGCGTCAAGCGTAGCATGATACCGACGCCGATCATCAGCATAATAAACGTTACCGTTGCAATTGCGGCTCCCATACCGGGATTGGGGATACCTACGGGGTGCTGCCCTGCAATTCCTACGCGATAAAAAAGCGTACCGATCAGATCGGTCGCATATTGCGGCGCACCGTTTACATTTTCCATCGCAAAAACAACGTCGAACGCATTGAAGTTATTTACGAATGTTAAAATTGCAACCATGCCGAGCACCGGTTTTATTAACGGGAGTTTTATATATCGAATTTTTTGCCAGCCGTTACAGCCTGCAATGTCGGCAGCCTCCAACAAATCGTCCGGAATGGTTTGTAAACCGGCTAGAATCATCATAGCGGGGATACCCACCCACTGCCACGATGATACCAACGAAATAGCTGTCAACGCATATTGCTGTTCACCGAGCCACGGTTTTATGAGCGTTTCAAGGCCGATATTTTTTAACAGGAGCGGCAAGGCACCCCACTGGGGGTTGAGTATAAGCTTCCATAAATATCCGGTAACCAAAATAGCCAAAGTAACCGGAATAAAAATAATCGTTTGATAAAAACGTGTCCACTTCATACCCTTCGCGGTGAGCATGAGCGAAAATGTAAGGCCTAAAACGTTTTGAACCAGCATGTGAATAAAGAAAAAATACCACGTATTGCTGAATGCACCCCAGTACCGGCGGGCATTTTCGGCATCACCAAAAAGAGCTTTATAGTTATCTAAGCCGACAAAGACATTTTTACCGGAGACCGAAGAACCGGAAAAAAAACTAAGCCTGATTGAATCCGCCAGTGGAAAAGCCATAAAGACAGTGTACACGACAAAAGCAGGCAAAAGATATATAAGCCATCCGTACTTATCACTTTTTTTAATATGCATATTTGCAACTCCGTCGCTCAAAGCAACATGAACGGAGGATGGGTTGCCTTAAAGGTTATTCGTGCGGAGGGTTTAATACCCGCCGTCCTCGGCAACGCTCTGCGTCGTAACAAAGGGTATTAAAGCCGACTGCAACCACCTTATAGAACATACAATGCGAAACGTTGAGCATTGTACCCCGACGCTTGCGTCGGGGGTGTTGATTTACCGTTTCGGCAACTCATCCCATCCGTATCGGATAAGAAACTAAACCTTAAGGTTTATACGATTTTGCAACCCCTGCAGCCAATGCATCGGCAGCTTGCTTAGCGGTTTTTTCACCTTTCATAACAGCGATAACGCCCTGATTCATCAGTACATAGCCGCTGGGGGATCCATCCATCCAGCGTTCCCATACAAAGCGTGCATCCTGCAGTTTTCCTGCGGTAAGCGCGAGAATTTCATTTGCGTGAGCATCTTTGATTTTGATGGGGGCATTAATCATCGGGAAAAAGCCGGTCGGCATAAATTCGGCGCAAACGGTTGCGCCCTGTACCGTACATAGCCATGCTAAAAAGTCTCTACATTCCTGAACATGCTTACTTGCCTTATTATACGCCATACCTGTGTCGGGATGGAAACAAACGGCTGCTTTTTTACCGGCAGGAGCGGGCGGTATAAACGTTCCCCAATTGAATGAAACGTCTTTAAATGCCCCGACATTCCACGATCCGTCTACCCACATGGCAGCCTGTCCGGTAGCAAACAATGCAATTGAATCGTTGTAGGTAAGAGCGGCAAAACCGTTGGGGCAATATTTTGCTACATCGGCCATTGCCTGAAAAGCGCTTACCATTTTAGCATCGTTCAAAGGTACCTTGCCCGACTGATATGCCATACGACCTTCGGCTCCACCGACAAAGCCCGGTAAAATACCCATCATAAAGCATTCATTAATGTCCCATTCGTCGGCAAGTCCGTTGGCGATCGGTGTAATACCGGCCTTTTTCAGCTTATCGCAGACAGCTAAAAAATCTTCCCATGTCTGTGGAACCGCAACTCCGGCCTTCTTGAATATGTCCTTATTATAGTAGACAACTTGTACAATTGCATTAAACGGGACGGCAAAGTTACGTCCGTCGGCGGCAGTCCATGGAGCACGATTCCCTGCGGTAAAGTTCGATTTTAAACCGGGAATGTCCGACACATCGGCAAAATAGCCATCCATAAGCAATTTTTCACCGGTTGCATACGAACGAGCATACATCAGATCGGGGCCGGTGCCGCTTTCAAGTTGCAGCCGCAACGTCGCATTGTAATCGACATTGATAGTCGGTTTAAATTCGATTGTTACATTCGGCTTTACCTTTTTGTACTCTTTAAGCAGCGCGCTGATCTGTGCAACGTCATCGGTACGCCAAGAACCCATCGTCAGCGTAACTTTCTCTCCTCCGCCCCCTTCATTTGCGCCGTTCGCAAAAACGGGAGAAAATGCCGCGAGTAAAACGCCGGCAAGCATCACAGCCGTGAATTTTTTCATAAAACACTCCTCCAACAAAACATTTATTGTCCGCCTAAAAGCGAAATTGGGTTTTGCAACGCAAAATCCGCAGTATAGCTTTAGCAGCGTTTACTATAGTATCACCCGTGAATTTCGATTTGTCAAGAAAAATCTATTTTCTTGTTTTACACTTGACAGATAATACGGAAACCGATATGATGCATCTCATATTTATGCCAACTTAGCTCAGCTGGCCAGAGCACGTGATTTGTAATCTCGGGGTCTAGGGTTCGAATCCCTAAGTTGGCTCATCGATATGGGGAGATTCCCGAGCGGTCAAAGGGGGCAGACTGTAAATCTGTTGGCTCCGCCTTCCAAGGTTCGAATCCTTGTCTCCCCATTTTTATTTCAAAAAAAATAAAGGCGAATATACCAGCTGAGGTTCGCCGGTTTTCATTTCTTATCGATTTTCCACTGTTTACGGATGACAAAAATGTGTCTCCTCTTGACTTAAAGTCCTAATTTAATTGTATTATGTATAGCAAACAGGAATAGATTCTTTAGGCCGTTAAAAAATAGAAGTTTTTGGATTTTTCAGTATTCCCTGTACAAGTCTTAACGGAGGCGGTTATGAATGAGTTTAACGGTGTGGCTGATACGATGCTTATACCGATGGCTGCGCGGATTTATGCGTCTAAACATTTTCCCGAATATTTTTATGATGGAACGGCTTTGTCGTTGGAATCAAAAATTCCGGCAGGAGCATTTGAGCGGATTTGGAAATCATCATCCCAATATACGATGCTGGCTTCAGTCGCCCGCTATTATAATTTTGACGAGATGATAAAAGGTTTTTATGACAAGCATGAAAAATGTAATATCATTAACCTCGGAGCCGGGTTGGAAACGGCTGCGTTTAGATTGCCTGCCATCAATGTTCCTTTTTACGAAATCGATTTACCGGAAGTGATAGAGCTGCGTAAAAATATCTTGGGAGCAAAAGAAAACGAAACGCTTATCGGTGCGGATATCTTTAAACTTGAGTGGGTAGAGGGTATAGACACTTCTCTTCCGTCTTTATTGGTCGTATCCGGTGTATTTCAATATTTTCGAGAAGAAAAGATAGTAACTTTTTTATCGGAGCTAAAAAAACGTTTTCCGAAGGGTGAATTGATTTTTGATGCGACAAACGCAATTGGTATAAAATATGCCAATAAATATGTACAAAAAACAGGCAATACTTCGGCGCAGATGTACTTTTATGTGGATGACGGTTCTGCTTTTGCCCGAAAATGCGATATGGAACTGATGGAGCAACGTACCTTTTATACCACTGCGCGGAAGATGCTGAAGCGTAAATTAAAACTGTATACCCGTATCGCGATGAAAGTATGTGACGATGGGGGAAGAACCATTATTTTGCATTTAAAACTGAATTAACCGGGTACTAAAATCGGATACCCACAAACTTTAGTTTTCCTCTTGTTCAATTAGGAAAAGTATGCAATAATAAGAAACAAATGGCTGTTAGTGTAAGACTCCCGGATATTTTGCGCACTTATGCTCTGCGCTTTAATAGTCCATTTGTTGGGATTAGCGAATTAACCGATTATTTACGAAAGTATGCTCAAAGAAACATAGCCGAAAAGCCTGATGTTGCTTCTTTCATTGATATATCGGAAACAAGATTGTTAACGGAGCTGGAAGCTCTTGAATCGGAAGGGAAAGTAGAGCTTATCGACGACAAACGGAAAGGTAAAGTTGTCTTTGTCCCATTCTATTTTCTCGATAAGGTGACACGTCAATACGAGATGATTCGTGAAAAACCTGAATTACCTTTTCCGCTTGCCAGCGCAATACCGCAGAATTTTTCCAAGCGTTTTCTCCGTTATATTAGAATCAATACCGATTTTACCGAGTTGCAGCCGGAACCGGAAAACGATACCTTTCTGTATCAGCTTATGTTTCCTGACGACACCCCTCCGCTTATTTTCCCGGGAAATTTTTCTACCGATCAAATGCTTGATCTTGCAATCGCAAAATTACGGTTCTTCTTTCAGAAGGATGAATTACGAGATTTTATTCAAAAAAAATTGATAACGGCAAACCCCGGAAAAGAGTATTCAATTAGAAAGTTTATCCTTACGATTCAGGCCCACTCGTCCGAAGCAATGTACACATTAAAAAAATCGGGTGATGTATATTTGTACTGGAGCTATCTTTGTTCCGTTGTAAAACAAGAATTTTCGAAGAAAACCGAAAAAATGAGCGATGAAATTACCATTTTGCAGGCTATCTTTATTATCGAATATCTGAATAACTATTATCGGAATAAGACGCAGCAGTCGCTTCAACGAGAAACTGCCCTAAAGAATCTCGATTTGGCACTTCAGAAACCTCCATATTATTTTAATAAGGCTGCCATTGTTAATTTTAAAGATTCCCGTGGAGTACCGTTGCTCGGGCAATATAGTCAAAGTGATCTTGAGGAATATATACAGGAAAAAACCGGTTCGGATGGAGATGCTAATTTACCCGATCTTCTCAGTTTCAAAACTCCTGATGGGGAGCGGTATTACATCATGTTGGATAAAACGGTACCATTAATTATCTCGCTGGTAAACGATAACCGAAAAAAATTGCGGGATGTTTGTTTAAAGAAATGGTATCAACAGCTGATACGGTTTGAACAATCCGATGCGATGCACACCGATTCGGCATTTAACCAGTTATTAAAAACTTTATGTGCGGAGTACGTACCGATATTGTATGCCTTACTGGGTGCCCCGTTTATTCCCATGCTTTCAGCTGACAAGCGTATTACGGAACATCAAGCGGCTGAGATTCGAAGAATATTTTCCCGCGACCGGTTATTATCCTATACCGACTTGTTTATGATGAACAGGCAAGAACTTTTAACGGATGCAAAAATTCTATTGCCTTTTTGGTATACGATTCCTATCATATCTTCTATTATCGCTTTCTTTATGCGACCAAAGAAGACACGTCGCTCCGCCCGGATGGGAAATTCTAAAGCTGAATCCTTGCCACAACAACCGGGGACCACTAATAAAAAAATTTCACCACGGGAAATTGCGAGTGAATTGCAGGCTGAGTTTATTCCCGCAAATAAAAGTTTACAGGACTGTATTATTGAGCAGCTTGATCTGTGGAATACAATTATCGATCCTGCAATTAGAAAGCAAAATACCGATGATGTTAACTCCTTTATCAGAGATCAGGTAAAGATAGCACATAGAACGCAGTCTTTTACCAAGCTGACATCCGACCGTATTCGTAATTTAGCGGATGCAATTGTCAGTACGCCCGGTTTGGCAAAAGTAAAAAATAAAGGGGCGTTAAGGCTTTATACGGAATATTATATATTGTGGCTTGTGCTGCACTCTGTGTAATGAGATAAGTACACCGGATGATCGGTAAACGATGCATTTCATATTTTATGGAGGAAATTGGTATGGCTATACTACATTTAAATCAGGAAAATTTTGACAAGGCAATCAACGGTGCCGAAACGGCATTGGTAGATTTCTGGGCTCCGTGGTGCGGGCCTTGTAAGATGCTTGGCCCCGTTTTTGAAGAAGCGGAAAAGGAAGTTAACGGAAAAGCTGTTCTTGCGAAGGTTAATGTAGACGAACAGCAAGATCTTGCAGTAAGATTCGGCGTTACCAGTATCCCGACGCTCATCCTTTTCAAAAACGGAAAAGAAGTTAAACGCTCTCTCGGATTTATTGATAAAGCCAAGATACTGGCATTACTCTAATAAGCAGACAGTCATTCTACCCCGAGGCAAAGTATCGGGGTATTTCCCCCTCTGCATCAATAAGAACATATTTTAGGAAATACCGACCGGTTGAGCGGTTTCATCTTACGGAACCGCCGGTCTTTAGATACCCGCCTTATGTACCCGTTTTAACGAAAGCGTTTTTTTTGTTTCCAATGATATCCTTGCAATAATGCCGCAGAATATCGCTTCTCCGCTTTCCGGTATGTTGAAGGTTTGCGGGGTAAGCGTGAGGCTTCGGGCTACAGCAGCCTCAATAGAGCTGCCGATGATCGAATGGAATGCCCCTATCATACCTGCATCGCTAATGTAGCCGGTACCTCCTGTGAGAATACGTTCATCGGCGGTTTGCGTATGGGTATGAGAGCCGAACACACAGGAAACACGCCTGTCAAGATAATACGCGAGGGCTTCTTTTTCCTGTACCGATTCCGCATGGAAATCCACCATAACTATGCCGTCAGTCTGTTCCGCTAATAAACGGTCAGCCGTTTGGAAGGGACAATCGATCGGGCGCATGTTTTCCCTTCCTTGTATATTCAGTACCGTCAACGTACCCTGTGGTTTACGCACGGTGATGATACCGCTGCCCGGCGCAAGCGGGTAGTTTGCGGGGCGCAGTATCCGTGGTTCCTGTCCGAAACCGGCTCGTAAGTCAAACCGCTCCATACTGTGATTTCCACCGGTAATAACATCAACTCCGGCAGCAAATAACCGCGCGGCTTGTCCCAATTCTATGCCGGAGCCTTTCGCCGCATTTTCTCCGTTTACGATTATAAAATCAAGTTTTTCAGCTTTAATCAGCTCCGGAATCACCCGTACTGCAATATCGACGCCCAGCGTTCCGCAAATATCTCCGCCGAAAAAAAGAGTCAGTTCATCACCCATTATGCAATCTACCGCTTAAAGATTTCGTACACTTTTTTGAGGGCGGCGGCGAGGGCATCGATGTCTTCCTGCGTGTTGTAGATACCGAGGCTTGCGCGGCAGCAGGAGTTGATGCCCATATATTCCATTAGCGGCTGCGTGCAGTGGTGTCCGCTCCTGACCATAACGCCTTGCTCATCCAGAATATACGCAGTGTCGTGCGAATGGACGTCTTTGACGTTAAAGGCAACGGTCGGTACCCGCCGCTGTGCATCCGTATAGTACGCTTCCACAAAGTCGAGGCTTTTTAAAGCAGTCAAGAGTGACCGGTGCAATCCTTCCACATAACTATGCAATTCTTCAAGCCCGAGTTTTTTCAAAAAGTCGATACTCAACTGTAAAGAATGAATCGCAGCGGTATCCAAGGTACCGCCTTCGTACTTTGCGCCGCCCGCTTTAAACTCACTGGTTTGCTCACCGACGAATTCAATCATGCTGCCGCCGTAGAGGAAGGGCGGCATTTTTTCGATAAGTGTGCGCTTGGCATACAGCACTCCGGCGCCGAACTCTGCATAGAGCTTGTGTCCCGAAAACGCGAGAAAGTCGCAATCCCATGCCGCAACATCATGCGGAAAATGCGCAATAGACTGAGCCGCATCGATAACGGCGACGGCGCCGTGCTTATGCGCTTCCGTGATGATCTCCCGTACCGGAAAGACAACCCCGGTGGTATTGACAGCGGCGGTTACCGCTACAATCTTGGTACGGCTGCCGAGCAGGGCTTTAAAACCTGCCATGTCGAAGTTGCCGTGTTCATCAAGGTAGACATACCGCAGCGCGGCGCCGGTTTTTCGTGCAACGAACTGCCACGGGATAAGGTTTGCATGATGGTTGGCAATCGAAATGATTATTTCATCGCCGGCATGAAGCTGCTCTAATCCGTAGCAGTATGCAATGATATTGAGCGATTCGGTCGCATTCTTGGTAAACACCACCTCGCCGGAATCGTCGGCGCCGATAAAACCGCTTACCGCAGTGCGGGCGGCTTCAATCAATGCAGAGGATTCCATCGCAAGGGTATGGGAGCCGCGTCCTGCATTTCCGTTGCTGCGGGTGTAGTACGCCTGTACGCCGTCGAGCACTGCCTGCGGACGCTGCGCAGTTGCGGCAGCATCCAAATAGTGAATATTCCGATTTTGCAGTAACGGGAAGTATTGTCTATACATAATCTCTCTCCAAGGTAAACGCATCAGATATTTTGTTGTATTCCCCGCAGAATAAGTGAGCTTGTCCAACCAGAATTTCGCCGCGTTGCGTCTCAAATGGTCGCCCAATCTCACTTATTCTGCGACTTTTACCTATTCATCTGATGCGTTTATCTTTTTTCTAAAAAATAAGGCGCGAAATTTTATGTTATAAAATTTCGCGCAAAAGGAAGGCAACCGTTTTACCTATTTCCGATGCGGTTGCCCTATATTCGCCGCCCCCATTTTGCCTTGAGCACTGTCTGACGCCGCTGTTTCGGTGCCGGATGTTGCTGTTCCGATTTTGGATGCGGCTGTTTTATCCGCTTGAGCCTGAATCTGCGTTGATAGGCGTGCATCAAATTCTGCGTTCAGCCGGTTCCTTATTGCTTCATCAGGAATACTGTTAAAGACGGGGCGGAAGGCTGCGTCGATAATCAGTTTTTTTGCGCTGAGTTCGTCGAAGCCGCGGGTCATTAAATAGTAGAGTTTTTCTTTGTCGATGGCGGCAAAGCTCGAGGCATGCTCCCCGATAACGTCATCTTCATCGCAGAAGATAGTCGGGATGCTCGCGCCGACGGCATTTTTATCGAGCATGATGCTGTTATCCGCAAAGCGAGCGACGGAGGCTGAGCAGCCCTTATTCAAGAAAATATTGCCGCGGAAAACCTTATGCGCCTCGTTTTTGAGCGCGCCGCGGGCTTTTATCTCCGATAGCGTGCTCTTGCCGTTGATAATCAGATTATGTTCAAGATCCATCCGGCGCGTTTTATCGACAAAGTACAGCGGGAAGATGTACACTTCCGCCCAATCTTCCTGCATATAGGAAGAATAGGACACGCCGCTTTTTTGCGAACCGAGCTGTATGTCGTGAACGGTTACCCGTGCTCTTTCGCCGACATCCATCCGCACCGTTTCAAAATTGAGCGCGGTGTCTGCAAAGTTTTGAATTTTGATAATTTCGACTGCGGCATGTTTTCCAATACGGATACTGATAAGTCCGTTCCGATACGATTGCAGCGCGGGGGCTTTTTCGTCGGTATCGAAGTACAGGATGAGCCGCGTCGCAGCGTTATCCGCTATGTCGATATAGCTCCGGTCAAACAACACGGAATGCGCCGCGTCAACGGTGAAGTGCACGAAAAAGTCTTGACCGGCAGCACCGACGACGCCGGCAAGATTGCCGCTGTCTTTACCGCTTTGAGTATTGCCGCTTTCGGTCTTATCGTATTTAGCTTTATCAGCTTCAATTTTGAGGTAAAAGCCGCTGTTCCGCTTTGCCTGCACCTCAGCGGTAAAACGCTTCCCCAGCCCGCAGTTTTTTTCGCGCGGAGACTTTTCGGTGTTGAATATTTTTGCAATCTGCTCCGCACTGCATGTTTTGAGGAAGTCTTCAATCGGTAGATACTGTGCGGTCTTAGACTCCGTATGAAAAAAGATACCGGAAAAAGGAGCCGTCGGTACATCCTGTATATGATAATCGAGCCGTTTAAAATAGTTGTCGTTTCTCATCAGCCTATCGTTCCCTCCAGCTCAATAGAAATAAGGTTATTCAGCTCGACGGCATATTCGAGCGGAAGCTCTTTGGAGATCGGTTCGACAAAGCCTTTGATAATCAAGGATTTAGCTGTCGCTTCGTCGAGGCCGCGTTGCATCAGATAAAAGACCATCGAATCGCTGATACGCCCGATCTTCGCTTCGTGTCCGATGTCGGCATCATCGGTATGGCTTTCGATAATCGGGATGGTGTCGGTGCGGGACTCGTTATCCAGCATCAGGGATTCGCATTCGGCGAGCGCCTTTGCGCCGGTTGCATCCTTACCGATGACCAGCAAACCGCGGTAGTTCGACTCACCGCCGTTTTTCGCAATGGAGCGCGAGTGCATTTCGGACACGGTGTTCTTACCGATATGGACGGTTTTAGTACCGGTGTCGAGACACTGCCCCGCGGAAGCGAAGGTAACACCGGTAAACTCGGAGCGCGAGCGGTCGCCTTTCAAAATACTCATAGGATAGAGCATTGTTACGCGCGAGCCGAACGAGCCGGACACCCATTCGATAGCGCCGTCTTCTTCTACGATTGCCCGCTTGGTATTCAGGTTGTAAAGGTTGCGCGACCAGTTTTCGATCGTGGAATAGCGCATGGTCGCCTTTTTGCCGACATACAGCTCGACGGCGCCCGCGTGGAGCGCATTTTTATAGTACTTAGGTGCGCTGCATCCTTCGATAAAGTGCAGATAGGCGCCCTCATCGACGATAATCAGCGTGTGCTCAAACTGTCCTGACTGGTTCGCGTTCAGTCTGAAATAGGATTGCAGCGGCAGCTCTACCTTGACGCCCTTGGGTACATACACAAACGAACCGCCCGACCATACCGCACCGTGCAGCGCCGCAAACTTATGATCGTTGGGCTTTATCAGCTTCATAAAATGCTCGCGGACAAGATCACCGTACCGCAGCACCGCCGATTCCATATCGAGGTACACAACCCCTTGGTCTGCAAGGTTTTTCTGCAGGCTGTGATACACTACTTCCGAATCATACTGGGCACCGACGCCTGCCAGCGAGGTTTGTTCCGCTTTGGGAATACCGAGCCGGTCAAAGGTCTGTTTTATCTCTTCCGGTACCTGATCCCAGTCGGTCGCCATCGGCTTTTCGTCCGAAACAATGTAGTGAATAATCTCTTGAATATTGAGGTCGGAAATATCGGCGCCCCAGTCCGGCATCGGCCGTTCAAAAAAATACTGCAAAGATTGCAGCCTTAGGTCGAGCATCCACTTGGGTTCCAGCTTGCGGGCAGAAATCTTCCGCACCACATCTTCATTCAGCCCCATACCGGTGGAATACTGATAATCGATTTTGTCCTTTATATCGTAAATGCCCCGCTCAATATCGGAGACGAATGTACGCTTCCGCGTTTGGAACAGGGGCGAACGGGAATCTCTAAAATCATTACTCATAGCCGCTCCTACATCCCTGCGTATCCGTGCTTTTGAATATGCTCTACCAGCTCGATGCCACCAGTCTTTACCAGTGATCCGTTAATCAACACGTGGACATAATCGGGCTTTAAGTAATCGAGTACCTTGCTGTGGTGAGTGATGATTAAGATGCCCATATCCGGCGTTTTGAGTTTTGCAACGCCCTCAAATACAATTCTGGTGGCATCGATATCCAGTCCTGAATCCGTTTCGTCCAGAATGGCAAGCTTGGGCTGCAAGACTGCAAGCTGGAGAATTTCGTTCTTTTTCTTTTCGCCGCCGGAGAAGCCGACGTTCAAACTGCGGTCTGCATACTCGGGATTGATACTGAGCGATTCCATCAACCGAAGCAGCTCCTTGTGGAAGGTGAGCGCCGGTATTTTTTTACCGGTGACGGCTTCCTTTGACGCGCGGAGAAATTCTTCGACCTTTAAGCCGGGAATTTCTTCGGGATTTTGGAAGGAAAGAAAGATTCCTTTCCGTGCCCGCTCAAAAACAGGCAAATCGTTGATCAATTCCCCTTCAAAAAAAATTGAGCCTTGGTCAACTTGAAAGACGGGATTACCGACAATCGCTGCAGCAAGCGTAGATTTTCCGGCGCCGTTCGGCCCCATAACTACGTGTATCTCGCCCGCGTTGACGGTCAAGTTCAAATTATGCAAAATCGGCTTTTCATTCACCGACAGATGTAAATTTTCTATATGTAATAGCGGTTTCATACGCAACTCCTTCGTGTGAAATACATAAGTAAAATATTATAACAAGATGCAAAATACGTTACAAGAGTTTTTTTTTGCACAGAAAGGAGCCGCCGCTTAAAATATTCCCGGTGCATTTATTCATGGTCAGCTTGCTTAAAATCGGCGAATATGCTACATTCATTCCGTTGTTTAAAAACGGACGATTAACTCAGTGGTAGAGTGCTACCTTCACACGGTAGAAGTCACTGGTTCAAACCCAGTATCGTCCATTTTATCTTTCTCATCCTTTACTACAATACTACAATTCAATGTTGCTACAATCCGATGTCGATTTAATTAAACTTTTAAGATTTGCGCTGTGCCCTGCCGAAGCATCATATCCGCAAGCACAATGGCAACCATCGCGTCGATAACAGGCATGATCCGCCGATAGAGGCAGACATCATGCCGTCCCGTAATAGCATGACTTATGCGGTCTCCGCTTGCAGTTTCCATTATCTGTTCTTGAGCGATTGAAGGCACCGGTTTTATGACTGCCTGAAACACAATGTCTTTTCCGTCGGAGATGCCGCCGGCAATTCCCCCGTGATGATTTTTATCGACAGCATTTGCCTCCGAACCGGACATACGCGCCAGCTGAAAGCCAGCCCCGAATGCAATACCCTTAACGCTGCCGATGGACAGCACCGCCTTTGCGAGTTCCGCTTCAAGCTTATCAAAGACCGGCTCGCCGAGACCGGCAGGAACATTCCGTACCGTACATTGCACAATAGCACCGGCGGAATCGCCTGCCTGCTTAATCGAAGCGAGTTTACTGTTTATTTCCGAAGGGAGTTCATCCGTTGCAGAGATCGGGTTACAGGGGATACCTGCAATTTCTATTGCTGAGGTTTGGATAGTGATCGGGAGGGTAGTGCCATGCTGCAGGCGGTTTTCTCCGTCAGCGGATGTGCTGCCGTCCAGCGGTTTACCGCCAGTCTTGCACACAGGATACTGCGCAGAATACGGTATCGAACAATGTGCCAGCACTTTTTTTGCGATAACACCGGCGGCAATCCGTGCAGCGGCTTCACGCCCCGATGCGCGTCCGCCGCCGCGCCAGTCGCGGCGGCGGTATTTTGCCTCGTAGGCAAAATCCGCATGACCGGGACGGTATAGGTCTTTTAGTGCTTCGTAGTCATGCGGACGCGCATCGGCATTGCGCAAAAGCACCGCAATCGGCGTTCCGAGGGTTTTGCCGTCAAATACGCCGGAAAGGATTTCGGGGGTATTCGGTTCCTGCCGCGCTGTTTCAAAAGTACCCGAAGGCCGTGCCGTATTAAACGCAGCGGTAAAATCTTCAAGTTCCAGCGGAATGCCGGCGGGACACCCATCGACGACAACGCCGATTGCGGCTCCGTGGCTTTCGCCGAACGTAGTAACTCTAAAGATTGTTCCGAATGTATTTCCTGCCATGGCAGTATCTTATTCTAAATATCAGCAGAGCACAAGATCGCCTTTATGGTAACCTTTCAGACTTTGTAAATGTTTTATCAATTGTCGATACATACGACTAAATATTTTTACAGGAGAATAATATGAAGAATTTTAACCGTACTTTACGTATAAGTGCAACAGTCGGTTTTATTTTGGTGCTATGCTGCTTGGCGTTTGCTGTCTATGCGAAGGATAAAGATAAAAACAAGAAGCAGGGGATCAGCTACGAGGCCGACATCGACTATCCCGTTTTTGAAAAAGAACCTCTTCTCAATGCCCAAGTTTCCGATGTTGTTCAGAAGGCTCTTGAAGCCTTTAACAGCGAATTCTTTTCTGCGGAAGCGCCCGCCTATCCGCAAGGTTTTCAATTCGATATTGACAGCAGTTCGGTATATGAGGATTCGAAGCATATCAGTTTTCTCTTAACTGTCTATCAATATGTCGGCGGCGCAGCACATGGTAGTACCACCCTTATTCCGATAACCTACAGCAAGCAAACAAAGAAACTGCTTTCATTGGAAGAAGCTTTGCAACCGGCAAAAAAAGACTGGCTTGCAGCTCTTTCAACTGAGGCACGTAAACAGCTGAATGCTCAAGTTCAAAAGAAGACCTTTAGCTCCGACGAGGATTGGATTAACAGAGGCACGGAACCTACAAAAGAAAATTTTGCGGTCTTTAAGCTTGAAAAAAATTCCGTCCGCATTGTCTTTAGTCAATACCAAGTCGGGCCGTATGCTTCCGGTATGCCGGAAATTGTTGTTCCCCGCTCGTTGTTTAAGTAGGTTTTTACAGCGTAGATTTTTTACAACATTATGATATGATACCGGTATGGATCACGTATATTCGATACAAGAGATTACCGGCATTATCAAATCGCTTTTTGAGCAAAATTTTACCTCCCTCCGCATCGCGGGGGAGATTTCCAACTGCCGCCCTTCAAGCACCGGGCACCTCTATTTTACCCTAAAAGATGAAAAAGCCGCATTGCAAGCGGTTATGTTTAAAGGCCGTACATGGACACTCGGCTTTGAGCCGAAAGACGGACTCAAGGTTATTGTATCAGGTTCGCTGTCGGTATATGAGCAGCGTGGTTCGTACCAGATAATCGTCGAAACGATGGAGCTTGCCGGAGAAGGCGCTATTCTGAAAATGCTGGAAGAGCGGAAGCAGAAACTTGCGCGCGAAGGCCTTTTTGACCGAGACAGGAAGCGCCCGTTGCCGTTTTTTCCGCTCCGTATCGCCGTGATTACCAGCCCAACGGGCGCCGCCCTGCGCGATATCCTCACTGTACTTTCGCGCAGGAACCGCACGGTAAGTGTTACCGTGCTTCCCGCTCCCGTTCAGGGAGCGGAGGCGGCGCCTGTGCTGGTACGCCAGCTGGAAACCGCCAATCGGTATAAACTCGGGGAGCTTATCATTATCGGAAGAGGCGGCGGCTCTTTGGAAGACCTGCTCCCCTTCTCCGATGAAGCAGTTGTCCGCGCCGTTGCCGCTTCGGAAATTCCGGTTATCAGCGCAGTCGGGCACGAAATCGACTGGGCACTCACCGATTTTGCAGCGGATGTGCGCGCACCCACGCCGTCTGCCGCCGCCGAGCTTGCCGTACCGGTCTTAGATGAAATTACCGATACCATCACTCAAATACAGTCCGATATGCTGCGTAGTATCGGCAGCGCTTTGGAAAGAATACGGCTTACGATTAAAGGGTTTACACCGGAGTCGCTTGAGATGAAATTCCGCCGTATCGAGCAGCCGCTTTTAATGCGCCTTGACGATGCGAAAGAAAATCTGCTGTACACAATGCAGGCGCGGCTGACTAACACAAAGCACCGGCTCGCCTTACTAATCCGAACCATTGAAGGGGCAAACCCGCAGGAGATCCTCAACAGAGGATATTCTATCGTCTACAATCGGCAGACGGGACTTGTGCTCCGCCGTGCGCAGGATGCGGTAGCTGCCTGCTCACTACGCATTAGGCTTGCCGACGGCGAAATCAAAGCCACTGCTCAAGGACAGTGGGATACACATGAGTCCTAGAGATTCGTAGGAAAAAAATTTTTTCCTATGTCGATAAAACGGAGTGTCTATGTTATTAACCATAACGGCGGAAGGAGAAAATGCCGCAGCTTTAAGCTTTTTGCTGCACAAGCATCCCGATAAATTACAGCAGGTTGAGCTGTCAGTCGGTGCTGCATATATATTTTATCCGGAGTGTGAAAAAGAAAAAGTGACAGCAGCTCTCCTTTTGGATATTGATCCCATCGGGATGGTACGCAACGCAAAGAATTTTGCCGGGAAAGATTTTTTACTGGGGCAGTATGTCAACGACCGGCCGTATGTTGCGTCTTCTTTTATGAGCAGCGCAATTTCAAAGGCGTTTTCGAGTGCGATGAACGGTAGCTGTAAAGAGTATCCTGAATTTATCGATATGCCGCTTGCCTTAACCGCAAAAATTTCCGTGCTGCCGGCGCCGCGGGGCGGTGAACTGTTGATTAAACGGCTTTTTGAACCGCTCGGGTACACAGTTGAAGCAGAACGGCACCTGCTCGACACGCAATTTTCCGAATGGGGCTACGGAAAGTATTTTACCCTGACGCTCAAAAATACCCTGTCGCTGAAAGAATTGCTGTCGCATCTCTATGTGCTCATTCCTGTTTTGGATAATGAAAAGCACTATTTTATCACACAGAATGAAGTTGAAAAATTGCTGCAAAAGGGCAAGGGCTGGCTTGAGCAGCACCCTGAACGGGAAATTATTGTTTCGCGGTATTTAATCAACCTAAAATCGCTGGTGCGTTCCGCCTTTGAAGTACTGCAGGCAGTGGAAGACGGCATCATACCCGACACTGATAATGAGGCTGAGCAAGATGAACTTACGAAAATAGAAGATACTGCTGCCGCTCACACTCAGCTGCAAAAAGTAAAAAAAGAGCGGCTCCATGACATACGGCTCAAACTTGTCACAGAAAAATTAAAGCAGAGCGGGGCTGCAAGCGTTATTGATTTAGGCTGCGGCGACGGCAAGCTGCTCAGACTACTCTTGAAAGAAAAGCAGTTTACCCGGATTGCCGGCACTGATGTTTCGTATTCGGAATTAGAAAAAAGCCAAGACAAACTCCACTGGAACGAAATGCCTGAAAAGCAGTGCGAGCGGCTTTCGCTCTTTCAAAGTTCACTGACCTATCGGGATAAACGGTTCAGCGGGTTTGATGCTGCAGCCGTTGTTGAGGTAATAGAACACCTCGATCCCAACCGCTTGCCTGCGTTGGAAAAATCTCTGTTTACCTACGCAAAGCCTCAGACCATTGTGCTGACTACGCCGAACCGGGAATACAATGTACGGTACGAAAATCTTTCAGCAGGAAAAGTGCGGCACAGCGATCACCGGTTTGAATGGACTCGATCGGAATTTGCAGCATGGGCGGAACGGGTTGCGCGTGAAAATAATTATACGGTTGCATTTTTCCCAGTCGGTGAAGAAGAAGAAAACATAGGAGCGCCGTCTCAGATGGCGGTATTTACGTATGGAAATTAGAATACCAAAAACAGCCTTAGTACTGCTCGTGGGTGCTTCCGGCTCAGGCAAGAGCAGCTTTGCTAAAAAACATTTCGCCCAGTATGAAACCGTTTCGTCGGATGCGTGCCGCGGTATCGTTTCCAATGATGAAAATAATCAGGCAGCCTCAAACGATGCCTTTGAACTGTTCTATTATATTATTTCGATGCGGTTGAAAAAAGGCTTACTCACGGTTGCGGATGCGACAAATATTCAGCCTGATGCACGGAAAAAGCTCATCAGCATTGCCCGTTCTTTTCACGTACTGCCTGTTGCTATCGTCTTTGATATGCCGCAGGAGTTATGCGAAACGAGAAATCAACAACGCACAGACCGGAACGTTCCGCCTCATGTTATCCGGCGGCAGCTGCAGGATTTAAAGCGTTCCCTCAAAAGTATAAAAAAAGAAGGCTTTAAAAAACTCTACACATTCCGGTCGGAAGAAGAGGTCAATAACGTGCCCGCGATTGTGCGGGAGAAGCTCTATAACGATAAGGCTGAACTGCATGGCCCCTTCGATATTATCGGGGATGTACACGGCTGTTACGAAGAGTTGATTGAGCTGCTGCAAAAACTCCGCTATATAATAGAAGAAATAGCAGATGACGGCACTAACTACGGGTTAAAAGTCAGTCATCTTGAAAACCGCACGGTCATTTTTTTAGGTGATTTGATTGACCGAGGCCCCGCATCGCCCGCCGTACTCAAACTGGTTATGAGCATGGTCAGAAGCGGTACAGCGCTCTGTGTTCCGGGCAACCATGATATGAAGCTCCACAAAAAACTCACCGGAAAAGCAGTGCAGGAAAAACACGGCTTGGCTGAAACACTCCGGCAGCTTGAAGGTGAACCCGATGCATTCAAGAACGATGTAAAAGAATTTTTGTACGGGCTTGTCAGTCACTATGTGTTGGATTCAGGCAAGCTCGTGGTTGCCCATGCGGGGCTCAAAGAGGAGATGCAGGGACGCGGTTCGGGAGCGGTACGCTCGTTCTGTCTGTATGGAGAAACTACCGGAGAAACGGATGAGTTCGGCTTACCGGTGCGGTACAACTGGGCAGCGGAATACCGCGGACGTGCAAAGGTTGTGTACGGGCACACCCCTGTGCCATCCGCACAATGGCTGAACAACACCATTGATATTGACACAGGCTGTGTCTCCGGCGGCTCCCTCACCGCGCTGCGCTACCCCGAAGAGGAACTCGTTTCGGTACCGGCGCACACAATGTACTGCGAACCGGTAAAGCCGCTTGAGGCTGAATGCTGCGGAACAGGAAGCGCACTGATACACGAAGTCGCGGCAACTACAGCGATGAATAGGGTTGAACCTGCAAGCAGCAACACTGCACACAATACGATCATGTCATTGCAGCAGCAAGATGATGATGTGCTCGATATAGAAGACGTAACGGGGCGGCGGATTGTTCAAACACGGCTGAAACACAACATTTTGATTCGGCAAGAAAACTCCATCGCTGCCCTTGAAGCGGTGAGCAGGTTTGCAGTAAACCCCAAGTGGCTTATCTACCTGCCGCCTACCATGTCTCCCTGCGAAACAAGCGCACTCGACGGCTTCTTGGAATATCCCGCCGAAGCAATCGGCTATTACAAAAGCCGCGGGGTTCAAGCGGTGGTTTGCGAAGAAAAGCACATGGGTTCCCGTGCGGTACTCGTTATCTGCAAAGATGAACAAACCGCAGCGCACCGATTCGGCATTACCGGGGAAGGCTTTGGTATCTGTTATACCCGCACGGGGCGGAATTTCTTTAACGAACCGGAAACCGAACAAGCGTTTCTAACAAAGGTACGGGATGGGCTTACCCGCTCAGGCTTTTGGGAAAAGCATCAGACCGATTGGGTGTGTCTGGATGCAGAACTGATGCCGTGGTCGGTAAAGGCGCAAAGCCTTATTCAGGCGCAGTATGCAGCAACGGGATCAGCGGCGCTCAATGCACTTGCGGAAGCGGAAGCCATGCTGCGTGTAACGGCACAGCGCGGTATAGAAGGCGCTCACGAGATGCTGCATACCTTTGCAGAGAAAAAGCAGGCAGCGGAAAAATTTGTTTCCGCATACCGCGCCTATTGCTGGGAGGTTACCGGCATTGATGATTACAAACTTGCGCCGTTCCATATTTTAGCAACGGAGGGAGCTGTTCATGCCGATAAAACCCACCAATGGCACATGGAACAGATCGCCGAGATATGCCATGCGGATTCCACGCTTTTTAAGCTAACGCCGTATAAAATAGTGCATTTGGACAATGAGGCGGAAATTGCCGATGCGGTAAGGTGGTGGCTTGAGCTTACAGGTAAGGGCGGCGAAGGAATGGTGGTAAAGCCGTATCAATTTACCGCTTATGGTACGGACGGTATGCTTTTGCAGCCTGCCGTAAAATGCCGCGGGAAAGAATATCTCCGGATTATCTACGGGCCGGAATATTGCAAGCCGGAAAACCTTACCCGGCTTAAAAAACGGGGACTTGCAAAAAAGCGGAGCCTTGCCCTCCGGGAGTTCGCCCTCGGTATCGAAGCGCTCGAACGCTTTGTACGGAAAGAACCGCTCCGGCGTATTCACGAAAGTGCATTCGGCGTACTTGCTATGGAAAGTGAGCCGACCGACCCGCGGCTGTAAACACAATCGACATCTCCGACGCAAAGTGTCGGGAGCTTAAACCCTCGTATGGATAATATTGACAACCGTACTCTTTTTATTTACAGTTAAAAAAAGAGTTATAGAACACAAAGAATAGCCGCAGTATTATTTAAAGGCTTTTCTCCGGTGTGTTCCACTATTTTAAGGAGATAAACATGAAAGTAGCTATTAACGGATTCGGCAGAATCGGTCGGCTTGTGTTCCAGGCATTGGTTGAACAGAATTTGCTTGGAAAGGATAAATTTGATGTCGTTGCGGTTGTCGATCTTTCAACCGATGCAAAGTATTTTGCCTATCAGCTTAAATATGATTCCGTACAGGGCAAGATGAATGCCGAAATCGGTACAAAAGGCGATGATGTACTGGTGATTAACGGGCATGAAATCAAATGCGTCTCCGGCAAGGGCTTAACCCCTGCTCAGCTTCCGTGGAAGGAATTAGGCATCGATCTCGTTATCGAAAGCACCGGCTTGTACACAAACGAAAAAGCCTACGGCCATTTGGAAGCAGGTGCAAAGAAGGTTATTATTTCCGCGCCTGGTAAAAGCGCTGACGCCGCAAAGCCCATTAAAACCATCGTTATGGGTGTAAACGAAAATGAATATGATCCTGCAAAACATCACGTTGTTTCCAATGCAAGCTGCACCACCAACTGTTTGGCACCTCTTGTTCATGTCATTTTAAAAGAAGGTTTCGGAATTGAAACGGGATTGATGACAACGATCCACTCTTATACCGCAACACAGAAAACCGTTGACGGTGTTTCGATGAAAGACTGGCGCGGCGGACGGGCAGCTGCTATCAATATTATCCCGTCTACGACCGGCGCTGCTAAAGCTGTCGGCGAAGTATTACCTTCAACAAAGGGCAAGCTGACCGGTATGTCATTCCGCGTACCGACTCCCACCGGTTCGGTTGTCGATTTAACCTTCCGTGCAACAAAAGATACCTCTATTGAAGAGTTGGATGCAGCATTCAAGAAAGCTTCCGAAACCTATATGAAGGGGATTTTAGGCTATTGCAACGAAGACATCGTTTCCACCGATATTATTCACGACAAACGATCTTCCATCTATGACAGCAAGGCAACGCTCCAGAATAACCTCCCGGGCGAAAAGCGCTTCTTTAAAGTAGTGTCATGGTATGATAACGAGTGGGGATATTCCAACCGCGTTATCGACCTGCTCAAATTTATGAATAAATAATTTTTCTGCAGTACTGCAGAAATGAATGCGTGTTTTTGCAGTGCTGATTTATCCTTTCTCATTATTGTTGGGCATCTCTAAAAACTCGATGAGTAAACCTGTTCGGAAACTTCCGTTTCTGAACAGGTTACCTTGAAATGCGATGTTCTAAATCGTGCTATTTGCGCGATTTAGAACTCGTCGATCTATTCGAAAACGCAGTTATCGAATAGGTCTAGTTTTTAGAGATATCTGTCCAAAACCCACTCTTATGAACTCAGCGATAAAACAAGCGCCAATGATTTTAAATTATGAAACGCCGTAAATCAACAACTCCGACGCAGAGCGCTGCCGAGAAACGGTGGGTATTAAATCCTCCACACGAATAAAATAGTGTCCGATAATTCTATACTTTGTAAAAAAACATTTGACAGATGGAATTTTGGGGTGTATCCTGTATGTAAAGTTATGAAAATGTTTTCTAAAAACGTTTTCATAAAATTAGATTCGATGTGAGGATGATATGAAAGCGTGGGAATATATTTACGATTTAACAAAAAATGCCGTTCCGGTGGTGCTATCGGAAGACGAGCAAACATGGGAGGCGTCGAATGCCGCTGAAAAGCAGGTGGACAATCTGCTCCGTGTGCAGTGGGCAAGTCATGTGCCCGGCTCTCATGCTCCTGAAAGTGTGGTGATTGCCGCGGTTCAGTCCATAGAAGCGCTGGGGTGCGATGTGAGTGCCGCAGAGGAGTTGATTCCTGAAGGGCTTGATGCACTAAAACGGAATGATATGAAGACGCTGCAGCGGATTACTGCCCGCATATTTAATATCCTTTTTATGTGTCCGAGCGATACTGCAAGCGACTATTGGAAAAGTACGCTCTATCAAAGTTTCGACGAATATGAAAAAGCAATTGCGTTTCCCGCAGCAGAAACGGAAACACTGTCGAATGCAGTATTGTACGATAAAACAAAGGCCGCGTGGCTTGGCCGTTTATGCGGTGGTGGTTTTGGAACGGCGCTTGAAGGATATACGACGGCACAGCTAAAGAAAAAATTCGGCGAAATCCATACGTATGTGCGTAAGCCGAATACTTACAACGATGATATAACGTACGAGATCGCATTTCTGGAAGCATGCTTTAAAGCACAGGGGATGCCGACAAGTGCTGATATTGCCGATCAATGGCTGGAGTTAATTCCCTGCGGTTGGTCTGCCGAACAGGTTGCATTGGATAATTTACGTAGAGGGATGTATCCTCCGGAAAGCGGTCTGTTTAGGAATCCCTACCGTGAATGGATCGGTGCACAAATGCGGGGTGCCGTGTGCGGTCAGGTAGCTCCGTTAAATCCGCGTAAGGCTGCACTGCTTGCATGGCGCGACGCGGAAATTTCGCACCACGGGAATGGAATTCTCGGAGAGGTGTTTAACGCTGTTTTGGTCAGCCTTGCATACGGGGAAGATCCTATGCGGAGATGTTTGGAAAAAGCCGTTTCCTGCATTCCACGGGATTCGGAATATGCCTCTGTGCTTCACTTTGCATTGGCACAGTGTATGAAAAAGCAGGATTTTTATGAGGCATGGGCGGCATGCGAAGAAAAATACAAGCGGTATAATTGGATCCATGCGTATCCGAATGCAGCGGCAGAAGTAGTTGCGTTGTATTTCGGCAAAGATAATTTTAATGATGTCATGCACTATATCGCAATGTGTGGACAAGATGTCGATTGTAATGCTGCACAGCTGGGAGCTGCGCTCGGTGCAAAATTAGGCACAAAGGGAATCGAAGATCACTGGACGGATCCTTTTGGCGATGAAATTATAACCTATTTACGGGGAAATAAAACGGTAAGTTTGCAAGAACTTATTAACAAGACCGTATCGGTCGTAAAACAATTGGAGGATGTATGAAAAAGATTCTTTCTGTCAGTCTGTTTGTACTGTTAGGCATGTCTATGTTTGCTTTCGGTGCAAAAGAGAACAGCGGTTCAAAGGAACCGAGTGTCGCGCTGATCATCAATGGAAACCTTGGAGATAAGTCTTTCCATGATTCCGCAAACAACGGTATGAAGATGATCGCAAATGAACTGCATTGCAAAACCAAGGTGGTTGAAGTCGGGTATGATGACTCAAAATGGGAACCTGCATTGCGTGATCTTTGTGATGAAAAGCACGATATTATTTTTTGCGGAACGTGGCAAATGCAGGCGCTTGTATCAAAGATAACAAAAGATTATCCGAATCAAAAAATTATCGTCTACGATACGGCAATGGATTATGCTTCCGATTCTGCGGGGCTGTTTAAAAATACCTATTCGATAGAATACAAGCAGAATGAAGGTTCCTTCCTTGCAGGCGTACTTGCCGCGGAAATGACAAAGGGGAAGAAAATCGGGTTTATCGGCGGTATGGATAATACCGTTATCCTCGATTTCTTAGTCGGTTTTATACAAGGTGCAAAAACCGTTTCTCCCGATATTAAAATCATTTCTTCTTTTGTCGGAAATTTCAGCGATTCTGCAAAAGCAAAAGAACTTGCGTTGACACAGTATCAGATGGGTGCCGACATTATATTTGTTTGCGCATCGAATGCCGGAGAAGGTGCGCTGCAGGCTGCAAAGGAAAAGAATAAATTCATTATCGGGGTGGATAGCGATCAGGCTATGCTGTACAAGCAGACCGATCCCGTTTTATCAAACCTCATTATCTCTTCGATGCTGAAACGCGTTGATAAGTCCATGTATCTTGCAATGAAAGAAATACAAAGCAATACACTGGTATGGGGCAAACGTGTCGCATTGGGAATAAATGAAGGTTGCGTCGGTCTTGCAGATAATGAAGTGTATCAGGCGAAAGTTCCTGCCGAAGTTCGCAAGCATATTTCCGAGTATGAAACCCAAATCAGAAATGGAAAGATTGCAGTTAAGACAGCATTCGGTATGAAGCAAGCCGATATAACAGCATATATCGATTCCGCTCGCCCATAATTAAAAAAGCATTGCACGGAAGCTGGGGATGTCTCGAACATAACTAACTTTTTGGGAATCCCCGGCCTCACTTTCTGTGCTTATGCGGAGACTATCCGAATGAATGTTGAAAGTACGGCAGATGATATTTTAGTAATGAAGGATATTTCAAAAATATATCCTAACGGTGTTACGGCTAATAGGCATGTCAATTTTTCGGTTCGTGCCGGAGAAATTCATGCGCTTGTCGGTGAGAACGGTGCCGGTAAAAGTACCTTGATGAAAATATTATTCGGTATTGAGCAACCGACTGAAGGTACGATTTTATATAATGGAAACGAATTGCATATCAAATCCCCGCTTGACGCTATTCGTCACGGATTCGGTATGGTACATCAGCATTTTATGCTTGTCGAATCGATGAGTGTTGCAGAAAATATATGCCTTGGAATGGAACCCGGAAAAGGCCCGTTGCTTCGTGAAAAACTCATGAATGAACAGGCTCAAGAAATTATCAATCAATATCATTTTGTTATTGACCCGAAAGAAAAGATTAAAAATTTGCCCATAGGGACGCGCCAGAAAGTAGAAATTCTGAAGGCGTTATATAAAGGTGCGCGCATTTTAATTTTGGATGAACCGACCGCTGTATTAACTCCGCAAGAAACGGAAGAATTATTTGTTGAATTAAAAGAGCTGCGGAATTCGGGATGTACGATTATATTTATCAGTCATAAATTAAATGAAGTTAAAGAAATATGCGAAAGGATAACCGTATTGCGTAACGGTACTTCCGTCGGCGTGTATTCCGCCGGAGAAATTTCTGAAAAAGAAATATCGAACCTTATGGTCGGTAAAAATATACATTGGGAAATAGAAAAACAACCAAGCGTTCCCGGAGAGACCGTCTTAAAATTGCGGGATGTATGTATGGATGATGATGCCGGACGTCCCATACTCAAGCATGTGAGTTTTGATTTACCTGCAGGGAAAATTCTCGGTATTGTCGGTGTTGAAGGAAACGGGCAAAAAGAGTTGATCGATACCATAACCGGATTGCAGCACTGTACTGAAGGGAGCGTAATGTTAAACGGTAAAGATATAACATCGCGCAGTATTGCTGCAATCAGAAAAGAAGGTATCTCCTATATACCGCAGGATAGAATAAAAGTAGGAACGGCGGTAACTGCTTCCATTCAAGAAAATTTATTTGCCGTCTTTACGGAAGATGAGCGCTTTGTACATAAGGGCATTCTAAAGAAGAATGAAATAAAACAATGGGCTGATACGCTTATCAACCAATTTATGATTAAAACAAAAAGTGCCGATGTGCCGGTAAAAATGCTGAGCGGTGGAAATATGCAAAAGGTTATTATTGCACGCGAATTTTCAACCTCGGCAGGATGTATTATCGCAGATCAACCGACAAGAGGTGTTGATATCGGCGCTGCAAAGTTTATTCATCAAAAGATTATTGAAATGCGCGATAACGGTGCTGCTATTTTGGTGAATTCGGCAGATTTGGCGGAGATTCTGGAAATAAGCGACAGTTTGGTTGTAATGTACGGCGGTGAAATTACAGCATATTTTCCGGATGCCGGTATGGTTAGCGAAACTGAGTTGGGAGAGTATATGCTCGGCTTAAAAAAGCAAGGTGCACACGAACTTGCAGGATGTTTACGATGAAATTAATAGGACGCCTTTCATTTGAAAAAAGATTTGAATTGATACGGTTTGCTGCAGCGATCGGCATTGCGGTGCTCTTATCGTTTCTTATTATTTTATTTGTCAGTAAAGAACCGCTGCTCGCTTTTTCAAAGCTCTTTTTAGGGCCGCTTGAATCGGCACGCCGTTTCGGTAACGTACTTGAGTTATGTATTCCGCTCAGTTTTACCGGTCTTGCAGTTGCCGTTATGTTCAGCGCAGATATGTTTAATATGGGTGCGGAAGGGGCGTTTTATGTGAGTGGCGCCGCTGCAGTATTTACCGCATTGCTTATACCGCTGCCTCCTGTTATTGCACCGCTTGTATCGATTATTATCGGCGGGTTATGCGGTGCTGTCGTTTGCTGGGTTCCGGCTTTTTTAAAGCAGCGATGGAATGCAAATGAGTTGGTTTCGTCTTTAATGTTGAATTATGTATTCTTTTACATAACCAAATATTTTGCCAATACGACCTTTAAAGATCCGTCGGCAGGATTTATGGCGACGTACCTGATTCCTGCCAATGCAAAATTGGCACGTCTTATTCCCGGAATGCGATTGCACTTCGGACTGTTGATATTGTGCGCCGTAGTAGTGCTGACCGTATTGTTTATCCGCCGTACGGCATGGGGGTATCGTCTGATGCAAACCGGAAGGAATATCCGCTTTGCCCGTTATGCCGGCTTAAACACGACGGCAATTATCGCATACTCACAGCTTATCGGCGGTTTTATCGCGGGCGTCGGCGGTTCGGTTGAGGTATTGGGAATGTATGACCGGTTCCAATGGCAAAGCTTGCCGGGGTACGGGTTTGACGGTATCGTTGTCGCTATTCTTGCAAAAAATAAACCGCACTATATTCCGATTGCTGCTTTCTTTTTGGCGTATTTAAAAATCGGTGCCGATAAGATGGCGACATCTACGGACGTTACTGCAGAAATGGTTTCAATCATTCAAGGTGTTATTATAATGCTTGCCGCAGCTCAGGCCTTTTTAAGTAAATGGCGGCAAAAAGCACTCATTAAAATGCAACAGGAGAGCGGCTTAGATGGATAACTTTTTGAGTTATATTTTAACTGCGGAGTTTGCTTATTCCGTTTTGCGTGTTACGACTCCGCTATTGTTTGCCGCACAAGCTTCGGTTGTTGCGGAAAATTCAGGTGCATCAAATATAGCATTGGAAGGCATTATGCTTTTTGCCGCGGCATTCGGAGCGCTGGGGACCGGCTTAACCGGCAGTTTGTTTATAGGCTTTTTAATTGCGTTAGGCGGCGGTTTATTAATTGCTGTGTTACTAGCTTACTTTGCGCTGTATCTAAAAACCGACATCATTTTATCCGGTATTGCGTTAAACACATTGGCCGCAGGCGGAACGGTATTTATTATGTATGTACTGATTCACGATAAAGGCAGTACATCTTCCTTAGTTTCACTGGTGTTTCCTAAAGTGGTTATACCGGGTATCGCCGCTATTCCCGTGTTAGGCAGCATTCTGTCGGGGCAAAACGTGTTGACATACATTGCGTTCTTTATGGTATTTGCCGTCTGGTTTTTGCTGTATAAAACAAAGCTTGGTATGCACATTCGCTGCGTAGGCGAAAATCCCGATGCAGCTGAATCCGTCGGGATACCCATTCGTAAGACCAGAGTTATCGCATTGCTTATCAGCGGATTTTTGGCATCGTTAGGCGGGGTATTCCTTTCGATGGCATACATGAGTACCTTTACAAAAGGCATGGTAGCGGGGCGCGGTTTTATTGCGTTGGCTGCTGCGGCAATGGGACGGTTGGCTCCGGTGCCGACGATGTTTGCAGCCTTGTTTTTCGGCTTTGCCGATGCCTTGTCGAATGTATTAGCGGCGATGAGCATCCCTGACGAATTCATAAAAACCGTTCCCTATATTTCAACCGTTATCGGACTGATTGTATTTTCAGCATGGCGGAAGCGCGGTAGGAAAGCGTAAATTGCTTAAAGGAGAAAACTATGGACAATAAAATACCGATTATAATTGACTGCGATCCCGGGCATGATGATGCAATAGCATTGATCATGGCGTTTGCATCCGAAAAGCTCAAAGTGTTGGGGGTCAGTGTCAGCGCCGGTAATCAAACCGTTGAAAAAACATATACTAATGCACGCAAGATTATTTCGTTTTTAGGAAAAGCTCCGCCGCTTGCAAAAGGGGCATCGTATCCGCTCGTCAGAAGATTGGAAGTTGCACCGAGTGTGCACGGTGAATCAGGGTTGGATGGACCGGTTCTGCCGGAGACGGATTTTACCGGTGTGCCTGAATCCGCATGGGAACTGCACCGCCGGCTTATCTCTGAAAGCCCCGAACCGGTAACGTTTGTTGTAACAGGCCCCCTGACGAATCTTGCAATTTTGCTGTTAGCATATCCCGATGTGAAAAAAAATCTCAAGCAGATATGTTTAATGGGCGGCGGTATCGATCACGGTAATTGGTCATCTGCAGCGGAATTTAATATTCTTGTCGATCCCGAAGCGGCACATATTGTATTTTCATGCGGTATTCCCATTGTGATGTGCGGACTTGATGTAACCGAAAAAGCGATGATCTTTTCGGAAGAAATAGAAAGACTGCGTAAATCCAAAAAACGGGTTGCCGTGCTGGTTGCAGAGTTGCTCGATTTCTTCGGCCGCTTTCACTCTGATTTGGGATTCCAAGGCGCACCTATCCACGATGCGTGTACTATTGCGTATTTGATCAAACCTGAGTTGTTTAAAGTATGCGATTACTATGTTGTTATCGAGACGCAAGGAAAGTATACCGCCGGTATGACGCTTGCAGATAAGCGGGTAAATAATAACAGACCAAAACCGAATGTTACAGCTTGTATGGATATCGATCGAGAAGGTTTTGTCCGGCTGCTTGAGCAATGCTGTATGGCGTATACATAAAATAACAGGAAGCATGAATATGAAAAAGATATTGGTTATCGGCAGTTTAAATGCCGATATGGTAGTTCGTGTTCCGCATATACCGGTAGCAGGCGAAACGATTTTAGCGGAAACTGTCGATATGATACCGGGCGGAAAAGGAGCAAACCAAGCATACGCAGCTGGTTCGTTAGGTGCGCAAACGGTTATGTTCGGAGCGGTCGGCGTAGACCGCTATGCTGAAATCGAAAAGAAGAGCTTACAGTCTGTAGGCGTGGATGTTTCCCGCCTTTTAGTACGCACTGATTGCGCAACAGGACTTGCGTGGATAACGGTAAACGATGCGGGCGATAACAGTATTGTTGTTGTTCCCGGTGCTAATAAAACACTGTCCGAAAAAGATATCGCCGAT
Organism: Treponema sp. OMZ 803; assembly: GCF_024181165.1. Lineage (NCBI taxonomy): Bacteria > Pseudomonadati > Spirochaetota > Spirochaetia > Treponematales > Treponemataceae > Treponema > Treponema sp. OMZ 803. The sequence goes on along the minus strand of NZ_CP051195.1, from coordinate 2,219,597 downwards.
AACGACGATTTGCTGCATAGCTGTGATATCATATTGTGTCAGCTGGAAATACCGATACAAACGGTACTGTACGCCGCCCGCAGGGCAAAAGAATTAGGCAAGACATTTATTCTTGATCCCGCTCCTGCACCGAAACTATTTCATTCCGAACTCTATGCATACATTGATATTATCAAGCCGAACGAGACGGAACTCTCATTACTGACAGGCAAAGATGTTTCGGACTATGAAAGCGCTTCCGATATGCTGCGTACAAAAGGTGTAAAGAATGTCATTGTTACACTCGGCGAAAAAGGTGCTTTTGTAAATTCCGAATCGGAGGGAAAGCATCTTGTACCTGCTCGTTCCGTTCCCGTTGTCGATACGACAGCCGCCGGTGATTCTTTTACAGCTGCGCTTGCGGTTCGGCTTGCGTCCGGTTCTTCGCTACTGCAGGCCGTCCGTTATGCAACTGAGGTCGCAGCAATTGTTGTTACCCGTAAGGGAGCGCAAACCTCAATCCCCTCGGCGGCAGAGGTACCCTTTGACGATAAATGATATAGCCGAGCTTGCCGGTGTTTCCGTTTCGACGGTTTCAAAAATTATCAACGGAAAGGATAAAGGGATAAAGCTTGAAACGCGCGAACGAGTGCTTAAAATCGTTAAGGAATACCGGTACACTCCCTATGATTTTATTAAAAATAATACGAATTCAAAAAGCTTTTTATTAGGGCTTGTACTGTCGGGCATAAAAAAACGGCAATCGATCTCAAACGGTTTTTTGCATGAAGCGGAGCGGCAAGGGTACCAAGTGCAGGTGTGTCTTTCTACTTCTGCGGAAAGCGAATCAAAACACATCGCCGCCTTATGTAAGAATAGGGTAGAAGCGGCTCTATGGGAACCCGTCGAAGTTGCTGCAGAAAATGATACTTCCGGTATTGTTGCAGAAGGTGATAGTGTCGGAACGGCGGCGACAGTATGCAATAGAACTGGAGCTGCTGCGGTGTTGCATAAACGCGGTATTCCGTTTCTAGCGCTGAATACCAATGCTGTCGGTTCCAACGGTATATTCTATGACTACCAAAAAGCAGGATATACCGCAGCAGATATATTGTTACAATTGGGGCATACGAAAATACGCTGTGTGTATGACGGAACCGATATGCAAGAATGTGCAATACGGCAAGGCGTTGAGCGGTGTCTATTCGATCACCATTGTTTATATGTTGAATGTAAAAATGTTCAGGAAGCGCTTTCGGTACATAATTGTTCTGCGCTTATTTGCTGTGATTGGGATACGGCGGTAACGGCGTATGAGTATGCAACGGTACATAAATTCCGGATACCGCAGGATCTTTCCGTTATCTGTATCGACGATGCGGAATATATCAAACCCTTTCCGCCCATATCGGCGATTCCGCTTTCCTTATTTCATTTCGGAGTCTTTGTATGCCGGTATTTAATAGATAAAATCGAAAAGAAAGCAACGGATATACCGGCATATACCGAAGTATTTACTTGTAATCATTACAAAAGCATTGATCTGCCTGCACCCTTGCGCAAAAAACGAATCATCGTTGTAGGCAGTATCAATATGGATATCTTGCTTACCGTAAACAATTATCCTCAGACCGGAGAAAGTATTTCTGCTGAAAGTGTTTCGATAATACCGGGCGGCAAGGGGATAAATCAAGCGGTCGGTGCGGCGAAACTCGGTGCCAAGGTGTCGCTGGTCGGCAATGTCGGAAGGGACTTTGATGGTGATATGATTTTGAACCTCTTACATGATAACGGCATTGATGCAACGGCTGTGCATGTAGACGAAGAGCATTCTACCGGTAAAGCCTATATTCATATCCAAGGTGATGGAGAAAGCGGTATCGTATTATACGGCGGTGCTAATGAAACGATTTCTGCAGATTCAATATACCGCAGCGAACAGCTCTTTACCGATGCAGTTTTTTGTTTGTTGCAAACCGAAATACCTATGGAAGCAGTTAAAAAGACGATTGAAACCGCACGAAAATATAACGTTGCAATTATGCTGAAACCTTCCGCCGTAAAAGAAATAGCGGAAGAACTTTTACCGGAACTGGATTATTTTATTCCGAACCGTAAAGAATTATACAGACTGTGTCCCATTGCCGGAACATTGGAAGAAAAAGCCGCATGGTTTTTGAAAAAAGGCGTCAAGACGGTTATCGTAACGCTCGACAGCGATGGCTGTTATGTACGAACTTCCGAATACGAGCGATGGTTCCCAGCTGTCGATATATTTAAACCCATCGATACAACCGGAGCTGCCGATGCCTTTATTGCGGCATTGGCCGTCTTTTTATCCGAACAAAAAAGCTTGTCTGACGCATTGCCGTATGCACTTTATGCCGCCGGATTTTCGACAACGCGGGTAGGGGTTGTTCCATCTTTAATCGATAGAGCGACACTGGAGCAGTGTTGTATATAGGCCGGCGGATTATGGCGGAAGCTGTGTAGGAATTAAGGTGGATGAAAACGGATCGGTGTGGGATTTATATTTGGATTATATTTTCTTCTTTTTTTATTTACAAGCGAGAAAAACGGATTTATACTTTATATGTAATGACTCAATAGTAATGCAAGCTCACGGGTCATTCATAAATCCAATTCACAGGAGGGTACTCTTTATGGTAACGTTTTTGCTGTGTATTGCAGCACTCATTGTCGGTTACTTAGTGTACGGTACATTTGTAGAAAAAGTGTTTAGTCCGAATGAAGCCAATCGGACTCCGGCTATGGCTAATCCTGACGGAATAGACTATGTGCCGATTTCAAAACCGAAAGCTTTTTTAATCCAGCTTTTGAATATTGCCGGTTTAGGGCCGATCTTCGGCGCAATCTCCGGCGCTTTGTGGGGACCAAGCGTTTATCTTTGGATTGTCGGCGGTACGTTGCTCGCCGGAGGTGTACACGATTATCTTTCCGGTATGCTCTCAGTACGTAATGACGGCGCCAGTATTACCGAAATAACCGGTAAATACTTAGGTCATACCATGCAGAATATCATGCGTGTATTCGGCTTGGTGCTGCTCGTTATGGTCGGTGTCGTATTTATGGTGGGGCCGGCGGGATTGCTTGCGCTGCTGACCCCGGAATGGCTGAATGTAAAAGTGTGGACAATTATCATCCTTGTATACTATTTCCTTGCGACCCTTCTTCCAGTCGATAAGGTTATTGCGCGATTCTATCCGATTTTCGGCATTTTCCTTATTTTAATGGCTGTCGGCGTTTCGATTGCAACAATGCTGAATAGCGGAACCCGCCCTATGATGGAACTGACACTCGAAAACCTCTACCCAAGTGCACACCAGCGCCCTATTTGGCCGTTGATGTTTATTACGGTAGCGTGTGGCGCTATTTCAGGCTTCCACGCAACGCAGTCTCCCATTGTTTCGCGTACGTTAAAGAATGAAAAAGAGGGACGCTGGGTTTTTTACGGCGCAATGGTTGCCGAAGGTATCATCGCAATGGTATGGGCGTCGGCAGCAATCGCGTTCTTTTGGAACAAAGACGGATCAGGTACCGGCCTTAAAGCTCTCCTCGACATCGGCGGTGGTAATTCAAAATCGGTTTACTCCATCTGTACCGGCCTTCTTGGGACGGTCGGCGGTGCAATCGCTATGGTCGGCGTTATTGCGTGTCCTATTACTTCGGGCGATACCGCGTTCCGCAGTGCTCGTATGATTATTTTTGACTGGTTTAAACTCGACGAAAAGAAATTGAAGGTACGGCTTTCAATCGCGGTGCCGCTACTGCTGGTCGGATACTGCATTTCGCTTATCAACTACAACGTTGTGTGGCGCTATTTCTCATGGTCAAATCAAACGCTTGCGATGATTGTTTTATGGACGGGCGGCGCTTACCTTGCGACAAACTATCCTAACCGGAATCGCTGCTGGATCGCGGTTATTCCTGCTACCTTTATGTCGGCTGTTTCCGTTACCTATCTGATGTATGCGCCGGAGTGTTTCAATCTGGTTCGGCTCGGCATGCAGGGAATTACGATTTCGTATGTCGTCGGTATTGTCGTTGCAGCGGTATTCTTTATCATCTTTATGACGAGAATTTATATGCGGCCTCAACAGAGCCTTGAAAGTCAACGGAAGATTATTATCGGACGTGCGCATCATAGTAATTAAATAATATGATGAAGAAGCCGCCTTAACAGAAGTGACGGCTTCTTCATCACGCCGGTAATCTGTCACACGTTCTTTTACAGCATATACACATTTGTGAAAATCGCTAAAAAACTGAAGTCTTTTGGGGATCTAATACCGAGCAGCTTTTACATATCCGTATTATTTATATTGAAGAATAGAGATTAAAAATAAGCAGTTATTAAAAGCAAACTAAAGACAGGAAAAGAATAATGCCGTCGGACAGAATCGAACTGTCGACACAAGGATTTTCAGTCCTTTGCTCTACCGACTGAGCTACAACGGCAAAAATAATAAAGAATTTATATCCGATTTTTTTACATGTGTCAAGTATCCATGTACAGCTTTATTCTATATCGTAGATAATCTTTTCGGGCGGCTGTTCAAGCAATTCAGGTTCCTCTAAATATTTATGCAATTCATGGAAAGCGGATGCATAGTAAAATCCGTCGCAGATGCGCTCATCGGTTGTAACAGTAAGGTCGAGGTTCCGTATGTTAGTAACCGTGCCATCTCGCGTAATTTCTTGTGATCTCCGCATTGCACTAAAAGTAATAAATACGGGGGCATTACCGAAATTGTACAAATGGTGAAATATAGGACGGATACCTAATGATCCCATAGAAGAGAATACAACAGAACAGTGAAAAGGACTGAGCAGTCTCAATCTTTCCGGTAACAAGTTGTGGAAATCGAGCCAGTTCAGAAACGCGATCGCTGCACGTAATTGAAAATTCGGCATAAATCCAAGTTTACGTGCGATTTTATCAAAAGCACTCTCTTTTTCTTTCCGCGTATTTCGATATTCATCTATTTTATGGGTCATCTCGTTATATACATCAGTAACGGTTGCACTTCGGTCAAAGAAAAACTTCATCATTGTTTCTTCGGCTTCCAGCGTCATCTCTTTCTTGACAGCCATAACAACTTCTATATTATGGCGAGCATAAAGCCGTAATCCACTTAAAAATCGGTTAATTCCCGGCCGTTGAGATATAGTTCGTACATAGGCAGCGATCACTACATGCATAATACCGAAACCGGTAAGGCCTTCTGCCCTCTTTTTATGCACGAAATGTTCAATTGCCGCTACATTGATGCTGTCTTGAAATAAATTTTGTGATCCTATTCTTGATGGCATAATAAAGGGAGCCACTACCGTCATAGGCTCTACCGAACGGATACGTCTTCCTTCTTTTCTATCGCCGAATCGTCGTTTGGCTGGAATGGGCATAGCTACTTTTTTAAGTTCCAATTCAGTTTTTTTGTCTTTCATATTTTGCATTTCCTATTAAATGTTATATTTCTTATTAGAGGTACTTTATTATTCATAAATTATTATTTTTTGCTAGAGAACCGAATCGACAAGTGTCTTAAAAGAGCTATCCAATGTTTCATTGTATTGCTGAGGCTGTACCATAAAAAGGCCGTTTTTAACGATAATTGACGCGTGTTCTTCTCTGCTATAGGAAGAGTCATTTTTTCGGAATTGCTGTGCTTTTTCTAAAAGTCCCTTCTGTTTATCAGTTGTGTACATTTGCCGCACTGCAAGTATTTTTGAAAGTAAATTTGTAAATTCGCAGAGGTCATCGGGAATTTCCTCCATAAGTGTGCGGCTAGGCATCGCATTAGTTATCCCGGATAATAAAGTAGTAAACTCGTCCCAATGCTTATTCAAAAAATTTATAATAATCTCTTTTTTCATTTTTTCCCTTGTTGATTGGTTCTCCCTTTCTATATCGGCATAAAATGAGGGGCTTTCAATAACAAGAAAAAATCACCTATTAGGGAAATAGAGTTTTAGGTACTGTTCGGCAAAAATATGCTTCCAAGAAAATTTTGTATGGAGTGCTGTGTATGCCTGTAAAATAATATTTTTAAAATATGGAATATCGATGAGTTTTGTTTTATCGCTTGTTAAAAAATATTCCGTTTGTTTCAGTACGGTTTCCGTTAATATTTTAATATGTATGTCGGTATTTTGTTCTTCGCCGTTCGGGAGCTTGTATAAGAAGCCTGTTTTTCCGTCTATGATTTTCTGTAAGCCCCCTTGTGCGTTTGCAATCGGGATAGTACCGTAGACCTGCGCGATAAGATCCTCCAAGCCGCATGGCTCAAATAAGCTTGGTAAAACAATAAAGTCCGCTGCGGCAGTGATGAGCCGAGCAGCCTTCCGGTTATATCCCTTGCAATAGACGAATTTCCCGGGCAGCGCGGCAGCGAGAGCGATTGCTTCGGCTTCAAGCTCGGGGTCTCCCTGTCCCATTACGATGAATCGCAGGCTAGGGGAGTGTTCCAGTATAAGGGGAATTGCTTTGAGTAATACGTCTACGCCTTTTTGCCGAACCAACCGGCCGTGATACATCAGGTAGAGTGTTTTATTTTTCTCCTGTCGGTCTATGCTGCCGTATTGCTGTATGCCATCATACAGTGGCGCTGTACAGGTCTGCGTCTGCAATTTATCCAATAAAAATGAACGGCAGGCATATTTTCCTTCAAATTGTTCTTTTTGTACGTCGAATGCAAAGGGAAGCCCTGAACATTCCGTATTGCAAGGATTATAGGCTGTAAAGTCAATTCCGTTGGTGATACCGGTAATGTGAATATGCCTTTCGGCAAGGCTTTTTGAAAAAAGATAGGAATACGGCGAATGTTCCGGTGAAATCAGCTGTTTCGCATACCACGGAGAAACCGTCGTTAAATCGGCAAAGTCGGAACCGACAAGAAAGGGTTCGACGGTATAATCGATTTTGCCGTATTCCAATACCCTGCGGGGGAGGTCGGTTAAATGTGCCGCATATTCAAATGAATAAAAGGTTTGACGGTAGCCGTCCCCTGCGTTATGAATAGTGATAAGTGCGCGTGTATGCCTAAATAGCCGCCTACCCGTACAGCGGGCGAAGATAAACGCAGGCAGCAAAGCGGTGTGGGCATCATGGCAGTGCAATACCTGCGGAGCGATATGATGCCGTAACCCATAGCAATAGATTGCTTTTTGGAATAATACATTCATTTCATGGCTGTCTACGTAACCGTCTCCTTTTTTAAGATCGGGCCGGTGCAGCTTTTCCCTAAAATAATCGAGTTCTTCGGTGCAGTAGGTATAAATATCTTTTTTTTCCGTGAAAATGCCGGAGTCGATAAAGATGAAACGGATATTTTTCCTGAAAAGTTCAAAATATCTCACTAAATGCGATGTGTCGCCGACACGGATGTTCACTTCTCCTGTACAGTTATCCAGAACCTCGCTATTGTTACCGTAATGGGGCAAAAATACCGTAACCGCAAAACCGGAATCGGCAGCTGCTTCTGCCAACGATTTTACAACGTTTTTTACGCCTCCGGCTTCTGCAAAACCGGCATATTCACGGCTTACAACCCATATCGATGTATTATTTTCCTTGATGCTCATAAAACTAGAATGTCCTTAAAGAAAGTAAAGGGAACTTCTAAAAAACTATAGTTTTCAGAAATATCCACTAGACTGTGCGATTAAACAGATCCGGCCTGAGTTTTTCCGCCTCGCCCAAATAAACCGGTACGGCTTTCTTTTTCCCATAGTAATAAAAGAGAAAACGGATTATACCATGAGGACTGCCGTCGATATTCGGTTCCGCACTGCAAAAAAGCACAGTCGCAGAAGCATAACCGGCGGAGCGCAATAAAGTTGCAGGATTTGCTGCCGTTATATCGGATGTAATCGAAAATTGTAGGGAAATGATGTCTTTCTCATGCAATCTGTTGAGTTCCAAAAAGCGTGTGTATGCGGTAACGACGGCAGTTTTGATCTGCTCCTGTGTATTTTGGGCGCATACGGCTGCTCTTCCTGCGTACAGTTTTTTCCGAAAAATCATTGTATGTCCTTATGCCTGATTGATACCGTTAGAAAGTAGAAGAATAGCGGAAGCTACGATTGCGATTGCCAGCCCGAATATGCAGGCGATACCGCTGATAATGCAGCGACCGAGGTAGTAGGGTTTCCGTAAATAAATACTATAGTTAATCTCAAACAAAAAGGCAAAAACAGCAACTAAGAACAGTAAGATGCCGCCTGCTATCAGAAATCGTAGAATAATAATCTGACTTGAATCCAGAAAGTTTTGAACATTTCCCAAAATAAATAAAACAAATAAGGCAATCAGAACGGTAAAGAGGAAAAGTACGGTTCTATGCAAAAAACGAATAGTGACGTGTTTTCTAATTATCGGAGATGCCATTATTGATCGAGTATAACTTGTCCGATTGGAACATGCAAGGGTGCGCATTGCCTAGTCCGGATAAACATCAGCTCGGTGATGGGGTGCGCTTTATCGAGGCCTTTTTGTTCAAACTTGGTTTTGGGACGCCATGGCTGCGGAGGGGCGAAACCTTCGTATTTTGAACGGAGCCCTTCGGTGGCCGAAAGTTCGGCAAAGGCGTCCTCCGCATAGTCGTACCAATCGGTTACCATGTAAAGGTAGCCGTTTTCTTGCAGTTTTTGAGCCAGCAGGTCGGTTCTCGGGCGATGGAGCAGCCGCCGTTTGTGATGTTTTTTCTTTTGCCACGGGTCGGGAAAAAAGATATGGAACCCTGCAATTGAGGCGTCGGGAATCATATTTCCCAATACTTCGATAGCGTCGTGTTCGATAATGCGGATATTTTTAAGATCGCGCTGTTCAATTTCGTTTAACAGCTTCCCGACCCCTGCTTGAAAAACTTCAATTCCGATATAGTTGTTTTCGGGATGCTGTGCTGCGATTTCAGCTGTTGCGACCCCCATGCCGAAGCCTATTTCGATGATAACCGGATGCTCATTCGCAAAAATCCCCGGAAAAGAAAGCTGCTGCGCTTTGTAGGGGATGCACCAGCGCGGCGCATATTCGGCATACGCTTTTTTTTGAGCCTCAGTAATCCGCCCCTTTCGCAGTACAAAGGTTCTGATGGGGCGTCCCTGCGGCGGCGTATCGGCTATGCCGGTTTTTTCACTATGGTCTGTCTGTTCTGTTATCATGGTATTCCTTCTTTGCTGTGAGAGCGGCTTAAAAAAAACCTGTTTTTTACAGCTTCTCGTGATTCACTTTTTCGATAAGCGAAAAATACAAGGGGCCTGCTCCTCCGCAGGTATCGGGTAAAAACCGGCTGCCAAACAGCGTTTTTTCGCCGAGTATGGGCGGTGTACTGTTTTTGCCGATTGTTTCGGGATTTGCCGCGCCAAATTCCATTGCTGCGGTACCGCCATGGATGGCGGCTTCGGTTCCGTATTTTTTTAACAGCTTTTGTACAACGCCGTCATTTTCCGCATCGGCAAGCGCACAGGTTGCGTATACTAAAAAGCCGCCCGGTTTTAATAGTAAGAAAGCTGCCGAAAGGAGCGCCCACTGCCGCTGTGCCAGCATTTTAATTCGTGCAGGTGTCCAGCAGGCAAGGTATTTTGCATCGGTAAGCACATGGCGCTCCGAAGAACAAGGTGCATCCAGCAAAATGCGGTCGTAATAGGCTTGCCGATAGCGGGGGAGGGTAGCGGCGTCATAACCGGTAACTTCGATGCGGGCGCTTATGTCCGGCGGCAGGTGTTCATCAAGTACGGTTAGCAGCCGTGCTCGGCGTGCCCGCGACAACTCGTTTGCCTGTATCTGCGCTTCCTGTCCCATACCGGAGGCGAGTACCAGCGTTTTGCCGCCCGGAGCGGCGCACATATCCAAATAGCTGCCCTCATCAATCGGCGGAAGCGCCTGTGCCGCATAGATACTCGCTCGGTCAAGATAATACGGCTTTCCGCCGCATACCGAAAACGCCACCGGTTGCGTCTTTTGTAAGAGCGCTTCCCGAAGCGCCGTCCAACGGTTGTCGAAAAGAGCGTTGTAGTAAGCTTCAAACGCGGCTGCCCCGCTTACCTGCTTCGACCGCTTCACAGGTGCCGCTCCGCGCCTATCTGATGGCTTGTAGGTAATGCAGCCGGGGCAGTTGTGTCCGTACCTGCTTCATGGTGTCCTTTATTTGTGAACGCTGTATTGTTTGTGCATGCCTCTATGCAAGCTTTCCAGAGGGTATCGGGCTGCATCGGCGGCGCTTCAACGGTAATGTTTTGGTGCGTAACCGGATGGATAAACGAGAGCTTGTAGGAATGCAGCCGTATGCCGCCGCTCGGTTCACTGCGCCGCGCTCCGTATTTTAAATCTCCCTTGATGGGATGTCCGGCGGCTGCCATCTGTACCCTAATCTGATGCGTGCGCCCTGTTTCCGGACTGATACGGATAAAGTCGTACCGGTCGCCTTCTCCGCATAAAGTCCAATATAAAACGGCTTTTTTAAGCGCCGGCTCCTTATGCTTTTTAGGTTTTGTGATATCGGCAGCAGTTGTATTTGCATGAGTTATATCGATAGGAGCCGCGCCGACAAAAGCTTTTTGTGTTTTGGTATGAAAGCCGAGCCAATGCTCCAGCCGCTGCGGCTCCGATACTGCTGCGGAGTGTACTGTAGACCGTTCGCATATTGCCCAATATTCTTTTTGCACAGATCCGGCTTCAAACGCGCGGGAAAACAGCGTTTGTACCTGTGCAGAAAAAGCTAGCAGTAGAAGACCGGATACGGGAGTATCAAGCCGGTTGACTGGAGTGACAAACGGTTTATGCGGAAAAAGCGGCGCGAAAAACGTTTGGGAATGCTCGCCGCTTGCTTTATACGCAACCGCACAGTAATCATCTTCAAAATAAATACGGGATGTTTCTTTGTACATAGTTCACAACAATAAAAACGCATTATAGTTATTTTTTTACGATGAGACAAGATACTTGACAAAGGTTTATCCAAGTGTTATGCTAAAATAAAAGGAGAAGTTATTATGAAAAGTTTGATTTTTATGGGATACCCGCATATACTGCTGGGGATAAACTTATTGATAGTAAATTATCTGTTAAGGAATCCTATTCGTTCTCTTACTCCTGTTGATGGCCTATACAAACAGCAGATTTCGGAATAGTATATTTGCGCTTGTAACTATTACGAAGGATGTTTTCTTTAACTAAGAAAGAAAAAAGTTAGGGCTGATATGGTATACAGAACAAAAACGGTAGAAGATACTATTAACTTTGGACAGGCTTTGGGCTGCTTACTCAATGCAGGCGATGTGCTCGCATTGCAAGGGTCGCTTGCTGCAGGGAAAACGCAGCTGACAAAAGGTATTGCGCAAGGGCTTGGTATATCCGAAGCAGTTACCAGCCCCACTTTCACCATCATATCGGAATATTACGGACGGTTGCCTCTTTACCACATGGATGTGTATCGTCTCAGCTCACCTGAAGATTTTTTAGATCTCGGCGTTGAAGATATGCTCTACGGTCAGGGCGTGTGTATCATCGAGTGGAGTGAAAAAATTATGTCCGAATTACCGGCACGCACCATCCTTATCCATATCAAAACAGAAGAAGATACAAGCAGAACTATTACTATCACAAACTGGCCGTATCAAACGGACAGCTTAATCGAATATGAGGCGGCACCATGAATATACTTGCAATAGATACCCTCACTCCGACCCTTACAATTGCGGCGCTTGGCTCTAAAGGATTGGTTACTCAATCCTTCGCCGGTAACGGTCCGTCCCATGCTGAACGGTTGCTCCCTCTGATTGATGCTGCCGTGTCAGCAGCGGGATTTACTGCCGCCGACACGGAAATAGTACTGGCGCCGGAAGGACCCGGTTCTTTTACCGGCCTAAGACTTGGCTTCGCCGCGGCAAAAGCGCTACAGCTCAGCAGTAATAGCTGCTTTATTCCCGTTCCTACACTTCCATGCATTGCATCACAGTATGAGGTGTGGAATGGAAGTATTGCCGCAGTGATAGATGCAAAAAGAGATCGCTTTTATATCCAACTCTTTAAAAACGGAACAGCAGTAACGGAAGTTTTTGACAAGACGGTGGCAGATATGCTCCCGTACTTTTCGAAAAACGAAGAATGGCTGGTTACCGGCTACGGAACGGCAGCGTTTAAAGATGCTGTTGCAATTTTACAAAGTAATATTCGCTTTTATTTTATTGAAGCGGCTCCTCTCTCTTTTGCATATTCAATGATTAAGTATATGCAAAGGCACGGTAATGTACTGAAGAATGCTGCAGATTATGCGGGGCCTCAGTATGTTCGGAAGAGCGATGCGGAGAAGGACTAATCTATGGAAAAAAGTATATCATCGGGACGGAAACAACAAATTGCAGGAGAGATGTCAGCGGCAGAACAAGAGGCGTATTTTAACGAGCTTGCTGAATTAACAAAAGTAGGGAGTATCCCTACGATGATTGTAGACAGTAATTTGGTTATACGCCACATGACCGAAAGCGTATATAAACTGTTTGCAGGTTATTATACATTGGAAAAAAAGCCGTTTTTTAATGTTTTCGGTAGAGTCTTTACTCAAACGGAAATAAAAGACTTTTTTGAAAGTATACGATCGCGAGAAAAGGGTTGGTCATGGATCGGTAATATGGTTCATAAATCGCATACATTAAAAACATTGTATACGAGAGTACGGTTCCATCCGCTTTTTGATAAGGAGAATCGTTACTTGCTTGGATATTGGGTAATTATTGAAGATACAACGGCTCAACAGATCGAAATGTATAAAATGATGTTAAACGGTTTACTGCAAGCATCTATGTTGAAAGATAATGATACCGGAAACCATGCACAACGGCTCAATTTTTATTGCCAAGAATTTGCCGATTACTTGTTTGGACTTAACCGGTATCCTCAAATTACCCAGGACTTTGTCGATAATATTTCCTTTTTAGCTGCCATTCATGATGTGGGAAAAATCGGGACGCCGGATTATATTCTGCAAAAACAAAGCAAACTAACCGGCCTCGAATGGGAAGTAATGAAGGAACACACAATAAACGGAGCGCTTATTATGTCTTCTTATCCTATTGCAATGGCAAAAGAAATAGCGTTAAGCCATCACGAGCGATGGGACGGCTCTGGATATCCGTTTAAATTGGAAGGAGAGATGATACCCCTTTCGGCAAGAATTGTAGCGATAGCTGATGTATATGATGCGTTACGTATGAAGCGTTCGTATAAAAACGAGCTTTCACATGATGAAGCGGTACAATATATTTTTGAAAATGCAGGAAAACATTTTGATCCACTGCTGGTAACGCATTTTAAAAAGATTCACCATGCATTTGATAGAATATGGCAAACCCTCAAAGATGAAGAAGAGGAACATTCTCCGGATTCCGTGCCACGAGCGGTGGTGTAGTGAGTGTTTAGCGATCAATTCATAATCAAAAGTTATCATTCCCCTGAATCGAATCGGACAGCTTGACGGTTTTTCGAGAATATACGGCACATCTGTTGCGTTGCATCAGGGATACCGAAAAAGTAATCGGTTTTTGAGACAGCCCCCTGTTGATTCCATTGCACTATCGTATGCGTGTATCGGCGGCGAAATCCGCATCGGTGATGAGCGAATAGGCATAGCCCTGTTCCGCAAGGAACTTTTGGCGATGATCGGCGCATTCTTCTTCAACGGAATGGCGGGTTACCAGCGTGTAAAAAAACGAATCCCGCTCTTTAGGCCGAAGAATACGCCCGAGCCGCTGGGCTTCCTCCTGCCGGCTGCCGAAAGTTCCGGAAATTTGGATTGCCACGGAAGCATCCGGTAAATCGATTGCGAAATTCGCTACCTTGGAAACCACCAGTACGGAAATATCGCCCGCTCTGAATGAGTCGTACAACACTTCCCTCTCGGCATTCGGCGTTTTTCCGGTGATGAGCGGCGCATGTACCTCTTCGGCTATTTTTTTCAGCTGCGTAATGTATTGTCCGATAATCAAAATTTGGTCGTCGGTATGCCGTGCAAGCAGCTGCCGGACAATTTCGTTTTTTGCTTCGTTCTCACTCGCAATCCGGTGTTTTTCGCGCAGGGGGGCGGCGGCATACTCAATCTCTTTAGAGACCGGCAAGGGGATGCGTATTTCCGTACAATAGGCATGGGCAATCCAGCCCTTTTCTTCCAGCTCCTTCCACGGCACGTCATAGCGCTTCGGGCCGACAAGACTGAATACATCACCCTCGCAGCCGTCCTCTCTGATCAGCGTTGCGGTTAAGCCGAGCCGTCTGATTACTTGCAGCTCTGCGGTAATGCGGAACACCGGAGCCGGAAGTAGATGTACTTCGTCATAGATAATTAACCCCCAGTTCCGTTTGCGGAACAGCTTAAAATGCGGAAACTCCGATTCGGTATCCGGTCGCCATGTCAAAATTTGATAGGTTGCCACGGTAACCGGCTTAATCTCTTTGGTATCGCTCGAATAAATACCGATGGTATCGGGTTCCAGTTCGGTTTTATCGATTAGCTCGCGCTTCCACTGATGCACCGCGGCGGTGTTGGTAGTTAGAATCAGCGTATCAGTGTTCAGCATCGACATAACCAGCATACCGACAATCGTCTTACCTGCACCGCACGGTAGTACAATCGTACCGAAGCCTGTTCCCGGCCCCTTATCACCGGTAAATGCTTGCGCCGCTTCCCGCTGATAGTCGCGGATAATAAAATCTCTTCCCTTTTTTGTCTGCGTACGTAAAGCTACCGCAAGCGGCGCACCGTCTTTCAACGGTACCTCATCGCGCACCGGCCAGCCCATTTTCAGCAATGCCTGTTTTACCGTACCGCGGTTCAAAAGCGCAATTAAAAACGAACGCGGTTTTTCCGCCGCAACCAGATACTTTGCGAGCTTCGGCGAAGCTTTTAATTCCTGATAAATCCGATCGCTTTCCGCTGTCAAATACAAAAACGAATTATCTTCACACTCGGTCAGTTTGATCTTGCCATATCTGCTGAACGTTTCTTCCACCCAACCGAGTACCGCAGGGGGAATATCAAAGCGGGAAAACCGTTTGAGCGTCTCCGTAATTTTTTCGGCAGTGAAGCCTGCGCTTGCGGCATTCCATAACGACAAGCCGGTTAAACGATAGGTATGCAAATGTTCGGGGGATTTTTCAAGTTCGGCAAAGGGGATAAGTGCAAAGCGTGCATCCGTTGCTTCCGGCGCATGGACGTCGAGTAATATGGAGCGGTCGCCTTGAATGATAAGCGGTTTTAACGAAGCGGACATAACGGATAATTTTACGCTATACTCTGGATTTAGTCAAATCGGTCTTTTGAAAATATACGGCGTATCTGCGCCAAAACTATACATCCGTGTATAGTTTTGGCTGCGAGTTTCGGCACTGCCGAAACATCGCTTCTGATTATCACAAGCGGCATCCATGCCGCTGCTGAAAACAGTCCTCAACGTATCATTTCCGCCATGGATGGCGGTGATTCTCGTCAGTAGCGTGTTTGCCTTGCAAACACGCAGTTCAAAAATATACACGGATGTATATTTTTGAACGTGCCTGCGGTTAATTTGTGCTCGCGCCTCGTATCTACGCCGTCTATTTTCAAAAGCGATGGCTGTAAGGGGATTTCTTTCGTTACTGCGCACAAATTAATCCTCAACGTATCTCAGAAGCGACACGGATGTCGCTGGTTCCATACAGTAACAAGTTTGCAATGCAAACTTGCAGCCCAAAAATGAACAAGGATGTTCATTTTTGGGCGAGGATGGCGGGGGTATTAAGCAGTAGCGAGATTTGTGGTATACACAAATCTCGTCGTTGACCAGGGTACAGGGACGTACACTGGTCAACGGCGCATCTGCGGTGTTTGGTTTATCACGCAAATAGACAGTCGGCTGTAAGTCTGATAAAATGTGTTCTACAAAAGTTTTTATAGGAGATGATATGAACTATTTTGTTCTCATCGGCATTGCGATTATCATCGTCGGTTTTATTTTTAAACTCGATGTTGTCGCAGTCGTATTGATTTCCGGTCTCGTTACCGGATTAATTGCAAAAATGGGACTGGTTGAAGTACTCAATGCAATAGGAACGGGATTTGTCAATAACCGTTATATGAGCTTGTTTTTTATTTCGTTCCCTGTTATCGCCATTATGGAACGGTACGGCTTAAAACTACGCGCCGCGGAATGTATCAAAAAGATTAAAGGCGCAAGCGCCGGTATGGTTATTTGGCTTTACATTGTAATCAGAACGATTGCTTCCGCTTTTTCAATTCGGTTGGGCGGTCATGTTCAGTTTATCCGTCCGCTCATTTTGCCGATGGCTGAGGGAGCCGCACGGAAGAATATCAAACTGACTGACGAAGATATTGAAAAAATCAAAGGGCTTGCCGGCGCTTCCGAAAACTACGGAAACTTCTTCGGGCAAAACATATTTCCCGTTGCATCCGGTGTTCTGTTGATTACCGGCACCTTGAAGGAACAGGGACTTGATATCAGCAATATCGATGTCGCAAAGTATTCCATTTTAGCGGGTGTTGCGATGGTGCTCATCGCGCTTGTCCAGTGCTGGCTGTTCGAAAAGCATTTAAGAAAAGGAGAGAAGCGCGATGTTTAGTTTTATCCATTCTCACAGTATGATTATCGACGAAATCATATACGGCCTCTGCGGTCTTGTTTCCATTATTACCGCATTCATCTCCTTAAAAGGGAAAAAGCATTTGAGCGGGACGTTTTTGTTTTGGGGTATTTTAGGCTTGTTGTTCATGTTCGGCAAAGTGATCGTATTGAACGTTCCGAACGGCGGAGCCATTATCGGCGGTTTATTGATTTTGCTGGGCATCTTGACATTGACAAAACAGGTAAAGATTGCAGACATCCCGACTGCCGAAAAAGAAGAGGTAGAAAAAAATTCGCAAAAGGTCGGCAATAAGATTTTTATTCCGGCGGTTTTAATCGGCGTTGTAGCAATGCTATTGGCGCAGGTCAAAAGTTTTAACATTTCGCTTGGAACCAATGCCGCAGGTAAGGCAATCATCTTCGGTTTTTCGACCGCTCAGGTTGTCGGCGCTGCATCGATTATTGCGTTGATTTTCGCGGTGGTGTTGGCAAAACCGACATTGAAAAATACCGTCAACGATACTTCAAAGATGCTGATGCAAGTCGGCTCCTCCAGCTTACTCCCGCAATTACTCGGCGTTTTAGGAGCGATATTCGCAACTGCCGGTATCGGTAAAATCATCGGTCAGTTTGCAAGCGGTATTGTACCGCAAGGAGTACCCATTCTCGGTGTTATCGCCTACTGCCTCGGTATGGTAATCTTTACGATGATTATGGGTAACGCATTTGCCGCCTTCACCGTCATTACCATCGGCGTCGGCGTTCCATTTGTTATTATGCAAGGCGGGAATCCGGCGGTTGTCGGTGCACTCGGTATGACCTGCGGATACTGCGGCACACTTTTAACGCCGATGGCGGCGAACTTCAACATCGTTCCCGCAGCAATTTTGGAAACCGAAAATAAATACACGCTTATTAAAACTCAAGCTTTTATGTCGGTTGCCTTGATCATCGTGCACATCATCTTGATGTCAATCTTCGCCTTTTAGGAGTAGAAACAAGGGCAACCGTACTGGAAATACTTTACACGGTTGCCTTCCATCTGCACAAAATTTAAAAAAATTTTGTGCAGTTTATTTTAGCAGAAGGGCAATCACATCAGACAAATCGAGCAAATTCCGCAGAATAATAGAGGTTATGTCTGTTAAAACAAGTTTTTCCGTTAGCCTTTTGGAAATAGGCGGTGCATATACGAGGCATGAACAAAAATTACCCGCAAACGTGCTTTTGCACGTTGAGGACTAATTTTTGTGAAATAACGAAGTAGATGCCCGTATATTTTCAAAAGGAAAGGGCGGACAGCCTCTGCTGCGGCAGGGATATCCAAAAACTTTCTGATGCGATTGCCCTGTAGGAGCCATGATGAAAATTTTAGTTACGGGATTCGATCCCTTCGGCGGAGAAAAAATCAACCCTGCGCTGGAAACCATTAAACGATTGCCTGATACCATTTTAGGCGCACAGATTATCAAACTTGAAATTCCGACAGTCGTAGGAAAGTCTTTAGCAAAGATAACGGAAGCGGTCGAGAAAGAAAATCCCGATGCGGTGTTAAGCATCGGGCAGGCAGGCGGCAGATCCGAAATTACCGTAGAAAGAGTCGGTATCAACATCGACGACTGCCGTATTCCCGATAACGAAGGAAATCAACCGATCGATGAACCGGTGGTAAAAGGCGGCCCCGCTGCATATTTTGTTACCGTTCCGATAAAGGCTATCGTTGAAAACATAAAAGCGCATAAGATTCCCGCTTCAATTTCCAACACGGCGGGTACTTTTATCTGCAACCATGTCTGTTACGGTGTCGCGCACCTTGCGGCGCAAAGGACGGTGGCGGGGAAACCGATGAAAAGCGGCTTTATCCATATTCCGTTTCTGCCCGAACAGGTAATCGGGAAACCGGCGCTTACCCCCTCGATGAGCTTGGAAACAATTGTCAGCGGCATTACCCACGCGCTTGAAGCCATCGTCAAACACGGTTCCGACATAAAGGTCTCGGGCGGGAAAATCTGCTAACAGTAGGTTCAGCATGAGTATTATCGGACTGCTAATCACGGCATTTTTACCGGCATCGGCAGCGGTCTGTATTGCAATAAAAAAACACGTTCCTGTTTATGCGCTTGCCGCCGTATTCTTTGCAGCGGCAGCGTCACTGCTTCCGGTGCTTGCGCTCCAGCATAGTGTGCATACTTTTTTAGATGTCGGTATTGCAAAACAATCGGAAGCGGTACGGCTCCTGTTTAACAGCTTTATTACGGCAGCCTGGATAGAAGAAGGTGTTAAAACAGGATTCTTCGGTTTAACGGCTGCTATGGTTTTAAAAAAAAGATTCGGGATTACACGAAGTATGCTGCTTGGCGTATTCTTCGGCTTTGTCTTTAGCGGTTTTGAAAATATCTCGTATAGTTTGCGGTATTCCAACGTGCAGTTTCTCAGACTGTTTACTGCCGCCTTATTACACGGGACACTCGGCTGTTTTTATGCATCGATGATATCTACCAAAACAAAGCGGAAAGCTGCGCTCGTCTTTCTCGCAGCGGTTGTTCTCCACGGGCTTTATAACTTTTTTATTTCGCTGGGCGGCGGCTTCATACTTCCCGCAGCGGCAGTACTCGGCATTGCCTGCTTATATGCGGGACGGCTTGTTACGCCTTCGCGTCCTTAATTATGAACCTCGAAAAACCGCAGTTTTTTAGAGGGGCTGTCCAACAACTTCAGTTTTTGGACAGTTTCCTTAAATTTATTTGCGATGTTTTGATTTAAGTCATTACATTGTAAAGACTTAAATCAAAA
The DNA here is from genome assembly GCF_024181165.1 of Treponema sp. OMZ 803. Taxonomy (NCBI): domain Bacteria; kingdom Pseudomonadati; phylum Spirochaetota; class Spirochaetia; order Treponematales; family Treponemataceae; genus Treponema; species Treponema sp. OMZ 803. The sequence continues at coordinate 2,200,193 of NZ_CP051195.1, read as the reverse complement.
CTCGTCGTGCATCTCTAAAAGCTAACCGAGCTTTTAGAGATGCACAATTCTGAATATCAACTCTACCTCAAGGTCGGAAGCTTTATAATGCCAAAAGATGATATCCGAAGTTTGCTCCACCGATACGGGGCTCAGTTGATAGAGTTTATACAGAAAAGAATTTGCATTCAGCGGTTCTTGGCGTAAATCCATCGTAATCTCGTACTGCTGAGCTTCCGTCTTCCGGCACAGAAAATAAGCGGTCTCATTCAGCTCGGCGCCGTTAGCCGTAAAACGGCGGTCTGCTCCATACAAGAACGAACCGTTTGCGGCGGGAGCGGAACAAAATGTATAAACCAAATCGTCTTTAATTTCCTTACCGTTTATCCGCAACCGAATAAGCTCCGCCGCAGCCCCTTGTGCAAGCGCAGCGTGAGCATCTGCCGCATTGCCCGCGCCGGTATTTCCGGCAGCACTCGCAGCATTGACGGTACCGGTAATCGTACCGCCGCTTGTGCCGGCAGCCTGAGCGGTTTGCGCTTGCAGTTTTTCCAGTTCGGTTAAAATTTTTGTTAAAACGGCGCCGCCCGTATCGGTTTGCAAACCGGTTACATTGCCCAACCCTGCATTGCCGCCTAATCCCGCATCGCTGCCGAGCAAATTATTGAGCAGCGTCAGGTTACCGCTGTTCTGGCTTAATGCCGCCAGTGTTTTAGCGTTGAGCCCATTCAGCGCCGTTGATTTTTTTACATCGCTTTTACCGGAATCGGAAGCGGAAGCGGCGTTTCCCGTCTGTTTCCCCTTCGCCCCTGCTGCTGACGATGGAGTACGTTTTTGCTGTAAAAATGTCGGAGGCTGAATAACGGGCGGCGCAGGCGGCCGAGTGATCCCTCCGCCGATAGTAACTTCAGGAATGTCCGGTATCGCAGGTATTTGCATTTGCCCGACTCCGGTATTATCCGCAGCAAGGGGAGAAAGCAGCCGCAGCAAAAAGAAAAAACAAAAGATAAACGGCGTTACGGGCATCTTTGCAAGCGTGTCTTCCAACTCGCTGAGTCGCGCTTGCAGGCTGACAATCGTGCGCTCTATCCGGCGTTTTTCATTTTCCAACTTACGCCGAGGGTCTTCATCCTGCGGTTTATTTTTTACGCTGTCGCGCACAAACGCAGGGCTGTGCTTTTGTAAAAAAAGATCTTCTGCTGCGGCGCGTTTATCGGGGTTTGCAATATTCGCAACCACCTTCATCGCTTCATAGCCGAGTTCCGGCTTTACATCGAACGCATGTATTTTCTCAATCGTCGCAGCGGAGGCGCGCGGCAGGCACAGCACACGGTCGATATAATCTTCGTAGCGGACACCGGCTTGCTTACAGAGCACCCGCGCCTTGCTCAAAAGCCTGCCGAGTTCCTTCATCAGCTTGCCGTCCTCCGCCATGATGGTCGTCCTGATTGTATCCGTCAGTTCGAGCAGCTCAGGCGATTCTTCCATCGTGATTTTATACAGCCCCTTCTCCTCCGCCTTTTGCAGCAGCCGGTGAAAATAGCTCCAAAACCGCTGCGTATGTACACGGCCGGAACGGGTGCCGTCCAGCTCGCAGAGCCGATGATGCGTATATTCGTGAATAGCGGTGTACAGCAGTTCGTTATCGACGGAAAAGTTTTTATTGTGCAGCAGAATCTCGTGTGTGTCGCTTTTATACAGCCCGTTGACTTTCTTGCTCGCCTTGCCGGTAAACGTTACCGAAAATTCAAGCCCCGACTCTTCAATCTGCAATAATATCTCTTTTACCTGATCCTGATTCATCGCGTTCCTCTCATATCCCATGCGCCGGAGTTTGCAAGACACACTGCAACAGCGGAAGTAACGGCGGTTTCCGTACGCAAAATTCTCCGTCCCATAGTATAGGCAGTGAACTGCTTTTTTGCAAACAGCAGCCGTTCATTCAGACTCCAGCCCCGCTCATTCCCGACGGCAAGCCACAGCGTTTGTTTTCCGTCCCACTGCAGCTGAGGCAGCGGATGCATCACAGGAATGCAGCGTGTGTCGCCTTGTTCACTATGCGCGTGTCCAATACGGTTTTGCCCAATATAACCTTGTTTCATGCGATTTTGTTCAATAGAACCTTGAGAACCTTGCTCAATTTGAAAAGGAACATCGAGCGCTGCCCGCAGATGATCCGGACGGATATCATCCTCATACCGGTCGAAAAAATGCCGTACACTATAAGCTCGATACACTTTCGGAATATGAGTATCCCCTGCCTGACTGCATCCGTCAATCAGCAGCCGCTCTATCTCCGTTTCCGCAGCGATATCCGCCTGCAGGTAGGATTTCTCACCCAGCTCGGTACCGGTCAGATACAACGCCTCAATTCCAAGCCCTGCGACATCACGCAAAATACGGCGCAGCTGAATGGGACGCGGAAACCCGAGTATCAGTCTGATGGGCGGCAACGCGGAAACATCGCCTTCTCCGCCCGCATCCTCCGATACGGTAAACCGTGCAGTCAACAGCTCATCGGAAAAGGAAGTGATCTCCGCCGTTCCTTTTTCCCCGTCAATGATACCCGCCTTGAATACTGCGCCCACACCGAGCTTCAGCACTTTTTTGATATGTAAAAAGCGTTCATCAGTTTTGGCAAAAGAAAAATTCCCGTCTGAAAGTTCTTCCTGTCGTAATAAAATGATATTCATGGCAGCCTTGCCGCCCTTAACCCGTGATATGTCTTAATGTAAAATTGAGAACAATGTATGCGGTATAAAAGATAAAAAGAACCGCGCCTTGCAGCCGTGTTATGACGCTGCGCTGACGTGTTGAACAAAAGCGGAAAATGCCGAGCACCAGCAGCATGGTCGGGAATTGCAGATAGTAAAAATCTACCGGTACACGGATACCGGCGGGAGTTACCGCAGCCGCTACACCCAACACAAAGAGGACGTTCAAGATATCCGCCCCGATGATGTTGCCTGCCGCGAGTTCTCCGTGTCCTTTCCGAACGGCGGTTATGGCAGTTACCAATTCAGGCACGCTCGTGCCGAACGCGACCAAAGTCGCCGCGATAATACTCTGCGGAATACCGATCTTTATGGCGGAAACTTCTACCGCAGGGATCAGTATCTTAGACGAGAGCACGACCACCGTGATTCCTACAGCCAGCCACACAAGCAGCAACCACAGCGGTTTTTGATTTTCTTCTGCCGTATCCTGCTCGCTCTCTTCCATAGATTCTTTTGCCCAGCGGAACGATATGTACATATAACACGCGAGCAGCATGACAAATATCCAGCCCATCCACTGATAGATTTTTCCCTCCCTGCCCGGAGAAAAGAATGGAAGCGAAACAAGCGTCAACAGCAGCGCTGCCGAAAACTGAACGGTACCCTGCCGATGAATAAGCCGTTTATCAACCGGCACCGTACCAAGCATGGCGGCAAGCCCGATAATGAGAGCCGTATCCGCAATAATCGAGCCGATAGCATTTCCAAGCGCAAGCTCCGCATTGCCTTTAATTGCCGCCAATGTAGACACCGACGCTTCGGGCAGGGTCGTGCCGAGACTGACAATCGTCGCACCGATCACCATCTTGGGCATTCCCCATTTAAGCGAAAGGGCAACCGCGCTGTCTACCAGCCAATCCGCACCCTTACTCAGCGTAAACAAGCTTGCAACAAGCACAATCAACGATATTACAACCGATGAATTCATTAAAAAATTATATAAGAGTGCATCCATATAAACCTCTTAAAATATCAGTACCCGGAATATGTGGAAATATACCGGTTTAGGCGGAATCACGCAAGACGACTTGCAGGGCACAGCCGGATACACCGTTCGGTATGCACCTACATAAACTTTTTAACGAGGTTGAAATTTTTCTCGCTGTAGGGATGATAGCGCATCGGTAAGTCTACCAGCAGGGATTTTTTCATAACGCTCTTTTCGTGGCTGAATGTGTAAAAGCTTTGTTTCCCGTGGTAATTCCCCATGCCGCTTGTCCCGACACCGCCGAAGGGCATATACGGTGTCGCAAGATGCACGATTGTGTCGTTGATGCACCCGCCGCCGAACGATACTTCCGACAGGATCTTCTGCTCTACGGCGGCATCCTTGGTAAAGAGATAGAGGGCAAGCGGCTTCGGGCGGGCACGGATTTGATCGACAGCCCACTGCACATCGCTAAACGGGATGAGCGGTAAGATAGGGCCGAAAATTTCTTCCTGCATAACCGGCGATTCAAAGCTGATATTGTCCAGTATCGTCAGCGGAATAAAACGCCCGTGCGCATCCTTTTCTCCGCCGATAACAGCCGATTCTCCTTCCATCAAATGTGAAAGCCGTTCAAAATGTTTGTCGTTGACAATCCGCGTCATATTGCATGAGACATACGCGTCCGTCGGAAAAAATTCACGGAGAACTGCCTTACACTGTTCGATAAACGCTTCTTTTACCGCAGTGTGAATTAACACATAGTCGGGAGCGACGCAGGTTTGTCCGCCGTTCAGTATCTTACCGAAAAGGATACGTCGCGCCGCCGCTTTCATATCGGCGGTTTTATCGATAATACAGGGGGACTTGCCGCCGAGTTCCAGCGTTACCGGCGTCAGGTTCCGCGCAGCTGCTTCCATAACAAGCTTACCGACTACCGTACCGCCGGTAAAGAAGATGTAATCGAACTTTTGCTCCAAAAGCCCGGCATTCTCTTCTCGTCCGCCGGTTACAACCGTAACAAAGCTCGGATCAAAGGTTTCCGCAATCAAATCGGCGATTACTTTTGAGGTTTCGGGAGTATAATTCGACGGCTTTATCACCGCGCAGTTTCCTGCGGCAATCGCACCGGCAAGCGGCGTCAACGTTAAATTGACCGGATAATTCCACGGCGACATAATCAGCACGGTGCCGTACGGTTCATAATAAATCGTACTCGACGCTAAAAAATGACTGAGCGGCGTGCGCACCCGTTTCGGCTTCATCAATTTTTTTAAATGTTTTGATAGAAAGCGGACTTCTCCTTGCACCATCCCGATTTCCGTAAGGTAGGTCTCCATCGGCGCCTTGTGTAAATCCTTATAGAGTGCATCGCTTATCCGTTGCTCATACGCGTGAACGGCGGCTCCCAACTTACGGAGCTGTTCTGCGCGGAATTGATATGATTTTGTCGCATTTGATGCAAAAAAAGTTGAAGTATTCCGCACCAGCGCGGCGATGGCTATTCTTGTCATATAATCGTTCTCCCCCGACGCAAAGGCTCAAGAGAAAAAAAGTATGATAAAATACGATTCTTCCCCTATCCATTTCGACGGTTTGCTGATATAATCTATCTATAAAAATACTACTATTATTTGCTGGGATACAACAGCGTAGGTCATTATTATACTATAGAAAAGCCTCTATATAAAGTAGAGATTTTTAATAAAAATCAATATAACGAAGGAGATTCAACATGGATTTTACGTTGAGCAGAGAACAGCTCATGGCGCAGCAGCTGTTTCGCGATTTTGCGCAAAACGAAGTAAAACCGCTCGCTGCCGAAGTCGACGAAGAGGAAAAATTTCCTGAAGAAAATGTCAAAAAGATGGCAAAGCTGGGATTCTTCGGCATTCCCGTCCCGAAACAGTACGGCGGACAGGGGGCTGACGTTTTAACCTATGCCATGTGTGTGGAAGAAATGAGCAAGGTATGCGGAACAACCGGCGTTATCATTTCCGCGCATACTTCACTGTGTATCGATCCGATTCTGCATTTCGGAACGGAAGCACAAAAGATGAAGTACGTTCCCGATTTAGCCGCCGGTAAAAAGATCGGTGCTTTCGGGTTAACCGAACCGGGCGCCGGAACCGATGCTCAAGGTCAGCAGACAACCGCAGTGCTTGACGGCGATCACTGGGTGTTAAACGGCAGCAAAATCTTTATCACCAATGCGGGCTATGCCGACGTCTTTATCGTTATTGCAGTAACCGGCACGGTAAAAGATAAGAAAGGCCGTTCTATGAAAGAAATCAGCGCATTCATCGTAGAACGAGGATTCCCCGGTTTCTCCATCGGTAAGCATGAAAAGAAAATGGGTATCCGCGGATCTTCCACCTGCGAGCTGGTATTTGAAGACTGCATCGTGCCGAAAGAAAACCTCCTCGGCGTACAGGGACGCGGCTTTATCATCGCTATGGCAACCCTTGACGGCGGACGTATCGGTATCGCAGCACAGGCGCTCGGTATTGCGGAAGGCGCTATCGAAGAAACCATCAAATATACAAAAGAACGTGTCCAGTTCGGAAAGCGCATCAGCCAGCAGCAGAACACTCAGTTCCAGCTTGCGGATATGGCAGCCCGCACTCAAGGCGCTCAGTATCTTGTCTATGCGGCAGCATGCAAGAAACAGGCAGCCAACGAAAATCCCAATATTCGTTATTCCGTAGAAGCGGCAATGGCAAAGCTCGTTGCGGCTGAGGTCGCAAGCGACGTAACCCGACGCTGTCTGCAGCTCTTCGGTGGATACGGCTACACCCGCGACTACCCGATTGAGCGGATGATGCGCGACGCAAAGATTACGGAAATTTACGAAGGCACGAGCGAAGTTCAGCGCATGGTTATTGCCGGAAACCTCGGCGTCAATTAAGGAGGACAAGAACAGATGAAAGCTATTGTTTGTGTAAAACAAGTTCCCGATACATCCGGAAAAGTTGCCGTCAAAGAAAACGGGCAGCTTGACCGCGCTTCGATGATGACCATCACCAACCCCGATGACTTAAACGCGATTGAAGCGGCGCTGCAACTGAAAGATCAAACCGGCTGTGAAGTTGTCGCTATTTCGATGGGGCCGCCCCCTGCAGAAAGCATGCTCCGTGAGCTGTTGGCGCGCGGCGTTGACAAGGCGGTACTGGTTTCCAGCCGTGAGTTCGGCGGAAGCGACACGTATGCTACCAGCCAGATTTTGGCAGCAGCAGTACGTCGCGTCGGTGTCGGGCCGGAAGACGTTGTATTCTGCGGCCGTCAGGCAATCGATGGGGACACCGCGCAGGTAGGCCCGCAGATCGCTGAAAAACTGAATCTCCCGCAGATCACCTACGCAGCTGATATTAAAAAAGAAGGCAACACACTGACGGTAAAGCGTATGCTCGAAGACGGCTATATGATGCTCAAGGTAAAGACTCCCTGTCTTATCACCTGTATTAAAGAGCTGAATGAACCGCGCTATATGAGCGTTAGCGGTATTATGGAATGCTACTCAAAGCCGTATGAGGTATACAATTACGAAACCTTGAAGGACGACCCGCTCATCGATAAAGACACGATCGGTTTGGAAGGCTCTCCGACAAACGTATACAAGTCCTTTACCCCGCCGCAGAAGGGCGCCGGTACGATGATGGAAGGCGCCGACAAAGCCGCTTGTGAAAAGCTCGTCGGTATGCTTGCAGAAAAACATATCATTTAATGAAGGAGGAGAATGTACAAATGGCTTACGATAGCAAAGACACTGAAGCCTTCAAAGGCGTGTGGGTATTTTGTGAACAGCGCAACGGAGAAATCCTCAACACCTCGTTTGAATTATTGAGCGAAGGCCGGAAGCTCGCCGATGAATTAAAGGGCGAACTCTGCGGCGTTGTACTTGGAAAAGGTATTAAAGAAGATGCATTAAAGAATCTCGGCGGTTACGGTGCCGACAAGGTGTACTACTGCGAGCACGATCTTCTTGCCGATTATACAACCGATGCGTATACAAAAGTGATTACCGCATTGGTGCAGGATAAAAAACCGGAGGTTTTCCTCATCGGTGCAACAACCATCGGACGCGACTTAGGCCCCCGCTGTGCCGCACGGCTCCATACCGGATTGACCGCCGACACCACGCACCTTGACGTCGATACGGAAAAATACAAGGAATTCCTCCGCACCAGCTCGACGATGGATGTCGAAAAGACACCCTTTAAGGTAAATACCAACTTGAAGATGACCCGTCCGGCTTTCGGCGGTCACTTGATGGCAACGATTGTGTGTCCCCGCTTCCGCCCGCAGATTGCAACCGTGCGTCCCGGCGTTATGAAGAAGCAGGATTTTGATTCGGCAAAAGCGGCAAAGACCGTAATTGAAAAGCCGAAAGTTGAACTTTCCAAGGCCGATATCAGCGTCGATATCCTCGAAATCAAGAAAACAGCAAAGAATATCGTAGACTTGATCGGAGCAAATGTGGTTGTTTCCGTCGGCCGCGGTATCGGTAAAGATCCCAAAGCGGGTATCAAACTTGCTGAAGATTTGGCTCAGGCGCTCGGCGGCGTTGTCGGAGCATCCCGTGCCGTTGTTGACTCCGGCTGGATGGATGCAAACCATCAGGTTGGACAGACCGGTAAAACCGTACATCCGCACATCTATGTGGCAGTCGGTATTTCCGGAGCAATTCAGCACCTTGCCGGTATGCAGGATTCCGAGTACATCATCGCGGTCAACAAGAACCCCGATGCGCCGATCTTCGGTGTAGCCGACTACGGTATTGCAGGAGACCTGTTCAAGGTACTTCCGATGCTGACTGAAGCGGTTAAAGCGGCAAAAGGCAGCCTGTAATTTTTAAGGGTCGTGTTGAGCTTATGCTTAGCGCGCACCGAATTTTACATTGCTAGAAGACTGATCGTTTTTTAGAGAGCCTTTGAGATGCAAAAAGCCTGTTTTTCCTTTGTGGAAGAACAGGCTTTTTTAGTAATAATCGGAGGATGATACAATGCCCCTATCAATCCCTGTTAAATTCTTCCTTGCACTCCACTTAAAACTATGGTATCATAAAGCTATATAAGCTACACATATAGAGAAAAATGGAGGCAATTATGAAAAACAAACGTGCGAAAGTTTTTGTTGTATTTTTAGGAGCGGCGCTGCTGTTAAGCCCGCTTGTGATGCTTATTTCTTGTAAGCAATTACATAAAACTCCTGCCCCCGATTTAACTAATCCTCCATCTGAAAATCCGGAACAGGGAAACCCCAATCCCAATCCGACCCCTAATCCCAATCCGTCCAATCCTACACCGAATACAAAATACAAAGTTACCGTAACCCAGCCCGCAAACGGCACCATTGGAGTAAGCCCCGCTCTTACAACTGATGGAAAGGTTGATAAAGGCAGCGAGTTTACCTTTACACTTTCCGCAAACACAGGCTATAAGGTCAAAGCGCTTACGATAGGCGATGCAACATATTCGGATGTTACAGATAATACCATTACGCAAAAGGTAAAGATTGAAAAAGAAACGGCAGTTTCTGCCGTAGTGGAAGCGGAAGCAAACCCAACGCCGGAGACAGGAATATTTACCGACACGCAAGGAAACAAAGTAACAATAGCGCCTGTTGAAGATTACTACGGAGAAATAATCGGTTATCGGTTAACGGGCGATATTTATATAGAAGAGATCAATTCCGCAGCTTTTAAGGCAAAACTGGATACCTTAAACGGAAAAGACCTGTATACCGATAGTCTTAACATTAACTGTTTTACAAATCAGAACTCGACAATAACAGCTAAGGAAATAACACCGGAACTTTTAACAGGTGTTTTAACGATAGGAGAAAAAAAGAAGTTTTCCGCCCTTAAACTGAATAACAAAACATCAAACGGTCCAATTGACATTAAATTCGACAGCACAATAGAAAAAAGTTTTGATATAAAAGATCTTAATAAATTTTCTTTCAGTAGCAATTTTAAATTAGACAACAACTCTAATGTTATAGTTGGAAGTAACGAAACTGAAAAAACAGATCCATCAGGTCACGATATAACTCCTTACCCTAAAGTTGATGATTTACTAAAATTACTTGGAAATGAAACATTAAAAGATTATATTACTGTCAAAGATGTATATGTAACAGGAAATGTAAAGAACCTACTTCCAAAACTTATTGGACCAAATAAAATTAAAGAAACCAATGGTGGTGTAAAATTTTTACATGTCTATGAATTTATGTGCCCAGGTCCAAATGTAACTGAATATGATGGTGGTAAAAATAATAACACACCTATCCCACTGAAAGAACTATTAGAATTCAGAAAAAGAACTGATGAAGGACATAATCCTGTCATAGATGAAGATGTTAGATCAGTAAGAATACAAAATTTAATATTAGAAAATATAGATACACATAATATGAATGAAGATGATCTAAAATTTTTACATTTTAAAGGAGACAATGTAGCAGGAAATATAATGTTTAAAGGTGGAAATTTATCAAAAATGCAATATAAATCAACAACTGGTCCAGTAGATTTAACTTTTGATAATACAACTTTACCAGCAAATATGGCATCTTCAAACGTAAATAATCTTATATTAAAAAATGTAACTTTTCCAAAAGAAGAAATTTTAAAAGGCCCATTTGCAAAAATACCATATATTGTCCCAATTATAAAAAATAATCTAGAAATACATGGATATATAAAAAATAGTCCATTAGAAGGAAAAAATCCTGAACAATTAGAAGAATTAGTCCCTCAAAAGAATATGCCTGAAAATTATACTGGCTCACTAGAAATATATAATAAGCTAAAAAAATATATATATCGTGGTGAAGCAAAGACAATAAATGGAAATCCAAATCCAAATTATCATGGCTCCATACAAAAACATACCAATACATCCCTTGCTTTATTACAAAATCAAGGCAAGTCTCACGGTTAGTTAGTTGCAGGGCATTTTCTAAATGAGAAGATGCCCTGCAACTAACTGCGGTAGGGGATGGATTAAAACATCTTGCTTCGGTTCTATCGGTTTTATCGCCATATTCGGCGGGCAGCATTGGGTATAACGGTTCTACTGTCTTTTGCGTAGGGACTGTACCCTCAGCGATTTTTGCTATCGGTATACCCATTTTCTAAGCTAAAGCTGTTTTTAGAGAGACGTTTAGCTTTAATCAACAAAGCTTTATGCTAAAAATTCATCCGGCGTATACACGGGTATTTTTGACCCAAAAAAATCTTTTTTATTGCGTGTAATAATGCAATCTACCGATTCTTCTAATGCACATTGATATTGCAAACCATCTTCAAAATCAGGAAATGTTTTATTCTTTAAAGCGTTTAAAATGCTTTCTTTATTTGCACTACCGATTTCAATGATTTCGAATAAATTGCAAAAAATTTCTCGTACATTCTCTGCCGGAATATACTTCTTTAAGATATAAAATAACGTTCCCTAAAATTCAGCAGCCGAACAAAATATCAATTTTGGAGAATGCTGAATTGGTACGCGATAGCGTACGTACAATCAGCGAGTTTGCAGCAAGCAAACTCGACGTGTTTTTCAGCCGCGCTATTTGAGCGGCTGAAAATAAACGTTGAAATGGTATGAACTGCTACAATTCCTGTCATTTCATTATCTTTACATTTCTTAATAATAATTTGTGCATTATTAAAAAAAACAGGACGCTTTGCCAGAAAATCAACCAAAATATTTGTATCAAGTAAGACTTTCATATTTAGTAACCGCAAATTCTATAGCTTCTTGTTTATAATCAATATCCGGCGGTAGGCAACCAGCATACTGTATCAGGGCACCATAAGCTCTATTTTTTTCTTGCTGAGGTATTGTTACAATATGTTGTCTATTCGTTTTTTTCATTTTTACAAATAAATATTCAATATAATGCTGCACTTCCTGCTGCAGCTCCTTTGAAAGCATATTGTATTGCCGCATCATTATATCGTTCATAGAATGCTCCTTATCTACCCATCCCATAGCAGTATAGCACACTTTACCGTTTCATTAAACGCTGCGAGCTTGGTGGTCTTTGCAGCTACTGTGATAGCAAGCGGCTGTTATAGTTTACCGAAAATGCAGCATCACCATTTCTCCTTGCTGCAGTACGAACTGTTTACCGGTACACATAAACCTTAGTTCATTGCTATCCTTATTTTCAACAACGACCGTTAGTTTCTTATGCACCGGTATCGGCGTAGAAAATGATTCACCTTTTTGCAATCTAATCGAAGAAACAGGCTCCATATCATTTTTTTGCTGATTCACCGTTTCCGCACTGTCCCTCCGCGGTTGTAACTGAATGTTTGAAAGATAATCGTATTCGGACGGAGATTCTCTTTGAGTATGCTTCTCTGTTTGATCAAAAGTCAAATCCTTATTCAGCATTCTTGCATTTCTTGCAAAGGCTTCGGTTTTATCACTAGCATCTGCTTGTATTTCTCCAGCCGTTGAAACCGTTAAATCGGCAACACCGGCTAATACGGTAATAGGAAAGTAAAGCGCTCCGGTAGCCGGCGTACTTGTGCATGACATCACACTGATGCACAATATGCAAAAATATAAATAATATCGTAGATGTTTCATATCTCAAACCTCCGTTTCTTGATATTTCCCGATAGTAGCGGAAAATGAACCGTTCCTTATAAGCGGAACGAAGGCCCAATGCTGATATTGAGCATGTCGATAAATAAATAGCTTATTTTTCTTTTTCCGTCAGCCCCCCTGTATGAACCGAAAGGAATAAATATAAACGAGTTAAGCGCCGAAACATATAACCCGTATTTTTTTGAAAAATATGTTGTGAATGCAATTTCCGTGCTGACAGTAGGCATGAGTGTGACCGGTCTGAAAAAATGAGCAGGAGAAAGCGCAAACCCCGGACCGATACCCGCAGAGATTTCAAAATTGCTGCCTCTACCGTGAGTATACCCGAACATAAAATGAAATAGAGTAAGCGGCAAAGATACCAATTTCGGTGTCGGTTCATCAGGGTCTTTGGGATAGGTTGTAAACCACACCGCCGTATTATTATGGATAAAAAAACTGAAACCGGATTTTTCTTTTGTAAAGATCATATCAAGATTAAGTGATGGTCCCATAATGATATACAAATCAGGCCGTATCCCTAAAAATACCGTTGACAAGGCAAATGACGGTGCAAATACATACTGTTCAAAAACCCGCTTCCGCTGTTTTTTAGATTTTACCGTAGGCTGAGCTGTAACCGATTTTTCTTTCGGATAGATACGGAAGGAAGCTCCCAAGGCGGCATCTACCGTGCTCATCGCTCGCATTTTTCCATCGTCCGCTAAAGCCGCAGGTAAAAAAACAAATTTATTATTTAATGTGAAATACAGTCCGTATTTTTCGGTAAAAAATTTTGAAATACTCAATTGAGTTACGAGTTCAGGTAAGATAAACATCACGCCCAAACCGCCTGCTGCCGTAATTTCCAAATCGGTTTTTACTCCGTGAGTATATCCGAACAATACCCCGCCATGCCACACCGGAATATAACCCGCTTGTGCAGAATCCTTGTTTGTTGCGGTGTAGGCAAGCGGAAAAAATACTTCATTTAAGAGTAAAAACGAAAAACCGGATCTAAGGGAAAATTGCATATCGAATTTAATTGAAGGGCCTAAGACGAACGGAAGTTCCAATGTATTTTTTGATGTAGAAAGCTCAAAACCGATACCCATGCCGGCAGTCGGCGCAAAAAGATATTCGTCAAATCCGGCGTGTTTCTTCTGCAATGGCGCAGTATTGTTCGGCTGCCCGCTGCTCGTATCATGTTCTCGGTGTTCGACTTCCGCCGTATCATTGGACTGCAGCGCCGTTTCTTGTGAAAAGCAGGGAATCGCAGAGAAAAAACAAAGAAGTAATACAAAATAAAATTTGTGCATTTATTCATCCCTCCGTTCTCATGTATCCCTTAATTTAAATGCCCCGACTAGGCGAGCCGATGCGCTTATTATACTATCCTGCCGGGCAAAAGTAAAGCAAACCGCTAATTGCGTTTAAGAGATGCTCAATCCGATTTTTTTGTGTATAATACATTATTGAGCTTTCATCGCTGATAAAAACCAGATCATAAGCATCTCTAAAAAGTCGGCTAGATTTTTAGAGGTTTCACATATTTAAGAGGTTGTTATGCGCATCATATCCGGCTGTTCCACTATAGAAGACTGTATCCGCCGCTACGGTACGGACGCCCGCACCTGTTTTGTGTTTCCGTCACGGATTGCGGCTCGGCTTTGGATGCATCGTGCGCTTGCGTTGACCGGCCTTACAGCGGTTCCTGCCGAACTGTTTATCGCATGGGATGCCTTTAAGGCGGAGTGCTGTATCGCTCAAGCGGAAAATAAAAATCCGGCGTCTCAGATTATCCGCTTGCTTTTTGCGCATCATATTGCAGCCGACAATGCTGCGGCGGAAAAGCCCTTTCTACAGAACATCATCCCGGCGGATTACGCAGCCGACGGCGCTATCTTTGCGCAATGGATTGCCGGTATTTTGCCGCAGTTGGATCACTGGGAAAAACGCGCGGCGCAGCATAAAGCCGGTAAAGACGCCGAGTTCTCCGATTTACGGATTTTGAAAAAAGCATATACGGAATTTTTGGATGCGCACCGGCTCTTTGAACCTTCGTGGGCAGGGGCGGAATTTATTCCTCATGCACAACAGTACATTTTACTCTATCCCGAATTAATGGAAGATTTTGACGAGTACCGAGGCCTATTAGAAGAACGGCCGGAACTGTCGATGCTCTCCGCCCCTGCCTTTAAAGCGGAAACAACGCCGCTTATCCAATTCGGCACCATGCGGGAAGAAATTCGCTCTACGGCGCTCGCTGTTGAGCAGCTTTTGACAAACGGAGTTCCCGCCGATGACATTGCGCTCAGCATTGCCGGTATTGAAGATACCGTACCGTATCTCAAGCGGGAGTTTGCATTGCGGAATATCCCTGCAGAATTTCGGCTCGGCTTTAAACTCGGCGAACAGCAGGCAGGGCAGCTCTTTCCGCTGCTTGAACAGTGCGTACAGGAACATTACTCATTTGAAAGCCTTAAACCGCTGCTGCTCAATCCTCATATTCCGTGGAAGCATCCTGCGCAGATACAGGCGCTCATCAATTTCGGTATAAAAAACAACTGTCTCGTTTCGTGGAAGGATGAAGGACACTATAAAAACGTCTGGAAGGAGGCGTTTAAACTCCCTATCCCGTATAATCCCCATAGCAGTGCTGAGGAAGAGCAAGCCGAAAAAGAGCAGGCAAAGGAATGGCTCCTCCCCTTTATGAAAGCTGCGGAGCGATTCGTGCAGGCTCAAAGCTTTTCCGAAATGAGGCGGCAGTACATCCTCTTTCGAGCGCAGTATCTGAATCCCGACGGCTTTTCAGCCGAAGACAATGCCGTCATCGGCCGCTGCATTACGCTTATGCAGGAATTGGTACAGCTTGAAGAAGATTTTGCCGACTGTCTGCCGGCACAACCCTATCGCTTTTTTACCGCTCAACTTTCCCGCGAAATCTATGTACCGCAAAATACCGGAAGAGCGGTCAGCATCTTTCCGTTTAGAGTCGCGGCTGCAACGCCCTTTGCTCATCACTTTATCCTCAACTGCAATCAAAAAGCAAGCAGGGTGATTTATCAAAAACTTCCCTTTTTACGGAAAGACAAACGGGAAGAACTCGGCGTTATCGAAAAAGATGCAACGCAGGCCTTTTTTGCGGTGTATGCAACATACGGCACGGTGCGCTTTTCCGTTTCCGAACAGACTTTTTCGGGCTTTACCGTCAGCAATGGCATTTTTACCGCCTTTGCGCCCCGTCCCGACCTGAATGACAGCGACTCTCTTTTGCAGGAATATCGCTTCTTTAAACGGGAAGAACCTGCGCCGGAAGCGCTGTATTCCGTACAAAAAGCAGGATTTGAACAATTCGCCGGTATTAAACAAAAGCGCGGCTTTTCCTTTTTAACCGAACCTTTTAACGGCAGCCTACCGGTACTTTCTGAAAAGCTCAAAGACGGACACTATACGGACGGGGCATTCCGCATCAGTCAAAGCGGCTTACATCTTTTTTCCGACTGTCCGGCTCAATGGTTTTTGTCGTCGGCGCTTTCCATCGACGAAGAAGACACTGATGCGGAACTTTTCAATCCGCGCTATATCGGTATCATTTGTCATCGTATTTTGGAGCGGCTCTATCAGCGTATACGGGAAAACGATAGGGTGTTTATCTCTGCGCATCTCGCCGATTATAGGGAGTGGGCTGAATCGATATTTAATGAGACCGTTCACAGCCAAACCGATTTTCGAGGGCCGCTCGCCGCGCCTTTTATCGAATCGATTAAAAAGCGCAGTTTAAAAAGCGTTGACTTTGTGCTTACGTTCGATGCGGAAAAACTGGACGGCTATGCGCCGTATTTAATGGAAGGCGAGCTGCAGTATCGGAGCGGAGATATCCTCTATCACGGGCTCGTAGACCGCATCTCCTATCAGGAAGCGGAAGGCCGCGCCGTTATCATTGATTATAAAACCGGCAAGGTTCCGTCCGCTACAGACTATACCTCGGAAGCTATGCGAGATTTCCAAATGCCGATGTACATCTTCCTTGCAGAAAATAGACTGAAACAGGAAGTACTCCATGCTTTTTTCCTCGGTATCACCAAGGAAGATAAAAAATACATCGTCAACGATAAAGAGGTGATACCTCAGGGAAGTGCCCGTTCTTCTAAAACGAGGGAAGAATTTGAACCGTCGATTCAGGCTTTTTTACAAATTGCTCAAGAATACGCGCAGCAGGTCGGTATGGAAGACTTTAGAAAACCGGCAGCCGTACAATGGCAGGATTGTATGGGATGTCCCTTTCACACTATTTGCAGAACAACCTTTACCGTTGAGGAATAAAAAAGCTTCCGGAAATATCTGAGAAACCTCAATGTATATTATTCGTGCGGAGGGTTTAATACCCCGACGCTTGCGTCGTAACAAAGGGTATTAAAGCCGAGTGCAACCACCTTATGAGAACAACACCCCCGACGCTTGTGTCGGGGGTTGTTGATTCCGGAAGCTTGTAATAGGCATCTCTATTCTGAAAGATGCGAAACAAATCTTACCAACAAAACTTATTTTGCAAATACCGGCTGAACGGCTTTTACCCATTCGTCGATTTTTTCGTTCACTTTAGCATCGCCCTTGTCCAAGCACAGACCGAGCATTCTGCCGCCTCTTTCCATGCGGGAGAACTTAAATTCATATCCGCAGGGGCATACATCACCGACAAAGCGGGCGCCGCTGAAGCGAAGCTTATCATAGAAGTCCGCAGCTCCGGAGCAAAAGCTGTCGGGATGGCGTTCTTGGCTTCCAACGCCGACAATCGCGACATTCTTCCCGGAAAAATCAACGGTGTGCAGCAGTTTTACTTTACCGCCCCAATCTTCCATTAAGGCGCCGAAAAAATAGCTGGAGGACATCAGCACGACATTCTGATAGTCCGCTATCGCATCAACTTTCGTATCTTTCATATTATGCAAATCGGCTCCCAGCTTTTCCGCAATCTGCTTTGCAAAAGTTTCGGTTACGCCGCCTTTACTTGCATAAAAAATTCCTGTTTTGCTCATATAACGCTCCTATTGATGATGGATTTATCATTACTGACACATCAACTGTAAGTATAATATAATCATTCCTATAGAAAAAGCAAGAATAAGTCTTATTTTCTTCAACAGGCATAGAGCTTTCGGACAATAAAGAGGGCTAAACGGCGAGGTAGTAAACGGTACAGGCTTATCAACAGAGCATAGGGAGCGTTATAGGGATACAAGAAGCCAATCCGCTTTTTATCCGCTAACGATGCGATAAAAGAACCGAGTTTATCCGCCGGTATGCCATGCCGTTCATCACGTTCCATCTTTGCAATACTCTTTGTGATCCTTCCGGAATATATGTCGTTACCTGCATTCGACTTATTACGGACATCCGTAAACGGAGTTGCGACATCTCCCGGCATAATAAGCGCACACTGTATACCAAACGGGAAAACTTCAGCGGCAAATGCTTCCAACAATTTCCCAAGCGCTGCTTTGGATGCGGAATAAAAAGCCTGAAAAGGAATGGCAATTTCTCCTGCGACCGAACTCACCGCGAGAATCTTTCCAAAGCCTTGCTTCCTCATGTATGAAGCGGCTGTCTTCATCGTTAAAAAAGCGCCGAAAAAATTTACTTCCAGCTGTTTTTTTGCATCTTCAAGCTTCGTAAACTCAACGGCTCCCGAAATACCGAAACCGGCAGCACAGACACATACATCCAATCGAGCTTCCCGTTCCCATACCTCGGCAAAGACCTTGATCAGTGCATCTTCATCTGTTACATCCGCAGAAAAATGCTCGCCATATTCAGGTACTTGACCGTTAAGCGTGCGCCTACTGACGGTATACACAGTATAACCGCTATTGTTTAAAGCTTTGACCGTTTCCAAGCCGATTCCGCTTGTTCCGCCCGTTACCACTGCGACTTTTTTTGCCTTTTTTCCGTATTCCGTATTCATTGTGTTACCCCATACTATCGAATCTTGCACGCTACCGTAGCTATGATAATGCATAATATACAAAAAAAACTCAGCTAGAAATAGGCTTTTTAAAAAAGAGGCTTGACAAAAAAATGGGGATGATAGTATAACATCTATGGTGTAGGAGCACCTTGGATATAAAGCTTACGAACGGTAAGAGAATACTTCACTTATCAATAACATATCTTTTGGCAAGAGTATCGGCCGATATTCTTTGAATCCCAGTAAAAAATGTCAATTTAAAATAATAACAGTACTAAACGGTTTGAAGAGAAGTTATAAAACTGGATGGAACTTTTAGAGACTTTAGTTTTCAAAAGTTTCCTTTATACAATACAAAAATTTTGAGGAGGTCAAAATTTGAGCAAGCTAAAAGGTATTCTTCTGTTGCTGATCGCGGTAATTGTGATGGGATGTACCACACAACCTAAGCAGCAGAAGGAAGAAAAGCCTGTTGCAGAAACGCAGCAGGTTGAAAATGCCCCTGCGGAAGAGAAAATAGATGAGCCGCAGCAAAGCGAGAAAAATAATACCGGCAACGAAACGACGGTTTATTTTGCTCCGAAGACGTATAAGATTGATACGTTCACCGCGCATAAGTTGGACAGTATTGCCGAACTGTTGAAAGCGAAGGATGTAACACAGATAAAAATTGTCGGACATTGTGCAAAATTGGATAGCACAAAAGAAGAAGAAAAACTGTCGTTACAACGTGCGTATGCCGTCGCACAGTATTTTGAATCAACCGGAGCCTTTACAGCGGGTAATATTACCATATCGGCGGAAGGGGCTGAGCACCCCGCAGGATCTCATGCGGAAATTTCCGAACGGAAACACAACCGCAGAGTTGAAATTTATTATTAAAAAAGATGCGGAGTCATCTTTTATAGTATTTGGAGGTAGGATTTATGAAGAAATCACTCTTTGCCGCTGCTTTTGCGGCTCTTTGCTTCTCAGTTTGGGCACAAGTGCCTGAAACAATGACCCATGATTATCAACGCGCGGCAATGCAATACCGTAACGGTGATAAACATTTTGTCAACAGCGATGTATTCTTTAAGCTTAATTCGGCAGATAAAGAGACGGGTCTCGATTTTGTCGAATTCTCACTGGACGGTTCGAGCTTTATGACTTATCGCAATCCCTTCCAGATCTTGGAAGAAGGTAAACATGATATTTCATATC
Source organism: Treponema sp. OMZ 803 (assembly GCF_024181165.1). Lineage (NCBI taxonomy): Bacteria > Pseudomonadati > Spirochaetota > Spirochaetia > Treponematales > Treponemataceae > Treponema > Treponema sp. OMZ 803. Next base: position 2,180,729 of record NZ_CP051195.1, on the reverse strand, counting down.
GTGGTTTCGATAACAGCAAAAACCTTGAAGTTGCAAAAACCCTTTCGGTAATTGTCGACAATACCGCGCCCAAAACGACGCTGAATACAACTGAACCGTTATTTTATAAAGGTTTAGCTGCTTACTGCTCTGCAGAGACAAAATGGTATATTTCGGCAATCGATGATTTAACCGGTTCCGGGACTGCGGGAGCTTATATCGGCACAGATTTGGATTCTTTAGCACTCCATGGTAATGGGAAAGAAGATGAAGGTGCTTATTACTCTATAAGCGAAGAAGGACCTGCAAAGATATATTATACGGCTGTTGATAACGTCGGCAACTTAGCTCCTATTTCGGTAACATCCGTTATCGTTGATACAACCGCTCCGACTGTTTTTATCGAAAACAGTGATCGCCTTATCAATAAAGATGATGCATACATGATTTTCCCGAGTTCCGATGTCGTTGACGAAGAGGGACGTATTATCGTTTCAACCAAAGAATCGGTGGCATTCGGTGCGACCGACGAACTTTCCGGTGTTGATGCACTTTATGTTAAAATCAACGATGCCGATTACGTTAAGTATATCGAGCCGCTCCATTTTTCTACCGACACTGTTTACAATATCGATGTAAAAGCAATTGATAACGTCGGTAACGTATCGGAGCCCGTCTCATACAAGTTCTACGTAGATAAGATCACTCCTGCATCTGACATAGAGATTATCGACAGAGAGGGAAACGAACCGGCGACATGGAGCGTTCCCGCCGATGGTCAATAAATCGGGTACACTGAAACTTCAACAGTGTTGTTCAGCTGCGCTATTTTAGCGGTTGAAACTTAACCTTTAGTTAACCGGAGCACCGATTAATCCGACCAGGATTAGTCGGTGCTTTTTTTATATGCTGAGATTTCTAAAAATATAGTTAGATTTGCTTTGTACCGGAGTATTTCGGTTCGGTACGTCCTTTTTTACCTAATTGCCCACAGGCGCCGCCGATAGTTCTGCCACGCTTTTGGCGAACTGTTACATTGAGATTTTCCGCTGTTAAATAATTATAGAATGATCGTATTTCGGAATCGGAAGGAGTGTTATACGGTAATTGCTGCACGGGATTCCACGGGATAAGGTTGATATGAGCGTTGAGTCCTTCGGCGAAAGCGCGTACTTGCTGCGCAGCTTTATAGGAAGTGTTTACATCTTTAAGCAGCGCGAGTTCCAGAGTTACCCGCTTATCGGTTTTATCATTAAAATAGCGGATTGCCTTTTTTAATTCGCTGAGCGGATTTGCTTTTGTAACCGGCATCAAGGTTGTTCGCAAGTCTTCGTCCGCGGTCGTCAACGAAACGGCTAGGCGAATATCGAGTTTGCTATCTGCAAGCTCATAAATGCCTTTGCAGATACCGGACGTGGAAAGTGTTATCCGCCTGTGTGAAAGATTTCTGCCCTTGGGGTGAGTAAGAACGGCTATAGTTTTTGCGATACTGTCGAGGTTTAATAACGGTTCGCCCATGCCCATAAACACGATATTGTCCAACTTACCGCAGATTTTTTCCAGATGCAAAAATTGTTCTACAATTTCGTTGGGGCTAAGATTACGCAAACAACCGAGCTGGCCTGTTTGGCAGAAGGTACAGCCCATCGGGCAGCCGGCTTGGCAGGAAACACAGGCAGTCCTACGCGAAGCTTTATCAAACAGCAGTACCGTTTCAATGCTGCTGCCGTCATGCAAGCCTATTCCGAGTTTTACCGTACCGTCAGGATCTTTCAACACGGTTTCGCATACAGTATCGCACGGCGTATATTCATCGGTAAGTCGTTCCCTCACTTTAAGTGGAAGATTTGTCATACCTTCAAACGACGAACACCCCTGCGCAATCCATTGAAAAATTTGTATAGAGTGAAAGCGTTGCGGTAAATTGCATACCGCATCAATTTCTTCCGGCAGCATTCCCGAAAGGGCTGTTTTTTTTACAATGCCGTTATCGCTCTGTCCCAATCACCACTGCCTTAATTTTGTAATGAAAAAAGGGTATCGCTTACTGCTTGGTTTTTAATGCCGTACTGTTGGAACGCTTGCAGTACTTCAATCGCTTTGGCTTTTTCGTTTATGTGAATATAACAGTCGGCAAGTTCAAGGTAAATACGATAGTTTTTCCGATCCGCCTGCAACAAATGCGTTAAACTGGTTATTGCTTCATCATATTTTCCCTGTATCTTGCACAAAATCGCAAGCCCAAGTATCGCATAAGAATCATAATCGATATCGAGCGCACGCTGATAAATCTGCTCGGCTTTTTCATAATCGCCGATGTGCCGGTATGCATCGCCCATACGGGTAAGAATTACTTTATTATTCGGATCTTTACTCAGAATTGCTTCCCAGTATTTTATTGAATGTTGCTGCTGCTTCATACCACGATAACAATCGGCAAGACCAAAAAGTCCGTAAAAATTATCGGGATCTTTTTCAAGCGCTTTCTCAAAATAATACACACCGCGGTCGAATTGCTTCATCTTTCGGTAACAATTTCCAATCGATGTTAAGATACGGATATCGACATTTTCAGGATTTTGATCAAAAATCTTTTGCCAATAAACGAGCGCTTCTCGATACTTTTTAAAATCATAATGGAGGTGCCCCAAGCCGATGAGCGCATAAGGATTGTTCTCTTCGATCTCAAGTACTTTCAAATAGAGTTTTTTTGAATTTTGAAAATCATGTATCTTTCGATATGCATCAGCAACGCGGGTAAAGACGGTAATGTTTGCATTATCATGCTCAAGGTACTGTTCCCAAATTTCTATTGCCTTAGCATATAAATTCATATTTTTATAGCAATCTGCTAATCCGAACAAAGCATAATTATTCCCCGGATGGTGCCGTAAACATTCACTATAGTATTCTGCGGCTTCTTTGCATTTATTCCGCTTTCGTGCGGCATCCCCAAGTCCGACAAGGGCATAATTATTGTTTTCATCAAGTTCCAACATTTTTTTAAATTCAGCTTCTGCCCGATCAATTTCATTTGCTTTTAAGAGAAGGTAGCCCTCGCGTGAAAGCTTTGTAAGTTCATCGGTTCCTTCTGCGTGAGGAAGCTCTTGAGCAGGAAATAACGAATCGGTCTGCTCGGAATAACCATTTTCAATACTTTCAAACATTTTCTACTCCTTTTGTTTCAGTATCTATTAACACTCTAATGAGCCGAACAAGCGAATCAATAATCGGGTCGGATTTTCGTTTATTTTTCGCAAGACAATACATGCGGAGTGCTTCCAGTGTATTATCATGCGCAATATAGTAATCGCCGACTCTTGTAAGCCCGTCCGAATAACCGGTCGTAACAAAGATACGTTGAGCTTCGTTTATAAAGCCTTCGTTAAAGAGTTGGTTCCCGCGCCGGTTTAATACTACCTTTTGTTCAGAACTGAGAGGAGTGAGTGCGTTTTCCGTTACTTTAATAAAATGCTTATTGTCCGATTCCATTTTGCTTCGTCTTTAATAAATTCATAAACTTTTCTGAAAAACAGAACGATTTATTTTTAATACTGATGCACTTATTCTATAAGATAGGTGCGTTTATTGCAAGCCCCCGTATTTGCTACACAAAATCTGTTTTAAGAAGGTGCCTTAATTAGCTGATGGGAAACAAAACTAACTTGTTTAGTTCCGCATGTACGATGTTTTGCGCTTCATCTTCTTCAAAAGCATATTCCCTAAAATACCGCCCGAGGTTACGAAAATAAGATACAGCCATCCTGAAAGCGAAAAATGCGCAATCGGAGTAAACAGAGCGCCTATCACCAGTCCTACATTGATGAGATTCACCGAAAGCTTAAACGACGATACATCGCAATAATCGAACCAATGGCAAGGTTTAAAATATCGAATTTGGACAGCCCTTCCTTTTCTGCCGGCATATCGGAGCCCTGCAAATTACGATCCTAATTAAAATTGTACTTCGTAACAATGGGTTTCCGGCCGTTTTTTATATCGTTGAAATACTCATATACGCTTAAGCCCAAAAACGAACCCATGATATTGTATACATTCTTGTACCCACGACCTTGCATCGCACAAATCGCATTGTAACTGCGCTGGCTGGATCGGCAATGCACATACACAGGTTTATCCTTCGGAATCTCGTGCATCCGTTCCCTGAGTTGGCTTAAAGGAATATTGACTGCGTTTATAATATGCCCCATCTCGAATTCACGCGGTTCGCGCACATCGATAATACAGGCATTCTTTTCCACTAATTCGCGTACCATCGTAACCGGTACCTGTTTGAACACACCGTTCAAAATATTCATTCCCACCAGCGCCGCATGATTTACAACGTCTTTAGCGGTTCCGAACATGGGTGAATAACACAGCTCGAGCTCTTTTAGATCCTCAAGCGTACCGTTCAGCATAATGAATGATGCGATAATATCGACACGCTTATCGACATTACCCTTTCCAACAGCCTGTGCTCCCAGAATTCTTCCCGACGGTTTTTCAAAGATAAGTTTGAAAAAGAGCGGATTCGAGGCGGGCATAAGACCGACCTTATCGCCCGGAATAACATACACATAATCGTACTGGATGCCGTTCTTTTTGCAGTCCTTTTCGTTAAGACCGGTGCAGGCAGCATTGTAATCAAAACAATGGATAACCGAAGAACCGATAACGCCCGTGTTTCTGTGCGGTATGCGGTACATATCGTCGGCAGCGGCACGAGCCTGCCGCTGGGCGGGGCCTGCAAGCGTAAGGCGTGTCTTTTTGTTGGTAATAAAATGCGTTACTTCTATGGCATCCCCGACGGCATAAATCCCGTCTACATTTGTTCGGTAATTATGGTCAACTAAAATGGCGCCTGTTTCGCCGAGCGTCACTCCTGCGGTCTTTGCCAGTTCCGTTTCGGGGCGTACACCAAGCGCCATAATAACGGCGTGCGCTTTCTCCTTTTTTCCGCTTTCCAGTACAATAAAATCGTTCCCGATTTCCTTAATGCCGTCGCCCAGAATAAGATTAATGCCCTTATCGTGCAATTCTTTATGCAGAATTTGTGCCATATCGTAATCGAAGGGAGCCATAACCTGATCCAATTTTTCGACAAGCGAAACATTTTTCCCTGCAAGCCGGAAATTTTCTGCAACTTCCATACCGATAAAACCTGCGCCAATAACAGCAATATCGTCTATCTTATTGGCATGAACATAATCGTCTATCTTTTTTATATCGACTACGTTGCGTACAGTAAACACGTGCGGTTTATCATGCCCCTTAACGGAAGCGGGCACAATCGGCGAAGCACCGGGCGACAACACCAGCACATCATAAGCTTCTTCAAATTCCTTGCCGGAAGTCAAATCCTTTACGGTAACCGTTTTGGCCGCAGCATTTACCTTTAATACCTCGTGCGAGGTTTTTGCAATGATATTATATTGCTTTTTAAATTGCTCCGGCGTCATTAAAACGAGGTTCTCACTTGCAGGCACCATTCTGCTTAAGAAAAACGGCAGACAACAGTTAGAAAAAGAGACATTCGGTCCTCTTTCGAACATGATAATTTCGGCGCTTTCGTCCAAACGTCTTACACGGGCGGCGGCGGAAGCTCCGCCTGCGACGCCTCCGGCAATCACAACTTTTTTTGCCATATTATTCCTCCTGGTAAAGGCAGAGTCAATTTGAACTGCCCATTCATTATACAAGTCATTATAAAAATATATATAAAAAAATACGACACTTCTTCTCAGAATATATCGTATTCCGTTTATAGAAGGAGGAACGAGCGATTAAAGGTTGAATTGAAAAGATGGAGATTCAAACAAGAAGGCGTCGAAGAATTGGGACACCTTCTTGTTTAAGTTTTCACGGAAGTCGGTTAAACTCTAAATTTATTAACTTCGGATACTAAGCTTTCAATATTGTGCTTATTTTTTTGTGTAATTTCATTTACTTCCTGTACAGCGTTATTGATTTGAACCGCTCCTGCTGCCATTTCATTCATACTGTCGGTAATGATACGAGTAAGATCGTTGAGCTTTTGCATCTCTTCCGCAACGCCTTCGCCCCCTTTGAGCATTTCGGCAGACCCCTCGCTTACTTCAACCGTTACCATATTGATATTTTTAATTGCGGTAAGCACTTCCTTGCTGCCGTTTTCCTGTTCACGCATCGCTTCGGTCAGACGATCGCTCATCGATTTTACTTGTTCCGATAAGTTAAAGATGGTACTGAATTTTTCTTCAGCAGTTCTGGAAGAATCCGAAAGCGTTTCAATTTCTCCGCTTAAAATTTTCAGTGTTGCAGTTATTGCTTTACCTTGTGTTGCAGAATCTTCCGCAAGTTTGCGGATTTCGTCGGCGACAACCGCAAAACCTTTACCGGCTTCTCCTGCATGAGCTGCCTCTATAGCGGCATTCATAGCAAGTAGGTTTGTCTGCGAAGCGATATGCTGAATAACGCTCGACGCTTCCAACAAGCTGCCCGATTCCTCTGCAATTTTCTGTGTTACGGTATTGGCGGTCGCGACCGTCTCTTTCCCGTCCCCTGTTGCAGAGGCCAGCTTTTTAATAGCACCGTCGGTACTTTCAAGCGTCTTGGTAATTGAAGCGATATTTGCAACCATCTGTTCTATAGAAGAAGATGACTGCGCAACACTTTCCGCCTGCATTTCGATACTGCCATTAAGCTGCTTAATCGTTCGAACGATCTCTTCAATAGTGGCTGCCGTTTCGGTTACGCTTGCGGCTTGTGTCATTGCCTGTTGTTTTACACCTTCGATATTGGCGCTTATTTCGTTGATGGCGCTCGCGGTTTCTACCATGTTGGAAGCAAGCTCATTTCCGACTTCTTCCATCGATTGGCTATTTACGCCGACGGCACGTATCGATAATCCAATCTTCTCGATTGTTTCATTGAAGTATGCGGACAAATTCGTTATTTCATCATTCCCAAAAACCGGCAAGCGAACCGTTAAATCCCCTTCGCCGTGAGCAATATCTCCCAATGCAGCGACAACCGCCTGAACAGGCTGCATCATTTTATAGGCGATAATATACACAATGACAAGCGATAATACTAAAATAATAATACCGGTAAGCATAATGCCTTTGCGAAGCGCGTTCACGGTTCCCATAAATTCATCCACCGGAGCTTTTATAATAACAGTCCAGCCGGTTGACGGTATGGTAGCATAAGATGCTATATTATTGATGCCGTTATACTCATAGTATCCTACAGAAGATACTTGGGATGCCAAAGCTTGTTTTTCAAATGCCGCTAGAGATGTAAGTGCTGCGTCTGTTTTCGCTTTTTCTTGTGAATTAGCGCGGTTCTGCACTAACGTGAAATCTCTATGTGCAATAACTGTACCCGACGAATCTTCAATATAACAATATCCATTTTTGCCGACTACAATATTATCTATTTCTTGGGAAAGCAATTTTGCCGGTACCGCCGCACTAAGAACACCGATGATGGTATCCATGTCGTCATAGATCGGAACAGCAAAGAGTATTTGCATAGTATTCGTTATTTGCGAAAGGAATGGTTCCGTAATATAGTTTTTTCCCTTAGCAGCGGACTGAAACCATTCCCTGTCACTTACAAGCGTGAGGGATCTATGCGCGTCATACCGATTACCTTCGAGATCGCATACGCCGAAGTAATCTATATTTGTATTCCGTTCCGCTTCTATTGTTATCATTCGCGCCTTTTCCTGCAATGAAAGACTGTTATCACGTAAAAACGGCATACGGGCAAGTCCTTCTACAAATTGTACAAAGGAAGAGGCTCTTCCGTCGACAATCTCTGCAACGTCTGTTGCCTTGTCGGTAAGATGGACTTCAATTTTTTCCATAACGGCTTTACGGGCTGTTCTTATTGCCAAAGTTCCCAGCGTAATGCCCGCCGCTAAAATCAATAACCCGAAAAATAAAACGAGCTTATATCTAAGCGGGAAAATTCGTTTTCCGGTATTCATAAGATACCTCCCGTCTTGTAATGATGATTTCCGCACGTACGTATCGGGTATTATACTTTTTTCATTCATTTTGTCAAGTATCTCCTTTTAATATCAAGATTACATCAAACTACCGCATTACATTGAATGTCGTGGAGGATCGTCCATGTTAGCAGTGAATAGTTGATACAAGAATCCGCTACTATATGGAGTACTTCACTTGTAGGATGTGTAGCCGTTAAAACGGCCTATAAAGAAAAGCCGATATTATTGAATCCCCGTATATCAGCTTTCTCTAATTAAGAGCAGATACTATCATTTTACTATTGACTGTTCAAGCGTTTAATTGCTTTATAATATTGAAATTAAAATATTGTTACACGATATACACCGAAAAATTGACATTCTAAATGATAACAGCTACAATAAACAACTATTTACGAGGTAATTCATGGCACTATTTTTCCGTGTTTGTTCGGGGCTGTCTTTCGTTTTTTCTCTCCTATTAATTGTCAATAATATGCATGGTTTAGCCTTTGTAGGAAGTGTTGCCGGTGTTATTTTCTCTTCCGCGCTCACTTACGCGCAATTAAAGTTAAACCGGAAGAGAACCTATATCTCACTCGTTTTTACGAGAAAGCTCTTTGACTACTGGCCGTTTGTTATGATAGCTTGCTTTATATGCTCCCGTGCACTTGTAGAGCATTCACCTTATACAATGGATGCCATTCTTGCGCTGCTGTGGTTTAGTATTTTTATTTTAAAATCGCGTACTGTCCATTATCTCAAAAACAAGAACTTACAAAAATATTTTCCGGATATCAAACCTATTCAAAAGAAAAAAATCTTTTCGCGCAAAGGGAAAAAATTGAGAGAGCGCATAAAAATAATTTTAACCGAGCTGCGTAATAAAAAAACGATTAAAGAAATAATAAAACAAGTTTTAATTGAACTGCTCGAATGGGTGGATGCCGCTTTTTACGCGATCTTTTTTGTGCTATTAGTCAACATCTTTATTTTTCAGGTATACCGCATTCCATCGGAATCTATGGTGCCGGAGTTTATGATCGGTGATACGGTTATCGGTGTTAAAACTCCTTCGGGGCCTTTTTTTCCGCTTTCGTCTTTTAGACTTCCGCAATGGAAAAAGTACCAGCGCGGCGACATTGTTATTCTGAACAACCCGAATTATCCCGACACGCCCAAGGCACGGCTTAAAACATTTATGTCGCAGTTGGTGTATATGCTCACCCTTGCACGAGTGAATCTTAATACCGATGACAACGGCAAACCGAAAGCGGATCCGCTGGTAAAGCGGGTTACCGGACTTCCCGGCGAAAAGCTGATGCTGGTCGACGGGGTTTTGTACGTTAAACACCGCAACGATACCGAATTTTTACCGGTAGAAGAAGATAGCCTCTATGCAAATTGGGATTTAGCAAGTCTTCCCATATCAGAACGCCGGTTAATCAAAGATATATATATCGGCTCCGAAGAACTGCGTATAATGGAAGCAGTTGAATCACAGCGAAAAGCACTCAACTTAAACGATGCAGTAAAGCAAACCGAATCGCTTGTCAACCGGCTTTCGCTTTTAAAAGGCAATAACGACACGGCGGCAGCTGCAGATTTCTTACAGGAAGCTGAATATGAGATGAGCGCACTCTTTCGTGCAAACGATACGATAAGCCGCGAAATTTTAACCACCAACGGCGGGCTTGCATGGTTCCGCAGCTTTATGACAAGTTGGGTTCCTTATTGGCAAAGCGGCGATACACAGCAAGCTTCGTTATACGAAAAACGGTTTGCGCAGTTGAATGCGCTTATCAAACTCTGCTTCGGTAAAATCGTTATCCGCAATATTGAGCTTTTCCGTGCAAACGCTACGGCGGAGCAATTCATCAACGACGAAGTGCGGAACAGTCTTTTACAAGAAGCGCAAACCTACGCCTTTTATCTTGCATGGACTAATCAGCGCAACATGAATGTCTTCCCTGCCGGACAGGATGAGTACATTCCTGAAAATGCGTATTTTATGATGGGGGACAACCGGTTTAATTCAACAGATATGCGCCATACGACTGTTTTTAAGCTGACCTCCGTAGATAAAAACGATGCACAATCCATTCGATTTTTAAGTAATATTGAACCGAAATATGTCCCTGCGGAAAAAATACTCGGTACAACGATACTGCGGGTATTTCCCTTCTCGCGATTTGGAGCTTTATAAATGCAATTGGAACCCGCACAAGAACAGATTAATGCATGGTTTAAAAACCTTGGCTTTCCTTCTTTATTGATGCATGAGCCGAAAGCTCATTTTGACTTTACCACCGCCTCTCGCCGTATTCTCGTAGTAGGGCCGATGGGGTCGGGAAAAACAGAATATGCGGGACACGTATGGCGGGATGCGCAAGTCGCCCGCACTAAAAGCGGCGCCGTGCAAAAGCTGACCAGTGGAGCAAATTCTCAAAAAGATTTGTTTGATCCTGCAAGCGGTATCGGCTCGGCGGATAGGCGATATACCTTTTTTGCACGCTACAGCCTCGATAAAGAGCGTTTTCCCGACTATCCTGAGGATGCGCTTGCCTACCGCGGCGGCTACCAGCGGTGCGGGGAACATATTGCGACGGTCGGTAATTCGTTTGCGCTTGAAAAGCTGTTGCAGGAAAATCCGCATATCGGTACGTGGATTATCGATGAGGCAGCATTTTATGACGAACGGCTCGCATACGTGATTAAAAAAGAAAGCGACCGCCGCGGCCTTGTGTTTGTGATGCCGACCTTGCTGCTAAACTTCCGCGGCGAAATTTTCAATGCAACAGCGCGGCTGCTGGTAGAAACGGCAACGGAAATATATCCGTTCTCCGCTTATTGCGAACATCCAGACTGTCTGCAAAATGGCTACAATACCTATCGATACTACATTGTAAACGGCGTTGAATGCCCCGCGCTCTATTTTGATCCGCTGATTATCATCGGGGGAGACCGCAAAAAAGAAGACCCTTTTGAACCGAATTACTGTACCCGCTGCGATCAGCACCATTTTTTACCCGGTAAGCAGTACACGTTCTTTACGTTAAAGCCGCTTGGAATAGAAGCAAGCAGAGGAAATATGCAGCCGCTTATGCAGGAACTTGCGGCAATTCAAGATAATATGGAGCATTCCATATTATTTAATACGTTTAAGACTGAATATCTCGATTGCGCCAATCCTTCGCCTGAACGGATCAATGCGCTCCGTGTTCCCTGCATCGCAGAACGGGCGCTCATCTTCCTTTTTGCCGAACAGAATCTACTCTCCGCCGATCAAATGCGCACATTGGTAAAAGAGCTGCACTTAAATAAGGAGTATCTTGATAAGCGGCTGTCCGATAACAAACGACCGCTTGTGTGGAACTGAACAGGCACATTATTTGTGCGGAAGGTTTGATACCTTTGTTCTTATCCGTTCCCCATTATTTTCATCGGTTTTGTGTACCGGCTTGCCAGAATGCAAACGGAAATAAGCCGACAACGCCCAAGTACAAGATAACCTTTAGCGTAGATGAGGTCTTTACAGCAAAGACAAACAAAACAGAAATAAAAACCGATACTACCGTCGAAAAGGACAAAACCGTAGCCATTACCTTAAAGCCCGATGACGGCTTTAAGGTAATGGGCTGAACGCTTGACAATCAACACCCCCGACGCAGATCATTGCCGAGAAACGGCAGGTATTAAACCGCACGAATAAAAAAGATGATTTTTTCTCCATTTCTTTAGCCATTTTTGCATCAGTACTTTATAAGAGATATTACTAACGGAGGCGAAAGATGGCTAAAAGACCATTTGAAGAATTAACAATCGCAGACGATTTTATGTTCTGCAAAGTCATGGAACATGAATCTATTTGTAAAGAATTTCTTGAGATACTCTTTAACGCTAAGATAGAGAAAATCACGTATCTATCGTCCCAAAATACCGTTACCACTAATTCGAGCGCAAAAAATGTTCGTCTTGACGTATTGGTAAAAGACGAAGCCGGTACATCTTATGATATTGAGATGTGTTTTCCGATAGACGTCCGTGTCTATCGGAAAACACGAGTTTTGCCATTCGGCAAAACATCGCTGCTGCTAGAACCAGCGGCATCCATGCCGCTGCTGAACCAGACTTTTCGAAAAAAGCCTTCCGTTAGCCTTTTGTAAATAGGCGGAGTAGATGCTAGGAGCGTACAAAAAACACCCGCAGGCGTACTTGCTGTACGTCGAGGACTGTTTTTTGTTAAGCGACAACGCAGATACCCGCATATTTTCAAAAGATACAAAAAAAGATTATATTGAGAATGCAAATGCATTTAGCACAGCAGATAATAAAGATTTACAGGGCTTTTTACAATATGTAAAAACCGGTAAGGTAACAACTGAATATACAGGGAGGATAGAGCAGATGATACAGACAGTAAAACAGAATGAATTAGCACGGAGAGAATACCATATTTTACCGGTAGCTCTTATGGACGCTTTCGATGAAGGTGAAGCCAAAGGTTTCGCCGAAGGTTCCCGCCAAGCAAAACTCGAAACAGCAAAGATACTAAAACAGTACGGAGATTCCATGCAAAAGATAATACAAGCTACCGGTCTTACTCGAGAAGATGTTGAAGCGATTAAATAAGACGTCAGTGGTTTCGGATAGCAACGAGTTTTTCACTGAAAAACCCGTAATTCAAAGATGTACAAGGAAGCACATCTTTGAATGATGTGGTCATTAACAGCGCTGTTGACCAGTGTACGTCCCTGTACGCTGGTCAACGACGAGTTTTTGCGCAGCAAAAACGTCGCTGCTATATGGAACCACCGCCGTCCGTGGCGGTGCTGTTTTTATTTTTTGGGAAGGTCGCTGCGGGTTTTAATGACCTGTAAGATGAGCCCGTAATTCACCGCTTCGTCTGCCGAAAGCCAATAGTCGCGATCGGTATCTTTAGCAACCTCAGCTACGTCCTTACCGGTTTCTTCGGCGATAAGCGCATTAATTTTTGTGCGGATTTTTTCGATTTCTTTTGCATGGATTTCGATATCCGTTGCGACCCCTTTGATGCCGGATAACGGCTGATGGATGAGGTAGTGACTATTCGGCAACCCAAGCCGATAGTTTTTCGGCGCCGCTAAAAGAATAAGCGCACCTGCACTGGCTACCAATCCCATTCCGATCGTATAAACCGGCGGCTTAATGAACCGAATCATATCGAAAATCGCAAAACCGGCATCAACATCTCCGCCCGGAGAATCGATATACACATAAATTGGTTTTGAAGCGGAATCGGATTCGAGTATCAAAAGCTGACGGATAACCTTTTCCGCCAGCTCTTTATTCACTTCACCCGACAAGATAATTTGACGGGTATTCAAGAACTTCTGCATCAGCTGATCATTTGCGCTATCGCTTGTTTTTTCTTTTGATGTTTCTTCCGCGTTATAAAAAGTATTCATGAGGTGTCCTTTATGAGTATAAAACATCCCTGAACCGTTTTGATTTTCAGAAATGCCTATCAATAAAAATACGGTTGTCATAAAAACCGTTGACGTACTACCATACTAAAAAAGCGCACTTTAGTACAGCGGGTATGGAATGCGTGCGCAGCAACGAATTAGATGCGCCTGCCGTAAGCCTTTTGAAAATAGTGATACCGGATACAAGGCGCGAACAAAAATAAAGCGGAGGCGTACTTGTTGTACGTCGAGCATTTATTTTTGTGTAGCAACGCCGTAGACGGTATGCATATTTTCAAAAGCTCCCGAGGCGTTTAATCTCTTCGATTTTATCCCTCACCACCGCCGCCTCTTCAAACAACAACATATCGGCATATTCAGCCATCTGCGCTTCGAGCTTTTTGATAAGCTTTTTGCGGTCGGCGGGGTTCAGAATATTGAAGCTGTTGACAAGCGGCTCGGTTTCGGCGCGGGCGGCTTCTTTTTTGATTTCCGTTTCGCGTACCAGAATATCCTCGATGGATTTTTTGATGGTCTTGGGCGTAATGCCATGTTCGTCGTTGTATGCTTGCTGGATTGAACGGCGGCGGGTTGTTTCTTCTATTGTTTCTTTCATCGCGTCGCTGATACGGTCGGCATACATCACCACGCTGCCGTTGGCATTACGTGCCGCCCGTCCGACAATTTGCACAAGGCTGGTGGTTGACCGCAAAAAGCCGATTTTATCCGCATCGAGGATGCCGATAAACGACACTTCCGGCAGGTCGATACCTTCCCGCAGGAGGTTAATTCCGATGAGCACATCGAACTCACCCGCCCTCAAGCCTTTGAGGATTTCTACCCGCTCGATGGTTTCCACCTCGCTGTGAATGTACTTTACCTTTAAGCCCAAACCGGTGAGGTAGTCGGTAAGGTCTTCCGCCATCTTCTTGGTGAGGGTGAGGATAAGACTCCGCTCATCCTTTGCGATACGCTTTTTCACCTCGCCGTAGATATGCTCCATCTGCCCCTCGCTCGGATGAATTTCGATGAGCGGGTCTAACAGACCGGTCGGGCGGATAAGCTGCTCAACAACGCGGGTAGAATATTGTAGCTCTTTCAGGCCGGGCGTTGCGGAAACAAAGACAGCCTGATTGAGCATTGTTTCAAACTCATTGATTTTGAGCGGGCGGTTATCCAGCGCGCAGGGGAGTCGGAAGCCGAAGTCTACAAGGTTCTGCTTGCGGCTGCGGTCGCCTTCGTACATCGCGCCGATCTGCGGAAAGGTTACGTGACTTTCATCCATAAAAAGGAGGAAGTCCTTGGGAAAGTAATGAAAAAGCGTTGCAGGCGGCTCACCCGGCTTGCGGTTCGCAATCGGCGCAGAGTAGTTTTCTATGCCCGGGCAATGCCCCATCTCGGAGAGCATTTCGATATCGTATTCGGTACGGGTTTTCAGCCGTTCAGCCTCAAAGAGCTTTCCCTGCGCCTTGAGCGTTTCCAAACGGGCATCAAGCTCCTGCTTAATCCGCTCGATGGCATTGGGGATAGCATTTTCCGGCATAACAAAGTGCTTTGCCGGATAAATCGAAAGCTCTTCGTATTCTTGGCTCACTTCGCCGGTCAGCGGGCTAAAGCGGCGGATACGCACAATCTCTTCCCAGTCAAACTCGATGCGGTAGGCTTCTTCCATATACGCAGGGAATATTTCCATCACATCGCCCTTCACACGGAACCTGCCGCGCTCCAATACCGCATCGTTGCGCTCGTATTGCAGACTGATCAGCTGCTTTTTGAGTTTACCGGGATCAACGGTCTGCCCTTTTTCTATGGTGATCCGTAAATCGCGCCACGATTCGGGTAAGCCCAAGCCGTAAATGCACGACACTGTTGACACAACGATAACATCCCGCCGCTCCATCAGGCTGAATGTTGCCGAAAGCCGCAGCCGGTCTATCTCATCGTTAATCGCAGCGTCTTTTTCGATATAGAGGTCTCTCGCCGGGACATAAGCCTCCGGCTGGTAGTAATCATAGTATGAAACAAAGTATTCGACGGCATTTTCTGGGAAAAAGCCTTTGAACTCACGGTAGAGCTGCGCCGCAAGCGTCTTGTTGTGGCTGATAATCAGCGTCGGTTTCTGCACCGCTTGAATAATGTTCGCCATCGTAAAAGTCTTGCCCGAACCGGTAACACCTTTGAGCGTTTGGAACCGGTCACCCGCAAGTATGCCGTCCGCAAGCTGCCGTATCGCATCCCCTTGGTCGCCCGAAGGCTGATAATCCGCTATCAGTTTAAACTGTTTCATAATGGATGAGATTGTACTGTATTCTGTAGTTTATTTCTATGATTTTGGTACGGGTACACGAAAATACGCAGTAAAGAATGTAATATCACCGCCATCCGTGACACGTTCAAAAATTGACCTCCTTGTCAATTTTTGAACGCGAGTTTTTGCTGTGCAAAAACATCGCTGCTGCGTGGAACTACTGCCATCCTTGGCAGTTCTGGTCGAATAGTTTCAATTTTTCCGTGGGGGGTGTTAAAAAAACGGCCTGATGCGTTTATCCTGGGTGTAGTCGGAAATTTGCTTGTAAAAAGCATCCCCATATATTATAATAAATCCGTGGAAAATTATAATAAATCCGCGAGCGGGCAGGGCGATGAACTTTTTGTCTGCGGCGGATGCAATGCAAAAATCGGCGCTGGTGTTTTGAGCGCCTTACTGAAAACTCTCCCCAAGACTTCACACGAAGGCTTATTGGTCGGCTTCGACAGCTCCGATGATGCGGCTGTTATTCAGCTGACACCCGATATAGCAGTCATCCAGACCCTTGATTTTTTCCCGCCGATGGTAACCGATCCTACCCTTTTCGGGCAGATTGCAGCAGCGAATGCTTTAAGCGATGTGTACGCGATGGGCGGCGAGCCGGTATGTGCAATGAACATTGTCTGCTATCCTGAGGAAGCAACCCGCGATAATGCATACGCGGCGCTGCAAAGTATTCTAACCGGCGGCGCGGAAAAGGTAAAAGAAGCAGGGGCGGCACTCGTTGGTGGACACTCCATCCACGACTCCAAAATAAAATACGGACTTTCCGTGATGGGAACGATACACCCTGAGCGCATTTGGCGAAACAACACCCCG
Source organism: Treponema sp. OMZ 803 (assembly GCF_024181165.1). Lineage (NCBI taxonomy): Bacteria > Pseudomonadati > Spirochaetota > Spirochaetia > Treponematales > Treponemataceae > Treponema > Treponema sp. OMZ 803. The sequence continues at coordinate 2,164,195 of NZ_CP051195.1, read as the reverse complement.
CAGGCGGGAGATGTGTTATTTTTAACCAAAAAACTGGGGATCGGGATTATCACCACCGCGTACAGCGCAGGAGAAGTCTCCCGCGCCGCCTTTGACGAAGCGGCTGCCTCAATGACCTACCTCAATAAATACGCAGCCGAGGTTCTCCGGAACTTTACCGTTCATGCCTGCACTGATGTAACCGGTTTCGGCTTGAGCGGACATCTTTCGGAAATGACCGGCACGGATTTTACCGCCCGCCTTGACGCAAACCGTATTCCCTATATCGAGGCAGCGTATCAGGCAGCCGGTGAATTTTTGCTTACCGCCGGCGGACAGCGGAACCGGAACTTTGCTCAAGGGAAAATTCACTTCGGCATAAAAGATTTTGCACTCGAAGAAATTATCTTTGACCCGCAAACCTCAGGCGGTTTGCTCTTTGCCGTTAGCCCCGCCGAAGCGGAAAAAATCAAACCGGCCTTTGCCGAGGCAGGAATCAATCTATTCCAAATCGGCGCCATCGAACCTCGCGCGGATTATCCGATTGTGGTGAGATAGCTTTAAAGAAGCGGGACATTTAGGAATCGTTGCGCTAACGCCGCGGGAATTTATGGATATATTAAATGGAGGTCAAAAATGAGCACATTGAGTATTAGAATCCCGGATTCATATCACACAATGATAAAAGAAGTTGCTAAAATCGATAACATCTCAATAAATCAATTTATTGCCGCTGCAATAGGAGAAAAATTATCGGCACTACAAACGGAACAGTATATTGAGCAACGGGCAAAAAACGGATCGCGAGAAAAGTTTTTAGCTGTTTTACAAAAAGCTCCTAACAGCAAACCTGAAGAATGTGATGTATAAAACCTCGTGCGGATTATCCGATTGTGGTGAGATAGGTTTTTATGGAGGAAAATGATGATTGAAGTAAATGCGATGGGCAAAGTGTGTCCCATTCCCGTCATTATGACGAAAAAAGTATTGCGCGAAAACACCGCAGGAGAAAACATCCTGATACGGGTGGATAACGAAATTGCGACCCAGAACCTGACTAAGATGGCAGGGCAGCTGAATATTAAGGCGAGCGTTACCAAGCTGAACGATGCGGAATATACCGTACTCTATGACTTTCAAGGCTGCGAGGCTTGTGCTATTTTGAACGACACAAGCGTACTGGAACAAGGCGCTGACGAATATGTTGTGGTGATCAATTCCGACAAGATGGGCACCGGTGATGAAGGTTTCGGCACAAAGCTGTTGGAGAACTTTGTGTATGCACTGACGGAACAGGATCGTATTCCTAAAATGGTGGTGATGTATAACTCCGGTGTCCGCCTTGCAACCGAGAACGAAAAAACCGTCAATGATTTAAAAACCTTGCAGGAAAAGGGGACGGAAGTGCTTGCGTGCGGGCTGTGTTTGGATTTCTACGGCTTAAAAGAGAAACTGCAAGTCGGTTCGGCTACCAATATGTACCGTATTACGGAAATTATGCGTACCAATAAGGTCGTAAAGCCCTAAGCCATGCAGAACGAAGTATTTTGCGTTATTTCATTTGATAGTACTCATCAGGCAATCGCAGCGGAAATGGCAGTGACCGGTCTATCCGGCGCCCGTCTGATCCCGCTCCCTCCGGAAATCTCAGAAGGCTGCGGGATGGCGCTGCGGGTCAACCGTGAAGATGCTGAAAAAGCGGTTGACTTATTAAAAACAAGCGGAGCCGCGTATCAGGATGTGTATACCCTTACCGTCCACGGTGCAGACAGAACCGCAGTGAAGATGTCTGGGAAATAGTCAGAAGGGTAAGTAGTATGATTTATTTTGATAATAGCGCGACGACGCTCCATAAGCCGGACAGTGTTGCGGATGCAGTGTATGACGCGATTGCCTCTCAGCAGTTTGCAAATCCGGGGCGTGCTGCGCATAAAACCGCCCATGCGGCGCTTGCTTCTTTGTATAAAACCCGTGTTGCCGTTGCCCGCATCTTCCATATAACAGATCCGCTGCAAGTTGCACTGTGCCAAAATGCAACGGCAGCCTTGAACCTCGTGCTCAAAAGTTTGTTCGGAGCAGGCGATCACCTCATTACCACTGCACTCGAGCATAACTCGGTCTTGCGTCCGCTCTATCAGCTGGAAAGTCAGGGGGCGGAGCTTTCGATTATCGGCTTTGACCTTGAAACAGGCGAGCTTGACTATACGGCAATGGAAACGCAGATACGGAGCAATACCAAGGCGATTATTGTTACCGCTTGCTCCAACGTTATCGGCGCCGTTCCCGATATGCAGCGAATTTACGGCTTATGTAAAAAGAATGATCTAACACTGATTATCGATGCATCCCAAAGCGCCGGTACCATGCCGATGGATATTTCACAGTATGAGCAAACTATTGTCTGCTTTACCGGGCATAAAGGGTTGTATGGTCCGCAGGGTACCGGCGGCATCGTCGTGAACGGCGACTTTGCTTTTAAGCCGGTGTTTTCCGGCGGCAGCGGCATTCATTCTTTTGACAAAACACACCCCGCGACAATGCCTGATGTCTTTGAAGCCGGTACCATGAATGTGCCTTCCTTTGCGGGACTGACGGCAGGATGTGCATATATCGAACAGCTTGGACAAGAGAACGCCGCTGCGTATTTAGCAAAGCTGCGCGCATACTTTTTCAAGCTCGCCGCAGACCTTCCGTTTATCACGCTCTATGCACCGAACGTACAAAATGCCGGTCCTGTTATCGGGCTGAACATTGGAACCGTGCCGTCTGCGGAAGTGAGCCGCCTCCTTGATGAGCGGTACGGCATTGCAACCCGTCCGGGTGCCCACTGCGCTCCGCTTGTGCACCAGAGCTATAAAACGGAAGCACAAGGGATCGTCCGCTTCAGCTTTTCTACGTTTAATACCACGGAAGAGATAGAGGCTAGTATCGATGCTCTTGGCGCCATCAGCGAGTCCTTTTGAAATATACGACGCATCTACTGCGTTGCTACGCAAATTCCAATCCTCAACGTATCATAGATACGCCTCCGGTTGGAATTTGCTAAGCGCCTTGTATCTGCATCGTCTATTTCAAAAGGCTTACGGAAAGCTATATACTACGTGCCGCTTCTGAATATCCTCAACGTATCAGAACCGCCATGGAGGGCGGTGGTTCTCGACAGGAGCGAGTTCGCAGTGCGAACTCGTCGTTAAGCAGTTGTACAGGGATGTACAACTGCTTAACAGTCTATTTCAAAAGGCTTACGGAAGGGCTTTTTTCAGAACGGACAGGATGTCCGTGGTTCTACTCAGAAGCGACGTTTTTGCGCAGCAAAAACTCGCGTCCAGAAGTGTACACGGATGTACACTTCTGGACAGGCTATTTCAAAAGGCTTACGGAAAATGTGTTTTCAAAAGCGGTAGGGGTGTGTGCAGCGCATTGAGTACTGCAATAAAAATTGCCGTATCGTAGTCGTTCGTTCCGATTTGCAAACTGGCGATATCGCTCAATGGGAAAGGAACAGTCCGCCGCTGCTTCAAAGTCGCCGGTAGTCATATTGAGAAAAATAGCGGTGGTAAGCGTTTTCGTCTTCATACCGGTAATTCCGGCCAGCATCATACAAGCGCCGAATTCTCCCAACACTCGTGCAAAGCATATTATCCAGATGCAGCCTATCTGATATTTGAGGTTTGGAAGCACAATATGAAAAAATATCTGTACATTGGATAAGCCGAGATTTTTTCCGATAAAAACATAATTCTGGTCGAGTATATCAAAAGATGCGGAAAAGTTTTTAACGGTGTATGGAAGGTTCACAAAAAACTGCGCCATCACAACGCCGGCAGGTGTATACACAAAATCAATACCCAGCGGTTGTCCTTATCATCGCAGACTTGATGCGTTATCACATAATATGATACGTATTTAACACGATTTTTGATAATCGTTCCTATTGTTAGAAATATTTATTCGTGCGGAGGGGATACTACCTCTGCGCTTTGCATCGGGGGGAGGGGGATTATCAATTTCAAAATATTTTTATATCTTTATGGAGAAAAACAGTGAATGCAACTACCTTTTTTTCGCTTACATCAAATGTAGCACTCTTTTTTATGGTCCTTTATTTTTTATTTAAAATAAGACCGATAAAAGCCGCTTTGGTATATCATACAAAAACACAAGCGGAATTTATTGCTGCAATCGGATTAACATTGGTCTTTTCTATTTTAAATATTTTGGCTTCGGTTCTCGGTATCCAAGTGGGAAATGCGCTCGCGAATATCAGAACAGGCGTTGTCGTTGTTGCAACGGCGCTGCTTGGACCTCTGCCGGGAATCATTGTCGGACTGATCGGCAGCGTGTATCGATACACTGTCGGAGGATGGACAGCGCTCGGCTGTTCTGCAGCAACTTTTTTCTCAGGTATTGTCTGTGCCGGTATCGTCTTGATCCTTCGGCAGAAATACGAACGCATAACTTTAACGTACAAAACGATTTTGCTTTTTTCAGGTTTCGGTGGAGTGTGGGAAATACTGCACATCATGGTATTTGTACCGCTCCTCGGAGAGAAACCGTTCGCAGAGGCCGCCGCGCTCATGTTCGATCTGCTTCTCTTTCCGCAAATCATTATTAATGCCGTTATTATCGCTGCGGTGTTATTCTTGATTACGGATCTTGGAAAACAGGAAAACATCAAACAGCTGCAAGAAGATGAGGCGCTTTTACGCGCAAAGCAAACGGCCAATCAATCGGTCATAGAAGCGATTCATCACGCTCTCCGTAATTTGACGGAGCACGGAACCATTCTTGAAGGAACAATGCAGACTACGTCAGAAGGCGCCGGTCACATTGCCGGAAATATCAATAGCCTCAAGCAGCAATTGATGAATCAGGCCGAGAGTGTAACAACGACCGACAGTACGGTAAAAACGATTTTGGAAACACTCAATACGCTCGACGGCTACATTGTTATCCAATCAAATAAACTTATGCAGTCTTCTTCATTGATAGAAACGATGATAACAAACGTGAGAGCCGTTACCGAATTACTTGAAGAAAGTAATACCGTTATCAAAGATGCGTATCAACTGAGTATGCAAGGAAAGGCAGGGGCAAAAAATGCCAATGAAGCGGCAATGGAAATTGCCAAAAGGTCAGGCGATCTTTTGGAAGCAGGTGAAGTTATTCAAAATGTGGCGAGCCAAACTAATCTCTTAGCGATGAACGCAGCTATTGAAGCGGCACATGCCGGTGAATCGGGTAAAGGTTTCGCTGTCGTTGCCGATGAAATTCGGAAATTAGCGGAAGAATCAAGTATGCAAGGAAAAAAGATTGCCGCGGTCATTAAAGAATCTTTACAGATTATCCAGAAATTAACCAATACCGAAAGCACGACTGAAAAGGCGTTTGAACAGGTATACACATTGGTGAGCAAAATTTCCGAGCAGGAAGCCGGTATTTTGGAAGCAATGCAACAGCAGGAAACCGGCAGTGAAAAAATTACCGCAGCTATTACGGATATCAACGGTATAACACATGATATAAAAACTAAATCGGAAGAAATGGCAAATAACGGCCGCCATACTGCAGAGGAAATGGCGATGCTCAATACCCTAACCGCAGCGCTGACAGAGAAAATGAGCGAAATGACCGGTGATGTATTGAACATCAACAAGGCAATCCAAACCGTCCACGAAGTTACTCAAAAAAATGCACAAGCTATCCAAGAAGTCGTACGGGAAGTTGATTCATTCCAACTCTAGCAAGGTATCAGGGCTTTCGCATTATACATATTCTAGGCGACTGCTGTCTTTTTGTGCGAAATTTTGAATAAAATTTCGCATATTTTTCCGCTAAATGGGTAAACGCATCAGGTTGCTTTTAACAACCCCGCAGAAAAAATTGATACTATTCGACCAGAGTTGAACCTCTTCGCGGTTCAAATGGTCTCACAGTCTCAATTTTTTTGCGGTTTTTATCTACTCTACCTGATGCGTTTACCTCCATTATATTAACGATTTGACACGGTATTTTTATTGAGGTATACTTATTGAACTTATTTGAGGAGGCGCAAATATGCGAAAAATAAGCTTAAAAGCGGTACTGGGAGCAGCTGTACTGGTATTAAGTGCATTTGTCATTTGCTCATGTACAAAAAGCGAGGAAACGACAAAGAAAGCTATGAAAGTCGGTATGGTTACCGATGCGGGGACGATTGATGATAAATCATTCAATCAGGGAACATGGGAAGGCATTATCCGTGCGGAAAAGGAACTTGGCGTTGAGATTAAATACTTAAAGCCGGTGGGGACAACCGAAGCGGACTATGTGAAAGAAATCTCCAATCTCTATGATTCAGGATATAAATTCATCGTTTGCCCTGGCTTTAAATTTGAAACTGCAATTTTCAAGGCACAGACAAAATACCCTGATGCAAAACTCGTCCTTATCGACGGCAACGCTCATCCTGCCGATTCGTATGATGCTCAAAACGGGCCGAATACCATCGGTATTCTCTTTGCCGAACAGGAAGCAGGCTTCACTGCCGGCCTTGCCGCAGCGCTTCAATTAAAAGAAGGCCGCTTCGGATTTATCGGCGGTATGGAAATTCCGGCTGTTCAGAAGTTCAACTGGGGATGGCAGCAAGGTATTAAATATGCCAATGAAAATCTTGGAACGAACATCGAAATGCATCCGGAGGATTTCGTATATCAGGGAACGTTTAGCGATATTGCAGCGGGACAGCAGATCGCTGCTTCCATGTTTGACCGCGGTGTTACCTGTATCCACGCTGCAGCAGGCGGCGTCGGCGTCGGCGTAATCAATGAAACAAAAGCGCGCCGTCAGGTTGGAAAAGACGTATGGGTTGTCGGTGTCGACGTTAATCAGTATAACGAAGGATTACTCCCCGATAAAAAATCGGTCGTTTTAACTTCTGCAATGAAGTATGTAGACCGTGCATCTTATGATATGGTCAAAGACGAACTCGATGGTAAATTTCAAGGTGGAAGAACACTTATTTTGACTGCAAAAGAAGATGCGGTCGGTATTCCTCCGGAGAACCCCAACCTTTCCGATGAGGTACAAGCGAAAGTGAATGAAATTTATCAGCAGATTAAGTCAGGCGCCATTGTCGTTGCCGACAAGCAGGGCGATTTATTCCGCTAATCGATAAGCGTTTGTTTTCTGCAAATCCGAGGATGTATGACTACGTACGCCTCGGATTTTTCTTTAATCGTTTATTGAGAAATCTCTAAAAACTGAGGTTTTTAACAATAGTAATTAGATAAAAGTTTACAGTGTAAATAAAGGAAGGCCTGATCTGTCTGAACAATATGCTATTGAAATGCGCCATATCCGCAAAGAATTCCCCGGTATTGTTGCAAATGATGATATAACATTGCAGGTAAAAAAGGGGGAAATCCATGCAATTCTCGGGGAAAACGGCGCGGGTAAATCCACTCTTATGAGTATCTTATTCGGTTTATACCACCCTGATGCGGGAGAAATCCTTGTAAACGGTAAACAGGTGGTTATCAATAATCCGAATGATGCTAACGAACTCGGTATCGGTATGGTACATCAGCATTTCCAGCTGGTGCATAACTTTACCGTTACCGAAAATATTATCCTCGGAAAAGAAGGCGGCTTTTTTCTCGACTTGCATAAGGCCGAAAAAAAAATAAAAGAATTAAGCGCCCGATACGGATTACAAATCGATCCGAATGCACGCATTATGGATATAACAGTCGGTATGCAACAGCGTGTGGAGATTTTAAAAATGCTGTACCGCGATGCGGAAGTGCTCATCTTTGACGAGCCTACCGCCGTTTTAACGCCGCAGGAAATCGAAGAGCTTATCCAAATAATGAGGAATCTGGTAAAGGAAGGAAAATCCATTATCCTCATCACCCATAAATTACAGGAAATTAAGGACGTTGCGGATCGCTGCACCATCATACGGCGAGGAAAATTGATCGATGTGATAGACGTCGCCACTACTTCCAAAAACGAGATGGCAGCAAAGATGGTCGGGCGTCCGGTTGAATTTAAGGTACAAAAAACGCCTGCACAGCCCGGCGAAGTCGTACTCGATATACAACACCTCAAAGTTATCGGTGCAAAAAAAGTACCTGCTGTCAATGACTTTTCACTGCAAGTGCATAAAGGCGAAATTGTCGGTATCGCGGGGGTTGACGGGAATGGGCAGAGTGAGCTTGTTCATGCACTTTCGGGATTAATGCCGATTGCGGAAGGAACCGTTCTGCTAAGTGGTAAGGATATCACAAAGACCTCTATCCGCGAACGCAATGAATCGGGTATGGGATTGGTTCCCGAAGACCGCCAGAAACACGGTTTGGTTATGCAGTATACGATTGCCGAAAATACGATTATCAAATCATACTACAAAGAACCTTTTCAAAAGCACGGGTTCCTGCATAAAAACCGGATGTTCACATTTGCGGGTGATATTACCAAGCAATTCGATGTTCGCTCCGGCGAAGGGGTTTACTCGGCTGCACGGAACTTGAGTGGTGGAAATCAACAAAAGGCTATCCTCGGCCGTGAAATTGCCCTTGATCCGGAACTGCTGATTGCCGTACAGCCTACCCGTGGGCTGGATGTCGGCGCTATCGAGGCAATCCATAAAGAATTGGTCAAACACAGGGACAGAGGGCGAGCCGTATTGCTCATTTCTTTTGAGTTGGACGAAATCTTTAATCTGTCGGATCGAATTGCAGTTATGCATCGCGGCACCCTAACCGGTATAGTTCGTCCTGAAGAAACGACGGTCGAGGAAGTGGGATTGATGATGGCCGGAGATACGCGCAAACATGGAGGCCAACAGTGATGATAAAAAGACACACTTCGCTTTCGGATAATACCCTTGTAATCAGTCTTTCCGCCGTATTGCTCGGTTTAATTGCCGGAGCGATTCTGATTATTTGTATCGGAGAAAATCCTTTTACCGCTTTTTCTTACCTTTTCCGTGGCGGACTTATGAATATTGAACGCATCGGGAATACGCTTGCAACGGCAACGACACTCTTATTGGTGGGGCTTTCCGTTTCATTTGCATTTAAAACCGGACTCTTCAATATCGGAGGTTCGGGGCAGATGCTGATCGGCGGATTGCTTGGCAGTATGTTTGCCTTGTCGGCGACATCTATGCCGCGGCCGCTCTTTTTCATTTTACTGATTCTTATCGGTATCGCAGGCGGAGCGCTTTGGGGCGTTGTTCCCGGCTTATTAAAAGCGCTGTTCAATGTGCATGAAGTTGTTTCTACCATTATGATGAACTGGATTGCGTATTGGCTCGTTTTTTATATCGTACCGGGCTACTTAAAAGCGGAATATCTAGAAACGGAAAGTAAATCCATCGCAGTTGCCCGCTCGCTTCGTACCCCATGGCTTACCGATTTGTTCAGCAGCGAATATGTAAACTACGGTATCTTTCTCGGTATTCTTGCAATGATCCTTCTTAAAATTATCTTGGATAAGACTACCCTCGGCTTTGAATTAAAAGCAGTCGGTTATAACCGTAACTGTGCGGAATACGCAGGAATCAAAGTAAACCGGAATATCGTTATTTCGATGATGATTGCGGGAGCGCTGTCGGGTTTGGCGGGACTTACCTACTATACCGGCTACGCACTGAATATGCAGATCGGCGTAATGCCCTCACAAGGGTTTGACGGTATCGCCGTTTCTTTACTTGGCGCCGGTACTCCGGTCGGCGTTGCGCTCAGTTCGATTTTCTTCGGCGTGCTTCATGTCGGTAAGGGCTTTATGAGCGCAAACACTATTGTTCCGCCGGAAATTGCAGATACCATCATTGCGGTTATCATCTATTTTACAGCGACCAGCCTGCTCTTTAAACGCTTCTGGGGTATGATTTCCAAAAAAATACGCACACGTCAAACAGCAGGGCTTGCTGCGGAGGAGGTATAACGTATGTGGCATATTTTAACCCTTATTTTTCCATATGTAATTGCATATACGATTCCTCTTTTGATTACTTCGCTCGGTGGGCTATACAGCGAACGGAGTGGCGTTACGAACCTCGGCCTCGAAGGATTGATGCTGATCGGCGGTTTTTCCGCAGCGGTCACTATCAATTTGCTGCAACATTCCGTTCCGGCTGGGATTGTTATTCCTATCGGCTTGCTGGTTGCCGCTGTAGCCGGTATCCTTTTTTCGCTGTTGCATGCCTTTGCGTCGATTACACTGAAAGCGGATCAGGTTATCAGCGGTACTGCTATCAATATGCTCGCCGCCGCGTTAACCATCTATATGGCTCGTACCATAACCGGTTCGGGAAACGTACGTGTTGCAGGTATTATCCGGCAGGACGTCCCCGGACTTTCAAAAATTCCCGTATTGGGGCCGCTCTTCTTTTCGCAAGTGTATTGGAGCACGTGGCTGGTACTACTGATACTTATTCTATCGTGGATACTGCTGTATAAGACCTCGTTCGGGTTACGGCTGCGTGCTTGCGGCGAGCATCCGTCTGCCGTTGCGAGCGCCGGTATCAACGTACATCGGATGCGGTACTTTGCGGTATGTGCGAGCGGTGCGCTTTCCGCATTGGGCGGCTCCATCATTCTCGTAACCTATTCGGGAGAGTTTAACGGCAGCGTAGACGGACTTGGCTTCTTGGCTATCGCCGCTTTGATCTTCGGTCAATGGAAGCCGTTCGGTATTTTGGGTGCAACCTTCTTCTTCGGGTTTGCCCGTACCGTTGCGAACGTTTCGCAGGTTATCCCTGCTTTAAGCGGCATACCGCCGGTATGGCTCAAGATATTCCCTTATCTTGTTACGCTGATAGCCCTCGTACTATTCAGTAAAAACTCAGCCGCGCCAAAGGCAAACGGCGAACCGTATTAAAGAATCCCGACCTTATGCGTGAAATTTTTAAAAGTTTCACGCATTTTTTTTAAAGGAAGTATAAAATGGACACAAAAATATTCCTTATCATTTTTCTTATTTTATGGATTGGGCCAATAATAGCCGGCATAATTGTTGCAAAAAAGAAAAATCGCTCTCCCCATTGGTTTTGGCTTGGAATTTGGCCGGGAATAGGAATATGGGTTTTTATTGTAATGTTAATTTTAAAGCCTTTAGAAATCTGTGAATCATGTAATAAAAAAATTCCTAATGGGGCTAAACTTTGCCCCTATTGCGGAAAAGAAACAGTTTTAGCAAATAAAACCGAAACTGAAATCAAAGATATAAAGAAAAAACAAAGTAAGAAAATAATAATTACTGTAGTTTGTGTTTTGTTTATTATTATTGGCTTGTCCTCCATAATTGTTATTTCGATAATGCAAATATTTAAAATGAGCATACCATTCAAGCATTCAATAGAATTAATTGAAACAAACCATGAGATAATGGAGTATATTGGACCCGATTATAAACAAATAGGAATGATATCGGGATCAATTAATGCACGTGGAGATTCTTCCGGTGATGCTTCAATTTCATATAAGATAAAGGGAAAAAACGGAATTTCTAGGGTTTATGTAAAGGCTAAAAAAGAAAATGGGATTTGGACATATCAAAAAATCTTATTTTATAAAGAAGTTGATAGCCCTAATGTTGTGAATCTATTGGAAGAAAAATAATTGCTTAGTAGCCGTCCTATGTGATATTGTAAACCTGGATTTTAGACTTTCTTTGCTATTATAATATTCCGGTTCCTTTACATCTATGACACTTTCCGGAACCTTTACACGCAACGCAATTATGATTATAATAATGCCTATCGTAATCTTGTCCAGTCCCATCGCAGTGGGAGCATTTTCCAGTTCCACGGCATTGCAGACAGGGTGATCCTCTTACTTCACAACTTGCGAATCCAACTACTACTGATATTGTCAATAGACAGACTAGTAGCACAATAAATGTATTCCTTTTCATTTAAGAACCCCTATAAATTTTCCGCAAGTGGTTAGCTTGTCGACCTAACATTATAGTTTCAGAGTTTTATTTTCATCCCATTTAAATGTCATATACATCTATACTGTACATACTATTTTATGGATTTGTCAACACAAAATATTTTATAAAAAGCGGTGAGTATGTGATGTGAAAAAGTTTTTTAAACTGAATCTTAAAGTTCGGCTTATGTTCAGCAACTAAAACTTGCTGAAAAAGATTTTTCTCTTTTTAATCGGCATATGCAACCACAGCAGATTTAAAATTTCCGTTATCATCAAAATCAATATATAATTCCCACATAGCAAGGAAACCGTCAGATTTTAACCAATAAGAGACCTCATTATCACTTATCCTACCTTCAAGTTTTGGTTTTCCTAGCAAATCGAATATTTCAGCTCTTTTGGGTTTATCTTCATTTAATTTTTTAATAAGCGAATCGGTCATATAAAATCGATTTTTTTCTCTCATCCATTGTTTTTTGTTAAATGGAATCTGTCTTTGTGAACATGAAACAAATACTATACAAAATAATATAAATATAATCGTAATTTTTCTCATTTATTATCCCATTATAGCGCCCCAGCGGGTGTTAGATCAAATAAATTATTTAATAAGCATTCCAAAATATAATGAAAATAAATACACATCCCCATGCATTCTTTGTTATAGTTCTAATTATTGATAAAAAACTATTGTATAAAATAATAACAAGCATTGTTGATATAAAAATGATCCATAAATCAATATCCGACTTTTTCTTTAGTTCATTTTTTTCATTCATACTTTATAACTCCTGAATTGATAATTCGTACGATAGTACGTTCATCTAACATACAGTTAAGTTGTAAAACGTATCGGTGTATAGCAGGCTGCCATTATTTATTTCTTTTTCTGCTATTAAACCTTTCTTTTATCCATTCAATTAAGCACTGAATTAACAGAAAAGGTACTAACAAGATTAAAATGCTTATATTTTTTATACATTCTTCTTTTCTATACTTCTCTTTTAATTCAGGTTTCTTTTTTATAAGTTTTTTTATTCTTTTGTTTCGATTACGGTTTTTTTCGAATATGTAATTAACATATCTTGCTAATAATATAATAAATAAAACTCCCATTGCGCGGATAAAATTTCCATTTATTTCATTTCTTTTATACGCTTCTTTTTCAGCTATTGGAAGTTTAAAATCATTTTTAGAATCGTGAATAATTTGTATTCTTTTATTTTCATAGTATTCTTCACTTGCCTTGAAATCAAAAGAACAAATTTGTTTTAAATTTTCACCAAGCAAACTATATTCAATTTTTACATGATAATATGTTCCACTTCTCCCTATATGACTTTTTATTGAATATGATTTTATAATTGCGGTTTCAATGATTCCAAATTTTTCCAAGTGTGAAAGATTATAATAATTCTTACATGCTAAAAATAAAAAAAATACAATTAGTAAATAACAAAGTATTTCCCAACCGCTATTTTTATCATTATTACTAGTCTTCTTCATTTTTTATAAAACACAAAAGTTGAGTATTAGCATAACATCCGCTTAACCTGCATTTGCGGCTTGTCCGCAATGTCAGGTTGAAGCGGGTGTTAGATGTTTTCATCTATTTTATTGGCTTTTAAAACTGCATGTATCATATCATCATTTTTATACTGCTCGCCTAATTCTTTTATATTCTCAATAAATTTTTTACTATCTTCAATATATTCATAAAAAGAATACACCTCAAGATTTCCTTTTGCATAACAATAAAATATGTCATTATATTTTTTACACAATTTGAAAAATAACTTATAGTTTTTTGTTTTAATTAAATAATATAATAAATGCATTACAGGGTGTATAATAGTATCCATTATCATATACCGCCATAATTCAAATGAAAAACCTGTTGGCAAATCTTTTCTCTGTAAATCCGCTTCTGTATACAATAGCACAATATTTTTATATTCATTCAGTTCAAAGATTAGTTTCTTCTGTAATTCTGTAATATGATTATTCTTATTTTTTATATAATTTTGTTTATTGAATATATCGATATTACTTATTTCTTGAAAATCTTGGTTATGTACAATAGCGTTTAGTTTATTTTTTGAAAACATAATCCATTCCAAAAGATGCGCAATGACATCTTTATAATTCCAATCATCATAATTACTGACAAGTTGTTCACTTCTGTAACTACTTATAAAATCAACAATATCTATTTCTATTTTATTGATTTCTGTTATTATTTCTTTAGGTTTCATACTTCTATTATACCTTTTTTTAATATTAAATCTAGATTTATACCTGAAAAATTCAGCTCGTGCAGTAGCACGAGTCCATCTAACATCTTTTCGACCTTTCCTCGTAATATCATAGAAACTATGCGCTTTCAATCTAAGCTGCACCTCGCCAAACAACTGTATCTTTCTACCATAAATACTCGCCGAAACGAATCATCAGCAGACAGATTAGGCCTATCTTCACTAAACAAGTCAAAGAAAATCACGTCCTGTTTATAGGGCTTTTGAATGCCAAAACCGCTGCAGTTGAGGACATGGATGTCGTTCCAAATCCGGAATTGGTATGTACAAACTACAAAATCAGTATGGGATCCCTCTAAACAAATTCTAAGCGAGTTTTTAGAGCTGCTCTCTGTATTGTAGGTATCATAGACGAGAAAATCTACCATATAAAAACGGTTCGAGTGTTTTTTTGCCGCCGAGGAGCATGATTAAGCGGTCAAAACCCATCGCGACGCCCGAACAGGGCGGCATACGGGCGCAGATCCCGCCGAAGTTCTCCGGTACGGGATGCGGAACCCGTGCCGTTGCGTTTTTAACCGCTGCTTCATCCACAAAAGAGCGGTTGATCTCTCCCGCATCCCGCGCTTCGGTATAGCAGTTTGCGAGCTCTACTCCGCGCACATATACTTCCCACCGCTCTTTTGTCTTCCATATATATGTCCGTCCGTCAGCGGCGGTACGCTGTTCCGACCGTTCCCGTGCAAGGCAGGGTACCCGCGCGGGATAGTCCAGCAGCGCAACGGGCACATCGGGCGGAAGCTGCGGTTCGATGCAGTGCACCAAAAGCAACTCGTATAAATCATCCCACGCCCAGTCTTCATACTGCGCCCTGTCGCCGAGGCCGAGCCGTTCAGCATGAAAGGCAAGTTCCGGTGTTTCCGCTTCGGCAAGGGAAAAACCGGCGAATCGTTTAAAGGCTTCGTCCATAGTCAGCTGCAAAAACGGTTTGGAAAGCACTGCACCCAATTCGGGATCGGCAAGCGGCAGCCCCGCAACTGCCTGCGCCATAGTCTGTAGAAAAGTTTCGGTAAGCGTGACGGAATCGCGGTAATCCGCCTGCATGGTGTAGTATTCCAGCATGGTAAATTCAGGGTTGTGAATATGTCCGACGGATTCGCAGTTGCGGTAACATTTGGAAAGCTGAAACACCGATCGCCCGTGCGCGGCGATAACTGGTTTGATGAATACTTCCGGGGAGGGGACAAGAAAGAGCGGGACTGCCGCTTCTTCGCCGGTCTTAAAGGGTTTGAGGTATTCTGTGCGGAACACTTCGAGACAGCTTTCGGGGATGAGCGCCGGAGCAAGCGCCGGAGTGTCCAGCTCCAGATAGCCATGTGTAATAAAAAAATTCCGCGCAGCCTGTAAACAAGCCGCACGGAATTCGATAGCTTCTATGTCCACTGTTTATTCCCGAATGCTCAAGTGCAGTTCGGCAAGCTGCTTTTCATCAACCTCGCTGGGGCTTTCGTCCATGGGGCTGACGGCGAAGGTGTTTTTGGGGAAGGCGATTACTTCTTTAATCGAGGTTTCGCCTGCCATCAGCATCACGATGCGATCAAGACCGGGGGCAATACCTCCGTGGGGCGGCGCTCCGTATTTGAATGCTTCCGTTAAAAAGCCGAACTTCTTTTCCGCATCGGCGGGGTTAAAGCCGACGATGTTGAATATCCGTTTTTGCAGCTCCGGATTGTGGATTCTGATTGAGCCGGAAGCGACTTCGTAGCCATTGAGTACGAGGTCGTACAGGTCTCCCTTTACCTCGCCGGGGTTTTGCTCCAGCGTGTCGAGGTAGCGTTCCTGCGGCGCGGAGAACATGTGGTGAGCGGGATCCCATTTTTGCTCATCTTCATTCCATTCAAAGAGCGGGAAGTCGATAACCCACAAAAAGGCGAATACTTTTGGATCGAGCAAATTTAAATCCTTGCCGAGTTTGCTTCTGACAGCGCCGAGTGCGGTGCAGGCAGTTTTATATTTTGCATCGGCAACAAAGAGGAGGAGGTCGCCGTCCTTGGCATTCAGCTTTTTGCATATTTCAGCCTCGGCACCGGCACAGTATTTAGCAATACCGCCTTCAAATGCGCCGCCTGCAACTTTTGTCCATGCAAGCCCCTTTGCCTTGTAGATTTTTGCCGCAGCTTCAAGCTCTTCAATCTTTTTGCGGCTGTAGTTTTGTGCCTGTCCTTTCACTACAAGCGCCTTGACAGCTCCTCCGGCGGCGACCGCATCTTTGAACACGGCAAATTCGGTGCATTCAGCCAGCCATGCGGCATCCTGCATCTTCATCTCAAAGCGAATATCGGGTTTGTCGGTGCCATAGAGGTCGATGGCATCATCATAGCTGATTCGCGGGAAGGATTGCGCCAAGTCCGCACCGATCGTCTTTTTGAATACCGTGCGGAACATATTTTCGGTAACATCGAGCACGTCATCACGGGAAACAAAGCTCATTTCAATATCGATCTGTGTGAACTCAGGCTGGCGGTCGCCGCGTGCGTCTTCATCACGGTAGCAGCGGGCAATCTGAAAATAGCGGTCAAAGCCGGAGACCATCAGTATCTGCTTGTACAATTGCGGGGACTGCGGCAGCGCATAGAACTTGCCCGGATAGAGGCGAGAGGGTACCAAATAGTCGCGTGCACCCTCCGGCGTCGATTTAATAAAGGTCGGCGTTTCAATTTCCAAGAAGTTCCGCGCTGTGAGGTACTCCCGCACGGCGAACGTAACCTTTGAGCGCAGTATCAGGTGATCCTGCATAGTCTGGGAACGCAGGTCGAGGTAGCGGTACTTGAGCCGGAGGTCTTCGTTGGCGTTGGTTTTTTCGTCAATCTGGAAGGGCAGCACGGCGCTTTTCGACAGCACGACAATGCGCTGCGCCTTCACTTCGATATGTCCGGTTGTCATTTCCGTGTTGACCATGGAATCGGGACGCTCCCGCACTGTGCCTTCAACGGCAATACAATATTCCATCTTCAAACCGGCTGCGATTTCCTTTAGTTCAGCGCTTGCATCGTCATCGACAACCACCTGTGTCAGCCCATAGCGGTCGCGTAAGTTTATAAAAGAGATACCGCCGTGGTCGCGCTTGCGGTGCACCCATCCGTTTAATACTACTGTTTTACCGGCGTCGCTTTTTTGCAGCTCTCCGCAGGTAACTGTACGTTTCATTTCTATCATAATGGAATAAGTATAGTTGAAACGGAGTGTTTATGCAATTCGTGTTCTGATTCATGCTGGACAGAGAAGAGAGAGTAATCCCCTCAACTTGCAAATAGGTGGAGCAGATGCTAGGAGCGTGCAAAAAACACCCGCAGGCACGGTACGAAATGTACATCCATGTACATTTCGTACCTACGTGTTTGCAAAGCAAACACGCTACAGACTAGAACCACCGCCGTCCGTGGCGGTTCTGAAATGTTGAGGATTTTCAGTAGCGGCAAGGATGCCGCTGGTTTAAACAGAAGCGATGTTTCAGCGTCAGCTGAAACTCGCTATCAAAAGTGTACACGGATGTACACTTTTGATGATGCGACGAAGTAGATGCCCGCATATTTGCAAGTTACGCAGACCACTGTTCCGATTCTCTCTGCAACCTATACATCTCACGGTAAATACCGTCTTTTTCCATCAGCTCGGCGTGAGTGCCGGTTTCGGCAATGGTACCTTTGTTGAGCACGATAATCTTATCGGCGTTTTCTACGGTGCGGAGGCGGTGGGCGATGACGATAACGGTTTTACCTTTTATAAGTGTACCGATGGCGTGCTGAATGAGCGTTTCGTTTTCAGGGTCGAGGGCGGCGGTTGCTTCGTCCAAGAGGATGATCGGTGCGTCCTTGAGGAGAGCGCGGGCGATGGAAAGCCGCTGGCGTTCTCCGCCGGAAAGGGTATAGCCGTTTTCGCCGATTTCCGTGTCGTAGCCCTGCGGCAGTTTTTCGATAAACGATTCACACTGCGCGGCTTTTGCGGCGGCGAGTACCTGCTCTTTTGTCGCATTCCGATTGCCGATTAAGATATTATTGTATACCGTGTCGTTAAAGAGCACGACATCCTGAAACACAATCGAAAATGCGCCCAGCAGAGTTTCCGGTTCTACCGTAGAAACATCGACGCCGCCGATGCTGACTGTACCCGATGACGCATCCCAAAAGCGCGCAGCCAATCGCGCAATGGTGGATTTTCCGCAACCGGAGTGTCCCACGAGAGCCGTAATTTCGCCCTGCTTTGCAGTAAAGCTGATTCCGCTTACCGTGTTTTCTCCGGTGTTGTTTGCGGCGCCGCCTGCATTATGTGAATTACCGGCAGCGCTTCCACCGATGTCAGTCGCACCTTTGCCGCTCGGTTCATTATACGAAAACGACACATTATCGTAACAGATATCATATCCATTCGGCTTAAAAGCTTCGCTTCCCGTTTGCTTGGGATAATTGACAATCGCCTGCTTCCGCTCAACAGCAATCAGTGTATAAAAGAATTCGGCGAGCAGCATAAACACTGTCGTCAACGGATCGAAGATACGACATGAGACCAGTAAAAAAACGATATAGGTCAACAGTTCGATTTGCCCCTGCGACAGCAAGTACGCTCCATACGAAATGACGAGCGGAAAGCCGAACCGGATCAACGCAGCCACACCGAACATAAGCGCTCCGATCGCAGCTTCCGATTTGAGCGCAACGCTCGTCGTTTCGGTAATATCGTCTTTGAGCTTTTGCACATACAAAGCTTTTTTATCGGAAGATTTCAACACCTTGATATTGTCTATCATCTGCTGCAGCGAATCGTATATCCCATCCTTCCGTACGATGACGCTTTTCATCTTTTTTTCCGACAGCTTCCGGCAGCCGACAACAATAAAAAATCCTGCAAAGGCGCAAACAAACAACGCAATAGTCATCCGCCAATCCAAAAACGCTAAAAGAGCCGCCGCAATTAAAATCGAAATAATACCGCCGAACATTTCCGGTACGACATTAGAAAACGCTTGTTCAATCGTTGTAACATCGTTTAAAAGCGTCGAGGTTAAATACGATAAATCTTGCCTGCCGAAATACGACAGCGGAAGCTTCCGAAGCGACTCTGCAAGCGAAATACGTACATTCGCCGCTTCTTCATACGCGCCGTTATACGTTCTGCCGTACTTTAATTTCTCAAGGATAAACAGCACGGCAATAAACGCCGCTCCGGCTGCTACCACCGCCCATACATTCGGGGCTTGAAAACCTTGCTGCATAATACGCGCCAAAAAATACTGCAGCACATACAGCGAAAGTCCTAGCGGCACCATCACAAATAAATTGATAATAACCCCGAGCGTAATCGACAAGCGTAAATTCCGCGTCCCCGCATCGGATAACGCAAAAAATCTTTGTAACATAATTTCTCCATATTGTAGGGGAAGACCTTTCTTTTTTTTCGATAAAAAGAAAGGTCTTCCCCTACGACCCCTTCTAATCAGAACCGCAACGGATGGCGGTGGTTTCATACAGGCACGAGATTTGCGTTTGATGCAAATCTCGTGCTGAGAGGAGTACAGGAAGGTACTCCACTCAGCTGGCGACCAAAGGTTTTCACCCTTTGGAAACCCGACCTCAAAGTTAGATGTTCAATTCCATTTCAATACATTCCCATACGCCATCCGGCATCATATAGGTTATAACTTTCCCTGTTGGTTGAAAACCAGCGATTTCATAACAATGCCGAGCGCGTTCATTATTCGTAAACACTCTCAATGTTATTTTTGAAGCATGCAAAACGTTTTTTGCATATTCTATTGCAAGGGCTACCATTTCCTTTCCATTTCCCTTTCCTCTGCACTCAGGCGAAAGTATAATAAACCCAAATCGGACGAGTGTTTTATCGTCTTTATTTGGGTACCGGATAAACAAATGACCGAGCACGGTGTGTTCGTCAACGGCGCAAAGAGGGATGATAGACTGTATACCGTTCATCGAATCATAGTATTCATTTAACTCATTGCCGTTTAACGGAAACCGCCCTATTCTGTCGGCAGACCATTGATAAAGCTGCTTTGTATCCTTAATCCAACTGCAAATGATTTTGGAATCTTGCACCTCATATTTTCTTAATATCATAAATACCTCGATAATGTTTTTTATAAACCGGTTACCAATACCATCTTATTTAATTATCAATTATCAATTATTTACCCTTTCCGCGCTGTTACACACAGATACCTTTTTGCAAAAAGCGAGTCGGTTTGTATACCGGTAAAACCTGTCGAAGTCAGCAGTGCACTCAACTGTTCACCGGTATAGATTTTCATACCGCTGATTCTTTTCGGCCATTTTTCATCGCCTTTATGAAGCCCGTCTACTTCGTTGCAGATAAAAAAGTGCGCTCCTTTTTTGAGCACGCGGAACACTTCTTTAAACGCTGTTTCTATTTCCGGCCAAAAATAAACCGTTTCAAATGCCGTCGCAATATCGAATGAATCGTTTTCAAACGGCATGGAAGAAACGCTTGCTTGCAGTATACGGCAGGCTCCCCGTTCGATATACGCCTTATTGCATTTCGTCGATTGCGCAACACAGACATCGGAATAATCAATGCCGGTTACCTTTTCGCAGCCGCGCTCAAGCAATCGTTTGACATTTGCACCTCCGCCGCATCCGATATCAAGGCCGCTACCTAAAATTTTTCCATCCAAATGCGAAAAGCCCCATTCCGCCATGCGCGTATGTCCTGAATTCATTCCCGCGACAATCAGCTTACCGATAAAGCCTGCAGGTTTTCTAAAATTATCTCCTAAACTCATTTTCTCCTCCCCTGATTCACACTTTCCACTCGATACCTTTTTGGAAATTGTCCCACATACTTGCGTACAAACCCTTCCGCGCAAGCAGTTCCTTATGTGTGCCTTCTTCTGCGATTTTGCCTTCTTCTATAACACAGATTTTATCTGCGTTTACGACTGAGGACAGGCGGTGCGCAATCATGATGACGGTTTTGTCTTTGAGCAGTACGTCGAAGGTCTTTTTGATTTTGTATTCGTTTTCGGCATCGGCAAAGGCGGTCGCTTCATCAAGCACGATGATGGGGGCATCCTGCAACAGGGCGCGGGCGATGGCGAGCCGCTGGGCTTCTCCGCCCGAGACGTATGTGCCCTTGGTGCCGTACACCGTGTCGATACCGGCGGGGAGTTTGTCGATAATGTCCATACACTCGGCTTTGCGGAGCGCTTCCATTACCTCTTCGCGGCTTGCATCTTTTTTGCCGTAGCGGATATTTTCTAAAATGCTTTCCTTAAAAAGCTTATTCTCTTGGAACACAAAGCCGACAGTGTGCAGCAGGTCTTGTGTTTTTATATCGCGGATGTCAATACCGCCGATGCTGATACTTCCTGCATCAACTTCCCAAAAGCGGCCGAGCAAATTGACCAGAGTGGTTTTACCGCCGCCTGAAGGACCGACCAGCGCAGTGAGCGAATGTTCGGGGATGTGCAAACTGATGCCGTTTATCGCGGTTCGGCTCTGAGGAGATGGGGCTGCTCTGCCGGTGTTTCCTCCGTCTGTTTCCGGTGCGGTTTTTGCAGAGGCGGCAGCCGGTTCCGTCTTATATGAAAATATCACGTTGTTAAATGCTATATCATATTTTTTAGGCAGTATGGATGTTTCCGGTTCTTTGGTCAGCGGTGCTTGCAAAATATCTTCGATACGGTTGAGCGCATCGTTTGAGCGCTGATAAAACGTGTTTGCATACATAACTTTCATCAGCATTGTGTAGGTAACCGGTGCGAAAGCAAGGTAAAACACAAAGCTGTAAAAAAAGTGCGGGTCAAGCGTTGCCGTCCCAGCCATCAATAACGCTGCCGGAAGTAAAAAGACAAACCCGAGTTTGATAAGCGATAAAAAAATCGCATAGCCGTTTTCCCACGACATCGAATATTGGAGAACGAATTCTTTATAGTGCATAATAGAGGTGTAAAAGTTTTTGAAATAGTAAACAGACTGATTAAAAGTTTTGATAACCGAAATACCGCGTACATATTCGGTACCCGCGTTGTTCATCTGCTCAAGCGCGTCTTCATACTTTTGCATAAAGCCCGAGTTGGTGCTAATCCGCATTAAAACAGCTTGCAGAACAAACGCAAGCACAAGCGGTAAAAGAGAAATCAGTCCGAGCCGCCAGTCGAATACCAATGTAAGCGCGAGTATCGCAAAAGGAGAGACCATGTTTTGTGCGGTGTCAGGCATATTATGAGCAATGAGCGTTTCAAGTTGATTAATGTTTTTTTCAAACACCTTGCGTACCTTGCCGCTGACATGCGTAATATGCCAGCCAATGGGCAGGTCTGCCAGTGTTTCCGCCATCCGTATCGAAAGGTTTTGCTGAATGGTAAATGCCGTCGCGTGTGAAAGCATGAGCGCCGCGTAATACAGCACAAAGCCCGCCGCCGCAGCACCGACCGCCCACAGCCCATAGCGTGTAAGAGCTGCTGCATTCACCGCTTCTTTTGCCGCAACTGCGGAAATCACATCGCGCATTACAAAGAACACCATAATGTACGGCACAAAACTGACGAGTGCGCTTAAAGCGGAAAGCACCAGCGACAGCGATAAAAATTTCTTGCTGTTGCCCGCATAGCTTAACAGTCGTTTAATGGCTTGCTGTTTTGCCGGATTTCGTTCTTGCTGCTGCGGTACGGCACTCTCCTGTGCCGGATTTTCCTCTGTAGCATTTGCCGGGGATTGCCGCTTCTTTGCAGCGCTTTTTCCCTGCGGCTTTTTTGTATCATTCATAGAGAATAGTCCTCCATATCAAATAATCGACGGTATCGTCAGTTGTTTAGTCATAGAAAATATATGCAAACAGGAATAGATTGTCAACAATATCTAACAAAGATACTTGTAGACAACAACCGCTTCTTTAAGTGCTTCATATAAGCCGTTTTAATTAAACATTATTTTCGTCTTTTCCATGGAAGAAAGCGATTAACCCGTTTGCAATACGCTGCGTATTCATCGCCGAAACGTTCGGAAAGCCATTGTTCTTCCGTCAATTTCATAAACACGGTAAGGTATACCCAAAAGAGTGGCGGTAAAATCAATACATACCAATTTCGGCAAAATAGCAGTACTCCGGTACAGATAAATAAAAAAGCGGAATAAATGGGATTTCGTACAAGGGCATATACGCCGTCGGTTGCAAGTTGATTTGCTTTTATCGTAATATCGATACGGGAACCGAATACTGCAGCGCACCACAGTGCGATGCCGCCACCAATACACAGTATTCCGGCAATGACAAAAACGATTGCAATGATTGCACTACGCACGTTTCCGCTTGTCAGTAGATCGAATTTTACCGCAGTAATACCTGCGGCAGTGAACGCAATCATAATTGCAATACATACAGGACCGATACCCATTACAGGGAGATGTTCTTGTTCATTTGTTTTCATAGGGGACGAGTCCTTTTGCTGCGGATGGTACCGATAAGGTGCTGCAGGCTTAATACCGGATGACGGAATAACATACGCGGGCCGCTGTAGCGCATAACTGCGCGGATTTGCCGACGCATTTCCGGTTTGTAGCAATGTATGGGGCAAACGTTACAAAACGGTTTCTTCTGCTTGTCGCTACGATACCGGCATTGTTCAATCCGCTTGTGCGTATATGCTTTTAATGCCTCTAAATCCGGCACCGCTGCATCAATATTCTCTGCATCGACCTGTGAAGAATGAGTGTGGTGCGCCGCCGCATACAAGTCGATCATCGAATCAACTAAACGTACTTCATCTTCTACGGTCATGGTATGTATACCGGCAATGCTTCAGAATAACGGACGCGGGCGCATTCTACGGAAGAGGGGCTACGCTGCCGGTGCCACTGATATCTGGGATAACATTGGCGGGGTTGCCTTTATAAAGAACACTGCCACTCCCGCTGATATGAGCTTTTAAAGAGTTTGTAACCCATACTTTTGCAGAGCCTGAGCCGGAAATGGAAATATTCGCCTTTTCGGTTTTCAAGTCGACAGCTTTAATATTGCCGGAACCGGAAATACTTCCCGTAAACGTTTGAGCTTCCCCTGTCGCTTTAAAATCACCCGAACCGGATATTTCCAAGGCTAACTCTTTTACCTTAATGCCGTTTGCGGTAATATCACCTGACCCTGAAATAGCAATCGACATTGCTTTTCCTGACATATTATTAAATGAGTTAATCTCCCCGGTAATCGAATCGGAAGTTGTTAACCGCCTTAAAATCGGCATCTTAATTGAAGCTTTGCAGTGGGCGTTGCTTATAGCGTACCCTTTTTTGAAGCCGATATGGAGGTTATGATTACCATCGACTCGTATATCTAAATAGTCAAAAAGATTTTTATCGGCATCTACGGTAACGGAAAATGTTCCGTTCTGTGCTATCTCGACAGTCCAGTCGCCGCTGACGGAAACGGTCTTGAAATCATTCAGTGGAAAGTTCTGTCGGCTTATGGTCCCGTTCCCGCGAATAGGGATGAGCGACCCCGGGCAGCCGCCGGTGGCAAACAAAAGCAATACGATAACGGTAATGTATACGATACTGGTTATATTGTTTTTTGTCCTGTTCATCACAACCCCTCAATTGATAAAATTTGTGGTTTTTAGCATACTTTAAGGCTGTAAATATGTCAATGTATCATCCAAGGCTGTCACCCGAAGGAAATTCAATACTTGACATATCCTTCTTTTTTATGTTATAAACCTGCAATTTAAATTGAAAGAGGCAATAATGACAAAGCGCTTACGGCAGCACCAGTATAATCCTTGTGTACCATTCGGGGGTATAATCCGCAGGGGTTCACCCTTTCAACTGCCGGTAAGCATTATTACCGTAACAAATAAGGATACTGTTTTCTAAATGAAGACAGTATCCTTTTTTTTTGCTTGAGGAGGTTCTATGATAAACGGGAAGAAGGATATCATTTCAATGAATGATTTCACCGCAGAAGAAATTCTGCTCATTTTGAAAAAGGCGGAAGCAATAGAAAAAATGTCCGATGAGGAAAAACTTTCGCTGATGCACGGCAAGATTGTTGCAACTATGTTTTATGAACCGAGCACGCGAACAAAACTGTCATTTGAATCTGCTGCGATGCGGCTCGGCGCAAATATCCTCTATTTCGATACGGAACATTCATCGGTTAAAAAAGGAGAATCCTTTTCGGACACCATACGCATGGTGGAATCCTATTCGGATATCATTGTTATTCGCCATCCGATGGACGGAGCGGCGCGCCTTGCAGCTTCCGTTTCTCATAAGCCGGTGTTAAACGGCGGCGACGGTTCAAACCAGCATCCAAGTCAAACGCTCCTTGATTTGTATACCATTATGAAAGAAAAAGGCACTTTGGAAAATCTCCATATTGCTTTTACCGGTGATTTAAAATACGGGCGTACCGTCCATTCGTTGGCTAAAGCCCTCAAGCATTTTCATCCGGTTATCTACTTTGTTTCTCCGTCAAACCTTGCTATGCCGCAATATCTGCTTGACGATTTGGATGATGCAGGAGTGACTTATTATATAGAAGAAAACTTTACCGGCTGTTTGGATAAACTCGATGTATTTTATATGACCCGCATTCAGCGCGAACGCTTCCCCGATCCGGAGGAATACGAAAAGGTGAAGGACATTTATATCATCAATAGAGGCAACATAGAAGGTAAGTGCAAAGACGATATGATTATCCTGCATCCGCTACCGCGTGTGAATGAAATCGATGTGGATTTGGACACTACAAAATATGCGCGTTATTTTGAGCAAGCGCGGAACGGCATCCCGATTAGACAAGCAATGATGATGCTCTCTCTAGAATAATAAAAGCTCAAGAAGCAATGAGGTATTAAACTGTCCGTGCGAATAACGGAACTACAAGAAGGAGTTGAATGATGGAATTACAGATAACTGCATTGGAAAACGGAATAGTGATTGACCATATACCGCCGGAGCGTACCTTTGCGATCGTCAAAATGCTGAAATTAAAAGAGTATACCGATATGGTAACCGTCGGTTTTAATTTGCATAGCAAGGCGCACAATAAAAAAGGCCTGATTAAGATTGCCGATAAAACATTGACCAAATCGGAGCTGGCAAAAATTTCGCTGTTGGCGCCCCATGCGACGGTGAACATTATTAAAGACAGTAAGGTTGTACAGAAAATACCGCTTGAATTGCCAGATGAAATTGAAGCGTTTATACACTGCGAAAATTTTAAATGTATTTCAAATAATGAAGCGGTACCATCGCGGTTTATAAAGGTGCATTCGCATGGACAGGACTGCTACAAGTGTTTTTACTGTGAACGGGTCACTCCGGTCGCCGACATTAAGCTTAATTTAAATTAGCGGAGAAGCGGTATGGAACACCGGTGCGGAAAAAAGCATTTTGAAAAAACCGAAATTGTTTCCCATGAATATGCGGGAGCAGATTGTGACTGTCTTACCGTCCGATTGCCGCGGAGGCTGGAAGACACCGATCTTCCCCGTGCGGGACAGTTTTACATGATCAGTTTGCACGATAAATCCCATATTTTACCCCGCCCCATCAGTCTGCATTCATTTGATGAGAAACAGGGAACCTTGAGCTTTGTATACCGTCCGACAGGTGTCGGCACACAAGAATTAACGCAGTACCGTGCCGGTGAAAACGTGGCTATTCAAGGCCCCTTGGGGAACGGCTTTATGGTTCCTTCCGCCGGCTCCTGTCATATTATCGCGGGAGGCGGTATAGGACTTGCGCCGCTGCCTCAACTGATACGGGCGATTCGCAGCAGGCAGTCGGAAGCGTGCATTATTTTTTTTGCAGGAGGACGCGACCGGCATATTCAAGAACTTATCGATTTTTTTGCCCTGCCTGCGGATATTGAACTCATCCTTTGTACCGATGACGGCAGCCTCGGTATTCACGGGTTTGTACCGGACGTACTTTCAGCGTATATCGAAAAACACCGAGGCAGCGGGACTTCTTCTGCGGACATTGCGATGATCTATGCCTGCGGGCCAACTGCGATGCTGAATAAGATACGTGCGTTTTCGCAGTCGGCGCAGTTACCCTGTCAGCTTTCCCTTGAGCGCCGGATGGCTTGCGGTGTGCGCGCCTGTATGGGATGTTCCATTCAAACGGCTGCGGGGGTGAAAAAAGTATGCGCCGACGGCCCTGTTTTCGATTCGCTTTTGTTTCCGTACGAATTGCCGTAACAATGAGAGAATGAGCCGTGATAATTGAGAGAATGATATGAGCAAACTTACCTTGGATTTTTTAGGTTTACATTTAACGAACCCGTTGATGACGGCGAGCGGCTGTTTCGGCTACGGTACCGACTATGCGGATTTCTTTGATCCGAATATACTCGGTGCGGCGGTACTGAAGGGGTTAACGCTTGAGCCGCGGGACGGTAATGCAGGGGTGCGGATTGCAGAAACGCCGTCCGGTATGCTCAACTGCGTCGGCTTGGAAAATGTCGGCTATGATGAGTTTGTGCAGCGGGTATTGCCGGAAATCCTTCCGCAGCTGCACATCCCGTTGATTATTAATATTAACGGCAAAACCGCAGAAGAATATGCGGAACTTGCCGCCCGGCTGAACGGCATCGCGGAAGTCGCGGCCGTAGAGCTCAATATTTCCTGCCCGAATGTAAAGCACGGAGGGATGGCTTTCGGTACCGATCCGGCACAAACGGAGCGGGTGGTCTCACTGGTACGGGCGGCAAGCCGGAAACCGCTCATCGTGAAGCTGTCGCCGAATGTTACCGACATTACGGTTTTTGCCCGCATCGCGGAGGCTCAAGGAGCGGATGCGCTCTCGCTGATTAACACGGTTTCCGGTATGGCAATCGACATCACTACGCAAAAGCCTCTGCTCGGTAATATTTTCGGCGGACTGTCCGGTCCGGCGGTAAAGCCCATAGCGGTCAGGATGGTCTATCAGGTGTCGCAGGTTACGTCGCTGCCGATTGTCGGGATGGGCGGTATACGGACTGCGGAGGACGCAATTGAATTTATACTTGCAGGCGCTTCGGCAGTTGCGGTCGGCTGCGGTCTTTTTAACAATCCTTGCGCTGCGGTAGAAATACTTGACGGTCTTGAACGGTACTGCGAAAAACATCAAACTGCCGTTACGGATTTGGTTGGCCG
This sequence comes from Treponema sp. OMZ 803, assembly GCF_024181165.1. Classification (NCBI taxonomy): domain Bacteria; kingdom Pseudomonadati; phylum Spirochaetota; class Spirochaetia; order Treponematales; family Treponemataceae; genus Treponema; species Treponema sp. OMZ 803. The sequence continues at coordinate 2,135,861 of NZ_CP051195.1, read as the reverse complement.
CAGCCATCCCGACGGAGGAGCTGCATACCGCAGCAAACTCAAACATCGCAGTACTGTTCGCAATACCGTTCAATAAGAGGAGAGTAGGGGAGTCTCGAAAGCAAACAGCTTTGAGATACCCTCATCCCGGAGGAGTTTTACAATATGGAAAAAACACAATGCGGAACCATCAGCAGCGCTGTCCGCGAAAAATTGATTGTTGCGTTGGACTATGACACGCTCGACCAAGCAGCCGCCCTCGTGGAGCAGCTCGGCGATAGCGTTACGGTGTATAAGGCAGGGCTCGAAATTTTCTTACGGACGAAGGGAGCCATTGTCGATTATTTGCACGGAAAAAACAAAAAAGTATTTTTGGATTTAAAGTTCCATGATATTACCAACACGGTAGTACAGGCCTGCCTTTTTGCGGCGGAGCAAAATGTGTTCATGTTCAATGTGCATTGCTCCAACAGCGAAAAAACCATGAGGACAGTCGCCGAGATGCTCAAAGAAAAAGGCTCTCGGAGCATTTGCATCGGCGTAACGGTCTTAACCAATTTAAACGCACACGATTTACAGCAATTCTACGGAGCAGCCGTCGATGTTGAAACAACCGTCGAAGCGATGGCGGCCGCTGTCAGCAATGCCGGTTTGCAGGGTATTGTCTGTTCCGCTCAGGAGGCTGCCGCTATTAAACAGCGTTTCGGTAAGGATTTTATTACCGTATGTCCGGGAGTCCGCCCAGCCTTTACCCAAAGCGGCTCGTATGCTCAAAACCGCAAAGAAGATCAGGCGCGGGTGATGACTGCCTACGAAGCGGTAAAAAACGGTGCCGATTATTTGGTGGTCGGCCGCCCGATTACCCAACATCCCGATCCCGTTCAGGCGGTGCACGCGGTTTTGGAGGAAATTAGAAAGGCAACGGAGGACTAAACGGTGCTCATACTCAAAAACGGGAAAACCGTCCGCAACGAAATTATCGACCTTGTAATCAACGGCGATATAATAGAAGATATCATCATCAAACAGAGCATGTCCGATCAGAATTATCCAAAAGAGGTGGATGCCGTACAGGATTCGCAGGAAATTGACTTGGAAGGTCGCGTCGGGGTTGTTGACTTGGAAGGCCGCCTCGTCATGCCGGGTATTATCGACCTACACACCCACATGAGAGATCCGGGGCTTACTCACAAAGAAGATTTTTATACCGGCTCGCGCGCCTGTGCAAAAGGCGGCATAACGACCTTTTTTGATATGCCGAATACGCAGCCTCCGACGGTAACGGCTCAGGCGCTTACGGAAAAAATTGCACAGGCGGCGCGGGTTTCAGCTGTTAATTTCGGCTTCCACTTCGGCGCTTCAAAAAACAATAATATTGATGAAATTCGGCGCGTTATCGGCAGCGGTCAGGCGCGCAGCACGAAGGTGTTTATGAATGTGAGCACCGGTCTTATGCTGATTGAAGATACCGCTCTGCTGGCTGAAATTTTTAAGGTCGGCGGCTTGGTCTTTGTGCATGCCGAAGCGGAGATGATCGACAAAGCGATTGAGCTGAATGCCCGCTATGGGAACGGTCTGTATATTTGCCATATTTCTTCCGAAGAAGAGATGCGGACGGTCATCAAGGCGAAGCAAAATCCTGCATTACATAACCGGCAGCATCCCATTTATGCGGAAGTAACGCCTCATCATCTTTTTTTACACACCGGTATGCGGGAAGCGAGCCCCGAAGCCGATATGCTGTTGCGGATGAAGCCCGAACTGAAAGCGCAATCCGATACTGCATTTTTGATGCAGGCCATTCGGGACGGATATGTCGATACCATCGGCACCGATCACGCGCCTCATACGCTGGATGAAAAACTGGCACAGCTGACTTTCGGCATACCCGGCGCCGAAACCTCGCTGGCGCTGATGCTTACTGCGGCGGCGGAAGGAGATATCACGCTGCCGCTGCTTCAAAAGCTGATGAGTGAAAATCCTGCTGCAATCCTCGGACTAACGCGCAAGGGAGTACTTGCAAAAGGCGCCGATGCCGATATTACCGTTGCCGACACCGCGGTACACTGGCAGCTCGGCCGAAAGGACATAGTATCGAAATGCGGATGGTCTCCTTTTGAGGGCTGGAACTTTATCGGTAGAAATTATATGACTATTGTAAACGGCAAGATAGTCTACCTCGACGGCCGTTTCGCCGCCGACTTACCGGAACGCCCCGCCGGACGTTTCGTATTTCAGTCATAAGAAATGAGAAAGTTCCGAAAGCAGTGTGCTTTTAGGGATGTCTGATATATATTTTTATAGGGGTATTTATGAGTATTGTGAGTAATTCGATTTGTCGTGATAAAAAAGAAATAGAAATTGCGGTTGCCCGCACGCTCTTTGAGGTAAAAGCCGTCAAGATTAATGTTGCGGAGCCCTTCACCTTTGCTTCGGGAATACGCAGCCCCATCTATTGCGATAACCGCTCTCTTTTAGGTTGGCCTCAACAGCGCACCCTCATTACGGAGGCCTTTACGCAATTAATTCCTGCCGATACCGATGTGATTGCGGGTGTTGCTACGGCGGGGGTTCCGTGGGCAGCTTTCATTGCAAACGCCTTGAACAAACCGCTTGCTTACGTGCGTTCCGCGCCGAAAGATCACGGAACGGGCAGCACAATAGAAGGGGCGGCCGTTGCGGGTAAGAAGATAGCGCTTATCGAAGATTTGATCTCGACGGGGAAGAGCAGCATCGGCGCGGTGAAGTCCTTACGTGCAGCCGGAGCCGCCGAGGTGAGTTTAAAAGCGATTTTTTCTTATCAATTTGCGCAGGCTGATGCCAATTTTAAAAACGAAAACTGCCCCTTTGAATCGCTCTCTCGTTTTTCGGTTTTAATTGAGCTCTTGCAAAAAGAAAAGTATTTAAGCCCCGAAGAAGCCGCTATCGCGCTTGAATGGAACAAGGAACCCGAAACTTGGTTTGACCGTGTGCGGCGCGGGTAAGGGGAAGGAACCGTTTCTTTCGTATTGAGGTGTGTCATTACTGTCGCCGCATGGTGATGCCGGTAGGAATAAGTGTGTTAATTGGCTTGTCTTAGTATCGAAGCGGTGTACAAGTCTCTACTTTTTACACCGTATAGCTTGTAGATGATGTTTCTCCTCCGCAACCTGTCCAGTTTGTATGGAAAAATGTACCCGGAGCTTTATCGGTGCGTTCATACGTGTGCGCACCGAAGTAGTCGCGCTGCGCTTGTAAAAGATTTGCCGGAAGATGGGTACAGCGTATACCGTCGAACCATGCCAGCGCTGCGGAAAGCGCCGGAACAGGAACTCCATTGAGAACAGCGAACGTTACCGCTTGCCGCAGTGCAAGCTGCGTACGGCATAAAACTCCGCTAAAATAGGGATCGGCAATTAAATTCTGTAAATCTTTATTGCGGATGTAGGCCTCGCTGATTTTCTCCAAAAACACCGATCGAATAATGCAGCCTCCGCGCCAGAGAAGTGCAAGTTCTCCGAGATCGATTCCCCAGCTGTGATGCTCATCCGCTGTTTTAATCAACTCGAATCCTTGTGCATAGGAAATAATCTTAGCAGCGTAAAGCGCATCATGCAAAATGCGTAAGACTTCATTGCCGGTGGCAGATGTGTCGGACTGTTCGGCAACAGATATTCCTGCTGCATCCGGTGCCTTTGTTTGTATACCGGAGAATACTTCCGACGTTTCCGTCCGCTGTGTCCGTTGACTGCTTAAACAGCGGGCATATACCGACTCGGTAATCAACGTGAGGGGAACACTCTCGGATAAGGCCGTCATACCTGCCCACTTACCTGTTCCCTTTTGTGCGGCTGTATCTGCAATTTTGTCGATTAAATAGGATCCGTCCGTATCGTGGTAGTTGAGGATATTCGCAGTGATTTCTATCAGATACGAACAGAGTTCTCCTTTATCCCAATCGGAGAAAACCGTGCTCATCACTTCGTTAGGCATTTTGAGCACTTTGCGCATAATGTCGTATATTTCGCAGATAAGCTGCATATCACCGTATTCAATCCCGTTATGCACCATTTTAACAAAATGCCCTGCACCGCCTGTTCCAATCCAATTACAACAGGGGCTCGTATCTATGTGTGCGGCAATGGTTTGCAGCAGCGGTTGTACAAGCGGCCATGCGGCTGCGCTTCCGCCGGGCATAAGAGACGGCCCGTTCAGAGCACCTTCTTCTCCGCCGGAAACTCCCATCCCAATATACAAGATTCCTTTTGCTTCAACCTGTTTTATACGCCGCTCCGTATCGGCAAAGTTGGAATTACCGCCGTCAATAATAACATCGCCTTCATCTAAAATCGGCAGTAGACTTTGAATCACCTGATCGACAGGCTCTCCGGCCTTTATCATCATCAAGATTTTCCGGGGACGTTCAAGAGAAGCGGCCAATTCCGACAGACTGTGTGCAGGAATAAACCGCTTTCCCGCACCCTTTGAACCGGCAAATTCATCCGGCCGTTCAGGGCGAATATCAAACACCGCAACAGTGTAACCTTTGCTTTCCATATTTAATGCAAGATTTTCTCCCATAACGGCAAGGCCGATAATACCGATAGATGCTTTCATATTCTTCTCCCTGCAATTGCTCTGCGCATTTTTGCTAAGTTCTGTAAGCCGGTTTCTTTCAGCCTATTCATGACCTCAACGTAGAGCACATTAATGAGCGTACCCACCGCCAAACTGTCCGAAAACGATTCCGAAATAACCGAATTGAGTACGGGACTCACCGTCAGCAATATATCCGCACAATGCGCAAGCGGTGAGTTGTCATAACTGGTTATGACAACGATCGGGCATTTATGTGTTTTCAACTCCTCTGCCAACGCAACAATATCATAATTTCTTCCCGAATGGCTAAACAGCAATGCCACATCCTCAGCGCATGCCTGTGAAGCGAGCATGAGCTGCATGTGAAATTCATCAGTGTACATACATGCAAGCCCCGTCCGTAACAGCTTATGATAAGCATCGCGGGCGTTTACATTTGAACCGCCGAATCCGAACAGCAGCAAATGTCGGGCAGTTGTCATAAGCTCCGCTGCTTTTATGACGGCTTTTTTATCGAGGAGTTTCCGGCTGGATTCGAGCGCCTGTATGGTATGTTTAAAGATACGGTCGATAACATCTTCTTCCTGCTCATCTCCGTCAACCGCTATTTCAAAAATATGCGCATTATCGGCAGCACTTTCGCGGGCAAGCGCAATACGGAATTTCTGATAGCCTTGATAACCGAGCTTTTTAACAAACCGTACCAGTGTCGCCTCGCTGATACCGATTTGTGCTGCCAGCTCGGTGATACTTGGATCAACAGTAGCCCCTTTGTGCTCGATAATAAAATCTGCAATGAGCCGTTCTTTTTCACTGAGTGATCCATACTGGTTTTTAATAGTATAAAGAACACTTACTGTTGTTTCGCTTTCTGTATTCATCTTATTGACCATCTCTCTTATTAGTATATCTTGAAAATTTTTTTTATGCAAGGAATATTTTTTTCTTGACAGCAGATATTCTTCGGTGTAAGCTATTAGTATAGTTCACCTCAATTGTTTTTTTGAGGGATCGTTTAGAAGGAGATTGCAGATATGCTGAAGATGCCGGCGTCAAACAAACCGGTTGATCCGCTTTTAGTGTTTACCATTATATTTACAATGGTTTCGCTGATTGTGTTTGCCGTTATCCCATTAGTAAAAGTACTCATTCAAAGTTTTATTTCGTATGAAGGTGTCGTTTCCTTTGATGCATATCTCCGTGCGTTTACGTCGGAAGAAAATTTTAAGGCACTCAGTCATAGTTTGACGCTTGGGGCAGCGAGCGGCATCCTTTCTACTGCTATCGGTTTTTTGTTTGCCTACAGTGCCGCTTATGTCCACATGCGCTGGAAGCGGCTTTTCAACCTGATTGCCATGCTTCCGATTGTTTCGCCGCCTTTTGCCATCGCATTGTCGATTATCTTGTTGTTCGGCAGCAGGGGGCTGATTTCTTACACGCTGCTCGGTTTACAGGATGTGAATATCTACGGATTCCGCGGGCTTTTGTTTGCACAAACGCTCTCGTACTTTCCTATTGCATACTTGCTTTTAAACGGAGTGCTCGGTTCGATTGATCCTTCAATTGAAGAAGCAGCCCGCAATATGGGTGCTTCACGGGGCAAGACCTTTCTTCACGTTACGTTGCCGCTTTGCTTACCCGGTATTGCGAACGCATTTTTGCTGGTATTTATCAAATCGGTTGCCGACTTCGGGAATCCCATCACCATCGGCGGCAACTATCAAACCTTAGCGACACAAATTTACTATCAGGCAATCGGTAATTATGATATGCAGGGCGGCGCAGCAGTGGCTATTTTATTGCTGCTGATTTCGATCGGTCTTTTTGCGCTTAGTAAGCTCTGGGTAGAAAAGAAAACCTTTGTTACCATTACCGGCAAGGCGGCACGCGGACGAGTGCTCATTGATGAAAAACATATCGCAGCGCCCATCAATGCAGGCTGCTATTTTATTTCGTTCATCGTTATCGGCTTGTATATCCTCATTCCGCTTGTTTCGTTCGTTAAACTGTGGGGTATTAATTATACGTTCACTCTTGAACACTACCGGTATGCATTCGGTATCGGTATGAAGAGTCTCCGTGATTCAACGTTGATGGCGGCGCTTGCGACTCCGGTTACCGGTATATTGGCAATGGTTATCGCCTTTTTAACGGTACGTAAGCGGTTTGTCGGTAGAAAAGCAATGGAATTGATTTCGATGCTCGGTATGACGGTGCCGGGTACGGTCATGGGAATCGGTTATGTGCTGTCCTTTAATACTCCGCCGCTTGTGCTTACCGGTACAATGCTCATCATCGTGCTGTCGTATGTGTTCCGCTATCTTCCCGTCGGCGTACAATCGGGTGTAACCTCGTTAAAGCAGATTGATCCTTCTATAGAAGAAGCAGCGGCTGATTTAGGCGCGAACTCGTTTACGACATTTACAACCGTTACACTGCCGCTCATTAAAACCGCATTTTTCGGCGGACTCGTCTACACTTTTGTAAAGAGTATGACATCGATCAGCGCCGTTATCTTTTTGGTATCGGCACGGTACAAGCTTTTGACGGTTTCCATTCTCGATCAGGTAGACTCGGGAAAATTCGGCGTCGCTTCGGCCTTATCAACGATGCTGATTGTCGTTGTATACATTGCGATTGCAATCCTCTACCGGCTGATACGGTTGCTCGGCGTAAATAAAAAAGACATTAAATTGACATAATGGGTATCTCTAAAAGCTCGGTTAGTTTTTAGAGATACCCTTGTTCACACAATGAGGTAACGATATGGTAAAGAATGAGAAATCTCAACCGGTACGGTTAGAGCACATTGTAAAAGAATATGTTTCTCCCGATAAGTCGGTGTTCCGCGCGGTCAATGATATTGATCTTACCATCAATGCAGGCGAATTCGTAACGCTGCTTGGTCCTTCCGGCTGCGGAAAAACCACTACGCTGCGGATGATCGCAGGTTTTGAAACACCGACGTCAGGCGATATGTTTCTGGGAAATGAGCGGATTAATAGTTTAACTCCTGATAAGCGCGATACTGCGATGGTGTTCCAATCGTATGCGTTATTTCCCCATTATGATGTGTTTAATAACATTTCATACGGATTGAGGCTCCGTAAATTATCTAAAGAAGAAATCAGCCGAAAGGTCGGAGCGATGATTGAGCTGGTCGGGCTAACCGGTATGGAAAGCCGCTTCCCAACGCAGATATCCGGCGGACAGCAGCAGCGTGTGGCACTTGCCCGTGCCCTCATTATGGAACCTGCTGTAATGCTGTTTGATGAACCGCTGTCTAACCTCGATGCAAAACTGCGCGTAAATATGCGTACCGAAATCCGCAAGATTCAGCGTAAGCTCGGTGTTACGAGTATCTATGTAACCCACGATCAGGCGGAAGCAATGGCGCTTTCCGACCGTATCATCATTATGAATAAGGGGAAGATAGAGCAGGTAGGAACACCGCAAGAAGTATATCTGCGTCCTGCTTCTGTTTTTGTCGCCGACTTTATCGGGCGGGCAAACTTTATTAAGGGCGAGGTAAAGGGGCGTGATGAGCACGGCCTTGCCGTTGAACTGTACGGTACGGTGTTGCACATAACAAATTATGCAAAAAAGCAATTCGCCGTAGGCGACACGGTAACCGCCGTAGTGCGCCCCGAATCCGTAACGGTCGGTACGGAAGGTCAGTTTGAAGGCGATATTGTGATGTCTGCTTTTATGGGCGCACACCAAGAGTACCGAGTTAAACTCGGCGATATCGTACTGGATGCCGAACAACTTAACCCGATGGGCGGTAAGCTGTTTGCAGAAAATGAGCATGTATCTATCCGTCTGCATGAGGATAGCATATATATAGTAGATTAGGACACCTCTAAAAAACCAAGCTGGATTTTCAGAGGTTCCCATTAATGAGGAGGTCTATATGAAAAAAATGTGCAGTATGATGCTTGCAGCGATCGTTGCTGCAGGAATGCTCTTTGCTATGGGTGGGCAAGCGGAGCAGGGGAATGGAAAACCGAAACATTTGACGATGTATGTCGGTTATGTTGAAGAGTACGGTATGAAGGTTGCAGCAGAGTTTGAAAAAGCAACCGGTATTCACGTCGATTTTGTACGTATGAGCGCAGGCGAAGCCTTGGGCCGGATTCGTGCGGAAAAAGCAAACCCGAAAGCAAGCGTATGGTACGGCGGATCTGCCGATTCGTTCATCACTGCAAAGGGTGAGGGATTATTGGAAGCATACGTTTCGCCGTCTGCCGCAAAAATTGCACCGAACTTTAAAGATGCGGAAGGTTATTGGACAGGGCTTACCGTAGGCTATCTCGGTTTTATCTGCGACAAACGCTGGTTTGAAGATCACCCCGGTGTCGCCTATCCTGAATCGTGGAACGACTTATTAAAGCCTGAATTTAAAGGACAAATTATCGTATCGAATCCCGGTTCTGCATCCACCGGTTATTTGTTGCTTTCAACAATGGTACAGATGCGGGGAGAAAAAGAAGGTATTCAGTATATGAAGGCGTTGAACGGTCAAGTTAAGCAGTATACTAAAAGCGGTGAAGCGCCGTCCCGGTCGGCTGCGCTCGGCGAATGCGCCGTCGGTATTACCTTTTTGCACAACGGTATCCGGTTGATGAAACAAGGTTATACCAACATTCATCTTTCCGTTCCGAAAGATGGTACCAGTTACGAGGTTGGATCCGTTGCTATGATCAAAGGCGCTCCCGAGGCTGAAGCTGCCAAGATATTCATCGACTGGTGTATGACTCCCGCGTGCCTCGAAATCGGTCAGAAATATACCGACTCCTATCACTTCTTGACTAATCCCGATGCGCATACTCCCGATGAAGCTGTTGCATTACGTGATACCAAGCTCATTAAATATGATTTTATCTGGTCGGGTCAAAACAAGAACCGCCTGCTCGAAGCATGGAACAACGCAATTAAGTCAAAGTAGGACAAGACGGTTATTAAATCATTGTGCATAAAATGCGGTCTGTGTTTATAGCAGATCGCATTAAATTTATAAAAGATAAAAATATTTCGTACGGCTCATTTTTCTTCAAGTCGCTGTAACATAAGCATACTATTTCAGAGGGACGTTTTGTTTTTGCAATATCTGCCGGAACTTACAATGTAAGGGCTGAGAGGTTTTTTATTTGTGCGGAGAGTTTAATACCCGCCGTCCTCGGCAATGCTCTGTGTTGGAGGTATTGATTGGTCAAGTTCGGGTATCGTTATTGTTTAGTCATCCTTTATATGAATGTCGAGTTGCTGGAAGGGTACGATTATATTTTCCTGTTTAAGCTTTTCATCTATTTCGATGAATAATGAATTACGTAAATTTCTAAAGTCTTCGATTTTTGTCCATGTCATAAGCGTAAAATCAATACTTGAACTTGAAAAGCTTGTCCAAAGAATTGAAGGCGCCGGATCATCAAGAGTGAATGCATTGTTTTTTGCAACGGCTAATAGAATTTGTTCCGTTCTTCTTAAATCAGTACCATAAGCGACGGACAATTCCGTCTTTACACGCCGATACGGAAACTGTGAGTAATTAATCAGGTTTGCTTTTATGATGGTCTCATTCGGAATTCTGACATATTGGCTGTCAAATGTTTTGAGAATAACCGACAATAAATTAATTGCTTGCACAGTGCCTATTGTCCCGTTTACTTCGATAGTGTCGTTTATTTTAAATGCCCGTTCGGTTATAACAAAGAGTCCGGAAATAATATTTGATATTGAAGTTTGTGCTGCAAAGCCAATAGCAACGCCGGCAATTCCCGCAGCTCCGAGTATTGCACTGATATCTATGCCTAAACGATGAAAGGCTGTTAACACCATGACAGTAAAACCCGCGTATCGGATAATCTTATTGATTACATGCTGTATTTGCAGTGAACATTTTTTTACGGTAATTTTTTTTACGATGGAATTAACTACTCTAAAGAAGAGAGAGAGAACAAAAAGAATTACAATAAATTGTGTAATACTCCATATTTTTGCAGTGAGTATTTCGTTTGTTTCGGTAGTAAAAAAGCCGGTGAAATTTTCGATAACATTGCTTATACTGGTCATAGGTGAGAGCTTAGCATAATTATAAAAAACAATAAAGGTATTAAAATTGTGAAATGATAGGAATACTTTAACTAATTTGTACAACTATTGGATGGGTTCTTTTTCCCATACCACCTACACACCACCGCAACGGCAAACAGGAACGATAAAAAATCGGAAACCGGCTGCAGCAGGTAGATCCCGGTTTTTCCGTATAGGGCAGGTAAAACATATAAGAGCGGCACATAAAAAAAGCCTTGCCGTGAAATTGATATCAGGAGCGCTGAAAAATAATTGCCGATATTCTGCATGAACATACTGCTGACGGCAAAAGCGCCGAGCAACGGCAGCGAGAAGCATTGCATCCTGAGTATCTTAATTCCGGTAGATACAACTTCATCATCGTTTGACATCATCTGCATACATTGTTCGGCAAAGATGTATAAGATTATTGAGGCGATTGTTAAAAAAACGGTACCCACGGCAACGGTAGTAATAAAAGCTCTTTTTACTCTGGAGTATTTTTTTGCGCCGTAATTCATTGCACAAATCGGTTGAAACCCCTGTCCCCAGCCGATCATAATCATAAAAGCCAATGCGACAACTTTTGAACTTATCGTCAAAGCAGCAATCATACTTTCACCGTAGTGCGCTGCCGTAACATTGAGCAGCACCAATGCGGCACCGGTAATTGCCTGCCGCGAAAAATTAGGAAGCCCTCCCGCAAGAATATGATACATGCGCGCCTTGTTGCATTGTACTTTTTTTAGATTGAACGAAATACTCTCGTGTCGTTTTGCTAAGAGCGTCAACACAATGCACCCGATTATCTGGCCGATGAGCGTTGCATAGCCTGCACCGATAAACCCCATGTTAAGCGGAAACATCAGCAGCGGATCCAGCGCCATATTGCTCAACATTCCGGAAAGTAAGCCGATCATTCCATCGCGTACATTCCCGCACAGGCGCAGCTGATTATACACGGTTATTGCGTATAAACTGAACGGAATGCTGATGATAATGATCTTTAAGTACTGCACTGTAAAGGTGAGTACATCCTGCGATGCACTACCGCCGATCAGTTTTGCAAGCGGTACAACAAAAATATATGCTGCGATTGCGATTACGATGCCGGTTACGATTGCAATGACAATACCTATTGAAGAAAAAATTTCCGCTTCCGCATAGTCTTTTGCGCCGATTTTTTTTGACATTACATTACCGCTGCCGTAGCCGTACCAAAAACCGATTGCTTGAATAACACTGACAAAACTAAATACCACACCGATTGCCGCAATCATTGAGCTGTTGTGTAATTGTCCGACAAAAAAGGTATCGGTTAAATTATATATAACGCTGATCAACATACCGATGATTGTCGGAATTGCCGTTTTAATAAGCAACGGCAAAATCGGCTTTGTTAAAATGTTAAACCGTCTTTGTTCTTTTGAATCCATCTCAACAGCTCCGCACTTCACCGGTATTGCCGTTAACGGTGATGAGGTCGCCGTCCTTGAATTTGGTGGTGGCAAAACCGACGCCTAATACTGCCGGTATATTAAACTCCCGTGCAACAATCGCAGCATGGCTGAGTGCAGAGCCGGTATCCGCAACGACAGCGCTTGCAAGTTTAAAAAGCGGTGTCCATTCAGGATCGGTGAGATGACAGACAAGCACATCTCCTTTTTGCATCTTATAAAATTCTTTAGGTGTGCGGATAAGGCGCACCGTTCCGACAGCAGTTCCCGGGCTTCCGCTCACCCCTTTCAGCACATTGCCCTTTGAATTGAACACCAGTAATTTTGAAGCTTCCCAAACCTTTTCCGCAAGTGGAAATTTTTCATTCCGCCTTGCGATCTTTTCTTTATAAACATCACTGATATATCCGGCTTTCAACACTTCCATTAACTCACGGTGAAAGAGATTTGCAATTCCATGTTTATAATCTCCGCTATTTAATAGAAGAATATTTATCCGCTTTACACACTGCCTAACATAATAAAAGAGTGTTTCCCAGAGATACTGCGATTCTTCTCGAACGACATGGAAGTATCGGAAGTGCTGTATGTCTTGTTCTATACGCGGATATTTGTTTCCATAAATATGCTTTAATTGCTGTATTAAATTCGTATAATTTTTATTCTTATTATCATCGGAATGCTGATCGGCTGTATCAGAGGTGTTTAATAACGGGCGTATAATATTGACAAGCCTATCGGGATCTTCGATAAATGTTTTTGCTTCGATGCAATAGCAGTTGTAATCAGACTTAAAACCGTTGCATTTGATAAAATCATCCGCAAGCTGTTTAAATACAGGAAAATCGATACATAATGTTTTAAAGCTCTCTCCGGATAATATAGCTTCCGTTAGAGCTGTGTTTTTCCGTATCGTATCCGCCATGCGTGAAATATCATTGGTAACGACAGCTGTTTTATTATTGAGTTCCCAATAAAAATCAAAGGCGGAGTAGTTCGTATCTACACGTTTGATTATTTTGGTGAATTTTTTGCTCATTAAAAAAGATGGAAATAAGGCATATTTAAATCTATCGTATGTAAGTTTTTCTGTCAGCGCATAACTCTGTTCCATAAATACAGTACATTCGGCTAATGTTATATGTTCGAAATCTAAGGTTTTAATATGTGCTATCTCTTGTTCATACTGAGCCATAAAATTTTTACATACGTCCGAACAATAGCCGAAATTTTTGAGCATCCGTATGATTTTAAAGATATGAAAAATACGCAGAGTAAACCCTTTTTTATTTTCCGGAAGTGTCTGAATACCATCGTCATCAATTGTAGGATTTGAATTAAAAACAATACCGCCCTCTGCGAATATCCGTGCTTTTTGGTCGTTAATTGCTATCATATAATCAAAGTCCAACGCACGGTAGGCAAACGGCATTTTTTCAAACTGAAAAGCCATATTTTCTTTCATCATTTTTGATAATGGCCTTTTTGAGATATATTTTTGAATAAGCTTCTCATCATCATTGTTTTTTAAGGTTGTTATTGCGCGTGCTTGCAAAATATATATTTCGTTCTTTTGTATTGCCCATTCAATATCCATCGGCATACCGTAGTGTTTTTCTATTTTTAATGCAGCGCTCACCAGAGCTGCAATCTCAGTATCATTCAATGCCTGCGCTGTTCTTTTTTCCTCGCTTACCGATTCTTCTTTTGTGTTTTTATCCGCATAGACAATTTGCGTTTCTTTAGTTCCGATAGTGACTTCCAGTATATCGCCTGATTTATTTACAATATAACTATCTGCCGTTACACGGCCGCTTACCACACTTTCCCCCAATCCGTAACTTGCATTGATCTGTATTTCATCTTTGTTTTGTGTTACCGGATTGACGGTAAACAGAACGCCCGCTTTTTCACTTTCTACCATTTCTTGAATGACAACGGCAATCGCTACAGTGCTTTGATTATACCCTTGGTTAAACCGGTAACTTACCGCTCGCTCTCCCCATAGCGAGGCATAACAATGGCGTATTTGAAGTAGGACATCTTCTATCCCTTGCACATTTAAATACGTTTCCTGCTGACCTGCAAAACTCGCATCGGGTAAATCTTCCGCTGTTGCCGATGAGCGAACCGCAACCCTCGCAGCTTCTCCGAGTTCCGCATATTTATTCCGTATCTCTTTTTCCAATTGAGCGGGAAAATGTCCTACTATGATTTTTTCTCGAAATACTCCTGCTGCGGATAACAATGCCTGTTCATCCGTTTGCGCTTCTGTAAGAATACGCAAGATAATTTCATCTATGTTATTTTCTTTGAGAAATTCCCGATACGCATCTGCGGTAATCACAAATCCTTTCGGAACCGGTATTCCCGCAGCAGTCATCTCGCCAAGATTGGCGCCCTTACCGCCTGCAATGGGTACATCATCTTTATGTATCTGTGTAAAATCAGCTATCAGCATTGTATTCAACTCCTTTAAGGAAAACGCGCACAGTATTTTCGGTGCAGTTTCTATTCCTTTTTTCTTTTAAGCGGTTCCATTCATGCCGCTATACTTCTATATACTTATTCACAATTCCGGAGATAAATGTTTGCAGTACATCGTTAAAATACGATTTATCAAATTGATAACACTGAGAACACAAAACCGAACTTCCGATAAATGCGCTCATTAAGCCTTTTTTATCAACCCTTTTTACCGCATTATTTTGTTCCCAATATTGTATCAGCTTTGCTAAAAAATCTTGATACAGTATTTCGATTTTATGCACTTCATTTTTGCCCTTTACTTCAAATAGCTTAAACGCATCCTGATAAATAGGCTGACTTTGAATTTTTGTCATAAGATCAATCGAAGATTTGTATATCATGTCCGTGAGAAATGCTGCCGGGTCGGTAAGCGAAGTTGAAAACTTTTTTTCACTATTGCGTAGTTTCTGATTTGACC
This sequence comes from Treponema sp. OMZ 803, assembly GCF_024181165.1. Lineage (NCBI taxonomy): Bacteria > Pseudomonadati > Spirochaetota > Spirochaetia > Treponematales > Treponemataceae > Treponema > Treponema sp. OMZ 803. The sequence continues at coordinate 2,120,828 of NZ_CP051195.1, read as the reverse complement.
GGTACACAATGAGTTCGATAATCAATGCATCCTTATCCTTCCAAAAATGATAAAAACTTCCCTGCGCAATACCGACCCGCTTGGTCAATTCGGCTATACTTAACGATTTTGTGCCCTTATCGTGAAATAAATCGAGCGCGGTTTCCATAAGCGCTTCTTTTATTTTTATTCGTTCTTCTTCGGTAAATGCTTTCGGCATACTGCATCCTTCGTTCATACGGAGCGTTTAATACCTCGTCACAGTGTTTCGGGGTTACTCACTCGTCTCTATGTTTGTGAATATTTTATCATTTATTCATTGCTAATATAGCAAAAGACTTCGTGCATGTCAATGAATATTTTGCTTTATATTTATTGATTGATATAGGGAAGGGGAACGCCTATGGGATACCGGGTACTTATCCGTATGGAAGCCGGAAAGGAGGGAAAGTGCGTAGACGATGATTGATGTCACCTCTCGCATATTAAATCTAAAGGAAACTGGGGCTTTATTTTAGGCGTTTTTTGTGATACGCTATATTTGTGTTTAAAGCTGGGCATCCCTGAAGAACAACTGAGCCTTTCGAGATGTCTATGAGGCGCTTTTCACCGGCGTTGCCGGCGGCAGCACCGCCCGGAATATCCCTTCTCGGGCGGTAAGTGTTACAAAATGGTATGTATAGGAGCTTCACTATGAAGAAAATCGGTGTTGTAGGTGCAGGCACGATGGGGCAGGGGATTGCCGCATCATTTGCTTCGAACGGGTATCAGGTTACGGTGTGCGACATAAAGATCGAATGGGCACAGTCGGGAATAGATAAGATTGCGGCAAATTATGACAAATTGGCCGCAAAGGGCAAGATAACCGCAGAAGCGGTTGCCTCCATCAAAGGCAATTTAAAGACCGGCGTATACAAAGATTTAGCCGATAGCGACTTAATTGTCGAAGCTATATTGGAGACCGCCGAAGCTAAAAAAACGCTCTTTACCGAGTTGGATGGTATTTGTAAAGAATCAGTCATTTTCGCGACGAATACATCTTCCCTGTCTGTTACCGAAATTGCGAAGGGCATTAAGCACCCTGTTATTGGAATGCACTTTTTTAATCCTGCCGATAGAATGAAGTTGGTAGAAGTTATTTCAGGAGTCAACACGCCTGTCGAAGTAAAAAATACGATTATAGAAACGGCAAAGAGTTTGGGAAAAACACCCGTTGAGGTACAAGAAGGACCCGGTTTTGTTGTAAACCGGATCCTCATTCCTATGATTAACGAAGCCGCTTTTATTCTGCAGGAAGGTATTGCGACTGCTGAACATATCGATACGGCAATGCAGCTCGGCGCAAATCATCCGATGGGGCCGCTTGCACTCGGCGATTTAATCGGTCTTGATGTCGTGTTGGCGATTATGGACGTATTGTATCGTGAAACGGGCGACAGCAAATATCGCTGCTGTACGCTTATCCGTAAGATGGTACGGGGTGGATTACTCGGACGTAAAACCGGGAAAGGCTTTTTTGACTATTCAAAGTAAAAGCGGAGGCATGACAGATGAATACGGTACTGTTCCATATAGACGGACATATTGCGACAATCACCATTAATAAACCGCAGGTTTTAAATGCGCTCAGCACCGAGGTGTTGACCGACCTTAATCATGCATTGGATGAGGTTGAAAAAGCTGAAAACATTTATGCAGTGATTATTACCGGCGCCGGAGAAAAGAGTTTTGTAGCGGGCGCCGATATTTCGGAAATGAAAGATAAGAATAAGGCACAGGCAGCAGAATACGGTGCCTTTGGGAACAAGGTGTTTTTGCATATTGAAAACTTCCCGTGCCCTGTTATTGCTGCAGTAAACGGCTTTGCTTTGGGCGGCGGCTGCGAACTTGCGATGGCATGCGATATTCGTATTGCCTCGGAAACCGCCCGCTTTGCGCAGCCCGAAACAGGCTTGGGTATTACGCCGGGATTTGGTGGTACGCAGCGGCTCGCACGACTTGTCGGGGCGGGGCGTGCAAAAGAGCTGATCTACACCTGCCGCACGATAAAAGCGGAGGAAGCGCTTGCAATCGGTCTTGTTAATAAAGTAACAAAACCGGAAGCCTTAATGCAGGAAACGCTCGCCATGGCGCAAACCATTTGCCAAAAAGCTCCCTTTGCAATAAAACAGGCAAAAGCAGCCATCAATAAAGGCCTGCAGGTAAGCATCGACAAAGCGCTTGCCATTGAAACGGAAGAATTTGCTCAATGCTTTACAACGGAAGACCAAAAAATGGCTATGAACGCTTTTGTCAAAAAAGAAAAAATCGAAAAGTTCAATAACCGCTAGGAATGGTCATGGATTACAGTACGTTATACAAACAAAAGCTGACTACAGCGGAAAAAGCAACTCAGGCGGTCAAGTCGGGCGATTGGCTTGATTACGGATGGGGCAATAACACCACAGTCGCATTCGATAAAGCATTTGCCGCCCGGCTGCCTGAGCTTGAAGATATCAATATCAGAGGCGGTGTTTTGTTGCGAGAGCCGGAAATCTTTAAAATAAAAGCTCCTGCGGCTCACTTTACGTGGAATTCTTGGCACATGTCAGGGTATGAACGTAAAACCATCGCCGCCGGATTCGGCTTTTATATACCGCTCCGCTATTCGGAGTTGCCGCGCTGGTATTACGAAAATATTAAGCACCTCAACGTAGCGGTTTTCCAAACGACCCCGATGGACAAAGACGGTTTTTTCAATTTCGGTTTGAATGCCTCTCACCTCAAAGCAGTTACGGATTGTGCGGATATCGTCATCGTAGAAGTCAACACTAATATGCCGAACTGTATAAACGGCGTCGATGATAAGATTCACATTTCCGATGTCGATATGATCATCGAAGGGGATAATCCGCCGATAGATGAGCTTGTCGATAAAGGCGAACCCACCGAGGTCGATAAGGCCGTCGCACAGCTTATTATCGAAGAAATTCCGAACGGAGCGTGCTTGCAGCTCGGTATCGGCGGTATGCCTAATACGCTCGGTGCGATGATTGCAAAGTCCGATTTAAAAGACCTCGGCGTACACACGGAAATGTATGTCGATGCTTTTGTCGATATTGCAAAAGCGGGAAAAATTACCGGCACAAAGAAAGCGATCGATCCGGGGAGGCAAGTGTTTGCTTTTGCGGCAGGAACAAAAAAGCTCTACGACTATGTGCATAACAATCCTGCATGTATGGCGGCTCCCGTTTCCTACACGAACGATGCACGGGTTATTTCACAGATCGATAACTTTATGTCCATCAATAACGCAGTGGATATTGATTTATTCGGCCAGGTGAATGCCGAAACATCGGGAACAAAACATATTTCGGGAGCGGGCGGACAGCTTGACTTCGTATTGGGCGCATATTTATCCAAAGGCGGTAAGAGCTTTATCTGCTGTTCGTCAACCTTTAAGGACAAGAATGGAACACTGTCTTCCCGTATCCGCCCGACACTTGAACCCGGTTCCGTCGTTACCGACACGCGGGCGAATGTCCATTGGTTCGTTACCGAATACGGAAAGGTCAACTTAAAGGGCTTACCGGCATGGCAGCGGGCGGAAGCCTTAATTTCGGTCGCGCACCCCGATTTTAGAGATTCGCTCATTGCCGAAGCGGAAAAACTTCATATATGGAAGCGCTCCAATAAACGATAGCCATTCTCCTGCGTAGGGATGTCGAGAAAGTAAACTAACTTTTGCGACATCCTCGTACGGCTTTTTCAATCGAAATCCAAACGTATCGGGATATTGCAAAACAAGATTCCGGTGCGTTTGTTCCTAATCTCCGCTATAAAAGGAAAAGAGTATGCAACCAATTAAAAATATCAAGGCGGTTTTTTTTAGCCCTACCGGCAATACCAAGCGGGTGGTTGAACGGCTGGCAGCGTTGCTTTCGCAAAAGCTGAATCTTCCGGTTGAATCGGATGACTTTACGCTGCCTGCAGCTCATGTTGACGCCAGAACGTATTCGTCTGAGGATTTGGTTATTTTCGGTGTACCGACTTACGCAGGGCGTATCCCAAATAAAGTGTTGCCCTTTGTGCAAAATCTGTTTAAAGGGAAGCGAACCCCTGCCGTAGCAGTTGTTACCTTCGGTAACCGCAGTTTTGACAATTCCTTGAGCGAGCTTCACATGGAGTTGGAAAAGAATAATTTTTCGGTAATCGGTGCCGGTGCGGTAGTGTGCAAGCATGCGTTTGCCGAGGTAGGTATCGGGCGACCGGATGATGCCGATGAGAAGCGTATAGCCGCTTTTGCCGATACCGTTTTTGAAAAACTGCAAAAATCCGCTTTGCCCCTCTCCAATGCCTCGATAAAAAGGAACGAAGCTCTTACCGCCTATTATGTTCCGCTCGGCACTGACGGCAAACCGGTGAATTTCTTAAAGGCAAAACCGGTTACCGATAAAGCTAAATGCGACAACTGCGGCGTTTGCGCAGCCGTATGTCCGATGGGTTCGATCGACAAAAACGACGTGTCATTAGTTCCCGGTATCTGTATAAAGTGCCAAGCCTGTATTGTGCATTGCCACACCAAAGCAAAGTCGTTCGACGATCCGTTGTTCCTGTCGCATAAAGCTATGCTGGAACAAAACTATACGCGCCCTGCCGCTTCGGAGTTTTTTACAGAGTAAAAAACGTCGCTATTGTGTAAAATCCCGGACATCCTCGCCCAAAAATTACATCCTTGTACACTTTTAATGATGTGACAACGCAGATGCGCCGTCTGTTTGCAAAAGTTATAGGAGGGCAATCGTATGCAACACCAGCGTGGCAGAAATACGAGAAGCTTCTTTTGAAAATTGCTGATACGAGATTGCGGCAGGTTCCCCCGCATTGTCGGAAATGCAGCGCAATATTACAAAGGGTACGGCGTTCATTACGCAGGTTTGAGCAACAGCGGCGCCTTCCATTTCGACACAGTCGGCCTTAAACGTCGAGATAATTTCCTGCTTTACCGCAGGGTCTACAATAAAGCGGTCGCCCGAAGCGACGCGGCCTGCAATCATGCTGTTGGTATGTGCAAAATCTTCCGCACGATCTGCTTTCAGACGGGTAAACGTTTCCGTTATCGCAGTACGTAGACCGTCGTCTGCCTTCCAAAACGGAGACGCAGTACCGGCGATCTGTCCTTTCGCATAGCCGAATACCGAAACATCCACGTCGTGCTGTACCGCATCGGTAGACACAACCAAATCGAATATATGCAGCGAATCGTTTAAACCTCCTGCAGTGCCGGTGTTAATAATCGCCTCCGCACCGAATTCCGAAATCAGCAGCTGCGTACAAATCGCTGCATTCACTTTACCGATTCCGCCGCACACACTGATAACCGTATGCGTGCCGTGTTCCGCTTCATAAAATACGAGCCCTGCTTTTTCGATTTTCCGCCCTTGCAGACTTTGTCGGATGTTTTCAATTTCCTGTTGCTCCGCCGCAAATATACCAATTCTCATCTCTCTTCCCCTTCTTCATAATATAACCTGCACAAAATTTTTTCAAAATTTTGCGCAAAAGGAAAGCAACCGCTTAACTTCCGGGGCGGTTGCTCTGATTTTTATCCTCTCACGCGTTAGAATTCTTCGACGGTTCCGTTTGAATGGCTTAAAAAGACACGCGGGGGCTTTTGAGTAAAGAAGCCGTTTTCGATAATGCCCGGTATTGCATTCAATTCGCTTTCTAATTTGACAGGATTGATTTTTGCATTAGCCGGCCATTTTATATCCATAATGAAGTTTCCGTTATCGGTGATAACCGGCCCCTTTTTCCGGATTCCGTCGCGGATAATCATTGAGACTCCATAAGATTCCAGTTTTTTCATAATGCTGAGCCGTGCTTCCGGTACAATTTCAATAGGGAGCGGAAAATTCACCCCTAATGTTTTGACGCTTTTTGTTTCATCACCGATAACCACGAATAGTTCGCTGTTATACGCGATAATCTTTTCGCGCAGCAATGCTGCACCCCCGCCTTTCGTAAGATTCTTTTTTGAATCGATTTCATCTGCCCCGTCAATTGTTAAGTCTAGCGATCCGTTAATTCGTCCTGAACTGAGAGAAAAAATCGGAATGTTGAATTCCTCACACGCTATCGATGTTTGAAAACTGGTAGGGACAGCGGCGATGTTTTTTAATTTCCCCTTTGCAATATACTCAGCCAAGCGTTTTACGGCAGGCATCGCGGTGGAGCCGGTTCCGAGGCCGATCTTCATACCGGAATAAATGAGCCCTTCAGAAATCAATTTATCGATAGCAGTACGGGCAACTAATATCTTCTGATCTTCAACACTTATTGTGTTACTCATAGGAACCTCCTGTAAATAGTTCGAATTGTTTATATGCTTGATACCTCAGCATATCATATCCGTTGCAAATATCGCAGCCGGTAGCTTCGGCACGTTTTAAGAGTGCTGTTTTCTCAGGGGTGTAGATAACGTCAAACACCTTTTCTGTACCCGAAAAGCTGTAAAACTCAAGCGGGTCTTCACCTTCATGCATCCCGACGGAGGTAGCCTGTATGATAACATCGGAATATTTTTTGAGCATGCGAACGGATGCTGAGTCTAATACCGCCCAGTGAAAATTATACCGCCCCGCCAGCTGTTTTGACTTTTCTGCAGAACGTCCGAAGATACAAGCTTTTCCATGCAGCAGATGTACGGCATTGGCGATTGCATGAGCCGCTCCGCCGGTACCGATAATCGCAATATGTTTAAAGCCAAGGCTTCGAATGTTCAAAAACTCTTGTAAAGCCCGCGAAAAACCGTCGATATCGGTATTGAAGCCTCGCCGTTTACCGCCGTCAAATAGTACCGTATTTACTGCGCCGCAGGCTGTCGAAGCGGGGCCGATCGAATCTAAAAAAGGAATAATATCGAATTTAAACGGATGGGTAACCGAGAGTCCTGCTACCCCTGTACAATCGGCGAATGTAATGGCTTCCTGAGTGTTCGCAGCTGAAATCGGAATATAGACAGCGTTGATCCCTTTTCGTTCAAAACCTTTATTGTGAATAGCGGGGCTCAGGCTCCTTGTCGTATCCGTACCGATAACCCCGTATATTGCGGTATTTTCATGTATTGTGCGAAAGTGATACAAGTCGCTGAGCGTAATAGGATCGATGTATTCCTGTTCTAAATGATACTTTGCGATGTACTCCCGCGGCATGGTATATACAATCGGGGAATGTAGTTTTGCCGCTAAAATACGGGAAGGAATACCGTATTTACCCATAGCAATTAAGATATTTTGCCCATTAAGCTGCTGTGCTTCTTTGAATACCGCCGTCGCTTCTGTAAGATTGTCTGCCTTATATGCAATCTTTACAATTTCTTCATCCGTCCGCCGGATATCCCGTATTTTAGCGGCAATATCCTTGATCGGTGCTTTGATACTGTGGAGGCTGCGAATAATACCGATATTAAAAGCCTGCGCCGCTTCTTCCAAACTCGGCGCCTGCACATCGGATTCGAGGTCGAGATATGCAAAATTATTCAGTGGATTGGTATCCGCAAAGGCAAGACCGCGGGCAAACAGTGTGATACGAGAACCTTCTCCGCCTTTGAATGTTCCGCCGTCTAAAAATCTGCGTATGGTTAGAATGGCCGGTATATGCGCAATCTTAGGAAACGCGCGGATATACAGCAACTCCTGCGGATCAAGGAAATCTGCCCGCAGTTCGACGATGTCGATCCATGGGCGGTACCTCTCGATTAATTGGATATTCTTGTCGATTGTATTTTCCGTCAATACGAGGCATATTTTGGGTACCATGTCGACAGTATAGCACAAAGCAATTCCTTTTGAAATATACGGTGCATCTACTGCGTCATACGGTAAAAAAGTGTCCTCAACGTATCAAAGATACGCCTGCGGTACTTTTTTACCGTATTCCTTGTATCTACACCGTCTATTTCAAAAGGCTTACGGAGAGCATCTTTTCATCCGTGCCGCTACTGAAAGTCGGTATCGGGAAAATTAAAACTTGCAAACAGACTCAAAGGGGTATATAATAAGCGTATGATAGCAAGAGTTTCAGCTTCGCAAGAAGATTATTTGGAAGTTATTTATGATTTATCGCACGGTACCGAGTCTGTCCGTTCAATCGATATCGCCAATTTGTTGGGAGTTTCGAGGGCGAGCGTGAATAAGCGTTTAAGCTTGTTAAAAGATGCCGGTTTTGTCGAGCATGAACCGTACGGGTTGGTGCGTCTTACCGAAAGCGGATGTGCTGTCGCAAAAAACGTTCGTGAACGGCATAACACGCTGTACAAGTTCTTGACCGATATATTGGGTGTAGACGAAGATACCGCCGACCGCGAGGCGTGCGAAATGGAACATGCAATCAGCCAAGATACCTCTGATAAGTTATATGCATACCTCAGTAAACTCAATAAGGCGCCGCAGCCGACCGATAAGATATCAAAAACCCAAAGAGTGCAAACCTCTTATGACCGTCTTATTAAATAATACATGCGCAGAGTTTATGCCACTCTAACCGGAATATGTTTAATCCTCTTTTGTACAACCTGTAAGCCGTTTACCGCAGATATAGACGAATATTTAAGTCGTTGGGCGGCGGAGGTGATTGCTACGGACTACCGCATCAATCCGTCGTATTCAACGAATGCTGCCGGTGCATTGTGTGTACCGTCCATTGCTGATGATGGAACCGATACCGATGTAACGGTTACGGTTAACCTGCACAATCCTAAAAACTTTAGGCTCGTTATGCCTGCTGCTTCTCCCGCCGATGCGGGAAAGGTTATCCGCTTTCCCGGGCTTTCGCCGCAGCCGACGTATGGCACGGACTATACGTTAACGCCGGTGCAACGTTTACGATGGGAGGCGGCACGATAAGCGGCAATACGGCAACTACAAAAGGAACCTCCGTCGGTTCAAAAGCGATGGGAGGCGCCGTCTGCGTCAGCGGCAGCGGAAGTAAGTTCATTATGGAAGGGAATTCCCCCTCAATCTCCGATAACGAAGTTAAAACGGCAGGCAGCGGCTCGAACCTTTCGACAATAGGCGGTGGTGTGTGCGTGTGTGACGGCGCAATATTCGAGATGAAGGCCGGCTCCATAGAAAATAACAAAGCGCTTGAGGGGGATAAGCAATATTTTGGACATACAGGTGGCGGCGTATGCGTAGGGGATAGTGTAGATGGTGGTACTTCCGGTGCTACCTTTACGATGAAGGGCGGTACCATCAGCGATAATGAAGCCGGATACGGCGGCGGTGTTGCCGTTACGAGCAATAGCTCGTTTAAGATGAGCGGCGATGATAGTAAAATTTCCGGGAATAAGGCCTCATATGAAGATCCATCCCATAAAAAACAGGGAAGTGGCGGAGGTGTTTTTGTGCTTCATGGTATATTGGATATGATGGGCGGTGTTATTAACGGCAATGAAGCCGGATACGGAGGTGGTATTCATGGTAACGCTCATGGTAGCAATAATGGTGAAATTGTCGTGTCCGGCAATTCTACTATTTCCAATAATATCGCAGACAGTGGCGGCGGAATTACTTCAGAGTATAAACTTTCTATAAAAGAACATGATTCTAAAACACCTACGATAAAGGAGAATAACGCAAACTCTATTTGCGGCGGAATATATCTCCGCTACAATAATATACTAAGCTTTACCGGAGGCACTGTAACCGGTAATACCGTTTCCGCTCTGCCCGGTTTGGGAAAGGGTATGTATCTGGAAACTAACAGTACGAAGGTTGTGATGTCCGGAAGTGCAACAGTTGATAAAAATAATGATGTGCATTTGGGCGGTTTGAGCTCTACCGACTATGCGTATATCACCGTTACCGGAGCGCTTACAGAACCACACGCGGCAACGCTCACAGTGGGAAGCAATTCTGGCTATACTGAGGGGCGGGAAGTTGTAAAAGGAAGCAGCTCTTATACGCTTGAAGCAAGTGATATCAACAAGTTCCCCATAACCAAGCAGATGGCGCCAAGCGAGCAGGAATGGACGACGGAACTGAGCGGCAATACGCTCAAACTGAAAAAAGAGTAGTAGAAAACCTCTAAAAATTTAACCAAGTTTTTAGAGGCGTCTAGTAAGATGAAACGTTGATTTTGAGCTCCGGTACGGTGCTAATTGATTTTCCATTTTCCGTGCTGTTGAGAAAGACGCTGCACGGGCATGGAAATGACTCTCCCGTCGTCTCCCGAAAGTGCGATAATGCCGGTAATCAGATTTATCTCGCTGATGCGGAACAGGGTATTGTCGTAGTAGAGGCTGGTACCGATGGTTGGCAGCTTTTTTCGGGTTTCCACATACCAGTCATACTCATACGCTAGGCAGCAAAGTAGGCGGCCGCATTGTCCCGATATTTTGAGCGAGTTTAACGAAAGATTTTGCTCTTTTGCCATCTTGATGGATACCGGTCGCAGTTTGTCAGTTACGGCGTGGCAGCAAAACGGTCGGCCGCAGCAGCCGATACCACCCGCTATTCTCGATTCGTCGCGAACACCGATTTGCCGCAGCTCGATACGAAGACGCAAAATAGCAACCAAATCTTTAACCAACTTACGGAAGTCGATACGGCTGTCCGCAGTAAAAAAGAAAATCACTTTAGGGTCTTCCAGCAAATAGTGGCAGTCAACCAACTTCATATCGAGCTTATGGATAAGTACTTTTTCTTTAAAAAGAGCGCTTGCTTCTTTTTCTTTTTTCAGATTTTCTTTTTGCCGCTGAAAATCCTCATCCGTTGCCTTTCTGGTAACCGTAACAATATCCTTAATTGCCACTCTGATGGGATGGTGTACCAACCCCATTACATGAGCCATATCGTCTCCGTAGCGTGTGGGGGTAATAACATAGTCTCCGCTTTGCAGGTTTAATTCCGTCGTTGTTGCATAAAAAGTTTCTTGTGAATATTCAAGTTTTAACTGATAGAGCGGTTGAGGAAAAGCTCCCTCTTGCAGCGGTTCTTCAACCTGCGGTATATCATCGGTATCTTCCAAAACGCTTAAATCATCTATTTCTTCATATTCGGTATATGTTTCTTCAAATTCAACATCCATTTTGTACTCCCGTTAGGTAATTAAATCTATAATCAAGCCGTATATTTCTTCAAGTCGCTCCAAAATAAAAAGCTGGCTTTTTTGATCGCAGAGCAGCTCACCGGCAAACTTATCGAGTTTTTCATTGATAATGACAATTTGGGTAAAAGAGCGCGGCCGTAAGTGGTTGGTCTTATCGCGTCGTAAATGAGTCCGTGTCGTAACCGTATATGCTTCGCGTGCGACATAACCGATAAAGTTTTTAACCGCTTGCTTATATCGTAAAATCGTTTGGGGATTTTGATGAGTCCGCAACGTATCACCGGCGGATCGGACATCATCTTGGAGTAACGCGATTGCTTCCTCTTGAGGTAATTTGCTCAGTTGTTCGAGTATGTCGGCTTCGTTTTCCGGTTGTGTTTGAGGTAAGACGCTTCGCAGCATCTCTTTAAATTTATTTAGTTTTTTTTTGTCTTTTTCCGATTGTGCCGTTTTTGTTTGCAGAGACGGCTGGACGGTTATCCCCGCTGCATAGCTCGAACTCTCTATCTGGTTTCCCATCTTTCTCCTTTATTTTGAATAAGAAAAAGTGGATGAATGCAGAGCCTGTCGGTTAAGATACTTTTTTTCCGCTTCCTCAAAGCCGGTTTGCTCGCCGGTTGCAGAGCAAAATCCGTGCAGGATAACATCATCGTCGACCCGCAGTTTTTTTGTCAGAACCGACCCTATCACCATTCCCGAAGAAAGAATGATAACATAATCCGGCGCAATAATATCCCCCTGCACAATCCCTCCGACGCTCACCGAAGCTGCCCTGATGTTCCCCCGTATTCGGGCATCCTCCCCGATAATAACGCGTCCTTGGGTTTGCACGTTGCCGTCTATATCGCCATCTATCCGCAAAAGCCCCGACACCGTTACATTCCCCGATATCAGTGCTCCCGGCCCTACAATGGTATTGACCGAAATATCATCGATAAAGTTTTTTTTTGCCATACTATTGTTTTGTGTTGGAAGCTTTTATATTCAGATATTTAATCGGATCTACGACATCGGAACCGATATGCACTTCATAATGTAAATGCGGTCCGGTTGAAACGCCGGTTGTCCCGATATATCCGATGGTTTGCCCCTGCTGTACGTACTCGCCTCTGGTAACGCGGTAAGATTGCATGTGTGCGTAACGGGTGTAAAAACCGTGCTTATGCTTAATGATGATATAATTTCCCCAGCCGGGATCGAATTCTACGGTAACCACCTGTCCGTCGGCAGTCGCCACGATGGGATCTCCCGAACGATAGGTAGAAAGGTCTATTCCTTTATGAATATACCATTGGCCGGTAAACGGGTGCCGGTTCTGGCCGAACGCCATCGAAATATGCCCGATGCCGCCCTTAATCGGCCACAAGCTCGGAATATCGGAAAAGAGGGTAGTTTGCATATTAAGGAGTTTTCCCATTTCCTGTACCGGCAAAACGGCATCGTTAAGGTACGAAGTCAGTTGCTGCAGCTCCGCAGCCTCTTTCAGCGAGCCTTCCGCGACCTCGTGCATATTGAATAAGAAGGACAAGTCTCCGTTTGTGGCCTGCCCCACAGGAACAGCAGTCTTTAAGCCGAGCGAAGAAAACGTTGAAGTAAGCGCTGTTTGAAAATTTCGCGCCGTTTTTAAAAGTTCATTTGTTTCATCCCGCAATACATCCAAACTTGCCTGCGCTTTACGAGCTTCCTCTTTGGTAGCGGACAGGTCTTGTACCGACACGGCAGTTTTGTGTGCAAACCAAAAAAATGATGAGAAAAAGCCGATAATCGCGATCAATGTAAAAAGTAAACTAAAAATACTTGTCTGAAAATTCAGCACCTTCTTTTGTGAGTGCGGAACTATCATAATAGTCAGTTTCTTCCTGCCGCCTGCAATGACGCTCTTAAAAAAATGCAGAACCGCTTCGGCTGCTTTCTTTATCTGTTTCGATATATATCGTACAATGTTGTTTTCGGTTTTCTTATACCCTCGTGTTCGGGACACTTTTTGCACCTCTTTATACAATGCTAATAGTTAAGTATACCAATTAACGCCTTACCTGTCCAGCATTCGCATTCAGGGAAAACGTACCAGACTAATTTTTCATATCCGCCACGGATGGCGGTGATACTAATCAGCAGCAAGTTTTTCGCTAGAAAAACTTAACACGAACATTGTACAAGGAAGTACAATGTTCGCGTTTCCCGCAGAATAATGGAGGTTGTGAGACCATTTGAACCATCTTCAACGGTTGTACATCCGTGTACAACCGTTGAAGGCGAGTTTTGTGCGTGCACAAAACATCGCTGCTGCATGGAACCACTGCCATCCTTGGCAGCTCTGGTTGCCCAATCTCCATTATTCTGCGGGGTTGTAAAAAACAACCTGATGTATTTGCCCTGGATGGTAATCAATATGTGTCTTCCATCTGCATAAATTCGGCGCGGACTTTGGCGAGCCGTTCCAATTCTCGTGTTATTGTGCGTTCGTAGTTGAGCTTTTTTTGCGCGATCCGTTCTCGCTCATCCTCCCAATACTGTAGGTCGGTTAAAAAAAGGAACTGAAACTTCCGCACATTTGCCTTTTCCGCCCAAAGTGTTGCTTCTTTCCAATAAAATAAGGCGGTATTATAACAATCTTCGGCCATCTTCAAGCTTTCGATGTTTTGTTCTTTCCACGGCGCATTATAAAAGTACGCGACCTGTTTATCGTATTTCATGCCGAGCCTCAGGTGCTGTTCTACCATTTTGAGGTTTAAGTGCATCATAAACAGGTACCGGTATTTTTCCCAGTCCGTTCTGTCGTTTATCTTACCCAACGCATACAAGGGATTACAGAAATCCGCATTGATCGCCTTTTCAAGCCAATAGATATTCTCAAGCGTATCGTCGGGATACTGCTGATAATGAATATGGTACAACTTATAATACTGCTCTTTATACGTTACAAAGTATGCAGGCAGCATCGCTGTTTGGGCGAAAGAGAAAAAAAGTAACACTGCGGATAAGCAAAAATGCCTTTTCATCCTTTATACTATCGGCAAACTGCAGACAATGCTCCAGATGTTTTCGTGAATTTTTGCTATTGTTTGGGCGGCATCGATGCGAATAATCCGCATATCCGGCGCCGTTTCCGCATAATACCGGAAAATGGCATGGTATTCGTCCGCGACTTTTTGTTGAAACGCCTCTTTTTCGTATATTTCCCGCGGGATGTTTCGCTTTCCGATCCGTTCCATCGCAGTTTTCGCAGGCAGGTCAAAGAAAAAAAGGTATTCGGGGAGCGGAAACGGTGCATTGATTGCCTGCGCCAACTCCTTTCCCGCCGCGAGCCCCTGATAGGCAAGGCTGGAAAACAGATAGCGGTCGGAAAAGACCGCCTTCCCCGCTTTGAGCTGTTCTAAAATACCTTCTTTACCATATATATGTTCGCAGCGATCCGCTCCGAAAAGATACGCAATCGTCTTTGCATCAAAGCCCGCTGCACCGGAAAGCGCTTCGCGGATTAACTTCCCGATGGAATCTCCGGTCGGTTCACAGGTAAAGTGCACAGCATCCTGCCGCCCGCGAGCTGTAAACGCTTCCTGTAACAACCTCAGCTGACTCGTCGTCCCCGTCCCGTCCAGCCCCTCAAACACCACAAAATTTTTCAAAATCATCTATAGTTTTTCCTTAGTTCTTCCTTTTTTCCAGCCGGCAGACAAACACATCAGGCAGGATAGATAAAAGCGCAGAAAAAAATGAGGCGGTGAGACCAGAGTTCAGGAGACTGCGTAGAATCAGTGCTTTTGAAAATAGATGGTGTAGATACAAGGAGTTAGCTGAAAATAAAGCGGAGGCGTATCTATGATACGTTGAGCATTTATTTTCAGCGTACGACGCAGTAGATGCGCCATATATTTTCAAAAGAAGTCTGATGTGTTTGTCTAGCATGCTTATCTATCATAACAATTTCTTTTTTGATATAATAGCCCCCTAATGAAACCTGCCGCGCGAACTAAAGTAGAGTTTTTGTTATTTTTATGTATACTTATCCTCTCTTTTGCGGCGCTTCGCCCTCTGATGCAAACGCTGGAAAAAAAGTTGGCGGCAGTACGTTCGGTACTTTTGACGGAACTGGAGCAAACGTATAATGTACGCCTGTCGTATGAATCGTTATCTCCTTCAATCATGCGATCGATTTCGTTGCGGAATGTAAAAGTTTATGACGCTGAACACAGTGTTGAAATTGCTTCTTTTGAAGATTTTTCCATCCAATATCGGTTCTGGGCGCTTTTATGGGGAAATACTGCCGAAATTTTAGATTCCGTGAATATTGCCGACGGATTTATAGATATAGACTTAGTGCATAATAAAGCACTTGCTGAAAAGCTTAACGTGGCAACGCACGTCCGAACTTCCGCTCAACCCCCGGCAAATACCGAGCGGATTTTTTCTTTCCTTTCTGCTCAAATGTTGAATGTGCATATTAAGAATGTCCGCTTGCGGTTTAAAAATGTTGTACACGATATAAATGCAAAAATAGCGGACGGATATGTCGGCATTGATGCGGAGGCAATCACGATTAGCCTGAGCTGTACTGCTTCTTACCGCAATACTGATTATACAGCCATCGGTCAGGCCGAGACGGGCTTCACCATTGAAGGGAAGTTTGACAAAAATTTAACTGCCGGTTCGGCAGTTGCCGACTTCTCTCGTATTTCTACCGATCGGTTCGGCATATATCGGGTAAAACTGTTTGCGGATTATCGTGATAAAGTTTTTACCTTTAATACCATGCAAGATTTCCAGCCGGTTGACTTTACCGCAAACTGGAATATTGCAACAAACGATATAACCGGAAGATTCAGCTGCAAAGATTTTGCCCCTTTGCAGTCCGTTAGGGTATACAATGCCCCCATAAGCCTCACCCAATTTGCCTCTATGACAATGTCCGGTAACTTTCAATTTATGCGTTCAGGACAGCATATCCAATGGGCTACCGATTTAACTGTTGCTCTGCCGTCGCTGCAGCTCCCTTCATATCGGCTTGCACCTTCTCGTTTGCAGCTTGCGGCTGAAGGAAAGGATGCAGAGATCGACGTTTCACGGCTTTCATTATCAGGGGCAGATGTAGATGTCTTTTCCGAATTTACTTTTAACCTCAACACTATAATCCCTACAGGGAAGGCATCCATAAAACGGTTTAATCTTCCAACCGGCGCTTCGGTAGCGGCAGATTTTCACTTCTTAAAGCAAGGAAGGACATTCTTTTGCAAAATACCGAAGCTAATTGTCGGCGAAGGAGCCCTTCATAACATCACTTTGACTGTTACCCCTTCGGCGCAGAAGGCCGATTATACCTTATCTGCCGAAGACGGATACGGAAAGTATCGTTTTGACGGATCCTATATTTATAATGAAGGTAATGGTAGCGCATCTGCTTCTCCCCGTTTTGCAGAACTGCATGGGGCATTCGATGCCGTGGGTATCGGTACAATCTGCGGCTTTATTCAGGCGATTGTTCCCGGCGTAGATATACCGCATGAAGCGGTCGAATCGCTCCAATGCACAACCGAATTTTACATTTCAAGTGATTTGCGCAGTTTCTCATACAACTGCACCAGGTTCATTTTAGTTTCAAATATACTAAATGACTTTTATGCACTGTTATCGGTAAAGGGTAATCAATCTTCCTTTGCATTGACCGATATCGAACTGTCCTATAAAAATATGTCCGTCCGTGGAAATGTCAATGCCGATTTTGAGCATTTAAGCGATATTATTTTTACCAGCTCTTTAGCTATTAACTCAATCGGCTATCAGGTACAGGGATTTTTTTCTCAGAATGTTCTCAGTATTTACGGTGACTATGGTCTTGCAATTAGCGCCCTCTATGAAAAAGGTACGGGATTTAAGGGAACCGTTAAGACCAGTGAAATACCGCTACCTTTTCTGCCCCTCTTTTTAACCTTGGATTCGGAGTTTCAGTATCATAATCGTGCGGATTGGCTTTATACTATCGACGCCGGATATATCAGTTACGGAGCTCCTGCTTCATTGACTCCGGCAAAAATTGGCTTTAATTTTATGGGAAAAGCGGATCCTTCGGGATTGTTTTTGTCTGAAGTAAAACTTGGTGAAGACGCCGCTCTTACCGGTATGTTGGCCGTAACAGCGGCTCCTGCGCCTGATGGTGAGGGCGGACAAAGCTACACTGCCGAGATGAATCTTGTTTCTCCCGATGCCACCGAAAAGCTTGAGCTTGCAGCAAATCTCGATCTTTCAAGCGGAGATATCCGTGCAGACGGATCGCTTAAACTCGATAATATTTCGTTGGCCCGCTTTTTATATACTCAGGGAAAGGGACATACTGTGTCGGCCGATACTGCTTTTTCGGTTGCGCAGGGTTCCTTTTCAGCTCGATTGAATTTGTCTGAACTTTCAGTGTTTGTGCAAGGAGAGAATTTGAATCTGGCCGGTTCCCTGACGGTAGAAGATGAAAAAGCGGAACTGAATATTACACAGCTTGACTGGGGTGCGCATAAGGTTTCCGATATAGTGGGTAGTTTTTCTCTGGCTGAGATGACCGGAAAGCTCGAAGCCGATTATACCGGTATGATTGCCGACAAACAGCTGGAGGCTCATATCGGTACTGAGTATACCGGCGTACAACCTGATGAAAAAACGAAACGGGCATTGTTTTCCCGACTTAAAAACGTAACGGAGCGCTTTACGATTAACACCTACTTGAGCAATTGGCGGTTCGGCGATTTTACGGGAAAAGATCCTGTGCCGCTTTCAATGATCCGTGATCCGGGCGTTACTGCGTTTTATGCAGGGAAGAATGATGATATAACCGGCTTTATTTTAGACGATGGTGTCGTTTCGCTCCAATTAGCGGAATCGCTTCCGCTTAAGCTTAATTTGGACGGTACGGTGAAAAAGGATGCTTTAAATTTGCAAGTGTCGGGTATCCGTGCCGATGTTAAGCGGATATGGGATATAACCGGCTTGGATTATGTACTTTTTTACGGCGGAACACTTACCGGAGATTTGTCGATCGGAGGCAAGCCGATAGAGCCTGAGTTTAACGGGAAATTAGTCGGGCAAGATATAACCGTCAACTCACCCCACTATGCACCGGAAATGTATGGCCCTGTTTTACTCGATATTATTGCGGACGGTACGGGTCTAGAGGTACCGTATACCGTATTGAAAGGCCCGTCGACGGATATTTGGGCACGGTGTACCGCAGAATTTTCAGGTTGGATTCCTAACAATATTTCAGTCCAATGCGGAACGTTGGGAACCAAGATGGGTGTATTTAAGACTGATAATATCTTGTTCAAAGCAGACGGTCTTGCCGGCTGTACTGTTGAAATAAAAGTAACGCCTACGCTTGTCGGTGTATACGGGTCTGCAACATTTGATTCAGGGTATTTTGTGTTTAAATTTAACGATCTTGATAAGTTCAATGCTAAATACGGAGGGGAGCAGGGTGTCGCTTTTGATATGAAGCTCGATTTACAGTTTGGCCATAAAGCCGAATTCCGCTGGCCTACCGCAGATTTTCCGATCTTAAGAACGCTTGTCCCTACCGATGCCCCGCTTTCATTGATTGCCGATGCTGGAACCGGTGACTTTACAATGAAAGGTGATATAAAGATGCGGGGAGGAGAAGTCTTCTATATTAAGCGCAGTTTCTATATCCGTGAAGGCGCTATCACCTTTGCGGATGTAGCTAAGGAAATTGAACCGTTGGTAACATTAAGGGCAGAGATTCGCGATCGTGATAGTAACGGTGAGCCGCTACGGCTTGTCTTGACGGCAAAGGATCAATCATTATTCAGTTTTAATCCGGAAATCAGCTCGGATCCGCCCCGTTCTACGAATGAGATTATGCAATTATTGGGTCAAGTGGCTATCGGGGATACGGGAAAAGATAATCTATGGCAAAATCTGCTGGTTTCCAGTTCCGATATTCTTGCACAAGTGGGCTTTCTCAAAAAAGTGGAAAGTAAAGTCAGGGATTTTTTAAGACTGGATGCTTTTTCTTTCCGTACATTGCTGCTGCAGAATGCTATTTTCGGCAACTTGTTCACGGCAAATCAGAATACTACTTTAACAATGAGTAACTATCTTGATAATACAAGTGTTTATATAGGGAAATATTTCGGTTCGGCTATCTATGCGGATGCGCTGTTGCACCTAAGCCACTATGATTCAAAATCGCTTAAAAACGGCGGTTCAAAGCGTCCTGTTTATAAGGATCTTTTATTTCAACCTGAAATCGGTTTGGAAATGGCAACGCCCTTCTTCCTGCTCCGTTGGTCGGTTGCCCCGACAAAACCGGATACCTTATTTGTAGGAGATACTGCATTGACTTTTTCATGGAAATATTCATATTAAACTCAATACCCTAAAGAATAGTATTATCCCGTAGTTTGGAAAGGATGCGGGACGGTAGTACTGTTTGGATAATATAATGTTAATGTAAATGAAATAGAGGAGTCTTTAATGTTAAAAAAGGTGATAGCCGTAACGGCGCTCATGTTATCCTTCTGCTTTTTATGGGCACAAGCTCCCGATAATTGGTATGAAAACAAACCGATATCAAGCATTGTTTTTCAGGGATTGAATAGTGTATCAAAAACCGAAATGGACGGAATTTTTGATTCATTTAAAGGGAAGCCCTTTTCCGATGCAACGTACTCGGAAATACTGCAAAAATTATATGCGCTCGATTACTTTTCCAATATTATACCCAAAGCGGTTCCTGCCGACATCGATTACCAGTATGTTCGGCTTGAATTTGAGGTAACCGAAAAACCGGTCGTTACACTGATAAAAGTAACGGGAAATCATCAAATTTCACGCGGCGATATTTTATCCAAGGTACTGTTGAAAAAAGGTGATATCTACAATGAGATAAAAAAGAATGCCGACGAACAAACCATCAAAAATTACTATATAGAAAAAGGTTATGCATCGGCTGTTGTGAGTTCAAGTGTATCCGATAGTCCGCAAGGCGGTATTATCCTTGAATTTACTATTACAGAAGGGAAGCAGACGATTGTTTCTGCCGTCGCGTTTGAAGGTAACGTTGCTATAGGAGAAAAGGCTCTGAAAGGAGTCCTCCTTACCAAACCGGCAAAATTTCTCGTAAAGGGAATCTTTCAAGAAAATCTGCTCGCAGAAGATAAGACAGCTATACAGCAATTCTACGGTGAACGTGGTTATATCGATGCACACGTTGAAAATATTATTCGGGATATAGATTCCGAATCCGATCCGCAAAAAAACATGGTAAAGCTGACGTATGTCATTATGGAAGGCGAACAGTATACTTACGGCGGGACTTCTTTTGAAGGAAATAAGATTTTTTCTACCGAAGACTTGACTGCAAAAATAAGATTGACACCCGGCAATGTTTTGAATATGACCAGATTTGAGCAAGGCTTTCAAGCCATCGCCGATATGTATTTTGAAAGCGGTTATACTTCTAATTATATTGCAAAAGCAATGCAGCGGGATTCAACAACTAAGAAAGTATCGTTTGTGATTACTATTGTTGAACGGAGTAGAAGCCATATCGAAAATATTATTATTCGTGGTAATAAGCGGACAAAAGATTACGTTATACTCCGCGAGCTTTTATTCGAGCAAGGCGATGTATTTTCTAAATCAAAGTTTACCAACAGTTTGCGCAATTTATTTAATCTGCGTTATTTCTCTACGGTTGTACCGGATGTACAGCCCGGTTCCGAGCAGAATCTGATCGATGTTATCCTCAATGTTGAAGAACAGTCGACGGCCAGTATTCAATTCGGGATTACGTTTTCGGGCATCTCTGATGCAGACAGTTTCCCGCTTTCGTTATTTGTTCAGTGGCAGGAACGAAATCTTGCAGGACGCGGGAACGAACTATCGGTTAATGCGACTGCAGCAACGGACAATCAAACGCTCCAGCTCGGTTATGCTGAAAATTGGTTTCTCGGCTATCCGCTGACGCTCGGTTTTGACCTGTCGCTTACGCATAAATTGTTGTTTGATTATCAAGATATGGTATTCCCTTACGGACCGTTTAAAAATAAAGAAGAATTTGAAAAAAATAAGGACTTGGCAAATGCTTATCGGATGCGTTATGACCGCTTTGAAACAACGTTCGGCGTTCATACCGGCTATCGATGGTATAACCGTTTCTTTACCACTACGTTGCGCGGGGGAATTAACTTTTCATTGGTCAAGAACTTCTACGATACTACGCTCTATCGTGCAGCCGATCCGACGGTACGGCAGCAGCAGGCTAAATGGCGGCTCAGCAACTCGGTTTGGACACGCCTCTCGCTTGACGGACGCGATATTACCTATGACCCGAGTAAGGGCTGG
This sequence comes from Treponema sp. OMZ 803, assembly GCF_024181165.1. Lineage (NCBI taxonomy): Bacteria > Pseudomonadati > Spirochaetota > Spirochaetia > Treponematales > Treponemataceae > Treponema > Treponema sp. OMZ 803. Next base: position 2,099,411 of record NZ_CP051195.1, on the reverse strand, counting down.
TTCCTAAGTGAACAGGCCTCTTTCTTTGGCCTTATACCAAAAGTCGAAGATGAATATTTCTTCCGTTCCGAAACAAAAGCGGAAGCATATATTACTCTTGTCGATTATCCTGTTTCTGGAATTTGGAACCTAAAGTTTGTACTGGCTTTTTATACGGGCTTTTCGTTCCAGATTCCGATGCCGAACAGTCATATCGGAGATAGCAGTAAACTCGCTATTGACGGTATGTTTACCGGTCGGGGATGGCTGACGCTGGGATCGACCGGTAAAGGGAATGTGTTGATAAACCATTGGATAGAATTTAGATGGCCGCTCGCACACGGTATCCTATCCTTTGACTTTTTTGTCGATGCGGCTGCCATTAAAAAAGATTTGGCAGATTTAAAGACCTTTAAATTCGATGATTACTATTTCAGCTTTGGACCGGGGTTACGCTTTGTTATTCCGCAATTCCCGTTACGGCTGATGTTTGCCAATACCTTTAAATCACAAAATGGAAAGCCGGTTTGGGGCAACGGTAAAGGCGCCGACTGGCGGTTTGTATTATCGTTTAATGTACCAAACCTATAAGAGGAGTAAATAGATGAAAAAATATGCTTTTATATTATTCTGTCTTGTGGCGGGTGCCGTTGCATTATCGGCACAGCAGATAACCCGTTTTGCAGTGGTCGATACTTCCCGTATTTACTCTACTTTTTTGCGGGATTCCCGTTCCGTTCGTGACTATCAGGCAAAACAGGTAAAGTATCAGGCTGAAATACAGCGGATGTCCGATGAAATTATCGCGCTTCGCCAAAAAAAAGTAGATGCGGAAGCAATCGGAAAATCCGATGCCGTTCAAAAATACCAGGCCGAAATCGACGCAAAGACAAGTTTTTTGCTTGAATATTCTAAGGCGTGTAATGATGAGTTGGCGATGTTGCGGAAAAGCTTGGTAAGCGATGATGTGTTTTATTCCCGCCTTTATGCCGCGATTAAAAAAGTGGCAGAGAGTCAAGGCTATACGATGGTACTGAACTTACAACAGGGTGAAGCGATTATCTGGTATAGTCCGACTGTCGATATTACGGAAACTGTTATCCGAGAACTCAGTTCGAATTGATATGACAAAGCCGGCGTCTATCACCCCGATGATGCAGCAGTATCTCTCAATCAAGGCACAGTATAGAGATGCTGTTCTCTTTTTTCGCTTAGGCGATTTTTATGAGATGTTCAATGACGATGCGATCGAGGTGAGTAAACTGCTGAACCTAACGCTGACACAGCGGACGGGAAGTCCTATGTGCGGCATTCCGTATCATGCTTCGCGTATTTATATTGCGCGTTTGCTGCGTGCCGGAAAAAAAATTGCGATTTGTGAACAGGTCTCCGATGTCGTACCCGGCGAACTTACCGAGCGAAAAATTGTAGAAGTGATTACCCCCGGCACCGCTACGGGGGAGGATTTTCTTGAACAAGGGCAAAATAATTATCTGGCTGCCGTTTACTGTACACCGAAAGAAATTACCTACGGTACTGTTACGGATGTGTTTATCGGTTTTGCGTATCTTGACGTCAGTACGGGGGAGTTTTTTGCTACTTCATTTCCGCGTGCCGATTTTGCAGAGCAATTCAAGAAAGAGCTTGGCCGTGTACAGCCGCGGGAAATCCTTATTCAAATATCGCTTGCCGATTCGGTACCGGCTTTAAAAACATTGTGCGGAGAGTATCCGCAGATGCTGCAAAACCTCTATCCCGACTGGCATTTTTCCGCTTCGTCCGCCGAAAAGAGGCTTTGTGCGTGCTTTGGTACCGAAAACCTTAAATCCTTTTCCTTAACGTCCGCTTCTCCCGAATTACCGCCGGCAGGACTGCTGCTCCAGTATTTGGATCAAACGACAGGAGCTGCTCTGCCCCATATTACAGGTATAAAGGTATACCGCGATTCCGATTTTGTGATGATGGACGATGCAACGCGCAAAAACCTTGAGCTACTGCAGAACCTGCACGATAATACGGATTCTTTTACCTTGTTTGAAACCGTCAATTATACAAAGACGGCGATGGGGACGCGCCTTTTGCGGCACTGGCTCTACCATCCGCTCAGAACTGCCGCAGAAATAAACGCACGGCTTGATAAAACGGCTCTACTTTTTCGCAATGAAAAGGCGCTCGCTGCCGTGCGGAACATACTCGCTGCAGTGCTTGATATACACAGGCTTACCGGCAGGGTAGCAATGCAGCGGGCACATGGAAAGGATCTGCTGGGGATTAAGCAAAGCCTTAAAGCCTGCATCGAGCTTGCCCGGCTGAGTAAAAGCAATAGCCTCTTTTTTTTACAGCTGCCGCAAAAGTTGAGCGATGATATGGAGCGGATCTATACGCTTCTGGATAATAGCATCGCCGAAGATTGTCCGATTGTCCTTGCCGAAGGCGGACTGATTAAGCAGGGTTGGTCAAAAAAACTGGATGAGCTGCGCGATACGCGGGATAACGCCAATAAGCTTTTAGAAAACTATTTGGAAAAAGAGCGGGAAAAATCGGGGATTAAAAACTTAAAAATCAAGTATAACCGGTTAAGCGGCTATTTCCTTGAGGTAACCCGCGGCAGCCTGAAAACGGCAGAAATTCCTCAGCATTTTATTAAACGGCGCTCACTGACAACGGCCGATCGCTTTACAACTGAGGCTTTAAGTAAGCTTGAAACGAAGCTGAACGATGTCGGCGAAAATATTATCACGTGCGAAAAAGAGCTGTTTTTTGCAGTACATACGGAAGTATACAATCGAATTGAGCTTTTGCATCTCCTTGCAAAAGAAATCGCGGAATTAGATGTGCTGCAATCTTTTGCATACACGGCAGCGCTCCATGCATGGGTAAAACCGGAATTTTCCGCCGACGGCCTCTTGGATATCCGCGATGGTCGGCACCCTGTTGTAGAAAATCATCTGCCGACGGGCGAATTCGTGCCGAACAGTATACGGCTTTCTTCTTCCCCCGTTTCGGATATTCCCTCTTTTGCGCTCATTACCGGCCCCAATATGGCGGGTAAAAGTACCTTTTTGCGGCAAACGGCGCTCATTACACTGCTTGCACAGATAGGATCCTTTGTGCCGGCGGAAAAAGCACTGCTCACTCCCGTCGACTGTATTTTTTGTCGTGTCGGTGCAAGCGATAACCTCGCCCGCGGGGAATCCACCTTCCTTGTTGAAATGACCGAAACCGCATACATCCTGCGGAATGCTTCGGTCAACAGTCTTGTTATCATGGACGAAATCGGAAGAGGGACTTCGACGGGAGACGGATTTTCAATCGCGCGGGCGGTGAGCGAATACCTTTTGCATACGATCGGGGCAAAAACGCTCTTTGCAACCCATTACCATGAATTAGCGCAGCTCACCCATCCGCGGCTGCAAAAGCTTTGTTTGGATGTATTGGAAACCGAAGGAAAAATCGTATTCCTAAAGAAGGTTATCGAAGGGATCGCAGCCCATTCATACGGGGTACACGTTGCGGAACTTGCCGGGCTGCCGGAAACGGTCATACGGCGGGCGACGGAGCTGCTGAACGCACAGGTGCCCGGTACTACCATACTTACGGACTTTACCGTGCCGGAGAAGAAGATAACGAGTCCGGAAAAGAATCTCTTTAGTGATGAAGAAATGGTTATAAACGAAATCCTTTCTACAAACGCCGACGAAATCACACCGCTTCAAGCGCTGCAAATGATTACCCGTTGGAAAAAAACACTCTTTGCCGGGTGCTCCTGATGCTTGCATTTTTCGGCCATTCTGATTATGATACGGGCATCACACATATCAAGGAGTATGATTATGGCTTATAAGATCTCCGATGCTTGCGTCAATTGCGGTGCATGCGAGGGCGAATGCCCCGTAGGCGCTATCAGTGAAGCGGATGGAGCACGGGTTATCGATGCTGATGCTTGCATCAGCTGCGGTGCATGTGCCGGCGTTTGTCCTACGGAAGCAATTTCCGAAGGATAACGGTTTAGGTTTCTTGGCGGCAGTTCTGGAACCGCTCTCAACGGTTCGGTATGCACAGGCTGCCGCTATTATGTTGATTACAAAAGGTTTTAAGCGTGAAAGAGTATTTTCACAAAATAGCGGCCGGTTATAAGTCCCTATTTTTGAAGGTGTGTGTATTCGGTTTACTTTTAGGAGGCTGCCTCCTCTTTAGTTTCTGTATTGTCTATCCGCTCTGGCTGTTGGCAACTCGGTACACACAAACGTATACCGCTATCAGTCTTTTGCTTTTTTCCGCGCTTCTGTTGTTTTTTATTGTTAAGCGCAGTATAAAAAGCTATAAAGCCCATCCGCGAAGATTCCTCTATTCGCTCATAAAAAAGCTCATTCTCTTCGGAGGATTGATCCTCTTCTTTGTCTTTATTTTTGCTTATCATCGTATTTTGGCCTTTTCGGTGCTTATCCTCTCGTTTATATTATACGGATTCGTAGCTTTCGGGTTTTCGGAAGACCGGATATAGCGCTCTCGGCGATGAAAGAATTTCCACTCTGCTGTGTACTTATTTTTTTTATTTCTATTGCTGCGGTTGCCGAAAACGCTGAACTGCCGCTGATACCGGAGCTGTCTCCGCAAAATCATATTTTTCAGCAATATAGCGATGATGTCCTCTATGCACGGAAAGCGCTTGCCGCAGGGAAAACCGCTCGCGAATTACCCCTGCAATTTTATCGCTATAGAGCACGAAAAGAGGATACCGTTATCCGAATCGCTGCCCGATGCAGTATTCCGTATGATGCATTGATCACCTTAAACGGTATCGAATCCGTTAAAACCGATATTTCAGGCAAGATGTTCTTGCTGCCGACTTTACCGGCGCTCTATCTCCCCGAAAAAGCGGTTTCCGATATAGAAAAATTGACCGAAGCGCTGAGTAAAAAGCTTAAAACCGAATCTTTTTCCATTACGCTCCCTTCCGCTGCAAATCCCGAGAAAAAGATACGGGTAGAATGTTTTCCGAATGCGATGCTTGACAGCACCGTGCGCAGCTTCTTTTTTGTTCCGTTCTATCGGTTTCCGTTGCAGCATGCTGTTGTTACGTCAGACTTCGGTATGCGGAAAAGCCCTTTTACCGGAAAATCAACCTACCATGCAGGCATTGATCTTGCCGCCCCAACCGGAAGCCCTGTCTATGCATGCGCCTCAGGTACGATTATTGAAATTGCATACAGCAATATCTACGGTAATTATATCTTGCTGCGCCATGACGACGGCAGGGAAAGTTTGTACGGGCACTTAAGCAAGGTTCGCGCCCGCTTGTATGAAAAGGTAAAATCAGGTATAGTAATAGGGTATGTCGGTTCTACCGGTCTTTCCACAGGGCCTCATCTGCACTTTGAGGTACGTGAGCAAGGAAAGGCAAAGAATCCGTCCCTTTTCATTGATACAAAGAAAGCAAAGTCATGAAGCAGCTCTTGTGTATAACATCATATTTTTTCTTTTTTGCCGTTTCTTTTTTTTACGCTGACAGTTTTAGGATCAGCAATATGCATTCGTATGTCTTTGACAGGGATGCATTTGCCCCCGTATCGCTTACCATCGGTTATAATGATGCGGTTTCGTTTGCGGTTAAAAGCGATTTTTTGTTTTTGGAAGGGATAGAACTTGAAATAAAGCAGGATAAGACAAGTATGAATTATCCTAATTCCATTGCCTATACGGTATATACCGATATAAAACCGGAACCTTCAAAGAAATATGTCGACTATTCTGCAAAAAAAATCAGTACGGCATTGCTTCCGAATAGGTTTTCGCATATCCTGAGGATTCCGTTAAAAAAAGACTATACTTTTAAGCACATAAAGAATAGCGAACTCTTACCGTATACAGGCAGAATTGGTGTAAGTCCTATTATGCTGCGGCTGAATCCTGTTATGAAAGGCTTGCCTGACGATTTTGAGCAAGCCTCTTTTACGGTTATTATTCGCCCCCTTCTGATCGCTGAAGGTGGTTTAAAGCTGAAGCTTCAATTTCCCGAAAAGGAACAGAAACCTGTTACCGTACAGTTGAATAACGAATATCTCACGCAGTTCGAAAATTTGCAGCTGTTATTGCCGGGGACGTATTCGGTAAGTATCAGTTCGGATGCGTACCGAACTGAAATGCGCTCCTGTATTGTCGAGCGGGGAAAAATAACGCAGTTGGAAGTTCAGTTGAAATCTATTACGCCGTTACTGCACATACAAGCACCCGAAAACACGGCAGTGTTTCTTGATAATCAAGAGATAGGGCTTTCAAAAGAGCCACTGCCGGTTACCGTAGGTATGCATACCGTCGTCTTTAAGATGGGCAGCTATGAACTAACCCGTCAAATTACCGTTGAGGAAGGAAAGACCTACGAAATGACGATGACGATGGATGTCCTCTTGCAGGAAATTGCCAATTAACATTGAAATACATTAAGGTTTAGTACCTCAAAGCCGATATATAGAGTATCGGCCGGTTAGTTCCCCTCCCACCCATTAACCGGCCGATAGCCAGACGGCGGGCCGGTTCTTTAACCGGCTTTTTTTTTGTGCACCCGCTTTTAAAATACTAATCTTATTCCTGCTTTGATATTTAACGAATTGGCAATCTTGCCGGATACGTCTGTATCTTTTATTGACTGAGTGGAACTAATTTGGGTTTCCGTGTATACGGGTGCATATAAAGTATCTGATACGCCGCCGTAAATACCTATCATTTTGGTAAACATATAGGAAATATTCAAATCGACGCCGCCTCCGATATTGGCTTGCGATTTAGAAAGTGGTTTGTTGTATCCGCTTCCGCCGATGCCGAGTCCTGCGCCGAGCCTCAGATCAAAATTCTTTGAGGGGTGGAATACATAGAAAAATCCGAACTGGCTGTCGATTGCATAGGTTACGCCTGCCGGACTTCTGGTCCCTTCATAGTGAGTTTGGTATGACTCCTTACCCCAATAGTATCTCCCAAAAGCAAAGTTTGCGCTTACGTATACTCCGAAATTTTTGACGAATTCGGCACCAAACAGAACATTCAGACCGCCGGTATGGGTTTGCCATGATCTATGTCCGCTGCCAAAATGGAAGCTATTGGAAGGCTCGTGGCTGCTGAAGTAGGTATAGACCGGGCCGAGTTCAAGGTTCATCTTTACGTTAGCGGAAAGAAAACCTACCGAAAATACGGTGAGTAAACAAAGAATACAAATTCTTTTCTTCATATCTTATAATCCTCCTAAAAGGTATAAAGTTAGCGCAAGTATGGCATTTTTACCGGTTTCGGTCAATGAAACGACAGGGGGTAAATACACCGAAATCGCTATTATGGAAAGCGGCTGTCTCGGCATGATTGTAATTAGTATTTGTGTTTTTATCGAGGACGGTGTATACTACATTTAAAAAAAAGGGTAAAGTGTGATTACCTAAAAAGATAGCATGTTGAATTCTATGATAAATACAAAAGGGGATATACGAGGAGGTAGGATATGAAAAAGCAGTATGTGAACTCTGTCAGTATTCTTTTGGCAATGCTGTGCCTTGCGTTTACGGCATGTAATGGTATGCTTACCGGCGGAGATACCGGCACGGTACGGGTTGTTATTGGAGGCGGAACTGCCCGTTCTGTTGATGGAAAAGGCCTCCCTGCGCTTAATGAGAAGAACACCGTTATCACCATTACGGATGAAGAGGGAACTGCACTAGCACGGGAAACAACATCGGTTACGGTTACGCTCCCTATCGGTACAAAAATTACCGTAAAAGCGGTTGTTACAACAGCGGCAGGAGAGTGGCACGGTTCCGAGAAGCACACTGTTACGGCAGGGGATAATTTCATTGCCGTAAAGCTATCTAAAACGCTGAAAGTTGCCGCCAATCTGCTGTTTTCTATTACCGGGAAAGATTCTTTAGGGAGTAATATCGTATCCTTGAGCACGCAAAACGGTACAAAACTGCTCGATGGAATTCTTATCGGCACAAAACCGCGCACTGCACGCGATCGTATCGGTAGACTATATGTTCTCTATGACGATATTTCTTCCGCCCGCCATCTTAAACGCTTTGATGTGGAGGGAAATGAGGATGCCGGATTTGAAGCTGCTCTTACTACTGTACTGGCAGCTGCCGGTGTTGCTATCGGTAATATTGATAATATCGCAATTGATCAGGACGATAACTATATCTTTTTGTTTAAACAGAAGACCGTCTATTGCTTCAAGGAGAAAGATGATCATTCGTTTAAATCTTTTGGAGAGGATGACTTCCTGCTGTCATCCACAGAGGCTCGCGCCGTCGCGGTAGATCATGAAGTACTGTTTGCTGTGTGTGATCAGACTTTGTTTGCCGGTGAGTTTGAATTTGTAAATCTCCCCACTCCGGGCAATAATAAGACTTTAAAATTTAAATCGGCTACACCAGCGAGGCAGAACTTAGATAAACTTCGATCGAATTTCGCCTTCGGAAATGATCTTCCCGATTGTACCGGGCTTTTTGCCGACGATGACGGCGTGTACTGTCTGCTTACTCAGCGGAAAGAGGAAGCAGGAAAAAAGTATGCGCTTGGGCAGCTCGTTCGCTATGAATATTCCGGCAGCGCGCTTACCAAGAAAACTGAGATAGGACTTAATCCTGCTGCTCCAACTGCAGACCCCATCGCCTTTAATGCACAGTATTTTTCTAACCCCATCGGTTTTATCGGCTATGACGAAGACAATATCTACATAGCGGATGACGGTGTAAATATCGAGTATCTGAACGAAAATTGGCGGATTAACGGGAATAAAAACCGCATTGCCGCATTCAACCGCGGAAACGATAGTCTGTCTTTCAGTGACTCTGGTGCAACATGGTTTACAGAGCACGCCGTCTATAAAAAGCCCAATACAAAGATACTGCTGTGGGAAAAGCAAAGCCCTGCCATGGTTCTTTCCCCCATGAACTATTGGATAAGCACAGACGGAACGGAAGCATTTTCCGCTACGAATAAGCTTTTTGAAGACTCCGTGCAGCCTACCGACGTGTTCTGCTACGATCAGGACGGCAATCTGTATATTTTGTGGAAAGGTAGTTCTGGTTACAATGTTAGACGGTTTGCGCTGAAAGAAGACGGTACATATAATAAGCCTGGTGTAGATTTGACTTTGACATCCTATACTGTTCCTACGATTGCCGTTGATGTTTCCGACGGAAAAAATTATTTATATTATGTGTATGAGGATGGTTCAAATAAGCACATACAAAGATATAGCTGGAATAGTACTTCATTTGATACGGCAACACTTGATTCAACGTATGGCGTGCATATTAATTCGCAGGACATTTTCTTTACCGCGCTTGCCGCAAACAAAGACGGAGTATTCGTCGGCACAAGGGCAATGAACATAGCTCCTGCCGGTTATACATTATCGGTAAAGAAATATGCCAAGCAGGACGGAGCCGATAAAGGAACGATCGATGTCGGGGCATTCCAACCGACTCCTACCGAACCTGATTCTCCCTATCCTCCGTATACGAAAATTATGAGCGCTATTAACGACTTACAGATTCTCGACGGTGTGTTGTATGCCATCACTTCAAAAGAAGAGTACGGTATGAAAAAAACTAGTTTCGGTTACAAAGCCGATACCTTTAAAAACAGCGGCAAGCTGTATAAAATCGGCAGCACGAAGGATGGATTCTCCGGCAGTGCCGTCGAATTGGCTAAAAAGGATCCTGTAGATACGGCAGGGAATGAAGTCGGCTACGGCTTTTATCGCTTTATTGCCGTAAAATACGACGAAGCCGAGCGGATTAGGCTCATCATCGCCTCGGACGGTGCATGGGGTAAGGATGGAACTGTTATTTCCCCTAAACAGCCTTACTGTAAAAATGCCGACAAGGTATTGGAGTACGATTTGAAAGGCAGTTTACAAGGCGAACAGAATTCGGGCGGAAGCTTTTCTAAGGTGTTACAAGAATCCGGCTTTGAGTGGAATTAAATCGTAGGATGAGTTTTATTTCTCGAGCCGCGCGCTTCGGGCGAGCGGCTCGGCATAAGCCGCTTGTAAGCCTTTGCGTTCCCGTATACGGGACGGAGGGGCTTATTGGACGGTTTTTTGAAAGTGTGTTACGGCAGGCTGATGCACCGCCTTTTGAAACCATTATTGTAAATGACGGCAGCCCCGGCGCAAAGGAACTGCGGGGTATTGTTAAAACATATACAAAGCGGTTTAAGGAGCGGGGGCTGCCGCTCGTGTTTTTGGAACACAGTAAAAACCTCGGTACGCTCGAAGCGCGCCGGACGGCGGTAAATGCGGCATCGGGCGAATACCTCGCCTTTGCCGATCCGGACGATGAGCTTCCGCCTAATGCTCTCCGTATATTGTACGATGCAGCCGCTACGTCGGGTGCCGATATTGTACACGGCAAGGCTGCGGTGTGCGGTATGGAAGGAGAACCGGACGCGCGTGTTGCAGCCTTTGCTCAAAGGGCGCAGAATGTGTACGATGGTGTTTTAACCGGCGATGAAATCCTCCGCACATATATCGTTGAACGCTCATACAGCAGTTTCGTATGGGGCAAGCTTTTTAAAACCGATCTTGTTCAAAAAGCGTACGGCGAAATTCCGTTTACCTATTGTACAATGGCGGAAGATATGCTGCTCTATTTTTTTATTGCCTTGACTGCATCGAAATCTGTCGGCGTATTAGAGGACGGGTATACCGAAAAAGCGCATACATACGCCGGCATACGGGATGTTGTGTATCACTACCGTATCAACACCGGCGTTACTTCCCGCCGTACAATCGCCTGCCTTTCCGAATGGCAAAAGGTATGCTCCGTTGCTTCGGTTTTTACCATCATCCTTTCATATTTAGATGAGCATCCCGCTGTTGACGGCGGTATCCGCGAAGCCATACAGGATTTAGGCCGCGCTCACTATGCCGATAACCTCAAGCAGCTGGAAGCCTGTGTGGTTCCTTCATTACAAAGAGAGGCGCGGGCTATGCTGGATGAGTGGTGGGGGCTCGCATAGGCGCGGACTTATGCGCTCTTGGTACCGGATGCCATCTATCCCTATTAGGCTGGCATATTTCATTGATACGGATGTACCCTTGTTTTTTCCCCGGAAAAAGGATAAATTGACGTATTCCCCGTAAAAATCATTGAGGAAAGTCAGAGTTTATGCCGCATCTTTATATCCCCGAACACTATCGGCCGGTTTTAACCGGTAAAGAAACGGAACAGGCTATCGTCCGTATCAAAAACTTTTTTCAGCTCACCTTATCGACCCGTTTGAACTTAACCCGTGTTACAGCGCCGCTCTTTGTTCCCAGAGGAAAGGGCTTGAACGATGATCTGAACGGTACGGAGCGGGCAGTGCGTTTTCCGGTAAAGGATATGAACGAGCAGGAACTTGAGATTGTACACTCGCTTGCAAAGTGGAAGCGTGTTAAAATAGCGGAAATGGGATTACAGTCCGGCTTCGGTATTTATACCGATATGAATGCGATCCGAGCTGATGAGGAACTTGATAATATCCATTCGCTGTATGTCGATCAGTGGGATTGGGAGCTCGCGATGGAGGAGTCCGACCGAACGCTCGATTTTTTGAAGGCAACCGTAGAAAAAATATACGATTGCTTAAAGTGTACCGAGTTTTTCATCTATGATAATTATTCTGCGATAGAGCCTATCTTGCCGAAGCATATCACCTTTATCCATGCGGAAGATCTCTATGCGCAGTATCCCAATCTTTCCGGAAAGGAACGGGAACGGAAGTGCGCCCGGCAGTACGGTGCTGTCTTTTTAATCGGTATCGGCGCTCCGCTCAAAAACGGAGAACCGCATGACGGTAGGGCGCCCGACTATGACGACTGGATTACCGAAACCGGCAGCGGACGGCACGGATTAAACGGAGACTTGTTGGTGTGGAATCCCGTGTTAGATGATGTGCTTGAGCTCTCTTCAATGGGGATCAGGGTAAGTCCTCAAACGATGAGGGAACAGCTTGCCGCCCGCAACTGCATGGAACGGGCATCGCTGTTTTTTCATACCAAGCTGCTGAACGGAGAACTGCCTCAAACCATCGGCGGGGGGATCGGGCAGTCGCGGCTCTGTATGTTCTTCTTGCGGAAAGCCCATATCGGTGAAACGCAGGTTTCGGTATGGCCTGATGATATGCGGGCGCAGTGCGCGGGACGGAGTATTCTACTATTATAGAATATTTGTGAATGAATTTATCGGGAGGCATTACAATGGACATTCGGCATTCGGTTGCTGCGTTTTTCGGGCGGCATAATTTTGATGCGGAAGGCCCCACGGTCAATACGGTTATCGATACGCTGCTGTATGATATGGAAGAAGGACTGAAACGGGATCCGAGCATTCCCGTCGGTACGGGGCCGGCTCTGGATATGATTCCTACGTGGTTTATGCCGCCTCAGCAGCCGCCCAAGAATACTTCGGTTATCGTTATCGATGCGGGCGGAACCAATTTCCGGTCATGCTTGGTTACCTTTGACGAAAACAGCATCCCGTCCATCAGTCAGCTTGAGCGGAAGCCGATGCCGGCAACCGATCGGGAATACTCCAAAGCGGAATTTTTTGACACCATCGCCTCTTATTTAGACCATCTGAAAAACGCTGCGGATTCTATTGCTTTTTGCTTTTCGTATGCGATGAAAATTACTCCGGCAGGCGACGGCGAAGTGCTGCAATTCTCTAAGGAAATCAAAGCGCCCGAGGTAATCGGCTCATTGGTCGGCCAAAATCTGGAGGCGGCGCTGATGCAGCGGGGCTGGAATAAGCTGAAACGCATTGTGCTGTTAAACGATACGGTTGCGGCGCTCCTCGCAGGGGCGTCGACTGCTGTCGGCGGGAAAAAATACGATTCGTATGTAGGCTTTATCCTCGGAACCGGAATGAACGCTGCGTATATCGAATATCAGAATATTCCGAAAATTGCGTCGAACAGCGCCGGTACGGTCGCCTTGCCTGCGCAGATTGTCGTCTGCGAGTCGGGCAAGTCGAACAAACAGCCGCGCAGCGATTTTGATGAAGCATTTGCAAAAAAGACCGACCAGCCGCTGATGTTTTGGTTTGAGAAAATGTGCTCGGGCGCTTACCTCGGCTCGGTTGCTTCGGTGATGATACGGGCCGCCGCTGCGGATAACCTTTTTTCCTTCGGTGTTAAAAAAGCGTTTGCTTCCATTGCCGACCTTCCGCTCATCGATGTAAACCGCTTTTTGCAAGCGCCGTATTCCGATCAAACCCCACTCGGACAGCTGTTAACCGGCGGCACGGAGGAAGACCGCGAGGTTCTCTACCGGATATTGGATGCGCTGATTATGCGCACGGCACGGCTCGCTGCGGGGAATATCGCGGCGGCTGTCATTAAAACAGGCAAGGGAAAAAATCCTGCGCTGCCGGTTTGTATCCTTGCGGAGGGTACAACGTTTTTAAAAACGTACCGGTTGCATGATGCCGTCATTGCGTACCTCTATCGGGCGCTGACGCAAGAGCGAGGCATTTATTTTGATGTGGTGTCCCTCGAGCATGCAATTACGTTCGGCACCGCTATCGCGGGCACGATTTAACAATGTAGCGCACCTCTATTTCGAAGGATGCGAAGCAAATCTAACCGAGTTTTTAGAGGTGTGCTGTAACAATGTAACGGAGGTTTAACGAGACTCACATGGCGGAGCTTTTTTATCTGGCAAAAATCGGAGAAATCAATCTTAAAAAAGGGAACCTAAAGGATTTTGAGCGGCGGCTTGCGCAAAACTTCAGAAGCTATTTTGACGGAGCGGCGCCGAACGTACAGGTGCGCGCCGGGCGGATGTATGTACGGGCTGACGAGGCCTTGCAGCCGCGGGTAGAAGCGGCTCTAAATCACCTTTTCGGCATTACAAGCTGGGCGCAGGCAAAACCGGCGGATAAAACGCTCGAAGCCATTTCCGAAACGGCTGTTACCGAAGCCAAAGCGCTGCAGGCGCAAGGTGCACGCACCTTTAAAATTGAAGCCCGCCGCGCCGATAAGCAATTTCCCCTCACGTCGTATGACATTGCGCGGGAAGTAGGCGGAACTATCCATACGGCGGGGATTTTAACCGTCGATGTGCATAACCCCGATGCGGTTATCAGCATCGAGGTACGCGAAAAGCAAGCGTTCATTTACGGCGTAGAGCATACCGGCAGGAGAGGCCTCCCCTGCGGCTGTTCGGGACGGGCGCTGCTGCTGCTCTCGGGCGGAATCGACTCCCCCGTTGCCGGATACAAAATGCTCTTCCGCGGTATGAAAGTCGATTACGTGTATTTTCATTCCCATCCGTATACGTCGCCGGAAGCTCAGCAAAAGGTAGAAACCTTAGCAGGTATTTTAGCCCGTTACGGGCTTGGCGGGTACCTTACCGTCGTGTCGTTTACCAAGGTGCAGCAGCACCTCAAGCGGACGGTGCCGGAACCCTATTTGACGCTCCTGCTCCGTATGTGTATGATGCACACGGCCGAAATGCTGGCTGAAAAGGTTAATGCGCAGTGCTTGGTTACGGGAGAGAGTCTCGCGCAGGTGGCAAGCCAAACAATCGAAAACCTTACGATTACCGACAGCTGTGCAAAACTCCCGATCCTGCGTCCGCTTATCGGCATGGATAAGGAAGAAATCATACGGTATGCAGTTGATATCGGTACCTATCAAACTTCCATACTGCCGTATGAAGATTGCTGTGTACTGTTTTCTCCCAAACATCCGGTACTGCATACACGGCAGAAAGATGCCGAAGATATCTATGCGCGTATAGACATAGAGCCGCTGCTTATGGAAGCCTTTGAGCAGCGTGAAACAAAAAAAATAGAATGGACTTTGCCGTAAAGAAAGGATTTTATTTATAATGCATAAAAAATTATTACCTGTTTTATATCTTTTGTTTTTTTCTTCTGTTCTCTTAGTGGGTATGAGCGCTGATGATGCTTATCCTATTATTGAAAAAACAGTTTCGGCACTGCCGATGCAAAAGAATACCATATATTATACAAGTGATGATGATATACAACTCATACTCGGCACAGCAGCAGATACAGGTATTAACTTGTTTGAACTGATCGATTGTATGTACCGTTATCTTGCCGTGAATAATAAGCGGCTTGAAATTTCGGGAAAAATTCTTCGCAATGCACGAGCCTCATTTAGTTACGGAGGATATCCTGTCGAGCAGCTCTTACCGATAGATACTATAGTGAGCGTACAAGTCGGAGCTTGTTTTACTAAAAATCAAAATCCGCTTGAGCTGGAGCTTAATGCCCCTTACAGCGTTTACATTGAGATTGCAACGGCTGCATACGATACTCGATGCGGTTTTACGAAGCTGCAGCCGCTCAATTTTCTGGAATCTTATGGTATGTATATCAAAAAATGGAACATAACAAAGCAGATACGAAAAATCCATCTGTATGAACCCGGTTTCGGCGCTGTATACGCTCGAGGTTTCTTTAAACCGAAAAAATGGGAACTGAGAGCTATCAGCCGAATTCCTCCTCAGTCCGCTGAACCTTGAGATTTCAGTTCATTATTTTTTTCCTGAAGTCCCAGTTTTATTTCTTCTGCCCGTGCGATATCCCGTTCGGCGGTTTCGATGAGCTTTTCGTACTGCGTAATGCCGTCTTTATACCCGGCAATTGCTTTTTGTAATGTTTCTATTTTATGTACCTCGCCGGCAAGAGCAATTTCGTTTCCGATATATTCGATGTCGATTGCATTTTTTTCCAGCTTTACGCGATACTCCGCAATGGAGTCTAAATACGGTTTAAACAGATCCGGTACGCCGGTAAGGGATTCGCCGGTTCTCATTCCTGCATCGGTATAAAAGATATCGCTATACTGCGAACCTTGCCGTCTCTCGGCTTCTTCAATTTTTTCATCCGTATCTTTTATGGTTTCAGTCAGTGTATTGATTCGTTTCTGGGGGGTATCGATAACACCGCATTCCGCTAGCGTTTCTTCAAGCTTTTTCTGCTCGGCAGTCAACGCTTCCTTTCTGTCTTCCGTCTCATCTTGTTTTGAAACGATTGCTTGGAGGGCAAGATACGCTGCTTCAAGTTGTTCCGGAAAGGAAGCTCCGCGTACCTCTTTTATAACAGTATCGGTGAGGAACTCTTCTCCTGCAGCAATAATTTGCTCGTTCATTTTTTTCTGTAGGCCGGCTAATTTCCCTTTTAACGATAACAGCTGCGGACTCAAGGTCAGCTTTTTAAAAAAGTGTGCATCGTTTTTTTGGCGTTCAAGTTCTTGTTTGTCTTGCTGTACCTTTTCGATAGACTCTTTGAGCGGTCCAATTGATTGTGCAATCTGTGCAATTTGTGGCAGCGGATTATTTTGATAGGTTTGAAAGAACAGCAAAATAAAATCGTTTCGTGCTTTTTGATATGTGCGCTGCCGTTCATTTAACAGTTTGTCGACTTCCTTGGAAAAAGCTTTTAATTCATTTTGCCGCGATTGTGCCGTTTTGATGCTCAAAATAGTATCCGAATCCTTTCGGCGGGACTCTCTCAGTATTTTCCACGCCTCAAAGTCCCGTTCGTCAATGTGAGGTGTCGTTTCTTTACGTTGCAAAACATATTCGAATTGGGTTTCGCCGTATTCTCTGTACAATGAATTAAGCATTGTTTGTAAATCTTCTCGCTCTTTTTTTTTGTCCGCTAAATTTTTCTTCAGATTATCCATACAAAACCGCCTTTGTTCATCCCATGAATATAAGATAAGAGAACACTATCAATATATACGTTTGTTGTAAAAAAGACTATATCATCGGTTCAAACACGCTACTGACTGGACCTCGCCCAAAATGAACATCCGTGTTCATTTTGGGCTGCAAGTTTGTAAACAAACTTGTTTCTGCGTGGAACCAGCGGCATCCATGCCGCTACTGAAAGCCTCCTTCCAACGCTTTTGAAAATAGCCTGTTAAGCAGTTATACCTCCGTGTACAACTGCTTAACGACGAGATTTGTGCATAACACAAATCTCGCTACTGCTTATAACCACGGACATCCGTGTCCGTTCTGAAACTACAAGGCGCGAACAAAAATAAAGCGGAGGCGTACTTGTTGTACGTCGAGCATTTATTTTTGTGAAGCAACGCCGTAGACGGTATGCATATTTTCAAAAGAACAAAAGGATGATAGAATATGACCATGCATTTAAGTATTTGGGCGCTTGTATTTCTGTGGTTCTTCGTTTTTTTGGCGGGTTTTGTTGATTCCGCGGCAGGGGGTGGTGGATTAATCTCGCTGCCTGCGTATCTGTTTGTCGGGCTTCCGCCGCATACGGCAATCGGGTGCAATAAGTTTTCCTCTGCATGCGGTACTACACTTTCTGCAGCGCGTTTTTTTAAAAACGGAGCGGTCGACTGGCAGGTCGCTGCAATTTCCGCAGTCTGTTCATTTGTAGCTTCGTACCTCGGTATAAGAATTGCATTGATGATTAATCAAGAAACGCTTAAAACCGTATTGGTTATCGTCCTCCCGATTGTCGCCGTGCTCCTTTTATTCAAGCGCAACTTCGGTGCGGAAAATCAATCAGCTGATATTCCTAAAAAGAAAGCGTTTATTTTAGCTGCCTGTGCAGGATTGGTGATCGGATTTTATGACGGACTGATCGGACCGGGAACGGGTACCATCGCGATTATCGTTTTTTCTGTAGGGATGAAGTACGACCTTAAAACCGCTTCCGGCAATGCAAAAGTCATGAATCTTGCATCGAATTATGCATCACTCATTGCTGTTATAACCGGCAACAAGGTCATCTATTCCATTGCAATTCCTGCCGCCGTATTCGGCATCATCGGAAACTATATCGGGGCGGGCTTTGCAATAAAAAAAGGCACTGTGTTTATCAAACCGCTGATGATCTGCGTTATCGTGCTGCTATTCGGAAAACTCTTTTACGATGTTTTCGGATCGCTGCTGTTTTCGTAATTGCCGATGAGCATGAAATATTCACTTTACGACCCTTATGATTATCCGCTATACCGTCCGCCGAGCGAGGCCTATTCTTTAATCTTACAGGTAACACTCGGCTGTTCGTATAATCGCTGTGTCTTTTGCGGAATGTATCAGACAAAAAAATTCCGGATTAAGCCGATTGAAACGGTGAAGCAGGAACTTGCGATGTTTGCCGAACACTATCGCCGTGTCGATAAGGTGTTCTTGGCTGACGGCGACGCGTTAACCGCCCCGACGGAATATTTGGTTGAGGTGCTGGATGCGATTGCTGACGTTATTCCGCAGTGCAAACGGGTGTCCTGCTATGCAACTCATCTCAATATCAGACAAAAATCTCCGGAAGAATTGCAGCTGTTGGCCTTAAAGGGATTGACGCTTTTGTATCTCGGTGTGGAAAGCGGCGATGATGAAACGCTCAAGTTTATCCGAAAGGGAACAACGGCGGCTGAGCTTATTAAACTGTCATACAAGGTGAAAGATGCGGGGATGGAGCTGTCGGCCACCTTTATTTTAGGGATTAACGGCGCCGAACGGGATAACACGCAGCATGCGATTAAAACCGGCGAGATTATCTCTAAAATGTATTTGACGTATGCGGGGCTGCTCACCCTGCGGCTTGAGGATGGCAGTTATCTTACCAAAGCCGCCGCCGAAGGAAAATACACAATCGTCGGGATTGAAGAAGTCGTTAAAGAACTAAAGCTGATCTTAGAAAATATCCATGTTGAAGAGATGACCGCTCCGGTGATTTTCCGCTCCAATCACGCCTCCAACTTTTTAACGCTGAAAGGAACGCTGCCACAGGATCGGGACGCAATGCTTGCGCAAGTCAACCGTGTTCTGGAGCGGGGCGTATATCCTGAACACCAAAAATATTATTTATAGAGTCGCAAGCATGGGGCGAACCTACCGACTTCTTTGTAGTATATGTCTCCATTATTCTGCGGGGCTGCAAAAAACAACCCTGATCGGTTACCTTGTCACTGGGGGAGGTTTTCGGGTATAGTATTCGCCGTTTTTGAGGCCTTATGTTTACTAAAGATTTTGATTTTGATCTTCCGAAAGAATTAATTGCGCAGTACCCTTCAGCCGAACGCGGAAATGACCGGCTGCTCGTGTTACATAGACGGACGGGGACGTTAACCGATGCGATGTTTTCCGACTTGTCAAATTTTTTATCGCCTGATTATTTAATGGTGTTTAACAACACAAAGGTGCGCCATGCCCGTTTGTATGCCCATACTGCCAGCGGCGAGGCTGAGTTTTTGTTGATTGAACCGCTCGACGAAGGCTTTGTGTGGAAAACCATCGTAAAGCGTGCCAAGCGGCAGCGGGAGGGGAAGGAGTACACCTTTAACGACGGCACCCGTGCCGTGCTGATTCCACCCCCTTCCCCCAATGCAGCGGAGCCTGATTGCAAATATGTACGCTTTGACCGCTGCATTGATGACCGTTGGCTTGAAGCCAACGGTCATATCCCGCTGCCTCCGTATATCAAGCGCGGCGACACGAATGAAGATGCCGCGCGGTACCAGACCGTGTACGCAAAGAACACCGGATCGGTTGCAGCGCCTACCGCAGGACTCCACTTTACGGAGCCGATTTTACAGGAACTGGATAAGCGGCATATTGCACGAACCGCCGTAACGCTGCATGTCGGGCTCGGTACGTTTTTACCGGTGCGGACTGAAGTGGTCGAAGAACATACAATGCACTCCGAAAAGTTCTTTATTTCCGATGAAACGGCAGAGATGGTTGAAAACGCTCACCGGAGCGGTAAAACCATCCTTGCTGTCGGGACAACTTCGGTGCGGACGCTCGAATCTGCATGGAAGTCCGATGTGCAGCAGCTGAGTCGCGGGATGCAGGCGACCGACATCTTCATTTATCCCGGCTTTCAGTTCGGGCTTACCGGAGCCCTGCTTACCAACTTTCACACGCCGCAGTCGAGCCTCGTTATGTTAGTATCCGCATTTGCCGGCCGCGACAATATCTTTGCCGCTTACCGCCATGCAATAGAAAAAAAATACCGTTTTTTCTCTTACGGCGATGCCATGCTTATACTTTAAGAAAAGCGGCATATATCCGGGGCAATCCGCATTAAAAATATTTTAAGCGGGGGATTCCCTTTCTGTACGGAATTTTATGCAAAATTATGCATATTTTTCCGATATTTTTTATTTTTATTGACTTTTTTGAATATTTATGCACTATTATTCTATAGGTGGCATAAGTGAAACAACGGCTAACAAGATTAAAAACAATCAGAAAATTGATAAAATCATACCCGATTGAATCTCAGGAGATGCTGCTCGGCTATTTGGATCGTGAAGGATTTTCCGTTACGCAGGCAACTTTGTCACGTGATTTAAAGATGCTTAAGGTGAGTAAGGTTTCTAATGGGAAGGGCGATTATGTTTATACAGTGCCGAGTGAAGACCACCCCCATGAAGCGGAACAAGCAGGCATCCAAGATTTTTTGCGCGGGTATATTTCTATAGATTATTCGGGAAATATGGCGGTTATCAAAACATATTCGGGACATACCGAATTAATCTCGATGGCGCTCGAAAATATGGGGTTTGACTCCGTTCTCGGTATTATTGCCGGTCGGGATAACTGTGTGTTTATTTGTTTGAGAGAGGGAGTAAGCGGTGAACAGTTTTTACGTGAGCTGAAAGACCGGATTCCCGAATTGGAAGATTGATAGATGTTTCTAAGAATTCGGTTTGTTTTTAGGGGCGTCGTGATACTGCTTTAAGATATGATGTGGAAATGCCGATACCATAGAAGTATGAAAAGCGCTTGTTTTAGGATGTCTTCTTGTCTAATAGGAAGTATTCTCATATGCATAGTAGGTATAACAACAGCTTTCGGAGCCGATGTGCCCGCACCGAATTCAACGGCGGTAAAAAAAAGTACTGAGAGTAAAGAATCCGTTGTTACGGTAGAAACGGTAGCCGGTAAGGATCTGAAAGCTGTGCGCCTCTATCCCTTGGATCAAATACCGGATTCTGCTGAAATTCGCGAAGCGATTACGGCCTCATGGTTTTCCGCCCCGATTGAAAAAGTCATCAAAAAGGCGCCCGAATTGCATACGGATTCAAAAGGAAATACGTTTACGGTATCGGGGAAGTATGCGGAAGACAGTAGGAATATTTACACTATCTCTATTGTTCCCCATCTTACTGATTACAGTTTCCCGGAGCACAATCTTATACCGCAAGGTACATGGATACTGTACCGAAGGGTTGATACCGGGGCTCCCTTATCGATCAAGATATACCCGCGCGAAAATCCTGCTCTTTCGATTTCTCTCCGACCTGCGAGTCAAAAAGCTTACAGCGGCAAATCGTTTATCGATATATGTCTTTTTAATGCGTATGTGCGAAAGGATATTGCCATAGGCGTCCCTTTTGAAACGCTTTACCATATTTCGCTTTTACGGTTGAAATCCTTGAGTCAAGCAATCATTCCATGGGATTTATTTAATCCGCCACGTGATAACAGCTCTGTTAAAACGATGTCGCGCATAGTCGAAAATCTTCGGTATCACTTAGTACGATTGAAAGACGGTTGCTTTGACCACGACGGGAAACCTGTGCACATCAGTAGCTCGCAACCGCAAACCGAAGCGGAAATAACGGCTTCGATGAATATCGACCAAATCCGTTCTGAAATAATCGGTGGTGTTGATTCGGCCGGCTTTGCAAAGTGGATTATCGATGGGATGATCCGTCCCATTGCAGGGCAGGGGACGGTTATTGAAGCGTTAAAACGTGAGACTGATGCGCCTAAAACACATTTTATAAGGCCGTATCTGGATACCGAAAATGTCTTTTTCGGATTGGATTGGATACGCAATCTTGGTGCTGCCGCTTTAAGCTTGAATTTGAATCGTACCGTTTATCCCGACTCTTCCGGATTGGATGTGAATAGTTGTCCTTTTGCGCTTACCGGCGCGGCGATCCCGATAAATACGAATGCAAAAACCGGATTGCTAAAACAACCTGCTTTTTTGGGGTATCAACGATATGCAGGGTATCAGATATCGTATCTTTTACCGCTTTTATATTATTTTACTCTCGTCGAGCCTGATCATTTTTATCTTGCATGTGTCAGCACGGTGTCTTCAGCTACGGAGCTGAGAATGTATGACAGGGTAGTTGTATTCTTTCCGTATTTTGACGGTTGGGGCGAATTCCACGTTGATATCTATGAGAACAGTGAACGGATACCGATCGCCGAGTTTATCGAAAAAAATAAAGATGCTTATGCCGCTCTTGTACGTGTGCGCGCTCCGGAAGCAGGCCTCTTTAATCCGTAAAATTTTCTCTGAGTCCTTGACACTTTCCCGTTCTTCTGGTATCCTCAGCTGTCATTTTGCTTCTGTAGCTCAGTCGGCAGAGCACAACCATGGTAAGGTTGGGGTCAGCGGTTCGATTCCGCTCGGAAGCTTTTTGTTTTTATAGGAGGTTTGTGATGGCTAAGAAAACATCTGTTGAGCTTATCGCACTGCAATGTACTGAGTGTAAGCGAAAAAATTATACGACCGCAAAGAACCGGAAGAATATTCAGGGTAAGCTTGAGTTAAGCAAATATTGTCCGTTTGATCGTAAACATACCTTACATAAAGAAGCAAAAGTTAAATAAGTATTTGAAGTCCGACCGACCTAATGGCCTGCGGCTTTTAAATAGAGGTCAGTAGCTCTAATGGTAGAGCGTCGGTCTCCAAAACCGAATGTTGAGGGTTCGAGTCCTTCCTGGCCTGTTTCATAAAAAAGGGGTAGATATGTCAAAAATAATTACTTTTGGAAAAGAATGTGTTGCCGAGCTTCGTAAGGTGGTTTGGCCTACGCGTGATGATGTTGTTTCTGCTGTGAAGGTTGTTATTGTTTCTACCATTCTTGTTGCTATTTTTCTTGGTGTTGTCGATACATTCTTTGTCGCTTGTTTGGGTTGGTTCTTTTAAGGAACGGTTATGGCTAAAGAATGGTATATTTTGCATATCTTTTCAGGGTATGAAAAGAGAATAGAGCGTGCAATACGTTCGTTGATAGAGAATGGCGAAATTCCTGCCGGAGTTATCTCTGAGATTAAGATTCCCGAAGAGGAATTGACTGAGGTGAAAGACGGTAAAAAGCGAGTTGTTCGCCGAAAGTTTTTACCCGGTTATATTCTTATTGAAATGGACTTGCCTGCTGTAAACTGGAAGGGGGTTTGTACTCCGATTAGAAGGATACACGGCGTTACCGGATTTTTGGGTGTTGTCGGTGATGCGCGCCCTCAGTCCATTTCTGCGGATGAAGCGAAAAGTGTTTTACAGAAGTCCGGTGAAATCAAAGGTGAAAAAGCTCGGGCGGCTCAGTTGTTTACAGCCGGTCAGCAGGTTAAAATTATAGAGGGGCCTTTTGATACCTTTACCGGCACTGTAGAAGAAGTTATGGCAGATCGCAATAAGCTGCGGGTGATGGTTGCTATATTTGGTAGAACTACTCCCGTTGAAGTGGATATGCTTCAGGTTGAATTGATTTAAGGGATATTTCTTAACACTTAAGCGTTCGACGATGTTTCCGTGTCTTTTTTTGATTTTCATTTTATGGGAGGGAAATGGTTTCCCGTTAGTACCAGAAGGAGATAATTATGGCAAAGAAAAAGGTTACTGCGGTTATTAAATTGCAGTGTCCTGCCGGAAAGGCGACGCCTGCTCCGCCTGTCGGGCCTGCGCTTGGGCCGCATGGCGTAAGCGCTCCCCAGTTTGTGCAACAGTTTAACGACCGCACAAAGTCAATGGAGCAGGGACTGGTTGTTCCGGTTGTTATTACCGTCTATTCGGATAAAAGCTTTACTTTTATCTTGAAGACTCCGCCTGCTGCGGTTCTTATCAGAAAAGCGTGTAATATTCAAAAAGGTTCTTCAAATTCCATAACTCAAAAGGTTGCAACTTTGTCGAAAGCAAAGCTTGAAGAAATTGCAAAAATGAAGATGCCTGATATTACTGCAAATGATCTGGAAGCCGCAAAGAAGATTATTGCAGGGACTGCACGAAGTATGGGTGTGGAGGTTGAGCGCTAATGAAACACGGAAAAAATTACCGCAATGCGTTGAAAAAATACGATAGCGCTGCTCTTTTCTCTATTCCTAGAGCTGTGGAGTTGGTGAAAGAGCTGAAGTTTGCGAAGTTCGATGAGACGGTTGAAGTGCATGTGAGCCTGAAACTTGGTAAAAACCAAAGCGTTCGTGATACCGTTGTTTTACCGCATCAGTTTAGAGGTGAGAAACGGGTATTGGTATTCTGTAAAGAAGATCGCGTAAAAGAAGCTTTGGAGGCCGGTGCTGCGTATGCCGGTGCTGCCGAGTATATCGAAAAGGTTAAAGGCGGTTGGCTTGATTTCGATATTGCCGTTGCTACTCCTGATATGATGAAGGATGTCGGGCGACTTGGTATGGTGCTTGGTCGGAAAGGCTTGATGCCAAACCCCAAGACGGGAACGGTTACCGCTGATATCGGTGCCGCTATCAATGAGCTTAAAAAGGGGCGTGTTGAATTCCGTGCCGATAAAACTGGTGTTGTGCATCTTGCAATCGGTAAGGTTTCGATGGATACGGATAAAATTGCCGAGAATATTACAATCCTTTTAACTGAAATCGGACGAAAAAAGCCCGCTGATGCAAAGGCTGATTTTATTCAGTCGGTTTCCATCAGCTCTACGATGGGGCCGGGAGTCTGGCTTGACTATAAGGTAGGAGAATAAGATGGCACTGCGAGCACATAAACCGCAGCCTGCAAAAACGGCTGCTATCGAAAATATTACGAATGAGTTAAAAGCTGCTTCGTCTTTCATTTTTACGGAATACCGCGGGTTGTCTGTCGAGCAGATTACACAGTTGCGCGCAAAGCTTCGCGAAAATAATTGCACCTACAAAGTTGTGCGCAATAATTTTGCACGCATCGCTTTCGATTCCGTTAATTTGGACGTTAAAGACTATTTGGTCGGTCCTACTGCGGTTGCAATGATGAGCGAAGATGCTAACGCCGCGGCGAAAACATTATTTGAATTTGCAAAAGAAACTCCTGCGTTAGTGGTAAAGGGCGCAGTAGTTGACGGGGAATTCTACGATGCTGCAAAGATTGAAGCATTCTCAAAATTACCCGGCAAAAAAGAGCTTATTGCAATGTTTATGTCTACGGTTAATGCAACGACTGCAAAGTTTGTGCGTACCCTTCAAGCTATCGTTGATAAAGAAGGCAGTGCTTCCGGCTCTGCTCCTGCATCAGCTGAAGCATAACCGGGTATCCCTAAAAATTCGTTGGTTTTTTAGAGATTCCCGATTTTTGAATGCGGCAGTCAGGCTTCATGCGCTGTCTTCCTGTCTGCCGTTACTGCAGCTTGTATAAGCTGTGAAATTTTAATTTATAGGAGAAGATAATATGGCGGCATTAACAAACGAACAAATTATTGAGGCAATCAAAGAGAAAACAATCCTTGAGCTTTCCGAATTGATTAAGTCGATGGAAGAAGTATTCGGCGTAACAGCTGCTGCTCCGGTTGCAGTTGTTGCCGGTGGCGCTGCAGGCGGTGCGGCGGCTGCTGAAGAGCAGACTGAATTTACCGTAACGCTGAAAGGTTTGACAGATCCCAGCAAGAAAATCGGCGTAATCAAAGAGGTTAGAAACGTTATTGCCGGTCTCGGTCTTAAAGAGGCAAAAGAACTTGTAGAAGGCGCTCCGAAAGTATTGAAGGAGAATGTTTCTAAAGAAGAAGCTCAGAAGATTAAAGAGGCTATGACAGCTGCCGGTGCAGAGATTACGATTGCTTAATTCTTTTAATATGAGCCGGTTGTGCTATGCAACCGGCTATTGTTTGATTCTCTGATTTTTTCTCAAACACTATGTTAAGCTTCCTCGTGAATAGGGGAGGCTTTTGTAGTTTAAACAGGTAAAAATATGGTAGTAAAAATAAAAAGCTGCTTAAAAAGTCTGTTTTAAAAAATGGGTCGATTGTAAGACGGTTGTATACTATGTGCTGTGCAGTACGTTGTGCTCATTCTAAGTTTTGATAGAGACGCGGAACTGCTCGGGCGAGAGAAGGGGGATAACGGGATGCCTGTGCGGAAAACGGTTAATCGCCAATATATCGGAAAAAATATCCAAAATTTTATGGAGCTGCCTAATTTAATTGACATTCAGCTCGCATCGTATGAAAAATTTTTGCGCCGCGGAACACACCAAAGCGGGAATACTTCGGAGGAAGTCGGTTTGGAGGATGTGTTTCGGACAACCTTCCCGATCGAAAGCCCGAATGGCGATATGACGTTGGAGTATCAATCGTATACGCTTGATGAAAATGATATTAAATTCAGCGAATACGAGTGCAAGCAGAAAGGCTTGACTTATGCCATTCCGTTAAAGGCTCAGATAGATTTGGTATTTAACCAAACCGGTGAAATCCGCCGTAAGAGCATCTATATGGGTGATATTCCGTTGATGACCGAACGCGGTACTTTTATCATCAACGGTGCCGAGCGCGTCGTCGTATCTCAAATACACCGCTCTCCGGGCGTTATTTTTTCTCATGATAAAGGCGTCTATTCAAGCAGGATTATTCCCTATCGTGGAAGCTGGCTTGAATTCGAAATTGACCAGAAAAAAGATCTGATTTATGCAAAGCTCGATAAGAAAAAACGTATCTTAGGAACCCTGTTTTTACGGGCACTGGGATATGAAACCCGCGAACAGATTATCGACTTTTTCTATAAAACCGAAGTGTTGCCGATTGCGGAAGGGGCAACGGAATACGATAAGCTGGTAGGTCGTGTGCTTGCCAAGCGGGTTACCGTGACCGACGAATCCGGAGAACGGACACTCTATCAAGCCGGTGAAAAAATACATCCGCACGTTGTCGATGAGCTTCGGCAAAATCATATTGCCGAAGTTACCGTTATCGATTTCAAAAAAGAGGGCAGCCTTGATTCCCCCGTTATCATCAACTGCTTTGAACGGGAGGAAATCCGTTTTGCCGATACTGCAAAAGGGCAGGAGCCGACGAAGGAAGAGGCGCTGTCTGTTGTTTACGCCGCTTTAAAGCCCGGCGATCCTATGACAGTAGAAGCTGCCGAGAAAGATTTGACCTCGATGTTTTTCTCTCCTCGTCGATATGATCTCGGACGTGTGGGGCGGTACAAACTGAATAAAAAATTTGATTACGAGCATTCCGTTGAAGAATGTACGCTTATCCTCGACGATATTGTAAATACGATGAAGTATCTCATTCAGGTTTACATCGGAGACGCTTCAATCGATGATATCGACCACCTCGGTAACAGACGTGTCCGCTCCGTCGGTGAGCTGATGACCAATACGCTTAAAACCGCGTTCCTCCGTATGGAGCGGATTGCGCGCGAGCGGATGGGGTCAAAAGAAATTGAAACGATTAAGCCGCAAGAGCTTATTTCCATAAAGCCTATCGTGGCAACCATTAAAGAATTTTTCGGGGCAAGTCAGCTTTCACAGTTTATGGATCAGGTTAATCCGCTCGCGGAGCTTACCCATAAACGCCGTCTGAACGCATTAGGCCCCGGCGGTCTTTCTCGCGATCGCGCCGGTTTTGAAGTCCGCGACGTTCACTACACCCATTACGGACGGATGTGCCCGATTGAAACACCGGAAGGTCCGAATATCGGTCTTATCGTATCGATGGCAAGCTACGCGCATGTCAATGACTACGGCTTTTTGGAAGCACCGTATGTCAAGGTTGTCAACGGTGTTGCAACCCGAGAGGTTGAATACCTTTCGGCGATGGACGAAGATAAATATTACATTGCACAGGTGTCCACTGCAGTGCAGAGCGATGGCACGATTACAGCAGAACAGATTGCATGTCGCCATCAGGGAGACTACACGACGCGTAATTCAAAAGAAGTACAGTACATGGACGTGTCGCCCAAACAGATTATTTCCGTGTCTGCATCGCTCATTCCCTTCCTTGAGCATGACGACGCAAACCGTGCGCTCATGGGTTCAAACATGCAGCGGCAGGGTGTACCGCTCGTATTCCCCGAACCGCCTCGTGTCGGTACCGGTATGGAAGGTAAGTGCGCGTATGATTCGGGTGTGTTAGTCAAAGCAAAGCGGAGCGGTACGGTTACGTTCGTTTCCTCCGAGAAGATTTCCATTGAATCGGACGCGCCGGAAGGAACGGAGGAAAAGGTTCGCGACTATACGCTGCTGAAATATCAGCGTACCAATCAGGATACCTGCTATCATCAGCGACCGATCGTTGCCGTTGGACAGCATGTAGAAGTCGGTGATGTTATTGCCGACGGGCCTGCAACCTATCAGGGAGAGCTCGCACTCGGCCGCAATATTCTGGTTGGCTTTGTGCCGTGGAACGGGTATAACTACGAAGACGCTATTTTGATTTCCCGTCGCGTGCTGAAAGAAGATATGTTCACGTCGGTGCATATTAAAGAGTTTACGACGGAAGTCCGTGAGACCAAACTCGGTTCGGAGCGGATTACCAGCGATATTCCCAATAAGTCTGAAAAAAGCCTCGATAACCTTGATGCGGAAGGTATTATCCGCATCGGTGCGCAAGTCCGCTCCGGCGATATATTAATCGGAAAGATTACGCCTAAAAACGAGTCGGAGACGACACCTGAGTTTAAGCTGCTTAATTCGATATTCGGTGAGAAGGCAAAGGATGTTCGCGACTCCTCATTGCGCGTACCGCACGGTGTTGAAGGTACGGTTATCGATGTACAGCGCTTGAAGCGTTCTCAGGGTGATGATCTTAATCCGGGTGTTGATGAGTTTATCAAAGTTCTCATCGCGACAAAACGTAAGTTGCGCGAGGGTGATAAGATGGCCGGCCGCCACGGAAACAAGGGTATCGTTGCCCGCATTTTGCCGGAAGAAGACATGCCGTATATGGAAGACGGTACGCCGCTCGATATCTGCTTAAATCCGCTCGGTGTTCCGTCTCGTATGAATATCGGTCAGATTTTGGAGTCGGAACTCGGCCTCGCGGGCTTGCGCCTTGACGAATGGTACGAAGCGCCCGTATTCCAGTCGCCGACCAATGAGCAAATCGAGAAGAAACTGGTTGAAGCGGGTATCCCCGCCAACTCAAAGGTAAAGCTGCGTGACGGACGAACCGGTATGCCCTTCCAGAACGACGTATTTGTCGGAGTTATTTATTTTATGAAGCTCGCTCACCTTGTTGACGACAAGATGCATGCCCGATCCACCGGCCCGTATTCGTTGGTAACTCAGCAGCCGCTCGGCGGTAAGGCTCAGTTCGGCGGTCAGCGCTTGGGAGAAATGGAAGTGTGGGCGCTTGAAGCCTACGGCGCGGCCAATACGCTGCAGGAGCTTTTAACCATTAAGTCGGACGATATGCACGGACGTTCCAAGATATATGAGTCTATCGTGAAGGGACAGGCCGCCACTGCCGCCGGAATTCCCGAATCGTTTAACGTATTGGTACAGGAATTGCGCGGTTTGGCGTTGGACTTCACAATTTACGATGAAAAAGGAAAGCAAATCCCGCTGACCGAGCGTGATGAAGAATTAATCACCGAAAACAGCTCCAAGTTTTAATTGAGATGAGGATGGGCTATGAGAGATATACAAGATTTCGACAATATTATGATTAAATTAGCTTCGCCCGAAGCGATCCGCGCGTGGTCGTACGGCGAAGTAAAGAAACCCGAAACAATTAACTACCGTACCCTGCGTCCTGAGCGGGAAGGGCTTTTCTGCGAGCGTATTTTCGGTACTACAAAAGAATGGGAATGCTATTGCGGTAAGTTTAAATCAATCCGCTACAAGGGCGTTATCTGCGACCGCTGCGGTGTCGAGGTTACTCATTTTAAAGTACGCCGCGAGCGTATGGGGCATATCGAATTGGCAGCACCTGTTTCTCATATCTGGTACTATCGGTCGGTGCCGAGCCGAATGGGGCTTTTGCTGGACTTACCGGTTGCGGCGCTCCGTTCGGTGTTGTATTACGAAAAGTACATCGTTATTGAGCCGGGTGGAACGGATTTAAAGAAAAATCAGCTGTTAAACGAAGACGAATATCGCGATGCTCAGGAACGGTACGGCGGAGCCTTTACCGCAAATATGGGAGCGGAAGCCGTTAAAACCTTATTAAGCAACTTAAATCTGGATGAGCTCGCTGCTCAGCTCAGAATGAAGATGATAGAAAAGGGTGCAAAAAGCGATAAGCGGCTTTTAAAGCGCATCGAAATTGTCGAGCATTTTAGAACGTCAAACAATAAGCCCGAATGGATGATCCTTGACGTTATTCCGGTTATTCCGCCCGATTTGCGCCCGATGGTACAGTTGGACGGCGGACGCTTTGCAACCTCGGATTTAAACGATTTGTACCGCCGCGTTATTCATCGGAACAGCCGTTTAACTCGCTTGATGAGCTTAAAAGCACCCGATATCATTATCCGCAACGAAAAGCGGATGCTGCAAGAAGCGGTAGATGCTTTGTTCGATAATTCGAAGCGGAAGCGTGTCATTAAAGGTTCGTCAAACCGCCCGCTTAAATCCATCTCGGATATGCTCAAAGGCAAGCAAGGGCGCTTCCGCCAGAACCTGCTCGGTAAGCGCGTTGACTATTCGGGACGTTCGGTTATCGTCGTCGGGCCCGAATTAAAGCTGTGGCAGTGCGGCTTGCCCACCAAGATGGCAATGGAGCTTTTCAAGCCGTTCATTATGAAAAAGCTCGTGCAAAAAGAAATCGTTTCCAATATCAAGAAAGCAAAGATTATGGTTGAGCAGGAGGCCGCTCCGGTTTTTGCCATTCTCGATGAGGTTATCAGCGAACATCCTGTTATGCTGAACCGTGCACCGACCTTGCACCGGCTCGGTATTCAGGCCTTTGAACCGGTTCTTGTTGAAGGGAAGGCTATTAAGCTGCACCCGCTCGTTTGTAAACCCTTCAACGCGGACTTTGACGGTGACCAGATGGCTATTCACGTACCGCTTACACAGGCGGCGCAGATGGAATGTTGGACGCTGATGCTTTCAAGCAGAAACTTGCTCGACCCTGCAAACGGAAAGACAATCGTATATCCGTCACAGGATATGGTTCTCGGTTTGTACTATTTAACCAAGCAGCGTTCATTAAAGGAAGGTCAGCATGTTCGCCGGTATTCTTCAGTTGCCGAGGTGATGATGGCCGCAGAGGCCGGTTCCATCGGTTGGCAGGAACTGATAAAGATTAAGTACCGCGGTGAAGAGGTTGAAACGACGCCCGGCCGCCTCGCCTTTAACGAAGAGATGCCGGAAGGAGTTCCGTTTGTCAATACCGCTCTGGATGATAAGCAAATCCGCAAGCTGATTGAAACCGTGTACCGCACGAAGGGAACATGGGTTACCGTCCAGATGCTCGATAAGCTCAAATCCGTCGGGTATTACTATGCGACTTTCTTCGGCGCGACGTTGAGTATGGACGATATCATTATCCCTGCGGAAAAATCGGCTATGCTTGAAAAAGCAAACAGCGAAGTTCTTTCTATATATAATCAGTATCGCGGCGGTCATATTACGCAGGAAGAGCGGTATAACAGGGTTGTTGAAGTGTGGTCAAAGACAAACGAAGAGTTGACCACGATAATGATGGATACGCTCGCAAAGGATCAGGACGGCTTCAACACAATTTATATGATGGCCACCTCCGGTGCTCGTGGTAGCCGTAACCAGATTCGTCAGCTTGCCGGTATGCGAGGTCTTATGGCTAAGCCGAGCGGCGATATTATCGAGTTACCCATCCGTTCGAACTTCAAAGAAGGTTTGAACGTTATCGAATTCTTTATTTCTACGAACGGCGCCCGAAAGGGTCTTGCCGATACCGCGTTGAAGACTGCTGATGCCGGTTATCTAACACGTCGTCTTGTCGATATTGCACAGGATGTTGTTGTCAATGAAGAAGATTGCGGCACCATCAACGGTATTGAATACTCGGCGGTAAAATCCGGAGACGAGGTTATTGAATCTTTGAGCGAACGGATTGTCGGTAAGTATACGCTCGAGCGGGTTGAGCACCCGATTTCGCATGAGCTCTTAATTGATGTAAACGAATATATCACCGATGAGATTGCTGCGAAGATCGAAGAAGCAGGCGTCCAGACCGTTAAGCTCCGCACGGTATTAACCTGCGAGTCCAAACACGGCGTTTGTGTCAAGTGCTATGGCCGCAACCTTGCCCGCAATAAGATTGTCGAAATCGGCGAGGCGGTCGGTATCATCGCCGCACAGTCCATCGGTCAGCCGGGTACTCAGCTCACGATGCGTACCTTCCACGTCGGAGGTACGGCAAGCAGCACGACCGAAGAGAATCATATCACCTTTAAATATCCCGTCATCATCAAGGATATTTTGGGAACATCCATTCCGCTGGATGACGGCAATCTCTTGTTTACCCGGCGCGGTACGCTTCTGTTTGAGAAGGTACTTAAAGAGTATACGCTTGCGGCAGGGGATTCCGTTGCGGTGGAAACGGGTGTTCGCATTCTGCGCGACGACGTGCTGTATACCGCTGCGGATGGCACGGTTATAAAGAGCCCGCTGAACGCTTTTGCTTATTTGAAGGGTTCGACGTTGTATTTGACGGCGCCCGAACAGAAGACCGAAATCAGAAACGGTTCTACCGTTGTTATTAAAAAGGGTGATTACGTCCCGGCTACCTCGATTGTTGCAACCTTCGATCCGTATAATGAACCGATTCTTGCGGAACAGGACGGATTTGTCCGGTTTGAGGATATTATCCCCGGTTCGACCCTCGAAGAAGAAGTCAACGATGAAACCGGCGTCGTGGAACGCCATATTTCCGAATTAAAATCGGATATGACCTTACAGCCCCGTGTATTTATTTCTGATGAATCCGGTAATGCGCTCGGTTTCTATTATCTACCGGACGGCGCTCAGCTGATGGTCGAAGAAGATACGCAGATTAAGGCCGGTACCGTTATCGCAAAACTTGCAAAAGCCGCTGCGAGAACGCAGGATATTACCGGCGGTCTTCCCCGTGTTTCGGAACTCTTTGAAGCTCGCCGTCCCAAAGTGCCTGCAGTACTGGCTCAGGTCGCCGGTACCGTTTCGTTTAAAGGCTTGCTGAAAGGTAAGCGCATCGTTATTGTGCGCGACCATTACGGCAAGGATTATAAGCACTTGGTTCCGATGTCTAAGCGACTGCTTGTCCGAGACGGCGACACGGTTGAAGCGGGTGAGCGGCTATGCGACGGTAACCTTGATCCGCATGATATTCTTGCAATCTTGGGTGAAAATGCACTTCAGAATTATCTGATGAATGAGATCCGTGACGTTTACCGAATGCAGGGCGTTTCCATCAACGATAAGCACATCGGCGTTATTGTCCGCCAGATGCTCCGTAAGATTGAGGTGGTTTCCGTCGGCGATACCCGCTTTATCTACGGTCAGCAGGTTGATAAGTATCAGTTCCATGCGGAAAATAAGCGCGTTACCGCGGAAGGCGGTCAGCCGGCTATCGCTCGTCCGATGTTCCAAGGTATTACCAAAGCGGCATTGAATATCGACTCATTCATCTCGGCTGCTTCGTTCCAGGAGACGACAAAGGTTTTGACGAATGCCGCTATTGCCGGAAAAACCGACGAACTACGCGGCTTAAAGGAAAACGTTATTATCGGACATCTTATTCCCGCCGGTACCGGTATGCCGCAGTATCGTTCGGTTAAGCTCTTTGATAAGAACATGAGCGACTTGGACGAGCAGGTCAATGAAATTCTCGAGCGGCGCAGACGCGAGCTGGAAGAAGCGGCAGCTGCCGAAGCCGAAGCGGAGATGGATGAAGAAGATTTTGATACGGATGACGATCTCGGCTATGATGATACGGAGTCCGTCGAAACTTCTTATGATGAAGAGCCTCGTGAAGAACCTGCAGGAGATGCTGGGGATTTTGAGGATTGACAGTCTGCATATAGTGCATTAAAATAAACAGCTGTTGTTATAACTTAATCCGTAGTGCTGGCGGAGAGATATAAGGAGTTAGGGCAAATGCCTACAATTAATCAATTGATAAAGCAGGGGCGTAAAGCGGTCGTCTCGCGAACCAAGAGCCCTGCATTGCAGTCATGCCCGCAGAAGCGCGGTGTATGCACCCGTGTAATGACGGTTACGCCGAAAAAGCCGAATTCCGCATTGCGGAAGGTTGCCCGTGTGCGTTTGAGCAACGGTATCGAAGTAACTGCCTACATTCCGGGTATTGGACATAACTTACAGGAACACTCCGTTGTGTTAATCCGCGGCGGCCGTGTTAAGGATTTACCGGGTGTGCGATATCACATCATCCGTGGAACAAAGGATACGCTCGGGGTTGCCGATCGTAAGCGCGGCCGTTCAAAGTACGGCGCGAAGAAGCCCAAGGCGTAAGGGAGGTTTATTATGGGACGAAAAAAGAAGACTATCAATAGACCGATTGCGCCGGATGCACGCTATAACAGCGTCGTGCTTTCAAAGTTTATTGCTCGTATGATGCTTGACGGAAAAAAATCCGTTACAACGGCTATTTTGTATGACAGCTTTGATGTAATTAAATCGAAGACCGGCGAGGATCCGCTTACCGTATTTACCAAAGCACTTGAAAACGTTAAGCCGCTTGTCGAGGTAAAATCTCGCCGCGTTGGTGGCGCCACCTATCAGGTACCGATCGAAATCCGCGAATCCCGCCGCGAGGCGCTCGGAATGCGTTGGATTATCGGCGCTGCCCGCAGCCGGAACGGTCATGCAATGTCCGAACGTTTGGCTGCCGAGGTCATTGACGCCTACAACAATACCGGTACCGCCTTCAAAAAGAAGGAAGATACCCACCGTATGGCGGAAGCGAACAAAGCCTTTGCGCACTACCGCTGGTAGTTTTATATCTGCCGGTACCGATCGTTATCGGTAATGCAGCAGAGAGCGAAAAGCCTTGAAACAATATGTTTCAAGGCTTTTTTTATTCATCTTTCCGATAATGCTTGTATCCGGGGTGTTTACCCCATACCTTATAGTCGGCGCGCATACGGCAGAGGCGGTCTATGTTTTCGCGAGAAATTTCTTTTTCACCGCCGAGGATATGGGCGTAGATACTGATTTTTGCCGAAAGCTCCAGGGTCTCCATTCGGTAATATGCGGTTAAAAGCTCACGGCCGAGGGCAAGCGCGCCGTGGTTTTCGAGAAGAAGCACGTCGTGTTCGGGTAAATACGGAGCAATCGCTTCGGGAACTTCGTCGGTTGACGGCGTTCCATAAGGGGTAAGCGGTACCGAACCGATGGTAATAACCGATTCAATGGTTGTATAGCGATCCAGCGGTAGGTGCGCGACTGCAAAGGCCGTTGCGGCAGGCGGATGCGCATGGACTACAGCGCCGACATCATCGCGATCTTGATAGCAGCGTAAGTGCATTCTAATTTCCGATGAGGGCTTATAACCGGAAGCTCCTTCGATAATTTCGCAATTCTTGGTAATGATCAGCAGTTTTTCAGGAGTGATGAGGCTTTTGCTGATACCTGTCGGCGTTACCAAAAAATTCCCATCTTCTAACTTGGCCGATACATTTCCGTCATTTGACGCTACCCAGCCGAGCTGCCACATTTTATGGCAGATGTCGCACATCTGATCTTTAATCTCTGAAATATTCATAGCGTTCAGTATACTGCGGAATGCTCTTCTGTCAATTTAAAATGGCTAAAACTATAGAAATTTTTTGACAAAACCTTCGCATATTTGTATTATTCGTATGATCCGATTATGGGGAGTATAAACCTTATGGAAAAGGCGATAACACGGCCGCTGATAGTGCGCAGAGGTATGCCGTATTTTTTGTTGTTTTCAATATATGCGATAGTCAATACCTATCTGCCGATTATGCTTAGAACACTCGGGTTTTCAACGGCACAGATCGGTATTCTGCTCGGTGTTATCGAAATAGCGGGTGTATGTGCACCTTTCTTTATTACGCGCCGACTTGATAAAACCGGTCGTTACGGATTGGTCATGTGCATATTCGGGTTTGATATTGCGCTATTGCTGTTACCGCTCCTCCACTCCCATTCTTTTTTTGTTACGGCGATCTGCCTTGGTATTTTTGCCATAGGTTTTAAGGGAATGGTACCGGTATTAGACGGATTCACAACAAAAGCGCTTGGACAGCATAATGCCCAATATGGGAAAATTCGAGCGCTCGGTTCTGTCGGCTTTGTCGGAATGAATCTATTTTTGCAACTGCATCCGCTTATTTCGGGAAAAAGACCCATTTCAATGATGCTGAGCATTAGTACGGGGGCACTGTTGTTTGTGGCAATGCTCCGATGGGTGCCCGATTTATATGATCCGTTGCAAGTTCGGGCAGATAAAAAGAATGGTGCGGAAAGTCTGACCGGAAGGAATACGGTGTTGCCGGACGGTGCGGAACCTCTTGTGGTAGAGCAGTTCCCAAAGGATTTGATACAACTGAATGCACAGGAGACTGTAACGCCCGCAGGACAGCGGAGGGCACCTGCCGTATTTGCTAAGTTATTTTGGGAATACCTATTGTTGATTTTTCTCGCATTCTTAGGGTTAGTTCCCTGCCAACGTTTTTTTTCGCTCTATGTAGAAGAATATATCAAAATAGAAGCATCTGCCGGTTTATGGGCTTTGTCGGCAATGGCAGAAATACCGTTGCTTCTTATTTCCGGAAAGCTTATCCGGCATTTTGACAAAGAGCGGCTCCTTGCTGTCTGTTTATTTAGTATCATCGTACGGAATTGCTGTTATATTTTTATCCCCGGCATGGCAGGCGCTGTCGTAGGACAGCTTTTGCATTCGCTTAGTTTCGGCTTATTCCATCCGTTGAGCGTGCTGCTCTGCGTTTTGCATAGCCGTGGCAATACAGTAACTGCGATGACCTTTTTTACTGCAGCAAACGGTGTCGCCTATGTACTCGGCAGTGTGATCGGCGGATATATTATCGAATATATGGGGTATCAGGCTCTTTTTTTATTGTTTAGCGTATTCCCTGCTATCGGTATCGGCTTTTGTCTTCTGTGCCTGTGGCAAAAAAGCAATTGAACCTCCCTCTAAGCGTGGATTGCGAATCGGTTTTTAGAGATATTCATCAGTATTTCCCAGCGATTGACACATCGACACCAAACCATTTTTCGGATATTCTCCGAAGGGTTCCGTCTTGCGCCATATCGACAAGAAGAATATTTATCGCTTTTACCAACTCTTCGTCTTCTTTCCTAAATGCATAACTATAAGTCGCGATATTGATCGGATCTCCAATTACTTCGTAAGGTTTCTTTTCTATTGTGGTTTTATTGTAATATGTTAGTAAGTTCATGACGGCAGCGTCAAGTTGTCCATAATCCAATGCAGTTAGCATGATCTCCTGTCGGGGATAAAGATATGGCCGGCGTCCGTTATTAATATAAAGAGGGGACTTCATGACAATTTTACGCATCTCCTCATCGGACAGCATACCAATTCGCTTATTCCGTAAATCGGTAAATTGGCGGAACTGTACTTCACCACTAAAACTTTGTAGCACAACAACGACCAGCGCATCGCGTAAATACGGTATACTTAGTAAAAAGCGTTCGGCATTGGCCTCATTATTGATGAAACCGCTTGCGATATAATTAATTCTTCTGTTTTCGAGTTCTGCAATTCTGTTTTGGGATGTAATGGGGACAAGCCGCAGCTTTACTCCGAGCTTTTCGGTAACGGCTTTGGCTATATCTACTTCGTATCCCATGATTTCACCCGTACTGGAAAAAAAACTGAGCGGAGGAATTGACGGGTCGACGCCGACTACGAGTTCGTTTTTGACAATGACTCTTGCCAATGAAGAATCGTTTATACCTTCTTCATTTGTTCGCTGCTCGGTACAGGAAAGAATTGTAAACAGCAAAAGAATACCAAAAAAAATTTTTACTTTCATTTTTACCTCAGTACTATTAGAATCTGGTATTCAGTATTGACAAATTAGAACCGAACCATTTCTTTGAAAAGTTCGGGATAGTATTATCTCCATTCATTTCAATCAAAACAGATTCAATTTTAGCTACAAGCGATTTATCCGTTTTTCGAAATGCAAACGTATAATATTCGGTGGCAATGGCTTCGTTGATAATACGGTATCGTGGATTTTTGTCGAGCATATTCCATGAGTAAATAAGATCTAATACAGCAGCATCGCATGTTCCTGCATCGAGGGCTTCATACAGGTGATTAATAGAGTCAAGCTGCCGGATGCTCACATGGTCTTTCAACACTTCTACATCCAACAAAGCTTCGTCTCCTGCTGTTCCCACCTCAACTGCTATCCTTTTATCTCGTAACTGTGCCAACGTTTGATATTCTTTGCTTGCAAGAGCTACGACAATTTTCGCATTTTGAAGATATGGCGTACACATCCGATAGTGCTGTTTCCGGTCTTCCGTAAGGCTGAAGCCGCTCGCAATGCAATCAATTATTCCCGTATTCAAAAGAATCTCTTTTTGTGTCCAATCTATCGGATAAAAGATAGGATGAATGCCGAGGCGGCGGCATAATTCCGTTAATATATCGATATCATATCCCACTATTTCGTTCTTTTCATTTCTAAAAGAGAGGATGGGAACAAAATCTGAAACACCGATGACCAGTGTGGCTTTTACCTGAACCTTTGACCAAGACGGATCTTCAATATATTCAAGTTTATTACTGCGGCATGAAGAAAATAAAATACATAGTATACATAATACTGCACATGCAGTTACCCGTTTTTTCATATTTATCTTTACAACCTTCAACAACAATTTTTCGCACGGTGAGTTTAATACTTCTGTGGCCACAGACTAACACTTTTTATGAGTCCTGTAAAGAGAAATTGTTCAGAGTGTTCAGGGTAAATTGTTCATGTCCGTTTGATGGAATCGCATTAGGCTGCTCTTACTGATGAGTTCTATTTTACAAAATTGAAAAATTATTGATTTCACGAATATGAAAAGGGTAAAAATTGATTTCCGTGAAAAGTTATACTGTAACATTGAAATTTTCGGATAATCGTGTTATAGTGCACCGTTTAATGCATTCTGAAAAGAGATATCCTGTGATATGGATTTATAAGGAGGAATGATAAAGAATGGAAAAAATATCTTTGCGTATATTCACAATTACATTGGCACTTGCGGCGTTTTGTTTCGCAGGGTGCAGTAAAAATGAAGGGGCGGCGCAGCAGGCCGGACAATCGGTACAGGAAACGCAGACTGCGGTACGGTATAAGGACGGCGTTTACAAAGCTGTTTCCGGTATTAAGGATGATTGGGGCGGGTATGCTGAGGTAACGATAACCGTTAAAGACGGTAAAATAACCGACTGTGAATTTCTGTCTTACGAGAAGGACGGAACGCTGAAAGGCGAGGACTACGGCAAAACCGACGGAGTGATTAAGAATGCCGGTTTATACAAAATTGCGCAGAACGCAATTAAGAATGCCGAAAAGTATGGACCGAAACTGGTTGAAACGCAGCAGCTTGATAAAGTGGATGCGATTGCCGGAGCGACTGTATCTTATGAACTGTTTGAGAACGTCGTCGGTATTGCGCTTAAACAGGCGAAGGCGGAGTAGTAACGATGGCAGCTTCCGAACCGGTCAAAAAATTAACGGTTATCGAACTTGCGAAACAGAACCTTAAACGCAAGCCGTTTAGGACGGTGAGTTTGATTGTGCTGACCGCGGTGCTGGCGTTCAGTCTTTTTGCAGGCAGCTTTTTGGTCAAGAGTTTGAACGGCGGAATGCAGTCCTTGTCGAACCGGCTGGGTGCAGACATCATTGTCGTGCCGCAGGGCTATGATTCAAAAATCGAAAGCGCACTGCTTCGCGGTGAACCGAACAGCTTTTACTTTAAGTCCGAGGTTGTAGACCGCCTTAAAAAGATTGAAGGTGTTGATCTCGCTTCTCCACAGCTTTTTATCGCAACCCTTTCCGCCGGATGCTGTTCGTTTCCGTTGCAGGTAATCGGCATCGATTTTGATTCCGATTTTAATATCAAGCCGTGGCTCGAAAGACAGATTCGGTTACCGCTTACCGATAACCAGATTGTCGTGGGCAGTAACATCGTCGGGGATACGCAGTCCCAAGTTAAGTTTTTTAATCAGCCTTTTGTGATTACGGGACGGCTCGCGAAAACCGGTATGGGCTTCGACAATTCCGTGTTTATGACAATTGAAAATGCAAAGCGGCTTGCAAAAGAATATGAGCGGATTATGGAACATCCCGTTGCGCAGGACGAGGATCTTATCTCCAGCGTTATGGTGCGTATCAAACCGAATGCCGATGTCAAAAAAGTCGCTCAGCGCATCCTCACTGAGTTTGAAGGCGAACAGATTTATCCTCTTATTTCCAAGCGGATGATGACCAATATTTCCGCAAGTATCGCAAACCTCAATGTGTATATTTATGTGCTGCTTGCACTGCTCTGGCTTTTGTCGTTCATTGTACTTGCGGTGTCGTTTTCTTCGATATTCCATGAACGGAAAGAAGAATTCGGAATGCTGCGGATTATCGGCGGTACAAAGAAAAAACTTGCGCAGCTTGCTTCTGCCGAAGCGTTTATCATCAGTGCATCAGGTGCGGGAATTGGAACGGTACTGTCCTGCTTAATTGTCCTCTTGTTTAATCAGGCAATTATCGCCGGTCTTAAAATGCCCTTTCTTACGCCGCCGGTTTTGTGGATACTGTTGTGCGCCTTTTTAACATTATCGGCTATTTCGGTTATCGGCCCGCTTGCCGCACTCAAAACAATTCACGGATTTGCCAAACAAGAGCCTGCGTTACAGCTGCAAGGGTAGGGATTATCTATCCGTTCCAACATTCCGCAACTGCCGGTTTTGATAATCCGCCACAATTCCGTGCAGTTGCAATTTTGCAGGAAAACACTGTCATGGCTGATAATAATGAGTGCGCATGATATTTTTGCAAGGGCAGTTTCGAGAAGTCTGGCAGAAAGAATATCCAAGTGATTGGTCGGTTCGTCCAAAATAAGAACTTTGAGTGGTTTTGACATTGCAAGTGCAATCATGAGCTTGCGAAGTTCGCCGGGACTGATCCGCTTGCTGTCAATAAAGGTAAGCAGCGTTTTGGGATTCGATCCCATGCGGTACACCGTAGAAAGAATTTCACTTCGCAGTTCTTTATCGAGCGAGAAGAAGTGTGCTAACACTGCTTGTTCTTCTGCTTTCGGAATTTCCTGCGGCAGATAAAATGAAAGACTTTCTCCATCGCTTTTCTTTTGCAGATCAGCTTCCCGTATCCGGTTTAATATTGTATGTGCGAGTAATGTCTTTCCTGTTCCGTTGGCTCCCGTCAGCGCAATGCGGGACTGCTTTTGCACCGTCAATTCGGGAATCTGCAAGGTATAACTGCCATCTTCTCCTGCACTGATGATTTGAGGCGGCAGGTGTATGAGTACCTTTGGAATGAACACTGACGTGTCTGCTTGCGCCGGTGAAAACCCTTCCTTACGGTTCAGCGGTTTTGCTTGAGTATCGCGGCGTTTTTCGGCTTGTTCACGGCGGCTGTCAAAACATTTTTTTACGATGCCCGGCGTACGGTCTTTACCGGTAACAATGGCAAGGCGGATTTTTTGTGCTGCATCGTGGTCTTTGCTGCCGTACACATTCCTCAGGCGGTTCTTAGAATGTTCTGCCTCGCGCTGCCACATATCGGAAAGTGCTTTTGCTTTTGAAACCCCTGCATCAGCTTTATGCCATTCCGAAAGGCAGGAAGCTCTCTCTGTGTCCCAAAGTTCAAGCGCTGTACTTACATTCGCAGCATAGAGCTTACCTCTGATTGAATCGGCTCCGTCTGCGAACGCTGCTGATTCCCGATATAAGTAGAAGGTAGCGGTACATAATGAATCGGCAAAGGCGCGGTCATGACTGACAATGAGCCCTGTGCCGGTAAACAGTTTTAAGGCATTTATAATGAGCTCTTTTGAAACGGCATCCAAGTGATTGGTCGGTTCGTCAAGCAGCAGAACCGAAGGACGCTCCGCTAAAGCACAGGCAATTTGCAGCCGCTTCTTTTCTCCGCCCGAAAGTGTTTCCCAGCGTTCAAGCTGTTTTGCCGTAATATTAAGCAGCGAGAAAAAGCGACGCACTTCGTTATCCGCATCCCAGAACAATGTATACGCGGTATCGGGCAGTTCTGTACTGTTTTGCGCACAGTATACTGCCGATTCGCATTTAATTATCCCTGAAAGCGGCGGAAGCATCCCTGCGATTAATTTGAGTAATGTCGTTTTTCCGCAGCCGTTTGCACCGGTAATACATGTCCAATGGGATGCTCCTCCAAGCGCTGCGGAGAATCCGTCGAATAATGTCTCCGCAGAATCCGGATATGAAAAAGAAATATCTTGTAGTGTTATCATTCCGATAGCTGCTCCAAAATGAAGTCTAAATATGTTTTACTCGATGCCATAATTACCGATTCCTTACGATTTTTTTATTGATGATAATGTGTACCGCACTGAACAATATATAATTTATCAGACCAAACTTTTACCATCAATCAGTTTCCTTCAGTTCATGAATTTGACATTTTCCGGTTTCAATCTGATGTATACTTTTACGCAAATATTTCATATTTTCTTCCGAATAAATATACGGATCCTCGGATGCTTTCAGTGCAAAGGGCAGGCCATTTTCTCGAATCGTGGCCTTTACAAAAGAATTGATAGCCGAAGAAATATTGATTCCCATAGAATCACAGATTCGTTCAAAACTTATTTTATCGCTCTGTGTAATTTTTGCTGATATTGTAGTCATTTATAATACCTCTTACTACAGCGTAATACATGAGCTTCTAAAAATCAAGTATCTTGTCTGTTAAAAATTTGATTTATTCGTGCGGAGAGGGTGTTGATTATTTTTAACATCACTTTCAGTCTAAAACTTAATGTGGAGCAGCTCCATAGTA
Organism: Treponema sp. OMZ 803; assembly: GCF_024181165.1. Lineage (NCBI taxonomy): Bacteria > Pseudomonadati > Spirochaetota > Spirochaetia > Treponematales > Treponemataceae > Treponema > Treponema sp. OMZ 803. The sequence goes on along the minus strand of NZ_CP051195.1, from coordinate 2,056,471 downwards.
TAAATACCGCACACTTTTTATCTTTTCTTCTTCATTTTCGGCGCCGGTAATTCATCATACATTGCATTAAACAAGCCCGTTATAAATGCTTTGTCATCAACTTCGTCTACTAAAAGCATTTCTTTTGCGCCTTGATACGGCAATTCGTAGGAAGCGTTCGGCATATACGCAATTGCCGACGGGACCGCTTTTACCAGTAAGCGGTCATCGTAGATACCGCCCACAATTTTATCTCGATAGTAAATGATAAATTCTCCCATCATTGCGCGATAGCGTATGTCTTGCAATTCAGATAACTGCTCCAAAATAAAATCTAAATATGTTTTACTCGATGCCATAATTACTAAAGTCTACTGTTTTTAACTATTATTTGTCTATACTGTTCATTTCGCGCTGTTTGCAAAGTGTTTTTTTTACTTGACACCACTTGATAATAACGCTATATTAAAAACCGACAATACTGTCGGTTTTTGCTAGGCAAGGAGAGACTTTATTTTGAAAGAAGAAAAACAAAAAGTCGGACAGATGAGAAAAAGAGAAATTCGAGAAGCTGCAAAAAGATGCTTTTTAAATAAAGGTTTTCAGAATACAACAATGGAAGATATTATTACGGAAATAGGTATGAGTAGAGGCGGCGTGTATCATCATTATGCAAGTACAACGGAAATGCTTAAAGACTTAATGCTTGATGGAAATGAATACAGAAATAGCTTGATAACTGAATATTTAGCGCATAATCGGAGCAAAGATAAATATCAGCAAATGGGTGATATTTTAACAAGTAAGGCATTAGCAAAAACCGATTTAATGAAGCTGTACGCACTTCTTTTACAAGCAAAAAACTATAATCAGGATTTGGAGGATTTATATCAAGAACTAAAATTGCATACAACTAAAGAGCTTGATCTCATTGCAAAGAAACTGGGAATTACGGCACATATTTTTAAGGATGGCTTTTTAGTTCATTACATTAATAGTTTAATAGTGAGTTCGGAAGTGCTTAATGCACGGAATTCTTTTGACGCGCATAAGAAGTATATAAAAGAAACAATCATACAATACATTATTGATCTTGAAAAAAATAACTAAACCAATAGGGATATTTGAAAATGAGAAATCAACATACCCCGACGCTCGCGTCGGGGCACAGTGCTCAATGTTTCGCACTGTGTGTTCTATAAGGTGGTTGCAGTCGGCTTTAATACCCTTTGTTACGACGCAGAGCGTCGGGGTATTAAACCCTCCGCACGAATAATATTTTAAGAGGTGAATTGCAATGAAACAAGATATGAAAACACAGCTATTAACTAAAAGTCCTAAAGAATTGTTATTCAAGTTAGCCATCCCGGGAATAATCGGAATGCTGGTTATCGGCCTGTACCCGTTTATGGATGGGATATTTGCCGGGCGGCTTATTGGGGACTATGCGATGTCGGCAATTAGTGTATCTATGTCCTTAACAATCATAAATGGCGGAATATCGGCTTTGATAGGCGTAGGCAGTGCATCGATATTATCACGAGCTATCGGTAAGGGTGATAAAGAAACAATAGATAAAATATTCGGCAATTTTTGTTATTGGGTTATTTTATTTTCTGCAATTATCACAATAGTAGGTTTGATATTCGCACCTCATTTTTTAGACATGGTTGGTGCTAAAGGAAATATCAAAGAGCTTGGTGTTAGATATTTGCGGGTTGTGTTCTTTGGATCTCTATTTGTTAATTTCGCTCAAGCGGGTAATATGACAATGCGCGGCGAAGGGGCATTAAAACAATCAATGATGATTATGGGAACGGGAGCCATACTCAACATTATTTTAGACCCTATTCTTATGAAGCTCATGGGAGAATATGCTATTGAAGGAGCTGCTATCGCAACCGTATTATCTCAGATCGTACAAGCTTTATTAACATTTCACTATTTTTCAAAGAAGAGTTCATTTGTGAAAATCCATAAAGTCAAAAAGTACAAAGCAATTTACCGTGAAATGTTTAGTATCGGCAGTTCGGCAATGATGATGCAAATTTTATTTGCGGTGCAGCAAACATTTTTATTTAAGCAAGCCTTTGTATATGGCGGAGATAACTGGGGGATTTTGATGTCTGCAACAATGAGATTATATATGTTTTCATTTATTCCGTTGTGGGGAATGAGTCAAGGATTGCAGCCTGTTATAGGAGCAAATTTCGGAGCAAAGCAATACGGACGAGTAAAAGATACGATGAAGATTTTTATGTATGGAGCAACTATTCTTGCGGCAGCTTCTTGGGTACCGTCAATGTTTTGTTCCGATACATTACTGTCTTTATTCAGTGTAAGATATGAGATTATTGAAGCCGGTGTTAAAAACTTTAAGATGTTTTATTCCACATTTATTTTATACGGAATTATGATTATGACACTGACCTTTTTCCAATCCATTGGAGACGGTAAAAAAGCAGGAATTATTGTACTGTTGCGACAATTGGTATTATTTATTCCGGCGATACTTCTGTTGCCGCAATTATTCGGAGCGTCAGCTGTTTGGTGGGCGGAACCTATTGTAGATTTTACAATGATTATAGCCGGATTGTTTTTAATGCTTAACGTAATGAGAAAAATGGAAAAGGAAGCCGTTTAAGGGATTCCTTAATCTTAAAACAATGAACTTTTTATAGGAGATGATACTCAATGACAGGGTTGCAAAGAATGAGCCATTAGATATGTGGGCATCTCTAAAAACTCGGTTAGATTTTTAGAGATGCCCGACGAGTCTTTTTGATAAGTCTTTACATTTTTATGACTTATCAAAAAACATCGCAAAATCTAAGGAAAACCTCTAAAAACTGAAGTTTTTAGAGGTTCCCATGTATTTTTCTCCCAAGCCGTTTCTCCAATCTCCACTGCGGTGGGGAACCGTCATCTCCCCAATACTCATCCATCGCAATGATTTTATCATCTTTTAGTTTTATAAACGATACCACATGAAAAGAACTTGTTCTATCAACACTATATACGTTGACAGCGGTGATGATTAAATCATCGGTTTGTTCTATTCTTTCGATTGTTCCGTCCCATGTTCCCGGATACTCGCAATTTGCTTGTATGTATTCTTCAACCGTGAAATGCTCATTGGTACAATGCCAGTTGATATATGCCGAATCGGAAAAGTAAGTGCGTAAACGCTCGGCATCCTATTTTAATACTGCATTCAAAAAATCTTGTATGTTCATAATTCCATCAATTTAATTATATATTCTTTGTGTAAATTTATTTACCGCTTTTTCTCAGAAAACTCAAATACTCTTGATCTTTCTCATAAACAAAACATTTCACTATGTCTAAATTTTTTATGTGCATCGGTTTTTGAACGGGATAACGCTGTGCAAGTATGCTCAGCATTGTCCGCATCTGAAATCCGTGACCTACAATCACCGCATTTTTGTTTTCCATTAAAGACATCAATGCTTCGATTTCATGCTTGACCATCCGCTTTGTTCTTTCCTGCCGCGGATTGTTGCAAAACCACTGCACCCGTCCCCAGAATAGCCATCGCCATAGCGAAAGCGGCTTATCAGAATCTCGATACGGATAAATCGGTATTTCCGAAAGCTCCGGTAACCGCATCGGTGTTTTATCAGGAAAGAGCAGTGCCGCCGTGTCAATGCTTCTTTTTAACGTACTCGTATAAAGTTCAAAATGCTCCGGTAATTCATCTCTGATAGACCGAAGCTGTGAATCGTTGATCTGTTCTATCGGTGCTTCATCATACTCAGCCTGTGCCTGAGCAAAGCCCTCAGCCGTATATTTCTTTTCCCAATTAAAAAGCACGTGTGCATGCCGTATCAAAATAAGCATTATGGTGCATACCTCATGTGTTCCCGCTACAGTGTGCTTTGTGTGTGTTGAGGATCAATCTTTTTGCAGCACCACCGGAGATAGTCAGTGTAACAGAATATGCTCTGTTAGAATCTATTAGAACGAGACATTAACGATATATAAAAGAGGGTGAAAAGTCAATAATGGATAATAGGGCATTTCTAAGAACGATTCGCCGTATTTTATATGGGAAAAAGGAACAAATCGCCCAACCGGTACCGCATGCCGCTTAATCAGTATGCTGGAAAATCAGACATTTGAAACACTGCCTTTTGTAAAAAGGATAGCAACTGCGTAACCAACAGAATCGTTACTGCATCGCCCATGTTGTACAATAAATGATGGGATATACAGTTCTTACCTACTACCTACAATCTTTTTTATGCAGATAGACAAATAGAACAATTATAAATGACACGGATTGGGCAATTGCAATTCTTAAAAACATCAATTCATCACATCCTGTAGAAGAAACAATATGAAAAATATTGATGATTGTATTATTTATAAAGTGATCACCCATTGCCATATAAATAGAGCCGGTCAATTTTGTTAATAAAGCAAATTTAAATCCGATAAATCCGGACGCAGTAACCAACAGAATAATATTTACATACATACCTTCAATACTGCTGCTGCCGTCAAAATAGTTTCTTACAGGTCCGATAAAATGCCATAATCCAAACAAAACAGAAGTAATAAGCACAGATACAAAAAATGTATGATTTTTCTCAAGCATTTTTGTAAACAGACCTCTGAATATCCCTTCTTCCATAATCACATTAATGATATTCCCGATAATACAAATTACAAAAAAGAGTAGTGAAGTTTGATTTCCTATATTTTTATCTACAGAATAAGAACTGACATATAATTGTAATGATTGAAAATTTTTATTTGAAACAGCTATAACAATCTCTATACTATAAGCTAATACATATATACAAATTCCAAACAGCAATCCCATCAATGTATATTTTACAGCTCTATTTTTATTAAATCCGATATCTTGCGCTTTAAAGTTATATAATCTAGCTGCTATGAATAAAACAACTATCCCCAAAAGTTTGTGTAAAAATGCCTCTCCCCAAAATGTTTGATCCGTACGAATAATAAAATACTCTATAAATCGGAATATAAAGCACAATATATAAATCACAAGAACGGCAAACAAAGGTTTATTGATTTTCGTCATCTCTTATTTTCTCCCATGATTTCTTCATCTTCATTCTTATCGGCAATGACAGTTAATCTGCCTTTCCATGATGATAGTGTTAATCTCTTTTTCAAAGTGCTCCTCCCCTATGGCTGATTCATCTAGCTATACAGGATACTATCCTCGTGCCCTGCTCAACAAGCCGGTAAGCGTTTCCTCAATAATTTCCTTCCCCGCAAAATACGTTCCTTGAATGGCAGAACTGCTTCCGCCGCCGCGGCCGTTGAGCTGTTGGTTTAATGTTTTTATGTGCGGTTTTAAATCGATGGCATTGCTGACGATGACGTAATTGTATGCTGTCGGTTGTAGTCCTTCCGGTTCAACGGCAACCGCTGATAATGCTGCGCAAGTGTGCATTTTTCCTGTTGCTAGAAGCAGATTGCAGAACGAGCGCAGATATTCGATACTGAGATTATCTTCAAAATAAAGAGGTGCGCTCTCAGTATCTGCCGCCGACTCCGCTTTCTGTTTTAGATATTTTTCGGTCATTTCATGGAGTTGCTGCTGGAGTTTTCCTTTTTCGGCATTTAATTTTTCCACCGCATCCTGCACTTCGGATGGCTTTGCCGATAAGCAGCGGGAGATAGCCCGTACTTGTGCCGTTTCTTGTTCGTATGCAAGAACCGCCTTTCTGCCGCAGAGCACTTCCAAACGGACTCCCTTTTTTCGGTTCGTAAAGTTGAGGATTTTAATCAGGCCGATTTCGCCGGTTGCTGTAACATGTGTGCCGCAGCAGGCGCAGGCATCAAGTCCCGGAATGGTGATAATGCGTACGGTACCCGACAGTTCTTTCTTGCTGCGGTATTGCATTGTCTTACGTTCTTCATCGTTCGGAAAGCTTTCTTGAATCGGAAGATTTGCACGGACAATTTCATTGGCACGCTGTTCCGCATCGAGTACTTGCTCGTCAGTCAACGGACCGCTAAAGTCGATGGTGATAAAACTTTCTCCCATGTGGAAACCGACGTTTTCGTACCCGTAGGTTTGTGCGAGGATGCCGGTAAGGATATGCTCGCCCGAATGTCCTTGCATATTGTCGCAGCGGCTTACCCAGTCCAATACTCCGTGAACTTTTGTTCCGGCAGCAAGCTCTCCATCGGCAATATGAATGATGCGTTCACCTGCAAATTGCGTATCAGATATTCGGACAGTCTTCTCAGGTTGTCCTTCCGCAACAAGGCTGCCCCTGTCGCCGGGCTGTCCGCCCCCTTCGGGATAAAATGCCGTATCCGACAGTTCTATCTCATACCCTCTCTCGGTTTTTGAACAAGCGGTTACCGTCGCATCGAATTCTTTGATATACGGTTTTTGATAATACAGTGCACTAAAGTTTTCCATAAATATTCCTTGTATCGAGTAAGTTCATTATACTCCGATACGGCAATAAATCCAATCATCTTTTATCTGTTGAATATAAGGTAAACGCTTAAAACTATCTGATGCGGTTACCTTCCGTTTGCACAAAATTTTGCATAAAATTTTGTGCTATTTTTTTTAAGAAGGATAAACGCATCAGGTAGAGTAGATAAAAAGCGCAGAAGCAATGGGGTTGTGAGACCATTTGAACCGCGAAGAGGTTCAACTCTGGTTGAACAACCCCATTGCTTCTGCGGGGTTACTAAAAAACGGCATGATGCGTTTATCCTGATATCGAATATGTATTGTCATCTCTGCTAAACTCAGATATAGTAACTCTATTATTATAGACAAGGCAAGGGCGTCTCTAAAAACCAAGCGAGTTGTTAGGGAAGCTCGGTATGCGGAGGGATTTCTCTTTATGCGGGAAAAGAAAATTTTTTCTATTCGTAAGAAGTTGCTTATCATTTTCGGAACATTGATTACGGTAGCCGGTGTTATACAAGGTTCCTTATCGCGGTACACTGCACAGCGGGCGCTTACCGCGCGGGTCAATGCGCATCTCATTGACAAGGTAAACGATATCGCCTTATTTATCAGTAGCGATATTAAAGGGGACTTCAGTTTCTTAAGCGGTTTTATGCGTAATCCGGCAATAAAGGATCCTTCAGTGTCTTTTACGGAAAAAACGCGAATTGTGCGTGACGATATCGGATATGCAGACACTCTCAGTTTTTTTAATATATGCGATACTAAGGGAAACAGCTATTATGCCGACGGTACGGTTAGCTTTGTCGGGGATACGGATTGGTATAAGAGCGCGGTGAGTGGAGTTTCTTTTATCACCGAACCTCATATTTCAACGCTCACTAAAAAACTGGAAGTTATTTTGGCTGTTCCGCTATTAGATAATGATGATAATGTTATTGCGGTTTTGGTTGCAGGGCTGGGGGGAACCGTTATTTGCGATACCATATCGGAGATCACAATCGGTAAAACGGGAAATTGCCATATTTTAGGGATGGACGGAACAACTATTGCCCATAAGGATACATCAATCGTTGAATCGCAACAGAATACAATGGAACTGGCAAAGACTGACCGCTCCTTTGCATCTATCGCAGAATTTCAACGACAAGCGATTTCAAGTTCTTCCGACGGTATCGGTTATTACACTTATGACGGTAAAAAGCATATTGCAGCCTATACGAAAATGCCGGATACGAAGTGGACAATTATTATCGCTGCTCCAGCGGAAGAGTTTCTCGGCGCAATTACGGATTTTCGTAAAATGATCATTATCATCGGTGTTATCATATTGGCTGTAACGCTGACAATTGTATTTTTTATTGCGGCGAAGATGGTGGCTCCCGTCCAGACAGCGGTTAATGCGCTGAAAGATATTTCGCAAGGGGAAGGCGATTTGACCGTGCAGCTTCCTCTTATCGGTAATGATGAGGTAACGCGGCTATCGGAATATTTTAATGAGACGATTAAAAAGATTCGTTCTTCCATACAATCTATCGACAGCAATGCCGGAATAATGCGATCGATTGGCGATGAGCTCGCTCAGAATATGACCGAGACTGCACAAGCTGTCCATAAAATAAATGAAAATATCGACGGTGTAAAACAGCAAGCGTTGACACAGACTGCAAGCGTCGGAGAAACGGCAGCAACGGTTGAAGAAATTATCAAAACGATACGGCAATTAAATACCCGCATAGAAAGCCAGTCGGCAAGCGTATCTATTTCTTCTTCTGCGATAGAAGAGATGGTTGCCAATATCGCATCGATTACCGATACGCTTGAAAAGACGGACGGGGTTATTAAAACGCTTGCGGAAGCAACCGCCGGCGGACGGGAGATTATCGTGAATACCGGCAGCGTTACTCAAAAGATTGCCGAGGAGTCGGGCAGTTTGATGGAGGCTTCAAGTGTGATTCAGCACATTGCATCTCAAACGAACTTACTTGCAATGAATGCCGCTATCGAAGCAGCTCATGCCGGTGAAGCCGGAAAGGGGTTTGCGGTTGTTGCTGACGAAATCCGCAAACTTGCAGAAGATTCCGCCGCGCAGGGTAAAACAATTACTGCGACGCTTAAAACGTTGACTGTAGAAATTGAAGGGCTTTCTACTTCTTCGAAAGTTGCAGGTGAAAAATTTGCTACTATTTTTACGCTCTCCGATCAGGTAAAAAATATGAGTACCCGTTTAACAGAGTCGATGAGGGAACAGGAAGACGGAAGCCGCGAGGTATTGGAGGCAATTAAAAACATCAGCGAGGTAACTGTTGAAGTAGAAGCCGGATCAGGCGATATGCTGAAAGGCGGAGAAGGAGTTGCGCACGAAATGAAAAAACTCGATGGGCTGACCAACACAATCGCTGCGAGTATGAAAGAAATGGCGGCAGCGGCAGTGCAAATCAATAATGCAATCCAAGGCGTAAAAGAAATCACCAATAAGAACAAACGAAGTATCGAAAATTTGGCACAGGAAGTATCCAAGTTTAAAATATAGAAGAGAGGCTTTAGGGTATCTGAAAAAACTCGGGTAGCTTTTAAGGATTCTATGCATATTTTCTCTTGAGTAATTATGCGGCATAATTACTCAAGAGACGTTTTTGTATGCTCTATTTTCCAAGCCGTTTTTTTATTTCCGCAATTAAAGTATTCAGTTCAACGCCGGTGCGTTCGCTCGCAATTTCAATCGTCGCCTTCGGCAGCATGATCCGTGCAAGCGGTGTTTTCAGCATTTTAAACTTGGGACTGATTTCTTCCATTTTATCTTTTAATGCAGGGTAATCTTCGAAAATATCTTTTAAAAGCGTATCGGCGGTAATATCTGCTGCGGAAAGTTTTTTATCCCGCTGCGGAGATTCGGAACTCTGTGTATGTGACGTACCGGCTGCACATTTCGCATCGACGGGATCGCCGTTATGAGATTCATTTGAGTTTTCTTGGATAACGGTTTGACCGCTTATTTCGCCGCCTTTTTTCCACGTGAGCAGCGTTTGCGAATCGGTTAGGCTGCGGATATGTGTACAGTCTTGCATCATTTCGAGGATGCCGCGGAATTTACCGTGTTCGTCGCGGACTGCCGTATACAGAATGTAGATAAAGATGCCGGGTTTATTGATCCAGAATTCCGCAGAGTCCTGTTCGCCCGATCGGAACTTTTCAATAATCTCTTCGACGATATGCACGCTTGCCCGCGGGTGGCAGTTCTTAACATTCCGCCCGATGACGTTTTTGCTGCGCGGAAACACGCGGTGCTCCGTATCGGAATAAAAGCAAACGATTTCGTTTTCGTCTACATACGAAAGATCGACAGGCAGATGTCGGTAAATCAAATTGATTTGTTCGAGTGTCAGCTTACCGGTTGCCACGTCAAAAACTGAACTGTTTCCGCCGCCGACATTTAAACCGTGCTTGCGTAATACTGCGGCTAAATCCTCCGTCAAGGAAGAAGCTTGTCCTGCAGTGCTCGACGCTTGCGTATTCTGTGCTGTGTGTCCGGAAGCGTTTTTATCAGGTGTGCCGTTTGCAGTGTCGTTTATCCACGCAAAGCCGATTTCTTTGTCTCCCGATTTCATCTCTTCAAATTCTTTTTCAGTGATCATCGCAAGCGAAGTAGGATACAAAATTGCTTCTTCTTTTTGCAGTAAGTCACGCACATCGGCAACAATCGAAGATTGCACCGCAATAAATTGATCGTCGGCATCCTCTTCCAGCAGCTTTCGCGCATCCCGTATTTCATCACGGATAAAATTATCCAGCGTCCACATTGTTGTCGTAGGTCGGTCAAAGCCTTTTTTTTCCAAAATGGAATAGAGCTGATTTTGTTTGCGGGACAGGTGTATTCTGAACTGATCCAGCCGGTCATATATGCCGAGCCACTGATTTTTGATAAGCGGATATTGAACGAGGTCTTCAATTTCCAATAGGATTTTTTTGAGCGCATCGTTTTCACGGTAATAGCACATGATAGGATGATCGTCGGGTAAGTCGGGGCGGCTCGTATCCATAATGTCCTCAAAAAGCTCAAGCATTTTTTGAATGTCTTCTTTTTGGCATTCATTTTCGTCAAACTCTTTAAGTTCCTGCTCTGCGAGGGCGATCTCGTACGGTTTTAAGGAACCGACTTTTTCCTTTAATATCCGTTTGGCATCCGCTAAACCTATTTTGCCTGCATTATAGTCATTCTTCAGCTGAAGAACCGTTTTTATCTTTGCATCATTTACTGAATCTAAATGGCGTTTCATTTCCATAGGTGTCCTCCGTATAAAGACTGTAGTTTCTTATTCCCGGAAGCGATAAGAGATATCTGTTAGTCTTTATTTACAATGAAGATAAGGAAATATCTAAGATGCGTCAAGTCAATCTCTTCTGCAAGCCGCATGGAATGGATATAATCGCTTTATGGAAAAACACGATGAACTGCTAAAGCGAGCGCATGCTGTGCTTAAAACGACATTCGGTTACAATGAGTTCCGTCCTATGCAAAAGGAAGTGATTGCCTCCGTGCTGTCGGGGCGTGATACGCTTGCCGTTATGCCGACCGGCGGCGGAAAATCGTTGTGCTATCAAATCCCTGCGCTTTTGTTCGGCGGCATTACGCTTGTTGTTTCTCCGCTGATTTCACTCATGCAGGATCAAGTTGCTTCCCTTGTAGAAAACGGTGTGAGTGCAGTGTTTTTGAATAGTTCGCTTGAATGGGGCGACTATCTTGATGCAGTGCAGCGTATTAAGTCCGGAAGTGTCAAATTGGTATACCTTTCTCCGGAAGCGCTTGCGGCGGATCGCACGCAGTCTATACTCCATGATGCAAACCTACCGGTCAGCTGTATTACCATTGACGAAGCTCATTGCATTAGCGAGTGGGGGCATGATTTCCGTCCCGACTACTTGGCAATTTCGAATATCCGTGCGCAGTTTAGGGATGCGGTTTTCCTTGCGCTTACGGCAACGGCAACCGCACAGGTACAAAAAGATATTACGGCAAATCTCCGTATGAAAACGCCGGAAGTTTTTGTCGCGGGTTTTAACCGCGCAAATATTTTTCTTGAAGTACGCTCCAAGCGGAATGCGCTGCGCGAGGTTCTAGCCTGTCTTGAACAACACAGCGGTGAAAGCGGAATCATTTATTGTTTTTCGCGCAAGCAAGTTGATAAGCTCACCGAACAGCTCACGGATTCCGGCTACGCGGCGCTCAATTATCACGCAGGGCTTTCCGACGAAGAGCGGAGAAATCATCAACAGCAATTTATCCGTGATAAGGTGCGGATTATGGTTGCGACGGTTGCATTCGGTATGGGAATTGATAAACCGAACGTCCGCTTTGTTATCCATTATGATTTACCCAAGTCGCTCGAAGAATATTATCAGGAGATTGGACGAGCTGGACGTGACGGACTTGCCTCGCACGCCCTGCTTTTATACAGCGCAGGCGATGCGCATAAAATCCGTTCGTTTTTTGAAGAGGCAGCGGACAGCGCCAACTCTGAACGGCTCTTGCAGGCAATGCTCAAGTTTGCCTCCGCCCGGACATGCCGCCGTCATTTCCTCTTGTCGTATTTTGGAGAGCAGTTTGTTCCGGCGGCAGCTAACGAAAAACCCGAAAGCCCTGATGCAGAACCGGAAGGCATCGGCAGTGAATCCGAAAGCGCTGCCGGACAAAGATGTCCTTTTCCATGCTGCGATGTGTGTGCCGCGCCTCCGTCTCCGCTGACAGATGTTACCATCCCGGCGCAAAAGTTTATGAGCTGCATATACCGCACGCAATCACGGTTCGGACTTTCGTATATTGTTGATGTGCTGCTCGGCTCAAAGCAAAAGCGGATTATTGAAAACGGGCATGATAAAGTTTCAACATGGGGAATCGGGAAAGAGCTTTCAAAAGAGGATTGGTTTGCGCTCTCCGATGCGCTCATCTATGCGGGACTTGTCGAAAAAACCGGTGATTACAATGTGCTCATCATAACCGAGAACGGTAAACGGACGCTTGCATCCCGCGCAAAAGTCGAACTCCCGATCGAGCTTATCGGGCAGAGTGGGGTGAATCAAGCAGAATCTCAAAAGGACGGTATTGATTCTAAAAAGGCCGGTGCCGTGCATAAAAAAAGTGAATATAAGCGAGATGAATTTTTGCGCACGTTGAATGAAGATGACGTAGCGTTGTATGAAGCGATAAGAGACTGGCGCAGACACGCTGCCGAGGAAGAAAACGTTCCGCCTTACGTTATATTCGGCGATAGAACAATCGAAGACCTCATCTTTAAAAAGCCGCGTACGGTACGTGAACTGCTGAACGTATTCGGTATCGGCGAAATAAAAGCGGAAAAATTCGGCTCGGCGCTTTTGCGTCTTGTGGAAAATACGGGGAGGTAGCAGTGGGTGGGCAAAAAGAATTTGCGAAGAAGAGGAGCAGGCTGCTGAAAAATCGTTTTTTAAAATACAGCAATTAAGGAAATCTTTAGATTTTGAAACTTCTCCAATTATTTTGTAAATCGCGATACCTTGAAATACGTGCTTATACGTGTTATAATTGTATCATAAGGTGATGCTATGACAGCAGATGAGATTATAAAACTATTAAAAAAAGCCGGTTATGAAATTACTGCCGGAGCAAAACACGATAAAGCAATCCATAAAGAGACAGGTAAAATGATTGCGATACCTCGGCATAAAGGCGATGTTCCGACTGGAACAGCGCATAATATTCTCAAAGAAGCAGGTTTAAAATAGTAAAAGGAGGCATAATATGAAATATACATATCCCGTTATTTTTGAATACGATGATGGAAAAATAGGTGTAAGAGTTCCTGATATTTCCGGCTGTTTTACATTTGGAGAAACAATCACGGAAGCAATAGAAATGGCAGAGGATGCCATAGCTATGATGCTTGCTCATTATGAAGATCATCGGCAACAGATACCGGAACCGAGTGATATATCTAAAATTAAAATAAAAAACGGATTTGTGAATTATGTAATAGCCGACACTGATGCTTGGCGCAAACAGTTTTCTGAAAAGGCAATAAAGAAAACTGTTACTATTCCGGCATGGCTCAATTATAAAGCGGAAGAAGCCGGGGTTAATTTTTCACAAGAGCTACAAAACGCATTGAAACAGCGGTTGCAAATTGCATTGTAATTTTATTCGTGCGGAGAGGTTAATCCCCGACGCTTGCGTCGGGGCTGTTGCTTGTAATAGTAAAAAAATAAAAAGTAATCGTATTAATCAAAATTTTCCTAGTACGCTTCCCCGTCCGGTAATCGCCTCATGATGTACGATGAAATCTCCCGACAAGGCGCACCGTAATCGGGATGGTGCAGATAAGCCCGATACTTCCGGCGACTGCACGCAACACTTCGGAGGCTAAAAGTTCGAGGTTGATGATTTCGGTAAATCCGTTGGAGAATAGAATAAACAGCAGCAGTACCGGAATGGAGGTACTGACATAGGCCAAAATCAGTGTGTTCGACATTGAGCCGATAATGTCTCGGCCGATATTCATGCCGGATTTTATCAGTTGCTTTTTTGATATATCGGGACTTACGGAAATAATCTCCCACATTGCCGATGAGATGGACATTGCCACATCCATCACCGCGCCGAGCGCACCGATCATAATACCTGCAAACAACAACCCCTGATAGTCAATCCTACGGTGCTGCGGTATAAAGGCAAGCATTTGTGCGTCCTCGTTTCCAAGCCCTGTCAGCATGAGTATCTTACCGGCAATAAATGCGAATACTCCTGCAATGATAACCCCGCCGATTGTACCTATGATGGCTGTATATGTTTTTTTATTGTTGCCGCTGATGATCAGCAGCGTGATAACCGTTGCAGAACTGCATACGGCAAGCGCCAATAAGATCGGGTTAAAACCCCGTATAATGCACGGGAGAAAAATACCGAAAATAAGGCCTACGGTAATGCCGAGCGTAATCAATGCTTTGAGACCGTTTTTTTTGCCGACGATAATAAGCGCCGCTGCAAAGAGTACGATGAGTGCATAGACTTTTGTGTCCCGTGCACGCTCATAGATTTTTAAGTTTATTATCTTTCCGGTTTCTTCATCTTCGTCCACCTGCAGTATCATTTTTTCATGGAGCCGGAAGATAAGCCGGTACGGAATTGCCAGTTCAATAGTGTTGCGGACGGTATAAACTTCGCCCTTATGCTTGCCGGTTAAAATTTCTATTTTTAAATGCTGATACCGGAAGTCGGATTCAATCGGAACATCCGGCCTACTTTCCGCGAGGTCATCATATACGATTTCAATGACGCGCGCTTTTACCACCTGGTTCTTCGGCAAATTAAGTTGCGTGTCGTAATATTCCGCCAATCCGGCATCTTTTGAATCGGTGTCTGCCTCTGCAAATACGGGGATTTGCGCTGTAAGCATAGTTGTAAGGATGAAAAAAAGAAAAATACAAAATCGTTTGATTTTTTGCTGCATGACGAATACCAAAAAGAAAAACAAGCAATGTATGTGAACATACATTGCTTGTTCCATTGTGTATAAGGACTTCCTTTTATTTTTTGCTGATATCTTTGATGTAATCCGGAGCCTTCGGCGTAATAGTCTTTGCCGCTTTAATTTCGTCGATTAGGGCATCACGAATCGGAATATATGTTTCGACGACGTTCGTTGCCTTCGAGAAATCGTATTTATCACCACCGGTAAACATAAAGTCATTGACAACAACCTTATATGTTTTGTTCATATCGAGCGGAGTTCCATCGGCTAATGCGATAGAAGTGACTCTGCTTTCAAAAGGTTTGGTGCCGTCGTATTCAACCTTTAATCCCGCAAACTGTCCGTCTGTGATATTCGGGTTCATAATACCGTGATCAATTGCCTTTTTGATTTCCGCTCCGCTAAGGTCGAAGGTGACTAAGAAATTGTCGAACGGCATGATTTCGTACAGATCGCCGACGGTAATATTTCCCGCTGCAAGCGTTCTGCGTAATCCGCCTCCGTTCTGGATAGCAATATCGGCTTTTCCAACTTTCCGTTGTACTTCTGCTGCCCATACGCCGAGCAAGGTATTGCTGCCCTTATCCTTTCTTTCATGGGTAAACTCACCGGCTGCGGTACCGATTACTTTGCTCAAGATCGGTTTCAAGTCTGCATCGTATTTCGCATAAATAGCTTTTCCAGCTTCATCCTCGACGATAGTGTCTTTGTGCTTCCAAATTTCATCAAGGGTAGGAGTGATCGAAGCGATATTTTTATTTTCATCAAAGGTGATGCTGAGTTTTCCAACTGCGCGTCCGTAGCAGTAAGCTTGCATAATCGGCATACCGTCTACAGCGCCCTGTACCGGTCGATGGCTGTGAGCTGACAATATCGCGTTTAAGCCCTTAATTTGAGCAAGCGCGACTGCATTTCCAGTGATTTCTTCACCCTTCTGATCGGAATCTATGTGAGTTAATGCGATAATGGCATCCGGTTTCCCTTCTTTTGCTTTTCCGGCCAATAGGTAATCAACCCATTGCTGTCCGGCTTTAACGGGATCGGTAAACTCTAAACCGCTGACATGTTCCGCTTTTGTTAAACTGACCGTATCGGGATGAGCTAAACCGACAAACGCAATTTTATAACCGCCTTTAGTGATAATCGCGTACGGCTTTGCCCACGAGACAGGCTTCTTGGTGTTTTTGTCGACGATATTTGCCGCCAAGAAGGTAAAATTGCCGTCTTTCTGCCATTCCTTCATGTGCGTTACGCCCCAGTCGAATTCGTGGTTTCCGACTGCGCATACCGATACGCCCATTGCCTTCATCATTGCGGAAACCGGTGCACCGTAGGTCAAATTGGAAATTGCAGTACCTTGATAGTTATCACCGCCTGCTACGACAATCGTATTCGGGTTTTCCCTTTGTGCGGTGTGCACATAGCCGAGCAGCTTTGCCATACCGGCATTTTTTCCTTTACCGGGACGGGCATCTTCTGCAACGTTACCGTGGAAGTCGTTAAACAAGATCACATCCACCTGATTAGCCGGCGCTGTTGCTTCAATAGCGCTGTATTGCATCGGTACGGGTGCGGGAATATGTTCCGGCTCAGTCGTTTTACACGACGAGAACAGCATAAATACAGCCGCCAATGCAACAAACAGCGTTTTAAAAACTTTTTTCTGCGTCATTTGCATACTCCTTGTACTTTGTAGTGTAAAACGGATACAGAAAAAATGCAAGGAAAAAAGAGAGAAAAAGTTATAAGGAAAACCTCTATAAACCATGGCGTAAATAAAAAGATATGACGCTGTTGTATAATGATTGGATTTCTTATGTTAATTAAGAATGATATGCTGTATAATACCGCATATATAGGAATAAACATGAAAATAAATGAAGTGCTTAAAGATTTACAGCTCAATTGGCAAACAGAGCTGCAAAAAGATGAAGGCTTATTTTAGACAATGCAGTTGGCATTGTCTAAAAACGCTGCGAGTTTGCGTAAGCGCAAACGTCGCCTATTGACTGCACTTTTTCATTTCGTTGCAAAAGTGCGGCAATTCGCCAATCCTCGCCTTTTGATAAAGGCTGTGGTTGTCGAATTTATAGGAATGGTTTTTTGCAAAAGCACGGGATAAAATAGATACTGCATTTACTGCAGAAGATGCCTTTAGCGCTATAATGGAAGTTGTGTTTTTTATACAGTCTGAAACAAACCCCTATTTATGTACCGAATGTATTGAGCTTTTGTATTCACTTATACGAAAAAGTGATACCACAGAAATCCCTAAAGGCTTCCTTCAAAACCTTTATATTTTGAAGGAAAAACTCGCAAAAGATATGTACTCATTAAATATCTTACAAGAAATTGAGGCTCACTATAGAATATGAAGGTCGTTTTCGGCCAAAGAAGCTGATACAATCTCTAACGTTACAGATCGCGGCTGCGATGGAAAAGCCTTTCTATTTAATCAGCGAATAAACTATCAATTTGATTACTATATAACGACGTGATCTTATAGCGCATTACATCCTGCTTTGCCGAGAGTTCTACGCCTGCTTCAAAAGGTTTGGCAAGGAGTACAAAACGATTGATTCGTTCAAACAGTTTAAAGCCGTTTTCATGGTTTATCAGCGAAGCGATCTGTCGCTCAAAAAGTTTCTTGATTTCCGGTTTTGCCAGCAGGTCTTCAAATGAGTCTGCCAATATCCCTTGCTCTGCCGCATAGCTTTTAACCTCGGTTTCGTCTGCGACAATGAGTGCGCCTAAAAAGCGCTGATCCTGCCCGAGAACTACGGCTTGCGCGATGAATGGTGATTCCTGCAGCTTCATTTCAATCGGTACCGGCTCGGTATTTTCTCCGCCGCGTAGTACGATCGTATCTTTTTTTCTGCCACGTAGGATAAGTTCGCCGTCAAGCGTTTTTAATCCGAGGTCGCCGCTGTCGAACCAACCGTCCTTGTCGATGACCGCATCGGTTAAATCCTGCCGCTTGTAATACCCCTTCATAACGCTGGTGCCGCGGATCATTACGGTACCGAGTTGACCTACCGGCAGCTCTTTCCCGTTGTCATCGACAATCTTTACCGTCGTACATGACAGCGGCTTCCCGATAGTACCGAATACGGGGCGCCCGAGTGGGCGAACCGACACAACCGGTGCCGTTTCGGTTAAACCGTAGCCCTCGGTAACGCTTACACCGATAGCCCAGAAGAACGCGTCGATATTCGGCGGTAGTGCTCCTCCGCCTGAAACCCCTTGCCGGAAGCCGGTACCGAGTTTAGTACGGATCTTTTTAAACACAAGCGCATTGCCCAGCGCATAGAGCGGCAGGGTGAGAAGATACGGTATAAAGGAAACAATCGGACGGGTGATCTTCGTATAAAAGACAAAATGAGGATTAAGCCCTTTAACATTCCGTGCATGGTGTGCATGGAACAAGCCTACCGCGACAAAGAAGTTGAACAGTTTTTGCTTAATACCGCCTGCCTGCTTCATTGCCTTAAAAACACCGGTATAGACGGACTCCCAGATACGCGGCACCGATGGGAACAGCGCCGGATTGGTTTTTGCGATATCTGCAAGCAAGATGCTTCCCACCGGTTTGGAGTACACCATCCCCGCGGCGGAAGCTAAGATAACGTATTCGCAGAGCCGCTCAAAGCTATGCCATACCGGCAGTACCACAATGGCCTTTTCGCCGGGATAGAGGATAACCCTCGTTTTAAGGTCATCCAGCTGCACAATAAAGTTCTTATGTGTCAGCATAACACCCTTGGGTTCTCCTGTCGTACCGGAGGTAAAAATGATCGTAGCAACTTCCGTATCGCTGCCTTTTTCCAGCTCCCGTTCAACCGCTTCGGGGTGTTCTTTCCGATATGCCATACCCCGTTCGATAATCTCATCATAGCTGTACATTGTAAAGCGGGAAGTGTTGCCCTTTGTTTTGAGCTCTTCATCGTGAATATCGAAAGGATCAAACACAATGAGCGTTTTGAGCAGCGGAAACTGCTGCTGATTTTTCAGAATTTTTATAAATTGATCCCGATTTTCTATGACAGCAGCCGTACATTCGGCAAAGGACAAAATACGTATCAAATCCTGTTCGGTTGCATCACAGCCGCGCGGAACATCGGCTGCTCCGATCGTCATAATCCCCATGCTGGCATGGTACCACTCTTTCCTGTTATCTGCGATAAGGCCGACTCTGTCTCCCCGCGTGATGCCGAGGGATAACAGTCCGCCTGCAAAACTCAATACCCGATCAAAAACATCAGTGTAGGAGAGCGGATTAAAATCGCCTTGCTCATTCTTGGAATATTGAGCGGCAATATTCGGATATTTTTTTGTAATTTGTTGCAACAATTGCGGCATTGTGATGTCGTTCATGCCAAAACGCTAGCATAAAAGAAAAAATCAGTCAAGTAAAAGGCAGCCTCATCAGATGGTTTCCGGATATCCCCGCAGAATAATTGATGCCGTTCAACCAGAACTGCCAAGGATGGCAGTGGTTCCATACAGCAGCGATGTTTTGTGCGTGCACAAAACTCGCCTTCAACTGATGTACACGGATGTACAGCAGTTGAAGATGGTTCAAATGGTCTCACAGCCTCTTTATTTTGCGATTCTTATCTATATCTGCCTGATGCGTTTACCCTGCTAATGGAAAAGAAAAACTTTCCGTAAGCCTTTTAAAAATAGACGACGCAGTAGATGTGTCGTATATTTTTAAAAGACGTATGATTGACGGCAAAGAGGTTTCCTCTTACAATAAATAACAGGAGCTAACGATGGATGATTGTATTTTTTGTAAGATTATTAAAGGCGAAATTCCGTGCATGAAAATCTATGAAGATGAATATACGATTGTCTTTATGGATATTGCAAAAGATGTTGACGGTCACATGCTGGTCGTCCCCAAAAAACATGTTACAAATATCTTGGATGCGGATGAAGCAACGCTCCATCATGTAATGGATACGGTAAAAAAGGTCGCCAACCATTGCGTGACTGACTGCGGATACGAGGGTGTCAATATGCTCAATGCAAATAATCAATGTGCAGGGCAGACGGTCTTTCACCTGCATATACATTTGATTCCGCGAAAATCAGGTGATGCCGTGCCGAGCTTCCCGAAATTCGGTGGTGCCGTACACCCGCTCGAAGAAACCTACAAAAAGCTCAAAATCTAAGAGTATCAGGGCAACCGCATTGAAAATATTTTTAGCGGTTGCCTTCCTTCTGTTCGAAATTTTACTTAAAATTTCGAACGGTTTGTTTTAGAAGAAGGACAAACTGCATCAGACAATATAGATCAAAATCGTAAAATAAAGAGGCTGTGAGACCATTTGAACCGCGAAGTGGTTCAACTTTGGTTGAACAGCCTCTTTATTTTACGGGAATAGTCAAGAAAGTGTCTGATGCAGTTTGTCCTGAATTTGCAGTATTGACAAAACTCATATTATATGAATAATGCTTCAAGCATGAGTGCCGATGCGGTTAGTCTTTGTGCTTATGCAAAGATTAACATTCATCTAAAGGTTCTGGCAAAAAGAAAAGACGGCTTCCATAACCTCGAAAGTATTTTTCAGCGTATTTCAATAGCGGATTATCTTTCTCTAGAAAAGTCGAGCGATTCACGTAGTTGTACGGTTGAATCCCCTTTGATGCCTTTACCGGTGGGCAACACTTTAACCGAAGCGTGGAAAGCATTTTGTAATGTGTCGGATGTTGATACCGGTGTTCGGGTGCGGCTGATAAAAAATCTCCCTGCAGGGAGTGGTTTGGGGGCAGGTTCTTCCGATGCGGCCGCTTTGTTGAAAGCGGCAAATGAGCTTTTTGCGATGCCGTTGAGCGATTCCGAGCTTACAACACTCGCCTTACAGGTTGGAAGCGATGTGCCGTTCTTTCTAAAAAGTTCGGCAGGAATTGTTACAGGACGGGGTGAAGTCTTTGAACCGATACGGGCTCGTACTGATTGTTTCGGCATATTGATTTGGCCGGATGTACAGAGCTCAACGAAAGAAGCGTATGAACTGCTGGACAACCAAAAAGAAGCGTTATCCCACGAGTGTGAGGCGTGGGGATATGAAAAGCTTGCTGCACAGTATATGGCTCCGTTTAAAACATGGCGTTTTGTAAATGATTTTCAGCCGGTGCTTGAGCAGCGCTACCCCGTTATCGGTCGTGTGCGTAAAGAACTCTGCGAACAAGGTGCAGCATTTGCGCAAATGAGCGGGTCGGGTTCGGCTGTTTTCGGATTGTTTAGCTCTGAGAGCCTTATGGCTTCCGCTTTCCAAGTCTTGGCAAAAAGATGGAGCTGGTGTAAACCGTTCCTTTTACTTGCCTAAGAATACTTTGCGGTGTATAATAAGTCTACCGTAAGGAGGGGCATAGTATGACAATCACTGATGTCCAAATTCGGAAGACTGTAGCTGAAGGCAAATTAAAGGCTTATGCAACCGTTACCTTTGATGACTGCTTCGTATTGCACAATGTGAAGCTGATTGAAGGAGAAAAGGGTGTTTTTGTTGCGATGCCAAGCCGCAGAACGAAGACCGGGGCGTATAAAGATATTGCGCATCCGATAACGCCTGAATTCCGATCGGTACTGCAAGAAAAGATACTTTCCGCATACGAGACTTCTGCTGAAAGTTGAAATCGGCGTTATGCAGATCGGTTTGTAAAAGATTTGGAAATTGCTGTACGTAAACGTACAGTTTTTTATAATGGGACGTCGGCAAGTGGTAAGCCAACGGCTTTTGGTGCCGTCATTCCGTAGGTTCGAATCCTACCGTCCCAGTCTGAAGGAAAGACGGATTATTTTGTTGCAAAATAATCCGTGTTGACTTTATATGAATGTAAATAGAAAAAAAGGGGCTTTTCGTACGGAAGGAGCCTCTTGTTTGCTTTATATGCAAAGGAGTTCCTGATTATGGAAGAGAGAGTTTTGACAGCCTGTCGTCGGACAGGTTTTGGAAAAGCTGCTGCTGCAAAATGCCGTAGAGCCAATCGTTTACCCGCTGTTATTTATGATAATGCCGGTCGTTCAACAGCTATTGAAGTTCCCTATCGCGATTTTGAAAAATTATTCAAAACAGTTACTGAGAGTACCCTTATTACCGTCAAGGTTGACGAGAAAGACGAGTTTGAAGTTTTTATCAAAGATTATCAATATGATATCGTAAGCGATAAAGTTTTCCATGCTGATTTCTATGCCGTTGAACGTGGCCAACTGTTGCGGACTAAAATTCAGATCCGACTTTCAGGATCTCCTGAAGCATGCCGTCAAGGCGCTGTTTTGGAAACCGGTATTGCGGAACTTGAAGTTGAATGCTTGCCGCGCGACTTGCCTGAACGAATTGTTGTCGATGTTGAAAAACTCGGTGCTAACGAAGCAATTCACGTTCGTGATATTAAAGTTCCCGAAGGCGTTAAAATTTTAACGGATGCCGATTTGGCGGTTGCAATGGTTAAATTTGCCAAAGAAGAAGCTCCCGCACCCACAGAAGAAGCTGTTTCTGCAGAGGGTGCCGCCCCCGCGGATGCTGCGACCCCGGACGCAAAAGCCTAATTTTCTCGTTACAGTGCAGGTTTTACACCTGCACTTTTTTTCTGTTCTTGTCTTTTCCTCAAAAACGTTTTATTTTCTCATTGTATGTATTCTCATCCGCTTATCAATGCCGTCTTTGATAATCTTAAATCATTTTTGACACATAACCCGAATAGTTTCCTTCTTACGTGTTCAGGCGGTGCGGATTCTACGGCATTGCTATTAGCTTTTCATCAATTACAGACGCGGCTCCACTGCCGATTAACCGCCGTTACGGTTAATCATAATATCCGCAGTGCGGAAGAAAGCGCTGCCGATTCAGCCTTTGTCGCCGAATTGTGCAGCCGTTTAGAGCCGCCGGTACCCTGTGTTATTGCGGAAATCCCCGCCGGAGAAGTGGCGCGTTATGCAAAAGAACGCAATCGTGGAACCGAAGATGCCGCACGTGCGCTGCGGTACCGGCTTTTTGAAGAAACCGCCGCTTCCGTTGGTGCCGACTATATCGTAACGGCGCATAACCGCAGTGATGTATATGAAACAGCACTGATGCGGCTCTTCCAAGGCGGCAACACGGCGAGTTTATCCGTAATGCCGATACGGCGCGGACGGTATTTACGCCCGCTTATTACAGTAGAACGGAGCGATATCAAGGCATTTTTACGGCAGCAGGGTATCGGATGGCGTGAGGATTCCACCAATGCGGAAGATACGTATCTGCGCAACCGAATCCGGCACCATCTAGTACCGGCATTGGCTGCGACCTTCGGCGGATGGCGCACCGGATTGGATAAAACTTTGCAACGGATAGCCTTGGATCGTTCATTTTGCGAGGAATCGCTGGCCACTGCGCGCGAAACCTTTACCGGTATGGCCGACAATGCAAGCAGCGTGGCCGACGCGGCAAATTGGGCGCAATGCAAGCACGGTGCGCTTGTAATCGCGGCGGATTTCTTCGATTCGCTTCATCCTGCGCTGCGGCTCAGGGTACTTGAACAAGGGTGTCGCCGGCTCGGTATCGGGACACGGGTTCCGCTTGGCATACTCCTTCGGCTTTCATCCGAATGTGTGGCTTCTCATATGGAAAAGCAACCGGATACTCGATCAAAGATTACTGCTGCCGGCGCTCTCCGCTTGGAACGCCGCGGTGATCGTATCCTGCTTTTTGACAGCACGGCCTATCTTACGCTGTATAATCAAAAGTCATACATCCTGACTATTCCACAATGCGGCGAGTATGCGTATCCTTTGGGGCAGTTGGTAGTTTATCATACGGCCGACGGTATTTTTGTACGAGATAGCGAGGATAAAAGCAACGGAGTAGGTCCTTTTACACTTCCCATTTCCGTTAGGTCCAGGCGCGGCAGCGATCGGATTCAAATGAAATCGGGGAATTTAAAAGAAGTAAAAAAAATTTTAAATGAGTGGCAGGTTGATTCACTTGCTCGCGAACTTTTGCCGATTATCATAGAGGACACTTGTATTCGGAGGCGTACTCGTATACGCGCCTTGTATGGCAGCTTCCTTGGATATAAAGACTGGTTTGTGGAGGAACAATAGAATGCTCAAGACTATAAAGCGGATCCTTTTAATAGAAACGCTGCTGGTATTTTTACTACCTGCAACGGCAGTGTATTCGCAAACGGTAAACCGTGAATTACAGCAAATGAATACCTCGTATGCGCTGCAATATTTGCAAAAGGCCGCCGCGCTCTATACCGATGCAAACTATGCGGAAGCTCTTGAATATGTCGAAAAAGGCATGACGTTTGACGATTCTTTTGCAGACTTCTTTTATTTAAAGGCTCAATGCCTTATCCGGTTGAATGCCACGCGCGCACAATGCCTCGATGCTGCGGAAACAGCTCTGACGCAGGGATTAAAGCTGCGTATCTATAATCGGAACCAGCTCGTTTTACTCCTTGCCCGCCTTTATACTGAAACCGAACGCTATAACGAAGCACTTCAAGTATTGGATTCACTTGCCTTCGATTCCGCCGACCGTGACTTTTACCGCGCTTCTGCGCTCTATGGGTTAGGGCGTGACGGGCAGGCGCGGGAGGTAATCGAAACTGCGTTAAACCGTTGGAGTTTTGACGTTCGGTTCCCTCGGCTGTTCTTTTTACAGGAGCGGGATAAAGCGATGACCCGCGCGGGGAAAAAACTTGCCGACTCTCTTTTGCAGCAACTCTATGTCTGGATTGAACAGGAGCCGTCGCTGGCAGTGTATGCAGCTCCCTTTGACCCTAACCCGCAGGAAAACAGCCGCCGTTTAAAAGTGTACCGTAATATGCATGCGGCAGACAGTGAAAAGCTTGATGCACGGACGCAGCTTGCCGCGGTGCTCGCGGAGCTCCGGTACGGCGTTATCGATGAAAAGGTCGCCGTCAAAGAATTTTTTGGTACCACTGTTGCCGACCACCTACCTCAAACGACAAATATTAAAGCACCCGTGTCCGCCTTGTATTCCGATCAGCTTATCGAGTTATGTCGGCTGACCGGCACGGATGCTATGCGAAAAGAGATTGGCAATCGTCTTAAAATCTTTAGCGGCGTACTTTTAGAGGACGATAACCGTGACGGGATTTCCAACGCGGCTGTTTTCTTTGAACAGGGACGCCCCGTATCGGCCTTTTTCGATCTGAATCAGGATGAGGTGTATGAATATCAGATACAGTGCAATTTCGGCGCCCCCGATCTTATTGTTACGGCGAAGAACGGTTATGCCGTCCAATATGACAGCTATCCGGCAGTACATTCTATTGTACAAAAGGCGGAAAAGCGGGAGTATATCATGCGTCCGCTTGCACTTCGATGGGAGCCGGTTGCTCAGACCGAACTTGATTTAAGACTGCGCGATACCGATGCGGAAGCTCCGGCTTTCTTTACGCTGCGGTTACGCAACAATGCCCGCCTGCTGCAAGAGCATGATTTTATCTTTTCGGTGTTATACAGTGAAGAACCTTCACCGTTTGATACAAATGCGGTTATGCGGATGCACTTTGAAGATGGCCGGATTATTTCGGCTGAAATAAAGACGGGGACGCAAACGCTTGCGCTTGCTCGGTACCGGAACGGCGTTCTTGCACAAAAAGAGTATGACTATGACGGCGACGGATTTTTTGAAGTGCTGGAGCAATATGGCAAACAGGGAAAGCTCGATAAGATTTCGGTTGATATCAATAAAAATAAGTTGTTTGAATATTACGAACTCTACAAGACGGATGGGACGGTTATAAAAAATTGGGATGAAAATGAAGACGGAACGCCGGAAATTCAGTATACGCAGTTTCCGTCGGGAAATGCTCAGACGGTGTGGAAACATCGGTATTCGGGGCTGCCGGTGTCGGTATACTATAAAAAAGGAATCCCGGAACGCTTGACTATCGGCAAAACGAGTATGCCGCTGATAAAAGATCCTTCATATAATGTATATTGGCTCGAAATGCGCCCCGCTTTTTCCGATAAAGTCGCTGAAAAACTGACAGCGTTGTTCAAGGATACCGATTCCGATGTGGAAGCGCGGACAATATTAATCGGAAGTTATGAGCTCTATGCCGTCCGTTCCGAAGGCGCTGTGTTTGTTCAAATGTTGCGCATTCCCGATCGGGCAGCTCCTGTGAAAGTTGAGGGACAAAAGTGAGATTGGGTCGGTTTTTGTATAACATATCCGCACTGATTGTACTTTTGGTTACTTTCGGCGCCTGTACCTCTGTTACACCCTCTTTTTCGCAAAGTGTCAATTACGCGGACGGTCGCAGCGTAACACGGGAGATTGAAGCTGTTCGCGGCCTTATCGCAGAAAAACCGCTCGAGGCCCTATTGCGGGCAAAGCGTTTAACGCTGTATACCGAACATACCGATGAAATAAACACGTTGTATCAAGACTCCAAAAGCGCTGTTGAAGAAGTGTTTTTTAAGGCTGTCGAAAACGGTACATGGGATGAAGCGCTCAAAATATTCCGATCGCTCACCGTATTAGGGCATACGCCTGCGCAGTGGAGTGAGCAAAAACTCATAGCGGCGCAGCGGGATAAATGGAAGGAAAAAAAATTTGATGCACTGATTCAGGATACTGCCCGATTATCCGGCGGAGTACATGATGCGCCGTCATTGGAAACGGTTCGAAAAATGATGAAAGGAACCGTAACGGTGTGGGTTGACCGCGGTATGACGATTGAAAAAGGGTTGGGGAGAGCCGACCGGATGATCGGTTCGGGTTTTTTTATCGACGCTAACGGCTATCTCATTACAAACTATCATGTTATTCAAAGCGAAGTTGATCCCGAATACGAAGGATTTTCCCGTGTGTACATCAAGCGTGCGGAAAATCCTACGGTGCGGATACCGGCAAAGGTAGTCGGCTGGGATACGACATTCGACCTCGCGCTTCTTAAAACGGAGATAAATCCCGAAGTGTATTTTCAGCTCGGCTCTTCGGAAGACTTAAACATCGGTAGTAGAATCTATGCGATCGGCTCGCCCGCCGGATTGGAACAGACGCTTACTTCCGGTATCGTGTCGGCGCAAAACCGGCGGCTTCTGTCTTTAGGCAGCGTATTGCAGATTGATGCGCCCGTTAATCATGGAAGCTCAGGCGGGCCGATTATCGACGAGGCGGGCAGGGTACAGGCAATTGTGTTTGCCGGTCTTGAGCGCAACGAGGGCTTAAACTTTGCAATACCGGTGGAACTGCTGCGGCTTATCTTGCCTCAGCTCTATGCAGGCGGCGAAACCGTTCATGCATGGATGTCCTGCTATGGGGTTTCCGTAAAGGAGTCGCCGCAGCAGGCGGCAGGAACGGAACTGGTCTATGCAGTGCCGGGATCGTCTGCGTCTGTTATTCCCGCCGGTGCCGTTATTACTCATCTGAATGGTCGGGCGGTTCCCTGTTTGGAAGCACTGCAGGCCGAACTGATGCGGTTGAGCGCCGGTACTATCGTTAAAGTTTCAGGCTATGCCCCCCTGCATACTTCTTCTACGAATGATGCTCGTCCTTCCGGTCCGGGCGCCGATACAACAGGCACTACCGGAAATGCAAATGTCAGCACTGCTCCCGATGCAATCGGCAGCTCGGGTAATAGCGCGGTCGGTACCACACATATCAGCACCGGCGATACGGCGGGCGCTACGAGTGATGCCGCCGACAATATGGACGGGGCGGAACGGAAGGAGCACCGTTGGGAAAAAACGCGGCAGGATTGGTATGTACAGCTGGAAACCCGCCCCGAACAGCCAGCCGAGCTGGTGTATCGTAAGGATAGTCGCGCGCGGGCTATGCTGCCGGCGTATGGAATGTATCTTGAAAGCGCCGGTGGAAAAAAATCTTTTCGGATAACGGAAGTTATTCCCGGCAGCTACGCCGATGAAACAGGTTTTTCCGCCGGAGACTACCTTGAAATCCATAAGATGGAAGTGCAAAAAGCCGAAGAAGCCCTGTTCACCCGGATTTATACCAAACGCCGGAAGTCCGCCTATCTCGATACCTTTATGGACATCTGGGCATACCTAGACAATCCGTCATACTTTTAGGGATTTACGTATTGTTTATAGTCTCCGTAGCCGGCGGCATCCATTTCTTCGTAGGGAACAAACCGCAGTGATGCTCCGTTGATGCAATAGCGCAAGCCTGTTTTATCCTGCGGGCCGTCGTCAAAAACGTGGCCTAAATGTGCGCCGCCGGTTTTTGAGGTAACTTCAACTCTGTTCATACCGTGACTGCCATCGGGCGTAAAATCAACCGCCTGCGAGGTAATCGGTTTGGTAAAGCTCGGCCATCCGCAGCCTGCATCGTATTTATCGCTCGAAGAAAAAAGCGGCTTTCCCGTAACAACATCAACGTAAATTCCCTTTCCTTCAAACTTATCATACTCGCTGGTAAACGGTCGCTCGGTTGCTTTCTCCTGTGTTACACTATATTGCAGCGGTGTCAGCCGTTCTTTAATCTGTTTTGCATCAGGTGCTTGGAATTTTGCTTCATCGTGGAGCGGTACGGAGGCAAGGTTTAAGTTGATATGGCAGTAGCCGTTGGGATTTTTTTCAAGATAATCTTGATGATAGTCTTCTGCCAATACGAAGTTCCGCAGCGGTTCCGTTTCTACTGCAAGCGGGCGTGCATACTTTGCCTGCATCCGTTTTAGAAACGCTTGAATAACCGGTGCATCTTTTTTATCGGTGTAGTAAATGCCGGTACGGTATTGCCTGCCGACGTCATTTCCCTGCTTATTTACGGAAAGCGGGTCGATAATGCGGAAATAGTGCTCCAACAGCTCTTCGAGTGCGATAACGCCGGTATTGTAGGTTATTTTGACGGTTTCGGCATGATCGGTGCCATGTATGCGCTGATAATCGGTTGTATCGGTTGTGCCGTTCGCATATCCGGTATCGGTTTCAACGACGCCTGCAATCCGGCGGAAGTATCCTTCAACACCCCAAAAGCAGCCTCCGGCCAAGTAAATCTCTTTTATGTTTCCTGCCGTTACCATAGATGAACCTCCGTTTCCGATGTTTTTCGTTGGCTGTGTGTTACTTTCGTCTCGTAGTTTGTGCTTTTCTTCGGCTTGTGCTTTCCCGCAGCTGCAGAGGGTCAGGGCAATGCAGAGTGGTACTGCTAAATGAATACGTTTATGAACCATAATTTTTTAGCTCCTTGTTATATTCGATTGGAAATATCCGCTCGGGAGGTCGGTATGACCTACCAAACGGCAGTCTTATAATGAACAAAAAGCTATAATATTGAGTTACAAATTCGTAATTATTCCTGTTTTTTTTCTAAGGATTTTAAAGCATTGAGCGCTGCTTTGGAATCCTGTTGTGCGACGGCAATCAGTTCGATGATATTCGGGTATTTCGCCAGAAAGTCTCCCCATTTCGTCAGCCGATCTATCTGGAACTGCTCCGATGCTGCGTATTGTGCTTCTTTTGCGGCTGTTTCCGCCAAAAGCATTTCGCGCTGTTGTTCATACGTGTTATAAGCTTGTTCCGCAATCTTATAGGTATGGATATCGGGAATGGTGAGTTTCGTTAAAGTAACAGCTTCGACGGAGAAATCTTGACCGATTGTTTTTACAAGTTCGCCTCTGAGCTTTTCTGAAAGCAGATGATAATCGGTTTTTACTTGCTGATATTCGTAGGGATTGTCGATCAGTTCCGAAATATAGCGATACATAATTGTTTGCAGTATTGCACGTATATGCGAATCGATGTACGATTCAAGCGCTTCCTGCGTTTGGATAGTATTTTTTTCCACAACCGGTACCAGCTGTTCGGCTTTCAGGGTAACGAGAGCATCGATACCAAACGCCCATGAAAAATCGTCTTTTGTATTCAATACTTTGGCGTATCGGTCTGCCGACGGGAGCATACCGTCTGCCGCATAATTTACTTGCCGCGGCGTAAGGTCAAATACCAGTATCTGTGCATTTGTGGGAACAATCCGCTCCCATCGCCAGGTAAAATTCCCGGGCATAATCGCTTGGGGATAATATCCCCCCGACTTCGACAGCATGATACCGTATTTCCCTGCAGGAACCGAAAATTGTGTCCACCCGAAAAAGAACACCGATGTCGCGCATGCGAGTACAATTACCGTGATAATACATACCTTCTTCATATTTATCCTCTTCTGCTGGTTAGACTTTAAACTTGCCTACTTCTTTTGTTAGATTTTCAATACTTCGTTTATTCTTCTGTGTTATGTCATTTACTTCTTGAACGGCATTATTGATCTGTACTGCTTCCGCAGCCATTTCGTTCATGCCATCGGTGATGATGCGGGTAAGATCATCGAGCTTCCGCATTTCTTCTGCGACACTTTCCCCTCCTTTCAGCATCTCCTCGGATCCGGCTTGTACCTCCGTAGTCACCATATTGATATTCTTAATAGCAGCCAGTACTTCTTTGCTGCCGTTCTCCTGTTCGCGCATTGCGTGGGTAAGTGTATCGCTCATATCTTTTACTTGCCCGGCTAAATGAAAGATAGCATTGAATTTTTCTTCTACGGTTTTGGAAGAGGCGGAAAGCGTCTCGATTTCACCGCTGAGTGTTTTAAGCGTCGTTGTTATGTTTTTTCCTTGCATGGCGGAATCTTCCGCTAGCTTTCTAATTTCATCCGCGACAACGGCAAAACCCTTCCCCGCCTCTCCCGCATGAGCCGCTTCGATGGCTGCATTCATTGCAAGCAAGTTTGTTTGTGATGCAATATGCTGAATAACACTTGAGGCTTCCATCAGCGAACCGGATTCTTCGGCAATTTTTTGTGTTACGGTATTTGACGTTACGAGTGTTGTTTTACCGTCATCGGTTGCGGTTGCGAGGCTCTTTACCGCTCCGTTTGCCTTTTCGAGCGTACCGGTAATGGACGCGATATTTGCTACCATTTGCTCGATCGAAGATGAAGACTGCGCAACGCTCGTCGCTTGAGTTTGGATATTGCTGTTAAGTTGTTTTATGGCACGGATAATTTCTTCAACGGTTGCTGCCGTTTCGGTAACGCTTGCCGCCTGCGTGAGTGCTTGTTGTTTAACGCCTTCGATATTGGAGCTGATTGTATTTACTGCACTTGCAGTTTGTACCATATCACTTGCAAGCTTATTACCAATAGCTTCCATTTCGGCGTTGCTTATTCCGATGGATTTGATCGAATTGCCGATTTTCTCAATGGTTTGGTTAAAGTATTCGGACATGTCGGTCACTTCATCATTACCCGTAATCGGTAGTCTGACCGTTAAATTTCCTTCACCTTGCGAGATATCTTTTAATGCATAGACTGCTGTCTGAACAGGTTTTACCAATTTAAGAGCGACAAAATAGACGATGATAAGAGCCGTTATAAATATACAAATACCGATAGTCATCATTGTGATACTCATCGAATTGACTGTCCCCATAAATTCATTATAAGGCGCATTAACAACAATCGTCCATCCTGAGATATTGCTTTTTGCGTATGCGGCTATTTTTGAAATTCCTTTATATTCATAATGACCAATAGCAGGTTTTTGCGCTTTTAGAGCAATTTGTTCAAATGTTCCGAGGCTGGCCAAGCTTGTATCGGTTTTCCCCGACTCGGAAGCATTAAACAGCGACTCCACTAAAGAAGCGTCCCTATCGGCAATGGTAGTTCCCGTTAAACCGATAATATAACAAAACCCGCTTTTGCCGACGGCAATATCTTCGATATTTTGTGTAAGGAGCAATCCGCTGACATCTGCCGAAAGAACGCTGTGTACATGATGGGTTTCGTCGAATATGGGAACTGCAAGCGTGATGACAAGTGTTCCCTTGGCTCGTTCTCTATACGGTTCTGAAATAAAGGGGGTTCCCGAAAGGGCTGTTTGGAACCATACCCTGTCGCCTACTTGAACGGTATTTCCCGCATAATAGAATGTACCATTGGGATCGGTTATATCTAATTCAATAATTTTACTGTTTGCTGCAGCCTCTTCTTGTAAGAGTACAACTCGTTCTTGATACGAATATGCGGGGTCGGTTAAAAAAGGCATACGGGCAATGCCGTTAAGGAATTGATAGAGTGCGGTTATTCTTCCGTCGATAATATTCGCAATGTCTACCGCTTTGTCTGTTAAATGTGTTTCGACTCTCTCGGTTACGGCTTTGCGTGCGATGTGAATAGCAAGGACTGCCTCTGTAATGCCGGCAACTACTACCAAAAGACCGAAAATAAGGATGAGCTTATAGCGGATTGGAAACCGTTTCGGTGCTGTTTTTTCCATAAGGGTAGGGCTCCTTTCCAAACGTGGGTGTAATTTTGTATCTACATGATCCGACTACATCGGATGTATTTTAGTCCTTTTGCTTATGGCTGTCTATGCTTCTGCATGGTAATACAACACTAAATGTTTAGAATAGTCTTGATATTGTCGGTCATATAAAAATAAATTTATTTATTTTCTTGACAACTCAATAGAGGCATTGTAAGATTAAACAATACCGGAATGAGTATGAACATCATAATTCGCTATATCAATATATATAAGCAGTTAGTGTTTTCATTTATAGATTTATCGATAGATGGATAAGTGTGTTTACTATTGATTGACGGAATGGTGGTTGCGCTTTTTTCGGTGTATGTAATATAAGGAGGCACTGTAACATGAAAATTATTTTTTATGGCGTGCGTGATGTCGAACGGCCTATCTTTGAGGCGGTAAATAAGAAATTCGGGTACGAAATGACGTTAATTCCCGAATATTTAACCGACGAGGCGACCGCCAAAAAGGCAGCAGGGCATGACGTTGTCGTATTACGCGGAAACTGCTTTGCGACAAAGGAGCGGTTAGATATCTACAAAGAGCTTGGCGTTAAATACGTATTGACCCGAACGGTGGGTGTTAACCATATCGATATACCATACGCAAAAGAACTAGGCTTTAAAATGGCTTATGTGCCGTTCTATTCTCCAAATGCAATCGCGGAACTGGCACTGACTTTGGCAATGACGCTATTGAGGAATGTTACCTATACCGGAAACAAAACAAAAGATAAGAACTTTATCGTCGACAAGCAGATGTTCTCGCGCGAAGTACGGAATTGTACGGTCGGTGTACTCGGATTGGGACGAATCGGTATGACGGCAGCCAAACTGTTTAAGGGCTTAGGTGCAAATGTTATCGGTTTTGATATTTTCCCGAAAACCGGGGTGGAGGACATCGTAACGCAGATGTCTCTGGATGAAGTGCTTGCAAAGTCCGATATTATCACGCTCCATGCTCCGTATATTAAGGAAAACGGGAAGATCATCACGAAAGAAGCAATTGCTAAGATGAAGAATAACGTCATCCTTATTAATACAGGACGGGGAGAGCTTGTCGATACCGATGCGCTGGTCGAAGGGCTGGAAAGTGGAAAGATATATGGTGCAGGTATCGATACGTTGGAAAATGAGGTTGAAATCTTCTTTAAAGATTTCAAAGGTAAGACCTTGCCTGTGCCTGCTTTCGAAAAACTGATCGATATGTATCCGAAAGTTATCATTACGCCGCACGTAGGTTCCTATACCGATGAGGCTGCATTGAATATGATCGAAACAACTTTTGATAACATAAAAGAATATCTCGACACCGGAGATTGTAAAAATAAAATCCAGTAATTCGCTGCATAGTGTGCTACAGTAAATGCATCTGTATGAGGAGGTAATAAAGATGATTACATTTACGTTTGATATGTATCTAACGTTGGGACTGGCGATCATACTGTACCTGTTGGGAAGCGGTATTAAAGCAAAAGTCGGGTTTTTGCAGAAATACTATATTCCTGCGCCGGTTATCGGAGGAACGCTGTTTTCAATTGTAATGTTGATAGGCCATAATCTGGGACTGTTTACATTTACTTTTGACGGAAATTTAAAGAATTTCTTTATGGTTGTGTTCTTTACCAGCGTCGGATTTTTGGCGAGTGTTTCCGCATTGAAAAAGGGCGGCATTGCAACGCTCCTGTTCTTGGCCGCAGCGGCAGTGCTCTGTGTTGTGCAAGACGGTGTCGGCATCGCTTTGGCAAAAGTGTTCGGGCTTAATCCCGGTATCGGTTTGGCGGCGGGTTCAATCCCGTTGACAGGCGGACATGGTACGTCGGGCGCTTTCGGCCCTTATTTGGAAGAACGGGGTGTTTCAGGCGCTACGGTTGTCGCAATTGCCTCGGCAACGTATGGCTTGGTAGCAGGCTGTTTACTCGGCGGGCCGATTGCAAAACGCTTAAAGGATAAGCACAACCTTGTGTGCAAAGAAGGAAACGCAAAAGAGGCTCAACAGCAAGCTGAGAATGAAGAGACTCTCGCTCGGAAAGCTACTATGACCGAGAAATCTTTCTTTAAAGCAGCTTGTATGATCGGTATTGCAATGGGTGTCGGTGGTCTTATTACGCCGCTTATTAAAAAAGCGGGATTGTCTTTACCGGCATATCTTATTCCGATGCTTCTTGCTGCTATTATGCGTAATATTGTAGATGCAACGCCTAACAAAACGCCTATCGACGAAATCGGTATTATCGGAAGCGTATGCCTTTCCTTCTTCTTGGCTATTGCATTGATGTCAATGAAGTTGTGGGAGTTGGCAGACTTGGCAATTCCGCTTATCGTTATCCTGCTGGTGCAGACTGTTGTTATGGGCTTGTTTGCCTATTTCGTTACTTTCAACCTTATGGGACGGGATTACGATGCAGCGGTTATGGCAACCGGCCACTGCGGTTTCGGTATGGGAGCTACTCCGAACGCTATTGCAAACATGGAAGCCTTTACTTCCGTAAACGGTTTCTCGACGAAGGCTTTCTTGGCTGTTCCGCTCGTAGGTTCGCTGTTTATCGACTTTGTTAATGCGTTTATTATTCAGACCTTTACCAGCATCTTCGTCGGATAATTTTGACGGGAACCTATCTATTGTGAGGGGTCTTCTAAAAATCGAACCAAACTTTTAGAGATACCCTAGAACAGATGAAAAGTGCTTTGCTGTCTCGACAGTGAAGCACTTTTTGTATTATGATAGTGATAAAGCTATTATCCGGGATGCTTTTTCAAGCTATTTATTCCTTATAGGAGGTATGAATGATCACAACAGAGTACATAAGCTTTGTTACGAGCTTGTTGTCATCTTTGCTTGGGCTTGGTATTGTGTTTTTATCTCTAATCTTCTTAGCGATTTACGTTATGATTGTTTCGAAAGTTATTTCGGGCTTAGAGAAAAAATTACCTACCAAACCTCAAGCAGCCCCTGCAACAGCGACCCCTACAGCCGTGAATACAAAGTCTTCAGCGGGTGCCGAAGCGGTAAAAGTTGCAGTTATTGCAGCCGCTATTAGCGAAGAAAGGCGCGAGCCTTTGAATTCATTCGTAATTACGAGTATTAAGAAACTATAGATCATAAAGAGAAGGAGTGTTTCGTATGAATTATGTAGTCACTGTAAACGGTGAGAAATATGAAGTTGAAGTGGAAAGAGTCGGGAGCGGCTCTTCATCTTTATCACGGCGTCCTCCAGAGCGGGTGTCTCGCGCCATTCAAGCAGCTCCCGTTGCTCAACCTGTTACCCCGCAACCCGCGGTACCTACGTCGGCTCCCACAGCTTCTGCCGGTTCCGTAGTCAGCCCGATGCCCGGCACCGTCCTTGATGTAAAAGTAAAAGAAGGCGATGCAGTTTCCGTCGGTCAAGTGGTTGTTATTTTGGAAGCCATGAAGATGGAAACCGAAATCGTATCCGAAGTTGCCGGTTCCGTGGC
Organism: Treponema sp. OMZ 803; assembly: GCF_024181165.1. Lineage (NCBI taxonomy): Bacteria > Pseudomonadati > Spirochaetota > Spirochaetia > Treponematales > Treponemataceae > Treponema > Treponema sp. OMZ 803. The sequence continues at coordinate 2,020,790 of NZ_CP051195.1, read as the reverse complement.
TGCTGTCAGGGTAAAGAAAGGAGATGCCGTCGATACTGATACCGTATTGGTAGAGGTTAAATAAGGGGCACTGCATGGAATTCATTAAGGTTATAGGGGCGATGATGCAACAATCAGGCTTTGCTGCGTTGACATGGCAGCAGCTTGTGATGTTTCTCATCTCGTTCGTTTTAATTTATTTAGCTATCGTCAAGCAGTTTGAACCGTTGCTGCTGTTGCCGATTGCTTTCGGTATGTTTTTGACGAATTTACCGTTAGCGGATTTGATGAAGGAAGCAGAGCCTTGGTATACGTCCGGTGTACTGCGGATTATTTATAGCGGTATCAAGAGTAACCTCTTCCCATGCTTAATATTCATGGGGATAGGCGCAATGACCGATTTCGGGCCGCTTATCGCCAACCCTATTAGCTTGTTGCTCGGAGCGGCGGCGCAGTTCGGCATTTATATCACCTTTATGGCTGCCAGTGCTTTACCGATTTTTACGGCAAAGCAGGCTGCCGCTATTGCTATTATTGGCGGCGCCGATGGTCCTACTTCTATTTATATTGCAAACAACTTAGCTCCCGAACTGCTGGCGCCGATCGCCGTTGCAGCGTATTCGTATATGGCGCTGATTCCGTTGATTCAGCCGCCGATTATGAAGCTATTAACCACCAAAAAAGAGCGTGCTGTTAAGATGAAACAGTTGCGGAAGGTAAGTAAGACGGAAAAAATTGTATTCCCGATCGGAACGGTTTTATTTACCTCGTTGTTGCTACCTTCGGTTGCTCCACTGCTTGGCATGCTGATGTTAGGTAATATCTTTAGAGAATCCGGTGTTGTACAGCGCTTATCCGATACGGCTCAAAACGCATTGATCAATATTGTTACGATTATGCTTGGTGTTACCGTCGGCGCTACGGCAAACGGAGAGTTGTTTCTGCGAGTGCAAACGATTAGTATTATCTTTATGGGATTGTTTGCATTCTGCATGTCGACGGTCGGCGGTGTTTTGCTCGGAAAGCTTTTGTATGTTGTTACCGGTGGAAAAATCAACCCATTAATCGGTTCTGCCGGTGTTTCCGCCGTGCCGATGGCTGCGCGTGTTTCGCAAACGGTAGGCGCATCCGAAAATCCGACGAACTTCTTGCTCATGCATGCGATGGGGCCGAATGTGGCCGGTGTTATCGGTTCTGCGGTTGCGGCCGGTTATTTTATGTTGATCTTTGGAAAGTAATAATGCAGAGGGAATACCGATGTTATCGGCGTTCCCTCTCTGTATGAATGGAGCTTATCGCTGGAAAATAATTTTTGCGATTGCCTCTATTTCATTAGAACGTACATATAGTTGGAAGGAGATGTATTATGAGTAAGGTTATGTCATTGCACGACGCAATTAAAAAATATGTAAAATCGGGCGATGTCCTCTGCTTCGGCGGTTTTACGACGAATCGTAAGCCGTATGCTGCGGTAAACGAAATTCTGCGGCAAGGCTTAGGCAATTTTATCGGGTACTCCGGCCCGGCAGGCGGCGACTGGGATATGCTGATCGGTGAAGGAAGGGTAAAGGCCTTTATCAACTGCTATATTGCAAACTCCGGCTATACAAACGTAGCGCGCCGCTTCCGCCACGAAATAGAAAAAAACAAAAAAATGCTGCTGGAAGACTATTCGCAAGATGTACTGATGCTGATGCTTCATGCATCTTCCCTCGGACTCCCGTATCTTCCGGTACGGCTGATGCAGGGCACTGACTTGGTAAACAAATGGGGTATCAGTAAAGAAGAGCGTGCAAAAGATCCGCGCCTTCCCAATGATAAATTGGTTGAGGTGGAAAACCCCTTCAATCCCGGTGAAAAGGTTGTTGCCGTTCCTGTGCCGCGCTTAGATACTGCAATCATCCACGTGCAAAAGGCTTCTATCGAAGGAACCTGTTCCATAGAGGGTGATGAATTCCATGATATCGATATCGCGATTGCCGCAAAAAAGTGTATCGTAACATGCGAAGAGCTTGTAACCGAGGAAGAGATCAGAAAGGATCCGACTAAAAACTCGATACCCGAATTTTGTGTCGATGCAGTTGTGCATACCCCTTACGGTGCTCATCCCGCTCAGTGCTATAACTATTATGACTACGATGCAAACTTCTTTAAAATGTATGACAGCGTTACCAAAACCGAAGAAGATTTTAAGGCTTATCTACAGGAATGGGTATACGGCGTAAAAGATCATACCGAATATATCGATAAACTCGGTGCAAGCAGATTGGCAAAATTGAAGGTTGTACCGGGATTCGGTTATGCGGCACGGCTTGTAAAGGAGGATAAGTAAGATGGCAAATTATAAAAATTATACCAATAAAGAAATGCAGGCAATTACAATCGCAAAGACTATCAAAGACGGCCAGATTGTTATTGTAGGTACCGGTCTTCCTTTAATCGGAGCATCGTTGGCAAAACGGATTTTTGCTCCGCATTGTAAGTTGATTGTGGAAAGCGGTTTGATGGATTGCGCTCCGGTTGAAGTACCCCGCAGTGTCGGCGATAACCGGCTGATGGCTCACTGCGGTGTACAGTGGCCGAACGTCCGCTTTATCGGGTTTGAAGCAAACGAATGGCTCAATGATAACGATCGTATGATCGCCTTTATCGGCGGTGCACAGATTGATCCTTTCGGCAACGTAAACTCAACCTGTATCGGCGACTATCATAACCCTATTACCCGGTTTACCGGTTCCGGCGGTGCAAACGGTATCGCAACCTATTCCAACACCGTTATTATGATGCAGCACGAAAAACGACGCTTTATCGATAAAATCGACTACATCACCAGCGCCGGATGGGGAGACGGCCCCGGCGGACGTGAGAAGCTCGGTCTTCCGGGAAACAGAGGTCCGATCGCCGTTGTTACCGACCGCGGTATTCTCAAATTTGATGATAAGACCAAGCGGATGTACTTAGCGGGTTACTATCCGACCTCTTCCCCCGAAGACGTACTGGAAAATACCGGTTTTGACCTCGATGTTTCCAAAGCTGTTCTGCTTGAGGCGCCGAGCGAAGATGTTATTAAGATGATCCGCGAGGAAATCGATCCCGGGCAGGCGTTTATCAAAGTTCCCGTAGAAGAGTAAGTAGTATTGGAGGAATAGACATGGGTGATTATTCGATGCCGAACTATTTCCAAAATATGGAACAAGTTGGAAAGGAGTTGGCACATATTGATGAAGAAAATGAGAAGCTGATTAAAGACGTTGAAGAAGAAATCGGCAAACTGATAGATGAAATCCACGAAGCAGGAACGCCGACGGAGGCTATCAACGAAAAAGGGCAGATGACTGCGCTGCAGCGGATTGCCGACCTGATTGACGAAGGTACATGGTGTCCGTTGAACAGCCTCTATAATCCGCAGGACTTTGAAACCGCGACCGGTATCGTCAAAGGCTTGGGACGGATTAACGGAAAGTGGGCGGTCATCGTTGCTTCCGATAATAAGAAGATTGTCGGCGCGTGGGTTCCCGGGCAGGCGGAAAACTTACTGCGGGCTTCCGACACGGCAAAATGCTTGCGCATTCCGCTCGTGTATGTACTGAACTGTAGCGGAGTTAAACTCGACGAGCAGGAAAAAGTTTATGCGAACCGGCGCGGCGGTGGTACTCCGTTCTATCGGAACGTAGAACTGCAGCAGCTCGGTGTTCCCGTTATCGTCGGTATCTATGGAACAAACCCCGCGGGCGGCGGCTATCACAGTATTAGTCCGACCATCCTTATCGCACATGAGAAAGCGAATATGGCAGTCGGTGGCGCCGGCATCGTCGGCGGTATGAATCCGAAAGGCTATATCGACGAAGAGGGCGCCGAGCAGATTATCGAGGCAAGCAAAAAATCCAAGGGCGTCGATGTACCGGGAACGGTTTCCATTCACTATAATGAAACCGGCTTTTTCCGCGAGGTGTACAGCGACGAAATCGGCGTATTAGACGGTATCAAAAAATATATGGACTACCTGCCCGCCTACAATTTGGAATTTTTCCGTGTAGACGAACCGCGGGAACCGGCGCTCGATCCGAACGATCTGTATTCCATTTTGCCGATGAACCAGAAGAAGATATACAATATCTACGATATTATCGGACGGCTGGTAGATAACAGCGAATTCAGCGAGTACAAAAAAGGCTACGGTCCCGAAATGGTAACCGGACTTGCAAAAGTTGACGGGTTGTTAGTCGGCCTTGTCGCGAACTTCCAAGGCTTGCTGCTGAAGTATCCCGAATACAAACAAGGCGCAGTCGGCATCGGCGGTAAGCTCTACCGGCAGGGGCTTATGAAGATGAATGAGTTCGTAACACTCTGTGCTCGCGATAAGATTCCGATTATCTGGCTGCAGGATACCACCGGTATCGACGTCGGAAACGATGCGGAAAAAGCGGAACTGCTCGGTCTGGGACAGTCGCTTATTTACTCCATTCAGAATTCCAATATTCCGCAGATGGAAGTTACGCTCCGAAAGGGTACTGCTGCGGCTCACTATGTGTTGGGCGGGCCTCAAGGCAACGATACCAATGCGTTCTCGCTCGGTACTGCGGCAACCGAAATCAATGTAATGAACGGAGAAACCGCTGCGACTGCGATGTATTGCCGTCGTTTAGTAAAAGACAAGGATGCGGGAAAGGATTTAACGCCTACCATTGAAAAGATGAATAAGCTGATTAATGAATATAAGGAAAAATCCGTTCCGCAGTATTGCGCCAAAACCGGTATGGTCGACGAAATCGTCAGTTTGTATGATATACGGGCGTATATGATCGCCTTTGCGAATTCCGTCTATCAGAACCCGAAAGCAATCTGCGCTTTCCATCAAATGCTGCTTCCGAGGGCAATCAGAGAATATAATACATTCGTTAAAAAATAGAAAAGATCTTACGGGGAACCTCTAAAAATCTTAGGTTTTAGAGGTTCCCTATTGTAATTCTCGTGATGGTTACGCAAAAAAATATTCATTATCAGGAGTTATCGAGTTATGGAAAGAATTGTTTTAAAATTGGGCATGTTCGAAACACTCATGGTTGCGGTTATCGCAATTTATGTGGGAGAGTTTCTACGTAATAAAATTCCGGTTCTCAAAAAATATTGTTTACCCGCTTCCGTTGTGGGTGGCACCTTGTTTGCGCTCCTCTCGCTATTGCTCTATTCGCTCAATATTTTTGAATTGAATTTTGATTATAAAACGGTCAATCAACTGTTCTATTGTTTATTCTTTGCTGCAAGCGGCGCTGCTGCAAGTTTGGCGCTGCTGAAAAAAGGCGGTAAGCTGGTGATTATTTTTACCGTACTGGCTGCCTTGCTTGCAGCGTTGCAAAATGCTGCCGCTATCTCCGTCGGTAGCCTTTTCCATATCAGTCCCCTCATCTCTATGATGACGGGCAGTATCCCGATGACCGGCGGACATGGAAATGCCGCTTCGTTTGCGCCCATTGCCGTAGAGGCGGGCGCAACCGCGGCTATGGAAGTAGCGATTGCAGCGGCAACCTTCGGTTTGATTTCAGGTTGTATCATCGGTGGGCCGTTCGGCAACTTTATGGTTAAGCGCTTTCACCTCGAAAATCCCGAACTGGACGGTAAGGAAGAAGCTGCGGAATTAAAGGCGGAAGGTTCCGGCGGAACAGCGGGTGCTTTAGTCGACAAATACAATATGCTGCAAGCGGTGTTTATGCTCTGTATTGCATGCGGAGTCGGGCAAGTGCTGTTTTTAATATTGAAGTATTTCAAAATCAACTTTCCGATTCACGTATGCTGCATGTTTGGAGGAATTGCGACACGCCTTTTGCTTGATCTGACTTCAAAAACTAATCCGGCAAAACACAGCGTACTCTATGAAGCTTTCGATATCGTCGGTGAATTCTCGCTGGCTCTATTCGTATCGATGTCCATTATTTCTATGAAACTCTGGCAGCTTGCAGGCTTAGGCACCGCATTGATTGTATTGCTACTGGTGCAAGTTGTGCTGATTGTTGTGTTCTGTTACTTCCTTACGTTTAATCTCTTGGGGAGGAACTATGATGCGGCGGTTATGGCAGTTGGTCACATCGGGTTCGGCTTGGGTGCAGTGCCTGTTTCGATGACGACGATGCAGACGGTCTGCCGCAAGTACCGCTATTCCAAGTTGGCATTCTTTGTCGTGCCGGTCATCGGCGGTTTTATCAGTAATATTACCAATGCTATTATTATCACGAAATTCTTGGATTTGGCAAAGCACATGCTTGGTCTTTAATATGTAGGGAAACCTCTAAAAACTTCCGTTTTTAGAGGTTTCCCTTAGATTTAATCGGCAAGAGAGCGGGTATATCGTTATGAGTATATTTACAATGGGCGTGGACGTCGGTTCTACAGCTTCCAAATGTGTTATTATCAAGGATGGAAAGGATATCGTTGCAACGGCGGTTGTTCCGGTTGGAACGGGTACCAGCGGGCCCGCGCGGGTTATGAAAGGCGCATTGGATCAAGTCGGTTTTACCTCGATAGAACAGCTTGACGGAGCTATTGCAACCGGTTATGGGCGTAATTCGTTAAAGGAAGTCCCGGCACAGATGTCCGAATTGTCCTGTCATGCAAAAGGCGCTTATTTCTTGTTCCCGCGTGTTCGTACTATTATCGATATTGGCGGGCAGGATTCAAAGGCGTTAAAGCTCAGCGATAACGGTATGCTCGAAAACTTTGTTATGAACGATAAGTGTGCTGCCGGTACCGGACGCTTTCTCGATGTTATCGCAAAGGTTCTGGAAATCAATTTGGAAGACCTGGAAAAGCTTGATGAACAGTCCACCAAAGAACTGACCATCAGCTCTACCTGCACCGTCTTTGCCGAATCGGAGGTTATCTCTCAGCTGGCAAGTGGTGCAAAAATTCCCGATATCGTAAAAGGAATCCATACGGCGATTGCCAGCCGTGTCGGTAGTTTGGCCAAGCGTGTTGGCATTCAGGATGATGTTGTCATGACCGGAGGAGTTGCCCTGAATAAGGGAATGGTCCGGGCATTAGAAAGAAATATAGGATTTAAAATTCACACGAGTGAGTACTGCCAGTTAAATGGTGCAATTGGAGCCGCCCTGTTTGCATATCAAAAGTGTGCGCAGGCAGCAAAATAAGTACGGTCGACGCCGGTAAATGCAAGGTCGGCGCCGGTCTACGCGGTATCTTCCACAATGCCCTTTCCGGTTTTATGGAAGATGACCGAGAGATACGAGGAGGAAACAAATGGCTCAAAAAATGGAAAAGTTACCCAACAAAACGCCACGGCCGATTGAAGGGCATAAGCCCGCAGCAGCTCTGTTACGCGATGTCGTAGATAAGGTCTATGCGAATGCGTGGGAAGCAAAACGGCGCGGTGAATTAGTCGGATGGAGTTCTTCTAAATTTCCAATTGAATTAGCGAAAGCTTTTGATCTTAACGTTGTTTATCCCGAAAACCACGCGGCGTCGACGGCTGCAAAGAAAGACGGCTTACGTCTCTGCCAAGCCGCGGAGGATATGGGCTACGATAATGATATTTGCGGGTATGCTCGCATCAGTCTTGCGTATGCCGCAGGAGAACCGACCGATTCACGCAGAATGCCGCAGCCGGATTTTTTGCTGTGCTGTAATAATATCTGCAATATGATGACAAAGTGGTACGAAAATATTGCGCGTATGCATAATATTCCGCTCATCATGGTCGACATTCCATTCTCCAATACGGTGGATGTTCCCGAAGAAAAAGTGGACTATTTGCTCGGGCAGTTTGATTATGCCATCAAGCAGCTGGAGCAATTGACCGGTAAAAAATTCGATGAAAAGAAATTTGAGGATGCCTGTGCGCGTGCAAACAGAACCGCCGCGGCATGGCTGAAAGCTTGTTCGTTTATGTCATATAAGCCGTCTCCGTTAAGCGGGTTTGACCTGTTTAACCACATGGCAGACATTGTCGCCGCCCGCTGTGAGGAAGACGCCGCTGTCGGTTTTGAACTGTTGGCACAGGAATTTGAACAGTCGGTAAAAGAGAATACCTCTACATGGGAATATCCCGAAGAGCACCGTATCTTGTTTGAAGGTATTCCGTGCTGGCCGGCGCTCCGTCCCTTGTTTGACCCCTTAAAAGATAGCGGCGTTAACGTAACCGCTGTCGTATATGCTCCGGCATTCGGCTTCCGATATTCGAATATCCGTGAAATGGCCGCCGCGTACTGCAAGGCACCGTGTTCCGTCTGTATCGAAACCGGTGTTGAATGGCGCGAGACCATGGCAAAAGAAAACGGTATCAGCGGCGCTTTGGTCAACTACAACCGCAGCTGTAAACCGTGGAGCGGCGCGATGCCCGAAATTGAACGGCGCTGGAAGGAAGACCTCGGTATTCCGGTCGTCCACTTCGACGGCGATCAGGCTGACGAACGCAACTTCTCTACGGAACAGTATAAAACACGTGTACAGGGCTTGGTAGAAATTATGGACGAGCGCAAGCAGGAGAAACAGGCGAAGGGCGAGGACGTCTATACCAACTTTAAAAACACCAAAGAGACCGATTGGTCGAAGCCGACGTTGGAGTAGGGGAGGACAGTATGGAAACAATCAAAGAATTATTGGAACAATTTAAATATTTGGCAAACAATCCGCGGAAGCAGCTGGATAAATACCTTGCAGCAGGGAAAAAAGCCGTCGGTATTTTCCCGTACTACGCACCCGAAGAGATTGTCTATGCGGCAGGTATCGCACCGTTCGGCGTATGGGGAGGGCAGGGCCCCATCGAGCGGGCAAAGGAATACTTCCCGACATTCTATTACTCGCTGGCATTGCGCTGTTTGGAAATGGCCTTGGACGGTACCCTCGACGGGCTTTCCGCTTCAATGCTGACAACGCTGGATGACACCCTTCGTCCGCTTTCTCAGAACTACAAGGTGAGCGCCGGACGGAAAATTCCGATGATCTTCATCAATCACGGTCAGCACCGTAAAGAGGACTTCGGCAAGAAGTACAACGCACGTATCTTTACCAAGGCGAAGGAAGAGCTGGAAAAAATCTGCGGCGTTAAAGTAACCGATGAGAACTTAAAGAAAGCGTTCAAAGTGTATAACGAAAACAGGGCTGAAAAGCGCCGGTTTATCAAGCTCGCCGCGGCTCATCCGCAGAGCATAAAGGCTTCCGACCGCTGCTATGTGCTGAAAAGTTCATACTTCATGCTGAAAGACGAACACACCGAACTGCTCAAAAAGCTGAACGCCTTGCTCGAAGCCTTGCCGGAAGAAAAATGGGACGGCGTTCGGGTGGTTACCAGCGGTGTTATTACCGATAACCCCGGCTTGCTGGATATCTTAGATTCCTACAAGGTCTGTGTTGTTGCCGATGACGTTGCGCATGAATCCCGTGCGTTGAAGGTTGATATCGATCTTTCTATCGACGATCCGATGCTGGCACTTGCCGATCAATTTGCCCGTATGGATGAGGATCCGCTTCTCTATGATCCTGATTTGACAAAGCGTCCTGCGTATGTGGTGAAACTGGCAAAGGACAACAAGGCTGACGGATGCCTCCTCTTTATGCTCAACTTTGATGATACGGAAGAGATGGAATATCCTTCGCTTAAGCAGGCATTCAGTGAAGCAAAAATCCCGTTGATTAAAGTCGGTTATGATCAGCAGATGTCGGACTTCGGGCAGGTAAAAACACAGCTCGAAACATTCAACGAGATTGTACAGCTCAATCGGATGTAAGGGGGTAGCAGTATGAGTGAAAATGTATGGGAAAATGATGATTTTATTTTTAAAGGCGCCGAATTAAAGGGCATGACGCAGAAGGGAAAGGATAAGGTAAAAACGCAAGGGCTTACCGATTTGACTATCCCTGCGGTTGCTCCGGACGGAACTCCTATTACGCGGATTGGCGACAATGCATTTTACCGCAGGGGCTTAACCTCCGTTGTTATCCCCGACACGGTAGAGAGCATCGGCTATGATGCGTTCGGCGTGTGTAAATTAACTTCGGTTAAACTGCCGAGCGCGTTGAAGGATATCGAAGGCTTTGCTTTTTACCGGAACGGTCTTAAAGAAGTTACCTTCGGTGGTAAGGAAACAAAGATTGAGCCGAGTGCATTTGCATTGAATGCGTTGACGGAACTCAACTTGCCTGCAACCCTTGAGCTGATTGATACTTCGTCTTTCTACAAGAATGAGCTGACGGCAGTCAAGATTCCTGCATCGGTGAAGAAAATCAATATGTATGCTTTTTTGAAGAACAACATCAAAGAAGTGAAAATCCCCAAATCGGTGGAATTTTTGCATGCACATGCATTTGAACCGACTACCGAAGTAAAAAAATAAAAAGCACTCTACTTTCAATGTCTTTTTCCCGATATGCATCCGTGTATGTCGGGAAAAAGACAATCTTCATATTTTTCTGCCGGACTATGATTTTTCGTCGGTATTAACTATCTGCTCTATGTGCTAAAAGAGGGATGTACACAAATGGTGTAAATTAGTTGATAGCTTCGATATCTTCTTTACTCAATCCGGTCATTTTTTCGATAAATGATATGTCACAATCGGCTTGCTTCATCAATCGAGCCGTTTCGAGCGCTTTCCGGCGAGAACCGCGTATTTCTCCTTCGGCAAGACCAATCGATTTCCCTCGTGCCTCGCCTTCATCAAAGGCATCCATCAGTGCTGCGGGTAATATGTGGTATTCTTTCCTCAGCTGCTCATTGCGTTTTACTGCCTGTATCATCTGTTCTATCCTCCCTGTATATGCTGTCGTTACTTTCCCTGTTTTTACGTACTGTAAAAAACCTCGTAATTCTTCATTACCTGTTTCTTTAAATGCACCCGCATTCAGTATAATCTTTTTAGTTCCATCTTGTAAGGGGACGCTTTTATCCTCAATACAGATATTTTCAAAGGTGTAGATTGCTTTGTTACTACCGATAGGATCAAATAGGCAAATAAAGATAATAAAGCTATCGTTTAACGCTTTATAAGAATAGCCTTTATCTAAAAAGGCGACATCCAGCACAGACTGATAATACCGCATCCGTTTCGGTATATTGTATTCATTCCCAACTTGCATCTCAATGTCGTAAGATGTACCCGCTTTGTCTTTTACCAGCACGTCTAGCCGAACGGTTTTTGCTTCGGAATTAGTTGTAACGGTATTCTGAGGCGATAGATAGGTTATTTTCTCAATTTTAACACTAAACAGAATCTCAAGAAATTCTTTACAGATAGGCGCATACTCCATAACCTTACAGAACATGAAATCATCGGAAATAGTTAAGTCTTCAAAAGGTTTTTGTGTCATTTACTTCTCCTACAATCCTTATATGACTTTCGGAGATTTTTGGCTTGAAAAATGGGGATAATTACTCATCATACGCGGAATATTGACAGTACCGCTTTTAAAATTGTAATATTGATTATCAATTTTAGGCGCTATACTTTGATGTGAGGAGTTGTATATGAAAAAAGCTGTGTCATACAAGCATTCAAAACAGCGGGAAGCACTGTTCAACCTTTTAAGTTCTACTAATACGCATCCTACGGCGGCATGGCTGTATGATCAGCTGCGAAAGGATTTTCCACATCTGAGTCAAGGAACCGTGTATCGCAATTTGAATATTCTTGCCGAACAGAAACGGATTAAGGTCATCAATGTTGACGGCACCTTTGCTCATTTTGATGCGGATATGAGTGTGCATAATCATGTTATCTGTACACGGTGCGGCAAGGTGGAAGATGCTTTTATGCCGTCCGATGAACACTGTGATCAAAAAGCTGCGGAGATTAGCGGTTATCGTATTGATTCACATCGTTTTGATTTTTTTGGACTTTGCCCTGAGTGCCAGTGTCTTGAACATGATTGAGTTCTATAGTAATTTATCTATGCGAAAAGCTTTCGCACTAGACAAACTTCTTTAAGAGCTCTATGAGTTTTTTAAATGTCTGAATATCCGTTTAGAAATGGAGGTTATAATGAATAAAACACTGAAAACATTGTTTTATATTCTTGGTGTTTGTGTTCTATTATTCGGTTTCGGTGCATGTGCATCTAACAAACCTAAGCCGGAGCAAAAACCTGAATCGGTAAAGCCTGCTGACTCGGAGAAAAACGAAGAACAGGTAAAGACAGCTCGTCTACTGGATGAGATGGCAAAGGCTCGCGCTGAAGCGGTTAACGTCAAAGCAGATACGACTTATCCTACGCAGTTTAAATCAGCCGACGATACGGCGGCTGAAGCAAGAAAGAGTTATGAATCAAATAACCTTGCTGAAGCACAGGAAAAGGCTCAGAGAGCTACTGATCAGTATCGTACTTTGACTAATCGAATGAAGATATCCGAGTTAAAGTCGAAGATCGATAAAAATAACTTTGCGGCCTATGATGCAGACAGCTATAAAAAAGCGCAGGATTTATCTGCAAAGATACCCGGTCTTTATGAGCCCGATCCGGCAAAAGCTTTTGAAACCTCTGAGGAAGCACTGGGTTACTATGAAAAGGTAAAAGAAGCCGGTTTTGCTTCGATGATGAACGATGCAAAAAAGAAGGCAGATGAAGCGCGTTCCCGTGCCGATTCGGTTAAAGCAGCCGTGGCGATGAAAGATCCGTATGCAAAAACGGTGAATCGTTATCGTGCAGCAGGAATCGCTGCCGGCAATAAGAAATACGAACAAGCATATACAGGGTATATGACTGCTTCCGATGAGTTTAACGATATCTATGAAAAGGTAAAGGTTAAACGTGCGCAAGCAAATGACGCTATGGAACGAGCAAAAGCTCGCCAGGAAGCCAGCAGCAAGCTTGCAAAAGAAGCCGACCGCGAAGCGCCATTGCCGGAAAATGCGGAAGGTTTTTCCGAAGAACCGGTTAACCTTGATGAATTACAGCGTTCTACAGATACCGGCAATGCAGCGTCATCCGGTAACGGGAGGTAACCTATGAAAAAGACAGCTATTCTCTGTACCGTATTCTTTGTATTAGGAGCTGTGTTACTGTTTGCCGTATCCTATGATAATAATGAATATCAACGAAAAAGCCGAGCTTATTCCGAATTGGCGCGGCGGGCATATAGTGAAGGTGATTATGATGCTTCGATAGAGTATTCACGGCTCGCTGAAGAGAATGCCCAAAAATCAGCCGATTATATTCAGTATATGCTCGCCCGTGTCGAAGCTGAACAAGCAATGAATAGGGCACGTACCCGCTATACATGGGCGAAGAATAACAAGGCTGAAGAGAAATACCCTGAGGCATTTAAGACGGCAACCGAAGCTTTACAGGCAGGAAATACCGCATTTGGGAATAAAGACTTTGATGTTGCGGTTGTCTGTGCGAAAAAAGTTTTGGATGCGCTTGCTGTGGTTACGGGTGATGAATCTTCGTTTGCAACCCTTCCGGCTCAATACCGTATCCGCACATGGCGCGGCGAACGGGATTGTTTATGGAATATTGCGAAAGATAAGGCTATTTATGACAATCCGTATCTGTGGCGAAAACTGTATGAAGCAAACAAGAATAAATTGCCTGACCCCAATAACCCTGATTGGGTTGAGCCCGGTATTATTTTGACAATCCCGAGTCTCCGCGGTGAAAAACGCGACGGTATGTACGATCCCGCGGTAACGTATGAAAAGCTACCATCCGGCAAAAAGTAAAAAATAATCAGATAGGAACCTCTAAAAACTGCAAGCTTATCGGCTTTTTCTGTAGGGGATAGCTATTATATCCACTAATGCGAGTTGCAAAACAGTTTTTAGAGGTTTTCTTTTATTTAATTGTTAATTGGTTTTGAATTTGGAAACCTCGTTCGCCAGATTCTCAATACTCCGCTTATTCTTCTGCGTTATTTCGCGGACATCTTGTACCGTATTGTTAATTTGCATTACCCCGGACGCCATCTCATTCATACTATCAGTGATCACACGGGTTAAATTATCCAGTTTCCGCATTTCTTCGGCGACGCCCTCACCTCCTTTGAGCATTTCCTCCGAACCGGCTTGTACTTCTGTTGTAATCATATTGATATTTTTGATAGCCGTAAGTACTTCCTTGCTGCCGTGTTCCTGCTCCCTCATCGATTCGGTAAGGCGGTTGCTCATCTCCTTTACCTGTTCAGCAAGGTTAAAGATGATGTTGAATTTCTCTTCCACCGTTTTAGAAGAAGTGGATAACGTATCGATTTCACCGGATAAGGTTTTCAGTGTTGTTGTAATGGTCTTTCCTTGTACGGAAGATTCTTCGGCCAACTTTCTGATTTCATCGGCAACAACAGCAAAACCTTTCCCCGATTCTCCTGCATGAGCGGCTTCGATTGCAGCGTTCATTGCGAGCAAATTCGTCTGTGATGCAATATGCTGAATAACACTGCTCGCTTCCATCAATGAACCCGATTCTTCGGCTATTTTCTGTGTTACGGTGTTCGAGGTTACGAGTGTTGCTTTGCCGTCACCGGTTGCAACGGTAAGATTGTTGATAACATCATCGGTTTTGCTGAGTGTCTGCCCGATGGAAGCGATATTTGCAACCATCTCTTCTACGGAAGAAGACGATTGTGCGACGCTGGCTGTCTGCATTTCGATGCTGGTATTAAGCTGTTTAATGGTGCGGACAATTTCTTCTACCGTTGCTGCAGTTTCGGTAACACTCGCTGCCTGTGTAAGGGCTTGCTGTTTTACTCCGTCGATATTTACACTGATTTCATTTACGGCGCTGGCCGTTTCGGTCATATTGGAGGCAAGCTCATTGCCGACTCCTTCCATTATTTTACTATTTGTACCGACAACCTGTATTGAAGCACCGATCTTTGCGATCGTTTCATTAAAGTATTCTGACATATCGGTAATCTCGTCATTACCGATAACCGGCAATCTTACTGTTAGATCGCCTTCGCCCTGGGCGATATTTTTTAAAGCGTATACTGCTCTTTGTATCGGCTTTATAATCGTACGGGTAACAAAATAAATGATAACAACCGCGAGAATCAATATGAGTATGCCGAGACCGAGCATGGTTATACGCAACGTTTGAACAACCCCCATAAATTCCTCGACCGGAGCTGAAATAATAACAATCCAACCGGTTGTCTTCATTACGGCATAAGAACCTATTTTGCTTATCCCTTTGAATTCATAGAAGCCGACGGAAGATTGGTTGGTTTCCAGCGCCATTTTTTCAAACGCAGCGATAGAACTCAGACTATCATCGGACTTCGCTTTTTCGCTATGATTGGTCATCTGTTCTACAAAACTGAAATCAGGATGCGCGATAATGTTTCCCGTAGTGCCGAGTATACAACAGTAACCGTTTTTACCGATGGTAATATCATTTATTTGGTTTGACAGTACACCGGCTTTTACCGTTGCGAGAAGAACGCCGACCACCGTCCGGTTATCGTCATAGATGGGAACTGTAAATACAAATACCAGTTCTTCATCCAAACGGGATATAACCGGTTCTTCGACAAATGGTTTACCTTGTGCAGCAACTTGGAAATAAGCTCTGTCGGAAACATCGATTATTTTCCCCGTGTTTGTATGGCGTCGGCCGCTCATGTCGCATAAATCCATTCTGTGAATATTATCGTTGAATGCAGCTTCTTTTGCCAAAAATGCCGTTTTTTCTTGATACGAAACAGCGGGATCCCGCAATATCGGTGTACGAGCGAGACCTTCAAATAATTGCCAAAAAGCGGTAACTTGCTTGTCGATAATTCCAGCTGTATCGGATGCTTTATCGATAAGATGATCTTCGATCCCTTTGGTTACAGCCAGACGAGCCGTATGTACGGCAAGTATGATTTCAGCCAAAGAAGCTGCTGCAATTAACGCACCGAAAATAATCATGAGCTTATAGCGAAGAAAAAAACGTTTTTTCATTGTGAACCTCCATATAATTCATAATTAAAAATCATGAATTATCGTTGTATGTGTTGATTATCAATTAGAAAAAGGTGGTTTCCGTATCTTATTTTTGATTCGTGCGGAGGGTTTAATACCCGACCCTTGCGTCGTAACAAAGGGTATTAAAGCCGACTGCAACCACCTTATAGAACATACAGTGCGAAACGTTGAGCACTGTACCCCGATGCTCTGCGTCGGGGTTGTTGATTATGAATTGACAATTATTAATCAATTGGCGGGTGAGTATAAACATTTTTCATTTTGTTAAGACCTCTTTTTTTACAAAAGACATTAAATACTTTTTACAAAATATTTTTATTCTTACTGACCCAATTTAGATCCGGATCAGAATGAATATGGTTTAGGCACCTCTAAAAGCTGAAACTTTTAGAGATATTCGCCCATATTACAACAACTTTATATTTTTTGCAAATACTTTTTTCGATAAATTTCAAAATCTCCAGCCGCACAGGATCGCTTACAAAAATGTCTGTTGTTTCTAACATTTGACGTCTTTAGCAACTTCCCGTAAATAAAAAAAGAGCGCAGTGCACATAAGCGCATGGTCGTAGGGGTCCGTTCCCATCTTGTTTAACACTTCTTCAACGGGTACCGCCTCGGCTTCTAAAAATTCATCTTCATCAAGATGCTGCGCCTGCGTATTTGCCTCACAATCTGCAAAATAAATATGGCTTTTATTTCCCATAATCGCAGGGTTGGGATATACCTCACCGAGCAGCGTTAAGTTCTGTCCCGTTTTCCCCGTTTCTTCCAGCAGCTCCCGCCGTGCCGCCTGCTCCGGCGTTTCCCCCTCGTCGACTACGCCGCCGGGAAATTCGATCGACAGGTGCGCCGATCCATGCCGCCATTGTTTTACCATCAAAAAATAATGCCGACCGTTTGCATCGGTAATGCGGGGAATAACGATAACCCATTCCGGTGCGGACAATGTAGAAAATGTCTTTGTTTCGTTGTCAGGCGAAAGACTGGTGATTTCGTTAACGGTAAATACCCGTGTGGTGCATATTTCTTTTGCAGCGATGGGCTTCCATGAAAGATTAGAATTTTTTTGCATAAAAAGAGAACCTTCCTTTGACATAATGAGTATTTAGCCTTATTCTATAGAAGAGGAGGCTTTATGGCAATTATCACTATTTCACGGCAAATAGCTTCTTACGGCGATGAAACGGCTTTAGAGTTGGCAAAATCGCTCGGCTATGAGTTTATCGATAAAAAAGACCTAGAGAAAGATCTGCTTGACAAGGGAATTTCGAAAGAGAGCCTTGCTCACTATGACGAACGAAAACCCGGCTTTTGGGCATCGCTTTCCCGCAACCGAGATTCTTATTTTGATTATTTACGGGAGATCGTTTACGGATATGCGCTGAAAGGAAACAGCATCTTTATCGGGCGCGGCGGTTTTGCATTACTGCGCGGCATCCCCGGCTGCTATGCGGTGCGGCTGGTAGCTTCCGATGATGTGCGAATCGGGCGGTTAATGAAGGAGTTCGATTGGTCCGAAAAAAAAGCCCGCGCTCTGATGGCGGAGAGCGATGCCAACCGCGAAGGCTTTCACAGATGTTTTTTTGATATGAAACCGGAAGATCCTACTCATTATCACCTCGTTATTAATACCGATTTTGCTACGGCGCCGCTTGCCGCGAGTATTATCACGCATGCTTGCAAGGAAGCTATTTTACCAGCGGAAGAACAAGAAGGACTCAAGCGCATTGCCGAACTGTTATTGGGGCAGCGGATTGTCAATGTGATCGCTTTTAAAGAAGAGCTGCCCATTTATTTTTTGGATGCGGAAGTGTCCGATACGCAGATTATACTGCATGGGGTTGCAGACTCCGTTGCGTGTATCGATAGAGCGATTAAAATAGCCGAAGGCTTGGCGCAGGGGCGTTCGGTATCTACGCAGATCAGCATCGTCAACGAATATAAGCCTTATCCGTAGTCGGATGCGGTTCTTGACTATCCCCTATCTTCATTGTAGACTTATTCCATTATAGCCGGATGCGGGAATATATATCTAAAATACCTAACGCCGGATAGAAGGGGACAAACTATGATTAGCAAGAAATTGGAAGATGCGTTAAACGAGCAGATCAATAAAGAATTCTATTCTGCTTATTTGTATCTCGGCATGGCAGCCCATTTTGAATCGGAAGGGCTTAAAGGCTTTGCCAAGTGGATGCGGGTGCAGGCGCTTGAGGAACAAGGGCATGCGATGAGGATATATGACTATCTCTTTTCAGTTGATGCAAAGCCCGTATTAAAACCGATTGAAGAAGCGCCGGTACATTACGCAAAGCATCCTGTAGAAGTTATTCAGGATGTGCTCAAGCATGAACAGTTTGTAACGGCTTCGATTAACAGCTTGTATGAACTTGCGCTTGCGGAAAAGGACTATAAAACTCAAGTATTCCTGCAGTGGTTCATCAATGAGCAGGTGGAAGAAGAGGAGAACGATCGCAATATCCTCGATGTCTTCAAACATATCAACGGCAATGCCGGGCTTCTTATTTTGGATAAAGAACTCGGAAAACGGGAATAACCTTGCAGTGAGTATCCTGTTGTTACATTTGAAAAGTTAGAGAGGAGTGTTTTTGGATACCTCATATACAATCGTGTTGGAAGATCAAACGGTGCTGTCTTCGCTATGCGGCGCGAATGATGAGAATTTGCATGTTTTTGAAACGTATTTGGGTGTTCCCGTTATCTGCAGGGGGAACGAAGTAACGGTTGTAACTTCCGATCAAGCGATTTGCAAAAGGTTTCAAAAACTCATTGACACTCTTTTGGAAAGCCCCGAAATTACATCGGACGGTTCGGCCGATTTTATTGCCTCCTGCGTCGCCAACAGTGCGCCGCAACAGGGGGCTTTTTGCCCGCAGTGTATCCATATTCCACGCGGCATAAAATCGGTTTATCCTAAGAACAGGAAACAGGCGGCGCTGATCGATTCCATCTATGCAAACGATATAACATTCGGGCTCGGCCCCGCCGGTACGGGAAAAACCTATATTGCAGTGGCGCTTGCGTTAAAAATGTTGCTGTCCCATACGGTACGTAAATTGATTTTAACCCGTCCGGTGGTGGAAGCCGGAGAGAGCCTCGGCTTTTTACCCGGCGATCTTGTCCAAAAAATAAATCCCTATCTGCGCCCGCTGTTCGATATTATGGAAACATTGCTGCCCGCCGATGTACTGCGCGGTATGGAAGAGTCCAATACCATCGAAGTGGCGCCGCTTGCCTATATGCGCGGACGGACACTCCACAATGCCGTTGTGATTTTGGATGAAGCGCAGAATACCACAAAAGAACAGATGAAGATGTTTTTAACGCGGATGGGCGAAGGTTCAAAATTGATTATTACCGGAGACCCGTCCCAATCGGATATCCGCGGAAGATCGGAATCGGGGCTTGTCCATGCCGTTTCTTTAATCCGTACTATTGACGGGATCGGAACCGTTGAATTTTCTGCGGATGAAGTAGTCCGCCACTCTCTCGTACAAAAGATTATTAATGCGTATGAAAAACAATAACACCGTATTTTTAAAGAATAATGCAATCCTTGCGGATAATAGCGGAGCCATCGAATGAAAGGCGAAAACAATTCAGGATATATTAAATCGGTTATTTTGCCGCCCGTAGCGGGCTTTTTCCGTAAGATGAAAGACAGCTTTTGCGCTGAAAAAGTTTTTTTTATTCTCTTTATTGTAAGTTTTTTTATCGTTATCGCAGCGATGCTGTTTACGACGCTTGACCGCGGCGGTCTTGCCTATTTCAACCTTGATGAATTTCCTGTGGGACGGGTAGCCGAGCGCGATGTGGTTGCGGGTCGGGATATTTCTTATACGGATCAAGCGGCGACAGAGATCAGAAAAGCTGCCCGCTTACAGACAATTGCCCCTATCTTTATGCAGGATACGGAGCTTGTATCCGAGACACTCAAAAAATATGATGAGTTTGTTTCGTTTATGCTCGCTTTGCATAACGATGCGGAGGCAACCTTTGACGCGCGTGTGCAGGAACAATATCCGGGGCTATTCGATGTGCAGATTTTGAAAAATTTAAAAAAGTCAAAACAATTTGACGGCATCCTAGCCGCTGCTCAGGCAATCGTTAAACAGATGATGGCGGTCGGTATTGCGGAATTTCCCGAAAAAGGGCTCGAAGGTTTCAATCAAGCCGAAATCACGCTGGTGATGCGGCGAGGAAATAACCGAGAATATACTAACATTCAGCGAACTGCAGTTATCAAAAAAGAGAGTCTGGATTCATACATTAAAAACGCAATACGGTCGCTCGATGCAAGTCTCGATATCGATATTACGGCTGCGCTCATTCGGCCGTTTTTGCAGCCGACCGTCATTTATGATGAAAAAGAAACGGAAATGCGGGCACAGGAAGCGCTGAAGCAGGTTCAGCCGGTTATCGTAACCATTCAAAAAAATCAAAAGATTATTAAGCGCGGCTTTATTATTACTACGGAAAATTACCGGCAGCTGCAAGCCTATTCCGATGCGGGGAACTATCTTGATCTGAATAAATTTTTCGGTCTTTCCGCCTTTATTCTGTGCCTCTATATAATCGGTGTTTTTATGCTGTCGCCGCAGACAATCAGCGATCAGTTAAAAGAAAGCCGGAAGGTCTTTTTGCTGCTGATTTCGCTTGCCGTGTATCTTATCGTACTTTTTACGACAAAGGCATTGCCCCTCGTACAAGCGCTCGACATTATCCCGTTTATTCCCGCCGCGCTGACCGCTATGCTGGTTTCAACGCTTATTTCCACACGGGTTGCAATACGGATTGTATTTCTTGTTATGCTGATTGTGCTGACTGCGACCGGATTTAAGCTTGAACCGGCGCTCTTTGCACTGTTTTCCGGCTTATCGGCTGTTTCGTTGATGAAGCTGACCGGACGGCGGATGGATTTGATTAAAACGGCGTGCCAACTTGCGGTTATTCATCCGATTATCACGTTTGTGCTCTGCACGGTATTCCCCAATTCTTATGGCGACTTTGTATTTGTATTGCTCGGCTCAGTCATTAACGGCTTTATCAGCGGTATCTTCGTACTCGGCTTTTTGCCCATCTTGGAAGACCGGCTGAATACGCCGACCTGCTTCCGCTTGATGGAACTTTCCGACCTTAACTCCCCGACGATGAAGCAGCTGTTATTGACGGCTTCCGGTACCTATAACCATACGATGATGGTTGCAACATTGGCGGAAGCAGCCTGCCGCGAAATCGGGGCAGACGCGCTGTTAGCGCGGGTCGGCGCGTATTATCACGACATCGGTAAGATGGCAAACAGCGAATACTTTGTCGAAAACCAGACATCGTATAACAAGCACTTGGATTTAAACCCGCGGCTTTCGGCGGCCATCATCCGCAGTCATGTAAAAATCGGCGTAGAAAAGGCGGAAAGTATGCGGTTACCCCGTGAAGTGATCGATATTATCGGGCAGCACCACGGTAATTCTTTGGTACAATACTTTTATGCAAAGGCCAAAGAGCTTGACCCCAATGTCAGCCCCAAGGACTTTTCGTATCCGGGGCCGCCGCCGCGTACCAAAGAGGCCGCCGTGGTTATGCTTGCCGACGTGAGCGAAGCGGCTTGCCGGACGTTGGATCACCCGTCGGTTCCGCGGCTCGAAAAGTTTATTGCAAAGCTCGTTAAGGCTAAAATGGAATCGGGACAGCTGGATAACTGCGATTTAACGCTGCGGGAACTGCACATTATTCAAGAGTCGTTTGTTACTACACTCGCCGGATATTATCATTCGCGTATCAAGTACCCGAATCAAAAAGACCCTGACGAAAAAGACGGTACGACCGGCAATACTTCCGACGAAAAAGCTGCACCGCAGGATGCTTCGCCGGAAAAGACTCCCGACGAAAAATCGGCGCAGCCTGAAATGCCGCTTGAGAAAAGCATTTCTCCCGATGTAAAAAACTATCTGCAAATAGACCTCGGATTAACGGCATCCGAAAACGCGGACGGGAAGGAAAGTAAGGAAGAATAAAATGAATACTATTGCGATTACATGGCAGGATGTCCCCGAACCCGAATGGGGGAGGGCGGTTTTACCCTTTTTAGACGCGGTACTTGCACAACTTGAGCATACAAATTGGGATTTATCCGTCGTGTTTTGCCGTGATGCGTTTATCCATGAGCTGAATAAAACCTACCGTCGGATTGATGCCCCGACTGATGTACTTTCGTTTGAGCAGGGCGATGAATACGATGATGAAGACGGGAATCTTCGTTTTAATGCCGGAGATATCGTAATTAGCCTCGATAGTTTGCGCTCAAATGCCGAAACTTTTAATGTAACGATGAATGAAGAATTGAAACGACTACTGATACACGGTATTTTACACCTGAGTGGGATGGATCACAGTGATAACGATCCGCAGCAGGAAATGCTGCAATTACAGGAAAAAATACTCAAGGAATATAGTAATACGGTTGTCTATCAGGAATAAATATGGGGATATTTGATAAACTGAAAAAAAAGCGGGCGGTTTCCGAGATTTTGCAGGAGGCGCTCAATGAAGAAAAAGAAGATATGATACGTGGGGTGGTCGACTTATCCGACACCGCAGTAAAAGAAGTGATGATACCGCGTATTGACGTTGACTTTATTCCGTTGGATATGGAAACGGAGGAATTACTGAAACGGGTGGCTGAAAGCGGACATTCTCGATTTCCCGTCTATGCCGAATCAATCGATAATGTAGTGGGCGTTCTGTATGTGAAGGATTTGATCAATTCATTCGCAAAAAAGGAGCCGATCGATTTGGAAAAAATTATCAGAAAGCCGTTCTTTGTGCCCGAATCCAAGCGTATCGACGGCCTATTACGGGAATTTAAACGCCGTCATGTGCATATTGCTATTGCGGTCGATGAGTACGGCGGCATTTCGGGTATCGTGTGTATGGAAGATATTATCGAAGAGATTGTCGGCGACATTCAAGATGAGTTCGATAATGAAGATGAAGATATCGTTTCCATCGGCGATGGGCTTTGGCTCTGCGATGCCCGTGTCGATATGGATGATCTGGCGGAGGCTCTGCATACGGAGCTTCCCTCCGATGAGTTTGAAACGCTCGGCGGCTTTGTATTTGATTTATTCGGAAAAATTCCCGTCCGTTACGAAAAGGTGCGTTGGAAGGACTTTGATTTTATCGTTCAGGATATGGACGGGCATAAAATAAACACGGTAAAGATCGCTGCGGTTAAAGATGAGGATCAATAAAAGGAAGATTTATGCGTAAAAATAGTCTGTTTAGTGTGTTTCTGCTCTGCGTCGCGCTGCCTCTTTTGGCTTCTCCTATCCAACTCTTTGAGAAAGGAAAAGAGCTGCAATACCATGAAAACTGGTACGGCGCTATAGAACTCTATCAACAAGCCTTAAAAGAAAATCCCGCCTATAATGCCGTGTATCGGGGATTAGCCGAATGTTTTTACGCGCTGGGCGAATACGATCAGGCTATTGTCTACGCGGAAAAGGCGCGCCGTTACTCCCCGCAGGATGTCGATATCGAAAACCTCTATGCGTTTATCCTAATCGGTATCGGGCGTATCGAAGACGCGCAAAAGATTTTTTCGAGTATTCTGAACCGTTACCCGAACAACCTCGACGCCCGCTTCGGCATGGCGGAAATCGAGGTAACGGGCGGCCGCTTAACCAATGCTTCGGAACTGTACACCGCCGCGCTTCGCCGCCAGAGTGAGAACCGCAAAGCGCTTCTGTCGCTTGCACTGCTCAGCCACGAAACGGGTAATAACAAAGCGGCGCAGAGTTACATCAGCCGCGCCCTGCAATACCACGGAGATAACGCGCAGGTGCATTACTTTGCCGGTTACCTTTCCGCTCTTGCAGGCAACCTGAGCGAAGCGGAAGGGCGTATCCGTGCGGCGCTTACCATTGACGAAGACTACGACAAGGCACGGGCGCTGCTCTGCTCGCTGTTATACAGCTCCGGCCGTTACCGCGAGGCAATGTCCGTAGCCGATTTGCGCATTGCGGGGGACCGTAAGCGTGCCGATGCGTGGTATGTAAAAGCGCTCTGCTTAATGAAGCTTGCGCAAAAAAAACAAGCCTTTGAAGCTGCGCAAATCGGGCTTTCCGTCGATACCGAAAACGAACTGATGCGCACCCTGCTTGAGGATATCGCCGTTCAGACCTTTGAGTTTGAAGATACGCAGCGAAAAACACTCGCCGGTGCGCACCGCATAAAGGGCGATGCTTTCTTAAACCGCAACATGACTGACCAAGCTTTATATGAATACCGGCGCGCCCTCAAGGTGTACCCGTATGACACGGAAAGCCGTCAAGCGTATGCCAATATCCTGATGCGGCAGGGCTTTTACGAGCGCGCTGTACAGCAGCTTGAATTTATTCAGTCCATCGAAAAGAGTACCGCCCGGATCAACGACACGGTAGAGGCCTACAGCAAGATGCTTGACCACTCGGTGCGGAACCGCTGGAAGATCGATCCGCTGTATTTGAACAAAGCGCACCTTTCCGTCGGGCTTTTTTATCAGGTAAATGCGGCCAATGTGTTTCACCCCGAAGCGGAAAAACTCACCGCGGCGCTGATAAACGATATTCTTTCTTACAATCGCCGTTTTGCGGTTTCCGCTCATTTGGATAGCCCCAGTTCGTATACGGAGGCGTTCAGACAGGCGCGCACTGCCGGAAACGATTATTTCGGTATTGTCAATTTGCAGGAAAATGAGCGGGATATACAGATTACGCTTGATCTCTATGTCGGGCGTACCGGTTCAAAAGCGGAAACTTTAACGGTGTACCGATCGGGTAATGACCGGTTCGGCAACGCTGTCCGCCGCATCATCGGTCTATTTAATCAAGCAATGCCGGTTATCGGCAGCATCGCCGGACGTTCTCAGGCGGAAGCGGTTATCGATATCGGTTCGGGCGACTGCGATTTTACCGATTATACTATCGAAATCGTCAAGAAGGGAACGCTCACCATTGCGAATGAAGGTATCGGGCTCTTGTACAACGAAAAAGACGTACTCGGGACGTTCACGATAGGGCGCATTTCGGAAGACCTTACCGAAGGAACGCTTACGCGGAAGGGGTACTACGATAGGATGACGAAAGGCGATATGGCGGTACTCATTTACACCGATCCGGCAAAGACCGGCAGTAAGGCGGAAAAAACCGTCGACGGTACCGACCCGCGCGGGCAGCAGATGTCGCAATTGTTGTCGCTCTTACGAAGCATCCGCTAACCTTTTGAAATATACGACACATCTACTGCGTCATACGGTAAAAAAGTGTCCTCAACGTATCAAAGATACGCCTGCGGTTAATTTGTGCTCGCGCCTCGTATCTACGCCGTCTATTTTCAAAAGGCGCTGGTTCAAAAATATACGACACATCTACTGCGTCATACGGTAAAAAAGTGTCCTCAACGTATCAGAGCGGACAGGGATGTCCGTGGTTCCGCGCAGAATCGAGTTCGCGATGCGAACTCGCAGCCAAAGAATGTACAGGATGTACATTCTTTGGCGTGCCTGCGGGTGTTTTTTGTACGCTCCTAGCATCTACATCGTCTATTTCAAAAGGCGCTGGCGAAGCGTTTTTACTAAACCGCTACTGAAAATCCTCGACGTATTTTTCTCATTTTTCTTGCCAAAATGCCTGCTCATGCGCTATATACGAGGTATGACTATACATCAGAATATGCGTAAAAAACCGGATATACGGGAACGCCTTTTAGAGTGTGGAGTGGAACGGTTGAGCGATACGGATTTGCTTGCAGTTCTTTTACACACCGGTATTGCGAATAAGCCGGTAACAAAACTTGCCGAAGAAATTGTCCGGCATATCGATACGCGCAAAGCGGAAAGTATCGAAGCAGCGTTACGAACTGTGAATGGGATAGGTGCAGCAAAGCTGTCAACTATTCTCGCGGCGTTCGAGCTTGGTAGGCGATATTACGGTGTCGGAGGCGAAAAAGTTCGGCACCCCAGTGATATTGTTCCATTCTTGCGGCACTACTCGGTGCGTAAACAAGAGCAGTTTATCTGTGTATCGCTGAACGGCGCTCACGAAATTTTAGCGATCCGTGTGGTTTCCGTAGGAACGTTGACTCATACCCTGGTTCATCCTCGTGAGGTATTCGCCGATTCGCTTGCAGATAGAGCTGCCGCAGTTATTCTTGCCCACAACCATCCGTCGGGAGCTTTGGCGCCTTCTGCTGAGGATTTAAACTTGACAAAGCGACTCTGTGAGGCCGGACGGCTCTTAGGAATTGAGGTGTTGGATCACATCATTCTGTCGCCGAACGGCGAGTACATGAGCTTTATTGAGGCTGGTTTTCCTCTTATTTAGGGTTATGCTTGGCACTTACCGGCGCAAAAAGTTACGAAAAGCGTAAGCAGGGTATCGTTTTATGTTGCCGGAGTAAAACCAGTCTTTTATGGCTTCAAACGCTGCCGGTTGTAAATACGGCATAGAGGCCTCCGATATTTCCTGCTTTAAGAATAGGTCAAGCCAGCCAAGTATTAAAAGCCTGTAACGTGTATAGAGTTCAATATCGAACCAGCCTGAAAGCATATTGCCTTTGCTATCGAGTCCGCTGCCGTGGACACCGTTTTTAATAGATAAAAAAGCTGTCGGAGCGGATGTATTGCAGTGTTTGTAAAATTCAAAAGTTTTTTCGGGATACGCGACATTATCTTTGCTTCCGGTAACAATAAGGACAGGGATTTGTAGAGTGGTGAGATCGGTACCGAGTACCTCATTTTTACCGCCGACTCGTTCTATAAGGAACGAGGCTCCATTATACGGGTTCAATGCAATAACGGCACTGATATCGGGACTTGATTTCGAAAAGTGCAGTGCCGCCGTCCCACCCATCGAGTGGCCGATGACTGCCGTTTTTTGCATATCCATCCGCTTAAATAAACGGCTTTCAGTATTTTCGTTTGCCGTTTTTAAAAGTGTATAGGCCGACTCAAACGCAGCGATAAACTCTTCGGGATAACTTTTCTCTTTTGCCGACAGAATCGCTGCGACATATCCCTGAGAGGCAAGATAACGGGCAAGGCTTGCATTCGGTTTTTTTGAAACCTGCCAGCCATGGCTGATAATAACGAGTGGGTAGGTTCCCTCAAGTACCGGATAAAAAACAGTGAGAGGACTATCTAAAATAACCGCGTCAGTTAAGTCCGGCGCTTCAAAAGCGTGATTGGGTTCATAGCTGTATATGCGGTTATATTTTTTTAAAGTTTCAGGATTCAAGACAGCAACTTCGTATTCAAGCAGCGCGTCAACGGTTTGTGCATATAGCGCGGCTGTTTTGTCCGACAGAAGCAGTAAAGTAAAAAAGAAGAATATACGCGATAAAAATATCTTTTTATATGTTTTCATAAACACCTACAAGCGAGTAGTTCATTATACGGGCGCACTTCGATAGCCGATTGCGGTATCTCTAAAGCGGTGAGCAGCGTATCGAAAATAACCTGCGCATTACGGATATGCTGTTCGTAAGCGGCAGTATCGGAACCTTCATCGGGGGAGAGGACTTCGATTTCTAAAAAATGTCCGATCGGATGTATTGTTGAAAGCTCTACCGATACGGAACAGGTGCCTTCGAGTATACCAGCCGGGAACAAATCTGTGTATGGAACAAAAACTTTTGTCTCCTTTTGCTTCTCTGCGGTACAGGTCATACCGAGGCTTTTGAGCATTTCGGTAAATACCGGTACGGACACAGCTGCAAGCTCAAATTCGAGTTCGCGGTTGGTTTCTATCGTATCGGTATAGTGTTTCTGCTTATGCGTTATGAAAACCGTTTCCTTGTCCCCAATCAGTTCCCGCCGTATCCGTATCGTTTTTTCTCCGAGTGTCCAGTACCGGTCGGTCTTGGTGCAGCGGAGTGAGAAATCTGCGATACGGGATAACAGCGCCTCGGTTTTTTTGGGATGTTCAAGATGCGCTTTTAATTCGATTTCGTGCATACGCTCATCTGTGCCAATATGGAAAGCGGGTTGACGTTACTCTTGAGTACCTGTTTTAACTGCACGAGCAAGTTCGGCGCCTCGTTCTTCAAGCAGCCGAATGTCTGCGTCGAGCAGCTTGCCCTGCCATTCATATTGCTCCAGCTGGTTCCATTTCAGAGCGGCTATTTTTTGCTCGTATTCTTTCTTTGCGCCGCCCGACCATCCCCAGTTTCCGATACGCAGTACTGTTTTATCGGTAATGTGCTTGCGTTCAAATAAATCCAATACGTACGCCATCGGCGGGAACATCTTGTATTCATAGGTCGGCATCGCAAGCACCAAGCCTGCCGCTTTGTATGCATCACCGAGTATGTAGGATACGTCCGTGTCGGGTATGTCGTGGATAGTGTAGGGGACTTGTTCGGCTTCAATTCCTTTGATAACGGCATCAAGCCCTTGTTTGGTATATCCGTACATAGAACCCCAAATAATACAGATTTCTTTTTCGCATTCGCCGCCGGTGTTGTAACCTGCAAACCGTTTGTACAGGGCAGAAATACGGTCGGGATGGGAACGCCAAATAAGACCGTGACTCGGCGCAATGCATTTGATATCCAGCGCTGCAAGTTTGTCCAAAGCCTTTAAGACAAAGGTACTGAAGCTCGCGACGATGTTGGAATAATAGCGCAGCGCTTCCGCTTCGTAAAACTTCAGTTCTTCCTCCGAATGCTGATCGTCAAAGATCTTTTCGCCGATAGCGCCGTACGAGCCGAAAGCATCGCAGGAAAAAAGGACTTTGGCGGCAGGGTCATAGGTCATCATTGTTTCGGGCCAGTGTACATTCGGTGTTTCGTAAAATTGGAGAACTTTTCCGCCGCCGAGGTCAAGACAATCTCCCGTCTTAACCGCGCGGAGATTTCCCTGCACCTTAAAAAACTTTTCGACTATCGCCAGCCCTTTTGACGTACTGATAACTTCCGCCTGCGGATTACAGGAATGGACATATTCAATCAGATCGCAATGGTCGGGTTCCAGGTGATTCAGAATAAGATAATCGATGTCTTTGAACGAAAGCCCGATGGATTCCAGTTGTTCCGTATAGCTTTTTAACGAGCCGTCCCAATCACGGACAATATCGATCAAAGCGGTCTTTTCACCTTTTACAATATATGAATTGATGCTTACTCCTTGAGGAAGCATCCACAAACCTTCAAAACGGCTCGTGCGTGCACAAATATCCGCATGGATACAATAGATGCCTGCACTTATTTCTTGCGCTTTCATAGTGTCCTCCATAACGTCTAAGGAAAAACTCTCATTTGAATTGCGGCTCGGTGAGCGTTAGGTGATATTAGTACCGGCAGGTACCGGTGCTTCAGGTTTGAGCAGAACGCAGACCGAAGAATCCGTAGTTTCCGCGCAGAGCAGCATACCTTCGGAAATATGCCCGCGCATTTTAGCAGGCTTGAGGTTTGCAAGCACGATAATCTCTTTGCCGACCAATTCTTCGGCAGTGTAGTAGTCAACGAGGCTCGAAACGATTTGGCGCGGCTTTTCTTCGCCAAGGTCTACCTGTAAAATGTAGAGTTTTTCCGCATTTTCAGCTTTTACACATTCCAAAACTTTGCCGACTTTCAGCTGCAGTTTTGCAAAATCATCATAGGTAATTATTTCAGTTGTTTTCTCACTCATGCTGTCCAGTATATGAGAAAGAGCCGAAAACTGCAAGCCGAGAAGATAGCAATTGCATCGGACTGGTTTTTTTCATTTTTTTAATATTTGTGCTTGACTTTAAGGGGAGAGGGAGAGCAATATAGAAAAGAAGTTATGCGCAATGTGTAACTTACGTTCGCCGTATGGCGGACGCATTTTCAGAAACGTAATGTATTATTGCATTATGTAAAGGAACAAAAGATGAAAAAACTTTCATTACTTGCAATGCTCACCCTTCTTATCGGAAGCGCCCTGTTTGTTACCAGCTGCGGCGGAAAGGTACAGGCTGATTCTGTTTGGCAGGTGACAGACACTGCTGCTGGCTCGCCAGTTTTCGAACAGTATGTTTACTTTGGTGCGAATGGCAAAATGATTGTCGCCCAGAAGATGTTGGGTACACTTTCGAAGGTAACCTCAGGCGACTATACTGCAAAAAACGGAAAAATTAAAGCTCCGTATATAGCTGCTGTTGAATGTAATTATAAAATTAGCGGCGAAACGATGACAATATCAAAGGGTGGTGCAATGACGTTTAAATTAAAGAAGGTTTCTAGTCCTACGGCAAAACAGATGAAAGACCTTTAAAAAATAGACTGGGCAATACAACGGCTGCTTACCGTGCAGGTAGGCAGCCGTTTTTTGTATGTACGGACAACTGTACAGGGCATCTTTAAAAGCTATGCGAGTTTTTAGAGATGCCCTAGCGTATCTCCAGCTGCGAATAGAGCGTTTTGCCCGCGGGATTCTTAGGGATAGCCTCGATAAAAAAGACATGGAACACCTTTGCCGGAAGCCGTGTCGTTTGTGCGAGATACTCCGATACTGCGCGATGCTGTTCTTTAGTTTTAAGCGTTGTATAAACACAGAGAAGGTCGTCTTGCCCGATACAGGCGAATT
This sequence comes from Treponema sp. OMZ 803, assembly GCF_024181165.1. Classification (NCBI taxonomy): domain Bacteria; kingdom Pseudomonadati; phylum Spirochaetota; class Spirochaetia; order Treponematales; family Treponemataceae; genus Treponema; species Treponema sp. OMZ 803. The sequence continues at coordinate 1,990,292 of NZ_CP051195.1, read as the reverse complement.
CGGTATCGGCAAAGGCGGCAGACAGCAGCCGTTCGGTATCGTCTAAATTAACCCGATTACCGAATATCTTGATAAACCGCTTTTTCCTCCCGACGATAAAAAAATACCCGTCCGAATCCCGTTTTGCCATATCCCCGGTATGCAGCGTTCCCTGCCACTCGTCGCCTTTCGCTAAATCGGCAGCGCATTCCGCATATCCCATCGAAACATTTTGTCCGTGGTACACCAATTCACCGACAGTATCGGACGCGGTAATTTCCGCACCGGCTTCGTCAATTAGTTTTAATTCTCCGCCGGGGATTGCAATGCCCATACTGCCGCATTTTTCCATTGTCTTATCAGGCGGCAGATATGCCATGCGCGGTGCGGCTTCGGTTTGCCCATACATCACAAAAAAGCGCCGTCCGGTGTTCAGGCTCCATTCGCCGAATTTTTGATGTAGCTCATACGGCAATTTTCCCCCCGCTTGCGTCAGCGTTTGGAGCGCCGGCAGCTCCATTTCGGTCAACCGTAGACGGGAGAACATTTGATAGGTATAGGGGATTCCCACAAGCGAACTGACGTTCTCTTGTTTAACCCGTTCCCAGAACGCAGCGGTTAAGATATCGTGCCCGGTCAATATGACGGTTGCGCCCATAAGGACATGGCTATTGATAATGGACATTCCGTATGAATAGCTCATCGGCAGCATAGTTACCGGCCGCTCCTTGTCGGTAATGTGCAGGTATTCTGCGATTGACCGTGCGTTTTCACAGATGTTGCGGTACGTTAAGCGTACGAGTTTGGGGCTGCCGGTACTTCCTGATGTGGTGAGGAGCAGCGCTAAATCTTGAAAAAGCTCCGGCCCTTTTTTATCCGAACGGAGCAGTATGCTGTCTGCTATTGTTGTAACGGGTTTATTCATCGGGAGTATCTTTTTTGTTTCTTCCGGTAAGTCTTGCGGGATATAATAAAAGGCGGGCGTATAGGTTTGAATTAAGTGTTGTAAAAGATCGGGTGCAATGTGTGCATCCAGCAAGAGCGGTACGACGCCTGCCTTTAAGCAACCGAGGTATCCGAGCAGCGTCCCGGGCGAATTTCTACAGAGAAGGAACACCAGCTGATGGGCTGCTTCTTTCGGGAGTGCTGCTGCAGCTGTATTGATTTCGCTGTAATGTAATGTTTTACCGCTATCGGTTATCGCCAATACCCGCTGCGGATCTTCTTCAGCATATCTCAACAATTCCATATTTCACCTCATTACCCATAGGATGACTGTATTGGATTACCTTGCCGGTAAACTGTTACATCGTTTTGCTGAGTGTTTCGGAAATACTGAACGCGCAGTCTCCGACCTTTTCAATTGTCCGTACCATATCGATATACAAAAGCTCCGCCTTAACATTGCCGCCTTCTTCCAAACGGTTTCGTGCGAGCTTTTTCAGATTGCTGCGCATTGCATCGATTGTTTGTTCCATTTCATCGGCAAGAGCCAATTGATCTTGTGCTAGTGGCTTATTCAAGTGATCGTGTACAAAGTGAATAAACTGATTGACGACGCCGAGATAAGGCAACAGTTTATCCATATCCTCTTTCGGAATATTGAGCTTTTTCTTCTTGCTCTTTTCGATGTGTAGCCCCAATTCATAGATATGATCGGTCATATTTTCGAGGTTATCGACGATGGTCAGCATCAGCCGTACATTATGTTCCGCTTTAACGCTGAGCGACAAACGGGAGGTTGCAATTAAGAAACGGGATAATTCTTCTTGCATTTGGTCTGCATAGTCTTCTTGCTGTACAAGCTGTTCAATGACGGCTTCAACAGATCCTTTGTAATCATCTTCCAATAAGGGGCGAATCGTATCGAACATCTTTCGTACGACCGTTGACATCATGCTGATTTCCCGTTCCGCCTGTAGGATGTACGCTTCGATGTTCTCTTTAATTGCCGTTTCGTTCGGCATAACCAGCTGATACCGTTCCGGCGATTCATTTCCTTTATCTTTAACAAGCCATTCTACGAAACGCGCAATATACGAAACAAACGGGAGTGCAATCAAGGTATTTATGATATTGAACAATGAGTGGAAAAGTGCCAGCCGGATGGTTATGTTTGCAAGTCTGCTGCCTTCCGGCGTTAGGCGATACAACAACGCAAGCGACGGTTTAAAAAAGATTAAGAACAAAAGCGCGCCGCATACGTTAAACAGTACGTGTACCATGGCCGTCCTACGTGCGTTGAGTTTACTGCCGATGGCCGCAATAACTGCGTCGATTGTCGAACCGACGTTACTGCCGAGTACGCTTGCCGCAGCAAATTCAATGCCGATAACCTTGCCGTACGCCATAGTTAGAATAATAGCGGTGGTTGCCGATGAGGAGTGCAGAATAACCGTTAAAAGGAAGCCTGCAATAAAACCGATGGCAATGCTGTAGATACCGCCGTCCGCAGCTAATGATAAAAATGGAAGGTTATCGGCGGAGATATCCGGCATCAGGGAAGAGAGAATACCGAGTCCCGTAAAAAGGAGCCCAAACCCCATAATGCCCTCGCCAAGGCTTTCCTGACGGATTCTTTTGAAGAAGGTAAGGAAGAAGCCGATACCGAATGCCGGTATTGCGATTTCGGCGAGTTTAAGTTGAAAGCCGACCAACGCGACAATCCATGCGGTAACTGTCGTACCGATATTGGCGCCGAAAATTACGCCGATTGCCTGCGTGAGCGAGAGTAGGCCCGCATTGACGAAAGAAACGGTCATAACGGTGGTTGCGCCTGATGATTGAACAATAGCGGTAACTGCAAAACCGGTAATTACGGCAAGGATCCGATTGCCGGTCATCATATTGAGGATTCGGTGAAGGCTTCCGCCGGCACTTTTTTGAATTCCTTCGCTCATCAATTTCATGCCGTACAGAATGAAGCCAAGACTCCCCAGAGCCTGCAGGAAGATTACAACTATTTTCATGCCGACAGCATAGCAAAAGGTCATGTATTTTGCAATGATATCCACGGTTTTTATCAAACCGGTTTGATGATGTTGCCCGCAGCTCTGATTGAGCCTATGATCGAACCGTTGACATAAACTATCGTACATTATACAATAATTGTATTATTTATATGATAGGTATTTAATCTATTTTTATCTACTTTAATTAAGGAAGGAAATCATGGCAGAAGAAAAGTACGTCTATTTCTTCGGAAACGGCAAGGCGGAAGGCAACGGCGAAATGAAGCAGCTGCTGGGTGGTAAAGGCGCCGGCTTGGCCGAAATGACTCGCGCAAAGTTGCCCGTTCCCGCAGGTTTTACGATTACTACTGAAGTTTGTCAGTTGTATTATTCGAACAATAAAAAATATCCTGCCGGTCTGGAGCAGTCTGTAAAAGAAAACTTGGCAAAGCTGGAAAAAAGTGCCGGTAAGAAGCTCGGTGATCCCAATGATCCGCTTTTGGTTTCCGTTCGTTCAGGCGCTCCGGTTTCGATGCCCGGTATGATGGAAACGATTTTGAACCTCGGTTTAACCGATAAGTCGGTCGAAGGCTTGGCGAAAAAGACGTCTAACCGCCGTTTCGCCTTGGATGCATATCGCCGCTTTATTATGATGTACGGCTCAACGGCAATGGGCATCGATCGCATAAAGTTCGATGACCTTTTTGATGAGATAAAAGAAAAGCATACCCGCGGACGCTTGAACATTGCAGCGGGTAAGAAAGTCGGCGATACCGATGTAAATGAAGATGAGCTTGCAGAAGTTATCACAAAGTTTAAGGCACTGTATAAAAAAGAAATTAAAAAAGACTTCCCGCAGGATCCGATCGAACAGCTTTGGGGTGCTATCGGAGCAGTGTTCAATTCTTGGATGGCTGAAAAAGCCGTTACCTATCGCCGCGTAGAAAATCTCGTCGGGATTAAGGGTACTGCAGTCAACGTTATGCAGATGGTATTCGGTAACAAGGGGGATACCTCCGGTACCGGCGTCTGCTTTACGCGCGATCCCAATAGCGGTGAAAACATATTCTACGGCGATTATCTCTTTAATGCGCAGGGTGAAGACGTCGTTGCGGGTATCCGTACGCCGATTAAACTCTCCGAGTTTGAAAAAGAAGATAAAAAAGCCTACGATCAGCTCTGTAAAGTCCGCGCTCTTTTGGAAAACCACTACAAAGATATGCAGGATATGGAGTTCACCGTAGAAGAAGGTAAACTCTATATGCTCCAGTGCCGTACCGGTAAGCGTTCTCCTGCCGCTGCGTTCAGAATGGCCGTCGATATGGTAAATGAAGGGCTTATCACCAAAGAAGAAGCGATTATGCGTATTAAGGCGAGCGATATTGAAGGTATCTTCTATCCTGCCATTGACTATAAGCAGCCTAATTTGAAATCCGCCTTGCTTGTCAGCGGAATTGCCGCAGTCCCGGGTGCAGCCGCCGGAAAAATCTGTTTTTCCGCCGCTAAGGCAGAGGCGCTGGCTGCAAAGAAAGAAAAAGCAATTCTCGTACGTAAGGAAACCAGCCCCGAAGATGTCGGCGGTATGCATGCCGCACAGGGTATTTTAACTGCGACCGGCGGAAAAACGAGCCACGCAGCTGTTGTTGCGCGAGGTTGGGGAAAATGCTGTATCGTCGGATGCGAAAAACTTGTCATCGATTACGAAAAAGGCGAATGCAGCTATAACGGTAAGGTTCTTAAAGAAGGCGATTTTATCACCCTTGACGGAACTAAAGGCGACGTATATGTCGGCGAGCTGAAATTGGTACAGGCAAAACAGCCGGAATCATATAAGACCTTGATGAAGTGGGTTGATGAGACACGTGCTATCAAAGTACGCACCAACGCGGATCGTCCCGAAGATGCAAAGGTCGCCCTTGAACACGGCGCCGAAGGTATCGGTTTGTGCCGCACCGAGCACATGTTCTTCAACGACGAAAAGCGTATCCTTGCGATTCGTGAGATGATTGTTGCAGACAGCACCGAAGGACGCAAAAAAGCCTTGGCTAAGCTGCTCCCGATTCAAACAAAGGACTTTGAAGGCATCTTTAAAGTGATGGACGGAAAGGGCGTTACCATCCGCTTAATCGACCCGCCGCTGCACGAGTTCGTGCCGCATGATAAAGAAGGACAGCAGAAATTGGCCGAAGCGCTCAATATCAGTTTCGCAAGCGTAAAGGAACGGGTTGAACAGCTTCATGAAGCGAACCCGATGCTCGGACACCGTGGCTGCCGCTTGGCAATTACCTATCCCGAAATCCTCGAAATGCAGGTAACCGCTATTATTACTGCGGCATGCAATGTGCATAAAAAAGGCATCACGGTACTGCCGGAAATCATGATCCCGCTTACCATCGATCCGAAAGAATTTGCGATCCTTGAAGCGAGAGTCCGCAATGTTGCCGATGCAATCCTTAAAAAACACGATGCTAAGATTAAATACGCGGTTGGTACGATGATCGAAACTCCGCGCGCAGCCTTGTTGGCTGATAAAATCGCAGAACGGGCAGAGTTCTTCTCGTTTGGAACCAACGACTTGACGCAGATGACGCTTGGCATCAGCCGCGACGATGCTGCGAAATTCTTGCCTGCCTATGTCGATGAACAAAAAGCGGGAGTATTCCCTGCCGATCCGTTCCAGTCTTTGGATCAGGTTGGAGTCGGCTTACTGGTGAAAGACGGTATTGCAAAAGGCCGCTCTACCCGCCCCGAATTAAAGGTCGGTATCTGCGGTGAGCACGGCGGTGATTTGGAATCTGTCAAGTTCTGCTGCCGCGCCGGTATGTCGTATGTTTCGGCATCACCCTTCCGCGTCCCGATTGCCCGCCTTGCTGCTGCACAGGCTGCAATAGAGGATAAAAAGGCCGGAGCTAAGAAAGCGGCTAAAACTGCAAAGACAGCTAAAACGGCAAAATCTGCTAAAACCGCAACAAAAAAGAAGTAAATAATCGTTAGTTGATATAACTTGCGACCGGAAGGCTGTCCGAAGCTATGAGTTTTTGGGCAGCCTTTTTACTTTATAGTTTGATATCGGATATTATAATATATCGATAGGGCATCTCTAAAACTCGGTTAGTTTTTTAGAGATGCCCAGTATTGTAGAAATAGAGTCGGATGTAGTTATACGAGCAAGGTAATTATTATGGGAAGATATAGAACAATATATCCCGAAAATCAACATTCTGACGGATATGAGGCTGAAAAAAGTAAAACGGAAAAAATACGGCTGCGCAGAAAACTGATAGCCGTAGTTAGTTGTATGCTGATTATAGGTATTGCCGTACAAAGCCGGTTTGCAGTCAAAGCCGTAAAAAGAATGGTTCGTGAACAAGCCGAAACAGCTCTGGTTGATAAAACGGAAGCGGTCGCTGATATGTTAGATAAAGAAACGGCCGCTTGTTTTCAATATGCCGAAGTACTGGCCCATGCGCCGGTGCTTAATGATCGATCTATTCCCAATAGTAAGAAAGCAAAGATCGTGTATGAACAAGCTGCTTTTAACGATGCAATCCGTGGAATAATGTTCTGTGATATGGATGGGCACGGCTTTATAAATAGCGGTGAACGAGTATCTACTTTAAATGAAGAATGGTTTAGCGCAGCAGCAAGCGGGAAATATTTCGTTTCAGAACCAACTGTGTTTTCGTCTATAGATACCGTATCATTTATCTTTGCGGTTCCTATCCACATGGGTGATAAAATTACCGGTGTACTCAGCATGATTGTTTCATCGGATTTTTTCTCGAAAAAAATCGAATCCATAACAGTAGGACATACCGGCTATTGTTCCGTACTCGGTTCAACGGGAATAATAATCGCTGATAGGGATCTACATTTTGTAGAAAATAAGTACAATATCATATCGGAAGCAGCAGCAGATGAAAGTCTTGCATCTTTTAAGGTTTTTATAGAGACTGCGTTAACCGGTCAAACAGGGGTTGGGCACTACACGTTTATGGATCTTCCTTGTATAGCTGCATACTCTACCATGCAGACTACCGGATGGACGGTCGTCCTTAACGCTCCTGAGTTGGAATTAACTGGAGCTACAAAAAAGTTTACTAGTATGGTCGTTGTGACAAGTGTCCTTTTCCTCGTAGTTGCAATAACTATTGTTGGTGTAGCAATACGGAAAATGGTATAATTCGCTATTTTATCGCTTTTAATACATATTTTTTTAATGTCTTTGTCGGTATATCCATGTTTAGATATTTCAAAGAATGTATATTTTTAAAAATTGCAAACAGCGTTACGGGAATGCCGAATGGAAGGCTCCAGATTCCGCAGCATAAAGACATGATATTTGCTTTTTTTACTTTTTCTTTTAAACACTCTTTGCAGCCGATTTCAATGTTCGTATGGCGGAACGTCAAAATCAATATACTGAAGACGGTATTTATGGTTAATGCATTTATACCTTTTCTTTTATTGCATAGCGGACAAAAACAATCTAATAACTGTTCTGCATGAGTATTAATAATTTCTTTTATTTCTTTTTTAGACATACTTTTTAAATCGACTGCATTTTTTATCTCTTCTAATTGTTCGGAAAGATATTTTCCGGTAAACTCTTTTATATTATATTTTTATACAATGTATCATACTCACTTATCAGTCCGCTGAGAAAATAGAGAGCTTCTTCAGTATAGAGAAATTCAAATATACCGGCTCTTGAATTGATATAAACTGTTTTTCTCATCGTAATAAAAAAGAGAATGGTCAGAATTACGGCAGGGATAAAATCAACATACCCCGACGCAAGCGTCGGGGTACAGTGCTCAACGTTTCGCACTGTATGTTCTATAAGGTGGTTGCAGTCGGCTTTAATACCCTTTGTTACGACGCAAGCGTCGGGGTATTAAACCCTCCGCACGAATAAAACAAGAAATTATCGATTGTGTTTGAATTAACATAGATGGTTATTATGATAAATCCTGCCAAGAAAAAAAGTATAGCAGCAATAATTCCAATGCGCCAATCTTTATATACCGATTCATATATTTCATCATCTAAATCATAGAGGTTGCATTCCTTTGAAATTTTTGAAAGCAACCTCTTTTGTGTATATATTAATTTTCCGTTGTGTATTTCCGCTTCAAGTTTGTATAAAAAAGCTTTTTGGATTAATTTCATACGCTCATTTTCAATAGTGTAAGTCATTAATTATCGACGGCATCATAATCTGAGATAGATTATACGGCAGTGGAATACCGATCTTATAAAAGTTTCTAAAATATTTAATTTCAACGGCTTGCTCTATAAGTGTTTGATCGTTACCATCAATAAAAATATTGCATCGTTCGTTCAGCTTATTTTCATTCGGACTAGGGTTATTATTACTCTCTGTTTTGTTTTGTGGTTCAGGATAGATGATGAGGCATTTTATTTCATCATGGGAATGCTCACTGATACCAAGCGCTTTCAATATTTTTTTATCTCTGGCATATCCGCTGATTTGCCGTATATCATCAAGCATCCCTGCATCTGAATGAGCATATTGCGGTTTATATTTTGCATCGATAATCAGCTGTTCATCTTTTTTAATAAAATCAACCGCAGTTTTTTCATATCCGCTTACTTGAAATCCGATATTCTCTTTCCCATAATTCTTAATGAGCTGAGCGTATACATATAATTCATATAGGCCGGACATATTAATCCAATACGGTACAGTCTCCTGTTCCAATGCCGAAATAGAGTTTATCGAATAATCGTATCGCCGTAAAATGAATTTTGCAAGCTCCAATGCTGAACGATAATGAGGAAATAATTTACTTGCACGGAATTGTTTTATTTCGGAAGGCTGAATATATTCCGAAACCGTTTCAAAGCTGAGTAATATACGAGGGAGTTTCTGCACCAGCGTTTGACCGGCGCTATGCCTTGTAAAGCTTTCAGATGTGCTCATCATTTTTTTGCAAAACAACAAGGCTTTTTTCAAGAGCCGATTTTCGGGAATATCCGTCGTAAATTCTTGAAATGCGCAGATATTTTTGTTCAATCCGTATTTACTAAGATTCTCTTTAATCGTTTTTGAAACCCATACTTTTCCTTTGATTTTATTTTTTAAGTTTTCTTCTCGATACACATATCCTTTTTTAAGACCGTTCCGTATTATTTTTTCGGTTAAAGTAATAAAATGTACAATTAAAAGCGGTGTCAGATAATTGATATCTTGTTTAAGCGGTATTGCAGGCTAGTCAAAATCAATACCATAGCATTTTGAAAAATATTGCAGCTCATATTCGGTATCAACGGCAAGTGCTGCCCTCAACATCTCAAAATAGTCCAATTCCATTTTCGGCATTACTGCTGCGGCAATTTCACCTTCCTGCAGCCAGCATGTTCCTATATAGTAACTTGCCGTAAAATCTTTGTTAATTCCGAGATAGACAGGAGCTTTGTTCATGTCGGGATTTCCTGAAAACACAATCGGATTATTAATATCTTGCGTAAGCTGTTCCAACACTTGTCTATCGTGCGGTTCCGGTTGTTGATGTTCTGTAAAGTATATAACTTGCTGCTGCTTATTGGTTGTCATGAATTTGATTATTTATTTTCGTTTCATCGAAAATGGCTTTAAGCAATCCATCTTTATGATATTCGTGAAGAAGCGGTAATACCTCATAGATAAACTTTTGTTCCAATTCGGCATCGCTTTTTGCCATAAAATAGCTGTGTCCGGGCATTAAATCATCAAAATCCTCTTCTATTTTATTCTCTTCGATAAAGCGTTTTACTGAAGAGAATAATTCAAGTGCTTTATTTTTTAATGCTGCATCTGTACCTCCCGGTACATTGTCATAAAATTTTTCAATAGCTGACTTTTCGGATTTTAATGTAATAAACGCAAAACGGCGGCGGACTGCGTAATCAATGGTTCCTACACTGCGGTCGGTTGTATTCATTGTTCCGATAAGATAGATATTCGGCGGCACGGAAAAAAGTTCTCTTGAATAGGGAAGCCGTACGTTTATCGGATGCATACTTCCTATGCGTTTATCCGATTCAAGCAAGGTAATCAACTCGCCGAATATCTTCGAAACATTCCCGCGGTTTATTTCGTCGATAATGAGAATGAAAGGATTAGTGTTGGATTGTGTATTGTTTAAAGGTAAAGCGTATTCAATAAGACCTAAATTTTCCTTGCAGTATCGGATAATCGCTTTTCGATAGTTATCGTGGCCTCGTGCTGGAGTGCCGGGCAATCCGCGATATACATTATACAGTTGTTCTTTACTGAAAAACTTTGATTTCCCGCTTATCCATCGATCTTTTTGAAAACTATCATCTTCATACGTGCGAGTTGCTAGTCCTGTTCCGTATTCATTTAATTCAATCCGAAATGTGTTTTTTCCACTTAATAAAGGTATTTCTATAAAATCTTTTTCATCTAGTTCATCCACAAGTTTGCCCCAAACGGACTCAAAATTATCTTGCATTGATACAAGGGCGGAATCTTTAATCGCTTGTTTACAGAGGCGCTTAAATATACCGTCTTCAACACGGTACGCAATACCGGCTGTATTTCCGTCGGAGTTTTCCACGAGTTGAGGTTTTAATCCTTCAACAAAGTCTTCATAATCCATTGACTGATGAAAAGTTATAAAAGCTATTTGTCCCTTTTCAACATATTCTTGATATTTTTCCATGACTACATCATGATTGAAATAGCTGATATTTTCATCAATAAGGCTGAGCGCCAATGCTGCAGTGGTGTAGGTTTTTCCTGTTCCGGGAGCACCCTGTAGAATGATATTTTTCTTCATACGGAGAATATCCGTATATTTTTTTAGTTCATTATTTCCCATCGTTTTATTGTCCTCAGTAATATATTTCCCGAAAATTGTTTGTATGGCCTCGGTTCCCGTTACCTGTAATAAAGTAGAAACTTGTCAAGTATTAGTAGACACATTAAATTGATAATTGTTGGTAAGCTTCATTCGGTATTCGATAATTAATACTCGAATGAAGTCTTTCACTGTTATAATACAACTCTATATATTCCACTATCGTTGCTTTCGCCTGTTCAAATTTCATATGACGAATACTCGGCATCTCTCGTTTCATGGTCTTCCAGAAACTTTCAATTGGCTGATTGTCTTGCGGAACTCCGGGTCTTGACATACTTTTGATAAAACCTGCTTTCTCAATCAGCTCCGTTGTCTTTTTTGAGCAAAACTGGCTACCGCCATCAGTGTGCATATAGCGTTCAGCTGGTACATTCACATGGCGGCCGCAAGCCATTTTCAGAGCTTGATGTACAATGACTTCTCTCATATGTAATTGGATTGACCAACCAACAATCACCCTGCTTGCAATATCTATTATCCCACAAACATACACCTTGCCTCCTGTTATCTTAAATTCACTGATATCCGAACTCCAAAGCTTATTTACTTCCTTCACGGCAAATTTGTCCTTAATCACATTTTGTTTAATTATTTTTTCCTGTTGCACTATTTTGCTCCTTTTTCCTCGCCCTTTTTTCCTGCCTCCTTTCGCTATTAATCCGTTCTCTTTCATAATTCGAGCAATTTTCCATTCACTCACTTTGATATGCTCTCGCTCAAGCGCTTTTTTGATCCGTATCCGCCCATAATTTCCCTTATGTTTGGCAAATGTAGAAATGATACGCTGCTCAAGCTGTTTTTCTTCTTCTTTCTGCTCCTTTGCTTGCCTATAGTAGCTGCTACGCGATACGCCAAGTATCCGGCATACAGTGCTTATTTTTCTTTGAGAAAAATACTTTTTTGCTATTTTGACGCATTCGCTCACTTTTCCGCAAAGTATGCCGCTACTTTTTTTAGTACTTCATTCTCCAGTTTTAAGTACTCGTTTTCCTTTTGCAGTTTCTTCAGTTGCGCATCTGCACTTCTTACTCGTCCTGAACCGACAAAAGCTTCCTGTCCATAGCTTTCATATTGGTTTAACCATTTGTATAAAAGCTGTACTCGTACACTTAATTTCTCTGCCACAATACGCACGGGTATGTTTTTTTCAACAACCAGCTTACATGCCTGCTCTTTTAATTCCTTCGTATAATTCTTGTAAACACGTCTCATATATTCTCCATTTTACCTGTCTACTTTTATTATACAAGTTTCGTACCTTTCCAATTTCCTTTTCCCATTTTAGGAGCTTTTCCATGGAAGAGTTCATCCTCATCATCATTCAGTTGTTCTATGAATATTTTTCCCTCATTTTCATTTTTGTCTATAATTCTTGAAATTTGATAGATTTTTAGGATATTTTTTCCGCCGTGTCCATGAAAAGCAAGATAATCACCAATTTCGACTTCTTTAATATTATTCCACGCTTGTTTAGCGCCTCTTGTCTCAGCACCTTGATCCCATCCTATTTGCCAATAGCTGTCCCTTTTAAATTCGTCGAGTTTTTTATCTTTTTCTCCCCAATAAATACCGCCTGACCAAAAGTGTGGGTTCGTGTTGTTATCTTTTAAAATATCCATATTTATTCTCCCTATTTTGCATATAATAATCGCATATCTTTATTGGACACTTGAAGATTTAGAATAGTACATATCCATTCGCATATATTATATACCTAACCGTACAAAATATGCTATTGTACCGCATCCCGTTTGTTCGTCATTCCATCGTAATATTTTCCGTTATAAGCTGCCCGTTCCGTATCTCCCCTTCCGAAATATAATACAGTCTCATCTTTGTATTATCGGTTTTTGTATAATCAATTACATAAACCTGATTGGGTTCAACCTTCATAGGGTAATTTGATTCCGGGAGCCAATCACCGGTTTTGCCGGAATTCTTGAGCGCCTTATATGCGCCGTCAAGTTGCCAAAATTCGCGGTATGCAAAGTCTTTAAATCCGGTCAAATCTTGTTTGCCGTAATAATACGCACGATAGTCGGTATGCGCTACCGTTATGATATCTATGCGGATAGGTTCTATGTCCTTAGCGAGCGGACTTAAATTCTCTGTGTTGAGATTCGTTCCGTAGATTGATTTTAATTGATTCGCCATACAGGGAACGGCTCCGGTAGAATCAAGTGCAGCTGTATCCGTATGCGCAGAACCGTATATTCCCATTATATCGGCATTTTGAATTTGTTTGAGTTCATAAATAAAATTCTGAACCATCATATTTTCACGGTATGCCATAGCCTTTGCATTGCTGCTGTTATAATAGGCAATACCTTGTTGTATGATCTCTTGCGCTCGGAGATATGCGGGAATGTTCTGCTGCTGTTTGCTTTCGAGGTAGCGCAGGAAACGTTCTCCGGTTGTACCGTATTGATGCCCTACATCGGTACCGTGGAAAACAGTTTGCGGACACAGCTCTTTTATCTGCATAAAAAAGTTATATGTATGTTGATTATGAAAAGCTGTTCCTTTCCAATCATTGAATACTTCTCCTAAGATGGTATTATCTTTTTCTCTTAACCACATATTAAGATATTCTGCCGTATAAGAGGGTAGTTCAAGAAATAAATGCCTCAAGCCTTTGGTATAATATGCACGCCATAGTGTCAGTTCTTTATCCGTTATTTTCTTAACGCCGTGCTGTTCACCGTATAAATATATCGTACCGGTATAATTAGTATTGCGTGCAGCATCTGCATCAGCCTTACCGTGTGCATATACAACAGTTGTTGCAGCACAGTAGAGGAATAGAACAATCGCAATTCGTATTTTCATCATTTTCTTCAATCCTTTATGTCTTTGAAAATTCATATCAATTTTTATCATGTGCTGTGTGTAGTTTATATTCTTTTTTGATAATAAGTTCCTCAGACATTCCGGCGTACTGCGCTCCGTCAAATTCAATTTTTACAATATACGGCATATAGTCAATTATTCTCATAAAACTATCGCAGCCAAATGCCGGATTATAATAATTGAGAATGGTGCTTAAAGCGGTACCATGGGTTCCTATTACGATATTTTTATCCCGATAGATTTCTATTATTTCCTTAAGCGCTTCGATATTTCTTTTTTGCACGGAATAAAGCGATTCCCCATCCGATTCCGCGTAATTTTTATCCGCCCATCGCTTTTTAAACAGTTCAAACGTATTCCCGTTTTTGCCTGATTTTCGTTCCCGCAATCTTTCATCGGTTTTTATTTGTAGATGATAATATTCGGCAGCCTTTGCGATCGTGTCATAGCTTCGTTTATATGGACTTGAAATGAACACATCAATGTTTTTATCTTTAAGATAATGCAACACTGCGTGGGAGTCCTCAAGTCCTTCCTTCGTCAGAGGCCGAAATTGTTCATCGCCGCTTTTCGTATGATCCGATTGACAATGCCTCACAAAATAAATATATGTCATTTTTTAGCTCCTCTTTCATGCAAACCGTATAACCTGTTCATCCGCATCAACTGTTGCCTCAATGCCGAGGGGAATAATACACCGCGGTGTTGCGTGTCCGATATTAACGTTGTACACAATCGGCAAATCCGGTTTGTTGATTTCGCTGATTAAAAGGCGTTTGTAGTCTTCGTAATATACTTCGTCCATAGGCTTGCCGACAAGGATACCGTTTATAACTTCAAAAATGCCGGTTGCTTTTAAGGCTTGTAACATCTTTTGATAGAGCTCTGGTTTTGTACGCTCTTCGCTCGATTCCAAAAGCAGTATTTTACCCTGCCAATCGTCAATGCTCGGGAAAAGATTATACCGGCGGCACAAAGCAGGGCTGTCATTATGACGGGCGTTGTCAAACATATCATACAGTGTTTCAATGCAGCCTCCGAGAATAGCGCCGGAGAATACGGACTTCCCTTGCGACAATTCAAATCCATTGTTCTGGTGCCGCACTCTTTTTACACCGATCTGTGATTCATCAAATGCCGTACGCTCACTATACCACATATCGCTCGGGCGGATTTCTTTTATTGTGCCGGTTGTAATCAATTCTTCAAAATACTTTTTTGAATACGACAGCATTTCATCTTCAAGTTCGCAGATATCCGCAACAAACGATTGACCGTAAAAAGTATTCACGCCTACGTTATGCAGCATAAAATGATTCATCGTCGTATCAGAGAATCCGAGAAAAATCTTTTTGCTATGCTGTACCGCCTTCCGTAATTCATCATGTTCAAATAAATACGGCAGCAGCTTGTATGTGTCCTCTCCGCCGATTGCACACAGAATCATATCAATAGACGGATCGGAGAAAGCATCCAATAAATCCTGCGCACGGGCTTCGGGATGACTTTGAAGAAAATCAATTCCTTTACAGGCATTCGCGGTAGTAACAACTTCTATTCCATACGAGCGTAAACGCCTAAAACCCAATTCTTCCCCGTGCTTAATAAACGGCTCGCCGAGCAAACCCCGTGAAAGGCTGATAATCGCTATCTTTTTTACCGTCATAGTTTTTCTCCTCAGTAGCTTCTTACTATATTTTCAGAAGACTTCTATTTCTCCAGTATATTCATTTGCTTTTTGTATTAATGAACCTTTTGCACCCATAGTAAAAGCAATATTACTGCTTCGAATTGCCAATAGTTTATCTCCCGTCTTTATATCCAACATCTGCATTAAAGATTCTGAAAGGTGAACTCCATTATCTTTCAAGGTAAGCCAGCCGTATTTTCTTCCCTTATATGAAATTAACTCACCCTCTTTGAGTGTCCTATCCGCCAAACGAGGGTTTTCTTTTAAGATGTGATTGAGTGTTGAGCGGGAAAGCAGAGTCTCGCTCATCACACAAAATCCGCCCGTCTGCTTACTGCCGGAAACGATGTAAATATATTGCTCTTGGTGTAATTTATATTCTTCCACTGCCGGTACCGGAAAGATGAGCGCTCCATCTTCCCGTATCTCAGACCAGCCGAAAATATATTTTCCACCTTTACTCATCTGCGGCATGTTTACTTTCCTCCAATGCTTTTTTCGTTATGCGAATTGCGCCGCTGCTGTGAATACGGACAACAGGATGCGGATCATGTTGTGCAAACCATTCCAGTTTTTCCAAGTACGGTTCTACAGAATGCGGCAGCCGTTTTCCCATTACCCGAAACATTTCAGGCGCCTCAATTCGTACGCGCTCTCCCTTATCCGATATCAACTCATAGAACAAATCCAATGTGTCGCAAAAAAGTTCCGGTGCGCCTGTTGCAATATTTTCACAAGCCCATACAAACGCAAGCCGTACCGCTTCTGCTGTGTCGGAGCGCATATTCATCATTGTGTCAAAATAAGGGAGAATCAAATCCTTGTTTGCCCTGCCTATTCGTCCCAATGCGTTTATCGAGCGCTCCCGCAGTTTCGGATTACCGTCTTTTAAATAGCCAGCAATTTGTTCAATATACGGCTGCACCGATAACGGATATTGTAATCCCATTTCACCGAGAAGCCACAACGCTTTTGCTTGTACATCCGCTGAATACTGTTCGCCGAGTTTTGCTGCGACATCATTAATCGCTGTGTTCCAATGCACCTTGTCTTTTGTGATTACGCTTAATTCTTTCAGTATCTCTTTGTCTATCATTATACCTAGTCACATAAAATTTTCTATTGTACTTTCTCAGCCTTATCCTTCCGCCGCCGTTTCCGTAGACGCAGTATGATGATAATTGCGGCTATTCCCAACGCGATAAATACCCAGGCGTACAACAGTGCGATACAGACCGCGGCAAAGGCCTGTACTCCGCCTTTTATTGCATCCCATACCGGCATAAAAAGTGAACCGGTTTCCGATGCGACTTCTATCTGTTGGTACATGCTGATATGCAGCGTACTGAAATTAACGGAATTTTTCAGATACCGCAGTCTGCCTTCTATCGATTCTATATCCGACCGTATATCCTGCAGTTCATTTTGAATATCGAGGATATCTTTTATTGTTTTTGCTTGGTTGAGCAGCCGCAGGTATCCTTGTTCCGTTTCTTTTTTGACGGCAAGGCGTGCGGTACTATCGATAAATTCTTCCGTTACATCCTGTACGGTAATGGATTTTTCATCAATTTTTTTAACGCCGCCGGAAAGTTCCGTTACGAATACATCAAAATGAGCCTTAGGTATTCTGACGGTCATATTCTGATATATCCGTGAAGAGCTTGCTCGCTCATCTTCTTGACTGATATACGCGCCGTATTTTTGAACGAGTGATTCGATGTGCTGACGGGTTTCCGCTATATCGTGCGTTTCAAAATTGATCGAGCCTTCTTTTATGAGCTGCCGTTCGAGCATTGCAGCGGTATTTGCAGTCTCTGTGCCGTCTAAGGGACGCTGCATATCGGCGGTATCTACATCAGTTGTGGTTGCATCTTTTGCGTATGCCGCATTTTTTACCGCTCCTGCGGGATGTTCAGCTTCGGCATATACCTGTCTAGTTGAAACCGAATCGCTTTTTTTAGCACATGAGCTGAAGACAACAGTTCCTGAAAAGATAATAAAAAAAGATAGAAAAATACAATGACGATTCATATAATGGTACTCCTTTTGGGTTTATATCGGTTTCGTGTCGGTTGGTAATGTCCGCCGTAAAAAATCCATACGCCGAGTATAGCATGGATATGTTCTTTCGACAATTTTTTTTGTAAGTAGCTAATCTGCTCCTATACGGAAGCCCTGTATTTTATGCTGTGGGTATTGACATTTATGGGGGGGGGGGTAATATAGAAGATATTTTACAATGTGAACGCCCTCATATATTAGAGCGGGTTAGCAATTTGTTCTATATGTCAGAGGTTCGTTTACATACATTTCTGTGATAATCCGCACAAATATGCGGAAAGGAGTTTTTTATGAAACGGAAGAACGTATCTATTATCGGTGCATTCGTTGCGCTGATCGGCATGGTTTTTTTTATGTCGAGTTGTAAAGGTCAGGCTGATGAAACCGAACCTGTTTATAAGCGAACCGATATGACTTTTGAACTTGAGAATAAAAGCGGGGTGCAATGCAGCGTTGTTGTAAGTATCATTGCCTCCAACAGTATTTCAAACGATTCTAAATTAGCTAAAGAAGATACCGCTACATCCGGTGTCATTTCTTTAAACGTCGGAGAAAAAAAGACAGTCACAATTAACGGTATCCTTTTAAGTGGGACAACAAATAAGTCGAGTCGTGATTATATCCATTTGATTAAAATAGTAGCTTCCGATGGCGGCGCACATTTCCCAAGCGATTATACCAGCGGTTGGCTGCAGAAAGGTGATTTAAAAACATTCGATAATGCGCACTTCGACATAAAAATAACGTCAGCTAAGTTTGATATTATAAAACATTAGAGTTAGAGTGAGCGCGCAGGGATGTCTTAAAAGTCGATTGCTTTTTCGTCATCCCCGCGGCTTTAAAATTAAGTTTTTGTATAACAATGACTGAATTCTAAACATAGGCACATTCACCTTACCATTCGCTTATGTATTTTTTCTCCCCATCTTTCATTTTTCCCGTTGCGGCAAGGATAAAATCGATCCAATTCAAAGCGGCGGCAGTAAAAATCTAATCGACTTTTTTACATAGACCTTTGTCGTTTATGCAAGCGCTTGTAAGAGCTTTTCTACGTTCTCAGGCGTGGTTGCCCAGTCGGTTGCGATGCGGACAACGGTATGCGAATCGTCTTTCTTTTCCCAAAAACCGAATGTGATTTTTTTTGAAAGTTCTGCATAGCGTGTATTGTCAAGGACGATAAAAATCTGATTTGTCGGGGCGGTAAAATATTGTTCATACCCGTGTGAAGCAAGAAAAGCGCGGATAGTATCGGCGGCACGGATTGCATTTTCCCCGATATGAAGATACAGGTCATCGGTAAAAAGCATTTCAAACTGAATGCCGAGTAGCCTTCCTTTTGCGAGTAAGGCGCCGTGTTGTTTCATAATGGTAAAAAAATGCGGGCTGCGTTTCGGATCGGGAATAACAACCGCTTCGCCGAAGAGGGCTCCGCATTTGGTGCCGCCGATATAAAAAGCATCGCAGAGCGTTGCAAGGTCGGCAAGCGTTACATCGTTTTCTTTGCAGGCAAGCGCATACGCAAGCCGCGCTCCGTCAACATACAGCGGAATATGATACTCGCGGCACACTGCACTGATTGCGGTCATCTCCTGCTTGCTGTAGAGCGTTCCGTATTCCGTCGGCTGCGAGATATATACCATCCCCGGATATACCATGTGCTCATAGTTTCCATCCGCATAAAAATCCAGTAGATACCGCTTAACCGAAGCGGCCGTGATTTTACCTTTGTCGCAGGCAATAGAAAGCACTTTATGCCCGCCGAACTCTATCGCGCCCGCTTCGTGTACGGCAACATGCCCTGTCTGTGCCGCGATTACGCCTTCATACCGATTGAGGAGTGCATCGATAACCGTTGCATTTGTCTGAGTACCGCCGACAAGAAAATGCACAGCGGCCTCAGGGCATTCGCACGCTTTTTTGATAAGGGAGCGAGCCCGTTCGCAGTATTCATCGGTTCCGTAGCCTGCCGTTTGTTCCATATTTGTCTGTACGAGGCGCTGAATAATCGCAGGGTGTGCTCCTTCCATATAATCCGAAGCGAAAGAAAGTTTATACTGAGTTTCCATACCGTAAGATTATCGGATAACAGATTTTTGCGCAAGATTTTTTGACTAGCATTTATGCAGACAGTTTTATGGTATCTTGACAGCCTAAAAATTCGGCGGTATGCTTTTACTTATATTTATATAATGGAAGATATAAAAGGGAGGGTGTATGAAGTATTCATTACCGAAATCAGAAAAATTACCGTTACTACGGCACAGTATTGCGCACATAATGGCAGAAGCTGTTATGAATTTATTCCCCGGCACAAAGGTCGCTATTGGGCCTGCCGTTGAACATGGATTTTATTATGATTTTGACCTTCCGACATCGATCACGCAGGATGATCTTGCTCGTATCGAAAAAGAAATGCGCCGTCTTTTATCAACTCCGCAGAACTTTGTAAAAGAAATCGTCAGTAGGCAACAAGCGCTTGAGCTTTTTAAGGATCAACCGTATAAGTGCGAACTTATCAATGATTTACCGCAAGATGCGGAAATCTCGATTTACCGGTCGGGTAATTTTGTTGATTTATGCAGAGGGCCGCATGTTGCCAATTCAAAAGAAATTAACGCTCAAAGTTTTAAGCTGCAAAAAATTGCGGGAGCCTATTGGCGCGGCGATGAAAAACGTCCGATGCTGACCCGTATCTATGGTACGGCATGGGAAACGCCCAATGACCTTAAAACCTATCTGACGATGCAGGCGGAAGCGGAGAAAAACGATCACCGCAAAATAGGACGGGAACTCGATTTATTCCATATCGAAGAAGACAATCCCGGCGAAGTATTCTGGCACCCGAACGGCTGGACGCTCTATTTAACCGTGCAGCAGCATGTACGCCAGAAGATTAAAGAAGACGGCTATGTTGAGGTAAATACCCCCTTTGTTATGCCGCAGAGTCTCTGGCTTCGGTCGGGGCACTGGGAAAAATACAAGGAAAATATGTTTATCACCGAAAGCGAGAAACGGGTGTTTGCGCTTAAACCGATGAACTGTCCCGGGCACGTTGAAATCTTTAAACAGGGAATTAAAAGCTACCGCGATTTGCCGCTGCGTATTGCGGAGTTCGGCTCCTGTACGCGGAATGAACCGTCCGGTTCGCTGCATGGGATTATGCGGGTGCGTGGTTTTGTGCAGGATGACGCGCATATTTTCTGTACGGAAGAACAAATTTCCTCCGAAGTGTGCAAGTTCTGTAACCTGCTTAAATCGCTCTATCGAGATTTCGGCTTTGACGATAAAGCTATACTCGTCAAGTTTTCTACGCGGCCTGAAAAACGGGTCGGTGATGATGCAACGTGGGATAGGGCAGAGAATGCGCTTGCGGAAGCGTGTAAAGCCGCCGGTCTTGAATACGAGATTGCCCCCGGAGAAGGAGCATTTTACGGGCCGAAGCTGGAGTTTACGCTTGTCGATGCGCTCGGTCGTGAATGGCAATGCGGCACCATACAGGCGGACTATCAACTGCCCTCTAAAGACCGATTGAATGCCGAGTATATCGGAGAGGACAACCAAAAGCATCAGCCCGTCATGCTGCACCGCGCGGCGCTCGGTTCGCTGGAGCGGTTTATCGGTATTTTGATTGAACAATTCGGCGGTGCGCTGCCCCCGTGGCTCTCTCCGGTGCAGGCAATGGTTATTCCCGTTGCGCCCGTATTTAACGAATATGCCGAAAGTATCGCCGCCTCTCTTTCAAAAGCCGGCTTTCGCGTAAAGGCTGATATTGATACCGACCGTATGAATGCAAAGATACGGAAGTATCAGGAACAAAAAATTCCATATCAGCTTGTTGTCGGGGAAAAGGAAAAGCAGAACAACAGTGTTACCGTCCGGCTTTTGAAAGGAGCGCAAAAAACGATGTCCGTCGATGAATTTACCGCTTTCTTAAAACTCAAGACCGACACTGTTGCAACAAGCGCAGAATTTTAACGGAAAGATATAGTGATGAAGCATCTCTAAAGGCTATACCTGAGTTTTTTTTCAGATGCCCTAGAGATGTTCGACCGAAAATAAACCTGTTCGGAAACTTCCGTTTCTGAACAGGTCTAGTATGTATAAATGACAACGGCCGGTAGTTCAGCAAGAATTACCGGCCGTTTTGTTATAGGTTCGTGATTGAGCGGCACGTTAAAACCGGCGCCGCATCATAAACTACTCAGCGCGGCATGGCATATCGCGGGTTGCGACAATGTCGATGCCCGTATGAAGCACATCGGGAATAATGACTGCTCCTGTCTTCACCGGCGCCGTTACCCTGATTTTGTTGATCTCTTTCATCACCTGAAAAATCATGCCTTTCGGAATAGGCGCTGCTGTTTTGACGGGAAGTGCCGCTAAAAAGCCGTTTTCAATGCGCACCGTCGAGCTGATATTTCTTCGAGGATCTTTCATTTCCTGCAAGCCGTACTCAAGCCCTCGCTTACAGCTATATCCTTCTATTGTGTAGGCGCCGTCTTTTTCAATTGCTCGGAGTCTACAGCCCATAGGGCAGGAAACACAGGTAAATTCTTTCATGATGCCTTCGTTTATGCATCGAGGCAGGCGATTCCCGGTAGGGTTTTCCCTTCCAAGAATTCGAGTGAGGCGCCGCCGCCGGTAGATACATGGCTCATCTTATCGGCAAGATGGAACTTGTTGACGGCTGCAACGGAGTCGCCGCCGCCGACTACCGTTACTGCGCCTTTTCCGGTTGCTTCGGCCACAAGGCGGGCAACCGCTTCCGTTCCGTGGGAGAAAGCTTCAAATTCAAACACGCCGACCGGGCCGTTCCACACGATAGACTTCGCGTTTAAGATTTCCGTCTTGTACAATTCGATGGTTTTAGGTCCGACATCCATTCCCATAAGCGAATCGGGGATGTCGCAGCCGTCCACGCTTTCCGGTTTTGCATCGGCGGCAAAAGAAGCGGCGCAAATATGATCTACCGGCAGGATTATTTTAACGCCCTTTGCCTTTGCATCGGTTAAAAGTTTTTTTGCTGTGTCGATAAAATCATCTTCGACTAAGGACTTCCCGATTGAATGGCCTTGCGCTTTAAGGAAGGTATAGGCCATGCCGCCGCCGATAATCAGCGCAGCGGCATTTTTCAAAAGACTATCCAGTACGGCAATTTTTGAAGAAACTTTTGCGCCGCCGATGATGGCGACCATCGGTTTGGGCGGATTTTTTACCATCGGTTCAATATATTTAACTTCTTTCTCCATTAAAAAACCGGCAACTTTTACCTTCATAAATTTCGCGATGGTTGCCGTAGAAGCATGAGCACGGTGTGCAGTTCCGAATGCGTCGTTGACGTATACATCGCCGTAGGAGGCAAGCTCTTTGGCAAGTGTTTCCTGTTCTGCAGTGTCCTTCGAGGTTTCTTCGGGATGGAAGCGCGTATTCTCAAGCATCAAGATACCGCCTTCGGGAAGTGCATCGACTACCGCCTTTTGTCCTTTGCAGGAATCGGCAAGCCGAACGGGCATACCTAACAGTTTTTCCAAATATGCCGCTATCGGCTTCATCTTATGCTTACCGGCGATGTAGGCCTCTTTGTCAAACGGCTTGCCGTCCTTAGCCGCTTTTTCCTCAGCTTTCTTTGAATCTTTGGCAGGATCGCCGAGGTGGCTCATCAACACCAACGAACGCGGCTTTTGCTCTAAAATATATTTGATAGTCGGTAATGCTGCAACGATTCGCGTATCGTCCTGCACAACCCCGTCCTTCATCGGAACATTAAAATCAACCCGCATGATAACACGCTTGCCGTGAAGATCTACATCTCTTACCGTTTTAACCATTGCATTCCTCCATTATATTAGGGGCGGTGTTCATACTCCTGCTGCGCTCGAAGCATTTCAAGGTAACCTGTTCAGAAACGAAAGTTTCCGAACAGGTTTGTTTTGTATCTTTCGAAACGCCGCATGCCCTCTATTAGCTTTATATCCGATAAAAATATACTCTATTGTATAAAAAAATGCAACAGAGTATAATCTTTCAATGTGTCCGGATTTCGCCTATATCCTTCCTCCAACAATTTCATTGCTTTTATTCTTGTAGGCAGCATAGTCCTCCTTGACATTCAATTTTTTATCTTTCGTCGTTTACAGACAAGAAAGCCAATCTTTTTGCGCTTGCGCCAATCCCGTCCATACAAAAGCGTGAAATCCAAGTTTTTGAGCTGCCTCGATATTCCGTTCCATGTCATCGAAAAAAACAGCTTCATCTGCACTGATACCTAAACCTTCAAGACAATTGAGGTAAATTTCAGGTTCGGGTTTTATTAGATGCAATCGGCATGAAAAGCATGCGTAATCGGCGGCCACAAAGGGAGGTATTTCTTTTTCATATCGATCTAAAAATTGATACGGCATATTGGAAAGAATCCCCAGTTTGAAACCTTGTTTTTGAATATTTAAAGCCCAATCACATACCGCATCATTTAAAGTTCGCCAACCGGCTAAATCAATATCTACCATCTTCTTCAGTAGTCCGGTATCTTTAGCGGCTTCTTCATAGCCGTTATTTTGCAGCAAGCGTCTGTACATTTCCTCACCGTTGATGACTCCCCGATCAAAATCGCTGCGGTGCGTGCTGTAAAGATTTCCAAATGCTTCCACCGGAATACCGGTTTCAGCAGCCATTGCTTCATCGATAGCTTTCGTGTCGGTTAAAGAAATCACATTGCCGTAATCTAAAATCAGTGCTTTAATCATAAGAGACTCCTTGCGATATTGAGTACAACAATATACTGAAATATGATGATGTGAATAGTAGAAGATGCAATCTTTCAGATGTAATTGTTCCTCCTCAAAACACATTTGCCTTGAGCGATGTTCACTATTTCAATAACCATGAAAGGGTGGAAAAGCGAAGTGAATCGCAGAAATAGAATGCAAAGAGAAAGAAAGTAGATTTTATCAAAAAAAGTAGCATGAGATAGTTGACAGTGTGAGGTAATATGTGATACTATCTCTTCCGTTGCACTTCATGACTGTCGGGCAGCTAAGCAGTGTAGCAAGAATGAAAAGCCTTTGGGTTTACCAATTCCTTCTATTATCAACCTAATAGACCTGTTTGTTATAGGTAGGTGTTGATGATACCGAACAGTATTTAAAACAGCAAAAGTTGATTATTCTTTTTGATGTTTCGGTATAAAGACGGTAAGCGTTGTTGATGTTTTTTATTTTTCCGGTTTTGATGTATGAAAAAAACTTAAAAAAATAAAAATAAAAAAGAACAAAAGGTGCTTGACAAAACGAATGGTTTTTTGATATATTCTTTTTCGCTTGCTGCGATGCCAAGGCGAAGCGCAGTTAAGCAAACTGGTCTTTGAAATTAAAGGGAAGGGAAAGAAGAAAAAGCCAAAGAGTGAAAAATCTTTGGTAAGGAAATAAGCGTAGAACAAAGAATTGAGAGAGAAAGAGAGTGTGCGGGGTGATGAATAATTGCTTTGCATTGTTATTTTTCTTTCTCTTAAAGGTCAACGTTCCTAAAATAAAAGAAACGGGACTTGCTTTCAAAATTATTGAGATCAGACGCCCTTCGGGGTGTTTGAAATAAAATAATGGAGAGTTTGATCCTGGCTCAGAACGAACGCTGGCGGCGCGTCTTAAGCATGCAAGTCGAACGGCAAGAGAGGAGCTTGCTTCTCTCCTAGAGTGGCGGACTGGTGAGGAACACGTGGGTAATCTACCCTTAAGATGGGGATAGCTGCTAGAAATAGCAGGTAATACCGAATACACTCGGCATATCACAAGAGATGTTGAGGAAAGGAAGCTACGGCTTCGCTTGAGGATGAGCTTGCGTCCCATTAGCTAGTTGGTGAGGTAAAGGCCCACCAAGGCGACGATGGGTATCCGGCCTGAGAGGGTGAACGGACACATTGGGACTGAGATACGGCCCCAAACTCCTACGGGAGGCAGCAGCTAAGAATATTCCGCAATGGACGGAAGTCTGACGGAGCGACGCCGCGTGGATGAAGAAGGCTGAAAAGTTGTAAAATCCTTTTGTTGATGAAGAATAAGGGTGAGAGGGAATGCTCATCTGATGACGGTAATCGACGAATAAGCCCCGGCTAATTACGTGCCAGCAGCCGCGGTAACACGTAAGGGGCGAGCGTTGTTCGGAATTATTGGGCGTAAAGGGCATGTAGGCGGCTATGTAAGCCTGATGTGAAATCCTGGGGCTTAACCCTAGAATAGCATTGGGTACTGTATAGCTTGAATTACGGAAGGGAAACTGGAATTCCAAGTGTAGGGGTGGAATCTGTAGATATTTGGAAGAACACCGGTGGCGAAGGCGGGTTTCTGGCCGATAATTGACGCTGAGATGCGAAAGTGTGGGGATCGAACAGGATTAGATACCCTGGTAGTCCACACTGTAAACGATGTACACTAGGTGTTGGGGCAAGAGCTTCAGTGCCAAAGCAAACGCGATAAGTGTACCGCCTGGGGAGTATGCCCGCAAGGGTGAAACTCAAAGGAATTGACGGGGGCCCGCACAAGCGGTGGAGCATGTGGTTTAATTCGATGGTACGCGAGGAACCTTACCTGGGTTTGACATCTAGTAGAAGGTCTTAGAGATAAGGCCGGGTAGCAATACCCTGCTAGACAGGTGCTGCATGGCTGTCGTCAGCTCGTGCCGTGAGGTGTTGGGTTAAGTCCCGCAACGAGCGCAACCCCTACTGCCAGTTACTAACAGGTAAAGCTTGAGGACTCTGGCGGAACTGCCGATGACAAATCGGAGGAAGGTGGGGATGACGTCAAGTCATCATGGCCCTTATGTCCAGGGCTACACACGTGCTACAATGGTTGCTACAAAGCGAAGCGAGACCGTAAGGTGGAGCAAACCGCAAAAAAGCAATCGTAGTTCGGATTGAAGTCTGAAACTCGACTTCATGAAGTTGGAATCGCTAGTAATCGCGCATCAGCACGGCGCGGTGAATACGTTCCCGGGCCTTGTACACACCGCCCGTCACACCATCCGAGTTGGGGGTACCCGAAGTCGCTTGTCTAACCTGCAAAGGAGGACGGTGCCGAAGGTACGCTTGGTAAGGAGGGTGAAGTCGTAACAAGGTAGCCGTACCGGAAGGTGCGGCTGGATCACCTCCTTTCTTAGAGAAAGGTAAATACTAAATGCTTTGTAGGTTGTACACAAAGCGTCCGCTTATCTCCTCTTCTTTCTCTCCCTTTTTTATACGGGCCTGTAGCTCAGTTGGTTAGAGCACTTCTCTGATAAGGAAGGGGTCATTAGTTCAACTCTAATCAGGCCCATTTTACAGCTGAGTGAATAGCCGGCTGATGGTAATATTGTTAAAGTATGATATTACGAAGAGATCTTTGAAAAGCTAGGGAAGGGAAAGAAAGAATGCTTGAAGGTGAATTTTCTTTATTTAAAGTAAAGGGATGAACTGGAGAGTGAAAAATAAGGTGAAAAGAAGAATTCTTGACGGTTATTGAATAGATGATCGTTTTAAGAAGAGAACATAATATGGTCAAGCGAAGAATAGGTTTATGGTGGATGTCTTGGAGCCAACCGGCGAAGAAGGCCGTGATAAGCTGCGAAAAGCTTCGGGGAGGAGCACATATCCTGTGATCCGGAGATAGCCGAATGGGGTAACCCGATAGGAGTGATTCTATCATTACACTCTTGAATAAAATAGAGAGGTAAAGCAATACTGAGTGAACTGAACCATCTAAGTAACTCAAGGAAAAGACATCAAAAAGAGATTCCGAAAGTAGTGGCGAGCGAAATTGGAAGAGCCCAAACCCGTTAAACGGGGGGTTGTAGGGCTGCACGGGCTTACGTACAGCAAGTGATAAAGCGAATGTATAGCGGAAAGGTTTTGGGAAAGCCTGACAGAGAGGGTGAAATCCCCGTACGCGAAATACAGTCGCCTTGCCGGTGCAGTACCTGAGTACGGCGGGACACGAGAAATCCTGTCGGAATCCGGGTCGACCACGATCCAAGGCTAAATACGAGTTGGCTACCGATAGCGGACAAGTACCGTGAGGGAAAGATGAAAAGAACCCCGGTGAGGGGAGTGAAATAGAACCTGAAACCATAAACCAACAAGATGTTACAGCCCTTTATGGGTGGTAGCGTGCCTTTTGTAGAATGAGCCTGCGAGTTACGGTATGCAGCGAGGTTAAGGAATAGAAGTTCCGGAGCCGGAGGGAAACCGAGTCTGAAAAGGGCGAAGTAAGAGTTGCATGTCGTAGACCCGAAGCCAGAGTGATCTAGTCATGAGCAGGTTGAAGCAGCGGTAAAACGCTGTGGAGGACCGAACTACAATCTGTTAAAAAAGGTTTGGATGACTTGTGACTAGGAGTGAAAGGCTAAACAAACCTGGAAATAGCTGGTTCTCCCCGAAATGCCTTTAGGGACAGCCTTATACAAAATTACCGGAGGTAAAGCACTGGATGGACTAGGGGGCTTCACCGCCTACCAAACCCAATCAAACTCTGAATGCCGGTAATCAACGTATAGGAGTGAGACTGCGTGCGACAAGGTTCGTAGTCAAAAGGGAAACAGCCCAGACCGTCAGCTAAGGTCCCGAAATACTGCTTGAGTGTGAAATGAAGTGTGGATACCTAGACAGCCAGGAGGTTGGCTTAGAAGCAGCCATTCCTTAAAAGAGTGCGTAATAGCTCACTGGTCGAGTATACATGCGCAGATAATGTAACGGGGCTAAGCAGTATACCGAAGCTACGGGTCTTATGTATTAAAAGCATAAGGCGGTAGGGGAGCATTCCATGGACTGATGAAGGTGTACCTGACAGGGGCACTGGAGGGGATGGAAGAGAGAATGCAGGTATAAGTACACGAAAAGAAAGGTGAGATTCCTTTCCGCCGAAAACCTCAGGTTTCCTGGGTAAAGGTCATCTGCCCAGGGTTAGTCGGCCCCTAAGGCGAGGGCGAAAGCCGTAGTCGATGGGAAATCGGTTCATATTCCGATACCTTTTATAATTTCGATGGCAGGACGCATGAGGCGAACCCCGGCCGGAGAACGGTTGTTCCGGTCGAAGCTTTCAAGCCGTTATAAAGGATAGTAGGTAAATCCGCTATCCAAGGTGAGAGGCGACAGCGAGTGGATCGATGAGAGAAGCGAAGCGGGGTAAGTCATGGTGCCGGGAAATACTGTCTAAGGCTAGGTTATAAAAGACCGTACCGTAAACCGACACAGGTAGGTAGGATGAGAAATCTAAGGCGCTCGAGAGAACTCGCGTTAAGGAACTCGGCAAAATGCACACGTAACTTAGGGAAAAGTGTGGCCTCTGTTTAGTAATGAGTGGAGGTAGCATAAAGCAGGCCCAGGCGACTGTTTATCAAAAACACAGCCATCTGCGAATCAGTAATGAGACGTATAGGTGGTGACACCTGCCCGGTGCCGGAAGGTTAAGAGGAGCGGTGAGCAGTAATGCGAAGCTGTTAATTGAAGCCCCGGTAAACGGCGGCCGTAACTATAACGGTCCTAAGGTAGCGAAATTCCTTGTCGGGTAAGTTCCGACCCGCACGAATGGTGTAACGTATCTGGGCGCTGTCTCAACGCGAGGCTCGGTGAAATTTATATACCGGTAAAGAAGCCGGTTACCCATAGTTAGACGGAAAGACCCCGTGAACCTTCACCGTAACTTACTATTGGGACTTGGTTTATCATGTGTAGAATAGGTGGGAAACAGTGAAACTTGCTCGTTAGGGTGAGTGGAGTTGCCAAGTGAAATACCACCCTTGATGAATTAGGTTTCTAACCCGTTCCGTGAAGCCGGAATGGGAACAGTGGTAGGCAGGCGGTTTGACTGGGGCGGTCGCCTCCTAAAATGTAACGGAGGTGCGCGAAGGTCTCCTCACGTCGGTTGGAAATCGACGCAGTGAGTGTAAAGGCACAAGGAGGCTTAACTGCAAGAGTGACAGCTCAAGCAGATACGAAAGTAGGTCTTAGTGATCTGGCGGTCGCGAGTGGAAGCGCCGTCACTTAACGGATAAAAGGTACTCCGGGGATAACAGGCTGATTTTCCCCAAGAGTTCACATCGACGGGAAAGTTTGGCACCTCGATGTCGGCTCATCGCATCCTGGGGCTGAAGTAGGTCCCAAGGGTTTGGCTGTTCGCCAATTAAAGCGGTACGTGAGCTGGGTTCAGAACGTCGCGAGACAGTTCGGTCCCTATCTGCTATGGGCGTTGGATATGTGAGAGGGGCTGCTTTTAGTACGAGAGGACCGAAGTGGACGAACCTCTGGTGTACCAGTTATCCTGCCAAGGGTAAGTGCTGGGTAGCTATCGTTCGGAAGGGATAACCGCTGAAGGCATCTAAGCGGGAAGCCCACCTCAAGATTACATATCCCTCGGGGTTTAACCCCGCTAAAGACTCCTTGCACACTACAAGGTTGATAGGTTGCAGGTCTAAGCACAGTAATGTGTTCTAGCCGAGCAATACTAATAAGTCGTGAGGCTTGACCATATTATCTTCTCTTCTTTATTCTCTTTTATTTACTTTCTTTCCTGTCGCTTATCAATAATAAAGCGCTTCCCTTTATTTAATAAATTTCGTTTCTTTTTTGTTTCGTCTTTTATTGCCCGGTTGCCATAGTGGAGAGGTCATACCCGTTCCCATCCCGAACACGGAAGTCAAGCTCTCATTACGCCGATGATACTGCTCATCCAGAGTGGGAAAGTAGGTAGCTGCCGGGCTTTTTTTTACTTAACTCTCAAAATTTTGGAACTAACCTATAGTTTTTTTTATCTGTTTTGTATATAATTTCCTTTATGAATCCTCAAGTTTCTACATTTGATAAGTTGGTTGATTCTCTTTCGACGGAAGAAGCACAGGCAATGCTCACTCATATTGCTGAGAATATGAAGATGTCTGAAGATATACAGACGGATTCTAAAAATGAGCCGTTGCTGAGCGATACTCAGGTACAAAAAAGTATTCAAATAAATGACGAACCTTTCTTTATTCGTTTATGGTTGCATCTCAAGTCTTTTTTTAAGGCATTACCTATTGAAAAAGTATATGAAGAAGAATTGATTCGACGTATTGGGAAGGGGCTGCAACATGAGTACAAGCAATATATCAATATAAAAGAGAATGTTTTTACAAAAGATTTCTATGAATTGTTGCGCGAATTACGAAAAACACAACTTTTTTTTACCTCTCTTTTGTCCGCTTATGATGCTGATAAGGGAAATTTTTACTTATTAGTAAGCTCTTTTGTTGCACCGGATGTGTATGCAAAATTAATGTACAATACTGATCCTTTTAGCTGTGTTCCAAGTTCGCAGGCGAATTCAAACCTCCGATCTGAGCTTTTGAAGAAAATTGATGAAACATTTTCTTTGATGACGACAGATTATAAAGCCGGAATGTACCAAGCGGCTAATGCAATTGAATGGATGCGGCATTTCTGTGAATTACCGATTGATAAAGCTGTTTTATGCTTTACCGTAAATCCGGCAGTTGAACCATCATGTTCAATTTTCCTGCTCTCTGTAGAGATTAATATGCTTGCATCGGTTCTCAGTACAATAAAGCCAATTCCGGATGTCGTACTTCAAGCTTTATTTTTGCTATCAAAACAAGATAAGTTGAATGATAAAGCTGTTAATATGGATGAAGAATCGGTTGAATTCATCTCACAAGCTTCTCATGCTTTGGAAACAATTAGGGAGTTTTCTGTGAGAATTCCAATTTTAGATCTAGCCCGATATACATTAAAATCTATACACTGGGAGCCTCAATGCCTTGAGGGGGGGGAAGATTGGTTTCAACTCTTTAAGGTAGCATGGAAAAAACGATTTGCTGAACGGTGGCAACTATGGGCTTCGGCGCAGAGGCGTGCTCAATTGAGCCACCAGATGCTCGATTTGTTGAAAACTGATCGACTTGAGCCTTTGCCCTATCGCCCATGGGAAGATTCTTGGCTTGTGCTTCAATTTAAGCGTGAATTCTCATTTAGCTTTCTCGCGTCTTTTTTTTCAAGATTATATCCAACTTTTGTGCAACCGGTGTTAAAAACGTTGTTGATGGAAGGGAACTTTTATCGACGTGAGAATCTTGCGGAATATACGAATGCTTTTACCGTATTGGAAAAACAGCAGAGTTGTATCAACACTTTTGAATCACGCTTATCCCCAGAGGGTGAAATCGGGGCAGCATTTCTTCAATTAAGAGAAAAAACGATAGCGAGTTTAAAGAGTAAAAGCAGCCTTGAAGCATTAATGAAAAGTATTGAAACCGAAGCTAAGCAAATTATTGCTTCTTCTCAAAATGCACTTAAGATATTGTGCGCTTTGCTCAACGGTTTTATTGACGGTAATAAAAATAGCGTATACGCCCCGCTTTTAAATTGGTTGAATATCCAAGGAAACGATAATGCAGACTTTAGAAAACGAGTAGAAGGTGTAAAGAAATTATTGCAGGAGGTAACAAATATTCTAATGGAAGCAGATAAGATTGAAGCAGATTGGTAGTATCAAATAGAAAACAGTTTGCTTGACAAAAAAATAGGGCAACATATACTCTATAAGGAGGAAAATATATGGCAGAATTTCTAAGTGACCGTAACTTTGAACTCTTTAAAGACTTAATATACAATGAAAGCGGTATCACTTTTTCTGTAACAAACCGATCTATTTTGGAAAGTCGTTTGAAAGATCGTTTACGCGAAAATAAAATGGATGATATTGATGCGTATTATAAAATTCTGACTTCCAATAAAGAAGAACTGAAAATTATGTTGGATTCGGTTACTACTAATCTGACTCGTTTCTTCAGAAATCAACCTCATTTCGATGCTTTAATTCATTATGTTATTCCTGAGATTGTCAAGATAAAACAAGCCGCAGGGCAAAAGCAAATTCATATTTGGAGTGCGGGGTGTTCCACGGGCGAAGAACCGTATACAATCGCTATGGTTATGAAGCGGCATTTGCCACCGGGGTTCACAGCTGATATTATCGCTTCCGATTTATCTTTTAAGTCGCTGGTTGTCGGAAAGCAAGGCTTTTATCCGGAGAATCGTGTCGTTGGAATTCCTGATGATTATTTGGCTCAGTATTTAACTAAACAAGGAAATGGCTATCAGATGAATCCTGAGATTATGCAAATGGTTAAGTTTGATTACCATAATTTAAAACATGATGCCAATAGGAATAACATCGATATTCTTTTTTGCCGTAATGTGATCATTTATTTTGATGAACCCGCACAACAGGCTGTTATTAATCGTTTCTGGGATGCGATGGCGCCTCATTCATTTCTTTTTATCGGGCATTCAGAATCTTTATTCGGGATGGATACAAAATTTGAGTTTCTTAAAACCAAATGGGCATGTTTGTACCAAAAAAATGTTAAGTAAAGTTCTTTATAGTTGCAATTATATACGAAAAGGATATATAAAATTTTAGCATATCTACTGAAAATACGGGAGGTTGTTTTAATATGGAAGATATAAAAGTTTTAATAGTAGATGATTCGACCTTGATGCGGAGTTTGATTGGAAAGATAATTGATGGGACGCCCGGGCTGGCTGTCGCTGATAAAGCGATGAACGGGCGGTTTGCATTACAAAAGTTAGAGCGCGTTCAGCCCGATATTATTGTGCTTGATCTCGAAATGCCGGAAATGAACGGCATAGAATTTTTGCGCGAGCGAAAAAGGCTTAATATTGATATTCCGGTAATTATCCTCTCCAGTATTGCAAAAGAGGGTGCCCGTATCACAATGGATTGTTTGGAACTCGGTGCCAGTGATTTTGTTACCAAGCCTTCCGGATCCGAATCGGCAAATTTGGCCACGGTCGCTAGTCAGCTTGTGGAATTTTTGCAGGCATATGGTCGACAATATCAATTGAAAAGGCAAGCTACTGCCGGCATCAAGGCTGTTTCGGCAGCTCCTGCCCAGCATTATATTCATACGCCTCATTTACAGACAACACCTCAAACGCATGCAGTTGTAAGTAGCGGTTCGGCATTTATGACGCCTTCACAAGCTGCTGAAAAACCGATGCAAGTTCGCCAGCCGGGGAAACTTGAGATTATTGCAATTGGGATTTCTACCGGTGGACCAAATGCCTTGCGTGAAGTATTTGCGGAATTAGACCCGAAATTACCACAACCGATTGTTGTCGTACAGCATATGCCTCCGGGATTTACCTATGAATTTGCGAATAGTCTAAATAAGATATGCCCATTGGAAGTGAAAGAAGCACAAGAAGGAGATCTTGTAAAACCGGGGCGCATTCTTATTGCACAGGGGGGAAAACACCTTTTAGTTGAAAAGAAACCTCTTGGCGTTATCGCTCATATTTCCGATGCCCCTCCTCAAAGCGGGCATCGTCCGAGTGCAGATGTGTTGTTTGCTTCTGTAGCAGAACAGTTCCAAAATCGCGCACTTGGAATTATCATGACGGGCATGGGCAAGGATGGTGCTGCAAGCCTTACGCGGTTATATCAGGAAGGATCCCGTACTATCGGGCAAGATGAAGCGTCTGCTATTGTATATGGTATGCCTCGCGTTGCTTATGAAATGGGCGGAGTAATGGAACAAGTTTCTTTAAGCAATATGGCATCCGTTATAAATCGCTATGGGAGGGAGTTTGCCTAAGCAATGATATAAATGAAAAACTCTGGCGGATTATATGCGCTGTGTATCGATTTGAAGAGTATTTCAGTCTGGATGACAAGCTGCCATTACTCCGCCGCTGCTTTCAGGCGTTCGAGGCTTTCCGTACTAAGCTTATCCCCGGCATTAATCCCTGCCCGCTCGAAATACCCTTGCGCCACTTCAAGGGCATAGCGCACTGAATAGGTGCTGGCGATAATGTCCAAGCTGAAAGGCTGCATATCATAGATTTCTCGGATACGGCCTGTCGAATCGATAAAGGCAATGGAAAGCGGATGGGGAGTGTCTTTCATCCAAAAGCGTAATTTTTGATCTCGTTTAAAGACAAAGATCATACCGGTACCGTCCGGTATCTCCTTCCGGTTCATAAAGCCGCGTTCCTGTTCTTGAGCGGTTACCGCGGGTTCCACTTCAATGGGAATCGTCGTTTTCGTGCTTTTCGATTCGATGAGAATCGTCATAGGTTCTCTTTTCGGTCTTTCCGCGTTGGTGCAAGATACGGCTGCCGCTACAAGAATAAGAAAGCATAAGACGGCGGATGTGTGTTTTAAGCGTTTTTGTATGGAATAAAAATACATGGTGATTTTCCCTATGAGAGCGGGGAGTAGCCTGAAAATAGCTAACTTTTAGGATATCCCCATATCTTGCGTCTAAAACCCGTCGATAAAGTTTTGGCGGTTCGTTTCAGACGCAGCCTTCTCGGTCGTACTTTGAGAAATCAATTCGTTGAATACCGTTAAATCGATATATTTCACAATGAGTGGTCGCTCGATAACTACCCTGGTATGTTCGTCCTCCCAGACAGCCCGCTGCGGGTTGATAGAGGCAGGCTCGCCGTATTTTTCGCAAAATT
Source organism: Treponema sp. OMZ 803 (assembly GCF_024181165.1). Lineage (NCBI taxonomy): Bacteria > Pseudomonadati > Spirochaetota > Spirochaetia > Treponematales > Treponemataceae > Treponema > Treponema sp. OMZ 803. The sequence goes on along the minus strand of NZ_CP051195.1, from coordinate 1,955,360 downwards.
TGGAGTAGACTGAATAGTAATCGACCGTATCGGTATTCAGCTTAAAGATCATTGTATAGAGATTATCCTTATAAAACTGGAACCACGACCTACTGATAAAGTAAGAGCCTGCCGATTCGATAAGGCTTCTGTTTTCCGTCGGAAGCAACGAAACATCGCGTTCGCCGCGATATCCGAAAACGGCATCCTGTTTGAGCGCCTCTTTTACCGCGTCAATACCCATTCCGAGCCGGATACTGCGGTATTCAGCCGGTAACGCGGCTTTGACTTGCTGTCCGTTTGTTTTGGCCGGAGGAGTCACTGCAGGATTTTCAGCGGAAGTTTGAACGGCTTTGCCGGATTGCTCTGCGGCCGACGTAAAAGTCTCGGCTGCAGCTAAAGGCAGTGTAGCGGTCAAAATCAGAAAAGCCGCATACGGAAGAACTTTCATTTTAATCCTCGCTTTTACCGGGGTACCTCTAAAGGCCTCAGTTTTTAGAAGATGTCCGGCGTATTACCAGACCGGTTTCCCGCGATAGGTCGGTTCGTTGGCACGGGATTGCTTGCGTGCTTGCTCAATTTCCTGCATTTTTTTAAAGTACGCGGTTTGCTTTGATAACTCAAGCGTATCGGTGATGATGATGCTATCATCGGTACTGCGTACAATCGGTGTCATTAAAAATTCTGCAATAGCTTGTGCTACCTGTTCTTTGGGAATGCTGCACATTTTTGCGAGTTCTGCGGGGCCGAATAAGAAGGTATGCTGCTTACCTGCGCCGGGCTGTATCCGCATTTTTTCAAGCTGAATGCTCAGCATATCGTACATCTTTTCAATCGGAACGGGGATGAGCGTATTTGCCAGTTGCTTGTACATAGCCCAAATACGGTCGGCGAGGGTAGTGGTCAGGCGAGCAATCAGCTGAGGTTGCGTTGTGACCATTTGGTTAAAGTTTTGCCGGTTTACCGCTAAAAGCTGACACTCTTCCGCAGCGGTGATAGCAGTTGCCGATCGTGGTTTGTTTTCGAGCAGCGCCATCTCTCCGAACATATCTCCTTCTCTGAGGACGGCAAGCAATACTTCGCTGTTATCTACAATCTTGGAGATTTTTACACGGCCTTTTTGGATGATATACAATTCCGTCCCCGACTGGCATTCACAGAAAATCATTGATTCACCGTGATACACGCGCACCATCTGCTTGGTGTCCGGTTCGAGCATCTCAATCGGCGCCTTTACGCCGGTAGACTTTATCGCCATAAAACGTTTTCGTGCCGTTTCGGCAAACTGCCCATTCGGTTTTTCTTTCAGGTAATGGTAGTAGGCATACAGCGCCAGTTCAAACTTCGACATACGCAGGTAATATTCGCCGATAGTGAAAAGATGGGAAATATCGGTTTCGATATTCCGTTTCAGGGTGATTCGGGTCAGGGCTTCGTCTAAATAACGCATCTTCCTACTGAAAGAATAGATAATCTTCATTGCAATGGGAGTGTTTTTTTCAATCAGTTCGGGAAATTGCGCATAGTGTACGGCAATAAGCACGACATCGGAAACCGCGACAGCTGTTTCGATCTGACTGTGATGAGCCATACAGGCAATAACCCCTAAGAAGTCGCCCGGTCCGAGGAGATTCCCCTCTTCTTCCGCTACAACTTCTTTTTGTTTTGCAATTTGTACTTGACCGCTTTGAATAATATAAAAACGGTCGGTATCGGATTTCCCCTCAATGAGGATATAAGACCCACGTTTAAAATTTACAAAAGATAGTTGAAGCACTTTATTACCCTCTTATTTTCTGCATATTTATTATAATACCAGCCTGCTGCAATGTATATAACCTCTCTATCCGGCAAAAATGATCTCCGGTTCAAGTTCAAACCCTGTTGTATCTTTTACTCGTTTCCGAATAATCTCAATTAGTTCTACAACCTCCTGCGCAGTTGCAGAACCGGTATTCACAATAAAATTTCCATGCCACGGTGCCACCTGAGCGCCACCTATCTGCAATCCGCGTAAACCCGCTTCGTCTATCAGCTGACCGGATGGTTTTCCGAATGCGTGATTATTTTTAAAGGCACTGCCCGCCGAAGGGAGTTTAAAATGCCCCTTTGCCGTCCTATCCGCAATACGGTTCTCCATTATTTTACGGATAAGTATCGCATCCCCTTGTTCAACTCGAAACGTTGCGGAAACAATTATCGGCCGGTTACCATTAATAACTGCATATCGTTTATCCGATGGTTGGAACGGCGATTGTTTATACCCCCAGTCTCCTTTATTGCAGTCATATTTCTGTAGTGTGCACTCTTTCCCAGAAAAATACAACGCTGACACGGAAATCAGTACATCGGAAATCGATTTTTCGTAACAGCGAGCATTCATAAAAACCGCTCCGCCCACGGTTCCGGGAAGTCCTGCGAAATCTTCCAACCCGGCAAGGCCGTACTCTGCACAGAATTCCGTTAGATCCTTCATCAGTGTTCCTGCCTCCGCTTGTACGAGCGGTTCTTTGCCAGTGTTCAGCAGTCGGATCTTGTTTAAGCGGTCGGTATGGATAACGGCACCCCGTATCCCTTCATCAGGAATTAGCAGATTCGTTCCCCCGCCCAGTAGTATTGTCGGTATACGTTCTTCTCGAATAAATGCCAGAGCTGCCGACAATTCATCCGGCGAAGAAGGCGTAATATATATATCGGCATTTCCGCCGATTTTGAAACTCGTAAATGAACCTAATTTTACGTTTTCTTGTATTATCTTACGGAATTTGACCGGAAAACTGTTTTTTTTCTCTTTTTCTCCTAGATTAAACATACTAAAACACTATATACTATTGGCACTATTTATAAAAGACTTGTCTTTTGAAAATATACGGCGCATCTGCGTTGTCGCTACGCCAAAATAAATGCTCAACGTATCATAGATACGCCTCCGCTTTATTTCGGCTAGGCTCCTAGCATCTACACCGTCTATTTTCAAAAGGCTTACGGAAAATGTATTTTCAGAAATGGCAAGAAAAATACCAATTGGTTATCATAGAGGAGATTTATTATGGGATTACGCATATATAACACATTGGGGCACAGAATGGAAGAGTTTGTGCCAATCGATCCGAAAAAAGTAGGCTTTTACGGTTGCGGGCCAACCGTATATAATTATGCGCACATCGGTAACTTACGAGCCTATGTATTTCAGGATACGTTGTCGCGTTTGTTGCATTTTTTGGGATATCCGGTAACCCATGTAATGAATATAACCGATATAGGGCATCTTTCGGGCGATGCCGATGACGGTGAAGATAAGATGGTAAAGACAGCGAAGGAGCGTGGAAAGAGCGTGTTGGAAATTGCCGATTTCTATACTCAAGCGTTCTTTAAGGATACCGAACGGCTTAACATTCAGCGTCCCGATGTCGTGTGCAAGGCTACCGATCACGTATCCGATATGATAGAACTGATCAAACGGATCGAAGCGAATGGACACACGTATTCGGCAGGCGGAAACCTCTACTATGATATTATGACCTTTCCGAAATACGGAGAGCTTGCCTCGATTAAACTTGAAGACCTTAAGGCCGGTGCCCGTATCGAAGTAGATGAAAATAAGCGTAATCCGCATGATTTTGTGCTCTGGTTCACCAAGAGTAAGTTTGAGAATCAAGCCTTAGTGTGGGATTCTCCGTGGGGCAGGGGATACCCCGGTTGGCATATCGAGTGTTCCGCAATGAGTATGAAGTATCTAGGCGAGCAGTTTGATATCCATACGGGCGGCATCGACCACATCCGTATTCACCATACGAATGAGATAGCCCAGTCGGAGGGGGCAACCGGTAAAAAATGGGTAAAATATTGGCTCCATAACGAATTTTTGGTGATGAATAAAGGCAAGATGTCTAAGTCTACCGGCGATTTTATCACGTTGGATAAGGTGATCGAGGCAGGCTATGCGCCACTCGATTATCGATTCCTGTTGTTAGGAGGGCATTACCGCAGCCAGCTTACCTTTTCGTGGGAAGCGATGGATACCGCGAAAAATGCGCGCAGAAACCTTGAGCAACGGATTGCCAATCTGTTGACTGAGGCAAAAACACTCCCCGATTTTCCTACCAGCGGTGTAACGGCAGAACAGGCTGTTTCGTTGCTCCATACCGAGAAAGCGCGCTGCTATTTGGCGGATTTTGTGCATGCGCTTGAAGAAGATATTTCAACGCCGCGTGCCCTTTCCGTGTTGCAACAGGTGGTTAAAGATAAGGAGCTTGAAGTAGGCGAAGTGATCACGCTGATTCGTATTTTTGACACCGTGCTTGCATTGCAGTTAATAGAAGAAGCGAAATCTCTTCATACCGAGCCGGAATCGATCGATAATGCGGAAGAAATCGAACGCTTGGTTGCCGAACGGACGGAAGCAAAAAAAGCTAAGGACTTTAAACGAGCTGATGAAATCCGGAACTTGCTAAAAGATTACGGAATTGCTTTGGAAGATACAGCAAACGGAACGCTGTGGCGAAAAATGTAACCTTAGGGAGACCAAGTTGTTTGATGAATTAGTACCGTTAGATGCACTCTCCGATAAAGATTTTAAAACCATTTATGATGCGGCGGTTCCTGCGTTGTACAAGGTTGCCTATAATGTTGTACGGGAGGAGGATGCTGCCGAAGACTTGTGTCACGATGCGTTGATTAAGATGACGGAAAAAGAGATGAAGTTTCCGTCGTTGAATGATGCAAAGTATTGGCTTATTAGAGTGGTAAAAAATGCCGCACTCAATTATGCAAAGCGGAGAGTGTTGGAACGGAAAGTATATACGCGTGCGTTTAAAGAAGACCAGCGCAAAATGGATTCCGGTGAGACTGCGCTCTTGAAAGATGAAACAATTCAAGATGTGCACCATGCGCTGGAGCAATTACCCGAGAAGCTGCGAATCGCACTACAACTTCGTGAATATACCGAGTTGAATTATAAGGAGATTGGACGTATCCTTGGCATTAGCGAAGGAAATGTAAAAGTTCGTATTTTTCGTGCGCGAGAGTATTTGGCAAAAGTTATAGGAGAAGATAATGTCTACATGCCCTAATAGAGACCTTTTATCCGCTTATATCGACGGTGAAATTGCCCTTCCTTGGAGAGGAACAATAGAACAGCATTTACAGCAATGCGTTTCGTGCAAAAAAATATACGGCCAATATGTGACGGTGCACCGATACATGCAAATATCTGTTACCGGTGCGGAACTTGATACGGACGCTTCTTTTGCTAAATTGATTGAAAAGCGGAATGCCATATTACAGAATAAATCCAAAGTCCAAAAGCGGCAATGGGGAGTAAGTTCAGGTGAACGCTGGTTTTCTTCTTCCATTCGTATTCCCGTGCCTGCCGCAGCCGCTGCTGTTTTGGTTTTTGTCTTATTACCGCTTATATTGTTCTTCAAAATAGAATATACCGTTAATTCGGTTGCTGCGGTACAATCTTCCTTTACACCGATCATCCCCGTTTCACTTGAAAAGCAGAAACCGATCTCCGAAATAGATTACGGTATCACGCATGCGAATAGCGATCAGAGCTATACCGTATCGACCAAAGCGGTGAATACAAATGCTAAGTTCTTTACGGTCGGCGAATTTGCTCGTTTATATTCAAAAGATGAAAGTTTGTTTCAGCCGGTTGAGTCCACGGTTGATCTTAAAATTTCTTCTTCATCATTTCCGCTGTCATCGGAGTACCAATCGCTTTACATTATTACCGATCCCAATATAAGAATTAGCAATCGATGAAACTTTTTTATCTCATAAGAAAGTATTCCTGGTTTCGCTTTCTTGTTTTTTCATTTGTTATCGGCGGTATAGCGGCCGGTATTATTTTTTTTTCTCGATCTACCATTCGTTCCAATATTATTATTGCCGTGTCTCCTCAAGTTACCGTGCAGGGTGAACAAGTTACCATAACAGGTAAGGGCTTTGGACAGCGTTCAGTCCATTCGTGGCTGATGATCGGGAATAACAAAATTAAATCCGATCGGTGTATTGAATGGACGGATACGAAGATTATTTTTGAAACCCCTGATACCCTCTATGAAGACATACTGTACGTGGTGGCTAAGAATAAGCAAGGAAATGCTGTCATGCTGGTGAATCAGACGGTTTTTCCGGTCAACTCAGAGCACACCGCAGATGAAAATCTTCCGTTTATCGGCTCTTTGGACGCCGATTCCGGCAATGTAGGCGATCTGATTTCCATTCACGGCAAAAATTTCGGTCATGCGCGAAATGATTCGGTTGTACTGTTTACCGGAACACAGAATACCGTTTATGCGCAAAATCCTGCAAAAGAAGCGGCGCTGATTGGTGCCGAATGCAGCGAATCGGACTTTGATTACGAATTTTGGAGTGATCGTGAATTACGGGTACGGGTGCCCGATGCCGCAGATACGGGAAATGTTGTGGTTATTACCGAAGCGGGAATAAGCAATCCTGTGCCGTTCCGATTAAAAAACAAATACGGTACTAAAACTTATACGGATGCGAGGACATATCGTCTTGTTTCCGAAGTGGAGATTTCCGATTTTCTGGCAGAGACCCCTAATACGTTCTTTTTACAGGTACCGTTGCCGCAAAAAACGGAGACACAGCGTACCGTTACCATTAGTTCCACTCAACCGGAGCCGTTTGTATCATCATATCAGGGAGCGAGTATTTTCCGTTTTCATAATGTTGAATCAGGCAATAAAATACAGATCCGGCAAGAATACAGTGTATCTCGTAGTAGAGTAGAAACGAATGTTAACATTGCTTCGCTCAAGAGAACGGAACAAAATAATCCGCTTTTATATGCAGCGTATACCGAATCCGATGATTTCCTCCCTGCCGATAACACAGTAATTAAAAAGATATGTCGACAAATTATCGGCTCTGAAACGAATCCATATCAGAAAGCGCGGCGTATCTATACTTTTTTAACTTCCGAGATAAAAGCACGGGAAAGCAGCGTTGCAGATGCGGGTAGGTCTATTCTTACTGCTTTAGAAGAGAAAAACGGTAGTGCGTATGACCTTGCGCTACTGTTTTGTACGCTTGCCCGCGCGGCCGGCGTACCGGCTGTTCCGGCTGCAGGGCTATTGGTCGATCAGGAGCAGAAAGCGATGTTACATTGGTGGGCGGAGTTCTATATAAACGGTTTCGGCTGGATTCCTGTTGACCCTGCACTTGCTTCCAGCGTCCCTTTTGATACCGGCGTTGCTGATAAGGGAAGATGGTATTTCGGTAATTTGGATGCATACCATATTGCATTTTCGCGCGGGTACCAGACTCAGACCCCAATGTTACCGAACGGTAAAACGACGGAAAAGATTCGAAGTTATGCCTTTCGGTCTATTTGGGAAGAAGCAACGCCGAATATAAGTGGTTACAGCGTACTCTGGCGAATCCCGAAGATAACAGGTGTGTACTAAAAAGAATTGCATTTTTTTAAATTAATTATTACATTGTAAAGTGTAGAACAGCCTGTAAATGGGCGGTAACTGATAGTGTTTTTTACTTGTTTTATGATCTAAAGTAAACTTCCAATGCGAATGAGGAGAATCTTTATGGTACGTGTTTTATCGGTAGGCGGATCAATTGTGGTGCCTCAACAGCCTGATGAAGCCTTTTTACGGGATTTTGCCGCCCATATACGCAGATGGCTCAGTGTGTCGGCAGAGAGAAAGCTGATTTTGGTTGTCGGCGGCGGCGGTCCCGCTCGCATTTATCAACAAGCATATAGGAAGATTATAGATAATACCCCTTCAAATGATGAGGCCGATTGGATCGGTATTATGGCGACGCGGCTTAATGCTCAGCTTTTAAAGGCAATTTTCTTGGATATCTGTCCAAATCCCGTTGTCTATGACCCAACGGCTGTGGAGCTTTTTTCCGGACAGATATTGATCGCCGCCGGTTGGAAGCCGGGCTTTTCTACCGACAATGATGCAGTTTTATTGGCTGAACGCTTTTCTGCAAAGCAGGTAATTAACCTTTCAAATATCGAAAAAGTGTATACTGACGATCCTAAGAAAAATCCTGATGCAAAACCGATTGATACGATTTCGTGGGAGCAATTTATTCGGTTGGTCGGTACGGAATGGGTTCCCGGCAAAAATGTGCCTTTTGATCCTGTTGCAAGTTTGCGTGCTCAAAAAGCGGGAATACAGGTAATCTGCGCCGGCGGTACCGATTTGAATAATCTTGATAACATCTTAAATGACTGCCCCTTTAAAGGCACGACGATAGGCTAGACGTATGGATTATTATGAGGTTCTGGGAGTTTCTAAAACTGCTTCCGATGAAGAAATAAAGAAAGCATACCGTGCAAAGGCGCTGCAATATCATCCCGATAAAAATCAGGGAAATGCAGCTGCTGAAGAAATGTTCAAAAAGATAAACGAAGCGTATTCTGTATTGTCGGATTCCAAGAAACGCGCCGATTATGACCTCGGCGGTACCGCATCGCAGCAATACGGAGCCTATACACAACAGTATGCACGGCAGAATCCTTTTACCTATAACCCGTTCGCAGAAGACGATGATGATCCGATGTTCGGCCACTCGTATCACTGGACGTTCTACCATTCGCCGGAACAGGAAAACGAGCCGGTCTCACATCGCAGAGGATTGGGAGCTTTACTCGCCGGTATCTTATATCTGTGGCTTGGATTGCTCAGTTTTCGTGTTATATATGCTTTTGGTTTTTTAAGTCTTTTTATCGGTGTGCCGCTGCTTGTGAAAGGCGTTAAAAACCTGAAAATAGCATTCGTGTCGTTTTTTAAAAGCAGCAGTTAGCGTTCGCGGAAAATAATCCTGCCTCTATTTAGATCGTAAGGAGAGAGCGCAACTTTTACGCTGTCGCCGGGGACGATGCGGATAAAATGTTTGCGCATTTTTCCCGATAAATGAGCCAAAATGACATGACCGTTTTTTAATTCAACACGAAACATCGTGTTGGGAAGGGACTCTTTAACTATTCCTTCAACTTCAATTGCTTCTTCTTTAGCCACAATTCCTCCGAAAAGCATCTAAAAACAACGAGACTGTTAAAAACTTCGGTTTTTGGGCAGCTCCCCTAAAAACTCCAGTTTTTTAGAAATTTCCAGTTGCTTTTTTACCGAAATAACGCATATAATTGTAGAGTCTATTCATTAGTTTGTCAACTAATGGAAAGAGGCATAAAAAGAGAGGAGTTACAAAAATAGATGGAAAAAGAGTTTTACCAAGAGATGAAGCAATCTCTGCATGAGCACCGTGCTGAAATTATCAAAACGTTTGTGGCAAATCATGAAAGTTTTAGACAGATTATTGAATCGGTAGATCCTAAAGATTTTGGTGATATTGCTTCGGAAGATACCGATCGGAAGATGCTGGAGAGTATGAATGAAAAAGACGCCAAACGGATGCAGTTAATTGAATCTGCTCTAGCCCGTATCGAGCAAGGGAAGTATGGTAAGTGCATCAAATGTGCAAAAAAAATACCGGAAGACCGGTTGCGGGCTATTCCTTACGCATTGATGTGTATCGAATGTCAATCAGCGATCGAACGAAAAAAACGCTAGTCGGACAATGGGAGATACAATGCAAAGAGTTTTTTTATTCATCGCGGACGGATTTGAAGAAGTTGAAGCAGTTACACCGCTCGATTATTTGCGTCGCTGTGGAACTGACTTGACCTTAGTCGGAGTTGATGCAGATGTCATTCGTTCGTCGCGCGGATTGACTGTTACCTGCGACATTGCGTTATCCGAACTTATTGGAAGGGGCGTCGAAGCGAAAGAAAATGCCGAGCGATTGGCAGCTAGTACTGCACTGGCGATATTGCCTGGCGGACTTCCAAACAGTCGTACGCTCAGTGAAAATACTGAGCTCCGCTCTTTTATAACTGAGACGGTAAAGCACGGTGGATTAGTCGCAGCGATTTGTGCGGCTCCGGCACTTGCACTTGGTGGATGGGGCTTGCTTGAGGGGAAACGCTTTACCTGTTATCCGGGTATGGGAGCAGATTTACCGACGCAGCCTGTAAAGGGCGCGCGTGTCATTCGTGACGGTCAATTTATTACTGCCTGTGGAGCCGGAGCTGCTGAAGAATTCGCTTTTACCTTGGTGGATGCCTTGTATGGCGAAAAAAGACTTGCTGAGCTGAAAAGTTCAATCGTCGCCCGATAGTGCGGTATATATATTGATAATACAATGAAGATAAGCGGCTATCAAGATTGGCAAGAGGCGATGTTGCAGCTTCCCGAAAGAACATTTTTTCTCTTAATGCGTCTGTATCTTGGGGAAATTAAAACGCCCTTTAATAAGCAACGCCTCGTAGAAAGTCTTGGTAGTTTTTTGTCGAAGGCAGAAACACAGCAAACTATGATAGGAGGTCTTGACCGCCTCGATCTGTTGATTTTAACAGCCGTTCATACGCTACCGTTACCTAACCGCGGGGCTCTGTTGATATTTTTATCTTCTGAAACCATGTTACAGACTCGGCTAGCTAATCTGGAAGAGCGGCTTATTCTCTATCGAAACAGTTATACCGACGATTACGACAGAGTAATTAACAACTATAGTATTAATCCTTTTTTGTATAAGTCCGTCGAACCTTTGTTAGATTCGCGCTTACTTTTTTTATCACAGCAGAAAAAAGAACCACAGAGTGAGGCTATACTTTGTGATGATATCGTATTGGCGGGACTCTACACCTTTTTCCTCAAAGAAACCGATGTGCTGAAAATGAATGGCGCTTTTAAAGTAAGAGCCGAAAAGCAGCTTAAAGCGGTTTTTCAGGATACCGTAACAGATATAGGTGCTTTTAAAACGCTCTGTATCGGCTTACGAAACCTTGGTTTGCTAATAGCTGAGTCGGCAAGCCTTATCCCGCAGCAAGGCCGATGGGAGGAGTTTTTTAAACGGACACCCTTTGATCGAAAGATGTATATTATCGCCGCAGTGTATGGCCATGCACGCCATGATAGTATGCAAAAACGGGCGCAATTTTTTTCGGATTTTTTAGCGTCGCTCGATCCCTGTGGTGTATATGATGATATCACATTGAAGCGCTTTTTTGATTTTTTATTCTTGCGTTTACATGTCGAAGCAAACGGAGATGCCTCAGTTTTTCCTGATATGATGATCGAGGATGAACAGCGTATGATCGATACGCTCAAAATGCTTAAGTTTCTGCTGCCGGTCGGGGAATATTGGCAGCTGAATGCAGCTTCTTTTAACCAAGAATCGGTAGAGCAGCCATTGATTGCTGCTCCTTCATTCGAAATAACTATGTTGCCCTTTACCGCTCTTTGGCGTATATTTCCGGTACTGAGCTGTATGGAACCGATATCTATTTTGACAACCGGTCGGTTTACTATCACGCGGACAGCTTGTTTGCGCTGTTTTGAGCGATGCAGTACCGATAAAGTTCTGATCGCATTACTTGATGAAGCCTCCGGTGGGAAACTTCCTCAAAATATAAAGGTGAGTATTTCCGAATGGTATTTGCAGTGTACCGCTGTCGGTTTGTATTATGGATTTGTGATAACCGTTGCAGAGGATAAACGGAATCTTTTTAAGAAAAATGCAGGGTTGCAGGATATTATCTATAAGGAATTAGCTGACGGTGTTTATTTGATAAAACAGATGGATTTGGATTCGGTGCGTACGATGATTAAGTCTGCCGGTCTGGATGTAACTTTTTATACCCCATGTGCTACGGGACGGTATACTACTGTGGGATTTTCTTCTATTGAACACCGGCATCCCGCTCTTGGCGGATTCGATAAGAAAACAGAGGAATGGTATGCAGCTCAATGTGAACAGGAAAAGAACTATTATGAATATATTCGGGAACTGCAAGCTGTTGTAGATACGATGCCAATCGATCAGTATAATAAACAAAGCTTGAAAGAAAAAATTGCAAAAAAACTGATTATTACCAAAGGACAACTGTATGGAGCAGTGGCAGACAACGAAGTTCGAGAGATTTCGGGGCTTGATTTTTTAGGAAAAATCCATCTTGCAGAAACTGCGATTGCCGACAACAGTCGTTTGGAGGTGTCGATCGATGGAGTTTCCGGACGTCGGATAATTATGGGTATCCCTATTGCAATTGAGAAAACGGATCATGATGCGGTCTTGGTGATGCAGGAAGATGACACGCAATATAAAGAAAGAATTTCGATTGCCGGTATCATAAAGATGAGGTCATTTCGCAGTTCATTTTTTTCTTAGTATCGATGGCCGGTTCAGAATTTTGAAAAAAAATCCGATATTGTAATCGAGATATTGGATTTTCTTCTTGACTTTTTATGGGAGGGTTTAAGACGATGGGGGCATCGTTTATATTAGCGCCGTCTTTATTGAGTGCAGACTTTTCACGGCTCGCCGAAGAATTACATTTTATTGAAGCAAACGGAGGTCAATGGGTGCATCTTGATGTGATGGACGGAGTCTTTGTACCGAATTTAACGTTCGGTGCTCCCGTTGTGCGTAGTCTACGGAGTAAGAGCACCCTTCCTTTTGATGTGCATTTGATGGTTTCCCGCCCTCAAGATTTTGTAAAAGATTTTTCAGCGGTAGGAGCAGATTATTTCACGTTTCATATTGAAGCGGCAGTGCATGCTCATAGGCTTATTACGGAAATTCGTGCAGCAGGTATGAAACCCGGCGTGAGTATCGTGCCGTCAACCCCTGTACATCTTTTAGATGAGGTGTTACCTTTTGTCGATCTTGTGTTGGTGATGACGGTTAATCCGGGCTTCGGTGGACAAACGATGATTCCCCGCTGCCTCGAAAAGATCAAAACGTTGTATGAGTACCGTGAAAAGTACGATTACCGCTATTTAATTTCCGCTGACGGCGGCGTCAATGCGGAAACGCTTCCGGCTGTATGCAATGCCGGTGCCGATGTTATCGTGTCAGGATCATCTTTTTTTTCCGGAGAGATAAAGAAATGAAAAAAAAATTAATACTGGCTTATCTTGTGTGTTTTGGTATATGCAATCTCTTTGCCGATAGTGATGATTTACTAACCGGTTTAGATGCATACAGCCGCGGAGATTGGACTACTGCAACGGCATCATTTGAGCGGGTGCTTACCACTGCAGATCCGAATAATCGTACTGAGGCATTATACTGGTTAGTAATGTCTGAAACCTCTGCACAAAATTATCAACGTGCATTGAATTATGCCGATACATTTTTGGAGAGTGCATCCGCAGATGAACGCGCTGCCGAGGTGAACTATCAAAAAGGACGGCTTCTATATTTATCCGGCAGCTATGAGGCATCATTGGATGTCCTCTATCGGTTTATTGAAAAGTATCCCGATCATCCTAAAATTCCGTCTGCTTATTATTGGATAGGCGAAAATCTTTATGCAGCAGGGAATCACACCGAAGCCCGCAAAATTTTTAGTAAAGTCATCGTAGACTATCCGCAATCGGGGAAGGTTAATGAAGCGCGGTATAAAATTGTGCTTATTGATCAACAGTCGGTTCGAGAAGAACTTTTGCAGATGGCGAATGAAGCCCATTCCGCATCGGCACAAGCCGAAAAAACACATGCAGACGCCGAACCGGAGCCGGAACCCGATAAAGCAGCCCCGAAATCCGATGAATCAAGCGCTTCGGTTGCCTCAGACACTACGGACAGCAATACCGAAGATGCGCTGGTTGCAGATGAAGCTGCTATAACGGTTGCTGCAGATACTACCGATACTACCACGGATGCCGGCGAACCCGATACAACTGAAACAGCGGTTGCTGTACCGACCGACAGCGTGGAAGCGGCGCCGGTTACAGAGACTTCTTCATTAGCAACAGTAGAAGAAGGGAAACAGATCGAACACTTTGTTAGCCGTTTAACAGCGTTGGAGAAAAAAATTAATGAAATTTCTGCAGCACTTTCTCTTATTGCTGAAGAACAAGAAAATCAGCGTATACGGGAACAGCAGCAAGCTTTTGAACAACAGCAGAAGGTTGAGCAGCAACAAAAAGAAGCCGAGCAGCAGGAACTTGAAAAGCGCCGTCAGGAGCTGGCAGGACTAAAGGCTCGCGCCCAAACCTTGGAAAAACTTTATGAACAGCATATGAAAGGAGCAAAATAATGTGGAAACCCAATAAAAAGATGATTCTATTATGCCTCTCGGTGTGGCTGCTGAGTGGATTATTTGCGGCGGAAAATACAGTCGAAATGATCAGCGATCCGTTAAAGTTGGTCATTTACCCTAACACGGGCAATTTCTGTTTATATCATTCAAAAGCCGAGGATGCGCGCGCGTATGAGCCGCTGTATGATGACCGCTCTCAATCTTCCGTAAATATTTACTCAGTGCTTTTTAATGGGGAGATATTCCACCTCAATAATAAAAGTGGAAAGAAAATTATTATTAGCCAGTCAAAAAATGAGATAACGGTCATGTTCCAAATCAGCATGGATTTTTTGGCGACGCAAACTTTTTCGTTTGTATCTTCAAAACAGCGGTCAACGGGGAAACTTTTGAAAATCGTAACCGAAATTCAAAATATTTCGGGGGATATTGCTGATATCGGTTTAAAGGCTTTATTTGACACTTCGTTAGGTGAAAAAAACCTTGTTCCGCTGTATACGGACTTACGCAGCGAAATTGGAGCAGAATTGATGTTGCAGCCGGTATTGGAAAAAGATTCCGTTATCTTTTCTGCGGATAGAGGATATGCCTGTCTTTTTTTCTTACGAAATGAATATATGACGGTACCGACAGCCGTGTATATTGCAAATTGGGAACGGCTGGTAACAAAGAAGTGGCTACCCTCTTACGTAAGTGGCAGATCATTCCGTAAGTATGCGTTTTCCGATCCCGGGCTTTTATACGTATGGTCTGAAAAGAAGATGCTCAATAAAGAGACTTTCAGTGTTACAAACTGCATCGGCTTTTATGATTATCGGAATGCAGCTGATACTGTAACAGCATATTCGGCATATACCCAACAGGCAGCGGGGGAGCCAGCTCTACCGGTTACTGCACCTCCTAGTAAATTGACCGTTACCACCGTTTACCGAGCAGCTCCCGTAACTCAACCTGTTGATCCTAACGCACAGTCGGTGGATAGTTCTGTTTCTTCGACTTCAGTAGGGGAGCCTAACACTGTTCAAGTTACCGAACGGAATACATCGGTACAACCGACAAAATCCGAGAAGCCAAAGAAAGATTATCGGTATGTGCAGGAACTGCTGGATAGGATTGCGGAACTTGAAAAGTCGTCTGACGTATTATCCACGGAAGAGATTGCTAAATTACGTGTAGAAGTAGATAACGCAATAGAGGCTATGCAGGAACAATAATGCCGTCATCGATTCTTGAACAAGCAAAAAAACAATTTGTCAAGGGGAATTATCAACAGGTTATTAATCTATTGGAGCCGCACGTTACGCAATACGTTGTATCGAGCGATACCAAAGATGTTGTGTATAATGCATCATTTAATAAATCGTTTCCTTTTTATCTGTATTTAGGACTTGCTTGTTTACATGCCGGGGATATCGGCGGCGCCGTTGATTATTTGGCTTGCGCACGGAAAATTAAAATGACTGATCCCGATTTGCTATGTGCGCAGGCTGTGCTGTTTTTACGGCGAGGCGACACCGCACGCGCGATCGACTATTATCTGGAAGCGATTGAGTATAATCCTAACCATGAATTGGCACGCAGCGGATTGGAGTTTATTCGAACTCATAACACGCCGGAGGCAATAGGAGATGCCGTTCAATCGGGTGAAATAAAAAAGTTTTATCCTCGTCCAGGTGTACAGTCCTATATTAAAAAAAGAATAATCTTGTTTGCCTGTTTGGTAGTTGCTGCGTTTGTTGCGGTGATTGCAGTAATGGTATTGATAAAAATTCCTCTGTCGTTGCGGACACAGAATAATAATAGGGCTGATCTCTCGGCATTCGCATTGCTGTCGGATGAAAAAGCACGTCCGATTGATACGGGCGGGACGTATCGGTATATGCTTTCGGAAAAAGAGGTGCTTGCGGCATATCGGAATGCACAGAAATATTTTCAGGATTCACGGGATAACCTGGCGCAAATTGAAGTTAACCGGATTTTGTCTTCGAACGCCGCCCATTCGATTAAACAGAAGGCGCGGTTGTTAATGGACTATTTTGCGAAACCTGGCTTCGATACTGTTCGGGATATTCCATCCTACAGCGAGGTACGAGCTGATATTCCGCTTTATCTTGATTGCTGGACAATTTGGTCGGGACGTGCAACAAATATACAATCCGATGGGGACAATACGAGCTTCGATCTTTTGGTAGGGTATAGCGAGCGTATTCAGTTGGAAGGTGTTGTTCCTATCTTTTGTAATTTTTCGGTCAGGATAGATTCTGAACGCCCAATAGAAGTATTAGGAAAAATCCAGCAGCGGGGCGGTATCCTTTTTTTAAAAGCTGCCGGTATTCATCAAAGCCAAGTACCGGAAAACAAGCGCTGATTGGAGAAAATATGTATACGGCGGAAAAAGTACGGATAGGCGGCAAGGGCAGCGTTCGGAGTATTGAGCTCGGCGGTGATAGTCCTATTGCTATCCAGACTATGTGGAAACAGCCGCTGAGCGGAGATACCTTGCAGGAAACGGCACGGAAAATTGCCGAATTGGAGCAGCTCGGCTGTGACATTCTCCGGTTTGCCGTACCGGATTCCGAAAGTGCCGAAGCGTTTGTCAAGCTTACTGAAATGACGCCGATGCCGCTTGTTGCCGATATTCACTTTGACTATCGGCTTGCGTTGCGCTGTATGGACGGCTGTGCTGCAAAAATACGTATCAATCCGGGAAATATCGGAACGGAAGATCGGGTAAGCGCGGTCATTAAAAAAGCACAGAATACCGGTACCGTACTCCGCATCGGTGTCAACAGCGGCTCTCTCCCCGCCGATATACGGAACCGTATGGAGCAGGAAATCCGCGAAGGACGTAATGCAGAGGAGGCGAGGGCAGCCGCATTGGTTGCCGGGGCGCAGCGGGAAGCGGCGCTTTTCGATAAACACGGCTTTACGCAGTACCTTGTGTCGATGAAAGCCTCATCCGTAAACGAAACGGTTATTGCCAATGAACTGTTTGCTGCCGAATCCGCTGCGCCGCTCCATTTAGGTGTTACGGAGGCGGGGCCTTTGGTTTCGGGCATTGTCAAAAGTACGCTCGCATTTTCAAAGCTGCTTGAACGGAATATCGGCGCTACCGTGCGGGTAAGCCTTTCCGATACTATGGAAAATGAGGTTATTGCAGCACGGGAAATTTTGACGGAATGCGGTAAACGGAAAGGCGGTATCAGGTTGGTGTCGTGCCCGCGCTGCGGCCGTAACGGTTTCGATGTTCACGGGTTCGTTGCACGCTGGCAGCACCGGCTTTTTGCCGAAAAGAAAGACTTGACTGTTGCGGTGATGGGATGTGTTGTCAACGGGCCGGGCGAGGGAAAATTTGCCGATATCGGGATTACCGGTGCGGAAAACGTTATCCTGTTGTTTAAGCGGGGCGTTATCGTTCAGCGTATCGATATACAAGGCTTGACGGAAGCGGAAAAAAATACGGTTGTCGATGCAGCCTTTGAAAAGGAGCTGAGGAGTTTATGAAAAAGTTAGTAATAGCGTGTTTTACAATCCTTATCAGTGCGTTTCTGTATGCACAAAAAGTATCGACCGACTCGTTGGAGTACCCTTGGCATCTGCTTGAGCAAGGAAAGGTTGCGTATGAAGGACGGGAATTCGGCAAGGCTCTCCTTTTGTTCAGGCAAGCGCGGGAAATGCATAAAACACAGGTAACCGCTCAATATGATTATCTTTTTGCCGCACTTAAACCGCATCAGGTAAGGGCTGCCGGTGATCTTATCTCGGATGTATACCGCGTGTTGGAAAAGCGGCAGGATTATGAAGCCTGTGCAATTCTTGATAGAATTTTTCTTATCCATCCTCCTGCTTATTTTGATAAGTCGATTTCTGCAGTACTTACATGGTTAAAAAAGAGCGATGTCTATCCTGAATGTGATTATCTTATCGGGAAGGTTTATGAGCTTGAAGGAGAGCTTACTCAGTCCCGCAGATTTTATCAATCTGCATGGGAAGCGAGAGAATTTTTATACATCCCCGATATGCGGTTTGAAATTATTTATTCGCTTGCACAAATTTCCGGTTTATTAAAGCAGTATGACGATCAGGAAAAATACCTCCTCCTTATTTTAACGGAAGATCCGGTGTATGGAACTACCAATGTAGAAAGTCCTACATTGAGGGCGATGATCCATACGATTAAAAATGAACAGACGGTTGAAAAGTTTTTTTCATTATATCGGCATCATAATGATATAGCGCTTCGTGCTTATATTGAACTGACCGATATTTATCTTCGTGCCGAAGAATACGATCGCGCATTTAGAACTGCGCTTCTCGGCGCCGATATTGCCGTTACGTATTTAAGCAATACCTTGAAAAAAGCTGATTTTATGTATACGTACAGTAACTTTTCCGATCTATTGCAGAGAATCGGCACAAATAATGAAATCTTACAATGGACGGAAACCAAGCAAATTTGGAATGTCTTTTTGCAGTTTGCAGATTTGTTGTACCGGCAGGGATTTGTCGTACAAGCAAATGATCTCTATCACAAATTGTCGGAGAGCTGTCCTTCTTTTACGTATGCAAAGGAAGCAACTTACAGGCTTTCTCAAACTTTTTAAACGAAAAGCACTGCTGCATCGGCAGCAGTAAAACCGGGGAGGTGGAAGATGAATATACACGACTACGGATTTTATCGGGTTGCTGCGATAGTTCCTCCTTGTGCAGTTGGCGATTGCACCGGTAATGCCGAACGGATTATCGGTGCATTGCGGAAAAGCGCCGAAATGGGAGCCGATATTGCCGTATTCCCCGCATTGGCTCTAACATCCGCCAGCTGCGGCACTTTTTTCGAACACCGGTCATTACTGAATGCTGCAGAAGACCGGCTTGCGTATATCGTCCGGCAAACCTCCATGGAGCCGATTATCGGTGTGGTTGGTTTTCCATTCTTTTTTTCGGGTAATATCTACAGTGCTGTTGCCGTCTTCAGTAGAGGAACTATTTACGGCATTGTACCGCTGGATGGAACCGCTCACTCCCGCGTTTTTTCCGTATATAGCGGAAGAGAATCTTCGACAATTCTTACCGGTTTGCAGAATACGGCTATTCCGTTCGGTTCCGATTTGCTGTTTGAAGTAGAAAAAAGCCGATTTTCGTTTGTAATCGGCAGCCCAAAAAATATACAAAATCAAAGTCAAGCCGGAATCAAAGACGGTTCTCCGGCGACGGGCAGCACCCTAACGGTAACCGGAGCGGCGCTATACATTGAACCGCTCGCACAGGCTTCGTTCGCGGGGTCTTTTACGGAACTTTGCCGCAGCGCTGCAGCCCGATCAAAGCAAGAAAGAAATACGGTTCTGTTTGTCAACGCCGGTTGGGGAGAGTCTTCAACCGACACTGTCTGTGCGGGCGAGCGCGGCATTTACGAAAACGGCGAACTGCTTGCGGCGGCAAACGGGTTTGAACTGTCTTCTTTTAATAAAACAGGCGATTTCAATTTTTCCGGCTATGAAGACGAAGCTGCCATTACTCTTGCAGATATGGATTGCGAGGCTCCCTCCAGTCTCGGTCGTAGTTCATCGGTTTGCCGCCGTATTGTCATTCCTGCCATACCTTCCCGAGGGGTTCTACTTGTTCGTCCGCGCAATCCCAATCCATTCATTCCGCTTGCGGTGCAAAATAACGAGCAAGCATGGGAAAGTTTTTTCTCACAGGTAACGGAGCTCCAAGCGCGCGGACTTGCGAAGCGGTTGTACCACACCGGTTGTAAAAAGGCAGTGCTTGGGATTTCCGGCGGCTTGGATTCCACATTGGCGCTCTTTATTGCGATACTCGCTTCGCGAATGCTCCGTCAGAAAGCCGATTCGGTTACGGCAATTACCATGCCCGGCTTTGGAACAACGGACAGAACCAAATCCAATGCGCTTAAACTTGCGGAATTACTCGGCTGTACCGTTCTTACCATTCCTATAGAAAAGGCGATGCTGCAACATTTTGCGGATATCGAGCACCCCGCAGATCTCTGCAATACGGTCTACGAAAACGCGCAGGCACGGGAACGAACTCAAATTCTGATGGATAAAGCAAACCAGCTTGGGGCGCTGCTTGTCGGGACTGGGGATCTTTCCGAATCCGCGCTCGGATGGGAAACGTATAACGGCGATCATATGTCGATGTATAATGTCAATGCCGGGATCCCAAAAACTATGTTGCGCCATTGCATCGACTATGTTGCGGCATATCCGTCGGTATTTTTACCGGATGCCGATAAGCATACCGAATTCCGCGCTATTGTGCAGGATATTCTCGATACGCCGATCAGTCCCGAACTACTTCCTGCCCAAAAACAAGTCATCACGCAAAAAACCGAGGACATACTCGGCCCCTATGAGCTGCACGACTTCTTTTTATATTATCTGCTGCACACGGATTTCAGTCCTGCAAAAATTCTTCTGCTTGCGGAGCATTGTTTTTCTACGGAGCAGCGGTATAACCGTCAGCAGATACTCGGCTGTATGCGTATTTTTTACCGGCGCCTTTTTTCTCAGCAGTTTAAACGTTCCTGTGCTCCCGACGGCGTGCAGGTAGGATTCGGCAGTTTCTCTCCGCGGGGAGCATGGCAAATGCCGAGCGATATGAATGCTGCCGTATGGCTTGCCGAACTTGAAAAGTTGTCGGAAGTGTGATATATCTTTTTAATGTTTCA
This sequence comes from Treponema sp. OMZ 803, assembly GCF_024181165.1. Lineage (NCBI taxonomy): Bacteria > Pseudomonadati > Spirochaetota > Spirochaetia > Treponematales > Treponemataceae > Treponema > Treponema sp. OMZ 803. The sequence continues at coordinate 1,934,577 of NZ_CP051195.1, read as the reverse complement.
AACAATTGCCGCGTGGATAGGACAGTATATTTCTTATTTTCCGTTGGTTATTTTTATCAGCTTGTTTCTCGGAGGTTTTAACCTGCCGATTTCGGAGGATATCATTGTTATTACTGCTGCTTTGCTTTGCAGACAAGAGAAGGCGTCCATTCCATCATTTTATGCTGCTCTCTATTTCGGTGCAGTGATCAGCGATTATCTTGTCTATTTTTGGGGATGGCTTTTAGGGCACGGCAGAATTTCGGGGAAATTTTTTTCAAAATTGATAAGCGAAAATAATATAAGTCGTATTTCCAATGCACTTGAACGGCACGGCTTTCTAACTTTTTTATTCGGGCGTTTTATTCCTTTCGGTATACGCAATATTATTTCAATGACATCCGGCTTTGTTAATTTTCCGTTTTATAAGTTCGCTTTTTTTGACGCTATTGCAGCGGTTTGCAATATTTCGGCTTTATTCTGGCTGGTCTACTTTCTTGGGCAAAGGGGCAGTCATTTTATGAAGATTATCGGAATTGTTCTTTTACTGCTTTTTATCGGCTTTAGTATTTATGTTATGCGATCGGAAAAATTTTTTAAGTCTTCACAAAAGAAACACAGCGCCGAATGACTTACTTATAGGAATTAGATATTCATCGGTAAAGAGGAGGCGGTATGAATAAATTCGCAATTATTGGTTTAGGTGCGTTCGGTGTCCGTATGTTGGAAGAACTGCTCCATTTTACCGATGAAGTTATCATTATAGATAAAGATCCTAATCTTATTAAAAAGTATGAAGGCAAGGCTGTTAAAGGCTCGGTCGTGAATATTACCGATGAAGAGAGTCTCCGGAAAAATATTCCTCAAAGAATCGGTACTGCTATTGTTGATCTGGGCGGAAGGATTGAACTTTCGCTGATGGTAACCAAATATTTAAAGCAGCTTGGTATTAAAGAGATTGTTGTAAAGGCTGAAACCGACCAACATGAGAATCTGCTGTCCATGGTTGGGGCAACAAAGGTGATTTTCCCCGATCGAGAAGCAGCAAAGCGAGTTATGCCGATGTTGGCCTCAACTTTGTTGTTGAATTTTATGCCGATCTCAGCTGAGCTTGCATTGGCGGAAGTAAGCATTAATGAAAAATATATCGGCATGACGCTCCTTGAAGCAAATTTACGAAAAGAACTCGGTCTTAATGTTGTTGCGGTACGAAAGCAAGACTGTGAAAGTTTTGAATTTATTGAACCGGACTATCGCTTTGCCGCAGATGATATTCTCCTCTTAGCAGGTTCGGAAGAGCATATTTTTGTTTTTTCTCATCATAAAGAAGACTTACATAAAAAAGAACATGCAAGCCTTTTCCGTATGCTCTTTCCGCGCTTTCCTTTTTAAAATATAGGTTAAGAAAGATATATTGACACTCAGCTCCATTTTATATAAGCGGAGTTGGTATAAATTACCTAATTATGATCCTTCTTCAGAGTCCTATAAGGGGGGAACAAAAGGTGAAGATTGGCAACACCTCTTTTATTGGTATGCCGGCGAAATTGAAACGAATGTTAAAGTAAATGATAATTCCGATGTTTCCATTACCATTATCCCGGGAATACCGGAAATAATTAATTTCAGTGCAGGATTTCGGTATAATTATCACGGAAAAAAGGCATAAGACTTATAGTTTCTTAATCTCAATTTCGAGTCTGTTAATTTTCCGCTCTGCATACGGCCAAAAGAAATGCGCGGTAATGTCGCTTGCGAACAGCGGAATACCCGCAAAGCATGGCAGATAAAGCACGGCAGATGGTATTCCTGCACGGAAACTGTCCAAAAACTGATTAGCGATTCCGTGTGAGCGGATACGATGAATTATTTCCTTACAGAAAAAGCCGGTAGACTTTCAAGTTTTTGGACAGCCCCTATATTTTCAAAAGGGTGTTATTTTGTAATTTTGGTAATCTTTACAGTCCATTCGCCGCCGTATTCGATTTTATGCACGGATGCAAAATTGTCCATATTCAATGCCATCGATAAGCAATCAAGGCTATTGTAATACAGCAGCGGCTTTCCATCGGGAACATCACCGAAACTGTTCACATACGGCATAGAGCCGGTGTATACTTGTTTTCCGTTATTGAATACCGTTACCTGTACGATATCATTGACGGCTAATTTTAATGCATCCGCTGTTTCACGGCTGATATTTGTCCACACATTCCCATACTGGATATCGAGGGCAGGAATGGTTCCTAATAGTGCACCTTTATCAAAACGGGGCTTTTCGTAAGGAAGACGGACAATCTCTTTTTTTGCGGGGCCAACCTGTTCAAAACTGATGATTCCTCCTGCGAGCCGCGCACCGGTAAAGGCGTATACATCACGTCCGTGGAAGGTGTAACTCTTTTCTGAGTTTTTTCGGCGGTTCACCGCTTCATCGATTAAACGGACTTCTGCAATTCCAAGCCGATCTGCAACAAGTGTAAGCGTTCCATTATCAGGAGTAACAATATAGTGACCTGTTTTAGTCTTTAAGACAACCGAATCGCGGTCGGTACCGACACCGGGGTCAACTACCGATACAAAGACTGTGCCTGCAGGCCAGTATTCTACCGTCTGAAAGAGTCGATACGCTGCATCCCAGATACTGTAAGCCGGTATTTCGTGGGTAAGATCATACAGCGGAATCGCAGATGATTGCGTAAAAGCGACACCCTTCATTGCGGAAACCGCGCCGTCCTTTAATCCGAAGTCAGTCTGAAATACCAACGGCCGAGAATTTCGGGGCGTTCCCGCGCAGCCGGAAATACCGATTGCGATTATCAGCATACCTGCTGCAGCTAAACCGAATAACCTTTTATTGCACATAAACCCTCCTATAAAGCCAAGTTTTCTTTTAAAAACTTGGCCTCATCAACCGGTGGACATTTTTGTCCATCAGTTGATGAGTGTTTTAAAACTCATCAAAAGAAACCTCTTCCTGTTTTACAGGTGTATCGCTTCCTTCGGGAGTATTCTCTATGTTTTTTACAGCTGATGTATTTGAATTAAATTCATCGTATTTGTCATAGTCGGCTTTTAATTCTTCTACAAGCTGCAAGAGAGCCGGTTCGTCCAATGCTTTTAAAACATCCTGACATTGTGCAGGTGAAATTGCAATCCGTATTGCAGGGCAGTTAGCGCCGTCGTCTGCCCGAGTTGTCGCATTGGCCAGAATGAAGTATGGCCGATGCGGAGTAATAAACTGATAATCAAACCGCAGAGTCGGATATGCTTCATGTGCGCTACCGAATAGTCCCCATGTCATTAAGATATCAGTCTTTCCAAATGCTCCCTTTTTCTTTGCCCCTTCGGGAGTCAGCGTTTTATCGGCAAAAGCTGTGAGGTATTGCTCAATGGCCTCCCGGAGAAGTGCACGTTCCTTCTTTTTTAAGGAAATCCAAATATTATCTCCCATCATCTTATGATGAAATTTAACAGTGTTTGTCGAGGGTTCAAAAACAAAGCTGATATCGCGCGGCAGTAAATCGTTGGAATAACGTTTTACTATATTAAGATGCAGTACACCTAACGACTGCACAGGGTAATTACCGAGGAAATCGGGATCATGCTTTTTTGACGTAGAGGCACATGCGCCGCTCAAAAATACAATACCGAGCGTTGCAATCAGTAAACACAGGGGTATAATACGTTTCATAATAACTCCTATAAAAACTTTGGTTAAAAACTACATCGACAATGATGTCAAATACAGTTTTTAGCATATCTTTTTATGCCGAATTGTACGGAAAACCACCTCTTAATGCAAGGTCTTTGCATCGATGTCACAGGGCAACCGCATTATAAAATATTTTCAGAGGTTGCCTTCCTTCTGTGCGAAATTTCATAGGTATAAGGTGAGCGGCTACAACGACGCCGCTCACCTTAACCGTCAAGTTTTCTTTCGAAAACTTGCGTATTGATGTGTGCGCTTTTAGCGCACGAATGCAACAGTTTCCAAAATTCATATTTTGTTCAACTGTTGCATTTTAAGGAAATAAAATTTCGCACATTTTTCCAGCAGACGGGTAAACGCATCAGGTGAGTAGGTAAAAACCGTGGAAAAATTGAGACTGTGAGACCATTTGAACCATCTTCAACTGTTGTACATCCGTGTACCTCTCAACCGATGTACGTCCATGTACATCGGTTGAGGACAAGTTTTGTTCCAAAACTTGTTTCTGACCTATCCCACGCCCATCCTTGGGCGCATTGAAGGCGAGTTTTGTGCGTGCACAAAACATCGCTGCTGTATGGAACTACTGCCATCCTTGGCAGTTCTGGTCGAATAGTCTCAATTTTTCCGCGGGGGTGTTAAAAAAACGACCTGATGCGTTTACCCTGATCGATGTCAACCGCAGCGGAGATACTTTAAGCGGCGGCTTTCTGTTGTGCAGCTGATTTAAAAAGAAGAACGGACTCATTAGGTATGGAAGTCAAATGCCACAGGATATGGAATGCGTATCATTATGTATAGTCGCCCAAAGTTTTTCCATAAAATATTTTTTATTGACGATTGCCCGTACATGGGTACCGCGGCCTATAATTCCCCGATCATTCGATACTTCTACTTTAAAAGTTAAAAATTTTCCATTTTTGCTGATATCTATCAGTTCGGTATGGACATACACTTTCATTCCTTCAAGCGTTGCCGCAATGTGCTCGATATCGACTTTTACGCCGACCATCGTATATCCTTTTTCTAAAAACGGCAATACACTGAGCGCTGCAGTTCTTTCAATTTTTAAAACCATGTTTGGCGTTGAAAAAACTTCCAGTGTATCGTCACCGTCCTGACTCGCCAGCATTTCCTTTGTAACAATAAAACTCATGTCTCCCTTAATTCCGACTTCCATATACTCCTCCATATTGCGATAGCTGTAAACGATAGAGAATTTTTTTAGACTCCATTTTTTTAGAGACGTCCTATACTCCCTTTATATATTTTTTTTGATAAATGTTTGTAACGTAGGAATATGACTTGCCGTAGGATCTTTGACAGCATACAGTATCGTAACGTTACCGGTTCGCAATTTTTCTTTTATTTTTTCAAGAAAAGCCGGTGCAGCGGGGTTCTTTGCTAATTCCTTTGCATACAAAGCAGAAAAATGCTCATAATTCATTTCTCCTCTGTGATATGCCTGTCGTATATCCGATGACGGTGTAATATCTTTTGCCCAATCCCCAAGCATTGCTTTTTCTTTTGTAATGCCGCGCGGCCAAAGTCGATCGACTAATATTCTAAATCCGTCTTGTGGTTCAGTCGGCTCGTATATCCGTTTCCAATATAATGTTCCCATAATAGAACCTCCATATAAGTAGTATAACAAGGTTATCGGAGTAAAACAATTCTTAATTGTGAAAAGCGTTCGGTGTGTTTGCTCTGAATAAGTTTAACTTATGTCGGTAAAAACACCGGTAAAAATGCTTGAAACAGCACGATTTTTCATATATAATAAGGTAATTGTAATGGAGTATTTTTTGCAGCAGGGATTATTTTGGGAAAGTGGCTTATGCTTTTCGTGCAATCAATGTTCGGCATGTTGTCGTTATGATCCGGGATTTGTGTATTTGTCTCCTCGCGATCTCAGGAATTTGCAGACATGGGCATCGCTCGAACGACCTGCCCTTATTCAAAAGTATTGCCGGTGGGTACTTAAAGGAGACGGATACGAGTATCTTTGCTTAAAGGAACTTCCGAATTACGATTGTATTTTATGGAATAATGGCTGTATTGCATATAATTATCGGCCTTTTCAATGCTCTTCATATCCATTTTGGGATTATTTACTTGGAAATGAACAGCGTTGGAGTGCAAATGCCCGCAGCTGTTCGGGAATAAACCGCGGTAAACGGTATTCGGCGGAAGAAATCCAAGACTTGCTCGATACTGCAAAACAATTCCCTGCCATTCGACGAAAAAAAACCGGAGAAAGCAGAGATTTCACCGAAAAATAGAGGAGTGTATGCGGGTACATTTTTGGGGCGTCCGCGGCTCGATTGCAACTCCATTGAGCGCAGCGCAAATTCAAGCTAAAATTTCTGCCGTTGTCCAACGGATAACCGAAAAAGATATTATCGATCAAGATGCTCGGGAACGTTTTATCGCTTCTTTACCGCCGTGGCTCTTTGGGACTATCGGCGGAAATACTACCTGCGTGGAAGTTGAAACCGAAGAGGGAAATCATCTCATTTTTGATGCAGGCACCGGTATCCGTGAATTAGGGATTAATTTACAAAATCGATTTGATTATTTTGATCGGCCACAAACCTATCATCTCTTTTTCACCCATTTTCACTGGGATCATGTGCAGGGCTTGCCTTTTTTCGGCCCTGCGTATGATTCTCGTAATACGATTATTGTGTATAGTACTCGTCCTAAAATGCGAGAGTTCTTGGAAGAGCAGATGAAATGGCCGTATTTCCCGGTTATGATGTTCGGAAAAAAAGGTGGATTTACTGCAAAGTTTGAATTTCGTTGTATTGCTGCTGATGAACCGTATATCCATATCGGTAATACCCGCATAGGTTGGCATCGTGTACGTCACCCGGGCGGTTGTGTGGCATATTCAATTTTTGATAATCAAAAAAAGGTAATTTTTTCGACCGATACGGAACTTCGTCCTCAAGACTTTGAAAAAAACGATGTCAATATCGCGTTTTACAGCAATGTAGAACTGCTTATTATCGACGCTCAGTATACAATGACGGATTCCATCGAGAAAATAGGCTGGGGGCATTCCACCTTCTCCCTTGCTATTGACTTTGCCACTTCATGGGGCATTAAAAAATTAGCACTTTTTCATCATGAACCGACGTATAACGATAAAAAGATCCTTGCGATACAATCGAGTGCTCAACATTACTGCGACTATGTCGGTGCCGATAAGCTTGAAATATTCAGCGCAGTTGAAGGAACGGATTTATACCTATGAACGATGAACAGCCGATTTATCGATTTTCGGATTCCGAACTCAAAGCGCTTGTTTCTTTTTTTAGGAAGAATTCTCCGCTGCCCGATGAGCTGTATTCATTTAATGTTTTTGCTGAAAAGTATATTTATAGAAGTCTTACCATCGGTGAAGCGGAACAGCTCTATGGTAATCGATAGTATATGAAAAAAAAATATCTTTTCTTGATGATAATTATACCGATATGTTTCTTTCTTATTATTGTAGCAGCAGCTGTTGTTGTTTATCGGCCTGCTTCTTTTGATGCAAACCCTGCAGAACAACTTTTTACTATTAAACGAGGTACTTCTTCACGGTCAATCGCTGCCGATTTAAAAGCAGCCGGACTTATCCGGTTTGAGTATCCGACATATCTATACTTTCGTTTTTCTAATAAATCAATTAAAGCAGGGACATATAAACTTTCTCCCGCTTGGTCGGTGCCCACGCTCTGCACCTATTTACAGGCAGGGAAACAAGAATTGATCAAGGTTACCGTACCGGAGGGATTGACACTCTCAAAAACGGCAGCAATCCTTGAAGACCGGCATGTTGTTGTTGCTGGTGATTTCCTCGCCGCAGCAGAAAACGAAGCTTTGCTGCAATCTTACGGAATTCTCGGCGATTCCGCCGAAGGCTTCTTATTTCCCGACACCTACTTTTTTGCATATAACGAAACGGCAGAACGTGTCATAGCGACAATGCTCGATAATTTTTTCAATAAAACCGCCGATATTCCCCATTTTCCGAAGGAGCCCGCTCAACGTTATGCGACGGTTATTTTAGCAAGTATTATAGAGCGAGAATACCGTGTGCCGGAAGAAGCGGTAAAAATCGCGGGGGTTTTCTCAAATCGACTGCAAATCGGCATGGGACTGCAATCGTGTGCTACCGTCGAATACATTCTGACTGAGGTGCAGCATAAACCTCACCCCGAGCGATTATTGAATAGAGATTTGGAAATAGATCATCCGTATAATACCTATAAATGGCGAGGACTTCCTCCGGGGCCGATTTCCAATCCGGGTATGACAGCATTGTACGCGGCTTGTAATCCCGAAAAAAGCGATTACCTCTACTTTCGCTTGGAAGATGTGGATACCGGTACACATATTTTTACCAAAAATTTAACGGAACATACAAAAGCCGGTGCGATTATTTTAAAACGAGCTGCGGGGCGCTGACCGCGATGGCAAAAATTACCACCGAAACGATCGATGCGGTCAATAATCATACCGACTTGGTGTCGCTCGTCGAAAACTATACCCATTTGGAAAAGCGTGGGCATGATTGGTGGGGTTGTTGTCCCTTTCACAGCGAAAAAACACCATCCTTCCACGTTATCCCTGATAAAAAAATGTATTACTGTTTCGGTTGCGGCGCAGGCGGGTCTACCATCAAGTTTGTTATGGAGATGGAAAAACTGTCCTTTACCGAATCGGTAGAAGTGCTTGCTAAGCGTGCCGGTATCCCGGTTATGTATGCGGAAGGGGGTTATAGTCCCGCGCCGGAAGATTCACTTAAAGAAACCTTACTTGAATTATATAAAAGAGTGAGCGGTACCTTTCATTATTTTTTGCTGAACACTCCTGAAGGGGCTGCCGCACTCCGGTATCTGGAGGGGAGAGCTGTAAGTCTCGAAATGATCGAACAGTTTAACCTCGGGTATGCGCCGGCTGACCGGTTATGGCTCTTTAAATTTTTACAGACAAAAGGGTACTCCGCAGACTTCTTAGCGAAATCGGGGTTGTTTTCTAAAAACTACCCCGGAGTTTCTTTTTTTTCAAACAGAATTATGTTCCCAATTTGTAATCGGCACGGTCAGCCGGTCGCTTTTGGAGGGCGGCTTTTGGAAGGTGATGGACCGAAATATCTTAACACTGGGGATTTACCGCAATATAAAAAAGGTGAAACCCTTTTTGCATTTTCAGAAGCGCTTGCACAGATCAGAAAAGAAAAAACGGTCATTTTTTGCGAAGGGTATATGGATGTTATCGCCTTTCACCAAGCGGGTATCACTAATGCCGTTGCTCCGTTGGGTACCGCTTTGACGGAAGATCAGGTAAAGCTTATTCAGTCCTTTGTCGATACGGTTATCCTTTCTTTTGATTCCGATTTTGCAGGACAACAGGCAACATACAAGGCAATCAAACTTTGCCGTGCCGGACATTTGCATGTGCGGGTGTTGATGATAAAGGGGGGGAAGGATCCGGCCGAGATACTGGCGCATATGGGTGCCGAGAGCTTGACGGAACTGGTGAAAAATGCTATTTTAGACAGTGATTATCTTATTCAAATTGCTGTTAGGCAATTTGATGTAGTGAGTCCCGAAGGAAAGGCTCAAGCTGCAGCTTTCCTATTCCCCTATATTGAGGTGCTGGAATCCGATATTCAAAAAGAGTCAACAATACATAAGTTTTCGGCGGACTTGGGTATAAGCTCAAAAGCGTTATTCACTGATTATATACAGTATGACCAAAAACAAGAACGGGTACCGCCTACACGAAAAAGTGAAATAAAAAAGCGCGTTACGCTTAAAATGACCGCGGAGCTGAGGATTGTGCTCGCAGCAGCTGCAAATCCTCATCTGTTTAAAAAAATGCGGGCAGAGTTGACTTCCGATGATTTTGAGGATCCTGCTGCAAAGGATTTGTTTATTGTATTAGAAGAATGTTATCGCGCAGATGCAAATACGTACGACAGCTTATTAGCGCATTGTCCTTCAGAAACGTTGAGAGATGCCGTAAGCGGTGCAATTATTAAAGGTGAGTTTGCAGAAAATCCCGATAAACTGGTGTATGACGGTATCTACTATATTAAGCAAAACGCTTTACAGCGGCAAAAGGAACTCATAATCCGTAAATTGCAAGCAGTGCATGAAAACGGCAGTATTGATGATATTCGGTATGCCAATGACCTGCTGAACGAGAAGCTGCATATCGACAGAGCTCTTGCAGAATTAAAGGAAACGATGTAAATGATAGATATCTCTGAAGATCCTATTGTTATAAAGTTGATTGCCCATGCGAAGGAACGTAAAACTTTAACGTGGGATGAACTGACCGATTTGTTGCCTGAAAAAATAACTTCATCCGAGGCTATGATGGATGAAATTCTGGATATGCTTGAGCAAGAGCAGATCCAAGTAGTTGATGATGCATCTGAAGAAACGGACGATGTGTTTGCAGATGAGCTTGATGAAGTAGAGCTCGAAAGCGAGGAGCAGCTGTTTGAAGAGGCTGAACTCGAACCTGGAAATACCCCCGAATTTCCAAAACCCGAAGAAACGCATAAGAAGCTTTTGAATAATGATAGAGAAGCAATTGTCGATGACCCTATTAAACTCTATTTACGTGATATCGGTAAAGAAAACTTATTGACGGCCGAGCAGGAAGTTATTCTGTCAAAAGCGATGGAAGATGGTGAGAATATCATCAAAAATGCGATAAGAAACTCCGGTGTGCTCATTTCCGAAGTCCAGATGATCGCTCAAAAAGCTTTTGCAAAAATCAGTTCTTCAGAAAACAATAAGCCGCGCAAGGAATTAAGCTATGAAGATGCTGAAAAAAAACGGCTTCGTCAATCGTATGGCGAACAATTAAAACCCATCTATTCCGATATAAAAGCATATATCTTATTAAAAAAGAAACTATACGATAAAGAGACGCTCGCCAGTTTTTTAGATGATGAAGATCTTCAAAAAACACGGAAAAAGATCCTTAATTATTTACAAAAAATTGAGTTCCAAACGGAAGAAATTGAAAAAATTTCGGATCATTTTTTGGAGGCAGCAAGAAAGATACGGGAGTATCGGCGGCGGCGCGAAAAGAAACAACGTCAGCTCGGCATACGGGCATACTCCGACTTACGAAAGCTTGGAAAGCGACTTGCCATTCCTCGTGAACGGCAGAAGCTGGAAGAAGAGCTTGGTATGACGGCAAACGATATCCGCGATATTTATACACATATTCAAACGCTTATTCGTAAAGTGCGGAAGATCGAATATGATTTTGAAGCGCCTACAGAAGATATTATCGCACTGGCAAAAGAAATTCGCCACGGTCATGCAATGTTAAAAAAAGCGAAGGATAAGCTTATCAATGCAAACCTGCGCTTGGTCGTATCAATCGCAAAAAAATATACTAATAGAGGATTACACTTTTTCGATCTGGTTCAGGAAGGTAATATCGGCTTGATCAAAGCGGTTGAAAAATTTGAATACCGTAAAGGGTATAAATTTTCGACATACGCGACATGGTGGATACGGCAGGCAATTACGCGTTCCATCTCCGATCAGGCGCGAACCATCCGTGTGCCGGTACACATGATTGAACAGATCAATAAGGTTACCCGCGAATCGCGGCAGCTGATGCAGAAGTTCGGCAGAGAGCCTACCGATGAAGAGATCGCCGCGCAGCTTGGCTGGAATGTCGAGCGGGTTAAGCAGGTTAAAAATGTCGCGCGTGAACCTATTTCACTGGAAACGCCGATAGGCGAGGAAGAAGATTCTTCGCTCGGCGATTTTATTGAAGATAAGGATGTCGAAAATCCGTCCAACTTGACAGAGTACATTTTGTTGCAAGAACAGCTGCGTGGCGTATTGTCGTGCCTGCCGTTGCGAGAGCAAGAAGTGCTTAAAATGCGGTTCGGCCTTGACGAGGGCTATGCGCTGACGCTGGAAGAAGTCGGATTGTACTTTAATGTAACGCGTGAGCGTATCCGCCAAATTGAAGCGAAGGCATTACGCAGGCTCCGGCATCCCAAACAGAGTTGCAAGTTAAAAGATTATTTGGATACATAGGGGAGTGAACGACGATGGTTACAGCGGAGATTTTTGATAAACTGCGTGAGTTACAGGATATTCTTGCACGAAAGAATCAGCTTGACAGTGAGATTTTAGAAGCGCCTCAACTATTGGTAAAGCAGGAAGAGCTGTTGGCACGGTATAAAACCAATTATGTTAAAAAGAATACTGATGACGAGGCAATACGGCAAACAATTGGCACATTGAAAGCAGAACTGTTTGAAACCGAACAGAAACGGGAACGTGCTGAAAAGGGTATGGATGGTATTACTACCCAGCGAGAATATGATGCCCTTGATCGAGAAATTCAGGATGCTACTAAAAAAGAAGCCGAGCTGCGGAAAGAGATATTAAAGAATGAAGCAAATCATAAACGCCTTGACGAAGAGATTAAAAACGAAGAGGCATTGATTAAACAGCAGGAGCAGGAACTCGATGAGCGGAAAGCAATGATTGAAAAAGAAATTGCCGAAAAGAAGAATGAGCTGGCTGAACTTGCTGAAGGTGAGCAGCGGATTGCTCCCGATCTCGACAGCGATACGTTGTTTAAATTCGATCGGATTATTAAAAATAAGCAAGGTATCGGTATCGTTCCCGTTCAAGGTAACGTGTGTATGGGCTGCCATATGATTTTATCGGCTCAGTTCGCCATCGAAGTACGGGAAGGTAAAAACATTATGTACTGCCCCTATTGCAGTAGAATTTTATATTATCAAGAGAGTGATCAAGATTCTGCTGAAGATATGATTTTTGACGACGTGGATATGGGAAGCTTAGCCGATTTGGATGATTCATCAGACTATGATGAGACTGAATCGGACAATAGCGAAGATTAGATTACTGGTATAAAAGGATAGAGAGCCGGTAACCGCCGTGGTATACGGAGGAAAGTCCGGACTCCTTCGGAAATGATGCCGGTTAACGGCCGGGCACTTGTATTGTAAAATACAGGCGACAGACAGCGCAACAGAAAATAAACCGCCGGTAAAACGGTAAGGGTGAAAAGGCGGGGTAAGAGCCCACCGCGCCTCCGGTAACGGAGCGGCAGTGCAAGCCTCATCAGGAGCAAAATTGAATAGTAAAGGATATCCGATCCTTTATTTACGGGTTGATTGCGGAAATTACTGTAGTAATGCAGGAATAAGATAGATGGTTACCCTGTCCGCAGACAGAATCCGGCTTATGGCTCTCTATTTTTTATTTATACGGAGTATCTCTGTATGAAAGGATATTAATTAGAAACGTATGAAAAGGTACGACGGTAAGACACAGTATTCCTCAAAACCGCATATCGGAAGATATGTCGTTCTTTTTTTGTGCGTTGCGCTTATCGTTGCGGGAGCTCTTTTCTTTTTTACTGTCTATAGGGCGCGCTATTTCCGTGTGCCATCGATGCATACGGTGTATACCCATTGGGAAAATAAAGATTATGCGGGAGTATATGCTGAAACCGCTCAAATTTTAGAGAAGCGCCCGATGGATGGAACTGCGCTTGCATTGCACGGTTTTGCGGCGTATTACCTTTTTGCCGAGCAGACTGATTTATCCATTGGTGCGGATTATCTTACAGCAGCTGTTGTACACTTGCGCCGTGCACTTTATTTGACTAAAGATAAGGATATTCCTAAGATTGCGTATGTGCTCGGAAAGGCATATTATCAACAAGGCTACTACTATGCCGATCTCGCCGTAAAATACTTGGATGAGGCCTATGCGGGCGGTATCGAGGCGAGCGATTTATCGGAGTTTCGCGGTATGGCTGCCTCTTTATTAGGCGATACCGATAAGGCGATAGAAGCGTTTACACAAGCGCTTGCGACAAACCCTTCCGACTTCGTATTATATGCTGTAGCGGAAAATTATAAAAAAAAGGGCGATATACCGAATGCAAAGCTCTATCTTTTTGAAACAATTAAAAAGACCGGTAATGCTGCGTTGGAAGTGCGGTGCAGAAATCAGCTTGGATTGCTCTTTTTAGAGGAGAATAAACCGGAAGAGGCTTTGGCGCAGTTCAAGCTTGTACTTGAAAAAGACGTGAACTCTGCGGATGCTCATTACGGTATCGGGCTGATACATGAGATGCAGGGTGATATGATTAAGGCGCGGTATGAGTGGCGCTCTGCGATACGACTTAATCCCATACATGCGGAAACGCGTGCAAAATTGAATATAAAATAGGAGGAACGTTCGGGGTATGGGCTTTTTTAAAAGATTTTCTGCCGATATAGGTATTGATTTAGGAACCTGTAATACTATTATCTATATAAAGGGGAAGGGGATTGTTGTTAATGAACCTTCGGTTGTTGCCGTAGAACGCGGAACAAAATCGGTCGTGGCGGTTGGTGCCGAGGCTAAACGGATGCTGTGGAGAACACCGGGAAATATCATCGCAATACGGCCGCTCAAAGACGGTGTTATTGCAGATAAAGATACGACGGAAAAAATGATCCGGTATTTTATTTCCAAGATATTACCACGACATAGGCTCATTAAGCCGCGTATGGTTATCGGAATTCCGAGCTGCATCACCGATGTGGAAAGCAGCGCCGTGCATGAAAGTGCTCTAAAAGCGGGTGCGGGTAGCGTTGAAGTGCTTGAAGAATCGCTCGCAGCGGCTATCGGCGCCAATATTCCAATTACCGAACCTGCCGGTAATATGGTATGTGATATCGGCGGCGGTACAACGGAAGTATCGGTTATTTCGCTGCTCGGTATGGTCGTTACCAATGCCATCCGTGTCGGCGGCGATGAATTCGATCAGGCCATCATTAAGCATATCCGCTCTGTGCACAACCTTATCATCGGCGAACAGACTGCCGAGCGCCTTAAAATTGAAATCGGTAATGCATTCCCTGAAAAGAATATGGAACGGGTAGAAATTAAAGGAACCGATGCAATTACCGGACTTCCCCGTCGCCTCGAAATCGATTCGGTTGAGGTGCGCGAGGCATTGAGGGAACCGATTACTCAAATTGTAGAAGAGATAAAAACGACCCTTGCACAAACACCGCCGGAACTGGCCGCTGACATTGTAGAGCGGGGGATCGTTATGACTGGAGGGGGTTCTTTGCTGAAGGGTTTACCTAAGCTCATCTCTAAGGAAACGCACGTTCCGGTCATTCTTGCGGAAAATCCTATGGACTGTGTGGCTATCGGCGCAGGTTTATACTATGACGTGTATAAGGATATGTCGGGAAACCGCAGTTTGTATGAGAGCTTAAACCGCTAATATAATGAGAAGAAAATTTTCATTTAAGGTAAAGCTTGATATCTTTTTGCTGATCCTACTGCTTATCATATCTTCAGTGTTATTGACGTTCTCCGGAGGCCGATTTATCGTCGATTTTAAATCGGTCGGCTTTTCGGTTGCGGCTGGGACGGAGAATGCCGTTCATTCGGTGTCTACATTTGTAACGGATGCGGTCTCGGCTGTGCGAGAGCTTGCAGAGCTGCGTTCAAAATATGTGGCGTTGAGCGAGAAACTTAAAGATTATGAGCTTTTGCAGCGATCAAATGCTGATATACGCCGCGAAAACAAGGAGTTAAAGGAATTACTCGGCTTTGCGGACATGATCGCCTATAAAAATATTCCGGCGCAGGTTGTCGGATTTGACCCTGATAATCTCTACTCCGGTATTATCATCAACCGCGGAACAAAGCACGGTGTGCGCAAAAATATGCCGGTATTGGCATTCCAAGGCAGCAATGTTGGCTTGGTGGGAAAAATCGTACAAACCGGCCGCGACAGCAGTATGATCATCCCGATATATGATTATCAGTGTTATGTTGCAGCCTCCATCCAAACGACGAAACATCGGGGTTTGATTAACGGACAGGGTACTGCTGAGCTCCCGCTTATTATGAAGTATGTGCAAAAGCGGGCAAAAGACGAAATTGCCATCGGCGATAGAATTCTCGCTTCGGGTGAGAATAATCTGTTCCCTAAAGGCAGTCCTATCGGTATTGTGACCGGTATTAAGGTGCATGATTACGAATCTTATCTGGAGTTAGCAGTGCAGCCGATTATCGATTTTTCCCGGCTCGATTATGTATTTGTGTTAATCTTATCGAGTCCTGATGAGGAGGCGGTGCAGTGAGAAAAGTTATTCTGTGGACGGTTGCGGCAGCCTTTTTACTCGGTGTGTTTGGAACAGCTATTTTGTCTCATATTCAGTTATTGCCGGCATTACCGGATTTAATTTTAATTCTAGTAGTGTATATCGCGCTGTATAACGGTACTGCTGCCGGTATTACAGCAGGTTTTTTTTCCGGACTCATTTTTGATTTCCTTTCATTGGCGCCGATGGGGCTCCATTCATTTGTATTTACCGTACTCGGATTTCTTTATGGTATGCTGTATGGGAAATACAATGTGCGGCGCTTCTTTTTTCCACTTATACTCGGTCTTTCGGCAACGTTTTTAAAGGCGGGAATTTTATTAGTGTTACGTGTGCTGTTCGGTCAAAGTATTCAGGTTTATAATCTGCTTGCAGTTCCCTTTTGGATTGAAGTTGCAGAAAATAGCCTTTGTTCGCCGCCGTTATTTATGTTGCTCGGTTTATTTCCGAATGCATTTGAAATAAGGAAGCTCTGAATTCCATGTATGAGCAAGATTTTCAACAAGTTGATAGACGGCTGAAGTTTTTTACTGCCTTTGTTTTCTGTATTTTAGTGATATATCTTTTTCGGTTGTTTTCGATGCAGATCATTCACGGTGATCAGTTTAGGAAACAGTCTCAAACAATATCCCAACGTTCTGAACGTATTTCTGCACAGCGTGGAGAAATCTTTGACCGTAATGCAAATGTCCCGCTGGTGCTCAATACCAACACCTTTGCCGTATCGGTAACACCGGGAGAAATTCCGAAAAAGGCATTTTCGACGGTTATCGCTCGCCTTGCAAATATTCTACGAATTCCCGTTGCAGAGATTGAAAGGAAATTGCCGGCGAAGCGCAGCTCTTTTCAAAGTATCGAGATACGGTCTAATCTTCCGTATGAAGTTATTACTTCGCTTGCAGAAAATATCGATGAATTGCCGGGTGTTTCGTGGCATTCAAAGCCGGTGCGCAACTATGTAGAAACAGGATCATTTTCCCATATTCTCGGCTATGTCGGTGATATAACAAAAGAAGAACTTAAGACTTTCTATAACAAGGGCTACACCGCGAATACTTCAATCGGTAAGGCTGGCATCGAAAAATATTATGATGAGTGGTTGCGCGGGGAAGACGGTAGTGAATACCGTACAGTTGATGCAAGAGGGCGGTTAATTGAAAACAATACGGCTCTTATTCCTCCTAAGACGGGTAATAATCTTATTTTAACGATCGATCGAAAAATTCAAAAGCTTGCGGAAAACGCGCTTGGTCAACGTATTGGAGCTGCCGTGGTACTGAAGCCTGCAACAGGAGAAATTCTTGCGCTTGTTTCGTATCCTTCTTTTGATTCCAATCTTTTTTTGAATGATAATGGAAATGAGATGTATGTACAGGTGCTGCATGATCCCCGCAATCCACTATTGAACAGGGCTGTTAATGCAAGCTATCCTCCCGCTTCAACATTTAAAATTGCGATGTCTACTGCGATTCTGGCGGAAAAGGCATTTCCTCCGGACAAAAAAGTACAATGTGTCGGTAAAATAGAATATGGTAATCACTTATTTCGTTGCCATCAACGTTCCGGACATGGATATCTCGATTTGAAGAATGCACTCGCACAGTCTTGCGATATTTATTATTGGACGGTATGCCGTGATAACCTCGGTATTGATAAGATGGTCGATCATGTTCGCGACTTTGGGTACGGTAAGTCTGCTGAAATCGATTTACCGAGCCAAGCAATCGGCCAAGTGCCCAACCCTGTATGGAAAGAACGACAATTCCATGAAAAATGGCTTGGCGGGGATACGATGAATATGGCTATCGGGCAAGGATTTATGCTCGCTTCCCCGTTACAAGTTGCGAATATGGTCGCAATGGTTGTCAACGATGGTGTGATTTATAAACCGCATTTGTTAAAAGAAGTCAGAGCACCCGGTACTAACGAACTTATTTACGAAAAAAAGCCGGAGGTATTACGGCAAAGTGATATTCCTTCAGATGTATTCGCTCAGGTGCGAGCTGATATGCGGTACACCATTACGGATGGAACGGCTCAATACCCAATGCGTAATAAAATTGTACAACTTGCTGGGAAGACCGGCACCGCAGAAGTAGGTTTTTCCGATCGATGGCATTCATGGATGGCGGCTTATGGGCCATACAATGCCCCGGCAGAAGACGCCGTTGTAGTAGTTGTATTGGTTGAAGCGCAGAATAAATGGGAATGGTGGGCACCCTATGCTACGAATATTATCTTTCAGGGTGTCTTTGCAGACCAAACGTATGAAGAAGCACTCGAAGCTCTTGGTGGTAAGAGTTTTTTACCGGCTGTAAGGGTAAGGCAAGAATGAATCTGAGACATGTTACTAATTTTGATTATGTACTTTTTTTAGCCGTGATCGGCTTGTCGGTTATTGGCATTCTCTTTATCTATTCCTCCGGAGTTAATTCCGATGGCATATCAGTTTCGCATGAATATATTAAACAGCTTATTTGGGTAGTATCGGGATTGATTTTACTGTTTGCGGTAGCGGTATATGATTATACTAAAATTGCTGATCGTACTTTATTGATCTATATTATCACGATGTTATTATTGGTGTATACAAGACTGTTCGGAAAAAGTGTTAAAGGAGCCCGGAGTTGGATTGGAATTGGAGACTTCGGTATACAAGTCTCCGAGTTTACAAAAATTATTTATATTTTATTTCTCGCATGGTATCTGTCAAGATCTCAGAATGAGCCGGAACTTCGCCGATTTGTAAAGGCTGCGGTTATTATGTTCATACCGATGGGGTTGATACTACTGCAGCCCGATCTTGGAACAGCGTCCGTATATCTTCCTATTTTTTTGATCATGTGCTTTATAGCCGGCTTCCCGTTGCGGTATGTGTTTGGCTTATTAGGTACAACAGTCTGTACACTTATTTTTACACTCCTGCCTCTTTGGGAACGGACTATTTTACATAGATACTCTCTTGCGGTTAAAGTATTAGGTAATAAAAATATTACATTGTTGCTTATCTTTTCTGTTGTCGGGGCAGGGATTATTGCCGCAATTGGATATCTTTTGTTAAAAAAGCGGTATTATTACTGGATTGGGTATGTATTAGGCATTATTGCCGTCTCCTTATCCGGCGCATTGGTCGGGAGCAGAAAATTACAGGATTACCAGATGAAACGGTTGATTATCTTTCTGGATCCTAATAGCGATCCGTTGGGAGCCGGTTGGCATATTCTCCAATCGATGACGGCAATCGGTTCGGGGGGGCGAGCCGGTTTAGGTTTCCTAAAAGGAACGCAAAGCCATTATCGTTTTTTGCCTGAACAGAGCACCGATTTTATTTTCAGTATTTTATCGGAAGAGTGGGGGTTTCTCGGCGGGCTTTTGGTTTTTGCGCTTTATGCAATCATTTTTTTGCGGATATTTCTTATCATTAAAAAAACAAATGATTTATTCGGTAAGCTCATCGCTTCCGGTGTTGTCGGTATGTTGTTTTTTCATTTTATTGTAAATATCGGAATGGTTATGGGATTTATGCCGATAACCGGTATTCCGCTTTTATTTCTATCGTATGGCGGGTCTTCTTTATGGACTGCAATGATTGCTGTGGGGCTTGTGATAGGAATCAGTCTAAGACAGCTGTAAAAAGCTATTATAAAAACTGTCGATAATACTTTATATAGAAGCTTGCAAAATCTATAATGTTACGCTACACTAATTAAACAGGAGCTTTCGTAATGACAATACATAACCTTATGGAAGATTTCGTATACAACGAAGTGAATAAAGTTTTTGATGCTGCAAAAGAAAAAAATGAACCATGGTTCACCTGTAATTGTATGCAATGCCGTCTGGATACGGTTTGTTTTGTTTTAAATCGGATTAAACCGCGGTATACGGCTTCCGGTAGAGGTATGGCACATTTCTTGCAGATTGATCAGTCGGAAAAAAATCAGCTTCTTGCCGATATTTCGACATTGGCATTTGAAGGTATGAAAACTGTCCTTAGCACAAAGCGTTCCCATACGTCATCCGAGCAAGTTCTGCCTTCCGGTTATGTATTTAATTTTCCTACCATTACGGGACGTATCTTAGACGGACAAACTTTTTCTCCTATTTCCGATCTTCCCGTTGCCTTATATTTGGAAGATGCTTTGGTAGCTCAGATGAATCATCTTTGGGATAACCCGTATACTATTTCTAAAAAAACGCCGGGTACGTATACCTTTTGGCCGTTCCCCGTTCTTGCGACGGAATTAGGCGAAAAGCGGATTTTCAATTTTTATATTCATGCGGAACGTGAGGGGTACGATCCTATTCATTACCATTTTAAACTCGGTTTGGTGAGCGATGCAAGCGTAAAACGGGAGCTTGATGCGGAAAGCTGCCATAATTTACCCGATTTATACCTTTTTAGCAGGGCATAAAAACTTCGCGAGAGGTTATATATGAAATTGGTTTTTTTAGGTCCCCCGGGTGCGGGAAAAGGAACGTTGGCGTCGGATGCTGCAAAATATTACAGTATTCCCCATATCTCGACGGGTTCCATGTTTCGTGTCGCTATCAAGAATCATACCCCATTAGGAGAAAAAATTCAGAAGATTATCGATTCGGGCGCTCTTGTTGATGATGAAACGACTGCCGCTTTGGTAAAAGAACGCCTTACCCATGATGATGCTCGTAACGGTTTTATTTTAGACGGATTCCCGCGTACGATTGCTCAGGCGGAAATATTGAAAGATTTTTGTAGTCTTGATGCTGTTATCAATTTCGATATTTCGGATGAAGCGGTGATTAAACGCTTATCGGGCAGGCGGCTATGCCCCTCGTGCGGTAAAAATTTTCACATTGAGTTTATGAAACCCCTTATTGAGGGTGTGTGCGACAATTGCCGGACGACATTGATTATCCGTGAGGATGATAGGACAGAGGCGATCATAAAGCGGCTTGAAACCTATCGCGAGCAAACCTTTCCGCTAATTGAGTTTTATCAAAATAAACATCTCCTGATAACCTTGGATGCACAGCCCGCTCCGGCGGTTATTTTGGATAATTTTATAAAACTCTTTCCCCTCAAGCGCTAAAGGATACCGTTGCTTGAATTATACGCTTGATGATGAGATCGCCGCTATTGCAACAGCTCTCGCTCCTGCGGCGCTCGGTATTGTGCGGACTTCGGGGGCGCGGAGCATTGAGCTCATCTCTCGCTTTTTTTCCCGTCCAAATGCTTTGTTACAGTCACAAGGGCATACGCTCGTTTACGGCTGGATACACGATGAAGGTATCAAAATAGATGAGGTAGTGCTCTGTGTGTACCGCGCTCCGAAAAGCAATACCGGTGAAAATGCCGTCGAAATTATCTGCCACGGCGGGCCGGGGGTCGTAAAAGCGATTTATCGGCTCTGTATCAAAAACGGTTTTCGTGCGGCGGAGCGTGGCGAGTTCACCTTTCGCTCGTTTATACACGGTAAAGCGGATTTAACCCGTGCGGAAGCGGTGCGGGAAATCATCGATTCAAAAACAAATACGGCGCAGCAAAAGGCAGCCGGCCGGCTTTCCGGCACCGTATTCCGCGAAATAGAAACAATCAAAACGGATTTAATGACAGCGCTTGCTGCTCTTGAAGTAGGAATTGAATATCCCGAAGATGAGGAAACGATTGCAGACAGTTTTGACGAAGCGCTTCTTAAAAAGCCGCTTTCGGTATTGCAGCAACTTGCCGCATCGTGGCAAGCGGAAAAAATATATCAGGCGGGGGTACGCCTCGTGCTTGCCGGTAAAACAAATGCAGGGAAGTCTTCTCTTTTTAATGCGCTGTTAAAAGAAGACCGCGCTATTGTGTCGGATATTCACGGCACAACGCGGGATTGGCTTGAAGCGGAACTTGATTTTAAGGGTATTCCTGTGCATATTTTCGATACCGCCGGGCTCCGCGCTACGGAGGATACAATCGAAGCGATAGGGGTGCAACGCAGTGTTGAGCTGGCATCGGCAGCCGACATTGTGCTGTATTTAATTGACGGCACAAAGCCGCCGGCAGAAGAAGATAGTGCGTTTATCGAACGGAATACCGTGCCGCTGATTATCGTGCAAACCAAGGCGGATAAGGGGCAAACGGAACCATTGTCGGCGGCTTTGCAGCGGTATCCCGCCGTGAGGTTGAGCTCGAAAACGGGCGTCGGTATCGATGTGCTGATTGATGCGGTTGTCGCTCTGGTTACGGCGGATACCGCACTGCCGATGCAGGACGCAGGCATCTCGCTCGGCACGGAGCGGCAAAAGGAAGCGGTAACCGCCGCGCTTGAAGCCGTACGCCACGCGCTTGAAGCAGGACGTAGCGGATATCCGCTCGATGCCGTCATCCAGGATGTGGAAGAGGCGGTGCATGCCCTCGGAAGCGTTACCGGCGAAGTGCGCTCCGACGATATTCTGGATAAAATATTTTCGGGTTTTTGCGTTGGCAAATAAGAGGGAGTTTACAATATGAGTATTATTTTACAGGCAGATTCGGTAAAAAAATCCTATTTTACCAAGCCGGTGTTGAACGGTATTTCTTTAGCGATAGAAGAAGGTTCGATACTCGGATTGCTTGGCCCGAACGGTTCGGGCAAAACAACTTTCTTGAAGATTATTGCAGGGTTGTTGCATGCAACATCGGGCGATATTCGAGTGTGCGGCCAACCAATCGGGCTTGAGACAAAGCGTATGGTTTCGTTTTTACCCGATCGAAACTGCTTATATCCGCGGATGACTGCGCTTGATGTTATTCAATTTTATCAGGATTTTTTCGATGACTTTAATCGGAATAAGGCTTTGGAATTGCTCGAATTTATGGAGCTTGAACAAAAGCAGACGATTAAAACGATGTCGAAGGGGATGATCGAAAAGATGAATTTAACGCTTACATTTTCGCGGGCGGCAAAGCTGTTCGTGCTTGATGAGCCGTTAGGAGGCACGGATCCTGTTGCTCGTGAAAGAATTATCAAAACGATCATTAAAACATGGACGGAAAACAGTGCGATTATCATCAGTACACATCTTGTTACGGATGTTGAGCATGTGTTTACCGATGTTGCGTTTCTACGCAATGGAACAATTGCCATGCAGGGGAATGCGGAACAACTGAGGGAAGCCCATCAAAAATCGATTTATCAGTTGTATCTTGAAATTTTCGGTTAAGAGGGAACAAATGAAACGGATTTTTAAATATACTTTTTTGCAGCGGCTGCCGAGTATTATTTTAAGCTGTGCCGTTATGGCAGGTATGAGCGGCGTCGAGCTGCTCTTTTTAGCCTTTACCAAAAACATATTTAACGGGTTTTATATGTTGTGGTTTGTGCTCACTGTAACCGTATTAACGGTCATTCCGCTCTTTCTGTTTATTCGATGCAGCAGCGGTTACGCACGGGCATTGTTGTTTACCGATGAAAGCTATCTTATGTTGACGTTGCCGGTACGTACCGAGTTCATATTGCTCGGTAGGATACTATGCGGCCTCGCAGAACTTATGATTTGTATTGCTGTCTCAGGCGTTTTTTCAATAGCGGTTTGGATAGGCTGGACGTATCATTATATCGGTTTTACGAGTGAACAGTTTTTTCGAGTAGCAGCAGATATTCTCAATCTTATTTTTCTTAAAAATTTTCCTCTCGTTGCTTTTGTGCTATTAGGATCGTTAGTGTCATTCATATTTATCGGAAATGTTGCGCTTGCCGTTCAAACAGTGATGCGTTCCTTTAATATTAAACGGATGCGGGGAGTATGGATAGTCGGCTTTATTCTTATCTTTACCGGTACGCTCTTTCTTACCGGAAGAATTGAAGCAATGGTCGGCAGGGTTTTAAGTGCCTATTGTCCCATTACTATATACGGTATTAAGTATTCAGCACAGGTTGCATCATACCCAGGCGGTATGGTTGTTAATGTCCCTATCGTTTCGACGTTCATTTCTCTGGGGATAGGCATCGCGTGTTTTTTTGCTTCGGTATGGCTTTTAAAAAAGAGGGTAGAGGTATAGGAATTTCTTTTATAGTTGACATTATATATTAAGAATCATTATTGTGTTTTATGTGAGGAGCTAACAATGCTGAAATATAAGAAAAATTTTTTGTATGTATGTTCGGTTTTACTGATAGTAGGCTGTATCGCATGTAAGCCTGAATCGCGGCGGGATACAGCACAGACCTGTGCAGCAAATGAAAAGACTAAAACCGGTGCAGGGGTCGAAAAGCCGGTTGCTCAGGTTGTGTTTGATGATAAAGCGTTGGCTGCGCTTAGCAAGCAAAAAGCGACAGCTATTTATTGTATAGCAATGGGAGCATCGTGAGGCGGTACTATTGTAGATCCGACCGTGATTGTCGGGATGCCTAAAGATATTAACAACTATGACAAATTTGAAGCGAACGGAATCGATGTCTATATGAAAAAAGGAACCGATACGATTAATGGTACCGTAACGATAACTGCGGAAAGCTCATTTTGGCAGGAGATATTTATCGTAAAAGGGATTGTACAATAAAAAATCTCAGGCAATCGCATCAGGCCGTTTTTTAATAGCCCCGCAGAAACGCCCACGAATGAACGTCCATGTCCATTCGTGAGTTACGAGATAATATGCAGAGCAAAAAACATCGTTGCTGCAAAGAACCACCGCCGTCCGTGGCGGTTCTGAAACGTTGCGGAGTGATTTTTGTGAAATAACGAAGTAGATGCCCGCATATTTCAAAAGGAAATATGCAGCGATTTTTATCTATTCTGCCCGATGTGATTACCCGTCTGCTAGAAAAATGTGCGAAATTTTGTTTCTCGAAAATGCAATAGTTGAACGAAATATGAATTTTGGAAACTGTTGCATTGGTGCGCAGTAAGCGCACAAGTCAATATGCAAGTTTTCGAAAGAAAACTTGACGGTTAAGGTGAGCGACGTCATTTTAGACGCTCACCTTATACCTACGAAATTTCGCACAACAAAAGGAAGGTAACCGCTTAAAATATTGATAATGCAGTGGTCATGGTGATTATGGAAACGGAAGCGTGTGAAGTATTATATCGGTTTTTTAGAACCGCATCGGAATATATTGAAGGGTACCGCAGCGATGCGCCGTATCCCGAATCGTTTGCATTTGCCGGAGATTCAACGTCTGTTGTTGCGGCAACCGGCGCTGCAGTGAATACCGAGTGTGCTGCAGCGTATCCGGCAGGTACCGGCAATGAACAAAGCGGTATCGGCAAAGCGGCATTTACCGGTCTTGCCGGAAACAGCGGTTTTGCAGCCGATAATAGCCTTGAGGGGGCAGCAGGCGGCTCCGCTTCCGGCGGAACGTATACGGAGACGGTAGGCGGTAACGGTGGAACGCTGTTTCGGTCGATGCAGGAGATTTACACTGCGGTTGCGCAGTGCTCCGCCTGTGTATTGGGGCAAACCCGTACTCATCCGGTGGCGGGAGAAGGCCCCGAAGAGCTGTCCCGCCTGACCAACTCCGTTGAGGTGATGGTAATCGGCGAGGGACCGGGCGCGGACGAAGACCGGCAGGGCAGACCCTTTGTCGGCAGGGCGGGACAGCTCCTCGACAAGATGCTGGAGGCTATTCAGCTTTCACGTAAGACCAACTGCTATATCACCAATGTGGTTAAATGTCGTCCGCCTCAGAACCGCGACCCTGCGCCGGAGGAACGGAGCTGCTGCGCCGCCTTTTTGGATGCGCAAATACGGCTTCTTCGTCCTAAGATGATTCTGGTGATGGGGCGCATTGCCGCGCAGCATTTGCTGCAAACCTCCGACGGTATCGGAAAGCTGCGGGGGCGTTTTTTCGACTATCAGGGGATACCGCTGATGCCGACCTATCATCCGAGCGCGCTGCTGCGGGACGAAAGCCTTAAACGCCCCGCATGGGAAGACCTCAAGCGGTTCCGCGCCCGTCTGCACGAACTTCAGGCGCAGGGCTAATCTATGGCGCAGTGGCTGGAGCTTGTCTTTAAACTTCCTTTGTATCAATCGTTTTTTTATCGGAATGCCGTCGCTGCGGACGGGCAACAATCCTTAGCCGGCAGGCGGGCGGCGGTTCGATTCGGCTCGCGCAAGCTCGTCGGTTTTATCGTTGCAGAACATGAAACGCTGCCGAAAAGCTGTCCTTTTGTCGAAGCCGACATAAAGCCGATCGACCGCATTATCGATGCGGAACCGCTTTTCACCGATGAACAGGCGGCGCTCGCCCGCTGGATGTCCCACTTTTATATTTGCGCCGAGGGGATTGCGCTTTCCGCAATGCTGCCTTCCGGCAAACGCGAAGCGGGAGAGCTGAATACCGACGGGATCGAATTCGCCGGAACCGATTTTTCCGCTTCGGCGCTTACGCTTTCGGAAGAACAACGTTCCGCCGTAGAAGCGATTTCCGGCTGCACCGGCGGCGAGTTCTTCTATGTGTACGGCATTACCGGTTCCGGTAAAACCGAGGTCTTTTTACAGGCCGCTTCTCGTGCGCTTGCTGCCGGAAAATCGGTTATCTACCTTGTGCCCGAAATCACACTGAGCCATCAGGTTGCGGAAACCGTCAAAAAGCGTTTCGGCGGCCGCTGCGCGGTGCTCCATTCGGGACTGACCGGCAGCAAGCGGCTTGCGGAATGGCGGCGTATTGCGCGGGGCGAGGCGCGGATTGTCGTCGGAGTACGCAGCGCCATATTCGCCCCCGTCCGTGATTTGGGACTCATCATCATCGACGAGGAACACGACGGTTCGTATAAGTCGGGTTTTGCGCCCCGCTACCACGCGCGGCAGGTTGCGATGTACCTCTGCAAAAAACATGGCTGTCCGCTGGTGATGGGTTCGGCAACGCCGTCGGTAGAGGCATGGCATTTGATGAAAACCGGCGCAATCCGTACTCTGCGGCTGAGCGAGCGGCTTTCCGGCGGGGCGCTGCCCCATATCCGCATCGAATCGCTGTTGCATACGGCCGGAGCGTTAAGCAGTGCGCTGATCGATGAAATGCGCCGCACCAAAACGCAAGGAAAACAGACCATTCTCTTTTTGAACCGCCGCGGGTTCTCTCATTTCTTTAAGTGTAAGAACTGCGGACACGAGCTCTTGTGTAAAAACTGTTCGGTGCCGCTCACCTTTCATAAAAGCGAGGGGCTGATGAAGTGTCACTACTGCGGATGGACGGCAAAGCCGCCGAGTGCCTGCCCCGAATGCGGCTCCATCGAGGCGGGCTATACGAGCATCGGCACGGAATATATTGAAGAACAGGTGCGGAAAACCTTTCCCGACTGCACCGTTCAGCGTATCGATACCGACGTTCTGCAAAAAAACAAGCAGGCGGTTCAGATCTTAAATAACTTTCGGGACGGCGCTGTCGATATTTTGCTCGGCACGCAGATGATTGCCAAAGGCTTAAACTTTCCCGGCGTGCGGCTGGTCGGAATTGCGCTTGCCGACACCGGCTTGCAGATGCCCGATTTTAGAGCCGCCGAGCGCACCTTTTCGCTCATCATGCAGGTGGCGGGCAGGGCAGGGCGGTATGTTCCGGACGGGGAGGTTATCATTCAAACCTATAATCCCTATCACCCTGCAATTGTCTGTGCGCAGCACAACGATGTGGAAGGTTTTTATACGCAGGAGCTGCAGCAGCGTCAGGCGTTGGAATTTCCGCCCTTTGCCCGCCTTATCCGGCTGGTGTTCCGCAGTAAAGATCAACACAAAGCGGAAGAAGCCGCTTTCGGCGCGCGGGAGCTTTTACCGAAGCTGTTTCCACCTGATGCTGCGGAAAGCATAGAAATACTCGGCCCGTCCGACTGTATGCTTTCGCTCGTGGCGGGCAATCACCGGATGCAGCTGCTGTTGCGCGCCGAAACGCTCGCACCGATGCAAAAAGCCGTGTACCGGTTTATCACCGAATACAAAGCGGCTGTGGGTGTGTATATCGAAACGGATGTCGATCCGGTCAGTTTATTGTGAGGCAGCAATATGCTATTAAGGGGGATGATATGCAGCAGTGTATAACGATGTTTAAAACACAGCCTTTTGTTTCCGAAAAGGTCTGGGGATATGAGCGGTGGATTGTTTCCGTTCATCCGGCGGGGCAGTCTCTCGTAGATGATACAACGCCGCAGATAGGAGGAACACCGCTTGAGGCTATTGCCGGCGCTTCGTATCCGCTTTTGATTAAAATCATTCAGGCGAACGAAACACTTTCGGTGCAGGTGCATCCCGACGATGACTATGCGCGCCTCCACGAGCACAGCGCCGGTAAAACCGAATGTTGGTATGTGCTCGATGCGGTGCCCGATGCAAAGATTATTTACGGATTGCAGAAGGATTACAACCGCAGCGAGCTGGAAGCGGCTATTCGGGATAATACGATTGAGTACTGTCTCCGCTCCGTTCCCGTCTCGAAGGGAGATTTTATCTTTATCCCTGCCGGAACCGTCCATGCGATACAAGGCGGCTTGCGGCTTTTAGAGGTGCAGCAATCAAGCGATATAACCTACCGGCTCTATGACTGGGGACGTCCCCGTGAGGTGCATATACAAAAAGGGCTTGATGTATTGCGGTACTTACCTGAGTCGGCGTTGACACCGGAACATCCTTTTAGCGGAAAATCAGTGTGTCCGTATTTTAGGCTTGAAAAAAAAGATTTTCTCACTACGGGGACTATTTCGTTTTCGGCATTTAATACCCCTGCTGCAAAAATGGGGTGGTGCAGCCTCTTTATCATCGCCGGAAGCGGTACGTTTAAAATTACAGAAAACGGTATACTTGAAACTGTCGGAGCGCCATCCTTGCAGGTAACGGCTGAGGACTGTATCATGGTGCGGCGCGATACTGCCGTTTCGGTACTTCCAAATCAAGGTTCGTCACTTTCGATTATGCTGATGGGGTAACCGCATTAAAAATATTTTCAGCGGGGTTACCTTCCTTCTGTACGAAATTTTACTTAAAATTTCGTACATTTTCCGACAAATGGGTAAATGCATCAGGTAGAGTAGATAAAAACCGCGGAAAAATTGAGACTGTGAGACCATTTGAACCGCGAAGAGGTTCAACTCTGGTCGAATAGTATCAATTTTTCCGCGGGGTTACTAAAAAAACGGCCTGATGCGTTTACCTCGATAAAACTGTGTTGACAGAACGAATACGAGGGGCGATAATTATTATCAGGAAAAATGAAAAGAGCTGAGCCGCTAAGTTCTGTCAATATTTGAGCGGCTCTATGTTAAAGGATAATGAATATGAAAATAATTTTGGGACGAAGTATTCTTTTGATATTAAAAGTGGTTGGCGGGATTATAGCTGTTGCTGCCGTTTCATTTGGGATCTTGCTGCTGTTTATTACGATAACTGAGTATCGCCCTCAAGACAAAGAACCTGCCGAAATCATAGGGGAAGCAGCCCTTACGAAAGAATCAGTTGAGCTTGCAAAGCCGATCGATATTGTCAGCTGGAATATCGGGTATTGCGGACTCGGCGCAGGGCAGGATTTCTTCATGGACGGCGGTACTATGGTGCGTCCTTCAGATAAAAAAGAAGTGGAAGAAAATCTTGCAGGAGTTATTGAGACGCTGAAACGGTATCCTTCCGATTTTTACTTTATTCAGGAAATGGATAAGTCGTCAAAACGCTCTTATTATATTGACCAAACGGCCGCACTTGCCGAAGCGCTTGGTACTGCGTTGACCTATACCTATAATTTTAAGGCATCTTATGTGCCTTATCCGATCCCGCCTATCGGAAAGGTGGCGAGCGGAGTTGGCCTTTTTACGCGGTATCCCTTTACGGACGCATACCGTTTTGCGCTGCCGGTACCATTTAAATGGCCGGTCAGCACGGTTAATTTGAAACGCTGTATGCTGATAACCCGTTTCCCGCTCGAATCGGGCAGGGAGTTGGTAACTGCTGTGCTGCATCTGGAGGCCTATGATGAAGGAGAAGGCAAAATTGCACAGACAAAAGCCGTAGTCGATTTTATTCGAGCCGAATATGAAGCGGGTAATTATGTCATAGCGGGCGGTGATTTCAACCAGATATTCCCAGGATCGCGATCGCTTTATCCCCTCTATGACGGGCTTTGGGCGCCCGGTGTAATGGATGGCGGCTTACTCCCGGAAGGTTGGCATTTTGCTGTCGATGATAGGGTTCCTTCGTGCCGCCTTAACAACGCTCCTTACAGGTCTGCCCTTTCCGACGAAAACATCCGTAAAAAGTGGCCGTACTATGTCATCGACGGCTTTATCGTTTCTCCGAATATCTCTATTATGTCGGTGGAAACACTCGATGAATCTTTCCGGTATGCCGATCATAATCCGGTAAAATTGCGTGTTACGTTAAATCCTTAGCGGCTCAGAGTGTTTGAGATTATTAACCTCTCAGCTGAATAAAGACATTCCCTTTTGCAAAATTGTTTATTGTCGGATATACTTTAAGTATTGCAGATGCGGGAATACCGCTATTTGCCAAGGAGTAAAAGATGCAGATGAATAGCGTGGTTATTAGAACCGACAACATGGAAAAGTCGTTGCAGTTTTACGAGAAAGTACTCGGACTCACCTTTGAATCTATGATGTCTGCTGCCCCTGGTAAGCAGATCGCCTTTTTGTACGATCCTAAGTCGAACGGCCGGTTGGAGCTGATCCATAACGATCATTCAAAGGTAAAAAAAGAAAATTCTATTTCGTTGACTTTTACTGTGAATCAGATTGGGGAGACGGAAAAATATCTTCGCTCTAAAGATGTTCGTATTATTATGCAGCCGCGAACGGTAAAGGATGGTAAAAAGATATTAACAGCGATCGATCCCAATGGAATCGAAATAGATTTTATTGAAGCCAAATAAGCAGGAGAAAACCTCTAAAAATCGAGTCTCTTAGAAGTCCTTTGAAGTCTTGGAAGATCCTCATAAAAAAGCGTTGTAAATACTTTACAACGCTTTTTTATAGCATGTTATTGAAGATTTCATCCGGTTTCAATACTGCTGTTATGGCATAAAGCACAGCGGTATTAAATCCTCCGGATAAATAAAAACAGCTCAATAGAGAATTACTTATTCTTTTTTTGATCTGTATTGGTATTTGAGTTCGAAATGCTCCGCATTACCTCGTAAGCTCTGGTTCTTACCGGAGTTACATAGTTATAGTTATTGGCAATACGCATTACCGTTTCAAACATATCCTTTTTATTTATAATTGAGCCGGACATTTTTTCGAAGGTATTCAGGATTTCAAGTGCGAGCGAACTCGTTGGATTAACCGTATCAAATTTGCGAGCAATCCAGTTGATCATATTGAATACTTCATCATTGTCATTCTTTCCAATATCACCGAGCGATTTTACTGCGGCTGTGATAACGGAGGGTTCATTATCGGTATACATGACTGTGACTAATGAATCCTTGGCTTTATCAGTTCCCATTTGTCCGAGCAATTCACATGCACGGCGTCTTATTTCCGGATAATTATTTACCACCCTGCCATCTTCTCTCACAACGGTTGAAAGCCCTTCGGTTGCTAACGTACTCAAAGCCACCTGAATTTCTTCCGATTGACGGCCTTCATTTAATGCCTCTTCGATGTACTGTAAGGCGACACGTTTTGAATCGCGCCCTTCAGCGGCAACCATTTCTTTAATCATAACGCCCTCAATTGAATTGAGGTATGCCTGTTCGACGGTAATCATACTGTCAGATTCACTGTTCTTATCATTTTTCTTTGCAGCGTCTTTATTTTGCGCGCAGATAAGCGGAGCAGTAAGCAGTCCTAAAGCCAGTGATAGTATCAATAATTTGTGCCGCATGGTAACGACCCCCTTCCTTTGTTCAAAGTCGGTATTTTATTAGAATACCGACTTATTGTCAGTTATTTTTTTGCAAGTGTCAAGAGGCCGATTATTTTAGATTTTCAAATTCCGGGGCATTTAATAACCACCGGCGATTATTACACGATAATTATTCATGCGGTTTAATACCACGACGCACTGCGCCGGATGTTGATTACCGCTTGACCTTTCATTCTTTTACTTATATCATAAACAGGAACTATTATAGAGGATTGCAAGACTATTGATCCTTGAGTTTCAACAAGTAAGGTGATTTGAATGAAAAAGTTAAAGATACCTGCAGTGCCGTCAATCAGAAGATTACCGTCCTATTTGCATATAGTAAAGCAAGCCCAAGCTGATGGATATCCGTATATTTCCGGTACCGTTATCGCTGAAGAGCTACACCTTGAGCCGATCCAAGTTCGGAAAGATTTGGCTATTACCGGTATTATCGGTAAGCCGAAGAAAGGGTATCCGGTTGGAGATCTCATCGCAGCTATTGAACATTTCCTTCGCTGGGATACGTTGCAAAGAGCGATTCTTATTGGGGCAGGCAATCTTGGAACCGCACTCACCGGATATCAAGGATTTAGAGACCACGGATTGGAAATTTGCGCAGCTTTTGACAGTGACAAAAGCAAGATCGGAAAAAAAATTCACGGTATCCCGATTTTCGCAATGAATAAATTAACCGAGGAAATTAACGCTTTGCATCCTGCATTAGCAATTTTAACTGCGCCTTCACCTAGTGCACAGGCTATTGCCGATCAATTGGTAGAAGCCGGAATTGACGCGATCTGGAATTTTACAAATGTTAAAATCAAAGTGCCCGATAATGTCCTTGTCCAGCAGGAAGATCTTACCTCAGGCTATGCACTTTTAGGCGTTATGATGAATACTCGGATTCAGCAAGCAAGCGAATAGCTTAGTTGATTTAAAATTTACATATAGGGGACTTTAAGAAGTATATGTGTTAAAGTCCCGTAGTAAAACTGCTATGAACTCTTCCGAATATTCTCAACAGGCAGCTCTTTTTTATAACCGCCTCATAAAACGATATAAACATCTTAAAAAATATGCGCGGCGATTAGGTATCTTTGCTTATCGACTTTATGATAAAGATATTCCTGAAATACCCGTTGCCGTTGATATTTATATTGAAGATACAACCGGTGTATTGTTTGCTGTGCTTACCGAATATGAACGGCCAACTTATAGGCAAGAAGATAAAAGTGCCGCTTCTCTCTCGGAGTTGACGGAAGCGTTATGTACTGCGTTACAGATTCCTTCGGCGCAGGTATACCAGAAATGCCGAAGACGACAGCGCGGCGAAGCTCAATACGAAAAGATTGCCGACAGCGGAAAGCGGATTATCGTACGTGAGGGTAAGTGCCGATTTCTTGTCAATGTATCCGATTATCTCGATACCGGTTTGTTTCTTGATCACCGTCCGGCTCGGCTTGCCGTTGCCGAAAGCGCCGCCGGTAAGTCTGTGCTGAATCTTTTTTGCTATACCGCTTCTTTTTCTGTTCACGCGCTGGTAAACGGAGCACGGCGGGTTTGTTCGGTTGACTTATCAAAAAACTATTTGCAATGGGCGCATGAAAATGTTCAGCTGAACGGTGTCGCCGATCCCGACCGCTGCCAGTTTGTGCAGAATGATGTCCGTCTTTTTTTGGAGCAGGCAGCAAAACGGAAGGAGCGTTGGGATATCATTATTTGCGACCCGCCGACGTTTTCCAATTCAAAGCGGACACCTCAATTCTTCGATGTGAACCGGCATTGGCAGGATTTAATCCGCAGCTGCTGTCAGGTATTGGCGGAAGAAGGTGTTTTGTACTTTTCTACGAATTCGCGGACACTGCGTTTTAACACGGCGGAACTTTCGGATAATCTCTCCGGCAGCATGGGAGCGGATAAGTTTGTTTGTCAAAATACGCTCTTTACCGTGCAGGATATCAGCACACAGTCGATACCGGAAGATTTTCGGAATAAAAAAATTCACCGGTTATGGAAGATACGGCGCAGTACAACTTTTTCTTTTGAAAATATGCGAGCATCTACTTCGTTACTTCACAAAAATTAGTCCTCTTAACACAACAGATATTCCGTAATTAACCGGATGGGGAAGATCAATGGCTAAACAGCCTTTATTATCCCGTGTAGTTGCTAAAAAAATGCC
Organism: Treponema sp. OMZ 803; assembly: GCF_024181165.1. Classification (NCBI taxonomy): domain Bacteria; kingdom Pseudomonadati; phylum Spirochaetota; class Spirochaetia; order Treponematales; family Treponemataceae; genus Treponema; species Treponema sp. OMZ 803. The sequence continues at coordinate 1,900,718 of NZ_CP051195.1, read as the reverse complement.
CTGATGCGATTGCCTCGAGGTCTATTCCTGTACTTGCTAGCCAATTTCGGCGGTATATGCTATAGTAAACGGAGAGTATGCTTGAACTAAAACCTATTATCATAAAAGAAGAAGATAAAAACGATGCCTATTATACTCTGACATGGACAGCTTTGACACGTGCCGACAAGTATAAAGTTACGACTTCCGTTCCCGCGATAGCCGGTATGTACGAGTTGTATTATATGGATACACATAAGCGGCTCAATTTACTGGCGATCACGCATGCGTGGTATGGAGGCTTGCGGAGTAATTTGCGGCAAGCGATCGATCCGTACCATACTCATGACCTCGCAATGCGCACGCTGCTTGAAGAATCACCGCTGTACTATCGATACTCGTGCTCTGATTCCTTTGGCGATCTTTTGGATGCCGTATGGTTTTTGCATAATGTGTATTTCCCCGATGATGTGCGGGTACAGCACTCACAGCGATATCGAAAAATTTTTTTACGAGAACAAGCTCCCGATAAAATATATTGGTTGGATTAACCTATGAGTAAACTTACAAAAAAAGAAATCGGTGCGCATGTTGCGCTCTTGGTTGCGGCAATATTTTGGGGGACTACCTTTGTCGCTATCAGCAGTACAAGCAGCTATTTTCCTCCCGCCTTTCTGGTCTTTTTGCGGTGCGCCATCGGAGGCGGGGTGTTGATGCTGGTTTTTATCAAACGGTTAAAAAATTTGTCCCGATCATACGTTACCGTTTGCGCTTTTCTCGGCTTTCTGATGACCATTGGGTATTTGATGCAAAATCTTTCCATTGCTGCGGGATGCCCGCCGGGGCGCTGCGGTTTTTTGGTCGCGACCTATTGCGTTATCACTCCGTTTATTGCATGGTTCGTATGGAAAAGAAAGCCGAATATTTACCACGTTATCGCTGCCGTTGTCTGTCTAGTCGGTATCAGCTTCATTTCGATGCCGGACCTTTTAAAAACTTCCGATGTCGGTTTAAATCTCGGTGATTTCCTCGCTCTGATAGGCAGCGTGGTTTTCGGCGCCTACCTTGTATATCTCGGACGATATGTCGACACCATGGATCCGATTTTGCTCACGATCGGAAATTTGTTTTTCGGAGCCATCTATGCAGGTTTATATACCTATTTTTTTGAAGACAGTGCTAAAATCGTCTGGAACGGGCAGTCCGTTTTTGCCGCTCTTTATTTAGGTATTATTTGTATGTCGCTGACTAATATACTGCAGGCAATCGGTCAACGGGAGGTTATCGCATCGACAGCTGCGCTCATATTCTCTCTTGAGTCGGTATTCGGTATTATCCTTGCCATCGCATTCTGGCATGAAGAGGTAACGGCTTCGCTTTTAATCGGGTGTGCTTTTATTTTTATCGCTATCGTAATTTCCGAAACCAAGCTGGGATTCCTCAAGAAAAAATTGAGCAGTAATGTATTCAGAAAAATTTTTTCTCAGATAAAAGTTAAGTAATCCGATGACCGAAAGAGAGTGGCAGGCTTTTTCCGCCTTTAGAACCGATTTTAAAACGTCATGTCGGCAATGGCTTACCCGCTGTGGCTATGAATATTCAGCCCCTAATGAAGCAGTGTCATCCGTAGAAAAATCGGCTGGGCGAGGTGTGCTGCATTTGTTACAGCAAGCAGCAGCGGCGGAGAACAAAACCCCTGCCTACCCGCAGGAAACCCCCATTGTCTACAACCATAGTTTGGACGAACTACAAGGCTCCGATCAAATAAAACTGATTATCGTTAGTGATAATCCGGGAAAAAACGAACAGCTGCATAAAAATCAGCGCTATTTGGTAGGTCAGGCGGGGAAGGTCGCGGAAGGCTTTTTTCGCCGCAATCCCGAACTCAACATCGATTTTAGGCGAGAGGCTATCATCCTCAACAAAACTCCTATTCATACGGCAAAAACGAAGGAGCTTAATTACTTACTCAAAAATGGCGGTGAACAATTCCGCAGCCTTTTTGAAGAAACGCAACAATGGCTCGCTTCCCATACCGCTGCCCTGCAGAAAGCACTCGGTTGTCCGCTTTGGCTGGTGGGGTACGGCGAATTAAGAAAAAAATCTCTTTTTACCGCTTATGCGGATGAGCTGCAACGGCAATACGGCGGAAAATCCGATGCGCCGGTCTATGTATTTCAGCATTTTTCGATGAACTGCTTTGCTATTGATTTTAAAAGACTAGGCGATCAACATAAATCTGCGGAAGAAAATCTTCGCACAATAGGCTTACTGCATCGTAAAGAGATCTTGGGGTGGTGATGAGGAGCTCGGGACAAACACAACAGATTCTTTTAATAACAGCCCTCAGAATAGAAGGCTGTTCAACCAGAGTTTCGCCGCGTTGCGTGTCAAATGGTCTCACAGCTTATCTATTCTGCGGTATTCGATTCGTGTATCTGCTGAGGTTGCCTTGGGGTAGTGATAATGGTAGCAAAAGGGTATAGCGTAAGAAAGGCGGAACCGAGAGATTTGGCTGCGGTTATGCAGGTGGAACGGCAAAGCTTTGAAGAAAACATCGTTGAGGACGAAAGTGTATTTGCCGACCGCATCGCATATACTTCCGGTTGCAATTATGTTCTTGTTAAAGCTGATACGCAATCGGTGTGCGGTTATTTTACGGCTGAACTATGGGATGCCTTACAGATGGACGTCGGCGCGTTTGCACTCGGACATTCGGTAAGAGAACGTCATCAGCCTGCAGGAACGGTGTTGTATATATCTTCTTTTGCATTGTTGCCGGAAGTACGCGGACAAAGCATTGCCGAAAAATTTTTTGCTTCCGCTATAGAACGTATCGCCGTCGTTTTTCCGCAGGTGGAACAGGTCGTCTTGCTTGTGCATGAAGATTGGCATAAAGCAATCAGGATTTATGAAAAACAAGGCTTTATCCGCACACAAATTTTAGACCGGTTTGCATGGTTCGGGGACAGGCGGGCATTTATCTACGAAAAAACGATATAAAAAGACTCTAATTCCCCCTAGAGCGAATGTGATAAATCATGTCCTTGTAGGACGAACCGGTAGGTTTGCCGTTTTTAGAGGTTTTCCCTAAAATGCCCTCTGTTCATTCACCATGATCTTAAACTGGAACATAAAGGGGAAACTACTTGACAAAAAATAAATTAAAGACCATTTTTAGGCATGCTTAAATCTATCTTTAACGATGTGGGTATGCAGCTGCCGGAACAGATACGGAAGGCGGCGGTTGAATATCTTCCCGCCTTTCTTGCAGCGGAGGAGGCTGAAGTGTCTGCCGTACAAGCATTGCTTATTGCGAGGGCTTTTGATGCGAGCGGGTCCTTCGAACAGGTATTTACAGGTACCGAGCCGATTACTCGGCACTATCAAATCAACCTTATCCGTAGCTTTGAAAAAAATGTACAGCTGCTTGTCGATAAGATGTGGGTTGAAAAAGCCGACGAAGATGTAAAAGAGGATATTCTATATCGCCTCCGCTGTTTTTGTGAATCCATGCAGCAGGCAGAAAATCCGGCTGCTTACGCGGACTTGCTGCCTGAATGCCTCGGCGTTTTGCATGATGTGGTATTATTGCTTTTCGGTCGGCAAATCGACAGTGAAGGTTTTTTAGAGTACGCCATTCGTATAGATCCCGATTTCGGACTTTTTTGGTATTATCTTGAATGTCTAACGGTGCAACCTAGGCTTCCGGCAGAGAAAGCCCGCTTAGCTATCTTTCTTGGTATTTATTTTCTTGCTAATTTTTAAGTTGTATTCCATCCTTATTCCATTGACACGCTCATTTTAACAGATTGACAGAGACCAATTACCGGTGTATGTTACGGATATTTTCGCAGAAGATTTGGGGAGAGTCCATTTTACTCGTCATAATTGCGGAGGAGAAAATATGCAGAGAAGATTTATCGCAATCCTAATGCTGCTTTTTATGATATTTTGTGCCACTACGGTTTGTTTGGGATGTGTAAAAAGTACAAGAAAAAATGCAGAAAAAACTGTTTTAACACTGGGATCATGGCGTACAGATGATTTGGGAGCATGGACTCGCTTACTTGCCGAATATGAAAAAGTAAGCGGCGTATCTATTCAATTTAAGCCGATCAACCCACCCAATTACAATACAGAGCTTCGTATGCAGTTGGATAGTGGATCCGGTCCGGATTTAATGTTTGCTCGCTCTTATGCAATCGGTATGGAATTGTATGAGAAGGGTTTTTTGGTAGATATAAGCAATTTACCATATTTAGAAGAACATTTTTCCGAAAGCAGTAAAGATGCATGGCGAGGCTCTGACGGTAAATCTTTCGCAGTTCCTGTTGCTGCCGTGGTGCAGAGTATTTATTATAATAAAGATATTTTTGGAAGAGTAGATCTCGCTATTCCCACCACATGGGAAGAACTTTTGCTTGCCTGCAAAGATTTAAAAGATGCCGGATATACCCCATTTGCAAACGGACTTGCCGATGGATGGGATATCAATGAATGTTTTATGATGGGATTATTACCGAACTTTATCGGCGGCGAAAAAGGCAGGCATGAATATGAAAACGGCTTGCGTCCTTTTAACGATGGTGATATGGTTGCAGCCTTTTCTGCAATGAAGGATATTGCCCCCTATTGTTTCGAAAATTTTGAATCATTAACGTATGCTGATTCAAATATGCTTTTCGCAACGGGTAAAGCGGCTATGTATGCTGACGGTTCCTGGACACTCGACAGCTTTAAAGAGTTACCGTTTCAGTGGGGAAATTTCGCATTTCCACCTCCGGCCGGAAAACAGCCTGAAATTTGCTTCCATGTTGATGTAGGAATAGCGATGAATGCGAACGGAACGCATCAAAAAGAGGCTTGGGATTTCTTGTCGTGGCTTTGTACAGCCGAAGGAGCCACCGTTGTCGCAAAATATTTGCCGAGCGGTTTTTATTCTATGTTCAATGGGAGTATTCCTATCGAAAGTTCTCAAGGTGCCGAAATTTATGCACTTCTTACCGGGCGAGGGCAGGATGTTCGCTTTGTATGGCCAAGGTTGATGAACGGAACGCCTTCCGGCTATACTTTGCTGAATGATGGTGTAGTTGCCGTTATGAAAGGAGAAAAAACTCCCCAGCAAGCTGCCAATGCTTTAGCGGAAGGGCTTGCACAGTGGTATAAACCCTAACCTGTGGTTATACGCAGTGATGAGTTTAAGGTAAACAGACACTGTAGCTTGTAAGTACGCTACAAATTGAACAACTTCCAAAGGTGACACTTTGTGCAGTTGTTCAATCAGGAAAGTCTCTTCTATGATAAGCTTAGGCTTTAGCCCTACTCTTTGCTGTTACACACGGAACATCGATACGCAACACTGTAACCGATGCCGCCATCTGTTCGGTTATTTCAAAATCTCTGCCGCTTTGCGTTTTCATCATAAGCTGCAATCCGAAAATCTTTTCTGAAATATCTTCAACAATAACTACTATTCCGTCTCCCATAATGCTTGCATATTCCGAACCGTATTTACACGGAACATCGCCGCCGGAAACAATTGCAACATTCGTTTCAAGTTCAATAAAAACACACGGGTTCTTTTTGATGATATCGAGTTTCCGGCCTTCTTTTGCGCAATGCACATAGAGAGTTAACTTACCGCCGGTAAATACAAAACCGTACTGCATTGGTACTACATACGGACGGCCGTTATCGATCATCCCGATATGTACTACTTTTGCCTGTTCAATAATCGACTTTATTTGTTGATAGTCGGTTACTTCTCTGTCAGATCTTCTCATAGGTAAGACTCCTTGGTACATACTATATACCATAAACTGTCTATTACCAAGACTTACCACACGTTCTTACTTTTGAGAATACTGAAAGAAACAACCTTGGAGATGGCGACGAAAGCAGAAAATGGAATTTTGGAAAGCGAGATCGTACGGGGAATATCGATACCGCTGCCCGAATTTCAGTTGGAATATGTTGTGGAAGCTGAATTACATATTGAATTTGCTCTTATGCTGCCTAAAAAGCGAGGCGAAAAAACACAAAGCGAAATAGCCGATAAGCTGAATATTTCATATCAGTAATAACAATAACTGGAAAATCCGGAAAAGACGAACCCGGCGCTGCGAATCGCAAAGTTACAAAAAATATTCGGTTATAGATTTGTGAGTTTTTAAAAAACTTGACTCCTTATCCTGTCCTTGACAGTATCGTTAAGTTTCAGTATATTCGGTCACAGTGAAACCTTAGTAAGACTTATATAATACCGCTCGGTATTATATAAACGGTTATCATAAAGATAATTGCACTATGCAGAACTTCCTACTGCAAGTAAAGGGGTAAGGTTTCATTAGGAGACAATATGAAAATCTTACAATGCGGATATGGTCATATTGGGCAAGTTTTATTTCAAGACTTCCAAAAGATGGCCACGGCTTCAAAAGCGTCACTTTCCGTGTACGATCCTTACAGTCCAAATTGCCCATACAAAGTTAATGATTTACATGAGCATTACAATTTTGCTTTTGTCTGTGTTCCAACCGATAAAATGGATAGCGGCTCCGCGGATATTTCTATCGTTGTTGATCTTTGTAACCGAATCGATGCGGATGTGATTATTATAAAATCAACAATACCGGTAGATATTATTCGCTTTTTGCCTCAGAATGCTATTTTCTCTCCCGAGTTTACCGGTACTACGCCTCATTCAGGTTTACACAATTATGTAGTACTGGGCGGTTCACGTGGTTTATGCAACAAAGTAGCATATCTTTACACATTAATTCATAGTGCGGATTTTGAAATTATATATACGGATATAAAGACTGCCATTATTGCAAAATATATGGAAAATTGTTTTCTTGCTCTGAAAGTCACCTTTTGTAATGAAATTGCCCTTGCTTGTAAAAAAGAGGGGGTGGAATATGAAGATGTAAGAAATATTTTTATCAAAGATTCACGGATTAATGCCAGCCATACATTTGTATACGAAGAAACGCCTTATTATGATTCTCACTGTTTTAATAAAGATATCCCGGCGTTTAACGCACAGTTCAATTTACCGTTGATGTGTGCCGTAGAAAGAATTAATACGGATATGAAGAATGCTGTATTGAATAGAGCCAATGGGGTCAGCCATGAATAAGACTGATGACATAAATAACATTTTACCGGTTTATTACAGCATATTTATTACCGGTCTCCTTATCTCTAATGTACTAGGGTCAAAAATAGTAACGATTTACGGATTACGGATGCCTTCTGCAACTATAGCCTATGCCGTTACATACTTAATGACGGATGTCGTCGGAGAGTTATACGGAAAAAAAGCGGCTGATCGACTTGTGAAGATAGGTTTCATCTGTCTTATAATAAGCTTCTTACTGATCCGTTTAGCATTAATACTTCCGTCAGATAATGATACTTCTGCATTTAATCAAATTTTTAATTCTACTACCAGAATTATTATTGCAAGTTTATCGGGATATTTAATAAGTCAGAGTGTTGATGTGTTTATTTTCCATAAGATAAAATCTTATTCTGAAAAATATAAGTTTCTTCGAAATAATATAAGCACTATTATTAGCCAATTTATTGATACTGCGGTTTTCAGTTTTATTGCATTTTATGGTATTGTACCGAGAGTAGCTGATTTGCTGTATGGTGTTTTCTTTGCAAAAGTAATTCTTGCACTCTGTGATACTCCTTTTTTTTATCTACTGACAAGAAGATCGAAACAGCGGTATCAATGTTTCTGCCAAAATTTAGGAAGAAACAAGATGGTCAATATGGATTTATCGATTAAAAATGCCGATGACAAATAATTATAAAGTCGGAGTGCTTATTGCAACATCGATGGGGAGAAACGAACTACTGTTCTCGCGTGCGCTTCCTTCAGTTTTGTGCCAGACGAAAAAAGCTGACTGTGTTTTAATTGTTGATGACAATACCGACGAAACGGTGAGTGCTGAAGTGCAACATCATATCAGTATGCGTAATGATGCCAATATTCATTACATCAAGAATACTAAAACATCAGGAATGAGCGGTACCGGAGCATGGAATTCCGGAATTGAATGGTATAATGCTCGATTTTTAGATACCGACTATATTGCTATTCTGGATGATGATGACAGTTGGGATATACGGTATTTGGAAAAATGCAAAAATGCCATTAGTGTTGGTTCATATGCCCCTGATTTATTGGCAGCATATCTGAAGCGAAGCGACTGCAAAACGGCGAATATCTTTAGTTATGAAGATTTGGTCGTTAACTCTTTTCTATGCGGCAATCCGGGAATACAAGGCAGTAATATGTTTATTCGTCTTGGAATACTGAATTGTATAGGAGGATTTGATGAAAGCCTTCCAAGCTGCACGGATAGAGACTTGATGATCAGGATACTTAAATGCGTATCAAAAGAAAATATTAAAATAATACCCGAAGTACTTGTTAATCACTATGCTTGGAATGGTTCCATAACATATAACAAAAAGAAGAAAGAACAAGGGCTTACTTTGTTTTTTGAAAAACATATACTGCTTTATTCGGAAGAAGTATTACGCAAGGCTTTGGATCGTGCCGAAAGCTTATTTTCATATACTAATCGAACGAATATTTTGAAGTTGTTTAATCTTATCCGGAATAATGCCGGTACTGAAAAAATTGTTATCGGTGTTGCGATTCATAACGGTCGAAATACGATAAGACGATGCCTAACTTCAATTCTTGAACAAAAAAATATCAATGCACAGATATGGATTTTAATCGCTGACGATAACTCGACCGATTGTTGGGAAGAAACTGTAGAAGATTTGTTGATAAATCCGCAGATTATCATCACAAAAGTACAATATCAGAACGTATCAAAAACACGGAATCATCTTAATAAGTATATTGCAAAGTATTTTGGTGCCGTAAATTTAATAGGACGATTGGATTGTGATGATGAATATGCCGATCAATTTGTTCTTTCACACATTGAAAATTTAAAACGGCAAACCGATGCAGATGTTATTTTTGCAGGTAATTATCTGCGGCAGAATAATATGGTTATTGATCGTATTAATAAAGCGAGCAAGAGGCTAAAAAATCCACAGTATCTTTTACAACGATTAAAAAGTATGGCAGAAGGATTCGCCGATTCCGAATTACCGTCTTGTAATATCTTTCTTACATTAAAGAGTCTTGAAGAATATCCTGATATTCCCAGTGCAGAGGATCATTTTTTATCAGTAAGAATATTACTCAGTCATAAACAATACAATATTGCTTTCGCCGAAGGTGTATTATTGACGATCTATAATTTAGATGGAAATATGACTGCGAATAATAAAAAAAAAGATGATTATAAACAAGCCAGAGAAAAACTTTATCAAGAAGGGATACGTTTATGGAAAATACTGAACGAAAAGAAAGAGCTCAAAACATATTAGCACGGTATGGCTTGAAAAATCTTACGTATCTTGGACAAGGTTTTGAAGGTGTTGTGTTTCACAACGGACAGCATGTGTATAAAGTTGTTCTACCATGGTTCACGGGTGGAAATAAATGGTACACATATCAACATCTTACATTCTTTTTCGAAAAAGAAACATATAAGTCCTTTTATCAACTGGAAGAAGTGATTGAATTTGAAGGATTGGTTATAGAGAAATACCCATATGAACCATCAAAGCCGGTCACAGCATTTACAGAAGATGATGTGATTAATTTCTTAACCGAGTGTTGGCAAAAAAAGATTGTCATTCGAGATTGTAAAAAAGAAAATTTTATTCGCGTCAACGGTATTATAAAACTAATAGATTTAGACGGATGTCAATATTATAATGATAGCCTGTTCTTAAATGCTTGTGTACGAATGTATATCTTTCTTCATGAAAATGATAACCCTGATTTAAAAAAGCTACAACGAAGTGCAATTAATAATTTTGATCTTCCTGAATTAAAAGATTGTCGTACTTTTATAAATAAGATATTTGCAAATATTATGTATGAGGAATCAAAGACAGTCATTAATTCATTCGAGGTTGTTAAGAGAAAAGATCTTATTTATGAAAGTTATTCAATGCAGCAAATAGATAATCTTGAACAATTGTTTTTTAATAAAATCAAACAGCATTTATATCTATGTGATATTCAGATAAAGGATATACGACTTTCCGACAATAATACGTTTGTACCGGAGGCTATCATTGTCGGGTATAAAAAACTGCAACCGTTGCAAGACAAGGTTTCTCTATTGATTAAAACCTGCGCACAGGATGTTGAAACAATTGAACAGAATATAAAACATATTGTCAGGCAGCTTTCATGCCCAAATATATTCCATGAAGTCATTGTCTCTATCGACTCAAAAAAAGATAATTTTATTCGTCAATTTACCGAAAATGCCGATTTTGAGAAAGTTATTAACATAGTTGATACTTTAAAGAAAGAAGGCGTTATCGATAGATATTTTATATTCAATCCCGATTACACAGAGCGTATTAATTGGGATTGGTTCGGTTTGTCAACGAATCACACTCATTCGTCTTCAAATGTACCGATAAGTTCCCAGCTGTACGCTTTTGAGCAGTGCAGCGGCGACTATATTTTTCAAATGGATAGCGATGTGATGATTGGTCGAAGGGATATTGATCATTCGTATATGCAGGATATGCTTGCTGAACTTAAGAAAAATGAAAAAGTGATTTCCGTTGGATTTAATATTTGTAATTCACAGAGTAAGGCTTACTTCGGATTTGAGAACGGCGGATACGTGCCGGAAGTCAGAATGGGGCTTTTTGACAAGCAAAGAATGTTTAGGCTTCGTCCATTTCCGAATACATTAGATTGTGACGGTAGATTACAGTTAACATGGTATCGCTCGCTTGAAAAATTACAAAAAGAAACAGGATACTGTTCTATTCGAGGGGGGGATAACCGGACTTTTTATGTTCATCCTCAAAACTATCGGAAGAGTAACGCGTATAGTTGGATGAATATTCTTGATAGAGTAGAACAGAATATCATTCCGGATATTCAATATGATCATTTTGACTGCGAAGGTTCATTTTACGATTGGTGTACTCCGAAACGCAATGAGACAATGGTTGTACTTTCTTGTTTTAAAAATATTACTGTCGATAAATTTCTTCGGATGTGGTGTTCCTTAATAAGTCAAAGTTTTCAAGATTTCGGTATTTTGTTCTACGATGACTGCTCCGATAATGGTATGTCGCTTTTTATTGAACAAATAATTAAACCGTACCAGAATCGTATTACTTTCATAAAAGGGCGAACTCATTTACCTAAATTACAATGCGAATACATTGCGATTCACAAGTATTGTAATAATCCTGATTCTATTATTGTTTGCATTGATACCGATGATGCATTGATAGGACGTGAAGCATTATACGATGTATATAAAAAATATGAAATGTGGGGTGTTGATATGACTTGTGGGCGGGTTCATCAAACCTATCGGTTGCAACCACATTATCGCTATCCGGTAAATTTTCTGGAACCAAGAAAAAATGGCGGTAATGTCTGGCAGCATCTTAAAACATTTCGAAAATATCTTTTTGATTCAATTCCGATGTCATATTTTAAATATAATAATGCAGAATTAAAATATTCGCAACAAAAATGGTTTGAAAAGTGCGATGATTATGCCATGATGATTTCTATGGTTGAAATGAGTTCATCTCCTTTCCAAATGGATTTTATCAATTATTATTATGAACGCGATTATGAGAAGCGAAATGCGGATAGGGCTTTAAAAGAACAATGTATTAAAGAAATTCTTAGTAAAAGACCATTGACGGCCGCTACGTTGTATAAAAATAGAAAGATATTCAAGCCGAACCAAAATAAAATTGAAATAGATATTACTTTTGATTGCAATCTGAGGTGTAAAGGATGTAATCGTTCTTGCGGACTTGCCCCATCAAAAGATTATATGACAATCGAAGATATTGGCGCGTTTATCACCGAAAGTAAGAAACTACATCGAAGCTGGAAGCTCATTAATGTTTTAGGCGGAGAACCTACTTTACATCCCGATTTTATTGCTATTCTTAAAATGCTGCAAACAGAGTATGCTGATGTTTATAATAACGATGTGATTATTCAAGTTGTCTCAAACGGATTTACAGAGAATTCTAGAAGATTATGTAAAGAAGCGGAGCAATTTCAAAACGTGCGTATAGATTATGAATCATTTAAAACTAAAAATACCGTTGACTACTTTACTCCCTTTGCCGATGCTCCGGTTGACGACCCTGATTTTAATAGTGCGGATTTCGGTAAAGGTTGTTGGGTAACTTCATATTGCGGTATAGGACTTAATAAAAACGGTTATTTTGGCTGTTCCGTTTGCGGAGCAATCAGTAGAGTGCTAAAAGACGGTGGCGGTATACCTTACTTAAAGGATGCTACGGAGGAAACATTAGTCGGACAATTAAAAAAGTATTGCCGATATTGCGGAAATTTTAAACACTATGCAGAAAGCGACGGTGATTTTTTACCCCGCTGCGAAAAAGCTCCTTTCAGAAATATTATTTCTCCGTTTTGGGAGAAAGTATATGGAAATTACAATGTTGAAAAATAAAAAAGTAGTATTGGTAACGGGTGGCGCGGGATTTATAGGATCAAATGTATGTTCGGCACTATTAAATCGGAACTGTCATGTAATATGTATGGATAACTTATTTTGCAGCACATTAAAAAATATACAATGCTTTAGCCATAATCCTGATTTTGAATTTATTGAACATGATATAACACAACCGTTTTCATTTTATGTAGATGAGATATATAATTTTGCTTGTCCGGCATCACCGAAACACTACCAAAAAGATCCTATCTATACAATGAAGACAAATCTCATCGGGATACTGAATGTACTTGAACTTGCAACGCAGCATCATGCGACTATATTGCAAGCTTCGACATCTGAAGTTTACGGTGATGCACTTCAGCATCCACAGCAAGAGGATTACTGGGGAAATGTTAATCCTGTCGGCATCCGGAGCTGTTATGATGAAGGAAAACGGGCAGCAGAAAGCCTTTGTATGGATTATTATAGACAATACAAAACGCAAGTTAAAATAGCCAGAATATTTAATTGCTACGGGCCGGGAATGCAAATGGATGACGGACGCGTTATATGTAATTTTATCGTACAGGCGCTACAGCATAAAGATATTACCATATACGGTACGGGAGCACAAACTCGAAGTTTTTGCTATATAGATGATTTAGTGCGCGGTTTGCTTGCATTAATGGAAACTCCGGTAAAGGTAACGGGGCCTATTAATCTTGGAACATCTGAAGAAATAACAATTAATGAGCTTGCTATGCACATACTCAAACTTTGTGAAACTAATGTAACCTGTAAATATATGGCATTACCTACGGATGATCCAAAACAGAGACAACCTGATATATCACTGGCAAAAAAAGTATTGCAGTGGCAGCCTGTTATAAAGCTCGACAAGGGATTAGAAAAAACAATAGCGTATTTTAAAGACTTGCTTGCAATATAGATACTCTCAGATATGGACACGTGGGCGGTTCTGCTATGTTGAGTATTTTCAGTAGCAATGTTTCGCCTTTGGCAAAACTTGCAAGTTTAAGCGGCAATGCCGCTTAAACATTGGCACGGATGCCGCGCGTATTAAGCAGGAACAAGTTTGACACCGGTCAAACTTGTGTTCAGCGAAGTACACGGATGTACTTCGCTGAACGAGCAACGAAGTAGATACACACATCCAGCGCTTTTGCAAAGAGACGGTGCAGATACAAGGCGCGAGCAAAAATAAAGCGGAGACGTACTTGCTGTACGTTGAGCATTTTCAGAAGCGGCACGGATGCCGCGCGTATTAAGCAGAAACAAGTTTGACACCGGTCAAACTTGTGTTCAGCGAAGTACACGGATGTACTTCGCTGAACGAGCAACGCAGATGCGCCGTATATTTGCAAAAGGTCTAGTCGACACGAAAAAGTTGACTTTTCTGATACACAGGGAAAAAACGCTTTTGGCTACCGTTTTCGAACTGTACGGTAATCACCAATTCACTGCCGCTTTGTCGCGACTGTACGACATAGCCGTAGCCGTAGTCGTCGTGAAAGAGACGCTGCCCGCATTTCCACAGTGCGGCTTCTTCATCGGCGGGAGAGGCAAAGTTTGCAATGGACTGTCCTATCACGTCGACAAGACCGCTGTCAATTTCCGCTAAAAAGCGACTCGGTTCCATATACGATAGCTTCCCGTACATCCGCCGTGCCGCGCAGCTGGTCATATACAGCGCGTCTTGTGCACGGGTACAGGCAACGTACATCAACCGCCGCTCTTCTTCCATATCTTCGGCGCTTTCGTCATTGCGCGGAAAAATACCGTTTTCAAGACCGGTGATAATCACATTGCGGAACTCAAGGCCTTTTGTGTTGTGCATAGTGATAAGCTGTACGGCATCGGCTCCTGCATCGGTTTCCGCAAGGCTGCGGTCCAGTTCGATATGTTCCAAGAAGGAAGTCAGCCCGGCAGCCGAGCAGGGGTACAGCGAGGCGGTATTGGCAAGTTCCTGCAAGTTGGCTGTTTTCTGTGTGCCCATCACTTCGTCCTGATTCCGGTGAAAAACACCTAAACCTGTTTGCTCGATAACTGCTAATACAAAGGCAGCGAGCCGCTCGCCCTGCTGCCCGTGTTTCTGCGTAACTGCCTGTTCAGAGGCGCCGGTGTCTATGGTACTGCCGATTGGGGCATCAGACCACAGGTCGTCGGCTTGTGCATCGGCTTCCACTGCCGTATCAAACGCCGCAGCGCCGGCGGTATTTGCGGAATCGTATTCGGCAAGGAGGCTGCGGAGCGAATGCAATGTATTTAAAAACTCCTGCAGCGCGGTACCTGCTTTCTTGGGTATCGGGAGTTTTGCTCCTGCGCCGAGCAGTACAGTAATATAGTCGGCTCCTTGTTGCGGCTGCTGTTGCGGTGTATCTTCTGTCTGTTGTCGCAAGGGTAGGGCAGTGGGTTCTTGCAGTTGAGTGAACTCCTGTTGAGCGCTTCTGCTGTCTTGTTCCGATGAACCTGCCTCTGCCGCTTCTCCCGCATTTTCAGATGAATCTGTATTTGCAGATAAACTTGCAAATGCTGCGCGGGCATACGCGATCAGTTTATTCTGTGTGGTTTCGCCGATTCCCCGCGCGGGTTTATTTACCATACGGCGGAAGGCAATTTCGTCGCGCCCGTTTGCGATAAGCGCCAAAAGAGCCAGCGCATCCTTAATTTCCTCGCGTTCGTAGAACTTGAGCGTACCGACTACCTTGTGCGGAATTTTTTCGTGCAGGAAAGTTGTTTCAAAGTTGAGCGACTGTGCATTAGTGCGATACAAAATTGCCCAATCCGAATAGGAGCCGCCCGCCCGCACCGCCTTTTTGATGAGCTGCACACACAGTTCCGCCTCCGCGTCTTGAGACGGTAGGTAATAAAGGCAGGGCTTTTGTCCGCCGGTTCCGCGCGCTGCAATCAGCGTTTTACCGAGCCGTCCCTCATTGCGGGACACAACCGAGTCGGCGACGCGCAAAATCGGTTCATACGAGCGGTAGTTCCGCACCAGCCGGATAATCTTTGTGTGCGGAAACTGACGGTCAAAGGTCAGGATGTTCTGCACCTCCGCGCCGCGGAACCGGTAAATGGACTGATCGTCATCACCGACAACGCAAACATACGTATCTTCGCCGGTCAGTTCCCGCAGCAGCTGAAACTGAGCGCTGTTTGAATCCTGATACTCATCCACGAGGATCACTTTAAAGCGTCTATGCAGCTGTTGCGCAATAGCGGTATGCTCTTGCAGCAGCTGAACCGGCAGCATAATCAAATCGCCGAAGTCGGCATTTCCCGTTTCGCGGAGCCGCTGTTGATACGCACGGTAGATTACAGCAAACTCAGGCGCGGGGTCGATCATCGTAAGCTGCGGACTATCGGGCAAAAGGCAATAATCTTTCGCGCGGGAGATTTTCCGTATAAAGCGCTGCGCCTCCTGCTTATTTAGCTGAGGCAGCGCTTTCATCAGCAGTGTTACCGAATCATCATCATCGTAAATCGTAAAATTAGGAGAAAGCCCCGCCCATTCGGCATACCGGCGCAGCATCCACGCTCCGAAGGAGTGAAAGGTTCTGATACTCGATCGACCCGCGCGTTCATCCAGCGCCCGTGCCCGTTCCGCCATTTCTCGAGCAGCCTTGTTGGTAAAGGTAACTGCCAAAATCGATTCGGGGCGTACCCCCTGTTCAGCAATGAGCCACGCAATTTTTGTTGTAATAACCCGTGTCTTCCCCGAACCCGCACCTGCCAAAATCAAAAGCGGCGAGCCGGTATGACACACCGCTTCAAGTTGTTCAGGATTTAAAACCGATAAATATCCGCACGTTTCTTCCATCGTTCTCATGTTACTTTTGGCTAAGATTTCCCGTCAGCAATTCTTTAAGTTGATCTAAAATCTGCCCGCCGCCGGTAATGGAAATTTGGCTGATCTTTTCGCTCATCTTATCGACATATTCAAGTTCTTTGAGCTTTAGCAGCAAGGGATTTTCCTCCATCAATTTGGCAGTGTTGAGGAGGCTCCGCGTAGAAGCGGTTTCTTCGCGGCGGGTGATGATATTCGCCTGCGCCTTCTTTTCGGCAATCAGCACTTGATTGACAATATCCCGAATCTCTCCCGGCAAAATAATATCTTTCAGTCCGCATGAAAGCACTTCGATACCGAATTGTGCTTGATAGGGTTTTAAGGTCTCCATGACGAAAGTATTGATTTCCTGTTTTTTCTGCAGCAGCTCATCAAAAAGGAGCGTACCGACATACTCGCGCAACGCGAGCTGGAAGCACACGTACAGCTGATTTTCATAATCGGCATTTGAAACCAGCGCAGTAACCGGATCGTTTATTTTATACCGGCACATAAAATTAAGCCGGAGCAGGATTTTATCCTTTGTCAATATTTCTTGACCTGAAATTTCAAGTTGCCGTGCACGCATATCGGCTTTTATCACATTGATGGATTGAGCGCTTTTCCAGAAAAAATAATTCCCCGGTTCCAGTATTTTGATGAATTGTTTATCAAAGTAGAGAAGCCCCTTCTCGTATGGTTCAACTCCATAGCTGATAACGTAGGGTTTCAATACATCGGCAGTGAGGATATTCCGATCAATATCCGCGCTGATTTCAGGATTGTTCAAATCAATCTGCTGAAATGTTTTAACGCGGCTATTATTCCAAAAAATATGCTGTCCCGGTGTCAACACATCTTTTAAAAGCTCATCCTCAAAATAGAGCGCAATATGACCGGCGCTTACGGTAACGGTTTCCGTTTGATTGCGGAATGCCTCGTCGGCAAGCAGTTCAGCCGGATCGCCTGCGGTATGCAGTTCTTCAAAAACCGAATGATATTCAAGCGTATAGCTTTTCCAATTCAAAAAAAATCCAGGCTTTAGGATTTTGATAAACTTTCCGTGCTTAAATAGCAATACCTTTTGATCATATCGAATATACATACTTCCTACGGGTAATTGCATCAGGCTGTTTTTACGGCCCCGCAGAATTATTGGGGTTGTTCAACCAGAATTGAACCACTTCGCGGTTCAAATGGTCTCACAACCTCAATAATTCTGCGATTTTTACCTATGCGTCTGATACAATTACCCTCTCTCCTAAAATAAATGGCGCGAAAATTTCTTGAAAATTTCGCGTAATATAATTAAAGAATACGGAAGACCTGTCCTGCCGTCGAAGAACGGATCGCGGCTTTAGGAATGCTGCAATGCTTCTATGCTCGGTACGGTTAGGAGCTCTTTCTAAAAAGAGAACCGTAGCGTACTGAGTTTCGGCAGCTGCGCTCTACATTCCGGTATCTGCTGCAATGCTAAGTTGTCCGCCGGTTGCCGTCTGCAAGCTCCTCACCTGCCCCCGCACAAGTCCTCGGGACGGCACGGCATCAGATAGAAACAGCATGCAAAAGCGCCGAGACATCAGCGCCTTTGCCGCAGACAGCGAGGACAAGTATTCCGTATGTGTTGTGGTGCTTCTTTTCAGAAGCTGTGTTACCATACGCTGCGTGAAGTGCAGTTGGGAATCGAACCCAATTAGTCCAGTCCGGGCGAGAGAGCGCTTTGCTCTAACTCGACACCGGGTTATCTCATATTTTTTCACGGCAGAACGCAGGAGACTACCGTTCCGGCGCTGCTGTGCTCTGAATGAAACACCGCGTGAAAAAAACAGACGTCTTATTGTATGAGTTTATTGAGGGCTTGACTAGGGGAAAATGAAAGCTTAGGGCAAATATTTAAAAAATGTTGAGTGTACTTGCCTTCTTTTTGCGAGCATTTCTAGAAATTATACCTGAGTTTTTTGCAGATGCCTATGATTGTATAACAGGCACTATGAGAAGTATTATACCATAGGTTTACAGATTTTGACAGCAAAGTAAAAGAATATTGAATTAGCCGAATGCGTGAGCACGCAATACGGCATTTATTTTTGTCTGGTACCCTTTACCTTGTGATTTGTATCACTCTAAGACATCGGTATCAACCCTTATATGAATTTCCGTCTTTTTTGGTTTGTACCATTCAGGATGGAGTTTTGCGTAAAGCTTAGGGATTGCTTCTTTGAGTGGCCGGAACTGAGCTAATTCTTCTTTGATTTGTATTTGACCAAACTTTAAAGCAACCGTTGACACAAGTCGGTTTTTTGAGATAGACTATATTGTTATGTCCTGCCGTACGCGGCTTTCATCTCGATGAAGTACGGTAAGCATGATCCGGTAAACGCTGATAATCAAATGCGGTTTTGGGCGTTTGCCATGCTCTTTTTTATCGTTCCCTAATAAAAGAGACTACTGTAACACCGCTGCGGTGTTCTTATTAGATTTACGAGGTGAAAAATGGCAACAAGACAGCCGAAAGGTAAATTGGTCCGCCGGTTCGGATCAAATATTTTTGGAAATCCTAAATACAGTAAGTTATTGGATAAAAAACCGAATGCTCCCGGTAAGGAACGCGGCGCTAAACAACGTGGAAAACTTTCCGTTTACGGCGAACAGTTAAAGGAAAAACAGAAATTCCGCTTTGCGTATGGTATGTCTGAGCGTCAGTTCAGTAATCTGTTCCAAAAAGCATTTAAGATGTCCGGTGTTACCGGTGATAATATGCTCTCCTTAATGGAACAGCGGTTGGATAATACCATTTATCGAATGGGCTTTGCGGTAAGTCGTGCGCAGGCGCGCCAGATGGTTTCTCACGCTTATTTCTTACTGAATGGTAAACCGGCAAATATCCCGTCCATGCGGGTTAAAGTCGGTGATGTCATCACGACAAAAGACAAGAAAGGCTTCCAAAATCTTATCCGGCACAACTTAAGCACCGTACAAGGTTCAAAGGGAGGGTGGCTTTCCGTTAATGATGAAAACTTATCTGCAACGGTAACGGCACTTCCTACTCCCGCCGATATTCAACCGGTTGGAAATATCCAGTACGTCGTCGAATTCTATTCTCGGTAGTTCGGTAGTATAGAAGTACTTTAAAAAATTCAACACCTACAAAAGGCTTCCTAATATATGCTGTATGTGCATAAGCGGGAAGCCTTTTTATTTATACGGCCGTGCGAGAATTACATTTGCTTCTGTATTTCGATTAGGGATAACGAAGCGGCAACTCTGCCCGAGCTGCTATACCAGTGCATGCACCATTTTTTTTATGATTTCCATCTGATAAGGGGTGAGTTTTATAAGATCATGCGTGATATCTTGTATATCGATATGCTTTGAATTATAAATCGGATCCTTCCCTGTCACCAAATACTCCACCGAAACGCCGAGTGCTGATGCTATTTTAACAGCTGTTTCCACATTCGGTAAAACTCCGCGCGCATCTATATACGACAAAAATGTACTGTTACTGATTCCTACTTCCGCGGAGAGTTCTTTTACGAGCAATCCTTTATATTCAATCTCTTGTCTAAGCCTATCCTTAAAGCCCATAGCCGCAGGATATCATAATCTTGATGTTGATGGCAACCGGATTTTACGGCGGACATGGAACTGCCGCTGCTGTTGGCGCGATTTATAAAGAGCATGGGTATCCGGAATTTTTCGATTTGGCAAACGTCTCTGCAACTGTCGGATTAGTTGGTGGTATTGTGCTCGGTATGGTTCTTATTAACTGGGGAACACGGAAAGGTTATACGAATTATGTTGAATCACCAAAGCAGCTTCCTGAACATATCCGCACGGGACTTATCCCTGAAAATCAGCAAAAAAGCGGTGGAAAAATTACTATTTCGAATATGTCCTTGGATCCGCTTGCGTTCCATATTGGAATCATCATGATTGCTACAATGTTGGGTAAATGGTTCTCAGTTATGGTCAAGAGTCAAGTGAGCTGGCTCTCCATTCCGGAATTTGTTTCCGCGTTACTCTTCGGGTATGTCATGCAATTCTTTTTAAAGAAAACCGGTGCTACCAAGTATGTTGATAGATACACCGTACAAAGAATAAGCAGTACTGCAACGGATGTATTGGTTATATCCGCCATCGTCGGCTTAAAACTCAATGTTATTGCAGCAAATTTTGGACCGCTTTTAATCAGCTTTGCCTTCGGTCTTGTCCTCAATATTGCATGGTTCCTGTATGTCGGTAAATACAGTTCTTCTAAAGATTGGTTTGAACGGGCTATTATGAATTACGGTCGCGCAAACGGTGTTATTGCAACGGGGGTATTGCTCAGCAGAGTTGTTGACCCTGATCAAAAATCAAGAGGTTTGGAAGATACCGGCATAACAGATTTGCTTAATAGACCTATTGCAATTGCGTTACAAGCATTGCCTCCTATCTTTATTGCGATGGGCGGGGCGTATCCGATGTATACGACATTAGTTATGTGGGTCGGTTTTATCGTGTTAACGGTTGTCGCTTTAGCATTTAAATGGTGGACTCCCGGAAAAATGCAATATTCAGGAGGTGAACAACTATGATGAGATACGATATCATGCATTTTGAGGCGCTCGGTAAAGAAGCGGAGTTTTTGAAGAATATAACAGAAGAACTGCAAAAGAGAGGTTCATTGCCTGCTTCTTTTACCTCTTTGATTACGCCGTTGACTATCCAAGAGTACCTGAAAGAAAATATAGTTGATTTACCCGATATCATTACGACAAAAACGCATTCAAAGTTGCCCAATGCGTATGTTAATGAAGGGATTAAAAAAAGCGTTATTACACGAAGTGCAGGGTATGATCATTTTGAACATTTGCAATACAAAATTAACTTAGCAAGTTTAAGAGAGTATTGTATCGATGCCGTTGCACAAACTGCAATAAAATTTCTTTATTGCACAGCGGGCAATCTGAATGAGTATTCGTATAACACGAAGGTTTTTGAACGAAAAAATACCAAATCTTTTATGGAGTTGGGAAAAAGCAGGATTGCTACCGTGTACGGTGTTGGGAAGATTGGTAAGCGAGTTTATGAAGACCTCGAAGCAAACGGTTTAACTGTTCAAGCCGTTGATATTCGTGAAAATGAATTGAAACAACTACCGGAATATAAAGATTGCCGTTTTACAGATCGGGACACCGCTATTGCAAATTCCGATATACTGATCAATGTAATGAATTTAACAAAAGATAAAAATAGCAGGTTTTATAATGAAGGATATTTCGATGAAAAATATCTTTTAAAGGCAAAAAAACCTTTGATTTTTATCAATGTTACAAGAGGTGAAATTGCTCCCGAAGCAACGTTACTGAAGCTGTATGGAGAAGGGAAGATTACCGGTATTGCAGCAGATGTGTTCAGCCAAGAGTCTGAATTGACGGATTATTTACGTGCAAACGATTTTACCGGTTGCCGTAATGAAAATATCCTGGCAGCTAAAGAGATTATCGATGAAGCGTTATCAAGGAAATCGAATTTCTATGTGCAGCCCCATCAAGGGTTTAATTCGGATATAGCCGCAAAGACTAAAGCTACTGAAGCAATGAACCATGTTGTGTTCTGGTTGAAGAACGGTAAAGATCACTTTAAAGAACAATTACCGTATTATAAATAGTAATTTTATTCGCGCGGAGGGTTTAATACCCCGACGCTTACGTCGTAACAAAGGGTATTAAAGCCGACTGCAACCACCTTATAGAACACACAGTGCGAAACGTTGAGCACTGCGCCCCGACGCTTGCGTCGGGGTTGTTGATTTTTTAATAATGTGAGCATCCTGTGCAGTGTATTCCCTGCACAGGAAACTGCGCTGTCAGACGCTGCTTTAAGATTAAACCTGTTCGGAAACTTCCGTTTCGGAACAGGTTACTTTGAAATGCGAAGTTCTAAATCGTGCTATTTGTGCGATTTAGAACTCGGTGACCTGTTCGACAACGCAGTTATCGAACAGGTCTATTCTAAAGCGTTTACTTTTTCAAAGAGATAAAAGATTAAACTCATCAACACCGCGACGGCGGACGCAAGTACCATTCCTTTAAACTCGATTTGCCCCAGTCTAATGGATACACCGCTTAATCCTGTTGTGAAGATAACGGAGGTTAGCATAAGGTTTTTCGGCTTGGAGTAGTCGATTTTTGAGTCAACCAAGAGTCGGATACCGGAGGCGCCAATCATACCATAGAGAAGGAATGTTACACCGCCGATAACATCACCCGGTATGGTTTGGATAATTGCTGCAAGCGGACTGATAAAAGCCATCAGGATGGAAATGGCTGCAGCTCCGCCGATAACGTACACGCTGTATACGCCGGTAACTGCCATAACGCCGATATTTTCACCGTATGTTGTCGTGGGAACGCCGCCAACCATACCCGAAAGTGCAGTGGAGAAATTATCTGCAAAGATGGTACGATGCAATCCGGGATCTTTAATAAGGTCTCGTTTAATGATATTCGATGTAACGACCTGATGACTGATGTGCTCGCTTGTGATAACCAGCAGTACCGGCAACATCGTTAAAATTGCTTTGATGTCGAATTTGGGTAATTGGAAGTGGGGTAGGGTGAAAATGCCTGCTTCTTTAATCGGTGTAAAATCGACCAATCCGAAGAAGACGGAAGCCGTGTATCCGGCGATAATTGCGATCAGGATCGGAATGGTGGAAAAGAAACCTCTAAAGAGGACAGATCCGAATACCGCAAAACCGAGCGTGATAAAAAATACCGTGATATCCGCTGTAGTAACGTTATCGGTCATAATATTAGCGCCGATGTTGCCGCCACGGACGGTAAGGCCTACCAGCTCAAATCCGATGAGCGCAACAACCGAACCCATTGCCGCAGGAGGAAGAATAATATTGATCCACGATGAGCCGAATTTATAGATAATCAGCGCAATCAGACAGCCGAGTAATCCCGTTACTACAAAAGCGCCGAGTGCATATTGGAACCCCATGCTAGAGATAATCAAACCGGCCGGCCCTAAAAATGCAAAGCTGGAACCGAGGTAAGCCGGAGCCTTTCCCTTTCCGATAAGGATGAAAAGCAGTGTTCCTACTCCATTCATCAGCAGAACTATGCCCGGATCAATTTGGAAAATGATGGGAACCAGAACCGATGCACCGAACATTGCAAACGTGTGCTGCAGGCTAAGCGGAAGGAAAAGGCTAGCCGGTACTTTTTCATCTACCTGATAGATTTTTTTCATCAAGACCTCCATCTAACATCGCATTTCAAGGTAACCTGTTCTGAAACGGAAGTTTCAGAACAGGTTACCTTGAAATGCAGGCAGTTCCGAGCGGATCGTCGGCACTTGCCCAAAATTTCCACACTGTAGCATTTTTACCGCTTTCGGCGCAATAGGATAGTTTCGGTGTACAGGGTAATTGCATTGAGCTTTGTGGTTAGTCGTTTTTATTTCCAAAAAATTTATGATGGTAGGCTTCCAAATCCTTGTCTTCGATATGGGTGTAAATTTGAGTAGTGGCGATGCTTGCATGACCGAGGAGGCATTGGACAGAACGGAGGTCGGCACCGCCTGCGAGTAGATGTGTCGCATACGAGTGACGGAGTGTGTGGATTTTTGTGGTAACGCCGCTCAGTTGTTCGATTTCTTGTAAACGTTTCCAAATACCTTTACGGCTAAGCCGTTCGCCATGGTGATTTAAGAACACCGCTCCGGTGGTTTCGGTGTTTTCACGGTGTGCCGGTTTTAAAAGAAGCGAGCGTGCCGTTTTTAAATAAGCAGCGAGTCGCGTTCCTGCCTGCGAACCGAAGGGGATGATGCGCTCCTTGCCCCCCTTGCCGTGAACTTTTAGCAACTGCTCGTTAAAGAAAATATCCTCCAGCGAAAGCGTTACCGCTTCGCTTACGCGCAGCCCCGCCGAGTAGATAAGTTCAAACAGAGCGCGGTCACGGATACCGTTCGGTGTATCCAGCGGAATAGCTTCTAAGAGCTTATCTACTTCATCGGGTTCAAGCGCCCGCGGCAAGTTTTTTTCGCGGCGGGGACTTTCCAGCTGTTCTGCGGGATTATCGGCGCGGACGTTTTCCAGCTGCAAAAATCGGTAAAAGGAGCGGAGCGCCGCCTGATCTTTCGCAAGTGTCCTTCCCGTTACCCCTTCTGCCGCCCGCGCAAGGAGAAACCCGATACAGTCGTCTTGGGAAGCATCTTCGATAAGGCGCTCCTCACCCAGCTGCTGCTGAAAAAGTCGCAGCGTATTGAGATACGTTTTAGCGGTCAGCTGCGCACGCGCCTCCGCCGAGATTAAATATCCGTAAAATGCCCGTAATTGTATTTCCGTCATAGCCGTGTGTTCAGGATAAGCACACCAGAGTTTTTTTGAATCTCTTCCGCAGAATAATTAAGGCCGTGAGACCATTTGAACCATCTTCAACTGTTGTACACGGATGTACATTTTTCAACGATGCCATCCATGACAGTCCTGGTTGAATGGTCTTGATTATTCTGTGAGGTTGCCTAAAAAAAACTGATGCGATTGCTTTACCATATTTGCGGATACTATACACGGAATTGCAAGAAAATGCAAAGAAAAACCGCACAGCCGCGAAGAGAAAGTTTAGTTCTTCTTAAGCTTTAACGCATTACTTTGATAAATAAGTTTCCAGTGCTGAGGGTTGCCTATTTTATCCGTTATCGTAAATTTATTTTCGTAGCCTGATGGAATAGTAAAACCGGAATCGCCCTTCACTATTTCTCGGTTGTTTTTATAACCGCCTAAACTGTTTAACGTGATACGTGCAATATTTTCCGTAGCGGTTAGCGCACCGGTCAGCGTGATAAAGGCAGTATTCGTCAAATATATGTCATTCTTGCTTGGGCCAGTGGCTCCTCCGCTTGGTTCAACATTAATAACCGTAGAACCCGACATATTGAAGACCGAATCGTCAATATATATAGCCCCTCCGTCCCTTTTGGCAGTGTTGCCGATAACGGTAGTATCTTTAAGCGTAAGCTTTTTATCGCTATAGATACCGCCTCCATTTCCAACGTTGCTATTCTGGTTAGAAGCTTCATTATTCTCTATCCTAACACTGTCCATCGTACACGTTCCTGCATTAACCATTCCGCCACCGTGGTATTGTACGTTGTTATCCTTTATCTCAGCATGGTTAATAGCTGCCGTTCCACGGTTATACACGCCCCCGCCGTAATCAGCCGTATTTTTAGAGATGATAACAGGTTTCTCGCTAGACCCATTGATAGTTAATGTACCGAGTTTAATATCGCCTGAATCTTTATCTACAAAAATACCGCCACCGTTGCTATTGGTACCCATTGCCACATTTTGGAGAATTTTTACGTCCTGTTTGAGAATACACTCAGCCTCCTCGCTGACGAATATACCCCCGCCTTTCGGTGCTTTACACCCTTCAACAATCACCTTTTCCAGCGTACATGTTCCTTTATACAGATATACACCGCCGCCGGCACTATCTGTGCCGGTTGCTTCACAGTTTTTAATCGTTACATTCTCCATTTTAAGGGAACTATTCCCCGCGACATACACACCACCGCCGTTACCCGTGCCTGTTCCCAGCCCAATTGTGCCGTTACCGATGATTTTTGTACCTGCTTCTAAAATACATTCGGCACCTCCATCAACAAAGATACCACCGCCCTGTACCGCGAGGTTACCTTTTCTTGAATCATCGTCGCCGATGGTACATCCTATTATAGTAACTTTAGCGCCTTCGTTATAAATAGCCCCGCCCCCGTCGCTCTGACCTGTGCCCCCAGTTGAATTATTTATAAAAGATCCGCCGGTTATAGTAAGAGTTCCACCTTTGACGTATATTCCGCCGCCGCTTTTCGCACTACAGCTATCAACCTTTACATTTTCCAAAGTACCGGCTGCTTTATACAGATATATACCGCCGCCGGTGCCACTACCATTCTCTTTGGTTTTGCAATTTTTAATTATCGTGTCTTTTATGCTCACCGTTCCTTTCGGCTCTTGAATATATATACCACCGGAAGAAGCGGAACCTTTGCCTTTACAAAGATTTATTTCGCAGTTTTCAAGCTTTAAATCTTTACCTTTATTAAAATAAATACCGGCTACATTATATTGGGTCTTACAGTTATTAATCGTTACATTCTTCATTGTAAGGGAACTATTATGGTCAACATAGACGGCATATTTTTCGGTCTTGGTTAAAATTAAATTTTCAAGCGTTAAGGTTTTGTTGCCACTCACCTCAAAAATACCGGTACTCTTGGCATTGGATTGCTCACTATCAGCTCCCTTACCACCTGCATTCAAAGTATACGTACCGCTGCCTTTTGATTTTATGGTGATATTATTATTTACCTCGATTATAGAGTCCTTGCCGACTGCATGAGATATGTTGTAGGTAAGATTCTGTGCTATTTCGATAATAGTGCCCTCGGTAGCACTTTGCACTTTAGCCCGTAACTCTTCCCAACTAGTTGCCTCTATTGTCGGTCCCTGACCGCCAACTGCCTTAAACTTGACGATAACGGTTACATTATCCTGCACCGTTAGAGAAGCTTTTTTATTATCGCCGGAATCAGAAACCGCACCTGTCCAGAGGTCTACGTCATAGCCGGCAGCAGGATCTGCGGTAAAGTTTATCGTACTATTGTGCGGAACGGATTCAAATTGCTGCTCAGTTAAACCGTTCGCCGTTTTAGGTGTGCCGCTATGTGTGCCTGTTAGAGAGCCATGCTCACCGTCTACTTTAAATGTTACGGTATAGGTATTTAGCGTCCACTGCGCAGTGTATGTCGTATCTGCGGCAGGGAACACGGGATGTGTAGGCAATGAAGGATTCCAGTCGTTGAAGGTATAGCCCTCTTTTATAGGATCCACAGGCTTGGTAAACGGAGTTCCCCGAAGACCGGTCATTGTAATAGCATTTGTACTGCCGTTGATCTTTCCACCTGCAAGATTAAACGTTACAGTAACTATCTTCCCCTGAGTACCTACCGTAACCGGTTCCGAATACAGTCCTTTTGCATCCTTTAATTTAACCGTATACTCTTCTTTGGAACTATCCGGCTTTGCTGCAACATCGGTTTTAAAATATAGCGTCCAATCGGAAGGAATATCCTTCGCATCGGGGATAGTTAATTTTGTTACTTTTTCTTTACCGATAAAAGGGCTGTCAGCTTGTGCTTTCAGCTGTTTCAATTTACGGTCAACCGAAAGGTTGTATATTGTTCCGTTGATTTCAACACCGGCAATATCCCCATGCAAAAGCCCGTTGCCGCATGTTTTTTTCATATCGTCATCCGACAGTTGCAAGCACAGCACATAATAACAAGTTTCGGAAGGTGGAGCGGTTTCTGTCTGTCCAATAACACATTCGGCAATAGCCGGAGGAGGAGTATTTACGTTGAGCTTAAACGGAATGTTTTGCTTAAACACTCTGCCGTCCGTGGTATAGAGTATAATAGAAGGAGTTATATCTCCTCTGCCCCATTCATACTTTTGTAAAAAGGCAGGGTTATAGGTAAGCTTCAGTTCGGTATTTGAAATTTTTTTAAACTCATAATCATTGCCGGATTGCGGTGCAGCAACTCTTTTATCGGGGGCATCCGGAATATGCGGAAATGAAATAATATCGGCAGGAGCATCGGAATCCCCCGGCATTTTTAAATTTAAGTTTTTAGAGTTGTGCACGGTAAATGTAACGGTTACGGGTGCCTTTGAGGAAACGTATTGCATACCTTCCGTATAGATTTGAGGCTGCGGCTCAAACCGATACTCCGTAATCGATACGCCGGCTGACCAATAGCTTAAATAATCTTCAATATCTTCCGTGTAATTTTTACAGGCTATGGAAAGGCAAAACGCAAAAACTGAGAGAATAACTATCCGCACAACTTTTTTCATGTAAAACTCCGGCAGAATCGAAAGCTTCTGCAAAAGCAGTATTCTTTTATTTTAACTCATATTACTCAAAAAAGAAAGAACAAATGTATTTGCCTTCTCAAAATTTACTGCCTGCCAAGCCTGGCAAGGATACACGCACCGACTACCGGCTCAAAACGGCGGCGGACAATCCGCACCTGCGGCAACGCATCACAGATATATGCGGCGGTCAGTTTTGCAAAAGAAGATTGATGTTCCAAAATGCCGCCGGAGAATACCACTTCAGCCTCCGTTCCGTCAAAGAGAGCGCCGTATACGCTGCGGGTAAGGAGCGACAGGTCTTGTGCGGCCGTTGTCAAAATATGTGTTGCAACCGCATCCGATTGCTGCGCCGCCTGAAATACACAGGGCGAAAAAGAGGCAACCCTCGATTTATCAAAGTTTGTATACAAAAAGGGAAATAATTCCCGTATGGTGTTGACACCGTAATGGTTAAACAGCATCGGAGCCAATATGGTACGCTCTCCGCGCCGTTCCAAAGCAGCGGCGGCGGCTTTAATCCCGTCCAATCCTATCTTAAAGCCGGAACCTTCGTCCCCAATCAAATGGCCAAGCCCACCGGCACGGGCGGTTCTGCCGTTTTTGTCTAAGCCGGCAGCAATGGAACCGGTACCGCTCACCACGATAATGCCTTCCGCCGTTCCGGTACCGCCTGCGAGTGCGGCCAGTGCATCGTTGCAAAGGTACAGAGGGCAGCGGATTCCCTCGCCGGTAAAAAAACGGCGGAAATCTTCGGTCTCTTGCTCCGTGCTCATACCGGCGGAAGCAAAGCAGCCTGCAGCGCAGTTCTGCACATCGATGCCGCTTTCAATTTTGAGTTTTTGAATCAAGTCGCGGAGATTATCGCAAGCTGCATCAAACCCTACCGCATACCGGTTGGTAGAACCGCCCTTTACCTGTGCAATCAGCCGATCGGTTTCATCACAGATACCGAGCCGGGACTGTGTTCCCCCTCCGTCGATCCCAAAAAATAATTGCTTCATACCTATGCCGTTTATCGCCGTTTATACGCATCGAGCGCATTGTTGATATTGCCGTTCCCCTGCTTAAGCAGCGCTTCCGCTTCCTCTTTCGATACCTCAAGCGAGGCCATAATCACCGCTGTCCGTATCTTCCGTCCGGAATCCTCAAATATCCGTGCGGCACGCGCTTCCCCGCATCCGGTAATCTCGTTAATCAGCCGTTTCGACCGTTCCACCAGCTTTGCGTTCACCGGCATCAAATCGATCATAAAGTTATTATATACCTTTCCCAGCCTAATCATCGCGGTGGTGGTAATCATATTCAGCGCGAGCTTTTGTGCAGTGCCCGACTTCATCCGAGTGGAGCCGGTAACGATTTCGGGCCCGACCGGCAGATAAATGGGATAATCGGCAAGCTCGAAGGTACGTGAATCTTTATTGCAGCTTATTGCACCGGTCGGGCTGCCGAGCGAACGGGCATATCGGAGCGCCCCCAGTACATAAGGGGCGGAACCGGAGGCGGTAATACCGACCAACATATCGGACGTCGAAAAACCTGCGCCGCGCAGCTGATCGATACCGTGGTTTTCATCATCCTCGGCGCCTTCGATGGAACGGCGGAGCGCGGCATCGCCGCCTGCGATAAAGCCCTGCACCATATCGGGGGACACGCCGTAGGTGGGCGGACATTCTGAGGCGTCAAGTACCCCCAGACGGCCGGAGGTTCCCGCACCGAGGTAAAACAGCCGTCCGCCTTTTTGAAACACCTCAACCACACAATCGACCAACCGCGTCAATTGCGGAATCGCCTTAGAAACCGCCTCGGGAACTTTTTTATCTTCATTATTGATAATCGTTAAAATTTCTGCCGTACTTTTCGTATCGATTTGATATGAAGCAGGATTGCGCTGCTCCGTTACGGGAATTTCTTTCATTATAATCTACTCCTCTTTCCATTAATTATTGGAACATTCTGATAAATTCTTAAAAAGTTAACGTAAGTTTTGCCAACATATATCACCTCACACGTGTAATCATAACGCCTAAACACGTGTAAGTCCATATAAAAACTCCGTATATCTTTAGGCACCTCTAAAAACTCGGTTAGATTTGCTTCGCATCCTTCGGAATAGAGGGACTCCTTTGTACTAAAAATCACCGTGAATTTTTTACGTTGACACTTCTTGTATCTACAGAATATAATACGCGCAGAGTATCTAAATGACTTTTGATATGAAAACTATGACATTAGATGATTTGATTATGAATCCGCTCACAGTTGAAGAACTTCAATCCATGGTATGAAGTTCATCGAAAAGCGGTTTTAGGATAAGAAAAAGTAAGATGGCACTTATTTATACCGAAGTTTTTGCGCAATCATTTATGCGCCCGGTTTCTCTGTGCGCAATTATTCCGGCGGAAGAAAGCGCGCCCGATGCTTCCGGGCAAAGACCGCAGGCGCAGGAAACCAAGCCGCTCAAAACGCTCTATCTGTTGCACGGGTTGTACGGCTGCCATACGGACTGGCTCACGCTTACAAACATACGCCGCTACGCAACGGAAAAACATATTGCCGTCATCATGCCGGCGGCGGAAAATGCTTTTTATATCGATGGTAAACTTCCCGGGCAGCAGTACGGCGCCTTTGTCGGGGACGAGCTGATACAGCTGACACGGAGGTTGTTTCACCTTTCAGCAAAGCGGGAGGACACCGTTATCGCGGGCCTTTCGATGGGTGGGGCCGGAGCAATACGTGCAGCGTGTTTATATCCGCAGAACTTCGGAGCCGCCGCAGGTATTTCCTCCGCTTTTTTAACGAGGGAGCAGCTTTCGCCTGAACATCCCGTCTTTACCCCTGAATGGGCGAAGGGCATATTCGGCAGTATAGAGAACATGGAAAGCGAATATAAAAATGCGGTACTCAAAATGAAAAAGTTCATGCAGGGAAAGGCTTATCCGCAGATCTCCCTTGAATGCGGTACTTCGGACGGTTTCATCGGCATCAATCGGGACTTTCATCGTTTTTTACAGGAACAGGGTATCGAGCATTACTATGAAGAAAGTCCCGGCGGGCATGAATGGCCGCTGTGGGATCGCGGCATTAAAAAGATTATTAACCGATTTTTTTAAATCGGTTAAAATAGGAATTTTCAACAGTTAGGAGGCAAGTGATGAAAAATAAAATCATTGCAGCATTGGCAGCATGTTTTCTCTTGATGTTGTTTGCATGTTCAAATGAAAACAGCAACAATTCCAGCGAAAAAGTTATGCTGGAATTTTGGACATGGCGTACCGAGGATGTAGAATTCTACGAGAAGGTTATTAAAGCCTTTGAAGAAAAGCATCCGAACATCAGCGTAAAGCAAACCGCCATTAAAAACACCGAGTATAATACGATCGTAAGCGCATCACTGCAAGGCGGCGGAGGACCGGATGTCTTTATGGGCAGAGCCTACGGCGGTTTACAGACGCTTGCAGACAGCGAGTATCTCCTCGCGCTCGATGACCTTATTCCCAATTTAAAAGATTATTCGGAACCGGCTAAACAGGGTGCACGAAGCATTAAAGACGGTAAAATATACGGTCTGCCTGCGTTAAGCCAAGCGATCTTCTGTTACTACAACAAAGATATCTACAAAAAGCTCGGTTTAAAGGTTCCGGCGACATGGGATGAATTCCTGTCAAATCTTGAAGTCTGTAAGAAGAATGGTATTATACCGCTTGCAAACGGTTCAAAGGACGGATGGACGGTAGAAACCCTTTTAGGCGGCGTCGGCCCCAACTTCTATGGAGCTAATGACTTTTTTGATGCAGTCGTCGCCGGCAAAACTACGTTCGAAGATCCACGCTTTATCGATGCGGTTAAAAAAATCGGCGCATTGCGCCCCTATATGCCGGAACTGTTTACCGGTGTCGGCTATACCGACATTCAGGGTTCTTTTATGAACGAAACGGCCGCACACATGATCGGCGGTTCGTATGAAGCAGGAACCTTTAAAGCAAACAACCCTTCCCTCCAATTCGATGCATTCCCGGTACCGGGCACAACAGCAGGAGAACAGTACGTTACCTTCTATGCAGATATGAACTGGGCAGTCAATGCAAAAACAGCACATAAAGAAGCGGCGCTCACCTTCTTACAGTTCCTCGGTTCACCGGAAGTCGGCAATATGCTGATTTCCGATCTGAAAATGATCAGTTCTACACCCGGGGTAGACACCTCGCTTGATCCGTTTGTCGGAAAAGTCATCACGATGATGAAAAACAGCACCAGCTATATTTTCCTTGTACCGTTCCGCTATGAACAGCCGACCGGTTCCGCTTTGTGGCAGGCAGCAGGGCAGGGCTACTTAGCAGGTTCTTTAACGGCCGAACAAGCATGTAAGAACGTACAAACAGGTATCGCTACCTATTATAAACCTTTTCAACAATAAACGTTCGGAGCAATCGAATCAGACCGATATGTAGATGAATATCGCAGAATCAATGGGCTGTGAGACCATTTGAGCCGCGAAGCGGCGAAATTCTGGTTGAACAACCCATTGATTCTGCGGGGCTACTAAAAAGAAGTCTGATGCGATTGCTCCGGGTAATATAACAGTATGATAACATCAAAAACAAGTAAATTTTTATGGATTGCGTTTTTCGTAACGCCGGCGCTGCTGATTGTCAGCGTGTTTATTTTGTTGCCGCTTTTTATGAGTCTGTTCAACAGCTTATTCAACTGGAACCAACTTCTCCGCGGCACATTTACCGGATTGGGTAATTTTAAAAAGTTGTTTTTTACCTTTCCGTATAACGAACGTTTTTTTAATGCATTAAAGCACAATGGTATCTGGTTTTGCTGCACAATGCTCATTCAAAATAGCCTCGGACTGCTTTTCGGGTATGTTTTAAGTAGAAAAATCGCAGGACACGGGGTCTTTAAGCGGATATTTTTTATACCGGTGCTTTTTTCAATTGTTGCGGTCGGATTTTTATGGGGTATGTATTTAAAGAGCGATGGGCTGGTCAATAGTTTTTTGAATCTCCTCGACCTCTCCTCCTTCCGGCGGGCGTGGCTCGGCGACGAAAACACCGCAACCTTTGCCATCATCGCAACCAATATTTGGCGCTGGGTGGGCTTCCCTTCACTTGTATTCCTTGCAGCCATCGACTCAATCGATCAGAGCTGTATCGAAGCCGCGTACATAGACGGCGTAAGCGAGATGGGCTTATTTTGGAAAATCATATTTCCGCTCATTATTCCGTCCGTAACGGTTATCACGGTATTAACCGTCATCGGCAGTTTAAATGTTTTTGAACAGATATACACCATGACCGACCTCGGCGGCGGACCGAACTATAGCACCGACACCATCGGTACGCTTTTTTACCGCACCGCCTTCGGCTCAGTGGATACGGGTAACCCCGAAATCGGCATTGGCAGTACCATCGCCGTTATCATCTATATTATGACCTTTTGTATTTCGCTCGTATCCGTCGCAATCGGAAAGGCAAAGGAGACACAAGTATGAACATGAATCTACGCATGAATACAGAATCCCCTGTAAAACGCCTTGCAATCGCCGGTATTTTAACACTGATGATTATCTATGTTATCTTGATCGCATATCCGCTTTTTAATATGGTTATGTCGTCATTAAAACCGACACGCGAAATTCTCCAGCACCCGTTCGCTCTGCCGACCAACCCGGATTTTTCGTCATATAAGCGGGTTTGGGTCGATATGGGATTCAGCACGTTTTTTATCAACAGCGTCATCGTAACCGCCTTCTCTATGGTTTTAGTGCTGCTGTTCGGCTCGATGGCATCATACGCTATTAGCCGATACGTGTTCAAAGGAAATACGCTGCTGTATATGGTCTTTTTAAGCGGTATCATGCTACCGCTCAAAGCTGCCATCATCCCGCTGTTTATGATTATCAGAAAACTCGGGCTTATGGATAACTTTTTGTCGGTTATTTTAATTTTTACCGCAATGGGGATTCCTTCAACCATATTTATTCTTTCGGGATTCTTTAAAGCTATTCCTGCAGATCTCGAATATGCGGCGCGGATAGACGGCTGCCATGACTTTACCATTTACAGTAAGATTATGATGCCGGTCATTGCACCCGGAATTGCGTTGGTAACCATTTACAACGCGGTGCCTATCTGGAACGACTTCTTTTTCCCGCTTGTCTTTTTGCACAGCAGGAATCTAAAAACCCTGCCGGTTGGTCTCAGCACCTTTTTCGGGCAGCACAGCACCAATTGGACGCTTTTGTTTACCGGATTAACCGTAGCCATCCTCCCGATGATGATTCTCTATTTATTTATGAGTAAGTATTTCATTAAGGGAATGACCGCCGGCGCGATAAAATAGAAGATTGTGGGGATGGCAAAAAAGTAACTAACTTTTGAGGCATCCTCACCCCCATCGCTTCTGCCCCGCGCTTTGCTTTTAAGGCAGTTATTCCGCAAATCGTATAAAAAATTTTTTTAAAGTGCCGATGATGATGATATGGAATCTACGAAAAATTTTTCTGAAGAGTTAGAACACCACATAGCCATACAACGGGAAGAATTTAATAGGCATTTACTTCCGCAGTTACAGCAGAATTATGCAGCACTCGGCAGTGTGGTAAAAATTCTCCGCAGCAATTTACTAAAAAAAGGCTTAGTTTATGACGATCCGTATAAATACGATAGCCGCATGACCGAAATAAAAGTCCCCAGTAACGAAGCTTTTGCTGATAGTGAACGAGCTGCTATCGTCGGTTCCCGATTAGCACAGTATCAAACGATGCTTGATTTTTTAACTAACTCCTATCAGTTTAACTGTTCGTTCTTAACACCACAGCGCATTGCATCCATGCTCGCGTTGAATAAAACTTTTCAGTGGTCGGCACTTAATGAAAATTCGACACTTGCGAATACCCGTGCAATAGCCGAAATATGTAAATCGCTCCATTCCGTCTCCGATACGCTAACCGGCGGGCTATTGAGAGATTCCCTCGGGCACCTTGCAAAGCTTGATGCTGACATCAATAAAACACTCCGTCAGCTTGCCCGTCTACACCGGGAAGAATATAAACTAACGGTCAGAAAAAATATGCCGCCCGATTTAACGGTTACACAAGCGGATATCGCAAGCCCGATTAAATTATTAAAAAATCTTAAAAAAGCCCTCGCGACAAATGATGAAAAACTCCCTTTTTATCATGATCTTGTAATGGAAGTTATTAAAGAAGATTACGGCCCTGATTCGGCACATCTGCAACGGGAAGTATTGCGTCATTTGAATATAACGCAAAAAGAAGATGTAAAAATTAATAAACAGGAGAATATGCGGCCGGTGCTTATAACAGGGCTCCGCATCCTTGGTACTACCGGCAATCATTTCGATACCTGCCTCACCAAACTCATGGCTAATCAAGAAATAGTATATAAATCACGTATGACGATTTTTACCAAGTTCTTAGAAGCTCTGAGGCGTGCTTTCAATATGGAAGAAAAAAAACATGAAATCACCATACTGATTAAAGATCCTATTAGCAACTTACAAAAAAAAGAAATAATCGTACTGGAAGATTTTACTGATAATTTAGCAAAAACAATTCGTATTTTTAGAATCCTTTCATCGGGGACTTCCGACCTTCAGCAGCGTTTAACCGGTATGAGCAATGAACAATTGCTTGAAATGCTAAACAAATACATTGTTATATGCAATGGGTATTTAAAAACGCTCGGAGGCTTGGATGATTATTATAAATCTACCGATGTTATATTGCGATCAAAAATGAGGGGAATAAAAATAGAATTAACAACAATTCGAAATGCGGTGATAAAAGCAAATCAATGCAGAGCGGAATACAATGCGAGTGTTGAAGAATATTTGAATATGAAAGAACTTGGATTAATTCATGAATAAAAAAAATATATTACTGTTTCTTGTTTTATGTATAGTTCCCTTTGTTGCATGCGCAGAAAATGAACCCTATCCTCAAAACGAGTTTGTTGTTTCGGTCACTACCGGTATTCCGAACTTACACCCCCATGCCGCGTATAATGCAAATGAGGCGCAAATTCTTACCGGATTGTACGAAGGGTTGTGTACATACGATCCTTATACGTTGCAGCCGGTGGCAGGATTAGCAAAGGATTGGAAAATCAGTGCAGACGGTTTGACATGGACATTTACACTGCGGGATAACCTCACATTTGAAAATGGTGACCCTATTACCGCGCAAGTATTCTGTGATTCATTTATCAATTTGTTAAACCCAAAACTTGATTTACCGTATGCGTCACTTTTAGATTGCGTTAAAGGTGTAAAAGAATACCGGAGTGGAATGGCTACGGACACATCGCATATCGGCTTGTATGCGGAATCGGATACTTCGTTGAAAATTTCGCTCGTATATCCCGCCGAACAACTGGCTAATATACTTTGTCATCACGCATTTTCCGCAGTACATCCTTCACAGCTTAAAGCAATAACGAAATATGCAGGTAAATCTTCTTTTGCAAATTCTGCCGCCGCTTTTAAACCGATCGCAAGCGGCCCTTTTAAAATAGAAAGTTTTACCGGCGACAAAATCCGCCTTGTAAAGAACTCTGTTTATTGGGATTCCGAATCGGTACGACTCCCTGCAATCAGCATATTGTTAGATGAAGATACCGATAAAATGACAGAAGCTTTTAATCAAGGTTCTATTCATTGGCTTTGCGGATCCGTCAATTTAAATAAAGTAGCAGCGGCATATACCATCCACATTACACCGATGTTTGCAACTGAATTCTTCTATTTTAAAACAAACACAACGCCGTGCAATAATCAAACGTTCAGAGAAGCGCTGCTCGCTGCACTCCCCTATACCGAATTGCGCAAAGATTATTTAATTCCTGCTAAGACGTTGGTATTCCCCCTCACGGGATATCCAACCGTACCCGGTGTTGATAAACAGGATATAGCAAAAGCTGAAAAATTGTTAAAAAAAGTCCCGCAGTCGGAAACAACACAACCGGTAAAAATTCTCTTACCGGAAACAGCCTTCTACATCCAACAAGCGGCATTGCTGAAAACTGCATGGGAAAAAATAGGAATTTCAACCGAGATTACGACAACACCCTTTGAAGAATACTACGACCGATTAAAGACGGATAACTATCATTTGGCTGTCATTTCGTGGATTGGTGATTTTGCAGATCCGCTTGCGTTTTTAGAATTATTCCGCACCGATTCAACTTTAAATGATTCAGGCTGGCACAATATAGATTATGAAAATTTTATCAAGAAAGCATCGGCAGAACAAAATCGCAAAGCGAGATTTGACTATCTTGCAAAAGCGGAACAGCTGTTACTCGATTCATCGGTTCTTATTCCGCTTTCTCACGTTCCTGCAATCAACGTAATCGATTTAAGCGATATCAAAGGCTGGTATGTCAATGCGGTTAATATCCATCCGTTTAAATTTATCCGATTTGCCCAGCCCGATCCGTTGCCCGGAGTTGCGTTATATACCAAAGAGAACCGCTGAACGGAAATGTGCAGCGGCTCACATCAGGAACGAGCCGGCAAAACAGATTACGCTCGCAAGTAATGCATACACAACAAAATATTTAAACACCGCTGCAAGAATTTTGTTGTCGGAGCCGGTAATGCCGATAGAACCTGCTCCAATTGCAATATTTTGCGGGCATATCATTTTGCCGATTCCCCCACCCAGTGCATTGGCCGCGGTAATCCAATATGGATTCAAATTAAGCGAATGTGCAGTCTCCATCTGTAAATTTCCGAAAAGGACATTGGTAGAAGTACCCGATCCCGTTATAAAGGCTCCCAACACGCCGATTAACGGTGCAACAAACGGATATACCGGACCGGCTGCAACAACAGCCGAACGGGCAATATCGGAAATCATTCCGCTGTATATCATCACCTTGGCAGTTGCCAAAACACTACAAATCGTTACAAAGGTTCTCCAATATTTTTTTAGGGTAAAGCCCAATACGTCGGCCATTTCGAACAATGAAGCCTTTTGAATAAGCCCTCCGCAGATGGCCGCTATAAATATCACCACTCCCGGAGTATTTATCCAGCTAAATGTGAGCGGCTTGCCTCCTTCTCCCGTATAAATCATAAACGAATGTTTGAAATCCTTAATGGCGTTGTGCACCGGAGGACAGAGCTTGGAGGTAAGAATTAACAATACAAAGATGAGCATAAACGGCGCCCATGCTTTAAGGCCTTCGGAAAAGCCGATATGCACTACCGGTGTTGTTATCTCTGCCGCAACAGTTTTTACGGAATACTCCGATTCGATCTTTACGGTATCGGGAGCCTCATTACGTTTCCTTTTACCGAAGTTTGCTGCAAGGATTACACAGAGCATCGAACAAATTGAACCGACAATAGTTGGAAGTTCGGGGCCTAACAATTGCGCAAAAAGGAGATAGGGCACAACGAACGACAGCGATGCGATCAACGTAATATGCCATACGCCTTTTAATGCCTTTATGCCGCCTCCGCAGATCACCACCGCGAGGAACGGTGAAAGAAACGTATGAACGGCCTGTATGAGCGCGGCATTTGCGGCAAGCTGCTGCAAGTCCAACCCTGTAATGGAAGCAAGTGTCGCTGTCGGCACTCCTGCCGAGCCGAACGCAGTCGGCGTCGTATTTGCAACAAGACAAGCCGTTACTGCGTTGAT
Source organism: Treponema sp. OMZ 803 (assembly GCF_024181165.1). Taxonomy (NCBI): domain Bacteria; kingdom Pseudomonadati; phylum Spirochaetota; class Spirochaetia; order Treponematales; family Treponemataceae; genus Treponema; species Treponema sp. OMZ 803. The sequence goes on along the minus strand of NZ_CP051195.1, from coordinate 1,861,686 downwards.
GGGATTAAGACCTATTCCGGCAAGAATCGATGCGGGAATAGCAACCGCAGTACCGAACCCTGCCATGCCTTCCATAAAATTACCGAAACCCCAGCCGATAATCAGCATCAGAATTCTTTTATCATCGGAAATACCGATCAACATCCCTTTGATTTTTTCCATAGCGCCGGTTTTTATCGTTAAATTGTATGTAAAAAGAGCGGCAACAATAATCAAACAGATTGGCCAGAGCGCATACGCTGCTCCTTCAAACATAGCGGACGAGATATGTAGAGGAGGCAATTTCCAATAAAATCCTGCTAAAATCGCCGTTATCAGCAACGCAATACCGCAGGCTTTACAACTGCTCATCTTGAGCTTGCTTAAAGAAATAACAAGCCAGACAATCGGCAGCATTGCAAGTATGAAATTAATCAGTATCATGTATTATTCATCCTTCAGGGTAAACACATCATCGGTTAATATGGTTGAGCAAATCTTGGTGCCGGTTAAAGAAGTTCTGTATTGCAGTCAGAATTATTGTACGGATTTTTTCTTTATTTTGATTAAACACATCCTTATCGCTGAATAGCTCATGCATAACGAGCATGCCGTGAAAAATTTTAAACAAAAAGTACTCTTGCTCTTGAATGATATTCATAATTTTTTGTTCTTGTTGGGACGGATAGTGTAACGTTTTTATAAACAGTTCAAAGGCTTGTTTTTCCAATTGGAAATATAGCGCTTCATAATCGCGGTCATACGGTATTTCCGCTAGAAACATCAAGTAGAGTTTTTTTTCGGGTACTTCATCAAAAAGCTTAGCCATACAAGCGTCTGTTATGACCTCGGCAACCGATTCGGTACCTGCCGATTCCTGCACAATCTTTTCGGTTCGTTCATACCGGAAATAGTTTCCGTTTTGCATAATATCGAAAAGGATTGCCTTTGTCGTTTTATAATATTGGTATACGCCGCCCTTGGAAAGCGTTGTGTTTTTCACAACATCTTCCATTGTCGTATAGCGAAATCCTTTCTCTAAAAATACCTTTTTTGCCGCTTCTTGTATCTCCGCCATGCGAGAAGATTTCGATTGCCGTTTAAACTTAGCCATAAGCTGTATAATATCAGACAGGCTTACAGCCCGCAAGACTGAAAGGCATCAATACAAGGTCAACGCGCACTAAAGGCCGAGTTGATCGGCAATACCGCACATAGCGGTAAGCGCTAATTCTGCAAATTCCGGAAACGGTATCCCGATATTTTCTATTGACATCATTGCGCCTCTATCGGCACCGGCGGCAAATCCGGTTGCTTTCATTTTCTTGACGATGGATTTAACCTTAACGCTCGCAATTTTTTTATCGGGATAAACAAGCGTAACGGCGGTGATAAAGCCGGTAATCGGGTCGGCTGCAAAGAGCGCTTTTTCAAAAAGTGTTTGCGGTACGGCGCCCGTATCGGGATTATGAGCGATAATAGCGCTGTACATTTCCTCACAGCCGAAATTCTGTTTCTTTAACAGCTCAACCGTTACGGGGCCGTGCCGTTCAGGGTGCTCCTGCCAGTTTGAAACGTCCATATCCAAATCGTGGAGCAGCCCGGTAATTCCCCACAGTTCTTCATCCGCCGGATCAAGCCGTTTTGCAAGGGCGCGCATAACGGCTTCGACAGCGAATGAATGCGCTATGATATGCTTGGTCGTAACATATCGATTGAGTAAGCCTATTGCCGTATCTCTATCAATGTTCATAGCTTTCTCCTGATAAAATAATTTTGCATTCCCGCAAGCGGCTTCTCTAAGGCCTTACACTGCGGGAACACAAATATCCGGAATCTTACAGTGTTAAGAATGCTCCCGGACCGAGCGGTAAGCCGGTTACATACCAAATAATCATCAAACCAAGCCATGAAAGCAGGAACGCGATTGAATACGGCAACATTATCGATATCAATGTTCCAAGACCGGAATCCTCATCATACTTTTTCATAAAGACAACAATCATTGCAAAATAGCTCATCAGCGGAGTGATGATATTGGTGCTGGAGTCTCCGATACGGTATGCAACCTGCGTTAAAGCCGGTGAAAGGCCGAGGTTTACCATCATCGGTACGAAAATCGGCGCCATAATTCCCCATTTTGCAGAGGCGGAACCGATAAAGAGGTTCAAGAAAGCGGAAATAATTACGAATGCGATGATAAGCGGTAAGCCGGTAAATCCGATGCTCTTTAAGAAGTTGGCGCCGTTTACGGAAAGAATGGTTCCGAGGTTCGTTTTACCGAAGTAGCTGACAAACTGCGCTGCAAAGAATGCCAATACGAGGTAGCCGGCCATTGAGCTCATTCCGTGCGTCATACCTTTTACGAGGTCTCCGGAACTCTTAATTTTTCCCAATGTTTTACCGTATACTAAACCGGGTACCAAGAAAAGGATTAAAATAACGGGGAGTAAACCGCCGTGCATAAAGTTGCTGAGGGAACTAACGCCTGTTTTGGGATTTACTTCGCTTAAAATGGCAAGGGACGGGAGACCGGGTAAGCCGAACATGCCGATTGCAAGGATGACCACCATAATCAGAATGGAAATACCCGCACGCTTTAACCCTTTTGTTTCTTCTGCGGAAACGGGCATATTGTCCGGTTGATAGGTGCCGTGGTATTCGCCTAAGTTCTTTTCTACGATCTTTTCGGTTACCAATGTTCCGATAATTGTCAACAAGAATGTTGAAACGACCATAAAGTACCAGTTACAGGTAGGATCAAGCGGGATGTCCATACCGGCATTGTGCAAGGCCTCAATAGTGATGCCGGTTAACAGCGGGTCGGTAGTCCCTAGCAAGAGGTTCGCAGAAAAACCACCCGAAACACCGGCAAAGGCAGCGGCAAGACCTGCCAGCGGATGCCTGCCCGCATTGGCAAACACAATGGCGCCGAGCGGAATAACTACAACGTAGCCTGCATCGGACGCAATGTTACTCATAATACCGGCAAAAACGACAACGGCTGTCAGCAACCGAGGGTTAATATTGGTGAGAAGCTTCTTCAATGAGGTATTGATGAGCCCCGTCCATTCGGCAACGCCGATACCGAGCATTGCGACCAATACCGTACCGAGCGGCGCAAAACCGGTAAAGTTTTTCGTTGCGCTGTTCAAAATATAGCGAAATCCCTCGACATTCAAAAGCGAGACAGCCTTTATCGTTACTTCCTGCCCCTTTTTTGCGTCAAAGTAGGTAACCGGCGCACCGACAGCCGCTACAATGGCTGAAATAATAACAACGATAATGCTGAGGATAAAGAAAAGCATCGCCGGATGAGGCAGCTTATTTCCGATCCTTTCAACGCCTTTAAGAAAGCCTGAGACTTCCTTGTTCTTTTTTGTACTCATAAGAACTCCTAGAAAATGGTTTTCGCATATCATGATGCGATAATATCTTCAATTATATACGATGATTTTCGTATTGGCAAATATAAATTTTAATCAACAACCCCGACGCAAGCGTCGGGGTATTAAACCCTCCGCACGAATAATATCAATATCCTTTTATCATATAAGTCCGGCGTAATCAACGAAGTGTATTTGATGTACTTGCTCTGATTGCGCTGTTATATCCGGTTGACAATCCATTTCCATTCGTATATATTTCCACTATGAATAACTGACGGTATCGTCGGTTTCTATTTTAGGAGTGTTTATGACAGATAAACGAGAGGAGCTTGTATCGGGAAATATATTCAAGCTCATGTTACAGTTGGGCGTGCCGGGAATCATCGGTATGCTGGTAATCAGTTTGTACAGTTTCGTCGACGCAATGTTTGTCGGACGGTATGTAGGCGAAAAAGCGCTCGGTGCGATCAGCGTTGCGTATGCTTTTACGCTGGTGAATAACGGTATTGCGGTATTGGTCGGAATTGGTTCCGCATCGATTTTATCGCGGGCAGTCGGCAGGAAAGACCAAAAAACCATCGATGCGGTGATGGGAAACGTCTTGGTGTTGTCGGTACTGATGTCCTCAGTAGTAATGATAATCGGATACATTTTTGCGCCGCAGCTTCTCACCCTTATCGGGGCGGAAGGAGAAATGCACGCAATGGGTGTGCAATATTTACGGATTGTGTACCTCGGCTCCATATTTGTAAACTTCGGACAGGCTTCAAATATGGTACTGCGCGGAGAAGGAAGAATTGCGCTTGCGATGATTATCATGGGATCCGGTGCCGTGCTGAATATTGTGCTTGACGCGCTGTTCATTATCGTGTTCAAACAAGGAATCGCCGGCGCTGCCGTTGCCACGGTTATTTCGCAGGCGGTTTTTGCATTGGTCAGCTTTTTTTACTTTTTGTGCTTCAGCAAAAATGTTCGCTTTAAAACCCTTAAACCGGATAAATCGATTGTCGGAGAAACAATTGCAATCGGTATGTCTGCGATGATTATGCAGGTTCTTTCTCTGGTACAGCAAACGGTCATGTATTCGACATTGAAAAAATACGGTGGAGAAGATCAGGTCGTTCTAATGGGCGCATTCTTCCGCTATTTGATGTTGAGTTTTATTCCGCTGTGGGGATTAAGCCAAGGGTTCCAGCCTTTTGTCGGTACGAATTTCGGCGCGGGTCTTTTTGACCGGGTAAAAAAGGGAACCGGTATGTTTTACGGCTTCGGCTTTTTGCTCGCCGTCATTGCATGGGGTATCTTTTTGCTGAGTCCCGAAAAAGTACTTGGGCTGTTTATCGATAACCCCGTGCTCGTTGCACAAGGAAAAACCAATGCCGTTATTGCCATGATAATCTTCCCTGCGCTTGCAATTATGATATTGAATATGACGCTCTTTCAGGCCATCGGCAAGCCGAAACCCGCCGGTATTTTAGCGATCTCACGGCAGTTGGTGCTCTTTGTGCCTGCCGTACTCATACTGCCGCATTTTTTCGGGGCGCGAGGCGTATGGCTCGCAATGCCGCTCGTTGACGGAATTGTCGTAGTGCTTTCAGTTATTATTATGATAAAGATATTCGCAACCGACTTGGTAAAAAAATAACACTTTGCTGAAAGCAGGAAGATAAATCAACATACCACGGACATCCTCGCCACAGAATGTACGTCCTGTACATTCTGTGGCTACGAGTTTAGCCTCACGTCTAAACTCGTTACTGATTTACTCCCCCGCCATCCTCGCCCAAGAATGTGCGTCCTTGCACATTCTTGGGCTACGAGTTTTTCTGACGAAAAACTCGCTACTGGTTATCACCCCGGACATCCCTGTCCGTTCTGATACGTCGAGGATTTATTTGTGCGCAGTAACGAAGTAGATGTGCCTCTCCAGCGCGTTTGCAAATAGCGGAGGTAGATACAAGGAGGTAGGCAAAAAAGTACCGCAGGCGTATCTTCGATACGTTGAGGACACTTTTTTGCCGTGCGACGCAGTAGATGCCCCGCTATTTGCAAACGATCAATTGATTTTTTCCAAGTAGGCCTTCGTAAACACCACATCCGGTATGTCGGAGGTATCAAAATCGGAGAGTATTTGCGTGGTCTTTTCACCCTTATTGATTTCGTTAATATAGATGGATTGAGCAGGCCAGTTGAAATTACCGATTTTGACGTATTTAGGCAGGAGCGTGGTGCGCATCAGCCGTCCGCTTGAGCCGTAGCTTTCGATTTTTAAGATAAGCGGATCAGTTTTACGCACGTAATATTTTTCCTGCGCATACCGCGCGTCAGAAAGAAGAGTCTTGAGCGTAACTGCATATACATCAAACTTACCGAGTTTTGATGCTGCTATATCGGTAATTTCGTAAGTCTTTCTAAATTCAGACCGTTTATTAACATCCGAAACACTTGCATCGGAATCCCCGATAGCGCGCTTAAGCGAAGAGTGGGTAAATTGATGCGAGGTAGGATCATACACCCAGAGGTTATTCTTTTCCTGCATATACCCCGTTCCCTTATCCGCCTCAGGCGCAAGCTGCACAAGCGTGGTTTGATCTTTTGTATCACGCCGGAATAGTTTATACTGCTGCGCAGATTTCGGTTCGTTCGGCTTTTCGATAATGAGCGAAAGCGTGCAGGTTATATCTTTATCAAAGTTACCTGCTTCGTACTGCTTTTCCAAAATACCGTACATCTCTTCCGTGCTCGGTATTTGTGCCGAAAGCGAGAGCGGCAGCGCACATAAGATAGCCGCAAAAAACACTGCGGCATATTTTTTCGTCATCGTTTTATAATCCATTATATTCTCCTCTTAGTAAAACGCTCGAGGCATTTTCTTACTTTACTCACGAGACCCCTTCATGGGGTATATTCCCTTTACTTGCTCGATCGCAACGCTTCCGCAGGGATCATGTTGGCTGCACGGATTGCGGGGCCGAGCGCTGCAAGGATTGCCAAACATGCGGTCAGCAGGAATTTTAAGCAGATAACGGTCGGCGACAGTATCCACAAGAAATGTCCGTTTGTGGTGAGCATACTGAGTACCGAGTCAATCGATATGGGGATAAGGCTGATAATCAGCATAACGAGCAGCGCAAGCACAAAGCCCGCTGCGGCACCGATAACCGAAAGAAAGCCTGCCTCCGCAAGAAATAAAAGGCTCACCTTTCCCCTGCTGACACCGCAAGAACGCATCGTACCGATTTCGCCCTTCCGCTCATGCACAACCATCCTGAATGTATTGGAAATACCGATCATCGTAACGAGCAGCAATACCAACAGCACACCGAGACTGACCCACTGTATCGTCTGTGAAAGCGTTACCATCTGCGGCGCAAAATCGTAGAAGGTCATAACGGCGTATTTTGTTCCGTCCCACTTTCCTTCATTCAACTGCCGCAGCAATTCCTGCCCGGGAGAGGTTGGGTTAAACTGCGCCGCCAGTTCACGGCTGGTAACGGGACCGTATTCGGCAAGGCGCTTTTCAAAAATGGACGCAACAGCATCTTGCTGGTTTTCATCTCTCAAGAAAATACCGAACTGAGCAACACACCCTTCGGGAATTTCGGCAATTTTATTGAGATAATCGAAGTTCGCATAAAACTGTATTTGATCAAATTGACTTTGATCTTGATAAATGCCTGCTATTTGAAATTCCGCAACCGTTGCCTGTCCGCTTAACGTAGTCATTTCATAAAGGATAACATCATTCAAAGCGACATTCAGCGCTTCGGCGGTTTTTTGAGGGATAAAAAGAGCGTTTTCTATGTTTACGTTCTCCCATCCGCCTTCTTTAAACGCAAAACTATTGCGTAAGGCTTCTTCCTCATCGAATTTGCAGCCTGCAATTTGAGCAGTCAACTGATTCCCTGCAAAAATCAGCGTGCCGTAACGCTGTGCACGCACGGTTGTATACAATGCATCAATTTTTTCTTCTTTGATGATTCTATGCACAAGCTCAACACTTTCGGGAGGAAGGTATTCATTCGCCTTATCATCTTCTGTCTTGTCCGCTGCCTTTTCCGCCCCGGTTACATAGACATGCCCGCCGATAATCTTTGCAATCTGATATTCCAAACTCTTACGCGCACCTGCCGATAGTCCGTCGATCAATGTTACAATAAGAAACGCAAATACAATCGCAATAACCAACAGCATACTGCGCCGTTTTTGCCTATTTAAATTCCGAAATGCAATCTTTAATATATTCATAATCTTTCCTTAAAATGCCTTCATTAATAATGCCTTATTTGTTGATGGCTTCCAATGGGCTGATCTTTAATGCAAGTCCAACCGGATACCAATTTGCAATTACTCCGGCGGCAAGCATAGCGGCAAGTGTACTCAATACTGCAACCGGCGATATAGCTGTCTGGATTTTATAACCGCCGAACATAACAGCCATCGTTTCATTCGGAAGTCTGATTCCCAACGCATTAAAGATAAGCCCTGCGATAATCGCAAGAGCAATCCCGCACAGAGCCCCAACGCACGAAAGTAAAAACGACTCCGTATAAAAGAGCCGCCTGACAAAGGAACGCTTTGCTCCGATGGCACGCATCGTACCGATTTCTGCAGTCCGCTCCATAACGGAAACGACAAGCGTATTCATAATGACGATGAGCACCACAACGGCAAGCAATACCAGCACCGCGATCATCAGTGTCCGTGTCATTTTTATCGCAGCAGCATACTGCACCACTGCTTTATCCCACGGAAGCGCTTGTGCTATAAGGCCTTCTTCTGCAAACCATTTATTCAAATCTGCAATCACCCGGGATGTTTTTGAAGGATCCTTCAGCTTAACCGTTACAAAGTGCCATGCATCAGTGTCCGCCATATTGAGCTGATTGCGCAGCTCCGTACTGCCTAAAATATTTTCCAAATCTTCCGCAGTCGCTTTTTTTTCAGTGATGCTTTCCGCCTCTTCGGTGACACCGACTGCATCATCGGAAAACAAGTCGTCTTCGCTTTTCTCTGCAAGGCTTAAATCGATTGACTTAGGAATTTCCGTAACGGTACGAGCACCCATTGTTACACCGGCAAGCATACGCGCGCTGTTGATATCCGTATACAGTACCGCCTGAATTGCCGTATCGGGATGTGCAAAGGTAAAAAAGCCGCTCACTCTTATTTTGCGCAGCTTTGCTTTTTCGCCAAAGCTCATCACCACAACTTCATCTCCAACATGCAATTCCCGTTCATAATATTTCTCGTACTTTTCTTTTACCTTTTGCGGCAGCAGGATAAATTCCGCACCGTCGGAATCGGGAAATTCGCCTTCATACACTTTGATTGTCTCGAATGTTTTTTTGTAAGAAGAAGGCTCAATACCGAGTGTCGTGGCATACGGCATATACGAAAAGTTTTCACCCTTAGGCTCCCACGTGTCGGAAAGGTCAGCCGGACGCAGCATACCATACCCGACAACCATTCCCCGCGTAAACACAGAAGCTTCCGGCATGTCATGTAACTTTGCCTCAATTTTTTCTATCTTTGATAGATACGGCATCGAAGGCAATTTCCCCGTATTGACATTTTTATATGCACCGGCAATTGTTACATTCACGTCTTTATCGGAGGGTTTTCCGGTAATAAAAATATCGCCGCAAAAATCGCTCTCGCATACATTCTTTGTTTGCTTTTCGGCGAAATTCAGCACACCGAGCCCCAACACCACCAAAAAGCTGCCGAGCCCGATCAAAATCATAATAATCAGCGTCTTTGTCTTATGCGAAAAAAGATTTTTCAACGCCAACTTAAAAATCGTTTTATTCATCGTTACTATCCCTTTTTATATTTTCTCCGGGTGAATCAATGTATCATAATCCGCATCGGTAACATCCCATACTATCGAAGAAAGCAGGGGAATATCCGTTATTCGGATTTTTTGATAATTTGAATACACATACAAGTTCATCTTTTGTTCCGTTCTATTTTTGAACACATAGCGATAGAGCACCTTTGCATCCTCCGGTACATCTATAACAAGTTCCAGCGTAGCCGCCTCACTGCTTTGACCGATGCTTCCGCCGATAAGCGCACCGATATACTCAAGCTGTTTCTTCTCTGCAAGAACTGTTACGAGGTTTTCTCCGGCGTCATAAACAAAAACCGCTTCTTTGCCTTTGTAGTCAGTCTCCGTTACAGCCGCTTTTGCTGTTCCGCCTTTCTCACCGCCACAACTCGCTGCGAACAAGCAGCTTACCGCAAAAACCGTCGTCAAACAAAACAGTATCGTTTTTCTTTTCATTGTTCAGTCCTTATCCCCCTAGCAGCTACCTTGTATATACAACGCTTTCGGCATACAGTGCTTCAGGAGCTATATCAAGCTCATCATTCCACACAACAGTCCCCCGTTCTATACGGGCACGCGCAAAGAGTGCTTTGTTTCTCAACTGAGTGAATATTCCTTGCGTTATATCATCCTGCCCATCATAAACCCTTTTTTCTCCGTTCGAAAACGTAATCAACAATTCATAATCATGTAAATACTGCACTTCTGTCGGATAAATCATAGATATACCTCTACTTTAAAGGATCAATTTTGAATAGACCTTGCTTGTCTTTTGCAAGCTGCCAGTTTGCATATAACTCATCTTGATGCAAAACAATCCACGCTTCTATTAGTTTACGTTGCTTGCTAGGGAGTTCTCCCTCAAGTATATCACCATTAAAGTCCACAATCGCCTTATATTCTGCATATTGAATATGAATATGCGGCGGGTTATGATCTTTATAGAACATACTGATAATAACCCCGTAAAACATTGACAATACTGGCATTTTATAGTCCCTCACGCGTCATCTTTTACATACTCCCAAACCGTTTTAAGACCCGCTTCACGCATTTTCTGAAAAGCATCTGCTTCGCAAAATTGTTCCCCTTGCGCAGCTTTCTCAGTTAAATAATTGAGATAGTTCACAAGCGCCTCATAGTAATCCTGCGGCAATGCTCTTATTTTCTGTTCAAGCATTTCATACGGCATCTTTCCTATTCCTCTTCACATTTTCCTAATTACCCATTACCAATTACCCATTAACCTTCGTGTCCTCGACGACATTTCCGTCTAAGATTTTAATGCGGTGGTCGGTCATATTGACGATTTTTGCATCGTGGGTGGAGAAGATAAAGGTGGTATTAAACTCGCGGCTTATGTCCTTCATCAGTGCAAGAATCTGATCGCCGGTTTTGGAATCGAGGTTTGCAGTGGGTTCGTCGGCAAGCACCAATGCAGGCTTGGTAACCAAGGCACGGGCAATAGCAACGCGCTGCCGCTGACCGCCTGAAAGCTCGTTCGATTTATGGTGCGTCCATTCGCTCAATCCGACCTTTTCAATGAGGTGCTCAATCCATTCCTTACTCTTTTCTTTGCTTTCTTTTGCCTTACCGAACAAGAGCGGAAACTCGATGTTTTCGTATACATCCAAAACAGGAATCAGGTTAAAGGATTGAAAGATAAAGCCCAGATACTCGTGGCGCAGCTGAGTGATCCGCTTGTCGAGCTTCGGCGGAATTTTTAAGCCCTTGTTTTTCCGTTTGGAAAGAGAGGTAAAGTCTTTTTCTTGATAAATTGTTTCTCCGTTTATGATAAGCTCACCGGAGGTCGGCGTATCGATCAAGCCAATCATGTTGAGCGTAGTGGATTTCCCTGAGCCGGACGGTCCGGAAATGGAAACAAATTCCCCGCTATCGATGGAAAAATTAATTCCCTTAACAGCTTCTACCAAAACCTTCCCTAAGGGATAGGTTTTGCGTAAATTCTTAACTTGTACAATGGTCATATATGATCTCCTCGAATTGTAATTACTAAAATAGCATAAAATGAGTGTGATAAGCTAATGCTTTCGACTGCTGATTTTGTAACCGTGTTTTTTATTGATCACCTGTATCGCTTTCCGTTTCAACCGGTATGGGCTTGAGTAATTCAGACAGTTCCGTATGGTATTTTTGTACGAGTTTCAAATCATCCGGATGAATTTCAAGAGGAATAGCCCCATATTCGGAATTCAAAGCGGCATAGGCAATCACCATGATTTGCAATAGTCCTGTTTTTCCGTCGAGCCCATACTTCCGGAAAAGCGCTTGCAGTTTTTTCGGCGTCGGATTCTTTTTAAGAAAAGCCGCCGGATTGGTATCTTCTCCCAGAGCAGCCTGAAAGGATTCAAACCATTGCTTTTCTTTAGAATCCTCGCCGTCCAGAATGGTATTGAGGCTTTCAAGCAGCTTTTCGTGATTTTTGATAAGCCCTTTTACAGCTTTTTCGGTTAAGTACGGTTCTGGCTGCGGTTTTTGCGATTGTGCATACAATCCGGCCATACTCAAAACAACGAGCAGGATCCCTGCTGCAATACTGTTCTTTATCATATTATCTCCTATTTGATTAACTATAGTAAACATAAGAAGGTCGAACACCGTTACGAAAAAATATGTTGTATTCCGTTTTTCATATGCGACGTCTATATGGCGGTGCTGTATTACGGCTTCCGTATTCTTCGAGATATCTAGGATAATAAGTTCGTAATGTGAGGTCAAGTATAACGTCAGAGTAAAATGTTAAAGTAAAAAATGATTTGCGATTTGCGCTAGCGGGTATGATAAACCATTTCCTTACAAAACGAGTCGATATGCCTGCTGTTTGTAGAGATTCCCTGTATTTATATTGCTCCGAAACTACCGTCGCGAAACAGGCTACCTTAAAATTTGTTTGCATTTAGCTCTGATAGGGGGTATAATAAAATCATACTATCGGGATGCTTCCAAATTTTTTGTTTTTAAAGCTATCTCGCAGTAATTAAAGGAGGTTCATGATGAAAAAAAATGTATTAAGGCTGTATCTGGATTCAAACTTGCTAAAACGAATTCTCGGTGCGTTGATACTCGGTGCAATTACCGGTATCGTACTCGGTTTTTTCCCCGATGCAGTACAACCGTACGTAACGTATACAAAATTTTTTGGCGATGTATTTATTCGATTGCTGAAAATGATTGTTGTGCCTGTCGTATTATTTTCCATTATTTGCGGTTCGGCTAGTATTGAACCGGCAAAGTTGGGGCGGATCGGCGTAAAAATCATTATCTACTATTTATTAACCAGTGCGCTTGCCGTATTCGTCGGGCTTGTATTTGCCAATCTGTTGCGTCCCGGCTTCGGTTTTTCGGTTATCGGTTCGGCGGCTGCAAAGGCGAAGATCAGTGAAGCACCTGCAATGAATCAAATCCTCTTAAAAATGATCCCCACCAATCCGATGGAAGCCCTTGCGCAAGGGGATATGCTGCCCATTATATTATTTGCAATGTTGTTCGGTTTTGCCGTTTCTTTTGTTCGCGGTTCAAAAGACGAATTGCTTCGGAAAAGCGGCGATACCGTGTTTTTCGGCTGTAATGGAGCGGCAGAGGCAATGTATAAAATCGTCGGCGGAATTATGCAATACGCGCCTATCGGCGTATTCGTTCTAATTTCCATCGTGTTTGCTCAACAGGGACCGCAGGCAATAGGGCCTCTTTTAATGGTAACGCTGTGCGCCTATCTCGGATTTGTCGTGCAAACGATTGCAGTGTATGGTGCCATCCTTGCCGCATCAAAGGTTTCTCCGATAACCTTTTTTAAGAAGATTCATGAGATTATGATCACTGCATTTGTAACTCGTTCGTCATCGGGCACGTTGCCGGTTACTATGCGCGTTGCAGAAGAAAATTTGGGGATTCCGCGCAGTATTTCTTCGTTTACGCTGCCACTCGGAGCGACAATTAATATGAACGGTACTGCCATCTATCTCGGCGTTTGCGCGATGTTTATCGGTTATGCAATCGGTTCTCCGTTGAGTCTTTCACAGCAGATTACCGTGGTGCTTACAGCGACACTGGCGGCCGTCGGCACTGCGGGTGTTCCGGGTTCGGGTGCTATTATGCTGCTGATGGTGCTCGACTCCTGCGGTTTAAAACTCACCGAAGGTTCTGCCGTAGCAGCGGCTTACGCCATGATTCTCGGAATAGACGCACTGCTTGATATGGGAAGAACCTGTATCAATGTAACAGGCGATGTGGTCGGTACGCTCATTGTTTCCAAACAGGAGGAAAAATATCAAGCGGTAAACCAAGCGAATAACTAATCTCTCCGGTCAATCAATATAAGGGAATATATAATATAACCTATATCATCAAGTAACGGATGTGTTTTTAAAAAAGGAGCGATTTTCTCCCTTGGCGCGGAGCGTTAGGGGAGAGAGGCTTTATTCCAACTTATATTGCAACAGTAAAATCCGCAGGGCTTCTCGGTTTGCAACGCCGAAATACTTACAGGCTGCCGCCATATCCTTTTTTACGACAGAAGTGCTTACATAATACCGATTGCCCAGTACTTCGTAGGTTTCACCTTGTTTAATCGAACCAAGGATAAATGCGATTTGTCGTTCCGAAAGCTCATAATCCGATAATTTTAAGGTTGAACCTTTAGGCGGCAGCGTAATTGTGGCCATTACCGTTTCCTCCGGCAGCAAAAGATACGAAAGCTTTCCTTCGAGTTTTTGATAAAGCGCGATGCATGCGGTAAGCCCGAATAGCGTCCCTAAAATTTCGAATATAACAAATATAAAGCCGAGGACAGGCCAGATTGTTACAATAACAAGCGCCCAGTAAATGCTGAGTATAATCACTTTTCTTCTGCGGTTGACAGCAAATTCTCCGTTTATAAAGCATAAGACAATCCCTATGCAGAACAGCGAAGTTCCAATGCCTATAAATCCGACAAGAGCAGCATTGCCTGCTTCGGCAAAAAAGACGATATAGGTTAATAGCTTTCTTTCAGGATGGATGATAAGAATAATGGAAAGACACACGCAGAAAGCATTCAGCGCTGCTTTGATGAAGCTCATATACGGTATAACAGATACGTACGGAATAGCTGCTTTGATATTCATTACCATTGCAAAGGTCACCATTCCGGCATTTAAGATATATAACAGACGATTCGAGGTTAGTTTTTTAGTCATAATCGGCGGTACCATATCAGAAATATTGTAAAAATTCTAGACTTTTCCCAATTCATGGTAATTACATCTAACTGCCTTTAAACAATCTCTCTTATTCTGCGATTTTGAGTAATTTGTCTAGTGTGCTTATCCTTCTTTTAAAATAAATTGTGCAAAATTTTATCCAAAATTTTGCACAAAAAGACTGGAATCAACAACTCCGACGCAGAGCGCCGAGATATTAAATCCTCGTACGAATAAAGGGTCATAATTTTGTACCTAGCCTTTCCGTTAGCCTTTGAAAAATAGACTGTTAAAAAGCGTACATCCGTGTACGCTTTTTAACGACGAGTTTGCAGTGCAAACTCGCTACTGCTTATAAGCACGAACATCCCTGTTCGTTCTGATACGTTGAATACTAGTTTCAGAAGCGGCATGGATGCCGCTGGTTCCATCAGAAGCGATGTTTCGCGCTTACGCGAAACTCGCCATGAAAAGTGTACAAGGATGTACACTTTTCATGATGCGACAACGCAGATGCCCGCATATTTTTAAAAGGGTTTGTTGCGTATGTAGGCCGGCACATCCAAATCCGTATTAGCGCCGGGGAGCTGCACACGGATAGGCTGGCGTGGAGCTTCAGCCATTGCCGGTTGGGGCGGCGGGGCTGCCGGTATTCCTGCATTCCGCGGGCCGAGACCGGGTAGGGTAGGCTGTTGCGGTGTTTGCAGCTTTGCCCATTCGCTTGCTGAAATAAAATCGTTTTGTAAAAACGACGTATGGAGCGGTTCAGGTTGAGCTGTTGCCCCTGTGGGCTGTCCCTGCTTTTGCATAAGATTCGGAATCGGATCCGTATCGGTTGGGAAACCTGTTGCAATGACCGTTACGGTGATTTTATCTTTCATGGCCTCGTCGGTTTCGTCGACGGTAATACCGTGGATAGTTTCTACATCGGGGTTGGCGTTTGCTGTAACGATTTCCATAATATCGTTGACTTCTATGGTAGAAGGCATCTCCGCTGCGTAGATATTCACCAGTATTCGCGTTGCGCCTTCGATATGCGAATCTTCCAAAAGCGGGTTGTTGATGGCATTGGTTGCCGCATCCACCGCTCGATTTTCTCCCGATCCGGTGCCGACACCCATGAGTGCATCGCCCTGACCGGCCATCGTTGAGCGGACATCCGCGAAGTCTATATTGACCAATCCGTTTTTTGTAATAATATCGGCAATGCCTTGTACTGCACGGCGCAGCACGTCATCCGCCATGACGAATGCGTCTTTTATCGTCTGCTTACTGTCTACAAGGTTTAATAAATGCTGATTTGGGATGACGACTAGCGTATCGACGTTTTGGCGAAGTTTTTCAATTCCTGCTTCGGCGGTACGCATCTTTGCACGCCCTTCAAAAGCAAATGGTTTGGTAACGACACCAACCGTTAGGGCACCCTGATCACGGGCTATCTTTGCGATAACCGGCGCCGAACCGGTACCGGTGCCGCCGCCCATACCGGCGGTGATAAACACCATGTGTGCACCGCGGACTGCATTCGCAATAATTTCGGTATCTTCCATAGCGGCTTTTTCACCTATGTCAGGTTTTCCACCGGCACCGAGTCCTCCGGTTAACTTTGATCCGATCACTAATTTCATCGGTGCTTTTGAATAATTAAGCGCCTGTACGTCGGTATTGGCAACGATAAAATCGACGTACTGTATGTTGCACTCCAACATCCTATTAACTGCATTCGAACCGCCTCCTCCCGCGCCGATTACTTTAATAACGGTGGGATTAACCGGTAACAGTTCATTTTGCTGCATTACTTGGTAATCCATATATGTTCCCTCCCCTTCTATATTAAAATAGATTTTTCCAAAAGTCTTTGAGTTTACCGATAATTTTACCCTGTTCTGCTTCCATTTTTTTCGTTTCTTCACCGGAAGCTGCCCGCTGTTTGTACTGCGATAAAATCAGTCCGAGTACGGCGGCAAATTCGGGACTGCGGTATTCTCCGGTTAAACCGCCGAAGGTTCCCGGAATACCTAATCTGACGGCGGGGGTATCGAAAATTTCGGAAGCAAGCTCCGTAGCACCCTGCATAAGCGAACCGCCGCCGCAGAGGATAACGTTACCTGCAAATCGGTTCGTAGCGATTGCAGGGCTTATTTTATCCTTTACCATCGTAAAAATTTCTGCCATTCGGGCTTGCAGAATATCGCATATATCCGCTTTTTCAATCTGTATCGGTGCCCGTCCGCCCGGAGCGGAAATCAGTACCGATTTATTATCTTCCAAAAGCGGCTGCCAACAGCATCCGTCGGTTATCTTGAGCTTTTCTGCGGTCTCGGTTGAAAGCCCTTTTACAATTGCCAAATCGTTTGTCGCATGACCTCCGCCTACGGGCAGCACGGTCGTAAGTATCGGCGCTCCGCCCGACATCACCACAATATCAGTGGTGCCGCCCCCGATATCGATGAGTACCGAACCGAGATCCTGTTCTTCCTGTGTCATAACGGATTCTACAGCGGCTAACCCATGATACATCGGTGCGTCAACTTGCAAATTGGCACGCTTCACACAGTCGACGATATTTTTGATGCAGGTAACCGACCCGGTAATAATATGCACCTCCGCTTCGATACGGACACCGATTACGTTGTGCGGATCCGCAATACCGCGCTGATCGTCGACGATATATGATTGAGGAATTACGTGCATGACACGCCTATCCATCGGAATAACAACAGCCTTTGCAGCTTCTATAACGCGGTCGATATCCTGTTGGTCTATTTCCCGATTTCCTTTTCCTTTATCGGTAACGGCGACAATACCGCGGGAATTAAGTCCTTCAATATGGGTGCCGCCGATTCCCGTAATGCAGTGCGTAATTTCCACGCCGGACATCATCTCTGCGGCTTCCACTGCCTCGTGAATTCCCTGTACGGTTTTCTCGATATTAACGACGGTTCCTTTCCGTAAGCCTTCGGAAATGCCGGTGCCCACGCCGATAATTTGCAGAACGCCTGTTTCCAGTTTTTCAGCGACAACAGCTCTGATTGCGCTGGTACCTATATCCAATCCGACTATGATATCACTCATTGGCTTCACCTCTTAAACGGTAGGAAGCGGTTCCTGCCCGTACATCCAACTCCTCAATCTTTGAACTCAGATCAAGTTCCCGTATGACATCCAACGTTAACATCATATACTGCAATCGATCCTCATTCAATGTACTGTCTGCACGTACTTTAACTTGAGTTCGCACCGGATAGAGGATAAGGTCAAAACCTCCGTATTTTTTCTGTTCAATCTTCATTTCGGAAATTTCGCTGAGTAAGGCCGGATTTTTCTTCTGCAAAAGATCCAGCTGTCTAAACAACGGCACAAGCTGCTTATGCACCTTCATTCCCGCCCGTATAGTTTGAAAAGAGAGACCGCTGATAATGGGTAACTCTTGCGGCTCTTTCTTGGATGCTGCTTTAAACACTGTTCCTGTTCTATCTATTTCCATCGGGATAGTTCGGCCGGCAACAGTTGCGAGTAATACGCCTACCGGCTTCCGTTCGGTTATTTCAATCAGAACCTTGTCCGGATATTTTTTAAGTACGTGTACTTCCGCAACGAGCGGATAACTTGCAATCCGATGCAATAACACATCTTTATCGATCTTTCCCCATTTTTCCGTGCCGGTAAGGCCTGCTGCTTTTTTTAGATCCGCTTCGAGAACGGTGTCGATTCCGGAAAACTGTATCTTTGCCGTCGAATTAAAAGGCAAGATAAAAAGATAATAAACGGAGTCACCCGCCAAAAATAACAACATCACTAAAATGATAATTTTAAGGAGCTGCTTCCCTTTTGTTTTTTTAACGGTTTGAGGTGATTGCTGCAATTCTGTGTAAGCATGGTTTTGTAAACCGATAATATCAGACATGTGAGACGCTCCTTTTTGAATAGCTTGAAACATTGATAATCAGTCCGCATAGGCAAAGACTGGTAATGAGTGAAGATCCTCCGAATGAGAAAAAGGGGAGTGGAATACCGGTTGCGGGCAGTAGGCGGACAACGACTCCTAAGTTTAAAAAAGATTGAAGGACGATTGAGGAGGCTGCTCCGAAGGCAATATAGCAGCCGAACCTGTTCTTACAGGAAAATGCAATTAAATAACCTACTGCAGTAAAGGTAAGCAAAAGTACAAGATATCCGCATACACCTAAAAAACCCATTTCCTCCGCCCATGCGACAAAAATAAAATCGGAGTATATTTCGGGGACACTTGAAATTTTATGTACGCCGTTTCCTATTCCCGTACCGTAAAGGCCGCTGCCGGCAAGTGCTTCGAGGGCTGCATTGATTTGATACCCTGTATCGAGTGGATCGCTATCGGGGGAAATAAAAGAGAGTACGCGCTTCATCCGGTAGGTGGAGGTAGCAACCATAAGTACTGCACAAGGGATGGTAATAATCAGTCCTTTAAGGAACCAAAGCAGCGGTCCTCCCGCAGCAAAAAACATGACCATGAATATAAGTATTAGAAAAATTGCACTAGAAAAATCGTTTTCAAGGTATACTAGCAATACGAATATCGATGTAATAAAAAAAGGCGGCAGTATGGCAATCAGCGGTACATCCAATTGATCAGCTTTTTTATCGAAGAAATTTGCAAGAAAGATAATGAGCAGAAGCTTGATAAATTCCGATGGTTGTAAACTAAAACCACCGATAGAGATCCAGCGGTTAGCACCATTCCGCGGCGAAGCAATGCCGGGAATAAACGGGAGCAACAGGAAGATAAAACCGGCTATCAGTAGATAGGGGAGTAATTTTCGCAAATGGTCAAAACTGAAAAATGAAAAAAAAATGAGACCGATGCAGCCTACAAGAAGATTACGGAATTGCCGGACAACGAAATAAGATGGGTCATCAAAAAAACGTTCGGCGTAATGCAGGGAGCCCGAATAGAGTACCGCAATTCCGACTCCAACCATGATGAGCACAAGCAGGATAAAAGTAAAGCTGTATCGGTCGCGATTGATGTTCTTTTCAACGGTGATAGTATGCTGTGTCATACCCGCTCCTTTTGCAGAATAGATTCAAACTGCTCCAGTTGAAGGCTTCGGGATCCCTTTAGAAACACAAAATCGTTCCGTTTTAATAGACTATCTAAGGTATCGCGGAGTTTATTTGCATCGGATTCTCTAAAGCAGAAAAAAGGCTTATTTGAAGTTTTATTTTGCTCGACGGCTGCTTTACACATCTCTTCACCGAAAAAAAATAACGCATCGGCATCGGAGGCGAAAGCTGCTGCACATACGGCGCGATGTGCTTCCGCTGATTTCGCACCCAGTTCTTTCATCGAGGCAAGTACATAAATCTTCTTGCCGTTTACTGCAATATTCGCACACAGTGCAAGCCCCGCATTCATAGAATCGGGATTGGCGTTATAGCAATCGAGCAGGTAGGTTACCGGTCCGCGGATAATTTGCGACCTTCCGAATAGTGCCTGCATGTTTTCGATGCCTGCTTTTATTGATCGCAGCGGGATATTGCAGTATTCCGCAACGGCAATCGCGGCAAAGGCATTTTGTACGTTATGGATTCCCGGGAGTGGTAAACGGATGGTTTCTCCCTTATACCGGATCTCTGTACCTGAAAGCCCTTCGAGGGTATAGGCGTCGGGAGCTGCACTGTAGGTAAAGGTTTTCCCGTGCGGTACTTCTTGTAAGAAAGCCGTATATTCGTCCTTATCGGGGACAAAGCCGACTGAGTTTTCATCAAAACAGGAAAATATTTGTTTTTTCTCGTGGGCAATGGCATCTTTGGAACCGAGTATCCCGATATGCGCGGTGCCGATATTGGTGATAACGGCAATGTTCGGTTTCAGGACTGCGGCAAGCTCCGCAATTTCTCCCTTCCGGTTCATACCAAGCTCAAAAATGCCCACTTCATGTTCTTTCGTTACGGTGAACACCGAGAGCGGCAGTCCTGTTTCCGAATTGAGGTTACCCTCATTTTTTACAGTGTGGTATTCCTGTGCAAAGATAGAGGCAAGCAGTTCTTTCGTCGTTGTTTTACCGTTTGAACCGGTTACTCCGATTTTAAGAAGCTGTGGAAATCGCTCCAGATAAGCGGCGGCGGCGTCCTGCAATGCCTTCAGCGTATGTTCAACGCGGATACAGGAGGCTTCATATCTTTTGCAGAGAGCAATAATATGCTGAGTGTTATCGTGGACGTCGAGGTGTGCTGCGTCGGCAATAATACAATCTGCTCCTTGCCGCAGGGCATGTTCGATATAACGGTGCCCGTCTTGCTGTGTACCTCGCAGCGGAATAAAAAGGGCATGGGGATTCACAGTTCTGCTGTCTGTCGTAACGGAATCGAAGCCCGCATAAGGAGAATAATTGCAAATGAATGTGCCTGCGACTGCCGTGCAGAGAGCCTCCCAACCCAATAACATGGAGCTATCCCTTCTTTTCCTTATCCAAGGAGACGCGGATAATCTGCGAGGAATCTGCTTTGTGCATATCCAATTCTTCGACGGCAATTTTTTCTATCCGCTGCGGTTTTGAGAGGATGGAAATAGCCGAAATCTTCCGTTTATTTTCTGCAATCAGGCGATTCTGCTCATCGTTATATGCGTTTACCTCACGTTCCAGTGTATTGTAAACCTGCGATTGTTTGACGGTTAAGAAAAATAAACAAGGAATACTCACGGTAAGGATGAATGCTAACAAGTGCTTCATAGCGGTTATGACCTCCTCAAAGAGAGCTTTTTTATAACACGAAGCCGG
Source organism: Treponema sp. OMZ 803 (assembly GCF_024181165.1). Taxonomy (NCBI): domain Bacteria; kingdom Pseudomonadati; phylum Spirochaetota; class Spirochaetia; order Treponematales; family Treponemataceae; genus Treponema; species Treponema sp. OMZ 803. The sequence continues at coordinate 1,840,523 of NZ_CP051195.1, read as the reverse complement.
GCGCTGCGGGATGGTGCGTTACCGGCTGTCTCTTCGGCAGAGGGGCCGACCGGTTTTTTCGTAAGCAAAGCTGCACGGGGCACGCCTCCACATGTACATATCGGCATTTCAGGCGGGCAAATACAGCTTTTTGCAAGGTCTCTAAAAAAATTTTTAACGATACGATCTTCCAGCGAGTGAAAAGAGATAACGCCCATTTTGCCCTCTGCCGCAAGGCATGCAAAGGCTTTTTCCAACAGGCGCGGCAGCCGGTCAAGCTCGCTGTTCACGGCAATCCGTAGGGCTTGGAACGTCTTGGTTGCCGGATGTATGGGGCCGTGTCTGAAGCGGACGGGAACCGCATGGAATACGGTTTCGCTTAACTGTCGCGCTTCCGTAAAGGGACGGTTTTCCCGTTCCGCGACAATAGCACGAGCGATCGGCCGCGAAAACCGTTCTTCCGCATAGAGGTACAGTAGATCCGCGAGTTTTTTTTCGCTGTAGGTGTTTACAATGTCGGCGGCTGTTAGCGATTCATTCGGATTGATACGCATATCGAGCGGTTCGGCGGCGCTGAATGAAAAGCCGCGCTTTGATTCCATATAATGGAAAAGAGAAATACCGAGATCAAATAATATGAGCGATGGGGCAGGTGTATTTTGAGGATAAGCATCGAAAAAAGCATCCGACCAGCCTAAAAAAAACTGCATACGTTCGCCGAATGGGGCAAGCCGTACTTTTGCCTTTGCTTGAATGGCAGGGTCGGCATCGATACCGATAACTTTTAACTGTGGAAAGTGAGTTAAAAAGGCCTCACTGTGGCCGCCTTCGCCTAATGTTCCGTCGATAAGAAGCGGATCGGATGTTTCCGGAGCAAGTAATTCCAGGCATTCTTGTAATAAAACCGGTGTGTGTATAAAGTTCATACATGTTAAAAACGAATAAGCCCCAAGTCCTCGCTCGCTTGATGGAAATCCGCCTCGCTTCCCTCCAGATAAGCCCGATATTCAGCCGCATCCCATAATTCAAGATAACGGTTGATGCCCAATAGCACGCAGTCTTTTTCGAGCTGCGCGTATTCACGTAAACTTTGGGGTATTGAAACACGTCCCGCCTTATCAATGTCTATTTCCTGCGCCGGAGCGATAAGTCTGCGCAGGACAAGACGGGAGTTTGCCTGAAACAATGAAGCGGATTGCATAACTTTTTCGGATAGCAATGCCCATTCTTCAGGAGGAAATATCCATAGACAGCGGTCAATTCCCCGGGTAATCACAATCTGAGAGCCCGGCAGTAAACAGCGTAGTTTTGCAGGAAACATAATACGCCCTTTTTCATCAAGCGTATTATTATACTCTCCTGAGAACGCACTTTTTTCCACTTTTATCTACTTTCCTCCACTTTTACCCACCTTTCTTCATTTTACCGGTAAAATAATAAATGTCAATGCTTTTTTTGCCGATATTATGCAGCAAATGTATCAGACATTTTTTTATATCCTCGCGGAAAAATTGAGACTATTCGACCAGAGTTGAACCTTTTCCCTGATTAAATCCTCTAGTAGGAAGTGCAAAAAAACGTTATTTTATCGATAGGAGGATTGTATGATAGCTTTTAAATATGTGAAAAAAATTACACTGCTCTTGCTGTTGAGCATCGCGCTTACTGCCTGTACGACTACGGGACAGGGTAAGCGGCCGTCAGAATTATCGAGGCCGGTACTGATAGAGCGCCCCGAACGTTTTTTTTGGGAGATAAGGGGTAATAAGGGCTCCGTCTATGTACTCGGAACTATTCATGTTGCCGATAAAAGTTTTTATCCGCTTGAAAAGAATGTGCTGCGTGCCTTCGATAAAGCCGATCGGTTGGTGAGTGAGCTCGGTGGTATGGCCGAAATGGAAGCTCTCGTCGGTGAGATGCAAACCGTTATTATGAAAAATATGAATACCGACCCCAAAAAGAGTTTACTTAATGTCTTATCAGAGGATGAACTTGTTTTTCTGTATGAAATGATCGGCGATGATACGGTACATCAGTTTGCCTTATTTAATCCGTGGGTATTAAATACGGTACTGGCACAGTTATTGACGATTAAGGCTGGTTTGCTGCCTGGAGACGGTATCGATATGTATTTGATGCAGCGGGCTGAAAATAAAAAAATCGAGGCGCTCGATACGGTAGAACAGCAACTCGCAGCGTTATCGTACGGTACTTTTGACGATCAGCTTGCTATATTAAAGGATTCTATACAAGCGTTGCGAGATATTGATAAGAGTACGGAAGCGATGCATAAAATTCGGGATCTTTATCTAAGCAATAATCGAAAAGAGCTCTCATCCCTGCTTGTCGAATTACTCTTGGAAGTACCGTCTTCTTTCTCTGAAAAGAAAGCGCAAGCCTATATTGATGCATTGTTGACCGATCGGAATCGAATATGGGCGCAGAAATTCGACGAGTACTTGCACGAAGGTGGCAATACGTTTGTCTTTGCAGGTAGTGCGCACTTCCTTGGAAAGTCAAGTGTTTTTGAAATTATGCGGCAGAAGAATATGCTTGAGTAAAGCGACAGTGCCGCTTTAACAGTTGAAAACCTCTAAAATCTCTCGTCCTTAGATGAGCCGACTATTCCTTCTTGCCGAAGCCATACTCGTCCCGTTCAGGAGGTGTGTACCAATCAACGGCAAACCAAAGGTTGGGGTCGGCAAGGTCTTGTGCAATTTTTCCGAGTGCGACCTTTGCCGTCGTTTCTGCGATAAGATAGCGTTTGCCGTTGTGCGTAAAACGGGCGCCTTCTCCGGTGCAGTCTACGGCGGCAACCGCATGGCTTTGTCCGGGAGCAATCATCAAGATTGAATCGATGTTGAAATGCTGCAATATCACCGCCATCAACAGCGCACGGCTGTCGCAATCGCCGCTCTGATCGGTACACACAGCCGGTATGTTTAAAAAGTCAGCCCCGTTTTCATCCCGCTTGTAGGTAAAGTTCTGCATCCATGCAAGCAAAGAAGCGGCAACGGCTTCTGCCGAAGGCATTTTCCCTTCTTTACTCACCTCGATTAATTCCTTTTCCAGCATCAGCGAAAGATGGCGGCAGCGAGCAATACTGTCGCGATAAATCATCCGGTAATAGCGCTGCCATGCTTTTTGCTGCAGCGGGGAATTGAGGTAGCGTGTCAGCAGGGCAAATTCGCGGTCTATTACTGCCTGGTTCGCTTCGGAATCGGAGCGGTCAAAATGCACGAGAAGTTTTTTTCCATTAAAGAGCACTTCTTTTTTTACCGTTCCTTCTTTGGGATAAACGGCCTGAATCATCGGGCCGGGTTCAAAAAAGGACTGACGGCTGATGAACACCGCATCCAAGCAGGAAATCATCATCGGCTCATATTCCTGCGCTTTTGCCGCCTGTGTTGTTGTTAAGACAACCAGCCATCCCTTTTGTTCGGCGAGCGGCTGCACCAAAAGCCACCCCGCCTGTTTTTGGTTTTGCTGTGTAAATTGAAGGTTTGCAACGAGTGCGGGGTTGCCCTGCATCAAAAATTGTATCGCCTTTTTCTGCGCTTTCAGTTGAGAAAAAATATGCTCTGCCGCAGCGGTTACCGTACCGAACTGCTGATACGGGTAGAGCGCAACCTGTAATCCGACGGGGATAATTGTATTTTGATAAAGATAGCGGGAATTATCCCGTGAATTCACCTGTCTGAATCCCTCCGGTAAATCTAATGTATAGCCTAATGAAGGATTGCTGATCAGTTCCGCCCGAAGCGGATAGCCGATACAAAACGATAAAAGAATGAAACATAACAAGTGCTGAAATTTTTTCCGATTCATCATATACTCCCCACTATGCACAATAGTCAACAAAATATTGTAAAGAAATCCATTCCGATTGTATACGAGGACGAGTCAATTTGTATCGTTAATAAGCCTTACGGTATTCCGGTACAGGGCGGCGCGCATATTTCCGTGTGCCTTACCGAGATTTTAAGCAAGCAGCTCAGGACAGAAATATTTCCGGTACACCGGCTGGATAAAGAGACTTCCGGCTTATTGGTAGTTGCAAAAAACGCCTCCACCGCCCGTTCGTGCCGTACCTTGTTTGAGTCGCGGGCGGTCGAAAAGGGATATCTTGCATTATGCTTCGGCAGTTTTGAACATTCTGTAAATAAAAAAATACTGAAACCTATTCCGAAAGAAGGCATTATCGATACGCCGATTATGGAAAACGGCACGCCAAAGCCTGCCTCAAGTGCATACAAACTGCTTGCAGGTACTGACGCATACAGCTTGTTCTCCGTCCGATTGCATACCGGCAGAATGCACCAAATCCGTATTCACCTTGCCGGTATCGGCTGCCCGATTATCGGCGACGATAAGCACGGAAACTTTGCGTTAAATAAACAGCTTTGGAAAACCGCCCGCATTAAAAAGCTCCAGCTCTGCGCATACCGCCTCCGATTTCCTATCGGCGGCACGCTTCGCCTTTTTACCGTGCCGGTACCCGAACATATACAGGCCGCACTCGATGTATTGATACCGGAAGGGATATATGGCCTTCCTTGACAGGTGCATAACCGCAGGGTATAGTTTTAATACTATGCACTATAAAGTTTTATTCAGAATAGAAAAGCTTCAGTTGATCGCTAAATTGCAAAGTAAATTAGTCAATTACCGAAATTATTGCAAAGAAACCGGCGATACGGCGGAAATTGAAATCGTATTTGCCGGAGACGTTGTACAATATTTTAAGAATCTTGAAAATGATTTTACGGACTGCGGTTGCGACATAGCTCTGTGCCATAATGCCTTAGCGGGGCAGGGGATGGACGACATACAGTATAAAAATATCAGAACCGTACGTGCCGGAATCGGAGAAATCATCAAACGGAAAGCAGAAGGCTTTATCGAGTATACGATTGAGTAAAAAGAGAAAGAGGGGAGGTACCCTCTTTAAAAGAGTTCACCGCTAAAAGCCTCAATTCTGTACATTATTCTGTGTACTTTCGCTCCTCGTTTTGACTCTCCGTCACGAGGTCAAGCAGCGCCTGCCGTTCTTTTGCGGTAAGGTCGCGGAATTCTCCTGCTTTCAGGGTGCCCAGCTCGAGGTTCCCGATGCGAACCCGCACCAGCCGCTTTATCGTGCAGTTAAATGAATCCAGTACGCGGCGGATTTCTCTATTCTTTCCTTCGACAAGTACAATCCGCAGCTTACGGCGGTTAATGGCAGCGGCTGAACGGCATTTGTAAAAAATGCCGTCAACGCGGATACCGCGTTCAAAGCGGGTGAGCAGCTCCGGCGGAAAGTCCTGCGTGGTTTCGATGACATATTCCTTTTCGATCTGCGCCGACGGGTGTTCTATCTTTGCCGCAAAATCCCCGTCGTTGGTAAAGAGGATTGCTCCGCTCGAAAACATATCGAGCCTGCCGATGTTGTAGAGCCGCTCGCTGTAGGTTTCTTTTAAAAGATCCGCAGCAGTGGGACGCCCTTTTTCGTCAGAGAGCGTGCAGACAAAGCCCGCCGGTTTGTTCAATAGTACGTAGCATTTGCACGTTTCGGGATGCACCGGCTTCCCGTCAAGGAGTACCGTATCTCCGGCGCGTACCTTGCTGCCCATGTCGGTAACAAGCGTTCCGTTCACGGAAACACGCCCCTCCGCGATAATCTTTTCGCAGGCGCGCCGCGACGCCACCCCCGCATGGGCAAGATACACTTGCAGCCGCATCTCCTGCTTGTCGCTTTTTCCGTTATCTTCGGGAGCTGTACCGTTGTTGAAATATTCGGTTCGCTTGCCGTTGTTTTCGTTACCTTCATTATGGGTGCCGTGATCGAAAGATTTTATCCGTTTGCTGTCGAAAGCTCGGGGCGATTTGGAAAAATGATTGTTATCGCGCAAGTTCGAACCGCTCCTGCTCCGTTTCATCCATCTTGGGTAAGTCCGCGATGCTGTTTAAACCGAATACTTTTAAAAATTCCTTGGTCGTGCCGAATTGCACCGGCTTTCCGGGAATGTCTTTTTTCCCCACTTCTTTAATCAGCTCTTTTTCTACCAAAAGCCTAATCATCGTGTCGGCGGAAACTCCGCGGATTGCCTCGATTTCGGCACGGGTTATCGGCTGAGAATAGGCGATAATCGACAGCGTTTCCATTGCGGCACGTGAAAGCCGGTTTTCGTTCTTTTTACCATAGCGGTCTTTCAATGCATCCCAAAATTCTTTTTTAGGCGTGATAATCCAGCCGCCCATCATCTGTGTAATTTCGATACCGCTCGAACCTTCCGAATATGAATCTTTCAGATTTTTAATACATTCTTTTACGACATCGACCGATAAGCCTGCAATTTTACTGATTGCAGCGTCGTCAAGCGGCTCTCCTTCCAAATAGAGGATTGCCTCTACGAGGGCTGTTTCTTTTTCCATTTTATACTCCGTCATCATTGCGGGCAGCTTCCCACGGGCGTATTTTTATATCGCCGAACATCCTGTTTTGCCAGATACTTGCCATCCTGAATTTGACCGCCTCAAGCAGCGCCATAAAAGCGCAAATAACATCCAGCAGATTGCCCTTCCGTACAATCAAATCGGTAAAGAGGCATTCGCCCTTTTCTTCCAAAAATTCGTTCATCAGCGTCAGCTTTTCGTTTACGGACACTTCTTCGTACAGGTCAAGAATTTGTTCCGAGTTATAATTGGACATCAGTTTTGAGAACGTCCGTAAAAGCTCCCACGTATCAACCCGCTCCCACAGGTTTTCTTCGGTAAAGGGAAGCGCGTGCTGTATTTTCTTGCGCTCAAAAAACCATTCGGCTTCGCTTTCTTTTTCTTCCATTAAAACCGACAGTTTTTTAAATTTCTGATACTCAATCAGCTTGTTGACCAATTCCGTACGCGGGTCTTCGATATCCTCATCGTCCGGATCGATCTCGACGGGAAGGAGCATCTTGCTTTTAATATAGACAAGGTGTGCTGCAAGTTCATAAAACTCGGTTAAGCTATCCAGATTGAGGCTTACCGCGTAATCGAGATATTCAAGGTACTGTTCGGTTATATCGCTGATGGGAATATCGTAGATATTGATCTCATTTTTCTTAATTAAAAAGAGCAAAAGGTCGAGCGGCCCTTCAAAATCATTGACTTTAAACGCAGTCAGCGCTTCGGCGTTCTGTTCTTCGTGCTTTTCATCTTCGTCAGTTATCATGGGCGGTATTATATCGAAGAATAGAACTTTTGAAAATATACGGCGCATCTACATCGTCTCTTTTCAAAAGCGCTGGGGATACGGCGCATCTACCACATCAGAGACTTTTTCGTACGCCTTGATCGGGTAGGGCAGCGAGTGCGGCGGCGAGCGGCTGGTGCGTAACGGGATTACGGTAATCAGGATACAGTTCCAGCAAGGGAATGAGTGCGAAGGCTCGCCGGTATACCGCGGGGTGCGGGATGATAAGCGGAGGATTATCGAGCTTAACAATTTGACTTCCGAAAAAGAGAATATCGATGTCGAGTGTGCGGGGGCCTTTGGGAATCTCGGCTTCACGGTTTCTGCCGTAATCCGCTTCAATCTGCTGGAGTGTTTTAAGCAGTGATGCGGGACTTCCTGCATAGTTTCCCGATACAACCATGTTGTAAAAATCGTCCTGATCGAGGTAATCCTGCGGTTTTGTAATATAGACGGATGAGGTACGGATTCCGCTTAAGAATGATGCGAGCCGTTTAATGGCCTCTGCAAGGATTACTTTTGAATCTCCGCGATTGGAGCCAAGTCCCAATATAATTGTTTCCATAACTAAAATTTTCGGCCTCTTTACAAAAAAATAGTATACTTTTATAGTAGTGATATTATTTCACATTGTCATCATTGAGAACAAAGGAGATACTAAAGCGGTATGAGTAAATTTTTGGCGGATGCCTCTTTTTGGGAGCTTTTTCCTCAAGCGCAGCTCGGTGTGGTGTTGTTAAAGGGAATTGATAATAGCGGCGAAAGTGTCCGTGATATAAAGGTATTACTTTCGCGGAGTAATGCCGATGCGGAAAAATTTTTGGTAAAAAATGTGTTCAGCGAAAACCCCGTTATCGCTATCTGGCGGGATGCGTATCGGAAGTTTAAGACGAAGAAAGGCGTCCGATGCAGTATCGAGGCGCTGCTCAAGCGGGTGGAAAAACAGAATCCCGTTTCGTATATCAATCCGCTGGTAGATATTTACAATGCCGCATCATTGCAATTCGGTTTACCGTGCGGTGCGGAAGATAGCGATGCCTTTGACGGCGATTTGATCCTCGGTATTACAAAGGGCGGCGATGATTTTTTTGCGCTCGGCGATGAAGAGCATAGCCAAACCCTGGAAGGGGAGTTGTGCTATCGCGATAATAAAGGCGCCGTCTGCCGCTGTTTTAATTGGCGTGATGGGCAGCGCACGATGATTACGGAAAATACGAAAAATGCGTTTATCATCATGGAAAATCTCGATCCTGCCCGCTTGGAAGACTTAAAAGCCGCATTGGCGCTTATCGGCGAATATGCTCAAAAGTACCTTGGAGCCTCGGTTACAACTGAAATTTTGACGCAAGCGAATCCTTCTATAGAGTTGTAAATAGTATAAAGCTGAGGATCTTGGACGTTTGGATATCGTATCCTTAGGTTTGCAAGCCCTCAGCTTTTTTATTCGCGCGGAGGCGTAAAAGAAACAAGACTCCGGTTATATTCCCACTCCTAAATCGGCAATTGTTGTTTTGTTAAGCGAATCTGCCATTGCTTGTTGCGCCTCTTGCAATGCAGCATCGAGCACGCGGTGAATCTTGCTTCCGACAGGGCATTGCGGATTCGGATTCGGATGGAAATTGAAAATCTCCCGTTCCTCTGCACCCTCATTGATTGCGTTGTATACATCCAGCAACGTGATTGTATCAGGCTTCCGTGCCAAGTATGAACCGCCGACCCCTGCCGCAGTTCTTACCAATCCCGCCTTTTGCAGCTGCAGCAAAATCTTCCGTATGATAACAGCATTGACACCCGTGCTTGCAGAAATAAAATCCGAAGTAACGCGCATATCCTTTTCAAAATATTGAATGCACAAAAGCGTATGAACCGCTGCTGTAAAACGAACACTGATTTTCATATTCCACCCTTATCTCATTTTTTTATAATAGCGCCTGCAAAACCTCGCCAATGTCATCATTGATACAGAGCGACCGTTTTTCTATTTCGTACGGTGCAAACGCTTCCCCAAAATTTATACAAACATACTGCGCATTCGGATTTTTTGCCGTCATCTGCCAAAACGGATACTTTATAATTCCGGGAGTGTTTCTTCCAACACCCAGTTCAAGAAACAACACGTTCCCCGCTCCTTCTTGTTGACCGGAACGGCTTGTTATATTCCGGCTTTGTAAAAATGTTTCATATTGACTAGCAGCCTGATCCCAGCCCTCGTCTGTAACAAACGTGTCATCTGCCCGAAGGTTCATACTCATCGGTTTTCCGCAAACAGGACAATGCGGTACAAGTTCTGACGGGATTTTCATCTCGTTGCGGAATTCCCACATTGCACGGATTTGTTTTTCGTTGTCATAGGTTTTGTGATGACACGGTTCACTGCATTGAAACAGCCCGTAGTCGCCCTGCGTATAAAACAGCCGCTTCTTGTCAAAACCCGCTTTTTGGAAGCAATGGTCTACGTTTGTCGTAAGCACAAAATAGTCTTTGTTCCGCACAAGCGAAAGTATGTTGTTATAAACCGGTTTGGGCGGATCCATATAACGGTTTATCATAATATAGCGGCTCCAGTATGCCCAACGTTCTTCAAGCGAGGCAAAAGGAGCAAATCCGCCTGAATACATATCCTGAAAACCGTACTTGACCGCAAAATCGGAAAAGTATTTTTCAAACCGCTCACCCGAATAGGTGAAACCTGCCGAAGTGGAAAGACCGCTCCCTGCGCCGATAACAACGGTTTCCGCTTCGGAAATAATCTGTTTTAATTGCTCAATAGCTTCTCTCATATAAAATCCTCCGGTAAATCCCTTCGTCTTGCACATGCAAAAACGCTTCACGTGCAGGAATAGCATGACGCCCATTCACCAGCGAACGGAAAAAAAGTTGGTTGTTCTTATGAATTTACATCTATGACTATACAGCGGCTTGATTGTAATGTCAATAGAACTTCTGGATTTTTTTATCCGGCTAACACCGTTTAGTCTCTCTGTTGGGGCTGATCGGTGTTTTTTTATCGTTTTCCCTCTTTACTAAATAATAATATATCGTTATAATACTATCTATAAAATAAAAGAGTGTTGAACTATCCGTTTAAACATAGGTAAAACGGCAGCACATAACACCTCTTTTAATGAATAGGAGTATAAATTATGAAGTACGCAACATTCAGTATCCCCCCGAAAATTGTACACGGGGTGGGAGCCTTGGAATTCCTTTCTACCTTGGAAGGAAAGAAAGCCGCTATTGTTACCGGTGGAAGCTCGATGAAAAAATTCGGCTTTGTCGATGAAGCGAAAGGCTATCTGGAAAAAGCAGGTATGCAAGTGCTGGTCATCGACGGCGTAGAACCCGATCCTTCCGTTAAAACCTGTAAAGAAGGCGGCGCAAAGATGGCAGCCTTTAATCCCGACTGGATTGTCGCATTGGGCGGCGGTTCTGCAATGGATGCTGCAAAAATCATGTGGGTGTACTACGAATATCCCGGTTATAACTTTGACGATTTAGCTGCCTTTAAATTTCCCAAGCTGCGGACAAAAGCAAAGCTGGTCGGTGTTCCTTCTACCTCCGGAACCGCTTCCGAAATTACCGCTTTCTCCGTTATTACCGACACGGAAAAGAATATCAAGTATCCGCTCGTAAGCCCTGATATTATCCCCGACATTGCGATTGTTGATGATAGAATCCCTGCAAAAATGCCGCCGCTGGTAACCGCTCAGACCGGTATGGACGTTATGACTCACGCGATCGAAGCATACGTGTCTACCGCTCATGACGATTACACCGACCCCTATGCGCTTGAGGCAATCCGGCTGGTATTCGAGTATCTGGAACGGGCTGTTGCAAACGGGAACGATATGGAAGCACGCGGAAAAATGCACACGGCATCTACGGTTGCCGGTATCGCATTCAGCAACTGCTCACTCGGTATCGTACACTCGATGGCGCATAAGATCGGCGGTGAATTCCATCTGACACACGGTGAAGCGAATGCAATCATGCTTCCGTATATTATCAACTATAATAGGAAAGAAACCGACCGCTACAGCAAGCTGGAAGGAGCTTTGGGTATCGACGATATTGCAAAGGCTGTCTCTGCCTTGAACCGGAAAGTCGGTATCACCCGCACTATTCAGGAAGGCAAGAATACCGTTATTGCAGAAGATAAGTTCCTCAAGGTATTGGATTTGATGAGCGAAAGAGCCTTTAACGATGCGTGTACGCTGACCAACCCACGCAAAACCTCTCCCGCCGATATTAAGAAGATTTACCTTGCAGCCTATTACGGCAAGGAAATTGATTTTTAAAAATATAAACATTTCAGGAGAAGAGCAATCGCATCAGATAGATAAATAAAAATCGCAGAATAAGTGAGGTTGGGCAAGCATTTGAGACGCAACGCGGCGAAATTCTGCTTGAACGACCTCACTTATTCTGCGGGGCTGTTAAAAATAGTCTGATGCGATTGCTCTGATGGTTAGTAGCCCAAGGCCTCCTTCTCCGCTTCCAGTTCACGTAGGCGGGCTTCCAATTCAGCTTCTTTTTCGCGTTTACACAAGGGACATTCAAAATGCTCTCCGTCGATGTACCCGTGCGTGGGGCAGATGGAGAAGGTCGGCGATATGGAAAAATACGGGATACGGTAATGGGACGCAACCGCTTTAACCAAATCACGGCACGCCTGCCACTCTTTAATCGATTCACCTAAGAAGATATGGAATACCGTACCGCCGGTATATTTACGTTGCAGCGCTTCCTGATGATCCAAGGCTTCAAACACATCGGCGGTATACGAAACCGGCAGCTGGCTTGAATTGGTATAGTAAGGATCGCGCTCCCCGGAGGTGATAATGTCAGGGAACTGCTGCTTGTCGTGCCGCGCAAGCCGGTACGAGGTGCTTTCGGCGGGGGTTGCTTCAAGGTTAAAGAGATCGCCCGTCTGTTCCTGAAAATCAGCGAGCCGCTTGCGCATGTGGGTTAACACCTTTTCGGCAAAGGCCTTGCCGGTTTCGCCCACGATAGTCTCCCCGAGAAAGTTAAGGCATGATTCGTTCATGCCGCAAATCCCGATTGTAGAAAAGTGGTTGTTTAAGTGTTGGAGATACCGGCGCGTATACGGGAAAAGCCCTCCCTCCAACAGCCGCTGAATCACCTTGCGCTTAATCTGCAAGCTGGTTTTAGCAAGTTCCATCAGATAGTCGAGGCGGTCAAAGTATTCTTTTTCCGTGCGCGCAAGGTAGCCGATTTGCGGCATATTGATGGTAACCACGCCGATGGAGCCGGTAAATTCATCGGAGCCGAAAAGACCGCCGCCCCGTTTCCGCAGCTCTCGCTTATCCAGCTGTAAGCGGCAGCACATGGAGCGAACATCGCTCGGGTTAAGATCCGAATTGATAAAATTCTGAAAATACGGAGTCCCGTACTTTGCCGTCATCTCGAAAAGGAGGGCGGCGTTCGGGCTGTCCCACTTAAAGTCTTCGGTAATGTTGTAGGTCGGAATGGGGTACTGAAAGCCGCGGCCTGCCGCATCGCCTTCCAGCATCAGCTCGATAAAGAGCTTATTGATCATATCCATTTCCGCTTGGCAATCGCCATAGGTAAAATCGGTTTCCTTTCCGCCGACTACTGCTTTTTTATCGGCAAGATCTTTGGGGCATGTCCAGTCGAGCGTGATATTAGTAAACGGTGCTTGGCTCCCCCAACGGCTCGGCGTGTTAACCCCATAGATAAAGCTTTGCAGGCATTGCTTTACACTCTTTTCGTCCATCTTATCGGCTTTGACAAAGGGCGCGAGGTAGGTGTCGAATGAGCTGAACGCCTGCGCCCCCGCCCACTCATTTTGCATAATGCCGAGGAAGTTCACGATTTGCTGAATCAAGGTGGAAAGATGGCGCGCAGGCTTCGACGTAATCTTGTCGGGAACGCCGCCTAAACCCTCTTGGATAAGCTGCCGGAGCGACCATCCCGCGCAATAGCCCGAAAACATCGAAAGGTCATGGATATGGAAAGCGGCTGTCTGATGCGCTTCGGCGATTGCCGGTGTGTAGATATTTTTAAGCCAGTAGTTTGCCGTTATCGTGCCGGAGTTATGTAAGATAAGACCGCCGAGCGAAAAGTTGACATTGGCATTCTCGTTCACCCGCCAATCGCTTTTACTCAAGTAGCCATTCATCGTTTTGTCGATATCGATCATCAGCCGCTCCGCATCGCGGACAGCTTCCCGTTTTGCACGGTAGAGGATGAAAGCCTTTGCGATTTTTGCTTCATTGCGTTCGATCAAAACATTTTCGATAATATCCTGAATTTCCTCGATTGCGGGAATAGAATGAGCATGGCGCGAAGCCATCAACTCTGTCAGTTTCTCTTCCACCGCAGCCGTCAGCGAATCGGCTTTTTCTTCATCCGCCGAACCGGTAACCGCCTCGATTGCTTTTTGAATCGCTATCTTTATTTTATTCCGATTAAAGATTTCAATATCACCCGACCGTTTTACTACCGACCGCAATACCGGCTTTGTTTCTATCGTTGTGTCTCCTAAAAAGGCCGTCCATTCAGGAAATACCGCTTGATCCATGTTTTTCTTCCTCCCCATATTTGACATGTGAGCATCTCTAAAAATCTCAGTTTTTTAAAGATGCTCATGTATTTTTTTCACCTCATTGATAAATTCATCAAGGTCATTAAATTTCTTATATACCGATGCGAACCGAATATATGCCACTTTATCTACGGTGTATAAACGAGCAAGTACCATTTCGCCCAGTTCCGTGCTCTTGATTTCTTTCGCGCTCTTACTATTCATAACCGCCGCATCTTCAATATCGCTGACGATGTTTTCAATTTCGTTCATCGAAACGGGACGTTTTTCCAGCGAACGTTCGATGCCGCGTTCCAATTTCGCGCGGTCAAAGGGTTCCCTCCGTCCGTTTCGTTTAACCACCATCAGCGGTTTTTCTTCTATCCGCTCATAGCTGGTAAAGCGGTACCCGCAGCTGAGGCATTCTCGTCTCCGCCTGATACAATCGCCTTGCCCGAGCGTTCGGGACTCTACCACTTTGTCGTCAACACTTCCGCAATACGGACAGCGCATATTCTCTCCCTTTTTTAATTGTTTTTTTTAATCGGCGAAAAACGCCGAGAGTGTTTTCCACTGTCGTTCGAGCGTTTTGTTGCGTGCCGGAAAAATGGCGACGGTCTTTTTTTCTCCGGTACGTAAACACAGCATACATTTTATAAACTCCGTTTTAAACAGACCTTTGACAAAGCGCTCAGTTTCGACTTTTTCGATGTCTGAGAAGGAATACTGCTTGCGCAGAGCAAGAAAAACAAGGCCTACCCGATACTCTATGGTCTTTTTCGTGCAGTTAAAACGCCACCGATCTACGTAGCATAGCACAAACAATGCAAAACAGCTCAGTATGATTCCCAAAATCGGCAGCTGGCGCCGTTCACTATACATAAGGGCTGAGGCCGCAACAATGCACAGCAACATAACGGCGTACCCTGTCCGCGTACCGAATGAAAGGAGTGAAAAGGTAAAATTATCGTTTTGTTTTTTTGTAGGCAACAGGGGCTTATCCACGGTTCTTCTTCCGATTGTACCGAGCTAAAAGAGCGATACCGATAAATCCGCCTGCAATCATCATAAAGCAAAAGACTTGTCCGGTAGAAATATTTTTGAACGAGCTAAAAAGATAGATATTTGCCTCGTCCGCAGCAGCAGCAATCCGGAAGCCCAGCTCATAATCGGGCTGGCGGAAGTATTCGATGAAAAAACGAACAACCCCGTAACCGATGGTGTAGAAGCAAAATAAAAAGCCGTTAAACGGTTTTTTATTGCGTACCAGCCATACCGCAATCCAGAGGAGTACTCCTTCAAAAAGTGCCTCATACAGCTGGCTCGGGTGGCGGGGTAGGTTGACATACTGCGCGCCTTCCTGTATGGCGACTCCTGCTTTTGCTGCAAACTCCCGTACCCATGCTTCTTTAACCGGGAAGCAGTCGTGGAGCGGCACCGACGGAAAGAGCATACCGATGGGGCTTGTCGTAATACGCCCGTAGAGTTCGCCGTTGAAAAAGTTTCCGAGCCTTCCGAAGGTGTAGCCAAGCGGTATTCCCGCTGCTGCGGTATCCGCCCATGCAAAAAAGTCCTGCTTATGCCGCTTTGTCCACAGAAAGGCGCCTAAGAAGCAGCCGATAAAACCTCCGTGATACGACATCCCTTGCAGCCCCGTCCATTCTCTTGTTTTGGAAAACGGCCAAAAGATCAACCACGGCTTTTGCCAATAAAGCCATTCCGGCTCATATACCAGCGTTGCAAAAATGCGGGCGCCGAGCATCAGTCCGAAAAGCGACCAGGTAAAAAAGTCAATAATATCTTCATTCGTGATAGGCTTTTCGCTTTTTGCATACCGTTGTAATTCGCCTTTATTAACCTGTACCTTAAACAGTACGAATGCGATTGTAAAGGCAACGAGGTACATAAACCCGTACCATCGTAAAAAGGGAAAGCCCGGAATAATCTCCGGTTGTATCCACGACGGATATTGAATAGCACAAATCATAAAAATACCTCTTATTCCGCCGTAAACTCGATTTTATCTTCAATTTGCTTACAGACTATCCTGCCCTGTTTTGAATCGAAAGTGAATATGACATGAGAAGCCGGTTCGCGTACTTCATAATATCTGCCGTGACTTTCCAAAATAACGCCGGGGTACACGGTTCCGGTTACCTTTATTTCCGAAGAAATATGCGATTCAAAATTTTCTTTCAGCTTAAAAATCTTTATGCCGAGAGATGTGTTTGATTTAAGTAAGATGACTTTTTGTTCCCGCAGTTCTTGGATACGGTCGGCAGGGGTTTCCGAGTCGTTTAATTCCCCTTCTATGCGGGCAAGCTCCAACAGGTTGTCCTGTGTCTGTTTTTCGTATACCTCTATCTTATCTTTTATCAGGTAGTCTTGTCCAAATGAAATAATCGTACGGACGGTTTTGTAATCCCCTAAATTTCGCACATTGATACCATGGGCCGCATGAGCATTTCCGCCGATAAAACTACCGGGCTCTCCGGTCATAATCAGCTGACCGTTTGTTTTAACGACACAGCGGAAACTGTACTCATTGATATAGATATTACCGCCTGCAAATAGCCGTGCCGTTTCGGCAAAATGGAGCGCCATCGTATTCTTTGCCCACACCGTGCCGCGGCTTTCTCCCCGTATGCCGCCGTTCATTAAAAGCGATTCCTTAGTGTACACCAGCGATACGCCTGCATCTCCGTTGACGGTTAAACAGCCGCCCGCTTTTACGCTGCGATCTGCATCAATATCCCCGTTGATAATCACATCACCGGCAAAGATAATATCGCCGGTTTCTTTATTTACATCCGTATCGATAATCTTTGAATTGAGTATTTTGAGCTTTTCACCGGTACGTATCAACTCCCCATGCACAGCCGCTACAAACGAAATCTTTCTTCCTTGTTTAATAACACGGATGGTGTTATCGGTTTGGGGTAGTTTTAACAGTGCTGCCTGATTGATTTCTATAGTGTTTCCGAATACATCGGAGCCCTTTTCGCCGGCTTCCTGAAAGAATGTTTCCAGGAGGGTTTCTCCCCGTTTTACCGAAACACTGTTTGAATACCCGAAATCAACCTTCCAGTCGAATTGGTACGAATGCGGGGCAACCGGCTGTATACCCCTACTGACGGTAAATTTAACCGGTGCGGAAGAAAGTCGTGCTTCGTAAATAGCGTCTTTCAGTATTTTGTCGGTATATCGATCAGGAGGCAGGTTCACTTCGTCCAATGCTTTTTTTAAGCGAGAAAGCGAAAGGCGCGCTCCTGCCCCTCTTCCCGATTCGAGAATGAGAGAGGCTTCCATTTTGTCGTCGCTGATAACAGCTTTGACCGTAGCATCTTTATACGGGATAATACGTAGCTTGAGGCCGTCAGGGCTTTCCGCCGATAAGAGAATTCCATTGCAACCGGCCTTCAATTCGTCATTCGTTTGCGTGATATTCCGTAAATCCAGCACAAAAGGATCGTTGCCCGGTAACCCCGGAATAGTATTCCCGTAAATATCCGCTCCACTTGTCCCGAGTTCCGATTTTGAAAATTCATACAGTAGATCATGTTTTGCGACGATGGAAAGAGATTGTGCTTCGGAAAGCGGGAAATCTTTGTCGTATATCATCTGCGGCTGCTCACGAGCTGTTCCCACTGCATGGAGCAATTTCTTGCGGAGCAGAATATCTTCTGCCTCATCCAATTTCGTAATGTGCGGAATAAGCGACCGGTCTTTTCCTCGTCCGGGTAGTGTGCCTTCTGCAATGACAAGCTCAATTTCCCGATCGGGAGCTTCGATAAAAGCGTCTATTTTTTGATCCAGCACTTTAAAATCGATGTTTGCAATCTGGCTGTTATTCAGCATTGTTGTAATCAATTTTTTATCGATATTGTGCGGCTCGTCTTTTGCTTTCCGTATATAGAGCGTTGCTTTTGTTTTATCCGGATCAATAATGAGCCGCGTATCGAAGGATGGATCAAGTTCGATTTCGAGGGGAAGCGGTACTGTCGTTCCATACACTATTTTATCAAAGTAACGTTCAAACTGTTGTGCATTGATAAGGTTTTCGGTAGACACCCCTTCTTTTTTTGCCTGTTCAACTATTTCTTCATAGGCGGGAAATACGCAGTTCTCTTTATTGTCTACGCCGCTGACGGAAAAATACCACTTTTTATTTTTTTCGTTTTGTTTTATCGTCCACTTCATATTATACCGCTTATATACGATACCCTTGTTCAAGGGCTATTTTTATTTTCCGCTTTAACAAAGCATTTTCTTTCTTTAAAACGGAAATCTCATATTGCTGGCTCTTGAGCATTTCGGCAATATCGTTCATTGACAGTGCTTCACTGCCGATAAGGTCTTCGATATAGCCCATCTTTGAGCGGAAGTCGGTTTCGGCTTCCAATTCGGCAGACTGAAATGTCTCATCGGTATATTCGGCGTAATCCGCCACATTTTGAAAAGTTTCGGTTTCGGACTGTAGAATTTTGTCGGCAATGCGGTAGATTGCCTGAGAAATCATAGCTTGCGGTTTGTATAGGATGACAGGTAAACGTGATGCAAGCGCCGTATCCTGTATTGTATCCCGGTAAATAACACCGAGGTGTTCAAGATTGATGTTGAGGTATTCCTGACATGACCGGCGGATCTTTAAGGCTTTGTCGGCATCTTTCGGATCGTCGAGCATATTCATAATAAGCCGGGGCTTAAATTTATGCAGATTGGACAAAAAAAGCTCGGTGTTTTTAGGATCGATTTTTTCGAGTTCGGTGATGATGCGAGGAATGTACATTCGCTGCATGGACGAGGAATCGGATTTGAGCTTTTCAAGGTATTTAAAACCCGGACTGTTCCGCTTAAAAGCTCCGTAAAGCATACGAAATACGACATTTTTTAAGAAAAGATACGCGTTCAGTATCGCGGTAACCGATGGTGCGGTAACGACAATGCCCTGCGGGGAAAGCAAAAAGAAATCCAGAATACCGAGGTGTGTTCCTGCACCGAGGTCAAGAATCAAGTAGTCTGCATCCATTTTAAGCATATTTTTGATTAAGCTGTTTTTATCGGAGGCTTTTAAGGCTGCGAAGCCGGGAATTTCGGAGTCGCCCGGAACAAAACGTACGTTCGGATACCCCGTATTTACAATAATATCTCCGAATGAAGAATTTCCCGACAAAAAAGTACCGATTCCGTGCGCGTTCGATTGCTGCCCAAGAACCAAATGAAGATTCGATGCGCCTAAATCCAGATCGGCAACCAGAACATTTTTTCCTGCCTGTCCGAGGGCAATTGCAAGATTCGCGGAAAGAAGACTTTTTCCGACCCCGCCCTTTCCGCTAGCAATCGGTATTATTTGCATAATACACACTCCCTTTTATAAATGAATAAAACAGCAACACCGTATCGACTGCAAGGAAAAAAAGCACTCCCTTTGAAAAATCGAGACTGCCGTTGCTCGGTGCCGAGTTAAAGACAATCCCTATTATAGCAAATCCCCGCTGAAAAATATAGAGGAATTCGGCGCAAACAGCAGTTAATTTGAACAATGCGGATGCATAGAGTGCCCAGTGGAAGTCTTTTTCATTTAATGCGAGCATCAGCCATAAAAGTACCGGCATACAGAGCGCCGCAAGTGCACTATATTTAAAGAAGGATATCTTCTGCAGATAGCCGACGGAAAAGGCGGCAATATAAAAAACTTTTATTATTTCGTACACAAAAGCGGCACAATAGGCAGCAACCGTTTTCTTGTTCATTTCTATAGAGTGTATGCGCAAGATTACGTTAGGTCAAGGGCTCGCTATCCAAAATTCCGAGTCGTCTGTGTTATGAATTGATAGAGGCTGTCCAAAAACTGAAAGCCTATCGGCTTTTTCTGTAAGGAAATTATTCATTATATCCGCTAAAGCGGATTGCGTAACAGTTTTTGGATAATTTCCTGCCATTTTGTTCCAAAAGTTATATAAGGACTGTAGGAGGCAAATATGAGAAAATCCCCTATCATCCCCATGCGGTTTACCGCTCGGAATGATTACGCATTTCTTTCCATTGTACATCCGTGTACAATGGAAAGAACGAGTTTCGGCTGTTGCCGAAACATCGTTTCTGATATAACCAGCGGCATCCATGCCGCTTCTGTCCCTTTGGAACCGCAGAGAATAAAGACATTATGATCGAATTTATTTCTTTGGTTAGTCAGTTGAGCAAGGATGATTTTGATGATGTCCGTATCGAGAATAGCGAACAAATTCCCCGATTTTACAACGATAAAACAGGACGGCTGGATATAAAAATCCGCTTAAATGACGGGCGTAAAATCGATGTGGAGATGTCGTTTTCCGATAGACTTCCGTGTCTATCGGAAAACACGAGTTTTGCCATTCGGCAAAACATCGCTGCTGCGTGGAATCACCGCCATCCTTGGCGGAACAGATATGGGAAAAAGTCTCTACCGATAAAGGTCAAAAAGTGATAAACTAGCTGTGATTTATCATAACCAGCGCTTTTGAAAAGAGGCAGAGCAGATACGAGGCATGAACAAAAATTACCCGCAGGCGTGCTTTTGCACGTCGAGGACTAATTTTTGTGAAATAACGAAGTAGATGCCTGCATGTTTTCAAAAGATAGGAGGAGAGAGCCATGTTAGCACAAGGGAATCCTGTAATGGCTAAGGCCAATCGAGTGATGGATATCTTTTATCTGGATGAACAAGAACGAAAACGATATGAGGCAGCGTGGGAATATGAAAGCGACCGGCTTTCGATGATAAACGAGTCTGAGCGGAAAGGTCTCGAACGCGGTCTTGTCGAAGGTGAAGCACGCGGCTCTCATCAAGCAAAAGTCGAAACAGCAAGAATATTAAAGCAGCTCGGTGATCCCGTACCAAAGATAATGCAAGCTACCGGATTAAGTGAAGAGGAAGTCGAGAAGATCAATTTATAATTATGTATTATTATCGCTTTGTATGCTTAGAAACGAAAGCCGTCTCAAAAACGTCAGTTTTTCAAGACGGCTTTCGTTTTTTAGGGGGCTACCCCCCACTTATTCCCCGACGCGCTGCGTCGAAGGTGTTGATTTTTTTTATAGTTTAACCGACAGTAAGAAGCCGATATCATTACCGATAAACTTACCTAGCTTGTTCCAGATGTTACCGGAGGAGAAGTCAATCTTGAAATTATCCAGTAAGTTTCCTAAATTCCAATGGGCGTCAAAGGTAATATTTTGTGAGATGAGCCATGTAAAACCGGTACCAAGTTCTATCTTACCGTCTGCAGTTTTAAAGTCCCATGTTACATCTTTGTCAGTACCGGCAGCAGTGAGCGAGCCGTCGCTACTGTTGCGGTGTTTCGTTGTTTCTATGGTCCATCCGAATGTGGGAACTTTAAATTTAGCGCCTAAATTGAAGCGGAACTTGGAAACGGGGGCATAGGTAAGTCCTACGCTCAATGCCGGAGTGAAGCCGATTTTGGTGGTATACTTCCGATCTATCTTGTAGACTTTCGTGGATGAGCCGCTTATTATTGTATCGGTGTAGTTTTCGCCGTTTTTAAAGTGGAATGCTACCGGTACGTTGACTTTTGCTTTAAGGGCGACCTTGCTTTCTTCCGGTTCGTAGGTAATTTGCCATGCGGGATCAAGCGTAAGTGTGTCGCTCAGCCTACCATATTTTTTTACTTTTGTGTTTGTTGAACTACTCTCGCTAGTGACTATTGGGTATATATTCCATTCGGTGTTCAGTGCGAAGCTCGCGCCTTGCGTTACCGGACCGTTATGCGCAAAATCAAATCCGACCCCGCCGTTTAGCCGCAGTGTGTATTCGCTATCATTGCTGGTTAGATTATAAGATGGGGAACTCCCGGTAGTCTTTGTTATCTCTTTATCTACCTTCGAAGTAAGCCCTAGCTCTGCAGATGCTTTAAAAATCTTATTTTCCGACCCTGTTATATTCATACCAGCCTTCAAAGTGGCTTCAAGATTGAACTTATTCGTGGTAGTCGTTGTTTTAGTCAGCTTATCTGTAACGGTTCCATTGTTAGCTTCAGGTTTGTAGGTAAAACTTCCCATAATACCGATATTGTCAAAACCGAACAGGAGTGAACCGCTTGCCGTATGAGTGGTACTGGTTCCGGTTGTCGTCTTATTTTCATCTTTGCCCTTGTTCTTGGTTTCTTTTTTTGAAGTCCAACTATTCAACTGACCACCGAAAAAACCGCTTAAATAAAATTTGCCGGCGACCGGCCCTGCAAGGCCAAAGTTAAGTTTGTCGTTTCCATCCCTTCCATAGCTTAAAAAGCCAAATAATTTTTCGGGTTTTACGTTACTCCACTCGTTTACGTCGAGGTAGTCATCGACGTCCGTTCCGAACAGCTCTTTTGTGCTCTCGTTTGTCATCGATTTTGGACTAAGCCGCATGAGTTCGACATGGGGTGGGGTTTGTGCAAATGCTGCTGTAAAACATACGGTAAGTAAGAAAACCGTTACCAATGTTTTTTTTGACAATTTCATTGTTTTTCTCCTTTTTATTGAAATTGAGAATTTTTCCTTCAAAGAAGGTTATTTATTATGATAGCATGCTTTCTCAATATGTCAACAGAAAATTTTAATTTTAATTTTTATACTATTCAATTGAAAAAAAACGCTTTGCCCTTTATAATACTCCCGGAAAATTACCGTATATATAAAGGAAGGTTTGTATGAAAGCAGCTGTACTGGATGGGTTCACTCTTAATCCGGGAGATTTGTCGTGGCGGGTTTTACAGGATATTGCGGATATTACGATATATGACAAAACCGCACCCGATGAGGTGTACGAACGAGTAAAAGACTGCGAGGCGGTTTTATCAAATAAAATTGTGTTTTCAAAGGACTTGATTGGGCGGTTACCCAAGCTGCGGTACATCGGCGTGCTGGCAACCGGCTACAACATTATCGATGTAGAGGCCGCTCATGCGGCTGGGATCACCGTAACGAATATTCCCAGCTACAGCACCGACAGCGTTGCGCAGCTGGTATTTGCATTCATCTTACAGTTTTATTGGCACGTAAAGGAACACAGTGATGAGGTTCACGGCGGTAAGTGGAGCCGCAGCGAGCATTTCTGCTATACCTCGTTCCCGACGTTTGAACTGACGGGGAAGACGCTCGGTATTATCGGGTTTGGGCACATCGGGCAAAGGGTTGCGGAAATTGCGCTTGTGATGGGGATGCGGGTACTCTATGTTAATCGCTCGCCCAAAACGGTACCTCATCTCGCTGCGGCGAAGCAGGTTGACATTGCAACCTTGCTTGCCGAATCCGACATTATCAGCTTGAATGCGCCGCTTAACAGTGCAAGCGAAAAAATAATCGATGCCGCAGCGCTTACGAAAGTAAAGCCGGGCGTACTTATTATCAATACCGGACGGGGGCCGCTTATCGATGATGAGGCGGTTGCCGCAGCGTTGAAAAAAGGTTCCATCGGCGGCTATGCAGCCGATGTACTGAGCGCTGAGCCGCCGCCTGCAAATCATCCGCTGTTCGGCTGCCCCAACTGCTTTATAACGCCGCATATCGCATGGCAAACCCGCGAAGCGCGGACGCGTCTGTTGAACCTCGCCGCGGATAATGTAAAAAGCTTTCTTGCCGGTAAACCGCAGAATGTAGTGTAAGGAGGGAATTTATAGAATTTTTTCGAAAGGTATGGTAAACTAGCCACAATAAGGGGAAGAAGATGTCCTACGAAACAGTTATCAAGCAGATAAAAACGTTACCGGAAGCTTGTCTTGACGATGCCTCAAAATATCTTGATTTTCTTCTTTATCAATATGCGCAGAAAAGACTGAATCCATTAATTGAATCCGATGAGGAATTTAAAGCAAAAATGCAAAAGGGATTCGATGATATGAAAAAAGGAAGGGTTACCCCTGTTAAAGAAGCCTTTTCAGAAATAAAAAGCCGGTTCGCATAATGGAAGTAGTTTTATCAGATCAAGCAAAAAATGATATAGCAGACATTTATGCTTATATCTTGAATAAATTACAATCGAAAATTAATGCAGATGCCGTTTTAACTAAACTCTACTCTGCTATGGATAGTTTGAGTTTTATGGCGGAAAGTTACCATCTTTACCCGCATGAACCATGGTATTCGATAGGTGTCCGCTATTTTTCCATAGGCAATTATTCTATCTTTTATGTTGTAGAAAAAGATATGGCAACGGTAATACATGTTTCATACGGAAAAAGAGATTTAGACAAAATTTTGTCGGATTATGAATAAAACATCTTGAGCTAAATTTTGAAAAAATCTCGCTCAATTTATGATAAAAGACGGGCAAACACATCAGATAAGCCAGTCAAATACCGCAGAATACCGGAGGCTGGGTTGTTTGAATAAACTTTCCGTAAGCCTTTTGAAAAGAGCCTGTTAAGCAGTTGTACATCCGTATACAACTGCTTAACGAAGAGGATGCATAATTTATGATAAAAGACGAGCAAACACAGCAGATGGATCAATCTGATACCGCAAAATATATAAGCTGGACGACCATTTGAGCCGCAACGCGGCGAAACTCTGGTCGGACTGCTTATATATTCTGCGGGGGTATACTACAAACATCTGTTGTGTTTGCTCCGGAGGGAGTTTCAATGAAGCAATTAAAAAACGGGCAGCTTGTTGCAATAGGGGCGGCGGTTGTACTCGTCACATTGGCATTTTTCAGTTTTACCGTTGTTTCGACAACGGATAACGGTGTGGTAACTCGGCTCGGTAAATATAACCGGACGCTGCAGCCCGGTTTACAGTTCATTATCCCGATTGTCGAGCGGGTGTATCACATTCCGGTTACGACCGTTCAAAAAGAGGAGTTCGGTTTCCGTACCACGATGGCCTCTGACCGGAGTCAGTACCGGAATAATATCGTCACCGAATCTTCAATGCTGACCGGCGACTTGAATATTATCAATGTTGAATGGACGGTACAGTACCGTATTATCGATCCCAAAGCATGGCTCTTTAATGTTGAAGAAGGGGAACGGATTAACACCGTCCGCGATGTGTCCACAGCGGCAATCAACAGCCTAATCGGCGATCGCGCTATTTTTGATATTATGGGGTCTGAACGCGACTCCATTCAGTTTTTAGCGCCCGAAATTATGAATGAAAAGTATAAGCAGCTGGGTCTCGGCATTGCGGTTTCGTCGGTACAGCTGCAAAATGTTGTTCCGCCGGAAGATGTACAGCAAGCTTTTGAGGATGTTAATATCGCCATTCAGGATATGAACAGGTTAATTAACGAAGGCAAAGAAGCCTACAACAAAGAGATACCCAAAGCGAAAGGCGAGGCAGACCGGATGATTCAAGAAGCACGAGGTTATGCGGTGGAACGGATCAACAAGGCGGAAGGAGATGTTGCCCGTTTTAATGCCGTCTATGCCGAGTATAGCAAGGCACCCGATATTACCAAGCGGCGGCTCTATCTTGAAACACTCGATAAGATATTTTCAAATACCGACAAGGTAATCTTCATCGATAAAAACGTCAAAAATTTCTTACCGTTAAAAAATCTTTCGGGAGGAGAACAGTGAGAGCGAGCAAAATAGATCCGGTAAAGGCTAAAAAGACCATACGGTTTGGCGCAGTGGTGGTGTTTATTCTTATTCTTGTGTTGTCGGTAAAGCCCTTTTATATCTTAAATGAAGGACAAACTGCGATTATCACTCAGTTCGGTAAAATTGTCAAAGCCGAAACGGAGGCGGGACTTCATTTTAAAATACCGGTTCTGTACCAGGTACATCGATACACGGCAAAATTATTGCGCATCGACGGCGACCCTCAAAAGATCCTCACTAAAGAAAAGCAATTTATTGAGGTGAATACCACCAGCCGTTGGCGTATTTCAGATATCCGTAGGTTTTATCAATCTCTCGGAACCTACGAAGCCGCTTATTCACGTCTTTCGGATATTATCGACTCATCAGTGCGGGATATCATCACCGTCAACAGTTTGAATGACGTTGTCCGCAACACCAACAGCATTAATGAAATGGTGCACCAAGAGCAGATCGGGCTGAACACGGACGAGGTGAAGTTGGAAGAGGTAACCGGTGCGGAAAAGATTGTGTATGCTGCTATCGAAAAAGGGCGTGATGTGCTGGCCGCCGAAATTTTAAAGAAAGCGAATATGCAGCTGAAAGATTTCGGTATTGAGGTTATCGATGTTATCTTTAAAGAGATAAAGTATTCCGACGAATTGCAAGCCTCCGTATATAATAGAATGATTAAGGAGCGGAATCAGATTGCGCAGACCTTCCGTTCTACCGGTGAGGGAAAAAAGGCGGAATGGCTCGGTAAGTTGGAAAACGAGAAAAAGAGCATCCTTTCAAAGGCGTATTCCGAGTCGGAGAAGATAAAGGGCGCGGCAGACGCACAGGCCACCGCAATCTATGCCGCATCCTACGGCAAGTCCCCTGAGTTTTATAGCTTTTGGAAGAGTCTTGAAGTATATCAAAACGCGCTTCCCGATACCGAAAAGATATTATCAACCGATATGGAATACTTTCAATATCTCTATAAACATTAACAGCGCGTGATGGGCATCTCTAAAAAATGCTTTTTAGGGATGCCCTAATATTTGTTAAGATTTTTACCGATACTGAAATATGCAGGGAGGACTCCGGTGAGACGTAGAGGTTCTTTTGGACGAGTAATAGTATTGCTTTTATTGATTATTATATTGGTTTTCGGCGGACTTTTTTGGTTCAGCTATCTCGGCTTAATCAATGCACGGGGAGTTTTTTCACCGGTATACTCGTTGTTCGGATTAAAGACGCCGGCAGGTGTCGCTTCTCCGGCTGATGCGGATGCGGATTTGGATGCCGACCGGTATGCAAAGCGGTTGATCGCCTTGGATGTCCGCTCGCAGGAGCTTGATAAAAAAGAGGCTGATGTTACTGCTCGCGAAAAAGAAGCTGCACAGGTATCACAGGAACTGGACGATCGGCTTTCTATTATAGAAGAAAAAGAAAAGTCTTTTAAACAGATGATGACGGAACGGGATATGCGGGAAGCGAATATCGACCAGATCGCACGGTATATCAACGGTATGCAGCCTGAGAAGGCGGTCGCAAACTTATTGCAAATGGATGATCAGGATATTATCGATGTGCTGCGGGCGGTAGAGGCAATTGCAAAAAAAGCAAACAAGACTTCTTCCGTTGCATATTGGTTCTCGTTGATGCCGGCGAATCGCGCCGCCGATATTCAGCGCAAGATGGCAAACAAACCGGCATCGCTTCCTTAATCTCTTGAGAGATGTTATTTCCGACACTTCGGTTTGCGCTCTTTTTTTCCGTTGTTTTTTTTCTGTATTGGTATGTATTCAGGCAGAAAAGACAACGGATTATTCTACTTACCTGCGCAAGCTATTTTTTTTATGCCTGCTGGGATTGGCGCTTTTGCCTCTTGCTGTTCGGAGTGTCGGCTCTGTCCGGCCTTACCGGCTATCTGCTTGGTATACAAAAAAACTATATTCCCCGTACCATTACAATGATAACCGGTACCGCGTTGCACGTTCTCTTCCTCGGATTTTTCAAATATTTTTATGATTTTATTTCTTTTTTAAACTACACATTTTTTAACGGGCAGCTCCAGTCCCCGCTGTTACTGCAACTGCAAAGTTGCTCGCTGTTATTACCGATCGGTATTTCGTACTATACGTTCCGCTCGATGAGCTATATTTTTGATATTTATCTCTGCAAAATGCGGCCGGTTAAATCGTTTATCGAAGTACTGCTCTATATCTCGTTTTTTCCGCAGCTGGCGTCGGGGCCTATCGTGCAGGCGGAAGCCTTTTTTACAGCCTTGCCGGACAACCTTACACAGGACGTAACGGAGGAACGCCCGATAGCGTTTGACCGCAGCGTACTGCTGATCTTGTCGGGGCTGTATAAAAAGATGGTGCTGGCAACCTTTCTTTCCGTGCTTGCCGTCGATCCCGTATTTGCGAATCCTGCACAGTGTAATACCCTCGAATTGCTTGTCGCTTTGGTGTCGTATACGTTTGTCATTTATTGCGACTTTTCAGGTTATAGCGATATGGCAATCGGCATCGGGCTTTTGCTCGGCTTTGAAGCACCGCAGAACTTTAACCGGCCGTATCTTTCCCAATCGGTGAGTGAGTTTTGGCGGCGCTGGCATATCAGTTTTTCGTCGTGGCTGCGCGATTATGTGTACTTCTCCTTCGGCGGCTCACGCTACGGTTTAGTCCGCACGGTGATTGCGCTGGTCGGGACAATGCTCATCGCGGGGGTGTGGCACGGCGGCTCCATTCCCTTTGTGCTGTGGGGGTTGTTGCAGGGACTTGCCTGCGCCGCAGAGCGGGTAGTCGCTGTGCTTGGTAAAGAACGCCGCGCCGCCGCTATCAACACTGCTGCGGGCAACCAAGAATCTCTCATTACTGCAACGGCTGTATCCGATAAACCGCGCCGCGGCATAGTGCGGTTTGCCGGACGGAACATTGATATGAACCGGCTGCTTCGGATCGGACGC
Source organism: Treponema sp. OMZ 803 (assembly GCF_024181165.1). NCBI lineage: Bacteria > Pseudomonadati > Spirochaetota > Spirochaetia > Treponematales > Treponemataceae > Treponema > Treponema sp. OMZ 803. The sequence continues at coordinate 1,812,240 of NZ_CP051195.1, read as the reverse complement.
GTTTTTGTGTTTATCAATATCAGCTGGCTGATTTTCCGGTCGAATACCGTGCGGGAAATTGCATTGTATTTTTCTTCGCTCAAGAATATCACACAGCCGCTCCGCACGGTGCATTGGTTTGTGCTGGTACCGCTTGCCGCCGCCTTTCTACTGCAAATTCCGAAAGAAGAGACGCGCCGCGCGTATTTTGCACGGTATGTACGGTTGCCGCTTGCGGTAAAGGCCGCTGCCGTTGTGCTGTTTTTTGTCGGCCTCAACATTGTGTCGACGTCCGGCATCGCACCGTTTATCTACTTCGGATTTTAGGGGGATACGCAGAGTATGAGTGAAAACAGTCAACGCGGCGAATCGGCTCAATACGAGCGGCAAGAATACGACAATCGGCAAGGGCAAAAGAGCGGGCAAGGGCGGAACGGCCGATACTCTCCCAATCAGTGTTTTTTCTTTGTTGTGCTAACGCTGCTTATTCTTATTCCGTTTTTAGGGCAGCGGCTTGCGCATCCGGTGCAAAACATCAAAAGAGTATCTTTAAAAAATATTTACAGCGCACTCACCGCGCCGATTGTTTCCGTGACCGAATCATCTCCCGTTGCTGCCGTTATCCCCGTATTGAGGAATGTGTTTATACGGACGGCGGGGTTAGCGGAGCGCGGCGAATGGGATACGTTCTTTTACCGCCAAGGGGTGTACGACAGCGAGGTCGCCGCTTTTTACGCGGTAACCGGAGAACAGGGGTACACCGAAACAATCCCCGGCTTTTCGGATAATTTAGGCGGCAGCGGGCTGCCTGCAGAATTGGTGGGGCAGGTTTCTAAAGCGATGCTCCGCAATGTCGCACTACCGGTTGTCCATTCCGCGCGGATGCCCTTGCGGCTATTCTTTTTCGGAGATTCTCAGATGCGCAGTATCGCTGCCGGTATGACCCGTGCGCTCGGCTCCGATACCTCTATTGCCGTACGGGAATTAAGCGTTCCTTCTTCCGGCTTTCTCCGATCCGATTACTATAACTGGCCGCAAAAACTTGAAGCCGTTTTTGCCGATCAAAAAGATGGGGAACGTTTTGATGCGGCTGTTATTTTCTTAGGTATGAATGACTATCAGGATATGTGGACAACCGGCGGCATCATTCTTACGGCAGGCTCGCCCGAATGGGAAGAGGTGTACCGTAAAATGGTAAAAGTACATCTCGACACTGCGCTCGCTTCCGTTCCGCGGCTGTACTGGCTCGGCTTACCGGTTGTGCGGAGCGCTGCATATAACGAAAAGATGCAATACCTAAATGCAGTGCACGATTCCGTCGCCGAAGAATACGATTCCAAAAAGCTGGTAAGGATTTCACTTAAAGGCCTCGTCGAGCAATATGGAACGGGATACATCGGAGCGATTAAGCCCGAAGGCAGCGCATGGATACCGCTTATACAGGGCGACGGTATCCACTACACAGTCGAAGGCGGCGAGTATTTAATGAAGCACTTCATCGACCGCCTGCACCGCGACTACGCATTTGAAACGCATTGAACAACGCTCTAAAAGCAGTTACACTGGTGCCTATGATACTCGACAATAAATACACGATGCCGTATACGGTGCCGACCACTGCCATCGACGGGCAGTATCGCTGTACACCGTTAACCGTTGCTGCGCTTTCGCAGGATTTGGCGGCTAATCACTATAGTTCTACCGGTATATTTATGCCGCAGCTGCAAGAACGGGGTTTGATGTGGATTATTTCGAAGCAGCATTTTGAAATACATGAATATCCGCTCTGGCTCGATTGCCTGACGTTACAAACATGGGCTCAGCCGCCAAAGGGGCTTTTTTGTTTTCGAGATTTTGCCTATTACTACGCTGAGGGCGGAAAGAAAGATTCGTTGTCTGCGGCTTTTAAAGATTTTGATGCGGCGGAACGGAAGGGTAGCGAATGGACGGCAGACTCGTTGCGTCGACATGGAGCGCTGTGTGTGCGCGGCAGTACGTGCTGGGTTGTGCTGAATACGCACACCAATCAGCCTGCCGTTCTTGACGACACGGTGTTCGGTTCGTTGACGTTTTGTGATGAGCATTTGGAAGGACGGGTTTTTGCAAAGATTTCCTTGCCGGAACACTGGGATCGGGAAGAGCTGTTCCATCCGTCGCTTTTGGATATCGATATGAACGGGCACGTCAATAATCTGAATTATATCCGCTGGGCATTGTCGTTTATGGGTGCAGACTTTTGCCGCGGCAAATTACTCCGCGTCCTCGATACCAATTTTTTGATTTCCGCTCAATACGGGGAAGAACTCTGCTGCCGCTGCTCTCATATTGAAGACAACGTATGTGTGCATTCTATTGTGAGAACTTCCGACGGCAGCGAGGTGTTCCGCGCCCGTAGCGAATGGGCTGATGAACGGAAGATGGCACGGCCGCTTCAGGTTGAACATGAAACTTCCCGACTATAATGCGCCGTCCGCACTCGCTGCTGTGCTCGATGAACACGGGTTTGGGATGCAGAAAAAATTCGGACAAAACTTTTTGATTAATGCACATATACGGCAGGAGCTGATTTCCGCACTCGGTCTTTCCGCCGGAGATGCTGTATGGGAAGTCGGCCCGGGGCTCGGCTCGATGACATCGCTGCTGTTGGAGGCTGGCGCCGATCTAACCGTGTTCGAAATAGACCGCGGCTTCGTACAGCTTTTAACGTCCTATTTCGGTTCATATCATTCGTTCCATTTAATAGAAGGCGATGTGCTTAAAACGTGGAAGGCTGAATATCAACGGCACGCGCCGAAGGCCTTTTTCGGGAATCTGCCGTACAATATTGCGGCAAAGCTCATCGCGGCGACAATCGAAGCCGAGTGTTTTTTTGACCGTATGGTGATAACCGTGCAAAAAGAGGTCGGGCTCCGTATGACCGCGACTCCGGGAAGTGCGGATTATTCGTCGTTTTCGGTACTGTGCCAATGGGCGTATGATGTAGAGCCGATTCGTGATATTGCTCCCGCCGCCTTTTGGCCTAAGCCGAATGTCGAATCCCGAGCGCTCCGCTTTACCAAAAAACAGTCCCCGCAGCCGGTACGCGATGCGCGTCTTTTTTTAAGCCTTGTCCGCGGCCTTTTCAGTTCGCGGCGCAAAACGGTGAAGAATAATTTGAGCACGATTCTTGCTGCTAGAGGAAAAAAGATGCTGCCGGCGGAATCCCTGTTAAAAGCGGCCGAAATCGATCCCGCTGCCCGTGCGGAATCGCTGACCGTCTATGATTTTATCCGATTATCGGATACACTTTGCGATGTGTAAAGGCTCGGTTAGCTTTTATATATCCCCGACGAGGTTCCGATGAATAAACGATTGCGCTGTACTGCATTTTTTATTCTGTGTATGATGACCGTTGCACAGATACCGCTGATTGCAGAAGAAAAAAAAGAAGACCATACGCCGGTTCCCTATACAAAAGAGGAATTTCCGCTTTGGCAGCGGGAACTTCGGCGGTTTGAAATACTGTCTTTCGGGGCGCTCCCCTTTGTTACACTTTTATCCTTTTGGGGTTACGATATGATTCGTGCGGCGAAGCACCCGAAAGATCCTGCCTATTATCCGTGGCCGCTCAAACAGGTTGACAAAGCGATCCCTCTTACCGAAAAAGAACAGCTCGGCGTATTCCTTACTGCTGCCGGTATATCAATAACGATCGCGTTAATCGATATAACGTATCGTGCGATTAAACGTTCTGCAGCAAAAAAACGTTTGGAGAGGGAGAATACCCTTACCGAAGCTCCTATTCAATTTATATCAATAACGCAATCCGCTAAAGCTGAATCTCAGACTCTGAAACTTATGACCGATGCAGCATTGGCTGCGGGTTCTATCGGAGGAATTGCTTCATTATTTAAAAATAATACTGCAGCAGCTCCTGCCGGACAGGGCAGCGGCTCCGATACGGTTGCACAATAATATGTCTGAAGTATTTGAGCTTACAGTACCGAATGGGATCGGTAAGCTGCGGCTTGATGCGTTTTGCTGCAGTGTGCTTACCGGTATGACCCGCTCACAGCTGAAAACAGGGATACAAGCTGTGCAGCTCAACGAGCGGCAGGCAAAACTTTCAAGCATGGTGCAAGCGGGCGACCGTATCACACTGATATGGGAAAATCCGCTTCCCGATGTTCTTATACCCGAACCTATTCCGCTCCGTGTCTTGTATGAAGATAATGATGTCATCGTGGTGAATAAACGAGCTGGTATGGTTACGCATCCTGCGGCAGGCAATTGGACGGGGACGCTGGTGCAGGCGCTTGCGTATTACCGCTTGCACACGTCGCCTATTCATGATGCCTTCGCCTGCCTGCTCGAAGCGGAGCAGGGGAGGGGGAATTTTGCCGAGCTATTGCGTGCAGGTATCGTTCACCGGCTTGATAAGGATACCTCCGGCATCCTTATCACCGCCCGTAGTGCCGAGGCGGAAGCCTTTTTAAAAAACGAATTTAAGCTGCGGCGCACAGAAAAATATTATCTCGCAATTCTGAACGGCATACCGGAAAAACTGGCCGGTATTATCGAAACGTCGGTATTCCGCGACGGGCATAGTCGTATTCGATTTGCCGCCTCGGCAGATCTGTCTAAAGGAAAATATGCCTGCTCACGCTATAAAGTGCTGCGGGTGTATGGGCGGTATGCGCTGGTGCTCTTTAAAATCGATACCGGCAGAACCCACCAAATTAGGCTCCATGCGCGGTTTATCGGCTGTCCGATTGTTGGAGATCCGCTCTATGGGAAAAAAGAAACTGAATGGAAGGAATACGGCTTGATGCTCCACGCGTATCGGCTCGGTATTACGCTCCCTTCAACACAAAAAAAAGCCGTATTTACCGCCCCGCCGCCCCGAAAATTCCAAACTGTCCTGCGCCTTTTGCAGACGCGGCTGTCACAGGGGAATAGCTGAGGCGCCTATGCAAAAAAATATTGATATGGTAATGGCGGCTTTCGATTATAATAGAGCGGAACCATGTATTGTACGGGAAACCGATCATTGGGCGGTTGTGTATAAGCCGCCGCATCTCCCCACTGCACCGCTCCGAGCGGATGAACGCAATACGCTGGTATACTGGTTTTTGCATAGCCCTGAGGCAGAGGGCGATGTTCTATTCGATGATATGCAAACAGATGCGCTACTCGATGCTACGCAGATAGATCCACAGGAGCCGCCCGCCGAATACGGGCGGGATATTCAGGAAGTTCAGGTCGGCAATAAACCAGCGATACGGCCGACAGGACGACGTATTCGGGAGGCGCAGGTACGCGGCAAAAAGGCGATTGAGGCGGGGTTGCTGCACCGGCTCGATACGGATACGCGGGGGCTTGTGCTTTTTGCAAAGGATCAGGTGGTATACGATTTTCTCGCTGCCCGGCAGGAAGCGGGGCAGATGATAAAAACCTATTGTGCTTTCGTAGAACCGAACGGAGCCCCGGAGATAGATGACGGGTATGATTTCGATGCAACGGAGTTATCTATGCTGAAAGAGCTGTCTGCTGCACAGGGACAGGTAATAGTACAGGAACGGATAGCAGCACAATTACCGCTTACGCTGGAAAGTCAGTTTAGGAATTTCGGCCCCGGCGCAAAAAGGGTTGCTCCGGTTGTTTCCGGTTCGCGGCATTACAAGAAAGACGGGCGGTTGTATACGACGGTAATAGAAACGTCTGATATTCTGCCGTCTCCAATTGATGGAAACGATACCGTCCCTGAAACTGTTTGTGAATCCCTTTCGCCCCCGCCGCTCATTCGGCTTTGCTGCCGCCTTTCCCGCGGATACCGGCACCAAGTGCGTGCTCATCTGGCCGCAGCCGGACTTCCGATTGTTGGTGACCCCCTGTATGCGCCACAGGGAGCGGAAGCCCCACCGGAAGCCGCACAGGTGAGCTTACAGCTCTACGCGGTCAGCCTTGCGTTCCCCGATCCTGAAAACCCTCAGCAGAATATACGCGTTGCGCTTCCGCTGCCAGATAGAATGAACCCGTAATCAGCAGCGGCCGGTTTTCGGCGATGCTTTGGGTAAATGCCTTCTTTAATACCGCGTTAAAATCCTCGCTCGCTTCCATTACAGCGCTGTTCTCATTCCCGAAAACCTGTGTAAATGCGCCGACGGTTTTTTCTAAATTCCCCTTTTTAAACGCGCCCGGCACGGTTAAGTAGAGATAACCAACTTTATCGTAGAATATCGGCGCAAAATCGGCGGGGTTTTTGTCGGCCGCACAGGCGAACACCAGCATGGGCTTGGCGTTCGGTGGCACATCAGATCCGATCGGTGTGCCGGATCCGTTGTTGAGGAGAGAAAAAAACGTGTCTGCACAAGTCTGTATGCTGTTATGCGTATGCGCACCGTCGAGGACAATCAGCGGCTTCGTACTTAAAAGCTGGAATCGCGCGGGGAGCCATGCCTTTGAAAGCCCGCTTTCAATTAACGCTTCCGGCATATCGGGAAATCGGTATTTAAAAGCAGCGGCGGCGAGCGCAGCGTTCTCCGCCTGTACGGGCGTAAAAAGTGGGAGTATTGCGTGCAGCGGACGTTTAAAGAGCGCCCCTACCGGATGCGCGGCGGAAAAGCGGATGGTAACTTCGCGGCCTTGCGGTATCAGCCGGTGTTCAATCGTTTCGATAAAATCGGGCAGATAAAAGAGCGGAGCATTGAGCGCTTCAGCCCGCCCCCTGAATACTTCAAGCGCGGAATTCGGCTGGCGCGAGCAAAAAACGGGAATCCCCGCTTTAATGATGCCCGCTTTTTCCGCCGCGATGAGCGGAATGGTATTGCCGAGATATTCGCAATGTTCAAGCTCAATCGGCGTCAGCACGGTAATTTCCGGCTGCACGATATTGGTAGCGTCAAGCCTGCCCCCCATGCCGGTTTCAAACACCGCCCAGTCGAGCCGCTCCTGCCGGAACAGCATAAAGGCGGTCAGTGTCACCAGTTCAAACCAGCTCGGTTGGGGTTCAGTCTCTTTACCGATATGCGGCAGTACGCCCTGCCGTACGGCACGGAAGGTTTCAAGATAGGCTGCATTACTAAAAAAGCGGCTGTTTTCCGTTATCCGTTCACGAAAGTCGTTTACGTGAGGAGAGGTGTAGAGACCGGTCTTATAACCGGATTCGGAGAATAAGGCCGAAAGCATCGCCGCAACTGAGCCCTTTCCTTTTGAGCCGGCAATGTGTACTGTCTTATATGCTGTTTGCGGGTTGGAGAAAAGCGCGGCATAGTATCCGATAACCTCAAGCGAAAATGCTTTGTTATGCGGCCGTTTTTCAAAGTTGATAAAACCGTCAAGCCATCGGTAAAAATCATTTAGATTGCCTATAAGCGTTTGAGATGGTGCAGCTGTATATATTGTATTCATAATGATTGTCGCTCGTTTTGCAGAGGTGTCAGGTTTGTTCATGATCGTTGTAGTTGAAAACGCCCGTTGAACGGACGTTTTTCAATTTTTTAACGGTACATAGCCATTGTTATCAATGATTTTTTGACCTTCAGGAGAAAGGATCCAATCTATCAGCTTTTTTACATTTGCATTTTTGTTATCCTTTCTGTAAACAGCAAAAAAATGTGAAGATAGAGGATATCTGCCATTTTGTATATTTTCTTTTGTTGGTGCAATCCCATTTAAAGAAATCATTTTTACATTTGCATTTTGTGTTATTCCTTCTACATAATAACGAAATGAGTAACCGATAGGACTTCCAAAGAAAATGCCAAAAGGATTTAATCGTATCTTTTCTCCATTCATAAATTTTAAGAATGCGGTTTGACTGCCGCTTCCTTCTTTTCTTTGCCATGCTGCAATTAAAGTATTTGTTCCACCAACTTTTTTCCAATTTTTAATTTTACCGGAATATATTCCTTTTATTTGTTCAATTGATAAATCATTGACAGGATTCGTTATATTCTCAATAAATACAAATGCTTCTAAGCCAATTGGAACAAACTCTAATTCTATATTATTTTGTTTTGCATACAATAGTTGCCCTTCTGAAGGTGAGGCGCAAAAAATTATATCTGCAACGCCATCAACAACGGCTTTGTAAGCGCCTCTCGTGTTTCGCATTTGAACTTTGCTTTCTTTGGTGAACTTTTCACCATCGAAACAAACTGATTTTTCAGGATAAGTTGCAGATGCAATCGCAGAAAAGACCGGATATAGTGCACTTGCTCCATCAAGTACAGGAATGGTGTCATCTATTTGAAAATCTGATTTTACATAATTTGTTTTTGAGTTCTTGTCAAATGGAAGATAATCCTTTAAATCAATTGAAAGAGTTGAGATTTCGTTACTCCCAGCTACAACAGCTATCATACCTGAATTTCTATGTAAAATATTAAATTGTATTCCTGAATATAAGAGACTTATCATTCCTAATAGAGAAATCATAATAAAAAGGATAACAGTAATTTTCTTCATGCTACATTCCATAAACAGAAATTGAATAAATGATAGAAAACAAAAATCCCCCAATAATCACAATCCATGCTACAATAATTATTGAACAAATTATAATTTCTTTTTTTAAGGCTTTTCTTTTTTCAATATTTTCTTTATTTGTCCTGCAAAATTGTATTATAGCACTTATCAACCAAATTAATGCTACAATAGGAAGACCAAAAATTAAAAATTCCATTTATTTTCTCCATGTTCCTGTGTTACCGTGTGAGTATCCGCCTACCATTTTTTGATTGTCTTGAATCGCTCTGTTTGATAATTATGTTTGATAATATTGTACGGTATAGTTTTTCAGTCTGTTTATTAAAACAGACATGATAGACAGTCATATCCGCTTTTGTTTCCATTAAGTAGGCATAGACGGTGGAAAGAGCAATTGTTGCAGCTTCCTCCATAGGATAGCCGTATACGCCCGCACTGATACAAGGAAATGCAATCGTTTCACAGTGAAAATCTGCCGCAAGAATGAGCGAGTTGCGGTAGCAGTTTGCGAGCAGTTCCGGTTCTCCATGTTTGCCGTCCTGATAGATCGGTCCGGGCGTATGGATAACATATTCTGCAGGGAGCTTATATCCGCGTGTGATTTTTGCCTGCCCTGTTTTACATCCTTTGAGTGCGCGGCATTCTTCCAATAATTCGGGGCCTGCGGCACGGTGAATCGCTCCGTCAACACCTCCGCCGCCGAGCAGAGTGGTATTTGCTGCATTGACAATTGCATCTACTTTTAGCGTAGTTATATCTGCACAGATAATTTTGATATCCATAAATTCCTAATTATGATCGATATGAACCGAATACGGTATGTTTTTGAATTAAAAACCGGCAGTCTATTGCTTGTCGATGAGAGAGCTGCTGCCGGTTATGGATTAAAAAGAGTTAGTCGTCCCAGCCGACGCTGACTGTGGTAGACCCGGGACGGACTTCTTCGCTAATAGGCTTGGCTATACCCTGCCGGTTACTGCCTGAGTCAATACCGGATGCGGTGTAGGCAGCAGCTGCTTGTAATCGGTTATCCGAAGTGTCAGTTGCGACAGCCACAGGAGCGGTTACCGTACCCACTTGACTCAAGGTACTGAATTCGCCGGAGGCAACCATTTTCGGTATTCCGATACCGATACCCGATTCAAACTGAACGGCTCCATGGTCTACGAATAAGTTATATCCGTCGAATTCAAATCCGGTACCGCGCACGGAAGCGGTTGCCGTCGGACTCTTAACCTTAAATTCCGCTTTTTCGCCTTCTTTCGGTGTAACTTCCGCCTTAACCCGCCCGGCCATCAAAAACATCTGCGTTTTTGTTGTTCCTTCGGATTTTATCAGCTCTTCAAGTGATAAGCGGGTAACAGGTTTTACCGTCAGTACTGCCGATTCCGTTTTAAGAATAGCGGTACTCTTAAAGCCGGTAGAGATAAGAGAACCGGCAGGTAAAACATCACCTACTTTTGCGGCTTTCCAATCTTTGCCGGGATGTTTGCATTCAACTTTTCCGGCAATTTCGGTGACTGTTGCTGTCAGGTTAGCTGCTGCAGCTGAGAAAATTCCTGCCATGCAGAGTAGTAAAATTCCTAGATATCTTTTCATAGTACACCTCCTAAAATGAAGCGCTATAGGGGAGCGCTAAAAACTTCAATTTGTAGCGGTTCCCTATAGTTTTACGGTAAATGTCAGTTCAGTCAGCCAGCGCAGATTATACGCTGTGATAATTTTCCGATTTGGTATAAAGATGCCTCCGGTGAATGATGCATCAAAATCATTATGGAATTGATACGCTACTTTCGCCGATAATTCGGATCCCATGTAGGCAGGCGAGCGTATGGTATTCGGAGAGGTCAGCAGTATGTATGATAATTCCGTTAAAAGACCTTGTATCGGGCGAGCGTTTACCGTGAGTCCTCCGGTAAGCGTATTGCTAAACGAGCTGATCGACCCATTGGCAACAACTGTTTGTTTTGTGTCTGTAATAGGTACAAATGAACGCATCGGTCCTGTACCATCGTAGTTTCCTGCTGCCCAGTTGAGCTTACCGGTTACCGTAAAATAACGCCAATTGGGGTTAAAATATTGTACTGCAAGTCCCGATGCGAGTGAGTAGGTAAATTTTGGAGCTTCTCCTAATTGGAGAGCTATCCAGTATTGCCAGTTAATATTCCTGCCTATCCGTCCATGGATATACGGTATAAAGTATTGCGTGTGTGTCCTTCCGGTTAGTTTAAGTAAATCAAATTGAGCAAGGGCATCGAATCCTATTGTATGTGAAGGAATAACCTCTTGGAAAGAGGCCGAAAGAAGGAAGAACAACCGTTGAGGGGCAAGTACCTTTTTTTTATTGTTCAAACGCTCAATATCATCCAAATCTATTTTGATTTGTGCATCGGTTTTATAGGTAAGTCCCGTATAGCCAAGTGCAAAAGCAATGTTGGCCTTCTTGATTATAAGGTTGATTTTGCCACCATCAAATAAACCGCTCAAAATTTTATTTGAATAGTCGTTGAATGAAGTACGTCCGACTGACCATTGCAAGCCGATCTCATTAAAGATCTTACTGCCCGACCAATCCGTTCTTTTCAGTCTAAATGCTTGGTGGATCGGGAGCAATTGAGCTGCTCCCTTAGGATTAATAGGGAAAGCCCCTGAAAATCGGGCTTCGCCGGAAATATATATCGATGAAAAATCCTTTACGGGAAATTCAACGAATGCTTCCACTGCATTTGCCTGCGATATGTTAAAAGTCTTATTTGTACCGTTTAACTCGGTACTATTGGACAGGTTGACACCGAAATCCAATGCGGCAGCATACATTGTCATACCACCCGCTATGATAAGAAAGGATAGTATACGTTTCATTGTTCACCGCCTTGTACCGTATCGATGCGTCCGAGTATTTGGAGCATGGTAGATCCCGTCATCGGTGCATCGGGATCGTTATTATCTTGGATAACCGCGAGGTACTTCAGATCACGATATGCATATCGTGGGCAGGGATAGATGCGGTACATTAAACCTCCTTTTATATTGAAGGACTTCATTAATAAAAAAGCGTAGGTCTTGACCGGTATTACATCGCCTGCCGTAACCGAATCCCGTATTAAATTTTTATTTCCGCTTTTGAAGCGGTCAAATGCCGTTTCAAAATCAAGCTTGTCGGATCCGTCATTCAAGGCTGTCTGTATCAGATAGGCGGCTTGTCCGAAGGTTGTTTTTTCAGTCTCTAAAATTGTATCGATCTTTTCAGCCGCTTGGCCGAATGATGCCGCTATGGTAATCAAAACCGCAACGGTAATACATACAGTACGTTTCATTCTGTCCCCCCTTTTAATAAAAAATGAAGTTTTTAGCATCTTCCCATTGTATAACTCTCGTACATATCTTACTATAGATTTAATGGGGAGTAAAGAGTGAAGAAAAAAACATCGTGGCCTTCAATTGTTATACCGTGCATTATCGGGTTACTGAGTGCGGGAGTCTACCTATTTCCGTTTTGGATAGGTGTTGAAAATCGGCTGTATGATTTCTTTTTAGGACTAAAGTCTGATGTTAAAGAGGATTCTTCTATCGTGCTGCTGGATATCGATGATGTATCCATCGAAAAAGTCGGTCTTTATCCGTGGCCCCGTAATACGATTGCAAAAGGCTTGGAAGCGTTGACACAGCTCGGTGCGGAGTTTGCAGTCTTCGATATTGAATATATCGATAAAAGCCCGATGAGTGTGGATTTTACCTATTTAAACGGTGCGTTAAAGTCCGAGTTTGCCGCTTCTTTTGAAGAAATCGGCGCAAATGTACAGGATATTTTTGCAGCGCTTGCCAATAACCAAATTACACTGCCGGAGGCGGGAATATACGGGAGCGAATTGGTGGATTTAATCGATCAATCGCGGGATACTCTCTACCGGCATACAAAGCAGGTGGCGATAGAGAACGATAGCTATTTAGGACAGGCAATGCGGCTGTTCGGTTCGTCGTTTATTACGGTTAATATGCAGGACGATCCTCCGAGCGAGGGTACGGAAGATTTATATGCGATTGCGAAAGAGCGGTTTGTCTATCCTAAACTGAAAGTGAACGCCCCTTTATCGGAAGGGCGGCAGAGCGCCTTGGTACCGATACCGGAAATCAGCCGTATGGCGGCGGGGGCGGGGTTTACCAATGTGTATATCGACAGTGACGGCGTAAGATGGCGTATCCGGCTGACGGATAATATCGGCGACACGGTGTTTATGCAGCTTGCCTTTTCTCCGTTGTTGAAGAAACTGGGGGCTCCCGAAGTTGTCATCGATAAAAACCTCGTTACGTTGATCGGTGCCGTGTATGACGGTAAAGAAGAAAATGTTTCAATACCGCTTGATTCAAGCGGTATGATGTTGATTCGATGGCCGAAAAAAAACTATCAAAACAGCTTTACTCATATTCCTTTCTATCTATTGATCGATTATGCCGAAAGCGGAGAAAAAACGGCAAGCAGTTTACGCCTGTTACGGGCGAATCAAGGATGGAACCTCGGCCCCGGCTACGCGCCGATCGATACATGTATGCAGCTATGGGATGAAAGCGAAGAACTGCGTCGTACTGCCCTGGAATCGGGGGCTGTGCAGGATAAGGAAGCTTGGCTTACTGCTGTGCAGACCTATTGGGATACGGTAAAAAGCTTTTTTGAAACAGACTACGGTACGTCGGTAGCGCACTTGTTCGACGAGGCAAAACAAGCTGGGAATCCTGAAGATGCGAGACTCTACGATCAGGTAAAGGCCGATTTTGGAACGCTCTATGCAAATGCCGTCACATCGTATACCCGACATATAGAGCTGGAAAAGGCGCTTGCCGGTAAACTGAAGGATGCTTTTTGTATTATCGGGTGGTCGAGTACCGGTACAACCGATATCGGTGTTAACCCCTTTCACAGCGAATATGTGAATGTCGGTACGCATGCCGCGGTCGCCAATACTATTTTGCAGCGTGATTTCTTACAGCAAGCGCCGGTTTGGGTGTCGGCTCTGCTCGCGATTGTGTTTTCTTTCGGTATTATTGTGGTTATCCGCCGATTCAGCACCCTTGTTCAGATTATTGCGGGAGTTGTACTGTCTGTCGTTGTGCTGATTGTAAATCAACTCATATTCAATGTAACCGGCATTTATATCTTTATCATTTCGCCGGTATTGGCGCTCTTCGTATCGTTCTTAACTTATTCGATGGTATCGTTCATTATCAGCGAGCGCGAAAAAAGTTTTCTCCGCAAAGCATTCGGCACGTATCTTTCCGGCGATGTTATCAATGAGATGATAGAAGATCCTTCTATGCTGAAACTCGGCGGGCAGAAAAAATGGATTACCGCAATGTTTACCGATGTCAAGGGCTTTTCCACAATAAGCGAAGCGCTCGATGCGGAACATTTGGTCAAATTGCTGAATATCTATCTTTCCGGTATGAGCGATATTATCTTGGAACAGCGCGGTACTATCGATAAATACGAAGGGGACGCCATTATATCGTTTTTCGGCGCTCCGGTGGATTATAAAGAACATGCCCGCCTCGCGTGCCGTGCTGCAGTGCTGATGAGGCGGAAAGAGGTTGAGCTGAACGAGCTTTTTATGCGTGAGGGAATGAGCCCCAATCCGCTTTTAACCCGCATCGGGATTAACACCGGCGATATGGTTGTCGGGAACATGGGCACCGAACGGAAGATGGACTATACGATTATGGGTAACGCGGTCAACCTCGCCGCCCGTTTGGAAGGGGTAAACAAACAGTACGGTTCATGGCTTTTGATTTCCGATATGACGAAAAACGAAATCGGCGACGAATTTATTACCCGCCGGTTCGATCGTGTGCGCGTTGTCGGTATCAATACACCGGTGCAGCTATGGGAGTTGGTCGAATTAAAGGATGCAGTCGATTCGGCAACGCTCGACTTTTTACGCCGTTTTGAGGAAGCTCATTGCGTGTTTGACCGGCGGGATTGGAAGGAGGCCTTTAAGCTCTTTAAAGCGCTCCGCGAAGAGCGGCCTGATGATGGTCCCTCCGATGCCTATCTGCGTAAGTGCGAGGCCTTTATCCAAAAGCCTCCTGCGGACAACTGGGACGGCGTTTTCAGCCTTACGCAAAAATAGGATAGGAATACCTGTTCGGAAACGTCCGTTTCAGAACAGGTTGTCTTGAAATGCGATATTCTAATGGTTAAAAAACGTCTGATGCGGTTGTCTCGATGTTAATGACCGCGTCGGCGATATTCAGCGTTGACTTACGGTGCGAAACGAGCACAACCGTCTTTCCGGCGCCGGATTCCTTGAGCGATTTAAGGATGATACGCTCGTTAAGGGCATCCAGATTGCTGGTAGGTTCGTCGAGAAGGAGTAGGGGAGCGTCGTGCAAAAATGCACGGGCAAGTCCGATACGCTGTTTTTCTCCGCCCGACAGGGTGTCGCCGAGTTCCCCGACTGGCGTATTATACCCATCGGGAAGGGTGGTAATAAAGTCGTGAATCGATGCTTTTTGTGCCGCCGCGATGACTTCTTCTTCCGACGCATCCAACTTACCGATTTTGATATTGTCGGCAATGGTGCCTTTGAACAGCTGACTTTCCTGTGTAACGCAGGATTCCATCGCCCGCAACGCTCCGGTCGGGACGGTTTTTATGTCCTCGCCTGAGATGCGTATCGCGCCTTTTTGCACTTCCCAAAACCGCATCAGCAGTTTAAGCAGGGTAGACTTACCCGATCCGCTTGCGCCGTGTATGCCGGTAATGCTATCTTTTTGAATGACGGCGCTGTAATCGTGCAATATCTGTTCGTTGCCGTAGCTGAAATCAATATGATCGGCCGCAGCGCCTTCAAATGAGCGCGGTTTGCCGTCAGCGGGGATTTCTTCTACGAGCGGCTGTTCTTCCAATAGGCTCAAGATACGGTCGCCGCTTGCCAATGTTTGATGTAAATTGTTGGAAAGCTGCGCAAGGGCGAGCACGGGGCCGAAAGAGGCGCTCATGCCGAGTGTTATTCCTACGGCGGCGGCAAAGTCGATGCTTCCCTGTCGGAAAAGTATAATAGAAAGAAAAAGTTGAGCAAAAGTAAAGAACAAAATGACCGTGTTCGTTTCAATACGCTGCCGTGCTTCCTGTGTACTTAGATATTCCCCGCCTTTCCCGAGATTATCCGACCGCTGCCGCAGCTCGGTTCGAATACGTTCCCCCGCCCCGTATTGGATAATTTCTTCCAAGCCGCGCAGGGACTCAAGAACAAAGCTATTCAAATTTCCGAACTCCGTTCTAAAGGCAAGTCCCTGTTCGCTTGTCCGCTTGCCGTTGCGCAGGGGAATAATCACGCCTACCGTAATATACCCTGCGAGCGCGACCGGTACCGCAATAAGACTGCGGCTGCCGAGAAAGATCAGCATACAAAGGGAGGTTAGCACCGCGATAACGATGGGGGAGATAGTATGGGCATAAAACACTTCCAAAAGCTCGATGTCGATGGTTATCAGTGAGATCAAATTCCCTTTATCTTTGCCCTCCAGTTTTGCCGGAGCGAGCTTCCGTAAGACACTGAATATCTTATGCCGGATAATTGCTAAAAGCTTAAACGCGATATAGTGATTGCAGTATTGCTCTCCATAGTGGAGCGCACCCCGAAGAACGCCAAGAATGATGATCGCTATAGCAATCTGTTTAAGGCTGAGCCCGAAGAATGTCTTTCCGATCGCGATCGGTACTTTGTCATAAATCGCAGCGATAACAGCTTCGCCGCCGAGGATGGTGATAAAGATTGCGCATAAAAACCCGAGCACTCCTGCGGTAATTGCAATCACCATAACGGGAAGGAGGGGGCGGACAAGGGTAATCAGTGAACCCATTATGGTAAGGGCACTTCTGCGTTTGGATGTATTCATTTATCGCTCCTCATGTACTGCTTGACTATCGGCAGTGCTGCCGTACTGTTCCAACTCCGACTGGCTCTTATACAAAGCACAATAGCGGCCGTCCAACGCCATCAATTCGTTATGAGTACCTTTTTCGGTAATCCGTCCGTGTTCCATAAAGTAGATACAATCGGTGTCTACGCTGTTTGCTAACCGGTGCGAAATAAGCAGCACCGTCTTGGTCTGTTTCAGCTCATGAATAACCTGCAATATCCGCTCTTCACTTTCGATGTCGATATTGGAAGTCGCTTCGTCAAAAATATAGACGGGGCTGTCAAAGAGGAGGGCGCGTGCCAATGCAAGCCGCTGCCGCTGTCCGCCGGAAAAATTCACACCGCCTTCCTGTAGTTCGGTGTCCAAGCCCTTTTGCGTATCTAAGAAGTCTGAGAGGTTTACTTTTTTAAGCGCTGCGGTCATCTCTTCCACCGAGGCATCCGGCTTTGCGAGCCGTAAGTTATCCCTAACCGTTCCTTTAAAAAGATACGCATTGTGTTTTACAACAGTGATATGCCGCATGATATGATGCTCATCGATGGTTTTCAGTTCGTCTGCGCCGAATAGAATGCGTCCTGTATAGTTTTTGTGTTTTCCTGAAAGGAGCGCCGCAATCGTGCTTTTGCCACACCCGGATTCCCCTGCAAGGGCGATAAATGAACCGTGCGGAATGGTGAGATTGATGTCTGCAAGGATTGCCCGTTGCTCGGTATAAGAGAACGAGAGGTCTTGAACGCTGATGCCGGCGGTGCTGTCGATGGAGCCGTTCGCTTCTGCAGGTTCGGGTAAGTCGAGAATATAAAAAAGTTTATCCGAAGCGGCCATTCCGTTCATCGCGATATGGAAAAAAGAGCCGAGCAGTCTGAGGGGAATAAAAAACTCCGCCGACAAGAGAATGATGCTGAATGTCGCCGCAATCGAAATGCTTCCTGCGGCAAATTGATATGCTGCGGTGATGATACCGGCAGTAGCTCCTCCGTAGGCAATTACATCCATAACGGTAATGGAATTGAGCTGCATACTGAGCACCTTCATCGTGATGCGCCGGAAGTGTTCCGCTTCTCTGTCCATCTCTTCGGCTTTTGCCTCATCCGCCTGATATATTTTCAGCGTTGTCAGTCCCTGAAGGTTTTCCAAAAACCTGTCGCCGAGCCCTGCATAAGCGCCCCAGTATTTACTGAGCAGCCGCTTGGCGATTTTTTGCACGGCAACAATGGAAATCGGGATGAGGGGAACGCAGCCGAGGAGGATGAGTGCCGCCTTAAAACTGACCGGCGCCAACACCGCAAACAGGGTGAGCGGCGCAAGGAGGCTATAGAAAAACTGAGGCAGGTATCTGCCGAAGTATATTTCAAGCTGTTCAATCCCATCTGAGGCAAGCTGCACTACTTCCGAAGTAGCGATGCTATCCCGATAGGCTGCGCCGAGTTTCAGCAGTTTCGCGTAGAGTGCATCCCGCAAGGTTGTTTTAACATCCCGTCCGGCAAGAAAGGCATAGCGGGTTGCATACTTTGTTGCAACAGCCCGCACTGCAAGTACCGCTATGAAAACAACACCCGCCGTAATCATTCCTTTTGAGGTAATCGTCCCCTTGAACAAGGATTCCAAAAGACGCCCAATAAAAAACACCGCCGCAATCTGCGAAACGAGGGCGAGCCACTGCCACAAAACGTTTAAATAAACGTAGCGCTTCGAATGCGCCAAAAGCGTAATTAATCTTTTCTTTATCATAAAGTTATGTACGAAGATAATATTACCATTCTGCGGGAAAATCCTCAAGCTATGGGAAACATCCTAAACACCAAATATGCCCCTGTAAAAAGATTTCCGGTTATGGTCCGCCTGCCATGGTAAAGGCTCTTCTTCCAGCTGCATACACATCGTCGCACCGTTACGTCGTGTTGCTTTCTCTTGCTATTCTTCATTAAAAATTAAAAATCAGAGAGATTTTTAAAGCCATTTTGCCTTCGGTGATATATAAGGAAGGTATATATTCACGGAGGCTAAAATGAATGACACACAGACGCTTACGCTCACAAATGACTATCTGTTTAAACTCTTGCTCGGCTCGGAAGAAAATAAAGTCTGCTTGCAAGACTTTCTTGAATGCGTACTGGATATGCCCAGTGGTATGATTGCAGACCTTGAATTGCTGGACAAGGAACTTACCAAAGATGAGATAACCGATAAGACCGGTATTCTCGATGTTAAGCTTCGATTAAAAGACAGCACGACCATAGACATTGAAATTTCGTTTACCGATAGACGTCCATGTCTATCGGTAAACACGAGTTTTGCCATTCGGCAAAACGTCGCTGCTGCTTGAAACCAGCGGCATCCGTGCCGCTTCTGAAACGGAGTTGCGTAAAAAGCATACCTGCTCAGCTTTTATTTTAGAATAAGCTTTGGAACAAAGGCGGGTTCTTAGGGTAGAACCCTAAGCCGTAGTTTTTCTTTTGGGGGTTATAGGGGGTATTTTCTTTTTATCGGAAAAAAAGAAAATACCCCCTAACTTTTTCTATTGGTCTAAAATGTATATCGATGGTTTTAAAGAGGGTGAACCGTATACCAGTCTGGATAAGAGCATTACTATTAACCTCATTTCACAAGGATTTAACCAAAGTAGTGAGATGCATTCTGCCTACAGTTTATTGGAACAAAAAACATATAAGCCGCTCACCGATTTAATGGAGATACATTTTCTCAGCCTATCGGCAGCACGAAAGTTCGAGATACAGAAAGACCCTATCGAAAAACGGCAAAAACTGATAAACTGGTTACGGTTTACTGGAATTCACCCTTTTGAAAATAGACGATGCAGGTGCTAGAAGCCAGCCGAAATAAAGCGGAGACGTATTGGGTATACGTCGAGCATTTATTTCGGCGTAGCGACAACGCAGATGCGCCGTATATTTTCAAAAGATGATAAGGAGGTAAGAACTATGTTAGCAGCCACATCACCCGTATTGCAAATGCTGAACGAGAAAGTAGACGTTCTCAGTTTGACCCCCGAAGAACGGAAGCTTTATGAATCGCGGATGAAGCTGAAAAGCGACATAGCAACTATCTCAGAGGTTCAATTCAAGTCAGGTCTTGAAGTCGGCTTTGCAGAAGGTGAAGTTAAAGGTCGTTCAGAAGGTTCACACCAAGCAAAGCTTGAAACGGCAAAAACAATGCTTACTATGGGCTATCCGCTTGTGGATATTTGTAAAATTTCCGGCCTAACCACAGACGAGGTCGAATCAATTTGTAATGGGTAATGTGCAATTCATAATTACCAATTATCCATTCCCCCTGTGTTTCGTTATAGCGACGAGGAGCTTGATAATTTCTTGGCAGTCTTGGTAGATTGCAGAAAACTCTTCTTCACCGATATATCCGCTTTCGTGTAAAAGCTCCAGCCAATATTCCGTTTCGCTTGCCTCTTTGAGCGAGATATAGAGCTTTGCATAAAAGTCTGCTTTGCTTTGTCCTTGCTGGGCTTCTTTAATGTTTGCCCCGATGCTCGTTCCGCTTTTTAAAAGCTGTTTTGGCATAACAAACTCACGGTTCGTATCACAGAGCTTTTTGTGCAAGGCGATGACCTTCAACGCAAACGCCTTTGATTTATCAACAATCACATTATCAGTTTTCATTTTATCAATTTGTAATGTGTAATCAATTTTTAATTGGTAATGTGTAATTTGTAATTACCAATTATTTAATCGCTTCTACTTCCGCTTTGCTCAGACCGGTCATCTTTTCGATAAAGGGGATTTCACAATTCGCTTGTTTCATCAACCGTGCTGTTTCAAGCGCTTTTTTGTACGAACCGTCGGCAAAGCCTTGCTGTATCCCAATTCTTAGACTTTCTTCTCTCTGTACTGCGATATCCGTGTCATAATCATATTCAGCTATTAGCAATATTTATTACCTCCTCTCTTTTGAAAATATATGGCGCATCTACTGCGTCGTACGCCGAAAATAAATGCTCAACGTATTAAAGATACGCCTCCGCTTTATTTTCGCCTAACTCCTTGTATCTGCATCATCTATTTTCAAAAGTGCTGGCGCGTATAAATTGTCGTCTGGTTATCAGTTTTTGCCCTTTATTGGTAGAGTTTTTTCCGTATCAGAAGCGGCATGGATGCCGCTGGTTCCACGCAGGAACAAGTTTGCCCTGCAAACTTGCAGCTCAAGAATGTACACGGATGTACATTCTTGAACGAGGGTGTTCAGCAAGAACGATAATCTTATTGTCTACAAGGCAAGAAACATCGTTGATGATGTTCATATACATAATGTTATCAAGCCGTATGTTTTCTACAGGACAGGAAAGTTGAAGGTTTGTACCATGCAGGGCATTATACAGTGATAAAAAGTTCTCTTTAGCCTTTTCATCTTCACTGAATAGGTCAACAAATACCGAGTCCTTATATTTTCTATTTGCCGTAGTCATAGCGGATACCTCTTACTGACTGCATTATAGCATAGATTATAGGATTTAAAAATGGATTGTTCTATTCTTTCTGTATAAAATTCTTTGCGCCTTTGCGATGTTTTTTAGGGAAGAAAGGAAGACGCTTCATAATTTGTAATGTGTAATTTTCTTAAATTACCAATTATCCATTACCAATTAATTAATCGCTTCCACTTCTTCTTTACTGAGACCGGTCATCGATACACTGTTGAGCGGTGATCGATTTCGATGACGGTGATAACCAATTTATCATCATGGATACGGCACAAAATGCGGTAATCGCCCACGCGGTAGCGCCATAGACCAGCAAGGTTTGAACTAAGCGCTTTTCCGCGGGAGCGCGGATTACCGAGCGCGGCAATTTCGCTCATATACCTTTTAATGCGGTTTTGTATTGGCTTATCAAGACTTGAAAACTGTTTACCTGCTTTCGGAGCGTATTCAATTTTCATTTTAATTATAGTCCAAGCTCTTTGTACAGAACTTCAGCAGGGATTGCAGGTTCCCCGCTTTTTTCAAAGTCAAACCACGCCTTTTCGGCGAGTGCAGCATCTTCAGCATCTTCTTGCAATTCGGCAAGGTAGCGGCTTAGGGCATTTTCCAAAACCGTATCTTTGGTTGCTCCGCTCATTTGCGCAGCCTGCTCCAATTCCCGATATGCTTTATGTGTCATAGTCATTGTAGGCATAGTAAGTCTCCTCGTCTTTTATTATACCATAGGTCATCTCTAAAAACTCGGTTAGCTTTTAGAGATGACCGACGAGTTTAAACTTAAGCCTTTATACAATAATGACTTAAGTTTAAACGTCGCAAATTAAATCTAAGGAAAACCTCTAAAAACTGAGGTTTTTAGAGGTTCCCCATAGTTCCCTTGAAATCTTAATTAAAAATTATCCCTCCCCCCTTCCTGCCGTAGAGAACCGCCTCGGATGACAGAAAAGTGTTAAGAAATCGATGTTTTGGCAGGCGTAAGCCTGCCAAAACTCGTGTTGAAAACTGTACTTAGGAAGTATATGCAAAGTCCACAATGCGCACGGGTATGTTTTTTTCAACAACCAGCTTACATGCCTGCTCTTTTAAATCTTTCGTATAATTCTTGTAAACACGTCCCATATATTCTCCATTTTACCTGTCTACTTTTATTATACAAGTTTCCATAATTACCCATTACCCATTATCCATTACCAATTATCCATTACCAATTATCCATTACCAATTATCCATTAAATCTCAACCCCGGGCCAGCTTCCATTCCATTTATACATCTTCCACTTCTTGTTATTTTTAGCATTATTAAAGGCTGCGGCTAAATCCGGCGGAGTGCTAAAATCTGTGTGATTGCCCTCGGTAACGCCGGATTCTTCGGTGTAAAGAATACACTCCCCCTTATCACTATCCTGCCGCACCGGCAAATCGTCAAAGAGTTTGGTAAAGGCTTGTGCGGTGAGTTGATTGTTTTCGCAGCGTAGCTCTTTCAAAGCGGTACAGCCCTGCACATCAAGAGCGGTAAGCTTATTGCTGTCGCACCACAGCCTTTGCAAATTGCTTAAGCCCTGCGCGTTAAGTGCGGTAAGCTGATTGCGTCCGCACCACAGCCCTTGTAAAGTGGTTAAGCCCTGCACGTTAAGCGCGGTGAGCTGATTGCTGCAGCACCGCAGGCTTTGCAAAGCGGTTAAGCCCTGCACGTTAAGTTCGGTGAGCTGATTGTTGTAGCAGTCCAGCGTTTGCAAGGCGGTACAGCCCTGCGCATTAAGTGCGGTAATCTGATTGCTTCCGCACCACAGCCCTTGTAAAGTGGTTAAGCCCTGCACGTTAAGTGCGGTGAGCTGATTTTCGTCGCAGTACAGCCCTTGCAAAGCAATTAGGCCCTGCACATTAAGTTCGGTAAGCTGATTGCTGCCGCAGGCCAGCGTTTGCAAGGCGGTACAGCCCTGCGCATTAAGTGCGGTAATCTGATTGCTTCCGCACCACAGTCTTTGCAAAGCGGTTAAGCCCTGCACGTTAAGAGCGGTAAGCTGATTGCCTCTGCACTCCAGCTCGATGATGTTGCCTTTGAGGATAACCTTTCTGCCTTTTGCGCTCAGCACGGTTTCGGCGCCGCTTGTAAGCTCCGTTTCTTCACAGCCTTCCACCGTAATGGGGGCACTGTCGGCGGTTGTTACCTTAACTTTGATATCGAGCTTGTCGGGGCTTAAGATGAGCGATGCGCCGCCTTCGACAAAGGGGGCATCAAAGCTCACTTTAACGTCAACCGCTTTTGTAACGGTATGGATATATGAATTTTCCGTATTGTCTGTAACAACGGTACCATCTACTTTCCACTCTTTTACCACATAAGGCGCGGCAGGTTCCGCCGTAAAAGTTACCTTTTTACCCTGTTCGACGGTTATGGGGCTTACATCCGTTTCCGCTATGCCGTCCGCCTTTACTTTAAGCGTGCCGTGCCCGCCTTCTACGCTGAAAGTTACCGTGTGTTTGGGAACCGCAGAACTTTCACCCTTTTCCTCTTCAACCAGCATCTTCTTTAAAAACGGGTTTTTACAAGCGGAAACCAATACTAAAAGTACCGCCAAAACTAAAACAATCTTTTTCATATTCTAAATCCTCCGCTTACTCCGGCAGCCCAGATTACCGGATAGCCGCCTCTTATATACGGTTCGATAAAAAAGTTTTTTACTGCAAAGCGGTAACCGAATGTTCCTTCTCCCAAGCCGAATACAAAGGGTTTTGCGCTCTTTCCGTTCCAGCCTAAGGAAACGCCTCCTTCCACCTGAACAAAAAAGCCTGAATCGCAGGTTTTAAACTTTGCAAAATCATAAAAATTCCAGCGGAACAAAACAGCCGTATCAAGAAGACTGTATCTTTTAAATCCCGTCGAATACAAGAGCTTTACACCGGCTGAAAACCTGCCGGCCTTTACCCAATCAGGCAATACAATGAGCCCGTAAAGCCCTGCGCCCAAGGCAGAGCCTTTCGGTACATTCATATTCCCTTCCGCCGAAAGACCCAAAGACCAATGAAGACGGTCTTTTTCTCTCTTAGGTTCGTCCTCAACCTCTTGAGCAAAAAGAACGGAAGCTCCCAAAAATACCAGCGCACAGAGCGCTGCCTTTACACAATTTTTCTTCATACTTCAATGCTCCCGATAAGTAATTCATAATTCCCAATTATTTAATCGCTTCTACTTCCGCTTTGCTCAGACCGGTCATCTTTTCGATAAATGGGATTTCACAATTCGCTTGTTTCATCAACCGTGCTGTTTCAAGCGCTTTTTGGCGAGAACCTTGAGATAGTCCTTGAGATAGTCCTTGAGATATCCCTTTGGCAAAGGCTATTTTGCCTGCTTCTTCTCTCTGTACTGCGATATCCGTGTCATAATCATATTCAGCTATTAACATATTGATCACCTCCCGTGACTTTCGCTGTAAGTATTCTTTTAAGATTCCTTTTTCTATACATATTTTTACCGCATTGGTAAAGCCGTTTTCAGGGTCGAGTTGCGTTTGGATGCGCACCTCTTCAATAAACAAACTGTATTCATCTAAGGTTTTGCAACGGCTCAATACTTCTGCTCCCTTGCTTTTGTTTATGTTATATACCTTTACCTCAAGGTCTAACGGCATCTGCTCAGGTTTGGTAATAAAGGCATCTGATAGTTTTAGTGTTATCATTTCAGGGTAATCTTCCCGCCCATTGTAAAAGACGTAGAACTCCGGCGTAGGTATTTTTGATAGCTTTCTTAAATACCTGTCTGCCGGTGCTTGTAACTTTTCATACAATCTTGCTATATATTGCAAAAAGCGTAATGGCATATTCTCGTTTATGGTAGATTGATGTTCAGCAAGAACGATAATCTTATTGTCTACAAGGCAAGAAACATCGTTGATGATGTTCATATACATAATGTTATCAAGCCGTATGTTTTCTACAGGACAGGAAAGTTGAAGGTTTGTACCATGCAGGGCATTATACAGTGATAAAAAGTTCTCTTTTGCCTTTTCATCTTCACTGAATAGGTCAACAAATACCGAATCTTTATATTTTCTATTTGCCGTAGTCATAGCGGATACCTCTTACTGACTGCATTATAGCATAGATTATAGGATTTAAAAATGGATTGTTCTATTCTTTCTGTATAAAATTCTTTGCGCCTTTGCGATGTTTTTTAGGGAAGAAAGGGAGACGCTTCATAATTTGTAATGTGTAATCAATTCGTAATTGGTAATGTGTAATTGGTAATAATTTATTATATCCGCTAAAGCGGAGGGTATTAAGCTCTCCGCACGAACAAAGTCATACCCGATAGAGTAACCATGGTTCTTTTTAAGCAACTAAGGTTCTTTTTGAGTTAAAAACATTTTTTTATAGAAGATTTTTGCTATTATACCTTAATTTCTTTTGTATCCATTTCTATCTATAATAATAGGGAGCCATTCTATGCGTAAAGCTTTTATCGTTTTAACCGGAATATTGTTTACTCTTTTGTTTGCAACGTGTAAGCAGTTTACCACAGACATAGACGATTACCTCGGCTATTGGTCTTCCGAGGCCTTTATACGAAGCTCGACCATAGACAAGAAAACATACAATGATGCAAACGGTATGGCAAGTGTCGCTTCTGCGGATAAGGTTACCGTTACGCTGAAAATACAGAACCCCAAGTCCTTTCGGTTTGTTATGCCGTCCTCGTCCGAAACAAGAAAGATTGTCGAGTTCGCTCATTTTACCGGGACAGAACCCGCAGCCGGTACCGATTATGAACTGATACAGCCTTCGGCGGATACCTTGCAGCTTGTATATAACAAATCTTTTGAAAAGGCCGAATGGGGAGAAAAATATCTCGTCTACCATCACCCTGTATGCCGATGACGGCAGAGAGTTTAAACAAACCTTTACCATTCCCCTTAAAGCGAATACCCCGCCTCCGAAGCCGGGCTATGCCGTTGCAAAAACGACGGGGACGCCCGCTTATTACGTGCTGTGCATCACGGTACCGGATATGGATAAGACAGCAGGGGAGGGCTTTGCATAAAGACCTTGACCGTATTGAGATTAACGGAACACCCTATACGTTTCGGTTAATGAAGCGCAAACCGCGTTTACCAAGCCGGAAGATCCGGTCTTTATTACACATTCCGATGTAGAAAAGCTGAGCAACCAGCCTAACGATGCTATTCCCACCGATAGCAGCTGGGTGCTGTACTATCAAACCAATGTTAAGGTTGAACTCGGCGCCGCAAAAGAAGACTATACGATTAAACTTATAGACAAAAAAGGCTTAGCTTCTGACATAGTGAACGCAAGTACAAAGCCGAATAAACCGGAAACGGAAATTGTCCGCATCACGAAGGGAGAAAAGATTCCTGGAAGCGGAAGCGGAAGCAGCGACACTGATCCGATCATTATCGGTACCGATGGTGATAAAGCAGAAATACGTATAGCTTCCGCAACGGCAAATACGACGGTACACTGTACGCGTACTGATACCGGCACATCTATTCCATACGACGGCAATCCCGTTACCGTACCGCTTCCGTTAAACGGCGGCAATGAAAAGCAGTACAAGCTGGAGTATTACACGGACGGCACAGGCTTTGCTGCAACGCCGGTAAAAACGATTTATTATAAGGTTGTGAAGGCCCACACGGTAACCTACCGCGTAGAAATCGTAGACGAAGTAGCGGGAGGAAAGATTAAAGCCGATTCAGGTAGCTTTGTAGAAAGTGGCAGCACATCAGTTGAATACGGCGGAAGTGTAGGCTTTACCGCGGATCCCACCAATATAGACTGGAAAGTTGCAGAATGGAAAAAGGACGATGTCGTAGTAAACGGGACAAGTACAACCTACAGTCTTTCCAACGTAACCGCAGATACAACCGTAACGGTGAAGTTTTACCAGTCGACCTTAAAGAATCCGACGGCAAAATGGCGTGACCTTGCGCGTGCAGTTAAAAGCGCACCCGATAACGCTACCCTTACCATAGACGGCGAAATAAAGGCAACAAATGCCGAGGGAGATAATGGCGTAATTAATACCTACAAAAGACTTACCATAAAAGGCAACAACTCTTCCGCTGCTTTGAATGCAGACAGCAAGTCGGGTATCCTTGATGCGCATAACACACTCACCCTTCAAAACATAACGCTTAAAAACGGTAAATGGCTCTCCAACCACTCAGGCGGCGCCGGCGTATACGTAAATTCGGGTGGTACACTCATTATGAAAGGCTCAAGCATTATCGAAAACTGCTCGGCGGATAATTCCGGCGGCGGCGTTTACGTAAGCGGCGGAACCTTTGAAATGCACGACACAAGCAAGATCACCGGCTGCTCGGCGAATAAAGAAGGCGGCGGTGTTTATGTACAACAGGGCGGAACCTTTAAAATGCACAACTCGAGCGCTATCATCAGCTGCTCGGCGAATAAGGGCGGCGCAATCTTTGTGAACGGTGCAACCGTCAACATAACGAACTGCACCCTCAAGGGTAACGAGGCTGTTAGTGACGGCGGTGCAATTTATGCACAAAAAGAAGGCAGCACTGCTTCCACCGTAACAATCAGCGGCGGTACTATCGGCGGCACAGGTACGGACGAGAAAAACAAGGTAACCGGCAAATGGCACTTTGGCGGCGGTATCTTTGTAGATAATGACTGTACCTTAACGCTTGACAGTGTACGGATTATCGGCAACGAGGCATGGAGAGCCGGCGGTGTGCGCGCAAACCGATCAACTGTTAAAATGACCAACTGTACTATTAAAAACAACAAGACAACAGGCGACGATGACTCAGGCGGCGGCGGCGTATATACCTTTATGGGAAGGCTCACCATGACAGGCTGTACCATTACGGGCAACAAGGCAGATACAAACGGCGGCGGCTTAAATGTTGAGGGCACAACTACCAACATCACAAACTGCACCTTTACGGGGAACACCGCAAAGAACGGCGGCGGTATCTATACGAAAAAGATTGAAAGCACCCCACCCACCGTAACAATCTCAGGCGGCACAATCGGCGGCACGGATACGGATAAGGCAAACAAAGCAACCGGAACCGGCTCCGATGGCAACGGCGGCGGCATTTATGTCGGTGAAGACTGCAAGGTAACACTGCAAAATAACGGCTCCACCGGCTGCACAATTACGGGCAACACAGCGCAGCGCGGCGGCGGAGTGTACAATGAAGGTACGCTCATTATGAAAGGCTCCGCAGTCGTTACGCCCGCTACCGGATCAGAGGCGAATAGTAAGGGTAAAAACGACGTGTATTTGAAGAGCGGACAGGCGATAACCGTTGACGGAACTTTGTCAAACAATCCCGCAGCGCGCATTACGCCGGAAAGCTACACTGAAGAACGGCAAGTGCTTAACGGCAGCGAAGTCGGATCTGAATACTATAAGTTTGAGGTAACGCCGGAAAGCAGCACGGCCGAATGGGTAATAAAAAGCGACGGATGTTTGAAAAAAGCCAAAGACGTCGTAAGCAGCTCATCGGCGACCCCATGGAAGGATCTTAAAACGGCCATTACCAGCGCTCATGACGGCGATATTATCGTTATAAACGGCGAAATCAAAGCCACAGACGCTCCTGACAACTATGGCGGAATAACCATCAACAAAAGCATCACGATAAAGGGCAAAAACAAGGATACTGCCATTCTTAATGCAAACAAAAACGAAAATGGCAAATTCCCACACTATATCTTTTTCGTGAACGGGGGTAAAACGGTCACTCTCCAAAACCTGACGCTCACAGGTGGTATTAACGGCAAGGGCGGTGCAATTCACATAGGTGCATCGACTCACGGCAGCACAGTCAAGATGATAAACTGTATTATTAAAGACAACGCGGCAACTGGCGACGGTGGCGGCGGCGTATATATAGGCTCAAATGGAACCTTTACGATGGACGGCGAAAGCAGCAGCATAACCCGTAACTTCGTTAATGGTACTGGTACAGGTTTTGCTGTATACATTGACGATGAGGGAACTTTTAACTGGATAAAGGGTTCCATTAGCAATAATGGAGGCAGTGATAAAGCTGTGCATAAGGAGCCGGATGGAGAATTTAACAATCCTGAAAATTATACGGCATACTAAGGGGGAATACTCCTTGGTGGCTGAGCGGAGGTAATGAGCAGCGGAGTGTTCACTATGAAAGGCTCCGCAACCGTTACCCCGTCAACCGGAGGAGACGCAAACGAGCCCGGCAAAAACGACGTGTATTTGCCAAGCCCCCATGGCAAGATAACCATTGTCGGCGAGTTGACTCCCGTAGGCGGCACGGCGGCGCGCATCACGCCGGACCGGTATGAGACGACACAACAAGTGCTTGACGGCGATATAGAAACCGGCTCAAACTACACCAAGTTTAAGGTAACGCCGAACGGCACCGAGCAGTGGGGAATAGACCGCGACGGCTTTTTGAAGCAGCAGTAAAGGATGGGGGGAACTTTATGCGTGCTGCGAATCCTGTAAAACGCAGGCGGCGCAGAGAAACACGCACAAAGTTTTAGGTGAGGAGGCAGTCGGTATAAACACCGGAAGCCGCCTTACTTTTTTAGGTGGAATTATCATCATAGACGGGGAAATTAAGGCGACCGGCGGAGACGTTTTCCGGGTTTTAAGGGGAAAAATGGTTGACAACGGCACATCCTGTTCCGTTGTCAACTTGAGGGGGTGTCGGAAAACTTTAGTTTTTGGACAGCTTCCTTAGATTTAACTGCGATGTTTAAAATTAAGTCATTGCTGCACAAAGACTTAATTTTAAACTCGTCGGGGATG
Source organism: Treponema sp. OMZ 803 (assembly GCF_024181165.1). Classification (NCBI taxonomy): domain Bacteria; kingdom Pseudomonadati; phylum Spirochaetota; class Spirochaetia; order Treponematales; family Treponemataceae; genus Treponema; species Treponema sp. OMZ 803. The sequence continues at coordinate 1,782,631 of NZ_CP051195.1, read as the reverse complement.
TCGAGAAAGTAACCAACTTTTGAGACATCCCCATCGATTACTTAACACTTTTCCGTCATCCGTGGCGGATTCCTACGGCAGGAAGGGGGGAGGGATAATTTTTAATTAAGATTTCAAGGGGGCTATGTTATAATAAAAGACGAGGAGGCTTATTATGCCTACAATGACTATGACACATAAAGCATATCGGGAATTGGAGCAGGCTGCGCAAATGAGCGGAGCAACCAAAGATACCGTAAAATGATAATGGGTAATGGGTAATGGGTAATGGATAATGGATAATGGATGAAACTTGTATAATAAAAGTAGACAGGTAAAATGGAGAATATATGGGACGTGTTTACAAGAATTATACGAAAGATTTAAAAGAGCAGGCATGTAAGCTGGTTGTTGAAAAAAACATACCCGTGCGCATTGTGGCAGAGAAATTGAGTGTACGAGTACAGCTTTTATACAAATGGTTAAACCAATATGAAAGCTATGGACAGGAAGCTTTTGTCGGTTCAGGACGAGTAAGAAGTGCAGATGCGCAACTGAAGAAACTGCAAAAGGAAAACGAGTACTTAAAACTGGAGAATGAAGTACTAAAAAAAGCAGCGGCATACTTTGCGGAAAAGTGAGCGAATGCGTCAAAATAGCAAAAAAATATTTTTCTCAAAGAAAAATAAGCACTGTATGCCGGATACTTGGCGTATCGCGTAGCAGCTACTATAGGCAAGCAAAGGAGCAGAAAGAAGAAGAAAAACAGCTTGAGCAGCGTATCATTTCTACATTTGCCAAACATAAGGGAAATTATGGGCGGATACGGATCAAAAAAGCGCTTGAGCGAGAGCATATCAAAGTGAGTGAATGGAAAATTGCTCGAATTATGAAAGAGAACGGGTTAATAGCGAAAGGAGGCAGAAAGAAAGGGCGAGGGAAAAGGAGCAAAATGGTGCAACAGGAAAAAATAATTAAACAAAATGTGATTAAGGACAAATTTGCTGTGAAGGAAGTAAATAAGCTTTGGAGTTCGGATATCAGTGAATTTAAGATAACAGGAGGCAAGGTGTATGTTTGTGGGATAATAGATGTTGCAAGCAGGGTGATTGTTGGTTGGTCAATCCAATTACATATGAGAGAAGTTATTGTACATCAAGCTCTGAAAATGGCTTGCGGCCGCCATGTGAATGTACCAGCTGAACGCTATATGCACACTGATGGCGGTAGCCAGTTTTGCTCAAAAAAGACAACGGAGCTGATTGAGAAAGCAGGCTTTATCAAAAGTATGTCAAGACCCGGAGTTCCGCAAGACAATCAGCCAATTGAAAGTTTCTGGAAGACCATGAAACGAGAGATGCCGAGTATTCGCCATATGAAATTTGAACAGGCGAAAGCAACGATAGTCGAATATATAGAGTTGTATTATAACAGTGAAAGACTTCATTCAAGTATTAATTATCGAATACCGAATGAAGCTTACCAACAATTATCAATTTAATGTGTCTACTAATACTTGACAAGTTTCATGAATTACACATTACCGATTATTTTACACCCTCCACGCGGCCGCGGTTTCTCGCATACCGACAAAGCGTGCATAGATACCGTCTTGCTGCACCAGTTCGGAATGGGTGCCGTGCTGGACGATACTGCCCTTATCCATGACGAATATTTGATCGGCATTTTTGATAGTTGAAAGCCGGTGTGCGATGATGATTGCTGTTTTGTTTTTCAGCAATTCATCGAGGGCGCTCATCAGCTTTTCTTCGTTTTCGGGATCGACACTGGAAGTTGCTTCGTCGAGGATGACAATGGAACTCGGCTTGAGCATTGCGCGTGCGATAGAAATACGCTGGCGCTCCCCGCCTGAAAGATTGCTGCCGCCTTCCTGCAGCACGGTATCGTAAGCGTTCGGCAGTTCCATAATAAAGTCGTGACATTGCGCTGCTTTTGCCGCTGCAATAACTTCTGCGTCACTTGCATCCGGTTTTCCGAATTTAATGTTGTTCTTTATTGTGTCTTCAAACAAGTACACATCTTGGAATACAAATGTAAAGTTCGATAAAAACGCATCGTACACAAAGCCTTTTATATTGGTATCGCCGAGTTTTATTTCTCCTGAATCGACATCCCAAAAGCGAGCAATCAGCTGGCACAAACTGGTCTTTCCCGAACCGGAATAACCGACCAGCGCAGTTGTACTATTTTTCGGAATACTCATATCCACATTGCGGAAAAGTTTTTCTTCTGACTGCTCCTTTCCGCCGTAGCCAAAGGTAACATTTTTGACGGTGATATCGTCATTTCCCTGCGGCAGGAGCGAACCTTCCGGTAAGGCTTGAATATTTTTAACCGTAAACAGCGTATCCAAATTCTGTACCGCAACACCGCGCATCCGCTGCATCGTACCGGCTATTTCAAACCCGCCGAATACCACAAAGCTCGCAACAATCAGCATCAGCGTTTTTTCCACATCGATCGTCCCAGCTGAATACCGATATAAGGCGCTCACAATAATTGCGGTTGTTCCCAGTTTTAGCAGGAGCGAAAAAACAAGCAATGAAGGCATCAGTGTTTTTTCTACCGCAAAAAAACCGGTTTTACTTTTTTTAATACTCTCCGTTACGTTTTTTATCGCTTCGCTTGTCCTACCGAATGCCTTTACCACACCGATCCCCTGCACATACTCCAAAACATCGGTATGCAGTTGCAGCTTCAGCTCCGTCAGTTTTGTCGTTACCGCATCGGTGTTCTTTTGGAACAGATTGTTGAATACAATCGCCACGACAAGGGTAATAAAGATGATACAGCCGGTCGTCATATCATACGGGAATACAAACAGCGCCATGATCACCGTTTGAATACCGCCTGCAAACATCATTTCGAGAATCATCATATTGATGGTTTCAACATCGGTAATCACCGTTGTCAACGCTCCCGAAATATCGCCGAGTTTACTTTCGGAAAAATATCCCATGTGTACGTTTTTCAGTTTATCTCCGATGACAAGCCTGTTCTCCGCCCCCATCGTATACGAGGCGATATTTTTATTGCGGTCGGAAATATAGCCGAAAATAATTTTTCCCGTAAGGCTGGTAACCATAATGCAGAACACGGTAATGATATTGCTCCGTGTAACCGGCTGTGATTGGAACATTGCACGGCTCAGCGTCAGTAAAAAATACCCCAGTCCGCCGAGCGTAAAGCCTTCGAATATGCTTTTGAGCATATCGCAAATAAACATCGTTGTTATACGCTTTGATTGCTTCCCCGCAATCGCGTAAATCTTCTTCAATAAATCAAACATAGTTTTACCATTCCTTTATAAAGCGTTTAAAACTTTAAAACACATAATCCGTACACCGAGAACGGTAGGGGCTTCTTATCCGAATACCGCTTTTCGGAGAATCGCATTTATCTGATTTTGATAGCCTGTTCCAAAACTTTCAAGCACCGCGAGAATATCACTATCGATGCCGATTTGTATTTGTTTCTTTTCTACAGCCGATGGAACGTAATGCTCCGGATGAGCCGGTTTGAATTGTCGCAACTGTTCATCTGTAAATTCAGGAATATCGTCATCATACACGATAGGCTGTCTTTTAATCGCTTCTATTCTTTCAGCCGTTAATTTTTTTGATGAAGTCATAATACACCTCCTGCAATTTTTTTTCTGCTTGCCGTGCAGATATGATACGAGTTCTTCCATCTCGTTCAGTATGATATACTACAATAATCAGCAAACCATGTAAGCTACCGACACTGTAAAAGCGATCTTCCTCAGATGAATGCTTTTCATCATAAAGTGTGATCAGATAGGGATCTAAAAAAACGTCTGTTATCTCATCAAAACCAAATCCGTGCTTTTTTATGTTATCACTGTTCTTTTGGCTATCCCATTCAAATAGATTATTTTCTGATATAATTGTATCACCCATTAGAACCTGCCAAAACCACTATATTCTTACTGCTCATTTACCATTCCTTTATAAAACGTTTTTGCAGCTTGGTGCATGAATAACCGCAATGTTCGTAAAACGCATGGGCTTCCGTGCGGTGCTCGCCGGAGTTGAGGCGGATAAAGCGGTAGTGCCGTGCAGCAGCTTCAGCTTCCAAGGCCTGCACTAATTGTTTGCCGATACCTTTATGCTGGTGTTCGGAACTGACTGCCAATTCTAAAATGTTGAACCCCGCTTCTTCAAACAGTAATTCATACGCTTCGGCATGAATAAAGCCGACCACAGTGTGCGTTTCATCATCTTCGTACACCCGTATAAAATGCTGACGGTCTTTTAAGAGTTTTGCAATTTGCCGTTCAGTTACCGCTTCTGTTGTTTTATAGCCGAGCGAAAATTCGCTTATATCCCGAATAGCCTTTGCATCTGTTAGCTGTATAGTCCGTATCATGTATTACTCCAATATAATTCTTAATTATCCCTGCTGCTGATATGGGACTGCCACATTTTTTGATAGAGTGGAGAGCGCTGTAACAGCTCGGTATGCGTTCCCTCAGCGGCGATTTTTCCTTTATCCAGTACGATGATTTTATCGGCATTGACAATCGTGGAAAGCCGGTGCGCAATCATAATAACGGTCTTATTTTTTACGAGGTTATCGATGGACTGCTGGATAATGGCTTCGTTTTCCGGGTCGGAGTAGGCGGTTGCCTCGTCGAGTACCACAATGGGACTGTCTTTTAGTAAGGCACGGGCAATGGTGAGCCGCTGCCGCTCGCCGCCTGAAAACTTGCTGCCTGCGTTTCCCGCATTGGTGTCATACCCGTCGGGCAGGCTTTTGATAAAGTCGTGAATACTGGCTTTTGTACAGGCGGCTTCGATTTCCGCATCGGTTGCATCCTCTTTTGCCATCTTGAGATTTTCCCGAATGGTCTTATTGAACAAAAAGTTTTCCTGCGACACGTAGGTAACCAGCTGCATATTCCGCTCTAAGCTCATGCTCCCGATATCAGCGCCGCCGATGGTGATGTGTCCGCTGTCGATATTCCAAAATCCTGCCAACAGTTTTGCGATGGTAGACTTACCGCTGCCGGAAGAACCGACAATCGCGGTCAGCTCGCCTTCTTTGGCGATAAAGTTCAATCCGTCAAATACCTTTGTGCTGTCTTTGGCAGCGGCACCGTTTACCGCGTTACCTGCCGCAGTATCCTGAGCAGCGGTACCGGCTGTTTCGCACAGCGCTCCGCCGTAGCCGAACACGACATTTTCAAAACGCACATCAAAGCCGTGCGGTGCTGGAGCAGTGTCTTGCCGTACCAGCTCCGGTAAATCGAGTACCGATTGAATCTCACCGAACACAACACGCACATTCGCCATCGTATCCATGTACGTCATTGCTTTGAGGAGCGGTTTATATGAAGCATAAGAAAGCAGCACGCACATGATCATCACCGGCGTGGTAATGCTGCCTGTCATAAACAGATACAAGCCGACCGGCAGTACGACAAGGAGCGTGGACGGCAGCACTTCCATCGCCGCAGTCATCGCAAAACACACGCTCAAATACCAGTCGAGCATTGAGTCCCGGTTATCCTCCACCGCTTTTTGGAATTTATCATACGACGATGCCGACTTGTTAAACGCCTTGATCACTTTTATCCCTTGAATATATTCGACCGCAGCGGCATTCATTTTTTTTGATGCTTCGATGTATCGTTTCGATTTTGCTTCATAGTCTTTCATCATCAGCATCGAAAAGAGCATGCCGAGCGGCAGTGTTACGAGATTTGCAAGTCCAATCTTCCAGTTCAGTATAAAAATGATAACGACAATAACGATCGGAATGATAACGTTGGCAAGCACTTCGGGAATAACGTGCGCAATCGGCTTTTCCATTTTATCTACTGTTTCTACCACAAACTGCGACCACTTGCCGCTGCTTTTTTCTTCTATCGTACCCATCGAAAGCCTGCTCAATTTTTCAACCACTCGCTTCCGTGTATCTTCAATAATGCTGAATGCCAGATTATGCGAACCAATGGTAGATATCGAATGTCCGATAATCGCTCCGGCAAAGCCTGCAAAAATAAGCCCTGCATACGGTAAGAAAATGCGGTAGTCCGTTGCGCCGTTTATCAGCTGTGTTACAATAGACGCAACTGCAAAGTAGGGCACAATGCTGCACGCAACACCGATAATTGCGACAACCACCGAAAAGATGATTGCGCCGATATGCTTTTTTAAAATATCCATATATTCTCCTCTCCCATAAAAAGTCAAGAAGAAAGTATCAACTTTCGATTGACTTTTTACGCACGTTCGCAACAAAGTGAGAACGTGCAGATGATATACAAGTTTGCGCTTGAGCAAACTTGAGTAAATAAAAGCCGTGCCACTTGTACGGCTTTTATTTTACACTCCATAAAAAATCTAACCCGAGTTTTTAAAAGATTCCTACTATCTCCTGATAGATCAAAATCACTGCCGTAGTTTTATTTCCCCCGCTCACCACCCATTACGGGAGCCCTAACACCGCTTTCCATCCCGCCTCAAAAAAAGCGGCGAGCGTATGAGCATATTTTAATGCGGTTTCTTTTGGATAATTGTGCAACACAAGTTCGGCAAGGGAAGCGTAATGCGCATGCACAAGGATATGCCATTCATCATCTTCTAAATTCCGAAAAGGAATACCCCGCCGCTTTAATTCGGCAAGGAACTTTTTGGTTTCCCGCATTTCGGCACGTACCACCATATCCTGAAAATCTGCGTATTTTGTACCGGCTGAACACATCAGCAAAAGCTGAAATATTTCAAAATGTGCATAGATATACTCGATCATGCTGCACAAGGTTTCTTCTTCATGTTTCCACAACTGTAAAAGATCATCGTTTTTTACTAATGCGAACTGCTCCGCTGCGGCATCGTTATACATTTGAGAAATAGTTTGAAACACCGGTTCTACTATGGCGCCGAAGAGCGCTTCCTTATCCGTAAAATGATTATAGAATGCACCGTTGGTTACATGAGCTTCCTTGCAAATTTCCCGAATGCTTGCCCGTTCAAAGCCGAACGCCAAAAACTGCTCTTTTGCACATTGCAGCAGATTTTCGTGTGTTTGCTGAAAATTCCCTGGTATACAATCACCCTCCAACAGAATCTATTGAACCGGTACAGGATATTATACCGATAGCTATCTTTTTAGCTATAATATTACAACGTAATATTACACTGTAATTCAGACTATAGCGCAATCAGAAGAAATATGCAAGATGATACAGTTCTTGGCTGAGGTTATGAGTAGCACACTCTCTTGTGTTATAAAACGGATGATGGTATAGTAGAGCAATACTAAGGAACTCCTTAGATTAGACATTCAGGCTCTCTCTATAGAGCCTTCAAAGAGTATGTGGAGATTAGCCGGATGGAAAAAATAGTAAAATTGTTGCACCGCAAAAGCTGTGTAGTGCTGACGGCGCTGTGTGTGCTGACTTTTAGTACTTGCCGCTTTCCATACACGGTAAAAAATGCCCGTTTTAAAAACGAATTTTTATGGGTGTATGCTGAAAAAGATTTCAACTTTAAAAACGCCGGCAAGGTGCAAGGAACTTTTACATTGCCTAAAAATATTAAACATAAGGGATTGTGTTTTGTTGCAATGTTTCCGGCAACTTTCCGTAATAATCAGTGGAGTGCTGTTGTAAGGATGCCTTACAAGCTTACTCTTACATGGGGCGGCGGCAGCTTAAAAAGAGAAGAGGTAGAAGCAAAAAGTGATTGGTTCGGACTTAATGTGTATTTCTCCGAGGAAGAGATAAGAAAACTGCCGGTACAACAAGCAATTACCTATACACTAGAATATGAAGCCGGTGGATATACGGAACTGCTGGATACCGCTAAGCTTGATAAGCGTACCGATCTGCAGGATCATCCTGAAAGCTATCAGGGCTTTTATGATGCGGTATTGGTCGTAGCCGAGCGCTCAACAAAAAAGACGCCATAAGCTTAAAGTTAAAAATGATATTTTTAGGGAATTCATATTTTTTTTGACGGGGTACTTGACACGTAATGCAAAGGGGATATAATGCAACTCAACTCAACTCAACTCAACTCAACTCAACTCAACTCAACTCAACTCAACTCAACTCAACTCAACTCAACTCAGACGGATTTTGATCGTTTTAGATCAATATGATGGAGAAAACAACGGTACTACGATGACTGCCCGCCGATTGGCAGAAGGGCTCCGAAACGTTGGATACGAAGTAAAGATTGTAAGTACGGGAAAAGAAGCGCCTGATAAATTCGTAGTTCCGCCGCTTACAATGCCGTCTTTTATGCGTAATATTATCAGTGCTCAGGGCATGATAATCGCAGGATCGGATAAAGAAACTCTCAGAAAAGCAATCAAATGGGCGAATTTAGTGCATTTTGTCATGCCCTTCTTCCTTTCTAATGCAGGAGTTAAAATTGCGCGGGAATTAGGTGTACCGCATACGGCGGCTTTTCATGTCCAGCCACAAAATATTACCTATTCAATCGGTATGGGAACCGCTAAACTTCCCAATGCCTTTCTATACAACTTGATGCGTGATCATTTTTTTAAGTACTTCAGACGTATTCACTGCCCAAGCCGTTTTATTGCTCATCAGCTTGAAGAACATGGATATACAGCGCAACGCTATGTCATTTCCAATGGTGTTGATCCTCACTTTCGATACATCAAAGCTGAAAAACCTACGGAATTACAAGACCGCTTAGTTATTCTAATGATCGGCAGGCTTTCAAAAGAAAAACGCCAAGACCTCCTCATGGAAGCAGCAAAGCTTTCCCGCTATGCAAACCGTATTCAGCTCATCTTTGCCGGAAAAGGTCCACTTAAAAAACAATATCAAAAACAAGGAACAGCGTTGCCGCACCAGCCTATCTTTACGTTTTGCACACAGGAAGAACTTATTACGATTATATCGTATGCCGATCTGTATGTGCATACTGCCGATGCCGAAATTGAAGCGATTGCCTGTATCGAAGCTTTTTCATGCGGCTTAGTACCCGTCATTGCAAACAGCGATCAATCAGCTACGCCTCAGTTTGCTCTTGATGACAGGAGTTTATTTGAGGCGGGTAATGCCCGTGCACTTGCGGAGAAAATCGATTATTGGTTTGACCATCCGGAAGAGCGCAAGGCACAGGAGATCCGCTATGCCGAATACGGTAAAGAGTTTAACCATGCGCGCTGTGTGGCGCAGATGGTACGTATGTTTGAAGAAGAAATGGCTGATCCTTTTTACGGCAGCCGGTAAAACTGCCGTAAGGTTGCCTGTGTTACTTAGTGGTACGAAAAATCGCTGTCGCCGATAAACTCCCGTAAAATGGATTGGCCGTGCACAAAGGACGGAGAAACTGAAAGGAAGTTGTTCAGGAAAATGAGCAGCCGAGATGCTTCGCTGTATGCCGGATCGGTGGGTTTTACCGCACGGAGCAGCGGTTCTGCATAAATTTTCAGTACCGAAAGTTCATAATCGAGTGCCGTATTAAAGATAACGTCGGCGGTATTTTGATACGGGAAGATATGTTTTGCCTCTCCCGCCCGCACATCCGACCACATACCGATAGTAATCGAAGCGGAACTTCCTCTAAACTGAGCGTCGCGCACGATACGCCGCAAGAGCCGGTTATCGGAAGTGGGTATCCGGTTGTGATCATCCAAGGTCAGCTGTGTTAATGCCGAAAGATATATCTTGAATTTAAGCGAAGCGTCTATCTGCGGGGTTAGGTTGTCGTTTAATCCGTGTATTCCTTCCAAGATGAGTATGGAGCGGCTGTTCAGGCGGAGTTTTTTTCCGGTGTAAAACCGTTCGCCTGTTTTAAAATTATAAGACGGCAGCTCAACTTCTTCACCCGCAAACAGTTTGAGCAACAGCTCATTCAAAAGCGGAACATCCAAAGATTCAAGACATTCAAAGTCGAGTTTTCCGTCCTTATCGCGCGGGGTCTTATCTCTGCCGACATAATAATCGTCAAGGCTGATAACATACGGTTCATATCCTACGACGCGCAGCTGCATCGAAAGCTTTTTTGCAGAGGTCGTTTTTCCTGAACTGGACGGTCCCGCAATCAGAATCACTTTGACGTTTCCTCTATTTCTAATCTGCTCGGCAATATGCGCCAGCTTATTATTCTGCAAGGTTTCCGTAATTTCAACAAAGTCTTTAGTTTTACGGTTTTCGATAATTTCATTTAATTGACCGACGGAAGAAACGCCGATCATCTTACCCCATGTCTTATACTCCTTGTATACGGTAAAAAGCTGCGGAATATCTTTAAATTGGGGCAGCGTGTCAGTGTCGGCGGTCGCAGGAAAGCGCAGTAAAAAACCGTCCTCGTACTTCATTAATCCGAATACTTTTAAATAGCCGACACGATCCATCAGCGGCTGGAAGTATAAGTCGTAATAATCGTCCAGTATATTGATCGTGATTTTCGGTTTACTGTTATAAGAAAGCAGTCGGTATGCATCGGGCTGATTGGTGTTTGCAAAAAGCTCCAGCGCTTCGGCATACGCGACGGATTGCGTTTGTATCGGCAAATCCGCATCGACCATTTCGTGCATTTTATCTTCGATGATTTTAAGATCGATATCGGAGGCATGAGCGCCTTCAAACGTATAATAGTAGGAATAGCCGAAGCTGTGCCCAACTAAGAGCCGTAAATCGGGATATACTTTTCGTGCGGCGGCGGCTAACAGAAAACACAGCGTGCGCCGGTAAATATTCGAACCTTCGTAGGTTCCTTTTAAGACAGGCTTTATCGTAGCGCGCACATCGATCATCTTGTTTAACGGAACCAGTTCGTTATTTACTTTCATACCGAATGCAACCGACTCCGGTTCTTTACAATATGCCAATGCGGCACGCGCAGAAATCGGTTCGACAAACTGTTTTTTTGAACCGTCCGGAAATGTAATCTCAAACCCTTTCATAAAAGCCTCCATTCTATCAGAAGAACCGCATCAGTTTCCTTTTAAAAATATGAGGGCATCTTCTGCGTTGCTGCGAACAAATTAATCCTCAACGTATCAAAGATACGCCTGCGGTTAATTTGCTCTTGCGCCTTGCATCTGCACCCCCTATTTTTAAAAGGCTGACGGAAAATCTCTTTTCAAAAATCACAGATTGCGCTTTATTCATCTGATGCGGTTCTTCTTGTCTCTAATAAACTGTACGAAATTTTATCTAAAATTTCGTACAGTTTATTTTTAGGAGAAGGATAAACGCATCAGACAAATAGATAAAAAACGCAGAATAATGAGGTTGTGAGACCATTTGAACCGCGAAGAGGTTCAACTCTGGTTGAACAACCCCTTGTTTCTACGGGGAATATTCAGAAGAATGTCTGGTACGATTGCCCTGACTTCCGCTTGACAGGATACTTTATTTTAAGTAAAGTTACAACTCTTACTAAGTAACTGGCAGGCATCTTAAAAAACTGAAGTTTCTAGAGGTTTCTTGGTGTATGCTGTATTTCAGCTACCGGTAATTCGCATAACGGGATGTAGCCTAGGGGCTAAGGCGTCTGGTTTGGGACCAGAAGATCGGGGGTTCAAATCCCTCCATCCCGATAGTTTATTCCTTGCTGTATATAGACTTATCAAACTGATAATTTTACGCTGTTACGCTTTGTCATGCTTCAGTGTTATTCTTTCATTAAAGCTCGTGTATTAAAAATAGTTGAATCGATTCTCCTTCTTCTAAAGAATAAGCAATTGAATAATTTGCAACACTGAATCAATGCTTTTTCAGTTATTCATTTTGTATAAAAAACTTGATTATCATGCGTCAATGACGTATAATAAAAGTATGGAACTGATAGAAACACCGGTATTTAAAAAGCAAATTGACCGTTTGTTGGATGATCTGACATACACACAATTTAAAGAATATTTGGTATGCAATCCATTAAAAGGGAAATTAATTAGAGGTGGCGGTGGAATAAGAAAAATACGATGGGGTAAAAAGAATACCGGAAAAAGCGGGGGTGTCCGGATTATTTATTTTATAAAAACGGATACACAAATATATTTGTTATTCGCTTATGCAAAAAATGAATCGGATAATCTTACGAAAAAACAGACGAATATGTTAGCAGCATTCGTTAAAGAGGTGTTATTATGATTGGACATAAAAAAATGAGCGATGAAATGTTTAGTGAACTTATACAAAGTATTAAAGAAGCTGCCTTAATTGAAAAAGGAGAAATGGAACCTGCGCGTGTCTCTGTTATTGATGCTTTAGATATTGCAGCAATACGTAATAAAACACATAAAACACAGGAAGAATTTGCAACGATGCTTAATATCAGTATTGGAACGCTGCGTAATTGGGAGCAAGGACGACGCAAGCCTGACGGTGCAGCATTATCACTGCTAAAAGTAGTATCCGCTGACCCGCAATATGTAGAAAAAGTGCTTCGTACATAAATTTTTTCTTAAAAGTTAATACCTTTTAGGAAAACCTTTTATAACCTGTAGAATTATAGAGAGCTTTTTATAAAAGAATGCACTCAATGGCAGCTAAAGTGCGTCCGCTTCGAGGTCAATCCCGCGCAGGGCGGTAATCCGTACTCGAACCAGACTGCCGGCAGTTATCGGCTGCCCTTCGCTGTCTTTTTGCGCTTTGGAAAAATTGACAACTACAGCCCCGTCTACTTCCGGCGCTTGGAACCATGCCCGACCGAGCGCAATGCAGCATTGTGTGTTTTCTTCTTCATTGTTTTGTTCTTGCGGGATAATCTCTTCGATAAGAACATCCGTTTCCAGTCCGCAAAAAGCAGCGAGTTTTTGTTCGGTAATCTTTAATTGCAGTTCGTTAAGGGCTGTCTTGCGCTGTTCGGCAATTTTTGCCGGCACCTGTTTTTTCATATCGGCAGCCTTGGTTCCCTCTTCCTGCGAATACGCGAATGCTCCCGACCATAGGCTCTGGGCTGCCTGCAAAAAGGCTGCCGTCCGTTCAAAATCAGCTTGAGTTTCTCCCGGAAAGCCTGTTAAAAAAGTAGTACGGATAACCGCCTCCCCGTAGGGGCTTTCCGCTGTGCGGAAAGCTGCGCGGATGGTTTCTATCAGCTTGAGATAGGTTTCGGCAGAACCGCAACGGTTCATCGCACGGATGATCGGATCGGAGCCGGACTGAAAGGGGATATCAAAGTAGGGGAGGAAGCGGGTGTCGGCAGTCATAATCGGCAAGATATCCGGCGGAAAATGATCGGGGTGGATGTAGAGCAGCCGGACGCTGAATGTTCCGTCAATACCGGAAATCGCGCGTAAAAGCTGTGCTAATCCCGAATGCCCTTGTTTCGTTTTGGGCGGCAATGCGGGCAAGTTATTGTTAAGCCGGCTGCTGAGCTTATCTCGAGGCGATGCGGCGTCATACACTGCCAGGTCTTGCCCGATGAGGTTGAATTCTTTATATCCTTGCTGCACAAACCCCCGTATTTCATTGACAATACTGTCAAGCGACCGGCTTCTCACTGAGCCACGTATCAGCGGTATCGCACAAAATGAACAGCAATTATCACAGCCTTCAGTAATTTTGATAAAGGCGGAACGGGGAAAGTTTAATAATTCGGGGCGCCGTCCGCAGCATACGCCTTTTTGCGCCGGTTTAAGAAATGGGCGGCTATGTTCAGTGTTTTGTACCGCGGAAAGATACTCGGCAGGAGCAGTGTCTGCAATAGTCTTTTTCTTACTGTCGGATACCATTGTCTGCCCTTCTGCCGACAAGGACTGTTCAGATTGGAGCTTGGGCTGTGCCGGAAACAGTTGGTCGATAAGTATGGGGAGCTGTGATAGGTCTCCGTTACCGAACAAAGCATCGGCTTCTTCAAATTCGGTCTTAAATATATCTCCGTACCGTTCCGCTAAACACCCTGCCAGCAAAATTTTTGCTTGAGGGTAGGCCATCCGGGCGGTGATAACCGCTTCAATTGATTCCTTCTTTGCGGGTTCGATAAAGCCACATGAATTGACAATGATGAGATCGGCCTTTTCAGGTTCGATAGTCTTTTGCCAGCCATTATCGGTCAAGATACCGATAAGCAGCTCACCGTCTACTTGATTTTTCGCACACCCATGCTGATCAAGAAAAAAACGCTTAGTCAACGTCCATTACCACAAATGCATAGCGCCCTGATTCATCATCCTTAATCCATTTTAAATCTTTAACGATGACTTCACCCGGGCGGCTGACTTCTATATCGATGGTTTTCCCGCCCGCAATAATCTGCATTTTAACGGCGTTTCCATTTGATGCCCAGATGCGGATTCCGTTATTTGCTTGAACCGTCAACTGTTCCGATTTTTGATAGTACCGCTCGTCACGGTTTGCTCTGTCCTGTTCATAACGGAAGAGGCAATAGCTTCGGAAAGTTGCGTTTAAGGTTACCGGATACGCAGAACCGGCATCGAACAGTACCTTGTATTTTGCCGTTTCGGGCTGAGCTACCTGATCGGAAATTTTTATTGCAGGTGCTTCCGGGGAAACCGGTTCCGAAAAACCTGTGGTAAGTATTTCTACCAATGCACCCTTCGATTCATCGGACGTATCGATATCCTCAACGGAAATTTTCACGTCGGCAGTAACGTCGCCGTTAAGGTCAAGAACAAGGCTTTGGCCTAATGCAATAATTTGTGTTCCGATATCCGTTGCGAGATACAGCTCGGGCGCTGTCTTTTCGACTTTTAGTTGATATTCTTTTCCGCCGAGCGGGAGCATAACGACATCACCTTTAAAGAGTCGCTTTTCAAATACTTCTTGTGAAAGGGTATAGGATGCATTCTCTTTCTTTTCGATGATTTCAGTTTGTCCGGTCGGTTGTACCGGTCTGTCTTTTATTGCCGTACCGATTTTTGAAATCAGTATTTTGGCGATAAAAAACAGCGCTATTAAAAAGACTAATATCCCTGCTCCGATAAATACACCGCGGGGAACGGTAAATTGTCTTTGAGGAATAAGTTTTTCAGGAGGTACAGCTGTTTCCTGTATTTTTGTCTGTTTATACAACGTAACGCATTCATTAGGATTTAAGCCTAAGTATTCCGCATAGTTCCGTAAAAAACCGATAACATACGGCTCTCCGGGAAATACCTCATACATACCGGTCTCAAGCGCTTCTAAATATCGGCGGGCGATATTCGTTTCCCGTGAAGCCTGTTCAAGCCCAATCTGTTTTTCATTGCGCGCCTTTTCTAATACATTGCCTATATCCTGCATCTATTCCTTCCTAGTTTTTCAGCCGTGCTATTTCAGCGGCTGAAAATAAACCTTCTCATATTCTGGTGGGATAATTGTTCCGTTATTCTTCAAATAAAAAATTGTTCAGCATATCCGCATTAGGCGGTATATCATATAAAAAGCGGGAATCAGGAATTCCCGTATTTAATCGATAAGCCGAAAAGTCAAAAGTGATCTTACTTCCGGAAATAGGCCATGCTTCGATCCGTCTAATCAGCTTTGTTTCAGGAGATACGAGCAGTCGGATATTTCTAAAAGTTTCCGAAGCCGAGCGTCTGTTAAGTGCAAGAACTACAACCTGTTCGGATGAACCTTCCGCTAACGGTTGGGGGGTGGCACCCGTTTCGTACGCAATGGTGTATGAGCGTTTCAACAACGATAGGCCTTGAGGCGTAGCAAGATTAGCGGTACCGGCGGAGGAATCTTTTTCGATTGTTTGGTTTAACACCATCCGATAGGAGGGAACATAGATGGTCAGTGTGTCGCCGGTGAAAAGAATGACCTGCTCGTTCGGTTTGGTAAAATCGATGCGTAGTCGATTAGGGCGCTTAAAGTATACGGTTGCTTCCATTGTTTGGACTTTTGAACCCGAGCCGGTTGAAACCGTGAGATTGGCAGTGTAATCGGAAAGCGCCGCGTATTGTTCGGACATTCCGGAAAAAAATACGCTCGCAGTCGTAATGGATTGACAAAATGCTGTTATATAAAAGCTGAATATAACGGTAGTAACAACTATTGTTTTTTTCATTCGATTAGTAAAGCAGAAATGAGCGATAAAGTCAATATTTGAGAAATTTCTCGCAAACCTTATTTACGGTATTATGAAATAAGTTATTTTATTATAATGATTTATTCGTTCTGATGGTTTAATTTCCTGATGCTCTGACAACATCGCATTCCGATATTTTTACCGGATATGCTGCACGAATCGCTGATGTCGTAGTGACTGAATGGATGTGCAATTCGGAGCTGTAGCATTGAAAAATTTGATGAAAAACGGTATTATCGAGCGCGAACAGTTGGATGGAATTTCGCCATATGTTCAGTACCGCTTCAGAGAGCAGGGAAAATCTGTTGTATCGATTTTATGCTCAATCTGCAAGTCGGAAATAAGGATTCTTTAACAATCAGGGTTTTTATCGGAAAGATACGAAGAGCTATATATAAAACGGCTTAATTTTAGGCGTGATGCTTAAAATTAAGCCATTATTGTACAAAGGCTTAATTCTAAACTCGCTGGGGATGGCGAAAAAGTAATCAACTTTTAGGACATTCCCGGTGTATTTTAAGGTAACCTGTTCCGACGCGGAAGTTTCCGAACAGGTTTACTGTAAAACGGAGAAAATATGATTTCGTACATTGCGAAACTGCTTAAATCACTCAATACGAATTCGCATCCGGGTGAAATCGCTCATGCCGTTGCAATTGGGGTGCTCCTCGGCTTTATGCCGAAAGACAACGCACTGTGGTACCTGCTGTTTGTGTTTTTTCTTTTTGTACGTATGAACAAAGGCGCCTTTCTGCTTACGGTACTCATTGCAAGTTTGCTTGCTCGGTTTTTTGATCCGCTGTTCGACTCGATAGGCTACGGTGTATTGACTTTCTCACCTTTAAAGCCGGTCTATGCCGCTTTGCTCGACATTCCCTTTGTCGCCTTTACAAAATTCAACAACACGATAGTCGCCGGCTCTCTTGTGTTTAGCCTTATACTGTATATTCCGGTATATATTGTGGTAAGAATTTTCATTAAATCTTGGCGCACGCATCTCGCACCGGCGCTTGCGCGGAGCAAGTTTATGCAAGCCTTTTATCACGTGCCCTTTGTCGCGAAAATTATCAGCTTTTTTACTGAGGTATAAATATGAAAGAAGAGCAAAAGAAGATACCCTTCAAAAAACTTCCGTGGATGTATAAAAAGACATATACGGAAAAGTCGCTCGAAAAAAAACTGCTTAAAAAACTCTATATACCGGCCGACCGCGAATTTGTTGCGGCACAGTTTTCTGCCGATGGAGAGGATCCGGCTAAATTGCGGATTCACCGTATCGAATACGACGCAAAAGATTTTAAGCGCTTAAAGATTTTAAGCAAACAGATAAAGCGGCAAAAAGGACGCATAAACCTCGTGCCGCTTGCTGCCGTTGCAGCTGTTGTTGTCGGGGTTGTGCTTGCCGTTCTTATGTTTAAAGATCCGCTTGCAAAACGTGCTTTAACGGCAGGTCTGCAAAAAATCACGGGTGCCAAAGTCGATATCGCTTCGGTTCACGTCGGTATCTTGGATGCGTCGGTTACCGTGCGCGGTCTTGCTGCTGCCGATAAAAATGCACCGATGAAAAACGTTTTTGAAGCACAAAAAATTCAGCTTGATTTTAATTTAACGCAGCTTTTAAAAAAGCGCTTTGTGTGCCAAAACCTTGAAGTTTCCGGCATGGCATTCGGAACCGATCGAAAAACATCGGGCGAGCTTCCGGCATCCGTAAAAAAGGGAAACGATAAAGATGTCGGCGATAGTAAAATAGCGTTGCTTATAAAAGAGCGGCAAAAAGATGCGCTTGAACAAAGTAAAAAAATCGTTTCGTCGATGTTTGAAAGTTTGAATCCGCAAAAGTTTTTGGACAACGCGCTTAAACAGCTGCAAACGCCCGCTGCAGTGCAAAAAGCACAGGACATGGTCGCTCAAATTGTAGCGGTGTGGGAAAAGCGTCCGGCAGAACTGGAGGCCGCCGTAAACGATTTTAGAAAAAGCTCGGAAAAAGTCATCGGGCGCGATTATCAGGCAATTAAAGACATTGCCGAATTGAAGGCGGTATTGCAAGAACTTAATGCTGCGATAAAAGACAGCCAAAAGCTTGTAGCTTTGACCGATTCAGTGGTTAAAGATTTGCAAAAAGACGGTAAGGCCGTGCAGCTTGCGGCAAAGGAAGCTTTCAAGGCGGTAAGAAAAGATACCGATTTTGTTAACGGAGAAATCAATAAAATCCGCTCGTTTACGGTTGCCGACGGAAAAAACATTTTTGCACAAACTATAAAAGCCGCTGCATACAACGTCCTCGGAAAATATTATCCGTATGCGGAAAAAGCGTTTAATGCTGCGCTCAATTTCAACAAGGGATCAAAAAAGGCGGCAAAAAAACAAAAGACCCGTCAAGAAGTCCGGCGGCTTCCGGGCAGAACAATCCAATACCGCGCCGACATATACCCGTCATTTTTAATTCAGCAAATGCTTGCAAACGGAACGGGTTTTGAAGGCCGCATAAATGATATTTCAAACGATCCTGACCGCTGGGGAAAGCCTGTATCGTTCAGCGCCCATTTTGACGAAAGTGCTTTTTTCGAAAGCAAGCGCACGCACAGCGGAGAGGGACTCATAAATGTCGGAGAGAAACTCAATTATCCCTTATTGAAATTGCAATATACCGGAAGCGGTTATAACGCTGCGTTTAATCCCTCTTCAGCTTTGCAGGCGCTCGGCGCTTCCGTGCTTGACATTGCCGGCGTTCCGTCTTTTGAGGGCAGGGCGAAAATACAGGCGGGTATACAGGCTGAGCGCGACGGGCATGTCGGTATCGACGCGGATTTTAGCTTTGACGAAGTGCGCCTTACGGCTGATTCGTTTGAACCCGATTTTATTTCGCGCATTTACAATGAATCACTTGCAGCGGTTAAAAATATGCGGTTTAAAATCAAGGCGGAGTTTTCCCAGTCTGATTTGAATATGGACATTGCAACCGATGCGGACAAGGTTTTTCTTGCGGCGCTGCAAACAGGAATCAACAAAGAACTTTCAGCCATAAAGCAAAAGGCGCTTAAAGAAGCTCAAGCCGAATTAGAAAAATACACCGGTCCTTTAAACGAAAAGCTGGGCGACTTCGGCAGTATTGAAAAACTTGTTATGAATCAAAAACAAGCTGCCGATATGCTGCAAAAAAAACTGGAAGAAAGCAAAGTCGAAGTTATGAAACGCATCGAGCAGACAGGAATGGATACGCTTAGAGATGCGGCCGGCAGTACGCTAAAAGGCTTATTCGGCCGGTAAAATGATAAGGGAAAAACTCTAAAAAGTTTATAGAGGTTGTCTTTAAATTTCATAATTATACTACTGGGAACTTCTAAAAACTTCAGGTTTTAGAGGTTTTCTTTAGAGGTGCCCAACTATACATAAGGAGTACATCTTGGCTACAGAAAAAACAATAGACCAAAAGGCTCTCTTGGAAGAATTTGAACGGGAAAGCAGAACTCGAAACTTTGTTAACCCGATTTTTACAAAGATTCTCAAATGGACTGCGCTGCTGGTTACCTTTTACCATTTGGCGTATGCTTCCGGCTATATCCGTCCGGAAACGTTGCGCCATCGTTCCATTCACGTCGGCATGATTTTGCTGATGACGTTTGCAATCTATCCTGCATTTAAAAGATCGAGTAGAAAAGTTATTGCATGGTATGATTACATACTGATGATTTTGTCCGTTATCATTCCCGTCTACATGTGGGTGAATTATCAAGCGATTATCGACAGGGTAGGGGACGCAAACCTGACGGACGTTATCATGGGTACCATATTGGTTGCATTGGTAATAGAGGCTGCGCGGCGGATTACGGGTTGGGCATTACCGGTCATCGGGATCATCTTTATGATTTATGCGCTGATGGGTGCCCGCCAAGGACTTATCCCGATAAACGTGCCGGGTCTGTTTTTGCATAGAGGGTTTAAATGGCCGAAATTGATCGGGCACCTCTTTTCCAATACGGAAGGTATTTACGGTACGTCGGTCAACGTTTCTTCAACGTACATTTTCTTATTCATCGTATTCGGCGAAATTATGAATAAATGCGGAATGGGAAAATTCTTTAACGATATTGCCATCGGTTTGGCAGGGCATACGAAAGGCGGTCCTGCAAAGGTAGCCGTTATTGCGGCGGGCTTGCTCGGAAGTATCAACGGGTCTGCGATTGCGAATGTCGTTACCACCGGTTCGTTTACAATCCCGCTTATGAAGAAAATCGGGTACAGTAAAGAATTCTCCGGTGCGGTTTCGTCAACCGCTTCCGTAGGTGGTCAGCTCTTACCGCCGATTATGGGCGCCGCCGCATTTATTATGGCGGAAACACTCGGTATTAAGTACAAGGAGATTGTCGTTGCGGCGGCTATCCCTGCGCTGATTTACTATTTGGGTATTATCTTCCAGATTCAACTGCGTGCGTCGAAGGACAAACTTGACGGTATGCCGAAAGATCAGCTGCCCAAGGTGAAAGAAACGCTGAAGATGTACTGGCACCTGACCATCCCGATTTTATTCTTGGTGTATATGCTGTTCTTCAGCGGTTATACCGTTATCAAAGGCGCTTTTTTAACCATCCTTTTAACAATCATTATTGCGCAGCTGAAAAAAGAAACTCGCATGAGCTTGAAAGATATAGAGGCTGCTTTTGTCGCTTCCGCAAAATCGACGGTATCGGTTGCGATTGCCTGTGCTTGTGTCGGTATCGTTATCGGTGTGTCGAGTTTAACCGGCTTTACTATCAATATGGCAAGTGCGATTATCTCGCTCGGCGGAAAGAGCTTGTTGTTGACGCTCGTCTTTACGATGGTTACCTGTATGCTGCTTGGTATGGGCTTACCGAGTATTCCTGCGTACATTATTACCGTAACGATTGCGGCTCCTGCGCTGATAGAGCTCGGCATTGCGCCGTTGGCTGCTCACCTGTTCTGCTTCTACTTTGCGATGTTTGCCAATATTACGCCGCCGGTTGCACTTGCCTCATTTGCAGCGGCAGGTATATCGGGCGGTAATCCGATGAAGACGGGGATTGTGTCCATTAAGCTTGCGCTCGCCGGTTTTATCATTCCATATATGTTCGTCTACAATAATCAACTGTTATTGATGAATACGAATATTTTGCAAGGTATTCAGGTTGCGCTTACCGCATGCGTCGGCGTCTTTTTAATCAGCGCCGCCGTAGAAGGGTATTTCCATACAAAGGTGAATATTTTCATGCGGCTTTTGATGCTTGCAGGAGCGTTCTTGCTCATCGACAGCGCCTTATTAACCGACCTTGCCGGTGTCGGCATCTTTGTTGCGTCTATCTTTATCCAGCGCATACTCGCGCGGAGAGAGGCACGACACGCAGCCGCCTAAGGATAGAGTATTTTACGTTAATTGTCGTCTGGAAGTTCTTGTTATTTTGTGTGATATAAAACTGTATGGAGGAAAAAATTGGAATTAATTCCAAACCGATCATTGAGCAGTTTGTACGTATTTTTGGATTGTGCTTTTTTAGTATTACTCGCATTTTATTTTCTAAAGAGTAAGCGATATATTCCTCTTCTGGTTGGAATACTCGGGGGCTTACTCTATTTTGTAGTAGATTACGGCGGATTTTATTGGTTGCTTGAAACACGAAAAGTGGTTGGTGCAAACCCTTTTTGGTTTTTGCTGTGGCTCAGTATGAGTTATGGGTTTACAAATATGGCGTGGATGTGGCTGTGGTTTGCCGAACCGAAAAATCGTTTGGAGTTTTCGCTTTTGATTATTGTGTGGTGGTTTTCTGCGGCGGTTATCAGTAACGGGGCTGGGGCGGCATTCCCGATAATTACAATTCAGCGTGGAACTGGCGGATATCATTGGATTATGGCGGTGTTTTTATTTGTCGGTTATGCGTGGTTGCTCATGAAAAATTTATCTGCTACGCGCGACGATGAGCGAGTACCTCTTTGGAGCATTATATCAATCGGGCTTTTGGTGCAGTTCGCATGGGAATTTATTTTATTTATAACGGGTATCCGTAATGCGGGGCTTCGTACTTTGGTTGTTAATTCGCTGATGGAAACCAATTTGGGTGCGCCATATATGTATTTGATTTACACAACAGTTTCAAAACGGATGCGGAAATAAATGTGTGTTGCGCTGCAGCAGAGGTAAAAGTAACATTCGCGGGTTCGATAGTACCTACTCGATAGACGATATCAGCTTTATGATGAAGCCCATTGATGTTCTTTGCAAATACAATGCAAAAAGTAAAAGATATGATGCACGTGACAAAGCGCTTTTTGGAGAGGTGCTTTAACTGAGTTATGCTTTTAATAGCAGTCTTACTTTGTTACCGCAGGCGCACTGAAATGGTGCGGCTGAAAATAAACGTTAATGCACCCAGCCGGTCTTCCAATGCCAGAGCGGTTTTGACAGTGTGGAAGAAAAGGTTTGTATGCGGTTAAAGTCGGGGAGCCAATCCAAGTCGCTTACTAATTCCTGATAAAACCCGTCGTCGATGTTTAAATCTTCAAGAAAAGTGCGCAATCTGATGTCCTCGGATTCGTTGAGTAGGCGGTTGGAAAAAGCATCGATACGCCGCGCTTTCGGATTTGCCGTAATGGGCGTGTACTGAGTCATCAGCGAAAGCAGCGCCTTGCTTTTCAGCCTTTGGGCAAACCAACGGAGTACTGCTTGCGAATCCTCTAATTTTCCCGGAAGTGCGAGATGCCGGACAATAACACCCGACAGCATTTTACCGAACGGATACCGTTCATCGGGCGGTGTAAGGTTGAGGGGAGAAAGCCGCGCCATTGTCTTGATTGCAGCACAGGCTTGTTCGGGATAATCCGGAGCGGCAAAAACGCGGCGGGATGTTTCGGTATTAAGCGTTTTGAGATCGGGGAGCCAGCCGTCGACGGTGTCCGCAATCGATTCGAGTGCTTCTACCGTTTCGTATGCGGAGGAGTTCCAGACGATGGGAATAGTTAAGCCGTGCTGTTTTGCGGCTCGGAGCCCTGCCCCCAAAGCCGGTATCGCATGGCTGCCCGTAACGATGTTGATGTTTTCCGCGCCTGCGCTCTGAAGTGTGAGGCATATTTCGATAAATTCCCGTTCCGTTACGGCACGTCCCATGCCCTCTTGTGAAATTTGAAAGTTTTGGCAAAAAACGCAGCGGAGGTTACAGCCGGTAAGGAATATTGTTCCCGATCCGCCTGCGCCGCTTACCGGAGGTTCTTCTCCGAAGTGTAATCCTGCCCATGCAATGCGCAGTTCCGCCGTTTCTCCACAAAAGCCGCGTTCACCGGCGTTCCTATTTACCCCGCAGCGCTTTGGACAGGCGGTACAGTGCTCATATTCTACGCAGCAAAAATCCCGTATCATAGTGCTATTCCTATTTAATGGTATCTTTAGAAGCTCACTTCGCTTTTAGAAATCGCCGAGGAGCTTATGCCGTTCAACCATAATGCTCATAATGGCGCTTACGGTTTGCATATCGAGTGTTTCCGCTGCCGCCGAGATAATGGTATGTAGTTCTTCCCAGTCTTCATTGGAAAAATCCATATCGCTACCGAAGCTGCCGTCAAAGAGGGAAAAGACGGTATAGAACCAAGTAACGGCCTCTTCTTTTGTATCAGCGGAATGCGTTCTCAACCAATACTCAGCTGAATCTTCCGCTAACGGGAGCAGGCTTTTATCGTAACTGCGGATTGTTTGAATAAAAAATTCACATAATTCTTGCCGGAATGCAGGATCAGGTAATTTTTCCGTTCGTCTCTGTGCATCACTATAAAATTTTTCGAGGATATTCATAAGGCTGTTACTATAAGAAAAAGACTTGTAAAAAGCAAGCAGAATCCTTGTGGATGCACGGATTCCTCTATTGTAGCAGTTGCCGCTCCCAAGCCTCTCTCCTACTTGTAAAACCGCTGTAAAACCCGTATAGTATTAGCCTACGAAAAACTTTTTCGGATGTTAAAACGTCCTGCAAAAGTTTTTATAGGAGTAGAGTATGGATAAATATGTATGTGATTTATGTGGTTATGAGTATGATCCGAGCGCTGGTGATCCTGAGGGTAATATTAAACCGGGTACTCAGTTTGAGGATTTGCCCGATACGTGGGTATGTCCGCTCTGCGGCGTCTCAAAGGACGGATTCAAAAAGGTTTAAACAAGGTAGCACAATATGACAAAAAATGATTTTATCAGCACAATCGGATATGACGGTGCGGCTGCGGTAGTTGATAAAGAACGACGTACTAAAAACGGCGGTAAGACTTTAAAGGAATTGCTGGAAGCAGGTGCTTTTCGCAGCGCAGCGGCTTTTGCCGCCTACGATGATTCTCAAGAGGAGCTACAAACTGTTACGGATTATTATAATAAATTAGCTCATGCAGATTATACCACGGAAAATATTTTGCGGGTATTCGGTATTACCAAAACTAACAGTAAAAAAATAATCCTTCTATAAATGAATGGGGATGTCTCGAAAGTTGGTTACTTTTTCGACATCCCCGCGAGTTTAATATTAAGTCTTTATACAATAATGACTTAATATTAAACATCGCATCTAAATCTAAGGAAACTGTCCAAAAACTGAAGTTTCTGGACAGCCCCTATTATTTTGAATGTGCCTCTAAAATGTTTTACTCAAAGGAGTTGTATAATGCCGTATCCTTTTGGCGATATTGAAAAAAAATGGCAAAAATATTGGAAAGATCATAAGACGTTTAAAGTAACCGAGGATGAAAATTATCCGCCGGAAAAACGGGCGTATGTATTGGATATGTTTCCGTATCCGTCGGGAGCAGGCTTGCACGTCGGACATCCTGAAGGATATACGGCAACTGATATTTATTGTCGGTATCTCCGCATGAACGGATATGCGGTGCTGCATCCGATGGGGTTTGACTCCTTCGGCTTACCGGCGGAAAATTACGCCATTAAGACCGGTACTCATCCGCGTATTACGACAAAAGAAAACATCGACACCTTCCGGAGGCAAATACAGGCGTTCGGTTTTTCCTACGACTGGGATCGCGAGCTTGCAACTTCGGATGTGGACTATTACCGCTGGACACAGTGGATATTTTTACAGCTGTATAAAAAAGGTTTAGCCTACGAAACGGAAGCACCGATTAACTGGTGCCCGAGCTGTTTGACCGGTCTTGCGAATGAGGAAGTGAAAGAAGGCTGCTGCGAACGGTGCGGCACACAGGTTGTCCGCAA
Source organism: Treponema sp. OMZ 803 (assembly GCF_024181165.1). Lineage (NCBI taxonomy): Bacteria > Pseudomonadati > Spirochaetota > Spirochaetia > Treponematales > Treponemataceae > Treponema > Treponema sp. OMZ 803. Next base: position 1,757,431 of record NZ_CP051195.1, on the reverse strand, counting down.
GAATGTTCGGCAGTGGATGCTCAAGATTACTGCGTATGCAGAGCGGCTCCTTGAGGACTTGGAAGAGCTGGATTGGCCTCAGTCTGTTAAGATGATGCAGCGGAATTGGATCGGCAAAAGCACCGGAGCGGAAATAGACTTTCACCTTGCCGCTCCGCACGAAAGCGAAAAGATTACCGTATATACTACTCGGCCGGATACTATTTTCGGGGCAACCTACCTCGTGCTTGCTCCGGAACATCCGCTCGTCATGCGCATTGTTAGCGGGGCGCAAAAAGGCGCCGTGCAGCAGTATATTGACGAGACGGCAAAGAAAACCGACCTTGAACGGACTGAACTTGCAAAAAAGAAAACCGGCGTCTTTACCGGCGCCTATGCGGTAAATCCGCTAACAAAAGAACCTATTCCGATTTGGATCTCCGATTATATTTTGGTTTCTTACGGAACCGGCGCCATTATGGCGGTTCCGGCGCATGATGAGCGCGACTGGGAGTTTGCTCACGTTTTTTCGCTGCCAGTTATTCAAACGGTCGCATCCGAAGCTGAATGGAAGGAAAAGGGAGCGGCGGGCGATTACCGCGCAGTACCGCAAGCATGTACCGCAGCCGACGGTTATGCGGTAAATTCAGGCGAATTTACCGGACTGCCGACGCGGGAAGCAATAGAGCGGGTTACCGACTACGCCGCCGCTAACGGCTTCGGCAAAAAGGCCGTCAATTATAAGCTCCGCGACTGGGTGTTCAGCAGGCAGCGGTACTGGGGAGAGCCTATTCCGTTGGTGCATTGCCCGAAATGCGGCGTGGTTCCGCTGGACGAAAAGGATTTACCGCTTGCCTTGCCTGAAACGGATAGCTACACCCCTTCCGACACGGGAGAAAGCCCGCTTGCCAAAATACCCGAATGGGTGAATACCGTGTGTCCGCACTGCGGCGCCCCTGCCCGCCGCGAAACAAACACCATGCCTCAATGGGCGGGTTCCTGCTGGTACTATCTCCGCTATCTCGATCCTCATAATGCACACAGTTTTTGTGCCAAGGAAAAAGAAGCGTATTGGATGCCTGTTAATCTCTACGTCGGCGGTGCGGAACATGCGGTACTCCACCTCCTCTATGCCCGCTTTTGGCACAAGGTACTGTACGATTTAGGCGTGGTGCATACCAAAGAACCGTTCATGCGGTTGGTGAATCAGGGAATGATCACTTCCTTTGCGTATCAGCGTTCAAACGGGTCGCTCGTGCCGGTCGATGAGGTTGTGCAGACCGGCGATGATGCTTTTGAAGAAAAGAGTACCGGCGAAAAGTTGAAGCGGGTTATCGCAAAGATGTCGAAAAGCCTAAAAAATGTCATCAATCCTGATGAGATGATCGCTCAATACGGCGCCGATTCGTGCCGTATGTATGAGATGTTTATGGGGCCGCTCGATATGTCCAAGCCGTGGAACACGCAAGGGTTGATCGGTATTTTCCGCTTCTTGGAGAAAATCTGGGCTCTTTCCGAAAAAGAGCTTATTTCCTGTCCGGTAAACGATATGAGTACGCCGGAACATGCGGAAATTACCAAGCTCCTCAATAAATCCATTAAAAAGATAACCGAAGATACCGCATCGCTCAACTTTAATACGGCAATCAGCCAGATGATGATTTTCATCAACACGCTCGGAAAATATCAGACCGTACCTCGCTTTGCATGGGAGGCATTTGTCAAGCTGCTCGCGCCCTACGCACCGCACCTCGCCGAAGAGCTGTGGGAGAAGTTAGGGCATACGGAAACAATTGCATATACGCAGTGGCCGATGTTTGTCGAAAAGTTTTGCATCGATTCCGAATGTACGATTGTCGTGCAAATCAACGGAAAGGTGCGCGATAAATTTCAAGCTGCCGTCGATTTGCCGAAAGATGAGCTTGAAGCGCTCGCGTTAAAAACAGATGGCGCACAGCGCTTCCTCGGCGATAAACAGCCTAAAAAGATTATCGTTGTGCCGAATAAGATTGTGAATATCGTCGTCTAACTTTCCTTTTGAAAATATGCATACCGTCTACGGCGTTGCTGAGTGAACAACAGTCCTCGACGTACAATAAGTACGCCTGCGGGTGTTGTTCACTCAGCGCCTTGTATCCGGTACCACTATTTTCAAAAGGCTAACGGAAAGGCTATTCACTTAATCGATTAAGCTGAAACGGTCGGCGATGGTGCCCCGCCATTCTGCGCGCTGGTTTTTATCTTCCCACTCAATGATTCTAACGATAGTGAATTCTTTCATCGTTACCATTGAAGCGTATTTGATAACGGCAAATCTGCCTTGACCGATATACGAAATCGCTTCATTTTCATGTAAGACTTCGTTTTGCTTTAAAAAATTTAATACGCAATCGAAATGCACAGGCTTGCCGTCTGTTTTATCCGCTAATGCGGCGCTTAAATCTTTGATCGGTTTGCCGCACCGTGGGCAGGTAAAAAGTTCGGTAGGATCCTCGTGCTGTGGACTGATATACGGTTTGTTATTCACCGTGGTATTTTCTGTATAACGGTTTTCTTTTCTATGTCCCCGCCTATTATTCATATTATTCTTCATCCTTCATATACATCATTTGTTCGGTCAATATCGATGCTAATCGGTATATTGCCGCTTGAATATATGTTTCGTCATTGAGTTTTGTTTCCATTTCACGAAAATCGGATTCGGTAAAGTATTTGCGGGGAGTATACCGCCCTTTTTTTGGAAACACGCCAACATTCATACATAGTCCTCAAAAGCATTCTCTAGATGCAGCGGCTCAGCTGATTCTATTGTCCGTGGATCAAACGGCAATACAAGAACATCAAACCGTATATGCATCTTGTTATATTTTCGATGAGTTAAGAGAAAATATTTAGCGGTTTTACAAATCCTTTCCTGTTTTCTATTTCCAACGATAATATCCAAGTCCGTAAGCGGTGTATGGGGTAATGTTTTTACTTCAAAAAAGACAAGCGTTTCGTCCTTTTCTGCTATGATGTCAATTTCCCCTGTTCTTGTTCGCCAGTTTCGGGCAATGATAGAGTACCCTTGCCGTTCAAGCCATTTTTCTGCGAATGTCTCACCTGCCGGCCCCAGCCGTTCTTCCATCATTTTTTTTGTTGATACTGAAGTGGGTCAATTGCCTTGACAATAAAAGTATTTTTATATTCCTTTAGATCGATAAGTTTGCCCTTATTGTTTGGATAAAGATGGCCGGTTTCATCAATGAGTACCCTAATCAGCGGGCGTAAGGGAGCTTCCGGGTGTGTGCCGACGACACGCACGATGGAGGTATCGTTCATTAATACTATTGAGCCGATGGGATATACACCAATACTTTGAATCATTGCTTTGATGACCTCGTAATCAAAGCGGCGACCTTTATCTGCAAGTAGAGTTTTCATTGCATCATAACCGAGCAGTGCGTTGCGATAAGCCTTTCGTGCAGTCATTGCGACAAAGGCGTCTACTACAGCTATAATACGGGCACCTATTTCGATGGAATCTTTATCAAGTCCATTGGGGTAGCCTTTTCCGTCCCAACGTTCATGGTGCTCGAGAACAAGCATTGCAACACGCTCGGTATACACAAATTCCGATAATACAGCTTTATACCCATAGACGGTGTGCGCAACCACAGTTTGCATTTCAGTATCCGAAAGCGCAGTTTTTTTGTTTAAAATGGCATCAGGAATCCTTAGCATACCGCAATCGTGTAGCAGAGAACCGAGTATTATATCATCAATATAATCTTCGGGCAGATTCATAAAATTTGCGATGGTTTCAGCTAAAATAGCAGTATCGACTAGAGCTTTTGCCATATCTCGTTCAGGAATTTGGGCTGATAGGATAAATGAAATGGCAAGTGGTCTATTGGCTGCGAGCAAATTACGCAGTCTCAGGGCTATTCCATCTATAGGTCGGGGTGATATGGCTTTTCTGTTTTTTACTTCGGTTAAAAAGATGTCCAGTGTTAGGATAATTGCCAAATATTCAGTATAGAGTTCGCTGTGTGTTAAAATATCCGGCAGTTGTAAAATGGTACTTTCTTCCGTTGTCTTCTTTTTAGTATTTTTGTCAGCTGTCTTAGCAGTAGGAGATCCTCCTTCGTCGGGTAGTGTATCTAATTCTTCAACTAGTTCCGTTACTTCTGCACTCTTTTTTATACTTTTCCCTGCTGTCATAACAAAGGGAACTTTCCATTGCTTTAATACCGATAGTTCACGTTCAGAAACAGGATGCCCTTTGCCCAGGACTCTGTTCTTGCCGTCATCAAAGAATAGCGGCTCAGAAAATATCATGCCTTCTTTTAAATCTTCTACCTTAATTCGTCTTAGCACCGGTTATTCCATCCTTTTTTTGAAGAAATGCAAAAATAGCGGCAACTGCTTGATATGTCTCTTCAGGAATACAAGATCCTATTTCGGTATCAACCAACACTTCTGCCAGCAGAGGGTTATTGATGAGGGGAATATGACATTTATCGGCAATTTCTCGTATCTTTCGTGCAATAGCACCGCGCCCCGAGGCGGTAATCATCGGAATATCTTCTCCGAATGTATATGACAATGCAACCGAGCAATCTCGCCCCTTGTCCATACTATTGCTTTTTATCTCCATGGTAATAAAAAGTCACATCTACTCCTAGATTATTCTACACTGATATATCGATTGATGCAAGGGTATGATTCTCTTCCATATTATTATCGGCATAATGTACGGTATAGGAAGTAACTCCTGCAGATTCCAGACAGTCGTGCAGCAAAGTTGCGAGATTTTTCTGCTTCTGTGTTGAAAGTTCTTCTTGTCCTCGATAGGAAAAAAAGCATTGGTTATTCTTGAGCACAAATGTCCATGCTTCTTGTTGTTCTTCACTTCGTACCCGTAGGCAGCATTCAAGACATATGGCGTCTTGCAGATCAAGCAAAAAAGCCGCTGAACCTCTCCAGAGTGTGTTGAGCTGTTTTTCAAACGGAAATACCACCCAGTGGTTTTTGCCTGTTTTTACATGATTGAGAAAGCGGAAGAGGTCGGCATCCTCCGATGAGTCGGTCAGATTTTCATGCTGTTTGCCGGGAAGGGCAAACATGGCTGCAAGGCATTGCTCAATTAGCTGCGGTAAAGGTTCTATGCCGCGGGAGTAGAGGAGGGCAGCAGCAAAAGCTGCTTTTTTTTCGTGCGGGGCGAACGCATAGAGTGAAGAAAGGATTTTTAAGAGCGGGCGGGATTGTAACGGCTGTTCATTTTGACGAAAAAAAGCGATCAATGTTACCGCGAGGTCGGACTGCGGTATGCCGAGCTGGGAGAATACATCACCATGCGGCAACGAATGCGGTATAGATTTCTGATACGGCGTTAACATAACCGTATTGCCGGCAATATGGACGCGCATCAATAAAAAAGCCCCTTCCCTAATATCTTGAGAAAGAGCTTTTGTCTGTGCCTGTAGTACGGAACCTTTAACGGTAATCCGCACCGTATTGTTTTTAAGGATCGACAGCACCCGAACCGTTACCGGTTCATTTTCGGTAAAACCGGCGGCTTTGTCTCCTTGGAAAAGAACGGCCGCGTTAAGTGCCTCATTCCGATGTAATGGAATCAGAAGCGCCGGCCGTTCCGCTGTGGGCTGCATATCCGCTAGTTCTTCTTTTGCAGAAGTGTCTTAATCTTTGCAGCCTTACCGATCTTCTCGCGGATGTAGTAGAGCTTGCCACGGCGAACCTTACCGGCATGCACCACTTCTACCTTTGCGATACGCGGTGAGTGGAGCGGAAATACACGCTCTACGCCGACGCCGTAAGAATTCTTTCTTACCGTGAATGTCCGGCCGATACCGGCATTTTTAAAGCACAGTACCAGTCCTTCATATATCTGAATACGTTCGGTTTTCCCTTCAATAATCTTGAAGTGTACCTTTACGGTGTCGCCTACTTTAAAAGAAGGTTTTTCGACAATCTTTTGTTTTTCTTCAATCTTACGAATTAAATTCTCTGCCATTTGTTATCTCCTGTAAAATAAGTTCCGCTTCTTTTGTCCATTCAGGTGAACTACGAATTGCCGTCAGCAAGTCGGGACGCATGGCAAGCGTCTTTCTAATCCGCTGTTCAAGCCGCCATTTACGAATGTGTTCGTGGTGGCCGGACAGAAGCACTTCAGGAACAGCCCTGTCCCTGAATATCTGCGGCCGTGTGTACTGGGGGTATTCCAACAAACCGTCGGAAAAACTCTCCTCTTCAAGGGATTCGCGGGAAATAACGCCGTCGATCAAGCGATACACCGCGTCTATTATTACGAGCGCAGCAAGTTCACCTGAGGACATGACGTAGTCGCCGAGCGAAATTTCATCGTCAACGTATTCGTCGATGATCCGCTGATCAATTCCTTCGTAGCGGCCGCAGATAAACACGAGTTCTTGTTCTCGTGCAAGCTCCGCTGCACACACTTGGGTGAAAGGTTTACCGGAAGGAGTTACATAGATAACTCGTTTTTCGGCTGCCTGCACAGAATCGAGTGCGAGCGAAAGCGGCTGCGGCAATAGGAGCATTCCCGCCCCGCCGCCGTAGGTTAGATCATCACAGGTTCGATGCTTGTCGTAAGCAAAGTCGCGGATATTCACCAGATTGTAGGTAATAAGCCCCCGTTCGACCGCCTTCGCCATGATCGACGATTCGAAAAAGGCGGCGGGGATTTCGGGGAACAAGGTCAGCACATTGAATCTCATTCGAGAATCCAGCGGTGCATAAGCTCAACCTGCTTTACCGGTATGTTTATCTTTCCAATAAATTGGGAACGAAACGGAACATACACGGTTCTGCCTGTTGCAGCCTCGGAGACTTCCAATAACAATCCGCCTCCGCCTTCCACTACATCTGCAATTGTACCCACAGAATTTCCTTTGTACACAAGGACAGAATTACAAAGATCATTGATATAAAACTCGCCGCGTTCGAGCGGGCAAGCCATATCGCGAGGAACCAATATATCCGCTCCGTGTAGCTTTTTTGCCGCCTCAGGCGAATCGATACCTCGTAGTTTTAATAACGCGTCCGCATTGCGGACAACGCACTCTTCAACCTGATAGAATAGTTCGGGATGCTGTGTTCCCGTCCCCTCGGATGGAAACTGCAGTTTTATCTCTTTTAAGTTTAGAAAATGTTCATATTCGCCCGAACAGCTTTCAATTTTAAGGAAGCCTTCAAGACCGAATGTGCCCCGAATCCTACCGGTTATGAGCCAGTCCATTAATCAAGAATTTCCAGCAAATAACGGGTTCCACTCCGACCGGCTGATGCCATAAGCAGCGTCCGAATTGCCTGAGCAACCCTTCCGAATTTTCCGATTACCTTTCCTACATCACCGCTTGCAACGCGCAATTCCAGCACAATACCGCGGTCGGTCTCTTTTTCCGATACGGAAACGGCACTGGGATCATCAACAAGCGACTTTGCAATGTACTCGACTAAATCACGTTCCATGTTCGATAGCCGACCTATAACGTGAATTGTTTTTTGTTGAGCAAGTGACGAACCGTGTCGGTCGGCTGAGCGCCTTTATTAAGCCAACCGCGTACTTTATCGGCATCAAAAGCAATCTGCTGATCTTCCGCTTCAATAGGATGATAGATGCCTACTTCGTCAATGGTTTTACCATCACGGGGTTCACGGACATCCTGTACCACGATGCGGTAATATGGGCGCTTTTTTGTTCCGAATTTCTTGAGTCTGATTTTTACGCTCACGTTAATCCTCCCGGAAATTAATTATTTATGGTGGGAACTACTAAAAACAGCCGCTTTTAGGAATGTTCCTACAAGAATAAAATACAGGCTATAGTACATGAAAACCGATACTTGGTCAACTATAGGACATCGAGTTTTACTGCAAAGCGAGATTTTATTTGACTACTTGACATACACTATATATGGGGGTATCATCACAAATGTAAGCATAATTAACACTATATAGATAAACTTATATAGTGAAACATATCTCTATAAAAGGTGGGTAAGATACCATGAGAACAAGAGAAGCAATCGATGCTGATATTGCAGCTGCACAGTCGGAGCTGCAAAATGTACACGGTTCTACAACGGAAGTATATGCACGCATAGTCGGTTATTACCGTTCCGTCCGTAACTGGAATAAGGGCAAGCGTGAAGAGTTTTCAGAGCGGAAAATGTTCGAACACGAAAATCCTAAAACGCCCCTCTATGCAGGGCAAAGTACCGTAGTGGATACGGGAACAACATCAATTCAATATCCTGCCTTTTTTGAGGTGTATACGCGGAAGACGTGTCCCAACTGCCCACCTGTTAAAGATTACTGCAATAATCTCGGTATTGATATCCGTTATATCGATGCCGACACCGAAGAAGGTATTAAAGCAGCTGCAAAGCACGGCGTCCGATCCTGTCCTACCGTTATCATGTATAATGAATCGGAAAAAGAACTTTCCCGTGCATATTCGGTTGCCGATCTTAAAGCGTATCGCTTAACCCCATATACGGCTGAAGCAGTTATCGCGTAAGCTATGAATGTCGGTCTGCAGAAAACCACACTTGTCAACTATCCGCGCAAGGTTGCTGCTGCGGTTTTTCTGCCCGGCTGTAACTTGCGCTGCCCGTATTGCTATAACGGCGAGCTCGTATGTGCGTCTGTTTCGGAAGGTCCTGCCGGTAAGTCATTGGGGAGCGGTACGAATGACTACGTACCGATTGAAGCGGTCTATGAACATATCGAAAAGCGGAAGTCGGTATTGCATGGACTTGTTATTTCGGGCGGTGAAGCACTTCTTTCTCCGGTTTTACCGGAACTTATTCTACGGGCACGAAAGGCAGGGCTTGCCGTTAAGATTGATACAAATGGTTTATTGTCGGATAAAGTGTATTCGCTTCTGCACGACGACGCGCTCTGTCCCGATATGATAGCCGTCGATATAAAGACTGCTCCTGCCCGTTATCATGAACTCAAATTTTGTTGCCCGGCAGGAACTGAGCCGTCGGCTGAACAGCCTGAAGCTGCACTAAAACGGACGTTGATGATTTTGCAGGAAAAGCACACGTTCTGTCGGCCGGTAGAAATCGAATATAGAACCGTTCTTGTACCGCCGCTTGTAGCTGCCGAGGATATACGTGCTATTTCAGCATTGCTCCCTTCCGATGCCGCATGGTTTTTTGCTCCCTTTTTACCGGGGAACTGTCTTAATCCCGCATGGAATACAATTCGTCCATATACACAGGCTGAAACAGAAGAACTCATTCGTCTTGCCGGAACAAAGATTCCCAATAGTAGATTACGTTAATCAATTTGCAATTTATAAAAATGGATAGAAAATCGTGAGTTCTCTACAGCGTAATGCTGTAGGTTCCGCTCCGGTGTTACTTGTAGAAATTGTTGTGAGGGGGAAAATGGGCCCAGCTGGACTTGAACCGGCGACCCGCGGATTATGAGTCCGCTGCTCTAACCAACTGAGCTATAGGCCCAAGGAAGCACTATAGTAATTTATTTTGCGGCTTTAGTCAAGGTAATCGTATCGAAATTATCTGAGAGGTATTACTATTTTTTCATAATATTCTATCGCCGAGATATTAAAATACCAATGCGGTAACAAATGCTACCGAATTCTCATTTTTGTTGTGATATACTCTATACAGTTTTAAGAATTTCGTTACTTAGAACCGGCTATCTGTAGAATTGATTTATGCAAGATCTTCGAGTTTGTCGATGTTAACGGTTACGGTATCTTTGGATATGGTGAGCAGCTTGTCTTTTTGCATATTCATCAATTCACGGGATAGGGAAGGGCGCGGGACGGCGAGATATTCGGCCATAGCTTCTCGGTTTAGTTTGAGCGTTATTTTAGGCTGACCGTGTGCTTGCTGCAACAGATACACGGCTATTTTTTTACGCAGTGTAAATGAAGAGAATATCAACAGCTTCTGGTTTAGGAAATAGGCTTTATGCGCAAGGATAGATAAAAGATTCTGTACAATTTTTGTTTGTACGGCGGGTAGTGTTGCAGAAGCAAAAAATATGTTTGCCGGAATACTGAGGATTTTCGCATCGGCAATTATTCTACATGAATAATCGTACGGAACTGATTGCAGGAAGGCGTACACTTCACCGAAGACGGTTTCCGGTGTTTCAAAGCGGTTCATAATAGTCCGTTTGCCGTCGATACCGTTTTTTTCGATTTGAACAGCCCCCGATTTTAGGATGAACAATGCTTTGGGAAGGTCGCCTTCAAAGAAAATAAAGCTGTCTTTTGGATAGATGGCAGTCTTTGCCTTGACGGCGGTAAGATAGGTTTCCAGTTCCTTTGCGGGAATATCTTTGAATAACGGATTCACAGCGTCCTTCCTTTGCATAGTATGCGGGGCTTTTTAAAAGGAACCTCTAAAAACTTCCGTTTTTAGAGGTTTTCCTTAAGCTTATTTGCGATGTTTTTGTTTGAGTTATTATAACATAAAAACTTAAACAAAAACTCGTCGGGCATCTCTAAAAATCTAACCGAGTTTTTAGAGATGCCCAAAAGTATCGGTGGTAAATAGTCTACTATATATCTGTTATTGGAGGAAGATTATGAATAATTATTTTAATATGAACGAAACGGTCTTTGACGTTACGGAACGGTATCCTGAAACAATCCGCTATTTGGCGGGAAAGGGTTTTACGCCGCTTACCAATCCGGTTATGCGCAAATTGATGGGAAAGAAGATTACGCTTGAAAAAGCTTTTCTTTCTAAGAAATTGGATATCGATTTATGCGAGCGGGAACTGGTTGAAATTATCGAACAAAACGCCTCGTCGGGTTTAGCGCATATCGATCTCAGTTTAAAGGTAAAAAGCGATAATCCTCTTGAGCCGGATGACGGAAAAAAGACAGTGAGGATTGAAGGCGTTCTGCCTTGTCCGATACGGATTCCGCTGTTGGAAAGTTTTGAAGCATTTTATTCCGATTATATTGAAACACATCAGGAAGCGTTAGAGAAACAAAATTATAAAATCCGGTATGATTTAAGATCGGCTAATCTCGGTATTGACTGGATAATCGATCTGGCAAGAACCGGTAAAAAAGAAAACCTGCCGGATGTGCTCCTGTCTGCCGGTTTTGAACTGTTCTTTGACAAAAAGTTAATGGGCTCTTTTATTGAAAACAAGGAATTTCACTGCGCACTCGATACGGTCAATAAAGATTTTTGCAATGACTATATCGATTTGCGGGATGAGAAAAAAAATTACGCCATTATCGGTGTCGTTCCTGCAATTATGATTGTGAATACTGCGCTGTTGGACGGCAGAAAAATGCCGGAGACATGGGAGGATATCTTGTCTCCCGCATTTGAACATTCCGTCGCTATTCCGTTCGGCGATTTGGATTTATTCAATTCCGTCGTTCTTAATATCTATGCACGTTTTGGCGATGAAGGAATTAAAAAATTAGGCAAAGCGTGCAGTGCGTATATGCATCCTGCCCAAATGGTAAAAGGAGGAAAGAGCGCTGCGACTGCACAGCCTGTCGTCAGTATCAGTCCTTATTTTTTCTCTAAGATGATAGACGAGCGGACTCCTCTGAAGACGGTTTGGCCGAAGGACGGCGCGATTGTCGCGCCTATTTTTATGCTGGTAAAAAAAGATACCGAAGCGCTCACAAAAGATTTTGTGTCGTTTTTCCTTTCGGAAAAGACCGGTACGGTTTTCGCGCAAAGCGGTTTCTTTCCGTCTACCAATCCGTCTGTTGACAATCGCTTATCAGCCGATAAAAAATTCTCGTGGGTCGGCTGGGATTTTATCTATCAAAATGATATCGGCGCCCTGTTGGAAAAAATCAAAGCCGATTTTGAAACCGCTGCCGGTAGTAGCTCCGAAAGCCGCTGATAAAAAAACGGTGTTGTAAAACTGCTGGTTTTACAACACCGACGAGATACGCGCTATTAACCTTCTACTGTTTAGCCTTTTACCGAGCCGATTGTCAGCCCTTTCACAAAGTATTTTTGCAGGAAGGGGTACAGCAGGATAATCGGCAGCGTTGAAACGATAATGACGGCAGCTTTAATCGAAATACCGATAACCGACATATCTGCGCTGCCGGCTCCATCCCCCATGGTTGCTGTACCGTTGACGATATTGCGTAAGAACAGCATAACGGGGAACTGTGAAGACTTTAAGTAGATCAATCCGTTAAACCAATCGTTCCAAAAGAATACTGCCGTATACAGACCGATCGCCGCCAAAGCAGGAGTGGAAAGCGGAACAACGATTTGGGTAAAAATCCTAAAGTAGCCGAGTCCGTCTATCAAGGCAGCTTCTTCCAGCTCGTGCGGAAAAGCTTTAAAAAAGTTTATTAAAATAATCAGATGGAACTGATTGATGGCAAAGGGGAGCAGTATTGCAAATACCGTACCCGTTAAATGTAATGAAGAAATAAGCAGATAGGTGGGGATTAAACCTCCGGAAAAAAACATCGAAAAAACGACCAGCTTCATGATAGTACCGGTACCGCGTAAAAACTTCTTTGAAAGCGGATACGCAAAAATCGAAGTAAAACAGAGGGCAATAAGCGTTCCAAAGAAAGTGTAAAAAATAGTATTGCCGTACGCTTTAAAGAAATTCGGGTATGTGAATATCTGCTTATATGCCGCGGTTGTAAACCCCACCGGTAAAAACGATACTTTGTTTTGCATAATAGCGGCAGGGTCGGAGAAAGAAAGTGCAATCATATATATGAATGGTACAATGCAGATGAGTATGACAAATGCCATCACAATAAAGAGGATAAGATTAAAAATGCTGAACGAGTTTTTTCTTGATTGCATAGTTCACTCCGTATTAACAGATGTTTTTTTAATAGATACTTTCGTCGGTGAGGCGTTTGCTTGCAGCGTTTGCAGAGGCGACAAGAACAATGCCGATAACACCGGTAAATAATCCGATTGCCGTTGCATATGAATAGTTCTGATTTGCCAAACCGGTGCGGTATACAAGTGTTGCGATAATATCGCTGACATCCGCATTGTTCGGGGTATACATAAGCAGTATCTTCTCAAATCCAAGTGTCAGTAATCTGCCGATTTCCAGAATAAGCATCACCATAATAGTCGGCAGGATAGATGGTATAGTGATATACAGTATCTGCTGCAATTTTCCCGCACCGTCGATCTTTGCCGCCTCATATAATTCTTCGTTAATTCCCGTAATTGCTGCAAGATAGATAATTGCAGTCCATCCCATATACTGCCATGTATCAGTGAAAATGTACAAAGTTCTAAAATAGGCCGGTTCGTTCATGAAATAGATCGGCTGCATATCGAACGTATTTTTTAACAGAAGATTTAAAATACCGGTACTCGGCGAAAGAATTTCCGCAGCCATTGCAATAACGACAACGGTCGAAATAAACCGCGGCATATATGAAACCGTTTGTACGAATTTCTTAAAAAAAACGGAACGTATTTCGTTTAAGAGGAGGGCAAAGATAATCGGTATCGGGAAGTTTATGAGTAAATTCATCAGCGATAGAGTCAGCGTATTCCTAAATGCACGCCAAAATGCGGGGTCTTTAAAGAACATCGTAAAATAGCGCAGCCCAACCCATTCAGTACCGAATGCGCCGAGACCCGGACGATATCGTCTGAATGCAAGTACATTGCCGAAAATCGGGACATATTTGAATATGATAAAATAAAGTAAAGGCAACAGAAGCATCGCATAAAGCTGCCAATATTGATGAAAATAGCGTTTCGTTCTTTGATTCATAGCGTTAAAAAATAATTGGGCATCTCTAAAAACTCAGGTATAGCTTTTAGAGATGCCCAATACGCCCGCAAAGCGATGCTTATGCAGGCGCAGCAAGAGGTTATTTCCTTACGTGTTCGTTATAGAGCGCAAGGTACTTTTCAATGCCGACATTATTCATTTCGGTAACATAGGCATTCCAATCCTTATCAATATCTTTTTTCCCGGTGATAAAATCATTGTTCCATTTTTCAAATGTGTCTAGGAGCGGAGTGCGCAGGATACCTGCTTCTTCGGCAACGGCATCATCAAACAGCGGGGTAGGGGGAATCGGCTGGATCGCCATATCCATTTTTTCTACTTCTGCATTGATGCGGGCATAATTGTCGTCATACTTGGTCATTTCTCTGCTGTTGATCCATACCAGCTGCGTCGTATCAGCGCCGCAGCCGTATTTTAACTGCATCGCCTTGTAAATACCTTCAGGAGCTTCGGTAATTTCTTTTGCATACTTAATTTTTCCGTTCTCCATAGTATAGGTTACGCCTTCTACGCCGAGACACCAGAGTTTTGCACCTTCATCGCTGAAGAAAATATCGTCAATTGCACGGACAATTTTTTCAAAGTCCGCTCTCTTTGCGGTCTTTGACGGGAACATGATGCCCCATTGTGTTCTGCTCTTGGGCTGATGGTGAGCGCCTGCAGGACCGGCGAGCGGCGGATACATTTGCAGTTTAAAGCCTTCGATAGCCGATTTGCCGGTAACGCCGCCGATTTGGTCATAGTACGCATAGGTTGCGACTGCCTTGCCTGTTGCAAGTTTTTGCGCCCATTTATCTCCGTCGATAGGTTCTGCCATTTCGGGATCCAGCAAACCTTCTTTATAGAGCTTTGCAAGGAAGCGCGCATAAGACTTATACATTTCCGTTGTCGCTCCGGCAAAATAGTTACCTTTCGCATAGTCCCAGCTTAAAACGCCGGTACCGGTTGAAGAATTTTTGCCGAGGCTGATACCGAATGACGGCATTGTCATTCTATATAATACCCGAGGACCGGCCAAAATGGTCAGCGGGTATGAGTCGGGATTATCTTGTTTGTATTTCTTTAAATAGACATAGAGGTCGTCGAATGTTTTCGGCTGAGATAAGCCGTATTTATTCAGTATGTCCTCGCGCAAAATCAATCCGCCGTCATAAAAGGGAACGTCGAATAAAGAAGGAAGATAATAATATTTCCCGTCTTTAAGGCGCAGCGCATCGATGTCTTTTTCCAATCCGAATTTTTTTACTTGCGCATTAAAGTTCGGTGTCCATTCGGGATAATCGCTGATTGGAATAAGCGCGCCGTTTAAAGCCAATGAACCGTTTTCCCCGTTGGTATTTTGATAAAGAATTACATCGGGGCCGTTACCGGTATTCAATGCTAACGATACTTTCGTGTTGTAATCGGCGATCGGTATCGGCTCAAAATGCAATTTCGTGTTTGAGCGCTTTTCCGATTCCTGCACGGTCAGCCAATCGGCTTTGAAAGGAAGTGTCGCATTGTCCGAATAATACAATGAGATTTCAATCGGTTTTTCCGAATTGGTTTGGGATACGTCCGGTTTTTTAGCCTCGCACCCGGCCAGCAAGATACCGACAATCAGCAGTGCGGCACAGAGCTTAACGATACGTTTCATACTTTCCTCCGAATTTATGAGCATCTTTAGAATTATTTGAGTTTGCACCAAGATGCTCTGTAAAAAAGGGTAACCTGCTATTACCCATTTGTCAAGTTCTCGCTTTTGTTGTGTTAGCGCAGAATTTGATAAAAATAGGCTTGCGGAGATGCAATAACCGGCTTATACTAAACTGATATGCGGTTTTTTGATAGGTTCTTTCGTTGGGTCAAGAGACCTCAGATATATGCGCTGGTCGGAGGAAACGGCACCGGGAAAAGCTTTAGAGCGCGATTGGTCGCCCAAAAATATGGAATAGATTTAATTATCGATGACGGATTAGTCATTAGAGGCGATAAAATACTTGCGGGGCATTCTGCAAAACGAGAGAAGACCTTTTTGGCGGCAGTAAAAACGGCTGTCTTTGACGATAAACAGCATAGGGATGAAGCGGCAAAAGTGTTGCATCAATTAAGCCGCAAAAAAGTACTTATTTTGGGAACGTCGGATAAGATGGTTAATAAAATTGCGACACGGTTGCAGATTCCACCTCCGCAGAAGATTATCCGCATTGAAGATATTGCGACGAGGGAAGAAATTGAAACCGCCATTAGAAGTCGTCGTGTCGAAGGCAAACACGTTATTCCCGTACCGTCAGTCGAGGTGAAAAGGAACTATCCGCAGATATTTTATGATAAAATCAGACTGCTGTTCCGTAATGCAAATATCGGGCACTTAAAGGAAGAAGAAACACTTTTTGAAAAATCGGTCGTGCGTCCTGAATTTTCTAAAGTGTACCCGGCACAAGTTTCAGATGATGCATTAAAAGAAATGGTTATACAATATGCGGCTCAATACGATAGCGCGGTAAATATTAAGAAAATTACCGTTCAAACCGAAGATAACGGTTATAGGGTTATTATGATGGTCGATATGCCTGCCGGCCCGGATTTGGCTGGACGGATATTGGCATTAAAAGACTTTATTATAAAAAATATCGAACGGTATTCCGGAATTTTTATCGAAGACCTTAATATCGTATTAAATCAGATGATCGATATACAAACGGAGGCATAAAATGGCACGAATACTGATCCCTTTATGGCAAAATTGGCAATTTGTGAATACTTTTGAAGAACAGTATGTGCGAGCCGATTGTGATGAATCTCATTTTACTGAAGTGCAGCTTCCGCATACGGTGAAAGAATTGCCGTATCATTATTTTGATGAGAAGGTATATCAATTTGAGTCATGTTATCGAAAAAAATTTGCCGTATCCTCCAATCTGCAAGGGATGAGGCTTTTTGTCGACTTTGACGGTCTGATGTGCTATGCAAGGGTCTTTATCAATGGGCACTTTATCGGAGAACACAAAGGCGGATATGTTCCTTTTTCTGTGGAGATTACTCACTACGTTGAGTATGGAGACACTGAAAGCAATGTGCTTGCCGTGTATGTCGACTCGACGGAACGAGCTGATATTCCCCCGTTCGGTGGTGAAGTGGACTATCTTTGCTACGGCGGTATTTACCGCGATGTTATCCTGCGTGCGGTACCCCATTGCCATATTGAGTCGATTTATGCCCGCCCGATTTCCGCTTTAACGGCGGAAAAAAGTCTACAGGTTGATATTGCGATTGCACATGACGAACGAACGAATAAATCGATTGACGTTTCGGTAGCGATCTTCGATTCCAGAAATCGAAAACGGGCGGAATTGAGCAGAAGCCTTGAGGTTGCCGTTCCGTCTCTTACCCTATCGATGATAATGGATGAATTAACCGGTTTAAAACTGTGGACGCTTGAAAAGCCCGAACTGTACCGCGCCGAAGTATCGATACTGGAAGACGGTCTTGTATGCGATACCGTATCTACCCGTATCGGATTTCGTACGGTTGAATTTACGCCGGAAGGTTTTTTCTTAAACGGCAAACTGCTCAAGCTGCGGGGCTTAAACCGGCACCAGTCTTTTCCATACGTCGGTTATGCGATGCCTGAACGGGTACAGCGGAAAGATGCGGATATCCTGAAATACGAGCTTGGCGTTAATATTGTTCGTACTTCGCATTATCCGCAGTCGCCGTATTTTTTGGATCGCTGTGATGAGATCGGACTATTGGTTTTTGAAGAAACGCCCGGTTGGCAGCATATCGGCGATTCCGCCTGGCAGGATGTTACTTGCGAAAATATCCGTAAGATGATTACGAGGGATCGGAATCATCCCTCTATTGTGTTGTGGGGAGTACGAATCAATGAATCGCCGGATTGTACTGCGTTTTACCAGCAGACAAATACGATTGCCCATGAACTTGATCCGTATCGGCAAACCGGCGGTGTCAGATGTATTGAAAATAGCGAATTTTTTGAAGACGTATATACAATGAACGATTTTACTTGCGGAGTTCAAGGATTGACTGCCGGTACTGCAGCCGGAGCAGCACGTGTACTTCGTTCCCAGCGTGAGGTTACGGGGCTATCCGATTCGGTTCCCTATTTGGTAACCGAGTTCGGCGGGCACATGTACCCGACAAAGCGGTTCGATCAGGAAGAACGCTTGGTTGAGCATGCAAAACTCCACCTTGCGGTGCAGAATGCCGCCGCGCTCGACCCGCAAAAATGCGGCGCAATCGGCTGGTGTGCTTTTGATTATAATACCCATGCGAATTTTGGGTCGGGTGATCGCATTTGTTACCATGGTGTGATGGATATGTTTCGCATCCCCAAATTTGCTGCAAGCGTGTATGCAAGTCAGCAGCCTGTCGAAATGAAGCCGGTGTTGGAACCGTTGACCCGCTATACCGTCGGCGATCGTGCAGTCGGTGGAATTGCGCCGCTTATTATTTGTACAAATTGTACGGCAGTCCGGCTAAGCATCGGCACAAAAGATTTAGGTCTGTTTTACCCCGCTTTTGACCGCTATCCCGGGCTTGCACATCCTCCTGTCGTTATCGACAACCTTCCAAGTGTATGGGGTGGCGGATGGGAAGATGCCGTATTCACCGGCTACCATAACGGTATGGAGTGTATTACCCGCCGGTTTAGCGCAAATCCTGTCGCGACACAGCTCGTACTTACCGCCGATGAGACAAAGCTTCGGGCAGACATACCCGATGCCGTCCGCTTTGTTGTGCAGCTCCTTGATCAGGTCGGTAACGAATTACCCTATAGCTTCGAGATTGTGAAGATTACGCTGAAAGGGCCTGCGAAAATTATCGGCCCGCAGGAATTTGCACTTATCGGCGGTGCTCGCGGCTTTTGGATTAAAACGCTCGGGAAAGCAGGCACGGCAAAGGTTTCCGCACAAAGCGGCGAATTTAAAACCGAAACCGTTTCCGTCCGTATCCGATGAGGTTACAGCCACCAGTTTTCAATTTTCAGGGTAATTATTGACAAAGATTTCATTTTACGCTATATTCTTTGAGTATTTTTACGGCGGTATAGCTCAGTTGGTAGAGCAAACGGCTCATATCCGTTAGGTCATAGGTTCAAGCCCTATTGCCGCTACCTCCTTTACAAGACACTCATTTCGAGTGTCTTTTTTTTTGAAACACACTTATTCAACGGTGAATACAGCCGCTACCGCTTCATCACCGCAGCGAATGAGGAGCCGGTGGTCACCCTTTTCCAGTGGGAGGGCACCTAAAAACGGCCGGTTTAGAGTAATCGGAGCGTGGTCATCGTAGATAGCTTGTATGGTATCTTCCGCACCGCCGATAATTTCGATTGGGACGCCGGTACGGAGGTAACGATGATCACTGAAAAAATGGCTGCCGTCTGCAGGGCGGATAATGGTTAATGCATTATTCAGTTGTCCGATTGTGCCATGCCGCATGATGTTCGCAAACCAGCGCCGGTACTTTTCGGGATATACGGTAATCGTATGCCCATTTTGTGTCCTGTGCCATGTGCATTCGTTACCTTCTTGTTCACATTCGCCGTTTTCCTGTTTATATGTACCATATCGGTCGGATGTATCGAACTGGTAGTTATTGTGTCCGGCGTTGTGTTCATTCTGCCTGTCATATTTATTGAATACGGCGAATGCGGATGGTAGATATTCTTGCACGGTGTTGTGGCATGCGGAACCGGCGGGCATCCCTGAAAGAGCACAAACGGATCCGCGGTACCAGTGCTCCGGTTCCATAAAGTTTTTTGCCGGTACTGCAGTGCCGTCCGCTAAGGGTTGGCGGTGCAGCCGGATAAGTAAGTTATGCGCGATTGCGGCAGGGGCAGAACTTCCTGTTTTTCCTATTACGGTGTTGCCTGCAAAATTTCCCATCCAGACGCCGACGGTAAAGGCCGATGACGAGGCGAGGGCAATAAGGCTTTGGAATTGGTTTGCCGTACCTGTTTTAAAAATGGAAGGAAAGGGTGTTTTAAAGGTGGAAGAAAAACCGAAACCCTTCGCCCTCGCAGCAGAATCGGAAAGAATTGAGCAGATGAGCCGTGCGGTATCGGCGTTGAAAACCTGTTTCGGCTCGGAAAATCCGTCAGCAGTGCTTCCATCCGTAAACGAGTGCAGCGGAATGAGTATACCGTCACGAGGAAAAACGCTGAACGCGCGTACCAGCTCGTAGAGAGAAACCGGCATGCTACCGAGCGCCAACGACAACCCTGCCTCTGCGCCCGCTGTATCGATAGACTGAAAGCCGAGCGCCTCTAACGTGTGCAGATAGTTTTCGGTTCCGAGTTCATTTAGAAGATAGACGGCGGGGATATTGAGGCTGGAGGCGAGCGCAATCCGTAATCGAACGGGACCGTTAAACCGGTTATTAAAGTTACGCGGGATGTATGCCTCCTCTTTCCCGAACCGCATTGGAATATCCGGCAATACATCTGATGGCTTCCACCCGTGTTCCAATGCAAGCGCATATAAAAACGGCTTGGAACTGCTTCCGCTCTGATTCAACGCGGTAACACCGTCGATTTTTCCGTTGTTTTCATCATCAAAATAAGAATTTGAGCCTACCCATGCAAGAATGTTCCCGGTTGCATTTTCGATAACGAGAACCGCGCCGTTGCGTACGCGTGCTTGAGGGTTGTTTTTCAGCTGAACTTGCAGCAAAAATTCTGCTTGGGCTGATAATGTGTTGTCGGCGGTTAGATACCAGTCAGGCGGTAATGATCGGGGGGTGGTTTCAAAGATTTCCGATACAGGCCGCCGTATCTCCTGTGTTTGGTTGATCCTCTGCAAATCACCTGCCTTGTATCGTCGCACAAGGTATTCGACGTAATGGGGCATTCCAAAAGGGTATTCGAAGCGGCGCGCAGTACGGGCAGTTTGCAGCAGCCGACCTTCAAGCTGCGTACCCTGTCGTCCGTTTTGCGTTTCGTTTTCTTGTATAAATACGGATCGGTAGAGCGCCGTCGCTTTTTCGGCACAGGCTTCCGGGTGTTCAAGGGGATTGTAACCGGTAGGACGGCGGGGAATAACCGCGAGGCAGCAGAGCTGTTCCGTAGTCAGTTCCGAAAGCGGCAGAGCAAAAAAATTCCTTGCTGCCGACGTAAGGCCTTCGGTTTGGAACCCGAACGGGATACTGTTGAGGTAGAGCTCAAGAATGGCCTGTTTAGACAGCCTCCGTTCAATTCGGAGTGCATTCCGCGCCTCGCGGAGTTTTGCAAAGAACGTGCGCTCTTTTGCCGGAACGATGAGGCGTGCCAGCTGCATCGTAATGGTAGATGCACCGCTGACCCGTTTCCCGCTGCTGATATTTTGATAAGCCGCCCGTGCAATAGCGGCAATATCGATGCCGCGGTGGGAGAAAAAATCCTTGTCTTCCGCAGCGAGAAAAATCCGGACAGCATCGGGCGGTATCGCTTCATACGCTGTAAACTCACGCCGTATACCGTCCTCAAGCGCAAGGATTTGAATAAGGTTACCGCCTCGGTCATAGATGCGGGTGCTCCAATCCCGCTGCATAAAAGCGTCCAGTTCTGGGAACGGCAAAAAGAGTGAAATCCAGCTGCTAATACAGAGTACAAGGCATATTGTCCCTACACTGCATAGCAGCTGTCTTTTTGATAATATGTGCGCATTACTATGTTTATTGCTTAACAACCGGTAGTTCATTAATAAAGCGGAGACGTACTTGTTTTACGTTGAGCATTTATTCGTGCGCAGCAACGCCGTAAACGGCGTGCATATTTTCAAAAGATTGTTGGTTGATCCCCATATTCATCGTCTCCGTTATCGTTCTTTAGAGATGCCCGTTATACCGTTTAACCTTCTTGGTTGTGGTCATTTCGAGCGGTTTATCCAAGAGCGTGGTTTTTGTTATCCGCTGATAAGGTAGTAGTTCTTTGTTCACGATTTCGACAATCGCTTCTATTCTTTTATAAACAGCACTGTCGCCTGCAGGGGTTCCCCTGTCAAGATTCAATGTTTTATACAGCTCATCGGTGGGATATACCAATACTTCAATTTCCTCGCTTGTCAAATCGTCTGCAGGGTGGTATCCCATTACGGTGATTTGCTCGATATCGTTGTAATACATCTGGAAGGCATTTTCTATTTCTTCGGGGTATACATTCTTGCCGCCGGAGGTAACGATGAGGTTCTTTGCGCGTCCACAGAGATACAGATATTTTTCATCGTCAAGCCAGCCTATATCACCGGTGCGGAACCACCCGTCTGCCGATAGCACTTGTGCGGTTTCTTCCGGCATATTGTAATAGCCCTGCATAATCATCGGACCTTTTGCACAGATTTCCCCACGGCCGTTTTCATCAGGATCAAGGATTTTCATTTCCATGTAGGGATGGAAATAACTGCCGACGCTTTCAATCTTAAAGTGTTCTTTCGGATTCAACGCGATAATCGGCGATGTTTCAGTCAGTCCGTACCCTTGCACAAAATCGATACCGAACTCATTGTATGCTCTGAACACTTCTTTTGAAAGCGGCCCCCCACCTGAAATCGCGATCCTAAGCGTTGTGAGATTTGCCTTTTCCAATACGCTTTTAAAGAGCTTTTTACCGATATTTTTCCCTGTTGTCTTTTTAACAAGATACGAAACACCCATCAGAAACCGGATGATGCCGTATACTAATACGCCTTTGCTGCGCACTCCTTTCATAATACCGGCGAGCAGCTTGTTAAAGAGCAGCGGTACGCCGAGGAGCATGGTAATTTTTCCTTCTTTCAATTCACGCAGCATACGGGATACTACTAAGGATTTTCCGAATACGATTTCTGCGCCGACGGAGATCGCTTCGATAAAGACGGCAACCATAGTATAGGAGTGGTGGATCGGCAATAGTGCATAAAAAACATCGGTTTCAAATATCGTTAAGTGCGATTGGGCAATGTAACAGTCTGAGACGATATTCCGGTGAGATAGCATAACACCTTTGGGATTACCCATTGTACCGGAGGTAAACAGAATTGCTGCCGTATCCGTTTCGCGTAGTGGAAAACAGGCTGCGAGCGGTTCTGCTTCCAAATTATATACATAGCGATCGGCAAGATTGCTGTTTAAAGAATACACTTCGCCTATGAATGTCTGAGATTTTGCTGCTTCAAAAAAATGATCATATTTTTCTTCATCGACAAAGAAAAAAAGCGGTTTTGCCGTTTTTAAAAGCGATTCAATTTCATAATCATGTAAACCGTAGTCAATCGGGATAATAATACCGCCGGCATACAGCGCACTTAAATAGACGATTGCCCATTCGGAAGAATTTTTGCCGGAAACGGCGATATGCGTTCCTCTTTTTACACCATGAGCGACAAACCAGCCCGCTAATTTTTTAATTGCTGTAAGCGTTTCACGATAGGTGAGAGTGATCCGATCCGGTTCAAAGACGGTTAAACAGTTTCTATTCGGAAAACGCTCGGCAGTAATTTCAAACATCTCCGGTAATGTCGGCCATTCTCCGGTAAACTTTTTTCCTCGCCATGCATCAAGGAATTCCCATGGCCTTTTTGACATTTTGTTCATATCAATATGCTCCTTTGTAAATACAATTTTTTGTTTTACTTTCAAAATTGCAATTTTTTCTTATTTTTAGTATAACTATTTTACATGATTTTAAAAGATACACGAGTCCTTTTTTTCTATTTATTTCTTATATTGACGGCGGCATATTCCCTTTTTGGAGTACCCTCTCCGAAAGATTCCCAACGGATTGCGTTTGTTAATAATGCATTGCGCTATCTTGGGACGCCCTACCGTTATGCGGGACATTCTCCTAAAGGTATGGACTGTTCGGGGTTTGTCTACCGTAACGGATCGGAGATTCTGAAATTACAGATGCCGCGGCGCTCGGATGCGATTGCCGAATATGCAAAAAGGATAACGGACGAAGAAATTCAGCCGGGCGATTTGCTTTTCTTTAATACCGCAGGCGGTATTTCCCATGTCGGTATTTATATCGGTGCAGGAAAATTTATTCATTCGGCATCGGACGGGCCGCGTACCGGGGTTATTATTTCGAGCATTCAAGAATCGTATTGGAAAAAAACGTATCGTTTTGCGGGCAGTATTATGAAACCGGAAGAAATTTTCTTTGCCGAATCGACCATTCCGTTTTTTTCGCGTACAACCGAAAATTGCCCTGTTCATCCTGATATCCGTGCCAACGCATCAGACTATTTGTAGCAAGCCCTGCAGAATAAGTGAGTACCTGATGCGTTTGCACGTCTGTTGGAAAAAATTAAGAGGAGATTTTGCTATGAAAATAGTATATCGCATATTAGTATGCTGTGTTGTGGTTTGTATTACGGCGGCGTGTTCTTCTTCTGCCCATATCGTTATACGGGATAATACGAATTACGACCTTACCGCGGAATTTATACCGAGCAGTTTGTTAGAAAAAAATATTACGCATTTGCTGAAACAGAAGAGTGAACATGCTGACGGGCAATCCGTATTTAATGTTCAAGAGCTGAAAGAAGCGTTTACAAAAGAAGGCATCAGCGTTCAAGATATTACGCTGAAAGGGGTTCTGGGATTGCGCCTTGTATGTGCCGTTCCGTATAATCATGGACTGCTCAAGGATATTATCGGTTATGATAAAAAAGGGCGGAAAACAGTATTGCGTATTTCGCCCGAAAATATCGCATCGTTTTTGAAGATATTACCGCAGGAAAGTCGGGATTTTATCGATATGCTGATGGCGCCGCTGTTTACCGGCGATGCCATACCGCCTGCGGAATACGAAGAACTGATCGGCGCCGCGTACGGAAAAAAGATCGCAACCGAACTCCATAGCGCCGAATTTACGTTAATCGTCGATGTTCCGTATAAGATACAAACGGCGCGCATCAGTCCTGTCGGAACGGTTACCGTACAGACGAAGACGGAAAAGACATCCCGCGCTTCGATCCGTATTCCGCTCATTGAGCTGCTGTGTACGGTCGGTACGATAGAGACGCAGCTACAGTAAATGCTTTGCACAGCCGCCGGTTTGATACTCTATTTTTCTCTTTTATAATTCCATTACCCGTGTTATAATTTTTGAAGGGAGGTATTACTGTGCGAATATTAATGATAACCAGTGAAGCGGTGCCGTTTGCAAAAACAGGCGGCTTAGCGGATGTTGTTTCCGCCTTATCCTACGCTTTAAAAAAACTTGGGCATGATGTAAGAATTGTTATGCCGCGTTATTATAGAATTGATAAAAAAAATTTAACGCCTATTCCCGGAGCAATGGGCGTTACTATCGGCAGTAGAGAGTATTGGACGGAAGTTTTTGAATCGACGCTTCCGGATTCCGATATACCGGTATATTTTATCGATCATGAAGAAAGTTTCGGCCGCGACGGGTTGTATGGTTCCGCATTTGAACCTGACTTTAACGACAATCCCAAGAGGTTTTCAATATTGAGCCATGCAGCCTTCCAGATATGCAGAAAGCAACATTGGATTCCCGATCTGATGCATGCACATGATTGGCAGACGGCACTCGTTCCCGTGCTGTTGAAATTTAACACTCAGTATCTCGATTTCAAAGAGACGGCAAGTGTTTTTACCGTACACAATATCGGCTATCAAGGAATTTATAATAAAGCAAACTATGTGGATACGGGACTCGATTGGGTGTATTTTTATTCTGCCGGTTTTGAGGACTGGGACAGAATGAATTTTTTAAAAGCAGGGCTGCTTTCTGCCGATCGTCTGACAACCGTTTCTCCTACTTATGCAAAAGAAATACAGAGTGCTGAATACGGTTTCCGGATGGATGGTATTCTCCGGTTCCGTCAGGAAGCATTGACCGGTATTTTAAACGGCGTTGATACTTCTGTGTGGAATCCCAAAACGGATACACATATCCCCTTCAATTATACCGCCCGTTCTCTTGCAAAAAAGGCAAAGGATAAAGAGGCTTTACAAAAGTATATGGGACTTCCGCAAGACGAAAAAATTCCGGTGTTCGGTATGATAACGCGGCTGACTGATCAAAAAGGCATCGCTGAATTGTTCGGGCCGTCATATGGTGCGGCATTTAAGATGTGTACCGATATTAATTTACAGCTGATTGTACTTGGAGCCGGTGACCGATGGTGCGAAGATGAATTGTTGGCACTTTCAAAACGGCTGCCGAACCTCCGTGTGTATGTCGGTTACGATGAAAAATTGAGCCATTTAATAGAAGCGGGGAGCGACTTCTTTTTGATGCCGTCGCGATATGAACCGTGCGGACTTAATCAGATGTACTCGCTGCTGTACGGAACATTGCCTATTGTACGTAATACCGGCGGACTTGCAGACACGGTAGAGAACTATGACGAGAAAACCGGAAAAGGTACCGGTTTTGTACTAAATCTGCTTACACCGGAAAGTATTTATAATACCGTGGATTGGGCGGTAAATGCGTGGTTTAAGCATCCCGAACACATCGTTAAAATGCGCAAGCGCGGTATGGCAAAGGATTTTACATGGGATACCTCTGCGAAGCAATATCTTGCCGTGTATCAAGAGGCTGTCGGAAATAAGGTGTTCAATAAGCATTAAGATTGGGCAACCGCACCAGATATTTTATTGAATATCCCCGCAAAATAAAGAGGCTGTTCAACCAGAGTTGTCAATGTGAATTAATACGGACAGGTTTTAAATAATGAAAAAGACGAATGCAATGCGCATTTTGGAGGCGGCGGGGGTTCCCTATAGCAGTGTCGAGTATGCGTGGGATGAGGCGCATTTGGATGCAGTATCCGCCGCACGGAAGTTAAACATCGATCCTGATATGCTCTTTAAAACGATTGTGATGATAAGCGAGGATAATGAAGTGTTCGTTTTTTGCGTACCGGCGCCTTCGGAAGTAAGTTTGAAAAAGGTACGGAATATAACCGGTAAAAAGATAACGCCGCTTAAACTTGAGTCGCTGCAAAAAACAACAGGCTATGTCCGCGGCGGCTGTTCCCCGCTCGGCATGAAAAAGCATTTTCCTACGTTTATCGATGAAACCGCACAGCTGTACGACCGTATCTATGTGAGTGCCGGGGAACGGGGGCACATGCTGTGCATTGCCCCTGCAGATTTGCAAGAAATCTGCGCCGCCGCTTTTTGTGACATTACCGAAGGGTAGGGCAGGCTAATCACATCAGCTCCCTTTTGAAGATATATGGCGCATCTACTTTGTTGTTGCATCGTCAAAACTATACATCCGTGTATAGTTTTGATGACGCGAGTTCCGTATACGAATGTTCATTCATGAGGCTGCTAAAAAATGGCCTGGTGTAATTATCTCTGATCTGTGTCTGGCATTTATTTTTATTATCTTTTATACTATTCCCATGGATATTTTTGAAAGATGTGCACTTAAAACACCCGATATTTTACTACCGAATAAAACTGTAGATCTAACCGCATGGTCTGTGATTGCCTGCGACCAATATACACAAGATACCGATTATTGGAGCAAAGTTGCAGCTGTTGCGAAAGACCGCTATTCAACATTACACATGATTTTACCGGAAGTCTATTTAAATACCATTTCCGATGAACAGCGGAAGCAAGAAATCGTAAAGATCCAAAAGACGATGAAAGACTATCTTGCGACAGGTGTTTTTGCGGAACCGATACATTCCATGCTGTATATTGAGCGAAAAACAGCGTATAATCGCTTGCGGAAAGGGATCATTACCTGTATCGATTTGGAAAAATACGACTGGCGGCCGGATTCAAAGGCGGAAATACGTGCAACTGAGGCAACTATTGTAGAGCGACTTCCGCCGCGGATGGAGATTAGGCAAGGAGCCGTACTGGAGATGCCTCATATTATGCTTTTGGTTGATGATCCTGAACGAATGCTGATAGAACAAATCGGAGCTTCCATTTATAGTTCTCAAGTGATGCCGCTCTATACTACTCAGCTTATGTTGAATTCCGGTAGTATTTCAGGCTGGTCTATTCCTGCCGACTGCTCCGCATATATGGAAAAAGCCCTTGAAAAATTGTATAGCGCCAATACCGATGCTGACGGTTCGGTATTTATGTTTGCCGTAGGCGACGGAAACCATTCGCTCGCGACCGCAAAAGCCGTATGGGATGCATACAAGCGGGAGCACGGAGGTATGCAACAGGCAAACAGCTCCATTTCGCTCCCAGCCGATCTTGGAAATAATCCGTTGCGCTACGCCCTTGTCGAAATTGTAAACCTCTACGACTCAGGTCTTACCTTCGAACCCATTCACCGCGTCATATTCGGAGCTGATACTAAACAGTTGATTTCATTTTTACAGTCAAAATTAGGAGGTAAGGTTATAGCTTGCTCCGATAAGGCCGCCTTATTGCAGAAGGTAGAGCATTCCTCTGCTTCATTCGGTTTTATCGCTGCAACCGGTGATCTCACTTGTCTGGAAACTGACATGACATGCCTCGCAGTAAGCGCTCTGCAGCCGCTTTTAGACGATTTTATTAAAACGCATAATCTTCAGATAGATTATATTCACGGTTCGGACGAGGCTTTCCGCATTCCGCAGTACGACGATGCCGTTTCCATTCTATTACCGCCTATTTCTAAAGAGAGCTTTTTTTCCACTATTGCCGAAAGCGGTTCCTTACCGAGAAAAAGTTTTTCAATGGGAGAGGCAAGCGAAAAGCGTTTCTATCTTGAATGCCGAAAATTGATATAAAAGCAAGCTATCTCGATAGGGCAGCTCTAAACGCCCAGTGTTTTAGAGCTGCCTAATATGTGTTTTTAAAACGATGTCTGAAAGAATTATTCATCCCTTTCCGCCGATATATAACTCCGAATCGCGTATCCTTATTTTAGGTTCTTTTCCATCCGTCGCCTCCCGTGTACAGGAATTCTACTATGGTCATCCACGGAATAGATTTTGGCCGCTCATTACCGCTTTGCTGGATGCACCGGAACCCCACACAATAGAAGAAAAAAAACAAATGCTGCTGCACCATCATATTGCGCTGTACGATGCCGTTCGCGTCTGTTCTATTATCGGATCTGCCGATGCAAGTATGCAATTCATCGTACCAACGGATTTAAGCGATATTTTAGGAGAAGCACCTATTCAAGCGGTCTTCGCAAACGGTAGCAAAGCCTATGAAATATGCACAAAGAGAATCGGTATTTCGGCTATTAAGCTCCCGTCTACCAGCCCTGCAAATGCACGGTGTAGCTTTGCAGAGCTCCTGGTAGCATGGAAGCAAATACTGCCTGTAGTGCAAGATAAAGGTATTCGGTAGCAGAGATCATGCACCCATAAAATTGCCGGTAATATTATCAGCTTACTCAGTTCCGAGGTTGTTTACGCTGTAATCATAAACCGTCCAAATATCATCGCGGGAAGCAAGATTATACGTAAAACGCTTTTTTTCGCGGAAGCTGGTATAATCGAACCATTCGATAACTGTAACCTCTGCTTCGGTTGTGCTGTAGGTTGTCCGCTCAATGGTAAATTCTACCGGGATCATCGCGATATCTTTATCGGTACGTGATTGCATGAGATCGTGCTTATAGGTGTCGAGCATGTTGATACGCCCTGCTTCAGCCTCCGCCTTATATCTGCGGCTTCTTATCGGATCGCGGGCGATCATGCGTTCAATATCGAGATAGAGGAAGAATTGATCCCACTGTGATTTTTGGCGGGCAGTTAGCATATAGCTAATAACTTTGTCTGGAGAAATTGGCTGAGGCTGGAGTACTTCTCGTGATACCGATGCAATAGGAACTGCCCCAAGAGCTGCGGCAGAAGGAGAAGGTTTGATTTCAAGTCCGAGCCTATTGGAAGAAATATGTGATTCGGAGGAATCGCTGAGCCGTTTTAATTCAGGGTAAAAATTGGCAGAAAGTATATAAGCGCCGGGGCTTTCAATCGTAATATAGTCTTTTACGTTTTCGACAAAGGCGTAAGTTTCCCCTGTTTCTATCGTAATTTCCCGAAAATAAATTTGCTGATCGGTATTCCGTTTCCGAATCCACGGCTCCGTATGCGCAAGATTTTTATTTTTCGTATTCAATACCGAAAAATCAATACTAAACATACGATCGTTTGCTAGTTTAAAACGCAACGGATGGCTCCCTTTATTGGTGATGGAAATCTTTACAAAAATAGGTTCCGTCCCGTCGTTTCCGGGATAATATACGCGGCGGTCGTAAAATCGGATTGCAACATCCGCATCCAAGGATTTGCTTTCGCCGTCCGTTTCGGCGGCAAAACACCATGCTCCGAATAAAATGGCGGCTGCTACTATTAAGACTATTTTCTTTGCTGACATATTCCTCTTCCTTAACGGCATTGCATATCTACGATGCTCTCTTACGCTTATATCGGCAGTTTAACCTATTCCCTTTATACTGAAATTTATGCGTGCATCAATATGTACATCTGTGAGTTGCTAAAAAGACATATATCACTTATAATAGCAAAATAGTTTAATCGTTTTTTGTTTTTGAGGAGGAATATAATGCAAGCAATTATTTTAGCAGCCGGAATGGGAAAGCGACTCCGATCATACACCAAAGATGCGACAAAATGTATGGTTAAGGTCAATGGAAAAACATTGATCGAATATACGATAGAAGCACTTGTTTCGAATAACATCGAAAGGCTTGTAGTAGTAGTCGGATATAAGGGGCAGCTTTTGAAGGATTTTATCACTTCAAAATTTAATACGGCTAATCTGCATGGTATGAAAATTGAATACATTGAGAATCCGGTATACGATACGACAAATAATATCTATTCGTTGTATCTTGCCAGAGATGAAATGGTAAAAGATGATACTATCCTGCTCGAAAGCGACTTAATTTTCAAGCCTGGGATTTTAACTAACCTGGTTACCAGCCCTGATAAGAACTTGGCGGTTGTTTCGCCGTTTGAATCGTGGATGGACGGTACCTGTACCTTATTGGATGAGAATAACTGTATTACTGCTCTTCTCGATAAAGTCCGTTTTAATTGGTCAGATACTGAACATTACTATAAAACTGTCAATATCTATAAATTTTCTAAAGAATTTTCACAACAATACTATCTGCCGTTCCTTGATGCCTACCAAAAGGCCTTCGGTAAAAATGAATACTATGAGCAGGTCTTAAAGGTTATTTCTTTCTTATCGTCGTCGACCTTAAAAGGATTGGTAGTAAGCGGGAAGGATTGGTATGAAATTGACGATCCTGCCGACCTTGCTATTGCAGAAGATCGATTCAAGACGGGGACTGAAAAACTGCATAGCCTTGAAAAGCGATACGGCGGTTATTGGCGGTTCCCACAGCTTAAAGATTTCTGCTATTTGGTTAATCCGTATTTTCCGCCGGAAAAACTTATCAGCGAAATGACTGCAAGCTTCGGAACGTTGTTGACTCAATATCCGAGCGGCGCCGCGCAGCAAAGTCTCCTTGCCTCTAAGATATTCAATGTAATGCCTGAACACATTGTTGTAGGCAACGGTGCTGCCGAATTGATTGCATCGCTTGCAAAATTTACCAAATGTACCGTTGCTATTCCGTTCCCTACATTTAACGAGTATCCTGAACGATTTGGGTTAGCCAATGTTGTACCTGTGCCGACTAATATGCAAACTTTTTCATATTCAGTGGACGATATTCTGGATACGGTAAAAAAAGAACATGCAAAGGCTGTTGTATTAATTAATCCTGATAATCCGACGGGGAATTTCTTAGAAAAGGATGAGGTATTACGGCTTTGTGCGGAATTGAAAAAGACAGATGCCGTCCTCTTTTTTGACGAATCGTTTATCGATTTTGCAGAAAAATCAAAGCGTTATACATTGCTTGACGGAAATATTCTAACTGAATACCAGAACCTTATCGTTGTAAAGTCAATCAGCAAGAGCTACGGTGTACCGGGGCTGCGGCTCGGTGTCCTTGCCTGCGCCGATGCGCAATATATTACACATATTAAAAAAGCCAATGCTATTTGGAATATTAACTCATTCGGTGAATACTTCCTACAGATTTACGATAAGTATAATAAAACATATGCCACAGCTTGCGATTCGATTGCAGATGAACGGCGCCGCTTTTCGGCACGACTACAAGGAATTAAAGGCCTTACGGTTTTCCCGAGTCAAGCTAACTATATCTTGTGCCGGTTGACCGGTACAATGAAAGCCGAAGAACTCGCCGTCAAACTGCTTGAAAACTATAATATCTTTATCAAAGATTTGTCGTCGAAGAAATGCTTTGAAGGCGGCGATTATATTCGGCTTGCCGTACGAGATCAGAATGATAACGATATGCTGATAGCGGCATTAAAGGAAGTATTACACGGATAAGTAAAGTAATTCAAAAAATAAAATCGCGGGGCTACACGCCCCGCTCGCTGTTCAGCGATCTTCGGCGTAATTAATTGAAGTAAGGATCGTATTCAACCTAATCATCGGATCTTCGTAGCCTCTAAACGTAAAAGTAACAGGATAGCCTTTCTTAGACACCGCTGTTATATCCCGTCCAATACAGGGATAAATCGTATTGGATGTCTCGTACGGGAAATATTCCGGCTTTAAGATAGACACACGGTAATCGTTCCCGTCATATTGTACCTGCGCAAGATTTGCAGGAAATGGTACAAGGAAGATTAAAAAGTCATCGCTTTTGCTACCGCCGATACTGAGGCGGGTTCCTGCCTTCATCACGTGGATATTCCGTTTTCCAATTAACGTAGTCTGGTTATAGACAAAAAGCTCCGTCATTCCTGACTGTGAAGGCTTTGTGCTGACGCGGCCGCTATAATAGCCGTGATTCAATCCCGGGCGGCGGTTGAGATGGCCTTCTGCGCTGTTTAACAAGGCAAAACGCCCTTCGGCAGCACGGGATCGTTCTTGTGCAAGGTGATCAAATTGAGCTGCTGTTTCGGTTTTAGTTACCGCAGTTGCTGCCGCTGTTTGTGAACTGAAGGTATTCAGGGTGTCACGCGGATCTGTTCTATTTGCCAACTGTTCCGGATAATATTTCGTTTGGGAAGCGGTAAGCGCTTCTCGCTGGTTCCTATTAAAATCAGTTTGTTGAGTAGGGTTGCTTTGCTGTCTTAAATCCGACTGTTGTCCGACCATCCGTGCGGCATATTTAACCGGTTCAGAAGCCCGACGGCGGAGTACAAAGATAATTAATAGCAGGATAAGGATAAATACCAGCGCGGCGAGCAGAATCCATAGAAGATTGCCCCGCAGTAGTGACTGAATAAACGTCGGTTTAATGGTAAGCAATATGACTGCCGCTTGGGAAAATGTTTTATCTTGCTGCGCAAGATCAAGCCGTATATCGGTGCGGTGCTGGCCTTCTCTCCGTAAGCTATCGGGCAGTGCAATCCGTATGGTAAGTTCGCTTTTACCTTCGGGAGGAATACGAACAATGATATTCTCCAGTTGCTGCTTTTGAATTTTGCCGTCTGATCCTATGGAAAGACTTTTTAACTGTATTTCAGCCGGCTCTGCCGCTTCATTGATTATAGTGAGCGGTAGTTCGGCTGTATTACTTGAGGTTTCTATGCGGTCGGGAAAGACAATTTGCGGAATAGGGAATGTCGTGTCATTGAATTCCACTCCGCCTTCTTCCGGCAAACCGCTCGGTTCAATACCGAGGTTTTCCGTAAAGGTCTGAGAAACATCGGTGTATTCTCTCGGTCTTTGTCCAGCGGAATCGGTATCTGTGTCGGTTCCCTGTCCACCGGTCGCCGATACGGCAGCATTTTCAGCATTTTGCTCTGTCATATTCGAACTGCCTGGTGTGCCCGCCTGATTTTGAGCATATATGGTATTACCGGTGGAATTGGAACCCGCTGTTGTAGGAGGCTCGGTTATATCTTGTGTGGTATTTGATCCGGAAGAAGCGGTGGTCGGTCTATCGGTTCGTCCTGTTACAGTATCAACTCGCCCTGTTTCCGTATTTGTTGGCTGAGTATTATTGTCGCGTGTCTGTCCGTTGGTCCTTGCTGCTGCTTTGTTTTGTGCATTCACATCAGATACGTATCCTTTCTGCCCGTTCGAAGAACTGTCTGTGCCGGCGGATGCTGTACCCGAAGAAGTCATTACGCTATCGACATCTGATCGATCGAGCGAGCCTGCTGCATCAAGCTTCCCTGCATAAAATGCTCCATCCAAATCTTTGATTACCGCATCGGAAGGGAAGGGGAGTTTTACATAATAGACCTTCCAGCCCTTTGCACGGATAGAGGCGGAAATCTTTGCCAATTCGGTTTTTACCTGCTCACCGGTATAATTCCGGTATGGACTTGAGGCAGGCGGATTAAAAATACCGTCCGAAATAACAATGAGTATTTTTTCTTGCTGTGAAGGCAGCCGTGTCATATACTGACCGGCAAAATTGATACCGGACAAAAAATCGGCACTTTGCCCAAGCTGGTATAGAAGCATAAAACGCGAAACTACGCGGGATAAATCCGCTTCGGTATTGATTTTTTGTGACATTTCATACTGCGGAACCGCACTAAATGAAATAAGATGGAAGGAGTCCCCTATGCGTACAAATTTTGAAATGATGGATTGTAGTACACGTCTATTGATAACCTCGTAATAGGGTAACACGGTACCGGAAGTGTCCATAAGGACAACTACATCGGCCGCATCCTGCCGTGTTGCCCGGGCATTCAATGCAGATGTAATTAAACAGAAGATCGCTGCGACCGCAAAAATCCTTATTTTTTTCATTATGTACTCCCCTTTGCAGTTATCTAAAAAGAGCCTCTACAAACATGGACAGCTCCAATTTTTGTAAAGGCTCTTTTTTATATTATCGGATACTATAGGGCATCTCTAAAAAATCGAGGTTTTTAGAGATGCCCTATTAACTTGGTTAGTTTTGAAGTACCCTCCCGTATCAATCGGCTGCCGCAGAAATATCAAGGATTTTGTATGTTTTTTTCTCTTCATTTACCATAAATGAAAGTGTTTCACCGACCTTATGATTTAATAGGTTGGTGCCGAGCGGCGACATATACGATATTACGCCGTTTTCAGGATTGGATTCCCACGGACCGAGGATGGTATAGGTCTCTTTTTCGTTGTTATCGGGTGTTTCCAATACAACGATTGTACCAAATCCAACGCGTGTTGTCGTAATCGTTGTAGGATCAAACACTTGAGCCCGCTCTAACTCTTCCTGCAAACGGCTTACCGTGTTATTAAGCCTATTCTGTTCTTCTTTTGCAGCTTTATATTCGGAGTTTTCGCGTAAGTCTCCCAAGGAGAGTGCAAAACCGACTTCTTTTGAGTTACGGGGTATTTCAACTTCAATGAGCCGCTGGAGCTCTTTTTTCTTTTCTTCAAGCATTTTTGACGTTACAATTAAACCGCGTCCGGAAACTGTTTTTTCAACTTCATCGAAGAATTTAAAATTCTTATACTTTTCGAGGATACGGTTACGCAGCTGCATCTTAATCGGCGGATCCAAATCCTTAATATCGCTGACTAATGTATAGAGTCTTGTAACGGCATCTTCATCGTGTTCGAGGATAAAGTTTTCAAGTAAAGCTTCCTTACCAAAGAGAATCGTATGGATCTGCTTGTTGATTTTCCGGTTTTCTGTTGTGTTTCGCCGACTTGCAATCTCTCGATACGTTATATCAAGGATATGAATAAGGACGATAATCTCATGTTCATAATCGATATTCAAATCTTTGAACCACTGCTCTTCCTGAGCGTTTTTAAAGAACCAAATAACCGCTTCACGGTATTCTTTATAATCTTTAAAGCACGTCAGTACCAGTTCTTTTACTTTTTCGGGATACTCTTCAAGCAACGGATTGAGCACCTCGGCAGAAAGCACTACAGGGAATAGGCGGATATATTGATCGCTCCAATCGGGAACAAGATTCTTTATGTTACGCAGATAGGCACTCCGTAATTCCTTATTTTCTATCCCACAATATATAGCAGCAGGATCCTCTATCTGCGCGAATAATTCCGCAAAGTTATGGTGTTGAGTTACGCTCAGATGCGGCAGCGCTGCCGTCAGTTTTGACATGACTAAATAGGCCGCAATCACTTGTTCATTCACTTGACTAAAGGCTTTGAGGAAGGCATCAAAGTAATTAATCATATCTTGAAAGCTGTCTGAGTCCGTATCACCGCTTTCCATCACATTAAAGATGATTTCGACCCGCTCAAAGAAATTTTTCTGCGCTTTAAATTCGTTCGACAGTTTTTCTTCAAGTGAAATCGGACGAGTATGTACAGTGTAGAAATCGATATTAGTAGGATTGATACCGAATTCAGGATTTTCTTTGACGACTTTCCGTGCCTTGGTACTCCACGTTGTCCATTCTTTGTCGGTTAACAGTGAGGGTACCAGCTCATGCTTGATTCGTTTAAAATCACAGTTGTTATCAAAGCTATGGATAATGGTTTTCAGTGCCCATTCGGGATTTGCTTTCACCTTCGCGGCGAGTTCGTCGCGCTTCATGATCGATTTTAATACCCAGATATGATCTTTATCCAGCGTCTGGAGTGCAGTAATACCCATCTTAAGGCTCATCGTATGGCCACGCTTCTTTGCAAAATCGATAACCAATTCATCATTGTTTACTTTTGCGATGCGTCCGACACCCCATGTCCGGTGGAATACAAAGCAGCCTTCGTCGAAAGAAATATGCTTTTCAAAATCGTCGATAGCTTCGAAAACATTCCGCCAGCTTTGTGTTAAATTGGAGACTTTTATGTATTCTTCAAGCTGGCTGTGCGATGCATATTTTTCTCTAAAGCATTCGACTATTTCTTTTCGAGCCCAATTGTCTTTATCATCGCTGGCGAGGACCAATTTTAAAATATCGATGGCAGTATTCCAATCTTTTTCTTTTTTATAATAATCGTATAAGTCCTGCATGAGCGCAGCGCCTCGTTCTGTACCGAGATGATCCGCTATTTTCCGTTGTACATGATAGAAAAAGTCGATTTCCTGCGGTACCAACTCCACTAAACGTGCCCACACTTCTTTTACGGCAGTATAAGAATGCCGGTTGATATAACGATATAAGGCCTTCTTATAATATTCAACGGCTTTTTCCGTATTGCCCATTTGCTGATATCGTTCGGCAAGTTGCTTCGGAATATCCGCTTCTTCATAGTCGATGCGGGCAAGTCGCTCCCAAATGTCATAGATATCGCCGTTACCGGATTCTTTGTAGCAGTTTGCTAACGTTCGAAGTGCAAATTTTGAATCTCCGAATTCAAGTACTCGTTGACAAAGATATTCAACGATCTGCATCCGATGGTTATCAATGAAAAGAGTTACCAGTGTTATGAGCGAGGAGTCATCGAGCAACTGCTTGGAAAGCGCAATAATACTTGAAATATACAATGCTGTAATACTTGTTTTATTATGAGAGAGATGTTCATCAGACAATGTTTTTAATTCATCCAGATGACGGTTCTTTTTTGCTTCTTCAATAAGTGTGTCGAGTTCTTTAAAATTGTTAATGGAATAATTTGTAATGGCAGCACGTGTCCACTTTTCCTCATTAAATATATCGCGGACATTCTTTTCTAATACATCAGACATATTCACCTCACTGTGTCATTACCGTATATAGCGGTTATAGATTTTCTCGTCGAGCAGTTTAATTCTTAGAAGAATCTCATCGATTTTTGACTTTTCAACAGTACCGTTCATATAATGGTCTATAAGCCAAAAATAATAATTAATTAAGCGGGGGACAAGGATTTTTTTATTTTTTACGTTCTTCTCCCTCAGCTCATTTTCAAGCATATAGATCGATTGCTTCAATTTTCCAAGTTCCAAGGCTTTCAGCTCGCGTTTTACATTAAGTACGCCGTCAAGTGTGCCATAAACCGGAAGCCACTCTAACAACTCCTCTCCTGTAAAACCTATATTTGCGACTTTAGTAACGAGTGCATTGATAATTTCAGATTCAAGAAAGCATACTTCTATTTCCGAAGCGTTTTTAAAGAATGCTTCTCGAAAAAAAATCTTTGCGAGTCGTACTTCGCCGCTCAAGGCATATGCATCAGCAAGTTCAGCCGAAATAGCTGATGAGTTCGTATTCAGATCGGCTGCATACCGTAAACAGCTGATCGCCGTTTCATAATCCCCGAGCGCTTTATAACAGAGTCCTGTTTTCCGATATATTTCTGCCGTATTATGCATGGGTTCAGTCCCGTTTAAGAGCGATTGGTACAACCGTAATGCAATTGTAAATATACTACACTTAAGAGCATAGATAATCGGTTCGTTAAAGTCGCCTTTCTTCTCTATATAATCAAGAAAGGGCTTCCATTGAGAAATAATATATTCACCACGCAAGAAATTATCGGCTAATGCTTGTGAATAACGCACCCGATCAAGCCAGAAACTAACCCCCTTTAGTGTGTACATCACTTGAGGGTTTTCCAAATCCTGTTCAAGCAGCCGTCCAAGGCTCGTATGCGCTTGCTCAAGGTCTCCTTGCTTAAGGAAAACAAGAGCGGGCTGCAATATAGTTTGAACAGAACGATCTATCATAGTTCCGTATTATTATACTGATAACCGTGCTTTAGTCAATTGATCCTTACAGAGTTGACATACTATCTCTGCCACTTGCTGTTCGCTTTTCGGGTCTGACATGTCGATGCGGAGAACATTCGGGAAGGATTGGAAAAAGGTTTGCTGCCGTTTGGCGTAGCGTTTGCTGTTGCGCTTAATGAGGTCTTTCACCGCATCCATCGGGGCGTCCGCCGGCGCATCGGGGGACAGCTCAAAAAACTCTCGGTACCCGATAGCCTTCATTGCAGGATATTCGGCAGTACAGCCCTGTGAAACGAGCTGCGCAATTTCCTGTTGCAACCCTTGCGCAAACATCTCATCGACACGGATTTCGATGCGCCGGTACAGTTCATCGCGAGGGCGGTCTAAACATATCGGGCAAAAGCGGAAACCCTCGCGATAACGGTACGACAGCTCGAACGAGCTGAGCGGCCGCCCCGAGGCGCAATACACCTCGTGCGCGCGGAGGATACGGTATTCGTCATGGATGTGGATTTTTGCTGCCGATGCGGGGTCAAAAGACGCAAGTTCCCCGTGCATTGCCGCGGCGCCGACACGCTGCATCCGTTCCTGCAATTGTGCACGTAAAACCGGATCCGCCTGCGGGGTAACCGGCATACCGTACATAAAATGTTTAATGTAAAAAGCCGTCCCGCCAAGCACAACCGGCAGTTTGCCGCGGCTTGCAATGTCCTTGCAGAGTGCATCCGCGCTGCGTACAAAGTCAGCTACGGAAAATTCTTCGGAAGGATCGCATATCCCGATGAGGTGATGGGGGAGCGTATCGAGAAGCTCTTGCGGAGGTTGAGCCGAACCGATAGGCATACCGCGATATACCTGCACCGAATCTGCAGATATAATCTCTGCTTTAATGGAGTTAACAGGAGAAGTAAAAAGATGAGCGGCAAGCGCAGTCTTTCCGCAGGCGGTGGCCCCGAAAACAACCGCGACCGGAATTGTATGTGTCGATATCAAGAATTAGGAATGATCGGGGCGATAGTCTATTTTATAGTCGATAGCGCCGGTAAATACTTGAGCCGCCGCGGTGCACACAACTTTATCGTTATTCTCTTCGAGTATCGGATCTTGAATAGTTACCAGCTGAAAAGCGCGCCGAGTAGCGGCGCAGGTAATTTCGTAAATATTGCCTTTGAATTCAATCAATTCTTTTAACGGAAAAATCATAACGCATATTATAGCGAGTTTTAGTATTTACTGCAACCGATTAGTTTGCCAATTATGTGAAAGATGAGCAATCGTTGAATATGTTTTCGCTACGAGCTGCAGCTTTCGCATTCTTCCACTTCGAGGGAGCGGCTGCGGACATAATAGACGGATTTTATGCCGTTTTTCCATGCTTCAACATACAAGTTGAGCACCTGCCGGAAGCTGTACTCGTTGGTAATGTAGAAGTTCATGGATTGTCCCTGATCGATATGACGCTGGCGGAGACCGCAGGCGCGGATGCTCCAGAGCTGATCAATGGTGTGGGCGTTTTTATACAGCCAATAGGTTTCGAGCGAGAGGGCTGGCGCAACACGGGGGACAAGTGAGCCTTTCTTTTCTTCCAAAAAATAGCGCTTCATAATGGGATCGATACCGGCAGTGGTGCCTGCGACAATCGAGGTTGAACTGGTCGGAGCGACCGCTAACAGATAGCCGTTCCGCATACCGTGTCGGGCAACCGCGTTCTGCAGTGTGTTCCACTGTTCGGAATGATAGCCGCGTTTTTCAAAATACGCGCCAGTTTGCCAATCGCTGCCTTCAAAGAGGCGGTAAGAACCTTTCTCTTCAGCAATCCGCATACTCGCCTGCACTGCATAGTAATTGATTTTTTCAAACAGCTCATCGGCAAGGCGGAGGTGCGCCTCGCTTTCCCACGCAATGTGTTTTTTTGCCAATAAATGATGATAGCCCGAAACGCCTAAGCCGATGGCGCGGTACTGCTCGTTGGTGATCTTCGCGTATGGTACGGGATAAAAATTGAGATCAATCACATTGTCTAAAGCACGCACTGCCGCTTCTATGACACCTTCCAGCTCGGCTTCGTTATCGGTGTCGATATTGCCGAGTACAAGTGAAGCAAGATTACAGACGACGAAATTGCCGGGCTTTGTAACGGTTACAACTACGGTCTCCCCATCCTGTGTTTTAATTTCGGTGTTCACCGTTTCGATCGGGCTCATATTCTGTGCAATTTCGGTACAGAGGTTGGAGCTATAGATCATGCCCTTATGTCCGTTCGGGTTAGCGCGGTTCGCATGGTCGCGGTTAAAGATGAACGGCGTACCGGTTTCTACCGCTGATTTTAGGATGAGGCGCACCAGCTCTTTTATCGGGATTTCCCGTTTGGAAATTCGGTTATCGTTGATACAATCCTTGTAGCGCTTTTCCCATTCTTCGCCGTAAAAGTCTTCCAGCGCGTAGCCTTTTACGGTGAGGACTTCGTGCGGACACATCAGGTACCATGGGGCATTGATGTCCTCATCGACGGTGCGCCAGAAGAGGTCGGGGCAGCACACCGCAGGGAACACATCGTGCGCCTTCATGCGGTCGTCGCCGTTATTGGTACGGAGCTGTAAAAACTCCGGCACGTCCTTATGCCATACGTCCAAGTACACGGCTACCGAACCCTGCCGCACACCCAGCTGATCGACGGCGACAGCGGTATCGTTTGCAAGCTTTATCCAGCGGATAACCCCGCCTGCCGCTCCTTGAAACCCGCGGATGGGTGCGCCGACTGCCCGCACCTTGCCGAAGTACAGCCCCATGCCGCCGCCGAATTTGGAAATCTTTGCGAAGTTATCGATGCTGCGATAAATCCCGTCGAGGGAGTCGGGAACGGTGTCGATAAAGCAGGATGAAAGCTGATGATAGGGCTTGCGGGCATTGGAAAGGGTCGGCGTCGCCATGGTAACCTGCAAGCTGCTCAGCATCAGGTAAAAGCGGCGCACCCATTCCATCCGGTCATTTTTTTCATGCAACGCGAGGTGTAAGGCGATTCCTAAAAACATCTCCTGCGGTGTTTCGAGCGGAATATGTCCCCGTGTGGAAATAACATACCGGCGCAAGAGTAAATCCAAACCGCTGTAGGTGAATAGGTCGTTTTTACCGTTATCGATATATGAATAGGCTTTTTCCAGCTCTTCTTTTGAATAGCCTGCACGGATATAAGCGCCGTAGAGTCCTTTTTCTTCCAGATAGGTGATTTTTTCGTAAAACGATCGGATATTCCGTTTTTCAAGCTCGATTTTCAGTTTGCCGGAAAAATCAAGCATCAAAAAGCGGGCGGCAATAAACTCCCAGCGGGGAGCCTCCTGCGCAGTGAGCTCAACAGCGGCCTTTATCACCAAGGCGAGTAATTCCGATTCTGTCATATCCTGCTTACGGAAGGATTCAAACTTGTGAAAGAGCAGGGTTAAGCTGTACTGTTCTTCGGAAAAATCCTGCTGGATACGGGTTAGTACCGGTTGAATATTAATGGAAGAAAAATGGGCCGCAATAGCACGCCTCGCATCCCGTTTTTTTGTCTGTTCAACACGGTAAAGAATAAAACTCTTTACCGCTGCGTAATAATTATGTTCGATGAGCGTTTTTTCAACCAGATCTTGAATGGTTTCTACCTGTACCGCATTCCCGTTTTTGCTCAGTTCATATATATCGGCTTCGATTTCCGCCGTCATCTGCTGCAGTACTTGCGCAAGGTTGTCAACCTTTGATAGTTCCGTGTCCTTTTGTACAGCCGTATTTGCATCATGCTGCGCCGCCGCATCCGTTACACTGTTAAATGCTGCCTGCATCGCCAATGTAATCTTTTCGGCATTGTAGGCTTCCTTTTCACCGTTTCGCTTAATAATATCCATTCCTAATTTCCTTACTCTGCGGATTTTAATGGGAAAGGTACAGGGCGTCAACAGGGTAAACGAGTCAGGCTGTTTTTAGCAGCTACACAAGATAGTTGAGTTTTTTACATAATGAGCCGATATTTATAGACGAATATGTCTAAGCGTTGTTATTCCGTTTGCTTTTTTATTTTTTCTCTTGCGATTTATACCGTTGCTGCAACAGATACCCTGCATATATTGGAAAAAGGCGAAACGCTCTATGCGTTAAGCCGCAAATATTCGGTACCGGTTGCTATCCTCCTGGAACGGAATAACATCAGCGATGCGGGTAAAATTACGATTGGACAGAAAATCTATATTCCGGAAACATACACAATACAAAAGGGTGACACGCTTTACAGCATTGCGAAAAAATTCTCCGTTACCGTTGATGCGCTGCGAAAAGCAAATAGCCTCTCCAATTCAGATGTCTTAAAAGTCGGAAAAATATTGATTGTGCCGGAAAGAGAAAAAAACGCCGTTGCCTCTGCTCCCAAAAATGCGACAGCTTCCACCAATACGACAGCAGCTCAGCAACATTCTCAAGCTTCATGGGAAGACCCTCGCTCATATACAAAAAAAAGCATAGACAAAAAGCTTCTGTGGCCTGTTCCTATTACCGAAATTTCGTATCTGTCGGGAAAGCTCTACGGCGTCGCCATCGATTCGACAACAAATGCATCGGTAAAGGCCATCGCATCGGGACGGGTTATTTCAATCGGTCCGCATCGAGGATACGGGCAGGTTATCTTTATTCAATCCAAAACAAAGCACGTCTATGTATACGGGGGATTGGCGCAGATACTCCCGCAAGCGGGTACGCACATTACCGTCGGTCAAAAACTCGGTACCCTTGCCGCAGATTCTATTACCGGTACGCCGAGACTTTATTTTATGGTATATGCAAACAATAAACCGATCGATCCTGCAAAGGCTCCGCGCGGCAAATAGAACCGTTGACTAACAACCGTAGGAGAGAATATGGAATTTAAACACCTCGAAGTATTTGTAAAGTTAGTCGAAAATTTAAGCTTTTCTGCGGCGGCCGAAGAACTGAATATTTCGCAGCCGACAGTGAGTCTGCACATTAAGCAGCTCGAAGAAGAACTGGATACTCCCCTCTTTATCCGTTCCACGCGAGAACTGAAAATTACGGAAGAAGGGACGATGCTCTACCGCGAAGCAAAGGATTTATTGCAGCAGCGTTCGGCTCTTATAGACCGATTTATCAATCCAAATCAAAAGGTGTTGAGGCTCGGCGCTTCTACTATCCCAACGGGATATATACTTCCCTTTATATTGAGTCGATTCAGAAAAGACCACCCCAATATCCTTGTTCAAGTTGAAGAACAAAACAGCTACGAAACGATTAAACGGATTTCTGCCCGAAAGGTCGATGCGGGCATTGTTGGAATGAAAAGCGATGATGAAAACTGCGAGTTTAAACCGATCTACCAAGATGAGTTTGTTTTTATTACGCCTAATATTCCCTATTATCGAGCTTTACAGCAGACAAAACCCGATTTAAAGCGGCTCGCTCAGGAACCGCTCATTGTACGGGAAAGCGGTTCCGCCGTAAAGCAGAATATGGAGCTCATATTAGCTTCCGCACATATCCCCGCCGAATCGCTGCATATCATCACCACGATCAACAATATCGAAGTGATAAAGCGGCTCGTTGCGCAAGGGGCGGGTACGTCATTTATTTCCAAAATTGCCGTAGATGATATGATTAAGCGTGGAGAGCTACTCGCTTTCTCGCTGGAGAACGTACCGCATCGCTACCGCGACCTTTATCTTGTATGGAATAAAAAGATTACGCCCCCAAGCTATCTGCGGGAATTTTTAGATTGCGCACGCCTTTATAAGAAGCCCGTAGGCAATCAACAACCCCGACGCGAGCGTCGGGGTTTAAACCCGCACGAATAATGCAATCTAAAAAGACGGCTTTCAGTAGTTTTCCTATACCCCTTGGAATTGCAGCCAGCGGGCAAGTGCTCCGGCAATAGTGCTGAACGGAGGTGTCCCCGTCTGAGCATATTCTTCGAGTGCATACCCTATCTTTACAAAGAAGGCCGTAATGCTCGCCAAACCGGCGGTTACCATCAATATACCGAAAAAGATGATCAGCACTCCGGCTGTTATCTTAACCCCGCGCATATGCCGCTTGAACCACTGTAGCACCGGCTCAGCTTTATCAAAAAACAGCCCTACCAGCAAGAAAGGAATGCCGAGTCCGAGCGAATACGCCCCGAGCAAAAAGGTTGCTTTTACGATATTGCCCGCTTGAGCCGCAAAGAGCAGAATGGACGACAATATCGGCCCGATACAAGGGCTCCATCCGGCGGCGAACAGCATACCGAAGAGAAACGCCTTTGAAAAACTTGCGGCAGTACTCGGCGCCTGTGCTTTTATCTCTCCGCGTAAAAACGGGATAAAATCGAAAAGCATATTCAGGCCGAGAATTATGACAACAACTCCCGCAATCCGCATAATGACGCGGGGGGCGGAACTGCCGATAAAACGGGCGCCTGTTCCGAATAGG
Organism: Treponema sp. OMZ 803; assembly: GCF_024181165.1. Lineage (NCBI taxonomy): Bacteria > Pseudomonadati > Spirochaetota > Spirochaetia > Treponematales > Treponemataceae > Treponema > Treponema sp. OMZ 803. Next base: position 1,712,691 of record NZ_CP051195.1, on the reverse strand, counting down.
ATCGCAAGCAGTACAAATACTACTGTAAATCCCAGCACAAAGCTGATGCTGCGCAGAAAAAGGCGCATACGGCCGTTGTTGCCTTCGCGGATTTGGGCAAGCGATTCACCGGAGATGAACGAAAGATAGACGGGAATAAGCGGCAATACGCAGGGGCTCAAAAATGAAAGCAGTCCTGCAAAAAAGGCTCCGAATAAACCGGGAAGAGACGCACTACCCATCGGCTAATTCCTTAAGCAGTTTTATCAATTCTGCTTGGTCATACTCCATCGCTCCGATACGTGCGGCAATAACCTTTCCCTCTTTATTAACGAGGTAGGTCGACGGAAGTCCGCGCGCAGCAAATATGGACGATAACTGGTTTGATTCATCCAAATAGATGGGGAATGTATATTTATTTTTTTCGATAAAAGATGTGACTTGCGAACGATGCTCACCGGCATTGACAGCAATAATTCGGAAATTTGTACCGTCCATCTGCTTATATAAGCGCTCGATGGAGGGCATTTCCGCACGGCACGGCGGGCACCACGTCGCCCAAAAATTGAGGAGTGTGATTTTACCGGTAAAATCGTCCACTTTGATAGGATCGCCTGCAAGCGCAGGTATCGGTGCGGTTATAGGCAGATCAATCGGTGTGTCGTAAACGTAAAACCCGAGCGAACTCAGCGCTGCGACCGGATCAGCATTGGTTTGTCGATCGGCAGAAGTCTGCATTGTCGTAGAAGCGGTAGCAGTTGGCTGTACTCCCGAATTCGGTGTTGCTGCCGGGTTGGCAGTCTGCGCTTGTTTAGCGGAACAACCGAGCACAAAAAGGTTAAAAACGAAACATAAAGATACTATTCTGATTTTCATGCAAACAAAATAGTATATTTCCGACAGGAAGTCAAATATTCGGAATGATTTTTAATTAAATAATTTAGTAGCAGGGCAAATGCATTAGGTAGAGTAGAGCAAAAGTGTAAAATAATTGGGACTACTAGAAACAGTTTGATGCGTTTGCACGATAGGTTCCTTAAAATTTAACAGTCGAACAAAATATCAATTTTTGAGACTGTTGAATCCGTGCGCGATAGCGCACACGTCAATAAGCGATGTTTGCGTAAGCAAACTCGTAGCGTTTTTCAGCCGCGCTATTTCAGCGGCTGAAAATAAACCTTGACTTTTTTTCACTCCTATTGTATACATATAGCATATTTACAGTGAACACTGCGAGTTCAAGAGATCGTAGCTCATTTGGATAGAGCAACTGCCTTCTAAGCAGTAGGTGGCGGGTTCGAATCCCGCCGGTCTCATCTTATCATCCTGCCGGCTTCCGATAGCAAAGATACTTCATATTATCTTTTTTACCTTTCATCTGCACAAATAATCAACTCAAAATTTTCTTTTGTACGAAATTTTCTTTGATCTAGTCCTGAAATATCATGTTGTATATTCAGCGTCGCTCTTGTATACTATTAGGAGCATCTATAGCCCGTGAGTTTTTAGATGCTCCAGCTGTTATTAGTTGATGGAGCCCAATAATGAGAAAATCCGGTATTGTTTTAATGATTATAACCCTGGCAGCCCTTATCGCCGGCTGCGGCAAAGGTTCAAGGTCGGGCGATGCGAATCAAAAAGCGTATATCGCAAAGCTGCAAGAACAGACGCAGCGCAAGTACAATGATCCGAATATTTCGGACTTTGAAAAGCAGTTTTTACCGCAGTATGCGATAGAAACGCCCGAACCCGAACAGAACTCCAAGATACCGGCGTTTAAAGCGCCCGCGCCGCAATCATCGGCAAAAGATGTCTCGGTTATTCCCGGAGTACGGGCGCTTACCGCATACAAAACCTCCTATACGCCTCAATTGACGGCAGAGACCGGCGAGCAAACCAAAGGCATAGCGGAAACCATCGATCTCCCGCAGAGCGGAGCGCTCACGGTTGCCGATTGGGGACCGAAAGGCAAGATTCCCGCGGCGGTAACCTCGCCGTCCTTTTATGTCGTGTTCTCGCTGCCGGTTAAGGCAATCGGCGCCCTCGGCAAACCGGAAACGGAGTCTCCATACCTATCGATTAGTCCTGCCGTAAAAGGCATATTCCGCTGGTACGGCTCGCGGTACCTTGCTTTTGAACCTGCAGAAAGCCTTAAACCCGGACTGAAATACACGATAACCGTTAAAGACAGCGTACAAGCGCTCAACGGAAAACAAATAGAAGGGAAAAGGCAGTTCACCGTTACCAGCGAAGTGCTCCGAATCACCTATTCCCAACCCGGCTATATGCTGCGGAAAAACTCCGACCGGTGGATACCCATCAATACCGACAACCTGATTCCGGAAGCGGCAAACGATGTACAGCTCCGCTTCAATTATCCTGTACAGCCTGCCGAACTGCAATCGATTCTTTCCGTATCGGTACAGGAAGCAGGGAAACAAGCGGTTCCATACCGTCATACCGTTACCCGCCCCGAAGGAGAAAACGACTTCAACGTATTGGTGAATATCAACGGCAAAATCCCCTTTAATGCAACGGTTACCGTAGCGGCAAAACGTCCGGACGGCTCCCTCACTACAGCACAATACCATACGCTCAAGCCGTTTACCTGTAAAGGCGCATCGGTTTATCATAGCGACTACGGCTATACAAACCCGATAGCACTCCGATTCTCCCATCCGGTGGATAAAAAGACCGTACTCAACAATATTTCCATAAAACCGGCGCTCACATTCGGTGAAAAAAATATCGAAGTGCACAATGCAACATCGTACTATTCAACCGTGCTGATTCACGGCTTGCCGGTCGCACCCCAAGAAACATACACCGTTACCGTACAAAACGGCATAAAGGATACCTACGGCAGAGCTCTTGCCTCCGCTGCATCCTATACGGTTACCGTTCCCGATGCACCGAGTTTTGTGCAATATACCGATACGGGACATCTGATGTTGGAAGCAGCGTATCCGCATAAATACCTCTTTGAATATCAAAATATTCTTTCCCCGTCGAGCTATGCAATCGCAAAAACCGACAACCCGCTTGATCTGGACTCATGGGGAGAGGCATACGACCGTTCAAAGGCAAAGACCTTAGATGCTTCCATACGGAATAAACGGCTGTTTGAACTCGCCGACCTTGACCCCTACCTTGAAAACGGCAAGGGTTTTGTCTGTATCGATTCGGAAGTAACGTTGCCGCCCTATTCTCAGCGGGATAAAAAGCCGCGCGTCAACCGCCAAACCTCGACCGTGCAGGTAACGGACCTCGGCATTACCGTCCGTTCCGCACTCAATAAAACCGTCGTGCTGGTTTCCAAACTGTCAACGGGAGAACCTGTGGAAGGTGCTTCAGTGTACCTGTACGACGCGGAAACCGATAAGAATGAAGCGGTCAGCCCCGAAGAAGGTGCACAAAATCCCTTTGCCTCCGGCACCACCGATAAAGAAGGAATTGCCGTCCTTCCCTACGGAAGCAAAAGTATCCGCTTTTTCCGCAATGCAGGGAATTATGCTGCCGTATTTGTAGAAAAAGACGGAGATAAAGCTGTTTTTTATCCGCATACCCACAGTCCGTGGCGCTTCGATGTGTACGCAGCAAATCCGCAAGAGATTGCAGAAACACACCAGCGGACATTCCTCTTTTCGGACAGAGGGCTGTATAAACCCGGAGAAACGGTTTCGTTCAGAGGTATCGACCGCACACAAATGTTCAATACTTTCACACCGTACGAGGGGCAGTACATCGTTACGTTATCCGGTTATTCATCGGAAGGAGATGAGGTCGAAGTTGCAGAACAAGAAGGTACCTGTACCGATTCGGGGAGCTTTTGGGGAGCATTCAACTTACCGGAAGATTTAGCGCCCGGCTCCTACAGCCTGACCTACCGGCGGGCTGACGACGATAACAACAACGAAGCACAGGAATGCCCCATCACCGTTGCGTATTTTGAAAAGTTGAAATTTCAGGCGGAAGTAACTATGCCGCAACAGCCGGTCATTATGGGAGATACCATCAAAGCGGCAGTATCCGCCTCGTACCTTTCGGGCGGAGGGATCGGCAAGGCTTCGTACAGCGGAAGCTGGATGCGGCAAGGAACCTCTTTCAGCCCTCAACATCCGGCATTAAAGGACTATCGGTTCGGCGTAGAAGGCTATGGTATCGATCATGTTGCATCGTTTTCCGGAAAACTGTCGAACACGGGTACGGCGGAACTTTCCTGCCAAGCGGCGGCTTCGGAAGGCATTATCGGTCTCCCCTATCGCTACAGTACCGAGGTTTCGATAACCGACATCAGCAATCAGCAAATTTCCGCACGGAATACCGTTATGGTGCATCCGGCAGCGCTCTACATTGGGCTTGCACGGCCTGAAAACCTTACCGGCTTTGCGCAAAAGGGACAAAAGCTCACCTTCCCGTTCATCCTCGCCTCCCCCGACGGCAATCCGCTTGGCGGCACCAAACCGGCCGCGGGAGATTTTACCGTTGAGCTGATCAGGGAAAACTGGAAGCTCGTACAGGAGCGCGGTTCGGGCGGCAGCATTTACTCAAACTACGAAAAAGAAAACATCACCGAGCATACGGCAACCGTGAAACCCGCTGCAAAGGGAACGGTGCAGGTAACGCCGAAAAATGCCGGTTCATATATTCTGAGTATGAGCGGAACCGATACCGCAGGGCGTACGTTCAAAACCGATTACCGCTTCTATGTTACCGGATCGGGTGCGAGCTTTTGGGATCGCGATTATGAAGACGCCGTGCGCCTAACGCCCGACCAATCGCTGTACAACCCCGGCGACACCGCCCGCATTTTGATGCAAAGCCCGCTCCCTGCGGGAAGATACCTCATCACGGTAGAGCGCGAAGGTATTTTTACGGAAGAAATCCGCGAACTCGACGGAAATACTCAAGTTTTGGAAATTCCCGTCGCAAGCAACTATATTCCCGTGGTGTATGTCGCGGTGTCGTCCTATTCGGTACGGACAAAGGAGCCGCAGCACAAGCACGGTGAACTTGACCTTGATAAGCCGAAAGGCATTTTCGGTATGACGCCGATCTTTGTAAATGCCCGCGTCAAAGCATTCTCCGTCGAACTCGCCGCGGATAAGTCCGTGTACAAGCCCGGAGAGGAAGCAACCGTTACGCTGACGGCGACAAGAGGCGGTAAGCCTTTGGCCAATGCGGAACTCACCCTGCTTGCCGTAGACCGCGGCGTCCTCGATTTAATAGACTATCACGTGCCCAATCCGCTTGACTTCTTCTATAATCCCGGCAATTTTCAGCTCGGCGTCACCGGCGGAGATTCCCGCGCGTGGCTGATGGATCCCGTTATGGAAGAAGCGAAAACCCTTGCAGGCGGCGATTCGGACGGCGGGAAAGGGGATGATGAAGCGGAACGCAGCAACTTTAACCCGACCGCGGTGTTCATTCCTATCTTAAAGACGGATTCAAACGGTAAGGTAACGGCAACCTTTAAGCTACCGGATACGCTGACCAGCTACCGGCTTACCGCCGTCGGAGCACATACCGACCTTTTTGCCCTGCACGAAGAAGAGATTACCGTGCAGAACACCGTCAACATTCTGCCGGTTATGCCCCGCCGCCTCCGCGAACGGGATACTGCAGAATGCGGCGTCCTCATTTCCAATGTGGATACCCGCGCTCATAGCATTACGATACGCGCCTCAGTCCGTGAACCCGGCTCGCAGGATGATTCCGCTGCCGATGCACAGGGCGGTAAGCAAGGCAGCGCGGGAAATGCCGCCGGTCAAAAAAATGGACAGGGGCAAGATACCTCTACAGTCGGCATACCGCACCGCGGAGCCGCCTTTATCGACGGGGAGACAACGCATACGGTTACCGTTGCAGGCGGACAGCAGGCGGCGGTCTACTTTGACATTGCAGCGGTAAAGGCGGGCACGGTAGAGGCGGTGTTTACCGTTTCTTCCGATGCGCTCCAAGAAAAACTGATTCAGCCGCTCGTTATCGAACGCCCCTTTGTCTTTGAAACCGTAACTTCAACCGGCGCTATCGCAAAAGATGAAAACGAAGCAGCCGAGGGGCTGATCATTCCGTCTATGGCAGATGAAAATACCGGCTCGCTCAGTCTGACGCTGGATTCAAGCGGACTCGGCGCGTTGTCATCAGCTATTGATTACGTATTCGACTATCCGTTCCTCTGCATGGAACAGCAGTCTGCCCGCATTCTACCGCTCGTCCTGTTTGAAAACTACATCGACGTATTCTCGCTTAAAAGTAAGGTGCCGAATGTCCGGCACACGGTCAAAAAAACGATGGCGGCATGGGCGCGGGAACAAACGTCCGAAGGCGGCTTCCCCTACTGGCCGGGCGGCTGGTACGCGGACTTTTATGTCAGTTTACGAATTGCGCATATCTGCGCCGCCGCACAGCAACGCGGATACAGCCAAGATGATATTGCCGTCAATACCAAAAAACTGACCGACTATATTCGCTCGCAGCTCCTTGCAAATAGGAAAACACTATCGCCGTACTTACAAGCCTACGCCTGCTTTGTACTGGCAATGAACAACGCCGGTTTTGATGAGAGCATTTTGACGGCAGTTCAGGCACGTGTAATTCCTCAGCTGGAAGACTACACTGCGCAGCCGAATGATCTTGCTGCCCTTGCATTGCTGAGCTTAACCTACACGCAGCGAAACCGCGCCGGAGATGCAGCGAAAGCAGCGAAGTGCACGGAACGGATTATAAACTCCTGCCGCTTTACCACCCGCAGCGTATCACTCGCGGTACCGCCGTTACAAGGCTACCGTTTCTGGTACGGGAACGACCTTTCCCTCGACTTAGCGCTTATTCTGCAAAGCTTGGTAAAAGCGGCGCCCGACCATAGCCGCGAGGATGCGGTACGGGCAGTGCTGTACACCTTGCTCCAGCGTCAAAAAGGCGGCTATTGGCAAAATACGGCAACTACCGCTCACGTGTTGGAAGCAGTGTACGAATATATTCAGTATGCACAGCTTGATGCTACCGACCTCACCGCTGCGGCATCGCTGCCCGGCGGAGACTTGCTCACCGCGGCGTTCAAAGGAGCGGCAGCAAAACCGGCTTTCCAAATGTTCTCCTTTAAAGAACAGCCGGTGTCGGGAGCAAAGCGGGATACCCTGCTGCCACTCCGCTTTACCAAAACCGGTACGGGACAGCTCTACTACACTGCCTCGCTTGCGTATGCACTGCCGCAGGAACGCCAAAAGCCGCGCGACGAGGGGCTCGGTGTTTCCTGTACTATCCGCGACATCGCCGCAGATAAAATCGTAACGCCGGATTCGGAGAACAGCTCGATGATCACCCTCGAAAGCGGCAAAACCTACGAAATGGCAATCTGCCTCTCGTCGGGAAAGGACTATACGTTTGTCGCACTGCGGGCGCCCATTCCGTCAGGGGCGGAAATTTTAGACGCAGCCTTCGTTACCACTGCATCAAACGATTACGAGGAAAAAAATGCGGCAGAGTCGTGGACTGATTGGCGGGATCCAAGTAAGCAACAGATATACGACAACGAAGTTCAGTATTTCTGGAACAGTTGGGACAAAGGCGGCACCACGGTACGCTTTAAATTCCGTGCAGCCCGCCGCGGTGTATTTCCCTGCCCGCCGGCAACCGCCGAGTGTATGTACGAAAACGAAATCTTCGGACGAAGCGGCGGAATGCTGTATGTGATTAAGTGATGGATAATAAGCAATGGATACTATGAAAGAAAAGACACTTATAGGAACAAAACGGTTTTGGTTTTTAATGTGGGGCTTAGGTCTTGCGGGGCAGTTATGCTGGAATATCGAAAATCAATGGTTTAATACCTTTGTGTATGCAAAGATTGCAAAAGATTCCTCTATCGTAACGCTCATGGTTATTACCAGCGCTTTGGTCACAACATTCTCAACTTTCATATTCGGGACACTGTCGGATAGAATAGGTTCGAGAAGAAGATTTATCTCTATAGGCTACATCGTATGGGGATTGACGACGATTCTGTTCGGTCTTACCGAATTTGTGGGACACGGACAGGTCGGAACCGGAGCAAAGGCTTCAATCTGGGCAGCAGTCCTTGTTATTTTAGCCGATGATGTTATGAGCTTTTTCGGCTCTATGGGAAACGATTCGGGATACAACGCATGGAGCAACGACATGACTACCGATAAAAACCGTGGTCAAGTCGGAGCCGTGCTCGCAATTCAACCGATAATCGGCACCATCGTCGGCACCGTATTGGGCGGTTTGCTCATCGGCAGCGAAAATAACTATCAGCGGTTATTTTGGTCTATGGGTATCTTTGTCATCCTTGCAGGACTTCTCTCTCTTCTTCTATTAGAAGATTCTCCCGACTTAAAACCTTGCAAAACCGGTTCATTTTGGGAGCAATTGAGCTCGATCTTTAAAGCGGAAGGATTTTTTTCTCAAAAAGAATTGATGCTTGCGTGTATTACAACGGCACTGTTCTTTGTTTCGTTCAATGTTTATTTTGTCCACATGGGAAACTGGATGATTTACCGCATGGGCTTTAACGCTGGGAGCATGGGCATTATTCAAGGATTAAGTTTAGTCGCCGCGTCCCTGCCGGTGATTCCTGCAATCGGGATTATCAATAAGAGGCATACTCCGCAGCTTGCCTGTTTTGCAATTATTCTGAATATCGTCGGCTTATGCATTTTATCGCTCTTTGCAAAGCCCGCAGCTTTTAACACGGAAACGGTATTCTGCGTGCAAAACATTCCGCTGTTCCTTTCCGTTTTCCTTGCAGGTGCAGGACAAATTCTCGTTACGCAATCGATGACCATCTGGGTTAAAGAACTCTATCCCGAAACCGCACGAGGTCAGTTTGAAGGTATCCGTATTCTCTTTTTCGTCCTCACCCCGATGATTATCGGAACCGTGATAGGCAACATCATTGTTAAAAACGGAGCAGGCTCCATCGCGAATGAATTCGGAATCATCGAAAATATTCCCGCAGAATCCATCTATCTGTGGGGAGCGATTCTAGCGGTAACGGCGCTTTTCCCGCTCTTTTTCGCATCGAAAATGTATAACCGGCGCAGAAACGATCGCCTTACCATCGAGACAATAACATGAGAAAAAACAAACCGATAAAACCTTTACTCACACCGTGGGGTGAAGCGCTCGACAAACAAAAGCCCTTAAACGATTACCCCCGTCCTCAGTTGGCGCGGAAAGAATGGCAATGCTTAAACGGAGCATGGGACTACGCGATAACCGCCGATAAACAGATGCCTAAAATATGGGATGGAGAAATAATCGTACCGTTCTCTCCGGAAACAATCCTGTCAAACGTACAGCGGCAGTTGCTTCCGGGGGAGACGCTATGGTACCGAAAAACGTTCAACTTTGAACAATGCAAACCGGAGGAGCGGCTCCTGTTACATTTCGGAGCGGTAGATCAATACTGTACCGTCTATGTCAACGGTAAAGAAGCAGGTTCCCATTCGGGGGGATACTGGCCGTTCTCTTTTGACATCAGCAATTTTTTAAACGGTGATACAACGGAAATTGTCATTGCAGTTACCGACGATACCGATACCGGTGATGAGGCGTACGGTAAGCAAACCTTAAACCGAGGAGAGATTTGGTACACGGGGCAGAGCGGTATTTGGCAAACCGTATGGTGCGAAAAAGTTCCCGGCACTCATATCGAAAAGCTCACCATAACGCCTCATTATCAAACCGGTGAAGTTGAAATTTCGGTCTTTATTACCGGAGCCGATGCCGGCGGAAACAATGTAAACTCTTCGCATCGCCTTGATGATATATATGTTAAACGTGATGATGATATACGCATTAAAATCTTTGACTCCGGTTCTGTCATTGCAGAAGAAATACTCACAACCAATCCGCTGCGGATAAAAATGCCTGCCGATTTTAAGAGTTGGAGTCCCGAACATCCTTTCCTCTATGATGTGGAAATCCGTGCAGGAGAGGATACGGTAACTTCATACTTCGGTATGCGGGAATTCGGAATCATCAACGGCAAACACGGTCCCGTTCTCAGTCTAAACGGAGCGCCGATCTTTCATCACGGACTCTTGGATCAGGGTTATTGGAGCGACGGAATGTATACGGCGCCTTCCGACGAGGCGATGATTTGGGAAATTAAAAAACTGAAAGATATGGGTTTTAATATGCTGAGGAAGCACATTAAAATAGAACCGCTCCGCTGGTACTACCATTGCGATAGACTCGGAATGCTTGTCTGGCAGGATTTTGTCAGCGGCGGCGGTCCGTATAAACCGTTGGTCGTTCAATATGCGCCGTGGCTCGGCTTCAATTTTAACGATACGAAAAACCGATATGCCCTCCACGGACGCAAAAGCGAAAAGGGGCGGAACATATTTTTACGCGATGCCGAACGTACCATCGATTTACTGTACAATACGGTAAGCCTTTCGGTATGGGTTCCTTTTAATGAAGGATGGGGACAATTCGAAGCAGCCTCAATGGCGGAATACGTCCATAAAAAAGATCCCACGAGGCTCATCGATCATGCAAGCGGCTATTTTGATCAAGGTGCAGGAGATTTCCACAGCTATCACATTTATTTTAAATCCTTCCGTCCGAAACCCGATCCGTTAAATCGGATTTTAGCCTTAACCGAATTCGGAGGGTTCAGCTTAGCTGTGAACGGTCATACCTCCTCCGATATTTTATACGGTTATAAAATCTTCAAAGATAGGCAATCTTTAAACGACGGTATCCGGAACCTCTATGAAACCGATGTATATCCGGCGATGAAAAAGGGATTGAGCGCTTCAATTTACACTCAAGTAAGCGATGTTGAAGATGAGGTAAACGGTATTTTTACTTATGACAGAAAAGAAACAAAATTAGATGGAGACTTGAGCTTAAAAATTGCCGAAACATTACATGAACTTTTCAAAAAAAACTGTGCCGATAAGTACAGGCCGTGTACGGGCAGCAGCACGATCTACGTGATTAAGTGATAAGTATGGCGATATCCCGGCAAGTTGAAATATCGCTTTTGCTCTAACCACCGCCTCCATGCCGGATATATTAGCTGTCAAAGTTTCTTTCGAAGATTCGCGTATCAACGTGTGCGTTTGCGTCGTACTAGACATTTAGCAGGTGTTTCACTATTATCGTAACGATTATCAATTCAAGTTATAGGAGCTTTTTATGGAAAATTTAATCGGAAAAAAGATTATTGATTTTACTTTGCCTGCCTATTGCAAGGGAAAGTTTACGACTGTGTCGAGTAAATCGTTGTTGGGTAATTGGGCTGTGTTTATGTTTTATCCTGCAGACTTTACGTTTGTGTGTCCTACCGAGTTGGCCGATTTGGGTAAGCTGTATTCGGAATTTCAGGAGATTGGATGTAGAGTCTTTTCCGTCTCTACCGACAGCGAATTTGTGCATAAGGCATGGGCTGATGCGAGCGCGACAATCGGTGGCCTCCCTTATGAAATGATTGCTGATAAAGCCGGTATTTTTGCATCTTCTTTAGGCATCCTTGTACCTGAAACATGGGTTGCGCTCCGCGGCTCTTTTGTCGTCGATCCCGACGGTATCATTAAAGCTTATGAGGTACACGACACGAGTATCGGTCGCGATGCTTCCGAATTGCTGCGCAAGGTTCAGGCTGCTCAGTTTACTGCAGCACACGGTGATCAGGTATGCCCTGCCAAATGGCGCCCCGGCGAAAAAACGCTGTATCCTTCTATCGACTTAGTTGGAAAAATCTAAAAGCGGCTGCTTGCAAACCTCTAAAAACATCAAGCCTATCGGCTTGTTCTGTAAGGAAATGATTTATCATATCCGCTAAAGCGGATTGCGAATCAGGTTTTTAGAGGTTTTCCTTGGATTTACTTGCGATGTTTTAATTTAAGTCATTATAGTATAAAGACTTAAATTAAAACTCGTCGGGCATCTCTAAAAATCTAACCGAGTTTTTAGAGATGCCCTATATATAACGGGTGGTGACCATTCAATTCACCTGCACTGTCAGCTTTAATGCGAATGGTAGGTGTTCATTATCCGGGGGCTTGAAAAAGAAAAAACCCTGTAGGCAAAAGGAGGAAAAAATCCTACAGGGCAACTGTAAAGGAGGTACATTGAATACTCTTTGATAGTACGTATCGCAATATACACCACTTAAACAGACAAAAAAAGAAAGGTTACATATTTACAAAAAATTATGAAAATATTAGGGTACGGTATGCAATTACTTTTTTCTTTTTCGAATACTATGAACAGGCTTAAACATTTTCCCCGGATGCGTTTTTCACGCCTTCTCTTTTTAGGCGTTTTTTTTGTAATAGGAGGATTATCTCCGCTGTATTCCGAAATCTTCCGTTTCAACTTTAGGGATGGAGATACCTACCGGATCAATTCTACCGTTACTGAAGATGTGTACTTGAACGGGCAATTTGCGCATCAGGCTTATATCACCAACCGTGTTACCGTGGAAGTGTCGGATGTTCAACCGGCATCAAACGGAAAGCCTTCCTCCGCGCTTCATACCTGTACTTTTATGACAAGCGAGCAAAACAGCAACAGGACGTTCTCGTGGGGACGCGAATATCCGAGCGTATTTCGCCGAGATGAATTCGGCATTTACACTATCGATGAACAGTATTTTATGCCGGTGGTGCGGAATGTACCGGTTTTCCCTCAGCATGATGTAAAAATAGGGGAAAGTTGGCAGCACTCTGCAAGCGAAGCACATGATCTGCGGGATAACTTTAATATTCAAAAGCCTTTTGTCGTTCCTATCGACGTTACTTACACATACAAAGGTCTTGCCGCGCATGAAGGAAAAAACTATCAATTAATAGAAGTAAATTATGATCTTTATTATGATATTCCATTAAAAAATATCCAGAATAAAAGAAACGGAAGTGCAACATTGCCGATGCTGTATCCTGTCCGCACCATGGGCTATTCAAAACAGCGACTCTATTGGGATAGTAATGCAGGTATTCTTCCCTATTATGATGAAGTATTTACCATAATGATGGAGTTAAACACGGGGGCGGTAATAGAATATCGCGGTACCGCAAAGGCCGAAATTACGATGTTGCAGCGTATGAATAAAGAGGAAATAGCAGGAGTACTGGATAAAAACATCCGTGATATGGGGATTTCGAATACTACCGTAGAAAAAACCGATGAAGGAATTACCATCAGTCTTGAAAATATCCAATTTGAACCTGATTCTGCACGTCTTCTTCCAGCCGAAAAAGAAAAGATTGAAAAAATAGGAAAGTTATTGGGTGCATACCCTGATTATGAACTATTGATTTCGGGGCATACGGCATTAGCAGGTACGGCTGAAGCGAGGCAGATACTGTCTGAGCAGCGGGCAGCGGCTGTTGCAAATTATCTGGTAGAACTTGGGGTGAGAGAACAACACCATGTTTTTACACGCGGGTTCGGCGCAGAAAAACCGATTGCGCCTAATACTACGGAAGCGAACCGAGCACGGAACCGCCGTGTTGAAATCACCGTGCTGGAAAAATAGCCGATACTTTCCGCACTGTCCTGTCGTTTAAGATTGTAATATCTGATTGAGTAGATCGCCTGCAAGCAGAATGCCGGCTGCGGCGGGTACCCATGAAACCGAGCTTGGCGGACGGCTGCGGACAGCAGGAACCTCCTTGGAATATAGCACCCGCAGCTTTTTTACTCCCCGTTTTTTTAGCAGTTCGCGCATGGTTTTACACAAGGGACAAACAGCAGTATCGTAAATGTCGGCAAATTGAAATAAATCTGCGCGGAGCTTATTCCCGCAACCCATTGCCGCTATGATTGGAATGCCGCGGTTTTCCGCCTCTGCCGCCAGTGCAACTTTAAGCGAAATCGTATCAACCGCATCGACAATACAATCGATGTCGGATAAGAAAGGTAAAAAAGAAAGAGAGCCGTCCGCATCGGGGAGAATGTGCTGCACGATCTGATGAACTGTACACGCCGGGTTTATATCGGCGATTCGCGCGGCAGCAGCAGCGGTTTTGTACTGTCCGATGGTAGATGTAAGCGCATAGAGCTGCCGGTTAAGGTTTGAAGGGCTTACCGTATCGCCGTCAACGAGATACAGTGTTCCGACGCCGGCGCGTGCAAGGGCTTCGACCGTATACCCGCCAACACCGCCGATACCGAATACTGCAACCCGCAATTTACGAAGCCGGTTAACACCTTCCGCCCCGATAAGCGCTTTGCTCCGGATAAACAGCGGGTCAGGCTCGTCCTGTACAGCCGTGCCGATATTGTGTGCATCGTAGATGCCGTGCGTGGCACTCTTGATATCAGATTCGAACAAGGCTTAGCGAATTTTGAATAGAACTGCAAATACGGCAAGCGTAATCAGCAGTTGTAAAATAAGGAACTTTATCAGTACCTGCGTGGATGACCATTGAAGGTTTTTCCGCATGTGGTCATGGAGCGGGAACCGGATATTCCTAAAAATACGGATATGAAAAAAGCGTAATAACGCCACTTTAACAAGGCCTGTGCCGCCGTTCAGGAGAATCATTCCGCTGGTCATTAACAGTAAAAAGGGATTGCCCGAAATAATGACCAATACGCCGATAAAAAAGCCGAGCGCACGGGAACCTGCATCTCCCATCATCACCTTGCTTGGATAGGCATTATGCCACAGATATCCCATCAGTACGCCGGAAAGACTAAAGCAAATGAGTGCCCACTGCGCGCCGTCTACCCGATGCGGAATGAGCAGATATTCTGAAACTTTTACGTTCCCGATAATAAAATAGAAAACCATACCAAGCGAAATAAGCGCCATCAAAATGAGGGTTCCGGAAAGTCCGTCTACTCCATCGGTGCAGTTCGTTGTATTGATGGAAAACCATAAAATTAAAACGGAGACCGTAAAAAATATGGCAGGATGTACCGCGATACTTTGACTCATAAACGGAATCCAGTAAGAAATGGAATCGTCAAAATACCAATGAAAGAGTACTGCCGCCGTAATCAGCGACAACAGTAAATCCAATGCACCTTTTCGGTATTCTCCCCACGGATTAACCGACCGGTCGTCAAGATAGCCGGTGAGCATCACCAACCATGTTAAAACCAGTACCGCTATTTGCGTACCCGAAGGCATGATCAGCAGGAAAATCATAACGACAAAAATCGTAATAAATACGACCCCGCCGCCGGTCGGTTTTCCTTTTGCTGCCTCAGGAGAAATACCGAATTCCTTTCCTCTGTCTTTCGGCAAACGGCCATAAAAGCGCGGTAAAATGAATACCGTTAAAAAAAAGCCTACATAAAATGAAATTGAAATAAGTACGAGATATGATTGTAAAAGCCGCATGGGGCCGTAGAATGAAGAAAGAAGCCCCGATAAATAAAAAAGCATTGGAACAGTATATACAGCCCATATAAAAAAAACAACCCTTCGCTTGCTCCAGGATAAACACATCAACCAAGTTCCCATCATAGAGAGTGGCGGTTCTCCTTAGCCAGCGCTTCTGAAAATACGCTTTCCGTAAGCCTTTTGAAATAGACGGCGTAGATGCTAGGAGCCTAGCCGAAATAAAGCGGAGACGTATCGGGTATACGTTGAGCATTTATTTCGGCGTAGCGACAACGCAGATATGCCGTATATTTCAAAAGGTAGGTACTGTATTTACGTATGTAATCGCCGCCGCCAGCGCATCGGCGGCGTGATCGGGTTTCGGTATCGTTTTAAGGCCGAGCAGTAACTGTACCGTGAGCTGCACCTGCTGCTTTTCCGCCTGTGCGATGCCGGTAACTGCTTTTTTAATAGCGTTCGGCGCGTATTGAAAGACGGGAACACCTGCTTGCGCTAAGGCAAGCAGCGTCACGCCGCGTGCTTCCGAAACGCTCAAAGCGCTCGTTACGTTTTTTGCGAAATAGAGCGTTTCGATACCGGCGGCGGCAGGTTGGTATGTGCGGATAAGCTCCGTGAGCCGGTCAAAGACAATGAGCAGCCGGTTCCCCTGTACCTGTCCCGCCTCCGTTTGAATAACACCGTAATCAATACAGCGCATCCTGCTGCCGGACACAGTAATAATGCCGTAGCCGGTATGGGCAAGTCCGGGGTCGATCCCCATTATAATCCGTCCTGCGGCTGTCCGCTGTTCCGCCATTCTCCTTATTTTCCTACCATATTAACGCCGGTTAAAGCACGCATTTGCGTATTACAGCGCCTGTGTCCGCACTTTTAAGAATGCACGATGTTCCTCATCCAAATGAGGATCCAGCGCAGTACGAACCGCTTGATTATAATCATTCAGCCACTTGAGTTCTTCAGGAAGCAGTAGCTCCTTCACTACCGGCCGTGTGTCGATCGGGCAGAGCGTCAGCGTTTCAAATTCCAAGAAGGTGCCGTACTCCGTTGTTTTCCATTCCTTTGTCAGCGTAAGGTTTTCGATGCGGATACCGTGACTGCCAGCGCAGTAAAAGCCGGGCTCGTTGGAGGTAATCATGCCCGCCTTCATCGGAGCGTCACTATAGCGGAGCCCGATATTCTGCGGCCCTTCGTGAACGGACAGCACATACCCGACGCCGTGTCCGGTACCGTGCTTATAGTCCTTGCCGTATTTCCGGAGCGGATTGCGGGCAAGAATATCAAGCTTATAGCCGGTCGTGTTTTCGGGAAATCGGGCTAAGGCGAGCTGGATATGCCCTTTGAGCACCAGCGTATAATCCTCTTTTTCTTCCGCGGTGAGCTGTCCGAGCGGGATAGTACGGGTGATATCCGTTGTCCCGTCTTTGTATTGTCCGCCCGAGTCGAGCAGTAAAAAGCCTTTGGGCTGCAAGGTAGCAGCAGTATTTTTTTTAGGCCCGTAGTGGATAATCGCCGCATTTGCTCCGTATCCGGCAATCGTGGTAAAGCTCGCCTCTATGAAGTCCGGCTGTTCGGCACGGAAGCGCAGCAGCTGTTCGGAAACATCCCATTCGGTAACGCCGCTATCGGCATGATCTTCTACCCATTTGAGGATTTTAACCATCGCGATGCCGTCTTTGAGGAATGCATTCCGGTAATTTTTAATTTCGGTTTCGTTCTTCACCGCTTTCATCGAAGAGGTGATATTAAGGCCTTCTATGATATCCGCTTTAATCTTGTTGCGTAAGAAGATATTTGTCCGTGTGGGATCAAGGTAGACCGTACCCTGCAGCTTTTCGGCATCGGCAAAAACCGCTTCGTAAGGCGCAACGGAGACGCCTTCTTTTTCCAGCGCCGCCTTCACCTCATCCGTCATTTGCCGCGCGTCGATGTAAAGCCGTGCGCTTTGCATATCAACCAAGGCATAGGCGGTAACAACCGGCGTACATGCAATATCGTTGCCGCGGATATTAAAAAGGTAACAAACATCCTCCAAAGCCCCGATAACCGTTGCCTCCGCTTTCTTTTCCCGAAGTGCCGCGCGGACTTCTTTGATTTTTTCCGATGTGGATTTTCCCGTGTAGCGGACATCGAGTAAAAAGGCGGCGCTTAATACGGGTGCAGGACGATCCGTCCACATCTCCCCGATAAGATCGCGGTCGATAACAAACTTCATATCGGGAAGCGACGAGTTAAACTGTGCAAACGAATTAAGCGCCATCACTTTCCCGTCCATACCGATCGTACTTCCCGCTGGAAGCGTTTGTGCAAGATATTCAAATACGGTCGGTACATTCGGCTCTCCGCTCTTTTGCAAAAGGATACCGCTTCCCTTCAATTCTTTTTCAGCTTGTAAAAAATACCGGCCGTCAGTCCATAAAAAGGCCTTGTCTTTTGTAACCAATACGGCGCCCGCAGATCCGGTAAAGCCGGAAATAAAGACGCGGGTCTTATCGTGTTCGGCAAGATATTCACACTGATGCGGGTCGGCGGTTGGAATATAATACGCGTCGAAGCCGCATTCCGCCATTTTATTGCGTAATACGTTAATACGTTCAGCTATTGTCATAGTGATCTCCTTCGTAAATCAATTTAAAGTAACCTCGAAAATTGAGTTTTTTAGAGGTTACCGGTTATATTTTCTCTACAATCCTGCGTACATACGGCGCAGTAGCTGGTCTATTTTATGCCCGTAAGCAGGATCCGATGCCCACGTTCCGGCAAGGTTATAAATATGCGGCGCCTTGCCTTTCGGATTTACATAGCGATAACGCGGATCTACGGCAGGAAGGTTGAGCGGTTCGGCGCTGGCGTATGCTTTTAGATGCTGAATATGCGCCCTGACTCCCGTTTGCTCGTCGGGAAACGCCAATCCCGGGTTCTCTGCGTTGATGGCGCCGAGTCCGCAAAAATTGTTCATGTCTGCAGTTACCAATCCGCCGAACTGTAAAAAGCCGGTTTCCAAACACATCTGCACAAAAGCGATATCGGCATTGATTCCTTCAGCTGAGGATTCTTTCACATAATACCCTGCCAACCGCTCGACTTTTTCCTGATCAACTTCTTCTGTTTGCGCTAATGCGGTTTGCATTAAAAAGAACGAAACGAGTTGTTCCTGCGTCATGCGTCCGGTACCCATAATCGCTTTAGGAATGGACGGGGGAACCGACCTGCATGAAAAGCAAAGAAATACTGCAAGCAGGGTAATAAGCGCAAAAGGATGGTTAAAAAAACGCTTTATGCGAAAGGGTTTGGCATTCATACGGATGGCGTTACTCCCATTCAATGGTTGCGGGCGGTTTGGGCGTAATGTCATACACTACGCGGTTGATGCCTTTGACTTCGTTGATGATGCGGAGCGTAATCTTTTGCAGCAGCGGATACGGAATTTCTGCGACCTCAACCGTCATCGCATCGACGGAGGTTACCGCCCGTATCGCAATGAGGTTGTCATACGTTCTGCCGTCGCCCATGGCGCCGACCGTGCGGACATTGGGGAATACGGTAAAATACTGCCAAATAGAATCCGCCAAGCCCGCCTGCGCAATCTCTTCGCGGAGAATGGCATCGCTTTCGCGTACCCAATGCAGCCGTTCGGGAGTAATCTCTCCTAAGATACGCACCGCAAGTCCAGGGCCGGGGAATGGCTGCCGCTTGACCAGTTCGTCGGGAATACCAAGCGCCGTGCCAAGCGCCCGCACCTCGTCCTTAAATAGCATCCTCAGCGGTTCAATCAGTTCCTTAAAGTCGATATGTTCGGGGAGTCCGCCGACATTGTGATGGGATTTTATGACCGCTGCCTTTTTACTGCCGCCGGATTCAATAACATCGGGATAGATGGTTCCTTGTACCAAAAAGTCAACCGTACCGATTTTTTTCGCTTCTTCTTCAAAAACACGGATAAATTCTTCACCGATAATCTTCCGCTTGCGTTCGGGTTCGGTCACTCCGGCAAGTTTTTTTAAGAACCGCTCGGAGGCATCGACATGGATGATGTTAAGGCCGAGTGTTTCGCGGTAGGTTTTCAGCACCTGTGTCGCCTCATCTTTGCGTAAAAGTCCGTGATCGACAAAAATACAGGTAAGCTGATCGCCGACAGCCTTATGTACCAGTACCGAAGCAACGGAGGAATCAACTCCGCCCGACAGAGCCGAAATAACCTTTTTGTTTCCGACCTTTCGTTTTATTTCCTGAATAACCGAATCGGCGGCGGTTGCGGCGTTCCAGACTTCGGTACATCCGCAAATACCGCGCACAAAGTTTTTGAGCATTTGTGTGCCGTATACGGAGTGTAAGACTTCGGGATGGAATTGTACGCCGTAACATTTGCGCTCGGTATTTGCCATGGCGGCGATAGGACAGTTATCCGTTTTCGCAATAACGGTAAAGCCTTGGGGAAGGGCGGATACGCTGTCGTTATGGCTCATCCACACGATGGAGTCTGCCGGACAATCTTTCCAAAGCGCTGCACCTGCCGCATCTTTGCCGGTGTACAGCTCTGTCTTACCGAATTCGCTTTTTTCTGCCGGCTGCACTTTTCCGCCGAGCAAATACGTCATCAGCTGCATTCCGTAACAGATACCCAACACCGGTACCCCTAAGTTGAATATTTCAGGATTGCAGGTTGCCGCATCTTCGGCATATACGGAGTCAGGCGCTCCGGTTAAGATGATTCCTTTTAAATCACTACTTTGTATACGGGTAAGTTCTGCGTCGAAAGGAAGCACTTCACAATATACTCCGCATTCGCGGACACGGCGGGCAATGAGCTGGCTATACTGCCCTCCGAAATCAAGGATAATAATTTTTTCTGTGTGCATAGTGTACTATATCAGTGTATGACTTGTTAGACAAGGCGCCTTTCGATTAGATGTCAAGGCTTTCCGTTAGATTTTTACGTGAGTAAATACTTTATCCAAACCTCGATTTATGATATTATGCTCGGATGGAGTACCAAGTAACGGCGACACGGCGCAGGCCTCAGCGATTTGAAGATTTATTAGGGCAGGATTTTGTTGCGGCAACGCTGCAAAAATCTATTGAAGCGGGGAAAATAGCCCATGCGTATCTTTTTTCGGGGCCGCGCGGATGCGGTAAAACCAGTTCGGCGCGTATTTTAGCCAAGGCACTCAACTGTGAAACGGGAACGGTCGCTACTCCCTGCGGAGTTTGTACCTCGTGCCGCGAAATTACGGCGGGTTCAAGTATCGATGTTATCGAAATAGACGGCGCATCGAATACGAGCGTCAACGATGTGCGTCAAATTAAGGACGAAATCCTCTTTCCGCCTAATACCAGCCGGTATAAAATCTACATTATCGACGAAGTCCACATGCTTTCCACAAGTGCTTTCAATGCGTTGCTGAAAACGATTGAAGAACCGCCTCCGTATGTTATCTTTATTTTTGCAACAACCGAACTGCACAAGGTTCCGGCAACCATCAAAAGCCGCTGCCAACACTTCAATTTTAAATTAGTCGATGTTGAGGTGCTTAAACAGGCATTGGCGGAGGCGGCAGCGGAGCTGCATATTGAAGCTGACGACGAGGCGCTGTACTGGATTGCGCGTGAGGCTACCGGAAGCGTGCGCGATTGTTACACTTTGTTCGATCAGGTGGCTGCCTTTTCGGACGGGCATATCACCTTTGAAAAAATACAGAGCACGCTCGGTTTAACGGGTACCGATTCGATCGGTGCCTTGCTGACTGCTTGCGTTCAAAAGGATGCCGCCGCCGCGCTGCTCACCCTTGATACTATTCTGCAAAACGGAGTTTCCACCGAGCAATTTACGGTAGACTGCACCAACTATCTCCGCAGTCTCCTCTTGATACAGCAAGGCATTACAAAAGAAGCTTTGATCGGGCAGCGCGCGGATCGGTTTCCGCAGGAAATACTGACAGGCTGGGGTGCGCAGCAGCTTGAGCGCGCGCTGTATCTGTTTTTGCAGCTTTTCAGAGATCTCCGGTTCTCGCTCAATCCTCGTTATGAACTGGAATTAACGGTTTCCCGCCTTGCATGGCTTTCCGACTATGTTTCTCCAAAGGAACTGAAAGAAGCCTTTGATGCGGCTCAAGCGCTGCTCGCAGGCGTACCCACAGCGGCTCACACGGCAACCAGAGCACTGCCCGGCAGCGGGGCGCCGCAAAAAGGCGGGGCTGCCTCCCCTTTTTTAAGACCGGCGGCTTCTCTTCGCTGAAAGCTGCCGGTACTTACGGAAACACCGCATCGGCCGGGATACCGGTCAATGCTCCGGTCGGGATAGCCGGCACCTCGCAGATTCAGTCGCCGCCGGTGCAGCAAATTAACCCGCCGGCAGTGGGACGTCAGTCGCCGCCGACGCCGCAGATTCGCCATCCGACAACGGTACCTCAGCCTTCGGCAGTGCGGCAGCCGCTAGTGGAAACCCCGTCGCCGCCCCGTGTGCAAAATATCGGTGAACTCAAAGAAGCGCTCGTTCAGCATCTACTCATAGAACATACGATGTTGTCGGCGGCAGTCGCTAAAACGCTCAACTGGATCGAACGGGACGGTGTGCTGTATATGGCCGTGCATACGCCTTTTGAAGTGCAGCAGCTGCAGCGAGAAAAGAATATCCTAACCCGAAAAACAGCCGAGCTTTACGGCAAAGAATTGAAAATACAGATAACGCTCGCTCAAGCAGAGACGGCGCAAAAAGTAGCCGTCCCCGCGCGGGTAGAGATGGTACTGCGTAACATAAAAGGCAGCATCGTTGACATACAAAAAAAAGCGGTTGAAGAAGAACCGGAGGAAGAAGAATGAACATAAATCCGTTTGAATTGATGAAAAACGCAAAAGATTTGCAGACTCATTTCGGGAAAATGCAAGAAGAACTGGCATCGCTCCGCGTGCAAGGTGTTTCGGGCGGCGGCTTGGTAAAGGTAACGCTGAGCGGTACCTTCGATATGGTAAAAGTTGAACTGGATCCAATCGCCGTCGATAATCGCGATATCCCGATGCTGCAGGATCTGATCCGCTCCGCCCATACCGATGCAATAGAGAAAATTAAGGAAACGCTGAAAGAAAAGATGGGACCGCTCGCTGCACTTGCGGGAGGAATGCCGTCGTAATGAACGCGCTTGAAGACCTTATCGACAATTTATGCCGCCTGCCGGGTATCGGAAAAAAGAGCGCCGCCCGGCTCGCATATCATATTCTCAAGCAGGATCCTCCCTATGCCCACCGGCTGGCGGATAGTCTCTACAAGCTTCACGACAGCATCAAACCCTGTCCGGTGTGCGGGGCTTTTACCGATCAAGACGTATGTGACATTTGCAGCGATCCCACGCGGGACGGCTCCTGTATCTGTGTCGTGGAGCAGCCGCAGGATGTCTCTACTCTGATGAGCATAGGCGAGTACAGGGGGCTTTTTCACGTGCTCGGCGGTGTTATCGCGCCGCTTGAAGGCATCGGACCGGAGCAACTCCGCATCGCAAGTCTCGTTAAACGAATCGGCAACGGTACGGCGGTAAAAGAGGTGATCCTCGCAACCAATCCGACCATCGAAGGGGATACCACCGCCCTCTATATCCAAAAAGTATTGCGCGATCTTCCCGTCGAGGTTACTCGCCTTGCGTCGGGTCTGCCGGTTGGCGGCGATTTGGAGTACACCGACAAACTGACTCTAATGCGCAGCTTTAAAGGCAGGATAAAGATTTAAGATTTAGTTTTCGCTTGACAAAGGTCAGAATTACCAGTATATATTGGGCAATATTTAGTAATATATGCGGTAATCCGCCGCCCCCCTAAAAGTTATTTGTAAAAGTAATCGTACAAAAAAGTTTATCATTAACAACAACATTAAAGTTCTGAGCTATTGCTGTCTATATGAGAGGCGGGATAGCAGAAAGTTGTGCCGGTTATGCGTTACCGATTAGACGGGAAAGCAAGACGGTAAGGTTCTGCCGCAGAGAAGCGCAGAAGAAATTAAACCTGTTCGGAAACTTCCGTTTCTGAACAGGGTACCTTGAAATGCGATGTTCTAAATCGTGCTATTTGTGCGATTTAGAACTCGTCGACCTATTCGAAAGCGCATTTATCGAATAGGTCTATTATAGTGCGTTTTTATCACCGGAGTATGCGTGGTAAGAACGCTTGCGAAATGGAGCGGAGAAAAAAGCTTATGAAAAAGATGAATCGCGCAATATCTGTTGTACTGATTATATTAACTGCTATTGCAGGTTTTACCTGTAAACCGGGCTTAGGCAGCCAAATCGACATCCTTCCGCCGAGCGGGGAGATTATCTATCCCGATGCGGGTGAGACGCCGATACGGGGTTCATTTATTTTGAGAGGAACGGCAAAGGACGACGAAGGCGTACGAGCAGTTTCAATCGTTTTTGAAAACATAGAAACGAAAGACAGCACGCGTTCTTTTCCGGCAAGTCTTTCCAAGCCGGGCGCCGACAGTACAGAGTGGACTGTATCCATAGATAACGAACCTACGGGGACGGAAGCGCCGCCTCACGAACTCGTAAAGATCTATCCCATCCCCGACGGTGAATACACGGCGATCGTTACCGTTACCGACAAGGGAGGAAAGCCGTCTACATTTACTAAGAACTACAAAATAGACAACACCCCGCCGGTGTTTATCGTGCAGCGGCCGTCAACGGTTGCAGGTAAAGACGAAACACCGGTGACATGGGACGGATATGGAGCCATATTTTCCGTTGTAGGGCAAGCTGGCGAAAGAAATACGGTAGAAAAGCTTGATGTACGTGTTACCGGAGCAGAACCGATACAAACAATGTTTGTAGGCAACAACATAAACGCTCAAATTGCAGTATTCCGCAAAACAGATCCTAAAGATCCTTTATATGAGCTACAGGATAAGGATAAAACAAAGCCGCTCAAAGGCGAATTTTATTTATATGATAACGCCCGCGAACGTACTGGGGGGGGGGCATCAACTGAAGGTAATAAAGCCGATTGGTATTATCAATGGGAGGATGTTTATACCGATGTTATAGCAAAGGGGTACACCCCGGAGGTAATCAGCGACTATTTTGCCGGTAAAAAAGGTTCAAATAAAAACGAACACGACCAAAAGATACTGGCCTTGCGCGGCGATACGGACGCCTTAAACACGCTTAAATCGGCAATGATAAAAATGGAAGAAAAGCGAAGCACCTTTAAACTGGATCCCAGTACATCACCGGGATTTAAGGTTATCGGCATAAAAAATTTGCCTAAAAATACATTAAATTTGGCGCAGGCTACTTCCATGTTATTTAAAACCGGAACGGAAACAGCCTTTCCGGTAGAGCTTATTCGTAATAAGAATAAGGATTCACTGATAAATGGTATTGCTTCCAATCCTACCGCATATACAGGCAGTAATATTGAAATCGTCTTGTTCAAATGGAATGGAACGGGTTCTGGAGAAGATAGCTTTAAAAACAACACAAATCTTGAAGAAAAAACGCTGGTAAAATTTTCCGAATTAACGGATACGAATAAGATTGCAAGTAAGATTACGGTAGCTGACGGAAACTTACGTGTAAAATGTACATTCGATCCTTCTTGGGGTGAGGGGTACTATATCGTAAAGGTTAAAGGAACGGATACTATCGATGAAGAATCGCATAAATTTCAAGAATATGATGATTCCAATTCGGTAAACGATGGGATGTATATCATAAATTTCCTTGCCGTTGGGACAGGTCCGAGAATACGGCCGATCCGTCCGCAAGGCTTTAAAAATACAACTGTGGATATAGAAGCGGATGTTACCGGTATCGATGCGGCTGGTGCGGTGTATTACAACATAGATGCGCCGGTAAATACCGCCAGTCCGGATCCGTCAAAGATTCTTACAAAGGTCAATGCCGACCCGACCGATCCTCGCTACAAAGCAGCGGGCGTTACTATAAGCGGTCTTTCGGACGGAATCCATAAAATTCACTTTTTAGCTAAAACAAGTTCCGGTTCAACCGATAAGGACACTACCGAATTTACCGTCGATAAAACGGGGCCGACAATTGAAATAGTATATCCTGAAGAAAGCGATCCGCAAGCGGGAGAGATTGTCGTATCGGGTCGAATCAGCGATGAATGGGCCGGAGTAAATCCCGAAAAAACTAAGTACATATTGGGTAAAAAGCCCTCTACGCCGACGGTTGATACTGCTGCCGGCTGGAAAATAATGAAAGATGCTCCTGATACTTCTACAAAAGGTTCGTGGAGTATTCACATAAATTTGGATAACGTCCCCTCATCGGAACACGGTGCGGCTGTCGGTACATACAAAAAAATACCGTTATACATTTTTACGGAAGACGAACTAGGGAATAAAGCCGTACATGAAAAAACGATTCTCTTTGATCCCGACGGAACAAAACCTGTTGTAAAAGTGAGTTCGCCGCAAGAAGGTGCAACTGTGGGCGGTACGATACAAATTTTCGGAACCGCAAATGTCCCGAAAGGCGGAGCGGGAGCCGTAGACAAAGTGTATATTCAGTTTTCGCACGACGGAAGCTTTGCGAATGCCGCCGATGGAACATTCGGTTCGAAAGACTGGTATAACGGCGGTAATGGATTACCCATTACGACTGATACCGGTGCAGGAGCAGGCCAAGACGGAGCGGACTGGAGAATCAGCATAAATGCCGACAACGCTTTTAATCATGCAACCAATCAAAATCAGACTGTCTATTTTAAGCTTCGTGCAAAAAATAAGAGCAATGTATGGGGCGAATGGACGGAAAAAAGAAAAATAATCGTCGACAAAGATGCGCCGTTGATTACCGATGTAAAGATCGATAATGACTCGGGCACGTCATCGCCGCAAGATTACAACATGAACATGTGGATTAAAAACGGTAAAAAACTTACGGCAAAGTTGGTTGATCCGTCGGGAATACAAGACGTAAAGATTACCTTTAAAAACGGCACTATTGAAACAAAGTATCAAAAAAAGGATGCAGGTACTCTCGATTCGGGGTACACCGCCGTTCCGACCGGTTGGCTTACGGATTACTCTTTAGGCGGAAAATCGGGCTATGAATTAAATCTCCCGTTTGATATAAGCAGTATGTCGGGTGACAGTTTTTCGGTTACAATAGTAATCAGGGAAAAAGATGCTCAACATTTGTCTTCGCAAAGTTCCTTTTTGTTCCGCTTCGATAAGGATAGCCCCATCGGTGATTTCGGCAAGACATTTACGGGTTATGTTGCAAACGCTACCTTTGCTACAGATCCCATCTCCAGAGTTATAGATTCCATCACCAGTCCCTCTCTTGCAGACGCTATACGATCAAATCCTACAGGTTTGAAAATGCTTGTCGGAAATACAATTGTAAGTATAACGAATGCCGCAGGCTTTTCGGGTAATAAGGTTACATTTACCCCCGCTCTTGCTTCCGGCGGAAAATACAGTTATGTCCTTTATAAACCTGACATATTGGTAAAAGCCGTCAGCGGAAATGATTGGATCGTTCCCGGCGTTGCGAACGATGACGGCTCGGGCGTTCAAACGGTGACCGCTAAGCTTGAAGTAGGAAGCGAGTCGCAAAGCGTAACGATGACCGAACTTGATCCTTCAAATAAAATATACCGCCTGCTCGACGGTTTATGTAGATGGGAAGGACACATCAATTTATCAACCATACCCGACGGCAAGGGTAAACTCACTTACACCGTAACCGATCATAGCGGAAACATTCACTCTGCTCAAAAAGACGTGCGGGTAAAAAATAAGGCTTTCACAGTGAGTTCGATAACGCTTGTTACCAACGTAGGCGGCGCGGAAACGTCCTCCGACGGAGCTCTTTCGGGTTCTTTAAATTCCGATCTCGATTTTATCGGAACTTTTACAAGCAGCAAATTTGCATTTAAAGATAAAACTCACTCGAAAATAAAGGTTGCATTTACCGGCGGTGAAGGACAGGTAAAATATAATTTGAAATATGCCGGTAATGTTTTGGCCGGGCATGATATGCAAAATATCGGCAACGGCGACATCATAACATTGAGCCCAGCCAATTTGAATACGATCGGTAATACTACAGGCGAAACAACCAAAGAATTGACGCTGGAATTGTGGGATAGTGCACAGGGCGGCTGTACACCGACCGGCGCAACCCCGCTTGAAAAGAGCTCTTTTGCCCAAATTAAAATCAATACGCTCTTTGACGCCCTTGACGATAATCCGCCTAAGGTGGTCATGCTTCCGTTCTATTGGAACGGAGAAGGCAAAGATTCGAACAATAATTCTTTGAACTCTTTGTATGAGGGCAGCAGTAAAAACGGACACGTGGAAATTGCTCCCGTTA
This sequence comes from Treponema sp. OMZ 803, assembly GCF_024181165.1. NCBI lineage: Bacteria > Pseudomonadati > Spirochaetota > Spirochaetia > Treponematales > Treponemataceae > Treponema > Treponema sp. OMZ 803. The sequence continues at coordinate 1,685,043 of NZ_CP051195.1, read as the reverse complement.
CAGGCCTTACCGCTAATACGTCGGATAATAACAGTTATTCGTCCGTTTCAGGGAAAGTTACTTTGCGCGGTTTTGCTTACGACAATATTAAGATACATACGGTTACTGCGGTGCTGCCCGGCAAAACCTTGACAGCTACGCTTTCCGATACCGGTACTAAGTGGACGGCGGGAACTATGGCTTCAGACGACGCCGTATTGACCGTTGAAAAGCTTGGCGCCGACTATCTCGGCTATTACGTCAAATGGACTTTGGATTGGAATACGGAAAAAACAACGAGCGTCGGCCTCGCACAAGAAATTAAAATAACCGTACACGACGGAACAACCGTATCGTCGGACGGCAAAGCGAATATGCCTAATGCCGTAACGGGCGTTACCAGAGCAAATGAAAACTCTGCACAAAACGACGTTTTTACCGGTAAAAATCCGGGACAATTTGTTGTATTCACAAAAGGTGAAAAGCAATATCTTACCCGCCTTGCAAGCGTATCCGGTAATAAAGTAACGCTGGAAAACAACGTTCCCGTTGATGTAAACGACGTTTTTGTGTACGGCTATAATGCAAACGAAGCAAAAACGAATGTAAACGTCGTGCCTTTTATTACAGGCTTGAAACGTCCGGATACCTATAATACCAACCGTTCCTCATCGGGCGCTTATAACCTGCTGCGAAACGACATGGTTACCGTTACAGGGTTTAATCTCGGCGGAACAGGCGCAACTGTAAAAGCTAAAATTCCGAATGTAACGAGCGAACAAGCTGTAGCAAGTAATAAGTTTACACTTCCTGCTGCAGCAAAGTCCGGTTCGATTGTTATTACTGTTGATCCTGACGGTGCCGGAACAAAACCTGCGGTAGAAGCTATTAACAATAAAAGTAACAACAGCAAACCCTACAACCGGCAGGAGCTTGCAAACCGTCCGGAAACTCAATATTGGACTGACGATTTGACAATCGATGTATGGAAAGACGATGAGGATTTTGCAGGCAGCAATAATCCGAAATATCCGAGTATGGCGATGGGTTCAAACGGAGATTTATATGCAGCGTACAGTAATTACTCCGACTCCAAAGTATACTACTCAAAATTAGGCGACGCGCCTCAATCCGTTTATTGGGGATATGATCCGCCGGAAGAGGCTGCAATCAGTGTGAGTGGTACGGATACGGTAAATATTTTATATTCTGCCAATTATCATGGAGGATTGCCTGCTCACTGGATAGCAAACATCACTAGAGCAGGCGGCTTATATTGTTATGATACCCATGCACCAAATTTCCTGTTTTTCAATGATAATGGCGGGAAAATATACCGGTTTGAACTTTTTTATCACCAAAAGCAATTGCAGCAGTTTAAGAACTTCCGTATTGCAAGGAAAAATAATAACATACATATAGCGTATTATGATACCATGGCAGCATCCGTTAAGTATTCAACGGTTCAATCGGGAACAACGAATGCGGATATTAATTTCCACAATGGTCAATATGATATGGCAGACGATAAGAATAATCGCAGTGAGATAGCATGGGTCGATTTGGACGGCAGTACCCTTACAGATCTAGTAACTGATCCTAATTTAAAGAGAGTCGGTACTGTTGCTAAACTTGTGGATGGTTCTTCAGGGCAATTTGAAGGTAGTCTTACCCGTACTGGCAGTACTGCCGAATACTGCGCTCTTGCGTTGGACGGTTCAAACAGACCGGTCGTTGTCTATGCCGATGTTGACACAGGTACACTGCGGCTTGCGCGGGCAAATGCCGAAACGCCCACAGCAGCTACAAATTGGAAAGTACAAAAGGTACTTCCTGCAGACGATGCTAATACGGGGCGTGCAACGGATTATTTTGCTGCGCAATTCGACTCTGCCGGTTATTTGCACATTGTGTTCCGCAACACAAAAGGACAGATTTGCTATGTAAAGTCCACAAATAAAAATACAGGTACTACCGTTGACGCTTATACTTTCGGAAAAAGCGTTGTTATTGCGGAAAACGGTTCACGGGTAGAGCTTACAATGGAAGGTACAACCCCCTACGTTGCGTATTTGAGTAAAACAAATGCGTATGACGGTATCCAAATTGCGTATTATGATACCGGCTTGGTAAAAACATGGAAGTCTGACGGTTCTGCGGATCAAACAGGCGCATGGAATGTTATGACTGCTGCAATGAAACATCGTGCCGGCGATGCACGTGCTTGTGTTGCCGTTGCTCCTGCGAGTGTAACAACATGGAAGGCGGCGGTAGGTTATACACCGGGCAGCATATACCGTGTCGTGAAATATGTAAAATAAAAGTTTTGGTAAAAAGTTTTGGGCACCGTTAATCAACGGAAGTTTTTAACGGTGCCCTTTTTGTATTGTCTTGTTTAGCGGTATTGTTCTTTCATCCACAAAAAATTATCGGCTATTTTGTTCCAGCGCGAATTTTGTTTATGAGGAATACAGTCTTCCTGCCAATACCACCAAAAATAGCCGCCGATATAGCGGTGGTTATAGGGGAGCATACGATAATATCTATCTGCCTGGGTATTGAAGGTTTTTCCTGCGTTGTGTGGTTTTGCAAACCCGCATTCACCGAATCCAAACAAAGAATTAGGAAACATAGTATACAGATTTTTGAACATATTCTGCCATTCTTCATGCTTACCGTCATTATCATCGTCATAGTAACTGACTAATACATAATCAAGTGTATTCCGCATATCAGGTGGAATATAGTTTAAAAGCCAGTCCTCCATTGTTATACTTTGAGAATCCGGATCAGCCATATATGCGGTAAGTGCCGTTGTAAAACCTTGCTGATGTATGTATTTCCACGCCGTATAAACCTTCTCGGCAATCAATTTCTCCGAATCGCCCAACCATCCTTCTCCGTTGACTTCATTTCCGATTTCCCAAATATCTACGTACGGCGTGAGATATGCCACACATTCGGCAAAACGCGCCTTATAGGATTCGGCTGTTTTATAAAAAGCCATATCATACGAATCGCATGGGCAAAGCATAATATACGCGACTTCGTGAATACCGGCGAGAAGTGAAACAAAATTAGCCGGCTTTTTGTCAGCATCAATAACAATACGTGCTGTCGGTTTTACCGGTAGTGCTTTAATTGCATCTATGATAGCTGTGATAGAATGCTCTGAAACATCATCAAGCGTTATACCGTACAGCGGAGAAGGAATACGGCCTTGTATGTGTGTATTCGTTGCTGTAGCGGTGTAGGCGGATAGTAGTAATATAAAAAGTATTGTATGCCGTAACATAATGTTGATACTAGCATGAGAAGCAACTCTGATACAATGTACGCTTAATTGGTCAGTAAGTAGATACTCTCTTCAATCAAGTTGAAAAAGCACGCCTTTTGGAATTCGGATATCTCCGCAGCGGAAAAGGTATCGCTGAAAATATCTTCGGTTTCTTTCATCAATGCGCCGACGCTTCGCCGGTCGATGGGGAGCCCCTTTCCGGTTAAAAGGTTTTCAAACTCTTTACTTTTTATCAGCTGAGTGCTGCCGAACAGCAGTTTAACATCGGAAAGCAGGTTTTTCTGTGTGCGAGCCATAAATACAAAAGAGGCGGTATCGGCAGTAATATGACCGATCGGTCCAAGCCGCTTATAATATGAAATAGTCCATTCTTCAAAGGGAACGCGCACACGGAGGATAATATGTGGGCTCTGGCGCAGTACAGTGCTGCTTTCGTCGCAATACTGAATCAGCGGCATCCAAAATGTTTCCTTCCGTGTCCGTATTTCGATTTTGGTATCGAGCGCGATTAACGGGATAAGGCAGGAATTTTGCATGGGCGCTTGCGCGATGTTTCCGCCGATGGTTGCAAGTGAACGGACACCGGGATTGGCCGCGAGGGAAATCGCCTGATAGAGAATTTGCGGTACGTTTTTTTCTCCCAGTTCTAAAATGGTATTGAGGGTTGCGGCAGCGCCGAAGTCTATGAAGCGTTCCCGTTTGGCGATGGTTTCAAGTTCGGGAAGATTCTTTAGGAATAAAATCGATTCCGGCAAGAGGAAACGGTCGGTATGGCAATCTTTGAGCAATCCCGTGGTGCCGGCAAGCGGGGTAATGTCGGTATTGTTCTGCATCAGCGTATACAGCTCTGCCATGCTTTTTGCGGTATTGACGATATAATTATTTTTCATGCCGCTTGCTCCTCCTTGATCTGCATACCTGTTTTAACGCTGCGGTGATCGAAACAATATCGGTACACCGGCACACGGTTCCGATATAGGCATCGCGTATTTGTTCGTCGGTGGGGTTCCAGTGTTTTTGCACAATACTGTGAGCGGTTAAAAGGGTACCCGCAGAGCAAAAACCGCACAGCGTAATGCCTTCTTTTTCAAACGCGGTGGTAATATCTTTATATTCCTGCGTAGTGCTAAAGGCTTCAAATGTAATAATATTCTGCCCCGATACGGCAAAGATGGGAATTATACAGGACGGCACCGCATGATCGTTTAAGAGCACCGTACAGGAATTGTAGGTCTCCTGCATACAGCTTTTCTTCACGCTGAGCAGGCCGAAATCTCGCCTCAGCACGTCTGACAATCGCTCATCGGCATCGGTTTCAATCTCTACCGCTTGGTTATTCAGATTAAATCGTATTCTCATATTATTTTTTCCCCGTTAACGCTTTAAATAAGCGTTCAGTGCGGATCGGCAGCGTATCTATCCGCGTCGGAACACGCAGCAGTATTTGGTTTAACGCCGCAAGATAGGCAGCGGGCAGTATATTCAGCGCACATGAATCGAAAGCACTCATCGAATTTCCCCGTTCTGGAATATCCACGGAAAGAGGCGGCATTTCAGTCGGCAGTATCATCCGATATTCCGAATAGGGGAGGGGAGTATCCTCGGCTTCCGACTGGGGGAGCGCTTCCTTTGCGGTACGTGATAATGCCGCGGCAATATTTTTACGCAGATAGTTGAGAACCTGCTTTTTTTCATAGATTTTTCCGGGATGACATGCGAACCACACTTTCCGGATTTGTATTTCATAGCAAACCGTATCCAGTTCAAGTTCGATAATACAGGCAGCGGGCGTTTTGGCTATAAACGGAACACTATTTTTGCCGGTTTTATTTTCTGTTTTATTTTCTATCGATGAAACATTTGGCTGCGGAGTATCGAGCGGCGGAACATCGGACTGTGAAACATCGGCTTGCGAGGTATTAGGTTGTGAGGCATCCGGGAGCGGGGTGCGGGTACTTCTCGAAATACTGATCGGCAGCGGATTGCGGAATCGCTGCTCCTGTAAATCGTGCAGGCATTGCTCAACGAGGGGAAGAACGATACCGGCGGTGTTGTCGGCAGTTGCGGGTCCGGACTCGTTCATATCTGCAGTCGTAAGACCGGCAAAGGTAATATCGGATTCGGCAATGTTCAGTTTTTTGGCAGCCAGCTTCCTGATGACTCTTTTTACATTGTCTTCCGCCGGTTCCGCCTTAATAAAAAGCCGATTGTGAACGTCCAGTGTCAGTTCTGCCGTATACGTGAAGTCTGCGGCGCATCCACTGTATTGGAAGCCCGCTGCCAATCCGATACCGCGCCACCGCCCGTCCCGTTTATCCGTTTTGCCTCGGTTAAAAACATTATACGCGGCATATTTACAGATAAAATCGCTTTTGCCGGTCAAAAGTTCGAAGAGGCTTGAAAAAACGGTGCCGTAATTGTCCGACATATTTTGTATGCGCCATTCTGCCGGAGAGAGATTGTAATCCTGAATAATTTTGTTGATGTGGTTTTCCAGTGCGTTTGACACGTAGTAGTCGCCCCATCCTTCGAGAATATCGATAAGACCTCCCGTCGTTTTTGATGCCCGCACCTCGATCCGGTAGTTCGGTACGGTGTACGGCCCTAATGCGGCGGCGGCCATTTGCTTGAGTATGTTGCCGATAAGCGGACAGCAGGCGCCGGCGTTGACAATAATCGAAATCTGCATTGCGGCAATCGAATGAGTATCGGACAGCGCCGATTGATGTTCGATAATCATCTCCGGCGTTTTAGGTGCGGCTGCTCTGCTCTCTTCCGCTGACAGATTGAGCGAAACGGTTTTCCGCTGCAGCACCGCTGCAACGGCGCACTGACAGGCGAGGAGGGACGGAAACCATAAAAGCTCATTGAATGTTTCGCCGGTTTGGGTTGGGTGCACGACAACAGTTTCTTCCGCAAGCCCGGTCGCTTTTGCTACCGCAGTACGGACATGAAACGGCCACTGGGTAGGCACATAGATGTCAAGTCCGTCCTCGCGGAACACCGTAACGGCGGAAAACGGTTCCGAACGGGCTGCATACTGCGAAGCTATTTTGAGCGATGAGAATACGGTTGAAGCGGCTGTTTCAAAGATTGAATCAATATCTCCGGCAGTACGCACCTCCCGTGCAACGATAGGATAGTCGAACAGCGTATGCGGCCGCCCTGCTTCAAAGCTGTCTTCGGGTATCGGCTCCAGTTCTATTGTGACATCCTTCCGCAGTGCCTCAAGCGTCGCCTCATTATCACCGGTGAGGATTCCGACTGCTTGTCCTTTATAGTTTATCTCGTCCGCTGCAAAAAGAGGAAGCGAATGTTCGAATATGTCGATCGTTTTTTGAGCAGGCAGCTGCGCTGCTCCGTAAAAGGCATAGCCTTCGGGTAAGGGCGGCAGATGCACGGCGGAAACAATTCCCGACGGTACGGGAGCACGGACAATCACCGCATACTGCTGCCCCTCAAAGCTCATATCCGAAACAAATTGTTCTATCATATCAAACTTCCTGTCAAATTCCTGCTTTTTGAAAACTTTGGGGATATCTCAAAAGTCGGTTCCTATTTGCGGAACTTCTTTGCGGTATCGATTACCGTATCGATGACATACTGCACATCCTCATCGGTCATATCCGGCCAGAACGGAAGGCTGATGCTCTGCGCATAGTGCGCTGCGGCATTGGGGAAGTCTTGTGCGCGCAGCCCATACCGTTCTTTCAGGAAGGTCAGTTCAAAGTGGGGGATAAAGTGGACTGAAATACCGAGTCCCCGTTCCTGCAGCGCGCGGGCAAAGTCATCCCTGCCGACGGAAAGCATTTCCGGTACGATGCGGAGGAGGTAGAGGTGCCACGCATTGCCGTCTCCGTCCGGTGGAACTTGAAAAAAGTCGAGCGGTTCAAAGGCGCGGGTAAAGCGTTCGGCGATGAGCTTCCGTTTCCGGTAAAACTCTTCCGCCTTTTGCAGTTGTACTCTGCCGATTGCCGATAAAATATCCGGCAGGTTGCATTTATAGCCTTCCGCAACGACATCGTATTGCCAGCTGGCGTGTTTGTCGGTGTAGCGATCCCATATTGTGCGGTTGATACCGTGGGAGCGCATCAGCTTAATGCGTTCCGCCGCTTCGGGATTGCGGACGCAGATCATACCGCCTTCTCCGGTGGTGATGGTTTTGGTGGCATAAAAAGAGAACACGCCCGCATCGCCGAAGGTGCCGCCGTAGCCGTCCGCTGTTTTTGCAGGAAAGGCATGGGCTGCATCCTCGATAACCGCGACGTTGTATTTCTTGGCGAGGCTGTTAATCGCCTTCATATTGCAGAGGTTCCCTGCGATATGGATAGGCACAATCGCCTTAATGCTCTTATCCTGCTTGAGCTTATCTTCGATTTTTTCAGGATCGATACTGTAGGAGTCCGCTTCGATATCCGCATAGATCGCTTCTCCGCCGAGGTGCAAGGCGCTGGTTGCAGTCGATACAAAGGTGTACGGGCTGGTGAGTATTTTGGTTCCCTTGCCGATTCCGAAGGCTTCCATTGCGAGCATCAATCCGTTTGACGCGGAATTAACTGCAAGTGCGTACGGGCTATGTACCATATCGGCAAACTCTTTTTCAAAGGCGAGCGTTTCCTTGCCGGTCGTCAACCAGCCTGAGTGCAGCACGCGGATTGCCGCTTCTTCTTCCCTGCGGTCGAACGACGGCCTAAAAAAGGGTATCTCCCGTGCGGGATTTTGGTTTGGTGTATTCATGATTATATCTCCCATAAAAACTTTTGTATCCGATATTACTATTTTTGAAAATGCGGACTCTTATCAATTGTGATCAGTTTATCAGTTTTTGCCGTTTTTCGATAGGGGCTTTCTGTATATCGAAAGTTTGTGCGGTCGATAAGTTCAGAAAATGAATCTCCATTAAATTTGTCAGTGGCTTAGAGAAAATGCAGGAGTGAAAAGCCTATAATGCGTCCGATTTCCGCCGTTTTCTAAACCATACCTTTTTCCAGAGCCGTTTTTGTTGTCGCTTTTTTCGTGCGGCGCGGGAGAGCCGTGCGAGCGGATGTTCCATATACACAACCGCTTTTTTACAAAACGCGGGGTTGAACCGGTATGCTGCAGCGGAGATAAGCGCAATCGCTAAAAAAAGCGCGGGCAGCCAGTCCTTCCATTGTGCATAAAAAGTCCGGCGGTACGGATAGATCGGTACGGAAACGCTCAATGCATCCGCAGTAAAGAGCGGAAGGCTCGCGGTAACGTTTCCGGCAGGATCAACAACGCAGGTAAAGCCGCCGTTGGTAGAGCGGACAAGCGGCGTTCGCAGTTCAATTGCACGGAAATAGGCGACGGCAAAATGCTGGTATTCCGCGCTCGCCGTTTTTGACCATGAATCGTTCGTTAGGTTAATCAGGATATTGCTTTTTTGATTATGCAAATCGGCGCAGAGCGTTGGAAAGGCATCCTCAAAACAGATGGGCGCGGCGAACCGGATATCATTTCCGTTTTGCGCGGTGAATGCCATCGCTTTATATTCCGTTCCCGGCGCCCATCCTGATGAAAAACCGACTAGTGAGTCAAAAAAACGCTGCACAAACGGATGGTCAATAAAGGGAATGTATTCCGCAAAGCAGATCAGCTGTATCTTTGAATAAGTGTCGAGCACCGTTCCGTCAGGCGCAATAAGATAGACGGCATTCGAATATTTTTCTCTTTCGGCATCCTGTAAAAGCGGAGAACCCGTTAGAATCGGTATATCCATCCGCTGCAAAAAATCGGTGAAGGACTCTTTAAAGGGAAGCCGCCTATAATAATCTTGAAATTGGTCGTAGCCGTATGCAAGGCTGCTTTCGTTCCATACGATAAGATCGGGTTTAACCGGAGATTCGCTAATTGCCTTTTCGGTAAGTTTTTGGGTGTCATACAGGTTATCAAAAAACAGATCGAGGCCGTAGCCCCACGGGTCGGTGTTCTGCTGCACTAACACAAGATGGAGGTTTTGCTGTGGCGTCCTTTTTTGATATATGCGAAAAAGTCCGTACCCGTTGATCAGTATTAACAACGCAGCCGTAAATGCCAGCGGCCGTAGCAACGGTCTGCCGTGCGGCTTGGAAAAACCGGTGGTTAATTTTGCCGTTGCCCTGATTATTTCTGCAAGGAGCGCGGAAATCAATGCAACAAGGAAGGTAATTCCCCATACGCCGGTAATATCGGCTATTTGAATGAGCGGACGCAGCGATAATGTCGTCATCGAAAGGCTACCCCAGGGATATGCGACAAAGCCGCTGCCTTTAAACCATTCCCAGAGTGTCCACAAACCGGCAAAGGCGAATGGGCGTAGTCCTAACGGCAGCTTCATTGCATAATAAAACCAATGCCCGAAAAGGAAGCCGAGGAACAAATAGGCGGCGGTAGAGGCGCCGAGCGTAAAAATTGCAAAATTTTCGAAATATGCCAGCCAAAAGCTTGAACACAGGTGGACAAGGGCTATCATTGCGCCGAACATCAATGCAGTGCGTCGTCGTGCAGGGCAGCGGCAAAAGGCGGTATATAACGGTATCAGTGCAATAACGCCGAAGAAAGCCGACCCAAAATACAGGTATTCATTCGGTATCCCGAGTGAAAGCAGCACCGCAGAGCATAAAACCGCTAGAAAAGATGAAATAACCGACATAATTTTGAGGTAATTTAATCATTTTTCTTGAATTGTTTCAATATAAGGGATATTATAGAGAGTATGCAGAAGATTCTACCGTTTCATGTAGACGAATATGGAGACGAGCCGGAAGTAACCGTTGCGGTTCCCGGGCGCTTCCACCTTTTAGGTGAACATACATGGTTTGCACAGGGCAATACGCTTTCGATGGCGATCGATCATTATCTGTATCTTTGCGTTTCAAAAAGAAAAGACGCCAATTATCGCTTTCTTTCTTTATCGCTCAAAGAGCGGAAAAAAGTTGCAGCCGCCAACCTTCGGTATCGTAAAGAGGATCGTTGGGCAAATTCGATAAAGGCTGTTATTCTTTCGTTTATGGATCAAGGGATTGAGATGACAGGGCTCAATTTTACCATTCTTTCCGAAATACCGGCGGATGCAGGGCTCGGTACGCCGAATGCGCTCAAGGTTGCAACGGCGATGGCATTGCGGAAGGTATTTGCGCCGCGGCTTACGAAGGCTGATCTCGTAGATATTCTAGAAAATGCAAATGTGCAGCACCTGAAAACCTATCCTCACCGCGCGGATATTCTGTGCGCGTTATATGCCAAGGCGGGACACTGTATACGGACAAATCATCGGCGGAAGACAGCCGATATTTATCCGTTTCCCATCAATAACTATCGGATTATTTTAACGGATTCGCGGGTTCCCCGTCTGTTGGCGCGCGAGGAACTGAATCACAGAATCCAAGAATGTATGGAGGCCTACGAGCGGGTTAAAAAGATGCCTGATATTCCCAATGATTTTAGTAAGCTTGCCGAAAGCGATCTTGAAGAGCTTGCCATCCCGGAATCGGTGCGTCGGCGGGTACTCTATATTATCCGTGAGTCGATAAGTGTCGATGACGCTATCAGCGCCTTAAAGAAAAACGATTGGGTTGTGTTCTCGCGTATTGTAACGCGCTCTCAAGAAAGCTTACGCGACCGCTTTGAGATTTCTTGCCCCGAATTGGATTGGCTTGTTAAACGGGCGATGGAGTTTGTCGCACCCGATATGAACGACATTGTGTGTTCGCGTCTGACGGGACGGGGATTCGGCGGATGTACATACAGTATCCTGAGGGCGAACGATATCCAAACCTATATTGAAAAATTGGGTGATTATGAACGAATTTTCGGTTTTAAGCCTTTGTATTATAAAGTTAAACCTTCCGGCGGGGTTCGTATACTATGATGGAGAAACGAAATGGATACGGTTCTTAAAGAAGGCATACAGTTGTATCGGGAAAATCGATATGAAGAAGCGCTTACCGCATTTTTAAAGATATCTTCTAAAGATGTTGAGCTCAATTTTGATTTGGCGTATTATATCGGCCTCTGTTATGCGAGCCTTTTACAATATGACAATGCGCTTGTCTATTTGGAACAGATTATCACTGCCGGAACCGATATCGCCCGTGTATATCAATGCAGACTTATTTTAGCCTTTATTTATGCAAAAACGGGGCGTGCTCGTCTTGCGGAATTCGAGCTTTCAAAACTTCTGGATGCAGGGTACGATTCTCCGCAGGTGCATACTTCGATGGCGTATTTGGCGTATGAGCAGGATAAAGTAGACAAGTCTTTGAGCCTTTATGAAAAAGCGTTGGAGCTCGATCCTGATAATCCAACCGCGCTTAACGGACTCGGCTATATCCTTGCCGATACCGAAAAAGATTTAACTCGCGCCTTAATTCTGTGTAAAAAAGCGCTTGATGCGCAGCCCGATAATCCCGCTTATTTGGATTCGCTGGCATGGACATATTACAAGATGGGTTTTGATACCGAAGCTCGATCATATATCCAACGGGCGAATGAACAACTTCCCGATAATATAATAATTAAACGCCACTTGCAGCGTATTATGAATGGGTAACCTTAAAAAAAGGATAAGTATCATGCGTATAAAGAGACTATTGCAAACAGCCGGTTTAATGCTGCTTTTATTGTGCGGCGGTATGGCGCTGACTGCGCAAACCAACAGCCTCCAACCCCGATTGAGCTCCGCCGATAGGGATCACGGATTTGAAGAATTCCGCCGCGGCGTGCAGGCGTATTATCGCGGGACATTTAATGAGGCTATCCTGCTATTTGAAAAAGCTCTCACGCATATTCCCGGCGATCCGCTCATCTTGGATTGGCTCGGACAAGCCTATTACCGCTCCGGTATAGAGGGGGCTGCACTTGAGCAATGGTCGGCGGCGTCTGCCTCAGGATACGGCGGGCAGCTTTTAAAAAATAAAATAGAGGTTGTGAAAGAACGACGCAGTTCTCAGCCCGATTTTGCGGAATCGGTACGCTATGTGGAAACCGCCGTATTTGAATCCAAACATGGATCGGAAGTCTTTTTTAAACAGCCGCTTTCAGTTGCGGCAATGGGGGACGGCAGTTTCTGGGTGGTTGCCTACGGTTCCAACGAATTGGTGCACTTCGATATTAACGGAATTATACTCGACCGGACGAGTGGCCCGCTGCAAGGATTTGACCGTCCTTTCGATATTTTACCGCTCAAAAACGGAAATCTCCTTATCTCAGAATTTGCTGCCGATCGACTTTCACTGCTTACCAAAGACGGAAAATTCATTAAGTCGTTCGGTACGAAGGGCAGGGGAGACGGACAGTGCATCGGCCCTCAGTTTTTAGCGCACGATTCTTACGGAAATATTTTTGTAACGGATTTCGGCAACGCCCGCGTCGTGGTGTTTTCTCCGGACGGAGAAGGCCTTTTTACCTTCGGGCAGCGCAGCGGCATATTCCCGGGCTTTACCGCTCCGGCAGGGATCGCAATCTTAGATGATTTGGTCTACGTTGCGGATTCGGTAAAAGGTTCTATCTATGTGTTTGATACGGCGGGAAACTATATTAGAACGCTGCTGCCGGACGGAAGTGTCGTACAGGCGGAGTCGATGCGGGCATGGAAAAACAATCTGCTGGTGTCCTGCGCCAATAAGGTGTACTTGGTCGATATCGGCTTAGCAAGTTTGTATACCGTTGCGAGTTTAGGGAATGCGCCCGCCCGTGTAACCGCGGCAATTCCCGATGTCAACGGCAGCCTTTTGTTAGCCGATTATAAAAACGGAAATATTCAAGTCTTTTCTCATATCAACGAATTGGCCGGTGGCTTGTTTGTCCGCTTTGACCGTGTCTATGCCGATAAGTTTCCGACGGTAACCGTCGATGTCCGCGTAGAAAACCGGATGGGGCAGCCGCTGGTCGGCTTAACGGAAAATAATTTTTTCCTGACCGAATCAAATCGACAGGTTAATGACTTTACGTTAAAAGGCGCCGCCTACCTCAATACCGGATGTGATATTGCCGTTGTAATCGAGCGCTCTCCTCAGTCGGAAAAGGAATTTGAGCTTGTTAAGACGGTTGTAAAAGAGCTTGCCGAGGCAATGCAAGGGAAAGGAAAAATTTCTCTTGTGTCGGCGTCTCAATTGCCGGTGCTGGAAGGTAAGTTTTCTCCCGAAGCGCTTTTATCGCAGCCGCTTAAATTAAAGGCGGCGTGGTCGCCCGTATGGAACTGTGATCTTGCGCTGCGGTTGGCAAGCGGAGAGCTTATTAATGCGGCTCCGAAGCGGGCTATCGTGTTCTTATCGTTTGAAGATATCGGTTCCGACAGCTTTAGGCAGTACAGCTTAAATGATCTTGCCTCGTATATAACTAACAACGGTATCCGGTTTTATGCGGTTAATCTAAAACCGCGGACATTGCCACCTGAGTTGGCGTATCTTTGTACAAAGACAGGCGGAATGAGCACGTATATTTATGCCGAACAGGGGCTTTCTCCGATTATTGAAGACTTAATTGCAAAACCGGTAGGTTCATATCAGCTGAGTTACACCTCTACATTGCCAACCGATTTCGGCCGTGCCTATTTGCCCGTCGAAGTTGAGGTACGACTTTTAACTCGTTCGGGCCGAGATGAAACCGGCTATTTTGCTCCGTTGGAATAAAACCGGACGTTCCGCGAATACACGGCGTATTGTTCGGTTTTGCAGAATGATACGCCGGTCTAACTGAATCAACATACCCCCGACGCAGAGCGTTGCCGAGAAACGGCGGGTATTAAACCCTCGCACGAATAAAATTCATAATTGTGAATTGCTTTTACAGCTGGCTTATTCGCTTAAAATCCGATAAAATCAACCCATGGCACGCAGTAAGTACGGAACAACGCCGTGGGGCGCATGGTTTTTACGGATGCTCGAAAGTTATGACGGCGAGGGGCGGGTGTCGCGAGGGAAAAGTTACGCGAATACCGGTAAGGTAGATTCCCTTGTGATTACCGGCAATAAAGTTGCTGCCCGTGTCGCGGGACATTATGACCCGTGGTACTATATTTCGCTCACCTTTCCCCGTATTTCTGAACCGAATCGAAAAAAATTGGAAAAAATCTTAACGGAACATCTCGCCGACTTCATCGCATTGGGAAGCGGTACGATGACGGAACGTCTTGTAACGCTCTTTGAGGCAAAGGATATACGATTTATTCCCCGCCGCTGGAGCCTTATCGAAAGCGATTGCTCCTGTCCCGACTCAGCCTCCCTGTGTAAACACATTGCCGCGGTGCTGTATATTCTGGCAAAAGAAATCGACCACGATCCGCGGCTCCTCTTTCAGCTTGCGGGGATCGATCTTGCCGAACTGCGGGAAAAGATACTGCCCGCCGCAGGGGATATGTCCGCCGAACCGGCTCTAACCGCCGTATCGGAGCGGGGCGCATCACCGGCGGATAATACGGCAGCGGATTTCGCAATGGGTGTTATACCGGCGGCAAGTACTGCGATATTTGAAACACCGGCAACCGATAATGCCACAATCGCCGGAGCGCAAAGGAAAGCGAGGCAATCCGGCGCGGCGGGTACGGCGGCTAAAGCATCGTCTTTTTCAGTGCCGTCAGACCCTGAATACGAACATCCGGTGCCGTTATCCCTACGCCGTGCGGATGAGCCTGCACAGGACGTACCGGCGGAACTTCCCCGCTTTCCGCTTGAAGAATCGTTTTTACCGCTGATTTCCGCGCTGCTTCCGCCGTTTGCACCCTTCTATGACGATGACTTGGTTGCAGCCTTTAAAGAGCTATACCATAAACTGATTGTCCGGCAGAACAAAGCATTTGAGTTGACGCTTGAGCAGCGGATTGCCGTTTTAATGAAATCCGGTACGGACTGCGCATCGGCGGCAACGCTGTGCGGTTCAAGCCGTCTTTTATATACGCTGGTTCGGCTCGATACGGCAAAACTGCCGAAGCAAAAAACGGCAGGAGTTCCGGCTTTCCCCTTGCAGAAAGAAGCAGCGTTGCAGCTCCGCGTGCGGCTTCCGAACGGTACGGAAGCTGCGCTGACGCTCGTGCAAGCGCTTCACCTCCTGCGCGGCGTTACGCCCCTTACGGATTCTCCGGACGGTATGAAGGCGGCATATACGGTACTGACACTCGGAGAGCGGCTCGTCGCCGAATCTGCGCTGCTGCCGACGGTATACCTCGAGTCGGTAACGCGGAAACTGGCAATATTTTGGAAGCCGCTGACCTCGGCGCAGGCTGTTTCCGCAGCAATCGACCGCTGCGCTTCCTTTATTACCGAAGCATTTTTTCCGCAAGTTAAGAGCTGGGGCAGGCGGTATTGCGCCGAACTGCTGCTGACGGCGTTCCTCACCGAATATGTACATACTACCGGTTTTATGCCCGCCGGTATCCGCCAAGCGGAACAAGAAATTGCAGCTCTCTTTTTCCAAGGCGCGACTATCAATACGAAGGCGCCGGGTATGCGCCGCCTTCCCGCATCGATTACCCGCTGGCTTGCTGCGCTCTACTACGACAGCAACAGCCTCCGTTTCCGGCTCATCTTGGAGGAAGCGAAAAAATCCGACTTTCAGATTTCCGCCGAGGTGTGCCACAGCGAAGAAACGAACAACCGGTTTATACCGTTTTCCCGCATCGCCGACTCCGTACAGCTGGAAAGCAAAACGGTGGAGTTCGCGATTGCGCTTTCCGCATATCTGCCGAAATTAACGGAGATGATCGGGCAAAAGTCGGTTCCGCTTACGCAGGAAGAGACGGCGGTGTTTTTACGGACGGCGGCGCCGCTCCTCTCCCGTTTTGGGATAGAGGTCGTGCTGCCTAAGACGTTGCAGCGGGCGCTGAAACCGCGGGCGGTGTTCCAGCTGAAACGACAAAAGGGAGCCGGCGCTGTACAGTCGTACCTCAGCCTTGATAACCTGATGGATTATGACCGCAGCATTATGCTCGGCGATACCGTCATCAGCGCCAAGAAATTCCGCGCATTGATGAAGCAGAGTAGCGGTTTGGTGAAATTCAACGACCGCTACATCCTTGTCGATCCCGAACACACGGCGCGTCTTCTCGAAACCATGCAGCACGAAAGACCCGGCATCAATGAGGTCATTCAAGGGACATTGACCGGAGATACCGTAATGGCGGACGGCGCGCCGTTTTCCTATTCGCTCTTTCGGGAAACGGATGCCGCGGTACCCCGCACATTGCAGGCGACGCTCCGGCCGTATCAGGAAAAAGGGTTTCAGTGGCTCTATTCTACCATTAAAAGCGGTTTCGGCTGTCTGTTGGGGGATGATATGGGACTCGGTAAAACGCTGCAAGTTATCGCCCTCATTCTCAAATTGAAAGAACAGGGCCTTGAGCATAGCGGCATCCTTATCGCGGCTCCGGCGAGTCTTTTGCCGAACTGGGAACATGAGCTGCACACCTTTGCTCCGTCGCTGCGTTGTACAATCTTGCACGGACAGGGGCGGCGGTTTTCCGCAAAGTCTGACATTCATATTACGACGTATCAGACCCTCCAGCGGGATGTAAAAAAACTTTCCGAAAAGACCTTTGACTGTCTGATTATCGACGAAGCGCAGGCGGTTAAAAATACGCAGACCAAAAACGCCCAAGCGCTCAGGCTTGTGCAGGCACAGTCCCGTATCGCGATGACCGGTACGCCGGTTGAGAACAGCCTTGAGGATATGCGCGCCTTGTTCGATTTTATCATTCCGGGCTATCTCGGCTCTGCGGAAACCTTCCGTAAAAAATGGCGCATACCCATCGAGCTGCACGGCGATGCGGAGACTGCGGAATCCTTTCAAAAAATTACCGCCCCGTTTTTACTCCGTCGCCTTAAAACCGATCCTGCCGTTATTTCCGACTTACCGGAAAAAGTGATTACACCGCAATATTGTCGCCTGACGCCGGAGCAAATCGCGCTGTACGAAAGCCTTGTTGAAACGCAGCTGAAAAGCGTGTTGAAGGCGGAAGAGGGAATCCAGCGGAATGCGTTGGTACTGAAACTGCTGACCGCCTTAAAGCAGGTGTGCAATCATCCCCATGTCTACGACGAAAGCTTTCAGACCGATATCGCGCTTTCCGGAAAAACCGCCGCGCTGATGCAGCTGCTCGGCGAAATATTGGACGCCGGCGAAAAGACACTGATTTTCAGCCAATACACGCAAACGCTCTTTTTACTGCGGAAGCTGATACAGGAGCAATTCGGAGATGAGCCGCTCCTCTTGCACGGACAGATGCCGCTTACCGCACGGAAGGCCGCGGTCGAATCGTTCCAAACCGATCCGGCGCAACGCATCTTTCTTATTTCGCTCAAGGCAGGCGGTACCGGCTTAAACCTTACCGCTGCGACCCGCGTTATCCACTTTGACCTCTGGTACAACCCTGCGATAGAAGATCAGGCGACCGACCGCGCATTCCGAATCGGGCAGCACAACACCGTGTTTGTGTCCCGTTTTATCTGCGCCGGTACCTTTGAAGAAAAAATCGACGAGATGATTCAGAAGAAGCGGCATATTTCTCAGATGACCTTGAGCGGCGGCGAATCGTGGATCGGCAAGATGAGCAATGAAGAACTTGCCGAGTTGTTTGAGTAAAGAACCGCAACACACTTAAGCGTTTTAGGAGATGCCTCATTGTAAACAGTTCACATGGAACGGTATAGTCTAAAAGAGCAAGCGAGGATATAATCATTTGAATGAGTTACGATAAGAATGCGGTGAAAGAAGCCGTCAAAGAGCATTACGAAAATCTGGCACAGGGAAGCCTTTCCGTACATGGTGAGGCTGAAAAGATAACGACTTCGATAGGCTATGCCGCACAAGATTTGGTCGGCATTCCGAAAGAGGCCGACCTCGGGCTCGGCTGTGGAAATCCGCAAGAAGCTGCCAAGCCCCGCTTAAACGAAACCATCCTTGACTTAGGATGCGGAAGAGGACTTGACTGCTTTATAGCGTCAAAAGCTGTCGGTAAAAACGGAAAAGTTTTCGGGCTTGACAGCTCAAAAACTATGATCAGCCGCGCTTCGGAAATCGCCGTAAAAAACGGGTTTACCAATTGCGAATTTATACTTGGCGAAATTGAACATATTCCGCTTTCCGATAGTTCCCTCGATCTCATCATGAGTAATTGCGTGATAAATTTGTCAACGGATAAATATGGAGTGTATTCAGAGCTTTACCGCTGTCTTCGCAAAGGCGGAAGAGTCGCGATTTCCGACATCACTTTAAAGGCTGCTTTGCCGCACGAATGGATCTCTGATCCCGATATGGTAAAAACGTGAGTGGGGGGAGCTTGGTCTGCGGAGCAGATAAAAGACACCTTTGAAAAAATCGGCTTTATCAACATAATCATACGTTCAAAAGACGTTTCAGACGAATACGCAAAGAAATGGGGACACGGCTTGGCAATAAAAACCTATATCCAAAGCAGCCTCATTTACGCAGAAAAATAAATGTTATACCCTTTCGTTCCGGAACGCCTTCGGCGCAGCTCCCATCGCTAACCTTTGGGATAAAAACACAGGATCCACGGCCTAGAGTTTCGGTAGAAAGTCTTTGTAAATACCGGGCGTAGAGCCGTCAATCAATACAGCGCCGACGGTTTTTTGATAGAAGACTTCGGGGCCTACTCCTCCGATAATGGCATAGGCATACCCTTCGTTGCGTAAGGCATGGAGCGATGCGAGCAGCAGCGCTTTGCCGATTCCTTTCCCCTGTTCATCTTCCAATACCTTTGTAGGGCCGAAAAAGTCGGGCGCGGTTGCGTTATAGCATGCATATCCGAGTATGTTCTGCCCGCGGGTAGCGATAAAGCAGCTCACCGGTATGCGGGAAAAGCAGGTATCGCATTCGCCTGCTGCGCTTAAAGTAGAATGTTCTTTTACCCATTCAACGATTCGGAACTTATCGGGCGTCATCGCGCGCCGGATATGCACATCGTATTTACGCTGCAATTCCGCATAAAGCCCTTCTGCCGGAGGCAGCCGGAGCAAGTTCACCAACATATCAGCCATAGTTTTTTCCCTCATAGATGCGCTATTTTCAAAAGTGCTATTGGCCTTGATATTCTTCGACATTATCACTCAGGTGCTCAAGCTCAACTCCTGCCTGTTTAAACATCTGGATTGAATCGGCACTGTCATGGTATCGTTTTTCGGCAATAACTCGTTTTATACCGCAATTGATAATCAGCATCGCGCATGTGCGGCAGGGAGTCATTTTGCAGTAGAGCGTTGCACCGTCGATACTGATACCTCGCTTTGCTGCTTGGCAAATTGCATTCTGTTCTGCATGAACAGTACGGACGCAATGTTGACTTACGGAACCGTCTTCATGCTGCACCTTTTTAAACTGATGTCCAACATCGTCGCAATGGGGCAATCCGCGGGGAGCACCCACATAGCCGGTAACCAAGAGTTGATTATCCCGTGCAATGACGCATCCGGATCTACCGCGGTCGCACGTTGCACGTTTCGCGATTGCGCGGCACACTTCCATAAAGTATTCGTCCCATGTTGGGCGGATATACGGTTCTTCAGTCATGTTTCCCCCTGATATGTGTTTGCGTAGGGTCTAAGGCTCTTGGCATAACACTTCTGAGACATCTTAAAAATCTAACAGTACTTTTATAGGATACCCTGTTACAACCACGGGTTGATGCCTTCTCCCTGTATCGCACCGTTATTCTGTTCCTGTGTTTCGGATTCGCTACCGGACGGGTCAGATTCTATAGGTGGAAAAGACGGTACCGGAGTTCCTTCGTCGATGGTTCCCGAATCCGGATGCGTTTGAGGAATCGGTGGTTGTATCGTATTATTCACTCCTGATTGTCCTGAAGTCTGCCCGGGCTGAATTCCAGGATTTTGTGTATTTTGCTCTTGCTGTGGAGTAAGCACCGGCGGCTCTGTTGAAGAATTATCTTCACCCGAATGTAATAACGGGTCGGGTTCCAAAACGTTGCCGGAGTCGGAAGGCACTGTAAGTTCATCGGTTATAAATGGATCTGTTGTATAAGAGGAAGCATTCCCTGTCCGTCTATGTTTGCTTGGTTCAGGATCTTCAAAAATGCGTGGGTCAATAAGTACATCCGTTTTAATAATGTCGACCGGTGTTTGTCCTGTACTGTAATTGCTTTTGCGCAGACGGTCTTTTGCAATTTCCAACAGTACATTGTTGGCTTCATGATAGGTACAAGCCTCTGTCGGTTCCGTACCGGATAAAAAGTAGAGCGATACCGTCCCCTCGTTACAGTAAGGTGTTTGCAGCATTCCTGATTTTGAACAAACCGACACAGTGGTTAATCCTGTTTCGGGTCGAATAAAATCTCGATACGGCATATCTTCATGGATCGCTTTCATAAAGTTCGCCCACGGAGGTCCTGCGAGCATTGCACCCGTATTGTCGAGTCCCAACGACTGCCCTCCCTTGTCATATCCGAACCAAACAGCGGCGGTATAATACGGAGAATAACCGATCGCCCATGCATCCGACCAGTTTTGAGTTGTACCGGTTTTACCTGCAATAGGCATGGAAAAATACTTACCGCTCTTTTTGTCCTTAAAGCGGAATTTTGACCCGCTACCGGAAGCAGTCATAAGTGTTCCTGCGGTAATTGTTTTTTGTAGTACCGATGTCATAAGATAGGCATTTTGAGGGCTGATAACCTGCATTGCAGTTCCCCGCCGCCGCTGTTCCAGCCGTAAATCCCGTTCGGGATCCATCACGATTGTACCATTACGGTTTTCTACGGTACGGATGGCAATGGGGTCAACCCGCCGTCCTTGGTTTCCAAAGATGGCAAACGCTTTTGCCATCTGAATGGGAGCAACGCTGATAACGCCGAGAGCGAGCGGATATACTCGTGGGAATGTACGGTCTATTTCGTCCTGATCGGTGATGCCGAGCAGAGCAGCGGATCGAGTGATTGCCGCATCGAAGCCGATTGTATCAAGTACCTTAATCGCAGGAATATTCAGCGATCTTGCCAGTGCTCGCCATGCGAGAACCGTGCCCTGCCAATGCCCTGCATAGTTGTTCGGAATATATGGGACACCGCTTTGATTTTGAAATACTTGCGGCGTATCCTCCAGCACTGTTGCCGGTGTAATTAATTTGGTGTCGAAAGCTGCGGAATACAGAAGCGGCTTAAAGGAACTCCCCGGCTGAACACGCCCTTGTGTCGCTCGTATCATTTGGTTTGATTCATCGAATCTACTTCCTCCAACGAGCGCTGTAATGTAGCCTGTATTATTTTCCAAACAGATGAGCGTTCCTTCAACCGTCTTCCTTGCAAGCTCATCTTGCACCTTTGCGGTGCTTTTTGTGCCGGTAATTTTGAGGTTGTTTAAGCCGAAGAGCATTGCCGCCATATCCACAATAGGATTCAAATCGCTGCGGTAGTAGGAGAGTGTTTTTGCTTGAACTCGTTCGGAGTCGATATGGAGTGCCGGAATATTAAAGGCGAGTGAAACCAGCGCAGTGATATTGCTGTATAGTTCGCTCTGAGCAAAGCGGTGCGATCGGGTATTCTTTACCCGGGTGTTTGCAATGCGGATATAGTCGCCCATCTCTTTTTCTGCTGCTGCTTGGTGACGCAGGTCGCAAGTGGTATGTACGATATAGCCGTCAGAATAAAAATCCATCGTACCGTACATCATCGTTTCAAGCTGGCGGCGTACATATTCGGAAAACCAGCGGGCTTTGTCTTCACGATTAAACCATGCAGACGAAGCAGTGCGGGTATAGTCAAAGTGAGCCCAATACTCATCGTAGGACTCGTCTCTTTCCTCTTTTGTAAGATAGCCGAGGCGCACCATCTCATCAAGAACATAGCTCTGGCGTTCCTGTACAACGTTCGGGTATTCAAAGGGATTATATTTAGCGGGGCTTGACAGTTGAATAACCAGTATCGCTGCTTCTGCAGGGGTAATTTCCGCTACAGAGTGGCCGAAATAAAAACGGCATGCGGCGCTAACACCGTAGGTTCCACCGCCAAAATATACTTTGTTCAAATAAAGTTCAAGAATTTCGTCTTTTGAATACCGGCGTTCCATTTGAATCGCCCACCATAGTTCTTTTATCTTTCGCGAAATACTCATATCGGTGCGGTCGCAGTATAGAAGCCCTGCGATTTGCTGCGTGATGGTACTTCCGCCGCCGAGTGTTCTATGGGTGAGCTTTCCGATAACGGCACGAAAAATAGCTTTTAAAGTAAAGCCTCGGTGTCGATAGAAGCTGCGGTCTTCACGGACGAGCAGTGCATTAATCAATGCGGGGGGTATCTGCTCGAATTTAATAATCTCCCGTTTTTCATTGGACGAGAATTCAGTGATTAAGTCTCCTCGTATATCAAGTATTCGGGTCGGTAAATCGGGATTAAAAGCGGTGAATTGTTCGCTTTGCTTTACGGCTGCTGTTTCTGCCAAAAGATAGCCTAGCATTGCCGAACCCGCAACAAGCACGGTAAAAACAATAATAAGATAAATATATAAAAAGACGGTGCGTCCGCGCATGTGCCTATAAAAGCACAAAATCATTTTTTTTTCAAGCATATACCTGTGTGTGCAATATTGACACTTTGTTACTATCAAATAATAATAGCTGCAAGGAGCATATAAAATGAAAAGATTAAATAAGATAGTTCTGTTTGCCGTATTTGGGATTATACAGATTGTATCATGTGCAAAAAATGGAAGGCAAAGTACGAATAATGAGAATAGTCCGGTCGATGAAGTACAAAAAGTCGACCATATGGATGCAAAACAAGAGTCTGCGTCCGGTATGGGGAATGCTATGGATATTAGCGGAGTCGTTTATGTGAACAATGCGGGGCTTTATACGGAAAACGACGAAGGAAAAATGAAGTGGACTGCTGAGGCTTCACTGGGTGATAAAGCGCTCTATTTGGGAGAAAAGAAAGAAGCTGTAAGAACCGACGGACAAAAGCGGACATTTTTTCATGTCGAGCTTAACGGGCAGCGCTATTGGATACAAGAATATTCTTATGAACCCGATACCGTAGCGGCCTTTATTTCGGGACAAGACGTCGTGCTGTATAAATCGGAATCCCTTGCGGCTATGACCGACGAATTCATTCCTCGTTATGCTATTGTTGCGGTATATAAAGACAGCCTTGAAAAGCCGGACAGTAAATTTATTAAAATTGCAGCGTATAATCCTGAACTGGTTAGTTCATGGAGTATTAAAGACAAATATGTAAAACGGGATGCGGTAGAAATGGATGAAATGAGTGTTTCGGCTATGATCCTCGCTCAGGTTGCGATGGAATCCAAAAACGATACCATCCGGACGGAGCTGTTTCAGAATGCAATTGAACTGGGTTCTCCCTATAGCGATACCATTGCGGTTTTACAGTCACTTTCTGAAATTATGATAAAAGAAGAGAATTTTATGAAAGAGCTTACAGTTGAAAAAATCAGTGAAAAGGTTACGGCTATCGAAGATATCAATCTGTTAAGTATTCCCGATGAAGATTCTGCAAGAACGGTAAATATGCTGAAAGCAGGAACATCGGCCACTGCCACCCGCAAATATATTAAACAGGATGGAGATTCCGAGAGTGGCGTTGAATGGCTCTATATCCAAAACAAGCAAAAAAAAGGCTGGGTTAGAGCGGATTCGGTAAAAGCTCAAAACGGATAGTATTTATTCGTGCGAAGGGTGACCGTATTAAAAATCCGGTATGGAGTACGGTTGCCCTTTTTTTATCTCCTGACACTCTTGATATTTTACCTTGCGTAATCTATAAAAAAAGATTACACTAAATAAATAGCGGTATCCGAAAGCAAATTAAGTTTTTAAAGATACCCTAAAGATATTTAAACGTTGTGATTATTCGTGCGGAGGGTTTAATACCCCGACGCTTGCGTCGTAACAAAGGGTATTAAAGCCGACTGCAACCACCTTATGGAACACATACAGTGCGAAACGTTGAGCACTGTACCCCGACGCTTGCGTCGGGGTTGTTGATTAAGAGGGAGACTCGATTATGGATAGTAAAACAATTCTAACCTCTGCAAAACAGTACATAGCAGAGGAAACCGATCCTACATTTGTAAAGGAAGTGGAAGCGCTCATTGCAAAGAATGATGAAAAAGAGCTGTTTGACCGCTTCTACCGTCAATTGGAATTCGGTACCGGCGGTTTGCGCGGGATTATCGGTGGCGGAACAAACAGGATGAATCCTACGGTTATTAAGAAGGCAACTCAAGGGCTTGCTGACTATATTATCGAAACCTTTCCCGAAAAGGCAAAAAAAGGCCAACTAAAAGCAGTTATCGCGCATGATTCGCGCCGCTATTCGGATGTGTTTGCAGAGGCAACCGCGCTCATCTTTGCGGCAAACGGTTTTACGGTATACCTGTTTTCGGCATTACGCCCGACACCGGAGCTTTCCTATGCAATCCGCCACCTCGGCTGCGATACCGGTGTAGTCGTTACCGCTTCGCACAATCCGCCGCAGTATAATGGATACAAAGCATATTGGAATGACGGTGCACAAGTTATCCCACCCCACGATAAGGGCATTATCGACAAGGTCAATGCTGTTAAAAAAGTTAACATGATGAACCGCGACGAAGCGATTAAGAGTGGTAAACTCATCATCATCGATAAAGAGATAGATGAAAAATATTGGGCGAGCGTTAAGGCCAAGCTGCATCGCGGTGATCTTATTAAAGAGATGTCAAAGTCCGTAAAAATTGTTTACACCCCGCTGCACGGTACCGGTGCGATGCATGTCGAAAAAGTACTCGGCGATATGGGCTTTAACATCATCACCGTACCCGAACAACGTCAGCCGGACGGCAATTTCCCGACAGTCAGCTACCCCAATCCCGAAGACCCTGCTGCGCTTAAAATGGCGATTGCACTTGCGGAAAAAGAAGGCGCCGATATCCTGATGGCAACCGACCCCGATGCCGACCGTTTTGCTTCGGCGGTAAAAGACGGCAACGGAAAAATACATCTTATTACCGGCAACCAGATGGGCGCCCTTTTTGCCGACTACCTCTGCCTGACTGCAAAAGAATTCGGTGTTATGCCGGCAAAACCTGCCATTGTTCGTTCTATTGTAACATCGCATCTGTGTGACCGTATTGCGAAAAGCTACGGGGTTGCTTCCTTTGAATGCTTAACGGGATTTAAGTGGATCTGCAACAAAGCTGATGAAATTTCCAAACAAGGGTATCACTACATTTACGGCTTTGAGGAAAGCTACGGCTATAATTTCGGGATGGAAATCCGCGATAAAGACGGAATTGCTGCCTCTGCTCTCTGTGCCGAGATGTCGCTCTATTGGCGTAAACAAGGGAAGAGCTTGTTAGATCGCTTAAACGAACTCTTTACACAGCATAACCTCTTCTGCGAGAAAACCATCAACAAGGTGTTCCCCGGTGCGGAAGGGGTTGAAATTATGAAAAATATGATGATAAAGCTCCGTACTTCCGCATTAAAGGATATTGCCGGCGTAAAGGTTCTAACCATCCGCGATATCGATCAATCATGTTCATACAACCCGTTGACACCTGATAAAAAAGAAGCGGTACATCTTCCGGTAAGTAATGTGTTGCAGTATTATCTTGAAGACGGAACGATTATCAGTATCCGCCCGAGCGGTACCGAGCCCAAGATCAAGTTTTATATCATCCATCCGCAGCCGGTACAGGGTAAGGATGTTGCCGCCGCTCAGACCAAAGCAGAACAGCAGGTTAAAATTTTTGCTCAAGCGTTGGACACTATCGTCTAATGACCAGTTATGATTGGTTGGCTGCCGTATATGACACGGTAGCCTTTATCGCTTTTGATACCGAAACGACCGGACTTGATCCCGTATCGGGGCGAATTGTAGAAATCGGTGCGGTAAAGTTCGACCAACGCGGTGTTATTGCCCGGTACAATGTGCTTATCAATCCTGAAATGCCGATGCCGGAGGAGGCGGGCAAGGTCAACGGAATCACCGATGAGATGTTGAAGGATAAGCCGCTGATAGCTGATGTCTTTCCTGACTTTTTCGATTTTATCGGTACCGGTGTTTTAGTTGCGCATAATGCTCCATTTGACATAAACTATGTTAATGCGGAGTTAAAGCGCGCCGGAAAATTTCCTTTAACCAATAAAGCCGTCGATACGCGAATATTTGCAAAGGAAGTATTTCCCGGTTTATCCAGCTATGCATTACAGGATCTTGCCGTACAGTTCGGTATTACAGCGCTGGAGGCTCACCGTGCCGAAGACGATGCCCGCGTCTGCATGGAATTGTTTGAGCAAATATTAAGTAGATTTTTAAAAAACAATCCCGAGCTGGTAGAAAAAATCCGTACGGAAACGGATGTTGCCAGTCTGTTAGCCCCCGAAACGGAGCAAAAAGAGAAAGATTATTCACGGAGTTTATTTTGATACCTCAACAAAAACGAGAAACAACCTCAATCATGAATCCTTTTAATGCGCCTGTGTATTATTACGCACGTACCGATTCTACATTACAGACTGCTCGCGAATGCCTTGCGGAGGGGTGTCCGGATGGGACATTCATCTATGCCGGTTATCAAACGGAAGGGCGCGGGCGTATGGCCGATCGGCAGTGGCTTTCCCCTGCAGGGGAAAACCTGCTCGGTACGCTTATTTTAAGGCAACCCGCATCCACCGATTTTACGCTGCGGATAGGCTTAGCCGCTAGTTTAACACTCGATTCGTTTTTGCCTTCCGGCGTACGGACTGCCGTTAAGTGGCCGAATGATATCTTTATCAACGGTAAAAAAGCTGCCGGTATCCTGTGCGAAAGCGCGGGCGGCTGTGTCCTTGCCGGTGTCGGTATCAACCTGCTTCAAACGGCCTTCTTACGGAGTATAGAACACACGGCAACTTCGCTTGCAATGATTATCGGCGCCGATAAATGCCCCACGTTTGAGGTGTTTATTCCTACGCTGCTGACTCACATACAGGAATGTCTTAGCCGCCGCGATTGGAATGAAGAAATCAGCCGCCGGCTTTGGAAGCGAAGTTCTGTAGTACGCTTTATGCGCGGGCAACAGGAAGATGACATCGTCGAAGGTATCCTTACCGGCATCGCTCCGGATGGGGCACTGTGCATTACGGAAGAGGATAAAGAACGCCGGTACTATTCGGGAGAATTGATCTGTTAATTATCCTCGCGGCACTTAGGGATAATAACGAGATTCCGTTCCGCGTCATAAAAAGGTGTTTGTACCGGTATTACCTCATAGTCCGGTTTATAAGCGTCCAAAGCTTGCATCTCTTCTTCAATTGCGGTGCGTTTCCCCTTATAGGCCGCTAAGATACCGGTACTGTGAATTCGTTTTTGCAGGGTAGCAAGCATTGCGCGGTCAAGCGGCCGGAAGGCTCGGAATACCGCAATGTCAAAATAATCGGCAGGAGCTTTTTCTGCCTCGGATTCCAGCACGGTGGTATTGGTCAGCCCTAGCATGGCTTGTACATTTTCCAAAACAGCGCATCGTTTGTGCATCCGCTCTATTAACGTAAATTTAATGCTCGGATCTTTAAGTGAAAACAGACATGCAAGCGGAATACCCGGCAGCCCCGCCCCCGAACCGATATCTGCAATAGTACAGGTGCCCTCGGTTTGCTGTGAATCGAGCCGGTGTGCTAACGCTTCCCAGGGCGCAAGACTGTCGAGGATATGTTTGATAATCAGCTCTTGAGTGTTTTGTACCTTTATCAAATTAAATGCGGCATTAAATGTTTCAAGTTCGCGAATATATCGCGTTAACATATTTGCCAATGTACCTTGCCGGTCTTCAATATGTAATGCGGTTAATCCCGCTTGTAAAAGTTCCGTGTTTTGTGTATCCATTGTAGAGCGCACTCCCGATGCCCGTCCAATATAACTGAAGCTGTCTCGAAATGCAACAATTGAGATACATCATAGACGGCAGGATATAATCAATAAGAGAGGAAAAAATGGCTCGAAGTATTCATTATACGACTAAAGGTGTATTTTATTGTATGGATATACGGAATGAGGAGCGTGTGTCATGCGAGCAGTAATACAGCGGGTACGGTCGGGAAGTGTGGCGATTGAAGGCTTTGAAACGCAGACCATCGGCAAGGGCTTTGTGATTTTGTTGGGGATTTGTCCTGAAGATTCTGAGGACGATATAGATTGGTTGGTTAAAAAAATCGTACAGATGCGGATTTTCGAAGACGATGAGGGGAAGATGAACCGTGCCCTTGCGGATGTGCAGGGAGACATTTTGTTGGTCAGTCAGTTCACCTTGTTTGCCAGTACCAAGAAAGGAAACCGCCCGTCCTTCAATGCAGCGGCGGAGCCTTCGATTGCAATCCCGCTCTATGAATGCTGTATCCGCAAACTGAGCGAAGCGCTTGGTAAGCCGATAAAAACCGGACAATTCGGAGCGGATATGCAGGTGGAAATTCACAACGACGGACCGGTTACGATCATAATCGACACGAAGGTAAAAGAATAATTACAGGTCAAAAAAGATGATTTCGTTAATAGCATTTTTGGGAAATGTCGGGCGGGAGTATGAACGAACCCGGCATAACGCAGCATGGATTGCTGCGGATCGTTTATCTATTTGCGGGGGAATTTCGTGGCAGCATAAGTTCCGCGGTCTGTACGGGCGGTTTCCGGCGGCAGTGAGCGGGGGACAGGCTGTCCATGCTTTAAAGCCCGAAACCTATATGAACCTATCGGGGGAAGCGGTAGGAGAAGCTGCCCAGTTCTTTAAAATTCCTCCGGCGGAAATACTTGTCGTGCATGACGAACTCGAACTGCCGCCTGCCGCCTTGAGTCTCAAGTGGTCGGGAGGGCTCGGCGGACACAATGGGCTTCGCTCAATAAAGGCTGCGCTGGGTACGCCGGACTTTTGGCGGCTCAGGATCGGTATCGGGCGTCCCGGCGGGAAAAAAAGCAGCAGCGCCGATCATCCCGATATCGCAGGCTATGTGCTGTCTCCTTTTTCTCAAGAAGAATTTACCCTGCTGGATGCGGCGCTGCCTCAGCTGGAACCGCTTTTTACCGCACTCATCACCGAGCGGAAGGAGCCGCAAACGCTGCTTTCCGCATGGACGAAGGTGCTGCCCTGCACATCAGTGTAAGCTCAAAACTCTAACACAGGTCTTCCTTTTGCGTGAAATTTTCCTAAAATTTCACGCATCTTTTCCCTGCAGGAGAGAAATCGCATCAGACAGATAAATAAAAATCGCAAAATAAATAGGCTATGAGACCATTTGAGGCGCAAAGCGGCGAAATTCTGGTTGAATAGCCTATTTATTTTGCGGGGAAATATAGCAAAACAGTCTGATGCGATTACCCTGCGATATCAGGCTGTTTAAAAGAGCTCGTTGTCGCCGTCAAAAGCGCTGCCCGGCTTTGATTTATGCACAGCGGATACTGCTGCAGAATCGGCATTCAAACTTTCAGTTTTGCCGCTAGCGAGAGCTGCTTTTTCAAGCATGGATTTTTTCCCTGCCGGAGTGGCCTGAGCATCGGCTTCTTTATCAGTCCTTGCCGCTTCCGGTTTTACGGAACCCGCCGCCTTTGCCGCAGCCGCTTCGCCGGTGCCGGAACCGGACGGCGTTTTGCTCGCAGCACCGGAATCAGCTTGATCGGTTTTTACAAAACTCGACACGTATTTTTGGTTGGGGAACAGCTGTGCGCGCAAGGTCTTTTCAAGATCGATTGCAACATCGGGATTGTCTTCCAAGAATTTTACGGCGTTGTCATGCCCTTGTCCAATCTTATCTTCTTTATACGAGTACCATGCACCTTTTTTATCTATCAATTCGTATTTTACCGCGCAGTCCAGCAAGCTGCCGTAGGGAGAAATTCCCTTGCCGAACAGGATTTCCAGCTCAACCTTTCGGAACGGCGGCGCGACCTTATTCTTGACAACTTTGATGCGCACCTTGTTTCCCCATGCTTCATCCTCATCCTTGCCGAGCACTTCGCCTTTGCGGACTTCGATACGTACCGAGGAATAGAATTTGAGCGCATTACCGCCGGTGGTGGTTTCAGGATTACCGTACGCAATACCGATTTTCATACGGATTTGGTTGATAAAGATGAGAATACATTTTGACCGTGAGATAATTGCCGTCAGCTTCCGCAACGCCTGACTCATTAAACGAGCCTGTAATCCCATGTGTGAATCGCCCATTTCACCGTCAATTTCCGCTTGCGGCGTAAGGGCTGCTACCGAGTCCACGACGATGACATCCACCGCACCCGATCGGACGAGGTTTTCGGTGATTTCCAACGCCTGCTCTCCCGCATCGGGCTGAGCGACCCACAACTCATCGATATTGACACCGAGTTTTTGTGCATACTGGGGGTCAAGTGCATGTTCGGCATCCACAAACGCTGCAATACCGCCCCGTTTTTGCGCTTCTGCAACAACATGGAGCGCAAGCGTGGTTTTTCCCGACGACTCCGGACCGAATATTTCGATAATTCTACCGCGCGGATAACCGCCGATACCGAGCGCTTCGTCAAGCAGGATACTCCCTGACGGGATTACTTCGATACCGCTCGTCTCGGTCTTTGAACCGAGCTTCATGATCGACCCTTGTCCGAATTGTTTTTCAATTTGCAGACGCGCAGCCTCCAACGCTTTGAGCTTTTCATCAGCATCGGTAATATTGGTTACCTGATTTATTTCCGATTTTGTTTTTGCCATCTTTGTGCCTCCATAACATAGGGCATCTCTAAAAACTCGGTTAGCTTTTTAGAGATGCCCGACGAGTTTCAGTTTAAGTCTTTATATTGCAATGACTTAAACTGAAATATCGCAAATTAAATCTAAGGAAAACCTCTAAAAACTGATTCGCAGTCCGCAAAGCGGATAACTTAATGAATTTCCTTACAGAACAAGCCGATAGGCTTGCAGTTTTTAGAGGTTCCCCAGTGCATCCGACCGTCGCCGTTAGAATAGCATCATACTATGATGATATTCCGTATACTGTAACTCCGGCAATTGTCGAACGCTGCATTGCTTCTTATCTTTGTTATATAGCGTCATCGCGATTTTGGCTTAAAAAAACGGCTGAAAATCACTTTTTTTAGAAAATTTTTACAAAAAGCCGATTTTTTTACCTGAGCGATGCGATATGTTTGCAACCACCTTATAGAACATACAATGCGAAACATTGAGCATTGTATCCCGATGCTCTGCGTTGGGGTATGTTGACTCGATTTTCATTTATAGCATAAGAGAGCTGTATTATGGAAGACCTAGACTTTTGAAAGGGTTCCGGCATCCATGCGGTAGGTTGTACAGTGCGGATCCAAGATAGTGGAATCATGCGTTACAATCAGCACGGCAGTTCCGAGCTTGTTTACATCTTTTACCGCCTGCATGACACCAGCTGCCGTTTCCGCATCGAGGTTTGCCGTCGGTTCGTCGGCGATGAGCAACTTGGGCGCATTCATCAATGCACGCGCGATAAGCATCCGCTTTGATTCTCCGCCCGAAAGATTTTTCGGCATTTCATCTTTTAGATGTGCTATTCCCATCACTTCCAACAAACTGAGCGCCCTCCCTTCGGTATCGCCGTCCCTGCTAAATAAAAAAAACGGGACGCGCACATTATCCAGTACCGACAGATTCGGCAAGGCGCCGAGTGATTGCGGAACAAATCCTATAGACTCATTACGGTAATAGCTTTTTTCGGTATCACTCATCAGCGTAATATCTTTATCTTCAAAAAGAACCGTACCTGAAGTCGGCTCTAAAATTCCCGAAAGCAGATTAAGCAGTGTCGTTTTCCCCGAACCGGAGCGGCCGACAATAAAGACAAAATCGGAAGAATCGATAGTGAAATCGGCCTCCTTAACGGCAAAAAAATCGGAACCGCTTCTGGTAAACGTTCTGGAAAGTTGTTTTGTTTGCAATAACATACCGTAATAATCCAATGGTAAAATTTATCGTCTTCTGTTAACGAACAGATACCCGATATCAATGGCTATCAGTATGATTGCCAACAGTAAAATGACGGGTTTGGTATAAACATTACAATGCATAGTTGCAGTCTTACATGTACCGATAACAACCGTTTGCAATAATATCAGACAAACACCGAGCCCGATATTGGAAAATGCGATACCGATGCGGGAACTCTTGAACAATAAGAATACGATGCCCAATGCGGCAATTAAACCGCCGAGCATTCGAACCGCCTCGCCCATCCAATGGCACTTCATAAAACCGCCGTCAGCTTTCGGAAAACAGACATGTGCATATCCGAAGGGAGCAAATAAAACGAGCAAACCGATGATAACGATTAACATTCCTACAATATATTTTTTCATAGTATAACCTCACAAGCATATTAGCAAACCTGTTCGACAACGAAGTTATCGAATGTGTCTAGTATATACAGAATACGGTAAAAGTCAATCGATGGTTACATTATTCTTTGAACATTCTATCGATTGCTTTGGGACAGAATGTGACGTATGATGCAACACTGCGTATTGACATAACGGAATTTTATCGATAATATCTCTTTCTGTCATTGAAACAAAACGGGCAATAGCGCAGTTGGTTAGCGTACAAGTCTGGGGGACTTGGGGTCGCCGGTTCAAATCCGGCTTGCCCGATTATTTTCTCTATTTTATTTCTATCCCTATCATACTTTTATTATATCTTTTCATTAAAACGGCTCTATCTTAAAGTATAGAGATTTATTAGCATATACGGTAAATGATTTCTTTACAGAACAAGCTGATAGGCTTGCGGTTTTTAGAGGTTTTCCGATAGGGGCTACCATTATAAATGCCGCTTGACATTAAGCCGCGCTGTTTTTATGCTTTCGCCTATGTCCGAAAAAGAAGATAAAGTAAAAACAAGCAAAAAAACGACACCTAAAAAAACAGCGGCGAAGGGGCAGTCAAAAACCAAGAGCCGCAGCAGTACAACAACAAAGAAAAAGCCGCGCAGTTCAACCGCCCGAAAGAAGCGTTCGAGAGGGAATATTATTGCCGCATTGGTGATATTGTGCGTTCTGCTTTTGGGTTTTAATCTTGTTTTAGTATTAAAGTTGGTACCGAATTTGAAAAGCTCGCTGAAATCCGAAGAGATGGCATCGGTTACCACGCCGCAGGTTTCCTCACATACACCGAAAGCCGATTTGCAGCATACCGAACACATCACAGCTCAACCCGAAACAGCAAAAAGCGAGGAACCGAAACAACAGCCGGTTCCATCCGAAAAACAGAAAAATACACCGACAGCGCAGCAAAAAACGGAGTCATCACAGGAGAAAGCGCCTGCTGTAAAAAAAACAACACCGGCTGCACAACCGGCTCCCCATTCGCCTGCCGCTGTGCCTGCATCCCGCACCGCTTCTGCTGCACAGAAAGGTACTGCGCAGAAAGAAAAGCCGGCAGTCTATCCGGCTCCGCAAAAGAATACCGTACCGGAAAAATCCGTTGCATCTGATAAAAA
The DNA here is from genome assembly GCF_024181165.1 of Treponema sp. OMZ 803. NCBI lineage: Bacteria > Pseudomonadati > Spirochaetota > Spirochaetia > Treponematales > Treponemataceae > Treponema > Treponema sp. OMZ 803. The sequence goes on along the minus strand of NZ_CP051195.1, from coordinate 1,651,320 downwards.
AAATACCGCATCGAAGAAAAACAGTGTACCGGAAAAACCTGCCGTACCCGATAAGAAAAAAACCGTGCAAAAAGTGCAGCCGGTGCAGCCTGCTGCAAAACCGGAAAAGCCGCGCAAGCCTGCCCCTTATGCAGGGAACCTCACCTTCGTGTTTGACGATGCAGGGCACAATCTCGACCAGCTTGAATACTTTTTACGGCTCCCGTTCCCCTGTACTATTGCAGTTTTACCCGGATTGCGGTACTCTAGCGAGTCGGCGCGGCGGATACGTAAAGCCGGAAAACAGGTTATTTTGCACCAGCCGATGCAATCGGTCGATCTGCATATTAATCCGGGACCGGGGGCGGTGACGCCGGGACTTTCTGCGGAGCAAATCAAAAACATCGTCAGAAAAAATCTCGAAGAAATTTGGCCGGTAGCCGGGATGAATAATCACGAAGGCTCACTGATGACGGCGGACGAGGCAGCGATGAGCGCGGTTTTGGATGTCGTAGCGGAAAAACATATATTCTTTTTGGATTCGCGGACAACCGCTCGGTCAGTCGTTGCGAAGGTTGCAAAGGAGAAAAATATGGCTGTCTGGGAACGGGCAATTTTTATTGATAACGATAAAAGCCGCGCTGCAATGGAAACGCAAATTAAAAAAGGGTTGAGCATTGCGAGACAGAAAGGCTCTGCCATCATGATCGGCCATGTCTTTACGGTTGAGCTTGCAGAGCTTTTAACCGAGATGTATCCTGCACTTATCGAAGACGGATTTTCACTTTCGGCAATTGCTCAAGTTGCACAAAAAGGGACAGTTAACTTCGGCAACTAAAAGAGAATGTCCAAAGTCAATCATGGAACAATAGGAACAACAGAATGAAGATACTTGGAATAGAAAGCTCCTGCGATGAAACGGCAGCCGCCGTCGTGGAGGACGGACATAAAATCATCAGCTCTGTGGTGGCGACTCAGATACCATTTCACGAAGCATATAAGGGCGTGGTGCCTGAGATTGCGAGCCGTAAGCACACCGAATGGATATTGCCGGTTGTCAAGACCGCTTTGCAGGAAGCGGGTGAAACGTTGCAATCGATAGACGGTATCGCCGTAACCAATCGGCCGGGATTGATGGGGTCGCTACTGGTGGGGCTTACTTTTGCGAAAACCCTCGCATGGGCATGCAACAAACCGTTTATTGCCGTAAACCACATGCTCGGGCATCTGTACGCAGCGCATCTTGAGCAGGACATTCCCTATCCCTACCTCGGTCTTTTAGTGTCGGGCGGCCATTCGCTTATCTGCAAAGTATACGATTTTGATTCAATCGAAGTGCTCGGTAGTACTATCGACGATGCGCCGGGCGAAGCATTCGATAAGGTTGCGAAGTTCTACGATTTCGGCTATCCGGGCGGCGTAATTATCGACCGGCTGGCAAAAAACGGCGATCCCAAGGCTGCAAACTTCCCGATGCCAGTACTGCACGAATCCGGCCGCCGGTATGACGTGTCCTATTCAGGATTAAAAACCGCAGTTATCAATCAAATCGATCAATTCTGGAATCCCGGATATGAAAAAACGCCCGAAAATATCGCGGCAGCCTTTCAATCAAGAGCCGTTAAAATATTACTGCGCTCCCTGCTGAGGGCGGTAGAAGACACGGGACTGCACACGATTGTCGCAGGCGGCGGCGTTGCTGCAAATTCGCTGCTCCGTGAAAAACTCGCCGAACAAAAAGGTTTAACGTGCATCTTCCCACCGCTCAAGCTCTGCACGGATAATGCCGCCATGATTGCCGGAGTAGGCTACCGCTATTTGGTGCGTGGCGACAGGAGCCCTCTCGATTGCCCTGCAAGCGCCCGTGTCGAAGGATTTAAACGCCGGAAATCCGCCTCAACATAGCTCGTATTTCCGCTTGCCAGTCTTGCACAAAATCTTCCGGTTCAAGCGGCTGTGCGTTTGAGCCGTGAGACAATACCCATTTCAATATCCATGTCTATTATAGCGTTGAAATTGGGCAATTATTCATTCTTGCCCAGCGTATGACATTATTTAGCCTTGCTTGGTACCCTTTTCCATCTTTCCTTAACCATTCAAGATTATCATTATCAATCTTTGTATGAATTGCTGTTTTGGGAACTTTCAAGGACTGAAAATAATAAGGAAAAATAGGCGTATCAAGATTTGCCGGAATATCTGAATAGTCTATCTCGCTTTCGCTCTTTGACTCCAGAACTTCCAGTTCTTTCTTTTGCTCATCTGTCAGCGGGGGAAAATCAATAGTTTTATATATATGCTGTTGCGTTTTCTTCATAATATTCAATATACATTATGCATGTACACAAATCAAGTATAAAAAAGATTTACCTAACCATACATTAAAGAGCGTTTTATTTTTCCAAAAGTTGAGCTTGTAATATCTCTGTTTCTGTTTAGTGTATATAGAAGCTGAATTTCTTTGCCGCTTTTGCTGTTCTGTTTGCATCATGTTACTGTTAAAGCCATCAAATAGAATGCCTAATGCCGGAGAAAAGACGGGATTTAGCGGGAAAAATATGAAAGAGTGATTACATAGGGTGTAATTAAATGACCGGTATTTTCTTGAGGTTCTTTCCTATCCACGGCAGCCAGTGAAGATTGTTAATCTGTGAGAGTTGTTCGTCAATTTTTTTATTCTTTAAAATTGAACAAAGTATCAGAGCCTCTGGTTCTGTTCTGTAAAGGAATAATTTATAATATCCGCTAAAGCGGATTGCAAATCAACTTTGGAAGTTGTTTAATTCGTGCACAGAACGCTCACACGTTAATACGCGATGTTTGCGCAAAGAAACTCATTTATAATTTGACAAGTGTAAAACAGCGGGTATATAATGTCTTCTGTTGTGAGTTGCCCTGCTTCATGTTAATGAACGGGCATTCACTGCCTACAAAAATGTTTATGGGGGATTCTATTATGGAAAAACAAAGCGGTAGAAAATTGGGACTGTTACCGCAGCTTGCGTTAGGGATTCTTGCCGGTGTGTTGCTCGGGTTGTTTGTACCCGCTCCGGTAATGGGGATTATTGCGACCATTAAAAGGTTGCTCGGTTCGCTGATCTTTTTTGCCGTTCCACTCGTTATCTTCGGCTTTATTGCTCCGGCTATTTGCGATTTAAAAGCAAATGCAGGCAAAATGCTCGGCGTCTTTTTGCTGATATCGTATTTGTCCGCAGTCGGAGCATCCCTGTTTTCGACTGTAGCAGGATATATTCTTATTCCGTTCCTGCATATTCCTGCACAGGCTGCCGAATTGGTGGAAATACCCTCTACGGCGTTCTCGCTGAACATACAGCCGATTATGCCGGTTATGACCGCACTGGTATTGGCTATCTTGGCCGGTATTTCGGTTATTTGGACAAAAGCTGCGACGGTTGAAAAACTCTTAAAAGAGATTCAGGCAATGGTGCTTGAAATCGTCAACCGCGTTATCGTACCGATACTGCCGTTCTTTATTGCGACAACCTTCGCCGAACTTGCATACAGCGGTAGCTTAACCCGCCAGCTTCCCGTATTCTTGAAAGTTATCATTATTGTACTCATCGGTCATTTTATCTGGATGACGCTGTTGTACCTCATCGGCGGTGCGGTTTCAAAGCAAAATCCGCTTGAAGTGGTAAAGCACTACGGCCCTGCGTATGCCACCGCAGTCGGTACGATGTCGAGCGCGGCGACCTTGCCGGTTGCCTTACGCTGTGCTCATAAATCCAGTGCTCTTCCGTCCGATATCGTTGACTTTGCTATCCCGCTGGGAGCAACAACCCATTTGTGCGGTTCCGTTCTTACCGAAACATTCTTTGCAATGACGATATCTCAGATGTTGTACGGGGCGGTTCCTCCAATCGGGACAATGGTCTTGTTCTCATTCCTGTTCGGTGTATTCGCTGTCGGAGCGCCCGGCGTACCCGGCGGAACGGTTATGGCTTCGCTCGGTATCGTTATCAGCATACTCGGTTTTGACGAAATCGGTACCGGCTTATTGATTGCTATCTTTGCCCTACAGGACAGCTTCGGTACGGCCTGCAATGTAACCGGAGACGGAGCGCTTGCGCTTATTCTGCGCGGTGTGTTCTATAAACCGGACGGAACGTTAAAACAGGCGTAAGGTATGGAACTTACGGACTTTGACTGTAATCAATTCATTGCGATCCTTCAAGAAGAGCTGGTTCCTGCGCTCGGCTGTACCGAACCGATTGCCATAGCGTATGCGGGTGCTCATGCCCGCGCTTTACTCGGTAAGATTCCCGACCGTGTGTGCATCAAAAGCAGCGGTAACATTATTAAGAACGTAAAGAGTGTTACCGTCCCTAATTCGGGCAATATGAAGGGAATTCCGGCGGCGGCGGCAATCGGCATTATCGGCGGTAATCCCAATAAGGGACTTGAGGTTCTTGCCGATATAACCGAATCCGATATTGCCCGCACAAAGGAATTTTTGGAAAAAGTTCCTTGTAAAGTTTCCCTTTTGGATACGGTGGCTTCTCTGCATTTTATTGTAGAAGTTTTTGCCGGCGCCGACAGCGCATCGGTTGAGATTATCCATCAGCATACGAATATCGTGCACACAACCAAAAACGGAAAAGATGTGTTATCCGTTCCGTTTGATCCGGCTAGTGCAAATGCCGCGTTGACCGACCGGTCGGGCTTATCGGTAAAAAAGATCCTTGAGTTTGCCGATACGATAAACCTTGACCGCGTCCGCCCGATACTGGAACGCCAGATCGATTATAATACCCGTATTGCACAGGAAGGGCTGGAGCACCGCTACGGTATTAATGCGGGGGCGAATCTCCTAAAGGCTGCCGAGACTGAGCAGGCCGTTACCCTAAAAATCCGTGCGCAGGCCGCCGCTGCTGCGGGTTCCGATGCCCGCATGAGCGGCTGTACCTTGCCGGTTGTTACCAATTCGGGCAGCGGCAATCAGGGCTTGACGGCGTCGCTACCGGTTATCGTGTTTGCCGAAGAAAAAAAGCTCCCGCATGATAAGCTGTTGCGCGGTCTGTTGGTCAGCAACTTGATTGCGATTCACCAAAAAACGCGGATCGGCCGACTTTCCGCCTATTGCGGAGCTGTCAGCGCTGCATGTGGGAGCGGGGCTGCCGTTACGTATCTTTCAGGCGGAAGCTATGAACAGGTATGCGAGACGATTACCAATACCCTTGCGGTTGTGTCGGGAATTGTCTGCGACGGCGCCAAGCCTTCGTGTGCCTCGAAGATTGCCACATCGGTTGATGCGGCGTTGAATGCGCATTATCTTGCAATGCATGACCGGGTGTTTGAACCCGGTGAAGGTATCGTAAAAGGCGATATAGAAAAAACCATCGCCGGTGTAGGCGCCGTTGCTGCCGACGGTATGCGGGAAACCGATAAGGTTATCTTACGCATTATGGTGGACGACGATTAAAAATTAAATACAAAAATGCCGATTGGGTCATCGTAAGTCTGATCGGCATTTTTTGTATATGAAAAGTTGTATAGCGGTAACTCTAAAAATCTAACAGGGCTTTTAGAGCTGTCCATAGATAAGGAGAAATTGTGAAAAAGACATTGATAACGGGCGGTATGCTCGTAACCGAAAATGATACGTTTAAGGCGGACATTGCAATAACCGGCAGCAAGATAACCGGAATCGGGCATTTTAATCCCGTCGATTTTGATGCCGTGTATGAAGTTCCCGGCTGTTATGTCATGCCGGGGCTGATTGATGCGCATACACATCTTGAGTTGCAGCAGTCTCCGCAGTACCGCGCCGTCGATGACTTTTACACCGGCACCGTTGCAGCAGCCTGCGGCGGCACGACCTCCGTTATCGACCATATCTCTTTCGGCCCCGCCGGATGCAACTTGCATTATTCCATAGACCGATACCATGAGCTTGCAAAAAAAGCGGTTATCGACTACAGCTTTCACGGTGTTATTCAGCATGTGGATGATGCAATTTTGCAGGAGCTATCCGGCATCATTAAAAATGAAGGTATTACGAGCTTTAAGGCTTATACGACCTACGGATTTAAAATTGACGATACGGGCTTTTACCGCTTGCTGCAAACCGTGAAAGAAGCGGGCGGCATTTTAACCGTACATTCGGAAAACGATTCGCTTATCAATTATCTCCGGTCAAAATTTGTAAAAGAAAATAAAATGCTGCCTATTTACCATGCGCGCAGTCGGCCTAACGAAACGGAAGCCGAGGCTGTTTCCCGCCTTATTCATTTTTCGGAAATGGTAAAGGATGCGCCGCTGTACATTGTACACCTTTCTACGGGAGAGGCGCTTATCAGCGTTGTAGAGGGACGGCAGCACGTTAATCGGCTGTTTGTAGAAACCTGTACGCAGTATCTGACGCTTTCGGAAGAAAAATACGGAAATGAGAACGGCAGTCCCGATGATCCTGAAAATATCGAAGGGCTGAAATATATCATGGCGCCGCCCCTGCGCAGAAAGCAGGATATAGAAGCGCTCTGGATCGGTCTTGCAAACGGTGATATCCAAGTCGTTGCAACCGACCATTGTCCCTTCCTGTTAAAAGAGAAGATGGATACCAAGGGCGATTTTACCAAAGGGCCGGGCGGCGCTCCGGGTATCGAAGAGCGAGTGCGGATTATTTTCTCCGAAGGCGTACAAAAAAAGCGGATTTCGTTGGAGCGCTTCGTACAGGTGATGGCGGCAAACCCTGCCCGCATCTTCGGTATGTATCCTCAGAAAGGATGCCTTTTGCCCGGCGCCGATGCCGACATTACGATTATCAATCCGAATGCCGAAGAAGTGCTGACAAAGAAGAACCTGAAAAGCGCCTGCGATTACTGCACGTATGAAGGGATGAAGGTGCAGTGTGTGATCGATTCCGTATTCAGCCGCGGAGAATTAATCGTAAAGAATAACGAATTTTTAGGCGAAAAAGGTAGGGGACAATTCATCTTTAGAAAACCGCCGTTTTAAATGCAACAGCTCGTTTTTTAGAGGTTCCCATATGAATATACAATTTTGCGAACACGGCAGCAGGCTATACGATTTTTTTAACCTCTTTGCGTATAAGGAGCATATACTTAACCGGCGCGAAGAAGAAAAAGGATATGACGATGTATGTTACACGCTCTTTTTATCGCTGCTGAATAAGGCAAAGGATATGCTTGCCCTAAAAATATACCTTTTACGATTGAAATCACCGTATATCTATGCTATAAAGGGATATGCAGCCGTCCATATCTTTTTATAATATAAGAGATCCGTCCGTATGCGTTCCTTTAGAAATGCTGTTAAAAACACACAATGCGGAAGGAGGTAATTATCTTCCCCGGCAGATACCGCTTTTACCCGATTCTTTAATATATAAAAATCCTCCGCCGTCCTTCCGCGATGTTACGTTTGAAGTGTTCAGATCATTTTTTCGGGATGCTATTCCTGAATCCGATTTGTATACTCTTATCGTCCGCGCATTTCCATTTAGAGTTCCGGTGTTTCCGATTGATCCGCGTACTTATATCGCTGAACTGACCCACGGAGATGGCGGTTCCTATGCCGATTTCGGTGCACGTTTTACTGCGCAGTTGGTCGATTATTTCTACCAGCTCAACGGGCAGCCGGTGCATATTCTTTTTGCGGGGACAGAGCTTGAAACGCTTTCACTTGCAAAAGCTTTTTCTGAGTTTGAGGATATTCATGCAACCTTTTTATATCCTAAAAATTCAAAGGATGCTTTTCAGCCCATGGTAAAACAGCAATTCCTTTTGCTCCCTGAAAACATTCATATCTTTGGAGTCAACGGTTCTTTGGCAGATTGTAAGACTATAATTCAAGAGACGGTGTCAGATGCTGATATTACCGGTTCGATGGAGCTGTTTATACCCCATGTAGCGCATATCGATTATCTGCTATCGCAAGTGTGCTGCTGTATGTATGCTGCATTGACGGCACTTTCACGAGCCGGCTATGATAACAGTATTGAGCATCCCCGTTTGATTATCGGAGTCCCGTTAAAGCAGCCGAATGCCCTCAGTGCCGCCGTAGTTGCGCAGAAGATGGGTACACCTATAAACGGTTTTATTACGACGGTCGATTCTACTTGTCATGCCCCTGAAATAGAGCACGAGAGAGAATATACACGCTTTAAAATGCTGTATGCACACGAGGCTTCTAAGAAATCTACTCCAAGTATCGCCTCATTTCGATTTAACCAAGATTCTGTATTGGAGGCAATGAGAGATTGTAAAGATCGAACAGGGTATATTATCAGTCCCTATGTTGCGGAAATATGGCAGGCCTGGAACACAGTAAAAAATGGTTTATCGGAATCGGATAAAATGATCGAAAGTTTTTTTACAGATACCGGTTTGCTTCCCCGTTGGGTATCCGATGAGCACACTGCGCATTCCTGTATTATGATTACTCCGGAAATAACTCATCCCGCTTTCTACACTGAAGCGGTTAGGACGGCAACGGGAATATACCCGTCGATACCCTCTCGCCTGAAGTATAATCCTCAAATAACGAATGAACCTGTGCTTGAATGTTCGTCAGCAAAGGATTTAAAAGATTGGCTTTTGTCTCTCATCTAACGGCGCAATATGGCCAATGTAGAGGTAATAGATTTAGTAAACCGGAATATGCAGGGCTGTAAGGTAATATCGATTGAGTTCTTTCATTAAATAGTATATATTTAAAGTATGCAAGAAACAGCCGATTTTTTTAACGACAGTGCAGTGATGCTTGCCGCCGAGGGATGCCATAGCGAAGCGATAGCATGCCTTCGCCGCGGTTTACAGCTAGAACCATACAGCAGTTTAATGTGGTTTAATTTGGGGCTCAGCTACTATGCGCTTGATGATAAAGATAACTCTCGCTATGCACTCTACGAGGCAGCGCGCTGCAATCCCTTTGATGCCGACATTTGGGATACGCTCGGTGTCGTTCTCCATGAAACCGGCGAAATGGAGGCTTCACGGCTTGCATATACGAAAGCGCTTGAGCTGGAGACCGAAAACGGCCGTATCTGGAATAACTACGGTACGCTCCTTTTTAATGAAGAAAAATACGAACAAGCCCGCCGCGCTTTTGAATCAGCCTTGACGCTTGCTCCCGATTCAGAGGATACGCTTTTTAATTTACGCGATACCTATACGATACTGGGGAACAAAAAGCTTGCCAAAAAATGCACTAAAATAATCGACAGACTGGCATTAAAAAATCCGAATACGCTGGTACAAAAGCGGAACGAACTGTGAGAATTTTTTATATCGCTGAAATTACCGGTAAGGTGGGCGTGTGGGCGGTTAAAAAAAATATTGCGGAAATTAAGCGCCGCTATCAGCCTGATTTTATTATCGCAAATGCCGGTATGGCGACAGGCGCGGGCGGGCTGGGCAAACAACACGCCGGTTATTTGAGAAAGATGGGGATCGATTGCATCACCGGCGGGGATTGTATCTTTCAAAAGAAAGATTTAGTCGAAAATCTCCCACAGATGCCTTTTGTACTGCGTCCTTGTAATCTACCCGAGCACAGTTTAGGAGCCGGTTATCGCTATTTTACAGCTCGAAATGGGGGAAAACTTGCGGTTGTTTCGATTTTGGGGCGGGTAGGGCGCCACCGGCTTTTAGCGGATAATCCGTTTACGTTGATGCAGGCGCTGCTTCCGAAAATAGAAAGAGAAACACCGTTTATCGTGGCGGATTTTTCTTCAACTGCAACCGCCGAAAAACAGACTATGGCATTTTTCCTTGCGGGGAGGATCTCCGCATTGGTCGGGTCAGGCTCGGGCGCCGCCACAGCCGATGAGCGGCTGATGTCCGCCGAGTGTGATTTATCCGGTTCCGGTTCCGATCATGTGCATATCGATATGCAGACTGCAACTGTAGAAACATGCTGCGAACAGCGGAGCAGAAAAACCGCTTATATCACGGATGCGGGACGAACCGGCAGCTTTGACTCCGTCGGCGGACATGCCCCGTCCGGTAAGATTCGGGAATATCGCACCGGTCTTTTTGAGTACCCGCAAGAAACATGGCAACGGGTCTGTATACAGGGGGTGGATATTGAGCTGGACGGGGCGGGCGGCGCCCTGTCGATAGAACGGGTCCGTATCGAAATACCTGCCGCTGCGGTGCCGCAGTCATCATAACGTATGTCCGTATTTAATTTTGGAGGGCTTTTTAAATGGAAAGAATAGGAAGAGTGATACGTATGCCGATAACGAAACGGAACGGCATGCAGATTGCAACTATTGAATACGATACGCCCGAAGCAGATCTTTGTTCCATTAAATCTACCGATAGCCGCAGCGGATGCGCGTCATGCGGCGGCGGTTGCCATGCTTGTGGCGGAGGCAGTAAAGACGGTTTGCTGGTTGTACAGGGCAACATCGTCGATGCGCTGAACGTTTCGGGAAAAGATTTATGGATTGGAAACAAGGTCGGTGTCTTTATTTCCGAAAAAGCTGCCCGTTTTCAGGGACTGTGCGCAGTGGGTATTCCGCTCGTGCTTTCGATGCTTTCCTTTACGGTAATCTTTTTGCAAACGCATAACGAATCGCTGGCTTTAGCCGGTATCGTTGTCGGTCTTGCTGCAGGGGCTGCCATCGCTTTTGGAATAAGTCGTATTTTAAAAGAGCGGGCGCTTCCGCAGATTGTTACTGTCTATGAATAAAAAAATTATAAGCGAAAAAATTGTTGCTGATAGTGCAGAAGTCCCGATAACCGAAGTATGCTTAGCCGATGTACGGTTGCCGGTACGAAAAAAACTCGGATTCGGAATTGCCGACATCGGTGGAAATCTGTTTTTTACGGCTATGGGCTTTTGGACGCTGACCTATCTTACCGATACGGTGTATCTGGCGCCCGCCCTTGCCGGTATCGCCATTATGGTGGCAAAAATATGGGATGCGGTTACCGACCCTATTGTCGGCTTTCTTTCCGATAACACTCGTTCCCGATTCGGCAGGCGCCGTCCGTATCTCTTGTTCGGAGCGCTTCCGTTCGGTCTTTCGCTTTGGCTGTTTTTTACCAAGCCTTCGGTTACCGGTCAAACAGCGCTGTTTTGGTGGGCACTGTTGATGCTTTGTTTGGTAAATACGACGATGACTCTCGTGAATATTCCGTATTCTGCTTTAACCCCCGAATTAACCTCGGATTATAACGAACAAACCTCGTTAAATGCCTACCGTTTTTTGTGCGCCGGAATCGGTACGATAATGGGTGCTGTTATTGTGATGCCGATTGTCAATATATTCCCGTCAAAAGCCTTAGGCTTCTCGGTTGCAGGGGCAGCTATCGGCGGTATTATCATAATAACAACTTTTATCACTTTTTTTTCAGTGCGAGAGTCTGCTGCACCGCCTAAAAACGGTAAGAAAAAAACAGAAGCGTTCTTTTCCGCCTACCGCTCGGTATTTAAAAATTCCGCGTACACGGTGTTGCTGGCAGTTTTTGTGCTACATATTACTGCACTCAATTTTTTGCAAGGCATGGTTGTGTATTACCTAAAGTACATTTACCAAGCGGAAGCGTCTTCAAGTACGATTATGGGGCTCTTACTGGTAACGGCGATCGTTTCTATTCCGGTTGCAGCCAAATGCTCAAATATACTGGGAAAAAATTTTTCATACTGCGTAGGACTTGCCGTATTGTGTATTTCTACGATGGTTATATTTTTTATCGGACACCGTATCGGGGTAATCGGCCTTTCACTCTTGTTTGTAGCTGCAGGAGTTGGGGTTGGCTTTGCTTTTGCGACTCCTTGGGCAATGCTGCCTGATGCGATCGCGTGGCAGCCTGATACGGTACACAACGAAGGTTGTTATTACGGAGTGTGGACTTTTGCCAGTAAGCTCGGACAGGCTATTTCAACCGGCGTTTCGGGCTTAATTCTTAGTGCAGCCGGTTACTGTGCTGATGTAATCCAACCTCCTAAAACGATATTTGCTATTAGGTTTATTGCAGGGCCGATCGCTGCAACCATGTGTTTATGCGGTCTCATACTCATTCATTTTTATCCCATCGATAAAAAATAACGCTGCAACGCCGTATATGCCCCGTAATTCCAGCGCTTTTGAAAATAGTAGTACCGGATACAAGGCGCAGAGTGAATAACACCCGCAGGCGTGCTTTTTGCACGTCGAGGACTGTTATTCACCCTGCAACGCCGTAGACGGTATGCATATTTTCAAAAGTAGGGTGCTAGCATAATTCATATTTTTAGTCTATACTAAATACATTCAAAATAGCCGGTTCATATCATGGGGGGAAGTATCGTCCCTTTGTGATAACGGCATACCTATGGAGAGTTACAGCATGAAAGAATTAATTTCTCGTCCCGGTGCAAAATATACCGAAGTGATTTGTCCCGCTTCTGCTATGGTATACCGCCCTTCACTGTTTAAAAAAACTTTCTATAATAAAAAGTATCTTTTATCGGTCGTATTGACGACCTTTATTTTTTTTGGCTTGGGTACCGCTGTCTATGCGGAAACCGCGCCGACAGTACAAGGCGGTGTTATCGATTTACGAAACTGGAACTTTGATACCCGCGGTAAGGTTCTTCTCTCCGGCAATTACGGTTTTTTTTGGAACGAATTCTTGGAAGATTGGAAAGATCCCTCCGAATATATGGCGGTACCATCTTCTTGGGCAGATAGAAAATCGGGGCAAGGAAAATCTTATCCTTCAAACGGCTATGCGACATATACCCTAAGGCTACTGTTGCCTAAAGGAGCTCCTTCCCTTTCGGTGTACCTGAAAAACAGGTTCCCTTCGCTCACCGTTTTTGCAAACGGCGTAAAGCTTGACGCGTATAATCCTTCCGGAAGAAAGCTTACGGATGCGCAATCGTCTTGTTTTGTATTACCGGCAGGCGAAACGCAGGTCGATCTTTTGATTCAAATAAAAAGTATTGATCACAAGAAACAGGGTATATACAATCCTGTTATCATTAATAAAACGTCCGTTATCGAATCGTCTATATATCGAAATAAACTTATCGAAGCAATGATTTTCAGTTTTGCATTAGCACTCGGTCTTTACCATTTGATATTGTTTATCTTCAGAACAAAAGAGCTCAGTATTTTGTATTTTACGCTGCTTGTATTTATCGTTATGATACGAATACTCTCGACGGGAACGATAATCGGATCCGATTTATTCGGCTTTTCCTGGATGACAGTGCTCCGTATGGACTATTTCAGTTTTGCAACCGTTTCAATTCCTGTCATCATGTACTTTTATGAACTTTACAAGAAATATATTCATAAAGCGATTGTCATTGTCTGGGTCTCTGAAGGTTTGCTGTATGGAATTTTAACGCTTGTTACGAGAGGGGCTTTTTTTACATCGTTTCTCTATATACATCAGGTCGTTTGTCTTTTAGAAGTTTTATACCTCCTATATCTCATCGTGCGGTTGGTGTATAAAAAAGAGAAAGAGGCGTCGTTTATTGCAACAGGTTTTGCTGCGCTGATGGTAACCTCCGTGATCGATATCCTTGAGGGAATGGAGCTTATCCATACGCCGGCGACGCTCCCCTTTGGCCTTCTCTTTTTCCTGCTGATCCAAGCAGTCTCATTTGCAAGAATATTTTATTTTGAGAAAAGAGAGAGCGAGTTGATGCGCGATAAGGTTATTGCCTCTTCCGATCAATTGAATACATTTATCGCTGAAATTAAAAAAGTTATCGAAGATTTGGCAAACGAAGATACCGTGTTGACCTCGAATATGCACAGCGCTCAGTCCTATGTAGATAAAATTTCAAGCTATATTAAGTTGGTACTCGAAGAAGTATCTTCGCAGAAAACGAGTTTGATTGATACGGAAACCAATACTAATTATTTAAATACTTTCCTTGAAGGCTTGGATACGCAAATTACACAGCAAAGTGAAAAGTCGAAGGATGCAATGGATAAGCTTACGGACTTAATCCAAAACACAAAATTACTGACGGAAAAATTCAAGGTTATTCAAGATAACTTTATGAATATCTTCCAAGCAAATGAAGTCGGAAAAACAAACTTTTCAAAGATGACAAAGACGATATCCGACATTACTGCCCGTTCTGCCGTTTTGCTTGAAACCAACCAGCTGATAACACAGGTTGCAGAGCAGACGGATATGCTTGCAATGAATGCCGCTATCGAAGCTGCCCATGCAGGTGATGCCGGAAAAGGGTTTGCTGTTGTTGCTGAAGAAATTCGAAATTTGGCTGAGAGGGCGTCTTCCGAATCGGATTCGACCGGAAAGATTATTAAACAAATTACCACTTCTATCGACGAAACTGCTTCTGCTGCGGATATTTTAGCCCAGAGTTTTGCCGATATCAGCAATAAAGTAACCGATTTCGAGCATATGCTTGCAGAAATCGCAACCTTTATCGGACATACGGATGCTCATACGACTCGAATGGAACAAACGTTGAAAGAAGTGTTGGAAGAAATGACGGCCTTAAAGAACGAAAATAGCCAGATTATCGAAACACGGGAAAATACGGTTACCAGTTTTGACCATTTAACGCAAGCTACCGAAAAGGTTAATGCTGAAATTGATGCAATGGTTGATAATATCACCAGCCTAATACGCATTTTTTCGAAAACGGCAGAATCGCAAGAACAAACACGTGAAATTATCAGCCGTTTAAATCGGTTATCCTCTCAAAATCGAGAAACATGTCCGGATGAAAATGAAGTCCCGGAAATCTAATCATATTTCCGATGTTTATTCATGCGGAGGTTTTAATACCCGCCGTTCTTCGGCAGCGCTCTGCATCGGGGTATGTTGACTAAAAAAAGCGGGAACCTCTGAAAACTGAAGTTTTTTGGGTTCCCCTTAAATATTTATAGTTAAGGAAAAACGATGGATCAAAACAGTAAAATTACTCCTGAAGTATTCGATAATTTACTCTATCTCTCGCGCCTTTCTTCGAATGACAGTGACACAGAGTCTATTGCCGGACAGGTTAGTCAAATTATCGAATATTTCGATATTCTCAAAAAGTATGATGTATCTACCGAGGCAGACGACACTGCAATGATTTCGGAAGAGTTACTCCGCAGCGATACCATTTCAGCTGGCATAACGCAGTCGGATTTAAAGAAGATGTCGAGTGAATATATGGACGGCTATTTTCGTGTACCTAAAGTTCTCGGGAGTGGGGTGTGATCATGAAAGATCTTTGTACAGCGAGCTTAGCCGAATTAAAAACGTACTTGGAAGAAGGGGTGGCCTCTTCCGTTGACATCGTTCGTGCATTAAAGGCAGCATATCAGGCGGATGAAAAGCAAACGACGCCGTTGCATGGATTTATTGAGTTTTTTGACGATGCAGAAGCGCAAGCGGAAAAAGCCGATGCACTACGGAAAGAAGGCAAGGGGGCTGATAAGCCGCTTTTAGGGTTACCCTTTGCAGTAAAAGATAATATTTCAATACGCGGGAAACTTTGTACCTGCTGCAGTAAGATATTGGACGGTTACAGAGCCCCGTATAACGCAACGGTTATTACCCGTTTAACGGAGGCTGGCGCAATCCCGATTGGTAGAGCAAATATGGATGAGTTTGCGATGGGGTCTTCCACCGAATATTCGGTATATGGGCCGTCGCATAATCCTGTAGATCGCGCGCTGACACCCGGCGGCAGTTCGGGCGGTTCCGCAGCGGTGGTTGCCGGTTTTCAGGTTCCGTTTGCGCTCGGTACGGAAACGGGTGGTTCCGTACGACTTCCCGCTTCGTATTGCGGAATATACGGATTAAAACCGACTTACGGCGCTATCAGCCGCTACGGCGTCGTCGCGTTCGGCTCTTCGCTCGATCAAGTAGGGCTTTTTGCCCGCTGTGTAGATGATATCGGATTAGGCCTTTCGGTCGCAGGAGGCGCCGATCCGCATGATGAAACGAGTGTCAAATATGATTTTTCTTCCTGCGCACACTTGCAACCCTACGCCGACAACGAGTTAAAAAAACTCCGCATTGCATTACCGGTTGAATTTACGCAAGCGAAAGGTTTGGATACGGATGTTGCGGTGCTGTTTGAAAAGTTCCGCAGTTGGTTTGTCTCAAAGGGTATTCAAGTCGATCCCGTTTCCATACCGGTGTTGGAATCTGCCATTGCGATGTACTATGTTATTGCGCTTTCTGAGGCGGCGAGCAATCTTGCCCGTTTTGACGGAATCCGCTACGGCTTACGTGTGGATCCGGGCAAAGGGTACGACGAGCTATATTGTGCCACCCGATCAGCAGGGTTCGGCCGTGAGGTAAAACGGCGCATTATCACCGGAAACTATGTGTTGTCGCATCACCTGTCGGGGGATTGCTATGAAAATGCGCTCCGTGTCCGCGCCCGTATGGAAAAAGAGGTCGGGGCGGTTTTACAGCACTATGATTTTATTTTCTGCCCGACCGCGCCGACACCGGCGTTTAAGCTCGGTGAGCGCGTAAACGATCCGCTTGCGATGTACCTTTCGGATTTGTTTACGACATTTGTTAATTTATCCCATATTCCGGCGCTGTCGATACCCGCGGGCAAAGCACAAGACGGCCGCCCGATCGGTATGCAAATTGTGGGCGCGAAGCTTTCCGAAGGAAAAATCTTACGATTGGCAAAAACGTTGGAGGCGGAACGGGTATGAGTTCGGAATTATCCTACGAAGTAATTATCGGCTGTGAAATTCACTGCCAACTGTTAACAAAGACAAAAGCGTTCTGTTCCTGCGAAAACCGTTACGGCGGAATGCCGAATTCCCGTGTCTGTCCGGTTTGTTTAGGACTTCCCGGCGCCTTGCCCGTTGTCGGCGACGAATACGTCAAACTCGGTATTAAAGCAGGTTTTGCGCTTGGCTGCACGATCAACGAATTCAGTAAGTTTGACCGGAAGCATTACTTTTATCCCGACTTGGTTAAAGGCTACCAGATTACCCAATTCGATAAACCGATTTGTGAAAACGGTCAGGTTGAAATCAATATGGCGGCTCCTAATGAACCGCCCGAGATGCGGACAATCAGAATTGAGCGTATTCATCTCGAAGAAGATGCCGGTAAAAGCCTTCACATTGAAGGAGCGCATAGCTATGTAGATTATAACCGCTGCGGGGTTCCGCTTATCGAAATCGTATCCAAGCCGGATATGAAAAGCCCCGAAGAAGCAGCGCAGTATATGCAGACAATTCGGGAAATTTTAAAGTTTATCGGCGTTACCGACGGTAACTTGGAAGAAGGCGCGATGCGCTGCGATGCGAACATCAACCTAAAAGTATTTGAAAACGGCAAAGAATACCGGACGCCGATTTCCGAAATTAAGAATATGAACTCGTTTAGAACGGTACGCGATGCCTGTGCGTATGAAGTTCAGCGGCAGCTCGAAGAGTTTAAAACCGACCGGCAGGAGTATTCGGCTGATTTTAAACGTACAATGGGTTGGGATGAGCCGAGCGGAAAAACCGTTATCCAGCGCACAAAAAATTCCGCGCTTGACTACCGTTTTATGCGCGAACCCGATATTCCTTCGTTGATGCTGAGCCGTGGATACATCGATTCGGTATGCAAAACCGTTGGAGAGCTTCCGGCTGCAAAACGGGAACGGTTTAAAAAAGAGTACGGCCTTTCTCAATTCGATGTGGAAACACTGACAACCGAGCGGAATTTAGCGGAGTGGTTTGAGGCTGCTGCCGCTCAAACAAAAGACCCCAAAAAAGTTGCCAACTGGGTACTTGCGGAAGTCCTTGCGGTATTAAATGAAAAGCATATTGGACTTGAGCAGCTTCCGTTTGATCCCGACCATATTGCCGAACTGGTCAATGAACTTGATGCACAGACTATTACCAGCAAGCAGGCAAAGGATGTTTTTGTAGAGATGTTGGAAAGCGGTGAACATCCCCGGCAGATCATCAAAAATAGGGGAATGACGCAGGTAAGCGATACCGGCACTATCGAGAAACTGGTGGATGAGGTCTTTGCGGCAAATCCCCAAGCTATCGCCGACTGGAAAAAGGGCAAGACTAATGTCGCCGGCTGGCTGATGGGGCAGGTGATGAAAAAATCGCAGGGCAAGGCGAATCCTAATCAAACTACGGAACTGGTACGGAAAAAACTTGCTGCGTTATAAATGCATTACAAAAAGAAGCAAAAAGCCCTCTAAAAAGTGTATTTTTAGAGGGCTTACGGTACCATGTCGATGGCCTTACGTGCATTTAAAGGGCAATAACCATGGTTCTTTTTTTTAAGTTTCATATTTCTTTTTCTATTTACCTTGCGATAAATAGGAAGTTATAATAAAATAATAAGAGATATTGTGTGCTAAATGTAAAAATTCGGATGATGGAGTTTTCTTTAGGAAAATGGTGGTCATTTCCGAATGCGGAGAAATAAATGTCAGAACAAAAAAACACGCATACTGTTGGACAGGAAAGGGTAAAATTTCCGATAGCAGTAAAATTGGTTATGATGATTTCCATTTTACTTATTATTGCGCTTGGAACGATTACCCTATTGGTAACATGGTTCGGCAGCGAAGATGTCCGAATTACTGCCGAGGAAAACAACCGAACGGTGAACGCTCAAGCGGCAAGTTCCGTTGAAAATGAACTTTCTTCCATTAGAGCAAATGCTTTTCTGTTATTGGATCTTATCAATACAGCCGAAAGTTCAAGCAGTTTTGCAAAGCAAGCTGCCGCGTTTTATTTTGAACGCAACCCTTCGGTTGCAGCTGTTCTGGTTACCGATTCACGACGTTCTGACGGTATCGACCGTACATTGCTGAATACGACGTTCTTTTTATCCCATGAGCTGGAGCCGTCACTAGTAGAAGCGTTTTTAAAGCAAGAACGGGAGGCAGCGGCTCAAGTAGAGCAGGGGATTATGAAGATCCTCAATGCCGCGCCGCTTTTTAATCAACCGATGTTGGTCTTGTTTTATCCGTATAAAGAGAAAGGTCTTGCACAAGGGCTTGCGGTATTCTTTTCTGCAGAGAAGCTCTCCGACGGGTTCGGGCAAGGGACATTGCAGACAACGTATCTCGTAAACGATAGGGGGGATGTACTTATTCATCCTGATTTTGATCTTATCCGCCGCGGTGCGAGCGTCGCTACCTTTCCGCTCTTTACCCAAATGCGCGAAAACGGCGATACCAACCGGCAAATGCTGTTTCAGGATGAAGCAGGTAAAAAGTATTTCGGTTCGTATACGCGCCTTTCACTCGGCGATGCGGCGGTTCTTACCACTGCAGAAGCGGAGCAGGTTCTTGAGCCCGTCAACGATACGGCAAAGCGCAACCTCTATTTAAGCATTGCGGTACTCGCTCTTTCGGCAATGTTTGTGTGGTTCTTATCCAAATCCATCAGCACACCGATCAAGCTGCTGACCGTCGCAGCTCACCAAATTGAAGCGGGCGAATACGAACTTGACTTAAAGCCGAAAACACATGATGAAGTGGGGCTTTTAACTTCAAGTTTCGTACAGATGGGAAAAGGTCTTGCTGAACGGGAACGCTTAAAGGATTCGTTCGGAAGGTTTATTAATAAGGAGATCGCGGAGCTTGCAGCGCAGGGGCGGTTGGCACTCGGCGGTGAAACCAAAGAAACAACGATATTCTTTTCGGATATTCGTTCGTTTACCGCGATTTCGGAAAAACTCGAACCGTTTGAAGTTGTCGGATTTTTAAATGAATATATGACTCAGATGGTTGAATGTGTCAATGACACACATGGTGTTGTCGATAAGTTTATCGGCGACGCGATTATGGCTGTCTGGGGTGCGCCGACGAGTTCCGGCTCTCCGCGCGAAGATGCGTTGAATTGTATCCGCGCAGCGCTCCGTATGCGGGCAGCTTTGATGCAGTTTAACCGCGGACGGGGAGAGGATAAAAAGCCGATTATCCGCATCGGATGCGGTATCAATTCCGGGCCGGTCGTTGCCGGGCAAATCGGTTCTCAGAAGCGTATGGAATATACAGTTATCGGCGATGCGGTTAACCTTGCCTCCCGAACGGAAGCGTTGAATAAACCGATGGGTACCGACATTCTTATCACCGAATACACCTATAAGCTCGTGCATGATCAGGTTCTGGTAGAAGAGATGCCGTCCGTCACCGTAAAAGGAAAAGAGAAACCGCTCCGCATGTTTGCGGTCATCAATATGCCCAACGAAAAAGGTATTCCGGGTGCGGGCGAAAAAGGGCCGACAAGTCTTAATCAGATTAGAAATGTGTTGGGAATTCCTATTCCCGATTTTGCAAAGGTAAATCTCAATGAAGACGAGAAAAAATACAAAATCCAATCCTAGTTTTAAAAATCCGGGTGTGGATATTTCCGTTGTAGCCCTTTGTCTATTGATCATCTTTATTTGTTCATTTTTATTCGTGAGGAATTTAAATAGAACATTTTCACGTAACGATAAGACACCGGTTGCGACCGTGCAGTATAAGTATAAGTCGGTTCAGCGTAAGTTTATCGACCGCGCTGTCTGGGATCGTCCACAACAGAATTCCCCTGTGTATAACGGTGATACGATACGTACATCCCCCGAAGCGGAAGCAACATTGTATTTTATCGACCGTAATGTCGTCGAGCTCGGTTCAAATACAATGATTCAGGTGTTTGTCAATAATGAAGAATCCCGCATTGATCTGACGGATGGGCTTGTGTCAGTTGAAACTTCGGACTCTTCAAATATGCTGATTAGTTCGGAAAATACGACAGCGAAGGTTTCAAAAGGGTCTTCGTTTCGTGCGGATAAAAGTGGCGAGGGGAGTCTGCAGCTTGTCGTCGAAAAAGGGGAAGCCGCCGTTACCGGTCAGGATGGAGCAGGCACTGCCGAAGTGTTGACCCAAGGGGCGGTAATGCAGGCGGGTGTTCAGCTTCCGCTTGTGGTGGTAAGACCGGGAAAAAACATTAAACTGCTTGACCAGAGCGGCCGCGGCACCGATGTGCCCTTCCAATGGCAAAGCTCATTGCCCACCGGTGAGGAGATAATACTGGAGACTTCACCGCTCGGTAGTTTCTCCGATGAAGTTCAAAAATACACGGTTACCGGTTTGACGGAATTTACGCTTACGCAACAGAACAGATCATTCTATTGGAGGCTTTATTCTTCTGCCTCCGGATCGTCTGACGCGAATGTGCAATCCGGTAAGGTGAATATTATTGCGGCTCCTGCTCCGGTACTGTTGGAACCGGCTGTCGAAGCGGAGTATACCTATACGGAGACAGCTCCAATCGTACGATTCTTGTGGGAGGGAAATTCCCTTGTCGCTTCTTATTTGTTGGAAGTTGCCGACAATCCTGAACTGAAAGCCCCCCAATTCAGCCGCTTTATCAATACTCAATCGCTGACGTTATCCGAGTTCGGTGAAGGAACATGGTATTGGCGCGTTACCCCTCGGTATCTTATCGGAGTTGAAAATGCGCCTGAAGCGTCGAAAGTGTCGTTTTTTCATATAGAGAAACAAGCTGCCGCAGCCGAAATCCCACAGGTGTTATTTCCTCAGGCAACGGCGGAAACTGCGCGTGGGAAAGAAATGGCTTTTGCATGGAAAAACATCTCCGAAACAAAGTCGTATCGGCTTAAAGTTGCAAAAGACGCCCAAATGAAGACGATTGTCGTCGATACCATCGTTGAATCCAATTCTTTTAAGCTTGATAATGCCGCAACGGTTTTGCCTAACGGTGAATACTATTGGACGGTATCGGGAATCGATTCAAAAGGTACCGAGATGGTCGCTTCCGCACCGGCTAAATTTGAAACGGTTAATACCGATTATACACTGCGTGGTATTTTCCCGCCTAACGGATATGTACTTGCAGATACTCTGTGTCCCGATACCCGGTTTACATGGAAAACAAACATCGAAACGGAAAAACACTTTCAAGTATCCGCTTCCCAAGATTTCTCGACACTTGCTGTCGATATAAAGACATCCGGTAACGGCATTGAAGGAATTTCTTTACCGCAAGGTCAGTGGTATTGGAGAATAGTCTCCGAAGGCGGTCAAGCGGGGACGGTAAAAACCGAACCTAAGTATTTTACTGTTGCGCCTCCGTTGGAGAAACCGAATTTATTTGATGTCGGGAATACCGTTATCGTTTTTCCTGAGGGTAAAACGAAATTTGCGTGGTCACCTGTTAAGGGCGCGGATTATTATCAGGTGCGTATTACGAAAATCGGTCAGGAAGATTCTCCGTTATATGAAAACTTATTTATTACCGAGACTAAAGTTGAAATTGCTTTGCAACGTGTCTTAGAAGGCAACTACCGAGTTAGTATTCAAGGCTTTGCCTCCGCTTCCGTAACGTCGACGCGGCGGTACGGCTTAGCTGTTGATCATAGCTTCGCACTTATGCATCTAAAACCTGTAGAACTGTTATATCCGGCTGACGGGGTAAAAATAGGCGGACTTGAGGCTGCGCTTAATCCGTTTACCTTTAAGTGGAAATCGGTTGTTTCTCCTGCTACATCAAAACTCATATTGAGAAAATCGGGTACTGCTAATCCGGTTTTTGAAGTATCGGATCCGTCTACAGAAATACAGGCGCCACCGCTCGAATCGGGAAGATATACATGGGAAGTAAAAGCCACGATACCGGAAGGATTTGATATTTCGTCGCGGAAACGGTTTGTATTTACCGTTTTACCGGTACCTCCACTGCCACAGGTTGTATTTGGTTTCCCCAAAACAGATACGGTATTAGATGCTTCTTTTTTTAAATCAAACCGGAGTATCGATTTTAAGTGGGATAGAGTATCGGATGCTACACATTATCATTTTAAACTCTCCGATTCTTCCGGACGGGTAGTGTTTACAGCCGATATTCGTGCAGACGGTGCAACAAAGCCGATGGTCAGCTTTAAGGACATTGCGCGCCTATCCCGCGGTATTTTTTCTGCAGAAGTGAAAGCACAGCGGCGATTAAGCAACGGAAAAGTATTCCAAGACGGTACTGTTTCGCGTGTACGTTTTCGAATAGATATTCCTAAGGGGAGAACGGTATCGACGGATGAGACGGGAGTTCTATATGGAAAATAAGTACGGCTTACTACTTGCCGGTATCCTCTTTTTTTGTTTTATTCCGTTACCGGCGCAACAACTCTCTTCCTCTGCCCAAGAAACAAAAAAAACAGTGGATGAAAAGAAAAATTATTTCCTTAAAGAAACCGATAAAGGTGTTACGCTTGTACAGCGCCTTTCTTGGGAGAAGTTGGATGATATTTTGGGGTTTGAATTTGACCTTGAACAGCAAGATAAAAAAACGAAAGTATGGCGTGTGATAGATAAACGTACTGTAAAAACGAATTATGTAGACGTTTCTTTGTCTCCGGGGGATTACCGTTTCCGTGTGCGGGTTATCAATCTTTTAGGCCAAAAAGAAGAGTCGAGCGAGTATCGTAACTTTGCCATTCGTATTGCGTATCAACCGGAAGTTTCGACGGTCTCTCCGCAAGTTATCAACTTCGATGAGTTGGAAGATCAAACACTTACTATAACCGGTAAAAATTTTCATGAAGATACGGCTTTTGTTCTTAAAAATGATCTTAGCGGATCTGTTTTAAATGGAACTGTGATTGAGTTAAAGGACAACGGTACGCATGCAGTCGTCTCTTTTGAGTTTTTGAGAGCAAATCCGGGAACTTATACATTTGCAGCAGTTGATCCGAGTGACCTTTCGGCAGAAAAAGACGGTATTGTGTTCCGATTTCAGAAGCCGATTGATATATTTATTTCAGGTAACTATGTTTTTAACGGTTTTATCGGTAACCGAATATTAGCAAAAAAAGATTATTTCAACACAAGTATTGCACCTTTGGCTGGCGGTATCCGGCTGACCGTTGCTCCGATAAAGCGGTTTTACGGAAATTTCGGTTTTAATTTTACCGGTTCAGGAGCCTATTTAAGAAATAAAACCGATGGGTATACGCTCAATGCAGGAATATTATTTGCTCAACTGAATGCTGCTTATTTCTATCCCATTATTAAACATCGATTGATATTCGATGCACATGCCGGATTTGGTACGATGTTTCTCGTAAATACCCAGTTTACCTATAATACAACTAATACAACGGAAAAACTGACAAGTGAGAAGGCATGGTATTGGGGATTAACATTCAATGTTGGTACGGCCTTGTATGCATATGTGTATAAAAAGCTATATATCGAAGTTAATCTTGATCATCTTATTCCGATTCGAAGGGGAAACGGATTTCCGAAATATATCATCCAACCGCAGCTGGGTATCGGGTGGGAATTCTAAAAAGTTAGGCATCTCTTAAAAACTCAATGAGCTTTTAGAGATGTCCGGTGTTTAATCTGTATATTCGATAGTTTCTACCATCCGGTCTTTTGATAACACCGTATTGGGGAATATTTCCTGTGCGTCTTTTAAAAGCTGCTTTAAGTCATGATCCGTATAACGAGGGCTGTAGTGAATGAGTGCCATTTTTTTTACTGCAGCGTCTCGTGCAATTTGGGCTGCCTGAGTACAAGTCATGTGTTTTTTTTCGGCGGCATCTTGTTCCATTCCTTTTGCAAACATGGATTCGCAGACTAAGAAGTCGGATCCGGCAACCTCCGGTGCGATGCTCGGGAGATATTTTGTATCGGTTACAAATCCGAATTTTCTGCCGTTTCGAGGCGGTCCGAGTACTTGGCTGCTTTCTACGACAGTACCGTCTGCCGCTTCTACGGCCATTCCTGCCTGCAGCTTTGACCAGAGCGGTCCGCATGGGACATTAAGCCTGCGTGCTGCTTCGGGATCGAAGGCTCCCGGCCGGGGAAATTCCTCAAATACATAGCCGAGACACGGCTTAGTATGCTCAAGCCAGAATGCCCGCACTTGAAACTCATCGGTTTTATACACAATGCCGGGTTCGGTAATTTCTTGGATAATGATTTCGTAATTGATATACATATCGAGAACTTGCCGGCTTGTTTCAACGTATTCTTTAATTCTCGGCGGGCCGATAATGTAAAGTGGCTCATCGCGGTCAACCTGTGCCGATAACATCAGAATGCCGGGCAACCCCGTTACATGATCCGCATGGGTATGACTGATAAAGATGGTATTGATTTTTTTCCATCGGAGGTTGAGGCGGCGTAGGGAAACTTGCGTGCCTTCGCCTGCATCAAAAAGAAATAAATCGCCCTCACGGCGAAGCAGCACCGAAGTAAGATGACGGTACGGTAAAGGCATCATGCCCCCGCAGCCCAAGATAAATGCTTCAAGATTCATAGATGGAAAATAGTATACCTATTTTGGGACTTGACGTAAATAGTAAAATAAGATAAACTCTTTTTTGTTATTTATCGAATGCGGGCAATTAGCTCAGTTGGTTAGAGTACAAGCATGACACGCTTGGGGTCGCTGGTTCGATTCCAGCATTGCCCATATCCCACCGCATAATGTCTAATCGAATAATTGGTATACAGTATTGATATTTCTGATGCATTCCGAACAAAGATACGGCTGTTTTGCGTCCTGTTTCGTAAGCGAACGCGCATAGGCTCGTGCACAGTTTTATCCCCCGACGCAGAGCATCGGGGGATACTGATTGTTTATTTATTATTGAGATTTTTTAAATAAGTCGATATTTCAGAAAAACGGAAATGCAAACCGAATTTTAAGTAGCAGAAAGCAGCAGTTCCGACGATTAAGATTCCGAGTATGATAAACACCGCTTTTCGCCCGTTTTTCTTATCGGCAAAGGGATCGATGGGAACCACGATGCTGCCGAATGGAATAGCGGCGAGTTGGGTAAGCTGAGTTCCGAACGGAATATTAATTCTTGTGCGGATATTTATCGCCCAGCCGTTTGCTTCAAGAATCGGAGCAATACTGCGTTTCCGCAATTTCATCGAAGCTAAAATCATCGACGGACCGGAAATACAGAGCAAAATACCGATAAGTCCGAGCGGAACCCAAAATCCTAATCCGAATAATGCTTGCAGAATGCTGCCGATTAAGGCTGAAATACCGCCTAATGCAGTACCGATCAAGGCAATGGTTCCTAAGTCGAGTTTTTTGGCTGCTGTCGGTGCCGCAGTCGCTGGGGCTGTACCGACAACAGCTTGCTTGTCAGCGGTTGTGACGGTGGCAGCCGTCTTGGAAAGCAAATCGGCTGATTTCGCTTCTCCTGCTGCAGCTCGTGCTGCAATTTGCGTTTCTATCATCGCAGCTAATTGCTTATACGGCATGAAGAATGCCTGCCGGACACTGATTGGGTTGGCAATGACTTTTGTAACAACTGCGTTCCAATCCTTGCCGGCGCGGTCGTAGAAAATACCGTTTCGACCGATTACGATATTGTCGCTATCACCGTTTGTAAACAAGGCAACGATTTTTTTAGTGGTCTCTCCCTTGCGGCTGATATCGCAGTATACCAAATAGGCACCGGAAAGCGTATCCAAGGTCGCATGGCGAGCATCTCCGTTAAGTTCAAAGCATAAGTCTGCTGCACGTGTATCAAAATACAATACGCCGGCTTGAAAAACCGAACCTTTACCCTCATAAAAGTCGCTGAAGCTGATATAGTTTTTCAATAACGTAACAAAATCGCGGCGTAGGAGCACGAGTTTTTCCAAATTAGATACATTTCCGCGTTCTTTTTCTATCGTTAATGCATATCGAATTAACGAGGATACTTCTCCTTGTTTTTCGCCATTGATAAGCGCTTGTAAGAACGGAACACTGAGCAACGCTGCCGGTGTAGTAGGTTTCCCGCTCAAACGTCCCTGATACGGTGTCAGTTTCTGCACTATGAGGGCAAACTCATCTTGTGTAATGCATTCTTTGTGCCCGAGCAGCGGTGTAACGGTATCTTCTACAAAGGTTTGTAGTTTTGCTTTCCATGCAGGATTGATTCCTTTTGTCAGGGGCAATGGGTTATCAGCGGCTGCTGCGGCGAGGGGTAATGCATACAGCGCTTCATTATCGTAATGAATACTTTCGGTTGCAAGTTGTTGGAATACCTGTTCGTCTGCTGATAAGGCAGCAGCCTTGTCTGGTGCATACTCGGTTAATGTACAGCGTAAAAAATAATCTTCCACCTTTTCTTTTATAGCGGCGAGCGCCGCTGCGGCTTTTTGGGTATGTTCCAGATCAAGCGGCAGAATCCCTTCTTCTTTCAAAGAAATCTGCCATGCTAAAAATGCCTCCGCATCGGCCATTAAATCTTGCAGGATACGTTGTTGAACTCCGTCTGTAAGTGTACCATTTGCAATACAAGAGGCAATGGCAATATTGATGATCTGTTTTAGCTTCTCATCATCCGATTCATCGGCTGCTATCGGTGCATTACAGTCCGGTATATGTGCATCAAAAAATTTTTTTTGTGTTTCTATATCCGCTATCGAAATTTCTTGTGCATCATTCTTTTTGATATGATCCAGTAACCAACGAGCACTGGCGCGAAGCGTCTCATCCTTAATCAATTCAAGTGGTACGGAATCTCCTTCCTCCAGCAACAAAGAAATATCGGAAAGCTGAGTATTAATCCACTCAACGGTAGCGAGAATTTCAGGTGGACGGATGAATCCGTCACCATCATAATCAAGCAGCGAAATTGTCTTAGGATCAAAAAATATCCCCTGAGTTGGCATTGCCAAAACTGTCCATAATTTCTGATCAAGTTCGTACAAATGCGTGATATCATCTACATCCTTCAAGATGACCTGTGTAACACCGCCGAAGCGCGAAAAATTCCAACGGTGTTGGTCAGTATTTTTTTGTAGTATCATAGTACCTCGTGAAGATATTCTCGATGATTCCGCTTGAAATGTCAATGACAGGTGTTTAGAGGGGCTTTAATGTCGGGGATATTCGAAAAGTAACCAACTTTTCGGATATCCCCGTTCCCCGTACTTTAAAATAATTCGGTATAGATTTTAATCAGCCGGTCTCTGTCAAGGAACACAAAGTTATTTGCCATAAGGCGCTGCTGATTTGCAATGACGTTGTCGGCAAATTCGGCAATCTGCTCTTTTTTCATACCGTATTCGTGCAGCGGTTTCTTTTTGAGCAGACAGTTGAGCAGCTTTTCCAACGCATCGTAGACTTGTGCCGTATCACATCCGAGAATATCGGCCATAAATTGGTTCAGTTTTGCAATCTCGCCGTCTTTTTTAATTTCAAGATAATTTTTCAAGACGCCGGTAAACATCGCGTAGTTCGATTCACCGTGAGCGACATGGAAGGTTGCGCCGACCGGATAGCTCATCGCGTGAACCGCTGCGCATCCTGCAATACTAAATGCAATACCTGCATAGTTTGAGGCGAGCAAGAAATCACTTAACAGCGGAAGCCGTGCATCGGGGCCGCTTTTCTCGATTTCTTTATAGCCTTTTAAAATCATCTCGATAGCTTTGTATCCGAACAGCTTTGTGCTTTCCGTTGCTTTGGGTGAAAGCGATGATTCAACGGAATGCACCAATGCATCGATGGAACTTGTTGCAAAAAATTTGAACGGCAAGTCTTTCAGCAGTTCGGGAATCAACACCGCATAGTCGCCATACATTGCATCGTGCGCAAGGCCTTTTTTTGTTCCGCGGGCATTCAGCGAGAGTACGGCGATATTGGTTACCTCCGATCCGGTACCGCAGGTAGTCGGTACGATAATCAGTTCTTTGCCCTTTACGATTTCTTGCTTTCCGTCGTATAAGTCCAACACTGGCGAGGTGTGCTTTAAGGAGAAAAACTTCGAAATGTCGATGACGGTTCCGCCGCCGATTGCGATAATACGCTTATAGCTGCCGTGTACATCTTTGTACATAGCTTCAACCATATCGTCGGAAGGTTCTCCCGTACCGTATTTTTCTTGAAAAAGCGTCGCGCAAGGCAGGTTCAATGCGCCGAAAAACGGTTTGTAGATATACTCGTTTGTGATAACAAGATCGTCTTTTCCGAGTTTGAACGCTTCCGCAAATTCTTTCGCCGTTTCAAACTTATGAATTTCAGGTTTTACCGCAAGCTGTTTCATGGTCTTTCATCTCCTTTTTGTTGTACGTTTTCATTAATTTCGTTTGCCCTATCCCAGAGGTCGCCTGCACGGCCGTAAGAGCAGCAGCTGAACAAAACAGGGTCTCCGTTTCGTTTAAACTGTTCTCCGACGCCGATACAGGCAGCTTCTTCAACAGATAGTTCTATTTCTCGTTTAACGGTTTTAATCCGGCATACGGTTTCGGTATGTTCGATCACTTCTACATCCGCGCCGGCTGCAATACCCATGTTTTCCATCCGTCTTTTAAGATCGCGCGAGCCGTTTATTTTTTTGACGGTATAAACGGCGCAGGGCGCTTCTTGTAATGTCATCATATCATACCGATCCTTTTAAACGATTTTGTTGCCGGAGTTATGCGGCACTCTGAGCGTCGGATTTTTTTGCAAAGAGCTCGGTGCCTTCGATAACAGCCCACAGGATAATGCCGATAAGTAGTGCCCATCCGGGGGTATAGAAGCAGAGCGCCGAAGCAATAACGCAGGCGATACCTCTTTCATTACGGTTGGTACACATTGTCATTCCGACGTTACCGCAGGCAAAAGCCTGAACGCCCATCGTAATGCCGAAGAATATAGCGAAAGCCGGACGGATAAGCGTAACGAGCGGAAGAATTAAAACGGCAATAACGGTTGCGGCACGGAACGTACAGACGCCATCCCAGTAGCTATGCAGCGTTTTGTATCCTCTCTTGTAGCGTTCCGTAATGGTCAGCAGACCCGATGCCCAAAGTGGGCCGCACATGGGAACCCACGGTGCAAAGAGCGACATGATGCCGTTACGCAGGAATGACACGAGATTTGATCGTCCCGCATCGAAAATAACGGTTTCATCATCGCGGGTAGCGGTTGCCTCGGTAACAATTTCTTTTGCAAGAACGAAGTCGGAGAACGCAATAATATAGACGGTAAGCGCCATCGGCAATGCTGCCATAAAGAATTTTGCAGCCGGCAATCCTAAGCCGAAAATGGTGAAGTGTTCAAGCACAAAACCGAAAGAAAGCGGTGTAAAGCCCCATTGAATATTCGGCACGGCTATTTCTTTGATAAGGAACGGCGCCAATACGATGGCGAACACTTGTGCCGGAACAACGCCTTGGTTGCGGAGCGTATCCAATGTCTTGTTCTTTGCGGCGGCCTTTGCAAAGGTCGAGTTAAACAAGAAGAAGTAGGACATCAATACCGCTATGACAACGGTAATCGGCGCTTTGGGCATACGGGATTGGAATACGTTGATACCTGCGGTAACACCGGCGCCCAATACGATACCCGCTTTAATGGAACGCGGTACCGTATCGACCAGTTTACGTCCGATACCGGTTACACCCATGATTAAAAAGAAAAGCGCTACAATCATTTGCAAAGCAATCATTGCATAAACGCGGTCAACATTTCCTGTTGCGTAGTTAGGCAGTTCCCATTGCGCCAAATACTTTAATGTAAGCGGGAGCGCGGGGGTAATCCATCCGGGTACAACGGGGTCGCCCAATAATGAC
This sequence comes from Treponema sp. OMZ 803, assembly GCF_024181165.1. NCBI lineage: Bacteria > Pseudomonadati > Spirochaetota > Spirochaetia > Treponematales > Treponemataceae > Treponema > Treponema sp. OMZ 803. The sequence continues at coordinate 1,620,858 of NZ_CP051195.1, read as the reverse complement.
GGCAGATAATAACAAATAGCGTTTAGTACGCCGAATGTCAGCGACATCAAAAAGACGCTGTTCTCCGTCATCCCCAGTGCGGCGATGTTTTCGGGGTTATCAAACCCGAAAGTCGTCATTGTGGTAGCGGTTCCTGCGCCGAGGCAGGCGACGCCGAGAAAGAATGCCGCGAGCATTTCCGTCCACGACCATTCGTGATGGATCAGCGGAATACGTAAATTGAACGGGCCGAGCGGAATGTACGGCTGTACGCCGCCGAATTCTCTCTTCTTTAAAGGAAATTTTCCTTCATTGAAGTGCTCCGGCTGCTTTGCAGTTGCGAGTTGGTCACTCATATATTTCCTCCTTCAGTTATTTCGGTAGCTTCTAAAAGAAGACCCGGTTTTTAGAGCTGCACTGTTGTATGTGGGTAACAGTTTGGTAAATCATTTTTAAAAAAAGGCAGGGTTATTGGCCCTGCCTTATCTCGTACTATCCGTTCCTTAAATTAAGGAAGAATAATTACTCTTTAATCTTCGCGATATCCTTTGCAAGCTTTTTCTTCATTGCAAGGTTACCTTGGCGAGAGATCATGATGCGCTGTGCCTGCGGAGAACCGGCGCCGTGCATGGACTCTGTGCGGTAACCGACTGCGGCACTGCCGAGGGTCAGGTTTTCGATCAAGCGGAGAATGCGTAAGCGGTTTTCGGTAGAAACGGAGGCAACACCCTGCAAGTATTTGACAACATACGGGCCGAGTTTGGGATCGCGCAGATCGGATTCTGCCGGAGCGGTTACCATCAAGCCGCCTGCGATGTCTTCTGCAAGGCGTGCAATTTCATACGGGAAGCGGGTAACATTCTGCTTACAGACGTTGGCAAGCAGCAGGTCGATAAGGTAGTTACCGGATTTGGTCTTGGTACCTTCGGCCGAACATGCGATACCGCAACAGTACAGCGTTTCGTTCAGGTGGGTCATTTCAATCAGCTTATCTTTAACGTGAGAAGCTTTCTGCGCGCCGTTGTAGTCTGCCGCAACTGCCGCCGCACCGATAAGAACGTCGCCGACACCGACCTTGCATCCGCCGTAGGACTGGCGGTGATATCCTGCAAAGCGTTCAACCAGCATACCGGCAAATTCAAATTCTCCGTTCAGGAAGATGTGATCGTTCGGAATAAATACGTTATCGAAGATAACCAAAGCTTCGGTTCCGCCGTAGGTGGAGTTACCGACATCGATTTCGGAACCTTCCAGCTTTCTGGTGTCGCAGCTTTGGCGTCCAACAATCATGAAGATACCTTTCGCATCGGTCGGACAGGCAAAGGCTACTGCATAGTCTTTGTCGTCTTCGCCCATTGCGATGGTCGGCATAACGATAACTTCGTGTGAATTGATAAAACCGGTTTGGTGCGCTTTTGCACCACGAACGACGATACCGTCGGCTCTCCGTTCTACGACATGGAGATATAAGTCGGGATCGGTTTGAGCATGAGGAGCCAAAGAGCGGTCTCCTTTCGGGTCGGTCATTGCGCCGTCTACGGTCAGGTCTTCATCCTGAACATGCTGAATAAACTTTTTGAAGTTTTCATGATAGTGAGTTCCATATTTTTCATCGAGCTCATACGTTGTGCTGTAAACGGCGTTAAACGCATCCATACCGACACAGCGCTGGAAGCAAGCCGCTGTTTTTTGTCCGCAAAGCCGCTGCATCTTTACCTTTTTAATCAGATCCTCAGGACTCTGGTGAATATGTGTGAAGCGGTTGATCTTCTTTCCGGTCAAAGAAGATTTAACGGTCATTAAATCTTCATATTCCGGCATCTGAGCCAGATCATAGGTAGCCTTCACCGAGTTCAGGGACGGCCGAAGAATCGGATTGTCGACAACATTGTCAACTTTCTTTCCGAACATGTAAACCTGCAAATTCAGTTTACGCATACTCTCAACATACTGTTCGCCTGTCATAAGTGCCATGTGCATACTCCTTACTTTGTTTATTTGTCTATCAGGATAGACGCCTTACTAATAGTAAAGCAATTTTTATGCCAACGTATGTAGAACAAACATATCATGCATTTTTTTTAATCTCCGCAGAATAATTATGGGCTGTTCAACCTGTTCTTTTAAAAATATGCGAGTATCTACTTCGTTATTTCATAAAAATTAATCCTCGACGTGCAAAAGCACGCCTGTGGGTAATTTTTGTTCATGCCTCGTATCTATCTCGCCTATTTTTAAAAGGCTAATGGAAAAACTGCTTCCAAAATTACAGTCTCTTATTCTAGGATTTTTATCTACATCATCTGCCTGATATGTTTGTTCTTTTACCGGAAAACTGTGCGTTGAGTTTGATGCTCCGTCCCTCTGTAAACCCCGATGTTTTGTATTGACTATATCGATATTGGTACATTTATGAGCCAACCAAACAAACCGGTTTATAAATGAACCAAAATATTGAGCGAAGTGTAATTTGTAAAGTTAGATATAGCTTACATTTAGACTATTTGTACTGTTGCTGGTGAACCCCACGGAAATGCTAAAAAGCCGCTTTTTTTAAAATATGATAATTATCGATGTCAGCAAATGTACATCCGTGTACATTTGCTGACATCGAGTTTTTGCACAGCAAAAACATCGCTCTTGTTTTATTTCCCGTTCATCCGTGGACGGCTTTCCGTAAGCCTTTTGCAAATAGATGATGCAGATACGAGGCGCGAGCACAAATTAACCGCAGGCGTATCTTTGATACGTTGAGGATTAATTTGTGCGCAGCAACGAAGTAGATGCGTCATCTATTTGCAAAAGGAGAGATTGGCATAGATATTGCTTATATAATAACTATATAGGCCGCAGTAGTGTTGAATGACCAGTGCGGTAAATGATAAAGTCTTGATTTAAGAAAGGCTTTAAGGGGGATTTTTATGACAGATGCGCAAATGCAGTTTAAAAGCCGCTATCGTGAGTACGGCGGTGAGCAAGCGTATTGGCCGGCGGGACCGTTTAAGATTCGGTTACCTTTCATTCACTATGCGTGGTCTTTTCCGGAGATGTTTCAGGCGCTCTTTATGTGCGCGACCTGTTTGGGAGCTATTCCGGTATTAACCGAAGTCTTGGGTGTCAGCTATGAAGTAGCGTTATCGATGGTTATCATCAACGGCTTCTTCTATACGCTGCATGTATTACTCGGCGATCCGGTCGTTCCGGGATGGGTTACACCCGCAATCCCGCTGATTACGGCTTTTTTAACTAACGGCTATGTAATGGGACCGGAGCGGACTCAAGCCTTGATTGCCGTGCAGATGTGTCTCGGACTTATCTTTTTGGTATTCGGCATCACCGGTTTGGGCGGTAAGATGGTTAAAGTCGTGCCGAATTCCGTAAAAGCCGGTGTTTTGATGGGCGGCGGTATTGCGGCTGTTTTAGGTGAATTTAAGGCTACCGGCCGTTTTGATAAATATCCCATTTCCATCACTATCGGAATTATCGTGGCGTATTTTTGTTTATTCAGCCCGATTTGGGCGGATATGCGTAGGAAGAATAAACTCATCGATTCAATCGGTAAATTCGGTATGCTGCCTGCAATTTTAATTGGTGTCGTAGTGGGCCCGCTCGCCGGCGAATTTGCTATTCCTCATGTACAATGGTGGCCGCTTATTAAAGTGCCCGATTTTGCGGATATTTGGAATCAGCTTTCTCCATTCGCAATCGGATGGCCGAGTATGAAAGTTTGGGCTGCTGCCATTCCCGTAGCGATTGTTACGTATATCATCGCATTCGGCGACTTTGTTACTTCGGAAGCACTCATCAGAGAAGCCGATGAAGTTCGGCAGGATGAAAAGATCGACTTTAACGCAAACCGGTCGAACCTCGTTAGCGGTATTCGTAATGTGGCAATGTCAATGACCTGTCCGTATACGCAAATGTGCGGCCCGCTGTGGGCAGCTGTTACCGCAGCAGTTTCTCAGCGTTATAAGGAAAGTCCGAAAGCGATGGAATCAATTTATAGCGGTTTCGGTACGTTCCGTCTTTCGACATTCGTAGCCGTTGCGCTGCTGCCTATTTCTTCTCTGTTGCAGCCGTCTTTGCCGCTTGCGCTTTCGTTAACGCTGATCGTACAAGGATATATTTGTACGCAGCTTGCGATGAATATGTGCAAAACCAATATTGAACGCGGTATTTGCGGTGTTATGGGCGCTGTTTTGGCAATGCGCGGCGCCGCATGGGGGCTCGTCGTCGGTCTTGTTCTTTTTGCACTGCTCTATGATTCGAACAAAAAAGAAGCTGCAAAGCAGGCCGAAAAGGCGGAAAACTAATTATCGTCCTCAACGTACAACGTAGAACGTTGCTGGGAAACGGCGAGCATTAAGCTCTCCGTATGGATGAATAGTACGAGGCTGTCTTGAGAATAACTGACTTTTGGGACAGCCTCTATGCAGCCGATTAAGTTCCATTCCAAGGTAAATCGAACGAAATAATCGGCTATTATATAGAAAAAATTTTATTGGCAAAAGGAGATGCCTGCATGTACGAGGAACTGGAAAAGACATTGGATACTTATGTGCGACCGCTGTTGAGAGCTCACGGCGGCGATATGCAGGTAGTGGATTTTACGGACGGTGTAGTTAAGTTCAAATTGCACGGGCATTGTGCGGGCTGTCCCGCTGCCGATTTTACCACCGAGAATCTTATTCAAACAGAGCTGATGGAACACATGCCGGAAGTAAAACAAGCCGTTTTAATAAATGAAGTGAGCCAGAGTTTGTTGGATGAGGCTCGATCCATTTTAAAACAACGCCATGGCGGATAAGATTTCGATCGGTGTGCGTTATTGCGGCGGATGTAACAACCGGTACGACCGGGTTGCCGTTATTCGCCGCCTTGAAACGCTGGTGCCGGAGGTTGAGTTCGTAACGGCGCAGCCGGGAACTCCCTATCCGGCCGCGCTTATCGTTGCGGGCTGCCCAACCGATTGTGCAAAACGCGATGATATTTCCGTACCGGCAGGCCGCTTGTTTAAAATCGGCGGCTGGGAAGACCTTTTACCGGCACGGGATTTTATTAAAGAAGTTTGTGCGGAAGCGTGTGCGAAACAAGAGGAGCGTTCGTTAACCCATGAGCAAGTGTTGGAAATACTGCCGCAGCGGCCGCCGATGCTGTTTATCGACACGGTCTCTACGCTTGTTCCCGGTAAGGAAGTTAAGGCGTCCTTTTCCGTTACGCCTGAGTTGAGTTTGTTAAAAGGGCACTTTCCCGATAATCCGATATTTCCGGGAGTGTGCGCCGTTGAAGCGATTGCTCAGGCGGCGGACATTTTGCTGTTAACGCTCGATCGGTATGCCGGTAAAACCCCGCTCTTTATGGGAATTAAAAAAGCGAACTTCCGCAAGAAAATTCTTTTGGGCGATACGCTCGAAATCTACAGTACGCTTTTAGAAGAACGGGCGGAATTGGGCTGGGTGAGCTGCCGCGGCCAAATCTTTTCGGACGGTGATTTAGCCGCCGATGCCGAAGTAACCCTTGCCATGCGGTAAGGGAACGGATGTTTTTAAAGAAAGACTCGGGAATCGCAGTTTCCGAGCACTCTTAACGGGTTTTGAAATACGTTTGTGCAGCGCACGAACGTATTTCAAAACATAAAAAATGTATGGAAAGGAGTATCGTATGTCTGATTGGAAGAAGTATTATCAGGAGCATTTGACAACTGCTGCAGAGGCTGTCAAGCACATTAAGTCGGGAAACCGCGTTGTGATCGGCCATGCCTGCGGTGAACCTGCTCACTTGGTGAATGCAATGGTGGATAACGCTGCGGCATATAAAAATGTCGAAATCGTTCACATGGTTGCAATGGGCGGCGGTAAGTATTGCCAGCCTGAATATGCCGAAAACTTTCGGCACAATGCGCTGTTTGTCGGCGGAAGCACACGCGAGGCAGTTGCTGCAGGACGTGCGGATTATACGCCGTGCTTCTTTTTTGAAATTCCCCGGCTGTTCAGAACAACCTTACCGGTCGATGTGGCAATGGTAACCGTCAGCCCGCCTGATGAGAACGGTATGTGCTCACTCGGCGTATCCGTCGATTACACACAGGAAGCGGTAAAACAGGCAAAAACCGTTATCGCGCAGGTCAATAAGGAAATGCCGTGGACAGGCCCGAACAGTCTCGTTTCGGTACAAGACCTCGACTTTATTGTCGAACACAATGAACCGTTGATTGAATTGCCGCCGCCTAAGATCGGTGATATAGAAAGAGCAATCGGAGAGCATTGCGCCTCGCTTATTCCCGACGGAGCAACTCTCCAGCTCGGTATCGGCGCTATTCCCGACGCCGTCCTGTTGTTCCTTAAAGGTAAAAAAGATTTGGGTATCCACTCCGAAATGTTCTCGGACGGCGTAGTCGAACTTGCAGAAGCGGGTGTTATTACCAACAAGAAAAAGACGCTGCATCCCGGAAAGTTTATCGTCAACTTCTTGATGGGTACCAAAAGGCTGTATGATTTTGTCAATCATAATCCCGATGTCGATATGCGTCCGGTTGACTATGTGAATAACCCGTTCATCGTTGCACAGAATGATTGTCTGATTTCGATTAACTCCTGCGTACAGGTAGATTTGATGGGACAGGTCGCTTCCGAAACCATCGGACTTAAGCAGTTCTCCGGCGTCGGCGGACAGGTTGACTTTGTGCGCGGCGCATCCGCAAGCAAGGGCGGTGTTTCGATTATGGCAATGCCGGCAACGGTAAAGGGCAAGATTTCGAAGATCGTTCCGCTGTTGGATGAAGGCGCTGCCGTTACTACAAGCCGCAATGATGTGGACTATGTCGTTACCGAATACGGCATTGCCGCGCTGAAAGGCTTGACATTAAAGCAGCGTGCGCATAATCTGATTGCAATTGCGCATCCCGATTTCCGCGAAGAATTAAAAGCTGAATTCGAAAAGCGCTTTAACTGCAAATACTAGGCATGGTGCGATAACTGCGCTGCCAAACAGGCCGATGAGTTCACGCATCGCACAGATAGCGCGATGCGTGAATATCGCATTTCAAAGTAACCTGTTCCGAAACGGAAGTTTTTGAACAGGTTTACTAGGACAGCCTGCTTTTTGGAGAGTAAAGGCTATCCGCTTTTTACCCTCGGTATCGGCTTTGCTGATGGAGCATCTTCTAAAGATCTAACCAAGTTTTTGAAAGATGCCCAATAATAATATATACAAATGGTATTGGAGAATGCAATCAGGGAGAAGATATATCTTGTTTCTTAAAGAGATAAAAGTATTCGAATGGGGAAAAATATTTTTTCCTATGCTTATATCCCTCAGCTTTTCTCGTATTTTGACTCAAACCGATTTGTATTTTTTACGTAATTTCCCGAATACAATCGTTCTTCTTTCTTTTTTCTCACAAATTTCTATTTTCGATTTTATTATTGCTCTATCAGTAATTCCAACGTGCTTAGTTACTGTTTCGCATTACCGTTCCGGCGCTATTCAAAATAGTTTAATCCCGTTTTCTTGTTATTGCGGCATAATTATTGGATGTATTTCTGCTATCGTTTCAATGGTTTTATTTTTTACACTCCAAATGAATAAAAAATTAAATATGCCATTTCAAGAGTTTTTTTTCGTATTGATTATAATTACCGTTACTATTCCATTCCGTTGGCTGCAATTAAGTACGACATCATTACTACATTTTAAAAAAAAAGGATATATCGTTTTAATTATTTCGTTTATCAGTATTTTTATCAATTATATTCTTGATTACTGGTTTTTAAACATCTTTGGATACATCGGCTGTTTTTTTGCTACGTTATTAGTAACGATAGTAACAAGTGTCGGCTATATAATTAGCTTGCGGATAAATTTACTCCATAGAAATCGGCGTATTCAAATGGCTTTAGTTAATAAATCAAAAAATAATATCTATAAGGAATTTTCAAGAATTGTACTATTAAAAATAGGGATGGCAATTGTATACGGAATGGTATTAGCTCATTCCGATTCTGCTTACACTATGCCTGTTATTCTTCAATTTAGTATTATATTTGAATTTAATAACCTTATTTCCGTAATACCTGTCAGCACCTATAGAACTGCTGTCATTTTAGGAAATACCTCGCTTAAAGAAAAGCTTTATTCTATTCTATTAAATTCAATCTTTATTTTATTTATTTATGTTATAATACGTATTTTCCTAACGAATATAGTGAATATTTATGGATTATCTGATAATAGTCGGATATTTCAATTTTATTTAAAAACTATTATTTTTTTACTATTGACGGATTCTCTCGTATCTTTTTTACGCGCAGAAATGCAATTAAGAAATAAATTTATTAATACTGTTTTTGTCGAAACAGGTATTGTCTATATTTTTTTCATACCGTTTATTATTTTTTCTCTGCGTTTATCTTATTATAATATGATCGTTATCGCTTTTATCTTAACTAATTTATGTACAATTATCGGATATCTTATAGCTTATAAAATAACCGACATATCTCGTATAAATCGTTTAATTATGAAATAGTTTATACGAAGCAAAATACACACGGACTTATAGAGGAGATGAAAATGACAAATCTTGAAAAATATGACCGCATTTTTTTACAGAATTTTCCGGTTAAAAAAGAGGATTTACCCGGATTAAAGTACCGCGGTTTGAAAGAATGGGATTCGGTTGGGCACATGGATTTGGTAGGCCTTATCGAAGAAACGTTCGGAATTAATTTAAGTACGCTGGATGTTTTGGAATTTTCAACTTACGAGAAAGGCAAAACGATTCTGGCGAAATACGGTGTAGAGATTTAAGTGTCTGCCATAGCGATTTCGGTGTGGACGGAGCCTCTGGCCGAAAGCAACTGCTATATTATATACGAACATAAAGAAAGACACGGGAACGAGGTCGCTCCCTGCGTGGTGATTGATCCGAACGATCCTGCGGGGCCGCTTTCGGTGCTGGAACAAAAAGGCTTACGGCCTGAATGGATACTTTTAACGCATGAGCACTGCGATCATACGGCGGGATTGGAGCCGATGAGGGAGCGTTTTCCCGATGCGCAGGTAATGGCGAGCGAGCAGTGTAATGTCGGGATGCAGAATGCGCGGCTCAATATGTCGCGGATGATGGAGGTGTATCTCACCTTTTTCGGCAAGTCGGGTGTGTCTTATACCCCGTTTGTGTGCCGCCCTGCAGATAAAACATATAGCGAGGCCTGTACGTTGGACTGGCGCGAGCATACGTTCCGCTTTGTGCCGTTGCCCGGGCATACCGCAGGCAGTGTCGGTATTTTTCTTGATGACGATATCTTTTTTTCGGGTGATTATTTGTTGCCGGGCAGGGAGGTGATTTTGCGGCTTCCCGGCGGCAGCGAAAAAGACTATCACGAAATCACGGAACCCTTCTTAGCAACATTACCGGTCGGTATTCATATTTACCCCGGGCACGGCAAGGATTATAGGCTTGCTATGCCGGTTGATTCGTGCGAGGGGTTAATACCGGTATAAATTGCGGAACGGCAATAACCATGCTATAATACCGGTATGAACTTTTTACGAAAACTGCCGATCGGCATACAGAGTTTTAAAGATTTGCGGGAAAAAAATTTCCTCTATGTTGATAAAACGGAATACCTTTTTCGACTGGTAAATAACGGAAAGGTCTATTTTCTCAGTCGCCCGCGCCGATTTGGGAAAAGCTTATTTCTTTCGACATTGGCTGCATATTTTCTCGGCCAAAAAGAACTGTTTAAAGACCTGTATCTTGAAAAAGCCGAGGAAGAACAAGCGAGGTTCGAACAACGGGCAGCATGGGAAGTATATCCGGTATTGTATCTGGATTTTAATGTCGGAAAATACACCGATTCCGGTGCTTTAAATGAGCGGCTGCATATTATGTTATGTGCAGAGGAATCTGTATATGGTATTTCGCCCTCGAAAGAAGAACAGCCGTTTTTTGCCTCACGCTTTGAAAAGTTCTTGAAAATTGTTTATCAACAAACCGGTAAGCAAGTAGTCATCCTTGTAGACGAGTACGACAAACCCTTGCTGCAAACCATGGGTGTAAATGAAGAACTGAACGAACACTATCGCAATACCCTTAAAGCATTTTACTCCGTAATCAAAACCTGCGATCAATATATCCGCTTTGCTTTTTTAACCGGTGTTACCAAGTTCAGTAAAATCAGTATTTTCAGCGACTTGAACAATCTTGAAGATATCAGCCTGCGCAATGATTATGCAGGAATATGCGGCATTACTGAACAGGAACTTGAGCAGAACTTTGAGCCGGAGATAGAAGCATTGAGTATAGCAGAAGGTTTGACGAGAAGTAAAACGCTTGCAGCCTTGAAGAAGCAGTATGACGGGTATCTTTTTGCAAAAGCCGGTGTGAATGTGTATAACCCCTTCAGTCTTTTAAGTGCATTTAAGGCGAAAGATTTCGGCAGCTATTGGTTCAGTACGGGAACACCGACCTTTTTAGTCAATTACTTAAAAGAGGCTCATTATTTTATTCCGGATTTGGATGGCAAGGTTGAACTCAATGAATCGGGGTTGGACACGTATCGTGCAGTGACAGAAAATGCATTACCCATTCTGTTTCAATCAGGGTATTTGACGATTATAGGGTATATCAAAGAAGCGCGGCTGTATAAGCTCGGCTTTCCGAATGATGAAGTACGATACGGCTTTTTAGAGAATCTACTGCCTGCATATTCAAGTTTACCGCTCGGTGATACAGGCAAGTCGGTATGGCAGTTTGTACAAGACATCCGTGAGGGGAAAGTTGACTCTTTTATGGAACGGATGAGATCGATCATAGCAGGTATACCGTATGATAACTTCACTGAAGAAAACATGAAGCTGCGGGAACAAAACTATCAAACGGCAGTGTATTTGGTCTTTGCGCTGATGGGGCAGTTTGTACAGACCGAGGTGCATTGTAGTACCGGACGAGCTGACTGCGTGGTTACTACTGCAGATAGTATCTACCTCTTCGAGTTTAAGCTCACCGGTAACGGCAGTGCGGAAGATGCACTCAATCAGATAAAAGAGAAAGAATATGCAGCAAAATATCAGGTGGATGGTAAGAAGATTGTGCTCATCGGAAGCTCTTTTGATGAAAAGACGAGGACGATTAAGGAGTGGCGTGTATGCTGAATTATAGGAAACATGTTAACTATCATGACCATAGATGAATTCATACAGCTGAAACCGTATTCATTGACGCATCAAGAAAAAGCGGCGGCGTACACTGAGCTGCTGACGGAGCGGACGGCCTTTCACCGTAACCATTGTGAGCCGTATGGACGGCTGTTAAAAGCCTTAGGTATTCCGGAGAATGCTGCTTTTTCGGCGGAGACGGCACCGATGCTGCCGGTGTCGGTTTTTAAGGAGCTTCCACTCAAGAGTGTTCCCGAAGAAGCAGTGTTTAAAACGCTCACCTCATCGGGAACAACCGGTCAGCGTGTTTCGCAGATTTATTTGGATGCGGAAACGGCGGCGAATCAGCAACAGGTGCTGTACCGGATTATTGCCGATTTTGCCAGTGAAAACAGGATTCCCTATTTAGTATTTGATACGAAAAAAACGCTGCGGGATAGGAAGATGTTTTCGGCACGAGGAGCCGGTATTTTGGGCTTTTCTTTGCTGGCCTCCCGTACCTGTTACGCGCTTGACGAAAATATGGAGCTGAATATTCCGGCTGTTCAAAATTTTCTTGCCGAACATGCGAATGAGCCGGTGCTCGCCTTCGGTTTCACCTTTATCATCTATAAACACGTAATCCGTGTTCTTGAAGAAAAAAAGATACGCCTCGATATTCCGAACGGGATACTGATACACGGCGGCGGCTGGAAGAACCTCATTAACGAGGCTGTTTCTCCGGAAGAGTTTAAAGCGCGAATAACCGCTGCGACCGGCATTGCGCGTATCAGCAACTATTACGGTATGGCGGAACAGACCGGTTGTATTTATATGGAATGCCCTGAGGGGCATTTGCACGCAAGCATTTGGTCTGACGTGCTTTTTAGGCGAGCAAAGGATTTCAGTGTGTGCGGCATCGGGGAGCAGGGGATTGTGCAGGTGCTGTCGCCGCTGCCCGGATCGTACCCGGGGCATTCGCTGTTGACTGAGGATACCGGTGTGCTGTTGGGAGAGGATGACTGTCCCTGCGGGCGGCTCGGTAAGTATTTTTCCATTACCGGACGTATCCCGCGCGCGGAGATAAGGGGATGCAGCGACACGTATGAAGGATGATGCCCATGCAAACGAAAACCGATGAAGTTATCATATCGCCGCAAAGCGCCGTAATAAGCAGGCAAATTACTGATCCAAGCAGTGATAAAAAAGCCGCCGTAACATTGTTGGCAGGTGTTTTGCAGCCGGAAAGGGAACCGTATCCCGTGTTTTCACCGGAGACAATGGAGTTCCTTGCTGCGGTGTCGGCTGAAATCGGCGCATCGGAATTGCATTCCATACCGGAGATTGCCGCATTCGGCTTCTGGTGCCGTAGGGCGCATCTTGAAGCCTTGGCTAAGCGCCATGCTTCGCCTTTTCCGCGGCTCGGGCGGGGGCTTGCGTTCCACATTGCGCCTTCAAACGTTTCGACGATGTTTGCCTATTCATATACAATCGGGCTGCTTGCAGGGAACGCAAACATCGTACGGCTGTCGGAGCGGGGCGGCGAAATCAGCACATTGCTCTGCGCCTGCATCGGCCGGGTGCTGGATCGCCCGGAGTTTGAACCAATAAAACGGCGGACATCGTTTATCAGCTATGGCAGGGATGACGCGATAACCGCTGCCTATACGGCCGATTGCGATGCGCGGGTAGTGTGGGGCGGGGACGAAACGATACGCCGCATGCGTGCGCTTCCGCTTCCGCCCCATGCGGTTGAACTGGTATTCCCCGACCGATGGTCGTTTGCGCTGTTCAGTCAAGCGGCGTTTTCCCAAGCGGATGAAGAAACACTCGCCGCATGGGCACACCGGTTTTACAACGATACGTATTTGATGGATCAAAATGCCTGTTCCGCCCCGCACCTTGTTGTGTGGGGAAACGATGGAGGTGATTCTACAGTGCGTCTCCGCTGGTGGGAAAAGGTTGCGGCGGAAACTCAATCGGCGTACCGATTCGGCGCCTATCAGGCGGCGCGGAAATACGAGCAGCTGTGTCTTGCGGCGATGACCTTGCCGGAGAAAATCTCTGTCAAACAGTATGCGGGGAATCTTTTATATGTTGCGACTTTGGCAAAGCTGCCTGCCAATGCGGTGGAGACGCTGCGGGGAACATTCGGCTTTTTCTTTGAAACCGAAATTCGCGCTAAGGAAGAATTACTGCCGCTGCTCTCGTTCAAGGTGCAAACGCTTTGTGCGGAAGGCTACCGGCGGGAAGGACTTGCTCGGTTTTTTGCGCAGCGCCGTGCGTCAGGTATCGACCGAATTGCCGCGTTAGGGCAGGCGATGGAAATGGATACAATATGGGACGGTAAAGATTTAATCGCGGAATTATCGCGCCTCATCGTCTAAGCCGGAGCTTCCGTCTTTTCCAGTCTCTTGGAACATATCAACCATCGCGGTTAAATATTCCTGTGCAAATTCCATACTGCGTTCGTCGGCGAGCTCTTCGCTTGCACTGCGCAGCTTTTGCAACAGGCTGAAGACGATATAGGTCATCATCACCAAACCCGCCTTGGGATAGGCGTTAATATATTTTTTGAACTGACTGCGAGAAAGGATCAACACAATCGTGTCTTCGGCAGCGCGGACCGTTGCGGTACTGAGTTCATCCTCCAGAAGTGCCGACTCGCCGACTGAAGCGTGATCTTTCAATGTTGCAACATGTACCTGCTTATTCCATTTTCCTTGTTTTATCACATCAAGGGATCCGCTCATCAAGATATAAAAATTGGCATTTATCGTGCCTTCCGCAATCAGTACCTCTCCTTCGTCAAATGCGCAAAGCTGAGAAAACTGAGCGAGCGCTCCGAGCTCTTCTTCGGCAATGCAAGATAAAAACGACACAGCCGAAAGTTCATTCCGCAACAGCGGTAATGGGATTTCTACAATATTCATCTTCTCTACTCCATAGGGTAATTGCATCAGACACTTTTGAAAATATACGGCGCATCTACTGCGTCGCACGGCAAAAAAGTGTCCTCAACGTATCAAAGATACGCCTGCGGTACTTTTTTGCCTAACTCCTTGTATCTACACCATCTATTTTCAAAAGGCTTACACTGCAGAACCGCCACGGATGGCGGTGGTTCCATGCAGCAGCGATGTTTTGTGCACGCACGAAACTCGCCTTCAACTGTTGTACATGGATGTACAACAGTTGAAGATGGTTCAAATGGTCTCACAACCTATATTATTCTGCGATTTTGATCTATCTGTCTGAAGCAATTACCCTTCTCCTAAACTAAATAAACTGTGCGAAATTTTGTTCAAAATTTCGCACGAACGATTAACGGTATGATGCAAAAAAGCTTTCTAGGGAAAAGCCGTTGATGACGGTGTTTTTTCCGTAGTGGTGCAGGATATTTGCCCTGCCTTCTTCCAGCTGTTCGGAGCGGATGCCGAAGTTGATGGAGCTGTCGGCTTCTACAAAGGCTGCGATGTGATCTGCTGCACGGATCAGTTTACCGTCAATCCCGCAGAACTCAGGCGCCGCGTATGTTGTATTTAGCTCTTCGCTTGTTATGCAGCGGGTTTCTCCGTCCAGTTTAATCCGGTTTTCAAATTCATCTTGAATAAAGTACAGTACCTCTTCGCGGTAAAAGTCGTCCATCAACGGGAGCAATTCCTTCGCGACGATTTCATCTTCAATATGCTTAACCACTTCGGGTAGCCGATCGGTTGCCTGCTTTACCGGAGAAATAATATCGCGGGTAACCGCTTCCGGTAAGTCGTGGAACAGCGCTGCAAAAAAGTTCATCGCAAGCCGGTGCGGCGCCAGCTCGAGCGTGCGGCTCATTAAGAAAACCAGCGCGGCAACAAAGTACGAATGCCCGAGTACTGTCGTTGCCGGTACCCGCGGCGTTTGGTTCCAGCGGGTTTGGAACCGTAGCTTTTCGATCTCCGTAATAAAATAATACGGTTGCTGTCGTGTCACCAAAAGCTGCAAACCTGTTAAGTCCATAAAATCGGCGATGTCTGCCTCCAAGCATTTGTCGATTTCAGTCAGCCGGAAAGGTTCGTTCACCATGCGGATCATATCGAGTTCTCGTATGGCCGAATATTTATGTGCAGCGCGCAGCACTCGAAAACTTATATCCGTAGGGTCAGCCGGGTCAAAAAGGTAGGATGCAAACTCATCAAGAAAAAGCGGATCGGTGATAATTGTCTTGTATTTATCAAGTACCCAGCGATTCAGTTTTTTATATTCTTCGGGATATTCCGAGCGGATAATGCGCTGCACCGGAGATTTCATATCGCAGAGTGCGATGCGGCGCAGCAGTTCAAAGAACGAATGGTTAATGATGGTAAGCCAATTGACCGTTCTTCCGTTCTTTTCTTCATATTTACCGATGATAAAACTGAGGAACATTTTTTCCGCCGTCTTGTCCATTTCGACAATATCGAAGGGGCGGACTAAATCGTTCCACCGCTGAATGGAAAATGCTTCAAAGAGTTTGAATACTATTTCTTTCGTGAACATTGTTATTCCTCTTTCGCCTGCGTTATAGGGAGCCTCCGAAAATCCGGCAAATTTTTTCAAGATGCCCTATGCTTTTTTCCGCTTCTGTAAATCTTTTTCCATCTTATCGGACCATATTCCAATTTGCCGTTTTACTTCTTCCGCTGCGCTTCGTTCGTTCAGCAAAATGTGCATACGCCGTGCAGCTTCCAAATACTGAATGGCAAGCCTGAAATCTTCTATACTGGAAGTCGCCGTTTCGTAGCGTGCACGGTATTGATCGGCTGCTTGCAGTAATAGTTTTTTTACCAGTTTAAGGTGGAACATCGTACTTTCGTAGTCGGGAGAACGGGGATCAAAGCCTGTTTCTGCAGTATCCTTTAAATCGAGGATATTTTTAGCAACTGTTGCGTATCGTCCTTGGAGTTCTACAAACGACCACTTCCATTTGGTATTATCGCTGTATGCTCGAATGACGAGATCTATCACCAAGCCTAATTTTCTGATTAAATAAAACCGCTGTTTTTGGGGTACGTGTTCAATCTTGCGTACTTTTTCTTCATAGTCGGAAAAAGGAGCGTCGATAAAGTTTGAAACAATTTCTTCAAGATTGATAATGACCTTATATATGGCCTTTCGCGCTTCGTTGAGCAGCGTTTCATTTTTTTTACCTAAAAAAGAAACTGCTATTTGATATTGTGCTAAATAGAGCGTTACCATATATATCAACTCGTCGACAAGCATGATTTTTTTATACATACTGCCTTCAGGGTCTCTTGCGGTAAGCTCGGTCATCGCTTTTTCCTGTTTGAGTATTTGATTAATTTCCTCTTGATAGTAACGGAGTTGTTCTTCGTATATATTGGTACCTTGCTGTGGACTATCCATATCGTGTTATCCTATGCTTCCTTGCCTTGATAATAGCTCTTTTGCATGAATACGTGAAGCGGCACTCACCTCATCGCCTGCGAGCATCCGTGCAATTTCTTCAATACGGGCTTCTCCGTCTATTTGCTGCGCCGATGTGCGGCTTGTATGTTCGGATTGTATTTTCAGTATCTTAATATGAGTATCGGCAGCGGCGGCAATAACCGCAAGGTGTGTAATGCATAATATCTGTTTATTGTCGGACAATCTTTTCAGATGTTCTGCAACGGTGCGGGCGACCTCTCCACCGATGCCGGTATCGATTTCATCAAATACCAGGGTATCCGCTTCATCGGCAGCGGTTAGAACGGTTTTCAGCGCCAGCATGACGCGCGAAAGTTCACCACCCGACGCTATTTTGTTGAGCGGTTTGACCGGCTCTCCCGGATTGGTGCTGATTAAAAATTCCACCGAGTCAAACCCGTAGAGACCGGCAGTCTGCTTATTTCCATTCGGTTCGGCTGCCGTAACCTGCACGGTAAATACCACCTTGGGCATACCGAGGCGGGTGAGGGTAGTTTGAATGTTCTGTTGAAGATCCGCTGCGGCAGCTTTCCGCTTTTGCGACAGGGCGGTACCGGCTGCAAACAGTTTTGCTTCAAGCGCGGGGACTTCTTTTTCCAGAGCGGTTTTATCCTGCTCGCTTTCGTCGAGAGAGTCCAGCTCCGTGTGTGCGGATTCCCGATAGGCGAGGATATCCTTGATGGTTGCACCGTATTTTTTTTTGAGCTTATTGATAAGGGAAAGCCGCTCTTGCACCTGTTCCAACCGGTCGGGATCAAATACGAGTTTTGAAAGATACGAGCTGAAAAATTCGCCGATATCCTGCATTTCGTAGTAGGCGTTTTCTATCCGCTCGGCATATTCGTGAACGGCGGGATCGATAGCGGCAACGCTGTCGGAGATATGCTGTAGTTTTTTAAGCTGCGGTACAATGCCCTGTTCTTGTGTACAGAGGTTTTGCAGCGTCTCAACCTGCTCATACAGTTTTTCGTACTGGCAGAGCTTTGTTTCTTCCGCCTCAAGCACCTCGTCCTCGTCCGGTTGTAACCGTGCATTGTCGATTTCATCGATGACGAATGCAAGATAGTCTGTCCGTTCGGTACGCTCTTTTTCGGAACGGCCGATCGTTTCCAGCTTTGCTTTTATTTCGGCGAGGCGGGTATAAAGAAGGCTGAATGCCCGTACCTCATCAAGGATTCCTGCGTAGGAATCCAAAAACCGGCGGTGTTCCGCTGTTTTAAAAAGAGATTGATGGTCATGCTGACCGTGGATATCAACTAAAAAGGAGGTGAATTCTTCAAGTTCGGCACGGGATACTTGCGTGTCTTGAATCCAAATACCGCCGCGGCCGTTTTCTTTCAGTGTGCGTCGCAACAATATCCGATTGTTTTCCGGTTCTATGCCGCGCTCGTCAAGCCATGCGGCGGCTTCGGGATGGGTATTCGCAAGGTAGAATGTACCGGACACCGCCGCTTCGGCAGCGCCCGTGCGGATAATATCCGCGGTAACCTTCCCGCCGAGTAAAAAGCTGAGCGCTCCGATCAAAATTGATTTTCCGGCTCCTGTTTCTCCCGACAGCACATTCAAATGAGCGTTAAAATCGAGAGAAAGCTCGTCGATAAGCGCAATATTTTTTACCGAAATGGTTTCGAGCATATCAACCTCCGCGCCGCAGTGTTATTCCTGCAACGGACTTCCCGACCACGCTAATTTTGACCGGAGCGCCGTGTAAAACGCTTCCGGTGAGCACCCGATGAGTTTTAATCGGTGGCGCGACATCTTAATTTCAATTTTGTCGCCTTCGCAGAGCGGAAACAACTCCTGTCCGTCTATAGATACAATAACATCTTTTTGACGATTATGCAAAACCTCAATACGCATCGTACCGGAAGCAGGTAACACGACCGGCCGGTTTGACAGGGAAAATGCCGAGATGGGGGTAAGAACAAAGGCGGCAACAGTCGGATCCATAATAGGGCCGCCGGAGGCTGCCGAATATGCGGTAGAACCGGTCGGGCTCGACACGATAACGCCGTCCGCCCGATATACGCCGAAAGAGATACCGTTAAAGGAAAGTGCGAGGTTTATCAGCTTTGCAATACCGCCGCCTGAAACAACCACATCGTTGAGCGCATCGAAGGAGCCGACGCATTCGCCGTTACGATACACGGCGGTAGAAAGCATCAGCCGCTCGTGGTGTTCCGCATTCCCTGCGAGGTATTCTCCGAGCGCTTGCTTCCAATGTGCCGGTTCAACGCCCGCAATAAAGCCGAATTCACCGAGGTTAATGGGAAATACCGGTATTTTTTTCGGTGCACAGTACCGCGCTGCAAACAGCACCGTACCGTCCCCCCCAAGGCTGACGGCAAAATCATACCGCTTCCGTATCGGTTTTGCCGGTGGTAAGCCGTCATATTCATAGATATCCGCTTGAATCCGGTTTTCTTGCAAAAAGCAAAGAAGCTCCTTGGACATCTCCGCTACGTGCGGCTTATAGGTTGTTAGGATGATAATGGCATTCTTTTGCATACGTGTCCGTTACGGCAGTGTTCCCAATACCTTTGCAATCTTCGCTGCATTATTGAGGCCGAGCCGGGGATAGAGCGGAAAGAGTACCGTCCGAAGCAGAAGTGACGCCGCATTGATACATGTATTTTCTTCTTTTAAAAAGTCCGCAATAGAATTGGTAAAGGCAAGCTCTATCTCAATATCTTTGCGGTTAACGTATTGTTTTACATCCTTAAAGCCGCTTTCCAGTATCACCGGAAAGGAATAAACGGGATTTTTTACCGCTTCGGAAAATACGAGCGGCTTATGCCTTGTCTGCAAAAGCGCACGGAGATACAGCTCCCGCATTTCATCGCGAAGCTGGAGATTTTTTTCCATATTTTTAAGCTGCACAAAGGCAAGCGATGCATTAATGTCAGGCAAAAAATCGGTTATCGGAATAGTTTCTGCCATATTTTTTAGTACGGAGGCATTGCGCCGCTCTGTAGCAATCAAGATACCGCCGCCGCCGCCTGTTAAAATGTCGCGTTCTTCGAGCCCCAGTATCGCAAACGAGCCGAACGTCCCTGCCCGCTTTTCTCCGTACAGGGCTCCGGCGCTTTGGGAAATATCTTCGATAATCGGAATTGAAAGAGCTGTAAACGCTTCCATATCGGGGACGTTGCCGAGTGTTTCATGCAATACGAGCACTCTACCGCCTTGCTTAATTCCTTCTTCAACCGCCTCGAGCGTAACCAAGCCGGTCAACGGATCGACATCCAAGACAATCGGTGTAAATCCGTTTCGTACTACTTCGATATATTGCCACGAAGGGGCGAGTGCTGACAATAAAATACCCGCCTTTTCAGGAAGGTCGAACATCTTCAGCGTATAAACTAATGCCATCGCCGGGCTGCGTAAAGCAAGAGCACCTTCCGCCCCATAGAGTTCGCGTACCAACTTAATGAGTTTTTGATTCATCTCGCCCGGGCCGATTTTTTCTTCAACCATGCAAGTGAGTACGGCATCCATTTCCGAGCGGCGGATGGTAGAGCTATAAACAGGTATCGGCATGCTAGAAGGTGGTAAGTTTTTGTAATTCTTTCGGATTAAACAATCTGCGGATATCCAATAGGATAAGATAGCCGGAGTCTTGGCGGATAACCCCATTGATATATTCGGTGCCGATACCGGTAATCATCTGGGGCGGCGGCTGAACATCTTCTTGCCGTACCATAACGACACGTGCGATGCGGTCAATCACAATACCGATTTTATATTTTCCGATTTTAAGGATGATAAACCCTCCCAAATATTCATCGTCACCGTCCAAATCCGCCTTTTTAAGATGAAACCGTTTATGCAAACTGATAATCGGTATAATTTCATTTCTCAAATGGAAAAAACCTTCGACGTAATACGGTGCATTCGGAATCTGTCGGACTTCTTGAACCTTTACTATCTCTTTTACATCCATTATATCGACACCGTAAAGCTCTTCACCGAGCTGAAAGGTAACCAATTGAAACTGCGCGTCAGTAATCGCCATATCTATCCTCCGCTAAAATTGATAACGCCGAACGTATTGCAAAGATACTATAATTTATAACTTTCTTCAAGCAGGGTATCATCATAGGACAATCGCACTATAGGCGTATATCGCATTTTTTTGTATACTACCAGTTACTATGAAATGGGCACTCGTGTTATCCGGAGGCGGAGCTGCAGGCCTCGCTTATATCGGTTTTTTTAAAGCACTTGAAGAATTAAACTTTCCTAAGCCTGACTGCATCGTCGGCTGCTCGATGGGATCGATTATCGGCGGTTTATATGCAAGCGGAAAATCGGTTCGGGATATGGAAGCTGTTTTCGAGCAACCCTTCGATGTTAACCGCTATGTAGGCGGCAGGCACATTCCGCTTTTTAAACACGCGCTTAATCAGATTATTCAATACGGTACATTGATTACCCGTATGCTTTCCGGCACGGGGGCGGATTCGGGTGAAAAAGCCCATAAATTTTTTCTGGAACTTTCCGGTTGCAAATCTTTTAAAGACTGCAGCATCCCTTTTTTTTGCAATGCCTTGGATCTGTGCAGCGGTAAAGAGGTCATTTTACAGTCAGGTCTTTTAGCAGATGCGATGCGAGCGAGCGCTTCTTATCCGGGGCTTTTTATTCCCGTTAAGCAGCAAAAACAAATGCTGATCGACGCTTGTGTGATGGATAATACCCCCGTATGGGTTGCCCGCAACCAGGGCTATAAAAATATCCTTGCTCTCACCTTCGGTGCACTTGAACCGGTTACCGCTTCCGAATTGGATACCTCGATTGCAGTATTGACGAGAACGCTTGCCTGTACTACCGCTCATATTGCATTGCAACCGAATGAATACCCCACGGCGTTTATCAATTTGACAAGTGCTCGTTCTTCCCATGATTTTTCCAATCCCAAAAAACAGATCGAGTTCGGATATCGGAAAACAATGGATAACAGGGATTTGCTGCAAACTTTTTTTGCAAAAGGTATTAACGGTAAAATACAACGAGCACTTTTAACTCGAAAAACAAGAAAAGAGTATAGCGTATGATTCCTATTTTTCGCCGTTTGCGTGTTTTTGATTATCTTATTTTTGCTTCTATTATTACCGTTTCCCTGTGGGCGGGCTTTTTCCTCTATACCGGAAAGAATCACATACAGCGGCTGGTGATTGAAACGCCAAGCGGTAAATGGATATACCCGCTTACCGAACCGCGCACGGTAGTTGTACCCGGTGCAATCGGCAATACTACCATCCGGATAGAACATAATACCGCCTTTATCTCCGATTCGCCGTGTCCCAATAAAACCTGTGTGAATGCTGCGGCACTCAAAAAAGCAGGGGATTGGAATGCCTGTATGCCTAACAGGGTTTTTTTGCATATTGAAGGCGATACTTCCGAAGATATGATTCTGCCGCAGAACTAAAAATCGGTATTATTCCAAAAATCTAAAAAAATATGCTTTAATCTGCTTGATTCATTCACAGAAATCCTATATAGTTACCGTGTAAGTTAAAAAGATATCCGTGGAACGGTCTTTTTCAGTAGCTGGTGGCTTAAATTACAATAAAGCCATTCGACATCTCTATTACAAATACGTTTTTATTATCAAAAGTTATACAATTGTTGGGGCATTGACGGGGAAACCGGCTAAGGGCATCGTTTGCCTTTTGGCAATTCCTATAGGGTAAAACGAAAGAACCGGGCTTTAAAGGCCGGGAAATATTTTTTAATGAGGTATAAATGAAGAGACTAATACTCTGCATAACAGCGGTGATAGCTATCGGAATGACAAGCTGTAATTCACCGTTAGATCATAAGGGGTCATCGGAAACACCAGGTGTCCCATCTACTCCTCCGCAAAATCCGTATGAATTGGTTGAAGCGGATGTGTTTGAGGCGTTCTGCTTAACAAAGGGCGAGCAATCCCCGTTTGAAGCTGCCGAAAAAATTAATTCGGGAAATTCAATTCTTCCTTCAATTGTGTTTACGCAAAAAGAAGTTACCGCCTATGACGACGAGAAGGGAACCTTTACCGTAAAAGTAAAGGGTACGAAAAACGGAAAAGAATTTGAAAAAGAAATGACGGTAAACGGCTTTATCAATCCGTATAATGCTCAACCGTGGATCATAAATCTTTCAGATAATAAGGGGCAGCTGAAGCTCGAGGAAGGTATTGAGCATAATTATTCAATCGAAAAATATGTAGAAAAAGCGAATACAAATATTCCAGACTTTTTTAAAGCACCGTTTACTTTTTCTTTCGAGAAGAATAACGGAATTTCCGTTACACTCGGCGATTTTCCCCAATATAAGCTGACCGCTACACTTGCAAAAGAAGGAACGGATAAAATTAAAATTGTACCTGTGTATACGGTAAAAAATCATAAAAAGACTGCCGGCGGATCGGATACGGTAACGACAAAGGAATACAAGGATTTTACCCATTTATCGGAACTGCTGACAAAAAGTTATTTCACCCCAAAAGACGTGTTTGAGTATGTTTTAAGCAAAACGGACGACAGTGTTATAAAAGTGTATCCTAATGAATTCGCTTCGTCTTTTTATGCGCTTGCAAAACAGACAGGAGGTTCTCCCGAAGCTCTTTTTGACGATAGTCGCCTTGAACCTTATAAAACACGGTATCAAACTAAAGATGTCGGTGAATATATGCAGCTTGATATTATGTGCGGTATAAGCAATCCCAAAACCGGCGGCATTAACGCGGACGATTATAAAGGTGAATTGACGGTAAAGTTTTGCATTGCAACACAGGAACAATTGACAAACCAAGGAGAAATTACGGCGATAAAAACGATAACACGGTCAGATTATGCAAAGATAACAAATGCAGAGGAATTAAAAAATCAGCTTTTTTTTAGTATGTCATCGAAACCGAATCCGTCAGCTGAAGCTATAAAAACTTGGAAAAGGAAACCGTTTGACCGCGTTCCTTTGCTGCGTATAGGCGATGACGGGGCTGTTGTGCTTGCCTCCAATCCGCTTCCCGACGACCCCAATAAACCGTTTTGTTTATGTGTAAACGGCGAGGCAACGCTTTCAAACTACTTGGGCTGCAAAGCATACGGTGCTTCAAAAACAAGAAACAATAAAGTTATTTTTATTGAAAATATTCAGCTGCAAAAAACATCCGGTGAAACGGATCTTCAAGTGAAAGTTCAATTAATGGGTTCCGGTTCCGTATTGACGCTGACAACTAACCCGGGGCCGGCATATCAGTAAAATCATCTGCCGCCCATAATAAAGGCGGACTTACACATTATACAAGACACGAGGAGAGCTTATGAAAAAGATACTATTGACTATAGCAGCGGTGATAACGCTTGCGGCATTTTTTGCAGGATGTAAAGGCCCCAATACTCCCTCAAAGGGAGGAGGGGCGTCTTCCCAGCAGCAGGGCGGCAGCTCAACACCTGAGAAAATAACGATAACGGTTGCGGGTGATAGAAATGTTGAGTTTAAAACAGCTAATCGATCCTTCGAAATCGATAAAGACAAAACATGGGCTGATGTAAAAACCAAAGCTGAGAAACTCATCAAATATAAGCCCGGTTATGAAAACGATACATGGAAACTGAACGGAGTTTCAGGTACGGTTATTGTGCCTACGTATAAGTTTGAAACGAGTACGACCGTCTACGCCGTGTCGAAGCAGACTTCAGCTCCTGCGCCTGAGAAAATAACGATAACGGTTGCGGGAGATGAAAATGTTATACTAAAATCCGATCCCACGTTTAAAGTACAAAAAGGCAAAACGTGGAATGATCTGAAAACCGAAGCGGAAAAGAAAATTCAAGGCTATAAAGATAATAACTATAAATTTAAAGAATGGCGGCTTACCGATAGTACAGGCGCACTTTTGAATAATAGCTATACAGCTCTGTTTGACAATGATACGACCGTCTTTGTTGTGGCTGAACCTATAATGATAACACTTACTATTACGGGGGATCATGTTGATATAGATCCTCCTGCTTCTATTGAAGTTCAAAGGGGGAAGAAATGGGGCGATGTTAAGGATCTCGCAAAAGGTCTGCTCCGTTACCACCCAAATTATGAATTCAAACAATGGAGAAAAAATAACTCAAGCGGAGCGGTATTGTCAGTGGACAATCTTCCTTTAGGAAGCGCTATGACAATATATGCGGAACCAAAACAGATAAACGTTACTATCACGATAAAAAACGGCGGTTATGTTCAGTTGGCAGCAGATCCTAAAATTATAAAGCCGTATGGTGTAACCTGGGGAGCAATAAAAGACGATGCAAAAGCGAAGATAACTTGCGACCAAGGCTATGTGTTTGCTGCATGGAAAAAAGACCGTGCGGACGGAGACGAATTGGCAGATGGTGATAAGTTTGAGGAAGACGCCGAGGTATATGCAACGACGCAAGCCGTTCCCGTTTCCGAAGGGGTAAAGGTAACACCGCCTACAGGAGGTATTACCGGACACGCTGTTTTACCAAATACCTTGCCCGGCACTGACGCCACATGGAAAGGTGTATTCATTGACGGACGCACGGTCAAATTAAGCGAATATACAATCGGTAAATACGAAGTAACGGCGGACTTATGGCTTACCGTATATGAATGGGCAAAAGAAAACGGCTATGAATTTGAAGAGCTTCCTATCCCTGCGAAAAGTAATAAACCTATGACAAATGTAAGTTGGCGTAACTGTATAGCATGGTGCAATGCCTATACCGAAATGAAATACGGAGATACTGAACATTGTGTATATCGTGAAAACTCTTCGCCTGGTGCAGCCGCAGTAAAAAGTGCTCATGATCAAGACGCGGATGGAGCCTATTTTGACCAATCCAAAAAAGGCTTCCGTTTACCGACCGAAGCCGAATGGGAATACGCCGCCCGTTATCAGGGTGCCGATAGTACAAATGCCGAACTATACGGCTCTGTCTATTTAACCAATTTAAATTCTGCAAGCGGGGCAATAAAACCCATCGGTTTTGAAGGGATGACTGGGGCTCCAAACTTTACCGACTTATACACTGAAACTGCACGGGTCGCGGTTTTTAACAAGTATTACAATGGTACCGACTTTGTAGAACAACCTACTCCCGTAACCGGATTATCCGATGTCGGAAAACAAGCGCCGAACAAACTGGGGCTTTTTGATATGAGCGGCAACGCTTCCGAATGGTGCTGGGATAGGTATTCTACAACACTATCTTCCGGTTTGGTAACGGATCCGACCGGTTCCGCGTCAACTGCCGATACCAAACGCGTTTTGCGCGGCGGCAACTGGTCATTATCAGATAAGCCGGAAACAAAAAATGCCGTATACGGCTGTATGACCGGCAAACGCGATAGCGATAGTTCCGGCAAAAAATATCCCAATGTAGGCTTCCGCTTAGTCTGGAAAGAGTAGCCGGTAGTCATTTCCCAACGCGGACGGTTTGTTCGTGTGTGCAGGGATTCCGTATGTTTTTATTCGTGCGGAATCCCTGTTAGCCTCTATATGCTCTACTTTACATAAAAAAAGAAATTCTATATGCTTCCACTCTGGTTTAAGACAGTGAGGTATCAGGGCAATCGTATCGGAGATATTTCAAGCGGTTGCATTCCTTATTGTGCGAAATTTTTTTAAAATTTCGCACAGTTTATTTTAGAAGAAGGGTAATCACATCAGGCATATACATAAAAATTGCAGAATAATATAGGCTGGGCGACCATTTGAGCCATCTTCAACTGTTGTACATCCGTGTACAACAGTTGAAGGCGAGTTTTGTGTATGCACAAAACATCGCATGGCAGTTCTAGTAGAATGGTCTCCATTATTCTGCGGGAGTGTAAAAGAGTCTGATGAGATTACCCTGAGTGAGGCATAGTGTGAAAAGATCTCAAACTTTTATTCCCACATTACGGGAAACACCTGCGGAAGCAGTCGTTGTCAGTCATCAATTATTATTACGCGCCGGAATGATCCGTAGATTGGGGAACGGGCTGTTTAATTATCTGCCGCTCGGTTTACGGGTGTTCAGAAAGGTTGAAAATATCGTACGGGAGGAAATCGACGCTACCGGATGTTTGGAGTGTAAAGCTTCGGTTGTTGCTCCGGGCGAGATTTGGCAAGAGTCCAAGCGCTGGTACACGATGGGAGACGGGCTTTTAAGGATGAAAAACCGCCTCGGTCAAGATCTCGTTGTCAGCCCGACAAATGAAGAATCATTTACCGCCCTGATGCGGTACGAGCTCGGTTCGTACAAGGATTATCCGCTTTCGGTGTATCATATTAATACAAAATACCGGGATGAAATTCGTCCCCGTTACGGATTAATGCGCGCCCGCGAGTTTACGATGAAAGATGCGTATTCTTTCCATACGAACGCTGACTGTCTTGATAAAACCTACCGTTCATTCGGTGAAGCATACGAAAAGATATTCCGCCGTTTCGGTTTAAGTATTATACGGGTTCGGGCGGATTCCGGTTCTATGGGAGGCAGTGGCTCCGAGGAATTCATGGTTGAATCCGCAATCGGGGACGACACGCTCATCCTTTGCCCGCAGTGCCGCTATTCTGCAAACGAAGAAAAAGCCGCCTGTGCACCCGATCCCTACACCGAACTTCCCGAGACAGCGGAAAAATGCACGAAGCTGCCGACACCCGATGCCCGCACAATAGAGGAATTAGTTGCGTTCTTGCACACCTCGCCGAAAGCATTCATTAAAACCCTAATCTATCATGTAAAAGATTCCGAGGTTATCGACTCGGAGTTTGTTGCAGTGTGTATCCGCGGTGATTTGGAAGTAAACGAAGCAAAATTGACAGCAGTACTCAAAGCTGCGGAAGTTGAACTTGCCTCCAATGCGGACGTTGAAGATATTACGGGTACCGTAGTCGGATTTGCCGGCCCTATCGGTTTAATCAAGGCTCCCGTATTGGCTGACGAAAGTGTCATGCTGATGCATGATGCCGTAACCGGTGCACTGGAAAAAGATATGCACTATATTCATGTTGAACCGAAACGGGATTTTGCTCCCACGATGGTGTGCGATGTCCGGATCGTCAAGGCAGGCGACCTCTGCCCCTTGTGCAAAACGCCGTTTTACAGCAAAAAAGGTAATGAGCTTGGACACATCTTCAAACTCGGTACAAAATACACCAAAAGTATGAATATGACTTACCTTGACGAAAGCGGTCAACAGCAGTATCCTTTAATGGGTTGCTACGGTATCGGCATCGACCGTGCTCTGGCATCGATTATCGAAGAGCATCACGACGATAACGGAATTATCTGGCCGATGAGCGTTGCTCCGTATCATGTCGGTATTGTACCGATACAATATGAAGGAACCATGAAGGCCGTTGCTGACCGGCTGCACGATGAACTCACGGCTCGCGGTATTGAAGTATTGCTGGATGACCGTTTGGAACGGCCGGGGGTTAAGTTTAAGGATATGGATCTCATCGGCTTGCCTATCCGGCTTGTCATCAGCGATAAGAAACTGCCTAATATTGAATTTAAGTTCCGTTCGGATGAAGAGTCGATGAATATGCCGCTTGAGGGTGTTATCGATTATGTTGTGCAACGCGTTCAGCGCGAATTAAAGTAGGTATGGGGGTGTCTCTCTGATCTAAACGAATTGGGATGTAAGAGAGTACCGCATTATAGTAATCATGAAACTCTAAGGAGGGTTGTGTTATGAAAAAGAAGATTTTATGTATGTTTATCGGTTTAATGCTTATGGCACCGTTCGTGTTTTCCGAGGGAGTCGGTTTTTCGGCACAAGTGAGTCCTGTCGGATTTATGAATTTTAATGTGTGGACAAAGTATGATAAAGATACTATTGCTCATGCCTCTACAGAGGTAAAAAAAATATTCAAAGACTATGATAAGTTCTTTCACGACGGCTATAATATGTATGCCTTAGGAGCTGATCTTAGAATAAGCAGTGCGTATCTTACCCTGAATGTGGGACTTCCCCGTCAAATTACTATCGATGATATAAAAAATTTCGGGGGAACATTAAATAACAATTCGTTTATTTTTAACGGACAGCTTGGTTGTGGGGGAACTTTCTTTAAAGATTCTCCCATCAATTTATTCGTTGGGGGCGGTGTAGGATTTGATATCATCAGAACAACAAGAAATATTCCGGCAACAGCATTAGCTTTGGCTGGCTGGACAGAAGACCGCCTCATTGGTTTATTGGGACTCGGTCTTAATGTCGGGGTAAGCTTTTACTTTCTGCCTCATGTAGGTATTTTTGCGGGCGTTACGGATAATCTTTCGTTCATACAGGTATCTAACCAACAGTATTATACTCATGGTACTGTTTCTGAATACTTACAGAAGGGTGTTAAGGATGCTAAACAGGCGGTATCCGGGCTCTTGGCAAACAATTTTACCGCGCGGTTAGGAATTGCTTTTAAGCTGTAGAGATCTCGAGAGCAATATATTTGCCGCATTGCGTGTGCGCTTAATTCTGATTTCTTGTCCTGCTTGTCTTTTTATCCTTCCTTTCGTATACTGTTATGAATGGAACCGATTATTCTTGCATCGAAGTCACCCCAGCGGCAGGACATCCTTAAGCGTTTAAACATTCCGTTTATCAGTATCCCGTCGGAGGCCGATGAATCTGTCGCCTCCGATCTTCCTCCCGAAAAAGCGGTAGAACAGATTGCATTGCGAAAGGCAGAAGCAGTGCTCCGTTCCCCGCTAAAAATCAATACACCGTGGATTATATCCGCCGATACGCTTATCTTTTCTAATGGTACGCCGATGGGCAAACCTGCCGATATCGATGATGCTCGTAAAATGCTGCAATCGTATTCAAATACGGCGCATAAGGTTATAACGGCGATTTGTTGCTATGACGAAAAATTACAGCACATTTCAACCCGAATCAGCAGTTCTCAAGTGTTTTTTAAGGCATTATCAGAGGCCGAAATCGATTGGTACCTGAGTACCGGGGAATGGCAGGGTGCTGCAGGAGGATACCGTATACAGGGAACCGCAGCTTGTTTTATTACAAAAATAGAAGGTTCATACAGCGGAATCGTAGGCTTGCCTATTTATGAGTTATATGATATTTTGACGGAGCACGGCTACAGCTTTACCTAAGGACAGTGGCCGTGTAAATATCCTAAAATGCAGAAAGAAATTTCTAAAATCTCACTACGTTTTTAGAAACGCCCTGAATGCATTTTTAGAGAAATAGAGAAGGATGGGCTTTAAAAAGCTCGTGAAGGAGTAACCATGGCAGTAGTAACCATGAAAAACCTGCTTGAATCCGGTGTCCACTTCGGACATCAGGTAAAGCGCTGGGATCCGCGAATGAAAAAATACATTTTTGCGGAACGGAACGGTATCCACATTATTGATTTGCAGAAAACCATCACTGCAATCCGTGAGGCGTATGATGCGGTACGGAAGACAACCGCAGCAGGAAAATCGGTCTTATTCGTTGGAACTAAAAAACAAGTACAGCAAACCATTGCAAAAGAAGCTGAACGCTGCGGTATGTTCTATGTTAATAACCGCTGGCTCGGCGGAATGCTGACAAACTTTTCTACCATCAAAAAAAGCCTCGCTCGTCTTAAGAAAATTGAAAAAATGGAAAATGACGGCACCTTTGACAGCCTGACTAAAAAAGAAGTTGCCGTGCTGCAGAAGGAAAAAGCCAAGCTCGAAAAGAACCTCGGCGGTATCAAAGAGATGAAAGAGCTCCCGGGCATCATCTTTATCATTGATACACGAAAAGAAACTATCGCAATCAGCGAAGCCCGCCGCATGGGAATCCCGATTGTCGCAGTAGTCGATACAAACTGTAACCCTGAGGGTATTGATTATCCGATTCCGGGTAACGATGATGCTATCCGTTCGATTTCTTTATTCACTCAGATTATTGCAAATGCCGTTATCGAAGCTGATAACGAAAGCGGCCTCAAGATTATCGAAAATCTTCAAGACGGAGATGAAGGATTCAGTGATTCCAATATCGATCCGTATCAAGATCGTGAAGATGAAGAGATTACCGATTATTCCAACTATACTCCTTCAGAAAAGAACGATCATGAAGAAGATTCGGATGACGGAAGCAGTTCTTTAATTGATGAAGATGAACTATACGGCGACCGCTAAAAAGGATGTATAACCTGCCGCTGAAAGATACGCATACTTTCGGCGGTATCTTACTATGCACAAAGATTTAAGGAGAAAACAGTTATGGAAATAAAAGCATCTGACGTAAAGGCACTGCGCGAAAAGACCGGCGCCGGTATGATGGAATGTAAAAAAGCTCTGCAAGAATGCAATGGTGATGCAAAAGAAGCGGAAAAATACTTAAAAGAAAAAGGTCTTGCCGCCGTTGAAAAGCGGGCAAGCCGCGCGACCAGCGAAGGTATCATTGTTGTTAAAACTACCGATTCTAAAGCGGTAATGGTGGAATTAACCTGTGAGACCGACTTTGTCGCAAAAAATGCCGATTTTATCGCAGTCGGTGATAAAATCGCAGAAACCGCTCTTGCAAAAGGCTATACCGATGTTCAAAAAGAATTGAGCGATATGGTGCTCGATCTTGCGACCCGTGTACGTGAGAATATGGGGTTACGGCGCTTAACTGCCGTACAAGCAGGCAGCGATGAATACATTGCCCATTATGTCCACTCCGACAAAAAAACCGGTGTTATCGTTGTGTTAAAATCAGATAAGTCTGCCGTATTTGCCGACAAAGCGTTTCAGGAATTTGCGTATGACTGCTGTCTCCATGCGGCGGCATTTACCCCGCTCTATGTAAAGAAAGAAGATGTCGATGCTGCCTATATCGACGAGCAGCTTGAGGTATTCCGCGGACAGGTTGCTGAATTGCAGAAGCCCGACAATGTAAAGGAAGGAATTGTAAAAGGTAAGCTGAATAAGCATTTGGCTGAAATTTGCTTCCTTGAGCAGGCCTTTGTTAAGGACGATAAGGTATCCGTAGCGGCAAAGATGAAGGAAGTCGGAAAGCAGCTCGGTGCCAACATCAGCCTTTCAAAGCTTGTGCTGTGGCAGCTTGGCCAATAGAGGGTGATATGAGCGATATTCATAGTGTCTATGAAGAAAAAATGAAGAAGTCGATTGCGACGTTGAAGGATGATTTTAACGGACTCCGGACGGGTCGTGCTTCTGCTTCTTTGTTCGATAAAATACGGGTTGACAGCTACGGACAGCCGACGCCGCTTAATCAAGTGGCATCCATTTCTATTCCTGAAGCCCGCTTAGTGGTTATTCAGCCATGGGATAAGTCGCTGTTGGGAGAAATCGAAAAAGCCATCCTTAAATCGGAGCTTTCGCTCAATCCTGCAAACGACGGTAAGCTTATTCGTATCGCAATTCCGCCGCTTACCGAAGAGCGCCGGAAGGAGCTCGCTAAACAGGCAAAAAACTTTGCCGAACAGTGCCGTGTAGCGATCCGTAATATTCGGCGAGACGGCATCGATGAGGCAAAAAAGCAGCAGAAGGAAGGTGTGTTAAGTGAGGATGCCTTAAAAGTAGCCGAAGAAAAATTCCAAAAAGCAACGGATGCTCATATCAACGATATCAATAAGCTCCTTGCAGAAAAAGAAAAAGAAATTATGGAAGGTTAATGACAGTGCAGCATATTGCCGTCATTATGGATGGCAACGGGCGATGGGCTCAGCAGCGGGGGTTAGCTCGTACAAAAGGACATCGAGAGGGATTGGAAGCAGCCAAACGGATTGTCAAAACGGTTGCCGATTTACATATACCGTACATCACTCTGTATGTGTTTTCAACGGAAAATTGGAAGCGCACGGAGGAAGAAGTCGGCTTTTTGATGGGGCTCATTCAACAGCATCTCCGTGCAGAGCTCGCCTTTTATGCTGCAAATAATATCAAAGTGAAACATATCGGGAATGCAGCGGCATTGCCTCGTGCAATTCAAATGGATATTGCCGATATAATGAAAAAAACGGAACACTACACGGGGACGACTATGCAGCTTGCCATCAACTACGGTGGTAAAGATGAAATTATCCGTGCAATAAAAAAACTAAGCGGCAGACAACTTGAAACGCTTACGGAAGATGCCTTTGAGCAGTTGCTCGATACGGCTGGTGTTCCACCTGTAGATCTTGTCATCCGTACCGGCGGCGAAAAGCGATTAAGCAATTTTTTGCTATGGCAGACAGCGTATGCCGAATTTTATAGTACGGATATCTTGTGGCCGGATTTTACACCTGCCCATTTGATGGAAGCATTAGACGCTTACGGTAAACGTATACGGCGCTTCGGAAGGATCGTATGAAAAAGATTATTGAACGGATAATAATGTTTGTCATCGGATTGCCTCTTGTAATCAGTTCGGTATATTTTTTACCATACCATCATTTTTTGGTGCTGCATCTCGAAATATTTGCTGCCACGGCTCTTTCGATTATAGAAATTCGCACTATGTTTTCCCGAAAGATTGCCGTATACTCTATGCCGATTGTCTTATTTGCCGGCATGCTTATTCCAGTGGCCGTATATCTTTTTATGCTCGGGCTTTTTTCTCGCGCTGTAATGACCTTGATCGGTATCGGTGCACTTTATTTTATATTCTTTGTTGAAACCTTTTATTCTTTTTCAAAGCCGTTTGAAAAAAGTATTCAGCGTGTGTGTTCTGCAGCATTTATCATTTTTTATCCGGGTCTTTTGGTTATATTCATTTCTGCAATGACACGCTGGCCGTCTGCTTCGAATATTATTGCAATGTTTTTGCTGATGGTTTTTTCCTGTGATTCGCTTGCGTGGTTGTTCGGCATATTGTTTGGGAAAGGAAACCGCGGCTTTGTACCGGCGAGTCCGAACAAAAGCATCGTAGGTTTTATCGGAGGAGCCGTCGCCGCGACTGCAACCGGTTTTCTCGCCTTTAAGCTGTTCCCTGCCGACTTTGGAAAGAGTTTAAGCGGCTCTTTACTAACGGGTTTTTGCACCGGTTTGGCAGCTATCATCGGGGATCTTATCGAATCTATTTTTAAGCGTTCTGCTGAAGTAAAAGATTCCGGAGCGCTTATACTTGGACGTGGTGGAATCCTTGACAGTGCCGATTCTATTTTACTTGCTGCGCCGGTGTTCTATCTTTGCTATCGATTTTTCATTGGAATATAAGAGAGCAGCTTTAAAATTTGGCATCTTAGAAAATTAACCTTCGGTTTTTAGGTGTCTCATTATACAGGGTGAAATAATGCAAAAGATAATCGTACTCGGGGCAAGCGGGACGATCGGACAAAATACTATCGATATTATACGCAAGTTTCCAAGCCGTTTTGAACTTGCCGGTGTTTCCGTACATACAAAGACTGATGTGTTGAATGCCTTACGTGCCGAATTTCATTTTCAAGATTTTGCGGTAACGGATTCCGCCGCTGCCGCAGGGTATGATATAAAACATCATAGTCTTGAACGGTTTTTAACCGAAACCCCTGCCGATATTGTGGTGAACGGTATTGCAGGAGCGGCGGGATTACAGGCCTCCCTCATTGCGGTTCGGACTCATCGAATACTTGCTCTTGCAAATAAAGAAAGCATTGTGATGGCGGGGCATCTTTTGCAACAAGAAGCCGAAAAGTATCATTCGCTCATTATACCGGTAGATTCCGAACATTCAGCCATTTACAGCTTAATACGGGCTCACGGACGGGAGGCTATTGAACGCCTGATCATTACTGCTTCAGGCGGCCCGTTCAGGACATGGGCAAAGGAACGGATTCAAGAAGCAACGCTGCAGGACGCGCTTAAACACCCGACGTGGACGATGGGCGCTAAAATTACGATCGACTCCGCCTCCCTTGCCAATAAGGCTTTGGAAGTAATCGAAGCGGTGCATCTTTTCGATATTTCTGCCGACCGTATTACCGTTGCGGTACATCCGTCAAGTGTCGTACATTCGATGGTGCAGCTTACCGGCGGTGAAATCTATGCGCAGCTTTCTCCGCCCGATATGCGCAATCCCATTTTTGCTGCGATGAGCTATCCTGAAGAACCGCCGCCCTATCTTGCGCCGCTCGATTTTACCAAGCCTTTAGATCTGCACTTCGAGCCGCCGCGGATGGAGGATTTTCCGATGTTATCGCTCGGGTTTATCGCTGCCCGTAAAAAGGCAGGGTACCCGATCGCATTCAACGCCGCCAATGAACAGGCCGTCGCGGCGTTTTTGCGCAATCAAATCCGGTTTGTGCATTTAGCGGAGATTACCGCACAGGTGATGCAGGAAGATTGGAGCGCCGCACCGAAGGCTATAACGGATGTTATGCGCATCGACGAATCCGCCCGCCGCCGCGCAGACGAAGCTGTCCAAAAACTTCAGTTTTTGGACAGCTTCCTTAAATGTAGATGCGATGTTTAAAATTAAGTTATTACTGTATAAAGACTTAATTTTAAACTCGCGGAGATGTCGAAAAAGTAACCAACTTTTGAGACATCCCCGTATAACTACGCCGGCTGATATTGCAGCAATACTATGTTTAATGTAAGCGGCAACCGCACAGAAATATTAAGCGGTTGCCTTCCTTCTGCGTGAAATTTTAGATAAAATTTCACGCAGTTTATTTTAGAAGAGAAGGGAAAATGAATCAGGTGGTGCAGTTCAAATACCGCAGAAGCGCCGGGATTGGGCGACCATTTGAGCCGCAAAGCGGCGAAACTCTGGTCGAACAATCCCGGTGATGCTGCGGGGTGTAAAAAAAATAACCTGATTCGTTTTCCCTGCGAAGGACTATATAGATGTTAAAATTTTTGATCGGATTGCCGGTACTCGGCATTGTCGTATTTATCCATGAGCTGGGGCACTTCATCGCTGCTAAGCTCTGTGGAGTGTCGGTGGAGAGCTTTTCCATCGGCTGGGGGCCGGTACTGCTGCATAAAAAGTTCGGTGCAACCGACTACCGGCTGTCGGCGATTCCCCTCGGCGGCTATTGCGGCATGAAGGGAGAACACGCGTTTAGAGAGGCGTACGAAAAAAAACTGCCCAGTGTTCCCAAGGAAGAGGGGAGCCTTTTTGCCGCACACCCCTTTAAGCGGATACTGATAGCGTTTGCGGGGCCCTTTGCCAACCTCTTGCTTGCCGCCGCCGCACTTGCCATGATAAGCGGACTCGGCAGGACATACTACACCACCGATAACCGTATCGTACCGGTATACTGCCTCGATTCGAGCGACCAATCGCCTGCGCGGACAGCCGGTCTACAGATAGGCGATCGTATTCTCCAAATCAACGATCAAAAGACAGCGAACTTCGCCGATATTCAGCAGATTATCGCGCTTCATCCCGAAGAATCGCTTACAATGCTGATTGAACGGGGGGGAGAACAGCTCAGTATGACTATACGCCCTGATTTGAATAAAAAAACGGGCGCGGGGCAGGTCGGTATTTACCGTTATGTGCCGCTCGAAGTTGCATCCGTGCGGAAAGATTCCGCTGCCGATTTGGCGGGAATAAAAGCAGGTGACCGGCTTACCGGTATTGACGGCACAGCGCTCGATAACCAGATGGCGTTGATATACTTTTTCCGCGACTATACGCAAAAGACCGCGCTCTTTGAGCTTATCCGCGACGGCGAGCGGATTGAGCTGCCGGTAAACCTTGTCCGCACGGAAAACGGCAGCGTCGATCTCGGTTTGAATTGGGCCTATATCACCGTAACCGAGAAAGGAACCGGTTTTATTGCCAGTTTACGCCAAGGGATAGTGCAAACCGGAGAACTGACGGCCGTTACGCTGAAAAGCCTCGGGCTTTTGTTTAAAGGCGTGAATATGACTGACGCGGTTGCCGGGCCGGTACGAATCAGTTCGATGATCGGTAGTCTCGCGGCGGACGGCTTTAGCGAAAATACACGAGCGGGCTTTGTGAATATTGCTGAAATTGTCGCGGTAATATGCGTGTCTCTCTTTTTAATGAACCTTTTGCCCATTCCTATTCTGGACGGCGGATTGATCTTTACTGCCTTTGTCGAATGTATCGTCCGCCGGCAAATACCGCCTCGTGTGTTATATTATCTCCAGTTCGTAGGATTCGCCTTTATCGCCGTGCTTTTTTTCTTTGCATTATGGGCGGATATCCTATATATTATGAAATGAAGGGCAGGAAGTTACCTGCGTTTGAAACAAGCACGGCGTTTTTTAGGAGGCCTTATGCAAAAAATTACCTGTAAATGCGACTGTTCATTTGATGTGGAATACGAAAAAACAATCGATCTTGATGCCCGCCCAGCAGTAAAGGAAGATATAAAAAGAGGCTCCTTTTTGTCTTTTGTATGCCCGTCCTGCCATTCAAAAGTCAATATCGAACTTGAAACGGAATTTGTGTGGAAATCGAAAAAAACAACGCTATTGTTTGTACCCGAAAAGAAGCGTATGGAATGTCTTGCTTTTTGTGCGGGAGCCGTCAGAATTAATGCGGAAAATAATAAAAAATTAAAGACTGAATTTCTGAAGAAAGGACAAACGCCCGTTATCGGCTACCCTGAACTTGCCGATCGGATTGCCGTCCTTGATTCCGGTTTAGATCCGGAGATTGTTGAAGCAGTAAAATTCTTTTTATTGGATAACGGGAAGAATATCAAGGGTAAGCAAATTCAAATCCTGTTTGAAAAATTTTATGATGATGTAATTGAATTTCATGTGCATGGCTTACGGGAAAAAGAAGTTGCAGTGATGCGTATTCCACTAAATCTTTATCGTTCGATCGAAGCAGATCGTAAAGCAAAAAAGCAAAAAGAGGTATTCCAAGCCTTATGGCTCGGCCCCTACCTTTCCTATAAGAATATTCATGCCGAAGGAGATGATCATGATGCATCAGTTTAAACGATTTTCGTTTTTGCTCTTGTTTATATGCTTCCTTGCAAGTGCAGCAGCTCAGACAACTGGCAATATTGTGACGCCTCCAACTCCAGAAGAATCTGAATCTTCGCTCTCCGAAACCGAACAAACTGCAGCTGACGGACAATCACAGTCCGGTGCATTGGATAACGATGACAATTCGGATACGCATCGGCAATCCCAATCCGATAAAACTACCGATATAGGTACACCATTAGAAAAATCGGATGACACTGCATCTCTTACCGATAAAAACACTCCTGATACGGTAACTCCTAATGCTCTTAAAAAAAACATCTTGGAACGAGCCTATATCTCTCATCGATTTGAGGGAGGCGTAGCAGCTATTGCCGACTCATCTGTGACGCGTTCTTTTTTTGCTGCCGGAAAAGACGGTTTTATGACTCGGTTCTCATATGGAACGATGAAGCCCGAAACATGGCAGGTATCGACCATGCCGATTAAGCGCATAGCCGCACATCCTAAAAAAGCGTTGATTGCCGTCTATGAAACGGATGGTTTCAGCGTTCATAAAATTTCTCTTTGGGATTGGCAAACAAAAAAACAGCTGTATGCGAAACGTTTTTCCAGTTCCATCCTTTCGCTATCGTGGTCGGCTCAAGGGACGTACCTTTTTATCGGAACCGCATCGACGGAAGGTATTACCATCCTTGACGCAAGCGGAAAGATCAAAAAAGTGTATCCGCGTCCGCCGGGAATCGTGCTACTTGCCGCGACCGGCCCGAGCGAAAAAAGTATCGTAACATACGGAGAAACCGGTCGGCTTGTGTATGCCGATATTGCGAAAAAATCTATTCTCACCCAATACGAGACAGAGGATCGATTGGAAAGTCCTGAGCTTATTAAGAATTATACTCAGATTATCGGCTATAAAAACGGGAATGTCGTAGTTGTAAAGGCCGCTTCGGGCGAGGTATTAAAAAGCTATCCCGCGCGTTCGGCGCTGTTTGCAGGGAAGATTACGGACAGCCTACCGGTATGGATTGAAAAAGGCGATACACGGCAAACATGGCATTTGTGTCAAGGCGATAAAAGATCCCCTGCTTTTAGCCTTCCGTATCCGGCAGCAATCACGGCAGCGCGGCATGTTGATTCGACGGTTGTAATCGGAACCGATGACGGTAGACTATATCGTTTGAAGCAAAATAGCGATGCGGCAATTTCGCTGACGGAGTTGAATATCGACACTTCAATGCAGGTGAGCGATATATGCACGAAGGATTCTAAAATTTATATGCTGAGCGGTTCAACGCTCTATGTAGCCGCTTCCCCGGAGGATAAGCCGGAACCCATCATTCAATCCGTTTCAGGCGAACGGTGTACTGTATACGGTAATGGTTTTTTATTTTGGTCGGCAGAAAAAAACGCACCGCTATATTATGCAGAGGAGGGACAAACACCTGCTGTCCTCTACCGCCCACGGGAACGGCTCAATTCGGTTTCCGTTTATAATGATACTATTGCGGCGGTACGGGCATTTAGTGGGCTTGTGTTGTTGGACGGTAAAAGCGGCGCACCGTTATTTACGTATCAAGCCGCCGGATTACAGGATGCCGTACAGGTTGACGACACATTTGTGCTTATCACCAAGAGTACGGGCGGTGTTATTAGCCAGCCGCTCCTGCTGATTGATATCAGAACGAGCGAAACCATCCCGCTTAATATGGAAGGAGACATCGCGTTTTCCGCACAGGCAAATAATAAAGTAAAAAACACCTTTTCCTGCTTTCGGTTAAAAACGGAGAAGGCGGCACAAACCGATTTAATGACGATGAAAATCGATACGGTGTATCCCGCCCGCAGCGCTTTTACCGCAGCGCTTTCGTATGGTGATGAGAACTTACAAGCCTCGCTCTATGATGACGGATACGCAGTGCTTACCAACCTCGGGAAAAATCAGCTGAGTTACTACGATAAAAAGCGGAGATCGATCCGGCAGCTTCCGCGGGATTATGCTTTATCTCGTAAAGCACTGATGACGGATGCATACATTGTCAGCGTGAACTATGACGGCTCCCTTTCGTGGTTTAACCGCCGGACGATGCAGCTGTTGCAGCATACCCCACTGACAGAGGATTGAGGCGGAGGCGATTGTCCTCTTAACAATTTATAAACGACAATCTATAATACTATCAGTGATGAAAGAATCGAGGAAAAAACACGACACTTATACTGAAATCCTTAAAAACGCAAAAAAAGAATTTTTGCAAAAAGGTTTTGAAAAAGCGTCTATGCGTTCCATCGCAGCAATGACGGGAATAACCGCAGGTGCCTTGTACAAACACTTTCCGTCAAAGGCTGCAATATTTGAAGCGCTCGTGCAGCCGCTTATTACACAAACGTTAAATATCGGCACCGATTTTTCCAAAACCGCAATCCATCTATTCACAACTGAGGGCAACTCCGTGACAAAAGAAGCAATACGCATATCTATCCAAGATTTGTGCGATCTTGCCTACAGCCGCTTTGATGAATTTAAACTTTTGTTTAACCGCTCTGCGGGAACAAAATACGAAAACATTCGCCATGAATTTGTAATGGCGGATGTTGCTGCATGCAAAAAATTTATCGGCGACTTAAAACTGCGAGGAATCAATATACATCCTCTCACTGACGATCAACTCCATTTGATTTACAGTACCGCCTTAACGCCGTTTTTTGAAATTATTACCCATGAATATTCTTATGAAAAAGCCCTATCCTTTATGGATATATTGACTGATGTGATGTATTTTTGCTGGAACAAAATTATGCAACCGGAAACGCAATCAGGACAATCACACCAGCTGCCTCTTGAAAAAAGTAAGCCTATTGACACATAACTATGTTATATACTACCGTCCTATTAATTTCTAAACGTAAGGAGTTTAAAAACAATGAGTTCAACGACACAATCCGATAAAAAAATGCGGACAAAGGATTTTATCTATGCAGGAGCATTCGGTGCGCTGTATATCGTGCTGATGCTGATTATCGTAATGGGTTCTTCCGCCATTTCTCCCGTGCTGTATTTCATGGCGCCGCTGACGGTTGGGTTGATTTGCGGTACGGTGTATATGCTGTGCGTGCTTAAAGTGCATAAGTTCGGCGCCGCGTTGATATTCGGTGCGTTTTTTACGCTAATCACTTGTACGCAAAGTTTGTATGCAGTGATTTTTTCACTGGCGGCGGCGCTTATAGCCGAGCTGATTTTGTTCTTAGGTAAGTATCAATCCCGCAAGATGTATCTGCTGTCATTTGTTTTTTTCAACCTCAATATGGCGGCACCGACTCTGATGCTGCTTACCGATTACAACAAATTTATGATGCTTTCGGAAAAATACAGCGGTGCCGCTTATGCACAGTCGTTTGCAAAACTGGCATTTAACGGAAAGATATGGTTCGCGATACTGGGCTGCGCTATTGCAGGGGGAATTGGCGGCGCGCTTATCGCAAAAAATTTGGTTAAAAAGCATTTTGAAAAAGCCGGAGCGGTATAAATGGCGTTCGGGCTGTATGGAAGCGGGAGCGGGCTTTTAAAGCTTGACCCGCGGACAAAGCTGCTTTTATTTTGTGCAGGTATCGCTGTCAGTACCTTTTCCTATAATGAATGTGCGTTGTGGATGTACTGCGCAGCGATGTGCGCACTATTAGCCTTGTGCGGGGAAAAATGGTTTGCACTCAAGTGCGGTGCTCTCATTGCTTGTATGGAATATCTGCGCTACCGCATCATCACCTCCGGCACAGGCGCTCCCGCGCTAACCGGAATTCTTGTCGCACTTATTATGATGTGCCGGTACGGTTTTCCCTTGCTCCTATCCCTCTCATTTTTAATTAAAACAACGCGCATCAGTCAACTCATCGCGGCGCTATCGGCTCTGCATCTTCCGCTCTTTGTTATTATCCCCCTATCCGTAATGCTCAGGTTTATCCCGACAGTGCAGGAAGAATGGGATGGCGTGCGGAAGGCTATGGCATTTAGAGGCATATCCCTTGAACCGGGCGCGGTGATACGGGCGCCTTTTAAAACAATCGAGTACATATTGATACCGCTCCTTTTCAGCTGTATCTCCGTTATGGATGAGCTCGCCTCCGCTTCCCTTGCACGCGGTCTTGATGCGGAACGGAAACGGACATCATACGAAGCGGTAAAGATGCGTTTTCCGGACTACATCATTATACTGCTGTTTGTAGGCATTGCGTTCTATGCTGCTGTAGGAGGGAGGAGCTGATGGAAAATGTGGTATGACTTTGATTGAACAGCGCACGTTTTATACTGCCGTATGGAGCTTGGATCGCCTTAATTGTTCAGATGAAATTTTCCGATTTCGATTATTGGAACTCAACCGGCTTTAATAGAGCATTTATTAATGTCCGATAGATCATCCGCTGTTTTGTCATATTTAGAAACCCTCTCTCATGATGAGCTTATAGAGTTACTACATTCTTTTACAACGACTCATGAAGATATTCGGCTTGTCCTTGAAGAAAAAGTCGCCGAAGAAAGCACAAAAAATAAAGATGCTGCTGCGGTTGAATACAACCTACAAATAATGGCCCAGACGATGTCGGAATCGGTAACAGCAGATGTCTATCATCCATCGCATGTACTTGTTACTCGGAACAGTACCGCACAGGAAAAGATCAATTGACAATCCTCGGCTCGATACGCTTATGCTTGCAATGCCGTTCAGCTGGAAGGGGACGCTTGCGCAATACTGCGGCCGATTGCACAGAAATTTTGCAGGAAAAGAAGAAGTACTGATTTATGATTACGTTGATTTCCGTGTTCCTGCTTTCGATAGAATGTACCGGAATCGACTTAAAGGCTATAAACAGCAAATACCGTTTAATGAGCAGCGTTTTAAGCTAAGCTTGCCGCTCACTCTCCCAGCTACCTCCCCTCAAAAAACGCCTGTACCTTCTCCATAATCGCTTGTGACCAGCCGCCACTCCATACTAACTTTCCGCCATCCATAAAAATGAGATAATTACAGCATGCAGCGATCAGCTCCGGATCGTGGCTGATAATGAACACGGTTTTGCCTGCACGGGCGAGGCGTGTGATATTTTCCGCAACATCCAGCATGTGCGCGTAGTCAAGGCCGCTGGTCGGCTCGTCAAAAATAAGGAACTCCTTATCGGCAGCTATCGCGCTTGCGACGGCAAGACGCTGCTTTTGTCCGCCCGATAACGCCATCGGATGCACTTCCTTAAATTCCGAAAGATTCATCGCTTCCAAAATATCAAGCGCTTTTTGACGTGCAGCTTCGCCGCTTACATCACTTACATCCATACTCAATAAGACTTCTTCGATAACGCTTTCCGTAAAAAGTTGATGGTTAACATCCTGCATCACCATATAGGACTTTTTCAGCCGCGCCTTTGCCGTGTAGGATTTTCCGTTATCGTTCAACACCCCTTTCGCCTGTTTTTCAAGCCCGCAGATAACCCGCGCCAAAGTCGATTTTCCTGCGCCGTTAAACCCAAGCACACCCGTAACCGCACCGGAAGGAACCTTCAGCTCCGGTATATCGAGAACGCGCTTTTTTCCGTAAGAGAACGCAAGACCGGAAAACGTAACATACCGCTCGAATACCGGCGGCTCTTCGGCGGAAGCACATTCGGGTGCTGGAGACCTTTCGACAGAGGCACAGTCAAATGCCGGAGACTTTTCGGTGGGAGCATATACGAATGCCTCTTCGGAGGAACCTTCAAAGGTTCCTTCAAGAATTCCTCCGGTTTGACATGCACGGATACATCTAGGAGTGTATTCCATCGCTTTTTGCGAACGCAAACCTTTCCGATGCAGCGCTTCCGTGTCCACCTTCAGAAATTCCGCTATCGGAAAATCCTGGACAATCCGCCCGTTTTCCATATAGATAGCGCGGTCAGCCACCTCCATCAGATAGTACAGGCGGTGCTCAGCGATAACGACCGTCTTTCCCTGCTCCTTCCATTTCCGTATCACCGCCTTCAAATTGGCAATGGAGCGGAGATCAAGGTTGGAAGAAGGCTCATCCAAGACGAATATGGCAGGCTGCATTGCCGCCGCAGAAGCACACGCTATTTTTTGCTTTTCTCCGCCTGAAAGCGCAAACAGGTTTCTATCCAAAAGGTTATCCATATCAAGGTCTCTGCTTACCTGCCCGATGCGGCGGTACATTTCTTCCCGCGGAACGCCGGTATTTTCGCAGCCGAAAGCGATTTCACTCGTGGAATCCAAACTGAAAAACTGAGAGCGCGGATTTTGAAACACCGACCCGACTTTTTGCGAAAGCTCATACAGCGTTACGGATGCCGAATCTCTTCCATCGATAAGTACCTGTCCTTCCAGCGCCCCCGCATAATACGCCGGAGCAAGCCCGTTAATCAGGCGGGTAATCGTCGTCTTACCGCAGCCCGACAGTCCGCACAATAACACCAC
The DNA here is from genome assembly GCF_024181165.1 of Treponema sp. OMZ 803. Taxonomy (NCBI): domain Bacteria; kingdom Pseudomonadati; phylum Spirochaetota; class Spirochaetia; order Treponematales; family Treponemataceae; genus Treponema; species Treponema sp. OMZ 803. Next base: position 1,577,016 of record NZ_CP051195.1, on the reverse strand, counting down.
CTGTCCCGCCGGGATTTGTAAGTCGATACCGTACACCCCCGCGCTCCGCTCCGCGTTATGATAGGTAAAGGTTACGTTTTTTAACTCAATCATCTTATCATCCTCTCATCTGCATCATTTTCCATATCATTGTCTAATCCGTGTCGTTCCCCAATCATCCCCCGATGCGTAACACTGTACAGACAAGCAGCGCAGCAGCGATGACGGCAATGCCCGCATCGTATATGCCAAAGTGCAGCTCAACAAGGCATGTCCGCTTTTTCAATCCCCCTAAGCCCCGCGTTAACGCAGCCGCCGATAACTCTTCACCGATTTTGGCAATCGACATCATCAGCGGAATCAGCCGGTACTCCAGCATCATCGCAGGATTCCGCCAAAATCGCGGCGTACCGAACCCGATCTCCCGCATCCGCATCGCGCTGCCGATTGAACGGTTTTCTTCTCCCAACGTAGGAATAAACCGGAAGACAACGGATATGGGAATAATCAGCGCATCAGGCACATGCCACCGACTCATCGCTGCGATAAACTCATTCGGTTTTGTCGATTCGATAATATAGTAGCCGAACATAAACACCGGAAAAAACCGGAAAATCAGCTCGCTTAAAAGCCCCCACAGCATCGCCGCAAGGTACGGAAAACTCCCTGTCGTGTTCGACAGCTTGACCGCAGCCGCCAGCGCAAAAAGCCCACCGTAAATTAGCGCCGGCCGGTATTGGCGGTTCAGAAAAAGCAGGCTAATGGGAATAAGCACAATCACCATATTCAGCATACTCTGCTCTTCCACAAAGAATATCAGCGTTGCAAGAAAAAACATAAACAGCACCTTGGTGCGGGGATCGATGTGCACCCCCTTCGCCCGCGGCGGTCTATACGGCTCAAAATCTTCCATTATACAATCCTTTATATAACCCTTATCTAACACCATGCAGCACCGGCGGCATCTATACGCACCTATACAATACCGGCTCTTTCAAAATGCTTTTTCAACATCCGCCTTCCAAGCAGCGCACCGAGCAGTGAAGAGACAAACAGAATACCGATTGCTGCAAATCCCATCCACGGCGGCATAAACTTTTGCACCCCTTCAACATATTGATCCCCCATTGAACTGCGCACCTTTTCCATATACGTTGCAGCAAAAAGCCACATCGGTGCCTGACAGCTTATCATCGCGCAAGAAAAAAGCCAGTAGCCAAGCACACTCGCCTTAAAACTCTTGTATTTACCCGCCTTCAGCACTAGATCGGCAAGTGCGCCCATCACACAATAGCCGATAATCGGAAGATACGTGTATCCCATCAGATACCAAAATAGGCCTAAAATAACACTCATAATAAAGACCATGCCGAACTTATCCGCCTTTGTCAAAAACAGCATAAACGGGATCCCCGTCGCAATCGGCACAATCACATACAAAAACGGATACAGCACCGGAATCGCGTTGATCATCCCGATCACAAAAAAAATAACCAAATACATCGCCGTATAGATTCCGACATTTATCAGATCCTTCGCCGACAACTTACTGCTTTGCATACGCAAACCTCCATAAAATTAAGCCCTCTAAAATCTGTATTTTTTAGAGCACCTCTTGTGATAACATTGATAGCACACTTTGTTATCTTTTCTTCAAAAAAAATATATTACACTCGCAAAACCTTCCGCCAGCCGGCAGAAAAAAATTCGGCAAGGGTATGCACAACTTCAAGCGCTTCATCCTGCGTGTAATCATGCAAAACCGTTTCAAAAATACAAGAAAAGTAAGAATGGATAAGCATGTGCAGTTTTTTTCCATCAATCCGGCTGTATTTAATATGCTTTTTATCCAAAAATTCGTACATACGGTGTGTGTCTTGTAGTTCCCGTTCGACAAGCCGATCGGTAAAATCGATATACGGTGTTCCATCCGCGCAGCACAAAAGGAGTTTGAACTCATCAAAATGCGCGTAAATGATGCAGACAAATGCTTCTATCGTCTCTGCCGAAATTGCCCAAATGTCTTCCGTGTTTCCCATACTCAGGCAATGAAAGCACTCATCCGCAGCCGTTTCATATTTATCTTGGATACTATTGACGGCAGGTTCCACCAAAGCCGAAAAGAGGGCTTCTTTGTCCTTAAAATGGCGGTAAAACGCACCGGTCGTTACGCCCGCCTCACCACACAAATCCCGCAGGTTTGTACGTTCATAACCATTCCGCAAAAACATCTTTTTGCCGCTTTCTAAAATCCTTGTGTGGGTTGCTTCGTATGTTCCGCTTGCCATATCCGTAGTAGTCGCCCTCAAAAACTAACTTTAAGCTTTTAGAGCATCTCTCTTGTTCTTGATAACTTTGTTAGCATTGTATGACAAAGAAGAGGATGTGTCAATGGAAAACGATAAGGTAATCCAGGGTAAACGCATCAGGCTATTTTTTTAACATCCCCGCGAAAAAAATTGATACTATTCGACCAGAACTGCCAAGGATGGCATCGCTAAAAAATGTACATCCCTGTACATTTTTTAGCTTCGAGTTTTTCTGATGAAAAACTCGATACTGTTTGGAACCACTGACTTCCTGTCAGTACAGCGATGTTTTGTGTACGCACAAAACTCGCCTTCAATGCGCCCAAGGATGGGCGTGGGATAGGTCAGAAACAAGTTTTGGAACAAAACTTGTCCTCAACCGATGTACATGGACGTACATCGGTTGAGAGGTACACGGATGTACAACAGTTGAAGATGGTTCAAATGGTCTCACAGTCTCAATTTTTTTGCGATTTTTCTCTATTCTACCTGATGCGTTTACCTTTTTCTCGGAAAAATGTGCGAAATTTTAAATCAACAACCCCGACGCTTGCGTCGGGGTTGTTGATTTAAAATTTCGCACAGAAGGAAGCAACCGCTAAAAATATTTATAATGCGGTTGCTCTGTATGGTAATCCGAGAATTCAGTTGAGAAGGGAAAACGCTGCCTCTGATGATGCAGTATAAAATTGAGCCGGAGACCGTAAAGAGGTCATTATCCCTCATTTGTTAAATAATCATATAGCATTGTAGGAGAAAATATTAAAGGTTTTTCTACATCAGATTCAAGAAAATCCTTATCGCCGGTTAGAATAATATCCGCATTATGAAAAAGAGCATCGCTTAACCTGCGGAAATAAGGACATTCGTGTCTAAAAAGATTCGCATTTATACTAACCGCGAACGGCGGAAAGCCGCCATATCCGATAGCATTTCTTCTTCAGAATTCCATCCTTTATTATCAGTAAACATTTCCTGTATTTGCTGAATAGTCGCTTTTGTAGTTTGTTTACGAGAGCTGATAAGAAATTCAACATATTTTATCACGGCGCTATAATCTTCTTCTGTGAGTGTTTTCATCATTTGTGCAAGTTTAGATGCTGTAACGGACATTCCCTATCTCCTGCATTATTCAGACTGCAAATAGTTTATCATATTTTTTCAAAAAAATAGACCGTAAAATCCCGCAGATTCGTGCGCTCGTAGCCGTTCTGCAAAGCCATCTGTTTGCCGTCGATCGCCTACAATCTCAAGACTATGTTTACTGAAATCAAATCTTCCTCATTACACATATACATCTTTGTCTATCCGTATTATAGTTATAGTATACAAAATCTCTAATACTATCGGAGAGTAATAGTGTGATCAATTTTAAAAACGTCTCTTTTTCCTACAGCGGGGAACACGGTACCGGAGACGGCGTATCCGAAATAGACCTTACCATAAAAGACGGCGAATTTGTCGTATTATGCGGCGAGTCGGGCTGCGGCAAGACCACCGTTACACGGCTGATAAACGGGCTTGCTCCTCATTTTTATGAAGGTGAAATGAGCGGTTCCGTGATGATCGGCGATGTGTGCGTAAACACGGAAAACTTATCCGATATTGCAGCGCTCACCGGAAGCGTTTTTCAAAATCCAAAGAGCCAATTCTTTAACCTTGACACCACCGGCGAGCTTGTATTCGGCTGCGAAAATCTCGGCATCCCAAGGGAGCAGATTCAACAGCGCCTCGAAAAAACAAAACGCGATTTGCAGCTCGATAATTTGATGGACGGGGATATTTTTGAACTGTCGGGAGGAGAAAAGCAGCAAATTGCCTGCGCCTCCTGCTATACCGCAGACCCTCAAGTCTTTGTGCTGGATGAGCCGTCCTCTAATTTGGATAAACGGGCAATTCAGCGGCTGCACCGGATGCTGGTAAAAATCAAAGCAGCGGGAAAGACCGTTGTTATTGCAGAGCATCGGCTCTATTACCTGATGGATGTAGCAGACCGCTTTATCTATATGCGCAGCGGAAAGATCGAGCGTATTTTTACACGGGACGAAATGAAAGCGCTCAGCGAATCCGATTTAACCGCGCTGGGCTTGCGCCTCACGAATATGCAGTCCCTCGCCGTGCTTGCACGGAAAGAGGATGCGGCACGAGAAACGTCGGTCAAAGGCAGTACACCGCCCGAAACCCAACCCGTGTCAAAGCCCGCGCTTGAAGCGCTCGATGTAACTTGCGGCTACGGCTCTACCCGTGTGCTCGATATAGAGCGGCTCGCGCTGCCCGAACATTCGATTGTGGCGCTCATCGGTGATAACGGATCGGGCAAAAGCACTTTTGCGCAAGCGCTCGCGGGGTTGATTCCTTCAAACGGGAGCATCGCAGTCGGCGGCGCGTATTTGACGGCGGAGGAGCGCAGCAAACGCAGTTTTATGGTGATGCAGGATGTCAACCGGCAACTCTTCGCCGACAGTGTGCTGGAAGAAGTGATGATGAACACCGGCGCTTCCGCAGCTGATGCCGAAGCCGTATTGGCGCGGCTCGGTATCCTTGAACTGAAAGACCGGCACCCGGCCTCATTATCGGGTGGTCAAAAACAGCGGACGGCAATTGCTTCCGCACTCTGTGCAAAAAAAGATTTGCTGATTTTTGATGAACCGACCAGCGGACTTGACCGCCGCGGTATGGAACGCTTCGGCTCTCTTTTACGCGATCTGCAGACAAGCGCCGCCCTTTCGCTCGTTATTACGCACGACCCCGAATTGATTATGAGCTGCTGCACGCACATTCTCCATATCGAAAACGGCAGGGTCTTAGCTTTCTATCCGTTGAATAAAGCAGGCATCGAACGGGTTTCTTCCTATTTCTTGCAGGAAAGCGATGAAAACACGAGCCGGAAACGGGACAAGCAAAGTTCGATCTCCAAGATTTTGCAGTACGCAGGGGCGCACCGCCGCACGATATATCAAGCGGCGCTCTGTATGACACTCGGAGCAGCGGCGAGTATTATCCCGTATCTTTTGGTATACACCATCCTTGAGCAGGTCTTAAACGGTTCGGTTCCGACCTTAGCCGGAAGCGGGAAAATGCTTGCAGGTATCCTGCTTGCGGAAATCGTATACGCTGTTTTTTATATGTACGGCTTTCAGCTTTCGCACCGTGCGGCTTACAACACGCTGGAAAACATACGCCGCTTTTTGCAGGAAAACTTGGAGCGCAAGCCGCTCGGAAAAGTGAGGGAGATGGGCAGCGGAGCTATCAAAAAGCTGTTTACCGATGACATTGAATCGATAGAACTCCTTTTGGCGCACATGATCCCCGAAGGGATTGCCAATCTCACCGTTGCCGTGTTTGCGCTTGTAACCATCCTCGTTATAGACTGGCAGCTTGCACTGCTTACCTGTGTTGTCATTGCGCTGGGCATCAGTGTTTCGGGACAGATGTACCGTGTCGGTGTCGAGCAGATGGGCAGTTACTTTGCCGCAGCAAAGCGGCTGAACAATACCATTATCGAATATGTAAACGGTATGGAGGTTGTTCGCGTGTTTAACCGGCAGGATGAATTCGGCGAACGATTTGCTTCTTCCGTTACTGCGTACCGCGACTTTGCGCTGTCATGGTACAAGGTTTCATTCCCGTGGATGGCTCTATACGGCAGTTTATTTTCAAACATTTTACTATACAGCCTGCCTTTCGGCACACTGCTTATCTTGCTCGGTCAACTGACCCTTGCCCGCTACATTTTGACAATTTGTCTTTCTTTCGGAATTGCGCCGCTCCTGCTCCGCTGCATGAGTTTTATCGGCGCCGTACCGCAAGCAAGTTATAAAATTCAGGCGTTGGAAAAAGCATTTGATTACCCCGAACTGAAAACGGGAACGGCGCCGTTTTCCGGCACGGGGCACAGTATCGAATTCCGCAATGTCCGGTTTGCATACAAGGATTTGGAAGTTCTGAAAGATGTTTCCTTTACGGCGCAAGAGCGGCAGATGACTGCTTTAGTCGGAGCAAGCGGCAGCGGAAAAAGCACGGCGGCAAAGCTCTTAGTGCATTATTACGATGTTTCGGGCGGCGGGGTGCTAATCGGCGGACAGAATATCCGTGAAATGAGCTTAGAAGCGCTCAACGAACAGATTGCCTACGTTTCTCAGGATGTGTTTCTTTTTAACAAGAGCATTGCGGACAATATCCGAATCGGCAAAAAAGGCGCAACCGATGAGGAGATTATTGCCGCAGCAAAAAAAGCGCAGGCGGATGAGTTTATCCGCGAACTGCCGGACGGGTATGCAACGCTTGCAGGGGAAGCAGGCAGTAAACTTTCAGGCGGGCAGCGGCAGCGGATTGCCTTTGCACGGGCAATACTTAAAGATGCTCCGATTGTTATTTTGGATGAGGCAACCGCCTTTATCGATCCTGAAAACGAGCAAAAGATGAATCAGGCAATATCCGAAATCGTGCGGGATAAAACCGTTATCGTCATCGCTCATAAAATGAAGTCCATTATGAGCGCCAACCGCATTATCGTGCTCAAAGATGGACGTATCGCCGCTTCCGGCTGTCATGCGGAGCTTATTAAAACCAGCCCGGAATACCAAAACCTCTGGCGTATCTCGGAAGAAACCGCAGACTGGACGGTACGGGGGAAGTAAGAGGGGAGTAACCCTAGGGACTGTCCAAAAACTAACCAACTTTTGAGACATCCCCGGCTACCGTGAAAACGGCGCAAGAACGAATTGATATGTACCATTTTTTTAATATTTGGTACACATCTTGATCACATGTCCCAAAAAAGACTATAATTGGGACATGTCGGAATTGCAAAAATTGCCGGTTGATCCTAAAAAGACCGAAACAATTACTATCCTCAAAGCAGAAAGCAAAGCGTCTAAAGCGCTTGCCGAGCTTAAAGGTATTGCACAGGTGATTCCTAATCAGTTTATTCTTATTAATGCCGTTGTGCTACAAGAATCTCAAGACAGTTCAGAGATTGAAAATATCATTACCACAAAAGATGAGCTCTATAAAGCTCTTTCCGAAACGGTAAAAAAAGTTGATTCTGCTACAAAAGAGGTTATGTTCTACAGAGAGGCCTTATACGCAGGTTTTGCAGAACTAAAAAAACATCATTTTATTTCTATAAATGATATCATAAACATTCAAAAACAGCTTGTTCAAAATAATGCGGGAATCAGAACTGTACCCGGCACAAAGCTGATGAATGACCGTACGAATGAAGTTGTCTATATTCCGCCGCAGACAAAAGAAGAAATTGACGGACTCTTAAAAAACTTTACTGAGTATTTAAACAACGATGATGATTCTCTGACAAAACTTGCAATACTTCACCATCAGTTTGAAAGCATCCATCCTTTTTATGATGGGAATGGAAGAACCGGAAGAATTGTAAATATCCTTTATTTGATTTTAAAACATCATCTTGATCTCCCAATTCTCTATTTAAGTTCATATATCATCAAAAATAAAGAACAATATTACGAACTTTTGCAAAAAGTCCGTACGGAAGAAGCGTGGGAAAAATGGATTATTTTTATTCTTAAAGGAATAGAAGAGACAGCCGCAGAAACAATTCAAAAGGTAAAAGCGATAAAGGAACTGTTAGATAACACAATCGAAAAAGTAAAATCGGAAGCTCCGAAAATTTATTCAAAAGAACTGGTAGAAACCCTTTTTGAAAATCCCTATTGCAAAACTGAATTTATTGTAAAAGCGCTGGGGGTAGAACGGAAAGCTGCTTCCCGTTACCTACATCAACTGGAAGCTATCGGTATTCTTACCTGTATAAAGGTTGGAAAAGACAATCTGTTTATAAATACCGGCTTGATGGATATACTGAAAGAATAGAGAACCTCTAAAAACTTCAGCTTTTAGAGGTTTTCTTTAGATTTAATTTGCGATGTTTTTAATAAGTCATTTATATTTATAGACTTATTAAAAACTCGACGGGCACCTCTAAAAATCTAACCGAGTTTTTAGAGGTGCCAATAGTAATTGTCCGAGCTTTGTGTTATAAAATTATAAAATGTTGGGGCACCGATGCGGAGCCGAAAAAGGAATGTTTATTTTAAGCCGCTGAAATAGCGCGGCTTAAAAACACTGCGAGTTTGCAGCGCAAACTCGATTATCAACATGTGCGCTTTTCGCGCACTAATTCGCCCGCCTCAAAAATTGATATTTTGTTCGGCTGTCGAATTTTAGGAAGCTCTCTATGATTGCGATGGTTCATCAGTTACTCGTATTTACCGGCACGTACGCTCGGAAAATCCGATTGGCATATCTGTTTACTTTTTTAAAAGCGGTTGCAGCAAATGCGCCGCTGATGGTTGCCGTAAAACTTATCGACATGCTTATCAAAGGTGAAGCCGACATTAAAACGGCAATCTATGCGGCAGCGGTCATGCTGCTTTTGCTGGCTATTCAGGCAATCTGTCAAAATATCGCAGACCGGCTGCAAGCGGGAGAGGGATATAAGGTCTTTGCAGAAAAGCGGCTTGAGCTTGGGCGGCATCTGCGCCGGCTGCCGATGGGATACTTCACTGCGGGGAATATCGGAAAAATCAGTTCGGTGCTGTCTGCCGATATGGTCTTTATCGAGGAGCAGGCGATGGCGGCTGTTTCGGAGGTTACAAGCAGCATCGCGGCGCAGATCATTTTGACAGGGTTCCTGTTTGCGCTGCATCCGCTGTTCGGAGCTGTTGCCATTGCGACGGAGCTTACGGCAATTCTTTTCGCGCAGCCGATGATCCGGCTTTCCGCCCGTAATTCAAAGCTGCGCCAAAAAAGCATTGAAGCATTGACCGGCGCCGTGTTGGAATACACGGAAGGGCTCGGTGTAATTAAAAGCTATAACCTCACCGGAGCGGGTGCGGAAGATATCAGAGCCAGCTTTGAGCGCATGAAAGAAGCGAGCTTGTCTTTTGAAGAAGAATATTCCCCCAAGGAGCGGACACTGCTGATTATTTACAGTCTCGGTATGACCGCAATACTTGCTCTCAATATTCGGTTGTTTCAACACGGAGCCCTGTCAAGCACCGTATTTGTCGGCTGTATGCTGTTTGCCTTCAATCTTTTTACGCCGCTCAAACAGCTCTATCAAAAAACCGGTATACTGGCGATCATGCAAGCTGCGCTGAATCGTGTGAACGAAGTATTTAACGAACGGGAGCTTGAGGATACGGGAACCGAGTCTTTGCCGCAAACAGCCGATGCGGAAATAACATTCAAAAACGTGTCGTTTGACTACGGGGATAAAGAAGTGCTGCATAACCTGTCGTTCAGCATCGACCAAGGGCAGATGGCGGCCTTTGTCGGGCAGTCCGGCGGCGGAAAAAGCACGATTATGAATATACTGGCGCGGTTCTGGGATATATCGAAGGGCGAAATCCTCTTACGAGGAAAAAACATCAAAGAGCTTCCGCTGCCGGTGTTAATGGATCATATCAGCATGGTGTTTCAGCGGGTCTATCTGTTTGAGGACACGATTGCAAATAACATCGCGATGGGGCGTCCTCATGCGGACAGGGCGGCTATTATCGAAGCGGCAAAAAAAGCGCAGTGTTATGATTTTATCATGCGGCTTCCGTACGGATTCGATACCGTTATCGGTGAAGGCGGCGCCTCTCTTTCGGGCGGAGAAGCCCAGCGTATTTCGATTGCACGAAGTATTCTCAAAGACGCGCCGCTTATCATCTTAGATGAAGCGACTGCGAGTATCGATGCCGATAACGAGCAGGCAATACAGAAAGCCTTGAGTGAATTATGCCGCGGAAAGACCACACTGGTTATTGCTCACCGGCTGGAAACCGTCCGCGAAGCAGACCGTATTTTTGTCATTGATGGCGGAGAACTCAAAGAGCAAGGTACCCATGATGAACTGATCAAAGAGCACGGGCTCTATTACCGCATGACGCAAGCCCATAATGACGCTACATCGTGGCAAGAAGGAGCGTAAGAATGAGCGGAACCGGATCAAAAATATGCGGACTCATCCTGATTATCATCAGCATTTTTTTGCTGCTTGGAGGGCTGTATCTTCCTGCAGCCGTTATTCCCGTTTGGATACTGCGGGGATTAGATATTGCCGGTCTGATCTTACTTGCCGTCGGTATCGTTATGTATAAGGTGCTTAAAAGGTAAGGGAACGGCGCTTTCACAGTTTATGCCAGAGTGTTCGCAGATGAAGTGAACCGACAATCGCACCTATTGACAATTCTTATGGAAATTTTATACTAAAACAGTAAACAATGTTTACTGTTTTTTTTCATCATGGTATCTGCAAAACAACGGAACTAGTGTTGCAGGTCATTTATAAGAGGTTCATACTATGAAACTTGAAGGGATGCATCTATTCTTTAAGAAGATCGCAGAGTTTCAATTAAAATACCGCTGGCTTTGTTTAGCTCTGCTTGCAGCAGTAACGGTTGTGGGGCTTATAGGCGTAAAAAGCTTTAAAGTCGGCTCGGCGGATGAAGACGAGTTTTTAACCGTAAAAGAAAGCACAAAAAAGAATGATGCACGGTTTAAGGAGTTGTTTGGCAGTAACGATTCGATCGTGCTGCTCTTTGAATCAGACGATGTATTTAAGCCGGAGGTGCTGCAAGCGATTAAAGATATCGGCGCCGAACTTTTGGAAAAGGTACCATATTCGGATTCCATTACCTCGATTACCGATACGGATATTACCGTTGGCACGGATGAGGGCATAGAAATCACCAATCCGTTTCGAGACGGTATTCCTTCCGATCCTGCTGATCTACAAAAAGCGAAGGATTTTATTCTTTCACGTAAGTCGATTGTTAATAAGCTCGTAACGCAGGATGCAACGGAAACGTGGCTGGTGCTGTCGCTTAAAGCAACGCCGCCTGAAGAAGTGTGGAGTAAAACTTCGACCAAGGCGCCGATGTACGTTATCGGAGAAGCTGCAATCGATATTGTAACCGACCCTAAATATCACAGCGCTGCGTACACAATAAAACCTGCGGGGCTTCCCTATACCGAAACGGAAGAAAAAGTAGTGATGGGACACGAGACCACAAAAAGCGTGGGCTTGAGTTTTCTCTGTATGATTATCTTGCTCATCATATTTACCCGCTCACTTCGCGGAACGATTGTACCGCTATTCGCGACCTTCTTCGGTATTACTACGGTACTCGGCATTATGGGCTTTTTGCACATTTCGGGAAAGTCGGAGATGATGTCGGTGCCGATTGTACTTGCGATGGCGCTTTCGGTCGGTTACTCGATTCACCTCGTCAATTCATTTAAAACAAGCTTTTATGAACTCGGCAAACGAAAAGAGGCTGTTATCGCTTCGATTGAAAATACCGGTTGGCCGCTCTTTTTTACTGTCGTTACTACCGTTGTTTCGGTGCTGTCGTTTTTAACGACTGACCTTAAGCCGATGCGCTGGATGGGGGCAGCAAGCGCCGCGATGGTATTTGCCGTGTATGTCTATGTCAGCGTTCTCATTCCCATTCTGATGAGCTTCGGAAAAGATATTGAGGCCGGTAAAGATTCGGCAAATACCCACAATGCAAAAGCTGCACGTGCCCAAAAATTGGATGCACGGTTTGAACGCTTCGGGCGTACTGTTATCAAAAGACGCAAAGCAATCATCACTGCATTTACGCTCATCACTGCAGCTTGTATTCCGGCGTTGTTCAAAATCGATGTCAACATGGACAATTTTAAATTTATGGGTTTGCGCATTCCGTATATCAGGCGCATCTATGAAATTACGCAGTCGCAGCTCGGTTCCTATTTTAGTTACAATATTATGCTCACCTTTGATGAAGATGATGCAGTCAAAAATCCCGATGTGCTTAAAAAACTCGATAAACTGAGCATACTCATCGGGACGTTCAGATTAACAAAAATGAATAACGGTGTGCCGAAGATATTCTCGATTTTGGATATTGTCAAAGAGATGAATCAAACGATGCACTCCGACGATCCTGCGTTTTACACAATCCCCGATGACGAAGACTTGCTTGCGCAGCTCTTGTTCTTGTACGAAATTTCAGGCGGGCAAACATCGCGTTGGGTTGACGAAGAGTTCCGTACGCTTCGTATGTCGATTGATGTTGCCTCGTATGATGCGAACGAGCTTGCAGCAAATCTGAAAACTATCGAACAAACATGTGCGGAACTGTTTCCGCAGGCGGACTGTCATTTAATCGGAGCTGCCGTACAATTTGCGGAATTGAACAACAAAATCGTATTCGGCGAATTGTATTCTTTTTTTACTTCGCTTGTTGCGATTGCAATTTTGATGATGCTCGTATTCGGCAGTGTGAAAATGGGACTCATCGGGCTTATCCCAAATATCTTTCCCGTTCTTGTCATCGGTGCGATTATGGGCTATCTCGGTATTTCGCTCGACCTTATGACGATGGCGATTATGCCGATGATCCTCGGGATTGCCGTTGATGACACTATTCACTTCACCAACCACGCAAAGTATCTTTTTGAAAAAGAAAAATCGTATGACCGCGCTATTTTCGGGACGTTCTATTCCATCGGAAAAACGCTTGCAATGACCACGATCATTTTGTCTGCCACATTTTTAGTATATCTTACGTGTAATATTGCAGCAATTTTACGTCTCGGTGTATTGGCCGCTGTCGGTCTCATGTCCGCTCTCGCCGCCGACTATTTGATGACACCGGTACTGATTTACATAAGCAAACCGTTTGGGAAAGAGGAAAAATAATGGGTAATGCGATAATTGGTAATTGGTAATTGGTAATTAAAGCGATTTACGTGCAGCAGTAATTACCAATTACGCATTACAAATTACCAATTAAAAGAGGAGGATGTATGAAAATTATAAAACACGTAATTGCGCTGATTGTGTTTGCAGCGATGGCCGTAAGCCCTGTCTTTGCACAAGAGCTGACGGGTAAAGAGATTATGCAAAAGGTTGATAAGCGCGAAAAAGCTGCAACCGATTCATTTACGATGCGGATGACGCTGATCAATTCCGGCGGTAAAAAGCGGGTGCGCCAAGTTACGGCATATTCGAAGGATTACGGCAGCGAGAAAAAAACGGTGATGATGTTTACGCTACCCGCTGATGTAAAGGGCGTCGGCTATCTTTCTTTCTCGTATGATGATGCGGCAAAAAGCGATGACCGCTGGCTCTATATGCCTGCGCTTAAAAAGGCGAAACGTATTTCCGGTTCTTCAAGTCAGGACTATTTTATGGGTACCGATTTTACCTACGATGATATAAGTGGGCACAAGATCGATGACTACACGTACACACTGCTTGCGGAAGAAACGGTGGACGGGAAAAACTGCTGGAAGATTGAATCGGTTCCGGTAAAAAAATCGATGTATTCAAAATATATTTCGTGGATTGATAAGGAATCGCTGGTGCAGGTAAAGGCGGAATTTTACGATGAGCAAGGTTCGCTGTTGAAAGTGCTTACGGTAAGCGGCATCGAGAAAAAAGACGGCTTTTGGACTGCGGGTAAAATGGAGATGAACAACCTGCAAAAAAAACACACAACCGTTATCGAAACGCTTAAGCACGAGTTCAATAAAAACATTTCGGACTCGTATTTTAGGGTGAATTCATTGGAAGAAGGGAAGATTAGGTAATCCTTTTGAAATATACGGTGCATCTACTTCGTTGCTGCGCACAAATTAATCCTCAACGTATCAAAGATACGCCTGCGGTTAATTTGTGCTCGCGCCTCGTATCTACACCGTCTATTTCAAAAGGCGCTGGGAGAGGGTGTTTTCAAAAAGTGTTGGAGTATTACTCTTAAGCCCTCCGCACGAATAAAATGAAAAGAAGGAGTAATGACGATATGAACACAATACGGAAATACAGACAAGCATTTTTGTCAGGAGCTATTATTTGTTTACTGTTTTTTGTATTGGCGCTTCCCTGCAGTGCGCAGGAGGCAGCAGGCGTAGACGGAAAGGTGGAAATAGCTCAAGCAACTGATACATCATCCGATAGTGAAACTGCATCTCAAGTAAATGATGATTTAGGAGATGACGAATTTTCTACCGATTCGGAAGATGGCAGTGCAAAACCGGTACTCACGGTAAGCGGTAAAATTGGGACGCTGCACGGAGTGCGCTGGAACGGTACTGAAAAGAAGCTTGAATACGGAGCGTCCCGTTCTATCGTACAGATAAAAGGCGAGGTCTCTGCCGGATCTTCTTATGCGGTTATTTTCGCCGCTGCAGAATACAATTACCGCAACCCCGCACGCACCGGTTTCCGCCTGAACGAAGCGTATTACCGCTATTCGGGTGAGATATGGGATATCAGTGTCGGGCGGCAGGTTATTGTGTGGGGGCAGGCTGACGGGTTTAAGCTTACGGATGTGTTAAGTGCGCGGGACAGCTCGGAGTTTATCGCCTTTAGCGGCGATGAAGCGCGACTCCCGTCCGATAGTATCCGCCTGCGTTTTTTCCACGACCTTTTTACGTTTGAAGCGGTCGCCGTGCCGTTTTTTACGCCGAACAAGCTGCCGCGCTTCGGCTTTGAAGAGGGCGCCAAAGACGGGCTGTACTACATCGACACGCCGGATACTTTTAGTACGCCGTTCGGAACAGTCCCTGTTCATTATACAAAAACGGAAAGCGCAAAACCAAAGATGTTTACCGACACGGAAGCCGCCGCCCGTTTCTCCTTCTTTTTGCCCGGCATCGATTTTTCCGTTTCAGGCTTCTACGGCTGGGATAAAACGCCGCGCTATGCAAAAAGCGGGTATGCGAAAAAAGGGCTTTTTAATCCTGCCGCTCCACACAATATACTTTTAAATCCGTACATACCGAAAGAGCTGCATACCAACTTAAATGAAGAGTATTACCGTATCGGAATGGCGGGCATTGACGCAGCAATCCCGGTAGGAGATGTAACAATCCGGCTGGAAACCGCGTGGGTAGGAAAACGGTACTTTGAGCCTAAGAATTTACTTACAGATAAATCTATTGACGATTTGAAAAGGCAGACACCTGATGATGTACCGCTTGAGTTTAATTCTCCCCAAAAACACCAGCTGCTGATGCTTGCCGGCATTGACTGGATCAAGAGTTCGTGGACGCTGAGCGCTCAATATTTTGAAGATCTCATCCTCAATCATAAAAACGATATAGAGCGGCCGATGCACAAGGGCTTTGTCAGCCTCAATGTAAGCAAAACATTTTTGCGCGAAACACTGAAGCTTTCGGCAAGCGGCGTCATCGACGTAAACTACGGTAGTACGTTCAGTACCTATTCGGTTAGCTATGCAATCACCGATAATATCAATTTTGCACTCGGCGGGGATGTGTACACCAAAGGCTATGACGGTAAGGGAGATTTTGCAGCCTTACACAAGATAAGCGCTGTGTGGCTGAAAGGGACGTTTATTTTCAGCCACTGAAATATCGTGGCTGAAAAACACTGCGAGTTTGCCGTTCGGCAAACATCGTAGATTATATATGCGCTATCGTGCACTAATTGAACACCTGCCAAAGTTTACACTTTGTTCAGTTGTTCAATTTTAAGGGACGTTTACGTGGTAGAACATTCATGGATAATGTATTAAAAATAGCTGCTGTTTCTTGATCGTAAGCATCTTATTGGAGCAGTAGGCAATCACCTTCCGGTTCAGTAAGTAGGGGGCTATGGCTGTAATTCTTCATATAAAGGGAAGGTCATATAATGAATGTTCGCTTTTTCCAGTAGAATACATATACAGTCCCGTAACTTACTATATGTATTATCTGGAATGTCCATATATGTTCAGTATATACAGAGTATCTTTTTTCGCCAAATATTTTTATATCTTACAATCAAGTCGCTATACATTTGAGCGCTCAGTATTTCGAAGACCTCATCCTCAATCATAAAGACGAATAGATCGGTTTTACGCACTATCACTCCCCGATAAGTTCATGTCCAGAGACATTCTTTCCTGTTCTTATATCTGCGATTCTCTTATCAAGTACTGCGCTGTTTTTAGGAGAATAGAATGGAGCATACCCCGACGTAAAGCGTCGGTGCGAACCTCAATTTTTTATCTTTTTCCAGTAACTCATTCTGAACAGCCCGCACTGCTCAAAGCCGAGCTTTTCGTATACGCGGAGGGCGGCTGTGTTGGCGGTTTTTACGAAGAGTGCGAAGCCGTGCGCTTCTGCGCTGTGGGTATTGATGAGATGCGCAACGGCGGCTGCAGCTAATCCTTTGTTCCGGTATGCGGGCAGGGTGTAGACGCCACCGATTTGGAACCAGTGAAAGCCCTGCGCGTTGGTTCCGGCCTTTGCGACGATGCGCCCGTCTGCCGAGACCTTGTAGATGTATTCGGTTGTAAGGCGGGTACGCAGTGACAGTTTGCAGACGGCAGGGTTTATCGGGCGGCCTTCGTAGGCAACCTCGGTATTTTCATAATCAAGCTGGAGCGGGAAGAGTTCTGTAAGATCATTCTCCGTTGCGCGTTCAATGGACAGCGTGGTATTCAGTTTTGACTCCGCTGTTTGAAAGAATGTATCCGTACAAGGTTTGGCGCACTGCATCAGGTAGTAATCTACGGCGGTGTCGAGCCGGATATGCGCTGTTTCGGACATAACCTGTTCAAAGAGGAGCGTATGCTCGCGGATGCCTGCAACGGCGTGGAGTTCCGTGTAAGGAAAGTCTTCACTTAAAAAAAATCTGCCGAAAGCTAAGACCGTTTCTTCTGGAATGTCAGTGTCGATACAGTGGAACAAAAGCCCATACGTGCTGAACAGTAAGACCCCGCAGTAGATTTTTTGCGGTTGCGGACAAGTTTGCCGTTGCGGGCAGGCATAGACAGCCGCTGCCTTTTTATACCGCGGAGCATAGTCGGGGTACAAGCAAAGCCGCAGCTGCTCTGCAAGATCGATGCAACGGTATTCGTGCTGTCGCACGAATGCAGCCGCGTCATAGATAGTCTCCGGGGTCAGCAGTTCAAAACAGTAGTGCATACCGGTTAAATGCCGCGGCTGCTGCGGCTTTGTCCTGTCTGCCGATGCTGCGGCCGCTGCCTAAGAGTTCCGCTGCGAGGGCATCCTCTGCGCGCAGTTGTCCGAAGCCTGCGAGTTCGGAGTAGGGGCGGATGTAACAACAGAACGGCAGCGGCCGCTCCGGCTGTGTGGGGGCAGTTGCCGGAGCTGCGGAAACTGCGGGAGCTGTCTCAGCCGAACCGTTCCCGCCGGCACCTGCTGCTTGCTCTGATGCTGCATCAGATACGGCGGTAGTATCCGCTGCTGAATT
Organism: Treponema sp. OMZ 803; assembly: GCF_024181165.1. Lineage (NCBI taxonomy): Bacteria > Pseudomonadati > Spirochaetota > Spirochaetia > Treponematales > Treponemataceae > Treponema > Treponema sp. OMZ 803. Next base: position 1,559,481 of record NZ_CP051195.1, on the reverse strand, counting down.
GTCCTCAGACGGAAGTTCCGGATTGTGTTCCCGCATGGTTTGTATCCATCCGTCGGGGGCGGACGGCAGCGGCTCTTCTTCGGAAAGGCTGAAAAACACACCCGTAAATACACCCGGATTTTCCGTACAAAAGTGCGCGGCTAAATCGGTATAGATTCCTTCCGCATATAAAAATATCCGTTTATTGCGTCCGTAACGTGCAACCGTTTGTTCAAGAAAGTCGGCAAAGAACGCAGCCGTCTGCGGGTCATCTTCTTTTATTAAATACCGTTGCTCTTTTTTCCCGACGAGGTGCAGCAGCTTGCGGTACAGTTCGATACGCGGAATAAGGCCGCGCGGTTTGAGCCTCGTGATTTCCGCAACGGTATAGCCTTGATCCGCGAGAAGAGAGGCGAGCGTTTCCGGCCGTTCGGCATAAGGGAACGTTTCGGCAATAATCACCAGCGCTTTTTTATCGGCGCCGCCCTGCCGCTCAATCAACAATCCTTCGATAGGATTCCGCAAAGCGGAAGAATTAGGTGAAGCTGAATCGGCGGTTTGTTCGGCAATATATTTATCGGTACCGGCGTTTGTTTTATCGGTTAATTCGATCGAACGGACGGTCAGCGGATATTCGGTTCTGATACTTGCTTCCGGCGCAAATCTGAATGCGCAATATGCTACTCCGCAAAAAAGGCACAATAACACAATGCGCAGCATCATCGATGCGATACCGTAAAAATCGTTCAGCATCCCTTGGAAAAACGCAATCAGCCGTATTATTTCCGAAAGGCAGACAATCAGAACAAAGAGAACGAGAATAAAAAGATAGAGGACAATTCCCTGTCCGATGATAATACAGATACAGACAAAGAGGCTCAGAAAAGGTAGAATAGGAATCGCGCGGCCTTTTTTTAAGCTTTTTGAAAACGGGCGCAGTAATACCGGCAGTAAGAGGAGCAGAACGACAAGCTCGCTTAGTAACAGATCGGTCATATTTTTTCCTTTTGTATCTCATAATCATTGAGGAGAGTGAAGCTATTGAATACATCATCAACGTCAAACATCCCGCAGCAGGCTTCGGCACAGGAGCTTCCGCTTTCAGAAATTCAATTCAATATACCGGAATCGAAAATCGCCGCATTAAAAACACAGGCGCCGCATAAGCCGATTGTCGGGCAGCTCCGCGCGGTGTCCGCATTGGAACTCGGCTTAAGTATTCGGGACGACGGCTACAACATTTTTATTATGGGAGCGCCGGGAACAGGCCGCCGGACGGTTCTCTCTTCGCTGCTCAAGGACTATAAACCAAATACCGCCGCCTTGCAAGATATTGCGTATGCGCATAACTACCGGCATCCGGCGGAACCGATCGCGCTATTTTTTCCGGCGGGGGAGGGCAAGAAGTTTCAGCACAGTCTCAAGAATGCGGTTGAAGCTCTCTATAAACAGGCGCTGCAGATTGAAAAGTCGGAGAATTTTTTGTCTGCTCAAAAGAAGATTATGTCGGCGGTCGACAGCGACGAAAATTCCCTGCTTGCAAATTTTGAAGTAACGATGCTATCACGGGGATTTAAGCTCTTGCAGCTGAAAGACGATTCCAATCAATCCGTCGATTTGATTCCGCTCATTAAAGGAAAAGAGGTTCCGTTCGGGGAGCTGCAGCTGCTGGTTGCGCGGAAGAAGTTTTCCGAACAAGCGCTCAACGATTTGCGTGAAACATATTACCGCTCGCTCGATGAGCTGGCCGATCTTTTTGCCCTGCTGCGGAAAAACCGAACGGAGGCTGAAGAAAAGCTCAAGCAGCTGTACATCGATTTACTCAAACCGATTGTCGCGGCGGAGCTTGAGCAGCCTTGTGCGCTGTTGAACGGCTATCCTGCAGAAACCGATATACAGAAAAAACACAACGAGAAGATTGCGTCTTTTTTAAAAAAGACCGAGACGGATTTGATTGCCCGTGCCGTGATGTATGCAGCGCCGTTTAAGTCTCCGCGACACAAGAAGGCTTTTTTCGGGCGGTATGCAATCAATCTGATTTGCGAAAATACGGATGATAAATCCTACGTTATCGATGAAAATCAGCCGAATTTTTCCAATCTCTTCGGGACAATCGAGGGGCACGGTGATGAAGAAGACGGACTGCTGAACGGCCATTTACGGCTGCGCGGCGGAGCGGTACACCGTGCCTTAGGCGGCTTTTTGGTGCTGCGGCTGAAAGACCTTTTGGAAGAAGAAGATTCGTGGGTGTATTTAAAGCGGGTGCTGCAGTCGGGACGTATCGCCGTGCAAGCGCCGCCTGCCGGTACGCATACGCCTTCTCTTTTAAAGCCCGAACCGATTCCCGCGCAGCTGAAGGTTATCATCATCGGCGGCGAATATTCCTATGAGATTCTCTATCAGGAGGATCCCGACTTTTATAAGCTGTTCAAGGTATGTGCCGAATTCGATTCGGTGATGCCGCTGACGGATGAAAACTTGGCCGCCGTCTTGGCGCTCATCGAAACCTTTGTAAAAGACCGGCATTCGCTGCCGTTCACTGATTCGGGGTATGCGAAGTTGCTTGCCTATGCGGTTGAACTTTCGGAGAGCCGGCATTTGATTTCAGCTCAGTTTACGAAGATTGCGGATTTTGTTGCGGAGGCAAATTATACGGCGAAGCAGCAATCGTGCGAGCTTATCACCGATGAGATCATTACCAAAACAATCGAGCAGCGGCATTATCTTGCGGCCTTACCCGAAGAAAAATTCGCCGAGATGGTGCAGCTCAAAGAAATTTTAATCGACACCTCCGGCACTGCAGTGGGAAAAATCAACGGGCTTGCCGTAGAGGAGCGCGGTTTCCATACCTTCGGCATACCGGTCAGCGTTACCGCACAAGCATCGCCGGGTACTGCCGGTATTATCAACATCGAGCGGGAGGCGGGGCTTTCCGGTGAAATTTACGATAAGGCGCACCTTATCATCAGCTCGATTCTCCGGCAAAAATACGCGCCTGATTTTCCGCTGTCGATTTCCGCTGCAATCTGCTTTGAACAATCCTACGGTATGATCGACGGAGACTCCGCTTCCTGCGCCGAGCTTTTCACGCTGCTTTCCGCAATCGGGGGCATCCCGCTTAGGCAGGACATTGCGGTAACCGGTAGTTTGAATCAGCTTGGTATGGTGCAGCCGGTGGGCGGTATTTCGGAAAAGATAACCGGCTTTTTCGATACCTGCGCGATTCTCAGGTCTACCGGCACGCAAGGGGTGATGATTCCTCAGGGCAATAAAAATAATCTCTTTTTGCCGGAGCGCGTCATCAATGCAATTGCCGAAAAGCGGTTTAAGATATGGGCGGTCAGCAATATCGATGAAGGTATCGAGCTCTTGAGCGGTATGAATACGGCGGATGTTACCGTGCGCGTTTCTGCCGCGCTGCGGGACTTTGCGGAAAAGGTGAAAGCATTTAGGAAGTAGGAAAAAGGATTGGACTGATATGAATACCATAGTAATCAAACTCCGTACAAATCTTTCGGGCGTTGCCTTTATACTCAGTTTGGCAGTGCTGTTTTTGCAGCAGTTTTATGCTTCTCTTGCCGCTACTATTGTTATTCATGCGATAGATGCAATCATTTTGCTTCTTATTATTGCGGAAACGTTTTTACCGATGCGGCATGAAAAGTATTTTCAGCAGTATGTTCAAAAACATGTTGCGCTGTGTTTAAGTACGCTTCTCTTTTGTGCAGTTTTTATCTTTTTTAAAATAAAAATCGGTTTTATTCCTACGTCGCCGGAATTGATTCTTATGTTTGCGCTGATCAAGAACATTTTCCTATTTGGGAAAATCATCAAGAATACGGCGGACAGTGCGGGCGGCACGGAGCGGATAATGTTGAACCCTGCAGGAACTTTGCTTATTTCATTCTTCATGGTGATTATTACCGGTGCCTTTTTGTTGATGCTTCCGGCAGCTACTCCCGACGCAGGTCATCTTGACTTTTTGACTGCACTATTTACTGCAACTTCTGCAGTCTGTGTTACCGGCTTGAGTATTATCGATGTCGCGACGGAATTGACAACAGTCGGAAAAGTAATCCTCGTTTTGCTTATTCAGATCGGCGGACTTGGTATTATGGTGTTCTCGTTTTTCGGTATGCTCGCGTTTCGGCGCAAGCTGTCTATTGCGGAAAAGCTGACCGTTTCGTATATGGTGAGCGAAGATGATATGTCGGGATTGTTTAAAGCGCTCCGCGTCATTGTTGGGTCTACCTTTTTAGTTGAAGCTGTCAGTGCTGGTTTCTTATTTCTCGGGTTTTCACGCACCATGGGAGCATCCGCCAAGACACTTGGTTTTGCGGCTTTTCATGCGGTCTCCGCTTTTTGTAACGCAGGTTTTGCGCTCTTTTCCAATAATCTCGAATCCTTTATCGGCGATCCTATCATCAGTTTAACGATTAGCTTTACGATTATCCTTGGAGGTATCGGTTTTGCGGTTATGTACGATACGGCGCGTAAAATAAAAACCGAAACGTGTAATGCGTTCAAAAAGAAAAAGACAACGTTTTTCCTTCCGTTGAATACACAGATCGTGCTTATAATGACTGCGGGCATCCTTTTTATCTCATTTGCGGCGTTTTATCTGCTGGAGCATACTCATGCGATGAAGGATTTTTCACTTCGAGAACAATACCTCGGCGCTTTCTTTCAGGCGGTTACCCTGCGGACGGCGGGTTTCTCAACGGTGTCCTTTGCCTCCCTGACGAATGCGACGCTGCTTATGATGATTTTTGTAATGTTCGCAGGCGGCGCATCGGGCAGTACGGCCGGCGGTATTAAGCTGAACACTGTTGCGGTGGTCTTCGCGTTTTTCCGTTCGTTTCTAAAAAACGACCGGACGGTCGTTATCAAAAAAATGTCGATACCCGATGAGCAGGTAAAAAAAGCTTTTCTTATTCTCGGTTTCGGTTTGACGATTGTGTCCGCTGCCATATTTGTATTGACGGTAACCGAATCGCTGCCGTTTTTACCCATGGCGTTTGAAACGGTTTCCGCCTTTGCAACGGTTGGGCTCTCTACCGGCATAACGGCGCAGTTCAGTGTTGCCGGTAAACTGATATTGATCTTCCTCATGTTTATCGGCAGGGTAGGACCGCTTACCATTCTCACTGCTGCCGGAAAAAAGGAAGGCAGCGACACCGTCGAATATCCGTACGGCGCTATTTCGATCGGGTAAAGTTTGAACCTGATACGGCCTTTTGCTTCAGCCTAAGAGAAGTGAAGTGGTAGCGTTTATCAATGACCGTTGGGAACATCCAGCGTAATGCCTTCGATAAGCTGCGTGAATACCGGGTCGTGCGTTACACATAGGACTGTCCGCCGCTGCTGCCGGACAATACGGGAAAACACTCTCGCCGCCGCTTTTTTTGTTTCGGGATCGAGGGAGTCAAAGGCCTCGTCGAGGAGCAAAATTTCCGAAGGGTAGGCGAGTGCACGGGCTAAACTGACTCGCCGCTGCATACCGCCGGAAAGTTCCGCCGGTAGAAAATGCTCAAACCCTTGTAAGCCGAACATCTGTAAATATTGCCGTGCAATACGCTTTGCCTTTTCCGTTCCGTAATCCGGCGGCAGTATATAGCGGATATTCTGTTCTGCGGTGAGGTGTGGGATAAGCCGCAGGTCTTGATAGGCAAAACCGATTTTCGCATTGGGCGGCAATATGCGTATCGTTCCGTGTTGAGGGTGCAGAAAACCTGCAATTAAAAAAAGCAGCGTTGTTTTGCCTCTACCGGAGCGGCCGAGGATATAATTTATCCGCGCAGGTTTAACCTCAAGTGAAAAAGATTGAAACACCGGTACCGATTCAAAATTAAAAGAGATACGGTCAATATGTATTTCGGCAGCTTGTTTGCCGATATCTGCATATACGTCAGTATCGAAGTTTTCTCCGGTGTTGACAGGTGTGTCGGGTAGAGCGGTATCAGCATCCGCTGTCTGCATCGCTTTGCGGGCTTTATTATATGAAAGAATACGTTTTGCTGCCTGCTCCATAAGAGCGGCAAAGACGATCACAATGATTCCCCAGCCGAAAATCGTTGCGGTATCCAACTGAGCACGTGCAATCTGGAACTCCGTACCGATGCCTCTCCGTGGCTGGCTGAGTACTTCGGCGGTAACCATAACCTTTACCAACAACCCAAGCGTTGCGGAATATGCGGTGAGTGTAAACGGCCTAATGGAAGGAATGTACAGCTGTTTAAGTTTGCGCACGAAGGAGACTTGGAAACCGGTAGACATTTGGATAAGACGAATGTCGATGTTTTTAACGCCGTTTACCACGCCGCGGTACAGCAGCGGAAGCGCGATAAGGCTTGCGACAAAAATAGGGGTGATCTCGGAATTAAACCATATCAGCGAGAGGAGCAGAATACCCATCGTCGGGACAGCACGCATGGCAGTTTCAAAAGGGCTGAGCGCTGCTTCAATTCGTGCGGACACGCCGGCTGCAATTCCCAGTAAAAAAGCAATGACGGTATCTATAGCGATCGTTGCCGCAATGCGTAAAAGCGTTGCAGCAACGGTTAAAAAGAAATCTTCTCCGGTAAGAATATCGACCGTAGCGGCGGCAATAGCTTCAAGTCTCGGCACAATGAGCGGTTGTGCTATCAGCACGGCTGTTAACTGCCATAGTCCCAGCCCCGCGACGAGTCCGCAGAGCCGGTATACTGCTCGAGTTCGGTCCTTACCGTTGCCGCTGCCCGTATCGCTATTTTGCTGTGGTGTAATAGAAATCATCCTGAGGCATGGCCCCGCCGATAAATTTCGGATCAGCCTTATAGAGAATGGAGAAATATCGCTCAAGTGCGGGGCGGGTTTGTTCGGCGTTCACAAACTGCATATTCATTCGGCTTATTCCTTTTGCAATAAGCGGTGCTTGAATACCTTTTTGCAGCTTTGCGGTGGCTTCTCCCGCTTGCTTGGGGTTTTCTTTTGCCCAGTTTATTGATTGTTCCAGTTGAGCTAAGAAGCGAGCAACGTAATCGGGATGATTTTCGATGAGTTTTTTTTGTACGACCACGACTGCCTGTGGGTAGGAGCTGTCTCCACCGAGTTTTTCTTTCCATGCGTTCTGTACGTCGAGGAACACCTTTGATCCGGACTTTTTGGTTAATACCATGCTAACCATCGGCTCCGGTAAAATAACAAAAGAGCCTTTCCCGCTGATAAAGGCAGCTGCCGCTTCTTGACCCGACTGTACATAGTTAAAGATTACGTCCTTATCGGGAGTAAGTCCGTAGGCGTTTAAGAGCTCCCGTACCGTGACATCCGGGGTAAGGCCTCTTCCGAAAGTGATAATCGTTTTTCCTCTTAAATCTTCGATAGAATTGACTGATTCTGAGGTAAGTCCGTAGAGAATTCCCCAAACGACGGCGCCTGCAAGTCGGACACCGGTACCTTTTGCGTATAAAATAGCGGAGAGGTTTGAAGGGACGATAGCGATATCCGCTTCTCCGGAAAGCAGCCGTGCTTGCAGCATATCGGGTGCTTGCAACACTTCATATTCCGTAACTGCACCGTCGGCAACAGCGGCGGCGTCGGATGCCATTTTTGCGATACAAATTGCCGGAGCATTAGCGGGCACAACCACCTTTACGGTATAAGCTGCTTGAGCGGATGAATTGCCGGCTGATTTTGCCTGAGCCACCGTGGACGAGTCCTTTTTGCCGCCTGCACAGAGCATTGCGGCGATACAACAAAATAAAAACGCTATAACATAGTGTTTTTTCATAAAATACTCCTTAGATTTAATTTGTAAGCCTGTTGTAACATATTTGCTCAAGCATGTATAGGTCTCTCTAAAAACTCGGTTAGCTTTTTAGAGATGCTCGCGGGGAGTTTAATATGCAAGTGCTCTGCAGCGGGGCATGTTGATTATCCTCACGTTTACATTTTGTGCTTAATCGGATACAGTTCCCATAAGCGAGGATAATACGAAAGAAAAAAAACGGAGAAAACGCAAAGGTTTATATTTACTCAAAAAAGGCCGGAAGGGACTTGTACGTGCACTGTTTAGCCGTTTAGGGGTATTCCTCGTTTTATTAGGCTTGCAGGCATTTATTTTATTCAGTATCCCGTATCGGTTTAAAGAAATATTCCCTTATTATTCTATTGTCCAGTCTTTATTCATCGTTGCGATGGTGCTGTATTTACTGAATTCCGATATTGATCCTACTGCAAAAATTACGTGGCTTGTTATCATCATGATGCTCCCTGCATTCGGCGCTTTGTTGTTTTGGTATACCCAAAGTGATCCGGGAAACCGCTTGGCGCGGAAACATCTGAATAATCTTTTTACGCTGACGCAAGATACTATTCCGCAAGATCCGCAGGTTGCCGCTTCTCTTGCAGTACAAGATAAGGGGGCTGCATCGCTTGCTCAATATCTCCGATATACCGGATGTCATCCGGTTTTTAATCAAACTGAAGTAACATATTTTCCTTCCGGAAAAGCGAAGTGGAAAGAAATGCTTATTCAACTGAAACAGGCAAAGCATTTTATCTTTTTGGAATATTTTATTATAGAAGAAGGTCTGATGTGGGGAAGCGTATTGGAAATATTGGCGCAAAAAGCGAAAGAGGGCGTCGATGTCCGAATTATGTATGATGGTACTTGCGAGTTTTCTACATTGCCGCATGACTATCCTGAGCGTTTGGAAAAATTAGGAATAAAATGTAAGATATTCGGGCGGCTTACACCGTTTCTGTCAACACGCTATAATTACCGAGACCATCGCAAAATTCTGGTGATTGACGGTAAAGTTGCGTTTAACGGCGGCGTTAATTTAGCGGATGAATATATCAATGTTATTCATAAATACGGATACTGGAAAGATGCCGCCGTCATGCTGCACGGCGCCGCGGTTAAAAGTTTTACGCTGATGTTTTTGCAGTTGTGGAGCATACACGAAAAAGAATGGGATTTTAATGAGTATGTGAATGTTCCCGCCAATATCTTGCCGGTTTCTGCAGCAGGGTTTGTTATTCCTTTCGGAGACAGCCCCGTCGATCAAAATAAAGTCGGCGAGTGTGTGTATATGGATATCCTCAACAGAGCGCAGCGGTATGTGCATATCATGTCCCCCTACCTTATTCTCGACGGGGAAATGGAAACGATGTTGAAGTTTGCGGCAGAGCGCGGCGTGGATATTACATTGATCTTGCCGGGTATTCCCGATAAAAAAGCTCCGTACGCATTGGCAAAAACCCATTACGCTCCTTTGCTCGCGTCGGGAGTACGAATTTATGAATATACGCCGGGCTTTGTGCATGCAAAAGTTTTTGTGTGTGATGATCGGGAAGCTGTTGTCGGCACCATCAATTTGGATTATCGCAGCCTCTATCATCATTTTGAATGCGCTACTTATTTATATGGTGTCGACTGTATCAATGATATTGAAGCGGATTATCAATCCGTATTAAAACAGTGCCGGGCAGTAACGACTGAAACGATCCGGCAGGAGAAATGGACGGTTAAAGCTTCCGGTATTGTGTTAAAAGCTATCGCACCGTTGATGTAGAGGGCATCTCTAAAAGGAGAACAACTATGGATGTACAACAAAATTTTGCGGTTATCGGATTAGGAGAATTCGGCATTCGAGTTTGCGAAATGCTGGCGGAAGGCGGCGGCTCGGTTGTTGCGTTTGACCACGATGCGCAAGCTGTCGATCGGGTAAAAAAATTTGTCCCGGCGGCTATGGTGATCGATACTACCGATGAAAATGCGTTTAAGAAAGCTCCGCTCGACGATATTGATGTTGCTATCGTTACGATCGGCGACAATAAAGAAGCGAGTATCTTGACGACGACGCTGCTGAAGGAACGGGAAATTCCCTATATTGTAGCGCGGGCGGTTTCTCCGCTCCATGCGATAGTATTAAAGCGGGTAGGGGCAAATCGAGTGTTAAAGATTGAAGAAGAGTCGGCCACCCGTATTGCACATGAATTGATTAATCCCGATGCACTCAATTCGCTTTCCGTTATCGAGGGGTATGGAATTTGCGAAGTAAAAGTGCCGAAGTTTTTTATCGGTAAAACACTCTCGCAAGTTGCGCTCAAAGAAAAATTCAATATAACGCTCATTACGGTTGTCCGGCTTGAGCTTGATATCGATACGGTCGGCAATCCTTTGAACCGCGAAGTGATGTATGAACCGGATGATAATCTTGTATTGCAGGCAGGCGATAAACTCTTTGTGCTTGGCAGCGTCGAAAAAATTGCGGAATTTAGAAACATCTAAAGAGCAGCTTTTAGAAACTTGGACAGCTTTTTAGCGATGTTTCGGAATGTCTAACGAATAGGAATGTATGTATGATTATTATCGGAAAAAAGAAATTGATCGGGGCGGTACTTTTTTCATTTGCACTTATTTTAGCGACTGCAATTTGGGGATATAAAGTCGGAATGCAGAGTTCGCTTAAAAGCGATTCGGAACTGGTGCTGTTTTTCGGATTTATCGGAGCAGGGTTGGAGCTTTGCCTATTGATTGCAATGCTCGTCTATGCAAAAAGAAAAGAAAGTGATTTTTTAATGGTCGCAAAGGCTATTCAGCTGAACGGCGTATTATCGAATTCCCGTGCAAAAAAATTGGGAAATTTAGGTTCCACACTACAGGAAGCGCTCGATGATGCCTATCAAATTACCGCACAAAAGAGCTTAAAGATTGCAGGATTAAACGGTCTGGTTGATGAACTCTTATTGATTATCGATCGCCCTCTTCTGGTTGTGAGTCTTACCGGAACCATTCTGAATTTCTCCGCTAAAGCACAGGAGAAAACGGGTTGTAAACAAGGGGATGCGCTTTCCGAAATAGCTCCCGGTATCAGCCTTAAAGAAGCGATTCAAAATGCAGCGCTCACTCGTACAGCTATGCAGCAAGATACACATATCGTGTGTATGCCGGTGTTCTCGGCTACCGGTACGCTGTCATTCTTTTTGATTGATCTCTCCGATCAGCCGATTGTGAGCAAGGTCATGGAAAATGTCAAACATTTAATACAAAAAACGGATACCGAAAAAAAACAGAAAAAGCCGTTTTTAAAATTCTTCCAAAAAGACCGCGACTAACTGAGGGTAAACGCATCAGACACTTTGTTGGCAGCCTCTCAGAAAAATTGAGGCTGTTCAACCAGAACTGCCAAGGATGGCAGTGGTTCCATACAGTAGCGATGTTTTGTCTATAGGCAAAACTCGCCTTCAACTGATGTACACGGATGTACAACAGTTGAAGATGGTTCAAATGGTCTCGCAACCTCACTTATTCTGCGATTTTTATATGCTGGTCTGATGCGTTTCCCCCTTCTTCTTAGATAAAGTGTGCAAAATTTTGGATAAAATTTTGCACAAAAGGAATACAACCGCTTAGAATATTTAAACGCGGTTGTCCTCGGGAACAATATATGAAGTATTTGGATTTTATAAACGAAAAAAAAGAAAAAACGGCGATTGGGCTTATGAGCGGGACGTCTGTTGACGGTATCGATGCGGTGCTGCTGACTATTACCGGCAGCGGGCTCGATACGCATATTACGGAGCGGGCATTTCTGACCGTGCCTTATTTGCAAGAAGTACGACAGCGGCTGTTGGCGCTTGCTTCCGGTTCTTTCGGCGGCAGCGAAGAGTTAAGCGCGATGAATGTTTATCTTGGGGAACTATTTGCGGACGCCTGCTTTGCCGTATGCAAAAAGGCGAAGGTCGATATTAGTACGGTTGATTTTATCGGTTCGCATGGACATACGGTTTTTCATGCATCGAATGAACGATATTATTTTGGCAAGAATATTAAAAGCACGCTGCAAATCGGTGAAGCCGCTGTTATTGCAGAGAGAACCGGATGCGTTACGGTTGCCGATTTCCGCGTTCGGGATGTCGCGGCGGGCGGGGCAGGGGCGCCGCTTGTTCCGTTTACCGAGTATCTGCTATACCGGGAACCAGGTACGGTAATCGGCTTGCAGAATATCGGCGGTATCGGCAATATCACGCTTTTGCCTGCCGATGCCGATATGGGCGGCATTATCGCTTTTGATACCGGCCCGGGCAATATGCTGATAGACGGCTTAATGCGGCTTATCACCGGCGGTACGCAAAATTATGACGAAGACGGCAAATGTGCCGCTGCCGGTGCGGTCGATTCGACCTTACTGGAATTTTTAAAAGCCGATCCTTATTTGCAATTAAAACCGCCTAAGACCACCGGCAGAGAACATTATTCCAAAGCGTTTATACAAGCGCTCTACGATAAAGGTAAGGCGCTGCAGTTGCCGCCGGAAACAATTGTGAGAACGGCAACCTATTACACTGCGTATTCAATCGCGTATTCGCTTAATACATTCGGATTGCCGATGCCGCAAAAGCTGATAGTCGGCGGGGGCGGCTGCAGAAATCCCGTCATCTTACATCATCTACGGCAGCTGCTGCCTGAATGCTCCGTGTTCACCAATGAAGATATCGGTAAAAACAGCGATTCAAAAGAAGCGTGCGCCTTCGCCGTACTCGCAAATGAAGCGCTCTGTGGGAATCCGAACAACGTTCCGTCTGCGACAGGGGCAAGGAAGTTTGTCGTGATGGGAAAGATCAGTATATAAAAGGGACGGTAAAGTTTTAAAAGACGAAAACAATTAAGGCAAAAAGCTGTGAGAGGAGATGCCTATGTCGTTTATGCTATTTTTTTTGTTGCTCATTTATATTCCATTTTTATTTATGAAAAATGAAAAGAGTACGTTATATTTTAGAATAATTGTGATCGTATCAAATATAAGCTTAATCTTTTTATCATTATTCTCTTTTTATCTATTGAGGAGTCTCAGTTTTATCGGAGCTATTATATACGAGTATGTATGTATATTAAGTATCATTTTAAATATTTTATTTGTGATCACAAAAACGATAAAAACAAAAGCAATAAAACAATTAGTTTTTTTAATACCGATTATGTGTTCTCTTTTATTCAGTTTTTTGATTGAGAAAAACCAGCTATCTGAAAAAATTGCCTTAAAAATAGAATTCAAAAGATACAAAAATGAACTTGATAGTTATATCACAAACAATGTAGAAAATAAAAATATCCGGGTATTTAATAATTATGTCGGAATTATATGGGATCCGGGATTTTTAGATACATACAGCGTTATCATTTATGATAAACATAATAATTTAGATATGTTGTATCATTCATCTGCAGATACATATATGGATAAAGAGATGTACAGTGAATTTCAAAAAGCATTTAGATATCCAAGAATTGTCAATGTGATAAAGATTGAAGATCATTACTTTAGATGTAATATGCATGAATAACAGTTATGTGATTCTATATTTTCAAAAGCTGATAAATCGCTTGCACTTTTTTTGCGAATATACTAGGATACGCAAACTTGGGGTGCCGGAACAATGAACGGGAACCTCTAAGAACCTCATCGGTTTTTTAGAGCCAACCGAATCTATTCGTTTCGTGCTGAGAGCATACCCGAAAAAGGCGTCCGTACGGAGGCCTTACACCTGATCCGGATAATGCCGGCGGAGGGAATAATGAAGTTACGTCTTTATTTCTTTTTGTTTATCGTATGTTCAATCATACTGCCTTCAACCGCTTTTGCAGGCGGAAAACAAGATACTGCGGAAAAAATCGTTGTTGTCTATACCTATGACTCTTTTGCTTCTGAATGGGGGCCGGGCGCCGAAATAGCCAAACGCTTCAAAGAGCAAACGGGCTACACCGTCAATTATGTGATCTGCGAGGATTCAGGTTCCGTCCTATCGAAAGCGATGGCCGAAAAAAAGAATCCGCGTGCCGATGTACTGCTCGGTATCAATGCGTTTCTTGTCGATAAGACGCGCAGTGCAGGCGTTCTGGAACCGTATACCTCTCCGAATTTGGATAAAGTTGTTCCGAAACACGTTATAATGACTGATGATCAACTACTCACCCCGTATGATTGGGGCTATTTTGCGATTATGTATGACACTCAATCAAAGGTGCCTGCTCCTCAGTCACTGGAAGATTTAACAAAACCCGAATATGCAAAATCCTTGGTTATCATGGATCCCCGCACGAGCGCTCCCGGCTTAGGTTTTGCCGCATGGACAAAGGCTGTTTACGGGAACGATTATCTTTCGTACTGGAAAAGATTGATGCCTTCCATCTTGACGATGAGCCATTCGTGGAGCGCGGGATACGGGCTGTTTACGGCGGGGGAGGCTCCGCTTGCCGTCAGCTATACCACCAGTATGGCCTATCACATCCGGTATGATAAAACAGATCGGTATCAGGCATTGACGTTTGCCGAAGGGAATATGATTGCGCTTGAGGGAATGGGCGTCGTTAAGAATGCGCCGCATAGGGCAGCGGCTCACGCTTTTATCGATTTTATGCTGACCGAAAAAGCGCAGGAAGTGTTGCCCGAAACGCAGTGGATGTATCCGGCAAATACCGCGGTGCAGCTTCCCGAATCATTTAAAACCGTCCCGATGCCGAAAAAATCGCTGACGATTTCCGGTACCGAGGCGGAAACGGCGGTAGACGCTATTATTTCAGTATTGGAAAAATAACCGTATTTTTGCATTTTTATCGCAGAATTGTATGGTTTCAATTAATCGATACGCTGCGAAGCGGACACTACTGCAAAATGCTTTTGTAGTAGGCGGCGGGGTGTTATTCTGTGCGGTGCTGATTGCTTTTTTCGTGCCGCTCGGAGCTGCCGTTTTTCCGGCCTTCGATGGAGGCGCTTCTGCAGTGGCCTTTCGGCCTTTATGGAAGGCTGTCCGCTTTACCGTGATGCAAGCGTTTCTCTCTGCGGCAGGGGCAAGCGGTATCGGCCTCTGTGCGGCGTTTTTTTGCGCCCGCCGGAGGTTCTTCGGACGAAAGTTGTTGCTCTCTCTTTCGGCGATACCCTTGAGCGTGCCGCCGGTGGTTATCGCGCTCGCGTTTATCCTCTTTTTCGGAAAAAACGGTTTACTGAATAAACTGCTTGCGGCGCTTTCGGCAGGACAGCTTTCAATCGGTACCTTCCTTTATTCGACGGGCGGCATTGTGCTTGTACACGCCTTTTATAATTTTCCCATTACGATGCGTACCGTATCTGCCGCATGGGAACAACTCCCTGAGGAAACCGAACAAGCCGCTCTTTTGCTCGGAGCCTCGCCGCTGCGTATTTTTAGAACGGTTATCTTTCCGGCATTAAAGGCGCCGCTATGCGCTTCGTTCGTCATTATCTTTTTATATTGTTTTTTCAGCTTTGTGATTATTCTGTTGCTGGGCGGTCTCGGCGTAACAACGCTGGAGGTTGAGCTGTATCAAACCATCCGCAGAGATATACACGCGAGTACCGCGGCGCATATTGCGCTGACGGAAACCGGTATCGCAGCGGCTGCGGTAGGGCTGTACGCTTATTTAAGGAGCAGAACACCCGATCATACTGAAAACACCCAATACGCCCGCAGCCGGTTGCGCATCAGCGGCGCAGTGGAACATATCTTTTTTGCCGTGCTTATCTGTGTTATCTGTTTTTGTTTACTGTTTCCGCTCGGTTCTCTGGTGTGGTATTCCTTGTCGACTCCTAAGGCGCCGCTCACGATAAGCGTTGATACGTGGCGGCAGCTTTTACAGCGGCCTCACTTTTGGGGCGCGGTGCGGCACACCATGCAGACCGGTATCGGCACCGCTGCGCTTTCCGTAACGGCTGCGCTTTTTTTTGCGTATGCAGCGTTTCAAGCGAATGGGAAGTGGTATAAAAGCCTGCCGCTTATTCCTTTTGCAGTTTCTTCTATTGTATTGGGATCGGGGTGGTTGAAGCTTGATACCATGCCGTCGCTGTTGTTGCTGGTTGTTGTGCAAAGTTCGCTTGCGTGGCCCTTTGCGTGGATGCAAATAGAGACCGGCCTCGCAAAAATTCCCCGTTCGGTACTCGACGCCGCCCGGCTTTTGTCTTCTTCCCGCACGGATGCATTTTTTCGGGTATTTCTGCCGTTATGCAAAACCGGTATTATATCTGCGCTGTGCTGTGTGTTTGCAATTAGCGCGGGGGACGCATCGCTGCCGCTTCTGTTGCATATACCGAACTTTGAAAATCTCGCGCTGATGCTGTTCCGCTTTGCCGGTTCGTATCGATTCACCGAAAGCGCCGGTATTGCGGTGATTCTTGCAGTGCTGACGGGCTCGCTCTTTTATATTCAGGACACGGTGAGGGAGCGCGGACAAACGCATTAGACGTTTTGTCATGTCCGCCACTGATGGCGGTGATATATAAAGAAGCATTACAAATAGTTAGAAATGCTATTATTTTAAAATTACCTTGCTTTAACCTTGAAAAACTACTTATTTAAATATACAATATTAATACGAGTGTATGAATACCGAATACTAAAAAGGAGTCAATAATGACAAATACAACACTTGTTCAAGTTAGAGTTGATGAAGCGCTAAAAGATAAAGTTACCCATATCTATGATTATTACGGACTGGATTTACCGACAGCCATCAGGATTTTTATGAAAAAAACGGTTGCTGTTAATGGGCTCCCTTTCGACCTTAGAGATGAATCAAATAAAAAAAATATCTGGCACTATTTTGGCAGCGGCAAAGATATCGAAATGAATATATCTGCCGAACCGGATTTTTCTGCTGATACAAAACTGGAGACCCTGTGAAGTATTTTTTAGATTCAAATATTATAATCTATTTCATAAAGGGAAAATTTCGTACCATTGGAGAAATGCTGGAGGCACATGACAGAGATATAGTAATTCCCTCTGTTGTTCTTGCCGAGCTTGAATATGGGGCAAGGAATTCCAACGATTATGAAAAGACAATTTCAGTTTATAAACCGTTTTTGGATTTATATCCGACAGCTGTTTTTGATAAAAAATCGTCAGTGGAATACGGAAAATTAAGAAAAATTTTATCGTCAAATGGTGTCATAATCGGTCCGAATGATATGATGATTGCAGCAACAGTGCTAGCAAACGGTGGAACATTGATAACACATAATGTCGGAGAGTTTTCAAGAGTAGAAGGCTTATTAATTGAGGATTGGACGATAGAATATTCGGTATAACACTCACTTTAACGCTGACATTTGTTTTGTCACGAAAGTTGTTTGATGTGTCTTTACTGCTGCTATGCGCATCGGCAAAGATACAAATGCGGGGTAAGCGAGGTATGGTAGGGAACGTATATGAAAGGTGATTCGATGGTTTTTCCGATAAATAGAGCGAATGATGAAGGTGAGGCATTTCTCCGGCTTGTTTGTTTGACGAAGCGGTTGCCCGCAAAGACTATCAGTCTTTCCTGTTCGGTGAAAAAGGCTGGGACACTTGCGCTGCTCGGTTCGTCGGGATGCGGTAAGTCAACCGTGCTTAAAATGATCGCAGGTTTATTGCCCGCCGATTCCGGAAACGTCTTTTTGAACGGACACGATATTACCGATGAGCCCGTCAAAAATCGCAGCGTCGGTATGGTCTTTCAGGACTATGCGCTGTTCCCTCATTTAAGTGTCGAAGACAATATCGGGTACGGCCTCGTTTCGCAAGGGATATCAAAAAGGGAAAGCAGGCGGGCTGCTGCGAGATGGCTTGAACGTTTCGGTTTGACCGGTATGGAAAAAAGACGGATTGAAGGGCTCTCCGGCGGGGAGCGGCAGCGTGTCGCCCTTGCGCGGGCGCTTGCGGTAAACCCGCTCGTGGTCTTGTTCGACGAACCGCTTTCCGCTCTCGATGCTCCGTTACGGCTTAAACTCCGCGAAGAGCTCAAAAAACATCAAGCTGAAATGCGGTACACGGCAATATACGTTACCCATGACCGCGACGAAGCCGAGTACCTCGCCGACAACATCATCGAGATGCCTTCCTCCTGATCGAAATTTTAGGTATCATTTCTTTAAGCTCAGGGCAAACGCATCAGACCGATAGATGCCATTTCACAAGATAACGGATACTACTGCCTAGAACCAGTGCTTTTGAAAATAGATGGTGTAGCTACAAGGAGTTAGCTGAAAATAAAGCGCAGGCGTATCTATGATACGTTGAGCAGCGGCACGGATGCCGCTGGTTTTATCAAAAGCGATGTTTCGCGATCCCGCGAAACTCGCAGTCAAAACTATACAAGGATGTATAGTTTTGACGATGCGACACAGTAGATGCGCCGTATATTTTCAAAAGTATCTGATGCGTTTGCCCTGTGACCGGAGGTATGGATGTCGCTTAATTGCGCTGAAATTGATAAGATTCTGGAAGAGCTCGATTTGGAAGGCTCATACATACAAAAGGTGGTGCAGTCCTCCTATTCAGTGATGGTGCTGCACCTCTATAAGACCCGCCCGATGAGTTTGGTCATCTGTCTTGAACCGGGGGCGTGCCGCTTGCATGAAACCACGCGGAAAATCCCCAAGTTCGACAAGCCGCTCCGTTTTATGGAGCTGCTCCGTTCCCGTCTCCGCGGCGCCAAGATTACCGAGGCCGTTCAGCTGAACAACGACCGCATTGTCAGGCTTTCGTTGGAGACCTCTTCAGGTATGCTCTACCTCTATATCCGGCTGTGGAGCGGGGCAGCGAATATGCTGCTTGTCGATAACGGCATTATCGTCGATGCCTTTTACCGCCGCCCATCCCGCCATGAAGTGAGCGGAGAGCCGTGGCAGCCCCTACCGGGAGAATCTGAAGCCACTACGACGCAAACTTTTGGAAATGAGCCGAGTGCTGCGGCAGGCAGCGAATCAAAAGCCGTTGCAGAAAGTGTATCTACCACCGTGTCGCCTATAGCCGCTGACAAACCGGTAAAAACCTACACCGTCCGCAGCTATGATGCATCCAAGACCTTTAATGAAGCGATTGACGAATGGTACGCGCGGCAGGCGCCTGTACTTTCGCTCGAAGCCTTACGTGCGGAAGCGGAGCGCTTTTATGGTCTTAAAATAGAAAAGATTTCCCGCGCGCTTGAAAAACTCGAAGCGAAAAAGCATTCGTTCTTGCAGGCGGATACGCTAAAACATCAAGGTGATTTACTCTTGGCAAATCTCTACCGGATTCCACAGGGCGCCTCTTCCGTAGAACTGGAAGATTATGCGGCGGACAACCGGATTATCCGCATCGCCCTCGACCCGAGAAAAACTGCGCAGGAAAATGCCGCCGGATACTATGAGCGGTATAAAAAAGCGGTTTCGGGGCTTGAGGCGCTCACCGATGACATCGAAGCCTCCAAGCGGACGCTCGCCGCGCTTAACGAAGAGCTTGTAAAACTGCGGGTTGAAGAAAATCCTTACCTTATCGAAAAGGTGCTGCACAAAAGAAAGATACCTGTGCAGCGGAAACAGGCGGCTCAAGAAAAAGAGCGGCCGGGACTTACGTTCTACCATGACGGGTGGATTCTGTATGTCGGCAGGACAGCTGCCGAAAACGATGAGCTGCTGCGGCATCACGTGCGGGGCAAGGATATGTGGCTTCATGTGCGGGACTATTCCGGCGGCTATGTCTTTATCAAAAACAAAAACGGAAAGACTGTTCCGCTGCCGGTGCTGATTGCCGCGGGGAACCTCGCCGTGTTTTATTCAAAGGCGCGCCGGAACGGACAAGCCGATCTCTACTACACTGCAGTGAAGGATTTGCGGAGGGCGAAGAACGCACCGAAAGGAACCGTGCTCCCGTCAAACGAAAAAAATCTTTCCATTAAACTTGATCCGGTAGTTTTGAAACAGCTTGAACAATCACGGGGTGAAGCGCTGAACTAATGTGTACGTTGTAATATTTAATGGGTAACTATATTTTGGGCGTTCCGGTCGGTCAAACATCGACACGGATGTCAATGGTTGACCGACCGTCGGGCTTTGCGGGGTTTCGCTGGCGCTTCATTCCTTTCGGAACAGCTGCGCTGCCCTTCCAATCCCTAACGCTTATTATCGATGCCCATTACCAATTAATTTGTTTGCAGGAATGCCGTATGTGCCCCGTAATTCCAGCACTTTTGAAAATAGTGATACCGGGGATACAAGGCGCGTGTAAAAAACAACCGGAGACGTGCTTTTTGCACGTTGAGGATTTTCAGTAGCGGCAGGGATGCCGCTGGTTATATCAGAAGCGATGTTTCAGCATCGCTGAAACTCGCTGCCAAAAGTGTACAAGGATGTACACTTTTGGCAATGCAACGCCGTAGACGGTATGCATATTTTCAAAAGCCCTTGCATTTCTCAATATTTACTCCTATACTATTTCTATGCTGAGTTTCAGAACTGGATCACTACAGTATCAATTATCTTCTCACAACGCGCAAAAAAAGATGCAAAAGATACTTGACACGCATAAAATAAGCGGCAACACTTACTCAGCAACTCAGCAACTCAGCAACTCAGCAACTCAGCAACTCAGCAACTCAGCAACTCAGCAACTCAGCAACTCAGCAACTCAGCAACTCAGCAACTAGACTGTGCCCTGATAAACGGGCGTTTTTTTCATTCAGACAACGACATCATTATATTTTCTCATCAATTTTTGCAGACGACAACCGTGCTGTTAATCTTTTCCATATTAAACCGCAAAGAGTACCACGTATGCGGAGAGTACTGTTGAGCAGTATACAGCCGTGTATCCTGCTCAACGCGAGTTTTTTGCAGAGCAAAAAACATCGCTACTGCGTGGAACCACCGCCGTCTGTGGCGGTATTGAGAGCGATGTACCGTATAAGGCATTTAAAACCTTACCATTTTCTGTACGCTTTGCGGTTGCATTAAGAACTAAACCGTTTAGCGGTTGAAAATATATAAGTGCTAGGAGGAACAATTATGGATAAAAAAGGAAGAACGAATCGGCTGTTGAGCCGGTTGGCAGTAGGATTGATGCTTGCTGCAATGGCCTTGTTTACCGGATGTCCGAATAAGATAACGGTTAAACCGGTAACATTTGAAGTAACGTTTAGCGCCGGGGAACACGGTACGCTTAAAGCAAAGGCGGAAGGCATAGCGGAAACGGAGACGAGCCCTATAACCATTGAACAGGGTAAAATAGTAACCTTTAGGGCGACGCCTGATTCAGGCTACAGGGTAAAGGGCTGGACGCGTGATGGAGAAGCCGTAAACGGCACGAACGATTCCTATTCGTTTACCGTTACAAAAGGCGTCGAGGTTAAGGTGGGCTTTGAAAGCAACAGCGTCCCGCCTACACCGCCTGCTGGCGATGTCGGTAGTTTTGAAGATACAGGCGATGGCTTTATAAAAATAAGTCCGCCTGCAGCAGGAATTACCGGTATGAATCCGACATATACATTGCCGGGAACGGCAGATGAATGGAAAGGGGTATTCCGCGCAGGTCGGAAGGTAAAATTGAGCCCTTATAAGCTTGGCAAAACGGAAGTGCCGTATAAGCTGTGGAAAGAAGTATACGACTGGGCAATCGGAACCGGATATCAGTTTGCCAATGCAGGAGTAAAAGGTAAAGACGGAAGCGGGAGCGAAGAAGAGCCGGTAACGAGTGTAAGTTGGCGGGACTGCATAGTGTGGTGCAATGCGTATACCCAGAAAACGAACAATGCTGAGAGCGAATGCGTCTACCGCAAAAGCAAAACCGATACTACGGTATTAAAAGACGCAACGAAAGGTAGTGAGTGTGATGCGGCGTATGCCGATATGAGTAAAAAAGGCTTTAGACTGCCGACGGAAGCGGAATGGGAGTATGCAGCTCGCTGGCAGGGGAGCAATACCGAAAATGCAGTGCAATACGGAGAAGTATGGCTGACCAAACTGAACAGTGCAAGCGGAGCGAAAGCTCGCTGGAATAATGCGGGTGAGACAAATGCGGTTGCGTGGTATTGGGATAATTCAGACAGTAAGACCCATCCTGTAGGAGAAAAACGGTCAAATGCACTAGGCTTACACGATATGAGCGGGAATGTATGGGAATGGTGTTTTGATTGGTATGATGCTAATCCTAGAGTAAATGATGCTGCTTATACATCCGGCGGATTTGTAGTTGACCCGCAAGGTGGCGCGGCTGGCGTTGACCGCGTCTTTCGCGGAGGTTGTTGGGACAGTCTCGCGGGGGGCTGCGTCGTCGGTGGTCGGCTCGGCGGCAACCCCGGCGACAGCGGCGACCATCTTGGCTTTCGTGTGGCTTGTCGCCCCTAGGGTTCAGACCGTTTTGTGAGCTGGCGGTTGAACGGCGTTGGGCTGTTGAGCAGTGTACGTCCATGTACACTGCTCAACGATAAGTTTTTCTATCGAAAAACTTACTACTGTTTGGAACCACCGCCGTCCGTGGCAAGTTCAAAAATTGACCTCCATGTCAATTTTTGAACGCGAGTTTTTGCTTGGCAAAAACGTCGCTGCTGCTGACAGGATGTCAGTGGTTCTTCACAGTATCGAGTTTTTCATTAGAAAAACTCGAAGCGCACAAATGTACAAGGATGTACATTTGTGCGCGATGTCATCCGTGGCGGTACTGAAACGAGTTAGTGTGAAAGTTACTACTGTTTAGCTTTTATTTTCAGAACTATGCTTTGGAATCAATGCGGGTTCTTAGGGCAGAGCCCTAAGTCGCTCACTAAGGGGAGTACTTCCATGTACTCCCCTTAGTACGAGATTTGCGTCAAACGCAAATCTCGTTTCTGCATAAAATCACCGCCATCCGTGGCGGTTCTGAATAGATGGGGGCGCAGGGGAAGACTTTTTAGGTAGCCTCTAAAAACTTCAGTTTTTTAGAGGGTTTCCTTGAATTTTTTTTTGCGATGTTTTTAATAAGTCATTCATATTTATAGACTTATTAAAAACTCGACGGGCATCTGAAAAAACTGGCCGAGTTTTTTTGCAGATGCCCTGTTATCGAAAAAAAAGAAAAGTCTTCCCCTAACTTAATAAAAAAGGTAATTTTTTCTTCATTTCTTTAGCCATTTTTGCATCCATGCTGTATATATCCTATAGGAACTACCGCCGTCGGTGGCGGTGCACGGAGGTAGAAGATGGCAAGAAAATCTCATAATATCCCTATGAGTTTTACTGCTCGAAACGATTACGCATTTCTTTCCATTCTTTAGCCATTTTTGCATCTGTGCTTTATAAGAGAGGTATATGCACGGAGGTAAATTACTATGAGAAAATACAATCGTCGTTATAAAGATTCGGTCTTTGTCGATCTTTTCAGTAATGATAGAACTGCAAAAGATAATTTTTTAGCGCTGTATAATGCCCTGTATAATACGAATTATCAGTCTACAGATATATTGAAAAACATGCGGCTGAAACAAACAATGTATATGTCATTCGCTAATGACGTATCGTATCTCGTTGATAATAAAATTATTGTCCTTGCGGAACATCAGTCAACCGTAAATCCGAATATGCCATTAAGATGTCTTGAATATGTTACGCGGTTGTATGAGCATATTCAAAATCCCCGCGATCGCTATTCACGGACTCTTAAAAAAATCCCGGTTCCGGCATTTTACGTCTTTTACAATGGAAGAGAAACCATTCCTGCACAAAAAATACTAAGGCTTTCGGATTCCTTTATTAGGCAACCTGAAACGCCAACTCTTGAGCTTGTTGTAAAACTGATAAATATCAATTATGATAAAGATAGTCGAATAGTAAAGCGTTGCGAACCGTTGGGACAATACAGCCTGTTTGTGGATGCAGTGCGTCGGCATATTGCAGTTGATAAAGAGCATGGGTTTGAAAATGCGATTAAAGAATGCATCAAAAATGATATACTGAAGGAATACCTACAAAGAAAATCACGGGAGGTCATAAACATGTTAATAGCCGAATATGATTACGATACCGATATTGCAGTACAAAGAGAAGAAAGTTTAATGCTTGGGATACAACAAGGAGAAGCTCGCGGTTCCCGCCAAAAAGCGCTTGAAACCGCAAAGACAATGCTAACTATGGGGTATCCACTCAATGATATTTGTAAAATTTCGGGTCTCTCTCAAGCAGAAGTAGAAGCTCTATAAGAATCAAGCTCTGGAACCAAGGCGGGTTCTTAGGGCAGAACCCTGACACCTTAATGGAAATCTCCCCAGCAGCTGCCTGCTTCGATACTGACACGGAGCGGGACGGCGAGTTTGACGACGTGTTCCATCTCTTGTTTTAACAGTGCTTTGACGGTATCGACTTCCGCATCGGGTGCTTCGAGTATCAGCTCATCGTGTACCTGTAACAGGAGGCGCGCTTTTAACTGCTGCTGTTTTAATGCGCGATCTACACGCAGCATTGCCGTTTTGACGATATCGGCGGCGGAGCCTTGAATGGGTGTATTGATGGCAATCCGTTCCGCTGCGGCGCGCTGCGTTTGGTTTCGGCTGTTGATAGCGCGGATGTACCGCCGTCTGCCCATCAGCGTTTCCACAAAGCCTTTTTCCGCGGCCGACTCTTTGAGCGTTTCCATAAAGGCGGACACTCCCGAATAGGTGGTAAAATAGCGGGTAATAAACTCCGCCGCCTCGGTGCGGGAAATACGCAGTTGATTGGCGAGCCTGAATGCGCTCATACCGTACATTACCCCGAAGTTAATCACCTTTGCAATGCGGCGCATATCGGGAACAACGTTTTCAACCGGCACGTTAAAGATGAGCGCAGCCGTCGCCGCGTGGACATCGGTTCCGTGCCGGAATGCCTTTACTAAATTTTCATCCTGCGAAAAATGAGCGAGGATAACCAGCTCAATCTGGGCATAGTCCGCGGAAATCAGTTTACAGCCGTCCGCTGCGTAGAACGCCTTGCGGATTTTGCGCCCTTCTTCTCCTCTGATCGGAATATTCTGCAAGTTCGGATCACGGCTCGAAAGTCTTCCTGTCGCGGTCCCCGTTTGAATAAAACTGGTGTGTATCCGCCCGTGTGTATCGGCAAGCAGGGGCAGCGCATCGGCATAGCCCGATTTCAGTTTTGCGGAGGCGCGGTAATCGAGAATTTTTGCCGGAAGTTCATCGATGGCGGCGAGCTCTTCCAGCACGGAAATATCCGTAGAGTAGCCGGTTTTTGTTTTTTTACCGGTCGGCAGCTTCCGTTCGGTGAACAACACTTCCTGCAGCTGCTTAGGGGAGGCGATGTTAAAAGGATGGCCGACTAGCTTGTAAATTTCCGCTTCGTCCCGTGCAAGCGTATCCGCCAATTCATCAGAAAACGCGGCAAGTTCTTCTTTTTTAAGGAAGATACCCTGCGCTTCCATATCCGCAAGGAGCGGCATCAGCGGCATTTCAAGCGTTTCAAAAAGAGCGGTCAAGTTTGCCTGTTCCAAGGCGGGCTTATATATGTGATATAATTGCAGGGTGAAGTCGGCATCCTCCGCTGCATATTCGGTCGCTTGCGGAAGGGGCACCGCCGCAAAGGTATGGCCCTTGGGCACGACATCTTTATAGTTAATGCCCTGCAAGCCGAGCTGCGCTTCGGCAAGGTTCTCCAGCCCGAAGCTGAGGTTATCCGGTTCGAGCAGCCATGCCGCTATCATCGTATCGAAGAGGCGGCAGCCGGCGCTGGTAAAAATCTTTGCCGTCCGCAGCACCTGATAGTCGAATTTGCCGTTGTGCAACACAAGGGTGAGCGCTTTATTGCTCCAGAGCCGCGCGAGTAGTTCCTTTGCAGCGGCAAGGGGCATCACGGTAAAGGGTTGTTCACCCAGTTCGGGCGCCGGCGCTTTGAGCGGTACGTAGATGCCGGTTCCGGCTTTTACGCTGAGCGAAAAGCCGACAAGAGCGTCGTACAGCGGGTTGAGGCCGGTGGTTTCGCAGTCAAAGGCGGCAAAGCCCTGCGCTTCGGCTGCTGCGATAACGGCTTCGAGTTCTTCCGCGTCCGTTACGGTGCGGTACTCGCCGGTATTTTTACGGAGTTCCGCCGGTGTTGTACCGGTCCCGGCTGCCGGTGCGCCGTCAGTGCCGCCTATCGGTTTTGTATCGGCCGCCAGTTTTGTACCTGCGCCTGCCGCTTTCGTGCCGCTTCCGGCGGACGAGGCTGCTTTGCTATGGGCACCCGCGTCGCCTGTACCAGAACCGTTTTTTGCCGAACCGTTATCCGCTGAAACACCGGCTGCTGCGGTATTCGGCGCGGCAGCTGCACCGGCCGTGCTTGCTTCTTCGGCGGCCTTTGTGTATAGTTCGCCGAGGCGCGGCAGCTCATATTCTTTCAGCAGCGCAGCCGCCTCCGTGTAGTGCAGCGCATCGCAGCGGTAATCCTCAATCGAGCCTTCGATGGGAATATCGGCGGCAAGTGTTATCAGTTTTTTTGAAAAATAGGCGCTCTCCTTTCCGGCAGCCAATTTCTTTTGTACGGCTCCTGCAATGGAATCGATATGTTCATACACAGCGTCGAGCGTACCGTAATCCTGCAAAAGCTTTACAGCTGTTTTGGGGCCGATGCCCTTTACGCCGGGAATATTGTCCGAAGTATCGCCGATGAGCGAAAGATAATCGAGCATCTGTGCAGGCGCAACCCCCCAATGCTCCTTAACCTCTTCGATGCCGCAGTGCGCCAAGGCTTCACTCTTATCGGGTTTAAGCACCGAAACAAAATCTCCTACCAGCTGCGCCAAGTCTTTATCTCCGGAAATGATAACACAGCGGCGGCCTTCTTGTGCAGCGCGGCAGGCAAGGGTTGCAATAATATCATCAGCCTCAAAACCGTCTTTGCGGAGGCAGGTGATACCGAGCGTTGTCAGTATTTTTTCGATATGCGGAATCTGAGCGTGCAAATCTTCCGGTGTCTTGTCGCGGGTTGCTTTGTATTCGGGGTACCATTCGTGCCGAAACGTCGGCGTGCGGGAATCGAAGGCTGCAAGAAAATACTGCGGCCGATATGTTTTTAAAATCATCGCCAGACTTCTAAAAAAGCCGTAAAGCGCGGAAACGTTTTCACCCGCCTTATTAGTCAACGGATGGCTGACAAAAGCGAAGTAAGAGCGGTAAATTAAGCCGTAGGAATCAAGCAGGTAGAGCGTATCTTGTGTATGCTGTGTCATGGGAATGAGTGTATCATAAAACGCCCCGCAGTCATAGCAGAGGGGGGAATTTCACGATACTGTGTTCGGCATGGGCATATTGATTGCGGAAGCCCTCATAATATGCTATAGTAGCGTACATGATGAAAGCTCGTTTTATTTTTATTACCGGCGGGGTTGTTTCTTCCCTTGGGAAAGGCATTACCGCTGCATCTATCGGACTTTTGCTGAAAAGCAGAGGTTTTTCGGTTATCAATCAAAAGTTTGACCCTTATCTGAATATCGATCCGGGGACGATGAACCCCTATCAGCATGGAGAAGTTTTTGTAACGGAGGACGGCGGAGAAACCGACCTCGACCTCGGTCATTACGAACGGTTCACTGATGTTGCTTTGCATAAATTTAACAGCCACACGGCCGGAAAAGTGTATCTTTCCATATTAGATCATGAACGGGCTGGGGACTATTGCGGAGCGACCGTGCAGGTTATCCCGCATGTTACCGACGAAATTAAGCACCGCATTATGCAAACGGCGGAGCAAACCGGCAGCGATATCGTTATTACGGAAATAGGCGGTACTGTCGGCGATATCGAATCACTCCCTTTTATAGAAGCAATTCGGCAAATCCGGAACACGGTCGGCAGGGAACATTGCCTTTTTATCCACCTCGGCCTTTTACCGTACCTAAAAGAATGCGGCGAGCTTAAAACCAAGCCTATGCAGCATAGTGTTAAAGAACTGCTCGGCTTTGGTATTCAGCCCGATATCATTATGTGCCGCAGCGAAAAAAGGCTCAGTAAGTCCATTCGCGAAAAGCTCAGCCTTTTTTGCAATGTCAGCCAAGACGCCATTATCGAAAATCTTACCGCAAAGTCCATCTACGAAGTTCCGCTGATGCTGGAAGAAGGAAACCTCGGTAAAAAAATCTGCGAGCTTTTCAATATTCCCAATCGAGAGCCCGATTTACAGTCGTGGAAGGAAATGGTTGAATCCTACTATCATCCCGAAAAAGAAGTAACGGTTGCGCTTGTCGGTAAATACACCGAGCTGCCCGATGCGTATTTAAGCGTAAGCGAAGCGTTGACCGCTGCCGGGGTCTATCACCGCGCACGTGTAAAGCAGCTGTGGATTGACGCAGCGAAGATTACGGATGCGGCAAAGGCTGAAGAGCTGTTAAAGGATGCACAGGCGATTATCGTCCCGGGCGGTTTCGGTGAACGCGGTATTGAAGGGATGGTACTCACTGCGGAATATGCGCGCACCAAGGGCGTTCCCTATTTCGGTATTTGCCTTGGAATGCAGATTGCCGTTATCGAATTTGCCCGCCATGTACTCGGGTTGGAACGCGCACATTCCTCCGAGTTTATCAAGAATTGTGAACCCGTCATCGACTTGATGCCCGATCAAAAAGACGTGCAGCTCGGCGGTACGCTCAGGCTCGGTTCTTTCCGCTGTATGGTTGCGGAAAACAGCAGGGCGGAGCAGGCTTATAAAATGCACGAAATTCGCGAGCGCCACCGGCACCGCTATGAATTTAACAATTTGTACCGCAGCCGGTTTGAAAATACCGACATGCTGCTTTCGGGAATCAATCCTGAGCGCAATTTGGTGGAAATCGTCGAGCTGAAAAATCATCCGTGGTTTTTAGCGGTACAGTTTCATCCCGAGTTTGCCTCCCGTCCGAATAAGCCGCATCCGCTATTCCGTGACTTTATCGGAGCGGCGCTGGCACGAACCTAAGGAGATGGCCGTATGCTCTTCCAACTATCGATGTTTTTAGCGTTTTATACGCCGTGGTTTTGGTTCGGTATCGCCGTTATTTGTGCAGTTATCGAGGGGATGACACTCGGTTTAACGACCGTGTGGTTTGCGCTCAGCGCCGTGCTGATGATTTTCATTTCCATGTTGCAGCCGCCGTTTTATGTGCAGTGCGTTCTGTTTGCGCTTGTTGCGTTGCTGCTGCTCTTTTTTACCCGCCCCATTGCGCTGAAATTTTTGCATACCAAACGGGAAAAAACCAATGCAGACAGCCTTATCGGTAAAAAAGCCGTCGTGTTACAAACCATTACCGAATGGGAAAAAGGGCAAGTTAAAATCAACGGCGTTGTGTGGACGGCTGCTTCGGTTGACGGCGCGGTTATACCTGCCGGAGATGAATGTATCATCGAAAAGATAGAGGGTGTTACCCTGATCGTAAAAGAAACGGATGCCTCTGAAAACTGAAACGTTTAGAGGCGCCTAACAAGAGCCTAAATATAATAGAGAGGTTTTACTATGTGGATTGCTTTTGCATTAATCGTATTCGTACTCATTCTGCTTATTTTGAATATCAGAATTGTACCGCAGTCTCAGTCGTTCATTATCGAACGGCTTGGCGGCTATTTCCAGTCATGGGAGGTCGGTCTGCACGTTAAGATGCCGTTTGTCGATCGAATCGCCAATAAGGTGTCGCTCAAGGAGCGGGTGCTCGATTTTAAACCGCAGCCGGTTATTACGAAGGATAACGTTACCATGATGATTGACACGGTTATCTATTTTCAGATTACCGACCCGAAGCTCTATACCTACGGCGTTGAAAACCCGATGAATGCGATTGAAAATCTGTCAGCGACCACGCTGCGGAATATTATCGGTGAATTGGAACTTGATGGTACGCTGACAAGCCGCGATGTTATCAATACTCGTATGCGCAGCATTCTGGATGAAGCGACCGATCCGTGGGGTATTAAGGTAAACCGTGTAGAAGTAAAGAATATCATTCCCCCTGAATCCATTCAGGAAGCGATGGAAAAACAGATGCGTGCAGAACGCGAACGGCGCGAGGCCATCCTGATTGCAGAAGGACAAAAGCAGTCCTCCATTCTGGTGGCGGAAGGAAAAAAGGCGTCGATGATTTTACAGGCCGAAGCGGAAAAAGAATCCGCTATCTGCAGGGCGCAGGGTGAGGCTGAGGCGATTTTAGCTATCCAGAAAGCAACTGCCGAAGGTTTGAATCTTATTAAGAATGTCGGCGCCGATTCTGCACTGATTAAATTGCGCAGTCTTGAAGCCTTTGAAAAAGTAGCCGACGGAAAATCGACGAAAATTATTATTCCTGCTGATATTCAGAATATGGCAGGGCTTGTGTCAAGTATTGCGGAAGTTATCAAATAAGCAGTTTTGCTGATGCGGTATCTTCTATTCCTAAGGGTGCAAAACAAATCTCTCATGAGTTTTTAGAAGATACCGTAAGGAACCGGATTATTGTAATGTGTTACCGCAGTCATTTTGTTAAAGGGCTTTGTATTTTCTTGTGTGCTGTTGTTTCTCTTTGTGTCGTTTCGTGCGGGAAAGAAAAAACGGGGAACTTGGAGCGCAAACAACTTTTTTCAATTAAATACGGAAATTTTGAAGATCAGCTCGATTTATTTCAGCTGGCAAGTCCGTATGTCCGTCCCGACAGTCAGTTAGTCATGGATGACGGTATTTTTTACTTAAGCAATTCAGGCGCGGGAAAAATTATGAAATTGACGTCTTTCGGTGATTTGCTTGCGCTGTATTATAATCCCGAAAAGAATCCCCGCCCGACATTTATCGACGCCGATCAAGCGGATAAAATTATGACTCGCCGTGCCGTGCCGTATCCGCTGAATCATCCGACCTATCTTGCCGTAACGCCGAACAAGCACTTGTTTGCCGTCGATACGGTCAACGAAGAACGTATTGAATACGATCAAACGGAGAATCTTGCGTTACGCGATACGGTCATTCATTTTAATGAGACCGGTGAATTTGTTGATACCGTCGGACAAGAAGGAGTCGGCGGTACGCCGTTTCCACCTATCGAAGGACTATATGCGGATTCAAACAATGGTCTTATTGTAGTATGTCGAACGGAAACCGGTATCAGGGTGTACTGGTATGACAATACGGGCGGTTTGCTGTACAAAATTCCTATTGCATTTAGCGGGTTGCCGTCGCCTTACACCAACGATGTAAAAGTATTTTCGAGCCTTGATAAGGCTGTTCCCGATTTTACGGCGAAGAAGCTGCATATTAAAGTCGATTATTACCGTGAAGATATTGATACGGATATCAATGTGAGCGCCGGAATCAGTTATGATAAAAGCTGCCTCTATACGTTCAATATTGAAGAGAGGCAGTACGAGCGGACGGTGGATATTGCGCCGTATGAGGATACGGAAGACACGAATACCGGTACCCGGCACATTAAAAAAGTGTATGGGTTGCTCGGTGTAACCGCAAATAATTGGTGCTTGTTGACGACACCGCGTTCCGACGGATATATCCTCGAACTAATCAATTTACATTCAAATAAAATACATACGCGAACATTGACCGTCTCCCCGGATGAATTAGTGTATAACGCTTTCCATCTTTCTTCCGATGGTATCTTATCGGCGCTCCTTGCAGGGGACAAGCAGGCGGACATCGTTTGGTGGAAGACAACCGAAATTACCGGAGCGTCAAAAAATGAATAACCAACCGGATTCATGGGATGAGGGAAGTTCGTATCTCCGCTATGACCGAAGTGAGCGTTTAAAGCGTGCGCCGGAAGCGGTGCAGCAAATGTACGAGCCCGACTACATCAAA
Organism: Treponema sp. OMZ 803; assembly: GCF_024181165.1. Taxonomy (NCBI): domain Bacteria; kingdom Pseudomonadati; phylum Spirochaetota; class Spirochaetia; order Treponematales; family Treponemataceae; genus Treponema; species Treponema sp. OMZ 803. The sequence continues at coordinate 1,527,967 of NZ_CP051195.1, read as the reverse complement.
AAAATGAGTCTTCTTAAAAGCCTTACCGCAACTCGTTCAACCCGATCTATGCTGTTTGCTATTGTTGCCGTTTTTGCCCTCACCTTTGCATCATTTTTATTTAAAACCGATCGGCAGTCAGGAAAAATTGAGGGAGTTCCGGTTAAATTGGAATATTTAACGCAGCAGGAACATCTCTATGTGAATATTTCGTTCGCAGCCACGGAACAAAGCGATGACTATGCGCTGCCGCTTACCGTCCGTATCACTGCGGCGAACCGCGATACGGAACAGAAGGAAACAAAAGCCGTCGAAGTGATTTACATCGGCAGTACTTTAAGCGTACCGATTCAGTTTCCTGCCCATACGTATAAACAATTGGAAGCGGTTGTGCTCGCAGACGGTAAAGCGCTGTCATTGCGGAGTGCAATAAAAAAATGAAGATTGCAGTAGGTTTAAGCGGAGGGGTAGATTCTAGCGTTGCCGCAAAGCTTCTGATAGAAGAGGGACATGACGTGTGTGGTGTTACGCTCCGCTTGCTGGATGAACAGTCTCCCGTCGCGAAGGAACAATCCGAGCGGATTATCGAAGAAGCGGCGCAGGCAGCGCGGCTTCTCGGTATTCCGCACCGTGTTTACGACTTCCGTACCGAATTTCAAAAGCGGATTATCGATTATTTTATAAAAAGCTACCGCAGCGGAGAAACACCGAATCCCTGTTACATTTGCAATAGACAGATTAAATTCGGGCTGCTTTTGGAACAGGCTTTACGGGAAGGTTGTGATGCTATTGCGACCGGCCATTATGCCAAGGTGTTTCAGGAGCCGTCCGGCCGGTATGTGCTGGAGCGGGGGGCTGATGCACAGAAGGATCAAAGCTATTTTTTGGCCTTGTTGAGTCAAGAGCAGTTAAGCAGGACGTTTTTTCCGCTTGCAGAATTGACGAAGCCGGAGGTTCGCCTTATTGCGGAAAAGGCCGGATTGGTCAATGCGCATAAGAGCGATAGCCAAGATATTTGCTTTGTACCGGACGGCGACTACACGGCAGTAATCGAAGCATTGGCGCCCGATGCGTTTCCCGAAGGAGATTTTATCGACATCAATGGCACAAAGGTCGGCACGCACCGCGGCTTGCATCGTTATACCATTGGGCAGCGGCGGGGGCTTGCTCTGCCGTTCGGTTATCCGATTTACGTGGTTGAAAAATCGGCAGAGCATAATACCGTTACCGTCGGTGCGGGGGATGCCCTTCTCGCCGCCGCCTGTTCGGTGCGGGAAGTAAACTGGATTGCCGAAATGCCGCAGGAGCCTTTTTACGCGGAGGTTAAAACACGGTACCGGCAGCAGCTGAAAAAAGCCTGCATTGAACCGAGCGGCATTAGCCGAGTCCGCATCGTTTTTAGCGAACCCGAACGGGCGGTTGCGCGCGGGCAAGCCGCTGTATTTTATTGCGGGAGTAGGGTAGTCGGCGGCGGTATTATTGACAGTGTTGAAACCGTCGGAGATGTGTAATCATAAAGAGATAAAGAGTTTATAAAACATACATAACGGTACTAAGCGGTTTTGATTTACACAGCAAGTTTTAATTCTGTAATAATTCGAGCCATATTTACAAAATCGGCATCATCGTGTAGAAGCGGAATATTATTTTCAATTGCCGTTTCTGCAATCAGTAAATCGACCGTACTACGAATTGTAACCCCTCCTTTACGACAACGAAAATTCAGCAGAGCTGCATTTTCAAAGGAGCCAATACCGAGTCTTAGAGAATACAACGGTACGTCACGTAAATAAGATTTCAAAACGGAAAATTCTTTTTCGTCTTTTGAACCTTGCAAAATTTCTTGATAAATAAATTCATTGATACAAAAATGTTTTTGTTCTTCAAGTATTTTTTCAAAATATACAGTACCGACTGTTTCCCTGCCACGAAAAAAATTGATCAGCACAGAAGTATCTACTAGAATCATTAAGAACTCCGCATTGCTTTATAATCATATCCATCAGCAAATTGAATTTTACCCTTTAGGTCGGCGAGACTGCGTTGTTGTTTTTCAGTGGAAAAATCAATTGCTTCCATGTATGAAATAACTATTTGAGCCTGCTCATTATCAAGCATTGCAAAATAATCCATCGCTTTTTGTTTAAGAGTTGTTTCTATCACCACAAAACCTCCTTATGACCTACAGTGCCTTCTTAGAGTATACTATATTCCAGTAATTTTTCTACTATTTTATTCCGTAGGCGTCGGTGATGGGCAGCACAAATAAGATTCCGTGGCCGTCCTTTTCGATATCACTGTGGCTGCGGATGGCGGCAACGACGGGTTCAACCTGTTCGGGGTCTACAATTGTTAAGACAATTTCTTTTTCGGGTTCTATTTCAATATCGAAAATCAGCTTTGTTTGATTCGCCCCCGAACCGCGGGCGTGAAGGATGGTGCCTCCGCGTGCTCCCGCTTCTATGGTAGCGTCCACAACATCATTAGCTCGTCCTCTATCTACAATTGTAAAAATCGCCGACTTCATAGCTTGTATCTCCTTTTGCGTTTCCGGCGGCATTGCTCCGCTGAAATGTTTATTTGAATAGGTAATCGGAATGATGAACGCAATGCCGAAATTTTTTCTGGTTACTTTATGCCGCCGGTTCAGTTCCTCCATAATCGAGGCAAGTTTATCATGTTCTCCCATTGTCAAAATCAATTCCTTTTGGATTTGATTGATGCCGAGAAAATCGAGCAGCTTACTTTTTACCGTACCTTGAGCAAGCAGCGTCGTCGCTCCGATAAGGCCGAGTTCCCTACCTTCGTGAATAATTTTCCGCGCTTGTCCATGTGGCACTAAAATGATCAATAATGAAAAAGCGGTCATGTCCCCTTCCTTTGTTTTAAATAAAAAAGTAATCCGAGTACTTGCAGCGAGATAACCGGCGCCAAAGCGACTGCTGCGATAATGCCGAACCCGTCGATAAGTACGTTTGCACCCGGTGTTGCAGCCGCCAACCCTTGCGCAAAGGAGAGCACGAATGTTGCCGTCATCGGACCCGACGCGACCCCTCCTGCATCAAAAGCCATACCGACAAACAGCTCCGGCACAATCCACGAAAGCGCGAGGGCGACCATATATCCCGGCAATAGAATATGCCAGAGCTGAAATGCGGGAATAAGAATCCGCAGCATCGAAAGAAATGTTGCAATACTCACGCCGAGTGCAAGGAAGATGAGTACCAGCTTTCTCGGAATATAGCCGGCGCTGACGGTTTCAATTTGCTTGGTCAATACATAGACGGCCGGCTCCGCAAGGATGACTACACAGCCGATAAAAGCCCCGATGATTAAAATGAGCGGTAGATTTGCAATCTCTCCGATTTTATGCCCAATCAGGAAGCCGAGATCCAAAAAACCCGCTTTTACTCCCGCTAAAAATAACATTAAGCCGACAAAGGTGATAATCATCCCTTTAATAATTCCGCTCAAGGTATTCTTTTTCAACCGTAACGAACATACATCGGTGAGTAAAAAGATAACCGCAATCGGTAACAGCGAGAGCACCGATTCAGAGGCTGCATGCTTAAACGCTTCGGATATGGCGGTAAGAATTGAGGCTCCGGCGGCCGGTTCTGAAATGCTGAAATCATTATCAAAGGCGGGTAACTGCCGTATCAAGGTTATTGCAAGCACGCTCAAGATTGCTCCCGCCGAAACCATCCCGACAAGTCCGAAAGAATCCGTTTCCGATGCGATGGAGTTTTTCTTCATGCGGGAAACACCTGCTGCTATTGCCAGAACAAACGGCACCGTAATTGCGCCGGTGGTTGCACCCGAAGAATCAAAGGCAATCGAGATGCCCTCCCGTACCGAAAAAATCGAACAGAGCAATATCAATCCATACGAGAAAGTAAAAGCTTTATGCTGCGGGATATGATAGACAATGGTTAATAATCCGACGGCAAGAAATACCGCGACACCGATTGAAACGATGACAATCAGCGTGGTTTGCGGGATTGCGCCCTTGGTAACTTGCATAACTTGAGCGCCGAGGATTTGCAGATCGGGTTCGGCAATCGAAATAAAAAAGCCGAGTATGAGCGCCCCGATAATAACCACTGAGATTTTATTTTTCGCGGTGATGAACTGCCCCATCACGTCGCCGATGGGCGTAATACCGATGTCTATTCCGAATAGGAATATCGTAAGCCCGAGGCAGATAAAAACAACGCCGATTAAAAACTGAATAAAAAAAGTATACTCAACCCGCACAAAAAGGAAGTTCAAAATACAAATTAACACGGCAATGGGTAAAACTGAAAAAATAACTTCTTTACATTTTTCAGCTAAAACATTCATAAGTACTCAAGCGCCTCCTCTTTGCGAGGGATAAAGATAAACTAATTGGTAAATGTAACCGCAAAGGCTGCCAAGATCGCAAAGAAAAGGAATTCGATAAGAGTGTGCTTTTTAGAATCCTTTGCGGTCTCTGCGTGCTTGGTGGTTCAATTAATGTGCGACTAAATCCGCGTATTCCGAATGTTTATTGAACCAATCGGCTGCATACGAGCATTGAGGCCGTATCTTTTTTCCGTTCTTTTGAGCATAGGCTACGACTTCTTTAACGAGCTTACCGGCAACGCCCTGTCCTCTCAGCGAATCATCAACAAAGGTATGGTCGAGGCAAACCGTCGAGTCATTCTCCTGCGGAAAGGTAACCTCGGCAATCACTTTTCCGGCATCGTTTTCCGCATAAATTCTATTTTCTTGACGTATGAGTTCCATAGTATTTCTCCTTAACAGAGCCTAGTATGCCATAGAATAGAAAGGAATTTCAATATGTGGTGTAATAGGGCGTCTCAGTAATCTATTTGTGCGATCTTGTAAATTCGCATCCTCTAAATTTAGATTGGGTTGACAAACTATCTTGCTCAATTATAATAATGCTTTCGATTCCGAAGTTTATTAGGAGGAAAAAATGAGCAATGTCTATAAGACACGTCCGCACAGAGTTCTCGTGAATCTCATTTTTGGTGCGGGAGCCGCTCTCTTTGTGACTTTTATTGCATCAATTTGGCTTAAAAGTTCCGTATTATTGCTATTGATAGCTTTAGCAGTTTTCGCCGGCTATATTTGGCTTATCATTATCGGCAACATGATTGTTATAGAAACCGACGGCAATACATTGACGATAAAAAAAGGGAAAAAAATCGATACCTATTCGATTTCCGCTACAGCGATACGGGCAAAAACCGTTAGTTCGGGCGGCGATACGGAATGTTCGCTCTATCTTACTCGCCCGGGAGAAAATGAAGAACTGATTGACTGCGAATTAATCGGTATTACGCAGTTTATAAAGTTATTGGATGATTTGGGAATTAATAGAGATTCCGTAACCAAACTCAGCACGGACAATACTAATGAACCGGCTAAATTGACAACCGTAAAGGAGAAAACCCATGGACACCATCATGAGTAATACAAGTTTTTCACATATCTATTATTTTATCCTTATTCCGATAGGGCTGCTTGCTTATTTTGCATTTGCAATCTTTAAAACGAAGAAGGATAAACAGCGCGTTACAAATTGGCTGAATGAACATCCCGATGTGGTAAAAGTATATATCGGTAAAACGAGTTCGGTAACCGGTTATCTGGCGAGTGCCGCTCAACAGATAACCATCCGCAGCGTCGACGGGGAGCGCCCGTTCTACTTTAGAGAAAAGCTTTCAACCGGATTCTATGTTACTCCCGGAACCCATGTCGTCGAATCGTCTTTTTCAAAAACTCGTCCCGGTTTCTTTTACCGCTCCGTTACAACAACCTACGGTGCAAGCAAACAGGAAATTACAGTAGAGGCTTCCAAATCCTATAACTATTTCTTTAATACAAAAGAAGAAACCTACGGGTTTGAAGAATTGCATTAAAAACGAAAACCGGGGATGTCTCAAAAGTTGGTTACTTTTTCGACATCCCCGCGAGTTTAAAATTAAGTCTTTATACAGTAATAACTTAATTTTAAACATCGCATCTAAATCTAAGGAAACTGTCCAAAACTGAAGTTTTTGGACAGCCCCGGCTCTTTTTAGCGGCTCCGTTATTTTGAGCAATACCCCTTAATACGCAGGATTATCCCATGTTCTGCTGCAGAACTTCGGCTTGCGCTTTTGCTCATCGGTCATGTCGATGCCGAGGGTGCCGCCCGGGTTCATAATATTGTCGGGGTCAAAATGCTTTTTTAACGCGCGGAAAATATTCAGCCTATCCGTGCCGATCGACTGCTCAACCCATGCCGCCGTCATCTTGCCGACACCGTGGTGGTGGCTCATCGCAGCTCCCTGTTCCATGATATTATCAAAGATACCGAACTGATATTCTGCATATTCTTCTTTATCACGGAATTTCCCGATGAAGATAAAATAGAGATTGGCTCCCTGCTCATACGCATGGGATAGGTGTGTCATACAGACCGTGTTCGGGCGGGATTTTGCAAAGGCGCGAACCTTTTCATGCACACGCCCCATCATCTCCCATGTAACGGAGCATTCCATCGTGTCGATGATGATACCGTAGTCCTGCAGCGATTCCCGTAAATAGGGGTCGGTAAAGCGGCCTTCTTCCCATTTGTGCGCGGGATAGCCGGTGAGGTACAGTCCGCCGTGGGCTTTGCTGATTTTTTTTACGACGCGGAAGAGATTTGAAGAAAAGCCTCGCTCCCCTTCCGTCCAGCCTAAGAACATACAGCGGTCATGCGCTTTGTATCCGCGGAGATTCATCAAGCTTTCGAGCGGGGTGCCTTCCACGCCGTAGAGCTTCATCATCGCATCGGTTTCTTCGGGGTCGGATAGGCGGAACACGGAAGGATAGCCTGCTTCGGCCTGCATAATTTCCCGCGCGGCGTCGCGTCCGCTCTGCCAGTCCTTAAACATAAAGCTGAAATACCGGCGGTTCTCCGCAGTCAGGCGGGAAATTTTCAGTGTTACATGCGTCAGTACGCCGAACGCTCCTTCCGACCCCATCATCAGCTCATCGATATCAGGGCCGACTGCGTGGGCGGGGAGTCCGTAGCTTTTAATGATGCCGGTAGGGGTAACATAAGTCTGTCCCATCACGATATTGTGAATATTGCCGTAATAGGTTGAGTTTTGACCGGCGCCCCGCGTTACCGTCCAGCCGCCGACGGAGGAGTATTCAAACGACTGCGGAAAGTGTCCGCAGGTGTAAACGTGCCGTGCGCCGAAACGGGTTTTTGCTTCGCTCAAGATTTTTTCGAGCTGGGGGCCGGACATTCCTGCTTCAACCGTGATGGTTTGATCGGTTTCGTTAAAGTTAATCACCTTGTTAAAGTTCCGCCGCATATCAAGGCTGATGCCGCCCTTAAACGCTTCTACACCGCGGGTAACGGAAGAGCCGCCGCCGTATACATAGAGGGGAATGTGCTGCTTTTGGCAGTATTCGACAATCTGCACGATTTCTTCATGACTTGAAGGATAGAGCACTGCCCGCGGGGCATTTTCGGTGATGTTTTCCCGCAGCCGGTAGAGGTCGTACATGGTTTTGCCGTAAGCCACGGAAAGTCGGTTGTATCCCTTGGTGCTTACATTGTCCTTACCGCACACGGATTCAAAGAACGCAACATGCTCCGGTTCAAGCGGCGGTGTCGCTAATGTTTCGGGTACCGCTTCATGCCCGTCGGCGCCCTTCCGCTGAAAATCGGCATCGGTTAAGCCGAGCTCACCTTTCATAAAGGTAAAAAGCCTTTCATTCGGTTCCTTAAATTCGTTGGGGTCTCCCCATTTTAAAATCGAACGGAATGAAGTCGGCGGCGGGGGGACTTGCTCCCATTCCGGTTTAAAATTCTTGTATACCTTACGTTCTGCCATAGCCATCTCCTATTTGAATTTATGATAGAACACCTCTTAAAACTTGATGAGATTTTTAGAGGCTCTCGATGCTACTTTTTATGACGGATAACCGGTTACCTCCCGTATCCGTTTATACACGTGCTTTAAGATAGGATATATCTGTGTGTATATTTGATAGAGTTCATCATATAATTCGCGGTTATCCGGTGAAGGGGCAAATTCCTGCGCGATATGAACCATGTTTTTGACGCTTTCTTCGATACTTGAATAACACCCCGTCCCGTACGCCGTTAAGATCGCGGCTCCCAGTGCAGAAGTTTCCGTTGTCGCACCGCGGACGAGCGGCTTGTTTAAGATATCCGCCGTGATAGTGCAGATACGGTCGCTCTGCGAGGCTCCGCCCGAAACGGCAACCTTTTGTACGGGAACACCGCTTTGCCGTTGCAGTTGTTCCAACCCCTCCCGCAGCGAGTAGGCGAGCCCTTCGACGATTGCGCGGTATATTGCGTGCCGTCCGTGTACGTCGCCGAACCCGATCATCGAGCCTTTCGCATAGTGATCTTTAAGGCTGGCGCCCCAATAGGGTTGCAGCATCAGGCCGTAGCAGCCGGGCGGGGAGGAGTCGAGGAGACGATCCATAATTTGCTCCGGAATAATACCGGTTGCCGTCGCCTTTGCCCGTTCTTCATAGCCGAGCTCGTCCTTAAACCAGCTGATCATCCAGTAGCCGCGGAATATTTCGATTTCCGGTACCCAACGCCCGGGATAGGCAGCGCTGTATGCGGGTAGGAATCGGATCGGTTCCGTGTAGCGGTCGGTGCATATTTCCACCGTTGCCGTTGTTCCGAAGCTGAGGGACGCGGTTTTCGCATCGAGACATCCCATACCGAGCGTTTCGCATGCCTTATCACTGCCGCAGGCGATGACCGGTATACCGACAGGAAGCCCCGTTTCCAGAGCGCCTTGAGCGGAAACCCGTCCGATCTCTTTCCCGCTTTGGACAACACTGCATTTTTTATCATCATCTATCGGAAATATCTTTGCCGTGATGTGTCCGGGCGATGCCCACTTTTGCTTTTTATGATCAAAGGGAATGTGTCCGACCAGCGATGAAGGGGAATCGGCAGCAATTCCCGTAAGCCGGTATTGCAGATAGCCCGATACCATCAGTACCCGCCAAGTTTTTTTCCAAATTTCCGGCTCGTTTTCCTGTATCCAGTTGCACTGACCGTCGCTTTGAGAGTGCATGATTTTTTCGTAGTAATCAACGGCTTTCAGCGCAGCCTTCATAATGAAATTCGGATGATACCGGCCGTGTGCCTTTCGGGTATCGAGCCACGTAATCGCAGGGCGCAGCACGTTTCCGTCTTTACCGATGAGGATGACGGTGTCCCGCTGAGCTGTTACGCCGATTCCCTTTGCGCGAGCCATTAAATCGGGATGACTGTTTTTGAGTGCCGCTACACCTGTGCACAGCGCACCCCACCACACTGCGGGATCTTGTTCCGCCCATCCCGGCCGCGGACTGACGCACGGTTTATACATAATCTGCTTCTTTGCAAGTACCGAACCGTCTTCCGCAAAGATGATAACACGCAGGCTCTGGGTACCGCAGTCAATTGAGATAATCGTCGATTGATTGGTCATAATCATTCAGCCTCCGTACTTGCACAGGCGAGAATCGGTATTTTAGTTCCGTTTTCAGCAGTAAGCTGGGCAAGACAGTCTCCGTATCGCACCGGAGCTGCGGCGGTAATAGTGCGTATTTTTTCTATCATAGATTTCATCTCCTCAAGCGGAATTTCGCATCCGGTTTTTACCGGCAGGCGAATAAACTCAGGCTCACCGAATCCTGTTGTTTCTCCATTATGCCGAGCCGGCTTGCAGGCAACGGTGGTGGTGAGCGTTCTCATAGGGCACAGCACTTCCTGTTTGCCGTAGCTGATTCCTTTAGGACAGCTATTTCCGCTTACTACTATTATATTCGTTGCATCGTCGATTGTCACGGTTAATGCACAGCCGCGCGGGCATGCAATACAAGTCAGCTCTTTGATCATTCAGCCTCCTTTGCCTGATGCGCCGGTTCTGCGTCTGTCAACGAAACAGACAGTTGCTGCGTGTAGGCCGGTATCGATGCGGTATCCACGATAATCCGCTCCATCTCCGGCGGCTTGAGCGAGCGGTATGTTTTTTTGAAAAGAGTCTTTGAGCCTGTTTTTGTTTCCGCTCTAATTGTCAATACCGCTTGCTCCCGCTGTGCCGCAGACCGGAAGTACAGAACCGCCTGCTTCCCGTCCGGTGCGATGCGGGCGGGTGTTTGGTATAGCAGCGTTTTATCGGCATAGATGGGAATTTCAGCAGGATTTTTACATAGCTCAGCCTGCGCCGCCGGCTGTATTTCCGTTGCCGCAGCTCTTTCTGAGGCGGTATTGCCTTCAAATGCTGTTCCGCTGCAGAGTAAGGCAGCCTGTTCCCCGGCAATACTGCCCGACTCAGAAACATAGTCTACGAGGTCATTGACGTGCAGCGCATTCCCACAGGAGAAAAGTCCCGGTACGGTTGTTTCCATATATTGATTAACCTGCGGTCCCTTTGTCCGCGTATCCATTTTCGGCGCGAGACTGTCGAGGATGTCGTTTTCGGGGATAAGCCCGACGCTCAAAATGAGGGTGTCGCAGGGGATATACCGTTCCGTACCGGCGACCGGCTGCATCCGTCCGTCAACCTGCGTTACGGTTACGCCCTCCAAGCGTCCTGCCCCGTGCAAAGCGCTCACCGTCGTAGAAAGGTGGAGCGGAATACCGTAATCTTCAAGGCATTGCACGATATTGCGGGTAAGTCCCGACGGTTCGCTCTTTACCTCGTAGACACCTTCCACACTACCGCCAATATGTGCGGTTTCGAGGGTGAGCCGCCGCGCCATAATAAGCCCGATGTCTCCGCTGCCCAAAATGACAAACCGCTTACCGGGGAGGTATCCCTTTAGGTTGATAAAGGCTTGCGCCTGCCCCGCAGTGAATACCCCCGAAGGCCGGTCGCCGTGGATAAACACCTGCCGGTCGGTACGTTCTCTACAGCCCGTTGCGGAAATGAGCGCCGTGCAAGAAAGGGTAAAAATACCGTTCTGCGGATTGGTAAAGGTCAGCTCAAAGCTGCCGCCGTTCTGCTGCACGATACGGATAACAAAGGTGGATACGAATATGTCGATGTTGGAATGCTGAGCGAGCATATCGCGGTACCGCCATGCATATTCGGGACCGGTCAGCCGCTCTTTAAACCGAATAAGTCCGAAGCCGTCGTGAATGCACTGCTTTAAAATACCGCCGATATGCTCTTCCCGCTCTATCAGTGCAATGCTGCACTGCGGAGCTTTTTCGGCGGCGGCAAGAGCGGCAGCCATACCGGCGGGTCCCGCTCCAATCACAATGATATCATAAAAGCGTTTCATAATGCCGCCTTCCCCTCATCTGCCGACAGTGGGTTGTTCAGTATGTACGAGGAGCCGCCTTTTTTAGTAATGCGTTCAAGCGGAATGCCGGCTTCCCTGCTGATGATTTCCATTACCCGCGGCGTACAAAAACCGCCGTGGCACCGCCCCATTCCTGCGCGGCACCTCCGTTTTACCGCATCAAGGCTGATATGCTGCATACCGAGTGCACGGCAGCTGCGTACCGCATCCCGTATTTCTCCCTCGGAGATTTGCTCGCAGCGGCAGACGATTTTACCATAGAGCGGATCTCGTTTGATAAGCGTATGCCGCTCGGCATCGTGCATCGAAGCTGTTTCGCGGGGTGCGGCGCGGCGAGATATAAAGTTCGGTTTTTCTTTGAGGCCGGCGGGAAAGCGCCGGAGTGCAAGCGCTGTAATATCTTCCGCGATTGCCGGAGCCGAAGCAAAACCCGGCGATTGAATGCCCGCTGCATGAATCAAGTTGGGTACCTTTTCGGACATTTCAACGATAAAGTCTTCCTCCCATGTCGCGGCGCGGATACCGCTATAATACGCGATGATATCACCCCTCGAAAGCGTTTTATTCATAGACATTTGCTCAAGCAAGGCTCGTTCATCTTCGGAGTCGGTACCGTAGTCTTCACGGTCATATACCTCATGCGCAGTCGGCCCGACAAGGATATTCCCTTCTATACAGGGGATAATGCCGCCGCCTTTTGAGTGCTGTTTTGAAGAGTTTAGAAGATTAGGTTTTCCGATAATGGTATGCTGCGCTCCCTTTTTCTTTTTATCGAGGATGATATCCATGCCCTTTCGAGGATGAATGGAAAAAAAACGGTCTCCGGCAAATTCCGCAATTTTATCAGACCATACGCCCGCTGCGTTGATAATCAGGCGGGCGTTCAGCGTACCGCGGTTTGTGTACACTGCCGAAATCAAGTCGTTCGTTTTGCCAAAACCGGTTACAGCGGTTTCAAAGAAAAAAGATACGCCGTTTGCCGCAGCGTTTTCTGCAAAGGCAATCGTTACCTTAAAAGGAGAGGCAATGCCGGAGTAGGGCATCCAAAAACCGCCGTAGTATTCCGTACTCAGGTTCGGTTCCATGTTTTGTATCGTTTTTTTATTCATATAACCGACGCGACCTTCAACGCCGTTTTTTGCCGCCCGTCGGTGCATAAAGGGCACAAGCGGTTTTAGGAGCGGGGAATCAAATAGCATAAAGCTGCCCGGCCATTCGGTTTGAAAGCCGAGTTCTTTGTCGAGCTTGCGGTACAGACGGTTGCCACGTGTGTTCAGTCTGCCTTTTATCTTTGAAGGACTATCTGCAAAGCCGGGATGAATCATGCCGTCGTTGCGGGAGGACGCCTGCATTGCGCAATCGCACTCTTTTTCGAGCACGGCGATTGTTAAATCATAGCGGGATAGTTCCCGTGCGATTGCACATCCGACAACACCCGCGCCGATAATCACGATATCGAATGTTTTACCTGCTAAAAGATTATCCCGCACTTCCGGCATCCGCATCGGCGGCTCAGCCTTTCCAGCAACGGTTATATCATTAACCAAACCCTTATATCCCGGGAGCTTTTTACATTTTCTTGCAAAAAAGGCGCCGACGGTGTACCGTTCTTCAACGGTAGGAGCATCTCCGGTCAATATTACCGACCGGCCGTCCCATTCTGCCGAAAGTTTCAGCTGCGGGTACCGTTCCTTTATCTTCCGCTCAAGCTTTTGAAGATAGTTCTTCATAATGCTGTTCCCTCATAATCGGCGGACTTTCCCGTCCGTCAGCTTCCGTATGAATGTATGCATTCGTTGAGATCATTTTTTCCAGTAAGGCGAACGCTTCATTCCGTTTATTCTCCGTGATATAGGCAATCAACCGTGATTTTAAGGCGGCTGCTGTCCGAATGCTCTCGGTATTTTCCGTAAAAAACTGCTCCAGTTTTTGATGGTACAATTCTCGTGCCGAGTTAAAGAGAAGGAGAAATATCGTATTGCCACCCGCCTCGATAATTGCACGGTAAAAGAGAAAATCCAATTCGGTCAGCCGCCGTATTTCAGCAGGTCGTAAATGGGCCTCGATATTTTTATGTTCTTCTCTGTGTATCTTATGTAATTTCTCAATGAGCGGCGAATTTGTTTGTTTCTGCACCGTATCGGCAGCAAAATACTGCATCAATGATTTTGTCAAAATCATCCGGCGGACTTCTTCCAAATCGGCATCGATACGGGCGGCAGACTGAGGTGCCGAAAAACGATAAAGGCTTGAAAGCAGGGGCAGCGCACCTTCTTCTGTGAAGTTATTGACAATCCAGCCATGCCGCGGCCGAATGGAAATAAGCCCTCTCGCACCAAGTTCCAAAAGCCCCTCGTGGATGACCGGCCGAGAGACACCCATCTGCTGTGCCAATTCCCGTTCGGGCGGTAACAGCTCTCCCGGCAGGATAAGGTGCATCAACAGCAGTGTCTCCATCTGCTCGATAAAACGTTCTTTATTGCTTTTAGCCGTTGTTCGTTTTTTCTTTTTCATATAATCTCATATTTAGAATAGCGGTATGTGGTAATACCACCAATCTTTATTTACTATAACATGAAAAAAAATGGTTTGTCAAATATTCATCAAAATATTCATCAAAATTTTTATAACCATTTTAAAAGCCGACTGTTTAGCATAGTGCGTTAAAAAATATTTTGTACCACCTGCCATGATTCTTGTACTCTCCTTGCTTTTCTTTCATCATGAAGGTTTTTATTCGTGCGGTTTAATACCCGCCGTTCTCGGCAACGCTCTACGTCGTAACAAAGGGTATTAAAGCTGACTGCAACCATCTCGTCAAAAATGTACATCCTTGTACATTTTTGACTGCGAGTTTTTTGCCTTGCAAAAAACTCGTTCCTGTTTGGAATCACCTGCATCCGTGCCGGATATCCTATACTGTGCGAAACGTTGGGCACTGTACCCCGATGCTCTGCGTCGGAGTTGTTGATTATAGAAGGAGAGAGTTATGAGTGTGAAATTACGCTCTAAAGTAAATCAGAAAGAGGCTGATAAAATTGCAGCCTTTTTAACAAATGTGTCGGATCGGTTACTTTTTCATATTCCTCTCTATGAAATCGGTAAAGCTTTCGGTATATCGCGTGAAAAAATATTGGATATTTTTATTCAAGGAGTTTATGACGGAGTATTTATATTAGAATGGATTTATCATTGCCCTACTTGCGGACATATTGCCTATGAAGCTCCGTCTCTTCATCAAGCTTCGTCACAAAATTTTTGTACGGTTTGTAATAAGGTCTTTAATAATACGCTTGACACCAATATTGAGGTTTGCTTTTCGATTCACCCGCGGCTCAAGATGCTCGATCCTACGTTTAAAATGAATTATATTGCTGATATAGGCAAAAATATTCGGAGCGGAAAGTATCGGACGTGGGACACACCTGATGCAGTACGAGGTGTGGAGATTATTCAAAATAATTTGTACCGCGAATTGATGAGTTCTGAAATTCTGATTGGCGACCAATCACTTCCACTGACAAATATGACAATTCTCTTTGCAGATATTACAAATTCGACAAGGCTTTACGCATCATTAGGTAATAAAAAAGCATTTTTATTGATAAAGGGATATGTGAAGCTTCTTTTGAGTACGATTGAAAAGTACAGCGGCGTACCGATTATGAAAAACGGCAATGTTGTTATGGGGGCTTTTATCGATCCTTGTAAGGCCTTTAATGCTGCTGTGAAAGCACTGCGACAATTGACAAAGTATAGTCAAAATAAGCCGATAAGCGAACGGTTGGAAATTAAAATGGGTTTGCATAGCGGTTCGGTATTGGTGGTAACCTTGAATAACCGGCTTAATTATGTTGGGCTGACTGTTAATACTGCCGCCGATATAAAAAACACTGCGCTTTCGAATGAGATCGTTATCTCTCAGATTCTTTTTAATAACCGTTCCATTAAACGTACTATCCTTTCTGTTACCGATACCGTACAGAAACAGCAAATACGATTTAAGGGAAATCCTGAAAATCATACGCTTTATCATATAAAAATACCAAATTAAAGGAATCCTTGAAAACGTAACTTTTGGGCAGTTATGTTTTTCTCAGATTTCCTTTGCCGCTGCCGCTGATTTGTAGCCATTTTGCGCCTTGTGTCGTATAAGAAATCGTAAGAGGTAAGTATGGATAGACATGTTGTTCCGCCTGTTACGATCATAGCCGTTGCGGTGGCGGCGTTTTTTTACGGGTTGTATGTATTTGCTCAAACTGACAGTAAAATTATATCTTTTGTTTTTATAACGGCATTCTTATTACTGTGTGCTTTCTTGCTGTTCTTAGCGGCAGTACCGATAGCCGCTCAGTTGACGCACCGGAAATTCCAACCGCAGCACTGTCGTCAGAAACGAGTGCGAGCCATGGTACGGTTTGCGCTTTGTGTGATTGCGGGAGCTGTGATCGGCTCGTATGCTGCGCGTACTCTGCAAAGAGAGCAGCGCCCTCCTCAAACGCTTGCTTCGCTGCCTACGGTGCGGATGCTTATTGCGGAATTAACCGGTGAGCCTGTTCCGGCTGGATCCGATTATTATCGCATACCGGTTAAACTGATTGCGTGCGGCGCCGGCCGCAATGAGCAGTTTTCCGCATCGGGTTCCGTGCAGCTTTTTGTTCCGGCAGCGCTTGTCCGCGGAACATATTCAGGAGGTATTACCCGCATCGGCGAAGCGGAACAATCCGAAGCGGCAGCGCCGCTACTGTCCAGTACGGCTGTATTTGCAGAGGCTTTGCAAAATCAGCAAGAATGTCGGTTTTATGTCTGTGGAATGAAGCTTGCAGTTCAAGGAAAGTTCGGTAAGACGGGAACGGTGTTTTATGCGCGGCAGGTGCAGCCGGTATTTCTCGGCTGGAATTCTCCGCTCAACCGCCTTCGTGCGTTTTTCCGCTTTGCCTTTATGCGGATGCTATACGGTTGGGGAGAGGCGGGCGGACTTTTGCTTGCGCTGCTTGCTGCAGATAAGGCGTTCTTACCGGCGGAATGCATCGCGGCCTTCCGCAACGCCGGACTTGCTCATATCCTTGCCTTGTCGGGGATGCACCTTTCGCTAATCGGGACAGCGGCGCTGCAGGGCGGCAGGATGTTTGGGCATAAGACGCGGGCGGCATGGTTTTCGCTTGCGGCGGTCTTCCTTTTTGTCTGGTTTGCAGGTTCTGCGCCTTCGCTGAACCGTGCATTGGGAATGGTATGTATCGCCGCCGCAGGGAGAGCGCTCGGGTTAAAGCCGCTGCCCTTGTCCGTGCTGTGCGCCATGCTGACTGTGCATATCGCAATCGCCGGCTCCGAAGCAATAACGCTCGGGTTTATGCTTTCGTATGGGGCCTGTGCAGGTATTATCATCTTCGGCGATGCGTGCGCTCGTCTCATGGCTGGAAAAATACCGCCGTCTTTTGCAGGCAGTATTTCCGCATCCGTCGGCGCACAGCTTTTCACCGCCCCGATTGTTATCTCTGCAATCGGTAATATCGCAGCGGCGGGGGTAATTGCTTCATGCGTGGTTAGCCCGCTTGTTTCGGTTTTCCTCATCGCGGGGCTTATCTGCATTCCGCTTGCGCTTATCTTCCCGTTCAGTAGTCCGCTGCTGGGATACGGATTGAACGCCGCGTATCGGATAATTTTTACAGCAGCGGATTTTTTTGCACGCCTTCCGGTTATCGCACCGGGAAGCGGAATGCAGCGTGTGATATTTTCGGCAGCCGCCTTTGCGGTTGGTATATGCTGTGCGGTTCTGGCGTATGTTCAGCGTAAGCGGACAGCAGCCGCTTTCCCTCGATTGACATGAGCACGGGAAAAGCGTTTAAACTAAGCCCTGCTGCTGAATGGGGCTCGCAAAAAAGTAACCAACTTTTGAGACATCCCCGTATGTTAAAGCCGAATACCGGGCATCTCTAAAAACTCGGTTAGC
This sequence comes from Treponema sp. OMZ 803, assembly GCF_024181165.1. Lineage (NCBI taxonomy): Bacteria > Pseudomonadati > Spirochaetota > Spirochaetia > Treponematales > Treponemataceae > Treponema > Treponema sp. OMZ 803. Next base: position 1,510,719 of record NZ_CP051195.1, on the reverse strand, counting down.
TTTTAGAGATGCTCTACTATATTTCCGAAAACCCTATGCCGTCAAAGCTTGCGCCGGAGGAAAAAAGAACTCCTGCGCAGCCATCGACTCGCTTTGTCCGCCCTGCATAAAACCTATCCTGTTTTTTCATCACGCAATTTACCATTGTACTCATTGCCTGATGTACGGGAACTTGATGTACGGTATGCAGTGCTGCTTGAAGCTGAACAACAGTATCAGGTGAAATACCGAATTCGGTTTCTATGCCTTGTTGTTTACTGAGACAGTTGATATACGGCATATCTACCAGCTGCTCAGGTTCCATATCAAAATCGATTGCATTTACTATCCCTTGCAGCACGCCGGTAATAATTCTCGGACCTCCGGCAGAACCGATGGCCATGAACGGTGCTCCTTCTTTAAAAACAATGGTCGGCGACATACTGGAAATCGGTGTTTTTCCGCCGGCTATCGCATTAGAGCTGCCGTACGATAATCCTTGACTGGTAAGTGCTCCCTCCGTTGCGGAAAAATCCGACATTGCATTATTCAGTACAAAACCGTAGGCATCTACAACAATGCCGCTTCCGAACCAGTCTCTGATGGTCTGTGTCTGCGATACCGTATTCCCATATCGATCCATAATGGAAAAATGAGAGGTATTTCCTTTATGCTCGTCGAATGCAGTGTCGATGCTCGGTTTATACTCTTGTGCTGTTTTATTGATATGCTCATATTGTAATTTTGCATAATCTTTGCTGAGAATTTTATGCGTGTCGATTTTGATAAAATCGGGATCACCTAATCCGATACTTCTGTCTGCAAAAGCAATCTTCATCGCTTCCGCCAATAGATGTATGTACTGTGCCGAATTATGCCCTGCTTTTTTTATATCCGCATTTTCAAGGATATTCAGCATTTCGAGTACGGTACAGCCTCCTCCGGGGGGAGGAAAGGAATATACGGCGGCATTTCGATAATTGATACTTACGGGTTCACGGAATTTAGGTTGATACTCGGACATATCTTCATAGGAAAAACAACCGTCATGCTCATTTATTGTGTTGATGATTGTCTTTGCTGCTTCTCCGCTATAAAAATAATCAACTCCGACTGTTGCGATTTTTTCTAAAAGCCGTCCCAGTTTTTCATTTTTTTGCATAGCGCCGAATTCATATCCCTTATCTCCGTTCATAAAATTCTTTTTAAAGGCGGGATAGGTATTCCGTTTTCTGATAACCGAGTCATCCGTACCGGTTATCGAACCGGTAAAGCTTGTCCTAAAACCGTTGAGCGACAACTTGATTGCATCTTGTGTAACCGCTTGCATTGTCATTGTACCGAATTTTTTTAGCAAGACATCTAGGCTTTTCAATAATCCCGGAACGGCAACCGATCTTCCGCCGGTATCCTTCCATTCGTCGCACACCTTTCCGTCTTTTAAAAATAAATCTTTTGCCGCATTCCGCGGGGCTATTCCTCTCCCATCCAAGGCATAGACTGCATTTTCCTGCTTTGAGTACGCCAGTGTAAAGCAGCCTCCGCCGATTCCCGAATGATGCGGTTCGACAACGGATAATACCAACGAAACCGCAACGGCAGCGTCAAACGCATTTCCGCCGTTTCTCAACACATTCAGTCCTGCTTGAGTGGCATACACATTATTACTGCTGATTGCCCCGTATGTTCCATTGATAGACGGCCGATCCCATGCAGACGGCCACATATACATTTTCTTTTCTTGCATACGATTATTTACCGCCTTCTTTATATGTCAGTAACGAAACGATTATTCCAACGCCGTATGTAACGATGACAACCGGATAAATTGCTTCAAGCTTATCGCTCAAGCGCAGTACCATCCAAGCTATCCCAACGAGCATACCGCAGAGGATACTCCAGAAAGCACCTTGCTTGGTAACCTTTTTCCATGTTAAACCGACTAAGATAGAAAAACTGATAGGAGCAGCGGCAACATGCTGGAGCGTTAAAAAGAGATTTGTAAGTGAACGGCTTGGAATAAAAAGTGCAGGTATCAGCGTAAGATATGCAAAAATAAATGTAATCTTTTTGGAAATACTGAGAACCTTTTTATCATCGGCATTTGGATTGATATCCGTTTTATATACGTTGGTGATAATCGTACCGGTGGCCAGCATCATTGTTGCCATCGTTGCAGCGATAATCATTGTAACGAATGCAAAGATAATACCGCCGAAGAACGGTGAGGTAAAGGTTTTAATAGCATAGGCAAATGCGCTTGTTCCATCACCTAAATCAGCTCCCGAAGCTTTTGCAAGCATTCCGCAGGTTGCCGTAAAGAAACAAATCGGTGCTGCAATAAGATATCCGAGGATGGAACCGGTGCGGGCAGCTTGCGGGGTTTTTGCCGCCAATAACGGCTGAAGTACCGATTGCATAACAGCCGTACTGATACACCCTCCGAATATCCACGCGATGATTCTGTGCAGCGGCATATTTTTCATACTGTCATATCCTTGCGGTAATTTTGCCAGCAATCCGCTAAAGCCTTCAAATTTAGGCAGTGTCGTTACAACAAAAATAATGAGTAAGATATAAATACCGATACAGACGATTCTTCCTACCGCTGATGCTCCTTTCATACCCGAAAAGCCGGTGTAAACGACGGCAACCGTTACACCGATTATCATTGCCGCCATGAAGTTTATATTGGGTAATACAATTTGAATGATGGACGAAACCGTTTTTAACTGAATGGGAATATAGAGAAAACCGTAGACAATCCATGCGTATGAGTACAGTTTTGCCGTTTTAGTGTCGAATCTGGATTGTAAGTATACAGGAACCGATTCACCGGGCATATTATTTCGGATTATTTTTGCAAAAACAGCTAATGCAATAAAGTAAAACGATCCGGCTATTGAATACCACGACCCGGCGATGCCGAGGTTATATCCGTTTTGAGCTGCTCCGACAATTGCCATGCCGCCGATTTGCCATGCGGCAAAAATAGCACCGAGTGAAACGGCGCTCAGGGACTTATCACCTCCCGACCACTGTGCGGACGACTTAATGGTTGTTCCGGCATAAATACCGATACCGACAACAATTAAAAATGTAATGATCCATGTTGCAATTAACATACTGATTTCTCCTCTACTTAGCTTATATTATGATATGTAATATATTACATATCATAATATAAGCTTATACCACCTTTCAAGGAAATGCAACAAAAAATTCTACAAATTTCTCAAATTTCTGAAAGAAGAAGTTTCGCCGCTGTTAGCCGAGAATCTTCAGCAGATACCGCAGCTCGATACCTGCCCGCTTTAGAAAACCGAGGTCAAGCGAATAGCCCCGTGCTGCATCTGGGAAGTGGCTGTACAGATAGTCGCGTTCTGAAAAGAGTTCTTCCATCGTGTGTTCCGATATCGAGCGCTTGCCCTGTAAATGGTCATTCAGCATAGTCAACGCTTTGGCTTCACCGGCAAGATAGCCGGAGAGCGCTTCATATCGTTCGTTTGCAGTGTCTGATTCACAAACGGAATCAAAAAAAGTATCGGCTGCATTTGTCTGTGAGCAACCGGTTCCGATAGCTGTACTGTCCGCATCCGAGGCACAGCCATCGGTAAGTATCCGTTCGGCTTCGGTCATATCAGCTTGTCGGCCGTTCAAGAAGCAGCCTTCCGTTCCAATGTCGATGACCCGCTCATTTCCTGAGAAGGTATGGCGGTATAGTTCCGCATAGCCGGAAAGCACCGGAGTTGTCCAATAGGAAAGTCCACGCTTCCCGGAAATACGCTGCATACCGGTAGAAACACTGAGCTTATACGGCGATTCGGTGCGGTTTATTTCCGCAAAGAGTTTTTTTATAGGGCTGCTTCCGGCGGCATGGGTAAGACCGTTTTGCCATGCAAAATCCAAGCCGGTATGCAGTACGGGCAGGTGAGGGGCGCCCAGCGCTAAAGCAAGCTGTAGTGCTGTCAATCCTACCGATCCCATCGGCGGAAGAATAAGCGGCTGCAGCGTTTGATAGAGATGTTCCAAATACTTCAGCCGTGCGTACTCGGTGCAAAAAAAGTGTACACTTCCGCCGCATGCTTGCAGCGCACGGGGGGAAGCTGTCAGATCGGCAAAGACCGGTATGCCGTATTTGCGCAAGCCGATGAACGCCGAATCAATCCAGTACTGCGATTCCACCAATACGATTGCGTCAGGTTGAATATCAGGTAAAAGAGCTGCGGCTGCGGCATCCACTGCAAGCAAAAAAAAGGAATTTCTATTCTTGATAATAAAATCCCGTGCAGTATCCAGCGAAGGACCGGCGCCTGCAACCAAAAGAGGCTTGCGGATACGCTCATCGCCGGTGAGCAACTGGAAATTCCTCTTACTCGATGGTGCCTCCCACGCAGATAATTCCGCTGGGGAACTCTCCGGCGATCTTACGAGTGATCTCGTCAGCGATCCCGTCATTTGTCTCGCCGGTGATTTTGCAAGCGATCTCGCAAGCGAGAGGAGGTTGCGGAACGTATTATGTGCGTAATTCCTGCCGAGATGCATCAGCGTTATCCGGTTTTTCCAAAACCGTGAAATAACCTCATCGGCATACAAACGCACTTCATCATAAAAGACTTGGTTGAGCTGTACCCCGCCTGAACAGGAAAGCACAAGACACTTTTTAAAGGGAAACAACGGCAAGGATTCTATCTTTTTCAGCACCTCTGCAACCGAATCCGTCCGGATATAAGAAAATCGCTGCTGTGCAAACGGAGAGAAATCACAATGATCGAGCGAGAACCGCATCAGCATTTGATCGCATTCCAGCGCGAGAATATAGGAAGAAGCCGGCAGCTTTTCCGTCAATTCTTTAAGTCCGTAGCCCAGTACCGGCGAAAGGCAGAGTATTAATGTAGAATTGGGTATCTGCAACGATGCAATCTGCGCTATAATGGCTGCTTGAGGATTGTATTTTGAATAGAGATATTTATTTCGATATAAAACGGAAAAGCCCCTGCTTGTTTGTATTGGCAGAGGCTTTTCAGCTTTGTTGTCGCTAATCAATCTTTTTGGTTGAATACCGCATTAAAATTGTCGGTAAAGTTTTTGCTGTTTAAGACAAAATCAATAAAAGTCTGCTGTCCCCATGAAAGTTGTTGATAGGCAAGCATGGCGAGTGGGTATTCGTAATACCAAACCGATGCGAACTGTCGATATGAGTTCGCAATATTATTTTGTGTCTCTTCCGAGCTATTTTTTTCTTCATCGAGCTGCAAAACCAGTACGTTTGCCCCCAGCAAAATCGGATCCGAAATTTCCCCCTGCTTAAGTGCAAAGGCTTTTTTAAAGAAGGTTTCATTCCGTACACCGGCCGTAAAGAAACTATCCGACTGATAAGAAATTTGCGGTAAGATAGCGGCATTACCGTAGTTCAGTGTTATCGGGTTGCTTGTCTGCACAACCAAGTCGTTTATGGAAGCTTCATGCGCAAATCCGCCGATTTTTGCTGCTTCGATAAAGGTTTTTGCCTTTTGCTCAAGGTAATCTTCGATAATACCTCGTTCATTCGATTTCATATAAGAAAGTACACGATCTTGCGTTTCAGGTAGCGTAAAATCGGCAGCTTTAGCCGGAGCGGTGCATTTTACGATCGCATATCCTGATGAAGTTTTAACGACAGGACTCATTTCATCGACTCCGAGTTTAAGTACGGTATCAAGATCCTTTGATTCGGGGAATGTCCGGTTTACTGTTGTTCGGTATGGGGATAACAGTTTTCCGTTAGCATCGGTACCCATTTTGGTAGAATTTGTTACCACCGCATCTTCAAACGTGATCTCTCCTTTTTGGAGTGCTTGAGCGGTTTTATTTGCATCCTCTTGAGAGGCAAAGGTCAACATTAGTAAGTTATGCTCTGCAAACATCTCCGCGTGTTCTTCGCCATACGCACGAATTTTATCTTGAGGAAATTGACTTTCTTCAAATACGACATATTTAAAAATGCGCTCTTTTTCTGCCATCTTCTGCACAAAAGCTGTTTCCGCAGAGCTCGTTTTTAGCCCGAATATATTATCATAGGTGCCGAAGTTATCTTCGATATATCGTTGTGCGGTAAGATAATCGATTACTTGCCGCCTATTGGCAAGACGCTGCTGTTCCGATGTCCGATTGTATAATTTTTCAGAATAAGCGCCTGTTGAGTCAGTATAAAAGGAAATAAGCGCTTTATTGATATTTTTATTCGGCAGATAAAAACCTGCATTCAGGGCTTCTTCTCGCGCAGCAAGCTGAATCATGGAAGAATTAAATGCGGTTCGCATAATCTGCCGTTCTATAAATTCCTGCTGAGCTTTGTTATTATTGTCATTTCTTAGATATCCGCGTAGTTCGGCAGATCGATGAAGCTGTTGGTATTCCCTGAAAAAAAGTCCGTCAGCCGTGTAGTCAAGCTGTTTATTTTTCCATTTACCGATCATTGTTTTTGAACCGTCGTTCGATTGCCCACCTGCGGCCGGAACAAAAACAAACGCGATTACTGAAAATACCAGAATAATAATACTTCCGATTGCTAAAGTATTTTTTTTGAAGCCTGCCATAGTTTTGTTTCCTTAATTATAGATTTTCTCTATTTAATTTTTAATATTCTTACTTTTTAGATTTATAGTGGATAACTGTACCAACTTGACCGCGAAATGTCAATCACCGGGTTACTGTTGGGCATTTAGCAAAATGTGTGGTTCAATTTACCGGCTCAATCTTTGAAATACCTTCTGCTGTCAGCTGAGCCGCCTTGTTGCCGTCAATCCATTCTATTTCGATGCCGTTTCGTTCCATGCGCCGGAACCATGTTTCCTGCCGCTTTGCAAATTGTCCGATTGCCCGATAGAGTTGCTCGATATAGGCTTCTTTGCTTTCGATTTTTCCCTGTAGATACTGCGCCGTAAAGCGGTATTCCAAACCGAGGCTTTCGAGCCGCTCCCATGAATAGCCCTGTGCATGGATTTGTTCGGTTTCTTCTATCATACCGGCGTCGATGCGGGCAATGAGGCGACGGCGGATACGTTCGCGTAAGGCACTGCGCTCAAAAGAGATACCGTAAATTTTCGGCGTGATGGGCGGTACGCTATGCAGATGCACGGCGGCGGATTCGGGATGTTCCTGCCGGTAACGGGCAATTTCGATGGCGCGAACGAGGCGGTCGGGCTGTTCCAAGTCGGTTTTATTGTGAATATCCGGCTTGAGCGCTATGAGCATATCTTGCAGCTCCGGCAGTGTTTTTGTAGCCAGCGCTTCACGCAATGCGGGATCTTCGGGCACGGGGATGAGCTCATAGCCGCGAAGGATGGCGTCGAGATACAGCCCCGTCCCCCCTGCGATAATCGGCAAGCAGCCTTTTTCAACGAGCTGCGGAAAGATGCGGTACACCTCCTGCTGAAAATGAAAGACCGTAAACTCGCGGCTTAAATCGCAGACATCGATGAGGTGGTAGGGAATGTTGCCGTATTCCTGCAAATCCTTTCCCGTGCCTAAGTCGAGCCCGCGGTATACTTGCCGGGAATCGGCGGAGATGATTTCGCCGTGCTTTGCGTGCGCAAGTTTGACGGCAAGCGTCGTTTTTCCCGTTGCCGTAGCGCCTAATACTACGGCGCAATTATAGTGCGGCATTATCGTTGCTGCGCGAGGCGGCAGAAGTTTGAGCTTCCATGCGCTTGGCTTCTTCCCAAAAGCCGTCCATCTGGGTTAAGGTTTCGTGGGAGCACGGGATACCGGATTCTGCCATGCGTTTTTCGACAAAGCGGAAGCGGCGTTCAAACTTTGCATTGGTACGGCCGAGCGCAATTGCGGGGTCGATATGTAAATGCCGCGCGGTGTTCACCAAGCTGAACAGTAAGTCTCCGAATTCCGCTTCCGTTTCTTCGCTCGTACCGTGTGCAAGCGCTTCCGTAAATTCCGCAAGTTCTTCTTCTATTTTTTTCTGCGGCCCATCTGCCGTATCCCAGTCAAAACCTTTCTTTGCTGCCCGCTTTTGCAGTTTGTATGCGCGGGTGAGCGGTGGAAAGGTTTTCGGGATGGAATCCAGTGCGGAGGCGCTTGCACGGCCTTCTACGGTATCCTTGATAGTATCCCATTGCGCAAGCACTTTTTCCGCCGTAACCGGCTTTTTTGTATCGTCGGGGTCGGGGAAACCTGCCGTTTGTCCGAATACGTGGGGATGCCGCCTGATCAGTTTTTCGTTGAGCTCGTCGATCATCTTCGCGACGGAAAAAGCTCCATCCTGCTCAAACATATACGCAATCATTACGATGTTTAAAAGCACATCGCCGAGTTCTTCCGCCGCATGGACGGCTTTCGCGCTGTCCGCGGAGGCTTCTTCCAGCGCCTCAATTGTTTCATACGTTTCTTCAAGGAGCGTTGAACGCAGCGTCATCGGAGTTTGCTCGATGTCCCACGGACAGCCGCCCGGCGCCCGCAGCCGTTTAATCGTGGTAAAGAGTGCAGCGAATGCTTCTGCAGCGGCTGCTGTTTCCGGCTGCGCCGTTATCGCCGCAGTATGGGGATGAACGGCTGAGTCTTGTTCGTTTTTGCCGGTATTGTTGGGTTGTATCATAAGTTCTCCTGTTGTTTTGCCGGAATCATATCCTTCAATAGCTGTTCCAGAGTCGGTTCGATGCAAAAGCTTTCTTTGATGCGGCGGTATTGCCGGAGCGCTGTTTCTTTCAGCCGTTCCGCTTGGCCGGCGCTTTGTGTTTTTTTTACCGCATGGATCAGGATATTTTTAGGGGTATGTTCCGTTTCGATGAATTCCATAATCTGCACGGTATAGCCGCAGGCTTGTAAAAGGAGCGCCCGCACAGTGTCGGTTAAGAGCGAAGCAAACCGCTCGGTGATAATGCCGTGCTCCATAAAGGGCTGCATCAAGTGATCTTCCGTGCGGAACGTTTCTTTTCGGTTTTTAAGCTGGCCATAGAGTTCATGCTGGCAGCACGGAACAGCAAAGATAATCGGTACCTGCGCGCGGACAGCTTGAGCAATCGCCAAATCGGTTGCCGTATTGCAAGCGTGGAGGCATACCATCATTCCGGTACCGTCCGGCAGCGGATGGTCGCCGATGTTCCCTTCGGCAAAGTCCAAATGCGTATAGCCGCACCGTTCCGCCAGTGCGGAGCAGTGTTCGATAACCTCGGTTTTTAAATCCAGCCCGTGAATCCGCACCGGAATCTGCTGCCGTTCATGCAGATAATAGTAGAGCGCAAAACTCAAATAGGCCTTACCGCAGCCGAAATCGGTAATGGAAAAAGGCTTGCCGGAACGGGCAACCGTATACCGTATAAACGGTTCGATCCCGGCGATAAATTCGAGGAATTTATTAATCTGCCGAAACTTATGGTATTTTTGCTTTAAGACGGCGCCCTCCGCATTCATCACCCCCTGTTCGATCAAGAACGCGAGCGGTGTCCCTTCGGGAATAAGATAGTTCTTTATCTTGTTGTGTCCACCGCAGTTGTTTTCCGTGAGCGGAGTGGAGCAGGGAAGCCGTTTGGTAAGGGCGATGGTTCCCTTGTTGTTCTGTAAAAAAAAGAGCTGTTCTTTTTGCCCGCGGCATTCCGCAGCTTTAAAACGGGCGAAACATTCCGCTATTGTGCCGGATACCGCCTCCGGTTCAATTGTTTTCTGAAATGCTTGCTTGTTTTTGACGGTTTCCAGCTGATACGCGGCCTTCCCTTTTATCGTGATGCGCCGAAGCCGTGCCTTTGTCTCGTCGATTCCATTGCGCGGGCGGGAAAATGAAAGCTGTATAATGGAAGTATTCAGGCATTTGTGCGCCGCCTGATCGGGGGTATAGATGGTACTCATAGATGGTGAGGCATTGTATCAAAAAATATGGAGTAAAACAACAAATCGAGTAAAGGGTACATATATTGATGCGTTTACCTTGTGTGCAATGCGCTATCTAGCTATAAAAATGAAAATACGGTACACTTATCAGACATCTAAATTTTCTTTACTATGCTGGAGAGACCCTATGAAAATACGGACATCAGTTAACTTATTTCTGGTAACAACTCTTATTATTGCTGTCTGTGGTGCCTTGGCTTTTAGCGTTATACAAGCGAGGACATATATTGAAAGTAATTTTTATAAGACCGTACCGTTTATGTTGGATGCTTCGTCTTCCGAATTACAGACGAATCTTGCTGTTGGGTTAGCGATTTCACAAGATTTAGCGGAAGAGCCTTATTTGATAGATTGGTTTGAGAATTATGAAAAAGATAATGAAAACCGTGTTAAAGTTACCGAAAAACTTATTAAGCTTAGCGAAGATGAACAATTTTCCACCTGCTTTGCTGCTTCAAAATTAACCGGCGGTTATTATGTTGTCGATAATAATAAACAGATAAAAAAAGATGTACTCACCGAAGCTGTTGATGATTGGTTTTTTTCTATGATGAAAAGGCCACAGACGTTATTTTATAATGTTGATTATAATAGGACACTCCATAAAACCAATTTTTGGTTTAATGTTAAAATTTTTAATACAGCCGGAGAAGCGATCGGTTTCGCCGGCATGGCAGTTAATTTACAACAAGCCGCAGCTAAAATAAATAACTCATTACCTAGTCCGCAATCATGGATTGGTATCATTGACAATACCGATACAATATCGTTATGTTCAAATGCTGATTTCACTAATAAGAAAATCAATACCGTTGTAGGAACTCTTTCCGATTTAATAGGATATGACGGGCTTCAATACTATGAAGATGCTTCGCTCGGTAGGGTCGTCGTTGTCAAAAAACAGCTCGCAGATTTACCTTATTCTACTATCATGGCAGTTCCTATAAAAGATTTTATACCGCCTATTCTTCCGATTTTAGGGTATTCTGTTTTATGGACAGCAGTTCTTTTAATACTTATGATCGCGGTTAATCAGTTTATGCTCCGCTACTTATTCGGCCGATTTATTAAACTCCATACTATTTTTAATAAAGTTGCAGAAGGAGATTTTACCGTCCAGGCTGTAGTACATTCCGACGAACTCGGGTCTATTGCACTATCGATGAATAATGCAATAGAAAAAATCCGTACTTCTTTTTTGGTTATCGCGGAAACGGCAAATAGCATGAAAGCTGTCAGCCAGACATTGTCTACACGTATGATAGATTCTACCGAGGCACTTAATCAGATAACAGGAAATATTGAAAGTGTAAAAGATAGAGTAATGGTGCAGCATACGGAAGTTAATGAAACAGCAGCGAAGATAGATGCTATTACTGAAACTATTTCAAGCCTTGATTCTCACATTGGGGCTCAAGCCCAAAGTATTTCCGGTTCATCACTGTCAATTGGAGAAATCGTCAAAAATATCCAGGCTGTACAGGAAAGGGCTGAAAAAAACCTACAATCGATTAAAACCCTTGAAAAAACAACCCATACAGGTAAAGAAACCGTTGCTATGGTTGTTGAGGTAACAAAAGTAGTGACGGAGCAATCTGAAGGCCTTCTTGATGCCATTACAGTTATTCAAAATACGGCAAGTCAAACAAACCTTCTTGCGATGAATGCGGCGATTGAGGCAGCTCATGCGGGAGAAGCGGGGAAGGGCTTTGCGGTCGTCGCCGATGAGATACGGAAGTTGGCAGAGGAATCGGGCGCCCAAGGTACGAGTATTACGAAAGTTTTGGAGGAGCTTAAACATAAAATCGAGAGCCTTAACGGTGCCGGACCTCTGGTAGCAGAGCAGTTCGAAAAAATCAGTGCTATGATGGACTTTATCTATCGACAGGAAGATGGCATGATCCGTACAATGAAGGAACAAATGCATGACGGTGAAGAAGTCTTGAATGTGATGAATGGAATGAATACCATAACCTCAAAGGTAAAAGCAGATTCAGAGGAGATTCTAACCGAAGCCGCCGATATTTCCACCGGTATCCAAAAGCTTGCCAATCTTTCAGAGATTATTACACAAAGTATGGCAGAAATGGCGACGGGGATCGCAGAAGTTAACAACGCCATGAAAGAAGTAAATACTATCGCAATGAATAATCAAAAAAATGTGGCAAGCGTTACCGGAGAAATCGGAAAGTTCAGGGTATAAGGAGGCAGTCCATCAAAGTGCCTAATTTAGGTAAACAGGCACTTTGATAATTCAAAATCGGTATCGTAAGAGGAGCATACATGGGGAGTTTCTTTATAGCATTTAATGCAGTCATACCGGTCGTCCTCTTAGTCGGTTTCGGTTATTTCCTTAAACGACAAGGTTATTTCAGCAAGGCAACGATTACTCCGTTAAATAAGTTATGCTTTGACTTACTCTTACCAATCGTAACGTTTAATAATATCAGGAAGATAAATTTAAACGAAGTTTTCGATTTGCGGTTCGTTCTGTATGTCGCAGGAAGTATTTTAGCTGCTATTTTCCTACTCGTTGTTATCGTCCCTCTTTTCGAAAAAGACAAAAAGAAACAAGGCGTTATTATACAGGGAATATTTAGAAGTAATTTTGTGATGCTCGGTATTCCTCTTTCTTCCTATATTGCAGGGGAAAATAGTGCAGCGTTGGCATCGATGCTTGTTATGGTTATTGTTCCCATTTTTAATGCTGCTGCTGTTGTTATATTTTCAATCTATGGTGGATGCACTGTCAATAAAAAGAAATTAGTATCGGATGTATTGAGGAATCACATGGTCATTGCATCTGGTTTAGGGATTATTATGTCTTTGGTGCATCCTCCTATTCCGCATTTTTTAGATAAGTCATTGACGGATATCGGAAAAATGGGGGGTGTATTTCCAATTATTGTACTAGGCGCAATGCTGGACTTTTCAAAAGTTTCAGCAAATTTTAAAAATCTGTCAATCACTGTTGCGGGCAAACTCATCGGTATGCCATTGATCTTTATTACGCTAGCCATTTATCTTGGATTTCGAACCAATGAGATTGTGGCGCTCATTGCTCTTTACGGTTCTCCTACAGCCGTTATTTCAGCAGTTATGGCTGAACAACTCGGCTGTGATCATGAACTTGCCGCTCAAGTCGTTATTTTCTCGACGATAGTGTCGTGTATTACCATTTTCGGGATTGTCTTTGTATTGAGCTTTTTGAAGGTAATATAAGGCCATCCGTATTAACTGCCGCATGATCCACATGAGCCACAAGTACTGCACGGATTGCCGGTAAGTGGTGACCGCGTACCAAATACCTGCCGTTCAAAGGCCTGGCCAGTCGGTGTTATTGCTAAACCTCCTTGGGCAGTTTCACGTAGCGCTGCCGGGAGTCCGTCGCCAACCCGCTTGAGGGACTCGATGGTTTCGTCAACAGGAATTGCGCTTTTAATACCTGCAAGTGCTAGTTCCGCAGCGGTGAAGGCAAGTGTGACGCCGGAGGCATTCCGTTTAATGCAGGGGATTTCTACAAGGCCGGCAACGGGGTCGCACACTAGTCCCAAGATGCACTTGATTGCTATTGCGACAGCATGCGCTGCCATCTCCGGTGTGCCGCCTAAAAGTTCTACAATGCAGGCAGCTGCCATCGCAGAAGCAGTGCCACACTCAGCCTGGCAGCCACCTGACGCACCGGCAATTGATGCTTTGTTTGCTACCACCATACCGATAGCTCCGGCGGTAAATAGGGACAGTACCGCTTCTTCCCGCGGAACGCCGCGCGTTTTTAGCAAAGACCCCAATGCACCGGGGAGGATTCCGCAGGAGCCGGCCGTTGGGGTTGCAACAATTTTCCCCATCGCGGCATTTATTTCAGATACTGCCATCGCCATCTGGATGGCGTTTGATATAAGGTCTCCGCAGAGATGTTTGCCTTCTGCAATCGTCTGTTTTAACCGATATGCATCCCCCCCTGTTAATCCACTTGTAGATTTAACTCCCGGTTTACTGCCATTTTCAATTGCCTCTAGCATGACTGTCAAGTTTTCTTCCATCCGCTTGACCAGTGCTTCTTCCGGCAGTTCAAGCTGTGCCGCTTGATCTTCTAATACAATCTCCCTGATACGCTTATGCTGCGCTTCCGCTGTTTTATATAATTCGTTAACTGATTCATAACTAAGCATATAGGACTCCATTTAGAACGGTCTAACAAAAATCACCTTTGTAACACCGGGTATTTTTTCAATAGTCGTTTGCAAGTCTTCTCCAAGGGAGCGTCCATCGATCTGTAATGTCATAATTGCCGTCCCCCCCCTTTTGTCCCGTGCAAGATTAAATTTGTAGACATTAAGTTTATACTGCGCCATCACTGCCGTTACGGCAGCAATCATCCCCGGAATATCATTGTGTACGACAATAATCGTTGGAGATTGGCCGGTAATTTTTACTTCTCTACCGTCTATTTGGGTAATAACAATGTTGCCGCCCCCGATGGACGCTCCTTGAACACACACTGTTTTTCCGTTTGCATCGGTTAGGGTGATTTCTGCTGTATTCGGATGGGCATTGAGGATAACGGTTGGCTCGAAAGTAATGGCAAGCCCCGTTTCTTTGGCAATTTGCAAGCTTTTTCTGATACGCTCATCATCGGTCTGCATTCCCATAATCCCTGCCGCAAGTGCACGATCGGTTCCGTGTCCTTTGTAAGTCTGCGCAAAAGAGCCATGCAGTCTGATATATGCTTTTACTGCAGGGGCACCCAACAGTAGCCTGCTCATTAAACCAATCCGCACCGCCCCTGCGGTATGGGAGCTGGAGGGTCCGATCATGATAGGACCGATTATATCAAATACATTCATCGCATCATCCTTCTTTTGTTTCTTAAACCTGTTCGACAACGCAGTTATTGGACAGGTCTATTATAACCGAGAATATATAATAAAAAAAGATAAGTAATTCATAATTAGAAATCGCAGAAAGAGTTCGATGTGTTTATTCTGTGCTGCAGAACGGTACCCTTTAAAAATCGGTAAAGGTACGGTATAATGAAATATCTGAAAACTTTTATCGCAAGTTTGCAATGCAAACTTGATTAGGAGATGAGATAAAAAGTACCGTCTGAGATGTCGCCGGTACTTTTTATCACAAGTTTGCGGTGCAAACTTGATTATTTACATGTGCGCGCAATGCGCGCACGGCTAAAAACTTTTTCGGATGTTGATTCGCTGTCCGCTTAAGCGGACAAGTTAAAGAATTTCTTTGCAGAACAGAGCCGAAGGCTCTGATATTTCCTGCAAAAGTTTTTATAGGAGCTATGATAAAAAGCATCGCCTAAAATTGCGTCGATGCTTTTTATCGCAAGTTTGCGGTGCAAACTTGATTATTTACATGTGCGCGTAATGCGCGCACGGCTAAAAACTTTTTCGGATGTTGAAACATCCTACAAAAGTTTTTATAGGAGAAGGTATGCGGAGATATTTTATTGCAGGCAACTGGAAAATGCACAAAACAAAGGGTGAGGCTGTTGAACTGGCGAAAGGCGTGGTAGAGGCCGTCAAAGGAGGAAAGCACAAATATATGATAGCTCCTTCCTTTACCGCCCTTGATGCCGTTTCTCAGGTAGTAAAAGGAACCAATGTTTTGCTTGGTGCGCAGAATATGAGTACCGACGAGCAGGGCGCTCATACGGGTGAGGTGTCCGTATTGCAGCTTAAAGACCTCGGGGTACAGGTTGTTATCCTTGGCCATTCGGAACGACGCCATATTTACGGGGAAACCGATGCAATGATCAACAAAAAGGTGCGGCTTGCATTGCAGCATGGGCTGGAAGTTATCCTTTGCGTCGGCGAGTTACTGGAGGAACGCGAAGCAGGTCGGGCGGAAGCTGTCTGCGCAGCACAGACCGAAAAAGGTTTGGAAGGTGTAACGGCACAGGAACTGGCACGGGTAACCATTGCGTATGAGCCGGTATGGGCAATCGGTACCGGAAAAACGGCAACTCCGGAGGATGCCGATGCGATTCATGCGCATATCAGATCCGTCATTGCGAAGTTATACGGAAAAGCTGCTGCCGATGCAATGGTCATTCAGTACGGCGGTTCGATGAAAGCCGAAAATGCTAAGGCTTTGCTTGCCAAAGAGAATATCGACGGTGGTTTAATCGGTGGCGCAGCACTTAAAGCCGAAACCTTTGCTCCGATCGCCCTCTGTGAATGATGTAGAATAGGGTAAACGCATCAGGTAGGGTAGATAAAAAATGCCTGATGCGTTTGCCCTGACAGTCGATATTGCAAAGAACGGGTTTTCCGTATATATTACATTCTGTTTATTACTTTATAGGAGGATCTATAATGAACAAGAAAATACTTGCGCTGTGCGCATTTATGCTGCTCGCTGTTGTCCTGTCTGCACAGACTGTACAGACTAAAAAGCAAAAGATTAAGGTTGAAGGTCGTGCAAATGCCTCGCTTTATCTAACCGAAATTTATAAGACCGATAACTGGGCGGAATACTATTGCGTATACGAAGAAGATAAGAACACGTTTGACGAGAATGAAGCTGAAAAGGTCATGTATGAATTCTTTTCAAATTATAAACGGGATAAAGGCTTTTCTTCCGTCGAAGTTGAAGATTTAAAAGGCGCCTCCATCGGTAAGACAATGACAACGATGGAAAAACGTGTTATTTTCCGCCACGTAAATAAACGGTAAATGCACGAAAACCCCTAAAATCTTGAATTTTTAGAGGTTGCCTTTAACCTTATGTGTATTTAGAGTGCTTTTATAGTGTGATTAATGAACTTTTAGAACGCTGATTGATCCTGCAATGGGTTAATCGGCGTTTTCTTTGAAGCGTTGATGTATGGAAGCGAGTATTTATGGAGGTACAATAGAATGAAACCTACATTGTTGGTTTTAGCAGGAGGAATGGGGAGCCGTTACGGCGGTGTTAAGCAAATAGATGCGGTTGGACTGCATAATGAAACACTCCTTGATTATGCAGTTTACGATGCTGTCCATAACGGTTTTGGAAAAGTGGTATTTGTTATTAGAAAAGATATTGAAACCGATTTCCGCGCCCGTTTATTTGATCGAATTGCCCGTAATTGCGATGCAGAATACCTGTTTCAATCCATTGATTCACTGATTGATCCTAAAGAGCTCCCTCAGACGGTAAACCGTAAAAAACCGTGGGGTACTATCCACGCTGTTCTTTGTGCGGAGAATTTCGTAAAAACTCCCTTTGCTATTATCAATGCAGATGACTATTACGGGCGCAAGGCCTACAAAACAATGGCCGGACATTTGTCAACTCTAGACAATTATTCTCCAAACCATGCGATGGTCGGTTATATTTTGGAAAATACGATGAGTGAATCCGGTTCCGTATCGCGGGGCGTATGCAAGGTTGAGAACGGAATGCTGGTTTCTATGAAGGAACATACCAAGATTTCTTACGGTGAAGAAAACGGTAAACGGGTGATTCTATCTCAACTTGAAAATGGAGTAGTGCATCTGACCGGTAAAGAGACCGTTTCTATGAATCTTTTCGGTTTTAGTCTCAAGGCCTTTGAAGGTTTCCATATATTCTTTGAGGAATTTATCAAAAAGAATATCGCAAGCGAAAAAGCCGAATGTCTCTTGCCGGAAGGAGCGAGTATGCTGGTTACAAAGGGGCTCGGTACAATCAAATGTTATACCACCGATGAACGCTGGTTCGGCATGACCTATCCCGAAGACCGCGAAATCGTAAAAAAAGAAATAGCGCAAAAAATTAAAGAAAACTACTATCCCGAATTCTTGTGGAAATAATCGGACATATTATAGAGAGGGATCGTTTTGAATTTCCTTAAAATGCAACAACTGAACAAAGTATAAACTTTGGCGGTTGTTGCATCATTGGGCATTCCGCTTAATAAACGGCATTTGTTCCCGTTCGATTTGCTCCATCTCTGCGGCGTATACCCTATTCAGCGTTCTGTATTCCTCGGCAAGGGAACCGCTGATCAGTCGCAGTAAAGTCATGCGGTGTTGCACTTGTTCATTCAAAAAGCTGTTAAATTCATCCAGCTTGCTTTCCGTGTCGATGAGAGCAAGGTTTTCGCAGCCGGTAAGAAAGGTATGCGTCATATATAGGATGCGGGCGACGGGATCGGCAAATTGATAGCATTTGCGGCGGTTCTTCCCTGCAGCTTCTTTCAGCGCATCTTCGGCTTCCACCATTTCACGGAAAAGCTTTACCGCTTTAGTATTTCCCGCTCGTTTAATGATTTCGCGCATTTCTTTTGATTGTCCTTCTGCCGGCAGCGGTCTAATACCGCCGGATTCCGTTTTTTCTGTCAACAATGAGCTTGCAGGCTTTTGCGGTGCAATATAGTTTGAAAGTTTGACGAAAGGGATTGCAAAGGAATCGGCAAGCGAGCGAAGTTGTTTGATCTCTTTTTTTGATAATACAAAGGTAAAAATAACGCCGATTATCATAACGGCGAAAGCAAGATGTACCGGATTGAATTGCAGCATAAATCCTCCGTACCTTTTGTACCGTAGTTCCGTTGACTCGTCAATAGAAACCTGCTAGGCTGACGGTGTAAACGCATCAGGTACTTCTTTGAATACCCTCGCAGAATAAGAGATGTTATTCGACCAGAGTTGAACCTCTGCGCGGTTCAAATGGTCTCATAACCTCTTTATTCTGCGCATTTCATCTAATCTGCCTGATGTGTTTGCCGTCTGCTAGAAAAAATGTGCGAAGTTTCAAATAAAACTTCGCATAGAGATGGCTATTCACGAGGGAATATATATAAAATGAAACAAAATAAAACAAATGTTCGTGCGCGGGGCGGGGTGACGGTTATCTGTTTTCTTGTAATTCTTGTCGGACAGTTCTATCTTTTACGCAATGTAATTCATGCGGATTCTTTTTCTTTTGTTATGATGCCGTGGAGCGCCGAACTCTTGTTTGGGTTGGTTTTGATTGCAGCGATTATCTATTTGTTTATTCAGCCGATGGGATGGTACACCAAAAGGCGGCTTGCTGCGGCGTTTATACTTCTTATCGCATACAGTGCGCTTACTATTTTCTATTATGAGGCGTTTAAAACCGCTTATCTTACCGGCGCTTCTTTTGAATATGCGAGCAGTGCGGGCGGACTTGTCGGACTTAAATTAGTGCTTGCAGTTGTCGGTGTGACGGCAGGTATCCCTGTTGCGCAATCCATCGATGGACGTGAGTATGCAAAACGGCTCCGCGAAAAGGTGGAAAAAAACAATGCTCAACTGACAAAAGAAACCGCGAGCGGTGCCCAACAAGATTTAATCCGTACAATCAATACATTAAAAAAGACCATGCCCCCGGAGGAATTAGTCGCCTTCTTACAGGAATTAAAGACTGCCGATATCGAAACCATCTGCAATACCGGTACTCCTGCTAAAATTTCTTCTGCTCCAGCGGATTCCGATGCTACTTCTTCATACTCCGCATCGGAAGCACAAACCTCGCTTGCAGAAAAATGGCGCGGGTGGGGTGGGGGAGTGTAAGCAGATTGTTTTTCTACAGTCCGAACACCTCGATACTATAAACCGAGAGCCAATCCTTTGACAAAAGCCTGTTTTTCCGCTATCGTTCCTTTCAACTATGAATACATTGACGATAAAAGAATGTACCGATATGACGGTAAAAACTCCTGCTCAGCATTTTTTGCAGAGCCGCTTTTGGGCGGAGTTTAAAAAGGAGCAAGGTTGGTCATATCAGCAATATGAGGTACACGCTGCCGGTACCCGTTCTTTTTTACTCACGGTGTTATTGCGGCAATTGAGTCCTTTCGGCTTTCTTGCCTATATTCCGATGGGGCCGTCTATCTTAACCGATTATAATTCACAGCTCCCCGAAACGGCGGAAAAACGGAAGCTTTTCCTGGTAAACCTAGCGGAAAAGCTCGTTCCCTTGCTGCCTACTTATGTTTTTTTAATTCGCTTTGATCCTCCATGGGAATGCGTAATAAGAAGCGGAAACACGCAGGCATTCTCTCGCCAAGATTTCCCGCTTATTCCCTGTACCGGCGGAAAAACGCCGTGCAGCCTGCGTAAAGCAGCTTCCGATATTCAGCCGCCCGATACCGTTCTGCTCGATTTAGGACAGCCGCTTGACACCTTGCTCGCTCAGTGTAAACCTAAGTGGCGTTACAATATCCGGCTTGCCGAAAAAAAAGGCGTACAGGTTCGCTGTTTTCCCGGAAGCCAAGCTGAAGACGTCATACCGATCTTTTATCGGCTTTATCGTGAAACTGCAGCGAGGGATGGCATTGCTATCCATAGCGAAAACTATTACCACTCGCTTTGTCGGCTTGCTGTCGATCCTGCATTCGATACCGAACGTATTCTTATTTCAATCTATATTGCTTATTTTGAAGAAAAACCGCTTGCCGCGATTATTACGCTTTTTTCTCCGAGCGGAGCTATCTATCTGTACGGCGCTTCTTCAAATGAACACCGCAACCTTATGCCTGCATATCTGTTGCAATGGCAGGCAATCCAAGATGCGCAAAAGTACGGTTGTCCATCCTATGATTTTTACGGGATTCCGCCAACCGATGATTCGCACCATCCTATGTACGGCCTGTATCGGTTCAAAACGGGATTCGGCGGAACTATTATTCATCGGGTGGGAACACTTGATATTCCAGTACGAGGCTTCCGCTATCGCCTCTACTCGTGTGCCGAACAGTTACGGGCATTTTGGTTTAAAAACCTCAAAAAGAAGCTTCGCGTTCACAGCCGAAAATCGTAGTGCTTCGGTTTCATATTAGATTTGAGAGGAAAAATACGGCAACCGCACCGTAAATATTTTAAGCGGTTGCCTTCCTTTTGTGCGAAATTTTGCCTAAAATTTCGCACAGTTTATTTCGGAAAAGAGCAAACACATTAGACAGACAAATCAAATTTCGCAGAATAATGAGGCTGGGCAACCATTTGAACCGCGAAGAGGTTCAACTCTGGTTGAACAGCCCCATTATTCTGCGGGGTATTCAGAAGAACGTCTAATGTGTTTGCTCCAGCATTGGAGGAGCTATGCCGGTACGTGTTATAACAGCGGATGACTTTGGGGTTAATTTTGTCAATAAATCTTTTCTTACTTCCGGACGGGATGAATATACCGTCCGTTTTATGCAGAACCCTGCCGAAAAGCACCGATGGCGGCCGCTCACCTTTAACGAAGTTGAAACGCTTATCAAGAACGGAAATACCTGTACTAACTGGAATACCTTTTTGGTGGAAGACCCCTTTACGCCGTCGCTCATTAAAAACTCGCTTTTTGCGGGATTGGTGAGGATTTCCTCTTTAACCGAATGTTATCTGCGCTACCATGATTTTATTGTCCCCGCGGGGATTACCAACAGCAAAATTATCTC
Source organism: Treponema sp. OMZ 803 (assembly GCF_024181165.1). NCBI lineage: Bacteria > Pseudomonadati > Spirochaetota > Spirochaetia > Treponematales > Treponemataceae > Treponema > Treponema sp. OMZ 803. The sequence goes on along the minus strand of NZ_CP051195.1, from coordinate 1,489,466 downwards.
CTGCGATATCGGAGCGAATTGCGCCGTGCACGACTGCGCCTATCTTGCGCACTATATTATCGGGAATACCGTCATTTTAAGCAGAATAGATGAGATGGCGGCAACCGATCATGCCAAGTTCGGCGAAGGGGTCATTAAAGACGGGGAAGATGAAGCAGTCCGCGTTACAATCGATGTGATGAACGAAGCGGGCGGACGGGAAATTCTTCCCTTTGCGGATATGATTTGTGCCGATGCGTTTATGTGGGCGCGGTACCGCGATGATGCAAAGCTGATGGCGCAGCTGAAAAAGCTGACGCAGGATTCTTGCGACTCCGCCCGCGGTTATTACGGTACCGTCGGCGATAACGCAGTGATTAAAAGCTGTAGGATTATCAAGGATGTCCGATTCGGTGAGGCGGTCTATATTAAGGGCGCCAATAAGCTAAAAAATCTAACCATCCGGTCTTCTGCAGCAGAAGCGACGCAGATCGGGGAAGGCGTTGAGCTGGTCAACGGAATTATCGGATACGGCTGCCGCGTGTTCTACGGCGTTAAGGCAGTGCGCTTTGTGCTCGGAAATAACTGTACGCTCAAATACGGCGCCCGCCTCATTCACTCCGTGATGGGAGATAATTCAACTATCTCCTGCTGCGAAGTATTAAATGCGTTGATCTTTCCCTACCATGAGCAGCATCATAACAACTCATTCCTTATCGCTGCGATGATTCAGGGGCAGTCTAATATGGCGGCCGCCGCTACGGTAGGTTCAAACCACAATACCCGCGGCAATGATGGAGAGATTATCGCCGGTCGGGGATTTTGGCCGGGACTTTCTGCGACGCTCAAGCATAACTGCCGGTTTGCGTCCTTTGTGCTGTTGAATAAAGGCAATTATCCTGCCGAACTCGATATTCCTTTCCCGTTCAGCTTGGTCAGCGATAATCTGCGAGAAAATTGCCTCGATATTATGCCTGCCTATTTTTGGATGTATAATATGTATGCGCTTGCCCGCAATAACGATAAATTTAAAAAACGGGATAAACGGAAAACAAAGATGCAAAAGATTGAAACCGAGGTGCTTGCCTGCGATACCGCCGGGGAAATTATGCACGCGATGGAATTGCTGGAGCACATTTTTGAAACGGCATGGACGGCGGCAGGAAATCAACCCGAAAGTGCTCGCTATCTTTTGACTCATAAACGAGACGAGCTGAAAAAACTGCCCCTTACTGCCGAAAACATCGAGCATTCCGCCCGCCCGGTGAAAATTCTGCATGGCGTGGATGCGTGGTATGCGTACCGCGATATGCTCGTATGGTACGGGGTAACCGTTTTGGCACAATACATCGATGAAACCGGTAGCGACGGTGAGGTGTTTAGCCGCAGTGGTGTATGCTGCCGGTTTAATCTTCAAAACGGAACAATCCGGTGGGTCAATGCAGGCGGGCAGCTGATACGCGAAGATGAATATGACCGCCTCCGCAATAGAATCGGGGCAGGGGAGTTTAATTCGTGGCACGCAATCCACGCCGAATACGACCGGCTCTGGGAACGGTATCCCTTTGACCGTGCAGAACATGCCTACAGCGTACTCTGCCGGCTCGCCGGAGTTTCCGTTCTTGCCGAATCACACTGGCGAACCTACCTTGACGAAGCGCTCCGCTTGAACCGTTACATCGAAGCGCAGGTTCTTATCACCAAGAAAAAAGACTACACCAATCACTTCCGTGATATTACCTACCGAAATCGTGCGGAGCGGGATGCCGTACTCGGTCATGTAGAAGACAATGCCTTTGTGCAGCAGTCCAAGCAGGATGCGCAGCACTATGCTGAGCTTTTTGCTCCGCGAAGAGGTTCAACTCTGGTCGAATAGTCTCAATTTTTTCGCGGGGATATTAAAAAAGCGGCCTGATGCGTTTCACCCTGTCTCATTTATCCTTTATCCTTTTTTTATTTTGCCGATATTGATTACGGAGAATATACTATGAAAAAGCGGATACCGATAGTGCTTTTATGCTGCACTATGCTGTATGGTGCGGTATATGCGAAAACAATCGGTTTTGCTTGTATCTATAATTCCGATGCACCGGCCGGGGCAACCGAACTGACTATGGCGCTCGAAACCGAGCTTTTTGACTTCTGTTTTGATCAAGGGATAGTAGCTACCAGTGTCGAATGTATAGTAGGAAACTATGAGCAATACAAAAATAATACTGCACTGATAAAACGTTTCGATTCAGCGATCGACTGTTTAGTTGCACTATATTGCGAATATAATCAGGCCTCGGACAATATCGCGAAGAGACAGACACCGGTAATTGAATGGAAGAATCTTGAATGGAAGCTCATCGATTTTTCCTCCCAAAAAATCATTTTTGAAGAAAATATCGATCCGAAAACAATGCCGGAAAACGAATTGAAACAAAAAATCAAAAGCGCCGGTCAATCTATCGGTACAAGTATGTTGGAAAATTTATAGAGGAAAAGGGGATACAGATGATCAAAAAAATAATGACTGTCCTGAGTATGTTAATACTAAGCACTGCACTGATATGGGCAGTATGGGAAGGTAATGCTGTTGCCGGATCACAGGAAGAATTCCCTGCAGGCCTCTTTGCTTCCAGTGATTTATTCCCTAAGTATACGCTTATCGAAATCACCAATTTGGAACAAAATATAACATCCCGTGCAGTTGTTATCGATAATGAGGGGGCACAGGGAGTATTGGTAAAGGTGTCGCCTGATTTAGCAAGGGTTTTGGCAATTAAAGAAGATAGTACTGTGCGCATCCGCGTTTCCATACCTCCACTTGTAGCCGAGGAAGGTGCCGATCCTGTGCTGTTAGGTAAAGTTGAAGAGAGGCAGCCTACCCCAACGGCGGTGCCTGAAAAACCGGCAGAAGAGGCTCCTCAAACTTCCCCTGTAGAGGCTGTCCCCATAGAGGAACCGGTACAACCAGCAGAAAAACCGATACAAGAGGATAACAACCGAAAAGGCCCGTATGAAGAACCTATTCAAAATGAAGCAGTTATTCAGAATGAACCTGCACCTCCGGAGGTAGCCGAACCGGTGAAGCCGGCAGTCGAACCCAAAGGAGAAAAAAACGAAGAAGTTGCACCGATGACGGTAGCTGAAATTGAAACGCCGGTACAACCGGAACCGGAAGAACCGGTGTCTCCGATTGCCGAAGTTGAAGAGCCTACCCAACCCGAAAAGGCACCGGAAGAACCGATGGCTCCGATCGCTGAAGTGGAAGAACCTTCTCAACCCGAAAAGACACCGGCAGCACCTGCCGCACCTGTAGCTGAAGTATCGGAACCTGTTTTACCGGAACCGGAAATCGTACCGGCTCCTGCTGCCGTTTCTGAGGTAACCGAACCCATAGAATTTTCTGCATCATCCGAATATTCCGCAGAGGCTGAAAAACCGGTATTGGATGCCCCCCCTATTCAAGAAGCGCCGATAGAAGAAGAGAGCGAGTCTTCCGCCGAGTATACAAAACCGGTAGTGCAAGTCGCGGAAATAGCCGTTCCGGAGACTGCTTCGGGTTTAGATGCATTACTTTCACCGGTGCCGGAAGTGTCAACTCCGATTGAACCGGAACCGGTAACAGTCGATGAAGCTGAGTCTGAAAAAGATATGGAAAAGCCTACAGTCGAGCCAGAGCTTCCTGCCGTTGAACCTAAGGAAGAACCGGTAGAAGAATCGGAAGAGTTGCAAGACGAACCGGAAGTTGTTATCGCTAAGGAAGCTCTTGCAGGGAAAGAGCCTAAGGATGACACTACGGAAGATGACTTGATTACAGAAAATCATGTTATGCTCGTACCATCGGAGCCCCGGGTACCGATGAAAGAATATATCCCTGCGCCCAAAGAACCCGAACAACCGGCTTTGCCTGCGTCACCGGTTGTTACACAGCCTGCCGAAGAGCTCTATACTGCCAATGTCCTTACAAAGGGAGCGTTTTATGTACAAATCGGTTGGTTTAAGGATATGCTGAATGTAGAAAGTTTTGTACAGCGGTATGGTAAACAGTATCCTATCGCAGTAGAAAAATCTCCTATGACAAAGGGAATTTTTTATAAGGTCTATATCGGACCGCTGAAAAAAGATGAACGGGGTGCAATATTGGAAAACTTCCAAAAATTAGGCTTTAAGGATGCATTCTTAAAAAAAGCTCCTTAAAGAGAGGCCGCGATGGATTTCCAACGGGAGAAGGATTTTTTAGTCTGTATCGACAGCGATGGCTGTGCTATGGATACGATGAACCTCAAGCACTACCGTGCTTTCGGGCCGGAGCTGGTAAACATATTCAATTTGCGCGATCATGCGGAACCGATTTTACATTATTGGAATAAGATAAATCTCTTCAGCAAAAAGCGTGCAATAAATCGTTTTAAAGGCTTTTTTGAGGTATGCCGGTATATCGATAAGCACTTTATTCCTGTTGACGGATTGGAAGCGTATGAACATTTCCTTAATTCGGGCGGAAAGTTGTCGAATGAAGGCATCAGGCAGGCATATCAAACTGTCGGTCATCCTATTTTTGCACTTGCCGAGCAATGGTCGATAAATGTCAATAAGACTATTGCTGCAATACCGCTGGAAGACCGCATCCCTTTCCCGTATGTTTATGAAAGCATCGAAGCTATTTATGCCGTTGCCGATATAGCTGTTGTCAGTTCTGCCAATAATGCTGCCGTGACTGCCGAATGGGAGCAAGCCGGTTTAATCAAGTTTGTGGACGGTATTTTTACGCAAGAAAACGGCAGCAAAAAGCAAGTGATTGCCTCATTGAAACAGACCGGCAGATATAAAGACGGATGTATATTAAAAATCGGTGATGCTCCCGGCGATTTACAGGCTGCGCAAAGTAATACCGTGTCCTTTTATCCGATTATTCCTGAAAAAGAAGCTGAAAGCTGGTTTGAGTTTAAAGATACCTATTTACCGCTCTTTATCAATGGACAGTATGCCGAGTGTGAACAGCAGCTTATTGATCGGTTTTATTCGGAACTTGAGGATTGATTAATCATGAAACAGCATAGGAATAATAAAGCAAAACTTTTAGGAATATTCTTTTTTTTCATTGTCGCCATAGCTCCGGCTTTTACAGAACCGCTGCAGTCTGTTAAAACCAAGTATTTTGAAATTATCTATAGGGAAGCATCGGCTCCTTCTGCAGCACTGCTGACAGAATATGCCGACAGTTATGCCGAAGAAATATGTACCGCTCTGCAACAGAAAATCAAAGGACGTATACCGGTATACCTTGTATCCGATACGGAAGAACTTAATGGATATTTTACCCGGACACCGCATCGCCGCATTGTCCTTTACGATACCGGGATTACGGATGGGACACTCGGTAATTTGCCCGACACACTCTTACAAGTTTTTTACCATGAACTTACTCACGCTCTCACGCTTGACGTTCCTTTTTCCCTTTTAAATATTTTACCGATGTCTTTTGTAGAAGGGGCGGCTGTTTCATTTGAAAGTTTGCATGGACAAGGTCGTTTAAATGATCCGTTGATTAAACAGTATTTGATTCAGAATAAAATCGATGGCATCACTCCGACGTGGACAGAAGCTGCAAGTTCGCGGGATATGTATCCGACCGGATTGTGGCCGTATATCTATGGCGGTTATTTCGCCGACTTTTTACAAAAAACGTATGGGATGGAGTCGTATTCAAAGCTATGGAAACTGAGCTGGAGACTTTTTATACCGGGAAAATTCAAGTCCATTTATGATAAAGGGGTAAGCGCTGCATGGAATCAATTTATTAATACTATTCCGCTGCCGGAAAAACTGAATGAACCTGCTCCATTTGCTTCTCAGACAAAGAAGTCTGGATATAGCGCTCTTGCAGCTTCCCATGACGGTTTTGCCTATTATGATTTTGACAGTCAAGCGGTATATTTTACACACGTAAATATCGATAATACAGACAGTTCCATTGCAGCTTCCACACCCGTCAAGCTTTTTACAGCGGATTTTTCGTTAAATCAACTGTCTTTTTCGGAGGACGGCTCTCTTCTCGTTGTCTCGGATTCAGTTGAAACAAGTAATAAAACTTCGCAAAAGCGCTCACGTATTTTTGATATGAAAAAACGTCGATTTATCGGTAAACCGATACCATCAAGTATGGCGGCGTGTTTTGTTGACAATCAGACACTTTGTTCCATAAGGCTAAAGAATCAATCATTTTCCGCAGTATTGATTGATCGTACTACACAGGAAGTTAAGAAAGTTTTATATACGGCTGGTCCCGGTCAATCCTTTGCCTCATTGTATAGTCCTTGTTATATCGGAGAAGGGCAGGTTGCCCTTATCGCAGCAAATGGGGTAAAACGTACTATTTTACGTATCGATACCGAAACAGGCAGTCTTTCGTCGTTGCCTGCACAAGATACCCCCTACGCAATCCGCTACTTACAATCGGTAAAAAGCGGTAATGAGTATATCCTTGCTTTCTCTTGGGCTGAGATGAATATGCTCTATCGGCTCGGCCTTTATTATCCTAAAAGCGGCATCATAAAAACACAGCAAACCGATATTTCCGGCGGCGTGTTCTTTCCCATTCTACTGCCGGAGAAACAGCAGCTATCGAATGAAGTCGGCAATCATTCCATCATTTACGTAGGGCAGCATGGTACCTATCACCGTTTATATACTATGCAAGAATCGGAGCTTACGGTAAAAACTATCCAACCGACAGCTATAACTGTTCAACCGGATATACCGGCATCGACCAAGCTTCCTAACCTTGAGCTTCTCAATCCGAACCGGTATCAGCCACTCACATGGCTGTGGCGGGCAAAGGTACGGCCAACAGCCAATATCCCTGCCGATATACGGCGTTACGGGGGATACGGTATCGGGATAAAACTGGCTATGCTTGATCCTACGGAGACAATCGAAGTTAATTCTTCATTGCTATTTCTGCTAAAGCCTTTTTTTACACAAATAAAAGCCGATGCCGCCTATCACTTTAGGCCTATTTCGTTAAATATGAATGTCTTTGATCAACTTGATACAAAGACGTTTACCTACCGTAAAACCGGATTTGGCGTCGGTGCAAGCAGCGTTATTCCGCTTTCCTATTCATGGGAAATGTTTAAACTCTCTTATCTGGCAACGGCAGCATGGATAGCGCCTTTATCCGATACCGGTAAAACCTTCTATCCGTTTCCATACAAGTATACGGTACTTGCACATGAAGGGCAGCTTTATTACCGAAATGTCCGCAGTTCCCGCATAATACGGTCTCCTTTCTTTGCAAAGGATCTTCAAGGTGTCTCCATATCAAGCTCTCTTGCTCATGCATACTGCGTTGAACAAAAAGCCAATGCTGCCGTTTTTCAGGCATCGTTTGACGGCTATATTCCTGTAGTACCGCTTCGCTTTACTTTGAGCGGTTATCTTGGATTCAATGCACAGTTTAATCCTTTAAACGGAACATATTCGCATATTGCCGCTCATTACCCTGTTACGGAAACTAATTATTTTCCCTCTTTTGCGGCATATAATACTGATGCAATGCGGAAAAAATTTGCTTCGCTTGGAACAGGCAAAGTATCGGGAGGAATATCCGGTGTATGCGATCTTACATTTTTTAGCTATGACGTGCAAAACGGCAGCTCTTTCTTACCGCTGTTTATAAACCGTATATCCTTTCATACCGGCTATGCATGGATACTGACAGGGAATTTCGCTTCAAAAGCGCATACCGGCGGCTACCTCTATTTGGACACCCTCTATGTAAACTGCCTTGTGGCATTAAACAGATCGGTGGAGATTGGTGGAGAGTATATGCATCCGGTTCGAACGTTTTTACGGCCGGGAGTTTTCCGATTTGTCGTCGGCGTAAATCTGTAACAAAGCTTTTTTTTAATACTGCCTGTTGGTTTACCCCCGTGCGACCCGTTTTACTCCGCACTAGAATCGGTGGCATCAGTAGCATGTGCCGCAAATTCATCGAGCTTTCTATGCAGGGTTTTGCGTCCGATGCCGAGTATATCGGCGGTTTTCGACTTATTTCCATTATAGGCGGCGAGCGTTTCCATGATGATGTGCCGTTCCGCTTCGGCGAGGGGGGTGCCGATTTGGATGCGGATGGAAGAATTCTGCTCCGCTTCGCGTATCGGTTCGGGTAAATCGGACAGGCGGATGGTATCGTCCGAGCTCATCACGACGGCGCTTTCCAGACAGTTCCTCAGCTGCCGAATATTGCCGGGCCAATCGTAGGCATAGAGCGCTGCGCGGGCTTTCGGTTCGATGGTGGTAATCTGTTTTGCGTTTTCTTCCGTAAATTCTTTGATAAAGGCGGCAATTAGCAGCGGGATATCCTCTTTCCGTTCCCGAAGCGGCGGCACGTGGATATGTACCACATTCAGGCGGTAATACAGATCGCTGCGGAATGTACCGGCGGCGACTTCCTTTTCAAGATCGCGGTTGGTTGCCGTAATAAGACGAGTATCTACCGTGATTGACTTTTCGCCGCCCACCCGCTCGAACTGTTTTTCCTGCAATACGCGCAGTATTTTTATCTGCAAACTCTGATTGATTTCCCCGATTTCGTCCAAAAAGATCGTGCCGCCGTCGGCAAGTTCAAAGCGTCCCCGCTTTTGGCTGACCGCGCCGGTATATGCACCCTTTTCGTGCCCGAACAGTTCGCTTTCCAGTAAGCTTTCCGCAAGCGCGGCGCAGTGCACCTTGATATAGCTGTTGTTTTTTCGCGGGGAAAGGTTGTGGATTGCGCTTGCAATAAGCTCTTTTCCCACACCGCTTTCGCCGGTGATAAGCACGGATGCCCGTGAGGGGGCAACCTTTCTGATCATCTCAAAGACATGCTCCATCGCCGCGCTCTTCCCGATGATGTGCTCGAATGTTTTGTCCGACTGTATCTGTTCGACAAGTTCGCGGTGCTGCAGCACCAGTTCGCGGTTCTGGAGAGCGCGTTTTACCAGCAGGGAAAGCCGGTCAAGGTCGAGCGGCTTGGTTAAAAAATCATACGCGCCCATGCGCATCGCTTCGACGGCGGTTTCGACGGTACCATGGCCGGTCAACACGATAACCGGTACGCCCGGCGTTTCCGAAGTTACCCTGCGGAGAATTTCTTGCCCACCGATGCCCGGCATTCGCAGATCGGTGATGACAAGGTCTACCATCTCCGACAGCGCTTTATGCAGTCCGTCTGCCCCGTCTTCCGCAGTCAGTACCTCATAACCTTCGTCCTCGAGTGCCATCTGGAGCCCTTCGCGGATATTCTTTTCGTCGTCGATAACTAAAATCTTAAATTTCATCTTTTATGCTCTCAAATTGAGGTTTTGTACTATTATCGTATGCAGTATGTGCTTCCAATAGAAGCGGTCTCTCACTGTGAGTAATAGGCAAGATTAGCGTAAAACGGGTTCCCTTGCCGATCTCCGAATGGACCTGAATATCACCGCCGTGCTCTTTAATCACCTTATATGTCATGGTAAGGCCGAGCCCGCTTCCGTCCGGCTTTGTTGTAAAATACGGCTCAAAAATCTTATGCAGTATGTCGGGCGGAATGCCTTTTCCCGTATCGGTAATAGCGATATATACGTTTTCTTCGTCATACCGTGTCGTAATGCCGAGTTCTCCGCCCGCAGGCATCATCGCCGCTTTTGCATTGGTTAGAATATTCATCAGCGCTTGGCGTAAAAAGCGTTCGTCCGCTTGAATAATCGGCAGTTCGCCGTCGAGCTGAGGAACAAAAGAAATACCTGCAGCGGAAAATTCTTCCTGAAAGGTAGCAAAAAGATTTTTAATAAGTTCGTTTACATCGACCGGTGCAAATTCACACTGGAGCGGTCGAACGGCAAAGAGAAAGTCCACCACAATCTTATTTAATCGCTCAATTTCTTCTTCTACTACATCGAGGTGCTTTTGCGCCTTTGCGTTAATTTCCAAATTGCATGCTTTAAAGTTCTTCCGCAGCAGTTGGACGTGGATACTGATGGCCGCAAGCGGATTTTTTATTTCGTGCGCAACCGCGGCTGCAAGATTGGTAAGGCTTGCGAGGTTTTCAAGCCGTCGGTTGTTGATTTCTTCTCGCTTTCGCTGCGTAATATCTTCAACGGTGATAATCGTACCGCGCACCCTTTTTTCTTTTACAAGCGGCAGTACCGAAAGCTCAATGTAGTGATTTCCCTCATCGGCAACAATGACAAATTCCTCTGCGGTACATGTCTCTTCATTTTTTATCACCGTATGGATAAAATCCGCCAGCTTGGTGTCGGGAATAGACGCCCACAGCGGCCGTTCGGGGCTTTCAGAAAGCGGGATACCGAGAATACGCAAAGCTGCACGGTTAGTTTTTATAATGGTATGATCGGAATCCAGAATGATGACGCCGCTTGTAAGCGAATCCATCATCGCATCAAACAGTGCGTAGTCATCGGCAATCAATTGAATAAAAGAGCGCAGTTGCGAATCGTTCATACGCGGCAGTTTTTGCAATGCGCGACTCATAAATTCTCTCATGCGGCAAGTATAATGCAAAACGGTAAAAAGCGCAAATTCCGCTGCAGAGCTTTGGAGCAAAATTTCAATTTTCTTGGTTCATAACAGGCTGTGCTATCAGCCGCACCCATTACATCCTTTGCAGTGATGATGGCAAGCGTTGTGTTTTTTTGTTTCTTCTTTTTGAATAGCTCCGGGTTTAATATAACCGGTGTGTTCAAGATATTCTATTTCCGCCTTGACGCTTGCGGCATCCATATCCGCAAGCTCGGCGAGTTCCTGAATCGTATATGTTTTTCCCGATTTTAACAATTCCAATAAGCGTATGAGCATGTTACGACCGCTAAACCCGTTCGAAAACTTCCGTTTCGGAACAGGGCTATTTTCTAAAAGATAAGCATCCCGATGTGATACGCGATAGCGGCAATTACAAGTGCGGAAAAAATATAATACACCGCAATGGTTATCGTCCATTTTTTAGAGTGCGTTTCCTGTGCGGTAGCGGCAAGCGCCATCAAGCACGGCATATTAAAGAAAAACGCAAAGAGGAATGCAAGTGCTTCGGGTTTTGAAATAGCCGCGAGCATCGTGTTGCTCAAAACCGCCGTATCAACGGTACCCCGCGTTGCAACGGCATTCCAGATACCGGATGACGTAAACAGGGATGCCAGCACTCCCAGCGCGGATTCTTTCCCCATCGCCGAGGCAACAAATGCCATAAAAAGCTGCCACGGTAATCCGAAGATTTTTGTGACGGGTTCTATAAACATACCGATTTTATAAATGATGCTGTTTGTTATGTTTCCGTCCGGCGTGTACGCAAGCGCCCAAAATACCACGGAAATAAGTACGATAACACTCAACGCTCTTTTAAACACATTGCCCATTTTATTCAAAACGGAAGCAAAGAGATTTTTCCAATGCGGTTTATGATAAGGGGGCAGCTCCATAATCATGCCAAGATTTTCATCACCTTTATAAAGCGATTTTCTGAAAATCCGGTATGTAACTAAGAGGTGTAAAAATGCAACGGCAAATAAGCTCAAAACAACAAAAACCGCTTGCTTACCGAAGAAGGCTCCGCTGACGACACCCACAACGCCCCATGTCGCCCCGCACGGCACCACCCACGAAAGCGCTATCGTCATAACCCGCTGCCCCCATGAGTCGATAATCCTCGATCCGGTAACGCCTCCGATATTGCAGCCGAAGCTCACCAAGAAAGGCATAATCGCTTTTCCCTGCAATCCCAATTTAGACATCGTGTTATCAAACACATAGGAAACCCGTGCCATATAGCCGACATCTTCCATAAATCCGAACACTAAACTGACGCCGAATACATAGCTGACCATCATAAACGCAAACGTAACGGCAGTCATAACTGCGCCGCACACAAGCGAGATTATCCAATTTGCAGCGCCAAGGAGCATAAGCCCTTTCGCCAGTAAACCGGAAAGCGGCGGAATAGCAACCCAAAATATTCCCATTAACGGAAAACCGATTAGCATCGAAACAATTAATCCCGCAATGATAATGCCGACAGCAATCGGTTTACCCCATGTTTTACTTGTCGCGAGCCTATCGAATGTGCTTCTGGTAAAAGTATGCCGATTTTCCGTAACGTATTTTTTAATGAGCGAATCTACCCAATTAAATTTACATTGTCCGGTATATAAATTGCCGTCTTTTATGTCCTGTAATATGCTTTCGATATTTTTAAATTGCGTCGCATCGACCGCTGTTTGTACCAATTCAATCGCTTTTTGATCTTTTTCAACAAGTTTACTTATAATCCACGTTTGTGAAAAAACGCCGATGCCGTCTTTCGGAATATACGTTTCCAATGCACGATATTTTTCGCCGATCGTATCTTCGTATAATGTTTTCAGCACTTCATCTTTTAAAAGCGCTCCGTTCCGGTGTTCTAAAAAGTCATACAGGGAAGCGTATTCTTTTTTGTCTGCCGCGATAATCGGGATAACCGGTATATTCAGCGCTTTCTGCAACTCGTCAATATCCACCATCTTACCTTGCTGATGCGCAATATCCATCATATTCATAATAAGGACAACGGGAACTTGTATACCGGCATAATCGGATAGCATAAAAAGACTCCGGTTTAACTGCGATGCATCCGCCATAATCGCAACAAGGTCGGCCTTCCCATTTGCTATATATTCTCGTGTAATGACTTCTTCTTCGGAGTGTGCCGACAAGCCGTAAGAGCCGGGTAAATCGACGATTGTATAGTCGGTACCCTTATGCGAAAAGACCCCTTCCTTTTTCTCTACGGTTTTTCCCGGCCAGTTGCCGACATGTTGATTTGCACCTGTAAGTCCGTTAAATAATGTTGATTTTCCCGAATTCGGTTGACCAAGCAGCGCAATGGTTATTCTTTTCATAGCTATAATATCTCCATCATAATCTTATCAGCCTCTTTTTTATTGACTGCAATCGCGGTGTTTCTGCAATACATAAGCACCGGCTGTTTTTTATAATTCTGAATTACTTCGATTTCGCTTCCGACTGTTATACCGATGGATATTATTCTGCTTTGAAAATGCGTGTCTCCGAGTATTTCGATAACTTTTGCTTTTGTCTTTTCTTTTAATGCGCTTAACTTTTCCATATACAATGCTCCCAATGTAAGTTATTTATTACATTTGCTTAAATGGTAACGCAATTAGTCCGGCCTGTCAACGCGTGTAATTTGATTTGGTATGTGTAATTAAGTCGGCGATTACCCATTATCCATTAATTTGCCCACTTATTGTCAATTAACTCTTTTCTTTTGAGCATTTCAGTGTATAATATTCGATAATGAATAAATTAAAAGCGAAACTGAACAAACAAAACCTTAGGCGATATTTAGGTTTGCTGGCAAGCTATACGGAAATTTTGCTTGCCCTTGTAGTCATTATCGGAATTTTGCTTCTCTGTATTCGCGTTCTTGTACAGCTGAAAGGCTTTATCATCAGTACGTTTGCAGGTACGGAGATTCCCTCATTTGCGGAATTTCTTTCAACGGTATTCGAGCTGGTTATCGGTATCGAGTTTGTAAAGATGCTCACAAAGCATACGCCGGGCAGCGCTATCGAGGTACTTTTGTATACGATTGCTCGTGCACTCATTATGGATCACAGCAGTATGCAGAGCTCTCTGTTAGGTGTTATCGCTATCGCAATCCTTTTTGCCGTCCGTAAGTATTTCAATGATCCTGAAGTACATAATCATGAAACCGGTGGGGACTATATCGTAAACGGCGGTATCAGTATGAAAGAGGTTAATAAGAGGCTCGATGCAGACTTCGATGAATCTTACGGGCACACCGTTGCGGGGTATCTATTCAATTATTTACAGGCAATAGGAAAAACGCCGACGGTTGGATGTGAAGCTCAAATCGGTGAATATATGTTTCAAGTATATGATATGGAAGGAGAACTTATCCGACATATTAGAATAACTCCGCTCAAATCATAAAAGATAGTGGGAGGGTGGTGCTATGTCTGAGTATGAATGTTTAAGAAAAGATTCTTGTCCGATCCGGCTGGATGCGGAAAAGCAGCTCGATTCCATCATTGAAAATATGTTTGACGGTATTTATATCACCGATGGACAGGCTAATACGCTGCGGGCAAATAAAGCGTACGAGATGATTACCGGTATTTGTCGCGACGATGTGATGGGTTGTAACATGAAACAGCTTGAAGAGAGCGGTACAATCTCTCAGTCGGGGTCCTTAATCGCTATCCGAACCGGCAAGCCGGTAACACTGCAGCAAAAATTTAGCACGGGGCGGCAGGCGTTGATTACCAGTACGCCGGTGTTCGGCCCCGACGATAAGATCGAAATGGTCATCACTAATGTCCGTGATATGACCGAGATCCATCATCTGAGAGAAGAAATTGAATCCAGAAACGAGGAGCGGTTGCGTCTTCATAAAGAGTTGGAACATATCAGAACTCAGTTCCTTGATAAAACCGATTTTATTGCCGCCGATAAAGTAACACTTTCGATTATCCGTATGGCCGATAAGGTTGCCCCGCTCGATACAACGGTGATGATTAGCGGTGAAACAGGTGTCGGTAAAGAAGTGTTTGCACAATATGTTCACAGCCAAAGCCGCCGCAGTAAAAAATCATTTATCAGCGTGAATTGTGGTGCCATTCCCGCAAATCTGATAGAAAGCGAGCTATTCGGCTATGAACGAGGTGCTTTTACCGGCGCTGATAAGAACGGCAAAGCAGGACTTTTCGAGGTAGCCGACCAAGGGACGATTTTCCTCGATGAAATCGGCGAGCTGCCGCTGAATATGCAGGTAAAGCTACTGCGGGTGCTGCAAGAGCATGAGGTAAAGCGTATCGGTGGAACAAAGCCCATTCCGGTAGATATACGCGTCATTGCGGCAACGAACCGTAATTTGGAAGAAATGGTTAAGAAAAAGAAATTCCGAAAAGACCTGTATTACCGAATGATGGTGTTCCCGCTGCACATTCCGCCGCTCCGCGAACGCCGTAACGACATCATCCCGCTGGCGCAGCTTTTTCTCGAACAGCTTAACCGGAAATATGCATTCCATAAATACTTTTCCGATGCAGCGCTCCGGCTGATGGTTGGTTACGAATGGCCCGGTAATATCCGCGAGCTGCGGAATATTGTGGAACGGGCTGTTATCGTTACCGACAGCGATGAAATTACGGCCATGAATACGTTTATTACCCCGTGTAAGCCGCAGACGGAGCCCTTGTACATACCGGTAAAGCAGCCTGACAGTATCCACGATCTAAAGGCTGCGCTCGCGGATATAGAAGCAGAGTACATCGACTTTGCGTATAAGACCTACGGCAATGTACGGCTTGCGGCAGAAAGTCTCGGGATGTCTCATGCAACCTTTGTCCGCAAACGTCAACGGCATACTGCCTCCCGCGACATAAAAGAACAACCCTTAGCTTAGTCCTTGATTTTATCAATCATTGTCTGTATGCTTCTAAGGAAATTACAAACCTTGGAAAAATATTAGAAGGGAATGAGGAAGGCAGCATGATATGTCAAATATGCGGAAAACATAATGCCTCTATGCTTGTGCGGCAGATTGTAGGCGGAAAGACAAAAGAGTTGTATCTTTGCAGAGCATGTGCTAAAAAACACCATATTTATTCCGATGATAAGGAAATGTCTCTTTCGCTCAAAGCAATTTTTGACGGCCTTGTACCTAAATTGGACGCTCGAGAAAAGGTAAATGAGAGTGCCCACCCTCTTGCGTGTCCCGATTGCGGGATGCCGCTCAGCCGTGTCAAAGAAAAAAAAGTGATCGGCTGCCCTCGTTGTTTTTTTTATTTTCGCGATACCGTATTAAAGTTTATGCAGGAAGGTTCCGGAGAGATCTTTTACGCTGGAAATTTGCCGTTGCAACCGGAGACATTTTCGGACGTGGCAGTCTCGTTGCAACATCTTGAAGATGAACTGCAAAAAGCGGTAGAGAATGAAGAATATGAGCTGGCTGCATACCTCCGCGATAAGATAAAAGAGCAGGAGGTTTCGTCCTAGGATGTTTGCTGCTTCAAACGCATGGTATACCTATTCGGGACACGACAACGATACGGTGCTTTCTTCGCGGGTACGTATTGTACGGAACTTAAAGAACTACCGCTTTCCTCCGACACTCGGTAAAGAAGATGCTGAAACAGTATATCGAACTGTAGTTTCCGCATTCCAAACGCTGCCTCCTGTTGACGGCTTTCATCCCATTAGGCTCGATACGTTGGATGCAATAGCAAAAAAGATTTTTGAAGAGCGGAATATTATCCCAGCAAATCTGGAGCGGAATTTCGGTACGGGGGTCATTGTTCGTGATGACGGTATCCTTTCGGCAACCGTGAATATCAAAGACCACATCAGGCTTTCGGCGTTCTATGCAGGCTTTGAACTTCAAAAATGCTTTACGCTGGGAAAAAACATCATCGATACCTTGGCTGAAACGCTGGAATTCAGCGCAGTCCAGGATTTCGGCTATCTTTCTTCTGATGTGATGAATATTGGGAGCGGTATAAAGTATTCAGTATTGTGTTCGCTGCCAGGTCATTCGTTAACAAACAAGATACAGGAAAAGATAGAGGCGCTTACAAAGCAGAATTTTGAAGTGCACGCATATTATGCGCAAAATACAAAGCGGATGCTCGGTTATCTATACCTCATTTCTACGAAAAGCTCCGCGGGCTATACCGATGAGGTACAAATTGGTATGATAATGACCGCCATTAGAACGCTTATCAATGAGGAGCGGGAATTGCGGGATTCATTGGTAAGGACGCAGCTGTGGCGTATTCAAGATGATGTCATTAAAGCGTTCAGTATTGCTAAAAATGCATACTTGCTCGATGTAAAAGATACGATAGACCTTGTGTTCAAGATAAAACTCGGCATCAATCTCGGCTTTATCGAAGGTTTAAGCCCCGAAGCCTGCCTTGCGCTTCTGTATCAAACCCAAACCGCCCATATTGCCTTTTTGATGCTAAACGGTACGTTTCATCTTGAAGAACCTTTCCAGCTTGATGAGATCCGTATTGAGCGTATCCGTGCGATTTTAGTACAGGAGATCTTAAAACGAGCTGAACTGCGGATACAAAGCTCCGCAAAAAACGGACTGTAGAAACGAGAGGTACATGATGCATACTCTTTCACAAAATCTTTATGAATTGTTAACGATCTTTAGCCAGCAAGAGGCTCGGCGGGTGAATGCCGACACGGTAGAGCCTGAACATATATTGCTTGCGCTCATCACAAAAAAGCTGGGGCGCGGATATCGGTTGTTGGAGAATCTCCATGTCAATTTTTTGACACTGCAGCTACGGCTGGAACAAAGTACGCCGATACGAGAAGGGGAACCGATAAAAGGAGACATTCCTTCATCAAGTAGGGTTAAACAGCTTGTCGATACCGCCGCTGCCCAAGCCCGGATCATGCAGCAGGATGCAGCCGGTACGGAGCATCTTATTCTGGCCTTTGCTCAGATACAAGAGAGTATTCTTGCGCATTTCTTTTTACAGCAGGGAATTTTTCTGGATGATGTGCAGCAGACATTGAATCAACTGCATGGTACGGATACTCGGCGCGATAAACCACAGCAAGAAAAAAAGAAACACAGCGTATTATCGGAATTCAGCAGAGATCTGACCAAGATAACCCGCGAAGGCCTCCTTGATCCGGTTATCGGAAGAGTGCGGGAGATGCGCCGCGTTATGCAGATTTTATCCCGCCGCAGCAAGAATAATCCCGTATTGATTGGAGAACCCGGCGTCGGCAAGACTTCCATCGTTGAAGGACTCGCGGCGGCGATTGTGAATGAGCAAGTACCTCGGTCTCTGTTCGGAAAGCGGGTTATTGCGCTTGATCTTGCCTCTATTGTCGCCGGCACCAAGTACCGCGGGCAGTTCGAGGAGCGCATCAAACGTATTATTAAAGAAGTAAGCGAAAGTAAAAATATCATCCTGTTTATCGACGAACTACATACCCTCATCGGTACCGGCGGTTCTCAAGGGGCGCTCGATGCAGCCAATATCTTAAAACCGGCGCTTGCCCGCGGAGAGATACAGTGTATCGGTGCAACGACATTAGATGAATACCGCAAGTATTTTGAAAAAGATTCCGCTCTTGAACGGCGTTTTCAATCCGTACTGATTAAAGAGCCGACAAAAGAAGAAACGTGCGCTATTCTCGGAGGGCTTAAAGCAAAGTATGAGCAGCATCATCACGTGCATTATTCGGACGAGACGATTAAGAAGATTGTAGAGCTTTCATCTCGCTACATTCCCGACCGTTTTTTCCCCGATAAGGCAATCGATGTGATGGATGAGGCGGGAGCTTTGAAAACGATGGATACGGCTGAACTGCCTCAAAATATAACCGCTATCGAACAGCGGATTACCGAGCTTGTCGGTGAAAAAAAAGACTTGGTTGCCGTACAGGATTATGAGCGGGCAGCTGCGGTGCGTGATGAAGTAAATGTCCTAAAGATTCAGCTGGAAAAGATTAAACTGCATTGGCTTAATCAGGAAAACAAAACAATGCTTGAAGTTGATCCTGCCGATATTGCCGAAACCGTTTCTTTGATGACGGATATTCCGCTCAAAAGTGTTGGCTCCGATGAAGCGAAGCGCCTTGCGCATATCGAACAAGAGCTGCATAAGACCATTATTGGGCAGGATGAAGCTATCGGCATTATCGCAAATGCCTTGCGTCGTTCTCGTGCGGGTATTGCATCGGCGGATCGGCCTATCGGCTCATTCCTCTTTTTAGGACCGACAGGGGTAGGGAAGACGCTGTTGGCAAAGGCGCTTGCCGAGTTCCTCTTCGGCTCTGCGGAATCCCTTATCAGGGTCGATATGAGCGATTACATGGAAAAACATGCCGTTGCACGGTTGGTTGGAGCGCCTCCCGGGTATATCGGGTTTGAAAACGGCGGAATGCTGACGGAAAAAATCAGGCGAAATCCGTATTCCGTTATCCTATTCGATGAAATCGAAAAAGCACACCCCGATGTCTTTAACCTGTTGCTGCAGGTGCTGGAAGAAGGTGAACTGCGGGACAGCCTCGGCCATACGGTGAGCTTTCGGAATACGGTGATCATCCTCACCGGTAATGTCGGTACCAGGGATTTGATGGAAGAACCGCTCGGTTTTGCACAGGTAGAAAACCGCACTATCGACTATCAAAGCATGAAAAAGTCGGCGGAGCTGGAGGCAAAAAAAATCTTTAGCCCTGAGTTTCTGAATCGGCTCGATTCATTAATTGTCTTTACCCCGCTTTCCGAAAAAGAAATAGAATCTATTTTCGAGTTGGAGCTTTCCAAATTAACCGGTCGCCTTGAAGCAAAGAAGCTGCAGCTGCAAATCACCGACGAGGCTCGCGCTTATTGTATAAAGCATGGCTATGATCCCTTGCTCGGAGCGCGCCCGATGCGCAGGCTGCTGCAAACCGAAATAGAAGATGCTCTTGCCGTCAAAATTATCGCAGGCGACTTTACTCCCGATACGACCGCCGTCATCGATGCTGACGGAAACGCGCTTACGATAAGCATTCAAGCTGTTAGACAGTCAATTTCTGAAACAACTATCACCGTACTCCCTGCCGTCTCTACGGAACCGCAGGAAAGGTAGCTAAAACAACAGCGTTGCCGGTATTATCGGAAGCGTCGAAAATGCCGGAGATACACCTGTGAAGAGGAGCGTTCCGCTTATGTTCATTGTAAGCGCCTGCCTTGCAGGATTCCCCTGTAGGTATGACGGAAAGAAAGCAATAAATCCTGATGTGCAGCAGCTTGTAAGAGAAGGAAAAGCAATACCGGTCTGTCCGGAGCAGCTTGGAGGCTTACCGACACCGCGTTCGGCAGCAGAAATAAAAGCAGGAAAAGTCATTAACACTGACGGCGATGACGTAACCGAAGCATTTGAAAAAGGTGCTGCTGTAGTTTTAGAAATAGCACAGCAGTATGGTTGTACGGATGCACTGCTTAAAGCCCGTTCCCCTTCATGCGGAAAAGGTTTGGTTTATGACGGGACTTTTTCCGGAATACTCACTGCAGGAAATGGGAAAACGGCAGATTTACTTATGAAAAATGGGATAACCGTAATGACCGAAGAAGAATGGAGCGATATCGATCTCCCTTTACGTTGTTTGACGCACTAAGCGAGTCCTAAGCGAGCGCTAAACGTGCTTTCCGCGCTGCTCGGCGGTGTGCAAGCATACCGTATTTAGGCGCAAATACCATCGCGCAGGCAAAAAAGAACGACTCCGTTAAAATGATACAGGCGCCGGTCGCTCCGTTCAGGTAATAACTCACGTAAGTACCAATCAAGGAACTCATCACCGCGGAGCAGGCGGAAATAAGGAGCATCCGGTTCAGTCTGTCCGTCAAAAGGTAGGCGATACAACCGGGAATAATCAGCATTGCAACCGTCAGCAAAATCCCTGCCGCCTGCAGCGACGCAACAATGGTCAGCGCCGTCAGCGAAAGAAACAGGTAATGAATAGCCTGCACGTTCAAACCCACCGCCTGCGCATGGTTTTTATCAAACAAGTACAGCAGAATATCCTTCCGTTTGGCAATCAGTACAACCAGCGTCACCACCGAACATACAACCGCCTGTATCATATCGCCCCTTTCAATTCCCAAAAGACTCCCGAACAAAATATGCATAAAATGAATATTCGAACTCACCTTTGTGACCAAAATCAGCCCGATCGCCATCAGCCCTGTAAACACCACCCCCATTACCGAATCTTCATGGATACGGCTCCGGTCTTTTATCCACCCCGTCGCAGCCGCATTCAATAGCCCTGCCGCAAACGCCCCAACCCCAAGCGGAATATGCAAAAGATACGCCCCCACAATTCCCGGCAACACCGCATGAGAAATCGCATCCCCCATCAGCGACCAGCCCTTTAAGATCAGATAACACGAAATCAGAGCGCAAACACCCCCAACCAACGCCGCTATTACGAGCGCTTTTATCATAAATCCATACGTAAACGGCTCTAAAACCGACATTAACCACATAGACCTCTCCTCAGTTTTGTGCAAAAAAGGCTTTTATCGAACGTGCTGCCGTCCGCCGTGCAGCGAGGATTCCGTGATGCGGCGCAAAGAACAGAATCGCTAAAAATAGGAAAAACTGCAATGCAACGATACACCCGCCTGCCGAGCCGTTCAGATAATAGCTGATATAGGCTCCTGCTGAAGCGGTGAGTGTCCCGATTATTGCCGCAAGCCCCATCATCATGGGAAATCTATCCGTGAGCAGATATGCGGCAGCTCCCGGCGTTACCAGCATTGCTACAACCAGCACACTACCTACCGTTTGCAGCGCCGCAATCGCCGTAACGGCAAGCAGAGTGAGCAGCAACAGGTAGAGCGCATTGGTGTTCAGTCCTATCGAGCGGGCGTGCGACGGATCAAAAGAGAAAAGCCGCAAATCTTTCCATTTCAGCAAGATGATGATAAGACTTCCGCCTGCAATAATCAGCGTTTGCACAATATCTCTGTCGGCAATACCGAGAATATTTCCCATAATGATTGTCGTAAGGCTGATGTTACTTGGGTACAGTGAGATCAGCAGCACACCGAGCGCAAAAAACGTGGTATAGACAATACCGATAACTGCATCTTCGCGAATCCGTGTCTTGTTTTTAACAAAGCCCATGATAAGCGCGGCAAGCATTCCGCTGATAAACGCGCCGACTGAAAACGGAATACCGATAATGTAAGCAACCGCAACTCCGGGCACCACCGCATGGGAGAGTGCATCTCCCAAAAGCGACCAGCCTTTTAGCACAACAAAGCACGACAGCAAGGCGCACACCCCGCCGACACCTCCGCTCACCAAAATCGCTTTCACCATGTATTCATACTGAAAAGGAATCAATAACATATCACTCCATCAAGGCAAACGCATCAGACTATTTTTTTAACACCCCGCAGAATAATGGGGCTGTTCGACCAGAGTTGAACTGCTTTGCAGTTCAAATGGTCTCACAACCTCCATTATTCTGCGATTTTTATATATTTATCTAATGTGTTTGCCTTTCTCTTCAAAATAAACTGTGGAAAATTTTTAATAAAATTTTCCACAGAAAGGAACGCAACCGCTTTAAATATGTCGGGCGCGGTTGCTTTTTCAAAACCGCCACTACTCAACAACATTTCTTATGCCCTTGAGGTACGGTTTTCCCTCCTGCTTGGTAATCAAAGCCCCCTCGTCATCGGTAAATACTCTTATTTCGTGAGCAGTGTCTTCCGGATTATCGGTATGATCAATCTTAATACTCCGCAGAGCGCCTCCAAAGGCTTTGATCAGGTTTTCGGCGGTGAAGGTGGTTTCCGTCGCGCCGGAGGCAATCACCGTCCGATTGATGATTACAACATGGTCGCAAAACTCCGGGATGGAACCTAAATCGTGTGTGGAAACAAAGATTAGATGCCCTTCGTCTTTCAGCTCACGCAGCAGCTCGATAATCGCTGTTTCCGTTTTAACATCGACTCCGGTAAACGGCTCATCGAGCAATATGATTTTTCCCTGCTGCGCAAGCGCCCGCGCAAGGAACACTCGTTTTTTTTGTCCGCCTGAAAGTTCGCCGATCTGACGGTCTTTAAAATCGAGCATCTGTACCCGCTCTAAGCTGCGTTCGGCCATTTCTTTATCCTCTTCGCTCGGAATACGGAGAAAATTCATATAGCCGTACCGCCCCATCATTACCACATCCCACACACTAACCGGAAACGACCAGTCCACATCTTCAGACTGCGGTACATACGCAAGCAGGTGTTCCTTTTGTGCCGTATGAATCGGTTTTCCGCAGATAGTTACCTGTCCGCTCATCGGCTTAATAAAGCCCATGATCGTCTTAAAAAGCGTGGACTTTCCGCTGCCGTTTACCCCGACTAATGCCGTAATCGTCCCCTTTTGCAGAGAAAACGACGCATCATATAGGGCGACATGTCCGTTGTTATAGGCAACACTGACATCCTTTACTGTAAGTTCAACGGGATATTCCTGCTTACCGTCCATAATTTTTTCCTTATTATTCGTGCGGAGGGGTAATGCTCACTCTGCGGCTTACCGTGCAAGACTATCCTGAAATCCCTTCACGATTGCATTGGCATTGTATTCCAGCATTTTCAGATAAGTCGGGGCATCTCCGTCTTCATACGTCAAAGAGTCGACATATAAAACCCCGCCGTAATAGGCACCTGTCTCCTTACAGACTTGCAGCTGCGGCTTATTGCTGATGGTACTTTCGGAAAAGGCAACGGGAATATGATGCAGCCGGATGGTATCTACCACCTTTTGAATTTGCTGAGGACTGCCTTCCTCGTCGGCGTTAACCGGCCACAGGTACAATTCTTTCATATTGCAGTCGCGGATAAGGTACGAAAAAGCCCCTTCACAGGTTACGAGCCACCGCTGCGATTCGGGGATTTCAGACAGCTTTTCAGTGAGGAAGGTATCTATCTTTTTGATGCTTTCACTGTACGCAGCTGCATTCGCATTATAGGTTTCCGCATTCGCAGGGTCTAAACTCACAAAGGCTTTCCGGATATTTTCCACATAGATGAGCGCATTTTTCGGCGACATCCACGAATGCGGGTTCGGCATCCCGTTGTACGGTCCTTCCCCAATACCCATCGGCTCAATTCCATCGCTGAGCGTAACGCTCGGTACATCTTTTACATTGCCCATGAATTTTTCAAACCAGCGTTCAAGCCCCAAACCGTTGCGCAGTACCAAATCAGCAGATTGAGCCTTCACAATATCAAGCGGAGTCGGCTCATACTCGTGAATTTCCGCCCCCGGCTTGGTAATCGATTCAACGAGAAGCTTATCGCCTGCAATATTCTGTGCCATATCCTGCAAAATAGTGAAGGTTGTTACTACCCGTTTCGGACGCGCAGCATCTGCTTTACTTGCAGCCGCATCTTTTTTTGTACAGCCGATAATACCGGCTGCGCCGATAATAAACGTTAGTATCATGAGTATAATTGTTGTCCGTTGTGTATGATTTTTCATACAAGCTCCTTTGGAAAAAAACATTTAAGAACAAAAAAATCTGTTTTTAGTAGTATAAACTACATAAAATACTTGGAAAATATGTAGTAAAAACTACATATTTTCACCACAAATGTAGTGCATACTACAGTATTTTGTCAAGACTATTACCATAATTTGAATGGTAATAATAGCAGTCCAGTGTTTAGGGGTTTTCTATAAACTGCTTCATACATTCCAATGTTTCGGAACTGATGTGGTGTTCCAATCCTTCGGAATCGAGTAGCGCGGTTTTTTCGCTTACGCCGAGTTTCAGTAAAAATTGAAGTACGATTCCATGCCGGATAGCACATTCACGCGCCAATGCACGGCCTTCTTCGGTAAGGCATATCGGCTTATGGGTACCACTTTCAATCAAATGATTGACTTTTAGCCGTTGCAGCACCTGAATGACCGACACATGACTTACGCCGAAATATCGTGCAAGATCCATAACGCGGCATTTCCCGTTTTCTTTACTGATTTTGGCGATAGCCTCCGTATAATCTTCCAGTATTTCTATTGCATGATCTGCTCGAGTCCGCGAAAATGCCGCCGACGCTTCCGGTTTTTCTTCCGTCATCATCCTATCCGATTGTTTAGAGATTTCTTGCAGGGAACAATTAAAAACTTCCGTTTTTAATTGTTCCCTGCAACCTATAATATATGCTTCAGCGTCTGTCTTTCAAGCGGGAATACTCGACCTATTCGATAACTGCGTTTTCGAATAGGTCGACGAGTTCTAAATCGTACAAATAGCACGATTTAGAACATCGCATTTCAAGGTAACCTGTTCCGAAACGGAAGTTTCCGAACAGGTTTACTTTTAACAAAATATCTTTGAATATTGAAAGCGTCTGTATTGCATCGGAAGGGGTTATGAGATACACTTGAATATATGAACTACATTGATTTGCGTAGCGATACCGTTACGTGGCCGACGGATGCGATGCGGGAAGCTATGGCGAAAGCTCCGGTCGGTGATGACGTGTATGAAGATGATCCTACCGTTAAGGAGCTGGAACAATATGCGGCGAGTATTACCGCAAAAGAAGCGGCGCTTTTTGTGCCTTCCGGCGTATTCGGAAATCAGTTGGCGCTTTTCACGCATTGTCCGCGCGGCAGTGAGGTTATTTTAGACGACCAATGCCATATCGTGCAGCACGAAAGCGGCGCTGCAAGCATTATCGCGGGCGTTCAGCTGCGGACTATCGATGCGCAGGGTTCTATCCTTTTGCCGGAAGCAATCGAACCGCGGGTACGCATCGGCGATGATATTCATGAACCTACGACAAGCCTTATCTGCTTGGAAAATGCTCATTCAAACGGAAAGGTGTTTTCGGTAGAGCAGATGGAACAGGTGAGGCGATGCGCAAATCGTCATCATATTCCCATTCATCTTGACGGCGCACGCCTTTTTAACGCGGCGGTTTCTTTAGGCATTGAAGCGAAAGAACTGACGCGGCATGTGGATTCGGTTATGTTCTGCCTTTCCAAAGGCTTATGTGCACCGGTCGGCTCTATTTTAGCGGGAAGCCGCAAATTTATCGATCAAGCTCGCCGGAATCGCAAAATTATGGGCGGAGGCTTGCGTCAGGCAGGTATCCTTGCCGCTGCGGGCTTAATCGCCTTAAAAGAGATGCGGTACCGCCTCGATACCGACCATCAACATGCGGGGATGCTGGAAAAGCTCTTAAACGATATCGATAAAATAGAGATTGCGCATGACCGCAGAGATATTAACTTTGTGTTTTTCAAAAATAAAGAAGATACAAAACTGGATACCGAAGCCTTTGTCGAATATATGCATGAAAAAAATATTTTAATCAATCCGTGCGACCGCGACGGCTATTTCCGATTGACAACGCACTATTGGATTACAAAAGAACATATTCAATATATTGCCGACACAATGAAAGAGTTTTACGCCTAAATGCAACCGACCGATCAAAATACGCTTACACAAGATACACGTACCAAGATTGTGCGTACCGCCTCTTTTATCGCGCTCGGTGGTAATCTATTCCTCTGCATACTAAAACTCGCCGTCGGGCTTATGACCGGCAGTCTTGCCGTTTTAGGAGACGGTATCGATACTGCAACTGATGTCGGTATCGCCGTGATGGCCGTACTTGTCAGCTTTATCATCAATAAACCGTCGGACTCTCGCTATCCGTGGGGACGGCAGCGTGCCGAAACCATCGCTTCTATGGTACTGGCATTCATCATTATGTTTGCCGGTATCCAGCTCTTTATCGCCTCAATCAATAAACTGATACAGGTTTATAAGGGGGAGCTGCTTCCGATGCCGCAACGCATTGCGATAATCGTAACAGCGGTATCTATTGCCGGCAAGCTCTTACTTGCGCTCAACCAATACCTCCTCGGCAAAAAAGCGCAAAGTTTAATGATACTTGCTAACGCGCGCAATATGGTAAACGACATCGTCATTTCATCATCGGTACTCATCGGGTTTATCATCTCTCTGCTATTCCACGCGCCGTATTTTGATCCGCTTGTCGCATTGCTTGTTTCGTGCCTCATTATTAAATCGGCTATTACGCTCTTTATCGAACTCAATGTAGAATTGATGGACGGGAATACCAATAAGCAGCTTTACGAACGACTTTTTAGCGCTGTAGCCACCATCCCGGAAGTTAAAAATCCGCACCGAGCGCGGATACGTAAAATGGCAAACCTTTGGGATATCGATTTGGATATTGAGGTAGACGGATCGATACCGGTAAGCGAAGCGCATGGTATTGCAGAAAAGACTTCACTTGTTATTCGCAATGCACTTGGAAATGTCTATGATATTGTGATCCATATTGAGCCGTATAATTCCGACAGGGAAGGGGAGTGCTATGGGTTATCGGCGGAAGATGTAGGGAGTATAGAATAGTGCGGAAAAAATGGTGCGCAGCTTTTTTTATATTAGTTCTGTTGCCGCTCTGCTCGGAGTCCCTCAGGGATCAAAATAAAACGTATTTTGATTCTATTCAATGGGAAGAACTGAACGATTTGGCCATTCCGTCCCTTCCCGAACCGTATACCATTGAAAGCAATCGTCCTATTCCGTATGCGGATACCATCGATGACGGCGCTATTTTACCCTCATTACCGCAGCTTGGTATATTGGATTATCAGAATATCCCCGAAGAGTTGCTCGGTTTTTGCGATACGGTCGCTGCTGCAATGGTCGCAAAATCGATTGACAGCGCTTTATTCAGTACACAGAAACCTTTTTTACCGCATCTCGGGCGTTTTATGTTTGAACATTTTCCCGATTTTTCCTATGCTTTTTACGGACGCCCGTCATTTAAGCAGGATGGTAGTGCAACGATACTGATGCGACTTACTGTAAAACAGACCGCGCCGGAAGTCTCGGACACAACTCAAGATACAGCTATACAGCAAGATACGGTTGTGCAGAATGGGGAGACGGAACCGGCAGCTCTTCCTATCGAAAGTACCAAAAGTATTGAAAATACCGAAGGTACTAAAGCTATCGAGGAAGACGTCAAAGATCAGCCGGAGAATATCGCTGATGTTCCGAACCTTTTTGCCGACGATGAACAGCCGCTTTTTATTATGATGGAACTCGGCGCAGTAAAAGAAGAAACTGTATGGAAAATCTCTTATATCGATTTTAAGGGGGCAGAATATGCAGATTCCGCTCTCACGGATTGAATATAGCTATGTTTTTGAAACATTTTTGCAGGAATTGCCTCCGCTTCTTTTGCAATCGGGGGCACTTTTTTATATGTTGCCGTCCGGCGCCTATACGATCAAGAACAGTAGGCTTTATTTTCAATCGCTTCCCGAATTTATCGGAAAAAAAATAGCCGTTTTTTTTGATCATAAAAAACGAAGTATTGTCTTTTATACGGCTATTTATGCCGATGACGGTAGCTGTTTTTTTACTTTACCCGATAGCGCATATAAATACGATCCCGATGAACAGCAAAAGAACAATGTTTTTGCGGAAATTCATATACCGGAGAATCCTCCAATCACTGCACAGGAACACGAGTATTTCCCGCTCGATTCGATTATCCACACAGATCTGCATCTGCCTCCCTTTACCGACTTTTTGCCTTCAGCGTATCAAACTGCCGCACAATTTACGGCGGAAAAACCGGTAACGCAAAATCTTTTTCCGCTTTTTTTGTACCGCCTACATGAGTTTGAACAACAAACATTTATGATGTTTAACCCCTACACATCCGGCGGACTGTATATGTTGTTTGTGGACAGTAAAATACTCATCTGTGGCTGCAGAGATCGTTATGCCGTTTCGATCGGAAAACGGCAATCGCTTCGGTTCGTTCTGCATTTTCCCCATCGTGTCATTCATAGCACCGGCCGCAGCTTATTTTCTCATTTTCTACCCAAGAGCAACTGCGCTGTCCTCGGTTTTGTGTTTGAAAATCTTTTTGAAGAAGATAAACGGTTTTTATATGAACGGGTGTATCATGAGAAATACAGTCCCTCGTCCTTTTGAAATAGACGGCATATCTACTTCGTTGCTGCACACAAATTAATCCTCAACGTATCAAAGATACGCCTGCGGTTAATTTGTGCTTGCGCCTCGTATCTACGCCGTCTATTTCAAAAGGCTTACGGCAGGGGCATCTACTACGTCGCATCATTAAAAGTGTACATCCGTATACACTTTTAATGGCGAATTTCGGCAGCAGCCGAAATATCGCTTCTGATATAACCCAGCGGCATCCGTGCCGCTTTTGAAAGTGCTCAACGTAGCAGAACCGCCATGGACGGCGGTGGTTCTACGCAGCAGCGTGTTTGCGCAGCAAACACGTAGGTAAAAAATGTACAGGACGTACATTTTTTACCGTGCCTGCGGGTGTTTTTTGTACGCTCCTAGCATCTGCATCGTCTATTTCAAAAGGCTTACGGAAAGCCGTATTTTACCGTATGTGCCGCTACTGAAAATCCTCAACGTATCATTTCTTCTAAAAACAATACGGAAATCATTGGATCGCAGTATTATTTTCAAAAATTGATTTCCGTGACATTATCCCGTTACACCCTTACAAGCCTTCTACTTCTTCTTTGGTGAGGCCGGTCGCCTGTGTGATAATATCGATAGAAACCCCAAGCCGTTTGAAATTACCTGCATCCTGTAAGGCTTTTTGGCGCGAGCCTTCAGCAAGACCAAGTGATTTACCTCGTTCAAGACCTTTCCGTTCAGACTCGTTTATCATCGACAGCCGGTCGCTTTCATATTCCCATGCTGCTTCATACCGTCTCCGCTCCTGCTCATCCAGATAAAAGATATCCATCACGTTATTCGCCTTTGTCATTACAGGATTTTCTTGTGCTAACATCCGCCTCTCCTCCTTGCTGTCTGTTTTGATAAACATAAGCCATTTCTCTACGCTTGTCAAATTCTCTTTCGGCAGCTTTGTTAAATCTAAAAAATGAATCTCCAATAACTCATCCAAGAGCGTTTGTTCTTCACTTTCTCGTATCTGATACACCGAATGTACTTTAGGACTTAATTTAAAAGGACTATTCAGCACATTGATTGCAATACATTTTTTTAAATCTGCGTACTGTAAACCGCTGAAAAAATGCTCATGGATCATTTTTGAGCAGTAAAAGATACTCCGTTTGGGATAGTAATCAAAGTACGTATTCTGCATCTCTACATCGATTTTTCTCCCATCGTTTAAGCGGATTTTTATGTCGAGCCGTCCGGTTTTATCGTTATAAAAACGCGGAAGCTGCTCATTATTGCCGATACGGACATCATCAAAATCATCCTGACTTAAGTCAGTTACTAACGAAATAAATTCAATCATGATGTCTTTATTTTCCTCGGTACCGAAAAGCTTTTTGAACGCATAATCATTTCGAGCGGTAAACTTCATCGGTGTGGTAGGTAATTTCTGCATTTTTCACGCCTCCATACCCTCTATATATACCACGGATGGCAAAATGGCTAAGAAACTCGGCAGATTATCATATTTTTTCTAATATTCTAACTGCAGATATGAAGAACCCACAGAAGCGGCAGGCGGACAGGGGATGTCTTAAAAGTCGGCTGCTTTTTCGACATCCCCGGACCACACCGTAATAGTTTTCCCCCTACTTTTTCCACACCGCGGCCGTGCAGTTGAACGTACTGTTGAGGTGGGTGTCGAAGCACGTGCCTGAAGCCACTTGAACAAAGCTCTCGTCGAAGGTGCAGCCCGTCAGGCTGACCGTTCCACCTACGGCAAGGAAGCTGGGGCGTATTATAGTAGGCTTATTGTCCCAGTATGCGTAAAACGGTACCAAGTTGCGGAAGTCGCAATCCGTAACAGTTACACCGCTATGCCCTTGCAGTTCTATGCAGCCTGTCGGAAATCCTTTTGTTATATTGCGTACAGAAAGGTTGTCTGTCCGCGCCCGAAACCACTCCCCTTGTACATAGATATTGTCTATGTCGATTTTACTATTCGGCGTCGTTTCGTTATTTAACACAACGGAAGAGAAATCAACGGCATTATATACTGTTACATTCTTCCCATCCCCATTATTTCGCCCAAAGAACGATAGAGAGCCTTTTAACTGCCCCCGCAGCCAGAAGGCTCTATACCCGTCGCTGTCTTTTAACGTAATGGAATCGCCTGAAGATACAGAGAGGTTTTCCGCCTTAACATCTTTTAGGGTATGGGAGCCGCCGCGTGCAAACGGTACCGGTTCTACATATATCTTTTTCCAGTCGCCTTCTTTGAATACATACGGAGGGCAGCTGTACTCCCTTTTGATGGTTCGTAAGTCTTCGGTTATATACCCGCATTTTATTGTTTTTGCCGATACGTCCTCTATGTCCGTGTGCACCGGTACGGTTTCCATAATGGCTTTAAAGTCCTTTGCATTGCAGGAAACATCGACTTCGTCCGTAAAATAGCTGCGGTTCATCCTTACCGAACAGGCGGGGAGCTTTAAGGTGCTCATCGCGTAATTACGCCAGCTGAGAAACCGTTCAGTTATTACAGAGGGTTCAGTGTTTACATTTTTTACGGTTGAATCGGTAATATTCACTTTTTTTAGTTTCAGTACCCCGTTTTGTGTGTTCCTGATAATTATAGAGCCTATACGGCATTCTTCTATCTCGACAGAGGCGGAAGCGGCGGGAGACAGCTTTATCACATATGTGTCGCTGTTTATGGAGGAAAGACTGAGAGTGTCAAAGTTATCAAACCATCCGTATCTTTCGTTGCTATGTGATACGCTGATGTCTTTTGCACGAATCGAGTTCGAACATGTGCTGTTTTTAACAACCGCTTTTTGTGCCGGTGCAATTCCCCCGTCCTTATTAATAAAAAGAATACCTCCTATAAAATTGTCGACAGCGGCGGTATCGCAGTCCGGCAAGGTAAGGTCGCTACCGAATGAACCTTCCGATACTACGTCCTTTACCGTAACCGAGGCCAAACGGGCGGAGGTGCTAACATCCAGATTCAAAGCGAGTGTACAATTTTGGATAACAAGGGCGTTTTCGCAGGCGGTATCCCATTGAATATTGTGAAGAATCTTCTTGTTGTCCGCGCTGTAGTAGGGATCAAACTTAATGCCGTCAAACATGAGCGTTCCGCCTATCGGCGTTTGGGAATGAAACAAGACGCGGTAAAAAAGGCTCTTATTGTCCTTGTTCCGCTCATCGGCATCGCGTTCGATGCCGATAAAACCGCCGCGCAGAGTCAGCGTGCGCTTCAGTTCGTAGTCACGATAGACTGTTTTACAGTCTTTACTCAGCCATATTTCGGCGCTCACTTCGGCAGGTATTTCGTTTGCCTTTTGTAAGGCGGCTTCAAGGTTTGTAAAAGCATCTTCCCAGGTAGAACCGTTGCGTCTGCCCGTCGCCTTGGGGTCAACATAGATAATGCCGCCCGCTTGCTGTAAAGTTACGCGGTAGGTTTTGGTATGAAGGCCGTTTTCGCTCGTTACTTTGTATTCTACCGCCGACGAAAAGTCGGCTGCCGTCTCTCCGCTTGTCTGTTCAACGCCGTCCACCGTTACCCGTCCCCGTGCGGTAAAGCGCGGTATCAGGTTCGCTGCGTTCGCCCCGCGCGGCAACAGCGCATAGATTACACCCGAATGCGCACTGATAAAGGCAGTTACATCCTGCGTCAGCGAAGGGTTATCCTGCGTCAATAGCTTAAATTCCGTTAATTCGCATCCTGAATCCGCCGAGTACTCAAAGTGCACCGTTACCGCGTAGATCGTGTATGCAGACGGATCGCCGGGGTCGGTTACCTTATAATAGACGGGGTATTCAAAATCCTGCGCGCTAAAACCGCTTGACTGCGTAAGAGCGTCCACCGTTACTTCGCCCGTTGCAGAAAATTCAGGGATCAGCTTTTTAGGTCTTTCTCCCGCATAGCAGGCGCTGATGTGCACGGTACGCGCCGTTTGGTCTATCCTGCCTTCCGAGTCTTTAGTCAGCGAGTTGACCCCTGCGGGGAAGCGGAAGGTTTTTAACAGCGATTGAGCGGGCTCCGCATAGACAAACCGTATTTTAACGGTGTACCGCCTTGTGTATTGTCCGTTCCGCGAGGTACACAGATACGTCAACGTCTTTCTAAAGTCTTGTGCGCTGCTACCCGATGTTTGTGCGGCGCCGTTTACGGTTACCGTACCGGGAGTAATAAAGGTAGGGATAAGGCTTTCGGGCTTTGCGCTTCCCGTGTACAGCACCGTTGCGGTGATCGTACCTTCGTGTCCGTCGTTTGCAATAGCCGCCATCGAAAGCGTTTTCAGCTCGCTATTCTTGTCCTTGGTAAAGCGGAAGTCGGTAATGCTGCGCACCGTGTCGGGGTCTTCTTTAAACGAGATAAATAGGCGATACTCCGTTTGCTCCGTCCTGAAGGTGATGATAATCTTTGCTTCGGCTGTACCGAGGTGATACTGTGCTCCTGACGGGTTTTCGGGTCTAAAGCGTATTTTATCGTTCGTCGCATACCGTCTGCCCCTATATTTTATTTCTACTTCGTCTCCGGCATAAGCAACATCGCAATACAGCGAAAAAGCGTCATAGCCGGTATTTGAGTATTCAACCGGATAAAAAAGCTCTGCCGTTACGGTTTTTGCCGCATGGTCTATACGAACCGTTCCGTCTTTTACCAGACCGGGGTTTTTCACCTTTGAAAAACCGAAGTTTTTCAGCGCCGCTCCCGTTACCGTCTGCTTGCAGGTTGCCGTGTACAGCTTTACATCCTTATCATTACCCAGTACGGCAAACTGCACGGGGTTGGTAAAATCAATCGGTTTATTAAGCGGAACGATTACACTCGAAAGGTTAACCGGCGCAAAAAGAGCGCGTAAATACGCTTCTTTATTCGGCGCAGTAATGTAACCGGATAATACGCTCAACGGATCCATCCCTAAGCTCTGCAAAAGCGGCACAAGGTAGGACTCGGTAAGCGGTATCAAAACAGCGTGCGGAGAAACGGTTGCCGTTACGGTCAGCGCGCGTACTTCCGTTCCCGCCGTTACTTCAAAATCCACCGTGTTTTCTCCGATAACGCTTTCGCCTATCTGCGGCTCCCCAACCGTAAACGAAAGAATATTTTTTTCTGCATTAACGCCCGGCGGCAGGGTACCGGTAGCGGGATCGGTGCCATCGTCATAGAGGACTTTTACGGTATACAGTTCTATCTTCCCCTGTCCGCCGATAACGGCAAAAGGCACGGGGCTTAAAAAGTTAATAGGAAAAATCAGCTCCGGAATGGTAAAGTTGGGATTTTCCGCATACATTTCGAAAAACCACTTGTTTATCGCTTCGATGTTTTCAAAGCTGCCGATGGCAGAGCCGATTTTCAGTACATCGGTTGCGGGAAAGGCTTCCTGTAAGTAGCGCAGCGTTACCGGAAAGAGCGTCGCCTGTGCAGATACAACCGATTCGGGCAAAAGGCGCGTTACATCGGTTCCTTTCGGAACCGTTACGGTAACGCTATGATCACGAATAGCAGTGTTTGTACTGCACACAAATCGTTCGACGTTTTTTAAATCAAAACTGATAAGTTTTTGTTCGTTCGAAGGAATAAGATCGCCTATCAGCTTATTACATGAAAGACATACCGTTACCGGCAGCAGCGCGGCACATAAAAGCCCATATAAACGCATACTACTTTTCATCGTTCTCACCTTTTTTCTCCTTTATCTATCGGTTCTATTGATACGGTGGCTTCTAAAAGCTCATTGAACATTCGGAATCGCCCAACTGTTTGCTCCTTCATCGGGATTGCTTTGTATTCTGACAAACCGTATTTTTGCGTACCGATATTGGATGTAATATTCGTCTGCTCCGCTACGGCTATCCCTTTGCAAGTTTTTATCTTTCGGTTCGTTATAGATAATACGGTCATGCGTGATACCGCATTTTTGTGTGAGGTACTCGGCAACCGACCTGATGCGCGCTGTTTCAATCTGCAGCCTTTCGTCTTGCGATCCGAACGGCGCTGCAGAGCTTTCAAACAGGATGAAAAGGTCTTCATTTTCTTTTAAGATTGCCGCAGCCTTTTTAATGTCCCCTTTGGCGTTTACGTCGAGCGCAGCGCTTTCAGGTTCAAAATACACATAGATACTCTTGAACTGTGCAAGCGGCTTTGTTTCAGGTATCTTAGCGTCCTCTTTCCCTTCAGGCGCCGTCGGCACTTTCTCTACCGCCAACGATGCTTCCTGTTTTGTTTCAATCGATGTTTTAAGGCTTTCTATCCTCTTGGCACATGCTTGCACCTGGTACTCCGCTGTCCGCCTTTTTCGTGCGTAGGCATAAACCGCACCGGGATACAGTCTGATTGCAAGCTGAAAAGAAGGCAGCGGAATAACACGGGACTGCTCCATCATAAGGTTTATAGAAACTTGGGCTTTCACTTCGATGCTGCGTTCCAGTATTGCCGCTCCGACCGTTACGCCGGTTGTGAGCACTGCTTCCGCTCCCGATTGTGTATTCAGTTTATCGGCTAATAGATCAAGCGCCGTCCGATAATGGCGAATACGCAGTACCTCTGCCCCTATTCCGGCAAACACGCCGAGCGAAAGATACCGTATCGGGAAGTATTCATAGGCGGCATTGACGGTTATCGGAAAAGCGTCAAAACTGCGTACCAGCGGATTCGTCCCGAGGATAACGCTGTGTCCGGTTTCCAGATACACCGGCATGGTGTGCTTGCCGGAGCGGAAAAAGGTGTAGCCGAGCGCCGCCCTATAACCGGGCTTTGCTTGTGTGTATTCTTTTAAAACGGAAACGGGGATAAAGGTTTGAAAGCCGCCTGAAATAAAGAAGTTGGTATACCAACGCCCTGAAATATCCGAACTATCAGCTGCGGTCGTCTCGGCAACTTGTGCGAGGCCTCGTATGGCGCTTTGCGATTCTTGCGCAACCGGCACGCTTTGCTCGCCTTGTGTGTTTTGTACATCTTGCGCTGCACCGGTTTCGATGCGCTTATCGTTTACGGCATCGCTCATTTGCGCTGCAAGCGGCATACAAAATATAAAAAGAAATATGAAAACACCTACATGAATCAGAGAAAGTCCGTTCCGGCTATTGCGTATAAGGTGTGTCCTTTTATCAGGTAAGAAGAAGGTAAACGGTATGGGTGAATTATCAATTATCCATTTATCATTATTAATTTTCTTGGGGTATTATAGAAGAAAGTGTTAATTTGAGCTGGTATGTCTGCTGTTTAACCGAACCGTTGTATGAATAAAACGGCACTGCAATTCCATGTATTATATCTTTTATTAACATAGATTTAGGATAGCATAGAATTTATGTGCCGTCAATCCTTTGTTTGTTAGAAAAAGGGGATGTCTCAAAAGTTGGTTACTTTTTCGACATCCCCGCGAGTTTAAAATTAAGTCTTTATACAGTAATGACTTAATTTTAAACATCGCATCTAAATCTAAGGAAACTGTCCAAAAACTGTTACGCAATCCGCTTTAGCGGATATGACAAATCATTTCCTTACAGGAAAAGCCGATAGGCTTTCAGTTTTTGGACAGCCCCTGGTAAACAGGCTTTTCAATACTGCACTA
This sequence comes from Treponema sp. OMZ 803, assembly GCF_024181165.1. Classification (NCBI taxonomy): domain Bacteria; kingdom Pseudomonadati; phylum Spirochaetota; class Spirochaetia; order Treponematales; family Treponemataceae; genus Treponema; species Treponema sp. OMZ 803. The sequence goes on along the minus strand of NZ_CP051195.1, from coordinate 1,453,350 downwards.
TTCTATTGCAATACCGTGGCGTTTTTTAGGGTATTGCTTCAGCATCGCGATCGAGTTACGCTTATCGCCGAATACAAAACCGCCATTCCAATACTCCAGTGCTGCAAACAACGCGTTTCCGCCGTCATTATCATCGCTCTGAGCCGTTCTAAAAGAAACATAATCACCAAGATTGGTAAAATCCTGCTTATGGAGGCATTCAAGCCGTTTCCGGTTAAATTCATTCCATTTCTCTATATCTTTGAAGCCGGAGCCTTCATCTTCGACGATGAGGTGTGCGTGTTCGGGGCTGAATTCATACCATACCTTTACTTTCTTTTTAGGATCACATTTATTTCCATGCTTTACAGCATTTTTGATGATCTCACTGATTTGCTGCTCAAGTAGGTTAATTCCTTTGATTTCCAACGGAGCTGACTGAACAATCAAAAGGGTAAAATAGCGAATTTGTCGGAAATCCGAAGGAAATTCTTTATACAGCATACCGGTCTTATCAAATAACGGGTCTTTTCCGTCAACGCGTAATTCTTTGATCATATTGTAACGTTCTCCTATTGACTATCGGCTAATTTTTGTAGAGCCTCTTCCAGGCTATTGGTAATTGGGAAAAAGCCCATCAGTTTTGTTAATTCGATGACTTTCTTTACCGAACCATGAATATTAGTAATGTATAACTTTAAGTTTTTCTTTTTTAAGGTTGAACAGATATAAATCAACGCTCCGATACCGGAAGAATCGATATATTCCACTTCTTCAAGATTGAGTACAATGCATTGAATCTGACGTTCAAGCATCTTTGCAATTAATTCCTTCAGTTTATACGAATTGTATAAATCCATCTCGCCGCTTACATCGATAATGTATACATCCTTATTTTTTCGGATTTTCAGTTCCATACTCTGTCCTCCTTAACTCTATTTTACTTTAATAATCATCACCGTCTGATCATCATGAGGTGATGTTTTCCCGATAAAAGTCCTTATTTGCTTGTTAATTTTCTCGGTAATTGCCTTTGCAGATAATGAAGCGTTCGCAACCAAAATCTCAGCAAGAGCTTTTAATCCGAACGGTTCTCCACGTTCATTGAGCGTTTCTATAACACCGTCGGTAAATAAAACGGCGATATCTCCTTTTTCAACCGGAATCTTTTTGCAGGTATAAACTGACTTACTATCCACACCGATAGGATCCGATTTTTGTTCAAGCCGGATTAATTTCTTTGTCAAAGCTTTCCACAGGAGAAGAGACTGCGTTCCGGCGTTTACATATTCAATGCTTTTCTCTGCAGGAATATACGTCAATAACGATATACTTGCATAGTGGTCAATCGATATTTTCCCGGTAATACCCTTATTTAAAATATCGAGGATATTCTGAGTATTCTGAGCCGTATTGGTGATAAGATAAAGCAATGAGCGAATCATTACCATAACGATACAGGCGTGAATGCTTTTCCCGGCGACATCGGCAATAATACAGAAAAGTCGATCCCTCTGACTCTGGATGATATCATAATAATCACTGCAAACGCCTCGTGCTTGATTAAAAAGTACGGAAAAATTCAAATCGGTAGTATCGATAAGCTTTTTAGGCAGTAATATTTTCTGAATACGACTTGCAATATCGGTTTCATTTTCAATTGTGTTTAATTCCGTCTCGTCTTGCAAATCGTATATCAATTTAAGCGCTGCCGTTGCATAGCTGGCCAATATTTCACCGATCTGTAGGTCTGACTCGGTAAACGGTGCATGATTGGCACTTCTTGACAAAGAAATCAATCCTTCGACCGTATCCCGATATACCATTGGAAGGGTAAGTAATGATCCAGGCATGAGAAACGGCTCTTCTCCATTGATAACAATTCTGCTATCTTCTTGTGCGTGTGGAATTAGGATCGATTGTGCTGAACGGGCTACTTCACCAAAAAATGAATTATTAAGTGGGAACTCCGCATATCTAAAATTAGTAGCAACTTGATCTTGTTGGTGCGGTACATCATCAGGCAACTTATACGGCGGCGGATAAGTTCCACTATACGCCTTAACACTGAGCACGTCTTCAAATTCGCCGATGGTAAGGATAACACCCCCATCCGCAAAGAGCTGTTCGATCATAATTTTATTGATAAAACCGAGGATGCCAGCCGTATCGGTTTGTTGCCGTATCGCTTCGGCAGCTTTTATTAAGAAGGTATTACCGACAGGCAGCAACTCTTTAGCTCTCATAGCGGTTTCATCGGGGCGTTGCGCCTTAATCAGCTCTTCTTGTACCAACTCCATCTGTGTTTTGAGAGCCATATATTCCCGTCGATAGACTGCATCGTTTGACGCAATAACTACTAATAGGATAAAACAGAGGGCACCGAGTGCTAACGAAGCGAACGGGAAGGAAATATATCTGAAAAAGCCGGCTGCTGCTATAGACAAGAGCATAATTACTGCCAATATAATATTATATAACTGTGTCGATTGTATACTTTTTCTATTCTTTATAGCTCTTATTACAAAAAATAAGCTGCATACTATGCTTATAGCAAGGAACACCGTTGCGGCAGAAACCGTTTTCATGGGGGCAATTCTATCATCTATTACCGGTATCGTCAATTATAAAATGTCTACATTATAAAATGTCTACAACCTTCATTATTCTATGAACGTATATTGCAAAAAATTTGATCGGTTGCTATGACTTTTCGAATAGCCGGCTTGTCTATATTGTTTTTTTTGAGTATGTTATGCCTTATAAATAGGGAACCCCACTACCTTCACCGGAGTTTTGAGCGGAATCCTAGAGTAAAAGATGAGGCAATGGCAGTTATGAATCAGAATGATGATAAGAACAAAAAGGATCCGAATGAACAAGATCCCTTTAATTTTTTCAAATTAAGCCCCGAACCGTCCAATAACAATAATAATAAGGATCAAAAGAAACCTCGATTACCTTTTATCGCGATTATTGCGGGCGTGTTTATAATTCTACTGATTGTAAACCAGTTCTTGATGAAGCAAGATGCGAATATTATTCCTTTTTCGGAGTTTAAAGATCGTGTTGCGTCAGGCGAAATCGTTAAAGTCATTATGGGACCGACATATTTTATCGGACAAACGAAAACGCAAGCGAGTAGTGAACAAACACGAAGCAAGTTGCCGTTTTTATCTGCGGATGCGGGAGATGCCTATCAAACGGTCGGAATATATTCGGAATCTTTTTTACAACTGCTGGATGAACATAATGTCATTTATTTAGTACGTCCTAAAGAAAATAACTTTCTCGTTGACTTTTTGGTACAATGGATACTGCCATTCGGTTTTATCTTCCTTCTTTGGCATTTTGTTATGAAGCGCTTTACCTCGAATCTCGGCGGTCTCGGCGGCAGTATTTTTTCCGGCGGGCAGGCTCGGTCGGCGGCCGTTGAGGAAGGAAAAGTTACCACTCGTTTCAGTGATGTCGCGGGTGTTGACGAGGCAAAAGAAGAACTGGTTGAAGTTGTAGACTTTTTAAAATACCCTCAAAAATATACCGAAATAGGCGGTAAGATTCCGCGCGGCGTTTTGTTGGTCGGCCCGCCCGGAACCGGTAAAACCCTGCTTGCACGTGCCGTTGCAGGGGAATCGGGGGTTCCATTCTTTCGGATTAGCGGCTCAGACTTTGTAGAGATGTTTGTCGGTGTCGGTGCCTCCCGTGTACGTGATCTCTTTAAACAAGCGCGGGAAAAAGCTCCCTGTATCATTTTTATCGATGAGCTTGATGCCATCGGTAAGTCCCGTTTAAATTCCATTCATTCAAACGACGAGCGGGAGCAAACGCTCAACCAGCTGCTCGTAGAGATGGACGGATTCGATAATAGTACAGGGCTTATTTTGCTGGCGGCAACTAACCGGCCTGATGTTCTTGACCCTGCGTTGCTTCGTCCCGGACGGTTTGACCGGCAGGTAGCAGTGGACCGCCCCGATATGAAAGGGCGAGAACAGATACTCAAGATACATGCAAAGAATGTTAAACTTGCAAGCGGAATTGATCTTAGTGATACGGCACGGATTACAAGCGGCTTTTCTGGCGCTGATCTTGCAAATGTGATTAACGAGGCGGCTTTGCTCGCAGTACGTGGCGGCCGTAAAGAAGTTGCCGCGGAAGATCTCAATGAGGCAGTAGAAAAGGCTATTGCCGGTTTACAAAAAAAGAGTAGGGTGATAAAAGAAAAAGAACGTCAAATTGTTGCTTACCACGAAACCGGACACGCTATAACCGCTGCTTTTACTGACGGAGCAGATAAGGTACATAAGGTTTCTATTATACCGCGTGGTATCGCAGCACTTGGCTATACCTTGAACATCCCCGAAGAAGATCGTTTCCTGAGTACTGAAAAGGAACTGCTTGCAGAGGTTGACTGTCTCCTTGGCGGACGGGCTGCCGAATTTGTACAGTTTGGGGTTGTCTCAACCGGCGCCTCAAGCGATCTGTCGCGTGCTACTGATATTATCCGCAGTATGATAACCGATTACGGTATGAGTGATCGGTTTAAAAACGTTGCTCTTTCAAAGCGGGGTAGCGGATACGGCGCAGGCGATCCTCAGCTGGTACGTGAATACTCTGAAACTACACAGCAATATATCGATGAAGAAATTGCCCGCGTTATGGAAGAGCGGTATACCGTAGTTGTAAATCGATTAAAAGAAAAAAAGACGCTGCTTGAGTATATTGCTCAGCGTTTGCTTGAAAAAGAAACGATCGATAAACAGGAGTTTGACGATATCATTAAGGCCGAGTCTCAGTTACCGCAACAGCCCATCTCCGAAACATCGAAAATTATACCTGTTTCATCAGATATGTCCGGTGAGCAAGAGCAACTTTACAAAGCGGGCATGTCTAGTGCTGCTGATAGCTCGGATTCATCCACTCCTCAGCAATAATCAGTGACATTCAAAATACTTATCGTGTATCTCTAAAAGCTCATCGAGTTTTTAGAGATACCAATATCTAAAAATGTAACGGAATTTTATACTTCCATAATTACTGAAAATAGTATACAATAACTATTGTTTTAGTAAGGATGATTCCCGTGGATACCTCAAAAAAAAATGTGCATTTATGCTTTTGTGTACAGCTCTCTATCTCCTATTTACAGCAAATTGATAAAAATGATAATGCTTCGCTGTATAAAACTTTTTTTTCCGGTATTCAAGCTGAGGAAAAGCTGCCTCTGACAATTTTTGCAACGGGCAGCTTTTTAGAATGGCAAAAAGGGAAGCGTCAAGCCTATACGATGTTGCTCAACAGTATGCTTTCCCGTAAACAAATTGAGCTTCTGGGCGGCGGGTATTATCAGCCTTATCTGTCTTTATTACCCGCTTCCGATGTCATCGGTCAAATTGAAATGATGACTGCTGCTATCCGTACCCATTTCGGAAAACGGCCTCGAGGTCTTTTTTTAACCGCTTCCGCATGGACACCGTCATTAATTACTCCGTTTATTCGGTGCGGTATGGAATATTGTCTTCTCGATTATCGTCTGTTTCCTCAAAATAGAGAACAGAATAGTCAAAATACTTATTTTTCTCCTACAATTGTTGAAGATAAAGGAAAAACAATAACCGTATTTCCGTATATTCCCGATGATCCTGATTTCATAAACCGTACACCGCAAGAATTTTATGATAAATTAGCGGCTACAGCCTCCTCTACCGACGAATCTATGTATCTTCTTTTCCTACCGGTTAAAGCCTATATAAAATGCCTTGAAAAAAATAAAGACGGGCTAAACTGGTTTTCTTCCTTTGTGGAGCTGTGTAATCAACCTGAATCGGTCATACGGCTTACCCATACGGCTGAATTGATGAAACGGCGGCAACCTCACCCACCCATGTACATTGCGCCAAATACGATTCTCTGTGATACCCCGACAGGACATGCAACAAAACACGCCATTACGATACAGCGTGATGCCTTTAAAATTTATTCCAAAATGATGTATGTGAATATGTTGGCAAACGGTATGAAAGGCGATAAGGCGCGTAAAAAATATGCCTTACAAGAACTATGGAAAGCGCAAAATGCAGAGCTTTTCGCGCTGGAACCTTGTATTTCCGAATACCATAACGAATTACGCCGAATTGCCTACCGAAAACTGCTTGTTGCCGAAAAGCAAACGCGGCTTCCGGGCATATTTACCGAAGGTCTCACCCGCTATGATATCGATATGGACGGTTTTAAAGAAGTCCTATCGCAACGTTCTCCTCTAAATATGTATGTGCATCATCACGGCGGAAAGATTTTTGAATGTGACGTGTTTTCAGCCTATAAAAACTATTCCGATATGCCGTTGGAGCATTCAGGGATGTTTATCGACTACCTTTTATCGGAAGCAGCTTTACAGCGTCTCAAAAACGGACAACTCGAAGCGCTTACAGCTGTGTTTTCCGATAATACATATCAGGAAACCGAAATTAATACAATCCGTTCTGAGCTGAAGCTGTCTACTGCAAGTTTATTTGATGCCGGCATTGAACAGCCGGTTTCACTGCGTAAGCAATATACTTTTTTTTCCGAAGGAACGCAGGTTCAATACATTTTAAAGAACGATAGCCCTTTTAATCTTTCCGCTTATTTTATTGTTGAAATCGATATTGCATTAGAAGAAACTGATTCCGTCATGCCTTCCCTATCACTGTATGATTGCGAAGAAAACCAAAAAAAAGAGCGCAGTATCACTACCGATGTATTTAATAAGGTTTCATGGATACAGCTCGAAGACCCCGAAGGAAAGATTCAGTTTACAATGGAAGCAAATGAGGTGCCGGGTCTCATTGTTATTCCCGTTTACGGCATCTGCAAAAGGGAGACGGAAGCCGTTGAACAGATGATACGTGGCGTACGGATGTTTTTTTATTGGAAAACCGATTTAAATCCGAATTACGAAACTGAAAAAATGCTCTTTTTAAAAATAAAAAATAGAAAAATATCGCGAACGACACCCACTGCAACAGCGGTACGCGCCGATTAAATTTGTCGGCTACAACAGACGCCTATGAAATTATTACCGCAATCATTTTCATTTTCTACGCCGCACGGGACTACACAGGTATGGTACTCAGATACCATCCGGCTCCCTCAACTTTCGGAAAAAAAGGGGAGGGTAGACGCATTGTATGTATGCGACGAGCATACGCTCCCGCTCTTACGACAAGCTGAATATTTTTCCATGCAAGTACCGCTGGTAGTACTACCGGCAGGGGATGAAGCAAAAAACTTAGACTCCCTTACTCTTATTGCCGAGAAAGCTGCAGAATACGAACTTGACCGGCATGCCTGTTTTATCGCATTCGGCGGCGGCGTAGTATGCGACATAACCGCCCTTGCCGCTTCGCTCTATATGCGCGGCATACAGTGTATTCTGGTGCCGACAACCGTACTCGCGATGGCGGATGCAAGCATCGGCGGAAAAACAGCAGTGAATCTTTCCGGTTATAAAAATCTTATCGGCACATTTTACGCCGCTTCATCGATTCACCTCTGTTTTCCGGTGCTCCGTTCCTTGCCCGAGGCCGAATATCGTTCGGGGCTTGCTGAAATACTGAAAACTGCCGTCCTCTACGATACCGAACTGTATCAGATGTTTTTAACACAGCATGATGAAATTATCGGTAGAGATAAGGCCTGTATCTCTACGATGATACGCCGCGCTGCGGAGGCTAAGGCGCAAGTTGTCGAGCGGGACTTTACCGAACAAGGAGAACGCGCTTTCTTAAATTTCGGACACACCTTCGCCCATGCTCTTGAAAGTTTAGCTCATTTTTCCATACCACATGGAGATGCCGTCGCATGGGGTATGTCTCGCGCTTTAGCGGTAGGACTTCGTCTACAGCTTACCGATAAAAACTACGCCAACTCCCTCACGGCAATTCTTAGCTGTTACGGCTGGTGTACAACACCTGTCTACTTTAGTATACTATCTAATACAGATTCTTTTGCAGACGCTATTATTGCGCGCATGAAAAAAGATAAAAAGAACCGAGGTGGGATGATTCGACTTGTTCTTCAAGAGAATATTCTCAAAACACAGGTACGTGAAGTCGATACTTCTATAATACGGGAGGTACTGATATGATTTATCTGGATTGGGCGGCATCGGCAATGCCATACACCGATGAGATTGAAGCTGCTTATCGTGAGGCGACAGCAGTGTTCGCAAATCCTTCAGCACAGCACCGCTTCGGAAAAGAGGCACGGAATATGCTGGAAAAAGCCCGCAGCCGCTGCGCCGCAGTGCTCGGTGTTCCCGCAGAAACGCTTTATTTTACCTCCGGCGCTTCCGAATCAAACAGTCTCGTACTCCTTTCATTATTAACCCGTCCGGCAACCGGCAGTCTTGTTATCAGCAATATCGAACACCCGTCGGTACGGGAACAAGCCGCTGTATTGGAGCACTGCGGCTGGACGATTTTAAAAGCTCCTTCCGATAAGAGCGGCTGCATTACCCCCGATGCAGTATTGCATACCCTGCGGGAAGATACCGTGTTGGTTGCAATTATGGGCGTTAACAACGAGATTGGATCTGTGCAGCCGGTTCGAGATATTGCACAAGCTCTCAAAGCACATACAGCCGGAAAAAGACCCGTTCATTTCCATGTTGATATGGTACAATCGATCGGAAAATTACCGGTCGCGGAGCTTGGACTTGCCGATGTGCATTCCGCTTCGATGAGCGCCCATAAGATCGGCGGGCCGCGCGGTATCGGCCTTTTATACTTAAAACAACCCTTAAACTCCGGTATCCGCGGCGGCTCACAGGAGCGCAACATTCGACCCGGGACGGAAAACCTTGCCGGTGCTTGTGCGCTTGCCCGCTGTCTTGAAAAAACATATACGGATTTTCAGCAAAAATTTGAGCGGGCAGGGGAGTTGTCTCGATTCCTCATCGGAGCGTTATGCCGAATCCCCGAATGTTCGATTATCCCTTCCGCAAGAATACCAGTCGAAATATCGAATGCCGCAGTACCGGATAACATCAAGTGTGCCCATGCATTTTCACCGTGGATTATACAAGCGAGCTTTAAGAATGTTCCGGCAGAAATCATGACACGATGCCTTTCCGATCGCGATATCTTTGTATCGGCCGGTTCAGCATGTTCTTCAAAGACAAAAGTTCGGCCGATACTGGCAGCTCTTTCCGTTAGTCCCGAAATCGCACAAAATGCTATACGTATTTCCATCGGACACAGCACGGAAAAAAGTGATTTGGAACAATTCGTTGCAGCTGTGAGAGAAATCGTTACAGATTTTAATTAACGGTATTTTTAATTAACGGTATTATGGTAAAAAAGGTGTAAAATGATGAAGCTCGACGATATACCGCATCCGCAAGAACAGCATCGACAGGTGAAGCGTGCAAAAGTACTTGGTTACTGTATGGGAGTACGAAGGGCGGTTGAGGCGGTATATCGCGCTCTTGCCAAGTATCCTGACAAAACGGTTTATACGTATGGCCCACTCATTCACAATCCGGTAACGATACGGCTTTTAGAAGCGAAGGGGGTGCGTATCGTAAACCCCGATGAGGAGCTGAAATCTCAGATTACTCCCGACTCACCGATTATTATCAGAGCACACGGTATCGCTCCGAAAAAACGGCAAGAATTGATAGACTGTGGCGCAATCATTATCGATGCAACCTGCCCGCGTGTCATTGCAAGCCAACTGAGGGCTGCACAGTATTCAAAAAAAGGTTATACGGTTATCCTCGCCGGGGATAAAAACCATGGAGAACTAATCGGAATTAAAGGATATGCTTTGTCAGTTCCAAATGGTAAGTGTATTACCGTGCAGACGGCTGCAGAAGCGGAAAAACTGCAATATGATGGAGCGCCTACCGTTCTGATTGCCCAAACCACCATTAAACGGGAAGAATACTGCGCAATTGCCGAAATCCTTAATAGTAAAATTCCAAACCTTACCGTTTTGGAAACTATTTGTCCGGCGACCGACGAACGGCAGGATGCGCTCATGGAGCTCGTAGAAGAAGTTGATGCAATACTCGTTATCGGCGGCGGTAATTCCGCCAATACCCGCCGTCTTTTGCAAACTGCCATCGACAGCAGTAAACCTGCATGGCTTGCCGAATCCGCCGATGATATTCCTCAGGATGTGTATCAGTACGGAACAATCGGCCTTGCTGCCGGCGCTTCAACTCCTGACAGTAGCATTGATGCGATCGAAAAACGACTACTAGACAAACCTCTATAAAACGCTATATAATAAATAGTTGAAGTATGCTATCAATAATGAGCGTTCTGTCTACTAAAATGTTTATCTTAAAGTATAAAGTCGTTATGTCAATACTCTAAGAATTATCCGACAACATCCCTATTATCAATCTTTGATAATAGAGTGCTAACGGATCATCAGAAAATATTTCCAGCGATTGTGTAAGATATGTTTGGGCTCGGGCGTAATCTCTTTCTTTGATGGATTTAAGCGCTTTTTCAATACGGGATGCTGTCTGTCGTTTTTTATTTTGTATATCAGGCATATCACAATCGTAAACTTCATAAAGTACGCTTTGCTCCGCTTCTCCGATAATCGGCGATTCTTGAATACACCGTATGTGAAAATCTTCTGGTCGCTTAAGTGATCGGAAAATCGATTCAGAAATAATAATTGTATTGGAATATATCTTTGTCGCGGCTTGCAATTCTTCTGCTGTATAACAAGTATTTGAAATAACAACGCTGTCTAATCGGCTATCATTTCCGATGACACCTAAGAGTATTCTCCCTGTATCAATCCCGATACCTGCCCTAATTTTAATAGATTGGAGATTCTTTAGCTGTATACACTTTTCCTGTAATTTCTTCTGGATTTCAATTCCGCATAATACTGCTGTATCGGAATTTTCGGGAAACAATGCAGTAAAACCGTCACCAAGGAACTTCATAATCACCCCGCCGTACTGCCGGATAATAGGAGCTACCAAAGCAAAATAGTTATTAAGCAATATAAAAACTTCGTCAGGACTCAGTTGTTCCGATATACTGGTAAAAGATCGGATATCAATTGAAAGAACAGTCATCGACAATTCCGAGAAATCTCCGGTATTTATCTCAGTAATACTGGTTTTCTGAAGAAACATCAATAATTGATTAGGGAAAAAACGACGCAATGCTGTTTGGATCCTTTTCAGTTCCTCTACCAGCTGTTCAATCTGGTGTATTGCTTCTGCATATCCGTCGATGCTCATAATGACGGCAATAATAATTGCGACCATTGCGCCTTCTTGCAAGAGTAATTTACCCGAAACAATCCATTGGCTTACCAGTGTATCATACAGCGCAAAGCCGGCAAGTATACATAATACAATAGCAATCCATATTGCAGACTTCTCCCTTTTAACCAGTGCACGAATAATGATTACCGCGTCGTAAATGGCAGCAATAAATACAAGCGCCTGTTGCATATATAAATAACGGGATACGAGAAGCGTTGGTGCAATAACGATAAAGGTAGTTGATAATAGGCAAATTACAATAATACTTTGATAAACAGATGTATACCGGATATTTAAAATCTTATTAATAAATATTGTGAAAAACAATGCCGTTAATGGCATGGAAGAATAACGCAAAATAAAATACAACTTCCATGGAATTGCAGGCCAAATATAAGCAAGAATATGCGGATAGAATACACTAATTCGAATACTAATCGTTATAGCAGCAAATGCAAACCATAATATATAGGGTATTTTTTTATAATTTAAGTGCAGTATGATAAAAAAGATACTAAACAGCAACAGTACGGTAGATGCAATATTATAAAATAAAAGATTGAATACAAAAGATCGATTTAACATTTCAGCGGAACCAAGGATAATTGATTGATCTGTTCCCCCATATCGATTATGAAAATTAGATATATTTATGATAATATCGGCAGTACCGTTCTTTAGTGGCTTGAAAGTTGCAATGCTGATCGTTTTCCCCGGTATCTCCGTCCGCGCAGATACACCGGGTTGCCCTTGCCCTGCCCTATCAATACCGTTAATAACAATGGTACAACTTGAGAGAATATGACTCAATTGAAGCGCATATACCTTATTAGGGTTAAGCCCGACAATACGTAATCCGTATGAGGCATAACCAAAGTCGGTTTTCAGCGCGGTTTCGCTGAGCCTACCTGGTAACGGTGCATATAACGGCCGCGTATTATCTTTAAAATAATAGAACTGATTAGGAGTAAAATACCATTGGCCTCTAATATTAAACACATCTTGATCATTATGCACTGGCAATGTTAACAGCCCATGCTGTACCGTTACTGTATATTCTCGAAGATTCTGTATTGGTTTCTCTCTACTAATAAATGTTATCATAAGGATCATACAAAAAAAAGGAAAAGCGCCTACAAGTATCTTTTTCATAGTAAATTGACCTCATAAACATTTATTAAATTTCTTTTACCGTGGAATTTTATTTTTCCGTAATAAAAGCAGGTATGTGTACGCCAATAACTTTCAAGAAGCTGTTCTCTAACGGTTTCACTGATAATGATATTAACATTCTTTTCAGTCGCATAACTATACATTCGAGAAGAAATATTCACCACATCGGAAATAACTGTTGTATCCATTCGCTCCGGTTCCCCGATAGTCCCCATCATTAATTTCCCATAATGAATTCCTGAAGAGATGTGAAGCGGCGGTAAGGATTGCTCCTGCCTATGTATATTAATTTTTTTAATGAGCTGTGTAATCTCAATAATACAATCCACCGTGTCTTCTGCAGTGCCGTAAAAAAGAACCATTAATCCATCTGTTAAATACTTATCAATGAATCCGTTATATTTTTTAATAATAGGATTAGCTGCTTGGATAACGGTATTATATAAAATCAACAGTTCTTCACGCGCACTGCTTGATGAAAGTTTTGCTTTAATACCAAGATGGATAAAGGCAATAAACATATTTTTATGAATATTATCACCAAGTGAAATATCCGTAACATTTTTCTTATTCAAAAATTGTAAAAATTCATTTGGAAAGAATCGTTGAAAAGATATATTTGTCTTTTGGATCGATTCGATCATCTGCTCTTGTGTCTTAAAAGCTGCAGAAAAATGCCGAATGACAATAAATGCCATCGGAATCATCAGCAGTAATACTCCAAAATGAGAAATAAACGGGGCATTAATAAGACCGTTCGAAATTAAACCGTCAAATATTGCTGCGCTGATGAATAATAAAAATGAAATTAAAAATGTTAACGCAAATGGTTTTCGTTTAATTAATGCATAAGCAACCACTATACATGCAATCACCGAAAGAAATAAGATATAAAGTTGTACAATAAGTAATATTCCGACGAATACCGGTATTGGAGTGATGAGTGTTATTAAACCATACAAGATCAATGGAATAGTTAAAAAATAAAAAACTTTGGGCGGTTTTTTGATGAACAGATTAAGAATAAAGAGAAATGTAAATACAGCACAAAACGGAAAGGTGAAGTATCCGAGTCGATACATAATATTCGTCGATACGTTCGGAAAGAAATCTCTTAACAAAAAGTCATTGTAACAAAGTGTCCTAATGGCAAAGCTATAGCAAAGCAATCCAAAGAGGCCTGCAGTGGTTTCTCTCCTATAAAACAGAAATAAAGAAATAAAGAAAGTAGCCATACTGAATAAGATAGAAAATATGCCGGAGGAAACAAGCTTATCCAATACTATTTTTGTTTGTAATGTTGAATAAAGGCCAAAAAGAAAAGGTGTTTCAACCCCCGGATTTCTATCATGAAAATTCGATAAATGAACAACAATGGTTGCTTCGGTTTCATTATTAAGCGGCAAGATAACCGTATCAGCGTGCCAATCAAATATTTCTTCTTTAAAATTTTTTCCGGGCGTTCCAGATGTATAGAATAGGTTACCATTCAGATATACCGTAAAAGCTGACGATGTACGAGTAAAATGGATCGCATATACCTTTTGAGGCTCAAAACCGCGGATTCTTACTGCATACGAAGCATATCCTTGTACCGGTTGTGGAGGTGTATATGTTGTCCAGCCGAATTCGATCGGCTGAAAATGTGTATATATCTCAAGCGGCATAATCGGAGAAACAAACTCTTTTTCCGCATATGCCCATGAACCTTTTAACGAATAAACTATATCTTTATCAATATCCGAAATATCATAAATACCATTTGAAACATACAATTGCTCGACCTTTGTACAAGACATGGTATAAAGACTTAGCGCAAATAGTATAATAATGGACGCTATACCTTTAATTTTCACAATTAATTAATCCTTTAATTCTTGACACTGTCGTATTCTAAGTACAGCAACTTTATTAAATTTCCTCAATTTACTATATAAATGAGGTTATGTCTAGGATAATTCTTAAAGTGCTATTAAAGTGTTCAGTATGAGGGCATTAAAGAGTTTTATTAGTTATGATGACGGCTAAACAAAATACAAGCTATATGATATACTATCGTTGCTGTGAGATATATTAAATACCTTTATATCATTTTATTTTTTATTCTTTCGCTCCCCTGCCCTGCTCAGTCGCTTGCCGGTATTTGGGAAAATTCGGAACGTTTTATTGAATATATCGGGAAGGCAGACGAAGCTGCAGAAGATACATTGCGGATAGTTCTCAAGACTCATTATCGCTTTGTGTATGAGGATATGGGTAGCTACCCCGTCAAGGTAAAACAAGAAGATCGAAGGAATATTTATTCACTGAATATCCGTTACCAGGGATTCAGAACTCCGATAACAACAAGCGTATGGGTGTATGATAACGGATTATTTTCCTCATTTTATAAAAAGAGACCTTATAAGCTTGTTACCGATAGACGAGAAAGCCTCTCTTCTTCTGTGTCTGCAGAAACGGATACCCATTTGCAACCGGTACTTACACCGGAAACAGCGATTTTGGATGGTTTTTGGGTTGAACAGGGGTTCCGAAACGGCATCTTGATATATCAGCAAGCGGCTCCTGCTTTT
The DNA here is from genome assembly GCF_024181165.1 of Treponema sp. OMZ 803. Classification (NCBI taxonomy): domain Bacteria; kingdom Pseudomonadati; phylum Spirochaetota; class Spirochaetia; order Treponematales; family Treponemataceae; genus Treponema; species Treponema sp. OMZ 803. The sequence continues at coordinate 1,438,344 of NZ_CP051195.1, read as the reverse complement.
TTTGATGCCTTTTTCTTTAATGGGACACAGTATATCAAATTTCGCTATTGGATAGGCGATTTTGAGTACAAAGAAAAATATGCAGGGTTTGCATTCGATGACGGATTACAAGTAACCGTACCAAAGTTTATCCGGCAATATGATGCCATATACAGCTGCGTAACCGATAACGGGTCTAGGCTTAAAAACTATGAAAAAGGCGCCGTATCGATCAGCAATGGCAAAAATGGTATGCGCCAGCTGACGCTTATACCACAGGGGGGCGGACCGGGAACTTATGCAATTGGGGATGTGTATCCGAATCAAAAATATCCGAAGGTACAATCGCTCCCGTTATATTATAGTGAAACGGATACCGCCTTTGCATTTGGCGAGCCTTTTTTAATCCGATCATCAATTTCAGACTTGCAGGGAGAAATAAAACGGCATAATAGTCTCAAACGGCCACCGCCTGAACCGCTCCTTAAAGCCGATGAACTTGACTTTTATTGGGAGCGGATTAAGGAAATACGCAAACAAAACTAAAATTATAACGCTTAACATCAGATGATGTTTAATTCTTTAATTATGAAATGCAGCATTGACTGAACAAGTCTTTTTATACTATACTGAAACCTATGCTTTACCTCTCTATGAATGGGTTTTATTGCTATTCATCTAAGATGAGGTAAACGCTATATCGGGGTTTAAAGCCCGATAAATAAACTCCATCCCGTAGTAAATACGGGGCTAATGGCCATCAGGAGGGCACATGAGAAAGTATGAGTTGATGACTGTCTTTCCTATTGAGGAAGCACAGTTCAAACAGGGGATTGAAGAAGCCCGATCCGTTCTGGGGGACTTCAACGTCCAAATTGATTCCGAAGACCCATTCGGAGACCGTGAATTAACGTATGAAATCAAAAAAAAGACAAAGGGGCGCTATGTATTGTTCAATATCCATGCCGAACCGGATAAAATTATCGAAATAGACCGCAAGTTTAAACTAAATCAAAACCTTTTGACTTTTTTATTTATCAAAATTGATGAATAATTCGGGAGGATATTGATGGCAGATATAAACCATGTCGTACTTGTCGGCAGACTTACCCGTGATGCGGAATTAAAATATACTCAAGGAGGAGCCGCCGTATGCAAGTTTTCGATTGCAATTAACCGGCGGCGGAAAAACGGTGAAGAATGGGTTGAAGAAGTAAACTATTTCGACATCGTACTTTGGGGCAGACAGGGTGAAGCGCTTAACCAATACCTTGTGAAAGGAAAACAGGTTGCTGTTGACGGTGAACTTCGGCAAAACCGATGGGAACAGGACGGGCAATTCCGCAGTAAAGTAGAAATTATCGCGAATAATCTTCAGCTTTTAGGAGGCGGTTCCGGAAGCGGTCAGCAGACAAGTAGCGGCAATCGGGAAGCATATCAGCGATCAAATGCGCCTTCGGCATATCAGGCTCGGCAAAATATGTCACCGGCTAATGACGGTTATGAAGCTGATTTTGATAATGCTAATTATGACAATATTCCATTTTAAGGAGAACAAAACATGTCGGACGAGACACTGAATACCGTTGAAGCGGACACAAATACACAGGAAAATCCTCGCGAAGGAGGAGGAAACGAAGAACGCCAGGTAAATAAAAAAGGAAAAATGTTTTTCCGTAAAAAGGTTTGCCGATTCTGTTCGCAAAAGGCAAAAATCGATTATAAAGACCCTGATTCTTTGCGGCGCTTTATTACCGAACGCGGAAAGATTTTACCACGCCGTATTACCGGAACTTGTGCGAAGCATCAGCGTAAGCTTGCGCTCGAAATCAAGCGTGCGCGCGCATTAGCGTTACTTCCTTACGTTGTAGACTAAGAGTTGATACACTCCTAAAAGCACGGTTTTTAGGAGTATTTAAATTGTCTGCTGCCGGATTCCAACTCCTGGAATACCGGTTAGCTATCGTTTTATCATTATGTACCGTTGTAACGGTACGCCTATAAGGAGCTTGAAATGAAAGTAATTTTAAATGAAGATGTCAAACACCTCGGAGAAGAGGGTGATATTAAGGACGTTGCCAAAGGGTATGCCCGTAACTATTTGTTTCCGCGGAATTTAGCAGTTCCCTGCAATTCTTTTACCCTTGCCCATTTTGAAAGCCGTAAAGAGGAGATAGAGCAGCGGAAAGCAGTGAAACGGCAGAATGCAGCAGGCTTAAAAGAGCAGCTTGAAAACCTCACACTGACTATCGTAATGCCCGCAGGTCCCAATGGGAAGCTGTACGGTGCGGTTACCAACCAAACCATTTCCGATGAACTGCAGAAACTTGGATTCGAAATTGAACGGAAGCGTATTGAATTGCCCGGCCTTACCTTTAAAAGTGTGGGGCATTATAACGCGACCCTCAAACTGTATGAAGCGGCTGTTGCGGTGCTTCCCATCGTGGTAGAGGCACAGCCTGAGGCTGAAAAAACGGCCGAGGCAAAACCGGAGAAACGCTCTCGCCGCCACCATGAAGGGGACGAAGCTGAGACTCGGGCAGAAGCAACTGAAGGACAGCAAGCTGAAGCTACCCAAGAAGAAGTAAAAGCAGAAGAATCTGCCAAAACGCAAGAATAGCCTACTTCTCTTATATTGATTTATCAGAGAAGGAAACGGTGTGTCATCCATCATAAAAGAGAAGTTCTATTAGGGGGCTTCTCTTTTATTTTTTAGGGTATCTATAAAAACTCGCCGGTTTTTATAGATGCTCATATATAAAAATTATCAGGGAAAATAGAATGTCAGACATGATAAAACAGCTTTCTTCATTAAAGGATAAAATACCGCCGAATAATACGGAAGCAGAACAAGCTGTGCTCGGAGCTATCTTGCTTGACTCGGATTCTATCGGGACGGTTTTGCAGTATGTTCGTGCGGAAAGTTTTTATACAATTGCCCATCAAAAAATCTTCCAAGCTGTTGTTGATCTTTATAACGGAGGTCATCGGGTTGATCTTCTTGTTATCAGCGAACATCTGCGGCAAGAAGGTTTGCTTGATTCTGTAGGCGGTACGGCTTATATCGCCTCACTCACTGATACCGTCCCAAGCACTGCAAACGTTGCCTATTATGCAAAAATTGTCCTCGATGCTGCTATTCGTCGTTCACTCTTACGAGTTTCGCAGCAGATTTATGCCGATGTCTTTGACCAAACCGTTGCATACTCTTCCGTGCTGGAACAGGCACAGAAGAATATCTTTGATTTAACCGATGCGGGGCAATCGGCGACCTTTCATACACCGAAAGATCTTATTTTGGAAGCAATCGAGATTATCCAAGCGCGTACACAACATCGCGACGAGTTTTCTGGGATTCCTTCCGGCTTTGAATTTTTAGATAGCCTTACCAGCGGTTTTCAAAATTCCGAACTTATTATCATCGGGGCACGCCCTTCAATCGGAAAAACTGCGCTGGCACTTACCATTGCCGACTATATTTCGGTAACAAAAAAAATACCTTCCGCTTTCTTTTCGCTTGAAATGTCAAATATGCAGCTGATACATCGACTGTTCTCTCTGGAATCGCGAGTTTCCTCTTCCAAAATCCGTTCCGGGAATTTGCAGCTTGCCGATTTTCAAAAAATTCAAGATGCAGCAGGCAGACTCTATGAAGCACCGCTCTATATCGTCGATATGCCCAATATGAAGCTGCTCGATTTACGGGCGATGGCGCGGCAACTCTGCTTGCAAGAGGGGGTAAAGATTATCTTTATCGATTACCTCGGTTTAATCGCTTCGGAAAATAACGCTATTCCGCGCCATGAACGCTTTGCAGAAATTTCTCAATCGCTTAAAAGCCTCGCCCGCGAACTTAATATTCCCGTCATAGCGCTATCGCAGGTAGGGCGTGATGCTGAAGGTACAGCTCCGACACTTGCAAATTTGCGGGAATCAGGCGCAATCGAACAGGATGCTGATGTCGTTATGTTCTTACATCGCGAAAAACGCGAGAGCCCTGATACCGAGCTGATCGTTGCAAAACAACGTAACGGACCGGTTGCTACCGTCAACCTTGAGTTTATCAGCGAATGTACCCGTTTTGTTTCTAAGGCGCGGAACGAATAATAACTGAAAACGGCAAGACTCTAAAGCTCGTGTTTTATTCGGTAGTTAGATTTATCGGAAGATATGCCTCCATAAGTTCAAGCCGCTTCGTAAAATAATTCTTTTCTTTTTCGCTGAGCGTATCTAGCCATTCCTGTGTAAAACGCTTGACAACCGGATATGCCGATTCATTGTATTGCGTTATAAGCAGCGGCAAAACCGAAAAATCCGCCCTACCCGCTTTATTTCGCGTACATGTTAATTGCAGCAATACGGCGTCTCCGGTATATTCACGATAGAATGCGGGATCATCATACCGTGTATGCCAGCGTTGCCCAGAAATAAAGTTCCCCATAGAATACATACAAAAGACCTTGCACTGTTCTGAGGCAACGATTTCTTTCACATCGGATATGTCGGTATGTCTAGCATCAATTGTCATATCGGTATCAGAAGTTTTTTGATTGGTTGTGTTATCGGGCATGGTGGCTTCTTGCAAAGGTACAGGTCGTTCGACCGTAATTGTCTCCCATGTCTGCATAACATGCGGATGATGCGCCCAAATAATATCAACTCCTGCTTCGCCAAGCTGTTTAAACCACGCCTTCTTCGCTTTCGAAACAATCCTACCGTATTCAGGTTCATTGAGATGGAGCCCTAAGACAAATAGATCGCAGGGATATCTGTTGCGTGCCTCTTTAATGACTGAAAGGAGCGCCTCTCTCCCCTGCTTTGTCGGTGCACTGTAATACAGCCGAGCTTTTGATGAATCGTAGGAATTCAAAATTTCGGTAACGGAGCAAAATAGGATATTCCATCCCTTATAAAAAAGAGGTGTTACCTGTATAGGGTCATTCTCGGAATCTTTTAAGCCGGAAAATATCAAAAACGAAGGAAGTATGCCGGAAGTGGGGCGCTCTTTCTGTACTGTCCGTATCGCAGTAAGTGTTCCATCAATACCGATTTTACCATGATCATTGGTGTGATTATTCGCGAGACTCAATACGTCAAACCCTGCTTGAACAGCAGCACGCACATAAGGTGTATGCACATTAAAACTGGGGTAGGTCGAAAGCGGTAGTACATCGCAGACCGGTGTTTCAACATTTACAAAACTTAAATCATCATTATGTAATATTTTTTCGACATCAGTGTATATTAAATCATACGACTTCATATTAAAATTCACAGTATGAGCCATAAGATCTCCTGCGAAAGTGAGCACGAGAGGATGACTATAAGGATTGCTTCCCATAAAAAGGAGATTGCCATCGTCTATAGGGACAGCATCTTCCTCTACAACAGCCGGAATAATAACTTGCAGTGAGTCGGCAACTACACAGCATGAACAGAATACAGGCAACAGAAACATAAAAACAGAGATTCGGCGCATATATGATTACTCCTCCCCTATTAATATGCGAGGAATATTAAAAATATTCAAGACAAGATATTTTTACCTTGTCTTTTTGAATAAAATATGTTAAATTTTGTACAAATGGATACAGTATCGCTTAATAACCTTGTATTTTCTAATGCTGAAAACGGATCTGTTGAGCTGGATGCATCAACTCTTGCCGGTTTGAAAAAGATGCCTGTCGATATATTCGATAACGTATATGTCGGTGACGTAAAACCTCATGCGCTTATCCTTTGTGTCGACGTACGCGGATTCAGCAACTTTCTTTGCTCACATGATGAAAAGGCTGTGTTTTCGCTTATCACCTCGTTCACTTCAAACTTTTTATCCTGTGTAAATCAATTCGGATACGGATGCTCATACTATAAGCTCCTTGGGGACGGTGCTTTAGTTATTTGGGACGAGACAACCCCGACAACATTAGGCGAAGCGATTATGGTATTTCAAACCTATACCGAGTTTCTCGGAGAAGAACTTTTCAGTCCCTACCCCGAATTAGGGCTTGGCGGTGCTTTAGTAATGGAAAAAGTATATAAGTATGAGATATCTGCTGAAGCGTCTGCCTTAAAATATCGCGACTATGTCGGTTATGGCATCAACCTTGCATGCCGACTACAGGGACTTGCTCGCAAGTCGGAACTGATTATCAATAAAAATCTTGCGAACCTCAATGCACTGACTACCGTGATTAAGGATGCTCCTGCACTGGTTGAAGAAGCTAAACGGTTGAAAGGAGTCTTCCCTGAAGATAAGCATCCGTTATATTTTTATGCAGGCGTAAATCCGGCAAACACCTTCGGGTTATAATGCTTGGGAATCTTTAAAAACTCCCCCTGACCTCTTTATAGATACCTACTCATCGAGACAACCTGCACTGGAAATCTAAAATGTCCAATTTGATATGCTTGCCTTGATCATCCTTAGGCAAAGGCAATCTGCTCGCTCAGTGTTTCCAGTGCCGCTTGCGGTGCACCATTAAAAATATCGACTGACTGCATCGCCGTGTGGATAAAACGAGAAACAGCAGCGTATTGCTCTAATTCCTGCGGCGTGCATGTGCCGGTGTGAATACTTTCCTGCAAAAAAGCGATAACCGCTTCTAAGAAAAGTATATATATTCGGCGCGGTTTACAATTATTGAGCAGTTTCAGTATAACTGTAATCGACGATTCGTAGGTTGACGGATGTTCGGACCGATAAGCCGTAAGCTTTTGAATAAGAACTGTGGATTGTCTTTTTTGTTGCTCGCCCCTATTTAAGCAATATTCCCAAAAGGCCGCGGCAGCTTCCCGAAAATATTCGGGGACAACCGGTAAAAAACTTTGCAAGTATGAAACGATACGAACCGGTTGCGATGGAGATAGCGCCACACAAAAATGCGTATCGCGAAATACCCGTTCGATTACTGCCTGTTGGTGCTTAGCTTCCCGTTCAATAAACGGGTAGGTTCGTACGCGAGATAAAATAGTGGGGATAACAGCGGCTCTGCGTGTTGTCGTTAAAATAAAAACTGCATATTCAGGAGGCTCCTCCAATATCTTGAGAAATGCGTTTCGGGCAGATTCTTGCATTTTATCAGCGTTTTCGACAATGAGTACCTTTTTTTTACCTACCGGCATTAAACGCACCCATGCGGAAGCTTTGCGTACCTGATTAACGGGAAGTGTGTCATACATACAATCTTCTTGTAGCTTTTGGCAGAAATCGGCAATTTTTATTGTTTGCTTTTCCAGTTTTTTGTCTTCTTCGCCCGATAGGTTTTCCATATTATCATATTGACTGATAAGGTCTGATAAGGCTTCCTCTATGTCGGCAAGGATCGGCGCCGCTTTAACAAACCGCGGTTCGTCCGTTTCCCACAACCGAGAATCAAATCGGGACGTAAGCTTGCGTATGGCACGGATAAAAAGGTACCGTGCAGCCGCAGTCTTTGTGGTGCAGAGCGCACGGGCAGCTGCTTTCGTTTCAAGCACGGTATCCCGTGTTCCGAGGATTAACAGATCGCTTGCCGATAGGTCTTTATGCCGTTTGCAGGATTCACAGGTACATGTCCAACTGCCGTCTGTAGCACATGAAAGAATACGTGCTGTTTCCAATGCGGCGGTGAGTTTACCGCTTGCTTCCGGCCCTGCAAAAAGCAATGCCGGTGGTACGTTACCGTGCTGTGATTCATCGCTGAGCAGCTGGATAACCGGTTGCCCGAGTACATTTTCAAACATATACCCTCTCTCAGGGCAAATCGTATCAGATCATTTTTTTAATCTCCCCGCAAAATCAGGAGGCCGTTCAAGCAGAGCTGCCATGGATGGCAGTGGTTCCATGCAGAAGCGATGTTTTATGCACGCATAAAACTCGCCTTCAACTGCTGTACACGGATGTACAGCAGTTGAAGATGGTTCAAATGCTTGTCCAACCTCCTGATTTTGCTATTTATATTTATTCGTCTGATGCGTTGCCCTTCTCAAAAAAAATGATAGGGCTGTCCAAAAACTGAAAGCCTATCGGCTTTTTCTGTAAGGACATGATTTGTCATATCCGCTAAAGCGGATTGCAAAACAGTTTTTGGACAGTTTCCTTAAGTTTTAGATGCGATGTTTAAAATTAAGTCATTGCTGTATAAAGACTTAATTTTAAACTCGTCGGGGATGTCCCGAAAGCAACCAACTTTTGGAACATCCCTAAGCGGCAAGTAACCGTTCAAATATTTTCAGTACGGTTGCCATGGTACTTTGCGCCTTAGATACCGCTTCTGATCATCTGCAAGACATTATCGCTATCTATCGGAAGCGGTACCAGTACTCGCACAACAATACTGTGGGCAATAAGCTCATCAACATTAAAAAACGGCTGAAGCTGTAGGATAGCGATTATAATAATAAGCACGATATATGCTTCAAATACACCTAAAAAAAATCCGAGCGCATGATCAAGACTATTGAGAATTTCATTATTGAAAACGGCAGATATCAACAATTGTAAAAGTTTAACCGCTATAAATACTACGATAAATATCATAAAAAAAGCGATAAGCTTCATCGCTGCCGGGGAAAGTCCGCTCACCTTTGTGTGCAAAGAAAGCGGGCGATAAAACCAAAAGGCGACGGCAATTGCAAGCAAAAAGGCAGCCATTGAAAAAAACTCGTCGATAAAACCTCGGATGGTAACTTTTATGATGACAATAATACTGAAAAGCAATAGAACGGTATCAAGTATATTGATGCTCATTTTGCCATCCATTGTTGTAATAGACGGGCAATTTTAACAGCAGGTTTTTCTCCGGCAAGAGCGGAAGAGGCTTGAGCCATCGCTTTTAACTTTTCCGGATTCTCTACAAGATGAGTTAATGCACTGCAAAGTGCGGTGGGTGATGCATCTTTAGCATGAAGTGTAATAGATGCTCCTTGCGCTGTAAAAAATTCCGCATTTTCAATTTGATCACCGCGGCTGCTGCCTTTTTCGAGCGGCAATAAGAGCATCGGCTTTCCGGCTGCAGCCGCTTCCCAGATAGTATTAGCACCTGCACGCGACATCACGAGATCGGAAGCGGCAAGAACATCGGGCATTTGCTCGACGATGAACGGGAAGGGTTTATAGCAACTGCTTAAATCCGGCCGTTCTTCCTTTAGACGCTGCTTAATCCGTTCCCCTTGCGCACGGTGCTGAGCGCCGGTTTGGTGCACAACAAAAAAAGATTCCGCAAGAAATAAAATTGTTTGCTCTACCAATACATTAATCTGGAGTGCACCGAGGCTTCCTCCTTGTACAAATAGGATCGGCTTATCACCGGTATATTGAATAAAAGCTTTGCCAGATTCCGCATCGGCTGCATAAAAACGCATTCGGACAGGGTTTCCGGTAACGACAAGCTTCTTCTGCACGGTAACCGGAAAAAATTCAGCTGTTTTTGCATAAGAGATGAGTACTTGATCGGCAAACCGCATATTGATTTTTGTGGCAAGTCCGGGAGAAAAATCACATTCGTGCGTAATAACCGGAATTTTTAAACACCGTGCGGCAACGCACGGCGGCACTGACACAAAGCCTCCCTTGGAAAACACAAAGCGAGGCTTAAGCCTTAACAGGATAATCAACGAAGCGAAGAATCCTCCGATAATTTTAAACACATCGATGAGGTTTTCGAGGCTGAAATATCGTCGGAGCTTTCCTGCCGGTATTCCGTAAAACGGAATATCAGCACTACACACATACGATCGATCGGTGCCGTTATTGGAACCTATCCAGATAATCGGTATCCCTGTTTCTTTTTTTAACACTTCTGCAACGGCAATACCGGGGAATATATGCCCTCCGGTACCGCCGCCGGTAAATATAACACAGCTCATAACTCGGCAAGTATACCAGAAAAAAGACCGTCATACAATGCGCCGGATATTCCCAAAGCGATTTTAATATACTACAATAAGAGAACTTGATTATGGCACAGATTATAGACGGCAAAAAATTAGCCGAAGCATTGACCGAAGCGGTAACACAAGAAAATGCCGCATATTGTAAAAAGCATCCGCAGCCCTGCCTTGCGATTGTATCATCGGGAAGCGATCCCGCCTCACAGGTCTACATTAAAACGAAGGTGCGAGCATTGGAGAAAGCGGGAATGCAGAGCAGGATTATTCCGTATTCCGAAACAATAAGTGAGCGGGAGTTGGCAGCGTGCGTACAAAACCTGAATGCTGACGATACCGTTGACGGCATTTTAATTCAGCTGCCCCTTCCCTATCCGCTGGACAGCAAACGGATACTAGCGCCGCTTGATCCGGCTAAAGACGTCGATGGCTTTACACCGGAGAATTTGGGACGATTGCTTACCGGTAGTTCAGGCTTTATCCCCTGTACACCGCAGGGAATTATGTATGCACTGCGGCAATATGGCATACTGCTCAGCGGCGCTCATGCGGTTATTGTCGGGCGCTCTGCGATTGTCGGGAAACCACTTGCCGCCCTGCTCACTGTAGCGGATGCAACCGTTACACTCTGCCACAGTAAAACGAAAGACCTTGCCGCACTGACACGGCAGGCTGATATTTTGATTGCGGCTGCGGGACATCCGGCGCTCATTACCGGTAGCATGATAAAAAAAGGCGCCGCAGTTATCGACGTGGGAATTAACCGCGTCCCCGATCCTACTGCACCCAAAGGCAGCAGGCTGACCGGCGATGTTGACTTTGAAAGCGCCGCTGAACAAGCCGGCTGGATTACTCCGGTTCCCGGCGGTGTCGGTCCTTTAACCGTAGCGATGGTGTTGCGGAACACCCTACGTGCCGCACAGCTCCGGCACGGCTGCTTGCCGAAAACGGAAACCGGAGCGCAGGCTAACACAGGTGCCGCCGGATGCTAGTTCTCAGCCGCAGCCGGGAGCAAGCCGCTCGACACGAACCCACTGTAGTGCCGGACGCAGGAGTAACGGATAAACCGGCGGTTATGCCCGACATATTGATATCTATCCCCGAAGCATCGACACCCATATCCGAAGCTGCGGCGGAACTTACCGTAAAAAAATCGGTGTTCCGTGCCGAGGTGTTTTATACGGACAATGCGCAGGAAGCTAAAGAGACCGTAAAGCGACAAAAAGACCAATACCGCGATGCCCGGCACGTGGTACACGCCTTTGTTATCGGCGAAAGCGGCGCGGTACTTGGCTGCAGCGATGACGGAGAGCCGGCAGGCACGGCGGGACAGCCGGTTCTGGCCGTCTTAAAAGGAAGCGGAATTACCAATATTCTTGTAACCGTTACCCGCTGGTTTGGCGGCACCTTATTGGGAACAGGAGGCTTGGTAAAAGCCTATTCTACGGCGGCAAAAGAGGCGCTTGCCAAAGTACACACGGAGCCGCTCATTCAAAAAGCGGAGTTTATATGCGAATGCAGCTATGAGAATCACAACCCGCTGCTCCGTGCCGCCGCACACCTGCCGATCAGCTTTGCACAAACGGAATTTGCACAAACTGTCCGGCTGAGCGGCTCAATTCCGCTTGCATACTGCGATGAGTTTTCAAAGCTGGTTACGGAAATCACCAAGGGCGCTTCTTCGGTGCAATTTTCAGAATAAGGAACCTCTAAAAGCGGATATATTTCCATAAGGAGAAAACTATGTTTAACAGCATCAGCGGAACACTGACCGGTAAAACGGCGGAATCCATCTACATAGAAACCAATGGTATTGAATGGGAAGTTTTTGTATCCGCCCTGAGTGCAGACCGATTCGGAACTGCGGGGAGCACGGTACGGGTCTATACATGGCTCTATCATCGGGAAGATCAGATGAAGCTTTTCGGCTTTTTAACACCGGCGGAGCGGAGTCTTTTTTTGGATTTAACAAAAGTTGACGGGATTGGCCCGAAGCAAGCGCTGAAAATTCTTTCCGGTCTTGACAGCGCAGCGCTGGAAGCGGCTCTTGAGGCAGGGGATGTTGCACGGCTGCAAAGCATCCCCGGTATCGGCAAGAAAACAGCGCAAAAGATGGTGCTTACTCTGAAAGGTCAACTCACCGGATTACACGACACGGGCCGGACGGAAACGGCAAAAAAATCGGAGTTTGAGGATATCATCACCGCTCTTATCAATATGGGATACGATCGAAAGCGTGCTGCAGAAACGGTAGAATCGGTTGCGCAATCCATGCGCGCAAAAGGTGTCGATCCTGCTGCAAAAGAAGAAGAGTTATTCCGCACCGCGATTGTCAATTTGAGTTCAACGTAGATTGTGAACTCAACGGAGAAATAGAGAAACAGTAAGAAAATTCCGGAAGGAGATTATATGTCTGATAAAAAAGAGTCTTTGATAGGCGGTGTAGTTGTAAAAACTTTGACATACAAAGAACAAGCTTATGAACTTATAAAAGATGCTGTTTTATTTAACCGGTTTAGAGTCGGAGCCATATACTCGCAAGATGAAATATGCGAAGAGCTCGGTATCAGCAGAACGCCTGTACGGGAAGCCTTGTTAGAATTACAAAAAGAAGGCTATGTTGCTTTTGCACGAGGGAGAGGCGTAAAAGTTGTTCCGGTTACCGATGAAATCGCCAAAGATATTTTAGAGATACGGTTATTAACGGAACAGAATAATGCATACCTCGCAGCAGCACGGGCAAATGATCAGAGTGTAAAAGATATTTTTAATTGCTTACAGAATCTTGAAGATCAACTGGAAACAAGAGACGGAATAAAACTCTATCGATTGGATCATACATTTCACAGAGCAATAGCAAAGGCAACAAACAATAAGTGGCTTTATAGAGAAACGGAATTGATCTTGGATAACTATCTCCGCTTTGAAAATAAATCCGTGTACAATAATTCGATCGATGCGCAAACCGTATTTAATGAACATCTTGCTATTGCAGAAGCAATTAAAAAGAACGATCCCGATAAAGCAAAACGAATGATCAGAAAACATTTGATCAATTCATATAAACGAACGTTGAATAAAATATTCAATGATAAAGATATCCTGTAGTGTCGTATATGCGATAAAAGGCTATACTAATCTACTCTGTAGGTATGTTGTTCTCATAAGGTGGTTACAGTCGGCTTTAATACCCTTTGTTACGACGCAACCGTCGGGGTATTACCCCCGCACGAATAATAGCAGAAAAATAGGAACTGTTTACAAACAGATCATCTGAGAAAATGTTCATTATGCTAGTAGCCTGATTCGTTTGATGCTTGAAAAAATAGAAAAAAATAACAATGTAACGTATAGCACATATGACGTGCGATAAAAGATATATGCGGGCATAAATCGATCAAAGATGATAATCATTGACGGCAATGCATAAAAAACAACTGCGATATATCGCCCAATATAATCAAAGCAAAAAATATGCCGACAGCTGTTTCTATTTTGTATTGCTAGGGATGTCATGATAAATTCCACTAGCTTGAGTGCAATGAGTGCTATCATCCATAATGGAAATAACCCTTTTCGATAGAGTGCATAGCAAGAAGTTATGATATAAAAAAAATCGCAAAACACATCTGCTGCCGCACCAAGATTGCTTTGCACATGGAATGCCCGCGCAGCTTTTCCGTCAAAAAAATCGCTTGCGGCAATAGCCGTAAATAGGAATAGATACGATAGCATTTTGATTTCCTCTGCAGATACGAGTATATATGCCAAAACAGAAAGCGGTATTCTTCCCATAGTTAAACAATTAACCAAAATACTTGCCGTATAATTTTTATCTCCGTTGCGCACACAGATCTCCTTTTTAAGTATGAATGAATAAATTTTAAAATTCATTCATTTTCTGATATAAAAAACACAGGATTCTCTTTCATCTTTTAGAATAAGGCTTAAGCCGCTATGTATTAGATGAGACTTCCGACAAAATACCTTTGACAAAATACTTTACAAATGTTTGCAGCGCTTCGCCATAACCCGTAAACTCATCCCCTGTAACATGACAGTCTATATAGTAGATGAAATCAAATACTTTTAATATTTTCTCGATTGCATCAGAAGTGAGACTTCGTTCTCTCATCCATTTAGTAAAAATTTTCTGTAAAAAATGATGAAAAGAATTATTTTTTATGCCTGTTTTTGAATAATAGTAGCTATGCAGCATTTGTGAAACAGCGCCATTATTCCACTCGATCAGAATTTTATTATTCATAATATTTTTAAAACTGTATGAGAAAAGCTCATCAATAATTTGCTCGACATCCCCTTTCCAATCAATCTGTTGTATTAGATGACTTCGCATCGTCTCATTTTCTTCTATATAGACCGCTAAAAATATATCTTCTTTTGAAGCATAGTAGTTATAGAATGATCCGACGGCAACACCTGCTTTTTTTGCAATTTGAGCAATATTGGTGTTTTTATAGCCGTTTTTTAAAAATAATGAATGTGCTGCGGATGTCAGCCGTTCTTTTTTGTCGTCCATCTCTGTATCCTGTTGTTGATATGAATGAATATTTCATACAATTCATTCATTATTATACGCACTTTTACCTTTGTGTCAAGCGTCTTTGCACATCCTTGGGCTACGAGTTCGCTAGGCGAACTCCCTGCTGCATGAAATCAGCGGCATGGATGCCATCGCTAAAAAAATGTACATCTGTGTACATTTTTGGGCTACAAGTTTGCAAGGGCAAACTTGTGCTCAGCGAAGTACACGAACGTACTTCGTTGAACGAGCGGCGAAGTAGATATGCCGTATATTTTCAATAGGTATAGTGTTCAGTCAACCCCGACTTCTCAATCATACTTCGGTACAGTGCCGATTTTTGCAACAGCTCTGCGTGCGTACCTTCCGCATCAACTTTGCCTTTATTCATCACGATGATTTTATCAGCGTTCTCGATTGACTTTAATCTGTGCGAAATGATAATCACCGTTTTGCCTTTTATGAGTGTGTTAAGGCTCTCCTGTATTTTCATTTCGTTTTCCACATCGAGCGAGGCGCTGATTTCGTCAAGGATGATAATCGGCGCATTTTTCAAAAGAGCACGCGCAATGGAAAGACGCTGACGCTCTCCGCCGGAAAGTCTGCTGCCGTTTTCGCCGATGACCGTATTGTAGCCGTCCGGCAGCGCTTCGATAAACTCGGCGCAGTTGGCAAGACGGGCAGCTTCTTTTACCTCATCATCGCTGGCATTTTTATTTCCGACGCGGATATTTTCCATAATAGAGGTATTAAAAAGCCCGACATCCTGAAAGACAATCGAAATTTTATCGAAAAGGCTGTCGGTATCAATCGTTGCAATGTCTTTGCCGTCGATGAGAATTTGTCCCTTGCCGTAATCATAGAGACGGGACGCAAGCCGGAGTACGGTTGTTTTTCCGCAGCCGGAAGGCCCGACAAGCGCGGTAACTTTATTTTGTTCCGCCGTAAACGAAATACCGTCGATAATCTTTTGTCCATCGTTATACGAAAACTCAACATCTTTAAATTGAATACCGTAATGCTGCAAAGAAGCAGGTTCGCCTTCCTGCGTTTTTGTTTCGCGCAGCTCGTTTATGCGCTTAACCCGTGCATCGATATACATCATCTCTGCAAGGTTCATTTCAACACCTGCAACCGCATCCATAACACGGGAAGCGGCAATAATATAGCCGATAAGATATAAAAGCGGTGCCGTGCCAGCCAGATACATTTTTAGTCCGAAAAATACGGTAACACCGATAGAAAACTTTAAAAACAGCAGTGCGATGTTAAGCGGGATCGCTTGATGTGCTTCCACAGTTAAGTGTAGTTTTTCCGCTTCATCGACATTGCGGTTTAGTTTTTCCGCCGTGTCTTCCGTAAGCCCATAGCTTTTAATTTCCTGTTGCAGTTCTATCGCTTCTTGAAAAAATTCCGTGCGCTCACGCTGTTTATGAAAGTCCCGCGTTGTCTCCCGTATCTGAATTTTTTTCGACAGGATCAATAGAATAAAGCTGATAATAATCGGAACAAATACGCATAAGCCTAATCCCGGATGCGCAGTAATCATTATTGCGCCGATTATAATCAAATAGAACACAAGACCGATTGTTTGCGGAATTGCGTGGCTCAGCGCATGCTCGATTGTAGCAACATCGGTCATCACCGTTTGTGATAAGTCGGAAACATCGTGTTTGGAAAAATAGGCAAGCGGCAGCGCCTTGAGCCGGTCGGCAATATTCACACGCAGTTCTTTACATTCTTTAAATGTCGCGGTGTAGAGCGTATTATAATTGATATGCACAAGCACATACATCACAACAGCAAGCGCAGCAATAATACCGATATAAAATCCCGCCGACCGCAGCGTTCCGTCAAAATAACTTTGCAAAAAAAACATCATCACAAACATCGGTAGAATAAATGCAACATCCGCAAGCATCGACCATACCGACGCTGTAACAATCCCTTTTGCCCCCGATTCGGTTACCCCGAACCATTTTTGTAATTTAGTCATATATAACTCCCTTAATTAGGAAAAAATCTCTTTCCTCCAACGCTTTTGCAAATATGCGAGGTAGATGCTAGGAGCGTACAAAAAACACCCGCAGGCGTACTTGGTGTACGTCGAGGACTGTTTTTTGTTAAGCGACAACGCAGATACCCGCATATTTGCAAAAGTCTAGACCCTCCAGTCATTCGCCTTAGAATACAGCCGTTGTAGATGGCTGTATTTTCCGCCCTTCTGCATCAGTTCTGCATCGCTGCCGCGTTCGGCAATATTTCCGTCTTCGACAACTAAAATTTCATCAACATTTTTGATCGAGCTTAACCGGTGCGCAATCATAATAACCGTTTTGTTTTTCATCAAATTGGAAAACGCCTGCTGAATTTCGTATTCATTTTCAGGGTCGGCAGCAGCGGACGCCTCGTCCAGAATAATGATATCCGCATTTTTCAAAATCGCGCGGGCAATCGCAACGCGCTGAATTTCTCCACCGGATAAGTGTACACCCTTTGAACCGATAACTGTTTTTTCACGTTCGGGGAATTTTGCTAAAATATCTTCGCAGCGGGCTAGTCGAAGCGCATTCATCACTTCTGCATCGCTTGCATTTTTATTCCCCATTTTGACGTTTTCAAAAATACTTGTTTTAAAGAGCTTCGAGGTTTGAAACACAAAGGCGATACTGCGCATCAGCGCATTTTTTGAATATGACGAAATATTTTTTCCGCCGATTAAAATTTCACCTGAATTTATTTTATAAAAACCCGAAATCAATTTTGCTATTGTACTTTTTCCTCCACCTGATGAGCCGACCAATGCATAGGTTTTATTCGGTTCTAATGTAAAACTGACATCATTTAAAATCTTTTCTTCCGTATAACCGAACGATACGTTTTTAAATTCAATACCGAAGTTTTCGAAGGTTTCTTCCGTACCGTGTTCAAGATTATCCTTTTCCATGTCTGCAAAAAGAGTTTCGAGTTTATCTACAACACTTTTTGCCTGAAAGTTATACATACCGACATACATCACGCGCATAAATGCCGAAAAAAGCACACCGGCGATACAAATAAAAAAGACAAGTTTTGCAATGATGAGGTTGCCGTCCGCCCCCTTGTTCATAAAATAAACAGCGGCAGGAATAGTGAACACCGCAAACAGGTTAAACAGCACTTGAAACATCACATACGGCGTACGGCAGCTGAGTGTGTACTTGTATGCCAAATCGGAATAGCCGGTAATTGCTTCGTAAAACGCTTTAAAAGATTCAACCGTGCTTCTAAAGATTTTTACAATTTGCATACCGCGGACATATTCAACTGCTTCGGCATTCATCCGCTCTAACGCCGCTTGATACTTCCGCATAAAATCTTTATTGCCCATCATAAACATCATCTGCGCACCGCCGATAAGAGCAACGGCAAGCAACAAAAGACCGAGTTTTACATCAACTGCAAAGACAATGATAAACATAAAAATCGGTGTAAACAATGCGGAAATATTATCGGGAATTAAATGCGCAACAAGCATGTGCGTCTCTTGTGCATTGTCGTCAATGAGCTTCCGGATTTTTCCCGACGGATTCATATCAAAAAAGGCAAACGATGCATTCATCAAATGATTGATTGCCGTTTTGCGCAAGTTCGATTCAAGCCTGAACCCAAGCACGTGCGACGCCCACAAAGCGCAGAAATATACAACCGAATAACCTGCCAACAGCGAAACAATCACCGTTGCGTACATCGATCCGTCCGTAACGTTTTTGGTAACCAAAAGCGCGTACAAAAACTTCCACAAAAACCAAAATGCCCCCATCTGAGAAGCAACTCCCAGCACAGCGCATACCACCGAAATATACGCACAGTGTATTTTCTCCGGCGTATATTTTAACAATCTTTTATATGTATCCATATAAAATAAACTCCTTTATTTTTTGAAAATATGCGGGCATCTGCTGCGTTGCTTCACAAAAATTAATCCTCACCGTACACAAAGTACGGCTCCGGTTAATTTTTGCTTGCGCCTTGCATCTGCTCCACCTATTTTCAAAAATGTTTATTCCATTAACCTTTAGCCCTTTACTTGTTCCATCCAATATTGTTTCCAGCCGGCACAATGGTATACGTTAAAGTCGAGTATATATTCCACTGCTTCCGATTTTTTTAAGTTATGATAAAAAATTTCTTTTAGATTTTCAAAGTGAGACGTTACCATGACATGAATAAAAAAACGTATGCGCCGCGACATTTTAACGCCGTCTTGTTTCAGCCATTGAAGTGTTTCTCTTTCAGTTACATCGATTGCTTTATCGAAAATATGCTCGTAGGAGCTTCCCTTCGAACAGCAGACAATCAATTTCATCGCATCCCAATTACCATAAAAAAAATCCACCATTTTTAAGAACCGATGTTGTGATAGTTCGGTAATTGCAGAAAGATCGCTTGTTTTCATGCCAAAATTTTCAGCATCGAATATATCGTGATGCGTTACGATGTCTAAAAATTCATCGAACACACCGCTTACCAGAGCTTCGAATATGCCGTCCTTGTTATCAAAAAGATTATACAGCGCCCCTGTTGTAACCCCTGCTTTCTCTGCAATGGCACGCACGTTAGTATCTGCAAAGCCATTGGTAAAAAACTCCTGTTTTGCAGCGCGCAAAATCTTTGCCCGTGTGTTGAGCTCATCCTTATCGGCCAATATTTTTTCCGTATACTTGTTCATATTCTAATAACTCTTCTATTAATCAATAACAATGTTACTAAAAAGGAGAATGAATGTCAAGCGTGGATTACTTTTATTCGTGCGGAGGGTTTAATACCCCGACGCTTGCGTCGGGGTTGTTGATTATGCAGACAGATTATTCCTTAAAATGCAATTTGAAAGCTATTTGCTTATTCCCCAGCAAATTCAAGCTCCTCCCAATCTCCTTCGGAATCCCTCTTAACTGTACAGCCTTCCACCTGTACCGGCGAAACCGTCTGCCGTTACAGCCTTTCTTTCATGCTGAAGCCCTACACTTATAGACTTCGGAACGTTGTTTCTTTTCGCTAAATGCTCTATACTTCGCCGTTGATTATTTGGCATGCATCAGTGTGCCAAATAATACTTTAAATTTTTTGATAGGAGCATCCGGTTATGAGCAAAGGATTAAAAACAGGACTCATTATTCTCGGCATTATTGTGCTGATTATTTTTTCGCTGTACGGTTGTGTAGCCCGTTCGTATAATTCGATGGTAGCGGCGGATGAAAACGTTAAAGCGGCATGGAGTCAGGTAGAAAACGTATACCAGCGCCGTTTTGATTTAATCCCCAACCTTGTTAACACCGTAAAAGGCTATGCAAGCCATGAGGAAAAAGTCTTTACCGAAATTGCGGAAATGCGCTCCAGAGCAGGCGGCGTTATCAATGTTTCGGACGAAGTACTCAACAATCCCGAATCGTTTGAAAAATTCCAAAAAGCACAGAACGAGTTAGGCGGGGCACTGCAGCGGCTGCTTGCCATTGCGGAAAATTACCCTGAATTGAAAGCGAATGAAAACTTCCGCGACTTGCAAAGCCAGCTTGAAGGAACCGAAAACCGCATTGCCGTAGAACGAAAGCGTTTTAATGAGGCGGTACAGACATATAACCTACAGATTAGGCGTTTCCCGCAAGCGTTTCTCGCCAATATGTTCGGCTTTAGAGAAAAGGCATATTTTAAGGCTGATGAGCAAGCAGCAACGGCACCTAAAGTTGAATTTTAACTGATAAGGGGATGGCTCAAAAGTTATTACTTTTTCGCCATTCCCGAGGTTTCCTAAAAAAAGAATATGTTCGGTACCGGATGTATAGAAAACAAAAAGGAATGACCGGCTTCCGTCTTGTGGCAGTACATTTCTTTTTATTACACCTCGCTTGTTAGCAAAATATATTGAGAAATATTAGAACTTAAACACCGGACTAAGTTTTACATGAAAGGCATTTACCAATAAAAATAACTGCTGGGATTGCTCTGATTTATTTCTTCGATAGACTTTTTTTCTCTTTTTCGCTATTTTTAATGTATGGGGATGTTCAAACTTTACATCGATTATTTTAAAAGTAAGATTAAAAATCTGCGGAAGCCTAAAGAAGAAATTCCGATTGATTATGAAGAAATTGTTGAAGAACAGTGGCAGGCCAATTTTTCCAAGCCTGAAAACTGCCGGTTTGCTGCCGAAACGGGTGACGGATATACAGTTGCCTTTACGCCGCCTGAGCCTGCCGGAAACAATACGGGAGGACTGACGCTCGAAGCGCAGCGGAAGCATCTCTATGCGTGGACGGTAAATCCGGTATCCCGCTATAAGGATGTGATTATCGAAGCCGATATCCGTTTACCGGAGCCGGCAAAAAAGCCGGACGGACAGGACACACCGACCGATAAGGCGGGAGGATTCGCTGCCGGAATCCTGTTCCGTTATATCAGCCAGAGTACCTTTTACGCACTGATGATCTCTGATGCGGGATGGGTACGGCTCGATGCAGTCGTCAACAGCACTCCGATGCCCCTCCTAGGCTGGATAAAAATCCCCGATTCCGCTCATTCCGATGCCGATCATCATGGTTCAGATCACTCCGATCCAGATCATTCCTATTCAGACCATTCAAATCATAAAGAAGAGACGGATACAAAACGTGCGTACTCAATCAAACTGATCGCGAATAATACGACTATCACTATTTTGATAAACGGCCATTGGGTTGCCTGCTGCGAGGATGACACCATTCAGGCAGCGGGAAAAATTGCCTTTGCAATTCAAAACTGGGAAACCTACCCGCAGGTTACCGCACAGCTTTCCCGCTTTTCGCTAAACTCCATCCCGATGACGGTAGAAACGGCATACACGGAAGCGAACGAATTTTCTGCTGTGCCGCCGGATGCCCGCATCAGTCTTGCAAAAACGCTCTATGCGATGGGGCGGTATGTTCCTGCCTTGCTCCAACTCCGGGCTGCAGCGCGGTTAAAGGAGCCGGAAGAAGCGGATCGGATACTGGCAGGCCGCATTTATTTTGCACAACGGATGCTTGACGAAGCCGAGCAGGAATTTCAATCGGTCTTGGACGCGAATCCTTCCAACGAGGAAGCCTTTGCGGAACTCGGCGGCATTTACTATCGGGCTGAACGGTACGAAGATTTACAGCGTTTACTGCAAAAAGTTCCCAAGCCGATGATGGCGCAATCCTCATTCCTCTCAAACCTTGAAGGACATTTATACCATGCCTTGGGAAAGCACGAAGAATCGGCTGAAGCATATCGGCAAGCGTTTACAATCAATCCCGATCAGGGACTTTTTGCCTTCCATCAGGCGAATGAACTCTACGATTGCGGGAAAAAGCCGGAAGCGGTAGATGCATATATGCAGGCTGCGCGCGCATTTTTACAGCAGGAAGCATACGATGACCTTGCAGAAGTTATTACGATATTGGAACGTATAGCGCCGAATGATTCCCGAACGCTTTCGATTGCCGGAAAATATGCTTACGCAGTGGGAAGATACGATGATGCCTTGCTCAAATTAAAAACGGCGTGCAAAAAGGGTTCGGAAGATTCCGCTGACTGGTACCTGTACGGACTTTTGCTCAAAACCGATGACCCAAAAGGAGCGGTCAAAGCATTTAAAAAAGCGTGTGACCTTGAACCTGAATACGGATTATATCAGTTCCGGCTGGCGGAAGCACTCTATTTAAGTAACGGAAAATATCAACCGGCATTGGAACAAGCGCTCGCCGCCGATCCTCAAAACGGTTGGGTGCACAATTTACGCGCATTAGCAGCCTTGAGCGAAAACGATATTGAACAGGCGGAAGCGGCAGTTGCGGAAGCGCGCAGACTGCTGCCCGATGAAGTATCCCTATTGGTAAACTACCTTGAAGTACAACGCAGGAAGGGACAGCTTGCAAAGTGCCTGCCGCTCTTCGATATTGAAAACGGAACTGCCGACCTTGCGGTAGAACGTAATCGGGCAGCTGCGTTCCACGCCTTAGCGAATGCGTTTGCCGACGACGATGCCCGCGAAGAAGCGCAGCAGTGGTACTATAAGGCATTAAAACTCGATCCGAAAAATCCCGAGCTTCTCACCGATAAGGCTGAAAACGACTATGCGCTCTTCCTTCTAAACGAAGCCGATGACGGTTTGGTTAAGGCGCTCGATATTCAGCCGTCCGTACGGATATATCAGCTGATTGCATCCATATCCGTTCAAAAAGGCGACTATGCCCGTGCAGAGGTAACACTGCGGACAGGACTTGAAGCCTTTGCCGACAGCCCCGACCTGCATTACGACCTTGCCTGTGTGTACCGCAACACAAAACGGTTCGAGCAGGCACAAGCGCAGGTTGTACAGCTTAAACAGTACGAAACGTCGGAACGTGTCGAGGCGCTTGAACAAGCCCTCTTGCAGGATACCGGCACAACCGATCAGCCTGCCTCAGAGCAAAACGCTGAACAAAAACCCAAGAAGACATCCTCGGCAAAAAAAACAAGCAGAGCTTCCAAATCCGCCGCGGATGCAGAAGAACCCGTTAGCAGTACCAAGACAAAAAAAAGGGCAAGCGCCAAGTCTATTGCAGGCGAAGAAGGAGCAGATGCAACAAAACCCGCTACAAGCACCAAGGCAAAAAAAGCTGCATCTGCTAAGTCTGCTGCGGACACGAAGGCTCCTGCAAGAGCCAAGTCCGCTGTAAGCAAAAAAAGAACAGCAGCGACTGAGCCTGCTGCAGAAGAGACGACTGATACAAAAACCGAAAAAGCGGCGGTAAAAAAGCCTCGAACAAAAAAAACAGCTGAATAACGGAACGAACTATACCATAATGAATCTCAGAGTAAGTACGCCGTCTTTTTGCGGAACAATGACGACGCCTTCTTCCAAAAGCCATACGATCCGCGCCCTCATCTGCGCCTCTTTAGCGGACGATACTTCGTTTATTACCGCACCCCTTATCAGCGGAGACATGGAAAGCGCCGTGCAGGTACTGCGTCAGCTTGGCGTTACCATTACGGAAGTATCGAATAATCCGCTTGTACTCAAAGTTACGCCGCCATCCGGCGGTCTCCTCGCCTCCGCAGAGCGCGATGCAGCTGGCACAAACATCGGACACAGCGAGCAAAGTGACAAACCAACAGAACTCGTCCTCGACCTCGGCAATTCCGGTTCCCTCCTCTACTTTTTAGGCATGATTCTTGCCGCAGTCGATATGCCGGTGTGTCTCACCGGAGATGAATCCCTTAGGAGCCGCCCCGTAGAGCCGCTCCTTTCAGTATACCGACAGACTGGCATCCCATATTCGGCGGCACGCATTAAAAACGATACAGGCAGCATGGAAGTTCCGCCGCTCCGTTTTTGCGGCCCGCTGCCGGCCGGAGCATATCAACTCGACGGCCCCTTTTCCCAACCCGTAACGGGGCTCCTCCTTGCAACACCGCTTTTAAACGGGATGAGCCGCATTACCTTTAACAAGGCCGGGGAACGTCCGTATCTTCGGATGACCTGCAGCTGGCTGCGCATTGCCGGTATCGAGGTATTGAACCGTGACGACTATTATTTTGAAGTTGCAGGCAGACAGCGATACCGCTCGTTTTCCGAAACGATACCGGGCGATTGGTCGTCCGCCCTCTTTCCTCTGACAGCAGCCGTCATCTGCAATGCGGCGCTTACGCTGACAAACCTCGACCCCGCAGACACGCAGGGAGATTCACAGGCGCTTTCGATCCTCAAAGCAATGGGAGCGGACATCCGCTGCGATACGGAGCGCCGCACGGTTTCGGTATTTCCCATATCCGGCACACTAAAAGGCGGACGCTTCGACTGTGCGGATATCCCCGATGCGGTTCCTATCCTCGCCGCTGCCGCTGTGTTTTGTACGGGAGAAACACTGCTGCTCAACGCCGGTGTGTGCCGCTTTAAAGAATGCGACCGGCTTGCTGCCTCGGCGGAAGAACTCGCAAAATTCGGAGCGGATATCACCCAAGGGGAAGATTTTCTCCGCATCGGCAGCCGCGGTAGAAACAGCAGCACTGCAAACGGCAGCGGCAGACAGAAACTCCATCCCGCACGGGTACGGAGCCGTGGTGATCACCGCATCGCGATGATGCTCGCCGTCGCAGCCTGCGGAATTGCCGCACGGTATCACAGCGAACAACAATCGGATACAACGAGAGAAAATACCGAAAAATTTTCCGAAACCTCTTGTATAGAAGATTTTGATTGTGTAAGAATATCCTACCCTCGGTTTATCGAGGATATGAATGCGGTAGGCGCCGCTTTTAAAGAAGCAAGGTAAACAGCCGCAAAATTATTGAGGTTACGGATGAAACAAAAACGAGAACTTTTTAAAACAAACATCGGAATGCTCCTTGCCTGCGTAGGTTCGGCAATGGGATTGGCGAATATTTGGATGTTTCCCGCCCGCTTAGCGGAGTTCGGCGGCATCACATTTCTTATTCCGTACCTCATTTTTTTATTTTGCTTTTCCGCCTTTGGGTTGATGGGAGAATATGCATTCGGCCGAAAGATGCGCAAAGGGCCGGTACTTGCCTTTGAATCGGTTATCGCGCAAAAGACAACGAATCCCCTACTCCGTGCCGTCGGTTGGTTTCCGGTCGTAGCCCTTATCGGCATTTTATCGTTCTACACCGTTATCATCGGATGGATCCTACGCTATCTTGTATTGGCGATTACCAATACATTTCCAGTGCTGTCTCCCTCCTTTTTCGAATCCTTTGCAGGAACTCCCGCCAATATTCCATGGACGCTCGCCGCCCTTGTTGCAACAGCGCTGATCGTCAGTCTCGGCATTCAAAAAGGCATCGAACGCTTTACCACCGTGATGATGGCAACTTTTTACATCGTTGTTACCGTGATGGTTATCCGTGCACTCACCCTGCCGGGAGCGTTACGCGGAGTTGCCATAATGCTGAGACCTAAGTGGGAAGTATTCGGTCATTTCAGAATCTGGATATATGCGCTGGGCATGGCATTCTTTACCCTCAGTCTCGGCGGAGCTGCAATGCTTGTATACGGAAGCTATATGCCGGAGGGTTCCGATGTTCCTCGTACCGCCCGCCAAACGGCAGGCTTGGATTTTCTTGCTTCGATAATGTGCGCCCTGTTTACCGTTCCGGTCGCATATTCGCTTGGAATCAATCCGCAGGCGGGAGCCGCGCTCCTCTTTATTGCCGTACCTAACATTATCGCACACATGCCGGCAGGCTATATCTTCGGCATCCTCTTCTTTCTCTGCGCACTGTTTGCCGCCCTCACCTCTTCAATTGTTATGCTTGAAGTCCCTGTTGAGTCGCTGATGTCAAAATTCAGAATCGGCAGAAAAAAGGCTGCGATTATTATCACCGTGTTAGCAGCCGGTATCGCCGTACCCCTCAACTTTGACATGAGGGTATTCGGCACCTTTACCGACACCATTGCCATCATCATTTTTCCGCTCGCAGCAGTTACGGCGGCCTTTGTTATCTTTTGGGTATATGGGGCACAGCGAACACTTGAGGATATCAACCTTCATGCCAAGCATAAGGTCGGTAAGTGGTACGCCCCCTATATGCAATATGTCTTTGTGCCCGTATGCCTGATTTTAGTTATTGCCGGCATCTTCCTCGGAGGACTGTAAATCGGGTACTCCCCGTACTTACAATTAGTTCTTGGGAAAATTGTTTTTATATCGTGTATTCTGCCTCTGTATGTTGATTTTCTTGCTTGCTTTTACTTATTATTATCTTCACTGTAAGCGTTATAAAAAGCGATTTAATACCGATTACAAACTATAGCCCAGTTCTTGAAAAATATTTTATATCCGCCATTATTCCATAAATCGATTAATTCTTCATGCGAATAATATCTATTACCAACAAGACAGCCTTCATCAATAAAAGTTTTTCGTCCATTTTCAATATTTTTCTTTTGCAGTGAATCATACAACATAAAACCATGCTCATCATACCCTAAGACTGTCACATAATGTTGAACATGATTGATTTTTATGAGCATAATTATGGGAGAACCTTTTGCAATCGTTTCTTTTATCCAATGAATCTTTGTATCACTTGTTTTACCGTTTAAAATATACTCTGTTGCCCCTATACCGTATCTATGTAGGAGTTCTATTAATCCTATAGGGAATGTTAAATTTTTATGCATTCGCCATCTCATTTCCTTTGCAAGCAGTTCAGGAGAGATTACTTCGCTTTTTAAAACGTTAATTACAGCCATCACCGAATAAGGGCCGCAATTATTCAGTGTTTGCCGGTAAAATAAATTATCGTCAAGGTTCAAAACGAAACTATTCGGATATGTAGGTGTATCTATTCGTATATACGAAGGAAAAGATCGCCCGAATGCAAATAAAAAGAGCATCAAAATCAGACACACAAAACCTATCCCTCCGAGTACTTTTTTCCGCATCTGCTGCTTTCTATCCTCCCTTAAAATTGAACAACTGAACAAAGTGTCAATTTTGGAAGTTGTTCAATTAGTGCGCGATAGCGCACATATAATCTACGATGTTTGCCGAATGGCAAACTCGCAGTGTTTTTCAGCCGCGCTATTTCAGCGGCTGAAAATAAACGTCCATATTCACTATACTTCTTTTTGACCTGCTTAGTAAGAGTTTAGGGCATCTCTAAAAACTGAGGTTTTTAGAGATGCCCTTTAGATCTATTTTCCATAACAGCATAAAATTTCCTTCGAACGGATGTTCACAATCTCCCTAAAAAAGTATAAAATACAAAAGATTGCCGATTATCTTGAATGAATGGGAAACGGCAAGTTCTTGAGGAGTTAATAGACAGGGTGTTTCTTAAAAGTCTTGAAATATTCGGATTTAAATCGTTTGCGGATAGGACGCGGATAGAATTTGCGGAAGGTATTACCGCCTTACTCGGCCCAAACGGCTGCGGTAAAAGCAATGTCGTCGATGCGATGAAGTGGGTACTGGGTGAGCAGGCGTCAAAAACGCTCCGTGCGGAGAAGATGGAAGACGTTATCTTTAACGGCACCGAGTCGCGGAAGGCGCTCAATGTGGCGGAAGTTACGCTGACTATCAGCAACGAAAACGGATTGTTAAATCTTGAAGTAAGTGAAATTGCCATAAAGCGCAGGCTCTACCGGTCGGGAGAAAGCGAATATTTTATCAATAATATGCCAGTGCGGCTCAAAGAGCTGCGGGAGCTTTTTTGGGATACGGGTGTCGGAAAGGCGGCGTATTCAGTCATGGAGCAGGGAAAGATCGACCAAATTCTTTCCAGCAAGCCGGAAGACCGCCGCTATTTGTTTGAAGAGGCCGCCGGTATTACACGGTTTAAAGTACGCCGCGCCGAAGCGGAGCGAAAACTGCAAAAGACCGAAGAAAATATGCGTCAAGTGGAAGGCGTATTGGGAGAGGTACGCCGCTCCTACGATGTTCTGAAAGTACAGGCGGAAAAAACCGTCAAGCACCGGTCGCTGCGGGATGCCATCTTTGAACACGACCTCGATATCCAACTGTTGCGCCTTAAAAAATTCACCGATGACTACGCACAGCGCGAGGAAAGCATAAAAGAAGCCAAAGCTAAGCGCGATGATGTACAGACCAAAATCGATTCCATCCATACGATGCTTTCCGAGAACATGGACGAAGTCAACAGCTTGGAAAAAAAGCTCGACGAACATCAAAAAGAGATTTACGGACTTGCCATCGAAAAGCGCGGAAAGGAAAATCAGGCGCGTTTACAGGCGGAGCGGCAAACCGAGCTGAAAACCAAACTCGGTCAGCTGGAGTTGCGCAAGACAGGGCTCGAAGAGCGTATCGAAAACCTTGAAGAGGACGCCGGAGAGCAGGATGCGAAGGTGCACGACTTTAAAAAGAAGGTGCAGGATATTCAAAAAAACATCGACGACTTTGAAGAAAGTCTCCGGCTTGCGTCGCAAAAAATCACCGATAACGACACTGCCCGTATGACGCTGCAGGAACAGATTGAAGAACTCGATAAAAAACGCGCCGGTATGGAAACCGAGCTCCGCGCTATCACCGAAGACATCGTTACGGAACTGGATAAGAACCTTTCCGCCGCAGGTTATTCGGCGCAGGGACGCGGCAAGCTGGAACAACAGGTTTTTGACTGCATCCGCCAAATCAAAGTGCTGTTAAACGGCCGCAAGAATATCTTTTCGGACTTTGCCGCGCTCAGCGATCATACTGAAAAAGAGACTGCGCAGTTTGCCGACAATGCCGTACAGTCGTTTACCGAGCTGCTCGGCTTAACCGAGTCGCTGGAAACATATTTGCAGGAGTACAAAAAATCTTCCGCAAGTTTTATCGATGACTTTTTAGCGCCGGAAGGTATTATCACTCAAAAGCGCAGTATCGACGCGGCAATCGAAGCAAATCGAAATACAATAGAAGAAAAACGAAAAAAGATAGCCAATCTGCATACCGAAAACGAGCAGCTCGCAGTAAAAATAAACGAGTACCGGAAAACGCTGGAAGACCTCCGTATCCATAAAACCAAGATGAAGGCGGAATCCGATGCTGCCGAGCAGCAAGCGGCGTTTTTGCGGAAAGAATTGACGGTACAGCAAAATGCGCTCCGCGAACTTGAAAACGAGCTGTACACGGAGCAAAAACGCTTTGACGAGGTAAAAGAACAGCTCCTCGAAATTGAAGGAGAAATTGCGTCGATTGACCGCAAGGGGCGGCAGTTGACCGAAGCGCTCGAGCAGCTGGAAAAAGAAATCGCGTCCCGCAATAACGAGCTTTCGAGCAACGAAGGGACGCTGAAAACGCTCAATGCGGAACTTGCCAAGCATAATTCGCTTATCGAAAAATATTATGTCGATACGGCAACCCTTGAAATCGAAATCAAAAACGTCAAAGACAATTTTAGAGAAACCCATTCGCGTGAATTGATGGAATTTGAAGAGCGGATGTATAAAATCACCGCTTCCCCGATGGATTTACGGACGGAACTTGCCGAGCTGCGCAAACAGCTGAAAGACCTCGGCAGTGTCAACCTGATGGCTCCGGAGGAATTCCAAGAAGTAAAGACCCGATTTGATTTTTTGACCGGACAAATCAACGACCTTGATAAAGCCCGCTCGGATTTGCAGCGGATTACGGATGAAATAAAGGCGGAGTCTACGGAGCTGTTTCTTGTAACCTATAATAAGATCAAAAAGAACTTTCACAATATGTTTAGGCGGCTCTTCGGCGGCGGCAGGGCGGAAATTAAGCTAACCGATCCCAAGCAGGTATTGGAATCGGGCATCGAGATTTTCGCGCAGCCTCCGGGGAAAAAGCTGGAGAATATCGGTCTATTATCGGGCGGAGAAAAATCCATGACGGCGGTGGCGCTCCTTTTTGCAACATACATGGTCAAGCCCTCCCCGTTCTGTCTCTTGGACGAGATAGACGCTGCGCTTGACGAGCAGAACGTCAGCCGCTTCGTTACTGCCCTGTCCGGCTTTGCGAATGTCAGTCAATATATCGTCATCACCCATAACAAAAAAACGGTACTCGGCGCAAACACCATGCTCGGTGTTACGATGGAAGAATCCGGCGTCTCCAAACTCATTGCAATCAAATTGGATAATGATATTGAGTTATTAAAGCAGGAGAAAGCGGAAGAAGATGCCGATACTTTTATAGAAGAGGATGTAGAGCCGGAAGAAGGTATCTACATTCCGTCGCGGCCGCCGAAACGACGACATACAACTCAGGAGGAACAGCCGGATGAACATCGTGGAAACGATTCGGACGCATAAGCTCATTGTTCTAGCTTCTGCGCTCGGTTTGCTGATTATCATGTTGATTATTTCCGTGATTATTTTACTAAGCGGAACAAAAAAACCGAGCATCGATCCCGATGAGGTAATGATTTCAATCGATCCGGTAATTTTTATGCTTCCCGACGAGCCGCTTGAACTTCCGCCGATACAATATTCGCGCAAACAAAAGAAAATCTGGACTGATTCGGATTTGCAGTATTGGTATACGATTCCCGATGCGGAGCAGATGCAAAAACTGCACGATATAAATGAGCGGCAAATGAACAAATTATGGGAGAGTGTTCCGTGAAAAAATCGATCTATCCGCCCTGCCTTATCCTTCTCGTATTACTCCTCGTGCCGGTTACCGCCTGTACGACAAAGACTGCTGCGGAAAAGCCGCAGGATCCCCCTTCGCGGCAGGAACAGCCTGCTGTAGAAGCGGATTCTCACACCGACAATACAATGTCTCCGCAGCCGGCAACGGTAGCCCCCCAGCAGTCAAAACAAGCATCGCAGCCCGATGCGGTATCGGGTGCAACAATCGATACCGTGTCCGGTGCAACCATATCCCAACGGCAAAAAAGAACGCCTGCATCGGAAGCAGTAGGAGCCAACAAAGGTATGGCAACCAGCGGCGCAGCCGTATCGAAAAAGCAACATACTCCGGCAGCAACCGCAGGTAAAACCGCCGGTCAAAAGAACACTGCCGCAGATAAAACCGCCGCGAAAGCGCAGAGCGAACCAACGGTAACAGCAGCTGCACAGCATTCCAAACAGAACAGCAGCAAGGCAGTTGTACATAACGATGAAGGAAACAGCGGCAAGACAGCAACGCAGGAGTCGGCTACTGTCCCCTCCCCTGCCCTTGCCGCCACTGATACATCTGTCCCTACAAAAACCGCCGGTGAGGCAGAGCCTACTGCAGCAGCCGGTGAGTCTGTAGCTGCCGAAACTGCCGGTGAGCTGAAATCGGCCGCTTCCAATCCCGATACCGTAACCGCCGAGAACACGACAACGACAGCAGCAGATATCGCTAAAGCCACCGAGAACACGCCACAGCCCACAACAACGGCAGATACAGCCGTCGAGCAGGTTCCGACAGCTCCGTCTACGGGCGAACCGGTACCGCTTGCAGCCGCAGACACGCCCGTCCCTTCTGTAGAGCAGAACGTACCGGCGTACGAAACAACGCTTGCGGATCTTATCAGTGATTTTGAAAAACAGGGCGGCAGCCACGGCTACGAACCTCCACCAACCTTCCAGGAAGAAATGCGCGACCTTTTTTCTCCGCAAATATTTACCGTTGCGCTTTCCAAAGAACCGGAAACCGAACAAAAGCCCAAGGTTTCGCGCATGGTTGCAGTCGAAGAAAAACAGCGATTAGAGCTCACCTATCCGGGGCACGGATGGGTCTATGTCGGCGAACAAACTTCCCAACCGGGATTAAAGTATGAGCAGCGGAAACTACAGGATGAAAATTCGATTTTTATGTTTACAGCGGAGAAAAAAGGGGATTATATACTCCATTTCTCCTATTTCGACGTATTTACCAATGAGTTTGTCACCGATGCGGTAGCTGTATCGGTGAGCGCCGCCCGCTCAACCGCAGCGAAAGCAATGGTAAAAGCGCCGGACTATCAAACCGAAGCGGATTCCGATGCGACAGAAGCGCAAGCTAACAAAAATACGCAAGCAGCCGCTTCTCAGTCGTCAAGCAATTCGACCGCAAACACCGGCACCGGCACGACAACACACACGGCACAAGCAGCCTCCGAAGCTCCGCAAACAGCGAGTACCGGTTCGCAAAGCAAAACTTCGGAACAGGCTATGACCGCCGGAACGGCGGAAGCCGCATCCTCAGCTGCCGGAAATACCGGCGATTCAACCGGACAAGGTCCCACAGCAGCAAGCGAAGAAGTACTCAGCCCCGATCAATTGCTCGAAAAGGCACGTACGGCAATCGCAGCTGCGGATGCAGGCAAGGCCTTAACATATCTGAACAATTTCTTTACCACTGCGGAAGAGAAATTGGATGAAGGGTGGTTGTTGAAAGGACGCGCGTATGAATTAAACGGTTCCATGCGCAATATCAGATTGGCTCTCGACGCATACAGAACACTTACAGATGGTTTTCCGCAAAGTAAGTATTGGGCGGAGGCGGATGCGCGGATACGGTATATCACCGGTTTTTATATCAATATCCAATAAGGCAAGGATGGCGAAAAAGCAACCGACTTTTGAGTTTTGAGACATTCCCATCTAACATACCACCTAAAGTACATGGAGAAACGAATGAGCATATCGTTTTATATTAAAAACAAAAAAAGTATTTTGGGAAGTAAGGCTCCTATGACAGTGGAACAATGCTTAGCGCTTTCTTCACAAAAAATAGAGCAATTTACCTTTGATGAGACAGAAGATGATTTTGATGCAAAGAAATTCTATAACTCATCAATTGCAGATTATGAATGTTTGCTCTGTGGAGTATATGAACGGAGTTCCCGCGGTTTTGAACTTTCTTTTGAAAAGGATCTCAATGAATATGCCGTAAGAATTTTCACCCCAAGCACACAAGAAGACTGGGAAGTTGCTTTAAAATATATCAAAGATCTGGCAAAGAAATTAGGCAGTGATATTGTAAGTGAAAGAGATGAACATTTCACAGCTGAGAACATTGAACAATTCAATTATACCGATGATATCTTATTCGGAATAAAATCTTGTTTTGATAAAGATTCAGAAGAATACATCAGTTTGGGCATTTTCCGTGAAGTTGCGCTGAACAAAAAAATTATAGAAGGATTTCTAAATGCTGAAAATCCGATAGCGGCATTTAGCACATTCTATAAAGAGATTCAGTATTTAGACGCTTTTTCAGCAAATCAGATGTTTTTTGAGGATAAGAACACTAAACAAATTATTGGAATGTATGCCCTCACCCAAGACGTAGAAACCATTTTGCCCTATAAACCAAGCGTGGAATACAAGAATATAAACATAGTAAAAAATGAAGATGTAAACGCTTGGAAAGCAGCCTTAATGATTATAAACGGCGATCCCGATGATAAAGACTCTTATCAGCAGGCAGGAGAGGTAGAATATTCCGATTTTATAGCACGGCTGCCGAAAGGCAAATATCGATTTATAGATGCTAACTACATTATAGTTACAGCCTTAACGCAAGAAGATATTTTGAACATCGTCAGGAAAAATTAAACCTGCCCTTGAGTAAATTATCTATCTATGGCAGTATTGTCGCATTACAGTGTCGGTTAATCCGGCGCACGATGAATGATTTTCAGTTATGTTATGCTCCGATGAGGCGGAGCTGAGTTGAAGAGGAGAATATTGTGGTAAAACATACCCCCGCATTAAATGAAGAACAAATCACCGCATTTCTTAAAGAAGCAGTAGAAACAGTTAAAACGGAAGAAGATCCGGATGTCCTTAACGCCTATCGTAAGATTTTCAGAAAGAATGTACCCTTTACGCTGCGTTCTTATATTGCTGCTTATTTAATCAAAGAATTTGAAGGCTCTGCCTTCCCCCGCTCAAAACCGTATAGTCGGCGTCCGAATCCCCGTTTCGGAGATCGTTCACGAGGTTATTTTTCCGATCGTCCGCCGGTAGAACGCCCGATGCTTGAACCGTCCGAATCGGTGAGCATCTTTATGAGTGTCGGCAGAAGCCGCCGTGTATTTCCCCGTGATATTATTACGCTGCTTATCCAAAATGCAGACATAAGCCGCGAACGAATCGGCGATATCCGCATTCTCGACAATTACTCATTCGTGCAGGTAATGAATGAAGATGCAGATAAAATTATTGAAAAACTCAATGATTTTCCGTACCGCGGTAAGAATCTTTCCGTCAGCTATTCCCGTAAACCGGAAGCGGAAGGGATCATTACCGAAACCGTCATCGAAGCAACCGGAAGTGATGCGGAATAGATGAAGCTGTGGCCTGTCCTTATTATCTTTATCTGCACGGCGTGCTCGTTTAATTATCAGGAACTGCCGGAACAAACGGTGCCTCAACCTGATATGATATTTACAAACGTCACATTAAAGCGATACGAGGATACACTCGTCGATTTAAGTGTGTATGCACAAGAGCTCGAAATGTACGATGAAGAAAAAATTTGGGCGGGCAAGCACATCAGTTTTATACAGTACGATAAAAAAACACAAAAAGAGTCTATGAAGGGGCAAACCGGTATTTTATACATCGATGAAAAAGCCGAAGAATACTCGCTTGGCGACACAGTATCCTTTCAGTTGATTGAAGATGATTTTTCTATCCGAAGCCCCGCCCTCATTTGGAAAAAAAAAGAAAACTTCTTATCGGCGCCTGCTGATGAAACAGTAACGATTACTCAAAAAGATGAAATTACCATCGAAGGTAAAAGCTTTGCAGCAAATACCGCTGCAAAAGAATTTGCCTTTAACGAAGGTACCACCGGAACTATCTTGATAAAAGAAAAAAAGACCACCCAGCCGCTCGATTAATACGAATTTGCTTGTCTTAAAGATTAATTTCCATCGTTTTTAATCTCCCCGATGCTAAAACGGCACATTTTCTCTTAATATTTTCATAAAAACGACACTTTTTCCCTCAAATCTTTAGCCGAATTGCTGATCATGCCCTATATATCCTTTAAGAAACTGCAACCATCGTGTTTTTTATGAGGCGGTGACAGGATGAGGAGCTGAACATGACTATTATGAGTTTTGCCTCCTTCGGCTATGAAGGAGAGATTATCAAGGTTGAAGCGGATTTGCGGCGCGGGCTGCCGATTGTCGATATTGTCGGACTGCCGGGTTCGGCGGTGAAGGAAGCACGGGAACGGATGCGTGCAGCCATCGGTAATTCCGATTTGCCTTTCCCGCAAGAACGGATACTGATCAATTTAAGCCCTGCCGACCAGAAAAAAGAAGGCAGTGGGTTTGATCTGCCGATTGCGCTCGCCGTATTGCAGGCCGAATGCGCACTCGATATGCCGGTTATGGTAATCGGCGAGCTGGAACTATCGGGGAGGGTACGGCCGGTGCGGGGCGTATTGGGAGCTTTAATTTCAGGATCTGCCGCTGGGATTAAGTACTTTATCGTACCGAAAGAAAATGAAGCGGAAGCCCGTATCCAACAGGGGGTGCGCATATACGGTGTTGAAACGCTGCGGGAATCCCTGGAATGTCTCTATGCGATTGAAGCGGAGTTGCGTGTGGAAAAAGACTGCGAAACAAACACAGGCAAAAAAAACAGCGGCGCACCGGCACAGGAGGCTATCGGACACACAGGCAACTCGATTTCCACAGCTGCTTCATGGTCGGAACCGAGTCAAGCGGATGTCGTCGCCAATACGGGGACGGGCGGCTTTTTCGAGGAGGTATACGGCCAACGCGAACTGGTGCGGGCTTTGCACATCGCAGCAGCAGGCGGGCACAGCGTACTTGCATACGGGCCGCCCGGCTGCGGTAAAACGCTTTCGATGCAGCGCTTTGCCAGCCTCCTTCCCGACCTAGACCCGAAAACGGCGGAGGAAGTTACCCATATTTACAGCATCGCAGGTCTTTTACCGAGTATGCGCGGTCATGATGTGCGGATTAAACGCCCACCGTTCAGGATGCCGCATCCGAATGCCAGCCTTGAAGGAATGATCGGCGGCGCGGGAAAGTGTATGCCCGGAGAAATCTCCCTTGCGCACGGCGGAACCCTCTTTTTGGACGAAGCTGTGCAGTTTAAACAAACTGTACTGCAAACGCTCCGTGCGCCGCTGGAAACGGGAACCGTCACTTTGAGCCGTGCGGGCAGGACAAGTACCTTCCCTGCCCGCTTCCAGCTCCTCATGGCGCTTAACTCATGCCCGTGCGGAAATCTCGGAGCCGACGGCAAGGTATGCACGTGTATGCCCGCCGTAGTTGAACAATACTGGAAAAAACTGACGGCTCCGCTAATTGACCGCATCGACTTGCGGATTCCGGTATTTCCGCCTCAATCATATGGGCTGCCGGAAAAGCCGCGTTACAATACCGCGGATATGCGCAAAAAAATCGCGGCTTCGGATAACATACAACGAGAGCGGTACGCCGCATATCTGCGTAAAGGATTCAACGGCGGAGCGGCGGCAGGAACGCCTGTACACAACAAGGCGGTAGCCCCCAGCCTCGCCTGTGCTGCGCAATCGGCAGCACAGTTATCCTACAAAAATGTACACCTGACTCCGTCTGCCCTGTCGGCAGTGTGTCCGCTGACCGGCGAGGCGGAGCGTATTTTTACCCATAATGCCGAAAAAAGAGAGCTTTCGGGAAGGGGCAGCCACGCAATTTTAAAGATTGCGCGTACCATTGCCGACCTCGCGCAGGAAGAAGTCATTGCGGCACCGCACATCGAAGAAGCAATCCGCCTCCGCGAATGGAGCTCATTTTTACCGTTTTTTATGCACTGAAAGGGTGATGAGGAGAGACGCCTGCACTTATGCTTATCCCGCGTCGAGGACTTCAAAGGTACGGACACGGCGGGCGCCGAGCGAATCGGTTACGGTAAGAACATGGGTGCCGATCTTAGGCCGAACGGTCATTGTGTGCGTTCCCTGCGTACTGCCGAGATACACTCCGTCGATATCCCAATAGATAACCGTGCCAATATCACGCGCAGCAGCCTGCATAATCATGGCGCCCGCACTGCCGTCGATTTCTACCGGAATAACGATACGCGCTCCTTGCTCCGGAAAAAGGATTGCCAGTTGCGAAGGATGAGTACCTTGATGCCCCGCAACGAAGGGCGGGAGTTTTTTATACGTCGCGGCAAACCGGGTATAATAATACTCTACTGCCGGCGGCAATACAAAGCGGTTTTGAATGAGCGGAAACCGGCCTTCGTATACCCCCGTCATATCCGACATATCGGCCTGAAATCTTCCGTCAGGTGTAAACGATACGGCGGTGCAATACGGGCAAACCGTACCCTGCGGCGCTTGAGCGGGACGAAAGCCCTTTACGGTACGGCTACAGTACCGTCCGGCAATATATCCTGAATCCGCACAGAAAGTTTCTTCCTTTAAACTTTCGGATGGTGCCGCAGGCCAATGAGCTGCGGGGAGGGAAGCAAAAATTTCAAACAATACCGGCGCTGCCGTGCGGATACTTTGGAGGTCTTGTCTCCCCTGCCCTTCCGCATTGCCGAACCACACACCGACCGTATATGCTTCCGTGGTTCCGATTGCCCATCCGTCGCGGTTCCCGTTGCTGGTACCGGTTTTCCATGCGATTCTTTTGGAACCGGCAAAAACACGCCAGAGCGCTTCATCATCGGGACGCACCCCCTCGGTCAATGCTTTGAGCGTCAACCACGCAGCACCGGCCGATACGGGAAAGACATATTCACCGGAGTACCCGCTCCGGCTGCATGCGGCGTTCATAAGCTGTGCGTAGGCATATACCGCTTCGTAGAGCGTAATCTCACCGCCGCCGAGGATGAGCGGCAAGCCGTATTCGTCGGCAGACCGCGTAAAGGTGGTAAAACCGCACCGCTTCAGATAGTCGAGAAA
Source organism: Treponema sp. OMZ 803 (assembly GCF_024181165.1). Taxonomy (NCBI): domain Bacteria; kingdom Pseudomonadati; phylum Spirochaetota; class Spirochaetia; order Treponematales; family Treponemataceae; genus Treponema; species Treponema sp. OMZ 803. The sequence goes on along the minus strand of NZ_CP051195.1, from coordinate 1,400,640 downwards.
ATGACTGATCCCATATTCACGCAGCATTCTAACGGCGGGAATATTTAACGAGCGTGAAAGCGCTTCGGAAGCGGGAACGGCCCCGCGATAGAGCGGCACATTGTTATCGGGTTTATAGCTGCCGATACGAGTCGGAATGTCAATGACGAGTTGATCCGGTAATAACCGGCCGCTGTCCAGCATCGCCGCATAAAGGAATGGCTTTAACAAGCTGCCGGAACTTCTCCGCGCCTGCACAATATCTACTGCCGATGTAGTTCCATTCCGGCCATCAAGCCCCGTGTTGCCGCAGTATGCGAGCACTTTTCCGGTAGCGGTTTCAATAATCAACGCTGCAGCATTGTCGATCCCTTTTCGAGAAAGCTCGCGCGAATGCCGTTCCAGAATCCGGTGCAGATTTTTTTGCAGACCGGAATCCAGATCAGTGTAAAACCGTGCGGTATGGGGGTATTGCTTCTTTAACAATTCCAAATAATGGGGGGCGCCGGAAGGCAGCGGGTACGGCTTTGCGGGCAGCGGTTCTGCAAGCGAAAGCTCCAGCGTTTGTGCATCGATACGCCCCTTCGCATAAAGCTCTTGCAGCAATGTATTGCGCTTTTTGAGCAAAACAGCTCTGTTTGCTCCCGGATGCACCAGCGAAGGTTGATTCGGCAGTACGGCAAGTGTTGCCGCCTCCGCCCATGTCAGCGAAGCCGGCGAACGGTTAAAATATCGCCAAGAAGCAGCCTCAATACCGATGACATTTCCCCCGAACGGCGCATGAGCGGCATACAGCGACAAGATTTTCGCCTTTCCCAACCGAATTTCCGCCATAACCGCAAGGAAAGATTCCCGACACTTTTGTCCGAATGTACGCGGTTTATTCCCTGCAAGCAGCCGCATGGTTTGCATCGTAAGCGTCGAGGCTCCCGAAACGATCCGTCCCGCCCGTATATTGGACACGACCGCACGCACTATGGCAATCGGATCAACACCGAGATGATAATAAAAACGTTTATCCTCAAAAACGATAACCGCTTGAGCAAATTTATCGGGGACCTCGCCGGGCGAAAAACGCCACTGACCGTCCGAAGCAACCGATGCACCGAGCAGGACACCCGTTTTATCATAGAGCGCATACGAATAGGGCACATTTTTCGGCACAATTTTCAAGGGAAATAAAAAAAGTGCGGCATACGTAAAAAAGACTGCCGTCAAAAATTTACCATATCGTATTTTTGTTTTATCCGATAAAGCCGATATTCTGCCGTTCATACCTTATTTTATCTTTTTTCTTGATCCTTTTTAAGAGGTTCCCAAAGACTCTCTAATAGTTGCATCGGTCATTATTTGTAAGCTGAGAGTTCCTCCATTGCAACATCCAAAGAAGGTCGCCTTCTTCTCTTTTCTTTTATTTCTTTTATGGAGCCAACCAAAACGACTCTGTGTCTCGGTATTTTTAATACGTAAGTTTTATACCAATAAGGTTGCGGTTTGGGAATCTTAATATTTACAGCTCCCTTTTTGATGAGGAATTCTTTATTTTTCCAATATAAAACGGCATGATCTTCATATAGTTCCAGCTGTGCTTCTTCCTCCTTGCTGCTCCAACATTTTGCAGCAATCCATGCCGGCAGCGACATAGCAATAGGAATTAAACCGAATATCACATAAACAGCATGCATGGGATGTTCTCTGAAATATACCGGTCCATCTTCCGGTCCTTTCTCAATACCGGAGAACACAAGAAATGTATAAAAAGTCAAAAGCCCAACTATTACTCCGAATAACACCATAATATACAATACACCGGGCGAATATTTATTGCATTGAAATGTTATTCTTCTCATCATTTACAATTCCTTTTTTAACGCTTTATTCCGTATACATTATCCGCTTTTCAGTGATAAAATTCATTTGAATAAAACTGCATCATATTTCGGTCTGTTTATCAAGTCAAATGTGCTAAGCTAACATTATACCATGTTGAAGGTGTTTTTCCAGCAGTTATCAATGAGTTCAGTTTTTGATATAATGGCAACGTAAGCAAAAAACAGGAGAACTATTATGTACATAAGACCTGAAGATCGGCGTGAAAAATCGAATGCAAAAATAAAGGGAATGGGCATTGCCTGTATGGAAGAACTGCCCTTGGTGGAATCCTCAAAAGAGGCAAAGCTTAAAAGCTTTGAAGAAATCTGCAACAGAGCCATCGCATGCCTTTTGTCAATTCAATTGGCCGAAGACATTCATAATGAGCAAGGGTATGAAGAATCGAAGGAACTGTTTTTACGTTTGCTTAAAAACTACGAAGTATCGGACTGCCTTTTGGAAAAAGAAAAACGGCTTTTTGACGGAACCTACAGTGAACAGGATGTCATCGATGTCTGCTGGACTTATGAAGCGTATTGGTCGCTTCTGTGGGCTTTGGGCTTGGTCGAGGATATTTCGTATCCGAACACCATCTGTGATGTGGAGAGAGCGATAAAGCTGGTCGGCGATACCGATGGGAAAGCTGCGTTTAAAGCACAGTGCAAACTCCGCGGAATAGAAGAAATACTGGATATGCTCGATCTTCACTACCGTTACCATTGGGCAACGGAGGAAAAGCGGCTCCGCCCGGAAACGGAAATCAAGGACTTAAATCCCGATGTTTTGATGGAACGGCGGCGCGGACTTGAATGGCTTATTTCCGAAGAATCCGATTGGTTCGATATTTCGATGGATACGTAAGATACGGTTTCATTCCAACAAATCATTTAATCTTGTATATTCTTAAGCATTATCATAACTACACCTCATACTGTGCTTTCCACAGCCGAGCATAGTACCCATCTTTTTCCAAAAGTTCTCTATGCTTTCCTCTTTCAAGCAATTTTCCTTTTTGAAACACAAGAATTTGATCTGCCTTTTGAATAGTCCTTAAATGATGAGCGATCACTATGACCGTTCTGTTTTTTGCAAGTTCTGTAATGGCATCCTGTATTAAAGACTCATTTACGGGATCGACATTACTGGTCATTTCATCGAGGATTAAAATCGGAGCGTCTTTTAAAAATGCTCGTGCAATGGAAATCCGCTGTCTTTGCCCGCCGGATAAGAGACCTCCATTTTCTCCAATATCCGTTTCATAGCCTTTCGGCAAGCTCATAATAAAATCGTGAATCTTTGCCTTTTTTGCAGCTTCGATGATTTCTTCTTTTGTTGCTCCTTTTTTTCCTACTCGGATATTTTCCTCGATGGTGTTATCGAAAAGCTGCACATTTTGCATAACAATACTGATGCGATCCAAAAGTTCATCGTAGGGAATATCCCGACTATCGGTATCGCCGAGTGTAATACTTCCGCCTTGCACATCGTAAAACCGCAAAAGCAAATTCGTAACTGTCGTCTTACCGCTTCCCGATTCTCCTACAAGCGCAGTCATCGTTTTTTCCGGAACGGAAAAAGTTACTCCATTCATTTTGAACTCATCTTGTTGATATGCAAATTCGATATTTTCAAAAGCTATATCATTATGTTCAGGAATAATACCGTCCGCTTTATCCGGTATTACTTCTGCATATAAAATTCTTGAAAGTCGTTCATAACTGTCTACTGCCGAAACATAATACATATAGTGCTGTTCCATCGACGCAAAGGGCTTATAAAATTCCTTTGAAATAACGGCAAAGATGATAAAATCAAATACGTTCAAATTGCCGTTTATCACAAACATCACTCCAAATATAAGGAGCAGTAAATATCCCATATCAAGTAAAAAACCGAATACGGATAATTGTTTTGCTTTAAATCTTGAAGCAACTTTGCTTGTTTCTCCGAATTTTTTTGTTCTTTCTATCAGTTCACTATCCAGACTTTTGTTGTTGGAAAAACTTTTTAATACCGGTATCCCTCTAACATATTCAACAAATAAACTCACCATATCCAAAAGAGCGGAGTTGTTCTTATTTTCAATTTCCTTTGATCTTTTAATTGTCATAATTAAGAACGCAAGAGCAATAGGAACGGATACTGTCATTATCAGTGCAAGCCTTATATCAATACTTGCAAGACCGATACATACCACTGCCGCTATTAAAAAGTCCCCGAACATTCTTGACCACATATGTCCTACAACAAGAGACATAGTATCAACATCCTTATGAAGAATCGTGTTAATCTCACCAAGTCTTTCATTGGTATAAAATCCTAAGCTGAATTTTTTTAGTTTAATAATCATTCGCTCTCTAATCTGCTGAACAATATCAAATCCTGCGCTGTGCTTTTTCATGTCTGCGACCATATTGCAAATTCCTTTGAATACAACAAGCAGTGCAATTGCGATAAAATAGGCATAGAGACTTTTTATACTCGTTCCGGCAAATATTTGAAACAAGATAGAAAAGACAATAACAATCATCGCTATGGAGCTTAACCCATAGAGAGCAAAGAATATACTTGATATAATCAAATCTCTTTTACCGGTTTTTGTAAGCAGTTTTAGCATCTCTCTAAACATTTTTTATTACTCCCGTTATGCAATCGCAATCTGCTGCGCTGCTCGTTCGTGAAAAGCTTTGTTCCTCGTCTTTCACATTCCATCTATCTACCTTATTCTGTGCTTCAACCATATCACGATAAAACTCACATCTTTGCATTAGTTCTTTATGATTGCCTGTGTCGAGAACGATGCCTTTATCCATCACAATAATTTGATCCGAATCTTTTATCGTATTCAGATGATGAGCAATGGTAATAACCGTTTTATCCTTACGTAAATCATCAATCGCTTCTCCAATTAATTTTTCATTTTCACTATCAACTGCGGCCATTGCTTCATCTAATATCAAAATCGGTGCATTTTTCAGTATCATCCTCGCAATGGAAATCCTCTGCTTTTCTCCGCCTGATAACTTGACACCCATTTCACCGACTTTTGTATTATATCCATTCGGTAAAGCAGAAATAAAATCGTGACATCGTGCTTTCTTTGCGGCTTCTATGATTTCTTCTGTTGTTGCTCCTGTTTTACCGATAGCGATATTTTCCGAAATACTTACATCAAAAAGAATAACCTCCTGCTGCACACTTCCGATAAGTTCTGCAATATTCTCCTGACTGTAATGTTTTATGTCTTTTCCACCTATCGTTATGAGTCCGCTGTCTGCATTCCAAAAGCCCATAAGCAAATTGGCTACGGTGCTCTTTCCGCAACCGCTTGCTCCGACAAAGGCATTCAAGCTGTTTTTCTTAAAAGTTAAATTGATGTCTTTCAGAGAAAAGCTTTCTTTACCATAAGCAAAATTCACATTTGAAAATTCTATATCGCCGCATTCCAAACCTTGTACCATTTTTTTATTCGGAATCGGAACGGTTAAAATCTTTCCTATTTCTTTTAAGGCCTCCTTAAACACAATAGAAAAATGTTGCAAAGTAGCAGTCTTACTTATAGAGGCTGTAAATGCAGAGGACAAAATAATAGCAAGAATAAAATGAGGTGTTGTAATGTTCCCATGATAAAGAAATATACTTCCTAAAATCATAACAATAACTACGCCGATTTCCATGAATATATCAATGAGTCCCATTGGAATGGTAATTGCTCCCATACTCTTTTTCACCCAGTAAATATATTCTCTTGCCGTCTTTAGTGTCCGTTCACTCATCTCTTCTTCTTTTGCAAAAGCTTTAATCACGGAAATATTTTTTACATATTCCATCAGTTCTTCTCTCATCTTACTTTCATGGTTGAAGTAGAGCGCAAAGTTTTTATTCATTGTTTTCTGCGAAAGTATTTTTACCGCATACATCAGCGGAACACCTGCAATCATGCTAAGTGCAAGACGCCAATCTACAAAAATCATTGCGATGAAGATGATAACAGGAAGAAGCGTAACAGCCATTATTTCAGGTAATCCATGCGCAAGATATACTTCAACCTGCTCTACATCATGTTGAACGATATTGGTAAGCTCTCCGGTATTATGCTCTTTGAAAAATCCCAAACTGAGTTTTTTCAGATGACCTATAATATCTAACCTTAGTTCCGTCAATTTTTTATATGCTTTTTCGTGAGCAACTTTCGTCGCATAATAATAAAACACCCCCTTTAGAATAAAGGAAGTGAGCATTGCAAGAAAAATATACTTCACCTTTGCCGCTGCTATATCTTGTGCAATCAATGAACTTATGAGATAAACGAGCAGTACCTGCGGTATTAAATCAAATAGTATCTTTAAAGAAAGCAATATATTTGAACTCACATTATTACCGACTGCTTTTTTCCGCAGCTCTTTTTCTGTCATAAACAACTCCATTACAAATTACAAATTACAAATTACAAATTCTTTGCGACTTCCCATCCGGCGGCTTTTTGTTGCTCTTGTATCATCTCAAAGTAGGTGCCGCGCTTTTGCATAAGTTCCGTATGAGTCCCTTTTTCTTCGATACGGCCGTTTTTCAACACGATGATTTGATTTGCGTTACGAATGGTGTTCAGCCGATGAGCGATGACAAAGACGGTTTTACCCTGCATAAGCGTATCCAAGGCGGCGTTGATTTTCCATTCGTTGTCGGCATCGAGTGAGGCGGTTGATTCATCCAAAAGCACGATGGGTGCATTTTTTAAAAGAGCACGGGCAATAGCAATGCGCTGTTTTTCGCCGCCTGAAAGAGCAGCCCCGCCTTCCTCAAGCAGGGTGTTATATCCGTCAGGCTGCTCGCTGATAAACTCATGACATTGAGCCGTCTGTGCCGCAGCGATAACCTCCGATTCCGAAGCATCGGGCTTTCCGATTTTAATATTATTGTAAATGGTGTCCGACAGTAAAATGCTGTCTTGAAATACCGCACTGACAGACTGTAAAAGCGTATCGGGTTCTATTTCTTTTATATCCTTTCCGCCGATTTTAACCGTACCTTTTTGCGGATCCCAAAAGCGGGCTATTAAATTAGCAATCGTGGTTTTGCCTGAACCTGACGGGCCGATAAGAGCAGTTACCGTTCCCTGCTTTGCCTCAAAAGAAATGGAATGTAATACAGCTGTTTGTTTTGCACCGTCTGTTTCCCGTTCGGTATTAGATTCACCGCTCCGGTTTTGAAACGTATGGAACGGTTCTCGATAAGAAAATGAAACATCCTCAAAGGAAACGTCAAAAGGCTGACTTTGTTCCTGCCTTGTTTCTCCCACCGTTGTGCCGGTATTTGACTTTGAAGTTCCGGCGGTTTGTAAACACGGTAGGGGTTGAGCCGTATACGCTTTTTGCACATGTTCCGCCGCAGGTTTTAAACCTTTTAGTAAACCGTATGCGTGTTCAAATGAAATTAATACTCCCGAAAGCGCAAGGCTCATCAACATAAAAGCGGTGAGTTTTTCGGGGCTGACCGATCCGCTCTTCAGAATATATACCGAAGATAAAAGAGCAAGCGGTAGTAAAAAATGAGCTGCTATAAAATAGACGGCAGCAGGCAGCGAAAGTTTTATTTCCGCTTTGATATTGGTTTTCCTTACCGTTTCCAACGACTGCAGCATTCTGTCAAATTTCTCTCCGGTTAGATTATACGCCTTAAACACTTTTATTCCTTTAATGTATTCCAGCACAATGGAAATCATACGAGCGGTGAGTCGATGCTTTTCATTTCCGAAATGCTCCGCCAAGCTGTTTCCCCAATGCAAAAACGGAATAAGCACAAGGAGAGCTGCCGTTTGCGCTATCGCCAAGGGAACATCGATACAATACATACCGATTAAAATCAGCGCCGCCGTTACCGCGGTTTTTACCAGTGCGGGAAGCGTATGCGTAATGATCAGTTCAAAATTGGTAATATCTTTTACAAGGGTTTCCAAAAGAGCACCTGAACTGTGCCGGTTAAAATAGCCGAGGCTTAACGAGCGATAGTGATTTGCCAAATCGAGCCGCATTTGCGCACATACTTCCGCCCCGCGAGCAAAGCAGAGGTAGTAACCTGTGCGGTAAATAATTAAACGGAATACCACCGCTCCTAAACAAATCAGCGAATAGGTAATGATAATTTCTCCGGTCAATGTGTTACGTACTAATCCGACCACCGTAAAATAGAGCATAATGTATAAGAGCATACCGCCCACGGAATCAAGCGACATTAAAATAATCGGCAGCCTTAATTCTTTCCGTTTTTCTTTTAATATATGTGCAATCAGTTTTAACATATCAGTTTTCCTCCTTTACATTTATAGTGTCGTGGTTGAGAGCGGATATGTACGTGCGCTGCATCTGTGCATACAAACCGTTTTTATTCATCAGTTCAGTATGACTGCCTTGTTCAGCGATGCTGCCTTTTTCAAAGACAAAAATAGTATCCGCATTTTTTATCGTGTGCAGACGGTGCGCAATCATAATGACCGTTTTTCCTTTGAGCAAATTTTGCAATGCGACTTGAATCTTATGTTCATTTTGAATATCCGAATATGAAGTTGCTTCATCAAAAATGAGGATAGGCGCATTTTTAACTAACGCACGCGCAATAGAAATCCGTTGCCGCTCTCCGCCTGAAACCTTTACACCCTCTGTGCCGATTTTCGTTTCATAACCGTCGGGCAAACTCATAATAAAATCGTCAATTTGAGCTGCCTGTGCTGCCTTGCGTACTTCTTCCAAAGAAGCGGCACTCCCCATGCGGATATTTTCGAGCAGCGTGTCTTCCAATAAAAACACCTCTTGAAACACAAACGAGGTAAGCGCCATAAGGTTCTCCGTTTGCAGTTCCGTAACGGGAATACCGCCGATAGAAATAGTGCCTGCAGAGCTATCCCAATACCGTCCGATAAGCTGGGCGGCGGTGGTTTTGCCTGCACCGGAAGCTCCGACAAAGGCGTTGACGGTTCCCGCCTTTACACATAGCGAAACATCATTTAAAGCGTTCCGTCCGTCTTCTCCATACGAAAATGAAACACCGTCAAACCGGACATCATAACGGCCGTTTAGCGGAAGAGTTTTTGATCCGCTTTTCATCTGAGGCTCTTCCAAAATTTTTTTAACCGCTGCAAGTCCGCCGCCGAGTTCCATCGACTGCATAGCAATCGTAACCGAATTTAAAAACGATGTATAAAAGCACACCGTCAAAAGAATAAAAATCAAAAAAGAAGAAACGGACAGCGCGCCTCTTACATAAAGGAACCCTCCTGCCGGCAGAGTGAATAAGATTGCCGAATCCAAGATAACCGATGCTGCCGAAAGCGGATTACACGAAGCGGTGCACATCTTTTTCCAGCAAACGGTATACGTCTGTAAAGCGGTTTTATACTGTTGAAATTTTTCGGCTGTTACGCGGTACATCTTCATCACCGGCATTGCAGAAATATATTCCGTAGCCGATGCATTCAAGGCTTCCATATCCTTTGCAAAATCGTTCGCCAATCCCGAAAAATTACTTGCCGCTATCATCATCATCGGAACGGCAATACCGAGCAGCATAGGAACAAGCATAACCAATGCCATAAGCCAATGGAGATGCAGCATAAATACAAACATCGCAAGGGGAACAACCGCCGCCTGCGTGAGTTCCAAAGTGCTGTGCGCTAAAAAAGCTTCTACTCTATCAATGTCATCGAATAGGGTTGTCTTGATTTTACCCGCTGCATTTTTTTGAAAAAAGCCTGCATTCAGATACGAGATATGTTGCAAGACTTTTATCTTTACCGTATGCATCGTATTAAATGCCGCTGTGTGCGAACAAATTCCCGCAATCGACATCAACACTGCCTGTACTGCTGCTGCTGCAACACACATAACAGCCCAATGTAAAAGCGCTTCCGCACTCATTGACCGAGCAATAATCATTTCCAAAATCCGGTACACAGCAATGTACGGAACCAACGACAATACCGAGCCGATCGCTGCAAGTACCATACCCGCAGCCAATTTTCCCCGCTCCGCCTTAGCCAGCGTAAAAACATACGCCGCTCTAACTTGTTTATCCGCCATAGGCTTTTTCAATTCTTTTTCAGTCATTTCAAATAACTCCTTATCATCATCAAGTGTTAACATCCATGTCTTCAAAACTAAATAATATTGAATATATATTCAGTATTATAGCCTAAAATAAGGAGCGGTTTGCCGCTCCTTCTCTTCCATTGTTTATGCCACAAGTATGGGTTACAACGATTCAACTCCGTGATAATAACATCGGTTCATTAAGGTGAACATTTCCATTGCCCACTCGTCGTTTTTATAATGGCGTGCAATTTCTAAAAGCCCCTCAACATAATTATTGGAAAGAATATGAAACAGTGCCGGATCATAGGAGCCATGCGCAAACTGCGCGGCTCCTTTTTCGATATGTAACTGCAGTCGTTCAACCCATCGGTTTTTTGCTCCGGCGTGTTTGGTGCCGGAACTTTTATCCATCAGAATGACGAGCTTTATATGATTTTTTAAAAGCCCGTGCACATATTCCGCGCCGATTTTTTCAAAACGTGTTGACGGCAGCCCCGACTCCATAGCTTCTTCTTTTTCCAGCGCATTCGTAAAATACTCGGTTATACCGGCAACAACCGTATCAAACAAAACTTCCTTATTTTTAAAATAGGTATAAATGAGTGCTACAGGAATATCAGCTTCATCTGCAATATCCGTCAGCTTGGCGCTCCTATAATCTTGTTCATAAAATATTTTTTCTGCTGCGGCGAGAATTCTATTTCTCACTTCTTCTTTCAATACTTGCATCTCAAAATCGCTTGTCTTTTTATCAAAATTGAATTTTAATTTAATATTAAAGAGAAGGATATTGTTTGTCAAGTCGACTATTGTAACGGCAAGGGATACAATAAGAGAGAGTACCGATACCTCCTCTCAAAAAGTACCTATACCGCCATTTTGCACAGGGCGATATGATTTATCTCATCGCTGATAAATACGTGATTATCCCAAATATCCATAATCCTGAATTTGGAATATCCTCTTGGGAATGTAATATCGAGAAGTTCCAGGTCAGACAATCTCAACAGTTTTTGGTTTCCTTTCCATTCATCTGTCTTGAAAATCGGGGATAGGATCAGATATTCTTTTTGGGCGCTGAATTTTCCCCTCACGCCATGCTTTTGTGCAAGCTTTTCCAATTTTTCCTTTCCCCATATTTTCCTCTTGTAGATACCGTCTTGGGTGAGTTCGAGATACCAATAATACTTGAATTGTGATAAGCGGCAAGGATTTATCGTATCCGATTCCACGAAGGCATAAATCGAATTATCTTTTATCATAAGGCTGCCTATCTGGGGATAGGAGTAACTAAAATCCATTTTGTGATGGATACCCTCTGCCCGTCCCAAGGATTGCATAAAATTGCTCCGGACTTTTTCATTTGTAAACACAGGGGTGAGTTGCTTGTCCCAGTGCAGCGTATGCGTCTCATTATCATAATGTAGAGAGGTAAAACTATTTGCGGCAAAGACCTCTCCGTCGACACGGCAAATAATCGGATAACCCCCCTTTTCGCCAAGTGTGGAAATCTCCGTGATATTCTCTGCGGCACACAGGTTTTCACTTACTACTTCGCACGGCTTCTGCTCGGGAGACGACACCCACCAGGCTTTTTTGTCTTCTCCGCTAATAATTAAAATGTCGGAACCTGTATCCAACAAAACGGGCTTATTCCAGCTTTTCTTTTGTGCGGGAGACGGAATGAATGACCATCGCCCCGCCTTTATCCAAACGATACCGTAGCTCGTGCCGTCGTCGCCGCTGCCCCAGATAACGAATTCGTCTTTTCCTCGTGCAAAATGATTTTTTGCATTGATAGGAGCATATTGATAGGCGCCGTTGCTTAGCTCGAATCCTGTCGTCGTCCACTCTGAAATTTTATCTAATTTTACCTGCATGATTTTCTATCCTACACAATAAAGTTCTATCCTTGTCTTCTGTTTGTATTATTATAAAATAATTTAGTCCGTTCTTTGGTCAGCAGCCCTTTGTCTGCAAGCTTGTTTACAAAATTTTCTTCGTATCTTGCAAAATCTTCGGCACAGCCTATGTTTTCTGCAAGGAGTAAGAGGGCATTATCTATCGTTTCAGATTTCGGATTTCTGCCAAGTTCTACCTCGATATATTCACACAGTCTGTCGAGAGTCTCATAATGCTCTTTATCCGCCTTTTCGAAATTACCGCTCCAGTCTATCGAATCAAGCCTTTGTTTTAACTGTAATAAATTAATATTATCCATATTTTTCGCTCTCTACACTGCTACCTTATGATCCGAATTTTTTCCAGTCCTTAACCGATTCGATAATCGGTTGGGAAAGTTAGTTAATCAAATATACATCGCTATTTTTATCCGACAAAAATATATTCGATGACAAGCTCACAGACAGCATCGTTTTTATCGTAGCCGAAATATACCGGATATTTTCCGTCACCGAAACCGCTTTGTATCATGGGAATGGTCAAGTTCGTTCCTTCTAAGGGATAGTTAATCCAATCACCGCCGTCGCGTTGAAAGCGCGGATTTGCTGCATAACTCTTTTTGAACTCTTTTGCAAAATAATCGTCGTATATATTTTTGTCGGGATTTTCGTTTGCCCAACGGCTTTCAAAATCGCAATAGGCATCCCGTGTTTTTACATCGATAACCGTTGCAAGCCCTGCATCGACATTAAATCCGAAAAAACTTTCTCCATTGACGTCGTCCAAATCTTCATTGCCTATCAAGGCTTCACGATATACGGCAGCCTTTTCATCGGAAAATTTTACCCGTGTTGCAACATATCGGTAATGGTCTTCTTCTATTTCGACAACCAAAGTTTCTAATGGAAAAATTCCTGTAGGTACTTTTTGCAGATACGGTTCCGCGTTTCTGTCAAGGTAGACAAGCGGATCACGCACCAAAATATTTCCCGTCGGAAAATGCACGGTTCCCATCGGCAATATAAACAACTTTTTTTTCTTTACTTCATTTTGAGAAAACAAGTTACCGTAATGCACAGGAGATACAAGCAGCTCCTTCACCTTTTCATATTTTTCAATCCATTCTCTTGTCGGTATCATATAAACCTCCACATAAAGATTAAATAATATAGTATTTATCAGTACATGTGTCCACAGACAAAAGTTTCATTTTTTGATATACTTACAAGAAGTTTTTATTGGAGTCATGATAAACAGTTCGGCAGGAATTCAGCCTCACTGTTTATCTGCCGAGTTTGTCTTTCGACAAACGTCGCATTATTATATGTGCTTTTTAACTGCGTTACAAAAGCACGGAAAAAACTTTTTTCGCAAATTGATATTTGCTGCAAAAAGCTTTTATAGGAGATTAAGCTATGAAAAAAACGGAACATTGGTATTTCGGTCAGTTGAATCTTGAGGCAGTCGATGACACGGATGTTATTTGGGAAAAAGAGATTCAGGGGATAGACACATGGCTTTGGCTCGGCAAAAATGTAGAACCGTCTACCGGCATACTCGACCTTTATGCACAGTTTCTTGAGAACATAGACGATAAAATAAAAGAAGCAAGAAAAGCACTTATAGCATATTTAAAAGATGACAGTTACTATATCGACTTTCATATTGAAGAATGCAGACTGGAAGATTTACCGACTGATATTACCGAGTTTGTAACGAAAATGATAGTAACCAATATCGGCTTATGGATTGACAGTGAAAAGCCGCACATCACAATGGATTTTATGATTGCACCTGATGAAAGCGATGAAATACTCTGCGTAAAATTCGGTGAAGATGCAAAAATCATATCCATCGATTGGGAAAGTTAGCGGTTAGAAATGTTACAATTCTTCTATGAAAACGAGGACTTTGGCGATAAGCTGATAGATTACATTAAGAATAATCCCGAGAAATTTGTCTATGTGGGCAGTTATGAAACAGATGAGGATTAGAGAGAAAGCAACAAACTGTGATTTATGTTAAATTCTATAGCAAAACTAAAGATTGTTTTTTAGAGGACATCAACAGAAAACCAAGTGCCGAGATTGAAAAAATAATAAGCTGCGACGCTGACATTATCTATCAATCTCCTCATCCAAATAAGATTATTTGGGCTGCAAAACGGCTGGACGAAAATTGTGTACGCATAATGGTATTCGATAAAGCTGCAAACAAAATTGCTTCTATAAAAATGGAAGATGCATTAAGCGATTCAGATATAGCTTTTACAAGTTTAAATGAAGACAATCGCATAGTAGTATCTTTTGCAGCAGGACAGGACGGCTCTCAAGATTATTGCATAGAATTAACTCAAAATGAGCTGAAAATAATATATAAGTTTCCGGAGAATTTATCTTATATATTTAGCTTCGATAAGTATGCTTTGCTTGCAGATTTTTATAGCTCAAACTTTTTTAAAATTTCCTCCTCCGATTTTACGCCGATTGCTGAAAATACATATTCTTTGTTTAAAGAAGATTCATTATCCAATGTACAGAAAATCAATGATAGTTTCGGAATAGTTTGTACTACTGAAGGAAGATGCTATGCATTTGATTTATCCGCACTTGAATTAATTGATGAACTGATTATTGATTGCAAAACAGGGGCTTTAGAAAAAAATTGGGCTGTGAATGCATTATTTCAAACAAGAGATGAAATGATATTCGAATATCGCAATTATAAAAACGGAAAAGAAAGCATTGAATGGATTAGCGTAGATAAATTATATTTGGATAAACTTATCAAAGAACGGAAACCGTGATATAATTAAAAAATGGATAAATATTATAAAATTAATAGAAGCACTAAAAAAATTAAAAAAATGTCCTATACGACGGTTATGGCAAGGATGTAAACTTAAAAGAAATAGGATTGAGCGAATACGGTTTGTCGCAAAATTAAAATTTTGAAATGTAATAATATATAAGAAGAAGGGGGCATAATTATGCAAGCTAAAAGCGGAGATGTGTACTGTGTGTATAATTCATATTTAAAAAAATATACTGCGTGCCAAATAACCAAGATAGAGGAAGGTGAGAAAAAAACGAAAGCAGTGCAGCTCTGGTTAGATTGGTCGGGTGAACAGCCTCTCAAAGAGGAAGAATTACCTTTACTAAAGCCGCTTTATCAGGACTTTATGTACTGGAAACGTGGTCTGCATCTTTGTAATGTTGATGTCATGGTGCCTGCGAACCATATGTTAATCGGTAACATGCAGCCATTAACCGATGAAAGCACAAATACCTATGCAATGTCTTGGGGAAACGGATACGAAGTATATCGTCAACTTAAATGGCAGGAAATTCCTAAAGAGCAAAGAGATGCGTTTAAAAAAGCGGAGAGCAGTAAGGAAAAAATTATATTTGCCGGAAAAGAAAGACCGGTTTCCAAACATCGCATATATGATGATGTTCCTTTTGAAAATGTGCTGGAATTAAAGGCCTTTCCATGCTTATCCTATTTGGCATGTAAAAAATGGCATACCGGTTTATATGAATATTTACAATCATGTCCGTTTTTAGATGAGCTGGTACTTGAAAATCATCAGCAAAAAAAATTGGATTTTTCCAATACGCATTTACATAAGCTTTCCATTGATATGAACGGCGTGGAAGAACTGTATCTGAATAACGAATTGGAAGAACTTATTCTGTTAGGTGAAGTAACAAATAACTGTAAAATACATGCTGTTGAAAACGGAGCTTTATTACTTTTAACATCAACTGAAATAGTGCCTAAAATACAGGGGCTAAAAGACTTGGGCAAACTGCATTGCTCAGAGATTACAGAACTTGATGTAGCCGAGATTTTAAAAGTATATCCGATGCTGAAGGAATTGCGGCTATGGGGCAAACCCGGTATTCTTTCTAACCTTTCTATGCTATCCCGATTTACAAAACTGGAGGGCTTTACTACGGTTGATTTATTCGGTTTTTCTGCCGAAGACATTCCGGAGCCGGATCGTTTACCTAACTTACATTGGTTTTGGATGAGCAGCCTGCCGGAGGATGCGGCAAAAAAAGCAAAACAACTGTATAAAAAGAAAACAGAACGAGGTCTTAACCTTTGGATACAAAAGCCGCGAAAACCGGAATGGCTGGCGCAGAACCTTGACAATCCGTTCCGCTCATGGGACGGACAAGAAAATATTTCTGCAGCGAATGCCAAGAAAGCAGCAGATGTATATAAAAAAACAAGAGCCGAAATTCTCAAATTGGAACAAAGCTCGCCGATCGAAGCTGCTCGGACTGCCGAAGCTTTGGTGAGGGCATACACTGAAGCCTTTAATAAGATGGACAAACGCAAATATTTTATTGAAACAGTAGAACGAGAGGATATCTATTGTGCTCTTACAGAACTTTTAGATTTAATACCGCCTTCTCTATCTATCAATAAAGAAAAACTCTTAGAAATTTTTGATACGATACGGGATTTTTAGGATTAAAAGATGTTTCCGAATTATTTGGACGGCGCAACTGTTTTAATGATTGCTTACTTAGCCGAGGATTCTGAAAATGAATCTGTAAAAAAGATATTCGCAAGGATAAATCAACAACCCCGACGCAAGCGTCGGGGCACAGTGCTCAACGTTTCGCACTGTGTGTTCTATAAGGTGGTTGCAGTCGGCTTTAATACCCTTTATTACGACGCAAGCATCGGGGTATTAAACCCTCCGCACGAATAAAGACTTCGAGAATCTTTCTCCCAAAGAACAGGAAGTGTTCACAGTAAATTTTCCGCATATCTTTAGAAATTAACATGAATAAAATTGTAACTACAACAGTAATGGTAATTTTTACTCTTTTAATTTTTACAGCCGATATAGTGTTAATCACAAGATTTTTCACACTGATAAAACAAAGAAGATATAATGATTCGGCTCCTCTTTGGGGCGGACTTCCCGATTTATTTCCAAAAATTGAAAATAAATATCTTAAAACTTTTTTGAACTACATCATGCTAAATATTGCGGTGTATATCATCGGGTACTATTTCCCAAAGACAGGAGTTTTTACCAAAACTCTTAAATTTTCTTTTGATATTGTTATCGAGGGCTATAGATTTTTAGTATCGTTTATAATAACGAATTTGTTTTTAGCTATTAGTCAGCTTACAAGAAAAATAAAAATTTTTCAACAAAATACAATTTCGGCTAAACTATACTACATTGAACTTATCATCATTCCCATTATTGTTATTTTTTCTCTTTATTTTTTTGACAGCGTTTTTGATAATCTTACAATAAAGGTAACAATATAAAAGAATAGTACACTCACAAAATTGCTAAAAGATGATAGAATAAATATGAGGAGACAGCAATATGGAAGTTATTTTGAGTACGGTAATCGGCGGTGAAATTACGGTTGAGGTTGATGGTGGGAAAATTGTTCATTCATTGATAATAAAAATGAGAAACTCCTTGAAAGAGCATTTTAAAAGAATATTTTTTGAAGGGCTAGATAGAATAAAAATCAACGTATATATCAGCGGAGATGTTTCTTCTTATTGCGATAAAACGGGTATTACTGCAACCCGATATTTCCGTGCAAAGACAGAATATACGACAGAGTTTTGTATCGATAAAAACTATTGGTCGTTAGAACCTGTTCTTCCAGTGGATAGAAAGTTTATTCTATTCATGGAAAACTCGTTGATACAGTTAGGCGGAATTATTGAAAAAAAGCTTAAAGCAGCCGGATATAATTTTGATGGCGAGCTGTTTAAAGAAATTGTTCTTAAAAGTTTAAGAGGGATTAGTTAAGAATATGGCAAAGTATTCAAAAGAAGCATTAGATGAAGCATTGCTGCAAGCGCAAAGCAGCGATATTAGCATGAAAACAAAAGGGATAAAGTTTTTAAGACAAGCCTCTTGTTTGGAAACAGGTACGAAGAATACCTATCCGATAAGAGATTGGTTTTCTGAAACTAAAAATTACACAAAACTTTTTAAAATAGTAAAATCCGAAAAAGATCCGAAACTGTTATGGGAATATTTATTTTTGATTAAAACATATTGTGAACGTTATATTGATTTAGCTTATTTGGTAAAAGATTCTCAAAACTTTATCGCAAAAAAAGAAAACACAGAATTCAAAATAAAGGCTCGTGAGCTCGGAGGATTATTTTTAGGGCATCAAGATGCCTCTGTACGGCAAGCTGCAGCAAGCCTGCTTTGGTATTTAAAGAAAACTTCCGAAGTTTGGCCTGTAATCATAGAGCTTATGCAGAAAAAACGTGATTATATAACACTTTCTCATATCGGCATAATGATTCGCAATTGTTATTCACTTTTGAATGATGATAAAGTTATTACAGACTCTTTTGAGAATACTGTGACGAAGGAAAATCTTATTTCACTAAAAGATGCAGAAGCTTTAAAAGAAGCCGTATCATTTTCATTGGAAAAAACTCCTAAGGCTGCAAAAAAAGCCGGCTTTAATTCCGTATCTGAAACACTGGACGATATAATTACAACACTTACAAAAACGGTTGAAAGATGATAGAATAAATATAAGGAGGTGCGATAAACAGTTCGGCAGAAATTCAGCCTCACTGTTTATCTTCGAGTTTGCCTTTCAGGCAAACATCGCATTATTATATATGTGTGCTTTCCGGCACACATTTGAAAAAACTTTTTTCGCAAATTTATATTTGCTTCAAAAAGTTTTTATAGAGGGTAAAATATGAACGGAGAATTATATCTAAAAAAGGGCATGCTGCAACTAAATAAGAAATTGTATGACGAAGCCTTGGAAACTTTGAATAAAGTAATCGAACTCGATGATGATCTTGCCAGTGTTACATCTGCAAAATGTATTTTAGGTGAATATTATTTTATTCATCAAAACTATGAAAAATCAAAAGAATTTTTATCATGGATTTGTGATAAACAAGATGAGCTTGAAGAAGAGTTTGACGATTTACTTTCAGAAGAAATTGATACCGCGTCTGTGCTGATGGAGCTGATTGAAAAATATAAGCTGTAAAAAAAATTACCATAAATACACAGGGAGGGATATTGTATGAAAAACAATTCTTATATTCATAACTTAAAAATAGAAGATGTACCTTGGCATCGGCTTCCTACAACTTATGGAAGAGCAAAAATACTTTTTTCATGATTTTAAAAAGGAAATAAAGTAATGCCGAATTCAACGGAAAAGATTTTACAAGAACTTGAAGCGGAACGGTTACGCCGTCAAAATCTTACAAAAGAAGATTTGCAAAAAAAGTATGCCGACTTACAAAGAACCGGTTTTCCTCTTAGCGAATGTATCGGTTTTATAGCCGATTTAGGCGGCAGTAATCAGCTCGCTTATCATTACGAATTGATTTGCAAAGACTGGGAGCGAGATGATTCGTTGCATTTGGATAACAGTTTCGATAAACACGATTTAGCGGGAATTGATTTTCTTTTTGCGGCTATAAACAAAGCTTCAACCGAAAAAATACGGGTGTTCACCGCCTATCTCATTGCCGAAATTCTTGTAAGGTCGAAACATCGCGATTTTTATACGGCTGCATGCAATTGTCTTGTACCGATACTTGTTTCGTATTTAAATACGAAGGACTGTGTTCTGAGGCGAAAAGTGCTGATAGCTGTCGGGTGGGTTGGGACAGCGCAAGAGATTGGTATTTTTAATGACAGAATGCTTCACGACGAGGATAGTCTTTGCCGTGCATGGTCAGCTTCGGGGCTATGGCAATTATCATGTAATAGACTGCATAGTCAAACAATACTCCCTGATGTAAAAGATGTTTTTAGACAGGCAATCGCTGCGGAAAAAGACCTTTTTGCATGCGGCGTAATGATAGAGTCGGCACAGAGTTTATTCGGCAAAAAATGGATATCGTCTATCGCTGTTGAAAATGAAGATGCAGTAAAAATAGAAAAGGCTCGCAAATCGGCTGTCAGATTTCTAAGTAAGGATTAAATATAAGGAATATGATCATGAAACAAATTCCCGATTTTATGAAAGAATACGAAACCGCTTTACAAAAATACAGGCAGCGTTCTGTCGAAATTCTTGCGACAGCCCTAAACGACGGTGAAACAACGGATATAAAAAGTTCCAAGTTTTTGGGAACCCCTTATTTGCCTGTCGGTACGGACTATCCGAAAGACAAGGATGGCAAGCCGCTTGTTTTATGGGCGCAATTAAATTTTTTGGAAATTCCTCATTTGGACGATTATCCCGAAAATGGTATTGTGCAGTTTTTCGTTTCGGCAGATAAGTGGTGCGATTGCGAAGAAATAAAAGTACTTTTCCACGAGCATACGGACTCGCCGCCTCAAACTGATTTTCCGTTCTTAACCGAAGATTTGTACGAAGAGTGTCCGATATGGTGCGAGCACCGTTTGCAGTTTAAAGAAACGGAAGAGTACGGCGGTACCGAAGATTTTCGGTGTAGCTGTATGTTCAACGGAAAAAGCCCGTGGGAGCTTTATGATACGCTTGTGCCTGCACAAAAAGAAGTATTTGATGATTTATTTTACGGCACGGGGCACAAGATAGGAGGTTATTCATATTTTACACAAACCGATCCGCGCGATTACGGGCAAGAACATAAGAATGATGTTTCGCTTTTGCAAATCGATAGCGATGATAAGATTATGTTCGGCGATACCGGCACAGCTCATTTTTTTATCAACAAAGACGATTTAAAAAACAGAAACTTCAATAAGGTGTGGATGTATTGGGATTGCTGTTAAACCAATGGACTCGGAATCAATAGTTAAACTATATGGAAAGAAAAACGGATATGAATGAAATTTATGCAATTAACGACTTATCGGAACTGGAAGATTTTTTACATTCTCAAAACTCCATTGAAAACATACGTGAAAAACTTTTTGCGGAATTTTTAAAATATGCGGATTATAAAAGCGTATCGGAGTGGAACAAGGCGGTGCGTCTTTGCGAATGTCTTGCCGTAATCGGTTGGGGAAACCATGAATCTTTGGAAGCGTCAAGAGGTGTGTTTTTTAACGGTAACCCCCGTACTTTTTTTTGCAACAGATTTGGAGAGCTCCGTTTTGTCGAGGCAATATGGTCAAAAAGAAAAATGGGCTTTACGATGGAGCAGGGCAGAACTTCCTATTATCCTGCCCCCGACCGCAAAGACAAGAAGCAATCGATGTGTTGGGATTACCCTGTAACCGAAAATATAGAAGACATGAAAATTGAAAGTCAACGTAATTGGATTCCTAAAAATCCTGTTTGGATTGTGCATGCAATATCCAACTGTTATGAAAATTCCAAACCGGTTATAGAAAGCATTAAAGAAAAACTTCAGGATGAATTAAATAAAAAGATGCGTCCCGAAAAATACGGCACAGCCGTAAATTGTATTTTATTGAAATGTGCTTTCAGCTATTATGATAACGCTCATTGTAAAACAAACTATGTCATCGATGAATCGGGACGCAAATTATCAAGTCAAGAAGCCGCAAAAGAATTACAGAAATTATACACAAAAGAAGAAATTTCCGAAAACGGATATTACTTACGTCCCCGATTTCAATACGGGGCATTTAGAGCAGATACAGGCAAGATAAATGTAGTTATACATTTTGAAAAAGAATTCAGCCTATTAACACATCGTCAGCAAAAAGAAAAACTGGCAGAGTATTTTTTAATTGCACTTAAAACTATTGCAGAAAAACAAAGAAAGAAAACACCGAATTATGATTTCAATTTAATGATTTCCGATTTCATTGAAATAATGAAAAAATGGATGAATTAGGGAGGTATAAACATGCTATTCATTTATGTCGGTAAATCTAATTTTCCCCTTGTTTTTCAATAAGATATTGTACTTCTCTTCCCAAGGTCAATAATCGGCTCATGTCTGATATATCGCTTATCCCGAAAGAATTGAAGGATGTAGCGCCTGTAATTGTTTTGTATTCTTTCGGTCTTGATATAAATGATATTTTCCGGTTATCAATTCCTATATCAACCTTTAGCAATTTATCATGATTCGATTTGATTTTACAAAATGAGATTTTACCGGCTATAATTTCTTTTTCATTTTCTAAAATTCTTATATTAAGCTTATCGATATAAACAATAAATTTTTTTGCTACACTTTTACGAATTTTTTTTATAATAAGATATGATATAACAAATGCAGGTAAAAACACTAAAAATTTAAATAGCGGATGAATTTTGTAAGTAATCATTCCAGAATAAAATAACAGCAGGTAGGTTAGTAATATAGGAAACATAAAGCTTATCGGAAAGCATAATCCCATAATCATGTCGCTTTTTGGTGTTCCTGCCACAAATTCAAATTTTTTCATCATGTATGTGTCCACTATATTATGTTAATTTCTTTTATCAAATGATAAGTTTCTATAAAGCGAAGTTGCCAAATCTTCTTGTCGGCGGTAATTTCTTCGTATATATTTTCCAACGTATGCGCAGGCGCTAATAATCCTAAAAAATAATCTTCAAAAACGACTTCACCTATCTTTTCAAGTTTATCTAATAGAAGTCCTAAATCTTTGTGATTAAACCAGCAATCCGTATCCAGAGCATATTTCGTGTTTTGTTTCTTACAGGCAATTTCGCTATTCAAAAAATCATCCATACTCGGCCTATCTTTTTGCAACAAACGCGTGCAGGCTAAATGATATTCTATTTTTCTTGGAGTTTGATCAACATCTGAAACAAAAACGACGCCGTACTCATTCTCAAATTTAACTGCAAGCACTTCTCCCACTTTAAAATACGGGCATCGTTTAATTTTTGCCTTCGGTACCTTAATCGGTTTCTGATTTTCGCTTTGTAACTGTACTGCCAGTTTATCGAGTTCCTTTTGCCTTTGCTTTAAAGCTTTCCCGTCAATTTCACGCCAGAAATCATCGGGTCCTTTTGCAATTATTTTTAATGCCTTATTCTTTATCTTCTCAGGCAAATGTCCCACCTTCCACAGCGAGTACGCAAATGCAGTCCAGTAAATTTCCGTGTAAAATGAATCTATACAAAAATT
The DNA here is from genome assembly GCF_024181165.1 of Treponema sp. OMZ 803. Classification (NCBI taxonomy): domain Bacteria; kingdom Pseudomonadati; phylum Spirochaetota; class Spirochaetia; order Treponematales; family Treponemataceae; genus Treponema; species Treponema sp. OMZ 803. Next base: position 1,377,760 of record NZ_CP051195.1, on the reverse strand, counting down.
ATTTTCGTCATTTAAAATATCTTCAATTATTGTGTCGATATTTTCACCGTCTTTATATCGTTCTACTATAGTATTGTAAATATCATACCCATCGTCACTGTCTATAATTTTTACACCGTCTATTGCCATTTCTCATCTCTCCGTTCATAATTCTAATACATTCCTTAACAAGTGCTGCTTATTTAGTTTTGCTTACTTATAGAAAGGTTAATGTAATCCTTTTAACTTCTTTGTAATATTGATTCATTTCAAATAAAATCTTAATATTTTTATATTGCACACCTTCCATATTCTCTTGCTCTGTTTTTGGAGGAGAAATTCCTAGTACTTCATAAGGTTCTTTCCATTCTCTGCGTTTATCAAAAACAAGATCAATCCATACCGGTTCAATATATATTTCTTTTGCATCATCTATAATTGCTTTGACAATCGTTGCCTCAAGTAAAGAACATGGTGCATCCGATAAGTTTTTAGCTTGTAAAGTTATATTTGTAAACTCATATTGATTATCACTTTTAAAAATATAAGCGTTACTTATTTCCCCCGGTTGCAAAATGATGTTTTTTAATTCTTCAATCGTTCCTTGCTTTACAATAAGGTTTTTAAAGAAACAATCTTCAAATGTATCACTGCCTAAAATAAAAGACTTCCCAATATCTGCATGAAATGTAAATCCATTCGGATTATCCGAATGCGTTTTTAACTTTGGAGTTAATTCTTTACAAATGTCTTCGTATGCCGCAATACTAAGTCCATCGTTTTTTACTTCAGATATATCAAGATATATCATGCTATCATTATCGGCAACACCTTTCAGTCTGATGCCGTCAATATCCATTCGTATGTTTAGTAATCTCTCATCAATAAGCATCGGATGTTTTTCAGAAACGAATGCAATAAATTCCATCGCTCTATCATAAGGAACTTTCAATTCTTCAAGTGAACGTACTTTCGTATAGTATATAAAATTTATAGGGATTTCCCAAAAAATCTCATCATTACCAAGTTCATAATTTTTTTTGTATTCCTCAATGATATACTCGCCGAAAATCTCATCAAAATTCGTTTTTATAGAAGGTGATGTCATGGAAAGAGGATCACGGGAAACAGTATAAAAAATGATGAGATCGGGATATTCATTTAATGTCACAAGCCAGCGGCGATAATATTTATCTTTCTTAATGGTATATGCATCCTTACCAAATCTATTATCCAAATATTTGATTATCATTTCACTATCTTCTTTAATATGCGAACAGGCATTTAAAAAGATTGCACTGCATACAATACATAATAAAATGACTATTGGTTTAAAAATATGCATATACATTCTCCTTTCATGTTCGCATCAAAGTTGTTTTCTTTCTCTTGTTTTTCAATAAGATAATACGGCTTATTCCATCTTTTCCTATTGCTTATTTATAAGAGAACAAAAAATATTTGTGTGAGATTTCTCCGCTCATTTTGCCGCCTCAAAGAACTATTTTTATAAGTTTATATTCTCAATCATCTATTATAATTTGTTTTTCCTAAAGGAATAGGTGTCGGATTTGAAAGCACCCAGAGAACCGAAAGTTTGCGCAAACGCTCTGTTATAGCATCTTCATCACTACCGTTTGCACGTATGCTTGAAATAAGCTCTTTGGTCTCTTTCAGTTCTTCCTCAGAAAGCGACGTGCCTGAAGCAAAATGATTTGGCAGGGTATTAAGCATATTTCTATAATCTTTATCCCAGTTTACTCCGCCATTTCTATATAGCTCATCCTGCACCCTGCCTGTTATACGGATGACTTCTCCCTGTACTGTTTTTGCAGCTCCGCTTGAAGGAATCAGCATCTCCCAAAGTTCATCGTATTGTTCCCTCCAAGACCCCGTCTTTACAATAATAGGAGAAACGCCGTCATGTATTTTACGTTTTGGAGCAGGCTTTACATTAAATAGTGTATAGAGTTTCTCAAGTCCCGCTTCTGTTTCAGCCAGATAATCTTTATTAAAGTTTTCTCTGTGAAATTCAAAATCCTTACCGATTATTTCGACTCTTTCCGCCATTTCAGGTACTACCTCAGCGCCCGCCTTTATTAACATTTCTGCAATTTCTGCCGCCTGGACAATATTAATATTCCTACAAGTAGCAAGGGCTTCGGCTAAAGGAGTTCGTCCCATATCATCTTTTGCATTAATGTCTGCACCTTTTTCAATCAAAAAACTTACTATCTTAGGTCGGAAAAACCCTGCTGCCGTATGCAGAGGTGTACTTCCATATGTATCAGGTTTTTGTATATCTCCTCCTAATTCATACAGCAGTTTTACAGTATCTCTGCCCAGAGTGGCATGTTTATATAATGGCGTACGCCCATAATAATCGAGTGTATTTACATCTAAGCCCTGTTCAACGAGCCAGATCACAAGTTCATCAGGAACACCGCCATAATGAAGCGCCGTATTTAAGCTGTATCTGCCGTCATGAGCGGTAAGCTCACATTTATCATAGACGGCTTTAAGTGCTTCAACATCTCCTGCTGTAATCAGTTCATCAAAATTTTTAGGTAAGGTAATTCTTTTCTTTGCCATTAGTCTTCTCCTTAGTTATAATCCAAAATTATTAAGTTTCCATTATACTATGTGGGTATCAAAAGTATTTGACACTTGTATATTTTATATTTCTAAACCCACTTAAGGCCATTAACATCTTTTAAAACCATAGATTTTCCGTCATAATCATTTTTTAATTCAACTTCTTTTTCCTTAACCGATATGTTGTTGTACCAGTGTTCCAAACTTGCATACTTTCCCGTATGGATATTGATAAGCATGCTTGTTATGGGATCCCAAGTGCCTTTTTTTACCGTTTCCGCCAGTAAATAATACGCATCTAAAAATATAAGATTTCTTCCATATATCCAAAATGGAAGTTTAATATCTAACAGCGGTAATTTTGCAGAAAAAATATCATCTCCATGCGGCGGCACTGTTTCATAGTGAAATTCTATTTCACTCCCATAATATGCAAACGTTGCCCCTTCACAACCGATACTTTGAGGAACACCCTCCTCAGCTATGATAAATTCCATCACTTCTCCTTATATTTTCTTACCCTTCCATATCGGCTGACACAATCCCCTTCTTTAAGCTTCCGCATACTGTTATACAATGCCCAAAGAAAAGGTCGTCATCATCAAAATAGGCAGAAAATGAACCGCCTGATGTCATCCAAATTGAACTGAGGCTAATTCTTTTTGCAAAACTTTCTTCTGTAATTTCAGAAGTTTCATCATCAGATTCTGCCCATTCGCAGGCGAGTTTAGTAAGCTTTTTTGCAGCAAAACTACGCAGGTCTGCATCCCATTTTGCCTGCTCTGACACCATTGTTTTCAGAGCTTTTTTAGCCTTTGTTATTTCACCCGTATTATCCTTATCTACATCTAATGTAATATTTATTTTTCTATCCTGCCAAATAATACTTCCTTGAAAACTTTTAATTTGTTTATCATAAATCAGTTCACCTAATATATCATCTTGTAAAATTATAGGTTTTCTATACTCTGCAAGTATTTCTTCCAATTCCTTACAAGCCGCATTTTTTTCAAGAACTTCCACAACTAAAAAATGTTTTTTTGTCGGTAGTACACCGTTTGGAACTTCCTCAGGAAGCTTTGCACGCACCTTTAATTTGTAAATGGTTTCGTCTTCAAATTGATATGGCAAATTTTCTTTATCTGTGACAGGAAATACTATACGCCCTTCTTCTTTATGCAGTTCACCTGTTTCACAGTCCACATAAGCTAAGAAATAAGCAGCCCAGTCCCAAAAACCGTTTCTCAAACTTCCGCCGCCGCCTTCGTGTCTTAGAACAATAGTCTCTCGTTCCTTTTTCTCAAAAGAGTCTTCCCATTCTTTTTGTGTCATTTTATTTCTTAGCCGCATGTATTCAATTAATTCCATTAAGTCCTCCAATCAATCTGTCTTAATATTTTTATACTTCTTCTTCGCTTAATTCTCTAAAATTTGAAATATGATATCCAAAATAACATTTTCCGGATTGACCTATAAAAATTCCATGTTCCGGCATATTAGCTATTTCGCCTAAGTAAATCATAGGCATATCATCAGAAAACGGATATTCAAAAGATATTTCATCTTTAAGAGTAACCAAAGTTTTTTCTTTCATTGTGTAAGTGCTCAATTTATTACTCCATTTGAAATGCAATTTTGTATTTTGAGTTCTTTAAATTTGGAAAGCCATATTCCTCTAATCGATTTAATGTTTTTTGAATAGATTCGGTTATATTGTTTTTACTAATAGGTAAATTGCTTACGATATATATAATACCACTCAGTTTTGCCGGATAAATAATACCGCACTTAGATTCATTATTTATAATACGGAGCAGGTAAACATCATATTTTGTTTTGACATAGAAGTCAAACTCTTGATTATCATAAATCTTCTCCGGAATCAGGTGGACTGGAGCTACGATACAGTCTTTCATTTGAAAACTATCATTTCCAAAATGTGCTTTACAATTATGTTTTCGCTTTATTCTTTCTATCCATTCAGTAATCATTATCATCTCGGTTTTAAAATTATATAAATACAAACTGACGAACATGGTCATTTTGTGGAATATCTTTAAACTTTTCTGCAAACCTATCATTCCATATTTTGTAATCATAAGCAGGCATATTAACAGATAGGAATTCTAATTTTTCAAGTTCTAAAACAGGCGAATAATCTCCATTCAATAGCCTAAATCCCGTTGTATGAAGATTTTTAATATTCTTCAAACTTTTTAAAAAATCAAAAGAATCTACTTTAATTATATTTCCCATAGAACTATGAATTCCCAGTTGTTTAAGATTTTTTAATTTGCCCAACGGCGAATAATCCGTTATGCCGGTGAAGTTAGATAATATAAGCACTTCTAAATTTTGTATTTCGCCTATGGAATACAAACTTTTTACTCTTGATGAAGCATATATTGAAAGAGTCTTTAAGTTTTTTAATTTTGTAATACACTGTATGTCCGAGAAATTGCCCTGAAATATAACGAGTTCTTCAAGTGACGTTTGATTACATATCGCTTCCAATAACTTCTGATTTACAATACCTGTTACTAAAAGCTTTTTAATGTTTGTTTTTGTATTGTTAAAATAATCTATCCAGCTTTTTAAAATGTTATCTCTGTCTTTTTTTAAAGGATATTTTTCTTCAGATAATCCGTAGCAATATAACTTTAAAATTTCTTCTCCTGTATAATCTTTTAACTCTGTAATAGAGTTTCCTGCCCATTTTGCATTCCAATTATAGTAATTCATAATTATTCTCCCATATTCACATAACAGTCAGTTCACTACTATAAATGCGACTAATCCATCATTCATCAAATTCGTTTTTTAGTTCAAATTGTTTTAAACTCGATAAAGGACTGTTTTATTTCAGACAGTTCTTTTAACTTTCTTTCCAAAATCACTGCATTCATTCCGTTTTTGATTGCAATTTCATAATACTTATCAAATTCGGGATGATTATTTTGTTTCACAACCGCTAAAAGTTCTGCAAAATATCCCCAAACGTTATTATAGCTTTTTGTTGAAGTATAATCTTCTCTTTTCGGCATCCACTTGAGTTTTACAAAGAATTTGTAAAGTATCTTACTCCACGTTTCTACATCATCATCATAGCAAAAAAACTTGGTCTCAAACAGACTGCCGAAACGCCTGTCCCAAAATTTTACATTGTCAGGCAAATACCAGGTGTTGCGGGTATCGCGGCATATCAATTCTGTTATTATTCTTTCAAGTATTTCGGATGGAAAACCTCCGGTACAACCATAACTTCCGGCAACTGAAGTTTGTGCCGCTTCCTCTTTAAGTTCTTCATAGGCTGTGCGGCTATCAAGCAACAACAAAGCAATTTGGGCACGGTGACCAAAGGCTTTTCCTGCACTCAATATTCTATATTTCTCAATCTCGTTCATAGTTCCTCCGCTCGCCTAACTTTTCCTATAATCCGAATTTTTCCCAGTCCTTAACCGATTCAATAACAGGTATCCAACTGTCGATTTCAAATTTTTCCTGTTCATAGGGTTCAGTATATCCATCCACTATTAATATTCCGCTGCATTGGATATGAGCCTTGCTATTCCTTATTTCAAGAATTTTTAATTTGTATGAAACCATCGGTTCGTGTTCATAAATGTAAAATGAATCTTCTCTGTCATCGCTTTCTTCTATTGTCATTACAGAAAAGGATTCTCCAATTAATTCTGCTGCTGAGTTTTTGTTTGTACCTATCCAATTTATGCAAATAGAAGGTGCTATTGTTTCGCCCCTAAAATTACCTTTAGCAAATCCGACATCCACTGACCATGATGCAGATCCATCTTCTTTTAAATACATCAGACAGCTCTGTCTTCCACTCCAGTCATCTTCAAACGTATGATTTTCTCCGATCTTTAGCATTTGTTATCTCCCTTTCACTGATAGTATATGTCATTCAATGCTGATTTATTTGAAAATTCCTTGTAACCATTTCACAATATCATCCGTCGTTTCTGTTTCATTTATTATACTGATAATTAAGATAATAGTCCTCCCACGTTCCTTTTATGTTTTTATTATGCGGATTATTGGGAATAATTATCTTTGATGACGGCAAAAAATAGCGGTTTTTATATTCGTATTTTCCCATTACATAGCCGTTTTGTATACCCGGCAGAGTTTTTAATTTCTGCTGTAAAGCCGAATAAAATTTTTTGATGTTTTTATCAGGCCGCTTATCAATTTGTCTTAAATATATTTGTTCTCGTGTACGCTCCGTTTCATATCCGCCGTTGCCTTCGATTGTAAAAGGAGCTATTTCAGGTGTATAAAAGGCGCCAAACGGAATAGAACTTTTTTCATCATCAAACGGATAACATGAAAAATAAAAAGAATGATAACTTTGTTCAAAGAAATATTCGGTAAATACATTAGGACTGTCTTCCCGATAAGTATACACGTTCCGATTTCCGGACTTATTGTCAATTACTTCCACATAAGCGGATACGCCGTATTTTTTCATTATGTCATTGCTATACCAAAAGAAATCATCTACCGGTATGGCTATCCAAAAATTCATTACTACGCTCATATATCCTTCGCAACCTCCAATTACTCCGACTATTTACAATGCATCTTTTAAAAGCTCACCATAATCGCCCTACGGCGTCGGTTCGTTTTTGCACGTATAAGTTCATAGATACATTTTCAGCTCCTCCTCTCATCTCTCTGAACGATCAGTAAGTCTCCAATCTTGTATGCATATTATCCGAATCCATATACTTCATATCGTTCCTCTTCCGTATTTCTTTGTTGTATCTCTTTTGTGAAAATAATGCACTGGCAGAACGTTCCGGCTTATCAATTGATAAGTCATTCCTTAAATATCGATAATCAACATTTCCATAACTATATTCCACGCACAATTCTCATTTCATTACATATTTGACACTATTGTATCCTTTTTAAGGTGTCTTTTCTACTGTCAGATTTTCATCGCCCCTCTTAAAAACGATAAGGAAAAATGATACAATAGAATATGAAAGGAAGAGGATTAGTTGATGAAGAAGCTCGGCTGAAAGGATTAAGTATACTTAGGATTCGGGCTTGAACCATCAAAGGAACAATGAGATAAAAACCATGATAAAACTTACAGAAATAAGAACTGCTTTTGAAAAAGAAAAACCCAATGACCTCTTTTTGCAGTATTTCGAATGGGTAAAAACATTAATCCCGTTTTGGAGACAGGCTGTTACGATGATTGCCGAGCTAAACGGCACGGCGGAGGAAAAAAGAGACAAGCATTTGCACGTCATCGACAATTCTTTGGAACTGATGTACTCTTGGCGGTTTAAAAAGATAAAGTATATAAATCTAAGAAGAAAAGAGATCGACAGTGCCATAAGTTTTATACGAAACGGAGCCATAACAACTAAGGTTTCTAACTATGCTTTTGCTCCCGTTTGTAGAAATTTAGCAGGCATTTTGCGCGGCTTTTTATATATTTCCACCTTCGGTTATTCCGACGAGCAGCTGCTTACCGTTCTTGCACAAGACATCTACGAAATAGCGCTGTGTCATACCCTGTTCCCTTTTGATACAAGCGATTTTGTGTATTATCTTCCGCGAGAGAAATCCATCCATACCGAAGACCCTGCCGATTTGGACAACTGGCATTTGATGATGAGCGAGGCGGGCGATGCTTTGAAGATTACGGAGCTCATTGAAGAAGTAAATAAGCAGGCTTGTACAATTTGGGAAAATTACAAAACACCGTTTGAATGGAAATACGATGAATCGATTTGGTCTTTGGAATTCGAGAACCTGTCGAAAAAACTGCATTACGCCGCTGAGAGAGCTTTTCATAAAATATAAAACGATTATTGCTTAATTGAAGCAAATAAGGAGATAAAAATATGAATAACCTAAAATTAAGTTTATTGAAAAAATGGGAATTGGATAGTGAGCTTTCGTTTGTGCATAGCTCTGTTTTGTTGCCGGATGGAACTGCTATAATTCTGACTACGGGCGAGAAGAGCGATTGGGGTAAATTTTACCTCCTTGTGCTTTCTGTCGATGGCATAAAAAAGATTCCGATTGAATATGCGGAAACATCAGGCAGAGATTATCCTGTGCTTTTTCGATATGGTGCAAGTTTCGGACTCATCATTTCGGCAAAAGAAGTGCGGTATTACTCCAGCATTCATTCCTCTCCGGAAATAATTCCGATAAAAAATAAATCATTATTAAGGTATAATATTGTACCGGAAAAAGCCGAACAGAGATATTTTCAAAATATATCTGACAGCCAAACGATTCCCGTTTGCTTTGAAAATGAAGTTTATTGCGGGGACGCAAGATATTTTGCTCTTTTGGAATTTGATGAGGTAGCAAAAACTGCCGAATGGAAATGTTTTTCCACAATAGATAAAAAAGCATTTATACATCAAGATAACAGATGCGGCGAGGCACCTAAAATAGACAGCATTAAAATATCGGGTAAAGAAATCTATGCCTTTATTCCGGGTGACAGCCAAACATCGGTTAATAAGTGGGGAATGAATTATTATGCCCTTGCAAGTATTTCCGAAGATGGGAAAGTAATCAAAAAACTTATCGAATCAGATGACTTAAAAAAAGACGGTAAAAAAGGCGGCATCAACGGATGCTTTACGGATTCTCAATATGTGATAATGACTCCTCTTTTTAAAACCGATGATTGGAAAGGCAAGCAAAAAGTTTTTTCACTCAACACATGTGAATATTCCGATATTACCTTTCCAAGAGGAATGTCCAAACACAGGCTCGAAAACATCTCAGGCGAAATATGCCTTACCTCGTTTTACGATAGAGGACTAAAAGAAATAGCATTATGCAATGTGAATTCATAAATCAACAACCCCGACGTAAGCGTCGGGGTATTAAACCCTCCGCACGAATAAAAAAAAGGAATGGAATATGAATGGAAAAAATATCGGCCGAACTGTATCGTGGGTATACTACAAAGACGAAAAACTCATAGGCGGGTCGGCATTTGATATACAACTCTTTCGGCAGATATTGGAAAACAACGCAAAGTTTTCGAATCAGGCTCAAGAAATGATGGAGACACAAATTAAAGCACAAAATATTTATGATTGTATTTCACTCAAAAGCTCAAAATACACCAATCGCTTTTACGAAAATGGCGGCCATAGAGCATTTATACCCGAAAGTATCTGTATGGTTGATTATTGTGAAGATGAAATCTTTGCCGTTGTGAGAATCGGAGAGCGTTGTGAAATTGTTTCTTATGATTATGACATCACAGGCAAGAATGGACAAGAGTGGTTCAATTTTATAGGAAAGAACACCCCTGTTTTTGATAAAAAAATCATTGAGAATATAAAAACGGCTTTAACACAATACGGACAACTGCAAATAAAAATACTTGAAGAAGAAGACAGACGTATTTTTGAGGAAAAAGAAAAACTTGCTTGCCGGAACAAAAGCTTACCTGCCGATACGGAACAAACTTTTTTATCGCTTTGCAAATTACTCGGCATATCTCTGCAAAAAGCCAAGAAAATATACCATACAGCATTGGAGCAAGAAGATATTTGTGTCTCTTTGATAAACGATTTTATAGATTTGAACTATTTGGTAATGTTCGATTGGAAGGCGGATGTGGGAGATATTGTATACGGTTACAATCTATTAGCAAAAAAGATAAAAGCGAATATGCTTCACTTGGATAAAGATACGGAATTTGAACCGCCGGAAGTTTTCCGTAGACTTGCTTCGATGAGTGACAAGGTATTATATCTTATCGATACAAATAGCGATTGCTATATTTTAGGTTTGTCAGATAAAGAAAATAGAGAAAAAATTATAAGTGCTTATAAACAACTGTTCATCCTGCTTCAATCTGAAAATACGATTGAAATTGTGAACATGCTGTAATCAACAACCCCGACGCAGAGCGTTGCCGAGGACGGCGGGTATTAAACCCTCCGCACGAATAAAGGAAAGAATGAACCAAGTAATTGCATTTTCTATGTTTATATTCATTACTTTTGCACTATCTGCTGATGGAAAGGACAGCTTTATGACTATTTCAAAACAATGCATCATAAACCCTGACGGTATTGTGTCAATGCAGTTTTCCGATAATACGGATACAGCCTTACGAACAATTAAGCATGATGATATAAAGGCAATAACGGATATTTTAAATACTGCAAAATATGATGATGAGCGTAATGATGGAAAGATGTTTAAAATGACTACACCGCATTTAAGAATAGTAATACGATATAGTGATAACAGTAAAGTAAAGATCCAATTATGGGATGCGCTTATGTATGTTAATAAAACATGGCATAAAATTGACATAAGAGCTATTAAAGAAATATTATATGGTAAGGAGTTATAAAATGAGTATTATAAAAAACTTGGAATCAAATAAACAGAATAAACAGCCGGCTATGCCGCAACAGAAACTTCATATCAATTTAACTAAAAACGGTTTGTATATTAATGATGAGTTTATTGAAAACCTATCAATAGATATTCTTGCGGAGAAATTCGGTGAATATAGAAAAGTATTGCGTAAGCCGCCTGATGGAACAGTAAGTAAAGATGATTTAGAGGAAATATATATCTGGGATAATATGGGAGTAAAAAGTTTTGTTTCCAAAGGATGTATCAGTGAACTAGACATAAGAATATGTGAAGATAAGGAATGGGAGAAAAAAGTAAAATTTTCGTTTTTCGATGTAAATCCCAAGCAGGTGTTTCCCGGCATTTTTACGATAAACGGTAAAACTATTTTGGAAGCTATACCTCAAAAAACATTGAGAGATGCTTATATATTTTTAGAAATGAAAGTGGGAAACTGGAAAATAAATTGCTCATTGTCGAGCAAATTAAACTCGGTTCTGGGCGCAATATCTTTTCAGGAGCGTTTAAGAAAATCAAAAACCGATGAGATAGTCGATTTGGTATGTGCCGAACCTGAACCTATACGGGATATAAGTTTTTGGTATAAACCGCCGAGGGTGTCGAGCGGTAAATGGGCGCTGCCAAAGGTAAAAGGTGAAGTACTGACATTTACAAACTTCAATTTTAAACTTGCTGTTATCCAAGAGCTGATGTACAAACAAGAACTGCTTAAACCGAAATTTGATGTATATGATTTTTGCAATGATTATGCAAAAAAAGAAATAGATCCCGATGATTACTACGATAAAATGATACCTGAAGTAAAAAGCTGGTTTCAGCAATTGGAAATTCCTGCTGAATTGGCTTCAAAGGTAACACAGCTGTTTCTTGATGGCGGAAATGAAATTAATATGCAGCTTATTCCGCAATGGGACGGTGAGGATAATTTATTTGATATTAAGTCTATTTCCGATGAAGAGTTGGCACAGTTTCCAAACTTAAAACTTATTGACGGTACCGCTATTTATATTTCCGAAAAAGCAAAGAAAAAACTTATCAAGAAAGGAATTAATATTGCAGAATAAATTTAAGTCATAAAGGATATAGTATGCTTCATTTTGATATTGGATGGAGAAGAACTTATCGCAGTGTTAAAGCTATAATATAAAATAGAAGATAGATTATAAACCGCATGGTTGATTTGGAAGACCCTATTGTTCGTATTCTCAACATCTTATACTACCCTATTCATCTTCTCTCAGTATTTTCTCGTACTGTAAGCATAGGAATTTCGATTTTTGATATACATACTTTTATCCTGTCTTGTAGCGTAAATAGTCTGGTCTCATGTAGAGCCGATACGCATTCAAGGACCCCTTTTTCAGTGGATTACATCTGCATCAGTCCACTTACAATAGCGAGAAATCCTATTACCATACAAGCATAACAAACAAATTTGTTATTGTTTGAATTTCTTTTTTTGAATAACAACACTGCTCCAACAAGGATTAGCAACAATCCAAACCATACACTTCCCAAATATAATTCTGATGCCATTCTATCAAGAAAATTGTCCACTGTTCCTTCTATTTTTTGTTCCATTATAAAACCTCCATCTTATTTATTTTTTTCATCAAAAATATCGAACACAAGATACCAATCATTACCATTGCCGCTGCTAACACATACATCGCTGCTCGATTAGGGTTTGTATTTACCACAATATTACACATTAACGAAGCAAGGAGAACTGCAGAAATAATAGTTGTCGGCACTGATTTTTTGATAAATCCGATTCCTACTGCTATCACTCCGATAGTTGCAGTTATCGCTGACATCAATATGGTATTTTCAACAATGTTCAAGATAATAGAAACTGTAAAGTTGTTTCCTACAAGATGAATGAAATTTTCAGTGATACCGAATATCAAAAAAACAATAAAGTTACAGATAACCATTGATATAATCGTAAATCCACACACAATCAAAAGTTTGGATAACACAACCTTTTTTCGACTGACCGGATAGGAAAAAAGTAAAATAGGTCGCTTACCCGAATAATCTTCAATAACAAACCTGCAATACATCACTGCAGACATCACACAAAATACTGCCATGTTAAAAACACAAAATAGAGAAATAAGATTATCATATCCTGCAAAAATTGCCATGTCTTTATCATTCGGCTCTATCAAAGGGGCATATGCAAAAAGAAAAAGGAAACCAATCATCGTAATCGCTATGATAATATCCGCTAAGATATAAGTGTTGATGTTATTCTTTTTTAATTCCAATCTAATCAGCGTTTTCATTTTCTTTTCTCCCTATCATAATATCCATAAAATACTCTTCCAGACCTGATGGATACTCTACCTTCACCTTATCCATCGAGACCTCTCTCACTATCGTTCCGTTGACAATGACCCCTATTGTATCCGCAATATGCTCTATTTCTGTCAAAATATGACTGGAAATCAGTAATGTCATACCCTCTGTTTTTGCAAGGTACAAAAATAAGTCCCTCATTTCCTTAATTCCCATAGGATCCAGTCCGTTAATCGGCTCATCCAGAATCAATAGTTGTGGTTTATGGATAATTGCTCTTGCAATCGCTAAACGCTGACGCATCCCCAAGGAAAAAGTAGATACCGGCTGAACACCAATATCCTTTAATCCGACTTTTGACAAGACATCCTCTACATTCCCACCTTCCTTGCCCATGTAGGCAAGATGCATACGCAAATTTTCTGCTGCCGACAAATGTTCATAAAAAATGGGAGTTTCTATCAAAGTACCAATCTGTGATAACATATCACTCGGTGTTGAAAGATTATCTATTCCAAACATTTGTAATTTTCCCATAGTCGGTGTAAGAAGTCCTGAGAGAAGTTTGAATACCGTTGTTTTCCCCGCTCCGTTCGCACCTAAAAAACCATAAATCGTACCTTTTTCTACATGCATATTACAACCTTTAATTACTTCCTTACCGCCAAAAGTTTTTGTAAGGTTATTTGTTTCTATAATGAAATGATGATTCATCGGTCTTAATCCTCCTTTGGATATAATTTTTGCAATAGCTCCAACGATTTTTCAATAAGTTCATCACTGAATACATCGATGCCTATCGACTTCATCATATATTGTAAAAATCCGAGTCTCGAGGATAACTTCTCACCATCACAATCAAAAACAGCCGGATCACACCACACATTGAGCAATAGCATAAAAACTTCCGCACATTCATCCGGAAAATCTGTAACGATAGAGCCATCTTGTATTCCTTTCTTAATAATTTTTGAAACAAAGTTAGAATCCTTATTGACACAAGATTGCATGTAGGATAGGACAAACTCTGCACTTTTCATGCGTACACTCATTGCATCATCTAAATAATGTGCTTCCTGATTCTCGATATTTTTCTCCAAAATAAGTTGCAACTGTTCTTTTCCACTCAAAAACCGGGTCTCTTCCATAAAGTTTTCTATTATACCCTTTACACTTTGTTCCTGCTTCTCCATAACAGATTTGATAATTTCATCCTTCGATTTAAAATGATGATAAATAGCCCCCTTGGATATTCCGGCAGCTGTTGCAATATCCATCATGCTGGTCTTATCGAATCCCTTTTGTAAAAACAGCTTCGCTGATACGGATAAAATAGCCTCAATGGTAGCCTTTGCATTATATTCTTTCGCCATAGCTGATACACCTTCTTATTAAATTCCGACCGTTCGGTTTTTTTTAAAATATCTTTTATCTGTTATTTTGTCAAGAGCTTTTATAAATTATTCTCTCACAGTCTCTTGCATTATACTTGGCTCATAGATGTTATCTATCATTGTTGTAACTACAATGATAGATAACTTAGTAGGATGATATGATGTATCCTATTTTTAATTTGTAATGCTGAAACTCAATATTTTGTTCAAAAAAATAGAGCATTTCAGAAACTTAAAAAGTTCCAAACCGACTCTATAACAGTCTAACAACAGAGAATCATCAAATCATCAAAAACAACCCTTGTAGAGATTGAAGCGATTCAACTATGCCATCAGTTTTCAATTTTACAAACAGATTCCCTTCCTTGCATAAAGTTACTTTTCATGAAAAATAAAAAAGACCATGTATCTTTGGTAAAAACGCCCTTGCTAACTGCTCTAACGGATATAAAAACGCACATTATCTTAACATGTTATCATCTTAAGACAATGTGCGTTATCAAAATTGCTCTATTTTAATCACTCTATTTTAATTGCTCTATGAAGTTTGGAGTGATACAATAAAAATGTAGAATATTCTACAAAATGTTGAAGGTAATTTTGGGAAAGGAGACTGTGGTAAAGCAGTATTATAAGACCGAAATATAAATATATTTGGAGGAAAGAAAATTGAATAAAACATTATTTTTAGGAGCGGCACTTATTGTAATGACGGTCGGCAGTACCGGTGTAAATGCCGAAAAAGCAGACATACCGCTTGCCGGTAAGACGTATACGGTAAGCGGCGTATCGTTTACGATGATCACCATTCCTGCCGTAACGGACGGTACCCTCGGATACGGAGAATACGACGTAAACCCTGTACATACGGTCAGCTTACCGGCCTACCGGATCGGCGAAACGGAGGTAACGCAGGAGTTGTGGCAGGCGGTGATGGGCAATAACCCGAGTGGTTTTAACGGTAATGACGAAGAAACGAAACCTGTCGGCGGCGAAGAACAAAAAAGGCGGCCGGTAGAAATGATAAACTGGTATCAGGCTATTGCCTTTTGCAACAAGCTCAGTTTGAAGCTCGGCCTTGAACCCTGTTATACGGTAACAGTGAAAGGAAAACCGATAGACTTTGCCTCACTTCCATTCGATAAAATTCCTTCGGAAAAATATATGTCCGAAAAGGAGACGGCAGTAAAGGCATGGGATGCCGTAACCGTAGATATAAGCAAAAATGGATTCCGGTTGCCGTCGGAGGCCGAATGGGAATGGGCAGCAAAAGGCGGTGCAGAAAGCCAATGGGCGGGCACGGATAATGAAGAAGAAGTCGATCGATATATGTGGCATGATGGGAATAGTGAAAACCGAACCCATGAAGTAAAAAAACTGAAACCGAACGGATACGGGCTCTACGATATGAGCGGCAACGTGTGGGAATGGTGTTGGAGCCGCTTTAAAGATTTTTTGCCTGACTCGCTTGTAGAAGCAGATATCGTTGACATTGACGATATCCACGATTCCTGCCGCGTGTTTCGGGGCGGCGGTATAGATACCGATATATATAACGCAGCGCTGCCGGTCAGGCTCTTTTATACTCCCGATTTTCATGCAGGTAGTCTCGGATTATGCTTGGCATGCAGGTTGTAATTTTTGTATCTTTCGAATCGCTTATCATACCGCAATAAAAAAAATACGGCGCGGCTTTGTGTAGGGGGGATTATAACGACTGAGCTCTCTCATTCATTCCAATCACGTGCTATTTCGGTTGAAATCTCAAAGCCGGTCATATCATTACTTTCATTAAAATGAATATAAGCAAAGTATTCATTCCAAAAGAGATGATCGCTTCCGGTTGACCATTTAATGCCGTAGTGCAGCTGGGTTATGTCTTTCGTATTTTTCGGCGGTACTAACCATAGTTTTTTATCGAATGTTTTTTGCAATGTTTCTCGCTGCAATGGAACGAGCAGCTCAACATCATCAAGACAATAACGAATTGAATTTTCTCTTGCATCGGAGATACAGTATTCGTCAAGTTTTAAATGAATGATTTTACAGTCTTCTAATACCGTATCCTTTTTTTTATGACCGTAAAGACCGATGCTCCCAATCACAAAGCCGTCTTTTACAAGAAGATAATGAGCATAAGGTATAGCAGTATTATTTCGCCGGAATCCTTTTTCAACGAGAATACTCCGATCAACGGGATATTTTTTAAAAGCACCGCAAGAAAGTAGTTTTTCATAATCTCTACCGGAATGATTATCCTGTTTTACATATATGTCGAATCCGTCCGCAACTATATCGGCAACAGTTGTATATGCCATCTTAATCTTTGTGTTGTTAATCGTAAAAACCGGAGCCTTCACCGGAACGCTGATTATGATATATACCAAAAACATATAAAGTGAAAATATTGCGACAGCCACAAACACAAAAACACTTCTTCCGGTACGCTTTCGTGCATTAAAAAGAGCCATAACCGGAGGCAAAATAATATATGTTGCCAAATTAGAAAATCCTGAGCCTCCCTTTTTTATCACCTGTAAGGCAAATAATACCGCCCCAAGTATCGAAGATGCATATACTAAAAACTCACTGAGCGACATTTTTGTAGTATCGGTCTGTTCGTTTACTGCTTCTTCCATCAATGATTTTCCACCGGAAACAGTTCGTTTCATATAAATATACATTCCGAAGATAATCGCTAAAAAAACAAGTCCTGAAACGGAAAGCAGTAAAATAAAAATTAATCTCCCCAATCTATCATCTCCTCATCTATATTATAGAGATATCTGTCTATGCATTTTATATTCATTAAGCTTTTTTCTCATTATCAGTTATTATTCCAAAATCCGGTTCATATACTTTGTCATATTTTCTATAAAATCATCAAAGACTGCCAAATCGATGAGCTCTTCATGCTCCATATCATAGCTTGCAATTTTTTTTGTTTTCGGATTCCATACAATATAAATATGACTGTAATCTCCGAGAGAGCGGGAAAGTCTTAATAATTTTTGTCGGCCGAATTTAAATGGAATAGTATCAATCAGTTTGAAGAACTCGATATATCCAAAGTCGGAATCCGCTAAATCAAAGTGTAGGTTTTCACCGGTTAAAAATTCAATTATTTTCTTTGGTAATTTATACGGTTTTAATTCATCCAATTTATTTTGCGTTTGATGAAACTCAGAAGGCTCTAATGATTTAAAATATTCCGCCATTTCCTCATCACCTTTTTCCAAGGCTATACTATATGGACGCATTCCGTCTTTTTCGGCAATCGTAACGTCCGCTCCATGCTTCACTAAAAATTTACACATTTCCAAATCAACATATCTTGCAGCTACACACAACGGAGTCGATTGATCGGAATATACCATATTGGACTTATTGTAATTAATATCTGCTCCGTGTTCAATTAGAAATTCCAGAATTTTATAATTACGGTCAGAAACCGCGTGACGAAAGAGCTGTCCGCCGTATTTAGCCGCGGTATGCCCAAGTTCTTGTATAATCGAAAAATTGACAAAGCGTTTACCATAGTATGCTTCTAAAAATGCTTCCGAACCTACGTTGTTTACTACATCTATCTTTGCACCATGGGAAACAAGAAACCTTATTACCTCTTCATTACAATATCTCACTGCTAGAAGAAAACTTGGATGCTCCTTTGCATTAAGGTTTGCTCCTTTTTCCGTCAGCCATTTTATAGATTGAGATTTTTCCATTATCAATGCAAAATCCAAAGGAGAGAGTTCGGTGTATTTGCCGACTCTGATTGCTTTATTAAGCTTCCACCCGTTTAATAGATGTTCTTCCAATGCAAAAATATTTTCATTTAGTACATCGTTTAAAATTTGCGGTATAGATTCAAATCTTCCGATGTTTCCGATTGTTATCATAATTAAATCCTTGTTTACCTATTTCTCGAAGTGTTAAACACCTCTCTTTTAATCTTTAAATAATTCATGTATTTTTTTCGGTACATTAAATTTATAAGTATCATCTTCATTATCACATTTTGTCAAATTATTATTTACGGCATTTTCATTCTTTTTGAACACAAAAGCATAACCATAATTCTTGGTTTCTCTTTCAGTTTTCTCTATTTTTTCCAAGCCTATAAGATCGAATTCATATTTTCCTTTGGGTATATCAAAACCTAAACGATAATTATACGGCTCCATAATTTCTTTCGGACCGGTTTTAATATATTCCGTGTGATCTGTAATATTTTTTTTGATATTTTCAAAATCATAGTCCAAATCATCGAAGCAGGAAAAACATATTTTATTTAAATCGCCCACTTCAAGATAAAATTTTTCAAACTTGCATATTTCTTTAAATTCTTTAGGTATGACAGTTTCTTCATTTATAGAGGCGAATATATGATATTCAAAAGAATTGATACGATAAAATGGGACAAGCTTGCCTTTTTCTACAAGCTCCAGAAAAAGCTCGAAGTTCTTTTGCAGATAGCTTAAAAGCTTCTTTGCCCTGCATTTTTTTGAAGCAAGATATTCTGTAAGCAAATCAATAGGAATAATAGCCATTCCGTAACCGTATGTTGTTAATTCTCCGATATACTGCATTATCATTTTCTCTGTTATTCCTTTTCTCCGATAAAATTAATTACATCCGACCAGCCGTCATCTTTTGCATCATAAGCCCAGCGTTTATCCGTCAAGGATTCAAGGTCGTCAATGCTTTTATGTAACGCCTCGGACATTTCTTTTCTCTTATCTGCAGGAATCGAATTTAAATATGTATCGCTTATTTTGAATCTGACATTTTGAAGAAAATTGACCGTATCTACATAGGTGCTCGAATATTCAAAAACCGTATTTTCAGGGAAACATTTTATCACGTTTTCAAAAGCTGTTTTCATATCGGATAATTTTAATACTGCCAATGTGTCAGGAACATAACGGATAAGCTGCGGATAATTACAGATAAATTCCCACCAACCATCTCCCTTCCAATTTCCGATGATGTTAACGGCAATATGAAAAAGGAATAAATCCTCATCGGTTTGATTTTTAATTTCTTCTATTTCTCCGATTTTCCATAGTTTACTCGAAACTTCCACAAAGAAGCTTTCATTAAAATTTTTTTGATTTTTAATTAATTCTTTCAATGTAAGCATTTTATTTCTCCTTATATTAATTATACTAAATCAGTGCATACCGCATAAACTGTATTATCATTAAAAGCTATTGTGTACAAAGTATCATCAATTACAATCATTTGTTGATCTGCTGTAATTTGAAAATTATTAAAATCTATTTTTTTAAATTCCGTACCGTTTTTTTTATTTAACAATATTGGCTTGTTTTTTATATCGGCAAGCAAGATGTAATCCTTATACTGTATAAAGTTTTCAGTTCCGCCTGTTTTATAACTATAAAGGAGACTGCCGTCATCTATATTCACGGCAAAAAACTTCCCTCCGTGCCCGGCGGTTCCAAAATATAACACACCATTTTCTTCTTTTACTTCAGTATAAAGATATGAACCTAATTTCAGCTTCCATATTATTTCTTTTGATTTACTATTTTTACATGCCATTATATATTGTGAAAACATATATATTTCAGATTCATCAAAGTAATATGTTTTACCGTCATTATATATTTTATCAATAGGTTCAGGTGATTTTCCGAGTTCAACGAGATTAGTATCGGATATTTCTATCAGCTTTGATATTGAAGAATCAAGACCTTTATACTTTCTAGTATTCAATAAGAATCTACCATCTTTTATATAACAAGCCGCATCTCTTTGATAGACAATTTCTTCTTGATGATATATAAGATGGCTCTTAGTATGCTCGGTAAAATCTTTAGAAAAAACATCGAGCAGGATATAAGTCCGTATGCACTTTTCTGCACTATTTTTTTCTTTATCGGCATGATTGAAAGCACAGTGAACAACCGCTATTTTATCTTTTAGCGGATATATTCCGACTATACAATGGCTTACAAAGGTCGTATTTTCCAATATTAACGGATATGCTTTTACCATGGTTTTTACCTAGCCCCTCTTATGCTGATATTCATAAATATCAAATCCCAATTTCTTTAAATTGCTCATTTGTTTTTGTTGATATTCTGCCGCGCCGATTCCTGTTAGAACGTCGCTGTAAATTTCACTTGCAGGCCAATCATCGTAATAATTATTGAGGAACTGAGGGATTTTTTCGTACATAGGTTGAATGATTGAAATAAAGCCCTGTTTAAGGCATTGAATATATGTTTTTTCATCAAGTATTTCAGTATGGCCGTATTTGTCAAATGAAGTTCGACGGTTGAGTGCCCCCTCAATGTCCCAAGGTGTAAATACAACTAAATGCAGAGGGCGGCTCCAGCGTTCAATATCCGTTTTATCGGGCGAAGGAAAAAGCTTTTTCCAAAAGCCTCGTTTTACTGCATAGCTACCGGTAGAAATATACAGGCGATATGGTGTATTTTCAAATGCTTCTTCGGATATTTCACCGGAAAGGGGGGCGAATACTCCATATAAATCACAATTTAAAAGGCGGGCATAATAGGATTTTTCGCCTGCATCTATTTCGTAAATTGCGCCAAGTTCGTATCGTGCCATTTCATACCTTCCTTAAAATGCAACAGTCGAACAAAATATCAATTTTGGAGACTGTTGCATTCGTGCGCAGAATGCGCACATATAATCCGCAAGTTTGCACAAAGCAAACTTGACGTGTTTTTCAGCCGCGCCATTTTAGCGGCTGAAAATAAACCTTCCTTAAAATGCAACAGTTAAAGAAACATCAGTTTCTAAAGTATTTGTTTCTTTTGCCATGTAAAAGCCCTTCACCAATTAAATATTGTTTATATTATATCATTTTTAATCGTTTTTTTCTATAATAAGAACAGCTGTTTTTACGCTTTTTAAAGGATAGAAAAATACCGTAAAATCATGTATAATTTGATACATTAGAACCGGATATGGCTTATGTTCGGATTAGGAGAGAGAAAATAAATGACCACTAAAAAATTTGCTCAATATATGGAAAAACAATGCAAAGGAATAAATAATTTTTCACTGGAAGCTATTTTTGAAGAGTATATTGTACTTGTGTCGGGGAAACGAATCGGTGTGCTGTATCAGGAAAAGTTTTATGTCCTTTATGCGCCAACTTTTGAAAAAACGGAAAATATACTGCCTTGTTTTAAAACGGTAAATTTATTTAATTGGAAGTATTATCAATTTATTGAAGTTACAAATCTTGAAGATAAGGAGAACCTTGAAAAGATCATACATTATGTCTATCATGAATTATATTTTCTAAAAGAAATTGTCATTGATATAGGATTTTTATTTCAAAGTTATAGAGGCTATCCCGAAACCATTTATAAACTATATGAAGAAAATCTTACATTTCTTAATTTTGCCTATAAAAAAAAGCTGATAAAGGAAAATCCTGTAGACAGAGAAGGCCGAATTATAAAACTCTTATATACGAATCTCGATTTAACCGAAACCGGACAGAAAATTTTATATGACTTATATAATAAATGGCTGACATATACGGATAAAAATGATGTCGATTCTTTAAAAAGAGCACGGAATATAAAACAATTAGAGAAGTATTATCAAAAACTGGAGGTTTAAAAGTAGATAGATGAACACGATAATGGATAACTCAAATTTTAATATTCAAGAATGGGTAAATTTAAATTCTTATACCGACAGCAAAGGTTGGAAAGGATATTGCAAAAGAAATAAACCTTTCACTATTTTTCGTGCAAATAAAATAGTCGGTTATTTTATGCATTTTTTTAGAAAACATACAAATAATATAATTATAGTTTCTAATATTTTCAAAGTAAAAGAATATAATCTAAATAAGAGCAATATAAACAATTACATAAAATACATAGAAAAGTATTTAATTGATTTTGGATATATAGAAACAATTAGCGCTTCTATTTATGATAATGATAATTGCTTATCTTTAGGATTCAAAAAATTTCTCACTACGGATTATGATATTATATCTATGTTCTCTTTATTAATGATGATGGATGAAGGAATTGACGGGCATTGTTTTTTTGTTTTTGATGAATTAGGATTTATTGCTTATCCTCATGATGATACAGGCTTTGGATTTATACGCATCAAAAATACGGAAGTTCACTATGACGATATATTTCTAAAAAATATAGCTCAATTTTCAGATTTTACGAGCGTTTAGTGATTATTCTAATCAAAACCGGTAATGTTTTAGCTGTGTTGTTGAGTATAGCACGGACGGACCATGAGTATGATAAAGTTTAAAAGTATCGGTACATATATTGAACGATATAGAGGGTGTATTTTATGAGTGAAAAACCGAGGGCATTGTTTTTAAAGGGCTGCAACGAGATAGCGGAGGTCTTAATTCCGCATGGATTTAAAGCGGCTCAAAAAGGACAAACCGTTTCGAAAAGACCGAATAAGGATATTACGTTGCAGCTGTATTTTCAATCCTCACACTATAATGATGAAAATTCCGTTACCATCATTCCGCATATCACTGTGTATTCAAAAGCCGTAAAAATATTTGATATTAAAGCCTATAAAAACGAATATTGCACCGGAATAGTTTGGGGAAAACAGCTTTGCTATATCCTCGGTCCTGAATATAAAACATGGGATCTTGCAAAAACCAATTATGTACGGACAGTTTCTGAAATACAAAAAGCCCTTACCGATACGGTACTTCCGTTGTTCGATGTCTTTTGTAAATCGCCGGACGAAATTATCGAATACAGCATCAAGCAGGACTTGGATATTTCATTATCATATTTTCTTGTATTTGGAGGAAAAGAAACGGCAGAGCGGGTATTCCAAACGAGGATAAACCAAAGCCGGTACAAAGGGCAATATATGAAATTATATAATACCTTATTGAATATGAATGAAAATGAAATCAATCCTAAATATAATGAATTTGTCGGAGTCGGGGAATTTAAAATGGCGTATTTGCAGGGATTGCGATTGAAGTGATATCCGATATATTGAATATAAGGGATAAATTAACAAAAAAATTTAGAATAGATAAATATAAACTGAAGTGTAAAAAATGAAAATATATAATATAACGAGCTATGCGGGAAAAGATAGTTTTGCTATTCTTCGACCAAGTAATAAACAAAACATTAAAGAAGTTGATGTTTTGGATGTTTGGTGGGATGATTGGTGTAGCGGTGGAGATAAAATTGGTGATTTTGTTTTTTGCTATGCGATAAATGTCTGTAAGAACTCGATTTTTAAATTGTTAAAAGAAAATTTCAAAGAGCTGAAAAGTGTGGAATTGAGATACAATAAAACAGATAAAGAGTTAAACGCAAAAGACATCAGACGTTTAAAATGGCTACCCAAGGAAGCTATTCCCTTAACCGCTTTTTTTAGTCCGATAAGTTTCGACTGTCTTCCTAAAAGTACGATAATAAGGAGTGAACGGGGGATAGAAGAAATAATAGGAGTTGCAGATTTAAGAGGCGATGTCATTATTCCAAGAGAGCAAGGAAAAGGATTGTTTTTTAGTTCTGATGCAATCGGTGACTTTGACTTCTTTACCCTTACAAACTCTGGTTTTTTATTGTGTACAGAACGAGTAAAAGAGTTTTGTAAAAACAACAATTATGAAAATGTTGTATTCTTAGAAATGGGTGAAATTATATAATTCACACGCGTTTCAATCGAGGCGTTTTTTGTTTTCTTTTTTAGCCTTTGGTGGAACATTGGCGGGTGGAAACCCAACATTGTATGGGTATGTCAAAAATCCAAATGCTTGGGTAGATGTGTTTGGTTTGGATTGTAGTCAAGAAATTTTAAGGAATATAGGTTATCTTCAAAGTAGAAAAAAAGAAGAAATACAAAAACAATATTATCTTAATAGTGAGAATAAATATGAAAAATCAGTTCTCCAAAATGAAAAGACGGAACAAGAAGAGGAATTAAGAGAAGCATACATTCAGTTTGTGTCTAAACAGAAAAACGGATTTTTTGATGAAGACTTATATAATATAGTTAATAGGGGTAAAAAGTGTTCCCAAATTATTTAGACGGTTCAAAGATTAAATACTATACAAAAAAAAGATGACGAAAATGAGTTTTTAGGAGGAAGTTATGAAACCAAGAGAACTTTGCGAAAAAGCATGGCAAGAAATAGCACGCAATTTCCCCGACTTTAAAGTGTTAGGTAAAGGAAAGACTTTACGAAAAATTGCAAATAACAAAGACATTATCTTTGAAATATATTTTCAGGCCAATAGATACAATTGTGAATCTAATGTTGAGTTTATCCCGCATATCAACATTTATTCAAAGGCTATGAAAAAAGCAGGCATAACCGGTGAGGGAATTATTTACGGCGGAGAGCTTAGTTCTTTAGTCGGAAGAAAAGCGGGTGCTTGGTGGCAGTTGGCCGGAGCAAGCTATAAAGATACCGTAACGCAAATTACGGGATTATTACATAAACACATTATGCCTTTATTTGCAGACTTTGAAGATACAAATAAAAATATCGAAAGAATTTTAAACGGCTCATTAAAAGGGTATGCTTTGCTCTACTATATCTACTATTTTGGCGGCAAAGAGCCGGCTGAAAGATACTTTAATAAAGTTATCAAAGAAGATAAGTTAAAGAAAAAATATATTTCGTTTTATAACTCATTAAAAGAAATTCCAAAAGAAAACATCGATTTGCATTTTGAAGACTTTTACGGTGCAAGTTTAATCAAATTTGCATATTTACATGGTTTAGAGATTATTCAATAATCTTTAGAAAAATGGGACGGGAGGAGGAGGTAAACTATGGACGAGCGTATTGAGAAATGGATAAAAAATAACCCTGCTATTTTCAGAAAAATAATAGCGGTTGTGGTTTTTGTTTTCGGAGTTTGCCTCATTATAGGCGCCATCAGAGATTGGGATTGGCTGTATGCACCGGACGCTCACTATCAAAGTAAATGGGGAATGGGACAGATAAGTCGTTATTTTGGCCGTCCTGTTGCCCGCATAATAGGTTTTGTAGGCGGTATTTTCTTTGCTGTTGTCGGAGGTATTTTTATTTATGGTGTGTTTAAATAAAAATGAAAAAAGCGTCGCTAAAAGAGGGGCATAAACAAACGGTATGATGAATGGAAGCAATTAAAGAGCGGAAACCCAACATTGTATGGGAGGTATTTTGATAGTAATGATAAATCAAAAGCGATAACAAATCTTGATGGTAGTTTAAATGAAAAAAAGACTAAAAAAGCAAAAAAGAGAACAGAGTGTCGAGGACAATAGTCTGATTATGAAAAATAAAGATGATGATATAGAAGATACTTTTTGTTATAAATTGTTTGAAGAGCAATATTTTGATACTGATAAAATAATGGAACTTATCAATTATGTCTTATTCAATAAATTAAATATCAAGGAAATTGGGATTTTAAAATGGATAATTAATAGTGTTGATAATTGTTTCCTTTACCATAAAGACGTTGATGATTACTATCATATAAAGAATTACTCAAAAGTAATCGAAAATAGATGGGACACAGATTGGAAGTTAAAATTAACAGATGTATTAGGAAAGAAATAATCTCCACTATCGTTACAGTCACGAGTGGAACGGTAACAGCTCTCTACGAAGCGTTAAAAGCCCCGACGGCAAAGAGATATTCTTCAAATAACGACATTTATGGTAGACTGAAAAATATAAAAGGAAAACGTACTTTCATACCATTCAGGCAAAAAAGGATAGGATATGCGTAGTATAGTAGATTGGTTACAAGACTGGACAAAAACGCAAATTGATGGCGATTGGGAACACGAGCAGGGTATTTCTATTGGTATGTTAGATAATCCTGGCTGGATTTTAAGGGCTGATATAAGTAATTATGGCGATTTTTTAAAAGCAAGCGAGCCTTTGGGCAGGGACAATGATGAAGATTGGATAGATTTCGAAATAAGAATAATTGCTAAAACTTATGTCTACATTGAGATTTTTGGGGATATCAACAAGCTGAATCAGATACTTCACTCTTTTAGGGCAATTATCGAAGAATTAGAAGAAATAGAGAAAAGAGGTATTGGAATACTTTCATCTCAAAGAATAAAAGAAATAATAGATTCTGTATCAAAATCATTGGAAAATAAAAGTTGACGGGATTTTCATATCGTTTCTATATCAAGGACAATATCTTGATCGCGAGACGAAATTAGTATACAAATAGGTTTAGGTACTATGTCCCAAGTACAGGAGCGCATATATAAGTCAAGACCCAATAGGGTTGGCGGGCGGAAACCCAACATTGTATGGGTATGTCAAAGATCCAAATGCTTGGGTAGATGTGTTTCTAAACAGAAAAACGGATTTTTTGATGAAGACTTATATAATATATTCTTTGAAAAATTAAATGAAAGATTTAAGCAATGGAAGAAAAATGGAGCTGTACCGATGAGAGCATTTGAAATTTGTATCGACTGCATATATGTACTTTCAAAAACTGCTCAAAAGCTTTCAGAAAAAGACTTGGAGAAGTCAAAGACTGTAAAAGATGAAATGTATGGTCTTTTAATGGGATTTGAATAGACAACACATAATATAGTTAATAGGGGTAAAAAGTGTTCCCAAATTATTTAGACGGTGCAAAGGTTAAATACTATACAAAAAAAGATGATTTTGGTACCGTCGACTGCAATGACGGAAAGAAAACTCTCGATATAAAACATCTTGCAATTTGCAGTTATGCAAATGAGCAAGGTTTTTATTTGTTTTTCTGTGATGAAAAATTCAACACAGTTAGTGATTATTTTTTTGACACGGTAGAAGAATGTAAAATAATAGCAGAAAACTCAAAAGAAAATATCGTGTGGATTGAAAAAACAAACAGTGCGGCTGAATTTACTTTTGAAGAGATTAAAACCTTATTATTAAAAAGCATAGATGAGTACCACTGCGAAGCCGAATTACACATATTTTTTGCAGATAACCCCGAAGAGTATATGATTATTATCTACAAAGACCATTGCTCCTTTCAGAGATGCGGCAGTAATGATAAAAAATCAAGTGGAGAATATAATTACAAGTCATTAGATGAATTATATACAGCGGCACAAGTCGATGATATCATCTTAAAAAGAGATTGGGATAAAATTACCGCATTTAACTGTGAAGATTTTGAAATATTAGGATTTTGGAAATAAGTTTTTAGTATGAAAAAAACCACACGCACAAGGCATACGATAGGGACAGGACTCAAGATTACGGGACTGATTATCTACATTTTTTCGATTGTGGTTATGTCTTTTTTGGAAATACCAATCACAAAAATATTGGGAGTACCGGACGGTGTATTGGATCTGCAAATGGTCAGCTTCGGTATCGGGTGTATGATATGGGGACTCGGAGTTCTTGTAGATCCCGAAACCCGAGTGAGTCGTGTCAATGAAGAGGCCGGCAGAGGGCTCGCCGTACTACTCGGAATCTGCCTTATCCTATTCGGTATTTTTATAATCGTACTGTTTGTCTTTTTTTTGCGATAAACGTATCGGCAAACAGTCTCTTCCGTTAATTTGACTGCTTTTATACTAATGAAGCGGGGAGCTTCTCAAGCACATTTTCCATTATGCGTGTGCAATAGAAACTCCCTATGTATCTTTTAAAATTACAGCGAAAGCTGGCTCAGATACTTCATGACGCTCTGCGCTGCTTTTCGATTCCGCGCACTGCTATCGCTTACCTCATCGATAACTTTTCTAATCTGTTCCGTGTCACCGCTTACACTGCTGATCGTGTTATCGATATTTTGAGTAATTTCTACCAACCTTGCCATCTCTTTACCGACTTCCGTATTACCCGAACGTATTTGTAAGGAGCTCTCCTTAACCCGCGCCGTTATAGCATTGACTTCTTTAACGGATTCAAGCACTTGCGTATTACCGTCATTTTGTTTCGTTACCGATTCCATAATGGTATTACTGCCGCTATTAACCGTTGAGAGCTGCCGCATAATTTCTGCAAACTGAATAGCAGTTTCTTCCGCAACCGAATTCAATGCTTCAATTTTTTCCTTCAGTGTTTTTAACACCGCAGTAATAGTCTTCCCTTGCGTACTTGATTCCTCGGCAAGTTTCCTGATTTCGTCGGCGACAACTGCAAACCCCTTACCAACATCCCCCGCATGAGCAGCCTCGATAGCAGCATTCATTGCAAGTAAATTGGTTTGGCTTGCAATATGCTGAATGACGTTACTTGCTTCCAGTAATCCTTCAGATTGATCGCTAATATTTTTCACAATCGTATGGGCGTTCGAGACCGCTGCATTACCGGCATCGGCTGCACTATTTAAATGCTTAATCGAATCGACGGTATTTTCTATCGTATGGGTAACCGATTGAATATCGAAAACCATTCGTTCAATAACAAAAACGACTTGACCGATGGAAGTTGATTGTGTTTCAATACTGTTATCAAGATCTTCGATATTTTCTATCGCTTGCTGCAAGTTTTCCTGCATCTCTAAAACGCCGCTCGACTGCTCTTTGATACGCTCCCGCACAAAAGATACGCTTTCACCGATTTTCTCGGCGGCTTTAGAGGTTATCTTCATGTTAGAAGAAAGCGCTTCCGCTGTGTGGGTTGAAACGGCAACACTTTCATTCAGCTCGTTTAAGAAAGTCTTATTAAATGAGAGCAATCTATTAAAGTCCAATAGTAAAAGAGATATTTCATCCCGTGTCCATGCCGTAAGCATCTCTTGTCGGTAATCTCCGTTTGCCAATTTCCTAACAATTTGTTGAATCAGCGATATTCTTCTTCCAAATGAGCGTATAATTGTTAGCAAATTAAATACTGAAAAAAATAAGCCATATATAAAAAGAGGTAAAGCTGCGGTAATCAACTTAACATGGGTATCATGTTGTTGATATCGTACAAGTGGTGAAAGGACGAGTAGAACGATTGCTACAATACATGCGATGCTTACGAATACTACTCGTTTCAACATAGAGAGCGTAAGGCTTTCCTCATCGACCGGTACGAATAGAACCCATTTTTCAAAACTCCTTACCGTATATGCGCAGAATAAACCACCGATTAATAAGATATTACCGATTGTGCTGAACATCGCGGATAAAAAGATTCCAGTGCTTTGCAGCAAACCCATTTCAAGCGAAATAAAGAACGGAACAGTAATCGCTATAAGAACCGGAAATATCAGTAATAATTGTTCATAGAGTGTAATGCATTTTTTTGCCTTATGAGGATTTTCCTTCCAATTAATGATCGACGGAAATAATAGGTGTTGTTTTATAACAGGATTGATGAACGCAAGAATTAAACCGATAATGAAAGCTTTTGTCCTGATAACACCGTTTAAACTACCGGTACTGCCGATAAAAGGTGAAGTAATAAAATTAGCTGCTATCCATCCGAGATTAGTACATAAATCGAGAATAAGAATTTGTTTAGGGGGATTTTGATACTCCGGACTTGCTGTTGTTTCTGCCATAATATTCTCCTTTCTGTGTATATGTGCCAACTTTTTTATATGGTGGAAACGGGGATGTCCCAAAAGTTTCTATCTTTCAGAACATCCTCAACAAACTTAAAATTAAGTTTTTATATATCAATGACTTAATTTTAAGTATTACAGCTAGAAATATTACTCCTCTTGTTCTTCGATAAATGCCTTGGCAGCGGCAACTACTTCATCGGCAATTTTACCGGATATTGGGTCGTAATGATCAAACGACATTTCGAAAGAGCCGGTACCGCTGGTCATCGACCGTAAATCGATAGCGTAACGGAGCAGTTCTTTATGCGGTACCTGTGCACGGATTTCTTCAATACCGTTTGCAAGTTGAGACTGTCCGAGAATGCGTCCGCGGCGTGAAGATAGATCACTCATAATATCGCCGAGGTAGGCCGTTTCCACATAGACCGTTAAATTCATAATCGGTTCCAGAAGGATAGGGCCTGCGTTACGCATTGCATTTTTGAATGCGTTTCGGGCGGCGATCTTAAAGGCCATTTCCGATGAGTCTACCGGATGCTCTTTACCGTCCAACACCGTCGTACCGACATCGACAACGGGATAGCCCGCCATGACGCCGTTTTCCATCGCTTCTTTTACACCCTTTTCAACACCGGGAATGTAGCCCTTGGAAATCGCACCGCCGAATACCGCATTGGTAAAGCTGTATTTGGCACCACGTTCCAACGGTTCAATTGCCAAGACGACCCGTCCGAACTGTCCGTGTCCGCCCGACTGTTTTTTATGCGTATATTCCGCCTGTGCTTTTTGCCGGATGGTTTCACGATAGGCAATGCGGGGGATGGAGGTTTGTACTTCAATCTTTGTCTGTTTTTTGATGCGGTCAAGCACAATGGAGGTATGCAAGTCTCCCATGCCGGAAAATACATTCTGCTTTGTTTCAGGGTTGTAGACAAAAGAGAGCGTCATGTCTTCCTCGCAGGCGCGGAGTAACTGCTCGCCGAGTTTGTCGTCATTTTTCTTATCGACGGCTGCAACTGCAATTGAATAGATAGGATCGGGATTGCGCAGTTTTACAAACGGCGGGCAATCTTGAGAGGCGGCAAGGGTATCGTTGGTTTTTGCTGCCGCGAGTTTAACCGCAACGCCGACATCTCCGGCTACAAGCTCTTTTACTTCGGTCAGTTTCTTTCCAACAGCGCGATATAACTTACCGACTCGCTCTTTCTTTTGTTCGTTAATGTTATATACTTCTGCATCCGACACGAGCGTGCCGGTAATAACTTTGATGTACGAAAGCCGTCCCGAAAACTGGTCGTTTGCAGTTTTAACGATAAAGCCGGAGAATGCGGGCTCCGGATCGATTTTGACGGTACACTCCTCTTCGCCTTTTACCGCACGTTCCAAACAACCGGCCGGAGAGGGTAAAATCTCCGTGATAAAGCGTAAAAGCGCTGTTAAACCGAGTCCCATTTGTGCGGCTCCGGCAAAGATCGGCACAATTCTATTGTTCTTCATCGCGAGCGTGAGCCCCTTCGCAATTTCGTCACTGCTGAGTTCACCTTCGTCGATAAATTTTACTAATAAATCTTCATCGCCTTCCGCTGCAGCTCCTGCAAGTACCTCGCGCATTTCTTCGTATCGCTTTTTTTCCGAATCGGGAATAGGTATTTCCTTTTCTTTACCGTTTGAATCTGTTTGATAAGCAACACCGTGCAGGACATCGACGATCCCTGCAAGATCGTTACCTTTTCCGATCGGAAAGGTAACGGCAAATACATCAGCGTTGAATTGGGTTTTGACATCCTGCATCGCATGATTAAAGTCGGCGCGCTCTTCGTCCATCTTATTGACAAAAACCAAGCGGGGTTTATTTCGGCGGTCAAGGTCTCGCCAGTATTTGATGGTTTCAATCTGCACTCCAGATTTTGCATCGAGTACCATTAAACCCGTTTCTGCCGACCGGAAAGCCGCGATAACTTCGCCCATAAAGTCCGAAGAGCCGGGAGTATCCCAGAAATTGATCACCGTATCGTTCCAATTTGTTGATACCAGCGCCGAATATATCGAAATTTTTCGCTCTATTTCTTCGGGGGTGTAGTCGCTAACCGTTTTACCGCCTGCAACCGGCTCCGCCCGTGCAATTGTACCCGTTACTGCCGCAAGATTTTCAATAAGCGTTGTTTTGCCGGACTGTCCGTGCCCTGCAATCGCAATCGTTCTTATGTTCTCTGTTCCAATTCCCATCACGAAGCTCCTCATAAGATGTTAAAAAGTATTCTATATTATATATTGTAAGGGCTAGTTGTAGGTATTGTCAAGGAAATAATCGAGAACTTACCCACGGCTTTTAAAGTCTAGGCCGAGCAGGTAGGTTTCGAAGCTGCTGCTGCGGCATGCTTCCGGTTTAAAAGCTCGGGCGGTTTTAAATAATTTTCGCATTTGTTGCAAGTACTGCTGTTCGCTGCCGCCTTGAAAGATTTTAACAACAAAGCTGCCGTGAGCTTCAAGCTGCGTTTCGGCATAGTAAAGCGCCATATCGACAAGAGCGGCGGAGCGGGCGGTATCGACGATTTTATTACCGGTGGTGGCGGGCGCCGCGTCGCAGATAACGGAACGGTAGGGGCCGCAGTTTTTTACCGCAACAGCCATGGCCGCCGCTGTCAGATCTCCTTGGAAAAACGAAAGCCGCGGATCCCGTATCGACTCTGAAAGCGGCTGCAAATCCACTGCACAGACGCGCCCTTCCGGAGAAAGAAACCGCAGTAAAAATGTTGTCCAGCTCCCCGGCGCGGCACCGAGGTCAAGCACGCTGTCGTTTTTCCCAAACAGGTTAAATTTCTTTTGCATTTCTTCTAATTTATAGACCGACCGCGCAGGATAGCCTTCCGCAAAAGCCTTCCGCGACCAATAGTCCGGTTCCCGATACTGATTTCCCATCTGTTCCTTTGCACTTTGCTAGAGTAGTTCTCTATCAATAAAATATGAGGTATAATAGTAGTATGAATGATGAATTTAAGCAACGGCTTGAAAAGATTGAAGGCGCTTTGCGCACTGCATTTCTACCCGATACATCCGATATATCGAGCGACGATTTGGAACAAAATCCTATTGCACTTTTATCCGCTCCATGCGCCTCATTGGTGTCCGGCGGCGGGAAACGCTGGAGACCGCTGCTTGCGGTTCTTGCCTATCGGCTTGCAGGGGGCAGCGGTGATGACATTTACACGCTTGCGCCGCTTATCGAAGGAATCCATACGGCAAGCCTTATTCATGATGATATAGAAGACAATTCCGAACTGCGCCGCGGACAGCCTGCCGCTCACGTGGCCTACGGGCTCGATTCGGCGCTCAATTCGGGCAGCTGGCTTTACTTTCGGGCATTGCAATCGCTCGAAAACTATCAGGCTCCTGCCGGCATAAAGCTTGATTTATATGCTGCGGCGCTGGCGCATATCCGTGCTTTGCACGAAGGGCAGGCGCTCGATATCCACTGGCATCGGACGGCGGGGTTTTTCCCTTCGCGGCAGGATTATGAGCGGATGATCCGCTTAAAGACCGGAGCGCTCGCTGCGCTTGCCGCCTATACCGGTATGCGCGCTGCAGGAAAAGAACATGAAGAAAGCAACGTTTTTGCAGCGCTGTTTGCAGAAGCCGGCGTCGGCTTTCAAATACTCGATGATGTAAAAAATATCAGCACGGGAAATGCCGGAAAAAAACGGGGCGACGATATTGTGGAAGGGAAAAAGAGTATGCCCGCAATACTGCATATCGAAAAACATCCCGAAGATGCGGCCTCTCTTACCGCTTATTTTGAACAGGCGCGGCGAGAAGGTATCGATTCTCCTGCGATAGAAAAAGCGATAGCACTGCTGAGCTCAAGCGGTTCGATTGCCGATGCGGAAGCGCAGGGAAAGAAAACCATCGATTTAGCGCTGGAACAGCTTGCTGCCCGATACGGCAATGCGGCAAAAGAGAAGTTTAAAAGACTCTTTAATCTGATGCAAGGTAAAAATTTATAGGCATTGGAATTTTTTCTATTTCCGGAATTTTATTAGCATATTATCAGCCCTTACAGTTTCCGCATACTGTCCAAGGGCTTTTCTTTACCTGCATACACGGCAGGCAGCAAGCAGACAATCACCGACAAAATAAGCGTTCCGGCGGCGATTATATACAGTTCGGTCGCATTTAAGGATATAGGGATATACTCCAAATAGTATTCAGGTGCTAAGAGGCGGATGGTTTGGGGAACACCCGTTTTTCCCACCATATAATAAAGTGCAGTCTGTCCCGCATTGATTGCATATTCAAAAAAGGTAAACAGTTCATTGATGTGTAAAGCTGCAAGGATACCGCCGGTTAAGCCGATACAGAGTCCTGCCGCTCCCGTAAAGAGACCTGCAATTAAAAACGACAGGGTAATAAAAAACGGATGTGCGCCGGTCGCTTTAAGAATTGCAATTTCCTTCCGCCGCTCCATGATGAGCATCACCATTGCCGATGAAACATTGACCGAGGCAGCAAGAAGAATCAAAAACATGATGAACATCAAAAGATTCTTTGAAGTCTGAAATGAATAAAATTGAGAGCGGTTTAGATCCTGCCACGTATATACCGAAAAACCTGCCGGCAATAATTGTTGGATGGCATCTTTCGCATCAGCAAGCAAAGTGGCATTGAAAGGATCTGCAATACTGACCGTAAGAGCGCTCAGCGAGGACTGAGGCGATAACACTGCATCGGCAGATGCCAATGGGATAAAGATCCACAATGCATCTAATTCCTGATAACCGGAAGAAAGAATACCGGCAACCTTAAAACGAGTAAGTTTCGGCTTTGTCTGATTGCCTGTATACTGTGGCACTAGCGTAAGCAGAGAGCAGCTATCTCCAACTTTAAGACCGGTTTTCTCCGCAATCTTTTTACCGAGCAGAATTGATCGGGCATCGTCAAACTCAAGATTACCGTCTACTACCGTTAATAGATTCCGTGCAGCAGGATTTCCGGTAAAATAGCCCGCCTCTATCGCCCGTATCGTGCCCCCACTGCGGCCGACTTTGCCGATCAGTAAGCCGGTACCTTCCTGCTGCTGCCGCGAACCGGTGAGTAGCAAACGTGTATTCATGCGGATTGAATCAAAAACTTCTTGAGCGCTTCGCTTCCGATCAGCGGCTGTTTGTACACTGCGCGGTGCAGGGCGTAGGTCGAGTATCTGTATATGCCCGCTTCCGAGCTCAATCATACGAGAGGTAATCCCCTTTATCATCCCATCTGACACCACAAGCACGATGACCAACGGGATAATACTGATACCGATGCCCCAGATGGCGCCGATTAAACTCTTCCGCGCGTTAGAGACTGCCGTACCTGCGTTGAGTCCGAGATACCGCAGCGCCAGTTTCCATGCCAGTAAAAAATTCATAAGAGATTCAGCTTCCCTTGTTCAAGCCGATAGCATAGATCGGTATCGGCAGCGATTCCCTGATCATGCGTTACGATGATGAGCGTTTTATGATGCTTATCCGCTATCGAAAAGAGCAGCTCCTGAACCCCGTGCGCATTCGCAGGGTCAAGGTTGCCGGTCGGTTCGTCGGCCAAAATAAGCGAGGGATCATTTATAAGCGCACGAGCAACCGCTGCCCGCTGCCGCTCCCCTCCCGACAGTTGAGAAGGGAAATGATGAAGCCGTGTTTCCAGTTTGACATCCTGCAAAAGCGCAGCAGCCTTCTCTTTTACCTCTTTTTTCGGCATACCGGCGATAAGGGCAGGCAGCATTACATTTTCAAGCGCTGTAAAATCCTTCAGCAAGTAGTGAAACTGAAAGATAAAACCGAGATAAAACCGTCGGTAGTCCGTTAATCCGCTTTCATTGAGCCGGTGCAATTCGTACCCGCCCGCAACAATCTCTCCCGAATCAGCCTGTTCCAAACCGCCGACAATATTCAAAAAGGTACTTTTCCCGGAACCGGACTCCCCTACTACGGCAATTTTTGCCGGACACTCGATTATCAGATCTAAATTTTGTAAAATACGGATTGAATCCGCCTCCGACTGAAATGTCTTTGAGACGTTCGTCAGTGCTAAAATCGGTTTATTCATAGCGTAGCACCTCTGCAGGTTTTAGAGTAAGAATTTTCCGGGCTGCAATTGAAGCGGCAAAGCTTGCCGAAAAAACTCCGAACAAAAATATCAAGAATACTTCGTTAAAAAAAATGCGAACCGGTACCGAATCAATATAAAAATACTGAGGACTGAAAATACTGAAACCGGTAAAAAACGTATACTCCAACAAAATGTTTGCCGCTTCAATGACGGTATTTACCAGATATTCAGCCAGCAGAAATACCCGATTGATGTCGGCAGAAAGCAGCAGCCCCAATAGTAAGCCGATTGAAGCACCCAGAAGTCCGATGGTAAAACCGTTTGCGATAAAGAGGGCTTGGATATGCTCCTTTTTAGCTCCCAATGAGGCAAGCACCGAAATCTCTTCCCGCCGCTCATAGATGGAACGCCGCATCCCGTTGTAAATATTCACCGTAACCACTACAAAGATTAAAAACACAAGTATAAACATCGTATTTTTTTCGATGCGTAGTGCACCGAAAAACGCCTGATTATAGGTGCGCCAGGATTCGGCTTTCAATTCGGGCACAGCTGCGGAAATGTGGGCAATATAGATCCCGTCGGCTTCAGAGTTTCGAAGTTTTACGGCAGCAGACAGCTCCTGCTGTTTGCCACAGAGCAGTTCGCCGGTATCGGTTGACATAAAGGCAAACCCTGCATCAATTGCATAATAGCCGGTCTTCATTAAACCGGTAACCGTACATTCCGCATCTTCCGGAAATATATCGGTATCAGCAGTCCCCGAAAGTACAAGAAGTGAAATTTTATCCCCGATAGAAACCGAAAGCATACGGGCAAGCTCATACCCAAGCACGACAGAATACGGCACACTGAGGTCAAAGCGACCTTCCATCATTGTTATAGCGCCGGCAAAGCCACGGTCATCGCCTAAGATTGTTTCGGGCACAGCGCGCAGTATGGCGGGCTGCTGCCTGCCGTAATTTCCCTGCATTACCGTTTGTGTTTCTGAAAATATAGAAAAAGATTGGAACCCGCCTGCAGCCTTTGCCTTTTCAAGTGCCGCTTCGGAGCCGTACAGCTGCACATGCGCCGAACTTACCTGTAAGATGGTGTCGATAAAGCTACGCTGAAAACCGTTCATCACGGCAAGGATCACAATCAAGACCATAACTCCGAAAGCAATACCGAGTACGGAAAGGATTCCGGTAACTGCCGAACGCCCCTTGGTATCTGCGGCATTAAACCGCCGCAATACAAAAAAAATCCATGCGAGGTCGGTACGTTTCATTGTTCCTCTCCTACATATACTTCTTTGTCATCGACATATAAGTGTATAATATGAGGAATATTACCCAGTTCGATAAGGGCCGTTTTTTTTCCGTTCCGATATTTAGTCTGAGAAACAGCCTTATCTCCGGCAAACACCCATACCGATTTGTCGGTATTTTTCCCCGCGGTAATTGTCTGCTCAATTAGTTTACCGTCGCTGTTATATACATTTTCCGTCTTTGAGGTTAATGTCTTTCCTTTATATCGTTCAATAGTCAACTCTTTTCCCTGCTCGTTATAGCGGAACGTCTCCGATCCATCCGCGCGAAGTATCTGCTTTTTTGTGGGATGACGGGTTTTTCCTTTATATGCCCACTCTGTTTTTTCAATAGCCGTACCATCTTCGTAAAGTACCGCAAAGGTAGAACGCCCCTGGCGATCAAAAGTCTCGTAGTACCATCTGTTCCCGTCTGCGACGGTCAATCCCTTGCTATGGATAGAGGCAAAAGCTACATCAGCAGATTCACCACTTTCGTCTTTTTTCTCGTCTTTTACGGCTGATGCAGTGGTTCCGTCATTATCAACCGTTTTTCCATCTGTATCCGCTGTCGACGGAGCAAATTCATCACTTTTTGCAGGTTCCATGGAAGCTTCTTTTCTTGTTGTAGCAGGTGTCGAAGTCATTTCATGCTCTTTTGTAGATTCGGCAGAAAGTTTCTCTGCTTGGGTAGTATCTATCGGCGCTGAGTTTGCCTGAATATCCGGAGTACTGTCTACCGCCCCACCCGGCACTGTACCGATCGAAGTATCCGTTAATTCGATTCCATCAGCAATGCCAAACGGCAATTGGCGGAATGCAGACACTAAAATGAAGATACAAAAGGCAAAACGTTTCATACCGGCATACCGATAAATTCCCGTAGATAGGTATCGGCATTGAAAGGGGCAAAGTCCCCGTATTTTTCTCCGGTGCCGGTAAAAATGACCGGCAGATTCAGCTGCCGTCCCACACTGAGCGCGATACCACCCTTTGCCGTCGAATCGTATTTTGTCAGGATGACTGCATCGACACCGACCGCCTCGTGAAACACCTCAGCCTGCCTGAAACCGCTTTGTCCCGCCGTTACATCGAGTACAAGTATTTTTTTATAACATCCCTCATCGGTTTTAGATTCGGCAATCCTATTGATCTTTTGTAATTCCCGTACAAGGTTTTCCTTATTATGGAGTCGCCCTGCGGTATCGGCGATGACAAGTCCTCCTCCCTGCGCCCGCGCTGCCTGTGCCGCATCAAAGATAACCGCTCCCGGATCTCCGCCGTACTGATGTGCAATAACCCGCACTCCAAGCTGTTTGCCGTGATATTCAAGCTGTTCTATCGCAGCGGCCCTAAAAGTATCCGCAGCGGCAAGTATGATCGGCGCTTCAAAGCGAGGCTTATAATACTGAGCAAGCTTTGCCGCTGTCGTGGTCTTCCCTACTCCATTCACCCCCAGTAGCAAATACACGGAGGTTTTATCTTTCTCCGGCGTAAAAGAGACGACCGGCAAAAAAGGAAGCAAAATATCGTATAAAATTTGCAATACTTGTTCTTGCTGTTCAACCTTCCGTTTTTTACATTCTGCACGAAGCATGTCTTCAATCTCGAATGCAAATTGAGCACCGATATCGCCTTCTACCAAAGTATCGGTAACACTTTCAAAAAAAGAATCGTCCAATTTGGAATGAATGCCGAACAGTTTCTTTAAGCCTTCGGAAAAACTTCTTTTAGCCATATTTCTCTCCAGTATATCCGATATTCCGACAAAGCGTGATAGTATCACTGCTTATCCGGTTATAATTTGCGTGCCTCTTTTGGGATACTTTGGTCGGCGGCATACAGATACAGTCCAAGTTGTACCACATAGTTAATACCTAAACCGATTGTTATTCCCTGCATAACCGCAGTACTGATAAACAGTGCACGATATTTATTTCGTACTGTTGTATCACTTCCCAAACGGGAATCCGCAGCGGCGGAAGCCATATCCGCAGTAAGTCCCTGCAAAATCATAAAAATAGGAAGCGACACGTAAAAGGCGCCGAGCGACCAGTACAAGACATTCCGCCGCCGATCAACCAAGGTTTTGGTCTTTTCTTTATTGAGTGTAGCTTGCAACTGATAGATTGTCTGTCCTTGCTGCATAAAATCATGAGGCCGAAGTACAATATAGGTTTTTACGTCTCCATAAGAAAAACTGATAGCGGTATTTTTACCTACCGGAATATCAGTTTGAAATGGTGCACCGGCAAAATACTGTGTATGTAAAAACACATCTGCATTGGGTGTTATAAACTGAAACCCGACGGAAATAATTTTTTCCTTTTTTAATTTTATGTTCAACAAATAGTTTTGTCCTGCTTGAACCTCAATAGTTTGACCGGCTGAATCGTAACCGTCAGCAAGCGCTTCCAGTCGATGGCTTCCTTCATACATATAAATAGACTTTTTCCCAGTTTCCAGCGGTTCGCTGTCTAAATACAGTTCTGCATTTTCCGGTTCGACAGTAAGCAAAACCTTTGCAGGCTGAGTATTTTTTACCGCCGTCATAATTTGTGCCGCTAATGAACGAGCAATTGCTTCGATTGACTGATATGGCCCCGCTTCGCTGAACCGATAATCGGGCATACCCGGCAAACCGGTTGTCAACACAACGGACACATACATATACCCCGCCAAATCCTGTATCGATCCGTTAATAACTGCTGAGATATTCTCAACTTTGAGCGTTTGCGGAATATTCGCATATTCAGGGAGCTCAAACAACTGTTGACCGTCCTTCCATATCGTAACCGGGAGCGTTTCGGCAGTAAAAGAAGTATCGTTCAGTAATGCATCAATTTTCTCTTGGGCTTTTTGGATATCAATTTCCTTCGCAGTTATTTTCTTGTTGAATGCGACCGCTTGCTTCAGCTTCTCCTTCTCGGGCATGACAGCAAGGTACAACGAATCCCGTTCTGCGATTAATGATACTCGCTCACGAATAAGCATAAGTTTTTTTGCAGCATAATCTATGAGCTGTCGTGCCTTTTTTTCTTCGGGAGTCACAACTCTGCTTGTAGGTACAGCACAAAAAAGGTTGAGCATTGTAGGCAATGCAGTCGAGTACGACGCATACAATTCAGGCACATCGGTAAGCGTAAATTTTGATGCTGTAATTGACCATGTAGGAATTTCCCCATTTGTTTGCGCAGTACCATAGGATGCAATTACTATCGCAATCAGCGCAACGCACACCCGTTTTACCTTCATTCTGGGCTGTCCTCATCCATAAGCTGATTTGCCCATTGTTTTTTTAAAAAGTCTTCGATAAAGCCGTCTATATCGCCGTCCATAACAGCTTGAATATTGCCCGTTTCATGTTTTGTACGATGATCTTTTACCATCGTATAGGGCTGAAAGATGTATGATCTGATCTGATTTCCCCACGAAATTCCTTTTTTCTCGGTAGCGAATTTCGCATTCTCTTTTTCTTTCTCGTTGCGGTAGTATTCGTAAAGTCGTGCCTTGAGCATACTCATTGCCGTTGCCCGATTAGAGATTTGGCTTCGTTCGTTTTGGCACGCTACGACAATACCGGTAGGCAGATGCGTCAGCCGTACTGCAGAGTCGGTTTTATTAACATGCTGTCCTCCGGCACCGCCCGCGCGGTAGGTATCCACCCGTAAATCCTCCGGTCTGATATTTACCTCGATGGTATCGTCCAGCACGGGGAATACATAGACGGAAGAAAAAGAAGTATGTCTGCGGGCATTTGCATCAAACGGGCTGATACGGATAAGCCGATGTACACCGGTTTCTGCCTTTAAAAAGCCGTAAGCATAGTCGCCGCGTATCTGTAGGGTAATGGATTTTAAACCTTCATCGGCTTCCAGCTCATCAAGCGTTTCGATAGTAAACCCGCGGCGCTCCGCCCAGCGGAGATACATACGGGTTAACATCCGCGCCCAATCACACGCTTCGGTGCCGCCTGCCCCTGCATGAACGGTCAAGAAGGCGTCATTTCCGTCGACCTCATCGGAAAGGAGTGCCAGCGTATTGAGCTTTTCAAACCGTTCTTGAAGGTTTGTGAGCGACGTATCGATTTCTTGAATGGAATCTGCATTATCCTCCTCCCCCGCCTCTTGGGTAAGTTCATAGAGGGCTTGCAGATCGTCGATATCGGCAATGAGTGTTTCCCACGGCTCGATACGGTTTTTCAGCTTTTTGATTTCCGACAAGAGTTTTTCGGCATTTTTAGGATCGTTCCAAAAACCTTCTTGCCCCGCGATAGCTTCTTTTTCCGCAATCCGTTTTTTTACCGCTTCGGAGTCAAAGACGCCTCCAGATTTCATCGACATCGGCCTTAAGTGCTGCAATCTGCGGTTTATATTCTTCCAATAACATCATATCTCCTATAAAAACTTTTGCAGGATGTTTCAACATCCGAAAAAAGTTTTTAGCTGTCCTTAGGCGGACGAATTAAGAGTTTCCGCCACTTCTTTTTAGCAAGCGTAGAAATCGCCAATACCCCTTCGACAGGATACTGATATATGCGAATAACATCATAATAATCGGTTACCCGATCAATTTCGCGTTTAAGAGCACCCAATTGTTTTTCACTAATTGTAGTGGATTCCCAACACGCCCGCTGTACCCGTTCAAATCCATAAAAGGTTAACAATTCAGAAAGATGAGCGGCAGATTCCTCTCCGCCCGGATCTATCATTATCGATACAAACATATTGTCGTATAGAATATAACAAACACTGCCCTATTGTCAAACGGCTTGCACCAAGAAGTCAGGGTAAACGCATCAGGTCGGTTGTTTAACACCCCCGCAGTCGGCGGTTTTTGAGGGCTTTTTCGGCGGTAACGGCAAAACGTAAGAGATTTTCGATAAGTGC
Source organism: Treponema sp. OMZ 803 (assembly GCF_024181165.1). Classification (NCBI taxonomy): domain Bacteria; kingdom Pseudomonadati; phylum Spirochaetota; class Spirochaetia; order Treponematales; family Treponemataceae; genus Treponema; species Treponema sp. OMZ 803. The sequence goes on along the minus strand of NZ_CP051195.1, from coordinate 1,335,306 downwards.
AGGCAATAGTGAAGCAAACCGGCGGTAGGCACTGACAATATCGCGCCGCCGGCAGGTACGTGCATTGTAAGCGTAGTTCAATTGAGCCCACACCTCAAACACACGGGGAACGCACATCAATGTGATGGTAAAGAGCGTTGAAAAAGCGCCGGTGTATTTTTTTCTGCAAAAGAAGCGTTCGATTTTTTCGCAGAGTACAAAAAACTCCAGCTTTGAGGTGGTTTCGTAAAATATCGAGGCAGTAAATAAGATAAGCACGAGCTTTTGCATAAACAACAGCGTTTCCGCCGTCATAGTTTTAAGCATATCTGCCGTCAGCGGCACACCGACTATCTTGATAAAAAAAATACAAAGTGCATAGATACCTAAAAATCGGCAATTCCTTTTTACCGTTAGCCACGAAAGCTTTGCAGCAACGCTGGCCAATACAAGAAAGAGTGCATAGACTGCCAGCAGCGTTTGAGGTGCGCCGTATAAAACGAAGGATGAAAGACATAATACGCAAAATTTTACTCCCGCCGGAAGGCGGTGAATCACCGTATTTCGAGCCGTATATTGAAATAAAAAGTTATTTTTATCGACAGTCACCGGTTCTCCATACAAGGTCCGAAAATACACGATATGAGCAGAGAGGATTCCGTATGCCGTATTGTTCAAGAATACCGCTATGGAGTGCAGGCTCCGGTTCCGCGTTATAAACAAGACACCCTTTGTGCAAGATGATAAGCCGGTTCGCAAGTGCAAGCACTTTTTCCAGCTCATGGGTAAGTACCATAACCGTTTTCCCGTCACGCTGCAGCTGCTCTATCATTGCCGTTACCTGCACCACTCCAGCAAAATCGAGATTGGCAAAAGGTTCGTCAAAGATGATAACATCGGCTTCCATCATCAGGATACCGGCAACTGCAAGCCGCCGCTTCTCGCCCCCTGACAAACTACGTGCGGGCGAGCGGCGCTTTTCGTACAAGCCCAGCTGTGCAAGCACCGTTTCCAGTCGCTGTGCGATGACGTCTTTAGACAGCTTACTATCCCGCATACCGAAAAGCGCATCTTCCTCGACGGTATCGCCGAGGATTTGAGCGTCGGCTTCCTGAAACACCAGTCCGATACGCAACTCACCGCCGTCTTTCCTGCTGCTGACTATCGAACCGGAGGAAGGAGTTTCCAGTCCGGCAATAAGCGTCATCAGTACGGTTTTACCGGATCCGTTCGGCCCCGATACGACAACACAATCACCGTCATATACCGAGAAAGATATACCGTTCAGCACCGGACGTTCGGTACCGGTAAAAGATTTAGCTACATCAGTGAGCTTGAATAATTCATAGCGTTCTGAGGAAGGCATCATCAGTATAATAGTCGGAGCATCGATAGAGGCTGCGTTATTCCGTATAGCGCCGTATAATCGGGCGCAATTTGAGCGTAATCGGAACGACAACAACCAGCTTAATCAGATCGGGCAGGATAAACGGCACAAACCCTTTCATAAACGTATGCTGCCAGCTGAGGTTCAGAACATGTTTAAACCACAGAAGACCGAATACGTAGATAGACAAAAAGCTTAAAAGCCCTGCAACCGCAATAATACTGCAAGCAAGCGGCCACCGCTGTTCTTCTCTGTAAAGTTTCATGATGCAACCGCCGACAACAGCCGCGGCAAGATATCCGACTAAAAAGCCGCCCGTCGGTCCCGCAAAGACGGCAAAACCTCCCGAACCACCCGAAAAAACAGGCAGACCGACGGCTCCGGCAACCAAAAAAAGCAGTACCGAAAGACCGCCGAACAGCGGCCCCAACAGCAAGCCGGCAAGCACTGCAAGCGCATTTTGCAGCACAATGGGAATAGGTCCGACGGGAATGGACATCATCCATCCTGCACAAATTAATGCAGCAAAAACTGCAGAAGTAATACTTTTACGCATAGCGTATAACTCCTACTCAAAGATGACTTACAGTTTCGACGGAATCAGTTTCCAGCTGCCGTTAATATTTTCCAAACCGTAGACAAGCAGCGAAACATTTGCCTGTTTCATAATAACATCGACCCGTGTCGGGGAAACGAACCTAATATCGTCTACCCGTACATTCTGACGAGAAGGAACAAAAACATACATAAAGTAATCACGCAGCGATTTGAGCTTAATCCCTTTAACCGGTAAGGCTTCAGAAACCTTTCTAAGCGTCAAAGGTTGGGAATATTGTTGTTTATACTCTTCCGATAAGAATGTCGTCCATTGAGCATAGTCCTTTGTCGCTGTAATACGGTTAAGCTTCTCGACAATCTTTTCCATCTCCGTCTTTGTTTGATCATAGGTTTCTTTTGTAATGGTAACCCCTTCAAACTCGGCAATAACGGTATTTTTTTCTTCGACAGGTTCGGGCTTAACTTCAACAACAGGCTCTTTAACCGGCTCAGGCTTCATGGGAGGCTCCTCCACCTTCGCAGGAGGTTCTTCCACCTTTACAGGCGGTTCTTCTACCTTCGCAGGAGGCTCCTTCGTTTTAACAGGAGGCTTCGGTTTAACAGGAACCGTGGGTTTAACGGATTCCCGTTTTACCGGCACTTCCGCTTCTTTGACCGGTTCAGGCTGAGGAGCAGGAACCGCGATCTCTTCGGACGGTGTAGGTTCCTCTTTAACGGAAGACGGCGCAGCAGAACAGCCGACCAATACACTTATTATAAAAGCTAAAAATAAATATCGATGAAATATTTTCATATCTACTATTCTATAGGTAAAAATCGTTTTGGTCAAATCCTCAAGTGATCGTACGCAGGGCAGACAGGCTAATTCATTCCAAGTTTTTAGGAATACCCAATCATTTTGAGGCATCCTCTTATCTCGTTTGTTTCTTCCAAGCGTCTATAAACTCAAGCATGTACTGCTGAATATCGCCGAACCATTTTTGCTGAAAGACACAGGCTTCTACGCCAATATAGCGATAGTGCCACGACTCCCATACATAGCCGGTTACTGCTTCGTATCCTTTGGGAAAGGAAAGCGACCACCCGTATCTTGAAGCGTTACGCAATATCCATTTGCCGGCGCGCGTTTGCGCAAAGTCATCGGAGATAGAACCGAAGTCGACGACCGTCCCAAGTTGGTGTTGACTTGTTCCCGCACGGGCGGAAAACCGTTCCGCTTCTTTTTCACCGGATTCCCGCACATAGCGGTCAAATAAATTTTTCTGATATGTGTATGAACGGTACGAGGAGCTGACGACCAGTGTAATACCATCCCGTTTTGCTGCAAGCGCCATTTCTTGTAACGCCTGTTCCGCCGTTTTTGTCAGAGATAAATCCTTCCGGTTAATTATATATGCACGGCCGGTATGCAGCGTTACAAGATTTTGCGGCGTATATCCATCCGGCAGCAAATGCCGTTTATCAACCAGTATAAATAAGTTCTCTTTTTCTGCAGCCAAAACTTGTTTCAGATCAGCTAAAAAGGCATCTGCATCATTGCCGATATGACGCCGTATCTCTGCCGGAACAGCAGAGGGATATACAAAGTTGCGAAGCTGAGCTTCCATAGCAGGATCAGCTGCCGTTATACAAAAAAACGATGACAGACACAGTATTATACAAAGTATTTTTTTCATACCACCGACTTTTAACAATGTGTTTATAAGTACACGATAATATAAGAACGAGATTGCTCTTGCCGATAGCACACTTTTCGAGCAATGTTTTTCGTCATCAATAGACCGAAGCCTCGATACCGCTTCGCTTTCGGATCAAAATGAGGTTTTGTTTCCTTGAGCGCATGCAGGAGATTGTCGAAATTCGTACTGCGATAGGAAAAACAAAGGCGCGGAAAGAACATATTTGATATGCTTAATTGAAGTTCTTTACGTCCTGTAAAAGCGGCATGCTCAGCAATATTGTCAAACACTTCTGTTGATATAATAAGCGCTGCTACTCGCTTATTCTCGGGAATATCTTTAGAGGTAGAGATAAATTCTTCAATAAAGCCGATATTTTTTAAATCGGCTCCTACCTGTAAATGGTTCACGTCCTACTACCGTATCGGCCTATTTTACTTCATCAAGCGAGTGAATGATAGGAAACACTTCCGTAAAGCCGGTAGAGGCGATCGCAAGCTTTACAACCTCTGAAGGATTCAAAATATAGATTTTATGACCAAGCTCCGCCCCGTCTTCAGAAGCAGCCATGAGAATCCCTAAGCCTGACGATGATAGATTGGTAACCCTTGACACATCAAGTACAATTGAGTGTTCTTTAATAAGATTGTAAACTTTCGTTTCAAATTCATGATACGTGTATGAATTTATTGAACCGGCTACCGTCAGTAATACAAACGCATCATTCGTTTTTTCCGTAATCGTTAAATTATCCATAAATCTACTCCTATATATTGAGGACTTCTAAAGACTGCAATCCTATCGGCTCATTCCGTAAGGGAATTATTATCGTATCCATGAATCCATGACATGGATAGCGAATCAGTTTTTAGAAACACCCTGTTGATTGTATTTCAATACCAATATGGTAACATCATCATCGATTTTACGTAAAATAAAATCCAGAAGATTATTATAAATAGTGCGGGCGATCTGAGAAGCCTTTGCCCCGTTGTTTTCCTGCAGAATTCGTCCGACGCGATCACTGCCAAACCGATCACCTTTAAGATTCGTTGCTTCAAGCAGGCCGTCAGTCGTAAAGACAATTGTATCGCCCTTGTGCATGGTGATTTTTCGTACCTTTAGGAACGGTGCGATATTCTTTACAAAACCGAGAACTCTACCCTCCCCTTGAATTTCGATTGCATGCTTATATGAACTGATATACATTGACATCAATGGAATACCGCAATTCAAGTAATAAATCGTATTAGTCGGGAAGTCGATAATACCGAAAAGCCCTGCGAAGAAAGTCCCACGCGGCAAGTTATCCTTTATAAACCGGTTTACCTTTGTTATCAATTCTTTAAAATCGGAGATTGTCTGCAAGTAGGTATGAATAATCGACTTTAAAATAACCATCGACATACTTGCACTTAACCCCTTACCCGAAACATCACCGATAAGGAACATTGTCCGCTTTTCATTCAATGTAATATAGTCGATAAAATCACCGCCAAGCTGATGCGCCGAATATGCAATAGAATCCATTGAAAATCCGTGTGCTTCAAGTGTATCCTTATAGTTCTGAATGGATCCGATAATTTGGTCGGACATTTCAACTTCACGGTCGATCGTAACGATAATATCCTGCTTGGATATATTTCTGAGGTAATAGATTACCAAAAAGAAATACGAATACATATTGGACAATACGTGTATATCATAAGGGGTATATTCCGCGCTATGGGTTTTTGGCGCGAGGAGGATACAGCCGATGAGTTTCTGCCCCTCCCGCATACTGATAAGAATTTCGGTCTGTGTTGTTTCAAAGACATCCAACAGTTCATCTCTTATAGAGTCATACAAATAATTGGCAATAAGTTCCGTTTTCGTAAGAACAACATTATTTTGACTGAGCAAATATTCAAAACAAGCGAGGTTAGCGCTCAATGTATTATGATGCTCAAAATCCGAATAGACTGTCTGTAAATTCATATTTTCATCACTTACAAGAATATCGAGCCCTTGACAAGTGATATATTGTTTCATTATTTTCGGAAAAGATTCCAACACGGTATCGTGGCCTTTCCCAAAATCAAGTTTTTGCAACTCAGTGTCCAGCATTACTTCATAATCCGTCGTTTTACCGAAAACATATTCAAGCTTACCGGAAACAAAACTGCGGATAAAGAAAAGAATAATACACGAAACGATAATTAAAACTATCCAGCCGCTGACTGAATGAATAAACTGCATAATAAGTGCCGTCGTAAAACCTGCAGCACCTGCAAAGATAGCTGTAAAAAGGACAAATCGGATAAGGCCGAAAGCGATTTGTTTAATATCAAATACGCGCGTCAGTGAGAATATTATATTGTCAAAAGCCAACATTGCAGCATAACCGACCGGTATAAATGCGAACACCCAAGAAAACATCAAGAAATAATAGCCTTCTGCAATCCATATCGCGAGGCCAAGCCCGATGGCAAGAGTATGTAAAAACAGCTGTTGACGATGGATATTACTTTTAACAAAAAATATTTTTATAAAACATATTGCTATCGAAACCGCAGAGGTAAAAAATACATAAATATACTGAAACAGTCTAATACCGCTCATGCCCGGAAACACATCGCGCTGTACAAAATAGAAACCTTTCAGCGAGTTCCATTGAAATCTACCCACATAGAATACGATAAGTCCGATACCGGCGAGATGGACTACCGTATTCACTTTTTGCATTATCTTGTACGTTTTCAATTCAGAGAGAACAAGAGCCATATCGACAATATGATAAGAAGTAAGCAGCATAAAGAATAAGGTAGCAGTTGATATGATACGCTGCAGTCCGATTTGTTTATAAAAAACCAGATGAATAGAAACGGCAATACAAAGCGCAACAAGAGAAGCCGGTACCGTAATCTTATTTAAAAGGACATTAATACGGTTCGATTTATGAAATGCAAGATAGGAGGAGTTCACAAAAAGTGATACGGCAAAAAAATAAGTAAAGAAAATTAAACCCATACATTATCCCTTTAATTTTACTGCTAAAATAGTAGTGTCATCGCGGAACGCTTTTGAGGCACTGTAAGTAAGCCCCAAATCTGCTACCTTTGAAGCAATAGTCGATGCATCCGACGAGGCAAAAGATTTGATCGATTTAATATAAATTTCGTTACTGCCGAGTTCTACGCCCTCTTCATTCGTTATTTCAGGAATTCCATCCGTTGTAATAACCAGTAAATCGTTACGGTATAAAGGTTTTTCATCGACATCAACCGAATCGATGTCGATGATTCCGATAACGGAACAATTCGAATCAAGCTGCTTTACTTTGTATCCTTCCGCAGCATGGGTAAAAATCATCGGCGCTTCCATCGAAGCGTTGACATAACGTATTTTCATCGCTTTGGTATCGATCAACCCTAAAAACACAACGGTATATTTATCAAGGAGATTCATACGTTTAATAGCGCTATCTATTGCAAGGATCAGGCCGGCTAAATCCTCTTTATTTTCCATAATCCGTATTGTATTTACGACAACCCCCATAACGAGCGCTGCAGCAAGTCCTTTTCCTGAAACATCCCCCGTAATAATAAGTGTCTTATCCTCATCGATGGGAATAATATCATAATAGTCGCCGGACACGTTTACTAACGGTCGGAAATAAACGCCAATTTCTAACTTGTCAAGTGCCGGTATTTTTTGAGGCAGGAATGCACGCTGAGTATTTGCAACCATCTGCCACTCCTGTGCGAGTTCCGAATAATAGAGCAGTTGAGAAAGCGTTTTTTCACGTCCGAAATAATTTTTAAATTCTTTAAAAAGCTGAGAAAAAATCTCCGGCTCAACGGAACGGATATATCGGCAGATAATAAAAAGGCGTGAAGAGCCGTATGCAATAACCAAACCTCGTGCTTTCTTTCTGTCAGAGGTCATCTGCATATCGGAATCCAATAAATAAATATTTTCTCCCCAGTGGTCAAGCCATTCGACCGAGAATCGGTGCGCCAACTTTGCATATACATCAGGATCCGAAACATACGCAGACGTACTGCCGTATATAACTAAATCGGTATCGGTATTGGTGAGCAAGACAGAACAATCAGCCTTGTATTCAAGTTCTTGCTGGATAGCTTCAATAAGGTTTTCACGTGTATAGCAAAAGCGCAATCTATTGATAAAAGTATCAAAAAGAGCAGTCTCCGTTTCTTTATACACTCTTTCCCGAACCCTACGAGACAAAAAAACCGTCCCAAGTGAGGCCATAATTGAAGCAATAGCAAAGATTCCAAAGGCGAAGCCGAAACGAGTAAGAAAGCTGAAATTAGGGAGTATCCGGTATTGCGTTACCATCAATGTAAGGTCTTTTGCCGAAATCAATCGCCCTAAAAATGAAAAGCGGGGACTCAACGCCAGCATAAAAAATGCAAAAACCAAACTAATACCGGTGAAAATAACTAATTTTCCCCAAAATTCCTGCTGTTTTCGTATCATGCGCTATAACCTCATAACAATTTTAATTTACTTTAAATGCAAATAACACTGATCGGTTTTGTTTGACCGACCAGTGTTATCCCCAATCATTATTTTTACTTGGCTACCGTTATTTCATCATATTAACGGCAGGCTTATCGTTAATCAGAGCTAGGTCGCACCAATCCCAACCGGTAACGAACTGTTGATCCCAGTTCTTTGTCCGCTTGTTTACCGCATACAATTTCATACGATAAGCAGTCGGAATCGCAGGAGCTTCTTCAAGAATATTCTCGTCCCATTCTTTATAAGCTTGAGCACGGAATGCTTCGTCAAAAGCAGCTTCGGAAGTTATTTTGGCAAGAAGCTCCTCATTTTTATCGTTTACCCAACGTTCCAAATTAAACTGCGCGACCTTTCCGTAAAGCCCCGTTGGCTCGGGATTCGACCCGACTCCCCATGCAGCGGAATACATCTCTACCGTCGGGTCGTCATCCTGCAGCTTATCATAGAACGCATTGAATTCGATCAACCGGCCGTCATTCAGCGCGACATTTAAACCGACATCTTTCCAGTTTTGGATATAGTAATTCGCAATCGGAGCCGCTACATCGCTGCCGCTCATAAACATGAAATTGATTTTAAGCGGTTTTCCGTCAGGCGTTTCGCGGTAGCCATCCCCGTCAACATCCTTGTAGCCTGCTTCGTCAAGCAGTTGTTTTGCTTTATCAGGGTCGTAGGAATAACCTTTCCGTGAGACATCGTAGAAACCGGGATGGTACGGTGTAATAAACGAATTTGCCGTAACACGCAAACCGTGGTAGTAGATGGCATTGATACCATCGTTATCCATTGCATAACCGATAGCCTGACGCAGAGCCTTATCTTTAAATTTACCACCGTCGGGGAACATTTCGCACATTTCTTTTTCTTTATTCCACGTCCCGAATTTAAATCCGACGTATGTATAAGTGTTTTCGATATTACCGACAATATCGATATTATCGATTTTCATTTTCGGTTTTCCGTTTTCGTCAAGAATTGTTTTACCCTCATCATCAAGCTCAACGAATTGATCGTATAAATCGGCTTTGAATTGAATGGCGTCAACTTCACCCGCTTTTATTGCCGCGGCAGCAGAGGTCGGAGCAATCCGTTTTACAATGAGCTTATCGATCGCAATTTTTCTACCGTACCAATAGGGATTGGGCACATATTCAATTATATCACCTTCTACCATAGAATTGATCACAAACGGGCCGCAGGAGAGCGGCGTTTTCCGTACACGGTCGTGAGAAGCCATTTCCGCTAACGGAATATCTTTGAGGTAATGATAGGGTTCCGCATCATAAGTAATTCCCGAACCCCATAAAATGCCCGGGAAAAAATTTTTAAAGGTAACTTCTACCGTTTTATCATCTATCTTTTTTACACCGGAGATGGTTTTTGCCTCACCTTTGTGGTACTCGACCATACCTACAACATTTTCATACTCGCTGTCATAGCGAATGCCCGTATAGTCAGGATGTCCGACACATTCATAGACAAAAATAATATCCTCAGCCGTAACCGGCACTCCATCCGACCAGGTAAGTTTTTCGTTTATGTGGTATGTTGCCGTTTTTGCCTCGCGATCGAATGTCATGGTACAGTAACCGTCTTTAATTTCATGATTCGGACCGTCGGTCATAAACTTACCGATCCGCGGACGCATCACCTCATACGTAGGATTATCCTGATACAGGAAGGTATTAAACACTCCTTTCCACGGCGTATCATATACAAAACCGTATACAAAGGTGCCACCATTAATAGCCGATCCTTCCCGCTCAATCATTTGCGGAAACATCAGTTTTAATGTCTTATCCCCTGCATCATCCCCGCCATTCTGTGCAGTCTGCTTTTGTTCCGCCTTACCGCCACAGCTGACAAGCGCCAACATTACCGCACATAAAAACGCAGCGCGTTTTAAATCTTTTGACATTGTTTTCCTCCTCTTAAAACTCTCAAAAAACCGGTTAGGTTTTTAAAGATGCTCTCTTTATTTATAACGCTGCTTTGCATCGGAGGCACGTTTTATCGTTTGTCCGACGTAGTTGATACACAGCATTAACACCATAATAAGAATGGACGCAGGCAGCCATACCCACAACTTGCCGGAAATGGTTCCCGGGTCACGCGCATAGCCGATCAGCGTACCGAGCGACGGTGATGTCGGCGGAAGTCCGAAGCCTAAAAAGCTCATTCCCGTTTCTATACCGATATTGCCTGCCATACCGAGTGTAAAGTCAACGATAATGATGGAAGCAATATTCGGTAAGATTCCCCCGTACATAATCTTAAAATCTCCGGTACCCATGATCCGCGAGGCATTCACATAATCGCGATGGTTTTCAGACAAGGCTTTACTGCGCACGAGCCGAGTAACTCCCGTCCAATAAAAAGCGGACATAATAAAAATAAACGTCCAAATATTATAGGTCGGTACGATAGTTACAAAGACGATAATCAGCATAACAACCGGCAGGATAAGAATAAAGTCGCAAATACGCATAATGATGTTATCAACCCTTCCGCCGTAAAAACCGGTAATCAAGCCGAAAAAGACGCCGACGATTTCGGTAATAATGGTTACGCTGAATGCGATGAGAATGGAATTGCGCGCTCCGATAATCAGCTGAGGTAAAATCGGCCGACCGCCGAGATCTGCACCGAGCAAGAATTTTTTGCCGGGTACCGAGAACTTATCCCGTAAGCTTACCTTCATGACCGTTTCCGTATCAAGCACAAAACCACCGATGATAATCACCGCAAAGATAATAACCAATATGCCAAGCGCAACGATTGCCGCTTTATCATGTTTAAATTCTGTCTTTACAATCTTCCAAAACGATGGCACGGAAGACATTTCTTTTAACGTCGCTTCATCTATAGTATCAATATCAAATGCCGTTTTTTCCATAATACCCTCTCAAAATCAACTGATGTACAAGGAGGTACATCAGTTGATGATCTTATTCAATTCTGATCCGCGGATCAACGATTATCATAATAATGTCCGAAATCAAACTACCGAACAGGGCGAGCGTACCGTACAACAAAGTAAGCGCATTGATAATCGAATAATCGCGCGACATAATCGCTTCGATAAACAGCAAGCCCATCCCTTGATACATAAAAATCGTTTCGATAAAGATCGAACCGGCGAGCAGACCTGTTACCGTAAAGCCGAAAAAAGCCGCTATCGGTAATAGGGAGTTCCGAAAAATATGGTGCGTATACACCTTGTCGATCGGTACGCCCTTACTCCGCGCCGTTTTAACGTAATCTTGGCTTTTTGCATCAATAACCTCGTTACGCAGGTACTGCACAATACCCGTCGTGCGCAATACTGCTGCCGTAATGGCCGGTAGTAGCATGTGATATATTCTGCTCGCAATATAACGGCCGGTATTTCCCATAGCTTCCAACCCGACAAATCCCGACGTGGGGAAAATCCTCAGCCGATAGCCGAACAGCAAAAGGCTCAAAAGACCGAGGATAAACGTCGGAATTGCGTACGTGATAAAGTTATAGACCAGCACCGCCTTATCAAATTTCGACCCGTTATAGCGGCCGGCACGGATACCGAGCGGAACGGCGATTGCATACGTTAACACAACCGTTAAAAGTGAAAGCCACAGGGTGTTCTGTGCAGGCAATTTGATTTTATCGGTTACCGGGATTTTATAGGTATAGGATACACCGAAATCACCGTGCAGCAAAATCCGCTCCATCCAATTCTTATACTGAACCGGCCACGGATCGTTTAAACCGGCTTTCTCCCGCAGCTCTTCGATACGGCTTGCCTTGATGTTCGGATTACCGACAAGTCCCGTAAACGGATCACCGGGCATCATCTTCCCGATTAAGAAAACCAAAACACTCAATATAAATAGCTGCGGTATCATAATAAGGATACGGCGTATTACTGTCTTCCACATACTCTTCCCCCTAATCCTTCAACGCAGCGTAATGGGTATCGCTGATTTTCTTTAAATCGTACACTCGCCCTTCGGGACTAAAGTAACGCTCCGATTCACGCTCATATATTTCTTCAATTTCGGCACGGCGCTTTTTATATTCGCTGCGTATTTCGACATTCATTTCGGGAATTGCTGCGATAAGCCGTTTGGTGTAGATATGCATCGGATTGCGGTAAATATCTTCTCGCGTTCCCGCCTCTACGAACCGGCCTCGGTACATAATGTAGATGTAATCGCACATGTGCTTGACAACGCCTAAGTCATGCGAAATGAACAGATAGCTTAGCATAAATTCACGCTGAATTTCTTTAAGAAAGTTGAGAATTTGCGCCTGCACCGAAAGGTCAAGCGCGGAAACCGGTTCGTCCGCCACGATGAGCTGCGGATTAACGGCGATTGAACGCGCAACGCCGATACGCTGCCGCTGCCCGCCTGAAAACTCATACGGGTATTTATATAAGCCGTCGGGCGGTATTCCGACAATCTGCAAGAGCGAAAGTATCTTTTTTAATTCTTCATGCTTTGAAAGCCGTTCAAAGTTTCTGATAGGCTCTGCAATGATGTCACGGATACGTTTTTTTGGGTCGAGGCTCGACATAACGTCCTGAAACACCATTTGTACGTTTTGGTTATACTTAATTTTTCTCCGCTGCGCCTTGGTATTTACAAGGTTTCCTTCGTAGCGGATTTCTCCGCCGGTAGGCTGCTCCAAGCCGACAATTGCTTTGCCGATGGTGGTTTTTCCGGAACCGGACTCCCCGATAAGGCCGTAGGTTTTTCCTTCTTCAATCTGAAAAGAAACGCCGTCTACCGCCCGCACATAATCCTGTATCGTGTTAAAAAAGCCGCCGCGGATAGGGAAATGTACTTTTAAATCTTTTACTTCCAATAATGCCATATCCGCCTCCTCTAAACCTCACCCTCGAACCGGAAATTTTTCCAGCAGGAGCAGCGGACAAAATGTCCGGGACTTACTTCGTGCAAGACCGGAGACTCTTCGTGTTCCTCAGCCGGAATCCACGGTATACGGTCGGCAAACCGACAGCCCGTATGCTTGAGTTTTTTAAGCGACGGCACCATACCTTTAATAACGTGCAGCATATCATCGTCTTTATCCGCCTGCGGAATCGATTTAAGCAAAGAACGGGTATACGGGTGCAAGGGATGAGTAAACAATTCCTGCACGGTAGTCAGTTCGACGATCTGCCCCGCATACATAACCGCGACACGGTCGGCAACCTGTGCGACGACGCCGAGGTCATGGGTGATAAGGATGATACCCGCCTTATGTTCTTCCTGTAGGTCTTTAATAAGATCGAGAATCTGCGCTTGGATTGTTACGTCGAGCGCGGTTGTCGGCTCATCGGCAATGATAAGCGACGGATTACAAGACAGTGCAGTTGCGATAAGTACCCGCTGCCTCATTCCGCCGGAAAGCTCATGCGGGAACCGCTGCGCCGTCCGCTTGGGGTTCTGAATACCGACATCATTTAAAAGCTGTAAAACCCGCTCCTGTCGCTCTTTTTCGTTGAGGCTGGTGTGGTACAGCAGGGCTTCTTCAATCTGCTTCCCTACCCGCTGCAACGGATTAAGTGAAGCAAGTGGATCCTGAAAGATAAATCCGATATCCTTTCCGCGGATTTTGTTCATCTCGTCTTCGGGTAGTGTCAGCAAATCCCTGCCGTTCAGGAGGATTTCGCCCGAAACCCGGGTAAAACGCATATCGTGCAATCCCATAATAGACATTGCGATAGTGCTTTTCCCGCAGCCGGATTCCCCAACAATAGCAAGCATCTCGTTGGGATGAACGTCAAACGATACCCCATCAACGGCATCATAGTAGTTGCCGTCGATACGGAAAGCCGTGTGCAAATTTTTAACGGTCAATAAATTGTTTTGTTCCATGGTAGTTTACTGTATTTATAACCTTTTTTAATAGCTATGTAACACGGTATCACGGATATGGAAATTTTGCAACCGTACACCTATAAAAAAATCCGGGTAACTGCATCAGGCTCTTTTGTTATCCCCGCAGAATAATTGAGGCCGTTCAACCAGAACTGCCAAGGATGGCAGAGGTTCCATACAGCAGCGATGTTTTGTGCGTGCACAAAACTCGCCTTCAACTGTTGTACACGGATGTACAACAGTTGAAGATGGTTCAAATGGTCTCGCGACCTCAATTATTCTGCGATGTTTATCAATTTTTCCTGATGCGGTTATCCGTCTGCTAGAAAAAATGTGCGAAATTTTATCCAAAATTTCGCACAGAAAGAAGGTACCGCATCTTATACACTACAGCACGTACTTCTCTAAAAAGCGGGCGATGCCGTCTTCGTTATTGGTATAGTCTGTTACTGCATACGCAATATCTTTGATAGCGCCGAGACCGTTTTTCATAGCGATGCCGTATCCCGCATAGCGAATCATTGTTTCATCATTCATGCTGTCGCCGAATGCCATCACAGCCTCACTTCTGACACCGAGCAGCCATGCCAGCTCCTGTAGGAATTCCCCCTTACCGGTATCCAACGGAATGATTTCCAAAAAATACGGCTTACTGGTAAACAGGATAGCTCGCGTACCGAACCGTTTTCTAAACTCAGGTTCGACGGCAGCGATAATTTCCGGCTCTGCAGGAATGAGGAGCTTATACACCGGCTTGGTGCGCAAAATTTCCCGATAGTCCTTCGGTACGACAATCTTCATTTTTGTCAGATGCGCATCCCTATCCGAAAAAACCGTCCGTTTAACGATATAAATGGTATCGTCAAAGTAGAGATGACAAGAGAGATTTTGCGACTCAATATAATCGTAAATCTCAAGCGCAAGATCGGCACCGAGGCAGCGGCTGATGATTTCCAGCTTCATATCGGAGGTCAATATCTGTGTTCCGTTGTTGCACAGGATATAGCTTTCCGTTTTATCCGAACCGATCCGCTGCGCATACGAATGCACCGAACGGGGACTTCTCCCCGAAGCGAGCAGCGTCAACACACCCTTTTTCATTAATGCCTGCAACACCGATACCGTATAATCGGAGATCGTCAGATCATCCCGCAAAAGGGTGTCGTCCAAATCCATTGCGATAATTTCTATATTTTTCAACTTTGCCATTATAGTGGTTCACCTTTCAAGAATCTGCCGATACGTTCAAGCGCAATCTGTATTTTGCTGATGTCGGTAGCGTAGCAGCAGCGGACAAAGCCTTCGCCGCCGCTTCCGAACACGTGCCCGGGAACAACCGCGACTTTGTAGTCGGTAATCAGCTTAACCGCAAAATCTTCCGAACTTAAACCGGTACTGCGGATATCGACAAAGAGGTAAAATGCGCCGTCGGGCATTATATACGGAATATCCATCGAGTCAAAGCTCTTCATCATCAAATTGCGCCGCTGCCGGTAGGAAATCCGCATCCGCTCAACCTCGTCCCAGCCGCGCTCCAAACCTTCCAGCGCCGCATATTGGCTCATAATGGGGGCGCAGATTGCCGCATACTGGTGAATTTTATGAATTTGCGCCATCAGCTCCTGCGGACAGGCGATAAACCCGATACGCCAGCCGGTCATCGCAAAGGACTTTGAAAACCCGTTGAGGATAATGCAGTAATCCTTCATTCCAGGGAAAGAACCGATAGACACATGCGGCGCTTCATATCGAAGTTCGCAATACACCTCGTCGGACAGCACCCAAATCTTATGCTTTTTAACGACGGCGGCGATCTTTTCCATCTCATCAGCAGGAATCATCGTACCGGTGGGATTGTTCGGGCTGCAGATAATCAGCGCCTTGGTTTTCGGCGTAATAAGCGCTTCGATCGCCGCCGCCGTCGGGATAAAGTTATCCGCCGAAGTATCCAGTCCGACCGGTTTCGCCCCGCAGAGCGCCACCAAGGGCTGATACGAAACATAGCACGGTTCCGCAACAATCACCTCATCCCCCGGATTCAGAATGGAACGGAACACAATATCTATTGCTTCCGAAACGCCAAAGGTAATCAGTACCTCGTTTTTAGGCGAATACGACATGCCATAACGGTTTAAATAGCTTGCAATCGCCTTGCGGAGCGGTTCAAGCCCCCAGTTTGAAGTATACGAAGTATGCCCGCATTCGAGGTGATACCACGCCTCCTCGCGCATGGCCCACGGCGTTGCGAAATCAGGCTCCCCTACCCCCAACGAGATAATATCATCTTTTCCTGCAGCAAGCTCAAAAAAGCGGCGGATACCGGAAGGAGCAATAGTCACAATCCGGTTGGAAAATTGATCGGGTCTGTCCATTATGCGGTAATCTCTTCACGGGAATCTTTTTTCGGGTCGATATAATAGGTTCCGTTTTCTTTGTAGGTCTTGAGTACAAAATGCGTGCGCGTACTGATCACCCCTTCCAGCGATGCGAGCTTTTCCGACACAAAAAAGGCAACCTCTTTTAAGTCTTTTCCTTCGACCAGCACATGCAGATCATATCCGCCGGACATTAGCTGTACCGTCTTTACCTGCGGATACCGATATATCCGCTCTGCAATGCGGTCAAATCCGTGTTCCCGTGCCGGAGCAACCTGAATTTCGATCATCGCAGATACCGTATCGCTACTCGTCAGCCGTTCACGGTTGATAACCGCAGCATATTTTAAGATGATGCCCTCATCCTCTAATTTTTTAATGGCAGCGCGAACCTCTTCCTCGGACTTACCCGTCATTGCGGCAATATCCTGCGGACTCAGCCGCGCATCGTTTTCCAGTAAATCAATGATTTCCTGCATACCAGCTCCTTTCTTTTATAACAATGTTCTTAAAGGCTTCATAAAATACATCGCCCTTACACCGGCAGCGGCTCGATCTTTTCTTTGTAAATGCGATGCATAAAAAAGATACATGCGATGATGGAGACAACTTCGGCTATGAGGTACGACCACCAGATAGCATTGACATCGCCGGACAGCGAAAGCAAATATGCCGCCGGAAGCAGCGCGACAATTTGACGCACAAAGGTCGCAATCATGCTGTAGACCGCGTTGCCGAATGCTTGAAACACCGAAGAAAAGGTGATGCCGAGTGCCGCCCCGAGGAAGCTGCATGCGATGATGCGGATTGCAGGAACACCGATCGCGAGCATCGCGGGGGAGGCGTCGAATAGCCCCAAAAGCTGCGCAGGGAACAGTTCAAAAAGTGCCATTCCGAAAAGCATAATCCCCATCGCAAGCAAAAGGCCGTTCCGTATCGTCGCCGTAATCCGCTTTCTGTTCTGTGCTCCGTAGTTGTACGCGATAATGGGCACCATACCGTTATTCAACCCGAACACCGGCATGAAGATAAAGCTGTTCAGTTTAAAGTACACGCCGTACACCGCAATCGCAGTGCTCGAAAAAGCGCTCAAGATGATATTGAGAAAGTAGGTGGTAATCGATGTTATCGAGCTGAGGAGAATAGAGGGCACACCAACCTTATAAATTTCCGCAACGATGCGCGGTTCGGGAAGTAGGTTTTTAAGCTTAAACTGAATTTCATGGTTTTTTGTTAGGTTAAAGAAAACCGAAACACAAAGGCCGAGGATCTGCCCCAATACGGTTGCAAGCGCCGCCCCTCGTATACCCATTTTCGGAAACGGCCCAATCCCGAAAATCAGCAGCGGGTCGAATATCACATTGAAAATCGCACCGGAAAGCTGTGAATACATTGTATACAGCGTAAGTCCCGTCGATTGGAGCAGCCGGTCGAACGTAATACCGAAAAAGAGCGCAAACGACATACGGAGCACAATATCCAAATACGCTTCCCCGTAGGTAACAATTCCGGCGTCTACTCCCTGCGAGGCAAGATAGGGGCGTACCAGTACAATCCCCGCAATAAAAAAAACGATAAAATTACAGGCTGCCAAAAAAACGGCGTTCATTGCGGTTTTATTGACATCCGCTTGATTCCGCTGACCGAGCCGTTTGGACAGTAGGGCATTAACGCCGACCCCCGTCCCTACGGCAAAGGAAATCATCAGGTTTTGGATGGGAAAGGCAAGCGATACGGCTGTCAACGCATCCTCGTTGATTTTTGCCACAAAGATACTGTCGACGATATTATACAACGCCATAATGAACATCGAAAACATCATCGGCAGCGACATATTGAGGACGAGCTTCATAATCGGCATAACGCCCATCTTGTTTTCAGCCGGGCCGATAGGTCTTGCCTTTATTTCTTCCATTTATCTCACCTTACAAAACAGACCTGTTCGATAACTGCGTTGTCGAACAGGTTTAATCTATTAAAAACGGTTTTTGTTCAGCATTTTGCTAATCGAGCAGGGCATCCAAGTCCGCGCAAATCTTCTTTTTATCAAGCTTTTGCCCGATAATGCAGAGCTTAATCATCCGGTCGCCGACTTTTTCATCCCATTCTTCCCTCATCCGAGGTTCTCGGGCGAGAATTTTTTCCTGCTCTCGCTTAGAGGCGGTTGCAAGCCATCTGCCGGAAGCCCCCGCTTGGATTTGCCGCCCCGAAGTTTCAAAGACGTAGGCCATATCTTGTTCATCGCTGAACCAGACGACACCCTTACAGCGGATAATATTACGCGGCCATACCCCAGCGTATTTTTCAAGCTTTCCTCTATTAAACGGGCGGCGGCGGTAGTACACAAAAGAGCCGATACCGTACTCATCCTCATCCGCACCTTCATGTTTATGTTCGTGATGATGATGATGGTGATGCCCGTGTTCTCCATGCTCATCATGTTCGTGATGTTCATGTCCATGGTGTTCGTGCTCGTCATGGTGATCGTGATCGCAGTGCTCATGGTCGTGGTCGCACTCTTCATCATCATCGTCTTCTTCCGCACGTTTTTCCAACTCGGCAACCCAACCGGCACTTTCAAAGACTTTCTCAAAGTCAAACCGCTTTGTCGCAAGCAAATCCTCGAGCGGCACCTGACACCGCGTTGTCTCTATCACCTTCACATGGGGCTGGAGCTTAGTGACAACCGCCCGCACCTTTTTCATCTGATCTTCCGTTACCAAATCTTTTTTATTGATAATGAGTGTGGAGCAAAACTCAATCTGTTGGACAAGGAGTGATTCGATATCTTCTTCTCCCATATCCTTTTTTAACAGCTGCGCCCCCTCGGAAAATTCATCCACCAGCCGCTTTGCATCGACAACGCTGACGACATTATCCAAGTAGCCGTTTTCGATTGTTTCAATAGCCTGCGCAATCGGCATTGGCTCGCATACGCCGCTCGATTCAATCAGCAGATAGTCATACTTTCCCGACGCAATGAGGTTTTCAATCTGCATCACAAGATCGGTTTTAAGCGTACAGCAGATACAGCCGTTGGTAAGCGGCACAAGGCTGCTTTTATCCGTGATATTGGCGTCCTTCTCTATCAAACTGGCATCGACGTTGATTTCGCCGATATCGTTGACAATGACTGCCACCTTGTACCCCTTTTGGTTCGCAAGGATCATATTCATCAAGGTTGTTTTGCCCGCGCCTAAGTATCCGCAGAGCAGGGTAATCGGTACTACTGGTTTTTTCATATAGTTTCTCCTATCTAATTAATTTCTCCTATCTAAAAACGATAAAACATGAATATACTGTAAAACAACATAAAATGGAAGGACTTTTAACCTTTTGAAATATACGGTACATCTGCGTTGTCGCTTAACAAAAAACAGTCCTCGACGTACAAAAAGTACGCCTGCGGATGTTTTTTGTACGCTCCTAGCATCTGTGCCGTCTATTTCAAAAGGCGCTGGCGAGGTGTTTTTTGTGCGCTCCTAGCACCTGCGCCGTCTATTTCAAAAGGCTAACGGCAAATGGTATTTCAGAACCGCCACGGATGGCGGTGGTTCCACGTAGAATCGAGTTCGCATTGCGAACTCGCAGCCAAAGGATGTACAGGATGTACATTTTTTACCGTGCCTGCGGATGTTTTTTGTACGCTCCTAGCATCTGTGCCGTCTATTTCAAAAGGCGCTGGCGAGGTGTTTTTTGTGCGCTCCTCGTATCTGTGCCGTCTATTTCAAAAGGCGCTGGCGAAGTGTTTTTTGTGCGCTCCTAGCACCTGCGCCGTCTATTTCAAAAGGCTAACGGTAAATGGTATTTCCGGATGTACTTTTATCCGATTATCACGGCTTCCGCCAGTGGTGTCAGTAAATTTTGCGGATACTCAATCGACCACAAAAAAAGCCCTTGCGGAGGAGCGGTTTCTCCCGCATTCCGGCGGTCTTTTGAGCGAAGCACAGCCTCAAAATCCTCTTTTGTGCCGTTCTGCTGCTCATAGTGCAGTAAAGTACCGGTTATCGAGCGTACCATGCGCCACAAAAAGGCATTGGCGGAAATTTCAAACACCAGAAACTCCCGATCGGTAAAAAAATGAGCACTATAGATATAGCGCGATTTACTTTTACTTTGATCGCCTGCGGCAGAGAACGTCGTACAATCCAACTCGCCTGATAGGACGCTTGCCATCTTGTTGAGCAGGTTAATATTCGGTTCTCGTCGTATGTGCCAGCAATAGGGTAATTGATGCGCAAAAGCGGTTTTCCCACAGTGGATGAAATACCGGTATGTACGGGATCGGGCGCTGAAACGGGCATGCAGGTTATCGGAAACGTGAACTGCTTCCATAATCCGGACATCCTTGGGCAGTGCGGAATTGAGCGCCGGAATAAAACTTTCCGGTTTAATCCGCGCTATATCGGTAAAAAAATGAGCAGCCTGCCCGCACGCATGGACGCCCGCATCGGTTCTCCCCGAACCGAAAACCTCGACGGGGTGCTTATGCAGCAGCGCCAATGCCTGCTCTATTTCGCCCTGCACGGTGCGGAACGATTCTTGTCCGTGCCGCAGCTGTTTCTGCCATCCGTGGAAATGTGTTCCGTCGTATGAAATACGGAGCAGAATATTCCGTTGCGGGATAGCCGGATCGGGATCAGTCGTCGTCATCGGTTTCTTTTAATTCGAGTTTTAATGCATCATAGAGAGTGCGGGCATGTTCCAAAATAGGGCCGGGCTTAGCTTTGGAGGATTTTCCGAGGCCGAATAGTTTTGCCAACGCAATTTTATGCATTTCAAGCCGTTTTAGCCGCGTTTCGGCATCTTGCCTCTGACCGTACCGGTACTCCAATAATGCTCCCAGATAAATAACGCCGTCGTACCCATAATTTTTATCTACATCAGGCCCGAAGGATTTTAAACCTGCTATCATCTCTTTACCGGTTGTTTCCAATTCAAGCGCTCGTCGATATAAGAACAGCGCTTTCTGATAAAAGAGTTTTGAAATATAGGTGTAATTCTCCTCCGGTTCTTTTTCTCCGAGCGTTGAAAAGAGCCACGCGGCGCGAAGCGCACATATTGCCTGCTTAATAGTAGGAGAATATTTTGAATCGAAATGGTCATAGCAGAGTAAGGCCAGATAATAGGACGCCGCTCCTGCATGAAGTGTTCTGGCAGTATTAAAATCAATATACCCAAAAAGGCCTTTTACCGCACTGTAGCGCTCATTCATAGCTTCGAGTAATCTTTCGGCAATCGGCTTTTCAATAACTCTAAAGTCCTGGGTAAATCCTGTGTATAAACATTGCGGACAAACGGTCATACTGTAGATAAGTGGATAGACCTCTCCGTATTTCGCCGACGGTTCATATAAGCGGCGCAATTCCTCCGTTAAATCACCGGCGATAACGCGGCCGCCACCGGAATACATTTCTTCTCGTTTAAACTTTGCCCCGCATACGGGACATTCAATCTGATCCTTGGAATAATAAGAAATAGCTACTTCTTTTTTGCTTTGCTGATCTTCTTCACGTTTCATACTACAGATCTCCTTGTAAACATACCGGGTATTCGGGAATATCTCAATAGTCGGTTGCTTTTTTGGCGTTCCCCGTGTCTGACTACTAACTTTCCAATATTACAGCTGCAATAGCCATATTACTTTCATGGGTCAGTGAAAGATGGATACGGGTACCGCAGATACGCTTGAATGGCGTTGCTGCATCTCCTAAGAGTGTCAATTCAGGTTTTCCGTTCGGATTATTGGTAACGAGAATATTTTTTAGTGTTATCCCTTTTAATCCTGTACCGAGCGCTTTTCCATACGCTTCTTTCGCGGCAAAGCGGGCTGCCAAAGAGTAGGCAGCGGTCAAGCCTCTGCTTTTAGTTTCCCTCAATTCTTGCGGATGAAAAAAGCGAGCAAGCAGTCCTTCATCTTCCATCCACCGCCGTATACGACTGATAGCAACGGCATCTATTCCGAAACCGACAATCATCTATGCATTTCATCCCCTTCCGATACCTCCGGAAATTCCGCTGTTACCTGCACCGATTTAGGACTTACTTGCAGTACATGCAGTTTTGAATATTCTGTCGATAATACCGGAAAAACAGGCAGCGTATACACACCCCGCTCGGTAATACTTTCACACGACACTGTTAATATATTTTCGGAAGGGCTCCATGTTTCCAGCAGTTTTTTTGGTCCCTGTACTTCCAAGCTACCGGTTTTTGTATCAGCAGTTATCGATAGTCCTTTGTTTTGTTTTTCAAAATAAAGAGGGATGTTATCAAATTTTTTTTGGATAGTTGTTTCGTTTATTTTTACCGTATGTTGTACCTGTGCCTTACCGACGATAGAAATTAACGGGTTGTTGTTGATGATGGCGGCTGTTCCCGAAAAACCGCTCGTACGCGCTTCTATCGAAAGCGGCTCAGTCACGAGTTCGTTGATTTTTTCAACGAGTTCGGCAGGACCTTCAATTTCAACAGCTGCCGGTTCCAGCGAACTTTCGGTTACCTCATATCCGTCGGCTGGGATCCCTTTTAAAGAAAGCGTAACGGGTACCTGTTTGCGTATACTTGTCGCCAATCGAAGCGTTAAAATTGCCGGTTCCGTACTAATTTCCATATTGCCGAGCGGCGTTACCGTCCCCGCCAACCGAGTTTTGATCGGTATTCGATACGTCCCTTCGGTTTTAAAATCGGATATATTGATAAAAGCAATAATATCATTTTCATCGATGGAACCGATTCCGATTGCATCGCCCCAAATGCTAACCTTTATCTTTGCGGGATATTGTTCCGCAGGTGTGAGGAGGCCGTTATTTTCAATCGTAAGCGGTACAATGAGATATCGTTTATCCAATAGAGTTCCGCGATAAAATTCCGAAAGGAAAACGGCAAAGACAAGACAGATAATTTTAGCCGGCCAATTTTCGGTAAGCCGGAGTAATATTTGTTTTATATTCATGAAGCGCTTCCTTCGGATGTTTCGATGTTTTGGGTCTTTGCCTTGACTTTGAGCAGATAGGTCAGCTCCGATTCGATATTGTCCGTGGTAAGGTCGTAATACAGCTTTGAATCGTACGCGAGGCTGATTGCCCCCGATTCTTCGGACACGATGAGCACAACCGCATCGGTTTCTTCGGCAATACCAAGCGCCGCACGGTGCCGTGTCCCAAAGCTCTTGTTGATATCCTCTTGCTTGGTAAGCGGCAGATAGCAGCCAGCCGCAATAATCCGCCCGTTATCGATAACGACTGCTCCGTCATGCAACGGAGTGTCAAATTCAAAAATGGTAACCAGAAGATTTGAGCTAATCTCCGCATTGATTCGGGTTGCAGAGGGGTTTTCGATAATCTCTTTTAAATTATTCTGCCTTAAAAATATGACCAGCATTCCGCGGCGCTCTGCAGAAAGGCGTTCGGCGGCGGTTAACACGTAGTCGATATGGCTGTGTTGAGATCGGGAACGTCTGAACCAATCGTTTTGTCCCATCGTCAGGAACATTCTCCGCAGTTCGGGTTGAAAGATAATCGCTGCACCGATAACAACTCCGGTTGCGAGCATGTTCAATATCCAAAGCAGCGTCGTAAGGTGCAGTAGGAATGCAACTGCGTAAATAAGGAGCATCAATAAGGCACCCTTCCCGAGCTGTGCTGCCTGCGTTTTAATCAGTATCTGATATGACTTATACATCAGGAACGCGAGAAGGAGTATATCCAGTGCCGGCCCGATATAGGAAAGATAGAATGACAACATATCCCTAAGTAGTTCCATATTTTTGCAATTCCTTTAACACCAGTAATAGTTCTCGTGTTTCGGCAACATCGTGTGCCCGTACGATAGAAGCTCCTTGCTGCACCGCATACATCGTTGCGGCAAGCGTTCCTGCAAGGCGCTTTTCGGGAGGTTCTCCGGTAACGTAGCCGATAAACGACTTCCGCGAAAGGCCTACTAGCAGCGGGTATCCTAAGCCGGTAAAGTATGCGCTTGCCGCAATCAGCCGGTAATTATCTTCAGCCGTTTTCCCAAAGCCGATACCATAGTCGATAATGATACGCTCATGCGCTATTCCGCAGTTTAAAGCATGCGCCACCCGTGCTTCAAGATAGTCCCGCACTTCCGTTACTACATTGCGGTATTGCGGAACATTTTGCTGCATGGTCGGCGGTGTTCCCCGTTTGTGCATAAGAACCACCGCACCGGCTTCTTCCGCAATCAGCGTACCGAGTGCCGGATCATCGATTAAAGCCGAAATATCGTTACACAGTGTTGCTCCAGCCTTAAAAGCGGCCTTCATAACCGCTGCTTTCCGGGTATCTACCGAAATGGCAACAGTACTGCGCCCCCGTACAGCTTCAATTAACGGTATGACCCGTTCAAGTTCTTCTTCTTCACTGATATAGGAAACGCCGGGACGAGTCGATTCACCTCCGATATCGATAATATCGGCGCCTTCCGCTTCTAAAGCTAATGCCCGTATCAAGCTTTTTTCCAAACTTGTTGAACGGCTCGGTTCATAAAACGAATCGGGGGTTGTATTGACAATCCCCATGATAAAAGCCGGTAAATCGGTTTCTATTATATGCCCTTTCCCACAATCAAGCTGTAACTGCATAGCGGATTATAGCAGATTTTCCGGCTCTTGTCCTAGAGTCCACACACCACCTGACTTATATCCCGTGGAGCTTTTTTTCTTTTTATGTTAAAATGAAAATTGTATGGATTATTACGCAGTGCAGGTAAAAACGGGCAAGGAACCGGAGCTGTTAAAAATAATACGGAAATTAAATGAAGAAAATCATGAAATAGAAGCCTATTTTCCGCGCCGCGTACTGTATATTAAAAAAAAAGGTATACGGCATAAAGTTGATGCGCCGGTATTTCCCGGCTATATCTTTTTAGAAATCGATGACTTATCGCTTCCTCTTTGCTGGCGACTCCGTAAGACACCGAATTTTTATCATTTTTTGCCGAATAATCAAAATCCGCTGCCGCTTGCCGATAACGACCTCTCGCTTTTGCGCCATTTTCTTTCGTTCGGAGAAATCACCGCTCCGTCTAAAGTATTTTTTGACGCGAATGCACGGATATGCGTTATCGAAGGAGCGCTCAAAGGGCTTGAAGGAAAAATTATCAAAGTTGATAGAAGAAAGCAACGGGCTAAGGTACTACTCGACATGTACACCGACAGCTTTCCCATCGATTTGGCTTTTGATGTGATAGAACCGGCAGCTTCCGGTTCATATAAATTGGAGGGGAGAGATGACAGTTCCAAATAATAAAGTGCAGCCAACCGTGTATATTATCGGGGCGGGGCTGGCGGGCACCATGATTGCCCATGAGATAAAACGAAAGGGCGTATTCGGCCGCGTCGCAGCGTTCCTTGATGACGATCCGCAGAAAATCGGCAGTAAGATTGAAGGGATACCGGTACTTGGGCCGATTCAAGATGTTGCCCGTCTTATCAGAGTAGAGGCGCGCGATGAACTGTTGATTGCCATTCCAAGCATAAAGGCAGAGCGATTACGCGAAATCTATGCAATCGTGAAAGAAGCGGGATTTACCACCATCAAATTACTGCCCGGCATTTCGCAGATTGTGGACGGCAATGCGCACCTTGTACAAGCACGGGAGATAAACCCGCAAGACCTGCTTGGACGCACACCGATAAAAATCAGCCTAAAGAACAGCCTCGCCTATCTGCGCGGAAAGCGGGTATTGATAACCGGTGCAGGCGGCTCTATCGGCAGCGAGCTTGCACGGCAGCTCCTTTCAGGCGGCGCCGAGCGGCTTTATCTGTTCGGGCATGGGGAAAATTCAATTTACCAAATCGATAAGGAGCTGCGCCTCTTACAGGAAGAAGGGGTCGGCGACAAGGCGACGATCGTGCCCATCGTAGGCGAGCTGAAAGACCGTGATTATATGCAGTATATCATTGAGAAGCTCCGCTGCGATGCGGTTTTCCATACGGCGGCTTACAAGCACGTACCGCTGATGGAAGCAAACCCCGTCGCCGTCATCGAAAACAACGTGTTCGGCACCAAGAACCTGCTCGACGCCTGTATCGAAAACGGTGTCAAACGCTTTGTGCTTATCTCGACGGATAAGGCGGTTAATCCCGTATCGATTTACGGGGTTTCGAAGATGCTCAACGAGAAGATGGTACTTGAAGCCGCCGCGCGGGTCAAAGAAAAATACGGTAGTCCGGACTATGCCTATATGTTTGTCCGGTTCGGAAACGTACTCGGTTCGCGCGGCTCGATTTTTCCGCTCTTTGTGGAGCAGGTAAAAAAAGGCGGCCCCGTAACGGTAACCTCCCCCGATATGATGCGCTTTTTTATGACCATACCGGAGGCCTGTTCGCTGGTACTGCAAACGGGCGGGGTTGGCATCAACGGGCAGTCATATTTACTGGATATGGGCGAACCGGTGAATATTCTGGAAACCGCCCGTCAACTGATACGCTACATGGGCTACGAACCCGAGAAGGACATACCGATAGAAATTATCGGGGTACGCCCGGGAGAACGGCTGGAAGAGCCGCTCACTTCGGAAACGGAGTACACCGAGCCGACCGATTATCCTAAAATTCTCCGTCTCCAAAACCATGAAGAATACGGCCGCGATACCCTTAGCAAACTGCTTACCGCACTACACCCCGTATGCTGTCCTTCGGGAGAGACGGAGCTTTATCGGAATAAAGAATACCTGACACGTATCCTTTGCGATGCTTGTCAGTCGCTTAGGGATGCGCAGTGAAAGCACTTCCCGCACATTAAATCTAAAAGGTTTATAGGAGATTCGATTATATGAAAAACACACATCATCAGGCTTGTACCACCGTGCTGGTGGGTAAAAAGGCCTCAGTTGACGGTTCGGTGATGATTGCCCGCAACGAGGACTTTCATGAAGCGGTTTCGGTTAAGCTTTTTACCGTGATGCCTGCAAGCGAGATCAAAAACCGTACCTATACGTCGAAGAACACCGGCGTTACCGTTGCGCTGCCGGAGAAGGCGCTGCGCTGTACTTCTACGCCTCAGGCATTTCAGCTGCTGAAGGGAGATGAAGGCGAATACGGAGAAGCAGGAATCAACGAAAAGAATATTGCCGTCAGCTCCACTGAAAGCGTATACGGCAACCCGCGCGTGCTTGCATTCGATCCGCTCGTGCCGGACGGTATCGGGGAGGACGCAATTCACAACATCATAGCGCCGTTTATCAATTCCGCGCGGGAAGGGGTCGCCTTTTTAGGTAAGCTCATTGCGCAGTACGGTTCGGCGGAAGGCAACGGTATCCTGTTTGCCGATGCGGACGAAGCATGGTATATGGAAATCCCGTGCGGACATTACTGGGTCGCGCAGCGCATCCCCGATGACTGCTATGCTGTCGCACCTAATCAGGTCTGTATCGAAACCATCGATTTTTCAAACGAGCGTGATTTTATGTGGGCGGACGGCATTCAGGCATTTGTCGATGCGCATAAGCTCAATCCCGACCGCGAAGGCTTTAACTTCCGCCATATTTTCGGTACCTCAACCGAGAAAGACCGTGTGTACAACACGCCGCGCGCATGGTTCGCGCAAAAATACCTGAACCCCGAAATAGAGCAAAGCCCCGTATCCAACGATATCCCGTTTATACGAAAGGCGAGCAGACTGATTTCGGTAGAGGATGTTCAGTATATCTTGAGTTCGCATTACAACGAAACCGTTTACGATCCGCTCGGCAAGGCGGGAACCGACTATGAAAAAACACGGTTCAGAGGAATCTCCCTTTCCCGCACGGCGGAATCCCATATTCTCCAGCTGCGTTCCGGCGTACCGGAAGGTATGGCTGCTATTCAGTGGCTCGCATTCGGCACCACCGCCTTTACCCCCTATGTGCCGTTTTTTACCAACATCAACGACACACCGAAAATCTACAAAAAAAAGACGGCGACCGTTTCGCTCGAAAACGCCTATTGGCTGTTTAAAATCCTCGGGTTTTTAACCGAAAGCCGCTATCCGGCGTTCCGCGAATCAAATATAACCTATTTGCACGAGATGCAAACCTACGGATTCAAACGCGTTCACGAAATCACCGAAGCAGGCAAAGCCCTGACCGGAGAAAAGCTGACCGAATTCCTTACCGCAGAAAACGAAAAGACCGCCGCTTATGTCATCAAAAAGACCAAAGACCTGATCGCGCAGCTGATGCTGGAATCATTTAACTATTCAAAGCTCAGCTTCAAAATGGATAAGAACCTGTAAAGTAATGGGTAATGGGTAATGGGTAATCGGACAATTCGATTACCTATTACACATTAAACAGTACCAATTAAAAATTGATTCCCTCTTTTACTGTAACCATGGTTCTTTTTAAGCAACCAGAGTTCTTTTTTCATTAAAATTACTTTATTAAGAAGATTTTTTCTATCATAATGAATAATCGTTAATTAATAATGCGTAATGGGTGATTTGTAATTACACATCACCAATTACCCATTACACATTGAATATAGGAGGTTTATATGACAAAGTGTAGAATCGGCAAAAAGGCGCACACCTTGAGAGGAGCCGCGGCGCTCATCATAGCTGTATTTTTAACACTGCTTTTTACCGGCTGCCCCAATGCACACGGAAATAAGCCGGCAACGCCCAAGTACACGGTAACCTTTAGTGTAGATGGGGGGGGGGGGACCCTTACCGCAAAGATAGGTGAAACGGAAATAAAAACTGATACTACCGTCGAACAAGGCAAAACCGTGACCTTTACCGCAACGCCTGACAAGGGTTACAAAGTAAAGGGCTGGACGCTCGACGGCAACGCCGTAAACGGCACAGCTGAGACCTACACACTGACTGTAACCCAGCCTGCAACAATCACCGTGAGCTTTGAGCCAAAAAAAGCCATCCTCACCCTTGAGGCAGGCAAGAATACCGTAAAAGTAAAGGCAAAAACAGCTGACGGCTCTGCCATAAAAGTGGAAGGCTGCAACGAAACCGAGCTTGCAAGCAATGTAGAAACCACACTCACAGCAAAAGAAGCGGGAACACAAATTACCCTCATAGGAGACATCACCGAGCTTAACTGCAGCGGTGAAGAAACGCCAGGAGGTAACAGACCGCTCATTGCCCTTGACGCCTCAGGCTGTACCGCCTTGCAAAAGCTTAACTGCCAGTACAATAATATTACCGAGCTTGACGTGCAAGGCTTAACCGCATTGCAAGAGCTTGACTGCAGAACCAATCAGATACCTGAGCTTAACGTGCAAGGCTTAACCAAATTGCAAAAGCTGAACTGCATAGGCAATGAGCTTACCACCCTTAACGTGCAGGGCTTAACTGCTTTGCAAGAGCTTGACTGCAATAACAACACTCAGCTCGCAACCCTCGACGTGCAGGGCTGTACCGCCTTGCAAAAGCTTAACTGTGGATACAATCAGCTCAAAACTCTTAACGTGTCAGACTGCACTGCCTTGCAAGAGCTTATTTGCGACAGCAATAAGATACCTGAGCTTAACGTGCAAGGCTTAACCAAATTGCAAAAGCTGGACTGCGAAGGTAATAAGCTTACCACTCTTAACGTGCAAGGCTTAACTAAATTACAACAGCTGTACTGCTCCAATAATCAGCTCACTGCCCTCAACGTGCAAAGTTGCACCGCTTTGAAAAAGCTGGAATGCTTCCAAAATAAGCTTAATGCCGATGCCTTCACAAAGCTCTTTAACGATTTGCCGGCACGTGAGGTAAGCGACAAGGCAAAGGCTCTGCTTTATGCCGACCAAACAGCTTCCGAAGAGAACTGCAAAAACTTCAGCCAGCCTGAAAGCCTTAAAAAAGCCTTTGAGGACGCAAAAAACGTAAAGCACTGGAAGATGCAAAAAATGAAGGGCTATATTGAGGAAGACATTTAAGAGAATGGGGAATTGATTTAATGGGTAATTCATAATTTGTAATGTGTAATTGATAATTGTGGATTACGAGGTCAGAGGGGAAGAGTTTTCTTTTTATCGAAAAAAAGAAAAGGCTTCCCCTATTCGATCTCTTTGAACATCCGAGTAAGTTATGCTATACTGCAATAAGCGAGGGAAACCGCTATGAGTACGGCAAACAGAAAATACAAAGATTCGGTATTTGTTGATCTATTCAGTGAAGATGAAAAGGCTAAAGAAAACTTTTTATCACTCTATAATGCTTTGCATGGAACAAAACTTACGGCTGTAGGAAAGTTAAAAAATATCAGGCTTGAGCAAGTTCTTTATATGGCATTCTATAATGACGTATCCTATCTTGTAGATAATAGAATAATAGTCCTTGCAGAACACCAGTCTACGATAAATCCCAATATGCCGCTGCGTTGTCTTGAATACATCGGCCGCCTGTATGAAACACTCTTTGAATCAAAAGAAAAATATAGCCGTAAGCTCTTAAATATTCCTACTCCTGAGTTTTATGTTTTTTATAATGGTGAAGAATCCTATCCTTCTGATAAAACTCTGAAACTATCGGAGGCTTTTATAGAAAACACAACACAAGCTAATCTTGAATTAACCGTTAAAGTAATAAATATAAATCGGCAAAACCGCCATCCGGTATTGGAAAACTGCCAAACGATACAGGAATACAGTATATTTGTGGAAACGGTAAGAAAGTGGAAAGAGATAGACCCGCAAAACGGTTTTGAAAAAGCCGTCGAAGAATGTATAGAGAACAATATTTTGCGTGAGTATCTAAAGCGCAAGACTAAGGAGGTAATAAATATGCTGCTAGCCGAATATGATTATGAAACCGATATAGCCGTACAGCGTGCCGAAGAACGAGAAATCGCCTTTGCCGAAGGCATTGAACGAGGCATTGAACGAGGCATTGAGCAAGGTATTGAACAAGGTTTTTCAGAAGGCTCATACCAAACAAAGCGTGAAACGGCCGTAGCATTTAAGCGCCTTGGAATCGACATTGCTAAAATAGCCGAAGGAACAGGTCTTTCCGTTGAAGAAATCGAAAAGCTTTAGATGTGCGCAGTAATCAATTGGTGATAGGTAAACAATTAATTGGTAATCCCTTTAATTGGTAATGGGTAATTATGAATACCACACCAGAGGGATTTTTATGCTATGGTTGTTATAAAAAAACGCCATAGCAACCGTTTTAACTCAACAATTCCATTTCAAAATCCTATAATCTGTGCTATAATACCGCTTGTAAGAGTAAACCGCTATGACTACAGCAAACAGAAAATACAAAGATTCGGTTTTTGTCGACCGTCAACGACTGTACATCCGTGTACAGTCGTTGACTTCGAGTTTTGAGCAAAGCTCAAAACATCGTAATGCTGGAACCCCCGCCATCCGTGGCGGTTATATAGTATGAGCACTTTTGCAAATAGGCGGAGCAGATGCAAGGAGTTAGGCAAAAAAGTACCGCAGGCGTATCGGGTATACGTCGAGGACACTTTTTTGCCGTGCGACGCAGCAGATGCCCGCATATTTGCAAAAGAGAATTTTTTGTCGCTGTATAATGCCTTGCATCATACTAATTTACCGCTTTCCTGTCCTGTAGAAAATATAAGGTTTGATAATATAATGTACATGAACATTGTTAATGATATTTCCTGCCTTGTAGACGATAAGATTATTGTATTGGCAGAACATCAATCGACAATAAACGAGAATATGCCATCGCAAAGACTGTACCTCCTTGTACAGTCTTTGCTTACAGTTTTTGCTCACGCAAAAACATCGTTGCTGCATGGAACCACCGCCATCCGTGCCAAGTTCAAAAATTGACCTCCTTGTCAATTTTTGAACGCGAGTTTCGGCTTTGGCCGAAACATCGCTACTGAGTTTTTAGAAGATGCTCTATTGTAGTTCGCCACGCTCGACAGAGAATTTTCCTTCTTTCTTTTTTGCCTCAACTTTTATATCGCCGATAGGATTCCATTCCACCGCAAAAGTGATGGTCGGACTAAATTCATAATATTTACGGGAACCTTCATTCTTTAACTGAGGTTTGATTTCACAATTGAGTTTTAATTTCCAATCCTTGAGGTAGTGGGTAAAACCGATATCCAGTGATTGCAGTTTAAATCCCGAGGCTTCCCGTTTCGATCTGTTCCAAAAATAAAAAGACTGAGCCAAATCGGTAAGTATATTAGTATTACCGGGAATAACAACCGGCAAATTGAGCGCTTTTTGAAAATATCGTGCAATGACATCATTCCTGCTTGATGAACCGAAAGAAAAATCCCAAAATTCATGGATATTAAAAATAATCTTAGGAGCAAACGTAAAATAGCTGTCAGTAATACGGACTAAATTAAACTGTAAAGTTGACGACAATCCAAGCTGTATTTTGATACGGTTTTTCCATGCATAAATAGTAAACGGATTGGAAGTGTTGGAAAACGAAAAACCCAAGGCAAAGGGGATAAACCGTTTTTCCGTACCGTCCAATACCCATCCGCTTCCCGGTACGAGCTTTTGTGGTACTTCTCTGCTTTGGGTATAAAAGGCGGAAATATATTTCCACCCAAAGGTGATATGCAGCCGCTCGTTGCTCTTATCTTGGATATTATAGATATAGGTTTGGGCAATCCGTATATCATAAGGAAGCACCCATGTTAAGTCTGCCTTGAAAGGCTCCCAAGCCCATTTTTTTGCTGAATGCTCTTTTTCGGACAACTTTGTAGAGGCCGCAAATGTGCCATAAGGAAACGACACATTAAGCGACGTAGTATAGGCTTGCAAGAGGGGCGGCAAATTCATAGAAAAAGTAATTTTTTGCGTATATTTTTCTGCGAGTATAACGCCGAATACTGCTGTCCCCGTATGCGCAGTAATAAAATCTTTATTCCACTTTACTCTCTGTGTTTCCCATTTAGGATTACTATAAGTACCGATAAATGTATTTTTTGCTAAAATTTCTGTGATATTCCAGCTGAATGACACAGGTTTAAATAAATCAGTGTACACGAATGGATTGACGGTTACTGAGTTTTCGTTCTTTAATGTATACACGTTTGCTTTAAAGTTGTTTAGTTCTAAAATCGGCTTTTTACTCACATCCCGTGTCCATGGATGACGTTGATAATTTCCCGAAATGACAAGGTTACTCGAGAGAGAAATAAGATTTTGCGAATAGGATAGTGAA
Source organism: Treponema sp. OMZ 803 (assembly GCF_024181165.1). Lineage (NCBI taxonomy): Bacteria > Pseudomonadati > Spirochaetota > Spirochaetia > Treponematales > Treponemataceae > Treponema > Treponema sp. OMZ 803. Next base: position 1,301,811 of record NZ_CP051195.1, on the reverse strand, counting down.
CCTTTTAAACCTGCACTCCCCTTCAATTGGTAATATCGCGATTCATAGTCTTTCCATCTTATATCTTCAGGATTATTCCACTGCGAAGAAGCAAAGGTTGTTTCCTGTAATGCAGAAAAATCACCTGAATAACTAAGCGAATATGCAATACTATGATCGAACTCTTTGTCATACACCGGTTTAAATGGAGGAATAAAAGTATCAAAAAAATCCCGTTTTGAATTGGCGGTTTTAGTTTCCGATTCGCTATCCGACGGTGCTTTATCCTGCGTGATAAACGGATGTACAATGCCTTCCACATCAGGAATTTTTTTTGCCGGTGTTCGATTAAACATAGTATTGGATAGGAGGGTTCCCGCAATTGAAATTTTTCCTTCCGGTTTAAAAAGCGAAGGATAAAAGAAATCCCTCTGCGGAGCATACAACTCTTCAGCAGTGACTGATTGCTTAGTTTTTGAAGAAAAATCAACGGTCAAAGATGCGGTATCCAGATTAAATGAAGAGATCCATGGACTGATTTTCCTAAATGATGGCCGTATTGATCCGTCTATTTTCCAAGAATAAGAGCTTTCACGTCCGATACTATCGGCGCCTTTTGCTAATTTTTCTTTATTCAAAAGATAATTAAACCAATTCATATCCTCCGATCGGTCAAAAAAATCTTTCTTGAAATAAGGGTCGGAAATAAGGGGCACACTTATCGAAAGTTGAAACGGCGCCTGCGAAATTCCAAAATTAATATGCGCTCTGTATCGAAACGGCAGCTGCATTCCCAGAAAAAAACCTTTATTGTAGTGCCTTTTTCCATGTGTATCATAAGTAGTATGTGAGATACCGCCGGTACCGATTCTATTCAGAGGAAAAAGTGTCCGAGACATTCCGAAAAAAACTGAAAAATCGAGCTGTCTAATCGGTGTATTTTTAGGAATTGTCTTTCCTTCTATGCCGACTAAACCGCCGAGTTGTGAATAGGTATCTGCAATTAATTTAATATATGCAGAACTTATATCGGTTTCATCTTCTTCCATGTTCTTAAAAAACAAACCGATTCGTTCTTGTTTTTTAAGCCGATCACTTTTCATAAAATTAGAAAAAGAACCGGATTTTTTGGAATCGGTATCAAGCGGTTTACGCCCAAGAAGATATGTTGTTGTTTGAAGGAAGTATCCCTCACGATTCCGAAAGCCGAATACGGGATGGAAAAGCATTTCATCGGCAGGATGATAAAAAAACGGTAGATACAATATCGGCACAATTCCGATGGAGAAATAACCGTTAGCAAATGCCAGTTCATTACCCGGTAACATCCAAATCCGACTTGCACGGATAGACCACAACGGTTCTTCGCCCGGATCGGGGTTGGTACTTAGCACGGCATCTTTAAATCCGATTACACCGCTCGAATCACGACCGACCGTTGCCGACTGAATTGTAAAAGGGGATTGCCCTTGTTTCCGAGGTGCCTGTTTGATCGTACCGTCAAGGAATATACCTTCCATCTCGTCGATATTGAATAGCAGTAATTCGCCGATGAATTCTTCCGCCCCATCGGAACCGCCGCTCTTTCTACTGTAGTGAACATTCCCTTCCGCCTCAATGGTATTTTCGGAGCGATTATACACTAATTTATCCGATTCGATTGTTGAAACGGTAGAGCCGTCTTTTACCGAAAGAGAAACACCGCCGGTAAACACAATAATGTCGTCTTTTTTTTCCTCAACGGCTTTTTGCGCCTCTTCGGTTGTTACCGATGTCTGAGTGTCGGAGATATTTTCCGTACCGGCGGTTTGTTCTGTCGGAGATTCCGTTTTATCTTCACTGCTATTTGTATCTTTTTTCTTATCGGTTTTATCCGGTTTGGTACTGTATTGCGCCTTATTCTCTTTTTTGAATACCTCCATCACGCGCACTGAATTGATGGTAATAACTTTCGGCTCTTTCGCAATCTGCGCGTATGGAGAAGAGAGAATGAATAAAAAAAGGCAAAAAACGGAAACAAGCGGCTTTTTCATTATACGGCTGTCTATAAAAACCTATGAGCTTTTTTGCCGCTGTCGGTCAAGCATCTCTTTAATGTAAAACCCCGTGTAGGAATTTTTCACTTCGGCAACTTCTTCCGGCGTGCCTTCCGCAATAACGGTACCGCCGCGGGAACCTCCTTCAGGGCCGAGGTCAATGATATGATCGGCTTGTAGGATGACATCGAGATTGTGCTCGATCATAAGGGCGGTATTCCCCTGATCCACCAGCCGTTGAATAACCTCCATCAGCTGTTTGACATCTGCAAAATGCAGTCCCGTTGTCGGCTCGTCCAAAATATAGAGCGTTTTCCCCGTCGAACGCTTGGAAAGCTCGTGCGCCAGTTTAACCCGCTGCGCTTCGCCGCCCGACAAGGTAAGCGCCGATTGCCCGAGGCGGATATAGCCGAGCCCTACCGAAAGGAGGGTTTGCATTTTGCGGGCAATTTGCGGCACGGGAGCAAAGAACTCGGCGGCTTCTTCGATGGTCATCTCGAGCACGTCGGAGATATTCTTCCCCTTGTACCGGACATCGAGCGTTTCTTTGTTAAACCGTTTACCGCGGCACACATCGCAGGTGATATACACGTCGGGTAAAAAGTTCATTTCGATTGCGATTGCGCCGTCACCCTGACAGTGCTCGCAGCGGCCGCCCCGCACATTAAACGAAAAACGTCCCGGCTTATAGCCCCGCGCTTTGGCTTCCGGCAAGTTTGCAAACAGGTCGCGAATCGCGGTAAACACCTCTACATAGGTCGCAGGATTCGAGCGGGGCGTTCTGCCGATCGGGCTTTGGTCGATATTGATAACCTTATCGATATGCTCAAGCCCTTTTATCTTTTTGTATGCGCCCTCCGGCAGACCGCTGCGCATCAGCGCGTTGGATACGGCGGGATACAGTACATCCGAAAGGAGCGTGGACTTTCCCGAACCGGAAACGCCGGTGATGCAGGTAAAGGCTCCGAGCGGGATGGAAACCGAAACATTCTTTAAATTATGCTCGGTTACTCCCTGTAAGGTTAAAAAGGCGCCGTTTCCTTTCCGCCGTTCTGCGGGGAGTTCCATGCAGAGGGTTCCCGCAAGGTACTGACCGGTAAGGCTTTCCTTTACATGCATCACCTCGTCGGGAGTCCCCGCCGCTACGACAGCGCCGCCGTGCACCCCTGCACCCGGGCCTAGGTCTACGATGTAGTCGGCGACGCGGAGGGTTTGCTCGTCGTGTTCTACTACGATGAGCGTATTGCCGAGGTTACGCAGGTACAGCAGTGTATCGATCAGCCGCTGATTATCCCGCTGGTGCAATCCGATGGATGGTTCGTCGAGGATGTACAGCACTCCGATTAAGCTGGAGCCGATTTGGGTTGCAAGCCGTATCCGCTGCGATTCTCCGCCGGACAGCGTCGCCGCCTTCCGTTCAAGGGTGATATAGTCAAGCCCCACGTTTTTCATAAACTGGAGGCGGGAGGTTATCTCTTTTAGAATTTGATGCGCGATGGTTTTTTCCGTAGCGGTCAGCTTGAGCTTTTCAAAAAACGTAATTGAATCGCCGACGGAAAGGCTGCTTAACTCGTAAATATTTTTACCGCCGACGGTAACGGCTAAGGCTTCCGGCTTTAAACGCTTACCGCCGCAGTGTTCGCACGTTGTAACCGCCATATATTTTTCGTACGATTCCCGCTGCGCTGCCGAATACGCTTCATTATACCGGCGCTGCATATCGGCATAGATGCCGAGCCACGGACGGCGATACTTTGACTTACCCGACCCGTCCTGCCGTTCGTACACAAATTCAATCGGTTCAAGGCCGGAGCCGTCCATAATGATCTTTAGCTCTTTTTTTGATAGTTCCTTTACCGGCGTGTCGAGCGAAAAGCCGAAGCGGCGGGCAAGCGCTTCAAAACGGGCGCGGTTCCATGCGGAATCGGGATTATAGGGCAAGAACGCCCCCTCGTTAAAGGAAAGCGAGGTGTCCGGCACTATCAGCTTAAAGTCGAAATGCTGTTTAAGCCCCAATCCGGTACATTCGGGGCAAGCGCCGTAAGGGTTATTAAACGAAAAAAGGCGCGGCTGCAAATCCGGCATCGAAATACCGCAGTCGGGACAGGCATTTTTTTGCGAAAAGAACACTTCCGTTATCGGGTCATCCGCTGTCTTTTGTCGCAAGGCTATCAGCGTCCCGCCGGAACTTTCCAACGCAGTTTCCACCGACTCCGAAAGGCGTTTGCGGGCATCGGCGGACAGCTGAATACGGTCTACGATAATCTCTATAGTGTGTTTCTTTTGTTTATCGAGCTTAACGCCGTCTTCCAAATTAACCGTCAGTCCGTCGATGCGCGCACGGAGAAAACCCGCCTTTTGGGCGTCTTCGATAATCTTCTGGTGTTCGCCCTTCTTGCCTTTGATAATCGGCGCGAGGATTTGAACGCGGGTACGGTCTTCCCAGCTCATAATCGCATCGATAATTTGATCGACTGTTTGCTCCTGAATTTCTTTCCCGCACTGCGGACAATGCGGATGCCCCGTTCTGGCATACAGGAGGCGGTAGTAGTCGTAAATTTCCGTTACCGTACCGACCGTCGAGCGCGGATTACGGTGCGTAGTCTTTTGTTCTATGGAAATAGCAGGAGACAAGCCTTCGATATAATCGACATCGGGCTTATCCATACGGTCTAAGAACTGCCGCGCATACGCCGAAAGGGATTCCACATACCGCCGCTGCCCCTCGGCAAAGATGGTATCAAAGGCAAGGGAGCTTTTTCCCGAACCGGAAAGCCCCGACACCACAATGAGCTTGTCGCGGGGCAGCTCCACATCGATATTTTTGAGATTGTGCTCGCGCGCACCTTTAACGATGAGTTTATTCACGTGTGCGCTGTTTTGTGTTTCATTTTCTTGCATGATAAAGATTAAATTAACGTTTACTTCGCCTTGCCTTGGTTCGCAACGGCGTTGATCTTGGCATTGATTTTTTCCTGATCTCCCAAATAGGCCTTGCTCACCACATTAAAATTAACATCAAATTCATAGACGAGGGGAACGCCCGTCGGCAGATTTACCTGCACAATCTCCTCGTCGCTCAAATGTTCAAAGTATTTAATGAGCGCCCGCAGCGAATTACCGTGCGCGGCAATCAATACGCGCTTACCTGCCAGCATATCCTTTTTAATGACCGATTCAAAATACGGAACAGCTCGTGCAATGGTATCTTTCAAGCTTTCGGTACGGGGCAACTCCGCCTTATCGACGCCACGGTATGCGGTTTGGAGATACGGGCAGCGCGCATCGTCTTCCGAAAGAACAGGCGGCGCAATATCGAAGGAACGGCGCCAAATTTTTACCTGCGCCTCCCCGTATTTTTCAGCCGTTTCAGCCTTGTTCAATCCTTGCAGATCGCCGTAATGCCGTTCGTTCAGTTTCCATGTTTTAACGACAGGGAGCCAATTGCGGTCAAGCTCATCCAATACGAATTGCAGCGTATGGATTGCTCGCTTTAAGTATGAGGTATAGCAGATATCAAAGTCAAAACCGGCTGCGGCAAGCGCCTTTCCGCCTTCCTTTGCTTCCTCTACACCCTTTTCCGACAATTCCACATCAGTCCAACCGGTAAACAGGTTCAACTTGTTCCATTCACTTTCGCCATGCCGTATAAGCACTAATTTCATTTTCTACCTCCATAAAAACTTTCCTATGATATGAAAAAACGATAATTCATATCCGAAAATATCGGATATTCTTTTTCTCTCTTAATCAACCGGTCGGTACCGATCGAGCCCGAACCGAGCGAATCATATACATCGGTAAAGGCGGCAAGATGCTCCTCACACTCCGCGGCGGCATAGTCGGCGGAGATTTGGGCATCCGCCATCAGCGGCCAATCGGTCGACTGCGCAAGTAGCAGTTCTCTCGCTGCCATATTCAGCATCCGCTCTTTAAGGCCTTGATCGTTCCGGAAACGTCCTGCGAGGTCGATCATCCGTTCGGTCGCCTTTTGAATACGAGGAAACATCCAATCGTTAGAGCTGTTAATCAGTTCATCAGCATACCCGCTCGGCAGGTTGGAAGCATAAAAAGGATTAATACTCTGTATCCGCCGCACTTTTTTAAGGTATTCGGTCGGTAATGCGCACTGCATATCACGCCGCTGCGCAACTTTGCAAAACACTGCTTCCAGCCATCGCATTCCTTCCATCCACGTTTTGCCGAGAAACCTGAGCGGCAATACGGAAACCGAGCACAGCGGATCGGTATCGGTACCGAGCAATTCCATAGCTTCCGTTAATACCGCATTACGGTTTGCAATAAACCGTTCGGCATCCTTTTCCGCTTGCAGTGCGCCTGCCGCTGCGTTATATTCGCCGCCACCTCGCCGGTGATAGCAAAATCCCGTTGCACGCCGCCCTTTTTTCACATCGAACAGAGGTGAAAGCGCTTGTTCATCAAATTCGAAGCCGACGTCTTTATCGGTGTCGAGGTAATCGGGGTGCAGATAAAACCCTGTTTCGGGATTGGCAACATCAGCGCACGCTGTACTGTCTTTCCCCAAGAAGGCCAAACCGCTTTCGCCTATGGCGGCGGAAAAGACACCATTTACCGGCGGTCGATCGGCAAATAAGAAACTCTGACCTTCCAATACGGTATAATCGATACCATAAGACTTGATAATGCTGTCTAATCCCGTATCATATCCCATTGACGGAAGCCAAAACCCTGCAGGCACCGCCTCAAAATCCTCCCGAAAACTACTGAGGCCTTGTTCAATCTGTGCGGTAAGCGCTTCCGGCATATCCTGATAAAACGGGAAAAAGCATGGTGTTGCCGATGTCGCAAGCAGTTCAATGCATCCCTTGGCAACAAAGAAATTTATTCCGCTCAAAATATCTTTTTTATAACGGGTATGAAAATCTTCCCGATTAAGCGTTAAAAATTCAAGGTACATCCTGACAATATCTTCACGGGCAGTTCCGGATGTCCGTTTTAATTCCTGTTGTGCAAATGTTATATGCCGATCCAAATACACGCCGTACCGCTCTTGCCACAAGGAAGATTTTAGCATTTCACACAAAAGCGGAGAAATTACCAGCGCGCATTTAAACGAAACGGCATCGGAATCCAAACGTCTGCACATTCGTAAGAACGGCAAAAGACCGTATGACAACATCTCATACAACTGTGCCGCTTCGAGCGGTTCGTTCTCATCCGATTGGCGGATATATGGTACGTGAGCATGAAAAATAAAAAGTAATGTCTTTTTAATCATCGAGTACCTCGAATATACTGTTCTCCGAACATAGGGCTGCGTAGGGTTATCCAAAAACTTCAGTTTTGGAATAGTTTCTTTGCTTTTCTATCTAAAAGCCTGCCGGTAATGCCGAAAGTGAGACTTTTTTAAAGAGGTCAATCCTGATAAACCGATTATCTTATTCACTGCATTTTGCGAAATGCAAAGCCGTTGCGGAATATTCTTTCGCCGCATACCGACAACATTCGATTGCGACAATATTTGCTCACGACCGTTCGTAAAATGAGCCATTAAGTCGATACGGTGCAAGTATTCATCAAAAGAAACATGCACATAGCGCCTGCGGTCTTCCTTTGGTACCTGTATATCAAAAAAGTCTGAAGATTTTAAAGGGTTTTCAAGGTCGAGAGAATGCACGCGAAGTGAAAAAAAAGAAAAATCTTTTGCTTCCGTCAATTCGGTAAAAAGACGTTTATGAAAATCCCAAAAGACAAAAAACCACAGCGGATTCTTTAAGACAACCCTTATCTCGGTCATGTTATAGCCGTATGCTGCTTCTTGAGGTCGTGTTGATGCCAAAATAGGGTCAACACTATCATCATCATTCGCGAAACCGTCATCAAGATCAAGTAATTCACTGATCAAAAGGTACCGAGTCAAATCGGATGACAAAAACAACCCATATCGGTCGGCCAGTGCAAAAAGAGCATCCGTAGACAGCGTCTGCAAATAGGATCTGGTAAATTTCACCGCACTCCCACTCTCCATTGCGGCATCATCTAAAATATTCATCGTTATGTCAAGACTCAAGTCTTTTGAAAATATACGGCGCAGAGCATTGGAGTACAAGTGCTCAATATTTTGCTCAGCAGCATTAAATGACGAGATGTGCCCTATATATTTTCTTTGATTTTTATAATTGTAGACGTTATATAATCCTGCGGGGTGCATTTTTTTTCGGCCATTAAATACGAGAACAATTTTGAAACAGCCATATATCCTTGCTGTTCAGGTTCCTGGCAAATGGTAAAATCAATAAATCCGTCTTTCACCAAACGCTTTGTTGCCGGAATATCGTCAAATGATAAAATAGAGGGCTTTTTTCTGTTTTCTGAATCTTTATGCCATCGATCGACTGCCTTACAGACCCCTTCAACCCCAGCGGCGGCAATAAATATGCAGTTTGTTTCCGGATATTTTTCCAATGCGCTCATTGTCGTTTCGTATGCATACGTATCGTCATCAAGTGATTCAAAGGTACTTAAAACCGTATAAGAAGATTTTCTTTCAATTAAACCTTGGATAAAGCCTTGAATGCGTTCATTATGGCCGCGAATATGAAAAGAGCCGGTAACTATTAAAATGTTCAATTCGCTCTTTGTTAACAACGACAATAAACCGGCGGCGGTGTTTCCTCCGTTCGTATAATCAGGGCCCACATAGCATAGACGATCGGTATCAGGAATATCGGTATTGACACTGATAACCGGTGTTCCTTTTTCGATAAGCGTTTGTACGGTATATTGAACTTCGGGGATATCCATAGTGGCAATACATGCACCGGAAAGATTCATAGAAGCTAATTTCTCAATCGTATGAATATGCGTAGCGATATCAAACCCTTTTATATGTTCTATGTGAAGGGACACTCCGAAATCGCTTAATTCTTTTTCTGCGCGGTGAAAACCGGCAATAATACCGTCAAAAAAAGGATTTCCCACATCGGGAAGTAAACAGCCGAATTTTATCGGCTGTTTACGGGCGGCAAGAATTTTTCCTGCCATATTCGGTGCAAAGCCCATTTCATCGGCAATGAGGCGGACTCTTTGCGCGACTTCGGGATTTACTCCCATACGTTTATGCAGTACACGGTCTACTGTCCCCCGTGACACACCCGCCGCCGCCGCAATATCTTTTATGGTAACCGACACCGTTTATCCGTTAAAAATAACTTCGTTGAAAATGTTTTCGTATAATTCCTGTTTGCCCGAAGCGGGGTGCACCGTATCATAGGATTCGGCCATGGCTGCAAGACTTTCCAGAGTCATTTTGCCCGCCGCAAATTCGGCGCCCTTTCCCTCTGCAAAAGATGCATAGCGTTCTTTAACCAATGCATCGATTCGCCCGTCTTCAATAAGGGCGGCAGCTTTTTCCAAGCCCAGTGCAAACATATCCATACCGCCGATATGTGCGATAAATAAGTCTTCCGGTGCGGTCGAATTTCTTCTACGCTTTGCATCAAAGTTTAAGCCGCCCGTTTTAAAGCCACCCATACGCAGCACCGCCCGCATAGCCAAGGTCGTTTCATATATGCTCGAAGGGAATTGGTCGGTATCCCAGCCGTTTCGGCTATCACCGCGATTTGCATCGATGGAACCGAGCATCCCCGCATCAACACATACCGATAATTCATGGTAAAAGTCGTGCCCTGCAAGCTCTGCATGATTTGCTTCAATATTCAGTTTAAAATCCTTTTCCAAACCGTAGGTACGCAAAAAGCCTATCACTGTTTCCGCATCGAAGTCATATTGATGTTTTGTCGGCTCCATCGGTTTCGGCTCGATATAAAAACAGCCGGTAAAGCCCTGCTTACGCGCATAATCGCGTGCCATCGTTAAAAAACGGGCGAGGTGTTCTTTTTCAGCCTGCATGTCGGTATTCAACAGCGACATATAGCCTTCACGTCCGCCCCAAAAGGTATAGCCTTGCCCGCCGAGCTTTATCGTTGCATCTATTGCGCATTTCACCTGAGCTGCAGCGTGGGCTACAATATCGAACTGCGGGTTTGTCGCAGCCCCGTTCATATAGCGCGGATTACTGAATACATTGGCCGTCCCCCACAAGAGTTTTACACCGGTTTCTTTTTGCCGCTCATACAGACCGTCGGTAATTTTTATAAGATTTTTTTCACTTTCGGCAGGACTTTTCCCTTCAGGGCTTATATCCCGGTCATGCCAGCAATAATAGGGCGCTCCGATTTTAGTAATAAACTCAAAAGCCGCATCCGCTTTGTTTTCGGCGTTTGTCATCGCATCCGTGCTGCTGTTCCACGGAAACTTCATTGTTCCCGCCCCAAAGGGATCTTCTCCTGCAGCGCAAAAAGAATGCCAGTAGGCTATTGCAAAACGCAAATGCTCTTTCATCGGCTTACCTAAAACGATTTTATTTTCATCGTAGTATTTAAATGCGAGCGGGTTTTTCGATTGTTTCCCCTCAAACCTTATTTTACCGATACCGGGAAAGTATTCGGTACTTCCTTTAAAATATGACATATAACCTCCAAATAGAAATTCTGCAGAAAGCGTCAGCTTTCAAAAAATTTAGCCGTGTATATAAAGGGGCGTCAGCTGCCCCAAAATCTCATTATAATCGCGGTACGCCTGTTCGTATTCGCAAACTGCGCTGCCCGGTTCCGCCGATTTTTCTTTACTCAACTGAATGTGTTCGGCGCAAAGGCTCTTTATCCGCTCAGGTGTACCACCTTCAAGACACCACAGCGCTTGTACGGCTGCGCCCATTGCGGCAGCTTCTTCCGATACGGGAACGCTGACCGGCACATTCATAATATCCGCGGCGATTTGCCTCCATAAGGGACTTTTTGCGCCGCCTCCTATAAGCCGTATTTCTTTCGGTTCAAAACCCAATTTTTTAAAGGCGTCCAAGCCTCCTTTCAGGGCGAATACAGCGCTTTCCATTGCAGCACGGCAGATGTTTTCCTTATTCGAATTTGTCATCGTAAGACCGGTGATGCTTGCCCTTCCTTTCGGTAAATTCGGTGTACGCTCTCCGTTAAAAAAGGGAAGAACCCGTACTCCTTGAGCGCCCGGCTCAGCTGCTGCGGCAAGACGATTGAAGTCGGCTACCGGTAAACCGAAGAGAGAACGGATTTGTTCGGTTGCAACCGTGCAGTTCATCGTACACAAAAGCGGAAGCCATCCGCCCGTTGAGGAACAAAAGCCCGATAGACCGTGTTCGGGGTCGGCGATGGGCTTGTCCGAATAACCGTAGAGTGTTCCCGACGTCCCCATACTCATCGTTAAAAAGCCGTCGCTGACCGTCCCCGTCCCGATTGCCCCCATCATATTATCCCCGCCGCCGGAAGAAACCGGGATACCTTCAGGAATCCCTAAAAGACCGGCGGCTTTCTGCGATACCGTTCCGGCTTTTGTATCCGAAGCGATAAGAGGCGCAAGTAAATCGTATAAGCCTTCATCGATAAGAGAACAGAGTGTACGCGACCATCTGCGTTTTACAGGGTTAAACAGCGCTGTCCCCGAGGCGTCTCCAGCTTCCATAACATAGCTTCCGGTTAGTACGTAATTGATGTAATCATGCGGAAGCAAAATATAGCGCACGTTTTTCCATCCGTCGGGAAAATGTTTTTTTAACCACAATATCTTGGGAGCAGTAAAGCCGGGTAACATGAGGTTGCCGACTTCTTTTATAACTTCGGCATTACCTCCTGCTTTATCGGTTAAGATGCGGCATTCTTCGGCGGTTGACGTATCGTTCCACAGTTTTACGTTATAAAGAGCTTGTCCGTCTTTATCAAGAGGGACAAAGCCATGCTGCTGACCGGAGACGCCGACGGCCTGTATCTGCGAACGCAATTCACACGGAAGTTTTTCAAAGACGCTTTTTAATGCCGCATCGTACCATTCGGTTTTTTGTTCGCGGGTTCCGTCCTCTTTGGAAATCAAATCCAAAGGACAGGATGCTTGTGCGACAATACGTTTTTGTTCGTAATCGTATAAAACCGCTTTTAAACTTTGCGTTCCTAAATCAATACCGGCAACTATGTTCATATTTCCCCTGTCCTCTTTGGTACTCATTTGCAGTCTGTTTTTACGGATTAGACTGAGCTTTTTTCACGACGTTTTGAAAGGACATCAAAAGCAACCGCCGCTAAAAGCACCAGTCCCTTTACCGCTTTCTGCCAGTTCGAGTCTATACCTAAAATGGACATTCCGTTGTTCAAAACACCCATAAAAATAGCTCCGACAACCGCTCCTCCGACCGTTCCCGTTCCGCCGTATGCCGATGCTCCTCCAATAAAACATGAACCGATTGCATCGAGTTCATAATTCATACCAGCCGTAGGCGCTGCCGAATTAAAGCGGCCGACACAAACCAGAGCGGCAAGGGCTGAAAGAAATCCCATATTTACATATACAAAAAACAACGCTTTATTTGTATCAATGCCCGACAGCTTAGCCGCTCGCTCGTTACCGCCCATTGCATACAAATACCGGCCCGGCACCGTATTTTGAGTAATGTAGGTATAGACAAGAACAACAACGGTTAAAAGAATTAAAATCACCGGTATTCCTTTATGGCGGCCGAGCAGTGTTGCTAAAAACAATACAATTGCAGGAATAAGAATAATGCGTATAAGAAATATTCCGAAGCTTTCAGTTGAATATGCTTTTTGTTTTTTTTGTATACGCTGCACAATTTCCTTTGCAATGAAAATGAGACAGCATAAAATTGCCGTTCCGACTGTTACGGAAAATATCAACCCTTTATCCTTTGTTATCGGAATAAAGCCGGTAAAATAACGTAAATAATTTTCCGGAAACGGTGACAAGGTTAAACCGTTAAGAATAATTAAGGCAACGCCCCTCCATAAAAGCATACCTGCCAATGTTACAATAAATGCCGGGATGCGTATGTATGCAATCCAAAAGCCGTGCCATGCTCCGATTGCCGTACCGGCCAATAAACATAAAATCATCACGACATATATATTCCAATGTAAAAGAATAATTAAATGGGCAGCTAATGCTCCGATAAGTGCGACAATTGAACCGATCGATAAATCGATATTGCCGCCACTGAGGATACAGAGCAGCATTCCGGTTGCTAAAATAACAACATAAGAGTTTTGACTTATAATATTTGAAATATTTGTCGGGGCAAATAAGGAGCCGCTGTCTGCAAAACTGATCAGGGCATGAAATAAAATCATCAATGCAATAAGCGCTATAAACATTGTGTTTTTTTTCAATATACTTTTAATCGAAAGAGTATTAAGCATGATTTGTGTTCTCCTTTTTCGTTTGGACGATACAAGCCATTATTGCTTCTTGTGAAGCTTCTTCCCGCGGAATTTCTCCCACAATTTTACCCTCATTCATAACATAAATCCTGTCGCACATACCTAAAATTTCCGGCAGTTCCGAAGAAATCATCAATATGGATTTTCCTTCTGCGGCCAAGCGGTTTATTATGCAGTAAATTTCATATTTTGCTCCCACATCTATACCGCGCGTGGGTTCATCGAGTATCAGCACTTCGGGTTCGGCAAAAATCCATTTGCCGAGTAAAACCTTTTGTTGGTTCCCTCCCGATAAATTTACTACGGATTGTTCTATTCCCGTACATTTTGTTTTGAGTTGTTCAACACATTCCCGTGCAGCCTCATGTTCTTTATCGATTTGGATAACATTGCGGCGGCTTACTTTCCGTATATTTGCTAAAGTTGTGTTTTTGCAAATGCTTGTATGTAAAATTAAGCCGTTGCCCTTTCTGTCTTCCGTTACGTATGCCACCCCGTGTTTTATTGCATCTTTTACGGTTTTAAGCCGGACTTCCTTCCCGTTTATAAAAATCCGTCCGCGGATATTCGCGCCGTAGGAATGTCCGAATACACTCATTGCAAATTCCGTCCGCCCCGCTCCCATAAGACCGCTTATGCCGACAACTTCACCTTTGCGTAAATTGATATTGATATTTTTACATACTTCCCGTTCCGCATACAGGGGATGTTCAACCGTCCAGTCTTTTACTTCAAACCGAATATCCCCTATACAAGGTGTGCGCGGCGGAAAACGTTCCGACAGATTTCTACCGACCATTGCGTTGATTATTAGATCTTCGCTGCAATCATCCGTTTTTTTATCAAAAGTTTTTATTACAGAGCCGTCTCTGATAACGGTTATTTTGTCCGCAACAAAGGATACCTCATTCAATTTATGTGAGATAATAATTGACGTTATATTTTTCTTTTTAAATTCAAGTAATAAATGTAATAATTTTTGAGAATCCGTTTCATTTAACGAAGCTGTCGGCTCGTCAAGAATGAGAAACGTAATATTTTTTGCCAAAGCTTTTGCAATTTCAACCAATTGCTGTTTGCCTATCCCGATATCTTTAATCAGCGTCCGTGACGATTCATGCAGCCCTACCGTCCGAAGCAGCGCATCGGCTTTTGCAAAGGTTTTTTCCCAATCAATTTTAAATGATTTTCCTTGCTCGTTTCCCAAAAAAATATTTTCAGCAATACTGAGGTGGGGAACAAGAGCCAATTCCTGATGAATAATGGCGATACCTTTACGTTCACTGTCTTTTACCGAATGGAACATACACCGTTCGGATTCATATAGTATATCACCGGTATAGGTACCGTAGGGGTAAATGCCACTTAAAATATTCATCAGTGTTGATTTACCGGCACCATTTTCACCTACGAGAGCATGGATTTCACCCCGGGCAATTTTCAGACTGACGTCATTTAGAGCTTTTATACCTGCAAATGTTTTTGTAACATTTTTTATTTCCAACAGCGTTTCCGTCAAAACAGTCTCCATTTTGTTTTCGTACTTAATCGCAATCTAAAAACAGTGCCGACAGTTTATCGGCACTGTTTAAGACCTCAACACGAATCGGTTTTAGTTTTTCAACTGCGCTTCGGTATAATAGCCGCTTTCAACCAATAACTTTTTATAGTTATCGATTGTTGCAAAAACAGGTTCGCACAAAAATGAAGGAATAACTCCGGTACCGTTGTTATATGTTTTTGTGTCGTTAATCGGAGGTTTTGTTCCTTTTACGAGAGCGTCAATCATCTCCGATACTTTACCTGCCAGTGTTCTGGTATCTTTAAATACCGACATACTCTGACGGCCTTTCAACATATTTTTTACCGAAGTAATATCACAGTCCTGTCCCGTAAGCAGCGGGAAGTTTTCCTTCGTGTATCCGGCCGCAACAAGTGCATTGGTAATCCCCT
This sequence comes from Treponema sp. OMZ 803, assembly GCF_024181165.1. NCBI lineage: Bacteria > Pseudomonadati > Spirochaetota > Spirochaetia > Treponematales > Treponemataceae > Treponema > Treponema sp. OMZ 803. The sequence continues at coordinate 1,286,543 of NZ_CP051195.1, read as the reverse complement.
GCGCAACGGAATCGTTTGATGATAATACCGCGTGCAGTTTTGTGCCTGTCGGACCGTAACCGTAGGCACTGATCAAATTCTCCATTCTTTTTTGTGCTTCTTCAGTTGACCAGTTGGGTGTTGCAACCTGAGCTTTTTCGGTTTGTCCTGAACGGACGACCAAGACGCCTTTTTTGATGTAAGGATTTAGAATATCCATTGCACCCGGGAAAAAGAAGTTCACATTGTTATCGTCTGTGGGGCCGGTAAATAATTCGATGTATACAGGTTCTTTTGCCGTGTCCAATTTAAGCGTGTCGCGCAGGTAAGCTCCCTGAAATTGACCGACCTTGTAGTTGTCGAATGTTGCATAATAGCGTACCGCATCGCTGTTCATAATAAGTCTGTCATAAGCAATAACGGGAACGCCGTTTTCTTTGGCGGTTTTAAGAACTTCCGTGAGCGATGAACCGTCGATTGCTGCTATAACTATTACTTTGCAGTTTTTAGTCAGCATATTTTCAATTTGAGATGCCTGTACGGCTATATCGTTGTTTGCATATTGCAAATCGACTTTGTAGCCCGATTTTTCCAACAACATTTTAATATTGTCGCCGTCCTGAGTCCATCTCTGCAGATCCTTTGTAGGCATGGAAACGCCTATTCTGGGTGCTTCTGACGTTTCTGTTGTGCCCCCCGCAAATAAGGCTCCTATTCCGATCATAAAGACCATAAGAGCTATACCGATTTTCCGTTTCATACATTCCTCCTAATAAAACATCTAATCGAAAATATCAAACCGTGCTCGAGCACGGTTTTAATTATTCTACAATGCTTTCGACATATTGTCAAGGAAATGTATTGATAATTTATACATTTTGTCCCGAATTACCCTATCGTTTTCCATTCTGATCGTACCGTTTCATTGTCCTTCCTTCTCTTTTTTTCGGCAATTTTAGTACTGCACTTTTATTGTATCACTCCACTTCATGCGTCATCGCAAAAGAATGGAGTAATTTTATAAGCTCATTGTGAGAAAGGGGGTCTAAATATGATATAACAGCGGAGGATATCTCGAGCATTATGGATATAAATTATGTATCGGTTTTATGGGGAAAAAAGATAAAGAGAATAGTGAAATCAGCAGTATAAGAGAAACGCAGTAGATGCGTCGTATATTTTCAAAAGGAGGTTGCGTCTTTTAACCATATACTATAGTATAAAACACCTCTGAATTCACAATCGCCCTTTCGGCGACGCACCTGCGCGTATCAGAGATGAGCAAAAATGAATATGATCGATTTTATTTACAGCATTGTTAAAGACCTCAATTTACCTACTACGATTCTGATATCCTTTTCTCTGATATTGATAAGTGGCTTTTTAGTCACTCGATTCACCAAAAGGCTCCAGCTACCGAAAGTGAGCGGCTATATTCTTGCCGGAATACTGATCGGCCCGAGCGGATTACATTTAATTCATCGCCATTTTATTGTCAATTTGGACGTTATCTCGGTTATCGCGCTCAGCTTTATCGCCTTCGATATGGGAAGATATTTTAAACGAAGCGACGGCAGAAAGGAATTCCGGAATGTCGTCTTTATCACGCTCTGCGAATCCCTGTTAGCGGGATGCTTAGTTACCGTCGTTATGCTCTTTGTCTTTAAGATGAGGCTTTCTTTCTCGCTTTTACTCGGCGCGATTGCAACCGCAACAGCCCCTGCCAGCACTATTATGACTATCAAGGAATACAACGGCAAAGGGCCGTTTGTCGATTTGCTGCTGCGTATCACCGCCTTTGATGATGTTGTCTGCCTTTTTGTGTTCAGTATTATGGTTGCCGTCGTCAATGCGCAAGAAAGTGATGTCTTTAATATCATGAGTATTATAACCCCGGTCGGCCTTAATGCGGCCATGCTGATGTTAGGCTTCTTTACCGCCCTGTGTATGGAGTTTCTCATTACGGAAAAGCGGAGTTTCGATAACAGGCTGATTTTAGCTGTCGCGTTTCTTTTTTTGATTTCCGGTATCTGCTCATATTTTGAGGTAAGCCCACTGCTTGCCTGTATGGTGTGTGGCGCCGTGTATTACAACCGAACAAACGATAAAACCCTATTCGACCAAATGAATAATTTTTCTCCCCCGGTGATGAGCAGTTTTTTTATCATCTCCGGTATGAATATGGATCTAAGCATTATCGTAACGGCAGGGATTATCGGCGTTGCATATTTCTTCATCCGCATAATCGGAAAATATATCGGTGCATACACATCATGTAAAATATTATCAATCGATAAGAAGATAACGGAAAATATGGGGTTTGCGCTAATGCCGCAAGCAGGTGTTGCAATCGGACTCGCGTTTATGGGTAAAGCAATGTTGCCGGAAAAGGACGGCCTTATCCTATTTAATATCATTCTAGCATCTTCGGTGTTATATGAATTGATGGGACCGGTGACTGCAAAAATAGCGCTGATACGGTCGGGTGCGATTAAGACTCAGGATATCAAAAATCATTGAAATGATTTCTATTTTACGATATATTACCGTATAATATCATGAAAATTGTTATCCTGTACGAAAAAACTGAAAAGAAAATTTCCGAAGCTGCCGCTCATATTATTGCATCACATCAATGCGATGTCGTACACTATCAAGTCGATACAATATGGGAGAAAGGTGTATGCTCTCCTATCGCACTGCTGCAGGATGCGTCACATATTCTATTTGTGCTCGGTAAAAATACATCAGCGCTAGACCTTGCGTTTATTTTCTTTTTAGGATTCGGCGTCGGAAAAAATCTACCTATTTTAACACTTGGACAGGAAAGCGCCTTGCCTTTGCCGGAAAACTGTAAACAATTTATCATTCCACTTGCGCTTGATATTTTCGAAGATTATTTTATTAAAGAACAACAGAATTTTCTTGCACTAGAACGAAAACAGCTCGCCCGAGAAAAGTTGTTGAATAGCGGCTTTCCTTGTTGTGAGTCTAATTTTGCTGCAGCAGTAGAAGAAGGAAAATACGAGATTGTTCGGCTCTTTTTAGAGGCGGGTTATAATGCTTCGCAGCGCGACACACGCGGTACTCCAGTACTTTCGCTTGCGATTAGAAATTCGCATTATGAAATTGCGTCACTGCTGCTTGACTATGGAGCAGAGATAAACCTCTGTGCCGAAGATCGTTCCTATTCGGCATTAATGGAAGCTGCTCAAATCGGCAATTTAAAAACTGCAGAATTACTGCTTTCAAAGAATGCAGACACAAACATTCAAAGCAAAGACGGACAAACGGCATTAATTCTCGCTGTCGGCAGAAAGGATGCCAAAATGGTAAAATTGCTCATAAAACATCATGCCGATTGGAACATCACCGACCGACTGGGCATGTCCGCGCTTGGTTACGCAAAACTGTTCAACAATAAAGAGATTTTAGAAGCCATGCAGCAGCCTTAGCTGTGTTTCAATTTATCGGCATTAACGTCCTTCAATAGTATCAGCCGTTTATTCGGCTAAAGTATTATGCTAAAGCATTATAAGGTGAATAATTATGAAAGAAAAACTTGAAAGTTTATCGATTCGCTGGAAAGAACTGGAAGAAGAAATACAAGACCCTGCGTTGATTAAAAATCAAAACCACTATAAGGAGGCGATGCGGGAACATGCCTATCTTTCGAAGCTGATGGAAGAATATGCGCAGTACCTTCGATTGGAAAAAGACATTGGGCAAACCCGCACAATGATGCAGGAGGAAACCGACCATGAGCTGAAAGAGATGGCTCGAGAAGAACTGCATAACCTCGAAGCGCAGCTGGAGCAAAGCGAGAACAATCTTAAAGTGTTGCTCATTCCGCCCGATCCGCTCGAAGAAAAAAACATCATTATGGAAATACGCGGTGGTACCGGCGGAGAAGAAGCGGCGCTCTTTGCAGCAGATTTGTTAAAAATGTACACGCACTATGCGGAATTGAAAAACTGGAAATACGAAATCCTTTCCTCTAACGAAACCGAGCTGGGCGGGTTTAAAGAAGTAACGCTGTCCATTTCGGGCAAGTATGTGTACGGAAGCCTCCGCTATGAATCGGGAGTACACCGCGTACAGCGCGTACCGGAAACGGAAGGATCGGGGCGTATTCACACAAGTGCGGTAACCGTCGCGGTTTTACCCGAAGCTGAGGAAACGGAAATCGTTATCAAACAGGAAGACCTGCGCATCGACGTTATGCGCGCAGGCGGTCCCGGCGGTCAGTGCGTCAACACAACCGACTCCGCCGTGCGTATTACCCATATCCCGACAGGGCTTGTCGTTATCTGTCAGGACGAAAAAAGCCAGATTAAAAACAAGGCGAAGGCAATGCGCGTATTGCGGAGCCGCCTCTACGATATGGAAGAAGCGAAGAAGCAGTCCGAGCGGGCGGAAGACCGGAAGAATCAAGTCGGTTCGGGCGACCGTTCGGAACGAATCCGCACCTACAACTATCCGCAAAACCGCGTAACAGACCACCGGATTAACCTGACCCTCTACAAGCTTGATGCGATTATGCAGGGAGACCTCAACGAAATCGTCGAAGCGCTCTGCATCGCCGCCCGCGAGCAAATGATGAAAGCCCAAGCATAACCGGATGTTTACCGTCGCCGATGCCCGCCGCTGCGCCGTCGATTTGTTTATGCAGTCGGCAATACTGAAAACGCAGCCCCGCTCGTCTTTAACGCTCGATGCGGACGTCCTGCTGCAGCACTTCCTCAATAAGCCGCGGGCATGGCTTTTTGCCCATGATGACACCGATATTTCCTCGATACGAAAAGCCTTTTGCGCGGCAGTAGAGCGGCGCTGTACCGGTTTACCCGTTGCCTATATCACCGGCGAAAAAGACTTTTGGGGGCTTCCCTTCCACGTGAGTCCCGATGTGCTGATCCCTAAGCCCGACACCGAACTGCTGGTAGAGCGGAGCCTTGCTATCATAAGAGAAAAAGCGGCGGCTCTCCTACCCGAACAAAATCTGTTCATACTCGACCCCTGCACAGGATCGGGCTGCGTTGCAATTTCCATCTTACATACGCTTGAAGCTGAAAACATACGAAATCTCTGCTGCATTGCCGCCGATATTTCTCCCGCAGCTCTCGCCATAGCCCGCCTCAATGCGGAGCGGCTCCTGTCGGCTGAAACACAAACTCGGCTGCACATCATCGAAGGCGATATGCACGCATTGCCGGAAACCATCGCCCGTTTTGAAGAATCACTATCTTCATCTTCCTTGATCTCCAAGCCTATCCGCTTCGACCTTATCGCTGCCAATCCGCCGTATGTACCCTCTACGCTGACGCAGGAACTACTCAAAGACGGGCGGAATGAACCGGCATTAGCCCTCGACGGCGGCTCCGACGGTCTTGATTTCATACGGATTTTGACAAATAATACCTGTACTGTCCTGAACTGCAACGGTGTCCTTTTAAGCGAGGTAGGAGAATACCATGCCCAAGCCGCAAGCAAGCTCTTTGAAACCGCAGGTTTTTCGGATGTCCGTATCCACCAAGATTTAGCAAGCCAAGACAGACTAATCGAGGGCGTATTTTAACGAAGGGTAATCAAAGCAGCTAAATTGATCAAACCCGCAAAATAATTGAGGTTGTGGTTTCGGTGTTGTTGACAGTAGGTATGTCTCTCATATACTATAAATACAGAGGAAGACATACTATGAGCTATACTGTAAAGGTTGATATGTCAGGCAAAAGTTGAAAACATGCTTTTTCTAACTCACGATTCATTAATTCCTTATTACAACGAACACTGCATAGTACCGGTAAAAAACCGGCATTGCAGACAGCACAAGAAGGAATATCACTTAATCAATTATGCAGTATATAAACTTTCGTAAAAGCCGATAAGAAAAGCAGGGTAATCGCATCGGAAAGGATAATATGTGATATGCCGTTTTTCATAAAATATGCCATAATAGGTACTTTTTAAAACGGGACGTTTTTAGAAGATACCCCAGATTGCTTTAAATGAGGAAGGGATACGATGAAAAAAAATAGGCTATTAAAGCTAATGAATATTTCTCCTATTCAAATGAGAGAAATTGCCGATACGGTCGCGGAGGTTGAAAAAAAGACTACCGGAGAGATTGCCCTTGCGGTTGTATACCAAAGCGATTCATATGCCTTTGTAGAGTTGTTCATTGCATGTTGCGCGGCGTTTCTTTCTTTTTTCATTCTGTTTTTATGTTCCGCTCCTATCTGGAGTCTTTTAGAACGTACCGTTTGGTTTCCATCCCCTGCCCAGCTGACAGCGGTCATCGGAGGTGGTGCAGCTACTGCTGTATTTATTGTTTATTTACTGGTAAATATTCCCGCAATCGACCGGTTGATTATTCCGAATACTTTAAAAAATCGTCGTGTATATGCGCGTGCACTGCAACACTTTGTCGAAAGCGGCGTATATAAAACAGCGGAACATTCCGGCGTTCTCATCTTTGCATCCGTACTGGAACGGAAGTTCTTTGTCATCGCCGATTCGGGAATTGCTGCAAAAGTAGCGCAAACTAAATGGGACGGCATTTGCGAAATTATGACCACAGGATTAAAAGAACACCGCGCAGCCCAAGCCTTTGTTACCGCCGTAAAGGAATGCGGCAGGATTCTACAACAGAACTTTCCTAGCGACGCAGAAAATTCCAATGAGCTACCTGATGGACTTGTTATCTTGGAATGTTAAAATTCTTTTGAAAATATACTGCGCATCTATTGCGTCGCATTGCCAAAGGTATATCTCCTTATACGTTTTTGCCAGCATATTTCGACAACGTCGAAATATCGCTTTTCTGACGGGATATCAATAGTTTCATGTAGAATCTAAAGCTAAGGAAACTGTCCAAAAGCTGAAGCTTTTAGACAGCCCCAATACCATGCCCAAGCCGCAAGCGAGCTCTTTGAAACCGCAGGCTTTTCGGACATCCGTATCCATCAGGACTTAGCAGGCCAAGACAGACTAATCGAAGGCGTATCGGAACAACCGCACTAAGGTTAGTGTAACGGTTGTTCCCTTCTGTGCGAAATTTTGTCAAAAATTTCACACAGTTTATTTTAAACGAAGGGCAATCACAGCAGCCAATATATAGATCAGAATCGCAGAATAATGAGGCTGTGAGACCATTTGAACCGCGAAGAGGTTCAACTCTGGTTGAACAGCCTCATTATTCTGCGGGAAAATCAAAAAAATGGCTGCTGTGATTGCCCTGAGGATGACACGATGATACAAAAAGTTGAAAACTTAAGCAGTCTTGAACATTTTTTTGCGCAGTATCCCTGTTATGCGGAAGCGGAAAACGCGGAAGACGCCGCACGGATTACCGCGGCGTGGAATCTTTTGCTTGCAAACCGTATACCCGATACGGCTGCAGACGCCCCCATTCCGCATGACGCCGCTCATTCGCTACGCATGGCGCACAGTCTTGCCGAGCTTGAAATGGATTCCGAAAGTATCATCTGTGCACTGCTGTACAGCGAAGACGGGAGCTTTACTTTACCGGATGATCAACTGCGCGCACAATTCGGAGATACGGTAGCGGACATCCTGAATGCGGCGGCAAAGTTTTCCGACGTAAAGCTGTACGGCAAAAGCAAAGAACATACCGACACTGTGTGCAAGATGTTCTTTTCCCTCGTAAGCGACTTACGGGTTATGATTGTCCAACTTGCCGACCGGCTCGATAAGATTCGGTATATTTCAGAATATCCTGCGGAGCGGCAGCGCAGTATCGCCGGTGAAATCAGTGAAATCTGGGCGCCGCTTGCCCAACGGATGGGTATTTCCACCGTTCAAAATGAGCTTGAAGATTTAAGCCTCAAATACATCAACCGCGAAGCCTTCGATCAGATAAAAACCGTTGTCGCAGCGAAGAAGAAAGAACGGGAAGCCTTTTTGCAAAGCGCCGAAAAAACCATCTATCAAACGATGGAAAAAGCGGGAATCAAGGTTAAGGTACAAAGCCGCGCCAAACATTTTTGGTCTATCTATCAAAAAATGAAAAAGCGGAACAAGGCGGCGGATGAATTGTACGACCTCCTCGCCGTGCGGATTTTATGCACCACAGTGAACGAATGCTATACCATTCTCGGCCTGATGCATACGGTATGGAAGCCGCTTGAAGGCCGCTTCAAGGACTACATCGCGATGCCGAAGGCGAATGGCTATCAAAGTCTCCACACCACCGTTATCTGCAAAGGCGGGCAAACCTTAGAAATCCAAATCCGCACGCACGAAATGCACGAAATAGCCGAGCGCGGTGTTGCAAGCCACTGGGTGTATAAAAAACACAGCAAGAACAAAACGGCGAACGAGCAGGAATTATCTTTTGTGCAGCAGGTTAAATCGCTCGCGCAACAGCGTTTTAATAATGAAGAATTCCTCGCGGAACTCAAGAGTGATTTATTAAGCGATTCGATTTTTGTGTTTACTCCTAAGGGTGATATTATCGAGTTGCCGGCCGGTGCAACCGCCGTCGATTTTGCATACCGTATCCATTCGTCGATAGGAGAAAAGCTCGTATCCGCGAAAGCAGACGGCGCCATCATCCCGCTTTCTCGCCCGCTCAAAAACACACAAGTGGTAGAGGTTATCACGCACCCGAACGCGCACCCCACGCACAACCAGTACGAAAACGCCCATACGACGCGGGCTCGTCAAAAAATCCGTGCTTGGCTTCAGTTGAACGAAAACCTGCTCCGCAGTGAAAAAGAAGAAAAAGGACAGCGAACGGATCTTACGGAAGATTCGGCAAAAGAAGCGTTGCGTCCGCCCAAAGAAACACCGGAAGAAGCTGAAACGGCAAAACGGGAACTTGAATCAGCTCAAAAGGATCCCAAGAAGAACCCCGCATTGCGGATACGCATCGGCGGTTCTACCAACTTTCCCGTACGTTTTGCAGGGTGCTGTAAACCGACCTCCGATTCTGCCATCTGCGGCTATGTCGCCAACGGTAGAGGAGTTATCATTCATCGGAAAAACTGTATCAACCTCAAAAGGATCCCCGACTTGGAAGCCCGCCTCATCGACGTTGAGTGGGATATAAAGGAAAGCAAACAGAAAAATCTCGAAAAAGCGCAGAAAAAGATTAAGCCGCGTAAGTAATCCGTTCGATATTAAAGATATGAAAAAGAACGGTATTATTACGGTTATTGCGCTTATCGGATTCCTGTTTCCCGTATTTGGGGCGGATTTAGAGCTTGACCAAAGCGATCTTGCGGTTATTCAAGACCCCAAGGGCGCCGGATATCACTTTTATATTCGAAAGAAGCCCGATATCGCTTCCATCTTGATGACAGAGACGACAAAGGATCCTCAAAATCGGCTCGATAACTTTGCATACCGTGATTTCCAATACAACAGCATTAACGGCGATGAAAAACGTATCCTAAACGGCAAAGAGCTGGATACCCGCGGAAAGCGGCTTTACAGCCTGATAGACTCCAGTCCCGAAAAAGACACGCCGCTCGGCGAAGCATTTCATATTTGGGTACCGTACATTATCTGTTACGGCTATGAATGGGACAGACACGGCGAAGTGCAGGTATTGGACGGCACATTTTTTAATATCCGCGCATTTGAGAAGCCGTATGCCGATTATACCGGCTCCTTTAGCGATAACCCCTTCGTCCTCCGTGTAACACAAAAATCGATTAAGGAAGTACATGATCCGGCTTTTAGCGAACCGGCTGCCGCTTCTTTTTCGGAACTTGCCCGTTTGAGCGGCAATAAACTGATCTACTCTGAAAACGTCGACGGTATTATGCCCTCAATTGAAGTAATTCTGACGCCGAAGAAACACAAAAAACTCGATGTGGTGTTTGTCATCGATGCGACCGAAAGTATGAAGGATGATATAAAAAAAGTCAGAGAGCTACTTGCGGCTTCGTTAAAAAAAGTACTTCCCAAATATGATTCATACCGGATAGGGCTTGTCCTTTATAAGGACTACTATGATGATTTTCTGACTAAAACCGCAACCGATTTTACCTCGGATATCGATCGTTTTTCCGCTGCGCTCAGGAGTTTTAGCGTATTCGGCGGCCGCGACATCCCCGAAGCGGTTTACGAAGGCATCGACGCGGGACTCGACCTTGAATGGCGCACCGATGCGGATACCGACCGTAAACTGATCCTTATCGGCGATGCCCCGCCCCATCCCCGCCCTCAAGGTTCAATTACGAAAGAGGGAGTTATCGAAGCGGCAAAAGCAAAGGATGTAAAACTGTTCCCGATTATATTGCCGCATAATAAGACCTACTAGACCTTTTGAAATATACGGCACATCTGCGTTGTCGCATCGTCAAAACTATACATCCGTGTATAGTTTTGACTGTGAGTTTCGGCAAGAGCCGAAACATCACTTCTGGTATAAACCAGCGGCATCCGTGCCGCTACTGAAAATCCTCAACGTATCAAAGATACGCCTGCGGGTGTTTTTTGTACGCTCCTAGCATCTTCAGAACTGCCAAGGATGGCAGTGGGTTTATACAGGAGCGAGATTTGTGTTATGCACAAATCTCGTCGTTAAGCAGTTGTACACGGATGTACAACTGCTTAACAGTCTATTTCAAAAGGCTTACGGAAAGGCTATTCAGTACCGCCATGGACGGCGGTGGTTCTACGCAGCAGCGTGTTTGCGCAGCAAACACGTAGGTAAAAAATGTACAGGACGTACATTTTTTACCGTGCCTGCGGGTGTTTTTTGTACGCTCCTAGCATCTTCAGAACTGCCAAGGATGGCAGTGGGTTTATACAGGAGCGAGATTTGTGTTATGCACAAATCTCGTCGTTAAGCAGTTGTACACGGATGTACAACTGCTTAACAGTCTATTTTCAAAAGGCTTACGGAAACTATGTTGCTACTCCGTTAAAAACGCCGCTTCGTATTCGCCGTTAGTAATAGTGCTGATAGGTAAACTCTCATAGCGGATATCGTATACGTCATTCATATCGCCAAGGTTGGTAACATGATCATATTTTTCATATAAGAAACCAATCCGGTGATCCTGCTGCATCACCATTGTCGAATACCCGCTCTCTCCGGTAAATACTTGATATTTTTTCCACTTGGTAGTGTCTGCCAATGCCGAAAGACCGATGTTCTCTTCTATTACGCGCCAGTAGATGCCTACATCCTTGCGGATGTTCGGCTCACCGCTCTTAGGGTGCGGTTTTGAGGATAAGGGAATAGACTGTAATGCAAGATATACCGGCGCTTTCGTATCAGCTTTACGAACCTTTATAATACATATTTCACCGTTCGTACCCCGTTCCGTTCCGAGCGGCGCAGTTTGAACGCTTTCCCAATGCCCGCTTGCAGTTCCTTCATTTGTATAAGTGAAGATATTAAAAAGACGTCCGTTCTCAGTGCGGCTTGAAAGCAGTACTCTGCCGTCGGGAAGCTCTTCAACCTTGGCTTCATTGCCGGTCGGTATCGGCGACACTGTTGCACCACCGAGAACATGCCATGCTTCACCGAAATCGTCAGAGTACAATACGGCATTTCCGAAGAGGTGCTTTGCCGTATCTGTAATCAAAATTGCTGAATAAATACGATAATAACTACCCTTTTTTATCTTGCGAGACTGCATAATCTTCCCGGAACCGAAAAAGAGCGTTCCCCAATTGTCGTTTAAACCGTAAATGGAAGTCGTAATTTCCTCAGGCGATGTAAATGTTTTACCTCTGTCTAAGGAACGGAGCTTAACAACTTTAAGTCGTGTACTTGCATTTCCTGCTGTATAATCTCCGTAGCGAGTGTCCCCGTGAGCACAAATAATCAGTACATTATCCGACTCTCTATCTGCCACGATAGCGGCATCTCCATAACCGTATTTCACGGGATTATCCGGTGTATTTGTAATTTTTGTACTGCTGTTATCCCACGTCAAGCCGTTATCGGTAGAGCGTTTAACTATTACATCCACACGATGGATATCGGAGTGTTGATTCCACTCCCCATTAGGCCCGAACCTGCCTATATCGGCAGTATGATTGTACCGTAAATCCGTAACGGCAATCAGCGTCCCGTCTTTTGTCTGTGCCAATGCCGGAATTCGAAAATAGTTTGTCGCTCCTTCAGTTTTCTTACTTTCCCATAACTCCTTTTCTAAAAAAGTTTTAGGAGTCCATTTTGCGTACAGCGTCATATTCCCCATAGCGATATCGGAGGCCGTATTCCATTGAGCATTGCAATTTTTATCTTTATACCAGCCGGAAAAATTCCATGTCGGATGCGTAGGATTCGGTATATCAGTTGCAGAAATAGTATGATTTTTAATAACAGTTACCGGAGCCGGTGGGGTGGTAAGTCCACGCGTATCAAAGGTTACACTATATATTCTCGGAGAGTGAGGACACCCGCTAATTATAAACACACCGGCAAGAATAAAAACAAGGGAAAAAAATCTTTTCACACGCGGCTCCTTTAAAATCGATCTTTTTAACACTATCAATATGATTAAAAGTAAAATGCAGCCTACATACAAGGAATAAGATTATAAGAAGTTACAGAATTACTTTATCTTGCATAGAATGAAAAATATGCGTACACTTTCGTTATTATGGAGAGCTTACCAACCGAAGTGCTGCAGCGAGTTGCTGCATTTAAACAACAAATGGCCGTATCCGTCATTGGGCAGGAGCAGCTGATTGATGACATTCTCGTCGCTTATATTGCAGGCGGACACGTGTTATTGGAGGGGGCGCCCGGTCTTGCCAAAACTTTAACGGTACGGACTTTTGCGGAACTTTCTCAATTAAGTTTCAAACGCATCCAGTTCACGCCCGACTTGCTGCCTGCCGATCTTACCGGAACGCTCATCTTTGATTCTACCGCGCATCGCTTTGCGGTACGAAAGGGGCCGCTTTTTGCGCACGTAGTGCTGGCTGACGAAATAAACCGCGCTCCCGCAAAGGTTCAATCCGCATTGCTCGAAGCGATGGCGGAAGGACAGGTTACCATCGGCGAAACGAGCTATCCGCTCCCCACACCGTTTTTCGTACTTGCAACCCAGAATCCGATTGAACAGGAAGGCACCTACCCCCTTCCCGAAGCGGAGCTCGACCGCTTCCTGTTTAAACTTTTTGTCCCCTACCCTAAACCGGCCGATGAACTCGTCATCATGCTGAAAAGCGAGAACATCACCGCTTCGGTAAAAAAAACGCAAGCATCCGAAACCGAATCGATTCTTTCCGTCGATATGCTCCATACCATCCGCAAAAGCGCCGAAGCCGTCCGCTGTACCGAAGGTTTACACGAATATATTATCTCGCTGGTTACGGCGACCCGTCCCATTATCGAAAAACGCGAAGAACTGCCCCGCGGCAGTTATCTTAGCTATATCACCGTCGGAGCCTCTCCCCGCGCGAGCATCGCCCTCTACCGGTGCTCAAAGATACGGGCATTTTTAAACGGACGCGACTACGTTCTTCCCGAAGACATAAAAGCCCTTGCCTACCCTATTCTGCGCCACCGCTTAAAACTTTCGTATGAAGCGAGCGCGGAAAATATCAGTGCAGATGAAATTATCGCCGAGCTGCTCGAACTTATTCCGCAGCCGTAACATATTGGAGGAACTATGAATAAAGAACTTGACGCCGTAGCGCTTTCGATACGGAGCCTTTCAATCGATGCAATCGAAAAAGCTAATTCCGGCCATCCCGGGCTTCCGCTCGGAGCCGCCGAACTCGCAGCGGTGCTGTACGCAAAAATTTTACGGCATAATCCGAAAAATCCCCAATGGGTAGACCGCGACCGGTTCATCTTGTCGGCGGGGCACGGGTCTATGCTCCTGTATGCCGCGCTGCATCTTGCCGGTTACGATCTTTCGCTTGACGATATCCGCTCGTTCCGGCAGATCGGTTCCCGTTGCGCCGGACATCCCGAATACGGCCTCACCCCCGGCGTCGAAGCCACCACCGGGCCGCTCGGTCAGGGCATTTCTACCGCAGTCGGGATGGCGATTGCCGAAGCGATGCTGGCAGCGCGGTTCAACACCGAAGAGTATCGCATTGTCGATCACTATACCTACGCGCTGGTGGGAGAAGGTTGTTTAATGGAAGGCGTTTCTTCCGAAGCATCGAGCCTTGCCGGTACGCTGAAACTCGGTAAGCTCATTGTATACTATGATAAAAACAATATTACGATAGACGGCTCCACCGATATCGCCTTTACCGAAGATGTTACAAAGCGGTACGAGGCTTACGGTTGGCAGGTGCTGCACGGTTCGATGTATTCCTACAGCGATATAGAAAAGCTCACTGCGGAGGCAAAAAAAGATCCTCGCCCCTCGCTTATCATACTCGATTCGGTGATCGGAAAGGGAGCACCCGCCGTTGAGGGAACCGCCGCCGCACACGGAGCGCCGCTCGGTCAAGAGAAGCTGGCGCAGGCAAAGAAGACGTTGGGGCTTGATCCTGCAAAGCAGTTCTTTGTTGCCCCCGAAGCCTACCGTTATTTTGAAGAGCGGCAAAAGGAGTTTGCTCAAGCGGAAGCGGACTGGAATAGCCGCTTTGCCGCATGGAGCGCCGCCTATCCCGAACAGCGCAAAGAATGGGATCGCAGCTTTGTACAAGGCGGCATCGATCAAGCCGTACTCGACGGTGTTACCGATCCTGTCTTTAAAAAAGATGAAATGATTGCGACGCGGGCGGCTTCTAAAACCGCACTGAACGCTTTTGCAAAGGCATTCCCGAATCTCGTCGGCGGTTCGGCGGACTTGCAGGGGCCGAATGCGGTTGCCTTGCAGGATGCCCAATCCTTTACCGCAGCAACGCCGCAGGGACGATACATCCACTTCGGTATCAGAGAATTCGCGATGGCAACGATTACCAACGGTATTCAGCTGCACGGCGGCTTCCGCGCCTTCTGCGCAACCTTTGCCGTGTTCTCCGACTATCTGCGTCCGGCGCTCCGGCTCGCGGCTCTGATGCGCATCCCTTCTATTTTTGTATTGACCCACGACTCCATCTTTGTCGGCGAAGACGGCCCGACCCATCAACCGGTGGAAACACTCGCAAGCCTCCGCGCCATTCCTAATCTGTTGGTACTCCGCCCTGCCGATGCGGAAGAAACCGCCGTCGCATGGAGAATTGCGCTTGAGCAGAAAGACCGGCCGGTCTGTTTAATACTGAGCCGCCAGAATTTGCCCATACAGGAAAAAGCCGAACCTCAGTGGAAAGCTCTGATGAGAGCCGCCGGCAGCTATATCGTAAAAGACACGATCGGTACGCCCGATGTAACGATACTTGCAACCGGTTCCGAGGTTAGCCTCGCCTGCGAAGCTGCTCAGCTTGCAGCCCCGAAAAAAGTACGGGTGGTTTCCGTTCCGTCAAAAGAACTTCTGGAAGCGCAAACATCTTCATATAAAGAGCAGTTGGTGGGAAGCAGCACCACCCGTGTAATGGTTGCAGAAGCCGGAGTTAAACAGGGCTGGGCAGGTTGGGTACAGTCACCGGAAAAAGATATTTTCTCGATAGAACGTTTCGGCGAATCGGGACCCGCAAAAAAAGTTGCAGAGCATCTCGGATTTACCGCCCAAGCGCTTGCTGCCCGTATCAAAGAATAGAAACAAAGGATTACCAAGGCTGCTCACTCTATGCAGCCTCGGTAAATTTAAAAGGAGAGAGACAATGAAACATATAAAAAGACTTACAGCGTTTTTAATCTTGAGTATATGCTTTGCCCCCGTGTTTTCCCAAACCATTCAGAACGGGGTACTCGATCTCCGCGGGAATAACTTCAACAGCGCTAAAACTATTGCGATAAGCGGTAAGATGGGATTCTATAATCGTCAGCTACTTTCTTCACCGGAAGATGTGCGTAACCCTGCAGTATTTATCGAATGTCCTAAAGAATGGAGCGCAACCGTTTTATCCGACGGAACAAAGATGTCCGCTTTCGGATACGGTACCTATACGCTGCAGATTTTATTACCGGAACGACACCCAGAATTGGCAATACAAATTCCTTCTCCGGTTTCAGCATGGAGTCTCTATGTGAATGGAGAATTACAAGACCATTCAGGACGAGTTGGAGCTTCACGAGAAGCATCGATCCGCGGCGAAGCAGATATTCTCTATTATATTCCAAAAGACATCACTGAAGTATTCCTTGCCATTCAAGTTTCAAACTTTTTTCATTCGCGCGGCGGTATTTACCAAACCATTAGATTTTCGACAAAGGCAAAAGCCGACAGCGCCAATTTTGCATTTCTCTTTATTGAGATTTTTGTTTTCGGTTTTGGTGCAGCAATTATTCTGTATCACCTTGCGCTCTATCTATTTCAACCGGATAATAAAAGTATCCTATGGTTCGTATTCTTCAGCATCCTTGTTGTTCTCCGCAACATGGTAAAGGGTCCGGTCTTTAGAATCCTTTTTTCTTCTTTACCGTGGAGTATTGATACTAAAATCGACTACCTTACCTTTGCCCTGCTCGGTTTTTCCGTAGTCGGTTATTTTGCTACGCTCTATCCTAAAGATACTCATAAAATTATTAACCGTATCATTATGATCGAAGCGTTGACATACACCGCCTTTATTTGTGTAACACCGTCTTATATATACGGAAAACTCATACAAGTTCACCAATTCGTGATTGTCATGATTATCGTGTATGTCATTTATTTGATCATCAAGCTGCTTATGCGTAAACGGGAAGGGGCGATATTTATTATCGTCGGTATCGTTGCGTTAATATTATTTACTGTCAATGATTTACTTTATAGTATGCTGATTATTTCTACAGGCAACCTTCTGCCTTTCGGTTTTTCCGCATTTTTATTAGCGCAGGCATTCGGTTTTGCATGGAAAACACATATTTACAATCGTCAAAGCGAGGAGATAAAAATACAACTGTCGGATTCGGATAAACAGAAAACACTTTTATTTAATGAAATAAGACACACCAGCGATAAACTACAACAACAAGAAACGGTTCTGTCACAAAACATGGACGGAGCAGAACAGGCAATGCAGGCATTATCGGTTCAAGTGCAAACCTTAAAATCTGAAATGTCCGAACAAAGCAATCAGCTCCGCAGTACGCAAAATGCAACCGACAGCTTTAACGCTTTCTTGAATACGATGCGCCAAGGAATTGAACGGCAATCCGATGCGGCGGAAGAAACGGTAACACAAATTAAACAGTTGAATAATGCTACTAACGGACTAACGGAAAAGTTCAACGAAATAAATCATAACTTTTCTTACATCCGTGAAGCAAGTGATGCCGGTAAACATCATTTAATAACGGTTACGGATATTATCAATGCGATTTACGAAAGTTCGGAAAGCCTGCTGGAAACAAACCAAATTATTACCGCTATCGCAGAGCAAACGAATTTATTGGCTATGAATGCGGCAATAGAATCTGCCCATGCCGGAGAAGCGGGAAAAGGATTTGCCGTCGTTGCCGATGAGATACGAAAACTTGCAGAAAACTCTGCGTATGAAGCTGATAATACCGGTAAGATTTTAAAGCATATCAATAAAAGCATTAAAGACTCTGCAGAAGCTTCGGATGTGTTGCGAAAAAGCTTTGACAATATCAATACACAGGTCAATAACTTCCAGACGATATTAGGAGATATTTCATCATTTTTAAAAGACGTCGATATACAGGCAGAAAAAATGAACAGCGCTATGCAATCGCTGGCTGATCAATCCGTTGATGTTCAAGAGGAACAAACCGAGGTATCTGAACTAAGAAACAAAATCAATGAAAGTTTTACCAGCTTATTGCAAGCAACCGAAAAAGTACATACGGAAATAGCGGCTATGTTCACAAATATCAAAAGTTTAAATGATGCAGTTGAGACAACACGCGGAGTAGAAGCCGAAACGAGCGAATCAATCGGTACGCTCAATGCACTGATTACACACACTGATCATCTGCAAAATATAAAAACCAATGAATAAATAGCTGAAACGAATCAACAACCCCGACGCAAGCGTCGGGGCACAGTGCTCAACGTTTCGCACTGTGTGTTCTATAAGGTGGTTGCAGTCGGCTTTAATACCCTTTCTCCCAAAAGCCGTACCGGACTTCATCATTTTACCCAGCGAGTTGCACCCGTTCTTAACAGTCGGAATTCACGTTTAATTAAAATGAGGATCGGAATTGCCGTTACCAGTTCGATAAACAACGTACCATAGTACACACCGCGGACGCCGGTGAAACGAGGCAAAAGCAGCATAACGGGAACATACAGTACGACCTGCTGCATAAGAGCAATTACAGAGCTACTAAGGCCTTTGTTGATTGCGGGGAAAAAACTCAGTGTTAAAAAAGTAAGCGGCATCACAGGCAGCAGTGCCATAAAGATCCTAATTTGTATGCTATTCTCTGTAGTAATCAGGGCACGGTTCATCATAACACCGGCAGCTACTTCGGGCATGGTAAGTGCAAAAATCCAAAAGGGAAGTACGAGAATAAAAGCAGCCATTAAAAAACATTTAAATACTGCAATAACCCGCTCAGATCGTCCTGCTCCGAAATTAATACCGATGATAGGAGGCATCGCAATCATGAGTCCTGCAAGAGGTTGTATGACAAAACTGAACAGGCGGGTAACTACACCGTAAAAACCAATATCGTGAGCAGAGCCATAGCGGGCAATAACGTTCAATACCAACATACTTTGCAGCACCATCATAATTTGCATAATAAAAGAAGATAACCCCATTCGAATAATCGTACTGACAATATCTTTGTCCAACCTGATTGCGCATGCTCGCTGCAACAAAGAAACAGATATCCTGTCGCCCGCGGAATCCGCATCTCGCTGCACCAATGGGGAATGAATAACATACAGCATACAGATCAACGCCTGCACGATCATACCGATGTTCGTACCGATTGCAGCCCCCTTAATGCCCTGCTTAAGCAAAACCATCAACACATAGTTTGAAAGTCCATTTACCGCCAAACCTATCGCCATAATGACGGCAGCGGTTTTCATTTTGCCTTCAGCGCGAATCAGCGTATTGAGCGCAACAGCATATATCCAAGGAAGTGCACCCCATAAAAGGGTTCGGTAATACACATCACCGAGCACAAGTTCATTTCCCCTGCCGCCCATCGCAAAAAGCAGCGGCTGAGAAAAACGAAATCCCAACAGCATTACCGCTGCCGAAGCGATAAGCACCAGCGCATTCGCATTCCCTAATAACCGCCGCCGAATATCGGTATCTTCCGCGCCGATCGCAATACTTAATAGGGAACCCGCTCCCGTTCCGATCAGGAGCCCGAAGCCGGTAAGCGCAATTACCGGTGGCAGCGCAATGGAAATACCTGCAAGCGAGCCTTCTTCAGCAAAGCGCCCGACAAATATTCCGTCAAGCACATTGTTCGCTCCAAGCAGGAACATGGCAATAACCGCCGGCCATGAAAAATCTATTAAAATCTTCCAGAGATTATCGTTTAAAATCTGTGCCCGTTGTTTTTCCGTTTCCATGTTTACTCCTGCGTACCGGTTGTCTGGGGCAAATACCTGCTTGCCATTTGCAGCTGATAGTTAATGACCAGTTTACAATACAAAATTGAAGAAATATACGCATTGAAGGTTAAAACGATAACACGCACTAATGACGGCGAAGACTGCGGATTGTCCATAAGAGTAAAACCGGCATAAAAAGCCGTTGCATACAGTATAAAGAAAAACGGCAGGACAACAAAAAAATTTTTTTTGAAAATAGCTTTACTTTCGGCGATAATATGCTTCATCTTCATACTTTCTTTTTTATACACCAAGATGGTCGGTACAAACACCAATCGGCTGAACCAGTATAAAAGAAGAATAAAAACCAACCCTTTACCTATCCAATCCATAACGGAGAAGAATGCAGATCCGTACGACTGCGGCGAATAGAATATCAGCATAACGAGGATAACCGGTACTGCAATAATAATCAACTGAATAAAATAAATAACATAGAGGTGTAAAATTACGGCGAAAATCGAATTAAAAACGACATTCCCTATCTGTTGTTTTATATATGCGCGTTGAAAATAGACAATAGCGGCTGTTTGCAAAACAGCTACGGCAAGAATGAAAAGAGTTATAAGAGAGTTTACAGCCTGATTTGAACTGTTAAACAGAGACAGCGCATTTGAAACAACTGCCAAACCTATATAGGCAAGAGTATAGTTGATAAACGGCTTTCCCAGAAGTCTCATATCGGATACGATCGATCGGATAAGGCTTATGAATTGTTTCATACCGGTTTTCCTTCTATTGTATTCTTGGGCACCTCTAAAACCTGAAGTTTTTAGAAGTTCCCACTTAACGGTTTTGCTATCATAATCAATATCCGATGTTTTTACAACGAAAAAATATATTTTTTAGGAAAGACCGGAGAAATACACAGGGATTCCGTATTATAAATATTTTAAGCGATTTCCTGCTTTACTGTGCGAAATACATCGTTGACCTTTCATAAGGGGTATCCTATAATTATGGAATGAAAAGCACTATTACCATTGAAATTTGCGCAGGCTCGCTCGATGATGCAATTGCAGCCGAAAAAGCCGGCGCCGCAAGAATTGAATTGAATTCTTCATTGTTTTTGGGAGGGCTAACCCCCTCGCTCGGCACCCTTCTCCTCGTTAAAAAAGAGACCAACCTCAAAGTGATGACGATGGTTCGCCCCCGCGCTGCAGGTTTTTTGTACACCGCATCCGAATTTAAGACAATGAAAGAAGATGCAAAACTGTTTATTGACAACGGAGCGGACGGTATCGTATTCGGCTTTTTAAAAAAGAATGGAACGATAGACGAAAAGCGGTGCGAAGCGCTCATCAAAATTGCAGGCGATAAAGAAAAGGTATTCCACCGCGCCATCGATGTCGTACCCGATCCCCTTAAAACGCTCGATATTTTGATTGATCTCGGCTTTACCCGTGTACTCACCAGCGGACAGGAACCGACCGCCTACGAAGGCATGGAGCTGATCGCCGCGATGGTTAAGCACGCAAAAGGCCGCATAGAAATTCTACCCGGCGGAGGCATTACAAAGAAAAATGCGGCGAAACTCGTAAAAGGTACCGGCGTCAATCAGATCCACTTTGCAGCGTTAAAAGCCGTAGCCGAACCTTCGACGGCAAAGAACCCCGCCATCTACTACGGCGGCGCCCTTTACCCGCCCGAAGACCGATTTGAAACAGCCGACCTCGGCGCAATGTCCGAAATTATCGGCACCGTAAAATAAGCGCCGATACGTTTTTTAAAACAACACAAGGCCGACCGCAGCGCCGGCAAGAATTAAAAAGATAGGATGCAGCCGCTTAAACAGTATTTGCACAAGTAAGAAAAGGCAAAAGACGGCTGCAGCTTTCCAGTCAACCAATTCCGTCCATTGTCGCAAAGCGTGAAAGGCAGGCAATGTAAATACTGCAACGGCAAGTACATTCCATGCCGCAGCGGCAATCATCCCCGCAGCTCCCGCCCGCAGCCCATACATGGTGTTCTTAACCGGCGCCGCATTTTGAAACGATTGGGCAAAGCGGGCAATTAACACAATAACAATCAGCGACGGCAGCACAATCCCTGTTGTCAACACAAGGCCGCCCCAAATACCATACAGCTCGTACCCGATATAGGTCGCCATGTTGATACCGATCGGACCCGGCGTCGATTCCGAAACGGCTATCATTGCAATAAACTGTTCCGAACTGATAATTGAGCGGGCTACCAACTCCTGCTGCATCAAACTGACGGCAACCAGTCCGCCGCCGATAGTAGAAAGGCCGATATACATAAAAAGGAAAAATAAACCGAGCAAACTCATTCTTTATCCTCCTTACGGCGACCGGAAGCTCTTTTGCCGTTTCGGATAATCTGTGCACAAAACCCGATAATACCCGCGGCAAGCACTATCAAGATACCGGAAATATTCCACACGGACATCGCGAGAAAGGCACCGACGGCAATCCCCGCGGTAACAAAGTCCGTAATAATCTTTTTGCCGAAAGTAAAAACCGCACGGGCAAGCAAGGCAGCAACAGCGACATAGACACCTTTCATTGCACGCTGTATCCATACAATATCGGAAAAGCGGGAGATGGAACCGGCTATCAGCGTAATAACAATCCACGAAGGACACACAATCCCTATTGTACTCACAATCGCCCCCGAAAGACCGGCACGTTTATACCCGCAGAACGTCGCAACATTCACCGCAATGATTCCCGGCGTACACTGCCCTATCGCAAAGTAATTCAGAATTTCTTCCTCAGTCAGCCACTGCTTCGATTCTACCAATTCTCTTTGCAACATCGGCAGCATACTCATGCCGCCTCCGAAGGTAAAAAGCCCTATCTTAAAAAAAGCCGTGAACAACTGCACATACCGCATCAATCCGTCTTTTATCATCAATCTGCCCCCCTGCCTTTACAGAAAACCGCAACTAACGCGGCGATTACCCCACCGTTGCTATTTTTTTAAAAGCTTCAAAACTTTTGCTTTAAACTTTGAAAACACCGAAGGCTCTTGAAACTTGGCCGTTTTCTCTAATGCAACAAAATCCAGCGCAGCTTCATCAAGACTGAAATCGTTACCGTTTTTTTGCTTGAGACTATCCCAATGCTTGACAATCCAGACATAAATATCGCTCTTCGTCCGGTCTTTAAAATCGGAAAGAAGCTTATATTTGTCTATCACAGCGATAACCGGAAGATACACCGTTTTATACCAAGCAACCAGCGCATCGTTAAAGTCGATTTCGGTATGCTGCTGCTCGTTCATATAATACTTATGTACAAGGATATGATTATAGATAACATCGTAGCGGCCGGTTGCGGTAAAGTCCAAATCCCAATAATCGGTTAGATCGCCGAAATGTGTTTCGTTGTAAAACACCCGTTTCTCGTAACGGATAACCGCATCGAGCAGCGTGTCCAGCCTGACATCCGGCGGCAGCTGCACCTCGCTTTGCAGCGAGATCACTTCGGCATCGATAAACTCAACGCCCTGCGTCTTCGCCACCGACACACGGTGATTCCCGTCGCGCACAAAGTACAACCCGCCAAGTTCGTACAGCTGAATGGGCGGCAAAACAATGTCGGATAAATGAGCCTGATCGATATTCACCCACCGCTGCTTCAATTCGTTTGAACGGGGTAAAAAATGATTGTCAAAATCGTTATAACGTCCCTCGCTGCCGACTATTTTTTTAATCGGAACAGTTTTGAGCCCGATGTATACCTCATTCTTAGGTTTTAAAATTTTTTTTACGTCGTTTAAGGAAAGGAGCCGTTTTTTATCGGGATGCATAATATTCTGCATCTCATTGATCCATGCTTTATTGCGTGCTCTGGAAAAATCTTCTTGTGCCTGAAATCTGAAAGCATCCGATTGCATAGTAGTGATATAATGGTAGTAAATAAAAAACGGACTGTCAAGGCAAGCGGAGTCTTGTCAATATACACTGACTGTGATAGTATGCCTCCCGTGGTACGGTTTAAAAAGTCTCTGTTCGGTTGTTTTATATTGTACATCTGTGCTCTATTGTGTTCTTGTTCTCACAACCGATTCGATTATCTGTATACCGGTTTACGTGAACATCGCAAAGAACAGAAAACCTTGGTAGAATTATTGGAAAAAGAACAGAAGCCTCAAATACGGTTCGCCCTCATCGATAAGATTGCCTCTCATTTGCAAACTGAACATAAAATAAAATCACTGACAGTATTCCTGCAATCCGTTATTGACGAAGAACCGGACAATCCGTATAATGCCTACTTTCTTTTACGGCTCGCGGCAGCATATCGAGAATTCCAAGAAGATACCATTGCTGCATATTATTTTGAATACATCGTTCAAAATTATTCCGATATGGTTGTAAACGGACAATCAATCCACCTACTTTGTTTGAAAAATCTAATCGAGCTCGTCGGTACTGCCAGAAAATCGATTGTTTATTATTCGCGGCTTTTAACCGATTTTTATAATGAGTTTGATCCTGCACAAGCATATTTTATGCTCGCGCAGGCTTATGAAAAACAAGGGGAATGGCGGCTTGCAATCCAAGCTTATACGCAATTTTTAAATCTGCACCGGTTTGATGTTATTATTCCGGGAATTCCCGACAGCTACGGCTATGCGCGTAAAATTGTCGATTACAGTACGTCGACAAAAAGCTGGACGTTCAATACACTTGACGATCTCGTAAAGACCATCAAGACCGCGATCCGCTCACGAGATTATGCGACATTGGAACGGTGTCGCTCAAAGGTGAACTTCTTCGCAATGTCGTGGAAACAGGAGTTATCCGATACGCAGCAGCAGCCTGATACGAATCTAAAGGACTTTATGTACGGCAGCGCTATCAGTATTGCCTCCGAGTTGGATCCGTCCTCCACGCCTTACGAAGCTTATTTAAGGACTTCCGGTTGGAACCAATACGTCCGTACATGGTATCTCTACTTTAGGAAAATCAATTTCCCTGCCGATCCGACAATTCATGGCCGCTGGGAATGGGCAGGTATTTATTATGGAGAAAAAGTTTGAGCATACATTTTACCGATAAAAAACCACAGATAAAGTACTTCTGCGTCGGCATCATAGCAGGGGCGCTGTATATTCACCCTATCTATGCAAATATCCAATCAAAACCGCCTGTTTCGGACACAGAGTTATATGTAAATAAACAACTTCTCAAAAACTTTCAAAGCAACACATTTTTACACAGTACCCTCATTCCTCACGATCATCCATTAATCGAAAAATTTCGTAAGCAGTATATGAGTACCGATGGCTATAACTACCTTTCAAAAATAATGAAGCGTTCCGCTCCGTACCGGGATTTCATTATCGAGCTGTTAGAAACCGAAAATATGCCTGCCGAACTACTGTTTCTCCCCGTCATAGAATCGGGTTTTTTTGAAACAGCTACGTCGAAATCGGGTGCCGTCGGGATTTGGCAGTTTATGAAGAACAGTATCGGCGGATACAACATTCATATTGACGATTGGGTTGATGAACGGCGCGATCCGTGGAAAGCGAGCATCGCTGCGGTAAAAAAGCTCAAGTGGAACTACAGCCAATTCAACGACTGGCCACTTGCACTTGCCGCCTATAACAGCGGAGCGGGAACGATACGCACAGCTATCAAAAAGGCGGGTAAGGCGGACTACTGGTACCTTGCAGAGCACGGTTATTTAAAAAAAGAAACGCTCTATTATGTACCGAAATTTCTCGCCATTGCAGAAATACTTTCTCGCAGTGAAGAACTGAACATCGATTGGGGAAATACCGAAGACCACCCGCCTACTTCCACGATAGAAATCAAACGGGCAATCGATGTGCGGTTACTCGCAGAGGAACTCGGCCTTGACTCCGAAACTATTAGGAAACTTAATCCTTCACTCCGTTACTTTATCACCCCGCCGAGTATCAAATATCAGCTCCGTCTTCCGTCGGCATACACGGAGGCTGCACAAACAGTACTCAATCAATCCGATAAACTGCTGATAAAATACTATCAATACCGCATTAAATCAGGCGACACGCTCTATGCCCTCGCAAACCACTACGGGGTGAGCATCCAAAGTATTTTAAACTACAACACAGGCCT
Source organism: Treponema sp. OMZ 803 (assembly GCF_024181165.1). Classification (NCBI taxonomy): domain Bacteria; kingdom Pseudomonadati; phylum Spirochaetota; class Spirochaetia; order Treponematales; family Treponemataceae; genus Treponema; species Treponema sp. OMZ 803. The sequence goes on along the minus strand of NZ_CP051195.1, from coordinate 1,260,959 downwards.
TAAACCCGAAACACTGAAAATAGGAAAGACTATCCTTATTCCCGCATTAAAGTCGGTTGGAACATATTCGGGCAAGAACATCGTACAGGCGGGAAATTTCGACGGTACGCACACCATCCGACAGGGCGACACACTGTGGTCACTCGCGCTGAAATATTCGGTTTCAGTCGAACTTCTAGCCCAGAAAAATAATCTGTCGGTAAATAGTGTCCTCAAGTTAGGGAATACCCTAAAAGTGCCGATACTATGACGAGGACATATCTATGAAACATTCAGTCTCCCTTACCGTTTTCGTTCTATGTGCTTTGGCATTCTGCTACGGCTATCCATCAGGGATGGAATCCCAAACAGTACAAAACTGGGAAACCGCTCAAGTAGATTCAAAGATTACAATAGATTTAAATAAAAGCGGACTGTACCTGCCGACCGATAGAAATGCGGCAATACGGCTTATCCAACAAAACCGTTCTTCGCTCTTAAAGAATGCTTACCTTTCCATATTGGTGGATTCTTCCCACAGGATCGGTAACTATCTGGCGGAAGAAAAAATTTCCTTCACCGACATCAATACCGTCATTAATAACGGAAAAAGTACGGCACCTATTCTCTCGCAAGAATTACAGACGGCTATTATCTATCATCAAAATCCTTTGCAGGAACTTGCCAATCTTTTTGTAAAACACAATGCGCCGTATACCCCTTCATTTTTTCCCTTCGGTACGGCGAGTAAGGTATATACCGGTATTTTAATCGACGCTCGTGGACAACTGCCCGTACACGGTGAGTATTCCAGCGAACAACTCAATCCTTGTTTATTCCCCAAAATATGGAATAAAAACATGAACCTGATTTATGAGAAAAACATCGTAGACCCCGATCAGGCAAAAAAGCACAGCATTGTTTTGTATACAGGGACGCTTGATGAAAGCGAATATCGAGATAGAATAGGTACGGAGCCATTAAGGATTATTGCACGCGGTGTATTCGGCGATAACCGTACCGATCCGATTATCAGCAATGAAGATGCAGAACGGATCCTTGCAAAAAAAGAAAATATCGAACTGCTCCGCCAAGGGAAGATCGTTATTGTATGCGATAAAGATACCTTGCAGGTCTCTCCGACATATCCGCTTGTGGATGAACAGTTCTATTTTATGTATCATGATATAGAAAAATTCTTCTTAGACCGCGAACCGGAAAGTATCAGCGTCAAAGCACCTGAAAATGTTATCAAAATTACTATGCACGATGAGATACTATTCGTAGCAGATTCGGCAGAAATTCTTCCGGACGAAACAGATCGCCTTAATATAATTGCAGAAGCGTTGAAAAAAGTCGGACCAAACACACACTTCTTAATTGAAGGGCATACTGCTGACCTTAATCGCCCTGAAGGGCAACGCATCCTATCTTTGCAACGAGCTGATAAAATTGCTGAAGAGCTTGCAAAACGCGGCATTGAGGCAAATAGAATGCAAACCGCCGGATACGGAGCAACACGTCCCATTGCACCAAACGACACCGCTGAAAACAGAGCAAAAAACCGCCGCGTCGAAATTACTATTCTGCGCGACTAACAGGAGTTGATATATGAAAATAAAAAGTATTGCATCTCTTGGATGCATGATTATGGTATTCAGTCTTTTTGCGTGTATGACTGTTCCTAAGGAATCAGAAATACCGGAAGAAGCAACAGCAGCAGATTTAACACAAAAAGCGCAAGAAGCCTTCGATTCCGGTAACTATCGCGCTGCACGTGTCTATTATGAGACTATCCTAAAACGCTTTGCCGATGATGACAGCGCGTGCATAGCCGCTCAATACGAAATCGCACACTTGCACATCAAACGACATCAGTGGAAAGATGCTCACGCTATGCTCGAAAAGATTATCGCACAATATGAAGGACCGATGGCGATACATTTACCGCCCGACTACTATAAGCTGGCAAAAATCGACTATGCCCGTGCTGCAGAAAAGCTCGGCACTAAGGCAAAACAGTAAGTTATACCAGTTTTACTATGGTTCTAAATGGAATAGACCGGATACATAACTTCGATTTCCTCTTTAAAGGGAAAAAGCTCGGTGTTATCACTTCGCTGTCCGGTCTTTCTAAAGATTTTACCCCTTCATGGAAAATACTTGCCGAACGGTACACAGTACGCGCCCTCTTCGCGCCGGAACACGGGCTTTATGGCTGTGAGAACGCCGGCACAGTGTGGGATAGTGAAAACAAATCGATTGCCGGTATGCCGCTCTACAGTCTCTACCGGCAAGACGGGCAAGATTTCAAACCTGACACGCTGACCGATATCGATACCTTAGTGTACGACATTCAGGATGTCGGCGCCCGATTTTATACCTACATTTCTACATTGATACTTGCTATGCGAGCTGCTTCGATGCACGGCAAAGCCGTTATCGTTCTCGATCGACCTAACCCACTCGGCGGCGTTAAAGTAGAAGGTAACATCGTTAAAAAAAGTTTTGAAAGTTTTATCGGCATGTACCCGCTTTGCATCCGCTACGGTTTAACCGCCGCCGAACTTGCACGAATGGTACATACGGAAGAACAGCTGTGCTGCCCGCTGCACATTGTACCGATGGAACACTGGCACCGCGATATGCTTTTTACCGAAACCGGCCGCGTGTGGATTCCCCCCTCCCCCAACCTGCCGCACTTTGACAATACGCTTGCCTATCCGGGTACCGCGCTATTTGAAGGAACCAATGTATCCGAAGGCAGAGGTACGGCGAATCCGTTTGCCCTTATCGGCGCTCCGTACATAGAAGCGGAAAAACTTGCCGATACGATGAATACCGCAGGGCTGCGCGGTGTGCATTTTTTACCTGCCCGTTTTACCCCTTTCGCATCAAAGTATGCAGGTTTGCCATGCTACGGCGTACAGCTCCTTATTACCGACCGCAAAGCCTTCGAGCCGGTTAAAACGGGCATAACACTCCTGTTTGCCGTTAAGACCACCTACCCCGATGATTTCAGGTTTTTGCCCCCTGTGGAGGGGAACGTTTCAGTGTCGATAGACCGGCTCGGTGGAGACAGCCTATTGCGGACAGCCTCTTCCGCAGCCGAAGTGTGCAGCATATTTGAAAAAGAAGCGGGAGCTTTTCACCGGCATATCAGGCCGTTTTTTATCTACTCGTAGGAGGGAACAGCTATGAACAGCACAATGTTGACCGAATATATCGGACAGATGTTTGCCTGCGGTTTTCCGGGAACGGAGATGCCGGAAGACTTTATCGCATTGGTAAAAAAATACAAGGTTGGTAATGTCATCCTCTTTAAGCATAATATTACAAGCCTCGCACAGCTCAAGACGCTCTGCACAGATATACAAACTTTGATTACCACTGAAACCGGACACCCTGCCTTCATCACGATTGACCAAGAAGGAGGCGCTGTTTCACGGCTTGCCGAAGACTACTATAACGTACCGGGCGCAATGGCGCTGGCGGCGACCGGCGATGAACTGAACGCCTACACCGCCGGTAAAATCACGGGAGAAATTCTCCATGCCCACGGCGTAAACTTCGACTTGGCGCCGGTGCTGGATGTTAATTCCAATCCGCGTAATCCGGTTATCGGAGTACGCAGCTACGGAGATGATCCTACCCTTGTCGGCCGCTATGGGCTGCAGATGGTACGGGGTCTTACCGCAGGAGGAGTACTCAGCGCTGCAAAGCATTTTCCCGGGCATGGCGATACATCAGTCGATTCACACCTCACGTTACCGACTGTCCATAAATCGAAAGCGGAACTGGAACAGATGGAAATCGCACCCTTTGCACACGTCATCAAATCAGGGCTGCTTCCCGCGGTTACCATCTCGCATATTCTCTTTCCCGCCATCGATGAGCAATTCCCTGCAACCATCTCGAAAAAAATTGTAACAGATTTATTAAAAGAAAAGCTCGGATTTAACGGGTTGGTTATCAGTGACTGTATGGAGATGAAGGCGATGCAAACGTACTTCGGCACCGCGGAAAGCGCTGCGGCGGCAATCAATGCGGGTATCGAACTGATTTTTATCTCCCACACCATACCGACCGCCTGCGCCGCTATCGAAACGGTAACGCGCGCCTGTGCGGACAAACAGATTTCTGCAGCAACCATCGAACAGGCAGCCGAAAAGATTATCGGTTTAAAAAAGCAATTCAAACCCGCACAGCCGCTGCCGGAAAAAACGATGGAAGAATATCGAAAAACCATTGCAAGTCTCCGACGCAAAACGCTGACGGGCTATCATCTTCCCGAAAGTGGATTTCCCAACCTCGGCAGTAAACCGTTTTTTGCCGGCCCGCAGCCGTTCATTGTTACCAATGTGTCAAACGATGTCGATAATTCAATCAGCTTTGCGCGCTCCATGCAAACCGCATTCGGCGGCGTCGGTATCGATACGTCGATCGACCCCGACGATACGGAAATAACACGCATAGTCGCACAGGCGAAATCGGCTACCGGTATCGCCGCAGCAAGCTACAACGGACACGTCAAACAGGGACAGCTCAAATTGATCCAAGCCCTTGCCCGCCTGCACAAATCGATGATTGCCGTTGCCCTACGCAATCCCTACGACCTCGGTTGCCTGCCCGATAACGTCTGCGGCCTTGCCGCCTATGAATACAGCAACGCAGCGCTATCCTGTATCACCGAGATGCTCAAAACGAATGCAAAACCGGAAGGACATTTCAGTGTCGCTATTCCGAAAATTGTGCTTGAATAAGATACTAAACTTCTTATACCATAAAGTCATAATTCGTAAACTAAATGAAAAGCTAGACTTTGAACTTTCCGACCTCACTCGCCAATACCTTAATGCTTTGCGTATTCTTCTGTGTAATCTCGTTTACTTCCTGCACGGCATTATTAATTTGTGCTGCGCCTGAGGCCATTTCATTCATACCGTCAGTTATAACACGTGTCAGATTATCCAATTTACGCATTTCTTCCGCAACACCTTCTCCGCCTTTCAACATCTCTTCTGCCCCGAACTGGACTTCGGTCGTTACCGTATTGATGTTTTTAATAGCATCCAGTACTTCATTGCTGCCATTTGCCTGCTCGCGCATCGCTTCAGTAAGCCGGTCGCTCATCTCTTTTACTTGGGCGGCAAGGGTAAAAATAGCATTGAATTTTCCTTCTACTGTTTTAGAAGATACTGAAAGTGTTTCTATTTCGCTGCTGAGTATTTTAAGTGTTGTCGTAATGTTTTTCCCCTGTACGGCAGAATCCTCCGCTAATTTGCGGATTTCATCGGCGACAACGGCAAAACCTTTTCCTGCTTCCCCCGCATGGGCGGCTTCAATAGCAGCATTCATTGCAAGTAAATTCGTTTGTGATGCGATGTGCTGAATAACACTTGACGCTTCCATAAGTGATCCGGATTCTTCCGCTATCTTCTGTGTTACTGTATTGGATGTAACCAACGTTGCCTTTCCATCTCCCGTTGCAGATACAAGATCTTTCACGATTGTATCTGACTTATTGAGTGTCTGACTGATCGAGGTAATATTCGCAACCATTTGCTCAACTGACGATGAAGACTGCGCAACGCTTGCAGACTGCGTTTCGATGCTGCTGCTCAACTGCTTAATGGTACGGATAATCTCTTCTACCGTAGCGGCAGTTTCGGTAACACTCGCAGCTTGAGTCAGAACCTGTTGTTGAATACCGTCTATGTTTGCACTGATCTCGTTAATCGAACTTGCGGTCTCCGACATATTCGAAGCAAGTTCAGTACCGATCTCTTCCATAATATTACTATTAGTGCCGATAGATTTTATTGTAACGCTGATTTTCTCTATTGTTTCATTAAAATATTCAGATAAATCCGTTACTTCGTCATTACCGCTTACAACCATACGAACCGTCAAATCGCCTTCACCCTGCGCAATATCCTTCAGCGCCGCAACAAGTTTTTGGATTGGTTTTACGATACTACGTGCAACAAAGTAAACGACCCCCAGTGCGGAAATAAAAATAACTAACCAGATAAGATCCATCACTAAACTCATGTCATTTACCGAACTCATAAGTTGACTATACGGAGCAGTCATAATGACTGTCCAGCCGGACAGCTTACTCTTAGCATAGGAAGAAATTACAGAAGTACCATCGCTGTCATAATACCCGATACCCGGGTCTTGCGCCTGTAGCGCTTGTTGTTCAAATGATGCAAGCGGCGCTTGGGTCGGATCTGTTTTTGCTTCCTCATAGGCATTATATTGATCTTCGACAAAACGTATGTCTTTATCCGCAATGGTATTTCCCGTTAAACCGAGTATATAGCAATAACCGCTTTTTCCCAAAACAATATCTTTAATGATTTCTGATAAAAGATTGGCTCCTACTGCCGCACTTAATACACCAACAACTTCATTGTTATCGCCGATAATAGGAACGGCATAGACAATCTGCATTATATCTGAGACGCGGGATATACGCGGTTCCGCGACAAAACTTTTTCCCGATGAAGCAGCTAGAAACCAATCTTCGTCGCCGACATAAATTGGTCTCCTATCATTTGCTCTATAAAGATTTCCCTGTAAATCAGTCACGCTAAAATAGTCAACCCTTGTGTTATGCTCCGCTTCATACACAAGGCTCTGTGCTTTTTGGTAATATGAAAAAGAAGTATCTCTAAGAGATGGCATACGGGCAACTCCCTCAACAAATTGAAGAGTCGCTTGTATTCTGCCGTCGATAATTTCTGCGACATCAGCGGCCTTATCTATTAAATGGGTTTCAATTTTTTCCGTTACAGCCTTACGCGCAATGAGAATTGCAAGGAAGACCTCAACACTGGAACCTCCTAAAATTAACAGCCCAAAAATCAGCATCAATCTTTTTCTTAACGAAAAACGCTTTTTCTTTAGCTTATTCCCCATACGTCCATCTCCTATTACATTGAGCTCGGCTACTTCAGGAGCCGATATCTGTCAAGCATCTCAAAAACTTCACTTTTAAGAGATGCCCATAACGACTCCTAACAGAGCCGTGCTGCCGGTTTCTATCGGTTTCAACGACTGAAACCGGAACGGCATAATTCGACAATTCTGAAATAGCAAAGCAAGGTTATTGTTTTCTTTACCTTACAGAGGAACTTATTTCTATAACTGATTTTACATAGGCAGTGTAAATTATATAGATTCTAGTCGGATTAGTCCATCCCTTTGTAAATGCAGCTCTTGAGAAGCCGCCGCATAGGATATCTACAAAGCTAATTTTTTTAGAATTTACCTACAACCGCTCACCCGCACGCAGCTTAGCCCGCATCGTTTGGATCTTTGCATCCATCGCTTCAAGCTCATGTAATAGTTCTTTCTCGTGATCGGAAGTTTCGATGACCGCATGGATACCGCCGTTTTTAATGACAATACGTTTATCGGCATAGAGCGCAAGCGCCGGATCGTGAGTAGCCATCAATACGATTTTATCGTTCGATACCAAAAGCTGCAAAGCCTTTTTCCGGTCGATGCCCGCGTTTTCAATTTCGTCTATCAGAACGATTGGAGATGAACTTAAAATGGCGGTATCGGCAATCATTAACGCCCGGGACTGCCCGCCGCTCAGCGCGGTAATCGGTGTATCCAGCCGGAATTGCTCCCCTGCCAGTTTATTTGCCGCTTCGATAATCCGCTGGACAGCGCCTTCCGTATTTTTAACCAAACGGCTTTCCGCATGGAGTTCGATAAACTCCCGCACGGAAAGATCCATTACAAAATTCATGTTCTGAGAAAGCTGCGCAACCAATTTGTTGTTAATCGAAAACCGGATTGCTTTATCGGGTACTTCGCCGTTGATAAGTATTGCGCGACCGGTAGGCGTGTCTTTTTGCGCCGTCCATTCGATATCGGCAAGCAGCCGCGACTTACCGGAACCGGTCGGTCCGACAATCGAAATAATCTGGGACGGATACAATACAAGGTCTTCAAAGTTTTCCGGCTCGCCGGATTTATTCGTGCCGGGCAGTATCGTAAGACTCTGCACACTTCGAACATCATCCCCATTTAAAAACTGTTCCATTTGAATGATGTATTCAAAGAACGCGTGGGATAAAGCTTCTTTATCAAGTGCATAATCTTCACACTGCTCTTCGGAAAGGCTTTGTAGAAAAGAGTCAAAAGTGCGCTGCGCATTGTCCAGAATGTGCAGCTCCGTCAATCGGTTTTCTGCAAAAAAATCTTCAATAAAAGGATATTCCGCAAGGAGTGTTTCTATTGTTTTTTTTGAAAGTTCTGTTCGCTTCTCGGCGGTGCCGTGTATTTCAAAATCGGTATCTGCGGTCATAGTGTTCCCCCATAAAATTTGTGCAAGATATTTTGGGCATCTCTAAAAACTCGGTTGGCTTTTTAGAGGTTCCCTTTAACGATTTGTTTGAGACTCGGCAATCTTCATCTTACGGATGTTGCCCATCTGGAAATTTTCGCCGACCCGCGTTTCACCCAAGCAATAGGAACACAGCGCCGCGGGCATCGGGAAGCGGAGCTCCATTCCCTGTACCGTCGAAATATCTTTATCGGGACTGAACAGCAACGTGCTCAGTTCAAAGGCCCCCTGCCCCGTCAGACCGTTTACCTGCATAATAACCGCCCGCGGATTAACGGTGTTGACACGGGCGCAAAACACTTCGCGTTCGGCTTGCGACACGATATCGCCCTTTGTGATGACGACAATATCCGCCGCTTTTAAGAGCGGACCGATTTTTTTCGGCGTATTGATACCCGACAAATTATCGATAACGCAGATACCGAGGATATTCTTAATGTACGGAGAACAGCGGTTGCACAGGCCTGCGGATTCCGTTATCAGAAGGTCGAATTGTTCTTTGACACCCCATTGTACCACCTCTTCGATATTGGAAACAAAGAAGTGATCGGGGCAGAGCGAGCCGGAAATACCTTTTTGAACGGGAATACCGGCCTTTTCGTACAACACATCGTCGTCGGTGTAGAGGCAGTCAAATTTCACCACTCCGGCACGAAGTCCTTGCGTGCGTAGTGCCTCAATTGTCTTTAAAATAACGCTTGTTTTGCCCGAAGACGGCGGGCCGGAAACGATCAAAAGATTCATAGTGTTGCAATTATATCATACCGAGTTGGAATATTCGGTAACATCCGTTACCGAACCACCTTTTAAAAATATGCAAGCATCTGCGTTGTCGCATCGCCAAAACTATACATCCTTGTATAGTTTTGACTGTGAGTTTCGCATACAGACGAAACTCACTACTGGTTAATACAAGCGGCGTCCATGCCGCTACTGCAAACAGTCCTCGACGTATCAGAACCGCCACGGACGGCGGTGGTTCTATGCAGTAGCACGTTTGCATTGCAAACGTGTAGGTAAACAATGTACAAGGACGTATATTGTTTACCGTGCCTGCGGGTGTTTTTTGTACGCTCCTAGCATCTGCTCTACCTATTTTCAAAAGGCTAACGGAATGGCTATTGCCAAAAATCAACATCCCGACGCAGTGGACGGAAACATAGCCAATAGTTGAGCGACAAGCCGACCGGCTTTTCCGCGATGGGACAGTTCGTTTTTTTCTTGTGCCGTCAATTCTGCAACTGTTTTTCCAATCTTTGGAAGATACACAATAGGATCATAGCCGAAGCCATGATGGCCGCTTTCCGATTTGGCAATCACTCCCTCGCATGTTTCTTGTACCGTAAAAAAACGGTGAGCATCCAGCATTACCGCAATGCAGCAGACAAACCGGCAACTGCGGTTTTCTACACCTTCCATTTGCTGCAGCACAAGTTGATTCCGCTCCTCCGCTTTTAGCTGCACACCGTCTTTCATGCCGTAGCGGGCTGAATAGATGCCGGGCTTACCGCCAAGCGCATCGATGCATAGCCCCGAATCATCGGCAATCACCGGGCATTTAACGCTTTCGTACAAGACACGGGCTTTTAATAATGCATTTTCCAAAAAAGTTGTCCCCGTTTCTTCAGGGTCAAAGACGATACCGGCATCGGCGGGAAGGCTGATGTGATAATCTTTTAAAATAGCGGCAAATTCTTCTTGCTTATGCCGATTGCCGCTTGCTAAGTATATGTGCATGGTTTACCATAACACGCTTTTTTAAGCTCGACAAGATCGCTATTAACCGTTGCACGAGAAACGCCCAGTTGCTGTGCCAATACTCGATTGCTCGGCCCCCGCGTATATTCTTGTATCCGCTTCAAATATCCCTGCCAACGCGCATAACTGTAGGCCTGACGATTTTTCAAGCGCTTGATGACGGAAGCATGTGCCTCATCCACTTTACGAAGCTGAAGCGTTGCGCTCTTATACCGTACATAGTAAAAGTCCCGCTTAGCCACCCACTCGTTGTAAACACCATTCCGTTTATCAGTCAGCTCCTTTGCTTCCTCAATCAGCAGTCTTACCTTCCGTACCGATATTCCTAAATGCCCTGCAACCGTTTGCAGTAAATGTTCATTGATATAAAAACAAGACTTACACAACAGTTCGAGGAAATAACGCGTATAGATGTTTTTTCTTTTTATTTCCCATCTAATTGTTTTCTGAATGGATTGTGCTTTTTCAGGTAATACTGTATATGAAGGTGGTGGACTTGCTGCATACAATTCATAGCTTTGTAACCCGTCCTGCTCGTCTTGTTTCATTTTAACAATCTGCTGCTGATCATCTTGAGCAACGTCAGCATACGTTGCCTGTTCTCGATTCCGCCTCAAAAAAAGTTTCCAGCTATATGTAAGGGACATCCGCAAGTATGTAGAAAATATTGATCTATCAGGATTATAATCGCCTATGATGGTGTCTAGTTTTGGATAGAGCCAAAGTAAAAAGTCACTGCGCATGTCCTCGCTTCCACAGTAAACCCCAAATTCACCGAGATTAAAATATAAATATTGAAACAGCGTATCTATGGCTTTTTTTTGTTTATCTGTCCGTAGAAAGTCCGTCAATATCGTTTCAACAATATCCGCTTGCATACGTTCCTCCGTGAGCGTAAGTTTCTTCGTACGGAGAGTTTAATATCCCTACACATCTTTAGCGTAATAAAGGTATCAAAATCTCCCTATAGCATATACCCTGACGCTCTGCATCAAGGTATTTTGGCCTCTAAAAACCGAGTTTTTAGAGGTTCCCATGTGTAGTTTTGTCATAGCAAGATACATGCCAAAAAAAGATATACAGGATTTTTCTACAACCGAATAGCTTCCGGGAGATAATAATCAGCAAAATTCAATAATAAATTTCTTTAAACAAGTCATTATATAATAACAACTTACAAACCTTCATATTAAATGATATATATGAAAGGGAACCTTTGTTTCGTTGTTCTCCCACCGTCCTTACACGGTCTCATCGAAATATGGATACAATCATGAGTGCACCGTCTGTCAGAATATGATATGTAGAATATCAGAATTTGAGAGGCAGAAATAGAAATATCAATATCTTAAGTTATCTGCGCTATTGCCGATGCCTTTAATATGAGCTTCTCACAACTTTTTATCCTGATAAAGAATGTGGTTATTTCTCCCGAAGTGATTATCGTGACCATACTGCTTATATTATACTTGAACCTTGTATTCTATATTGTGCGATATCAAAAGCCGAAACTTCCTTCCTTGCAAAGCAGGCTCCAAAAAAATTTGCAAAGGCCCCCGACAGAAGCTAAAAAGGATGGCGCAACCGCCGAGCAAAAGAAATAAGGAAACCTCCAAAAACAGCACGCCTATCGGTTTGTTCCATAAGAATTATCGTATCCGCTAACATAGATGACGAAGCAGTTTTTAGAGGGTTCACTTAGATGTAAGTTGCAGAAAGCTTAATCATACTTTAAAATGCGAAGTTATCGCCTCATGAATACTTATCTGTAGGATTAGTCTGAACGTTTTTGAACTTAAAGCTCTGCCGCTGGATGGGCGAAGCGCCATAGAGCCCGATAAGAGATCGGTGCAATTTTGTCCCATAGCCTTTATGCAAATCATATCGGTAGAGCGGATATTGTTTATGATATTCCATCATACGGTGATCCCGCTCGGTTTTAGCCAAAATAGAAGCAGCCATCACACACGGATACCGCCCATCAGCCTTGGGTTCCGCAATAAGCGTGAAATTGCCGCCGATATCAGGCAGTTGATTACCGTCAACAATAACCGTTAAATCCTTTTCGCTATCGGCAAGTGTATTTGAAGTATTTCGCCCATACTGTGCAAATAGAGCCTCAAACGCTTCCTTCATTGCGGTAAGTGTCGCTTGTAAAATGTTGATTTTATCTATTTGTTCGGAAGGAACCGATGCAATCTGCCAATACAACGCACCGCTCAGAATAGCTGCCCGCGCGATTTCACGGCGTTTAGGAGATAGTTTTTTTGAATCATCCAGTACAGAAACGTCAAAGGAATCGGGTAAAATAACAGCTGCAGCGTATACGGGGCCTGCCAACGCCCCCCTACCCGCTTCATCAATACCGCAAAACAACATCGAGTATCATTCCTATTCTGTTTATTCCCACCGTACTTTCCGTGATGCTCTATTTATCGGTACAACACGTTATCTGCGGACAAGCACTTCCGCAAATCCGGTTAATTCAACAGATTCCGGCAATTCAGCTTTAGAAGCATTGTCGGCAATGACGGCCGCATCCATCATGTCGAATAAAGGAGACGTATACGAACAGCGTACTTTCCGCATTTGCACGGATGAATCGGTAAGCTCAGCCAATCTTCCGGTATACTGCACGGCAAGATTACAACCTATGTCGGTCAACGTACCCTGTGTTTTCACAAAATCAAAGCACAAAGCCACTAAACCCGATGCCGAGAAAGTACTTCGAATGGCAGAAAGCGAACTTTTTTCAGCACGTATCAGCACTGCCTGCGCATGTTGCTCGGAAGTAAGAGATGTGTCGGTACAGGTCATGCGGCTATTTCGCAGAATCACTGCATCGCCCCCTTCATTTACGGTAATTGCAACTTTATTCAGCGCAATGGAAGCCTTCGAGCCGTATAAAACAGGCACGGTACGTGGTTCCGTAAACCGTTCCGATCGTTTTACCGAGCATCCCGTTATCTCCAATGAAGTACGTTCAACGACAAAACCGGCATTTTCTCCAAATGTAATTACCGGATTATTCTCACCGATTATCTTAATCGGAACAGTAAGAAATACAGCTTCCTCGACATACACATCCGAACGAAGAAAAACAGAAACAGGCTTAGCTTTACCGTTTTTTACCGGAGCTCCTCGCCGGTTTATTCGGTTATGGACTGCTGCAACAGCCTGCTCAAGAGAAACAAACGGACTATCGACCGTACCTTTTTCGACGGATGTTCTTGCAGCAACATCTACATACAAGGCTAAACCATTCTCTGCAGCAAAAAGGGAAAGAGAAAAGAGAAAATAAACAAAAAAAAACAATAACGGCTTACGATTTCTATGCATCGGTTTCTTATAAAACACCCTTAAAAATTTCGCGCAATTCGGGATATTGTGCATAGTAGTGCTTTTCAAGTTCTTCAGGAGTTAAACCGGTCAACTCATGGCTCATATAGTGAATCCAACGACTGTCTTTATCAGCATAGATATCATGCTTTCTGCACCAGTAATCCGGCTGAATAGGTTCGCTACTCTTTCTATTATGGAAAACCTTATAATCATGAACGGCTATCTTTATATCACGTCGCGGAATACCTTTTTCCAAGAAAGCCGATACAAGATAATTGATCGTAGCGCCGCTATCGAAAATATCATCAACCAACAATATCTTATCGCCGCTCCGCAGATGTTCGGGTGAATACGTCCATCCGTCAATCATCATCTTTGACTGTTGATTGGCATCGGAATAAGAATGAGCAACAACAGCGGCATACAAAATAGGCTTCACATCTTTATTTACTATCTTAAACCATTCATGAATAGCATTCCCCAAGGATGAACCGCCTCGCAGCGAAACATATATCACATCAGGAATAAAACCATCCTCCCAAATTTGACGCGCCAAACGGAACCCGTTGTTACGAACCGTGTCGTATGGTAAAAATTCTTTGCTCATAATCTCTTCCTTATCTTGCAATTGTTACCGTTATTTCTCACATAAATACGTTGACCTCAGCCGCGCGGATACGGTTGTTTATGTTGAGGAAAATATGTCTTTGATAGGAAATACGGCTTTCATTTTCCTAGTATAACGATTTCAAATCGCTTATTCAATAGAAGTTTAAACTATCATGATTTAAATACGTACGATAAATTATTCACCAAATCATTGAGCAGTAAACTATATAAAAAAAGCCACCTTTCGGTAACCCCGATGGCAGCCTTTTACTTCGGTGTATCTTATAAGATTATTTAAAATCTTTAGGTCGGCGTTCAATACGATGACATTTTGCACATTCAGCGATATTTTTTATTTTTCCGTTCTCAACCATTGTTTTTAGCACAACTTCACCACCACACGGGCAGCTAAACTTCTGCGTAGCGACAGCAGTACGGGAGTTTTTACTAGCACCAGCCATACCTCAAGCCTCCTCATGAAAAATTTCGTCCTTGAATATAGAAAATTTATGATGGACTGTCAAGCCCTGAACCCGTATGCATCATGAAACGGAACCTAAGGTTTGTAATTTATCCTCTCTTGTGATACACTTGCTCTATGTTACAAAAGTATCCGGCGCCCCTCCAATCCGTACAAGCACGAATGCAGTATAAACAAAACCGCACCGGAGGCATGCTTCCGCTATTCCCATTGCTGATATTAGTGTGTTGTCTTTGGTGCTTTTCGGGATGTACAACCGTTCCTACCACCTATACGGATACGCCGTATCAGCCTGTCACCCGGGAAGAGATACGCTGGCGTTCTCTATCACCGGGCATTGAAGCTGCCGATATACATGATCTGCAGCTTCCGCTTATCGTCCATATCGTAAAAATAGATTTACTCAATCCGGCCGTCTCCGTTATAACTTCGGAACCGGCTCTCTTTACAAACAGCCGAGGGCATATCCGCGGCGAAACGACACTGGATTTTGCGCTGAGGCACAATACAATTGTCGCTTTTAATGCCGCTCCATTCAAAACACGCTCGCTGCTTTTCAGCGTGTACCGCACTATTGTCGGTATTCATATTACGGATTTCCGGCGAATGAGTATGCCGCATGAACGCTACGGTGCACTGCTTTTTTATACGGATAAAACTGCCCGCATTATCGACGCTCAAACAGAGAGTCTTCTATCGGCGGATGTCCGCCATGCGGTGGGCGGATTTTGGACAATTCTTCGAAACGGTACCGTATTGCCGCAAAAACTTCACCGCCGCGATTCACGAACTGCCGTCGGACTTGCCGATAACGGACGGACGCTCTTCGTCGTAGTGGTAGAAGGAGAAAACAAACGGAAAAGCCAAGGTCTTTCTTTTGAAGAAACTGCAAGGCTGATGCGGGAACTCGGCGCCGATGATGCGCTCCAACTTGACGGCGGCAGTTCAAGCTCGTTGGTTCTACAGGAAAACAGGACACAGCATATTGTCGCTCCCATTCGCAGCTGGAATATCCATATCCGTGTTGCAAGCAATGTCGGTATTGTTATAAAAGGCAACACATCAGGCGCTCTCTTGAATACCCCAGCAGAATAATAGATACCGTTGCCTTTTAAAGAACCCTTTGCCTTTATACTATAAACGATGTAAAATGAAGAAATACGGAGGCTCCCAATATGAACGAAGTGATCAACGCAATTTTAACACGGATAAGCGTGCGTAAATTTACCGATCAAAGAATTGAAGATGAAAAACTAAAACTCATTGCCGACTGCGCAAAAGCTGCTCCAACGGGTAAAAATAGACAGGCGCGAAAATTTACGATTGTACACAATCGGGAAAAAATTCAAGAACTCGCACAAGCCCTTGCAAAAGTACATAACCGCAGCGATTACCGTATATACGACTGCGATGCTATTCTCTTGATTAGTTTTGCAGAGGACGACATATACGGCCAATGCGATTCGTCTTGCGCAATCGAAAATACTTATTTAGCTGCGGAATCCCTTGGGTTGGGTGCCGTCTGGATTAACCAATTGCGTGATAAATGTAATGAACCGGAAATCAGGAAGATACTCGACTCCTTTCATATTCCGCACAATCATATAATATGCGGCTTTGTTGCATTGGGATACCCAGCAGAAAAACCGGCGCCGAAAGAAAGAACGGAACCGGTAGAATTTATATACTAAAAAACCTCTAAAAAGCTGAGATTTTTAGAGGTTCTCATAAGAGAGAAGATTGTTATGAATGAAAAAATCGCTATTCTCGGCGCAGGTTCATGGGGAACGGCAATAGCTTGTACACTCGGTCGAAACGGGCATCGTGTCATGCTCTGGAATCGGAGTGAGGATGCATGCTCAAGCATCAATACCGAGCATATCAATAAAAAATATTTACCGAACTATATCTTACCGCCAACGATCTCCGCTTCTACCGATATGCAAGAAGTATGCAAGGATGCGGCTGTACTCTTTTTAGCAAGTCCCTCCCTCTATTTAATGGATATCGTAAACCGACTCTTAACGATTCCTCCTTTTAATACCGATACCGGTACAGAGACATATCCACTCATCGCTGTACTTACCAAAGGATTTATCCCCGATGAGCACAGAGAACCGCATTTAATCATCGAATCTCTTGAAAAAAAATTACCCGATTTTTATCGAGATCACCTCGTCTATGTCGCAGGTCCAAGTCACGGAGAAGAAGTTGCCGCCGGAAAGCTCACCGGTCTTATTGCAGCTTCAAAAAATCCCTTAAGCTCCATCCGTTGCCGCGAAATTCTTAAATCGCGTAGTCTACTGGTATACTCAAGTCTTGATATCGTAGGTGTACAGGTATGCGCAGCGACGAAGAACGTGATCGCCATTGCATTCGGCATGCTTGATGCGCTAACCGAACACTCAGACTTTTTCGGCGACAATACCGAATCGCTTTTATTAGCAGCCGGTTTGAACGAAATTCAAATTATCGGGAGAGCAATGGGAGCAACGCATCCTGAAACATTTACATCGATTTCGGGTATCGGAGACCTTGATGTGACGTGCCGCAGCAAATACGGTAGAAACCGTAAATTCGGCCGCGAAATTATCACCGCAGCCGTCTTAGACGGTTTTAGCGGCATCGATGACCTTATTGCGCAAATCGGTACTATCGGCTATTTACCGGAAGGCATCGTCGCGTGCGCGTACCTCAGTAAGATTGCCGTAAAATACGACTTAAAGCTGCCGCTCTGCACCGGACTCTACAAAATTCTGAACAAAGAATTATGCCCTGCAGAATTTATCGAGGATATGCTGAGCGGAACAAAAAACTAGCCCTTTTGAAAATATACGGCGCATCTACTCCGCGCCTTACAGCTCCACAACGATTTTCCTGTTTACTTTACCGCCGTCGCATGCTGCACAGGCTTGGGCAATATCGCGGAACGCAAAGTGTGCACCGATAAGCGGCTGTAAGGTATGCTCGGTTAAAAAGCTGAAAATTGAATCGATGTCGGCTTGCGTAGAAAAATTACTGTGAAAGCCGGAAACTTCCGTTTTGGAGCGTGTCGGAGAATCGTTCAAGGATGAGGTAAAGATCTAATATGTTCAATCTACTACCCAATCTTCAATTTTCAAGCCGTTTACTCTTGAAAATTCGTTCGCATTATGAGTAATAAGAGTCCCTTTTTCATGAAGAACGGTAGCAGCAATCAGTAAATCATTTGCGCCTATCGGTGTACCTGCAAGCTCCAAATCTTTTCGGATTTCTGCATAGGAGTAAGCCATTTTACCTGTAAAATTCACAATTTCAAACGGCTTCAAAAATTTTTCCACTTTCTCTGTAGTCTTTTCTCTTGTCTGGCTTTTAAAAGCGCCAAGCAAAAGTTCGCCTTTTACTACTGAAGAAATTTTTATCTCTTTTGGCGAAACTGATAAGAATTTTTCGCGGACAGATGAAAACTTTCCATTCATAAAGTAAATGCACGTATTTGAGTCTATAAAATACATTAAAAAGCCACTCGCGTTTCAAGTTTCGGCTGATCAGGTCTCGTAAATGCCGGGTCAGCAACAGAGCCGAATAGATCAGCCCAGCCCTCCGGATAATGAGGCTCTATTCTTTCCATGATTTTGCTCACGACCCACTTTGAAAGCGACATATTTTCCGCATGAGCTTCGTTTTCAATTTTGAGAAGCTGCTCTTGCGTAACATATAATGATAACTGCGGCATATTCGTACCTCTTTTTATCCAAGTGTAAAACAGTTTATTATAAAAATCAAGTATATTTGCAAGTATATTATAAAACAGTGGGATTAGCAAGCCTTTTTACATTATCACGAAAACTACAGGTAACTGTTGATTCTCCCTCCCCATACTGCACATCACGGCTATTCATTTTTTCTCCTCGTTAATTTTGCACCGTAATGTGCGCAAGCTGCAAACAGGACGAGAATTGCACTATAATCGGTAAAGAATATAACATAACCTTTTTCCATATCGAGAAAGAAGACAAAAACATGCTGCGAAAGCATAATGCCGCTTATCGTCAAAAATGCTGCACACACAAGAATACCGCAGTTAACGATTGTCTGCATAATGCGGAACGGACGGTACGCGCCTTACAGCTCCACAACGATTTTCCCGTTTACTTTACCGCCGTCGCATGCTGCACAGGCTTGGGCAATATCGCGGAACGCAAAGTGTGCACCGATAAGCGGCTGTAAGGTATGCTCGGTTAAAGAGATGAAAATTGAATCGATGTCGGTTTGCGTAGGAAAATTGCTGTGAAAGCCGGTAAGATACACACCGTCGCTTTGGTAAAGCGGGCATTATATGCTTCAGATAAATTGCCGGTATCTAAGATGCATTCATCGGCGCCAGCCTCTTTCAGTAGGTTCAGTTTGCTTTCACGATGTGTTGTGGCAGCAACGCGGCAGCCGATCGCTTTTGCAATCTGCATAGCAGCATAACCGAGAACGCAGGTGCCGCCCCGGACTAGAAGGGTGTCGTCTTTTTGTAAACGCAGGCATTGGAACAGAGAACCCCATGCAGTAAAATAGGTTTCGGGAACGGCGGCAATGTCAGCCCATGTCATATCGGACTGTATTGCAAAAACGTGATGAGTAGGAAGCAGGGCGTATTCGGCATAGCTGCCATTGAAGCTGCGTCCCATACCCCAACGCCAAAAATGTACATCCTTGTACATTTTTGCCTTGCGAGTTTTTTGTGGAACAAAAAATAGCGCTGTACTGACAGGATGTCAGTGGTTCCATGCAGTATCGAGTTTTTCTCAAGGAAAAACTCGAAGCAACCAAATGTACATGGATGTATATTTGGTTGCGATGGCATCCATGCCGCTTCTGAAAATGTATATCCTTATACAGAACTGCATATTTCGTAATGATCGTATTGTAGCCACTCATATCGGGAAGCGTACCGCGCAGTTCGTGGCGGGCATTCGTTCTTCCCTCCTCCGCGGCGATATCCGTACACTGCTTGTAGTTTACCGGATAGTCTTTTACGGTACGGATTTCAAACAAATCGCCGCCGACTGCTTTTTGAGCAAACTCTGCAGCAACTGCCGTATTTCCTTTACTGATTGTCCGCCAAAGTAATTTTCTCCCGTATGGGAAAAATATGCGATTAATATCTTTGCCATCGTTTCCTCCAAAAAAAATGTTTACTATTCAAAACAAGCTCACCGAAACTTATTATTTTCCGATTTGTTTAAGCCAATCCTGTACGGATTTTCTTGCGGCGGTGCGATTGTTTTGCGCTGTACTTCCTCGAACGGCAAGCCCTTTCAGCAGCGTTGCTCCCTTACACGTAGAACGGATGCTGCTTTCGGTTCCGGCAAGGGAGCTGCCTTCGTGGGTACAAAACGGAATGACGGTTTTACCGTTCCATTGATGGGATTCCATAAACGTATAAATACACATCGGAAGATCACCCCACCAAATGGGATAACCGATATAAATAGTGTCGTAACTGTCGAAGTTCGGTACGTCGGCTTTGAGCGCGGGACGTGCTTTGCGGTTCAATTCGGCCTTTGCCGTATCAAGCAGGGCTTTATGGTCGTTAATCGGATACGCCGCAGCGGTTTCAAGTTCGAAAATATCCGCACCCGTTTGCTCGGCAATCATCTTCGCGATGATGGCGGTATTTCCTTCTTTGATGTTCCCGACCGCGTACTGTTCGCCCACAAGAGAAAAATATAAGACGAGCGATTTCGATTTTGTCTGTGTGCTTGCCGCGCCGACAGTCATAAGTGCGGCAAACGCCGCCGCAAAAAACGTTTTCATTTTCATCATTTCCTCCTGAATAAAATATTTGCAGAAAGTTTTGCCTTTCGTATTACAATATAAATATAGCATGCGGACGACTTTTTCCGATGTGCATTTTCCGGTATACTGTTCGATAAGCGGCATATCCGCAAAAAATGCCTAAAAACTCAGAGGAGTCATGAGCGAACAAAAGAGCGATCGCCGCGTCGAACGTACAAAAGATGCGATTCGCGCGGTATTTAAAGATATGGTATGCGAGCTCCCGTATGAAAAAATCACGGTAAAAGAGATCGCTGAACGTGCCGGCATAAACCGCAATACGTTTTATCTGCACTACGATTCTCTCGACGATGTACTGCACGAAATTCAAACCGAACATTCCGACCGCTACAGCGCTCTTATCGCCGGCTACGATTATAAAAACGACGGGGCTGTATTAGTGCGAAGCTTTTTCGAATATATGGAAGCGCAGGACGAGTTTTTCAAAAAGATTACCTGTGACAGCCGCTTCGATTATATTCGCGAACGCATGCAAAATAGAGTTTTGGCAAAAACCTACAAACAATCTTCCGTCTTGCCCTGCAAAAACGAATATGAAGAAAATATCGTCCGCGCTTTTTTCAATACGCCGCTCTATCTGTATCGGCAATGGGTTCGGGACGGACGAAAAATTCCGCTCGAAAGGATAATCGAAATTTCGGCGACGCTCATGGATTTCGGCATGCAGGGCTTTTTGCATTAACCGGCAGCAGTCAAGTATGATCGCGGTTAATCATATACAGATTCCCGGTTATTGAACTTAATCAGGTGATCATTGAAGTACTTGAAAATATCAAAGCAAACAGGAAAAGAAAGGTAAATACCTTGTCGATATGGACTTATTGATTGCTTTTTTTTTTCACTTTCACCTTCGGCGCAGGCAAGTCATCGTACATCATGGCGGAATTCATTGAAGACATTTCCGTTGCCGTTATAGCAGTTTAACGAAATTTTTGTTAGTATAGGTGTATCTGCCGCATTCCCGATACTCTCTTGACCTTAAAAAGGGATAACGCAGAATATATTTAGGAGACTATAAAAATGAATAAACCGATTTGTTGTTTGCTGTTTATTATGAGTTCACTCGGCTTGTATGCACAAAAGTACATCGCCGTAGATTACGCCAATAGCTGGGATCATTATGTCATAGATAACAAAGTGAATGTCCGCTCGACGCCGAGCCTTTCCGGCGAAAAACTGTTTCAGCTGAATGCAGGCGATGCGGTTCGTATTATCGAATGGAGTAAAGATTGGGAATGGCTTTTAGAGGAAAGCTATTATGCACCGTGGTACAAAATCTCCTGCGCCCAAGGGACGGGTTATATCTGCGGTCGATATATTTCCTGCAAAGAGGCTGTAGGGGATCTCGATAACGACGGGGAAGATGAGATTTTTGCATGTCTTTGCATTACCGAACGTAAAGGAGGGGCGGTTTCCGATGTCCATCCAAGTTTTTATAATGTAAATAAAAATCATGTGCTGATAAAAAAATCACATATTGAGCATATTGATTTAGAAAAATTTTATAAAAAACCCATTGCGGAAGATACGTCTTATTCGATAGTCAAATGCGAAGATTTGGTGCCGAATGTATCGTTTCTTGTTGCAATAAGCGGCTTCGGCGATTCAAGCGTTGGAGGCGACGGCTGGTCTAAAGCACGGTATTTTTATTTTGCAAACGGAGCATTAAAATATTTTGCGACGCTTTCCAACAGTTGGTCTGAAACACACCATGAAACAGTCGAAAAATTTGAATTTAACGGAGACAGGATAGAACATATCAATACTTATATAAGATGGGAAAACGGCAAGGAATCGGCTCCCAGAATCAAGCGCATATCTTACCGGTGGGACGGGAAAGATTTTATAAAAATTGAAGATTAGAAATTATAGATCAAAAAAATTCGGTTTTTCAAATCTTATGAGCGATTATAATTTTATATCATCTGAGTAAGGGCACAAAAAGGTTTAATGAACTTCAAAGATTAATGCCTGCAACAACTCGAACTGTTTTAACGAGACAGCTGCGTCAGCTTGAAAAAGATAAACTGATCGACCGAAAAGTCTTTGCCGAAGTCCCGCCTCATATTGAATACTCTTTAAGTAAATGGGGAACTAAATTTCAAAAAGTATTAGACGAGATTGAGATTTTCGGGTTGAGTTATATCGCCGAATTACATAAAATGCAAAAAGGAAAAAGCAGTTAAGCTTTATCACATTCTTTCTCCTATGCAAAAGAGACTGTTACAGTCTGTTAAATGACCGATTTGTTCTGCAAGCACGGGACGAGCTTTCTTCTTTTGTTCTTCTAAAGCGACATTGGTACATTCCCGGTAATTTTTAGGATAGGGGGTAACAGTCCTGATATGAAAGCTATCTGCCTTCAAATAATCTGCAATATATTCGGCGATAATCTGCGTATTGCCTTTTTCGATAAATCCGACGCCGTAGTTCTCATCTGCACGGGAAAAATACGCAACTAAAATCTTTGCATCCTTTTTTTCTCCGGAGAGAGCCGCTTGTGCAAATGCCGCTGACGTGCTGTTCTGCCCAGCAAAGGGCACCATGGTCAACAGACCGAATAAAAATAAAACACTTCTTTCCATCGTTTTCCTCCTTAGTGTATTTGGCTGTTTTCAATATAGCAAAGAGAGTAAACTATGTACAATAAAAGTTTTGCAAGGCACTATATCGGAAGTGCATAGTGAGATATACTATACCTATGGAACTTTATCAGTTGCGGCAGCTTGTGGCATTTGCAGAATACGGAACGCTTTCTAAAGCGGCAGAGATGGTGCACACGTCTCAGCCTGCTTTAAGCCGCTCTATGCAGAATTTGGAAGCCGAGCTTGGGGTACCGCTTTTTAGTCGTACTAAAAATCATATTGCGCTTACCGAGGTAGGTGTCCTTGCAGCACAACACGCACACGTTGTAGTTTCTGCACATGATGATATGATTCGTGCTGTTCGGGAAGCAGACCGTAGACTGCGCAGTTTTTCTTTCGGCTCGATTGCTCCGGCTCCGATGTGGAAATTGGCACCGATCGCATCAAAAGTTTTTACCGGTAAAACAATACAGAGCGATTTACAGGAAACAGAGGCATCACTTATCCGCGGACTTGATGACGGAACATACAATCTGATTATACTGCTCCACCCGCTTGAAGAAAAAAAGCCTGACGGAACGCCACGCTATATTTGTAAAGCCTTTATTCGAGAAGAGCTTTCCGTACTTTTGCCGGTCTCACATCGGCTTGCAAAACAAAAAACGCTGCAACTGCAAGACCTTGCCGGAGAAAAACTGTTGATCCACAATACCATCGGTTTTTGGTATTCGGTATGCAAACAAAAAATTCCTGACGCAGTGTTTTTAGAACAAAGCGAGCTTTCGACTTTGCGTGAAATTGTACATGCCAGCGAATTACCTTCATTCATAACGAATATTACGAATACCAATAATGCCATTCCGCACGGTAAAGTCGCTATTCCTTTATCCGATCCGGAAGTGAATGTGCAATTTTGGTGTGTCTGTTTAGCGGAAAACGCAAGGGAGTATAGAGCGCTGTTTAAGGCGATAGAAGGGCATCTCTAAAAACTCGGTTAGATTTTTAGAGATGCCCGACGAGTTTTATTTAAGTCTTTATTTCACAACGACTTAAATAAAACATCGCAAATTAAATCTAAGGAAAACCTCTCAAAACTGATCCACAGTTCGCAAAGCGGACAAGTTAATGAATTTCCTTACAGGACAAGCCGATAGGCTTGCAGTTTTTAGAGGTTCCCAGAAGAATAAAGGCGCAATCACGCAGGGCAGTAGATTATCCTTATCTTACACACTATATCTGAAATACCGTTATCCAAAAACATATTCCGGCAATAAGTGAAAGCGGAGTCATAACATATTTTTCTTTCCTACTTTTTGAAATCATGTTCATAATAGTATTCAAAGATAGGTAAGCGGCAAAGAAGAAACAAATATATTTAGTAACCTTAAAAGAAAACCACAAGGAGATAAAACCTCCGGCTTGCAAAATAATTATCATTGCAAAAATTTGGATAGCCACCGAAATGACTGCCGCAACTCTCAATTTCTTAGGTAAGATTTTATGTTGTCCGCCCATTGTAAATTCGCCCAAAGGCAAGCCGCATTTTGTTATACGGTGGCCGGCTTTGACACAAACTCCTTACCGAACTTTTTGTTCGAAGAAAAACACTGCCTTCCACCGGCTCCCCAGTCCCGTCAAACTAGGGTATCACTTTTCACTCGTATTTTCTAATCGTAACAACTCCTTTACAAGGGTCATGCCCTTACTAAAAATGGCGAACTAATGCCCGGGTTCCGCTGAATCACTTCAGCGTATCACATTACCGCTTGTTCGTTTAGTTTTTATCATGCCTCCTTTCCATTTTTTGAATTTTTGACAACAAAAAAGGAAGTATCGGCAATTTGCTTTTGCTTCCTCTTGGTAATATCCTATTTGATTTTTTACTTCGACAAACCGGGATTTATGAAGCTGAATTTATCCACTGCTTTAGTTCCTCCGATAAGCGCTCATCAACATCAATCCTCGTCTGCTTACACTCTTTCGGATACTGCTTTGCCTCCTTAAAAGCCATGCTGATAAACAGCCCGGAACCCACGGGAAGAATGCCTGTTAACATGGTCTGCGGAAATATAAAATGCGTTCCATGTTCATAGGTCATGAGAACTACACTGTTATCCGCGTCCCTTTCTTTCAGCCTGTTTTCCATTCTACGAATGTATTTACAGGTATCCCAAAGTACATCATCCTCCGCACCAATCAGCAGAATGCGGCCCTTTATATTCTCCACCTTTATTTTCTCGGCTTCCTGCACGGGATGCCTTTTCTCCGATTCATCGAACAAATCGCGACTGGCAACCATCGCGCCGCGCCGTTTGGATTCCTCAGATATTTTCTGCCAGTATTCCGGATGGCGATACGCATAGGGCAGATAAGGAAGCGGCTTACCGTGATACGAAACAGATGACTCTCCGTCTCCCGGACGTTCGTGAGCCCCGTCTTTCCCATCCTGATAAAAACCTTCCATCACAAAATCAGAAGGAGAAATGGCTATCGTAAGCGTTATTTCCGAAAAGCATGACGCTGCGACAAGCGCAAGCATACCAGTTGTCGAGGCACCCATAATACCGATTTTTTCATTACCCATCGTCTTCAGAAATGCAAGTGCCTTCTCAAAACGTTCGAGTGGATAGTTATGGTGACCGTAATCTTTTGGGGCCGGTGACATTGTGAGGACATTCAGACCTTTCTTTTGAAGCCATTTGACGCCACCCTTTGCCATCATGTCTTTTGTATCATCACCAAGCATGGCAATCATGCAATATTTACTGCCGTTCGGATTCGGCCAGTATACGCCGTTATATCCATCTTTCTCTATTGTTTTGATTTCTTTCTTCATGGGAAAGTTTCTCCTCTTCAAATTCAAATTTGTCAATTTCTCGTCCATCCTACTATATCACTTTTCTCATATTTTCCCAATTTGACGCACTGTAGATTATCCTCATTTTACATACTACATCTGAAATGCCGTTATCCAAAAACATATTCCGACAATAAGTGAAAGCGGAGTCATAACATATTTTTCTTTTCTACTTTTTGAAATCATATTCATAATAGTATTCAAAGATAGGTAAGCGGCAAAGAAGAAACAAATATATTTAGTAACCTTAAAAGACAACCACAAGGAAATAAAACCTCCGGCTTGCAAAATAATTATCATTGCAAAAATTTGGATAGCCACTGAAATGACTGCCGCAACTCTCAATTTATTAGGTAAGATTTTATGTTGTCCACCCATTGTAAATTCGCCCAAAGGCAAACCGCAAGCAACAAGAACTGTCATAATTGCTATAATTCCAAATAATACTGCACCTAATATTGAAAACATAAATTAATATTCTCCCTTCGCATAAAAGACGCATAACAATATTTACACGCATGTATACATCCGGTGTATGGATTAACAGAATAATCCGCTACGGGTAAATTCGATTTTGATATTACGCTGCGCACCGCAATGTGTTTGATAACAGGGGCAGCGTTCATCGCATCAAATTCCATCTTTGTATTTTACTCTTTTTCTACACTTACCAACTCCCGTACTCCGTCTTTGATACTAAGAGCTTGTGCATTATTGATAGCGCATAGTTCGATATTTGAGAAGGATTGCATAATATCTGCGGTAACTTTTTTGAATGGTGCGGTAAGATAGTGCGGCAGCACATAAAAATTGATGAGTCCTAATCCGGCATAATCACTCTGAGAATAATCTTCCGGAATAGGATCCATTTTTTCAATATAAGAAAGCTCCGGAGCACATACAATAGCGCCTGCTGATTCTCCAATAAATAATTTCCCTTTTTCCAGCTGTTGCTTTAGCAACGTATCCGTACCGGTTTTCCTCAATTGATCAATAAGGAAAAATGAATTACCGCCGGTAAAATAAATAATATCCGCTGCATCAAACACCTGTGTAATATCGGAAACGTTTGCAGTTGAAATCTCAATTTCAGTCAGCTCGGCTCCTAATTTTTTGAATAATGTACGAGCTGACCCTACATAACCTGTGTACCCTTCATGTATCGATGCAGTGGGAATGAAAGCAACTTTTTTCCCCGCAATGAGATCTTTAAGAAGAGCGCCTACTTTTGAAAAGTGTGAGCACAAAAATAAATTCATTTCCCTACACCTCCTCGGTGAATGATGGGTTTAGAGCTGTATAGTATACGGATAATTTTTCACTGCTTTGGTCAGGGGTTATCCTTAGCACCAAACATACCCGTAAGTGAAGCAGCTTCGATTGCGTGTCCCTTAATCGCGGCTTTAAGCTCTTTTACGCTGCTGCCCGCCGGAAGACTCAGATTCATATCGAGCGCATAGAGATAAAAAATATAGCGGTGCGTACCGAACGGCGGTTGAGGCCCGTTGTAGCCGCTCGTACCCCAGCTCGTTTCGCCTTCGACGGCATCCGATGGCACATTACCTTCTCCGATCGACGTTGTTTGCGGCGGAATGTTCCACAGCGTCCA
Organism: Treponema sp. OMZ 803; assembly: GCF_024181165.1. Classification (NCBI taxonomy): domain Bacteria; kingdom Pseudomonadati; phylum Spirochaetota; class Spirochaetia; order Treponematales; family Treponemataceae; genus Treponema; species Treponema sp. OMZ 803. The sequence continues at coordinate 1,233,542 of NZ_CP051195.1, read as the reverse complement.
ATGATAAAATCCGCCCGGGAGCGGCGCATCCGGATCATGCACGATAATCGCAAGGCTCTTTGTACCCTCCGGTACACCGTCGATTTCGAGCGGAGGAATGTGATTCGCTCCGAGTTTTGCAAATTCTTGGGGCATTTTTTCGCCGTCGGCAAAAGCCGTGCTTGTCAACTTCATAGAACCTCCTTCGGTAAGCGGCTTGATTTCGTCTTTACTTGAGCAGCTTCCGCAGGAAATAACAATCAGCGCCGCCATAAATGGCAGCATTTTCGTATAGATATGTTTCATACCGATATTTTATAACAAAGCCATTTTAAGTCAATATGCCTGATGGTTGCTTCGGAGACACACATCAGGCTGTTTTAATCGTCTCACACATTGATGATTGAGGATTGATGATAAAATACGCATGGATTATGTTCCCGTAATCTTGATATGCAGACAGTGTACCATCTTTACAGCACCATACAAAGGGTGCCTGCCGTAATCAGCAGCGAACCAAGTATCGATTTTGCATTCATATTTTCATGCAGAAAAATCACTGCTAAAATCAATGTAATCACTACGCTTAACTTATCGATAGGCACAACTTTGGATGCTTCGCCGATTTGTAATGCCTTGTAATAACACAGCCATGAAGCCCCTGTTGCCAAGCCTGAAAGAATCAGAAATATCCAGCTCTTCTTGCTGATGTCCATAATTCCATCCTGCGTATCGGTAATAAAAACCATGCCCCACGCCATAGCTAATACCACAACCGTTCTTACCGCTGTTGCCAGATTTGAGTTTACTCCTTCAATCCCGACTTTTGCCAGAATAGAAGTGAGTGCCGCAAAAACAGCGGATAGAAATGCAAAAACCGCCCACATCATGTTACCGCCTTACGCTTTCCCTTTATACCGTAATTTCAATTTGATTATCTTCAATGGCGACAATACAACTTTCATAATATCCGTCTCCGGTTGTCCGCGGCCCGCTTACAACTTCAAAGCCTGCCTTTTTAAGCCTTTCAGTTAAGGCATCAACCGCATCTTTGCTTCCGACGGAAAACGCAATATGGATATAGCCTGTACGCGCAAGTGTTTTCTCACAATCAGCTACATGCGGCTTTTTCATAATTTCCAGCCGTGCACCTTCATCAAAGGTGATAAAATATGAGCGGAAATCGGTCGTTTTATTATGGTATCCGGCATTGGGATGTCCGCCAAAATAGTCAACAAAAAAGTCTTTTGCTTTTTCCAAATCATTGACATACATAGCAATATGTTCAATTTTCATTTCTGCCTCCATTACATTCTTTTTCTATATCTTGCAATCCACACCACCGGTGCAGAGCACTGCCGCGAAACTGCAAGTATTACCATCTCCGCCCCTCATAGTCTATTGGATAAATCTACATTTCTAGAGCTGCGGATCGGACAGGAGCGTATTGTTTCCTAAATGCAAAATCCGTGTGCAGGCTTTATGTATAAACTCATAGTCGTGAGTAACGACAAAGATGATGCGCCCCGCTGCAAGGCTGCGGATAACAGCGGAAACCCGCGCCATGCTATCGTAGTCAAGTCCGCTTGTGGGTTCATCAAACACAAGCAGCGGCTTAGCGCTTACCTGTCCTGCCGCAATAGCAACCCGCTGTTTTTGTCCGCCTGAAAGAGAGCCGGGGTGCCGTGTACGAATTTCCGTTAACTGCAAAGCGTTAAGCGCTGCTTCTACCGCAGTCTCCGATGCTGTTTTCAAACCGAATGAACATTCTGCCTCCACGCTTTCGGCAAAAAGCTGGTAGTTCACATCCTGCATCACCATATATGCACGCTGTAACCGTTCTTTCGGTTTAAGCGGTTTTCCGTTCCATAGAAAACTGCCGGATGTTTCCTTGTGCAGACCGCACAATGCACGGACAAAGGTTGTCTTTCCCGTACCATTTGCGCCGGTAATTGCAATAATCTCTCCTGCATGGGCAGATAAAGAAAGATTATGGAGGATTAGTTTTTTCTTACGGTACAGTGAAACATTCTGCAGCGCTAACGTAAGCGGCACTGCCAGCGCTGGCTGAATCGGCAGTTGGGGAGACTGAGCCGTATCTTGTGTGATCTGAACCGACGCTGCTCCGTTCATACGGCAGGGAGTTTCTGAGCGAATATCCATTGCCTCATTATGTAGAGAGAAAGGGATTTCTTCCTGTAAATGAATTGCCCGCAGCCCCATTCGGTGACGTGTTTCAGCAGAAAGCGACTTAAACTCCACCGGTGTGAATATGCGGGCAATACAGCCGTTTTCCATATATACGATTTTATCTGCAAGATCAGCTAAATAATACAGCCGATGCTCCGCAACGATGACTGTCTTCCCTTGTGCTTTTATATTCCGTATGTAGCTTTGCAGCGCAGTAATCGATTCCGAATCCAAATTTGACGAAGGTTCATCAAGTACATATATGTCGGGATTCATTGCATACACCGAGGCAAAGGCGATTTTTTGTTTTTCACCTCCGGAAAGCTCAAAGATATTTCTTCCGCTCAAAGTTTCGATATGCAGCTCTTCGGCTGTTTGCCGTACCCGCTGTACCAGTTGCTCCTGCGGATATCCTTCATTTTCAATACCGAATGCAATTTCGCTGTCGGTATCAACATTAAAAAATTGTGTCCGCGGATTTTGAAACACCGAACCGACCCGCTTGGCAATTTTATACAGCGGTAATTCGCCAAGGGTCTGATTGTCAATGAGTACGGAACCGGTGAGCGTGCCCATATAAAAGGAAGGAATTAATCCGTTGATCAATCGCGTAACCGTTGTTTTGCCGCAACCGGAACGTCCGCAGAGCAGAACGCATTCACCTTTTTGTATCTCCAAGTTGATATGATGTATGCCATCCGTTTCATTACCGGAATAGGTAAAAGAAACATCTCGTATCGTTATCATGACAGTATAAGACCTTTTTAAAATAGCAATGCCAACGCTGTATACAGTAAAAAGACCGCAGCGGTTATGGCATCTGCAAACCTAAATTGAGTCTGCACAAGACACGTTCGCGGATGGGGATTTTCGATACCGCGGGTAAGGGCAGCAATAGAAAGCTCGTCAGCTGTTTTTGATGCCGCTGACAGCAACGGCACGTAAATACACTCAACGGTCATGGTCGGCTGTTTCACAAATCCTGCAAGCGTCGGCGACACATCACGCATCCGCATTGCATCTTTAATGTACCGCCAATCTTCACCGATTGTGGGGAAATAACGGATCATTACTGCAAGCGGAATAACAATCTTTTTCGGAACACGGAGCCGATGCATCGCAGATAAAAATTCGTTCACCTTTGTTGAAGTGATAAACAAGCCGCCCATCATACCGCAGGGATATACCTTGTGAAACAGCCCAAACGCAGCCAGCAGTGTTGTCTTCAGTGTGCCCGTCAGACCGGCTGCCCACAGTGTAAGCGCATACAGGAGCGCATAACCGGCGATCCCCGTTAGTGCACTACGCCAATACCCGCACAAGATTCCCATCATTCCAATAAGGACGACAAGCCCTGCTCCGTATAAAAGAGACGGTGCAAGAGAGGCCGCAATAACGCACAAGAGTAGTATAAAAAGCTTTGTCCGCGGGTCAAGAATGAGTTTTACTCGTTGTTCCATAAAATAGCTCTTTAGCAATTGATAATGGGTAATCCAATGCATAATCATAATTAGATGAATACCTCTCATTACAAATTATGCATTACTAAATTATTTCACAGTCTGCATTACAAGGAATAACAAATACGCAGTTATCAACTGCATAATTCTTCTAAAGCCGCTTCTAATACTTGAGAAAAGTTTATCCCTTGCGCTTCTGCTTTTCGTTTTAAATTATATGGGATAGTACAATTTGTTCTCACTCTTCTGTTATCCATTTCTTTTTTTACAAAATCAGGATAAATAGTAATTGCATATACTATGTCACCTATATTGGTTTGTATATTGGAAAAATTTTCAATCGGTAATTTATCTCCGTCTTTTTCCATACCGTATATATGCAATTCAAGAGCTTCCTGTGCCATTGCCTGTGCTTCCTGAAAGTTTTTTCCATAGCTTATACAGCCTGCAACATTCGGAAAATAAACACTATAAGCGCCGTTATCTGCCGGTTCAAACACTGCTAAATAAGTCATTTTATGCATACACAGCCTCCTATTTTAATCCTGCCTGTTTTAAGATGCTATTCAAAGTGCCGGGTTTTAAATCACCGCTGTGCATCGGGATTGTTATTTTACCTGACATTTCCGAATGTTTTAGTTGACAATGAGACCCTTTTGTTTCATAAACATACCAAGGTTTATTTTCAGTCGCTGAAATAGCGCGACTGAAAAACACTGCGAGTTTGCTACCTGCAAACATCGCAGATTATATGTGCGCTTTCCGCGCACGAATTGAACAACTTCAAAAGTTGATACTTTGTTCAGTTATTCAATTTTAAGGAAGCATTTTGTTTTAATAATTTTAAGACTTCTTTTGCAGTCATAATTATATGATACGTATTTTAAGTGCGCATGTCTATATCTTTAGAAGTTACTTACTCATCACTTTGTTAATTGGTAATGTGTAATCAACCGGTACATTAATCCATTATCCATTACAAATTACTAATTATTACACAACCCCTGCTTTTTCAAATTGTTTTTTCAGCATCTTGCTGCCTACCCATGCACTGAATGCTGCAACGAGCAATGTTCCGCCGACAATCACGACAGGCATCCATGATGCTGCCGAGGTGTTCATGGTTTCAATGTAGGAAGCGTCGGTGCCTTTTTTCAGCATAGCGTGTATCCATCTATCCCGGTCGATAAAAAAGATGAGATAGGTGAAGGTGTTTGAAAGCATAAACAGCATATACGAAAGTGCATTGAGTTTTTTATTGGTATAGGTGCCGATCCCTGCAACGATGTCGGCGATAATGCCCATTCCGATATTGCCGAGTGCCATCGACCAATGCATTCCGGTAACAAAAAAGAAAAAGCCTAAAATGATGCCGAGGATGGTAATGCTCCAGCGTTTGTGAACCTTTGCGACTAAAAACAAATATACCGGACCGCACAATAATGCGCAGCCCATCGGCATATAAAACGTCAATACCGGATTAGGTGCAAAAAACATGCCGCCGAGCATTGTAAACACAATCATCAATGCGGTAAAAATACCGGTTGTTACCAAGTCTTTTACCGATAACCCTTTTTGAGTATTCATATTTAGACCTCCAATACTATAATTTATAATTTATAATTTGTAATGCGTAATGTGTGATTACTCCAATGTATAATTCCTCATTAAACATCTCTAAAAATTCAAGGTTAGTGTTTAGAGGATACCCATTAATCATTCTTCATTATTTTTATACACAAGATAGGCTTTGACCATTTCGGTGATCGCCTGTTTTTTCATTTTAAAAAGTTCTTTTTCGCCAAGATATTCAAAACCGATCGTAAGTGCATTCATAAAAGTAAATAAAAATGAATCGAGTTGTTCGATGCCGCAAGCATTCTGCGCTTGTCCGAAAGCGTCAAGCATTTCCTGGAAACCGTCGGTACTTAGTTTTTCAAACAGGTGCTGTAATTTCGGATCGCGGCTCTTTTCCAATAAAAACATGGCGTAAAGCGGCTTATACGGATTTTCATCGATGATTTTTTCAGTAATAAACTGCGCCGCCATATCTTCAGGAGTGCTGTAATTCCCCTGTTGATGCCGGTGCAAGGTCTTTTCGATACGGCTCTTATTAGCCTCTTCCATTATGTCGTAGAGAATGTCGCCGGTATTTTTGTAATAGTAGTACACCCCGCCGACGGATAAACCGCTTTCAGCTATCACATCCTCCATTGTGGTTGCTGAGAATCCTTTTTCGAGGAATTTCCGTGCGGCTGCTTTTCTAATTTCCTTTTTTCTTTCTTCGGGAAGTAATCGTGTTCTTTGCATAGTAATGAACTTCTCTTTACCGAGGAAACCCTCGATAGGAGGAGTATATTTCAAGGGGAGAAATGTGTCAAGCGGCTTACTTTTGCAGGCATCTATATCGAGATAATAAATACTACGCGCCATTACAGCCTGTGTGAAAGCCGGGAAACTACACTGAAGTAAAATACGGGTTGCATCTTTTGATTGAAACCTACCTGAAAAGTTAAAGGAACACTGTCGTAAAGGTTGTAGCCGAGTCCGCCGCCTGCTTCATAGAAGAGAGAACCTTTGCGCCGTTTGGTAATACCGAAGCCGACATCGGCAAAGAGCGAAAGAAAAAAGCCGTTTGTTTGGGCGGTAATCCGCGCAGGGTACCAACGGAACTCAGCGCTGAACAGATGCATATCTTTAAATAATGCCTGCGTTTTAAAGGTACTGCGCCCGGTCATGCCGCTTTGAGTTTGTCCGATCGCATAGCGGCTGAACGGAGCAGCCTTGCCGTACTGCACGGTTGAGGTATGAAAGAGCGAATACATGAACGCAATATCAACATAATAGAGGTGAAAAGAAGCGGGTATTGCCGCCGAAACAGTATAATAATGAAATGCAGCCTTCGGTATCCAATGATAATAAAACGCAGCGGTACCGGTGCTCTTAAAAAAACCGAGATCGGTAAGGAAAAAATCCAGCTGCAATCCTGCAGAAACCTGAGTAACCACCGTCGGTGCGGTTACGGTACTCCACTCATCTCCGATGATCTCATTTTTCCGCAGCCGTCCGGCAACAAGCGGCATGGTTACCTTTATTCTGGGAAAACTAAAACCGAAGGAAGTTATCCCGTAGACCGCTTGATCAGCAGCTTTTTTATGCATGGCGAAGGGAACAATGTCATATACGGCGTAGCCGCTCCAAAAGAAAGACTTTTTCTGGAGCGCTAATCCGACCGAGGTATCCAGCACCGGTGTATCGGCAACCGAGAACGAAAACCCTGCATTGGGAAAGACACTGAAGTCTTCTTTCCGATAAAACCATCCGAATCGCACTGATAGCGGTAAGCCGTAATACTGCGAAATTATTTTAAATGCCGACACCTTAATGTGAAAATCCAGCGGGGCATTCGCCGAAGTGCCGGAAGCTGTGTCGCCGGGATTGTCGGCAGTATCCGTGGAGTGCTCGCCGGCTCCGGTATTACCGTCCGGTGTCTCTCCCGTTGCGATGCCGGATGCCGCTACGGTATGATCCGCTACCGCATTATCGGTTTCGGATACAACAGAAGCCGATGCCGCAGCAGTATTCTGCGTGGACTGTGCGTATCCCGTTATCCCTGCGTACAACAGCAGACAAAGCACACAATACCGCCGCATCTCACGGCTTATGTTCCGTATCATCTTTTTCGTAGTGATCTTTTTAAAAAGTAAAAATTCATCCATAACTTTTATACATCTCCATTAAAACTGACGGCAATCGAAAGTATACCAAGATAGCTCATATCCGTCGTTTGCTTTTTCAGCATATCTTTTGAAATATATCCGATTTTAATCGAAAAATCAGATATGAAAAACTCCGCCTGCATAATTCCAACGAGCTTTTTTGCTTCCAGTCCCTGCACTCCGGCGGAAATTTGTGCATAGTCGGCTAGCCCCATACTTTGAAAGACCGAATACGCAAATCCTTCCGTCGAATACGATACCTCTGCAATTGAACTCAACGTAATCGAGTTCAATAGAAAATCTTTTGAAATACCGGCAAGCGTTCCCCAATCGGTGATATTTTTATGCAGCAAGTCTACCGGCAGTTGCGCATTGGCATAGAGCTTAAACTGATATGGCAGCAGCGCTGAAATCTCCGCTGCTGCGGTACAGGTATAGGCTTTTTTTTGTCCGGCGGAGGCAGCTGTCTCCGGTAATTCCGGTTGCAACAGTGCATCTGCTTCAAGCCCCACCGATACGACCGGATTGGAGTACACAGCTTTTGTCCAAAGGCTGTACCACTTGGGTACTTTCCGGAACGCCGTTGAATCGGCATCGGCAAAAATACCGGAGGTCAACAGGAATTGCTTGACCGGTACTTCAAACACGGTATGCCACACCAACGGATAGATCTTTTTTCCAAACCTGTCTGATTGAGGAAGATGCACAAAAAAATAATTTTTCATTATACCTTCCCCAAAAGAAAATGAATCCTTTCCGATGGAAAGCGAAAATCGGTCGGTAAAAAGTGAATAACGCAGCTTTCTAAAAAACGGTCTGAACTTTTGCTCTTTTACAAGAATCCCCGGCTGTACAAGAAAATTTTGATTACCTGCAGAAAGTTCAATATTGCAAAACACAGTACCAGCCATATTCGGAATAGTATCAGGCGCATATTCATTTGTATTCTTCTGTAAAAATATTGATTCATGCTGCACTTCAAATCCTGCACCTACCTGTACCGAATCAATGCCGGAAAGTGCGCACACGGAAAATGCAATGCATAAAAAAAATAAATAGGCTATCGCTTTTCGCATTACTCTTGTGAACCTCTAACCTTAAATTTTTAAAAGATGGCCTATTGAATAAGCCCTTCCTTAAAATGCCCCAGTCGAACAAAGTGTCAATTTTGGAGGCTGGCGCATCACGCCGTTTCGTAACGTTAGTGAGAAACGGCATACAATACGTGACGTTTGCCGCAAGGCAAACTCATCGGTTAACAAGGCAACCTCATTTGGTTGCCGAAGTTATACCTTCCTATAAATGCAACAGTTGAACAAAATATCAATTTTGGAAACTGTTGCATTGATGCGCAGAATGCGCATACGTTCATCATCGAGTTTGCGGTTAGCAAACTCGACGTGTTTTTCAGCCGCGCTATTTCAGTGGATGAAAATAAACGTTCCTTAAAATTCAGCAGTCGAACAAAGTGTCAACTTTGGAGAATGCTGAATTGGTACGTGATAGCGTACATAGAATAAGCGACGTTTGCGGTTAGCAAACTCGACGTGTTTTTCAGCCGCGCTATTTCAGCGGCTGAAAATAAACGTTCCATTTTTTGACTGAGCATTTTCATATTTGAATACTGAAAAAGACTTGCGGGAACATCAGTCGGAGTTATCCCTTCCGTTATCCATGTGTTTACCATGTCTTTATCAAAAAGCAGATTATATATATCGATTTGCTTAAAACATTCGTACCCATCGACTATACCGCGGCTGTATCGTAATGTCCTCACCGGATTTTTTTTCGTATCGGTAAAGGTCAGCTCGAATACCTCATCATCCGTTTTTTCAAACAGTACGAATTTATACGCGGCCTTTGACGATGTCCGCTCAAGCGTTAAAATGCCGTCCGTTGAATCCGCGATCCGATATTCGTTTCTAAAATCGATTTTCAGAATATCCTGAATTTCAAACTCCTCAACCTTATACGAACCTGAAATTTTTAACGGGCTTTTCAGCTTTTTCGTTAAAAGCCAATACCCCTGATCGGAGCTGAAAAAATACTGTATACCGCTTTTCGTTTTCATCCGTACGCACTGCCCATTTTTATGGAACAAACAATACGCCGTCTCCGATTTACTCGCAACGCTATTAGATTGAGCGTTCTTTTTCTGCTTTATAATACGCTGTTGTACCAACACCGTCCGGTCTGAACCATACGCTTTATTCACTGAAAGAAAGCGTTCATAGTCCGTCCGGTTCTGCACTTCATCAGCATATAACACCGCGCTGCATAATCCCGCTATGCCGGAAAATATCGCCACGCAGAACAATACTATCTTTATGTGTGTGTTCATACCTAACTTCCATTATAATGAATAAGCTGCACCGTGCTATGTTTGCAAATAGTGTACATCGGATGCAGCACGGAAATAATGCCGGTTAAAAAAATAAAAAACTGGGTTGTCAAAATCGCCGGGAGGGTGATGTAAAAATTAAGGCGGTATGCCCGTGTATATCCGGGCGGGGTCATGGTAATATTACCTATTTCCGTCAGACTGTTTCCCAGCTGCGCGAGCACGATGCCGCCGATAATACCGGCAAGGCTGATGAGGCATACCTCAAGCGCCAGCATCTGCATAACGGAGGAGCGTTTCAGCCCGATTGCTTCCATCGTGCCGAACTCTCCGAGCCGTTCCATAAAACTTGCGGAAAGGCTTTGCGTCAATGCCGTAAAAATCAAGATATACAAAATGATGCTGATAAAAGAAGATTGATTGCGGAATAAACCGCTGATTTGTTCCCACGAAGGATTGCGCTCCTTCCAATTCTGCGTCTGATACGGCAGCTGATGTTCGGCGAAATACGAATCGAAGGCAGCCTGTGCAGCGGGCATATCGGTATCTTTGTGGAGGTACACACGCATATACGAAGCGGAATCTTTCAGCTCAAAAAAATCGAGCAGCGCACTGCGGGAAGCAATCACCAAACCGGCATCGTTTTGCGGAGTACCTGTATCGAGCCATCCGCTTACTTCAAAGGATCCTGTCAACAAACCGCTGTCTCCGATCGAAGACATAAGGTTGACAAAGGGTTCTTGCGCCGTACTCAGTTTGAGTGTTTCAAAAAGCGCCTTACCCAGCACAAGGCTTTGGTCTCCTGCAAATACCGGTGTCCCTTCCGTTGCGCCCAAACGCTGCGGTGAATCGTACCCCGCGCCCCAAAACACAGCCGTATCTGTATCGGTACCGATAATCCCCTGAAAGTTTAATACCGCATCGGAAGATTTCACCGCAGGCATATCCGCATAGATGCTCCGCAGCATCTCCATATCCCGTGCACTTAACAGTGCCGTGCCGGTATTGTCGGTATGCTGCGGCTCAGCTGCGCTTTTCATGCTTACCTGAATATGCCCCGAATTTGAAATAAAGCTGAGTGCTAATCCCTGTTCGGAATATTCCACAAAACCGCGATACAGCAGCATTGCGCTTGACGCTATTGTAATCAGTAACACCGAAAGAAAACTGCGTTTTGCATGAAACAGAATATTGTCCCATACGCTCTTCAATAAAAACATCAACGGTCTCCTTGCCTCTGTTCCATTAAGCAGCCTGCCTGCATAGTGTACACGGTATCTGCATATTCGCTGATGATCGGGTCGTGCGAAACAAAGATACCGATACCGTTCTTCTCTTTTATATAACTGCGTAGATACCCGTACACCTGATGGGAACGTTTTGTATCAAGCGAGGAGGTAATTTCATCTGCGATAATATAGCGCGGATTGGTAGAAAGTGCACGGACAATAGACACCCGCTGTTTTTCTCCACCTGAAAGTTGATCCGGTTTTTTACGAATGAGAGACCGCACATCAAAATATTCGAACAGCGGAAACAGTACCGCATCAATTTCTTTTTTTGATTTCCGTGTTATCTTCAATGGAAGAGCGGCATTTTCGTAAATAGTCTGAGCCTTAATCAATTCAAAAAACTGAAAAATCAGCCCGAAGTGTTCCAGCCGAAATTGAGCGCGCTTGTTCACATTCATGGTATTGATTTCGGAGTCATCCCAACTGACACTTCCCGCATCGGGTGTGTCGATGCCGGTAATCACATTTAAAAATGTAGATTTGCCCGCGCCCGAATTTCCGTAAATCCATACGAGCGATGCAGGCGGAACGGATAGGTTGATATCTTTATTAACCTCATAGTTGTTCTTTTCTATCGTATAACTTTTATACAGATTTTTGACAGCTAAACCGTGTATTTCTTTGTTCTCTCTATCCGTCATATACCGTTTCCTTTTTATAAACTGAATATTCCCTTTCGGTAATTTTCATAGACGCGCAAGAGCAACACATGATTGGGAAACAATGAGGCAGCTTTTTGTAAATAGGCGCGTCCTTTGGTACTTTCATATTTTTTCATAGAGTAAATTGAATATAAAAGATACGCATTAAACCGGTCTGCTGCAGATAACTCCTCTATATACTCCTCCTGCGATTCGATGTAGCTATTGTAATTCCCCGTTGTTACGTCAGCGGGGAAGATATGCCAGCATGCCAGTTTTACCGCCGCTTCAGTGTTACCGGGATTGAGCATGAGTGCCTTGCGGTATAGCACCGGTACTGCCGAGGCGATTGCAAAAGTATTTTTCGGCACGCCTATTTTTGTATACAGATAATTTGCATACCGCATAAAGAGGGCGGACATCTGTTCCCTTGTGAATCCCGCATGTTTTCGGGTCAATTTTTCTGCTTGCCGTAAAAAGTCCTGCGCTTCACCCTGTATGAGCGTATCGTATTTTCCGCACTGCCGGTTTCCCTCGTAGACATACAGCATGGAAATCAACTTTGCGTGTTCAAAATACAGATCAAGCAGCCCCGCATCTTCAAAAGAAGTGTTAAGCGCTTCCCGGATCCGGTCAAAACTGTCCAGCAACAGCTGCGGATCGAATGACTGCATCCGGTAATACTGTTCTTCAAGAGCTTTACAGTCAGCAATAGACAATATGCCCTGAATAGGTGCCTGCGCTTGGCTGACGGCAACGGTCATTTCCGTTTGTGTTTGCTCCTGAGGTAGCGGCGCATTTTGAGCAGCGGGACTTTCCATGTATGCATATACAGACAGCGCCATGCACCATACGAACAGCATCGCGCGTTTATTCAAAAAATAGTTTGCCATTTTTATTTCCTTCGCTTACCAGTTGCGTAAAGGTTTCTTTAGGGAAAAGGTCATGTGCAGCGCGTAAATCGGCAGCAGCTTTTTTTGGGTTTTCAAGTGCGATATATGCTTGTGAACGGTACAGCAGTGCGAGGTATTTTTCCTCCGGTGTTTCTGAGCACGAAACCGCTTTTGAAAATGCTTTCAGCGCAGCATCGGTTCCTCCACCTGCAATAGGAGGGGCAAAAAACAGCCAAAGCCCGTATGAAAGATGCCCCTGCGAAAATTTCTTATTTTGTTTAAGCGCCTCTTCATAGAGATGACGGGAACGGAGCGCCTCATCGTACATCGTCTGCCCTGATGAAAACCCTGCCAATCGAGATTTAATATCCGCCCAGCCGACAAGCAGCCACACATTTACCTCGCTGTCTTTTTTACCTTCCATAAACGCTTTGCACCGATCATCTTGTTCGGTTAAAAGTCGGTAATTTTGCTTTGCGTTTGCTTTGCCCGCCATATCGGTTTGCTCGACTGCCAGCAATGTAAAAAGCATCAATTTTTCTTCTTCGGTCAGGTTTGACGCTTCGATTTTCTTTCGATATGCTTCAATGTGAGTTTGAATAGCTTCTTTGCTTTCCGCATTATAGAGATCGATTTTAAACTTTAAAAAATCATTATACGCTTCTTGAGCGCACAACGGCATTACACACATACATAGCAACGCTGTAAACACCGCCGTAACTGTCCGTATCTTCATAGTATCATCCTCATTGTAGAAATTTCAGCAGTTTCCGTTGGAAAAACGGATTTCGGAAAATCCGGTTTATGTACCTTTATGCAACATTATAGAAGTTTAGCTTAAAAAAGTCAGTGAGAAACGTCATTGGGTACCGTGACATTTGTCATCTTTTTTCGTTTATTAAGCTAGACATCAGGCCGTAAAAAGTCTATCGTACATGTGAATACCATAGAAGCTTCGCGAAGACAGCAGACGGTTTTATCGATATGATTGTCCTAGTACGTTTATTTTTGATCAATCTTTTGTGTGCTCTTTTTTTGATGCAGACCAGCGGCGTTTCGACAGTGCATTATTTTATACTCTGCTTTTCACTTTCTCTTTGGCTGGAAATGACGGAAAACAAAAAACTGAGAATAGCATGCTTTGGCCTTTTTATACTCGCAGTGTTTGCCTTAGGTAAGGTCATCCTGTTTTTCTCACCGGTGCTTTTAGTTTCGGATTTTGATATGTCAGATTTTGGCAGCGGAAAAAAAGAACATCCCAAACGGCAAACACCGTCGTTTTTTTTCAATGCGAAAGAAATCGCAGTTAAAGTAATTATTTTGAGCTGCACTCTTACCTGCTTAAACATTCCATTCTTTGTTTTTACCGCCATCATCTTTTTTTATGCAATCGAAAAAAAACGATACGATAGTATTTCCAAACAATTTACAGCCTTGCAGGATTCGCTTACCGAACGCACTCTTCAAAACGAGGTTCAAAAACGGCATTTGCAAAATGAAGCGCTGAAAAATTTAGAAGCAGCGATCTTAGCTGAACGGAATCGTATTTCGGGAGAACTGCATAACTCGATCGGTCATACCATTAGTGCCGCCATAGTGCAGGTTAATGCATTACAGTATATTACCGTGCAGGATGAGGTAAAAACAAATCTCAATATGTTACAACATTCGCTGGAAGCGGGATTGACCGAAATACGTAATTGTCTTCATAATCTGCATAACGATTCGTTCGATTTGCAAACCGGCATCGAAAAGTTGATTGCTTCGTCTACGCAGACCTTGCATATCCGTCTAACTTGTAAAACGGAAACGATGCCGTATACGTTAAAATACGATATTCTTTCGGTAATAAAAGAATGTCTTTCAAACACCTTAAAACACAGCGGGGCTTCGGCAATGGTAATCAGTATTTTGGAGCATCCTGCATTTTATTCGGTATCGGTACAGGATAACGGAACAGGCTGTTCCGTTACCGAACCGTGCGTTAAGGGAATCGGGCTTACCGTTTTAAGCGAAATTGCCGCAAGACATAACGGCACCATTCATTTTTATTCCCAAGACGGTTTTAAGGTGCATATAACATTTCCAAAGAAATGATACCATTTTACGGAGGCATACAATGAATATCGTAATAATAGATGATGATCCACTGGTAATACAATCGCTTAAAACAATTTTGACGGCGAATAATTTTACAGTTGTTGCCTGCGGTTCTGACGGAACGGAAGCCGAAGAGCTATTTGAACGATATAAGCCTGATATTTTGCTTATGGATATCCGTATGCAAAAAATGAGCGGTATCGAGGCTGCGGAAAAAATCCTTGCGCAAAACAAAGACGCAAAAATATTATTACTGACAACTTTTAATGACGAAGAATACATTATGCGGGCTGTTAATTTCGGGTGCAAAGGCTATATTTTAAAACAGAATATCCGCCTGCTGGCGCCTGCACTGCACGCCGTTGCAGCGGGAAGCGTTGTCTTCGATTCCGAAATTATTACAAACCTTCCCGTTGCAAAACAGGAACGGAAATCATTTAAAGAATTGAACTCCCGCGAAAACGATGTGATGGATTTATTAGCGGACGGACTGAATAATAAGGAAATTGCGCAGCGCCTTTCTTTAAGCGAAGGTACTGTTCGTAACTATATTTCTTCGATATTGGAAAAACTGAATCTGCGCGACCGCACACAGCTCCTTGTATATTATTATACGAAATAGAGAAGACCAATGACAAATGTCATACGTCGATATGATATTGCACACTTTTTTTAGATTGGACAAAAGCGTACAATACGCATACCTGAATTGACGGAAAGGGAAACGGCTGATGGAACAGCCGAATCGACGAGGAGAATGTATGAACACACCGGTATT
The DNA here is from genome assembly GCF_024181165.1 of Treponema sp. OMZ 803. Classification (NCBI taxonomy): domain Bacteria; kingdom Pseudomonadati; phylum Spirochaetota; class Spirochaetia; order Treponematales; family Treponemataceae; genus Treponema; species Treponema sp. OMZ 803. The sequence goes on along the minus strand of NZ_CP051195.1, from coordinate 1,218,149 downwards.
GTCGGTAAAAAATCTGGTTAAGCGGTATAAAGAAAAAATCGCATTGGATCATTTTAATTTGGACGTTGCAAAAGGAGAAGTGCTGGGGCTGTTGGGACCGAACGGCTGCGGCAAGACAACGGCAATCAACTGCATCCTTTCGCTGTTAAAGTACGATAAAGGCGAGATCAGGATTTTTGATGAGCCGATGCGTCCCGACGCTTTTGCAATAAAACGGAAAATCGGCCTTGTGCCGCAGGAAGTATCCGTCTATTACGATTTTACCGTTAAACAAAACATCGACTACTTTTGTGGACTGTACATCGATAACGGAGCCGAACGAAAAAAACTGGTAGAGGAAGCAATCGACTTTGTCGGCCTTAACAACTACGAATCGTATAAAGCGAAAAAGCTGTCCGGCGGATTATTACGGAGGCTCAATATTGCCTGCGGCATTGCGCATAAGCCGGAACTCATTTTTTTGGACGAACCGACCGTTGCCGTCGATGCACAAAGCAGAAACTTTATTCTTTCCGGTATCAGAAAGCTGGCGCAAAACGGCAGCACCATTGTGTACACCACGCACTACCTTGAAGAAGCGGAACAGCTCTGCGACCGCATGGTGATTATGGATAACGGACGGGATATTGCAAACGGTACCTTTGACGAGTTGAAAGACCTTATCCGCACCAGCGAAAAAGTTGTCGTTGAGTTTGTCGGTCTGCACGATACCGCTGACAGTATAATAGAAGCATTGAAAACCATTCCGCACGTAACCGGCGTTGTACAAAACGGCTCGGAATGGCTGATCACCTTTGAAAACTCCATCAACAACTTAAACGAGCTGATTCTCTTTATCAATAAACGGCAGCTCGCATATCGCAAATTGTATTCCGAACGTCCCAGTCTCAGCGACATTTTCTTAGAGCTTACGGGAAAGGAGCTGCGGGACTGATGAATTTTTTACGCGAATTAAAGTACACGGCAATTTCGATGATCTCGACGGTGCAAGGAATGTTTTGGACAGTAGCATATCCGATCCTGTTATCGTCGCTATTTTTTGTGATCTTCTCCGCCATCAGTACACGGGGATTAAGTACCGCTATAAACACCGGCGTTACCAAAACAAATCCCCATCGAGTCATCCTTAATTTTATTCCGATAGTGCATGTTATCTCGATGGAACAGGATGCTGCCGATGCCGCTTTGCGCGAAGGCAGTATTCAAGTGTTTATCGCAGACGATTTATCGATCAGAATATACAAAGACGGTACCGCACAGACAATCGTTAAAAATATAGTAGAGCAGATAAAGCAAACCGATGCGCTCGGTATCCCAATAACGCCTTCTGTTTACCGGAAACGGTTCATCGACAGTAAGGATGAACAAAACAATTCGATGATGATTTTATTCTACTCGCTTTTGGCGATGGTCTCCATTTACAGTATGTTCGGTGCAATATCCATCCCCGAACGCATGCAGGCAAATATTTCAAAATTAGCGGTAAGAATGTCCGCAGCGCCTATCAAGCGGTTCAGACTATATCTTTCCGGCGTTCTTTTCTTTGTCTGCTTTAATCTTGCATCGAATCTTTTATACATCGGCTATGTGATGCTTGTGTTAAAACTTAACCTCATCACGGATTTTGCGGTAACGGTTCCGCTGTTGATCTATGCAAATCTGTTCGGAACCGCCTTCGGCCTCTGTATCGGCTCAATTCCCAAACTGACGGAAAACACAAAAGTGATGATAGGCGTGTTCAGTTCGCTGTTTCTCTCCTTTTTATCCGGTATGATGAGTGTCAGTGTCAAAACCGCGTTGGATGCTTCGGTTCCGATTCTGAGTAAAATAAACCCCATCGCGCTTTTTACAGATACATTATACAACATCAATATCCTGCACGAATACGATTCAGCGTCGTTATTTTTTATTGTGTACTCAGGATTCATCGCGCTGTTTTTAAGTATTGCGTTTTTTAATGCGCGGGAGGTACAGTATGACAGTCTATAAGCATTTTTTGCTGATGGTGTGGCAGCGGAAAATCGGCACCGCTATCTTTCTCGCTATCTTTTTATCGCTGTGTTTTCTAATGCTGCAGCCGGAAAGCAGGAATGCGCACGGTTTTTCCGAAACGCCGCTTACCGTTTGCATTGCAGATAAAGATCATTCACCGCTTTCGGAGCAGCTGACCGCTTACTTGCAAACAAAACACAGGGTTACGCTTTTAGACGGTTTCGGTTTAAGCGATGAAGCGCTTTTGAAAAAGCTCAGAAAAAATATTTCCGTCGGTACAGTTGATGCAGGATTGATTATTTCCGAAGGATTTGAACAGAAAACAGAATCAGGACAAAAAGGAATCATCAGCATTAAAGACGGCAGACAAGCGGCAGCGTTCTATATCGATTCACAGATACAAACCTTTTTACGCTTTGCACTTTCAACAAAGGAAGCAACGGGGGCTTTCGACTTTGAAAAAGTACGAAACGCGCTTGCGGTACGAACCGAGGTTATCAATGTGAACCGAGAGGAAGACACATCGACTGCCGCAGGGCTTAAATATTTTTTCAATTTTCTGGGATGGGCGATATTCTCGCTGATTATCAATTCCATCGGCTGGGCGCTGTTTGAATTAAATAACGAGCGACTGAGAATCCGCACGGCCGTTTCACCGGTGTCGAATATGCGGCTTGCTTTTGAAAATTTTGCTGCGCAGCTGACCGCCGTAGCCCTCTTTCTTGCGGTGTTAATTGCCTTTGCCGCGCTAATGTACCGGCAGACTATCCGTACCTTGCCGCTTGCAAGCTATACGCTGAACGCTGCCGTCTACGCAGCGGTGGTTTTAAGTGCGGTTTTTATGCTGAACGCCGCGTTAAAAAAAGGGGCGGTAATGGGGATTGTCGGTACGGTGCTTCCCCTGTCGCTTGCCTTTATTTCGGGGATTTTTTTGGATCAGGAACTGCTGCCGAAAAGCATTACTACGCTCGCTCAAGTCTTTCCGACATACTATTACGTGCGTGCAAATACTTTTACCGAACGGATGCTGCGCCCCGATTGGAATAATATCGGTATGCAGCTTTTGTTCCTATTGCTGTACTTTACGCTCGGCGTCTATTTCAGTAAGCTGAACAGAACGCGAAATAAAATCGAGTTTGCACAGAAGTAAGCATAACAAAATGTCATTGAATGTCGTCCGGATAGCGTACTTCTAAAATGATTACAGCAGATACAGGATATGGTAGTGAAAAAAATCTATGAGTATCTTGAGAAGGATGGAAGTATTGTATTAGTAAAACATAGAAAGCTAACGGAAAGTGCCAGTCCCCTTATATGCTGTAATAAATAGAAAAGAAATGCATGATGCTTCCGGCGAGCACAAAGAGGTGCCACACGCCATGCATCCATTTTATTTTTTTCATAGCATAAAAAACGCAGCCGGCGGTATAGAGTACACCACCTAAAATTAAGAAGCGAAAGCTAAGTAGAGGGAGTTGTTCTTTCAGCGGCTTTGCAGCAAATATAATAAGCCATCCCATCGGGATATAGGTAACAACCGATAACACACGTACCCTGCTTCCAAATATCGCATAGAGCACAATACCGACTACGGCTAACCCCCAGATAACACCGAAGATAGACCAACCGACCGCTCCTCTCAGCGCAGTAAGGCAATAAGCGGTATAGGTTCCGGCGATCAGAATATAAATTGAACAATGATCGAATATACCGAATACTTTTTTTGTACCGAGTGGTAAGGCATGATAGAGTGTTGAAAACAAATATAAAATAATTAACGAAGATCCGAATATTGTAAATCCGACAATACATCGCGCCCGGTATTCATCAGGCGCATAATGAACTGCCCGGATAATAAGAAGCACCAAACCGGCAATCGAAAGCAACGTTCCAATGCCATGTGTTATTGCATTGACAATTTCTTCGCCGGTTGTATATCGTTTTGTAATCACGTGCGCCATCATCGCCCCCATAAAAAACAAAACACTAAAACCAATCCGTTTTAGTGTTTTGATTCTGCGGAATAACGGACTCTTAGTCTTTAATATTGTAGCGTTTCTTAAAGCGATCAATACGTCCGGCTGTATCTACCAGTTTCTGTTTACCGGTAAAGAAAGGATGACAAGCAGAACAAATTTCAACTTTAATATCTTTTTCTGTAGAACGTGTCCGAATAACATTTCCACATGCACACGTAATCGTTGTTTCCACATAATTAGGATGAATATCTTTTTTCATTATAACACCTCTTATACACTGCCCCGAAAAGAGCATTACTATAGGTATTTCTAAAAACTTTAGCTAGTTTTTAGAGGTTTACTATACCATTTCAGCATCAATCAGCCGCGGCCGTATTATTGCATGGTTCCGGAATTCATCAATTTCAAGAACACTTCATTATTCTTACTTTTCTTCATTTTGTCAAGAAGTAAGTCCATAATTTCGATGTCATCCATCGGATTGATAACCTTCCGCAACAGCCAAATCCGTTGCAAATCAGCCTCGTTAATCAAAAGTTCTTCTTTACGGGTGCCCGACTTCTTAATATTAATCGCAGGGAATATACGGCGATCTGATAATCGACGATCTAAGTTGATTTCCATATTACCCGTTCCCTTGAATTCTTCAAAGATGACCTCATCCATACGGCTGCCGGTTTCTATCAAAGCCGTCGCGATAATGGTCAAACTTCCGCCTTCTTCGATATTACGGGCAGCACCGAAAAAGCGCTTGGGCTTATGCAATGCATTCGAGTCGACACCGCCGGATAACACCTTACCGGAAGTCGGTACCGTTTGGTTATACGCACGGGCAAGACGTGTGATGGAATCAAGTAGGATCACCACATCTTTTTTGTGTTCGACTAACCGCTTTGCCTTTTCCAATACCATTTCCGCAACCTGTACATGCCTCGTTGCCTGTTCATCGAAAGTAGAGGAGATAACCTCGCCGTGCACCGTTCGCTCCATATCGGTAACTTCTTCCGGCCGTTCATCAATCAACAAAACGATAAGATATACCTCAGGATGATTCTGCGTTATAGCATTCGCGATTTGCTGCATCAATATTGTCTTACCGGTACGTGGAGGCGCAACAATCAAAGAACGTTGCCCTTTCCCGATCGGACAAAACAAATCCATAATACGAGTTGAATAAAGTTCGCTGGTTGTTTCCAGATTGAGTTTTTGGCGGGGATACAGCGGGGTAAGGTTATCGAAGGGAATACGGCTTTGAGCAATAGAAACATCCTCAAAGTTTACCGACTCAACCCGCAGCAGAGCAAAAAAACGCTCTCCCTCTTTAGGTGAACGGATTTGCCCGTATACGGTATCGCCCGTTTTAAGATTGAACAACCGTATCTGACTCGGCGAAATATAAATATCATCGGAACCGGACAGATAGCTATTCTGCGGCGAACGCAAAAAACCGTAACCATCGGGTAGAATTTCCAAAGCGCCTGAGGCAAAAATAATTCCGCCGTTTTCGGTATGATTTTTCAGAATAAAAAAGATAATTTCTTGCTTTTTCATCGCAACCATATCTTCGTGTGGTATACCATATTGCGCTGCCAAATCACGCAGGGCATGCATCCCCATACGTGTCAAATCGTTAATAACCAATTTTAGTTTATTCTCATTGTCTTCGGAACCGATATTTCCATCTGCACCGACAGCGGTGGAATCCTGCGTTCGATTATAGGTTCTTCGCATAGAAGATTGGCGGCGCGGTTTCTTCTCTACCTCAGGCGCAGTTCCGTCGAAGGATGATTTTCTGTGCATACGTGGCCGTACTACTAATTTTTTTTCAGGCGGTTCATCGGGCGCAGAAGAATACTCTGCATTACTGTCTGTTCGGTGTGCAAACCCATCAGATTCAAGGGACGCAGTACCCGCGGCCTCTTGTTGTTCCAGATTCAACTCAGGTTGTTCTTGGAAATCCGGAGCGGCTCCGTCAGCAGTAAAAGGCGAACGGCGTACTTTTAAGATTGTCATAAAATTTCTCCATAGTAAGTTTTGCTTTTTAAAATATCAAAAAGATACGGAGTATTTCCTAAGAAAGATTAGCTTTGATAAGTTGTTTTAGAAACCACAATATCCAAACAAAAAGCCTTTATCAACAACCTATCGTTGCATACAGCGCTTACGATACGATTGTATTACAGGGATTTTTTTCTGTTTGGAATAGCTGCTGCCCGTAGGCATCCAAGTGTTTCCGTTTATTTCGCAATAAGGCTTTTTTAGATCATACAGGCCTACTGTGAAATTTGAAATGCCAAAGTCACTGCCGAGCATCATCGTTAGATTGCTCGGCAACTTTCTTATTGTATCTTGTTGCTTTTTATCTTGTCAAGAGTATCGCCTTAACTTTATCGGTTTTGGCAATCTTCTTTCAGTCGCTGTAATAACATTTGCATTGCAGCAGTATAGGTCTGTTCACGGATAGCATCGCGCGTACCGCTAAACAGATACTTTTCAGAATACACACAAGCGGTATGTTCATTAGCCGCACAGGCGATACATACCGTGCCGACTGGCAGTTGCGGAGTACCTCCGGAAGGTCCCGCTAATCCGGTTACTGCAATTGCATAACCGCACTTGTTCAAGGAATCGGATGCAATCGCTAATGCGCCTTTCGCCATTGCAGTCGCTGTTTCTACACTTACCACGCCAAACCGTTCCAAGATTTCAGTAGAGACATTCAATAGCCGGCGCTTTGCCTCTGCCGAGTATGTAACCCAACCACCCCAGAAAACAGCGGAAGCTCCCGGTACATCCGTAATATATTTTGCAATCAAACCGCCGGTCAGCGATTCCGCCGTTACAAGGAAAAGATTTCTACGTTTTAGTTCGTCAAATATATAATGAATTTGCGGAAACATTAGCTACGCAGCTTTTGCTTGAGCTGTTCGGGATGCATGGAAAAAAGATTTCCGTCAACTCCGGCATTGTCCCGAATCATATGTACGGCACCTTCAAACGAAACGCCATCTGCAATCTTAATGCGGGCAGCATGAACATCTCCATGCACAACACTGCCGACCTTCATCTCTATCTTATCGGCAGCCGTTAAAGAGCCGTACACAGTACCTTCAATAACAATTGAAGCAGCTCTGATATACTGAGTTTTACAAACCGCACCTTTTTCTATCAACAAGAACCCTTGCGCATCTATAGCGCCCGAAAAAGTACCTTGGATATGCAAGTCTTCACTAAATTTCAAAAAACCGTCAAAAACCGTCTCTTTTCCTAAAACGGTTAGTTTTTTTTCTTTATCGATTTTTTTCATGCAGTTTTCCTAGAATTAAGTATAGTCCGTACTGAACCGATAATCAAGAGGCACCCAGCCGTTATTGCTGCTATAAGTCCAAAAATATCACCCCACAGCACATACCATGTATTCGACCTTGCTGTAAACACCGGAATATCAACGCACAGATACCCTTCGATGAACGGCTTTAGCATCGCAGTAATATGCCCATGCGGACTAATTGCCGCCGTTTGCCCCGATGCAGTTGCCCGCACCATCGGCAAGCGCGTTTCTACAGCTCGAAACACGCTCATACTTAAATGCTGATATTGGCAGGCAACGCTTTTTGCCCATGCGTCATTCGACATATTGACAAATAACTTCGCCCCATGACGTGCAAAACGCCGTGTGATGTACCCGAACGTATCTTCAAAGCAAATCGGAACGGAAAACTCCAATCCATTCACCGAAAAAACCGTCGCTTCGAGTCCTTTCTCCCAAAAATGAGTATCATTCGCAACTAATGCGTCATAGATAGCCGGAAAAGCTTTTTTATATGGAAAATGCTCGGTAAAAGGCACTAAATGCATCTTCCGATATCGTTCGGGGTTTGGGGGCAATACATTCTCCTTAGGACAAAATAGCAAAGCAGCATTATAGTCGAGCCGCTCTTCTATGCCCGTATCGGTTACCGCTTTTACCGCATCATCATTTCCGATTAAAAACGGCACCGACTGTTCGTCTAAATAGGTTAAAAGCTCATGCACCAACTCAAAAGTATTTCGATCTTCACGGTACCGATAGTGCCAATCGATACGGGGTATAAAAGCGGTTTCCGGCCATACGACCAGTGCAAGGTTCGGATCGCCGGCAATAGCCTGATCAGAAAGTTTCTTAAGCGTTTTAAAATCTCTTTTATATGACTCAACTCCTCCTACCCATGGATCGGAGTTCGGCTGAATAAGCGCAATACGAGCAGTCGGCAAGTCTTTATAATCGCGTTGAATGGACAAACCGAAAATCAATGCTGCAACAAAACAAAGACCCCACATCAAAGCGGGGATGCGTTCTTTATAAGCAAATGCGCGAAGCCCATGCAGCCAATTCCGAACAGGCTCCTTACAATGAGTTTTTATTCCGGCAGCTATCCATGCAGAAGGGAAGCATACCAGTGCAGAAACTCCCCATACGCCAAAAATTGAGGCAATCTGAATAAGTGGGATAAATTGCCACTGCGAATACCCTATCAAACCATAAGAGAAACCAAGGAAGCCAAGCGTTTTAATATACTCGTATCCGATCCAGATTAACCATTGAACGATAAAACCGTATCGAGGAAAATAGATATCAGCTAATTTAAGCAGTGGAATCGTTAGCATATAGTAAAAAAAGTATTCCAGTGCAACAATATACATTGCAAGCGGGTGGAACCCCCACAGCCAATAACTAAAAATACAATAATTAAACACCCCGTAAATTCCACCCCATAAAAAAGAAGAAAGGAATGAAATTCTACGAACTAAAATAAAAAGAGGAACAAAAATAAAATATGCGAGAAACGGCAACCCGGTCGAAACTAAAAACCCGGGCTGCGAAAAAGCAAAAAGAGCAGAAGAGCTTATGAGCAGAGCGACGTTAACACCCCAATAAGCAAGCTTCCTACTTCTCTGCATCCGGAGAGTCCTTCTCCACAATAGGTCGTACAGCTGCACTCAATATTTTTCCCGGACGAAATACGACAACTGAATGATCCTCCGTATTCACCAATTCACCTGTTTTAGGATTTCGCATACCTTTTCGCCCCTTACGAAATTGCACTGAAAACGTACCGAAGCCACGAATTTCTATTGTTTCACCGCGTCGCAGCGCTTGAAACATTTCTGAAAAAAACAAATCGCTTACGGAGTGAATGTCCTTCAGCATGTGATCTGTTTTTTTATAAATTGCATCAACAATACTTGTTTTTGTTTGTTTAATTATTTGCTTATGTTTACTCATCTTTAACCTTCCAGACGGAATACGAAACTATCTATAAGTGCCCTTAATGCAGCGACACGAACATTCAATAATATCACAAGAAAGTCAGTCGGCTGTTGCGCTAAAAAGGCAAAAGCGTAAGGAGATTCCATTTTTATCATATTATCCCTTAAAATTAAAAAATCATACATTAGCGATTTTCTAGCCGATATAAAAACACAAAAGCTACGGCCCTCCACTATTTGATTCATAAAATCGGAGAAAAGATAAGGGATAATTAAAATGTAAAGGTAAATACGCTATTTTTGTGAAAAAGTTACATTATACAACTTTTGCATACGAGACTTTTTTCGCGCAGCAGCATTTTTTGTAATAATTCCTTTCCGAGCGGCGCTATCAAGCTGATGCGCAAGCTCCTTTAATAACGTCACAGCGGATTCAGCATTTTTTTCAATAACAGCAAGTGTATATTTTTTAGCGCATGTTCGTACCGCCGACTTCACCGATTTATTATGGATACGGCGTACTTCACTCTGTTTATGACGTTTTATAGCGGATGCATTATTTGCCATTTATAAACCTCCAATAAAATTGTTAGCAATCAATACAGGGTTGTAATATTAAACCATATCGATCTTTTTTGCAATAGCTGCCCGTAATTTCTTTTCTTCTTCCGCAGAGAGCCCGAGTGCAGCGGCATTGTCAAGGTCATGTAAAGCCAAGATAAGCTGATCCTCTTGAAAATAAGCCAAAGCACGCCTAAAATATACATGCGCCTGATATCCGTTTATTTCAAGAGACTTGTTAAACATTGTGATGGCCTCGGAATTTTTATTCATCATCATCAATACGATTCCGGCATAGTAGTAAGAGCGGAAATTTTTAGGATTTTCATTCAGACTGGCAGAAAAATCTTTATATGCATCTTCGTAGGCACCTTGTGCAAAAAAAGCCATACCGCGATGCTTATAGACAATCGAAGCTACCAGCGCATTCGGTTTTTGATTTAATATTTTAGTATACAGTGTTTCTGCCGTTTGAAAATCTCCATTGTTATGAGCCTTGATAGCATAAAAAATCATAGTATCAATTGTTTCCAAAGAGGAAGTATTCGATGAATTCATACCGGATTTTTCTTCAGCTCCCGAATGATCACCGAGTAAACCATCTGTAAATTCGTCGGCACGCAAATAAAACTGTTCACGCCGCCTATCAAGTTCCATATTCAAACTGGTCTGTGCATCTCTAATTTCTTGAAAGAGTATATCTGCGAGACTAAGACTTGCATTAATTGAGGCAAACTTTCGCTTAAGAGGAAAATCAAAAGGAGAAAATTCAAATTTATAAATCAGCTCATGCTCAACTTCAGCCCATGCATCTTGTAAAATTGTTCTAATTTGGACTTCAAAGATTAAATTTTCCGGCAGCAGTAATCCCACCTTAAAGCTTTCAGGGATGTCCGCTAAAATATGAGTAGACTCATAGCCGAATTCACAAAAAGTACGATCCGCTCCTTTTCGTTCCACCTCTCTGACAGTAAAATTTTTTATAAGGATATTTTCAACTTCACTGAGATTCTGTAAAAAAGGACATACAATTCGGATACCAATTAAATCGGTTACAAGAGGAAATCGAATTGCTGGATCGGTAGGGGGGAATTTTAATAATTTTTTGTAATAACTGTCAAAACTCTTTACACGTGTTTTATAAGTGAGCAGTGCAGATACTTTAACGGTTGCTCGCAAATGATCTTCAAGACGTTTTAATAATACGGTAAAATGTGCATGGAATTCGTTATATTGGCTTTTTAATTGGTTTTTATCGGGTATCCACACAGTATTAAATGCCATAACCAAATTCAGAACAAAAAAAATAGGCGGTACTTACTTATAGATAAACACCGCCTATTTTATCATTAACTTAAATCAGCTATTGATTCGTATTTCCAGCCGTCGCAGCAGCAGAACCTTCAGAAGGTGTGAACCCTGCTTCGGTTGCCATCTTCTCCTGCTCCAAGAAGCGAAGAACCTGTGTTTGGCCAAAACGAGACATCTCAAGCTGCATGCGTTCGTTGTTCATCTTTGTCTGGATGCCCCAGATATTTTCATCAGCAAAATCGCGTACAGTATTCAATACAGCTTTATCATAGATAAGCTTAACATCTTTGAAGTAACCTACAAACGTCCCACCTTCATGCGCGGCGTCACGAGTAACCAAGAAGCCTGCAAAGCTGCTATACGGAAGTGAGGTAGGATAAGCAGGATAGATGCGGGTTTCGCGACTGCGTACATCGGTCAAATAAGCAGGGTTATTCCACACAAGCTCTTTCCAGCCGTCAAACAGCAGATATCCCATGAAATAGCGTTTTACTTCATTCTTTTCATTGCGAATGAGTACATACAGCCCGTGAGGAAAGTTCATACCATAGGTATTAACCGCAATAGACTTAATGACACCGGTATTACGAACAACGCCGTATCCGTCTTCAAAGCGTCCCTTCCCAGAAGCTTTTTCTTCGTCAGTCGGCTCTTGAATATTTCCTTGTTCATCAACCTGTGAAAGCGGTTCATAGACGGGTATATCAAAAGTCGGTTCAATCGTCGCACTTGCATTATGTGCCCACAGAGGAAACTCAATGCGGACACCCATTAAGGTTTGACCTGCAAAGTTTTTTGCTTCATCACTGACTTTTGCTTCGGTAGCATGAGAAACTGCAACCGCAGTCGGATTGCGAGAAGATGAGTTCAAAACCACTTCCCACTGACCGATAGCCAAAGATGTTCTCATCAGAGCCTTCTGCTCATCGGTGTAGGTAGAACCTGCGACGGTAGCATAGTCCATAACCGTTTTGCGGTTCTGAGTCATAGCACCATTCTTATCCGCAAGGATATCTGCGTTCAATAACGCAAAGTCAACCAAAATTGCTTCTTCAGCAACCGCAAATGCACCGATAAAGAGAAGTGCAATTGCTACAAGTATGCTTGTTCTTTTCATTCAAAAGCTCCTTTTCCATTGTTAAGAATGCCCTGTTGAGAATAAGTATACGAAAGATACTTATTCTTGTCAACTCTTTTATTATCGGTTGAAATACGATAATTTTTTACATAGGCAGGCATACCATCAATATAAAAATAAACGGTATTGATACTTTTACAGTTTACCGCGATATTTTTTCGTAACAAACTATAAACGGTATAAAAGTCGGGAGTTTTAACGCTCGGCGTTAGAACTTGGGCAGGGAAATCGATATATAATGCATTATCACGCACAAAACAACTACGCGGGAGTAATTCGGGATCGGAAAAGCGTAAAAAGCGGTGATCGGCAGGACCAAGCAGCAGTTCATTCACCAACAACACGGCAAACTCCGATTCGGGATGCTGCGGCAAATACCTTTCTTCAATACCGATACCACCATCACTTTGGGGAAAATACAGAAGAGCACGCTCAAGTTTAGGGCTCGCCATATACGATAAAAACAATATTCCGGCGATTACACTGAGCAACGACCAGCATATCAGCCTCTGCTTTGTAAAAAAACTCATCTCATACCTTACCTATCAGGGCAATCGCATCAGATATTTTTTGAGAATCCCCGCAGAAAAATGAGGCCGTTCAACCAGAGTTGAACCTCTTCGCGGTTCAAATGGTTGCCCAACCTCATTTTTTTGCGATTCTTATCTATTTTGTCTGATGCGATTACCCTTATTTTAACAATAAACCGCACGAAATTTTCGAAAAAAATTTCGTGCAAAAGGAAGGTAACCGCGCTCAAATATTTCTCGTGCGGTTACCCAATTTTACCTATTGACCCTCGAAGCGAGAGATAAATGCAGTGAGGCCATTATATATTCCCTGTGCGCATTTTTGCAAGTAGGAAGGAGTATTCAACCGTTTCGCTTCTTCGGGGTTTGTTACAAAGCCCAGCTCGATGAGCACGCTCGGCATCTTTGCATTCCGTACCACAAACCATTCCTTTTCTTTTAAACCGCGGTTTTTACTCTCTTTACCGATCTGCGCTTCCAATCCGTCTGAAATATTTTTTGCGATTAAAATACTCTCGGTAGAGAATTCTTCTTCAAGCATTATATTTAAAATATGTGCAATCTCTCTTGATGCTGTATTTTTATCGATTAAATTGCGTCGATAGTCGGTAGGCAAATACCAGATCTCAAAACCGTAAGGTTTCTTATTAAACGGAGAAGCATTTGCGTGGATTGAAATATAGAGGATGGCTTCATTTTTCTTAAGTAATACTTTATTTGCCATCTCAACCCGTTCCTCTAAACTGGGATACGTGTCATCCGAACGAGTTAGAAGAATTTTTTTATCGGGATAAGTCTTGCGCAACATATCATAGAGGGAAAGTGAAACGCTTAATGCAATGTTTTTCTCATAAACGGGGATAGTTTTACCGTTTTCGACATAAGAGCCGGTCGTGCCGGGATCTTTTCCTCCGTGTCCGGGATCAATGAGGATCGCACCGACACGGAAAAATGAGCCGATGTCGAACTGTTTAAAAAAAGTCTCTAGCTGCGTAAAGAGAGCTGCAGGAAGCTGCGGCTGAGCATTTGTTCCCATCAGAGGAGCTTGAGCGATTATCGTTTCACGATAGTCAAAAAACACAAGCGGCGTACCGATCCGGCACTGTGCCGTATGGTTCCCGACTGTAAACGTTATCTCCTGCGAAAGTGGATCCCATGTGAGGTCGGCGCCAAGCCTATCCGCCGTCTCAAGCGCAGAGACGTTTTTTTCCGCAGAGAACGCAGGAACGACGCTCACGAGCAAAAGGAAAACAACAGCGATGAAAAACTTGGCATTATACCTTTTCGCAGTCATACCGATAGAGTAAACCTTGTAGTCCGCCCCGGATAAGAGCTTTCCAATAGCCATTCTTCCGTTGTATGTCTAGTGAAGATGAGCCACGGCTTTTCCTCGAAGATAAAGCACTCACTGCACTCCTTTCCGGCGAACCGGAAATGCCCAGTATGGAAGCCAATCCCGGCTCCTCCTCAAGCGCTTGATGCAGCAATTCCCTCAGCGACCTGCCCTGCAGATCGCAGGCGGTACCAAGTGCTGCCGCTAAAAAGCAAGGCAGTACAAAGCCTTCTTTTTCTTCGTAAACGGCATCCGCGAGTAACCGATCAAAAAAAGCGCTTGAGGCTGCTGAGGAACCTCCGCTGCGTTGCCCCTTACTATCTGCCGCAGGAGCCGTGGCAAGAACCTCGACAGCGACCTTTGCAGCGGTCTCGGCGCCGGCGAGCGGTTCCGTAAATTGCAAAAAATTCGGTGGAAAGATCTGCTGTTCCGCCGGGGAGTGCAGCTCCGCCAAGAAAGCATCGGTTTCCGCAACATGAGGTCTAAGCCGCAGTACGATTTTCCGGCAGGCAGCCTCGCTTGCCTGCACCGCTTCTCGGCGGCTCGGCGCAGCGCTTAGTACATTGCCGCATTTTTCGACATTGTTTTGTGGAAACACCACTGTATCGCCTGCACCGGCACGGGGAAACACATCTTTGACAAAGGGCGCTGCGCGTGCGGCTTCCAAGCCGCTGACGGATGCCACCTGCCCGGGAATGGAAATCCATGCCCGCTCCGCAGACACAAACGGACAGTTTTGCTTGAGCGGCACTACGAAAAAATCCTTTCCGCAGGTGTGAAGCCGGGGCGAGCCGCCGAGTGCAAGGGTCAAAGCTGCCGCCGTAATATCCAAACCGCAGCTGTACGGCACCGTCCAGCCGGACATGTAACCGCCGGAAAGGCGGGCGGCGATCTCTCCGACAAAGGCCTTGCCGTTCCGCACCAAAATATCGCCCTTCACCGCCCCGTCGGTTAAGCCGAGCGCATGAACACCGCGCTCAAACACTGATATAACCTCATCGGCAATGTCTTGCGTGCATTCCGACGGGATGGTATGCCCCATCTCGATAAAATACGGGGGGAAAAAGATATGCCGATCGGCAAGCGCGGTGATATACAGCCGCCCGCCGAAGATCAGCCCTTCAATCGAAAACTCACTTCCTTCTATGTATTCTTCGACGATGGCGCGCCCGCTCCGCGAATACTGCAATGCCGTAGCAGCCGCTTTCCGTAATTCCGAAAGATTTTTAACCAGCGAGCATCCGCGGGCGCCCATGTTGTCGACGGGCTTTACCACCAGCGGAAAACGCCCTGCAAGTTCGCCAAGCCGTCGTTCAAGTGTATCGGCTGTAGCTGCCCCTAGATCACTATACCGGACATTACCCCTTGCTTCTAAACGGTCAGCCGGAGCTGCAAGGTCGGCGGCGGTCAGCTCAATAAAAGCGGGAGACGGTACACCGGCTTTGCGAAAGCATTCCCGCATCCGTACCTTATCCGTCGCATTGAGCGCCGCTTCAAGCGTGTGCCCGCGCAAACCGCAGGCAGCCGCAATAGCGGCAACTGCGGCGGAGAAATCCGTCGCGGCGGTAAACACCGCATCAAGTCCGCCGTTTTGCTGCAAATACCGCGCATAGTCGATAAGGCGCGCGGTATCTTTTAAATCGATGCATACGAACTCGTCGGCTTCCGCAGCGCACACCGCGGACGGATTTCCATCGGCTGCAACCACGGTGCAGCCGAGCGCGCGGGCAGCGCGTATCGCAATACCTTGCATAAAGCCCGCACCGAGCATAAACACCCGTTTTTTAGTCATCAAACGCTCCTTGCTTTACCGCATAGATCTCCATACTGTCCCCCAACTTAAAGAGCTTGCTGACCAACATCAATATATTCCAGCGGAAGCCACCTTTCCTTATCTTGGCAGCATGGGGGAACCGCTCCGGATGATGCCCGATAGATACGATCTTTTTTACGGTAAATCCATATTGTTCCAGCTGTTTTTTCACCTGCCATCTATCCCAGATGGTATAGTGATCGGTTGGGCTTTGCGCAAAAAAGAGTCGACGATTCCACCGGCCGGTAACGCCCGACAGCGCAGGCGTGGAAAAAGCAAAAATTCCACCTCCAATCAAAAGATCAGAGACCTTCTGCAGCACCGAATTCAAATCTTGAAAATGCTCAATAACAAACCACATCGTTACCGCAGAAAAGCCGCCTGATTCCAGCGGAATACTGAGAGACTGATTATGCTGTTCGGTAAATGTTTTTTCAACCGTAAAGGGAAACCGTGCCGGAAGTACGGGAAACGGAGCCTGACAAGCGGGAAGCTGGAGCGTCTTACAAACATAGTGCACAGCCTCCGCCGAAATATCGGTACCGACGGGATTCCAACCGGACTCCTTCGCAGCCGCAAGGAAGGGGCCGTAAGCGCAGCCCACATCGAGAATCCGCTTTGTCCCATGGTGCAGTCCTTCAAAAAGCGACTCTTCCTTGCCTCCATTAAAGACCTTCGCATAGATCGCATTGATGATTGACATCCGCCGTAAACCTTGCCGTTTAATCGATTCAAAATCTTCAAGATAGGTCTTACCGTACTGAGCCTGATATTCTTCAAAAAAATACTGTTCGCTGTAGTCTTTTTTTTCTGCAGCGATAAATGACGGATAGTACATTCCGCAGACAGGACAGCGCGAAACGGTTTTATTTTCAGCTCTCCCTTCGGGAGGAAGCAAAGCCTGCTCGTCGCAGAGCGGACAGCGGTGAGCGGTTGCCGTAGAAAGCTTTAAGATAAAATCGGCAAGGCTTTTTTCTTTTGATTGCGGCGTAACGATGGACGGAATATCGATACCGGCCTTGAATAACGCTTTAAAACCCTGAGCGGATGGAATACCGGCAGGCATCGTTGAAAAGCCCGCATTAATGCCGAGTTGATAATGATATTCGGTCGGAGAGACAAGGATAACGGCACATCCCGCAGCGAGCGCTTCAAAGGCGGTAAAGCCGTAGTGCGTTACAATGATATCCCATTCGCAGAGCCTATCCCGCAGATTTTCCAAATAAGGATACACATAGAGATTCACCTTCTGCTGGGAATAGTTTTTTTCATTAGGCTCAACGACAGAAACCTCAGCGCCGAGCTCGGCAAACGTACGGGCAACCGGAAGTCCCATTTGAGCAGCATCTTCTCCGCCGCAGGCAACCAAAAGTTTTGCATTCTCAATCGGAAAAAAGTATTTTCCGTTCTTTTCATATTTTTTTAAAGCGCCGTCCCGCTTCCGCTTTTGAGGCAGCGCAATAAAACGCACTTCGGTAATATTCGAGCGAAGCGCTTCGCCCAATTCGGAGTGATCCGGAGTACGTGAAGAATGATCTATAGTATGTTCGGGGCGATCGACGGTACGGTTCGACGCGGAGTGCGAGGAACTTGAAACCTTTGATGAAGCCGCCGAAAGTTTCGATGCCGATACGTCAGATAACTCAATGGGATACGGCAATGTAGGAAGAATATCGATCAGATAGTCGGCGTATGCCCTCCCCTCCCCGCCTTCATCCAAGGCGACAACCGGCGCAATTTTTTTAAGCTGCCGCACCTCTTCGGCCTGTGTCCTAAAGTTATCGAGGATAAACACACATGCTTGCTCCGGAATTTCATTGACGGTTTCAATACTCCCCGCCTTCTTAATGATATCCTGTACAAATGAAGACGTAGATGAAGATCGAAGATACAGCACACAGCGCAGCTGAGGGGACAGCTCTTGTATCAAGCTACAGGCGCGGCGGAGATGTCCCGTCCCCTGCCCTTCCCGTACCGACGGAACAAAAACGGCAATTCTACCGGCATACCGGCAGGCCTTCATTACCGCGGACGAAGACGGAGGCATTGCAGTCTTTTCCCGTTGCAGATACTGCATCATCAATTCCGCACGGTTAAAATCCTCCTGTGTATCGACCGTTGTCCGCAGGTGCGGCGCATACCACTGCAGCGGAGCGGTTTCCTTTACACAGATAAAAGTATCGGTATACCGGTACAGCGCGGGACCGACATGTTCATGGTCATACGAGTCATTCGTAAGTTGCGCCGCAGTAAGAAGACTCTTTGCCTTTAAAATTTCGACACCGCTGCCGTGCGGGAGACCGGTGTAGGTAAAGTAATCCGGTTCTCCCAACTCGACAAACCGCTTAACGGAGGCCTCTGCCGCTTCGGTGAATAAAAAGGGATTATCGGCCGTCGCACGGATAATCGTCGTAATGGGGCGAAGCGAGGATTCAAACTGCTTAACAACCGAACAAAAACGGCCAAGCACATCGGTCTCCGAACCGCTGATCAGGGTATAATGGTATTGCTCAGCAATCGGTGCAAACTCGGCTTTCGACGCATGATCGCAGGCGAGAATGTACCGTTCCGCAGGAATCTCCCGCATTGCTGCAAGTGTATAGGCAAGAAGCGGCTTACCGCAAAGGTTCAAAAGTGCCTTACGCGGCAGTCGTGAAGAATTGAGGCGAGCCTGCACAACAACGGCAACGCCTGAATAAACGCTCATATAAAAGGCTCCCAATGCTCTATTAGCGCACGAGCGGTGGTGGTAAACCGATCCTTATTCAGTTCAACCCATCGCCGCGCTTCAGAAAAATGCTGCCATGCATGCAGCGGATTTAAACCGGAGTTACGCAAATATCTCCAAAATAATTTGAAGGGAATCACAGCAGATCCGCCCGTCAGCTCCGGCGCAAGATTTTTGAGATAAAACTGCCGATATGAAGCATCGGTAGAGATATTTTCAGGCGGCGTTTCTCCCTCATAATGAATCCTGAAAGAAGTAAAGATACGGATTGCTTCACCCCAGAGGTGGGCGCGAAAACCGAAATCAAGGTTTTGCCAATAAGGATTCTGAATAGTATAATCGAAACCGCCGAGCTGCATACACTTATTTCTACTATATATTCCCATAAAATCATAGGGATAGATCGTTGCCGTCTTATTTTTGATACACGAGAACTGTTCGGTCGAAAATCGATTTCCGCTTAGGCTGGGAACCATTTGATTAGGCACCGCCTCTCCGCGCACATTCGCCAGCACGGGCGCTGCACACAGTAAATGCGCTTCCTTAATCTTCTCCAATACTCGATCGGTAAAGCTCCCCGGCGGAATACGCGTATCGTTCCAGAGCACCATAATATACGGCGCAACCGTTTCGGCAAAACCGAGATTGATCATCTCCCCGACGGTGAGCTTTTCTTGAGGCAATAAAAAGCGTACTTGCGGAAATTTCGTTGTCAGACTTTCCATATCGCCTGCGTCGGGGCTTGATTCTATCGAAATAACGGATGTAAAGCCTTCCGCTAACAGCTGTTCAAAAAAGAAAGGACGATAATACTTTCTACCCCGGTTCAAGACGACAACACAGAAATCTTCCGGCTTATTTTGTCCTCGATACTGCATACCGCCGATAATAGTATGTGAAACTTTCCGTTCATTAAAAGTTGTAGGTATAGTATTCGTCACAGTGTTCACATACCCCCTTATAGCATGATTGTATCTGCTCGCAATAGTAACGCCGGCCGTTTTCCCAAATCGTTTCGAGCGGCATCATAAAAGCGTTCCCGAGTACAACCGAACGGTTAACATCTTCTTTACAGAGCGGAACGGTTCCGTCCGTACAAATAGACATATCCCGCTTGAGGTGCCAACAGGGATGCCGTTGTAACGGAGCAATATCTGCAGGGCGGCGGTCAGGGAGCGCTCCGCAGAGGTGATCGTATTTTTGAATAAGCGGCTTTGCTTCCCGTTTTTCCCACAACCGGTAAAAAGGCTCCAATTCCACTTCATTTTCATTCATACGCGTCATCTGTACCCACACTGCTTTGGGAAAAACGTTTGCCAACTGATCCGCAAATGTTACCGCCTGCTTTAAAGAGCGTTCAGCCTCCTCATCGAGAAGTTGATGAACTGCGCCGTATGTTTTCGATCCTGCCGCATCGATATCGACAATCCAGTAAATCGGCAAGTGTCCGCCGCTCCTCGGCGGCACATCCCTGCACACTTGAGCGAGTTGAGTAAAATAGTCAAGATTATATGCTGTCTTATCCGCAATGCCGCTCGTTTCTATCAATACCGAAAGGTTTTGGTGGTTCAGTATCAGCGCGACAAGTGTTGCAAAGCGAGGATGCAGGAGCGGCTCCCCATAGAGCGACAGAGAAATTACTGCACTTTCGGAAAAAGCGGCAATCTCATCGATGAGCCGAGCGGCGGCTTCAAAGTCCATACAGCAAGAATCATCAAAGTTTTTAGGAAACAGGTTCGGACGATAAATAGAATGTAAAGGATGATAGGCGACTATTTCCATACCGTAATAGGCAGGCAGCGGCCGCAGGAATTCTTGCCGCTCGGCAATGTACGCAGCATAATTTTCCGCTGTGATACCGGTAAAATGTCGACATAAGAGCCATGAAGCCTTGGTATCGGCGTAAAAAGCAAGACGCAGGTGCCGCACATCACCAGGCGCAATCATTGTCTCCAAGTCGTAGGAGTTTATGTCTTTTTTGACGGTATCAAACAGAAAAGAACGCCCAAGCGGCACCTCTGCCGCAAAAGGCAACGCTGCCAATATGGGCACAAGACTTGCCGCGACAATTTGCGGAAGAAGTCCTTCGGGATATCCATCCGCAAAGCTGTATTCCGCCTTATAAGTACAATGCTGAGCATAGAGCTGCGCCGCCCCCGCGCTGTCTAAAAACGGAGCGTCCGCCCACGCAATAAAAATATGGTCGGCTTCCGCTGCAAAAGGGGCAAGCGCCTTAAAAAAAGCGGCAGCGGTAGATTCCGCAACCGGAACGACCCGCACCGGCGGTATATTGAGTTCATTACAGTATTTTTGAATTGCAGCGCATTGCTCCGCTGCTGCGGTTATAATGGTACCCGCATAATCGGGGAAACGGCTCGCACGATCCAGCGCGGACGCGAAAGCTGCACAACCGCCTTGAGTAAGCGGCCTCATCGCATAATCGGAAATACCGTTTGCCGCCAGCACAACAAAAGATTTCATACTCTCCAATATCGGCATAAAGTCCCCTTCGGTAAACCGCAAGGCATCTCCAAAACTCCGTTTTTTAAAAGACACACGGGGGATTCAAGTTAGAAAGAGGTACGCGAAAGCGGCGAGCCGATCCAAACGCCCTCTGCGCCAAGATACTCTTTTTTTTGTCCTTCAATCAGAAACTGTACCGATTTTACGGTTGAAAATTCAGTAGCGGTGAATACCACCTGCAAAAGCTGCGCCAACGCCCCGTCGATACCATACTGATTAAACTGGAATTCTTCGCTCACATTGATAAAGGCGATGCCGTCCTTTACCCATGCGGAACGGAGCTTGGTATCGGGCGGAATAAGCGTCCGTACTCCTTGTTTTAACTCAGCTACAGTAGGAGCGGCAAAAAGAGCTTCGAGCGCATCGCTCATCGGTGCATCGGATTTAGGAAGTAATCGAGTCGCACTTTTCGGAACAAGCTTTCCGTCCGCATCTACCCGAACCCAGTATATGACAGCCTTTCTTACTGCCGCCGACCGGTTTTGAGCAGTTTCCGGCTTTGCCGATGGGCTTGATGGGGTTACAGTAGGTTTTTGAGCCGGCGAAGAAGCGGGTGTTGATTGTTGTGCTGTCGTAGCAGTGCTGCGCTGCGACGAAGAATGTTCATCAGCCGGTTTTTGTGTTACCGAACCCGGCGCAGCTGTTTGTCCGCTGTTTTGTTGCGAATTGCCCCTGCTATTATTTTCAGGCTGAGGCTTTTTTATTTGCTCATTGTTACGGACATGTGAGCTTTCATTCCTTTGCGGTGCAGCCGACTCCGACTGTTTATCGTCGCTTTGCTGTTGTGAGGGAGCTTCGTTTTTTGCTTCTTGCTCGGGTTCCTTACTACCGTCTCCTTTTACAGGAGCGTTATCGCCACCCTCTTCTTTAGATTGAAGCCCAGGGATCGCCTGTGAAGCGTCTTGCGTTTTTTCGGTTTTATCTTTTAAGAATATACTTTTCGCATTTGTTTTTTCTAAAACAAAAGAAATCGTGTCTTTATTCAAGAAAAAAAGCACGGCAATCAATAAAATAAATACAATCCAAAAAAGACAACCGAGCGATATTTTTCTTCTTTTACGTTTTGCCATGAGATATATCATACGATACTTTACAGGCAGTATGCAAGACCTCTCTTATTCTGTGATATTTATTTGCTTCGCCTGATGCGTTTACCCGTCTACTAGAAAAATACGCGAAATTTTAGACATATTTTTGCACAGCAAAAAAGCTTCGACAATTCTCCGATAAATGATTGAGCCATATCAATACTTAGCCGAAAATAAAAATATGAGAGTGCTTTTATATGATCAAGATATACAAAGAAATAAAAGTCTCCACCGGTATCTCGAAGATGCCAATATACAAGTTACGGCAGCCTATTGCTTAAAGGATTTTCTTTCAAAATTTGAAAAGCCATCGCTTAAAATTTTACTTATCGAACACAGCAGAATACAGCATTATAATATTGATATCGAAGCCCTACTTGAACAATTAGGCTTAACTTTTACCGTTATCGATTATACCGAAACGGAAACAACGTTCGATTTTTCCGTCCATTACCTATCATCATATTATTATTTTCCATTTACAACCGAAAAAGATAAGGAATTGATTAAAAAAGTAAAAAAGAGGCTTCGAAAGTATAAAAAGCAAAAAGAGAAATCTGCATCGCAAACAGAACATCAAGCTATCAATGCTTATTCTGCCAATGCGAGCAGCGTCAATCAAGTCATGGAACATTTTACGAAAAAACAAAGGCAACTAATTACAAGGTTATTAGAAAAGAAAGATGGAATAAACGTAGAAGAGATTATTGAATTATTAAATGCAAAAACAGTTAAGAATAGTCAGAACTATGCACAAACGCATATCTATCGACTTAGAAATAAGCTCAATCGCCTACTCGGAGATGAATACATTATTTCCTATAAAGATCACACTTATCAACTGCTTTGTATCCATAAATGATAACCATTGTAAGCAACCACTTTATACCACAGAAAACTGCAAAAACAATATCTTACCGTAGAAAGAGTTCAATCCACGGTAAGATCAAAAACTTTCATTATTTCGATAAAACGGCAGCGATGCGCTCAAGAACCTTTTTGCGATCGAGCGGTTTAACAATGTAGTTTTTTTGCTCCAAGCAGCAGAGATTTCTTTACCAACTCTTCTTTTCCGAGTGCGCTAATCATAACAACCTTTGCATTCTTATCAAAAGCCATTATCTGTTCAAGAGCTGTAATACCGTCCATTTTGGGCATCGTAATATCCATTGTGACAAGGTCAACATTCGGACACAACTCTTTATATTTTTCGACACCTTCAAAACCATCGACAGCAGTTGCAATAACTTCGTAACCTTCACTGGTTAAAATCTGGCCGATCTGTTTGGAAACGAAAATAGAATCATCCACCACCAGAACTTTATAAGCTGAACCATCAGCTCTTACACCGCCCGGGGCACGTTCGTTAATAGACGGAAAATCTTGTTTAGAAATCATAGCCTACTCCTCTTAAGCTCTGTCGCGAATAGCAACGTTTATTTCAACTTTACCTTGCGCCGTTTCCATCGGTACAATCAGTGCTTCAATATCACTGCTCGATATTGACATATTATCACCGGTGAAAAGAGCAGGCGGGGTTAAATCGAATTTAAACCCGAGATCATGCAGTTTTGTCACTGCTTGTGCGGTAATGAGATTCGCAAGTTCCGTGATCGTCGCACGCCCCAGTTCATCAAATTCGGTGAACTCTTCTTGATTCATCGCCGATGCGATCTTTAATGCTGTTTCCGGGGTCATATCAAAAATAACCCGCCCTTCAACATCACCGGCCAAACCTACAATTGCCGCAACGCCCATCACAGGCATACAAGTAGATTTCAAATACAAGTCACCGCGTTTAATTTCACCGCCAAGTACTTGCACTAAGATGTTATAGGCAGCTTCACTAAACGGATTGATATACTCTACACGCATCAAAATCTCCTTTCGAAAAAAATTAAACGAACAATAACATCCGTTACGGTACGAGGTCCGTTTTCAGTTTGATACAAACTGCGCATGGCGACCGTTTATTCAACGATTGCCAGCCCTCTGTTTATCAATAATCGAAAATCTATATTGATTTTCGATTATCCGCTACAACCTACTCTCGCGAGAAAGTAGTTATATCCCCCATCACTTGCCGCATCCATCCGCTCTGTTTTGGCATCATTTCATTTGCACCTAAAATAACAACGCCGGTTGTTTTCAGCTTATCCCTGAATTCTTCCAATAAGATGCTTTGTTTTTCCGCTTTAATAAACGATAACACGTCTCGAGCGAGGATAAGGTCGACATCCGGCACCGTATTTTGATGCAAACAATCATGGTATTCAAACAAAATCATATCTTTTATTTCTTGGTTGAAGCTATATGAATCATTCACTCCTTTAACCAAATACGGCTTAAATCTATTAATCACCTGCTCTTCAGGAACAGTCAACATCGGCGCATTGGAAATAGCCAAAAGATCGGCATCATTTGCATAAATTCTAATGGTAGCACGCGGATATTTCTGCTTTAACAGGACGGCAAGACTGTATGTCTCGTATCCCGAATCGCAACCGACGTTCCAAACGGTAATAATTTTAGCATCATTATCGGGCAAGGCAGCCAATACCGAATTCATATACGCATCAGACCAAAAGCGCCGCGTATTAGGCGAAAGGAAGTTACTCAAAAACTCCCGAGCTTGATCTTCAGATTGTATTTGGATGCTCGAGGCAACGCGCATATCCCGCCATTCGTAATATCGCTTTTCCAGCCATGCACTATTGACGGGAGAAGGATAAAATTGACCGAGAGCAGCAAGCGTATCACCAATAAAGCGGATATCAAGCGCATCATTTGACTGAGCAACATCTGCTACACCGATCTTTGAAGAATCATCGGCTGGCAGAGCCTCACTTTCGACAACTGCTGCTTTTGTTTCCGTTACGGTACGGGAAGCGAAAATACGATCGACATCCAATAAAATATACAATTGTCCGGAATTTTCTACAACACCATAAATATATTTAATATTTATATCACCAAAAATAGGATGCGGCGGTTGAATAGTATTTTTTGAAACGCCGACTACTTTATCGATTCGATCAACGACGATACCAAAAGTTTGATCATCAACGTTAATGATAACCATACTCTCAATAGTATCTTTTGCGCGCTGCTTAATCGGAATATTGAAAAAAATACGTAAGTCAATAATTGGAATAATATCACCGCGAAGGTTATATACTCCAAGTACAAAAGGCGCAGTATTCGGTACATATGTGAAATTATTTGCCTTTGCAATCTCTTTTACTTTCATAATATCGATCGCATAATCTTTCTCTGCAAGGGAAAAAGTTATCATCTTAAAATCGATAATTGAAAGAGGTTCACTTACATACTCGTCTTGCAGTTCCTCATTTATACTTGTATTCAACTCGGTTTTTTCCATAGTCATTTAATCCCCTTTTACCAGATAGAAGCCTCGCGACGTTCACGAGCATGCATTTCTTGTTTTAAGCCCAAATCAAGCAATTGCCCGACATCGATAATCAACGAAACTGACCCATCCCCCAAGATTGATGCACCGGCAATTCCCGGAGAATTGGTAAACTGATCTTTCAAAGGCTTAATAACGACATCTTCTTCACCAATGAGACTATCGACCATCAATCCGACTTTCTTTTCGGCGGTTCCGACAATAACGATATAGTGGTGACCGTCATCGCCTTTTTCTGCAGAAGGAACGCCGAACAACCTATTCAACCGCAACAAACTAATAACCTCATTGCGAACATTAAATACTTCATAGCTGTCGATACGGTTAATTTCTTCACTGCGCACTCGATGGCTCTCAATAACGGAAGTAATCGGGATGGAATAAACTTCTTCGCCGACCCGTATCAACAAACCTTGGATAATAGCGAGTGTCAGCGGGAGCTTTATTGTAAAGCGAGTTCCTCTATTTCTTTCCGAAACGACGGTAACAGTTCCGTTGAGTTTTTCGATATGCGTTTTAACAACATCCAGTCCGACGCCACGCCCTGAAACGCTTGAAATTGTCTTTGAGGTCGAAAAGCCCGGTGCAAAGATCAACTGATATGCTTCAACATCGGTGAGGTTCTTACCGGGATGCAAAAGACCTCGTTCAACAGCCTTTGCTTTTACAGCGTCAACATCGATACCCTTACCGTCATCGACAACTTCAATAACGATCATGTTACCTTCATTGCTCGCTCTAAGTAAAAGCGTCCCCTGCTCGGATTTACCCAATGCTTTCCGTTCTTCAGGAGTTTCAATACCATGATCCATAGAATTACGCACGCAGTGCATAATCGGATCGAGAAGGTCTTCGACAACCGACTTATCCAATTCAGTGTCTTCACCTTCAATTACCAATTGAATACTCTTATTTAATGTTTTTGAAAGATCCCGAACTACACGAGGGAAACGGCTGAAAATCTGACTAATAGGAACCATACGGATTTTCATAACGCCTTCCTGCAGTTCACCGGAAATACGGCCTAAATTCTGTGCGGAAGAACGAAATTTCGTAACTGAATACTTCATAGAGGTTTCGAACTGGCTAAAAAGCTCAAACATACCGGCATAATCTGCAGCCAGTTCTTTTTTAATTGTATTTAAATCTACCCCCTGCTGTATTTTTTCGAGGTAAGACGGAAACTTGTCCAAGAGCTTACGAATCCGGTCTTTATATTCACCGTTTGCATTTTGGAAGAGCGCATAAAGTTCATTAAACTCCATCGCACTTTGATTAAGTGAGGCTTTCGTAATAACCGTCTCGCTGACCAAATTAAGTAAATAGTCGATTCGTTTCGCATCAACGCGCAATACCGATCCCGATGAATGTGCAGCATTTGCAGCTGTAGCCGGAGATTTTTTCGGATGCTCCGCTTCTCCCGTTGCAACAGTAGCAGCTGCAGGCTCAGGCGTTTCATCCTTCGGTTTCGCATCAGCGGCAACAGACCGAGTTTCCGCAGCCGACGGATCGGAGGCAACATCAGCGTTTACACTTTTCGTTTTAGAAGCGCTACCCTCAGCACTGAAGGTTAACTCATCGATTTCTGCGTTAAGCGTTACATCGGGGATATTTGCGATCGACAACAAATCACTTTCACTTGCATCTGATGCAACATAATAAAGAACCTCGGGATGAAATTCATCTTCATAAAGGGCATCAAAATCAGGAATAGTTTTAAGCACCAATGCAGATTGCTTCAATGCAGCAAACACCTGAATACCACCGACAGTATTCATTAAACTTGATTCATCAAATTGCACGCGAATGGCATATACCTTGTTATCGGCTGGAACAGCCTCGCGTAACTCCAGTATTTCATACTCAGAAAGCAACGAGGCAGGATCTGCCGTATTTCCATTATTTGTTGGGGTAGTCTTTGCTTGAGGTTGCACAACCGGTTTGGAAGCTGCCTTCGACTGCGAAGCTTTTGCAGCATTTTTTTTATTTTCTTTGCCCTCAGGTATATTTGACCGCAATTTTGCTACCGTGGCTGATACATCCTGGTTGTATACTTCACCATTAGATCTTGCCGCAAGCATATCTTTGATTATATCCAAAGCATGCAGTAAAAGGTCAATAGTATCCTCTGTGACAGTAACCTTATTTGACCGAATAGCATCAAGTAAGTCTTCTACGGCATGAGTGAAACCGGATAATTCACTCATCTCAACAGTTGCAGAACCGCCTTTCAAAGTATGAGCCGCACGGAAAATCTCATCAATAGCTTCTTTATTGGTAGGATCCTGCTCAATAACAAGGATGTTACTTTCCAACTGCTCTACTTGCTGTTCTGCTTCACTAAAAAAGTCTTTCAACAACTCTTCATTATTGATATCCAGATAATCACTCATAACAATAATTCTAATTGCTTTTCAAGATTAGTCAAGGTCTCATATACGAATTTTATTCTAATTTAAGACTGAGGAAAGTTTACAAAAGCATATCGATTACCGGATCGTAATCGATATGCTTTTATTGTACTATTTTTTACTTTAGAAACTTACAGTATTTCTCGCGATATTCTTTGACTTCTGCAATAATTGCGGGAACATCAAGAACCATTTCCATCATACTGATTTGTTCTTCATAGATCTTAGGATCTATTTGATTTTTAATTTCCGGTTCAACCACATGATAACACAAAAGTCCCAACGAGACTCCTGCCAACGGACCTGCAAAAGTAGGATCACCGTTTGTAACGGTTTCACAGGCAAGGCCTGACGATTCTGCTTCGGCACCGCCGAGAAGCACTACCGTGTTCTCGCAACCGTACTTTTCAGCTAAATCTTTAACCCGCTTTTGGTTTTCCAAGTCCATTGCGCCTGCGCTTGTTCAGACGAAGCATTCGGTTGCCGCATAAACAACTTCAGCGCCCGCCGACTCAGCACAAAGCTTTATGGCTTCCCCGGGAATGCCATCGCGATCACCAATAATGATGACCTTTTTGCCTTTTAATTCCATAGCATATCCTCCAAGGAAATTATAGAAATTTCTAAAAATCCGCTTTGATTTTTAGAAACACCCTATATCAGGAGATATTTCCCCGATATTTCATTATTAATAAGTCTAAATTCTTACAGATACTTTTGAAGCGTATCTTCAATCTGTTTGGCGTTTAGACCTTCGCCGGTCAGATGTTCTTTCTTTTCGCCGTCAACATAGATAAGAATTGAAGGCAGACCGAGCACCTGCTCTTTCATTGCAACTCTGCGTCCGAGGCCGATATCGAATGAGCAGAATTTCACCTTCCCGGTATAGCGCTCTGCCATTGCATGAACGTCAGGCATCAACTGCTTACACGGCACACACGACTGAGACCAAAAATCAACCAATGTAACACCTTTTGATCCGTGCACTTCTTGCTCAAATGAATCTTTCGTCAATTCAACCATTTTAGTCCTCCTATACGCCGCCGCTCAGTTTAACGTTGACAAGCGGGGTTCTTACATTATTTTGAAAGCTTTTGACGCGCTTTTATATCGTCGATATAGTTGCCTGCCCAAATGCCTGCCAATGCTCCGTCAGCCGCTGCAGTAACTACTTGACGGGATTCCTTTCGGATAACATCGCCGGCGGCATAAATACCCGGCACATTGGTTTCCATTCGCCCGTTGGTAATAATATATCCCGCCTCATCAAGTTTCACCATATCCTTTACCAGTTCAGTCTCGGGATCATGCCCGATAAATATGAATAAACCTTCGGTTTTAAAATCGGAAATTTCTCCGGTTTTCGTATCCCGAAGTTTTAAGTGAGACACAAGTCCGTCGCCGCATACTTCATCTACAACAGCATTCCACTTAAAAGCCATCTTAGGATTGGCAAATGCTTTTTCCTGAATAGACTTAGCTGCCCGCAATTCATCACGGCGATGGATAATGGTTACCTTATCGGCAAACTTTGTCAAATACATTGCTTCTTCAACAGCCGCATCTCCGCCGCCGACAACGGCAATTTCACATTCTTCAAAGAATGCACCGTCGCACGTAGCGCAGTAGGAAACACCCTTTCCACTGAATTCCTTTTCACCTTTACACCCAAGGGTGCGAGCACCGGCGCCGGTTGCAATCAAAACGGCAAGCCCTTCATAGTCGGTACCATTGGTTCCATGCACGATATAATGGAGAGAGTCATTGCTCTTTTCAAGCTTTTCAGCACCCGTATTTACAAATACAACACCGAACTTCTCGGCATGCTTATGGAAAGCTTCACTGAGAGACGGCCCTGTTGCCTCCGGAAAGCCGGGATAGTTTTCAATTTCCTCGGTAATATAACACTGGCCGCCCGTATTCCGTTTTTGTTCCAAAACAACGGTCTTTAATTTTGAACGCGCAGCATAAATTCCGGCTGCCATCCCTGCAGGACCGCCGCCGACAATTATCAAATCATATTTTTCGCTCATTGGTTCCCCCATGATTGCAGCAATTTATCACAAAAAATATCTTTTGGCTAGGTGCAATCAGGATAATCGCAGGAAACGCAGTAGGTAATTGTTTTACACCGATAGCTCTTGCGCGCTTTCAGGTGTGAGGCCTCTTTTATACGTGATATGCCCGTTTTCTTTGACAATCCATGTCTTTACGGTATCTTTTGCCCAAAGCTTAAAATCTTTTCTAAAGATACCGTCTATGTCCGTTTCATCTTTGGGGGAAAACGATAATGTGCTATAGTAATGCTCTACCGTTTCTTGCCACGTTTCTTTATCCACTTTTCGCGTGTCATTTATTGATTCATAAAATTCGGTCAGCGCCTTTTTATTCAGTCCGTCATAAATCAGTTTATAGTACACAGGATTGAGTAAAAAGCAAATTTTGCTTCTATAACTGTAAGCTTTATAATGTTTTTTATCATTGTATGTGTTCCATGTATATTCATGCGCTAGTATTGCATTCCTGCTCTCCCAAAGATCTTCACGGAACTTGTATTTATCTTTTGTTTGGACGGTGCGGCTGACGTGCCAATCTTTTCCAATCTGTTCTACGCACTTCTTAAACGCCCCTTTGTCGTTCTTTGCGATTGCATTTAAAAGCTCTGCGCGGAACACATGCTTTACTGCAACATTTGCCTCTTCTTCCAAACAAATCATTTTGTTACTCATAAAAACACCTCTTTAATATTGTTCTCGCTTACAACGGCATATTAGCAGTACCGTTGTTGCGGTTATAGACGATCGCAGGGCAACCGCGTATCCCTATTTGTTACGGTTTCCCTGCGATGTTTTTAGTTATATGTACAGCGGATTATTCATCCTTTGCAAACCATTCCGCCTTTGCTTTCATCTTACCTGCATTATCTTTATAGTCATCCAACGAATCCGCCGGAACTTTAATACTGCCTGCGCTTAAGCTGCGGCAGCCGTCAAACGCATAATCAAATTTACCATCGAGGTACCCGCATTTGAGCGTAACGGATGTCAGGCTTGTACAATCTTCAAAGCAGCAGAACATATCTGTAACACCATCAGGGATGTTCGTCACTTGTACAAGCTTTGTACAGCCTCCAAAGCAGTATCTCATATTCGTAACACTATTAGGGATGTTCGGTACTTGCTCAAGCTTTGTACAACCTTTAAAGCAGCTGTGCATATTCGTAACACTATCAGGGATGTTCGGTACGGACGTCAGGCTTGTACAGCCGTTAAAGCACCATTCCATATCCGTAACACCATCAGGGATGTTCGGTACTTGCTCAAGCTTTGTACAACCGCTAAAGCAGTAGTCCATATCCGTAACACCATCAGGGATATTCGGTACGTACTCAAGCTTTGTACAGCCGTCAAAGCAGAAGCTCATATTCGTAACACTATCAGGGATATTCGGCACTCGCTCAAGCTTTGTACAACCGCTAAAGCAGCTGTACATATCCGTAACACTATTTGGAATATCGGATACTTGAACAAGACTTGTACAACCGTTAAAGCAGCTTCTCATATCCGTAACGTATGGCATTGTGCCGAATTTGAGCGCTACCTTTTTCCGTTTGTTGCTTCTCAGTATTTGACCGAGCGGGCTTGCACTATTGTAGTCTCCTTTTACGTGTATTGCCATAAGATCGGTTATCTCGATGTAATAGATGCCGCCTGATTCAGGCTGTGCGGTGGTAAGATGGTTAGGCAAGTCAGCGTATGCGACCGGCGTATATACTATAGGCTTAAACGTTACATTGACCGTTGTGTCTGCTATAACCTTCACCTTTGCGGTTGTATTTCCCTGCTGTCCGCCGGCCTGTATTGTACCGCCGGTAATTGTCCATGTATCAACTCGATATCCGGGATTTGCAGTCGCGGTAAAGGTAATTTCGGTGCCGTAATCAATCCCTTTGGCAGGAATTGACATATTCGCAGTGATATCCCCGTGTTCTCCGTGCGTCATGGTTACAGGGTATTTTATCGCCTTAAACGTTACATTGACCGTTGTGTTTGCTGTAACCTTCACCTTTGCGGTTGCATCTCCCTGCTGTCCGCCGGCCTGTATTGCACCGCCGGTAATTGCCCATGTATCAACTCGATATCCGGGATTTGCAGTCGCGGTAAAGGTAATTTCGGCGTCTTTTGCTACCTTGCCTCCGGCAGGAATAACGGGATTTGCCGTTATAGAGCCGTTTGCACCTGCACTCATCGTTACCGTGCAGCCGTCTGTAACCGGCGGTGTCGGCGGTTGTACTGCTGTACTCTTAAACGTTACATTGACCGTTGTGTTTGCTGTAACCTTTACCTTTGCGGTTGTATTTCCCTGCTGTCCGCCGGCCTGTATTGTACCGCCGGTAATTGTCCACGTATCAACTCGATATCCGGGATTTGCAGTCGCGGTAAAGGTAATTTCGGCGTCTTTTGCTACCTTGCCTCCGGCAGGAATAACGGGATTTGCCGTTATAGAGCCGTTTGCACCTGCACTCATCGTTATCGTGCAGCCGTCTGTAACCGGCGGTTGTACTTCGCCTCCGTTGCTTACATTCGGCTTACAGCCCAGTACCAAAGCAG
Source organism: Treponema sp. OMZ 803 (assembly GCF_024181165.1). Taxonomy (NCBI): domain Bacteria; kingdom Pseudomonadati; phylum Spirochaetota; class Spirochaetia; order Treponematales; family Treponemataceae; genus Treponema; species Treponema sp. OMZ 803. Next base: position 1,185,452 of record NZ_CP051195.1, on the reverse strand, counting down.
CAACCATCAGCGCTGCCGCTGCCAAATTCAAAAATGTAGTATTCTTTTTATGTATGGTTTTCATACGTTTCTCCTTTAAGTTTCTAAAATTCATAATTAGGAAGAAAGAAAATCAGAATGATGCATTCATAATTCTGAATTGATTTTATCCGGTATCGAACCAGACCGCCTGCCGTGAATTGCAGTACAAGGCGGAGTGGAAATTGAAACTAATTATGAATTCATAATTCATAATTAATAATTGAGTAGGGCCAAGATGTATTGCGGAATCTTTGGAATAGATAACGTACTTTGCGGTTTGTTTTTGCGTGTAAAGTGGGAAAAGATAGTAGTGTCTATGAAAAGTAGATAAAAAGCTATCTAAATGAGCTGTGAGCTGTGAGCTGTGAGCTGTGAGCTGTGAGCTGTGAGCTGTGAGCTGTGAGCTGTGAGCTGTGAGCTGTGAGCTGTGAGCTGTGAGCTGTGAGCTGTGAGCTGTGAAATTTTGCCGGAAATCACAGGTCTGTCAAGCCCCTTTTGCCCCTTTTGCAAATAGGCGGTATAGATGCTAGGAGCGTACAAAAAACACCCGCAGGCGTACTTGTTGTACGTCGAGGACTGTTTTTTGTGAAGTGACAACGCAGATATGCTGCATATTTGCAAAAGGCTTATGGGAGGCGGTTTTGACTGCGGATATGCGGTGTGTCGGCTCGGCATGGTTATGATTATAGGGCTAAAAATGAGATAATGCAAGGGATTTACCTTCAGCTAGACCATCTGCAACGGCTTCGTATATATCGCACTTATTCGGTTTAATAATGCAATAAAAATACATTTATTCGGTCGAAAAATGCAGTAAATTATTGAATATTCGGTCGAAAAACGCTATCTTTGACGGAGAGGCGCGGTATTTTGGAACGTACGATATTACATCAACTAATCAACTGGAAGAATAAGAAGAATCGCAAACCCCTGCTGATGACAGGTGTCCGGCAATGCGGCAAAACGTACCTTATCCGTGAATTCGGTAAAAGAGCATTTGAAGAAACGGCATACTTTAATTTTGACGGAAATATGGGGCTGCAGTCAATCTTTGAGTTCGATTTTAATGTTGAAAGAATCATCGATGAACTTGAAACCGCCGTATATGGACATAAAATTCTCCCCGAAAAAACGCTGATCATCTTTGATGAGATTCAAGATTGTCCACGAGCGATACAGGCGCTTAAATACTTTTACGAGGAAAAGCCGGAGTTGCACATTATTGCAGCAGGTTCGCTGCTGGGAGTCGCGCTGCGTAAAGAAGGGATATCGTTTCCGGTAGGTAAGGTCGACCGGCTTGAAATGTATCCGATGAGTTTTGAAGAATTTGTCATTGCAGACGGCGGGTCGAAATATATAGACGGTATCGGAAAATATGAGCTTGACTGTGAGCTGCCTGCACTTTATACGGTTCCGATGGAAAAATATCTGAAGAATTACTACATCATCGGCGGAATGCCGGAAGTCGTGCAAACATGGATTGACACGCATGATTACCGTCAAGTAGAAGAAATACAAGAACAAATTTTAAAAGGCTATGCGGAAGATTTCGGCAAGCATACGACCGCAGAAACAGCAACAAAAATACGGCTTATTTGGGAGGCGATTCCTTCGCAAATAGCGCGGGATAACAACAAGTTTATTTTTTCCCGCGTAAAAAAAAGCGCGCGCTCAAAAGACCTTGAAGATGCGCTTGAATGGTTGGTAAACGCAGGTATTGCCTATAAACTGAATATGACGCCAACGCCGGAACTCCCCTTATCGGGAATGGCGGATAACACCTATTTTAAAGTATATATGGCCGATGTCGGATTACTCCGTAAAAAATCGAACATCCATTTTAAAACCATCCTTGAAGGAGATTCCGCGTATATACATTTTAAAGGTGCACTGACCGAAAACTACTGCCTCACTCAGCTAAAGTGTCTGGGCATAGAAAGTTATTTTTGGCGGACAAAGGCTGATGCGGAACTTGATTTTTTAACCGATTATGCAGGCGCCGTCGTCCCTATTGAAGTAAAGTCTGCGGATAATACCAAAGCAAAAAGCCTCCGGCTGTTTTGTTCCCGCTACGAACCTAAGACAGCGATTAAAACGTCTCTTAAAAATGTGGGTAGTAATGAGATCGGCTCTACCCGTGTGTGGAGCCTCCCGCTGTATACGTTATTTCGCATCAAAGACTATCTAGCGCCTCTCTACAAGTAGCGCCCCGGATATCCCCTACCTGGTTTTAAACTGGGTAATTGGAAATATAATTACGCATCACCAATTACCCATTGCCAATTCTTTGCCCTGCCCTTTTCTACTCTTTTACTGCTCCGGCGGCAAGGGACTTTAACAGGAATTTCTGCCCCGCCATAAACAACAGCGTAAAGGGCACTGCAACGAGCAGCGCGCCTGCGGCAAACATCGTAAAGTTGTCGTTTGCGCGGCCGTTAATCAGCTCGAAAAGGCCAAGCGCCAAGGTCTTTTTATCGTCGCTGCGCAAAATAAGACGCGGGAAGATAAAGTCCATCCACGGTGCGGTAAAGCTGGTAAGCGCAAGGAACATAATCATCGGCTTTACCATCGGCAGTACGATTTTCACGTATGTGGTAAATGAACCGGCGCCGTCGACATGGGCGGCTTCTTCAACGCTTTTCGGCACCGTATCAAAATAGCCTTTCATCAGCCATACGTTAAAGGGCACACTGCCCGCCGCATATACCAAAAGGAGCCCCCAATGGGTATTTAAGCCGTTTATCTTCCATAGCAGTACATACGTTGCAACCATTCCGATAAAGCTTGGGAACATCTGCAACACAATCATAGAAGCAAGCAGCGGCTTTCGCAGCGGGAACCTAAAACGGGAAAAGATATAGGCGGCGGTTACACAGACAGCCAAGGTCAAAAGAACATTGAACACCGCAATTTTGAGGGTATTGCCGTACCATTTAACGTAGTTGGTGCCGCGCACATCGGTTGTACCTTCGACGATTTTGTCCGCAGGTGTTAAAAGCCGTTTAAACTGATACACCGACGGTTCCTTGGGGATAGGAGAAATACTTGTTGCCGCCAACGAATTGGTCTTGGTAAAGGCTGCACCGACCGTAAAGGCAACGGGATAGAGGACAAAGAGCACCGTCGAAATAAGGACGGTATACAGGATAATCAGCACCAGTATGGTACTCAGAGAATGCTTTTTCATTACAGTTCTCCTTCTTTAAACGCCTTGGTATGCGTAAAATTATAGACTGCGAACGGTACCAGCACGACAAACACGAGGATGGAAAGTACCGAGGCAAGGTTGTACAACGTCGGCGTATCATACGTGAGTTTATAAATCCACGAAATCAACAGGTCGGTTGCACCCGCCTTTGTCTGAATACTGTCGTCAAGATTCGGACCACCGGCAGTAAGGAAGAATACCGCACCGAAGTTGTTGATATTGGCAGCAAACTGCATAATGAGAATGGGCATTGTTTGGAACAGTACCAACGGAAGGGTGATGCGGAAGAATTGCTGCATCTTATTCGCGCCGTCAATGGTTGCCGCCTCATAAATATCCGCAGGGATGGCTGTCATATTGCTGGTAATCAATATCATACTATACGGAAAGCCGATCCAAATATTAACCAATAGCATCGTAATCTTTGCCATAAACGGGTCGGAAAGCCACTTAATCGGTTCACTCAAAAGACCGAACTGCATCAGCGACCGGTTGATGGGGCCGAATGTTCCGTTCAAAAGGTTCGCCCAAATGAACAAGCTCAGCATAACCGGAATGGCATACGGCAGGATAAACACGGTTCGGAAGAATTTCGGCAGCTTGATGCGCTTATCGACAAGGATCACCGCGAATATCATACCGGTAAAATAACAGGTCGTGGTTGCAAAGAATGCCCAGATAACCGTCCATAGCGCAACGCGCCCGAAAGCGGAGAACCAACTGTTCGCCAGCTTGGAATTGAACATCGTGATAAAGTTTTCAAAACCGACCCAGTCAACCAGGTTATTCGGCGGGATATGCTTGGGCGATGAGTAATTCGTAAAGGCAACCAGCGCCGAAAAGATGAGCGGCAAAACAGTGAAAAACAAGATCAACAGAATCGCAGGGCTTAGTCCGAGATACGGAAACGCCGATTCGACAAACTTCTTGCGGGCTTCCTCAGCGGACGGATAGCACTGCTTTTCCACGATATAGGCCGCCGTTTTTTTGGCAGTGATCACGTTCGCAACATATACACCGATAAACACGACGAGTAACAGCACAGTGATAAGACCGCCGATCATCATAAAGATGGAATGATCCTTCATCTTGATAGGGACATTCGGTTTTTCATCTCCGAGTGTGATAAGGCCGATCAGACTCCGCACGATGGGGCCTTTTCCATTGAACTGCATAACCGTCTGATCAAAAAAGATCAAAAATAATACCGCCAATTCCATCAAAGCGAAAAAGGCGCCGCGCACATATTGCTTTAAATAGAGGATCTGACCGAGCCCCATAAAGCACGTCGATGCGGTTGACGTCTTTTTGATAATTGATTTGTCGATAACGGCAGCGCCTTGTAAGGTCGTTGTAGCCATTAAAACTCCTCCTATAAAAACTTTTGCAGGATGTTTAAACATCCGAAAAAGTTTTTAGCCGTGCGCATATCCCGCAACGAGGAGCTTTGCTCCGAAGTTCAGGACGGCGCACCCGTAAATAATCGAGTTTGCACCGCAAACTTTACCGCCACGGATGGCGGTGGTTATAACAGAAGCGATATTTTGGCATTGCCAAAATTCGCCATCAACCGATGTACACGGAAGTTCATCGGTTGATGAGGTGTTCAAAAAAGATAAAGCCGCCGGGCTGTACCGTTTTATCCCTGCAGCGCAGGGAGAGGTATACCCGTGCCTTTTCATCTATTATCTGTGCGATTGATACCGGAGCCGTACCGCAATTGAGAATGAGGTCTATGCTCCTCGTGCTCGAAACTCCCGCGGTTTCAACGGTCTCCGTAGTTTCTGCAGGTTCTACCGTTTCGGTATACTTTTGCAAATGAATAATTCTATTCGGTTCGCTTTCGGCAAGCGGTACGTCATGCAGATATGAGTAACCGGAAGCGGTCATTGCCGGATGCGTATGGCGCAAAGCAATCAACTGCCGCATCATGCTCATCGGTTCGGCGTATTCACCTGCTTCGATAGCCTGCCACGGCATACAACGGCGGCAATCGGGATCATTTCCGCCTGCAAGCAGAACCTCGCTGCCGTAATAGATACACGGCGAACCGGGCAGGCTCAACAGCAGGGCGTATTGCTGCCATACGGCGGACACATCGCCGTCATTGCGGGTAAACAGGCGCGGCGTATCATGGGAATCCAGCAGATTAAACAGGCCTACGGTAACAGGTTCGGGATAGGCGGTAAAGACGGCATTTATTTCCCGCTCAAAAGTCAGGGCGGACAGCGTTTTATCGCAAAAGAATTTCCAGAAGCACAGCGCGAGCGGATAATTCATTACCGAATCCAACTCGCCGCCGCGCAGCCACGGCAAGGCACTGCGCCATATTTCTCCAAGCAGGTAAAAGTCTTTTTTAAGACTGCGCATCCGCCGATAAAGCTGCCTGCAAAATGTGTGCGAAAGCTCATTCGCAACATCGAGCCGGAGCCCGTCAATATCATAACTGCGCACCCATGTTTCGCATACGTTCAGTAGGTAATCGACGACGGCAGGATTATTGGTATTCAGCTTCGGCATCGTATCGACATACGCAAAAACGCTGTATCGTCCGCTCTTTCCGTTTGTACCGGACGGTCGGCTTCGGCTCGCGGCGTTTTCACATTCCGGTTCTGCAACGGTTTCAAACGGCCATTCTTGTACGATAAACCAATCGAAATACGGCGAGGCTTTTCCGTTGCGGACAACATCCTGCCACAGTGCAAAGTCCCAGCCGCAGTGGTTAAAGACGCCATCCAGCATCACTTTTATACCGCGTGCATGGGCTTCTTTCACCAGCGTATGCAGATCATCTGCGCTGCCGAATGCAGGATCGATATTCAGATAATCGGATGTATCATACTTATGCACACTCGGCGAAACATTAACCGGATTAAGATATAAGCCGGTAATATTCAAATCGGCAAGATAGCCGAGCTTTTCGGTAATACCCCGAAGCGTACCGCCATAGTGTTCATTGTTGGTAACAGCATCCTCGGCAGCAGGCCACGGCAGAGCATTCGGTTTCTGCGAGGCGGTATCCCTGCAAAACCGATCGGGAAAAATTTGATACCACACTGTGTGGGGTACCCAATCCGGTACACGGACGCATTCAGCGCCGTCCAGCCACGGGAACTCAAAACCGGGAAAATTACCGGTTATCCGGCGCAGCGTAACAAGCTCATCTGCCGTGTAAAACCCGTTTTCCAGACAGTAGCGGACATCGCCTTCATCTTGACCGTGCAGTTCAAAGCAGTATTTACACCGTCCATAAAGAAGCATAACCGTTACCTGCCACCATGTATGATACGGAAGATCTTTTTTGCGGGTGATTTCCTGCCGTTTGCCTTCCCATGCCCATCCGTCCGGTGTTACCGAACCGTCGAACGGATCTCCGTATACAATAAATACACGCCGTATGTCGCTGCCGGTTTTAAGGCTGATCATAAGTTCATTTTCATTGAGCGGATAGCAAAAATTATCCGTACTGCGATGTTCTATTGCCGAAAACTGCATACCAAGCACCTATATCCAAGGGAACTGTCCAAAAACCCGATTCGCAATCCGCTTTGCAGACTGTGAATCGGGTTTTAAAAGATACCGTTTGGGAACCTCTAAAAACGTGAGTTTTTAGAAATATCCTATTGTATCGACTCCATTGTAGCCGCAGCAGCATTCAGTTTTTCCGTAACATTGCCGCCGTCCCAGATATTCGCAAAGGTCGCATTCATTGCAGACCAGTATTTGCCCATTTCGGGAATGGTGGGCATCGGTGTTGCGTATTGCGCCTGTGCTAAAATACCTTGACTTAACGGATCGGTGATGGTGATATCGGAGCGGGGCGGAATTTGTTTGGTCATTTCGTACCGTTTTTCCAACATCGGCTTTGAGGTAAGGAATTTTGCAAAATCCTGCGCTTCCGCCGGATGATCACTGTAGGCGCTGACAAAGGCCAAGCGGAGACCGGAGAATGATGCCGGAGGATTGGTCATGCCGGGGAATACCGGAATGGGTGCAATACCGTAGTTAAGGCCTGTTTTTGAAAAATCGGAGATCTTCCACGGGCCGGTAATAATCATCGCGGCTTTACCTTCCGTAAACGAGGAATTGCAGAAATCATCGGTAATATCGCCTGACGGAACATCGAGCATTTTCTTGCGCAGGCTCTGGAAATAGGTTAAGCCGGTAATAGCATTGGGGCTATTGACGTTGTGCTGTTTGGGGTCATCGCCGTTCGGGCCAAAAAGCGGTGCGCCGAAGCCGCTCATAAAGATGTAGTTAAAGTATGCGTTTCCGACACCCCAGACCAATGCATATTTATTTTGAGCTTTATCGTTCCACGTCTTTGCAAATGCTTCCATCGCTTCCCACGTTTTGGGAGCTTCCGGCAGCAAGTCTTTATTATAGAACAATGCGTAGGTTTCAATTGCAAGCGGATACCCGTAGTTTTTTCCCTCATACGCGGCGGATGTCAATGCAGCGGGGATAAAGTTGTCGAGGACGGACGCATCGTCAAAGGGGAGAATATGACCGCCTGCGACAAGGGCGCCGATATGGTCGTGCGGTGCAACAAAGATATCCGCGCCTACACCTGCAGGGCCGTCCATTTCAATCTTTGTGCGCGCATCGGTCGACTGAACCGGTTCATACACAAAGGATACGTTCGGATGCGTTTTCTTGTATTCTTCCGCAGCAAACAGCATAAAATCTTTTTCGGGGCCTTCGGATTCCCATATTTTGATGGTAACCGTTTCGCCTTTCATAGCGCCGGCTTTATCGTCCTTCTTCTCGGAACCTCCGCCGCAGCTCGTAAGAGCAAGAAGAAGCACCAATGATACACAGGCAGAAAGCCCTATAATTGCTTTTTTCATATAACACCTCCAATCTGTTATGAAAAAAATCTACTAAACCTATTCGGAAACTTCCGTTTCTGAACAGGTTACCTTGAAATGCGATGTTCTAAATCGTGCTATTTGTACAATTTAGAACTCGCCGACCTGTTCGACAACGAAGTTATCGAACAGGTCTATTCACTGCGAACAATAGCCGCAGTGTACGGATCTAGTATGATCCGGTTTTGCTCAAATCGTATACCGGAGAGCTGTGCAATGCCGTCCGGCGATGCCGCCGCTCCGTCGACAAAAACCACAGGCTTTTGTAATGCGCCGCCAAGTGTAAAACAGTGTTCCGTTCCCGCGGCATTAAATAACAAAAACCACGTGCCGTCCGTCCAGTCGAGTGTGTACCCGAATGCCTGCCCGTACTGCTTCTCCGTTTCGGACAATGCTCCAGAATCACTCTTTACGGCACATCGGTTACCGCTGCAATCCCCCGATGCAGCAACCGCTGCATCTTCTGCGGGTAAAAACGCGGCGGCTTGTGCAATGCGTCCGGCATTTCCTATTCTAAACACGCCAAACCGTTTCCGCAACGCGATAAGCCCGCGCGTGTATGCGAGAAGCTCGGCGTAATCCTCATCGAGCGTCCATACAATACGGTTAACGCTGTCCGAAGCGTCATAGCTGTTCCGCACAAAAGTGCCGATGCATTCTTCCGCCGCTCCGTGCACATTCGGCTTGGTACGACCCCGCTCCTGTCCGGCGTGTAAGAATGCGATCCCTTGACAGGTAAGCGCCAGCGCGTTGCCGAGTTTGATACGGGCAATCAGCTCCTGCCGTTGTACAGGAATACGTTCATCAAGCCCGGCATTATGGGCGATGCAGTCGTGCAGCGTAAGCCCGTCGTGGCAAACAAGGTACTGCACGTTATCACCCGGGCTGTCGGCGGTATAATTGCACTGAGGCAAACCGATACAGTTGCAAAAGAGCTGCTGAAGATCGACGTTACCGCCGGTTAAAAAGCCCTTGCCCTCTTCGTTCATACCGCCTGCTTTTACCAAATCGCGGAATTCGTCGTTAAAGACGGCAACGCTGTCGGTTTCGGTCATGTACCGCTGATCCATACCGACGGTACCTTCTGCTCCGTTATACAGCTTCCAGCCTTCCCCGATGAACAGTACCGATGGATTAAGTTCCCTGCAGCGGTTGTACGCCTCCAGCACCGTCTCGGTATCGAGCAGTCCCATCAGATCAAACCGGAGACCGTCAACCTTATAGTTTTTCACCCAGTGTACAGCCGAATCGACAATAAGCTTTCGTGCCATCAGCCGCTCCGAAGCAATATCGTTCCCGCAGCACGAGCCGTTGGTATAGCTGCCGTCGGAATTTGTCCGAAAATAATAGCCCGGAACAATCGCGTCGAAAAGATCGGTACGCGCAACATGATTATACACCACGTCGAGCACTACACCGAGTCCCGCCCGATGGCACTCGTTGATCAGCTCCCGCAATTCGCGTACACGACTTTCGGGATTTTCAGGCTCGCTTGCATACCAGCCTTCGGGCGTAAAATAGTTGTGCGGGTCGTAGCCCCAGTTATAGTTGTTGTTGTGCACGGTACCGGCATCTTCATACCGCTGATTTGTCTCGTCCGTATAGTAAAAGTTCAGCACCGGCATCAGCTGAATATGCGTAATGCCCAGTTCGCGTAAGTAGGGGATTTTTTCGATAAAAGCTTTATACGTACCGGGAATATTTTTAACGTCGGAGTCGGGACTTGCAGTAAAATCGCGGACGGACACTTCATAAATAATCGCATCCTCCCGTTTTTGCAAGGTGATATACGGATATTCCCGCTCCGGTTTGAGCGTTTCTTTTTGCAGGTTGATAATAGCACCCCGTCCGATACCGCCGCTGCCGGTACAAGCCGCCATCGAGAGGCTGTACGGATCGAGCACAGTATGCATTCCCGTTTCGTTTGTCAGCGTGTAATCGTAAAAGAACAGTTCCGGATCCCGCTCCGCAAAGATGCCGCACCACAAGCCGGTTGCATCGTCATACCGAAGCGGAACCGTAAAAGCAGGCGTTGAATCACCGGCGTTTTGATAGAGGTTCACCGACACATCGCGGGAAGTCGGCGCCCATAAAGAAAAACGGCAGCTTTGAGCGGCGGCATCATACACGGCGCCGAGCTGGGTATCGCGAGGCGGAATTGTCTGTTCAAGAGCTTTGACGGGTGATCTCATAAACCTTCCATATATCGATACTTTATATTAGCATATTCCCCCTTGAATCGCCAATATATAAATGGGTATCTGCAAAAAACTCGGTTAGATTTTCAGAGACTCCCAAATATTTTTGTGCGAAGGGTCTAATCTAAGGCTGGTTTCCACTATTTGTACCGATCGTATGATTCCGTTGGCTGTATTCCTGCAATGCACGATAAAAGGAGCGCATAACCGGACAGTACTGCTTATCTTCGCAGGCGATATGCGAAAGTATCCAATCCCTAAGGTAGTCGGCAAAATCAAAACCGAGCGTCAAAGTCATTTCGTCAAAACCCATCAATACCTGTGTAATTGTTTGGACAAACTCCTTGTGTCGCTGCTTATGAGCTTCGTAGCCGGAAAAACCGCATGCTTTCATCAATTTCTCTTCATCGGTAAAGTGTGTTTTGGTATAGCTAACCGCTTGCCGCAGTACATTGCCTACGGTTATCAACCATTCGTCCTTACTCCGTTTTTGGCGGTTCATCAGCGCTTCGCGCAGCTCATTGCACATTGCTACCAACTTACGATGCTGACAATCAATTCGAGGAATACCAAGCTCCAGTCTTTTATCCCATTGGACCCAAGCGGTATTCAATTCTTCCGTCTCTTTTGTTCCTGTTATCATACTTTTTTCATCCTTATTATGCCGATTACTCATACTGAATCGTTTCCAAGAATCGGTTATTCTTAGACGATTGGGTATCTCTAAAAACTCGGTTAGCTTTTAGGTATCCCCAATTTATATATTAGTAATCATTATTAGGATAAAACGATATAGCTATAATGTCAAATGGAAATTCGCACTTTAAGGTCATCCCCATTGATGCAGACCCGTCAATGCAAGATTGACAGAATCGGAAATTCACGGCACAATATCTCGCTGTAATGTTAGTAAGATATACTCGAAATAATACGAATAAAAAACTGTCAAAGGCGCTTATATATACGGCAACGGAACATTCCATCGATCCCCGTAAGGTAGACGGCGAAGCGATCCGTATTATCAATGGATTACATAATGCAGGTTATGAGGCCTACATTGTCGGCGGCGCTGTTCGCGATTTGCTGATCGGAAAAACACCGAAGGACTTCGATATCGCAACATCGGCAGAACCCGCTCGTATCCGTAAAATTTTTAAAAACTCCCGGCTCATCGGAAAGCGATTCCGATTGGTGCATGTTTTTTACGGTCCTAAAATATATGAAGTTTCCACCTTTCGATCACTGGAGGAGGGGTCGGTCGGAAACAGCTTCGGCACTATCGACGAAGATGTGCGGCGCCGCGACTTTACATTAAATGCACTCTACTACGATCCGATAAAAAATATCATTGTCGATTATGTCGGCGGCGTGGAAGATATCCGAAAAAAGCGGCTGCGCCCGATTATCGAGCTTTCTCACATTTTCGCAGAAGATCCGGTGCGGATGATTCGCGCCGTCAAATACGCGACTATCACCGGTGCCGCAATCCCGCTGCTTCTTCGCTGCCGAATTCACCGTGATGCGCCGCTCCTCGAATATGTATCCCCTTCCCGCTTAACCGAAGAGATAGGCAAAATACTAATGAGCGGGCATGCAGCGGACATTTTTAAAACACTTCTGCATTATCGCCTTTTCCTCTATTTACAGCCTTTGGCTTTCTCATTTATCGAGGATTCGCCTCATTTTTCCGAACATTATTTTGCAAGCATGCAAGAGCTGGACGGGTTAATTGCGGAGCACAAGATTCAGAGGCAAGGACAGGCGCTTGTTTACCTCATCCGTGATTTTTTACAGCTGATTACCGACTGGGAAGGAGAACCGCGGGCTGTTTATAAGGCGGTATATGCCGAGTGTCGCCATTTTGTCTTGCCGATGAACCCGCAGCGGACAGAGCTTGAATATGCGGTAAAATACTGCCTTCGAAAAGGCGGCTTGGATATACGACTTACCGGTACCGCCAAAGCAAAAGAGCCGTCCAAACGCCGCCCGCGCGGATCTGCACGGCAAAATACCGTTGCAAAACAAGGAACACGAGCAGTGGGAAAGCGCGGCTCCAAACCCGCTGTTCCGGCTACTAAACCTGTTCGATAACAGCCTTGCCAAACAAACAGTTTATTGAAGCAAAGCGGTAGTCAGCCACGGAATATAGGTAACCAGCAGTAAAATAATACTTTGAACGCCGAGAAAGGGAAGAATATTCTTTACTATTTTGATAACAGGCTTATTAAACGTATAACTTGCAATAAACAAGTCCATTCCGATCGGAGGCGTTAAAAACCCAAGCGCTAAATTCATCAAAAAAATAACGCCGGTATGTATGGGGTGGATTCCGAAGGATTCGGCGATCGGCATAATGAGCGGAGACACAACCAAAATAGCGGAATATAAATCCATAATACAGCCGACAAAAATCAGCAACACATTCAGCAATAGCAAAAACACATATTTTGAGTGGATATACGTCTGCACAATATCCGTCAAAACCGATGGTATGTTTGCATCGATTAAATAATAAGCTAGCCCTTTTGCTGCGCCAATGATAATCAGTACACCTCCTGCGATGGGAATACTTTTCAATATATAAGCGGCAGCCGTCTTCCATGAAAAATCCCTACGGATAATAACTTCCAATACACAGGTATAAAGCACGGTAAACGCAGCCGTTTGCAGGAGCGAAAAAAGGCCGGAAAAATAAAGAATGATAATAAACACCGGCAATAACAATTCGAAAAAACTACCGAAGAAAGCGTTTTTTAATACAGTCAAAGAAAACGGTATCCGTGTTTTTGAATGGTCTCGTATTACACCGATAACGATCATCGACAGCGTAAGCAATATCCCAGGGAAGATCGCCCCTTTAAATACATCGAAGATATCAATGGTCATGATGTTGGTTACGCCGAAGATAATAATTGCCATACTGGGAGGAAAGAGTATACCGAGAGAACCGGAAGCGGTAATAAGCGATTCGGATTCATCTTTCGAATAACCATTCCCTGTTAAAATAACACTGATAAGCGGGCCGAGTGCTAAAATGGTTACGCCCGAAGCGCCGGTAAAAGTTGTAAAAAAAGTGAGCACAAGAACGGAGGAAATAATAACGCCGCCCCTAATCCAGCCGACGCTACCGCGAACCAGTTCCATGAGCCGCCGTCCGGCGCTCCCTTCCGCCAGCAGGCACCCTGCAATGGTAAAAAGAGGGATTGCTGCAATGCTGGTATCCGTTAAAATATGATACATTTCCAGCGGAATCACATCGACATATCCGCCGCCTTGGCTGAATGCCGTATAGGTAATCCCGAGCAATACGATAAAAAGCGGTAACCCGAAAAGCCCCGCAGCAATCAACACAAGCATAAGAGGTATCATTAACGGAGTGCTGAAAGATTGCCAGAGGGAGGCGCTCACGGTAAGAAACGGGCTATCCCTGCCTAAAAGCGCATAAAGAATAACGGCAATCGAACCGCAGCTGATGAATAAACCGAAAATAAGCCCTACCAAAGAGGATATAAGCGCTCCGCTCTTTTTGAAACACAAAAAGAGCTGCGCAAAAAACATGAGCGGCAGCGCAGCGAAGATAAACCGTACCGGTATTCCCCACACAAGATCGGCAGGGTCTATTACGACTAAGATATTCGGAAAACAGGCAAAAAAGATTGCCGTAAGGACGGCTGTCGTTATACCGTTATTGATTTGGCTAACAATGCTTTTCAGTCGAGCGGACAGTTTAAGGTTAAAGACCTCGATATTCAACTGTTTGTGATCTGCACTGGTAATCATACCTGCAAAACACGCAAAAATAAAAACGGCATGGATGATCACCCGCTCCCCGTCCAACACCGGAATACCGCCGATATCGTTAATGAGAAAAAATACGATCGGTAATGTGATTAATATACCGACCAGAAAAAGTACAAATACGTTGACAATCTTTCTCATATTGTTATCGCACAGCTATTTACGCATCGGAGCAATGAGTTTTTGGATATTTTGATACATATCCATATCAAATGCATTCGGAAAAGCCCGATGGATATCGCTAATATTCATACTGAATTCTGCTTCCCATTTTTTCAGCTCATCTTTAGAAAGATGAATCATCGTAACACCGCTTGCTTCCATTTTACGGACACAGTCGGCATCAGAATCGTCAAGCGCGTCGTTGAGCCGTTTACGAGCTTTTTCCATTGCCTCCTTCATAGCGGCATGGTACTTCTTAGGAATCTTATCCCACGAAGCCTTGGAAATAACAAAACCCGCCATGATAGGACATAATTTCGTATCAAGTGCGTAGCTGATATCCTTGTAATACCCTCCTGCATAAGTTAAAAGATGCACTGCAAAGAAACCGCTGATACCGTTTTTACTCTTTAGCATTTGAGAGAATTTTTGACTTGCAACATCAACGACATTAAAACCGCTCAGTTTAAAACTATCGCTCAAAATAGGACTATCCAAACCGGCGACTGCCAATTTTATCTTTTTTAATTCTCCGAGAGTTTTATACGGCTCCTTTGTATAAAAAGAAAGCCACCCGACATTCGACCATGCAATCAACTCATAACCGGCAGCATTAATTCTCGATTCTATTTTATTGCCGTATACGCTGAGCGCTTTGTCAAGCTCTTGCTGATTTTGAAGCAAAAAAGGAAGTGCAAGCGTATAGATATACGCATCGGGCACCAATTCATGTAAACCGATCATCGTAAAGATTGCCCCATCCAAAGGAGCTTGCTGCCCGGGACGCGCTGCTTTGAGCTTTTGGATGCCCGCCTTTTCTCCACCGAGAGTTGTCATGTTATAAATTTTTACCGTTACCTGCCCGTCGGTAATGCGGTTCCATTCTTCGGCAACTTTTTTAAGTTCAATATCCCACGGAGAACGGGAAGGAGCAACGGTTGCTATCTTTAGTACGATTTCTTCAGCGTTGACAAGAGTCATTGAAGCAATAAACAGGGCAACAAACAGCGTCAAAAATTTTCTCACAGTATCTTCTCCTTATATAACTGAATATAACTGATGCAAAGATAAACTAATCGCCTAGGAAATAATCACCTTTCATTTTTTGTAACCAGCGTGCTTTTGTTTGGCTGAGGGTAATGGTGAGTTTATTACTCGGCTGCGTTTTCGGATCAATTTCCAATGCTTTGCGTAAAGCCTCATCAAAACCGGCGCTGTCCTGTGCAGGAACACAAAACGACTGCGCATACAGGACATACACCGACGGTCGCTGCCCGCTGCTCAACTCCAATGTTTTACGATACGCCTCTTGCGCCTTATCCGCGCCGCCACCCAAGGATTCAGGTGCGGCAGCATAAAAAGCCGTAAGCGTTTCCCAAATAGCGCCATCGTTAAATGTAGGATAAAGTTCTACCGCCCGCTCGAGCATCGCTACGGCACCCGGAACTGCAGCAAGCGCATTGGTATCCATCGGATCAAGCGAGAATGCCCCAAGTATACCGCAGCCGGCCCAATACAGTGATTCAACATCAGCGGCTCTGCAGCGGGTAAGAAAATGGGTACCTTTATCGTCTGTATAATGCGCCATCGCTTCAGCAAAACCCTTATAAGCGCCATCGAGTGATTGCATCACATAATCGGCGCCGCGAAGGTAAAATTTTTTTGCCCGCAAATACTCAAGATTCTTTTTTTGAAATTGAGTTTCGGGAATATAGTCGGCAGGTGTTTGAACAAAAGCGTTTGCATACATAATATAGAGAGAACCGGACATAACAGCCAAACCGCGATGTTGCGGATTACTGAGATGCAGTATCTCATACGTTTTTAATACCGTCGGAAATACCTCCGAAACCAGCTTTACATCATCTTCACCGGTAAGCGCAGCCGCTGCGTCAATTCCGCCTGAGGCACCGCTTTTCGGCGCAGGAAAGGGGGCAAGCGTATTCGCGATACCGTTAAAGGCCATACGTTTAATGGAGCAACCACTCACGAGCAGGAATAATCCCGCTACACAAATATATATTTTTTTTAGAGTTACGGTCATAAAAGGAACCTCTATATTATCGTATTAAACGGTTGATTCTTTTTGCCATTGATGAATAAAGGCTTCATAAGCGGCGATGGTTGCGGAAAGCGCGATTTGCTGCACGGAACTCCGTCCTGTAGCATTATTACCATCCAAGACATAGAGCGAATCAAGAATCCCTTGTATATCCTCGATACTGCAGCTTGCATCGGCAGCTCTCCGCCTAACAAGAAGGCGTGTTTCGTCATCAAAAATATCCCGATACCTTTTCTCTTCCCAGTCAACAGTCTCAGACATAAAGCTGATTATAGAATGTTTTATCGTTGAATGCAATATGATAGCAGCAATACAACAGGGCTTCAGCATGAAAGAAAAGTATAGTAAAGTAATGTTATGGTGGAAGGGATATTATTTGAACAAGTAGAAGACAGTCGGCAAGACTGGAAAGTAAAGCATTCGATAAGTGAAATACTGATGGTAGTAATGTGTGGAAGCACCTTGCTGCATTCGGCATGGTTGAAAGCATTGTAACGAGGAAGGGGAAAGAATGCCGTGAAATTCGCTATTTCATTACGAGTGTTACAGATGTAAAACAATTTGCAAAGGGAGTACGCAGTCATTGGGCGATAGAAAATAACTTACATTGGTGTTTAGATGTGTTGTTTTCTGATGATGCCTGTACTGTTGTTGACCGGAATGCAGCAGAAAACCTAGCTATTATCAGAAGAATTGTTTACAACAGAATTAAGATGCTCTCTAAAATGGATACGCTCAGTATGGGCAAGCGCGCTTGCATCTACGACGATAATTTTAGAGCTCAGATCCTTTTTTCATGCTGAAGCCCTGTTGATACCAATTTCTTGACAATCTTTTCTCTATCGGTTTATAATTATTACATTACTATAGCAGAATACTTTAAATATGGAGTAAAAGAGGGCTGAGTATGGAAAAATATCCAATAATAGGATTATTATATATCGGTTTATGTTCATATACTGATTTATTGATACCCCGCAACTCTTAGACATACACAGATGTTTACTTCGTCACAGTGTTAAAAGCATACCTCCTTAAATTCTTTTTTCTACCATACATCCCCGTCCGTCATTATACGCAGAAGTGATTTTACCTCTCTGACAGGAGGTCAGTGGTTCTATGCAAAAGCAAAACCGTAGTGCAGGGATGTATAAGGCTGTACTTCCCCAAACGATAGCATCCATACCGCTACCGGAAATCCTCATCATGATAAACACCCTCAACGAAATACCTTCGATGCAGAGTGCACTGAGAAACGGCAAGTATTAAAGCTTTCGCACGAATAAAAAGCAACTTATAGGAGTAACACAAATGAAAAAACGATTTTCAATCCGTTATAAACTCATTTCGATTTTTGCTGTTTTTATTATAACGCTTATTTTTTTTATTATTACCATTATCGGTTTTCAAATTCGGAAAACAGATCGGGAGCGATTTCATAAAAACATGCAACAAAATATCAAATTAATAGAATATGATATCAATTTATTTTTCGATAATACAAAATACATGTTACGTATGCTATCCAGTCACTCAGCTGTGCGGAATGCTGATACTTCTTTTAACGAATATATATCAAAGACTGAAGTATCCGATATCAATACCATAGAAAAAAGCGCAACGGAAACAGCTGTATTTAATTTATTCAAAAATATTCATAAAAGCTATCCGTATTATATGTGTGTGTTTATGGGAACTAAGTGGGGCGGCTATACATCAACGTGTGACAAAGCGCTTTCAGGCGGTTATGATCCGAGAAAACGGCCTTGGTATGAAGCTGCCTCAAAAACTCCCGAAAACCCGATCATTACGGAGGCTTATCGTTCCACAGCAGGCGATACGGTTATTTGTCTTTCACAGGGAGTTTTTTCTTTTCAAAATGAACATATCGGCAATGTCAGTATAGAAGTGACATTACAAACACTGACCGAAATGTTAAAAGCACTGGCAATAGGAAAAACAGGTTATATCATGCTGGTACAAGGAGATGGAACAATATTGGCCGATCCGAAAGACGATTCTTTTAATTTCAAAAAAATAGAAGATACAAACGTTCCCGCTTTTGCACAATTTGCAGCAGCTGATTCGGGAAGCATGACTGTAAACATAGATAATAAAAAATGGCTGGCTGAAGTGTACACTATTGATGGTTTAAATTGGAAGCTAATAGCGCTGATGCAGGAAAATGAGGTTTTTTCTGAATTTTATCAGATATTACAATCTATATTGGTCATCGGTTTCACACTATTAATAATCTTTTTAATTATCTCTTTGGTGTTTGTATTTCATATTACAAAAGCACTGAATTCGGCCGTTGTCGCCCTTAAAAATATTGCGCAAGGTGAGGGTGATTTGACAGTGCGTCTACCCGTACGTGGCAACGACGAGATCGCTGATATGTCAAAATACTTTAATCAAACTATTTCGAAGATCGGCTCATCGATACAAAACGTTGGTACGAACTCACATACGATGGAAGATATCGGGAATGAGCTCGCTTCAAATATGACCGAAACGGCCAGTGCCGTAAACCAAATCAGCGTAAACATTGATGGTGTCAAACAGCAGGCGCTTACACAAGCGGCCAGCGTTACCGAAACGGCCGCTACCATCGAGGAAATTGTCCGCACGATTAAGCAGTTGAACAACAGCATCGAAATACAAACCGCAAGCGTCGCCAAGTCTTCCGCCTCCATCGAACAGATGGCTTCGAATATCGCCTCAATCGGACAGACACTCAGCAAAACCGATGCAGCCATCAAAGAGCTGACCACCGCAACGGGCGACGGTAAGGCAACACTCATTACCTCGAATAGCGTCACACAGAAAATCGCCGAGGAGTCGGGCTCGCTGATGGAAGCATCAAGCGTTATCCAGCACATTGCCAGTCAAACAAACCTCTTGGCGATGAATGCCGCGATCGAGGCAGCTCATGCGGGGGAAGCCGGTAAGGGGTTTGCCGTTGTTGCCGATGAAATCCGCAAACTTGCAGAAGATTCTGCAACGCAGGGAAAAACCATTACGGCGACACTGAA
Organism: Treponema sp. OMZ 803; assembly: GCF_024181165.1. Classification (NCBI taxonomy): domain Bacteria; kingdom Pseudomonadati; phylum Spirochaetota; class Spirochaetia; order Treponematales; family Treponemataceae; genus Treponema; species Treponema sp. OMZ 803. Next base: position 1,166,097 of record NZ_CP051195.1, on the reverse strand, counting down.
GACCTTATCAGGAGAAATCGAAATGCTTTCTTCCTCGTCAAAAACCGTTGAAGAAAAGTTCAACACCATCTTTAATTTGGCCGAGCAAGTCAAGTCGATGAGTGCTCACCTGACCGAAGCAATGCACGAGCAGGAAAACGGCAGTAATGATGTTCTTATTGCCATCAAGAACATCAACACGGTAACGACTGAAGTACTGGCTGGCTCGGAAGAAATGCTGAAAGGAGGTGAAGGAGTTGCCGAAGAAATGCGCAAGCTCGATGATTTAACACGCATCATCACCGAGAGCATGAACGAAATGGCTGCAGGTGCGGTGCAGATTAACAATGCCGTACAGGAAGTCAATGAGATCACCCAGAAAAATAAAGCGAGTATTCAAAATCTTGCGATAGAAGTCGGTAAGTTTAAAGTGTAGGTACCTCTTTTCCTTTGCTATTAGGATGTATGAACACTTTTCGGAAAGGGCGATACACATTTATTTATTCTGTGAAGGTATTCAAAAAACATGCGGTGCAGTTGTATCGCATGTCAAAAATGCAGTGTGTTGATACTCGACTGGTTTTCCATTATATTGGGAGATAGTATGAGTGATCTGGAAAGTGAGATACAGCGGCGCGGATTAATAAAGGTATCGCGTGAGGGTGATCAAAAAGAAAGCCCTTACCGCCGCGTTGCAAAGTTTTTATATTTAATCGGAGAGGCGCAAGCGGCAAAGGTACTGCAAAAGCTCACCCGCGAGCAAATCGAAAAAGTAGTAGCGGAAATGCTGACCATCCGCTATGTCGATAAGGACGAAGCCGCCTATATTTTAAGCGAATTTACGGCGCTTTATAACGAAGCGAAGAATTCCGTCGGCGGCGTAGAAACCGCTCAAGGGATTCTGACGGCGGCTTTCGGCGGGGAAAAAGCGCGGGAGATTATCGAGCGGGCAATACCGCCTGCTGCCGAGCGGCCGTTCGATTTTTTGGACGGTATCGACGGAGAAAAACTCAAGCGGCTCTTAGCGGATGAAATGCCTGCAACGCAGGCGCTCGTGCTTTCTCAGTTGGAACCGAAAATAGCAGCTGCCTATATTACCGGCTTAAACGATGCGGAAAAAAAAGACATCGTGCTCCGCCTCGCGCGGCTTAAAACCATTAGTCCTGAAATTTTGCAGACGGTAAGCACTTCGATGCGCGAAAAGTTTACTCGCATACGGACAGGCTCGGCTACCGAAGCGATTGACGGACGCGCGGTACTTGCCGCTATTTTACGGCGCAGCGATTCGGAAACGGAACAGTTTATTTTACAGAACATCGCAGAAGCCAATCCCGAACTTGAACAAAATATCCGCGAACGGCTTTTTACTTTTGAAGATGTGCTCATTGCGGACGACCGCTTTTTACAGAAAAAATTATCCGGTATGGAAACCTCGGTTATTGCCGCATTGATTTCTTATAAACCGGAAGTCTTTGTCAAAAAAATCCTCGATAACATTTCTAAAAACAGACAGCAGTTCATCCTTGACGATCAGGCGTCGAACCCCGTTTCCGTGCGGGAATGCCGCGAAGTTACCAATCGTTTTTTACAGGAATTGCGGAAAAGCTGGGAAGACGGCGAGCTGCTCTTATTCGGAAAGGATGGAGATGACGTATGGATAACCTAATCCACGGGTTTAAAATTATTTCAAAAACAGCGCTTGACGAAATGCAGGCGGAGGGTATTCTTGCGCAGCATTGCGAAACCGGACTTGAAGTTTATCATATTCATAACGATGACAGCGAAAATTTATTTGCGTTTGCTTTTATGACCCCGCCTGAAAACAGTTCGGGCGTTGCACATATTCTGGAACATTCGGTGCTCTGCGGTTCTAAAAATTATCCGCTGAAAGATCCTTTTTTAATCCTTTCCAAGCAGAGCGTTAAAACGTTTTTGAATGCGATGACATTCCCCGATAAGACCGTGTACCCCGCGTCGAGCATCCTCGAAAAAGATTATTTTAATTTGATGTCGGTGTACGGCGATGCGGTGTTTTTTCCGCTGCTCAAACGGGAAACCTTTGAACAGGAAGGTCATCGGCTCGAACGAGATGAAAAAGGAAACCCGTATTTTTCCGGCGTGGTGTTAAATGAGATGCGGGGCGCGTATGCGGATTTTGATTCCGGTGTAGACCGTGAGCTGCGGCATTCTCTCTTGCAGGGGACGGTGTATGCGCACGATTCAGGCGGCTTTCCGCCCGATATCGTCAAGCTCAGCTATGAGGACTTTTGCGCCTTCCATAAAAAATACTATCATCCGGTAAACTGCAAGGTCTTTTTATACGGTAACATCGAAACCGAAAAACAGCTTGCCTTTTTGCAGGAACGCTTCCTGCGGTTTTTTGAACCGGCGGAAAAGCCGCCGCTCATTCCGGCTATTACGCCCTATCCTGCACCCCGCGTGTTTTCGGCAACGGCGCCCGCAGGAGAAGGAAAAAATCCCGACAAGCTCACGGTAACGATGAATTGGCTGTTGCCCGAAAGCGCCGACATCAACCGGTTGATGGACTGTATGTTTTTGGAAGAGCTGTTGCTGGGACACGACGGAGCGCCCTTGCAAAAGAAACTGCTCGACTGCCCCTTCGCCGAAGATGTGTATCCGTACAACGGCGGACAGGCAGACCTGAAAAACATCTGCTTTACGCTCGGCCTTGCAGACATCGATAAAAGCGCGGAAGGACGGTTTGAAGCCTTTATCCTTTCCGGTCTTGAAGAAATTGTTCGGAACGGTTTTGAACCTCAGTTGATTGAAACCGCGCTCAATTCCCTCGATTTTTATAACAGAGAAATTACCCGTTCCGGCGGCCCCTTTTCGCTGGTTTTGATGCGGCGGGCGCTCCGCGGCTGGATACACGGCTTTGCGCCGGAGGCTTCGCTCCGTTCCATACCTGCTTTTCAGCGGCTGAAACAACGGCTTTCCCAAAACCCGCATTACGCTCAAGACCTCATCCGTACATTGCTGCTTGATAATCCCCATCGGACAACCGTTTCCATACGGCCGGATATTCACTTTTGCGAGAACATCGATGCGAGACTTGCTCAAGAAGCGTACCAAGCGGCGCAAAGCCTCGGCAGCGTAGAACACCATCTGGGTTCCGCCGAACAGACAGCAGTAACCGTTAGCGGGCAAAGCCTTGTCAGCGCAGATACCGGGCTTAATCCTGAGGCGGATGCTCAAGCGCAAAATCTTATTCCGCATATTTCAAAAGAGGAGCTGCCGCCGGTTGAACCGCCGATACCTGAACGTCTCGAATATTTCGGCAAAGTTCCCGTTATCATACATGAACAGCCGACAAACGGTATCACCTATATGGACATCGCAGTTCCCGTCGATTCGCTTTCGGCGGAGGACTATACATACCTGACGCTCTATACGTCCGCGCTTTCCTCGATGGGAACAAAAACGCAGAGCTGGGATACCGTTGCGGCGGAATTCGCTTACCTGACGGGAGGCTTTTCTGCGGTTACCTTTTCGGCAGGCAGGCATCGGACATCCGAAGCCGCGGTATTTTTCGATAATGCGCTCCGCACGGAAGATGTGGCGGATCGGGACTGGATTTTTATCCGCTCTAAAATGCTGCCCGAATATATCGAACCCGCGGTAAACCGTATTTTTTCGTATCTTAACGATATTTCTTTTGCCGACGAAAAGCGGTTGAAGGATGTTTTTATTCAGCTGAAAAATGATCTTGATCCGCTGCCGTCGTATTCGGGGCATACCTTGACTGCACTGTACGCAGCTTCCGCATATTCGGGTTCAAAACGGGCGGAGAATCTCTGGATGGGGATTCCTCAACTGCGTTTTCTGCGCGGGCAGTATGCAGCGCTGGAGCAACAACCGGCGGCAATCGGTGAACTTGCCCGTAAACTTGAAGAAATACACCGGAAACTGATGCGCTCCGGCCTTATCGTGAAGGTGTGCGGTACGAGCGCCGATATAAGCGTTATCAAAAAGGCGCTCACTTCCCATTTACTGCGGTTTGATTTTCCGCACCGCAGTACCGGCGGCTTTAGAACCGAAGCCTTTGAAAAACCGGCGGCGCTTTCGGCCTTTCCCAGCGCCGTGCAGGTGGGCTTCGCTGCGCAGCTTCTGCCGATTACGTTCGATGAAACGGAATACGGCGCTGCTATCGTCTATGCCCAGTGGCTTGAGACGGGGGCATTGTGGGAGGCAATCCGCGTGAAAGGCGGTGCATACGGCGTTTCGGCATATCCCGATTCCGCGACGGCGCTGTTTACGATGACTACCTACCGCGACCCTGCGCCGCTCAAATCCTTGCGCAGTATACGGGATTGCATCGAAAAGAGCATTGCGGCACCGCTTACCGACTCCGAACTGGAGGCCTTGATTACCGGCACGTACAGCACCGCGCTCCAGCCGAGAACCCCGGCGCAGAGAAGCGCAGCGGCGTTCTCGCGTCTCTTAAACGGGATAACTCATCAGGCGCGGATGCAAACAATCGAAGGTATTATTTCCTGTACACGGGAACGCATGAACCGGCTCGCCGCAAGCGTATCGGGAAGCGCCGCGCTTTCGGCAACGACGGCGGAAGGTATATCCGGCGGTACCGCTGCGGTAATCTGCTCCGACGCTGCGCTCCGGCAAACGGCAGACAACTTAGGACTTCCGCCGCTCACCGTTCTGTCTTCAATTTAAAAAAACTTTTTATGGAGTGTTAAATAAAAGCCGTACAAATGGCACGACTTTTATTTACTCAAGTTTGCTTAATCGCAAACTTGTATATCATCTGCATGTTCTCACTTCGTTGCGAACATGCGTAAAAAGTCAATCGAAAGTTGAAACTTTCTTCTTGACTTTTTATGGAAGGAATTTAAAACAACATGGCTGCAAAGAATACGTATGATGAATCGAAAATAAAGACGCTGAGCTCATTGGAGCATATCAGGCTCCGCACCGGTATGTATATCGGCCGGCTTGGAAACGGCTCGAACCCCGATGACGGTATTTACATCCTGCTAAAAGAAGTGCTCGATAACTCCATCGATGAGTTCATCATGGGAAATGGAGACCGCATCGATGCGCTGCTGAAGGACAACAAAGTTACCGTGCGGGATTATGGGCGCGGTATTCCGCTTGGGAAGGTCGTGGAATGCGTGTCGGTCATCAACACCGGTGCGAAGTACAATGATGAAGTCTTTCAGTTTTCGGTGGGCTTGAACGGCGTCGGCACCAAGGCGGTGAACGCGCTCTCCGAATATTTCCGGGTAGTTTCCGTCCGCGACGGGAAATACGCCGAAGCGGTGTTTGAGCGGGGTGTGCTAAAGCATGAAAAACAAGGAGATGCCAAAAAAGGGATTAAGAACGGCACGCTCGTGGAGTTTATTCCCGACAGGGAAATATTCGGCGACTATACATTCAACCTCGACTTTATCGAAAAACGGATGTGGAACTACGCCTATTTGAATGCCGGCCTTACGCTCACCTTTAACGGCGCTTCATACATATCGGAAAACGGCTTACTCGATCTGCTCAATGCGGAAATCGGCGAAGAAACGCTCTATACGATTGCTCATTTTAAGGAAGCAAAGCTCGAATTTGCCTTTACCCACACCAACAACTACGGCGAGACCTATTTTTCGTTTGTCAACGGACAGTATACCTCGGATGGCGGCACGCATCTTTCCGCCTTTAAAGAAGGCTTGCTGAAAGGTATTAACGAATACTACCGCAAAAACTACAAGAGCGAGGATGTCCGCGAAGGCACCTGCGCAGCGGTGGCGGTCAAGGTGCAAGCGCCCGTGTTCGAAAGTCAAACGAAAAATAAGCTCGGCAATACCGAGGTGCGGCCGTGGATTGTCAACGGTACAAAGGCCGCTGTGGTGGAATGGCTGCAAAAAAATGCCGAAGCTGCGCGGAAGCTGGAAGAAAAAATCCTTGCAAACGAACGGCTGCGGACAGAGCTGAACAGCGTTAAAAAAGAAGCGAAGGCTGCCGCAAAAAAAATTGCGATGAAAATCCCGAAACTTAAAGACTGCAAGTTTCATCTTGGGGATAAGCAGTACGGCAATGAGTCGATGATTTTTATCACTGAGGGCGACTCGGCTTCGGGTTCAATGGTTTCGAGCCGCGACGTCCTTACGCAAGCGCTTTTTTCGCTGCGCGGTAAGCCCGAAAATATGCACGGCAAAAAACGCGCAGCCATCTACAAAAATGCGGAGCTCTACAATATGATGATGGCGCTCGGTATCGAAAACAGCCTTGAAAGCCTCCGCTATAATAAGATCATCATCGCAACCGATGCCGATAACGACGGCTTTCATATCAGAAATCTTTTGCTCACCTTTTTCCTCACCTACTTTGAAGAGCTGGTGTTGAGCGGGCGGATTTTTATTTTGGAAACGCCGCTGTTCAGGGTGCGCACCAAAAAAGAGACTTGCTATTGCTATTCGGAAAAAGAGCGGGATGTCGAAATGAAGCGGCTCGGTACAGCGGCGGAGGTTACCCGTTTTAAGGGATTGGGAGAAATAAGCCCGAGCGAATTCGGTCAGTTTATCGGAAAGGATATCCGCCTTTTACCGGTCAGTATTCAGACCGTGAAAAAGATCCCTGGCGTGCTTGAATTTTATATGGGAAAGAACACCCCCGAACGCAAAGCCTTTATTATGAAAAATCTTCTTGCGGAAGTCGATGCGTAGAACGATCAATCTTCTTGTTTGCAGAATAGCTATCAATATGGTATAGTAGAAGCCTCTTTTGAGAGTGCTTTGCTCTTTTGAAAAGAGTTTAATTTCATTACGTATGTGGAGGTTGTATGTCAAATTTTTTATCGGTTAAAGATTTTATCGCTCAACAAAAAGATAAGATGATTGAGCTTGAACGGCTTTTGTGCTCCATTCCAGCCATGGCTCCGGAGTCGGATGGCGACGGGGAGTTGAAAAAATGCGAAGCGCTGGAAGCGTATTTAAAAAAGCTCGGCTTTACTCAATTTGAACGGTTCGATGCACCCGATACGCGGGTCTCCTCCGGTATCAGACCGAACCTTGTGGTTACCATTCCGGGCAAAGACGATTCAAAACGGGTTTGGATTATGGCGCATACCGATGTGGTACCTCCCGGAGAGCTCGCAAAATGGGAAAGCGATCCGTGGGTTCTGAAGCAGGACGGTGATAAAATTATCGGGCGCGGTGTAGAGGATAACCAGCAAGGACTGACCGGAGCGGTATTCGCCGCTTACGCATTTCTTGCATTAAAGATTCAGCCTGCTCACACCGTAAAATTGTTGTTTGTTGCTGATGAAGAAGTGGGGTCGAGATACGGCGTTATCTATCTTTTGAATAATCATCAGCTGTTTAAGCCGCAGGATATTATCGTCGTCCCTGACGGAGGAGATCCTTCGGGCGAGACAATTGAAGTTGCGGAAAAGAACCTGTTGTGGTTAAAGGTTGTTGTGCATGGAGTGCAAACGCATGCTTCTCGCCCCGATTTAGGAAAGAATGCGCACATTGCGGCGGCGGATTTAGCGCTCCGCTTGAATGCTTTGGAAAAAGTGTTTTCAAAGCAGGATAATTTGTTCGAGCCGCCGTATTCGACCTTGCAGCCGACAAAAAAAGAAGCGAATATCCCGAACATCAACACCATTCCGGGCGATGATGTGTTTTATATGGATTGCCGTATACTCCCGTGTTACACTGTTGCGGAAGTGATGGAGAAGATAAAAGTCGAGGCAAGTGCGATAGAAGCAAAATACGGCGTACAAGTAGAGTTAATTATCGATGATTCGGCGGAATCACCTGCAACGCCTGTTGATGCCGAGGTTGTTACGATGCTGTCAAAGGCTATCGAAAAAGTACACGGCAAAAAAACGCAAACCATCGGTATCGGCGGAGGAACCGTTGCAGCTCCGCTCCGTCAGGCAGGCTTTAATGCCGTCGTATGGAGTACGCTCGACGATATGGCGCACCAACCGAATGAATACTGCATTATGAAAAACTTAATCGACGATACGCAGGTACTGGCAGCATTGATGTACGGAGTCGATGCGCTGTAAGTGTGACGGAGGTATGAACGCCGCACCGGATGATGATTGCCGGGATGATAATCGTTGGAATGATGATTGGCGAAATGAGCGTGCTTCCGATACGGTTATCCGCTTGCCGGAATATGTTTCGCCGGCGTTTAAGGCCTTGATTATCTCCGCAGCACCTGCCGCCGCTGCTGCGCTGCGTCGGCAGGTGCTTTTCTCCGACGACGAACAGATCGTGTCGGAGGAAGAGCGGGGCGACCCGCTCGGCGAGGCGCGCTATTGCGTTACCCCGTATCTGGTACACCAATATCCGAACCGCGTGCTGCTATTGAGTACCGGCCGCTGCATCTCGTATTGCCGGTACTGTTTCCGGCGTGAATTTACCGCCCGCTCAAGCGGCTTTATTTCCGATGAGCAAATCGGAGCGGTAACGTCATATCTTAAAACACATCCCGAAGTACAGGAAATTCTGGTTTCGGGGGGAGACCCGATGAGCGGTAGTTTTGAGCAAATAAAGCATCTGTTGGAATGCCTCCGTTCCGTCCGTCCCGATTTGCTGCTCCGCCTCTGCACCCGTGCGCCGGTCTTTGCACCGGAGCTTTTTACCGAAGAGCTTATGATACTCCTCCGTTCCGTTCGTCCGCTCTGGGTGATTGCACATATAAACCATCCGGCGGAACTCGGCACGGCGCAGCGGCATGCCTTAATCCGCTGTATCGATTCGGGGATTCCGGTGCAAACCCAAACCGTATTGCTGCGCGGCGTTAATGATGATCCCGCCGTTCTTGCGGAGCTTTTCCACGCGCTGGTATGTATGGGGATAAAACCCGGATATTTGTTCCAAACGGATTTGGCGCGGGGAACGGCGCATTTTCGTGTACCGCTTGAAAAAGCCGCGCTTATATGGAAAGCATTACGTAAACGCCTTTCCGGTTTATCGTTACCGCAATTTGCAGTCGATTTACCGAACGGCGGCGGAAAATTCCCGCTTTCCGCCCTACTGCTCTATGAGGATATTATCTCCCCATTAAAAGACGGCCGTTTTTCGGCACGGGGTATAGACGGAAAGAGCTATACTTATCCGAGGTAAGTTTTATTGACTAATGGCGAGGGAGAATCGTCTTTTCAAAATTTTCCGTAAATTTTGATTTCAGCCCCTTATCTTCGGTGTTAAAAAACGGTAATCCTATTAACACATAAGAACTGTTCCGCTCTATAACGGCATGCTCTCTTCCGTAGCGTTTAGTGATTTCTTCCAAAAAATCTTGTTTCCAACCGTCGTTGTCATCTCCTGCAAGATGGCTACCTTTTGGTTCAATAAAGACTTGGTAGTATGCATTGGGGTTGCCGGCTTTTCCGTGCAGAAATAATAAAAAATCCGGTTGAAAGCCGCGGCCGGTATCAAAATCAAAAATCTTATAGACTTCTTCATTTCGGAGCAACTGAAAAGAATCGTAATTGGTAAGCAAATTTGATTTTCGGTCTTTTATGAATTGAATTAAATTCCGTTCTTCGCTTGTACCCCAAAATGCATCGAGCGCATACCAGCTTGCGGCTTGCAGTTCTTTTTCCAAAGTCCTGTTTTCCTGTGTTTCTGATGCCTGTTCATCGATGTAAATAAGTCTTTCTTTAGTAAAACATATTTTGCCTTTTTGTTGATCGAACGAAAATATATCCGAAAATTTTACCAACCGAAAATCCGCTCCTTTATATGGCTTATCGAATTGTTCCAATTCCTTTTGCAGGTAAGTAAAAAAATTTTCACACATTTCCAGCACTTTTTTATTCGGAAGATTTTCATATTTGTCTGTATCATGCGTGAGCCTGATTTTTATATCTTTTATGAAATCAAAAAATTCTTTCATACTCCGAACATTAAATCGGCATAATATATTCTCAAAACTATAGTAGGAAGCGGCATTTGCATTAAGGCGATGAATAGCTTTATATTTTATATGAGTCGGAATATCGGAAAATTTTAATTCTTCTGTTTTTAATTGACCGCTTTCAGCCGCAATATACGTATCTTCTTTTTGAAAATCAACATTCCGTATTTCAGAATACTGACTTGTAGTAATTCTGTACCCGAACGGCGCAAGATTTTGAAAATCTTGCGGCAGTTGTTTTAATCTGCGTTCGGGATTTTTAATTCGACTATTTACAAACAAATACATTCCATTCAGTATCTCTTGCTGCGCCGGTTTTACAGGAAAGATTTTTTGCGTCCGCTTTTCCGTCATCAACCCTCTGTTTTTGAGTTCATTCGATAATTCACTGATATAACGATGATCTTCGTCAGAATGAAAGTAGAATTCTTCCAAAATACGCAGCTCATTACCGATATCATCATCGAATTTACGGCGATTAACCGGCATATCATTATAGACAAACGGAAAATAACGCACCCCGCGTCCTATCAGTTGCACTTCGCTCGTCGTGCTTGTACCGGCCTTGTGCGTTTTAGTATCCGTATCGCGTCCCGTATACAGTCGGACAATGTCGTATAAGTTCAGTACATCCCAGCCTTCGGTAAGGCGTTGCACGGTGAAAATCGCCCTAATATGATTGCCGTAATCTTCAAGACTGTTTAGAAGCCGGTCTATTTCGGAATCCGTTTTTTCTTTTTTTGTTTTATTTGTCTTACTGTTTGTGATGATGATAGTACGCTCTTGAAAGTTTTCACGGATATAATCGACGACATTTTCAAAAGAACATTTACTCTCTTTGAGATATAACAGAATTCGTGCAAAGATATTGCCGTTTACGGTGTATAATGATGGAATTGTGTCATCAGCGGGCATATTTATTTTTGAAAGATTATGAACAAAGTCAAAGTCAGAAGCTTGTACGGATTTGCATAAGGCAATAAACATCCGGCAATCTGCTTTTGAATCTTCAATTGTTTTGCTTCTAAAAAGAATAACCGGTTTAAAATTTGGAATTCTTGCTTTGAGCGCAATGCGATAGCGGTACCAATTTAAAAGTAATGCCTGTAAAATTCTTTCTTTTAGCGCAAGATTTGATCGAACTAGACGGATATGTTTTGTACAACCCGCTTCAACAAAATCTTGCAGTTCAAATTTGATAATTATTTTATCTTCATACTTTTGTAACACTTCCGATGTATTGGGAATCGTAGCGGTAAATTCCAAAAGCGCATTGCGGTTTTTCTTTTGGTTTTCATCGTCTTTGTTTAAAATACAATGACACACTGTATGTTCCCACGAACGTTCAATATCGTCTTCTTTTGCAGAATCTTTTAATTCTCCGATAAACGAAATTTCATCCGAAAGAGAGGCTTGTTTTTTCTTTGCCGTACTTGCATTTAAGTGATGTGCTTCATCCCCGAATAAAATAACATCACGTTTTTGCAAGTCTGAAAGTAATACGGAGTTTTCGCTTTCTTTATAAATATCATTATGCAGTTTCTGAATTGTCGTAAATTTTATCTGTACGTCATCGCAGAAATCGGAAAACATATCGACTTCTCGAAATGCAACTCCTCTACCGTCAATGATGACATTTTCTTTAAATAGGTATTTAGTATGCTTTGTGTCGATAAAATTTGCCTGTGTCTTTCCAAGAATAGCATTTTGATTAACAAAAAAGATAAAATTCCGATATCCCTGCTTGTAGTAATACAAAATCAATGCAGCCATAACGAGCGTTTTACCGCTTCCCGTAGCCATATTGAACATAAGGTGATTCGGTGAAAGTATTTCACCTTTTTTAAGCAGTTTTGAACGAAGTTTTTCGTTGACGAGAAAGTTTTCCACAGCTTCACGCTGCCAGTCATAAAGCGGATATTTTAAGTTATCCGTAATGTATGAAGGAATTGCATAATCGCGTTCGTCAAGGATCTCTTTTTGATTTTGAATTTTATCGATAAGCATTACCTATTTTCCTTATCATTGCCACGTAGCCGGTAAAAATCTTCCGTAATTGCAATGTCGTTCGTGCTGAGCCCTGAGTTATTGTCCTCCCTGTCATCCGCATTAATGTACAGCTGATTTAAATCGAGCATACGGCAAAACATTTCTTTTTGTTCTTTCAAAGGGAGCGATTGAAAGCGATCGGTTTTGACTTCTTCACAAAATTCCTTTATACGGACATTGTAGTGTAAAAAATATTTGCTGCACAGTTTATCGAATATGGAAATAAGCTCTTCACCATTTTTACAAGCACTAATAAGCCGTACTGCTTGTTCGTTCTTTTCAGCAAGTTCCATATAAACAAAAGAACCGCCGCCGTGCCAGTTTTCAAGTTTTGAGATTCCGCCCTGTTCACCCTCGATGACTTTTTTAAGCCGCTCTACCGTAACGGTATTGATGTAGTCCATTTGTTCTACACCGATATACTGTCGATTCATTTTATGCGCAACGGCAGCGGTTGTACCTGATCCGAGATGGTAGTCGAGAACGATATCTGATTCAGAAGTTGACAGTTTGATAATGCGCTGCATAAAAGGTTCTGGTTTTGGAGTACTAAAAACGATTGAACCGAATAAGCTTTTTATTTCATCAGCAGCATTTGCAGCATTGGATGCATCAGTCCAAATACTTTCGAGAACTTGTCCTTTATGTTCATTTATAAAGAGTTTCCGATAAATATTATCACCTCGTATGACTAATTTATCTTCTTGATCTAATTTTTTCAGATTCTCTTTTGAAAATAGCCATAGCCGTTCTGAAAAGAAGTGTCCTTCTTTAGTAGTAAAATCATATTGTACCCCGCCTTGTGTACCTCTAGCCCAACAAGCAAGCATTCGCCATTTGCCGCGCTTATCATTGTCAGGATTTTTATATTGGAGTTTTGTTTCTTCATCCAGTTCTATAAGATTAAAGTTCAAAATACTTTTTTGTTTCGCAAAGACAAGAAAATACTCATGAGCTTTACTGAACCATCGTGCTGAATTATCCCTTCCGCGTTTTCTTTTCCATACAATTGTACTTATAAAATTTTCTCTTCCAAATACATCATCCATCAGTAATTTTAAATAGGCTTGTTCATTGTCATCGCATTGTACAAAAATAGCCCCGTCTTCTTTTAATAGTTCCCGCGCAATTTCAAGTCGATTTTTCATAAAGGTGAGCCAACTGGAATGATTAAAATTATCGTTGTATGCAAAACTATCGTTCCCCGTATTGTACGGCGGGTCTATGTAAATGAGCTTTACCTTGCCTGTAAATTCTTCTTTAAGCGAATGAAGCGCAAGTAAATTATTTCCTTTGATTATCAAATTATCGGTGATGGTATCTTCCGAAAGTCCGCGTTTCTTATTCAATTCCGCATCGCGGTTTAATTTTTTACAAAGAGAAGATTTTCCCGATTCATAACGCTTTGCGTTGCAAAATGCTTTCGGGGAAAACAAACTGTCTATTTCATCGCGGGCGAGTACCTCATTGTAAAACACTTCTCGACGTTTGCTCTTTTTTTCCGTGTATCTTTGCTCTTTTTCATCATACTCAAAATAGGTATCCAAACCGTCTTCTTTACGCTGACCACCTTCCAGTATGCAATCTTTGAACGGAAAATTCAAAACAACTTCGCTCCAGTCTATCAATGGAATATCTCCCATATATAAACCGATTTTTTGTCCGAGGTATTTTGAGTATGAATTACAGGCGGAAGAATATTCCAAAAATTCTTTAAATCTCGCCGTATTAAAAACAAAACTATCTAAAACCGGAGTAAAAAAAGGCTTTTTTTACGGAAGGATTGTTAAGCAGCGGTGCAAGCAATTTTATATCACCGCGTTCGGCACAATCCTTTATCACATTAATTTTTAATCTCGGTTTTTGGTTTTTATCGGCAGCCGGTTCTACAAAATCCGGTACTGCAGCAAGTATGGTTTCAATGTGCTGCTTAAGCGCATTCGTTTCAGGTGTTTCAGTATACGGCATAACGGCTCCATTTACTATTTGTAAGGAATTTTAACCAAAAGTGAACAATTTTATTAAAAAAATAACCATTCGTTAAAATTATCGGCGTATTGTTGTTGTATTATAGCGATTTGTATATTCTTTCCGGCAAATCGTAATTTTATAATAACATTATGACTGAAATTGAATTGATAAAATTGTATTCGGAAAACATAAAGCGGCTACGGTTATCTAAAAAACTGACGCAGGAACGGCTTGCTGAACGTGCCGGTATTACAAGCGCATATATCAGTGAAATTGAAAATCAAAAGAAAATCGGGAAATTTGAGACAATTGCATCTATCGCCGCTGCGCTTGACGTGGAACCGTATGAACTGTTCTTACTGGTAGGTGCGATGCCATCCTATAACGGTAAGCGTACGAAAGCATTAATGAACCGCCTTCGTAATAATTTCAACGATCTTGTAGATACGATAGAGGAATTTTTAGCGGAGTAGCGGCTAACAGGTTATGTAAGTCGCAAATACGTCTAAAAAAACTCCATGGCAGTACGCGGTGAATCCGAACCGGCAAAATGTGTAGGGCGTGACAAAATAAGCATTTAATAAAAACTTGTGATTTTCTCTTGAAATTCTTAGCCATTTTTGTAGCCGAGCCTTATAAGAGAGGTATATGCGCGGAGGCGAAAGATAGTAAGAAAATTTCATAATATCCCTATGAGTTTTACAGCTCGAAACGATTACGCATTTCTTTCCATTGTACATCCGTGTACAATGGAAAGAACGAGTTTTGGCGCTGCCGAAACATCGTTTCTGATATAACCAGCGGCATCCATGCCGCTTCTGTCTCTTTGGTACGAAAGAACCTCATACGGACATAGCAATCCTGAAATGACTTTTGCAAATAGGTGGAGTAGATGCTAGGAACCGTGCCGAAATAAAACGGAGACGTATCGGGTATACGTTGAGTATTTATTTCGGCATAGCGACAACGCAGATGCCCGCTTATTTGCAAAAGAAGAGTATATCCCTCTATTTTACAACGAGAAAGCTGGACGGCTCGATATAAAAATCCGCTTAAATGATGGGCGAAAAATCGATGTGGAAATACAGAATACCTACTTTGATTATTATCCCAAGCGGAGTATTTTCTACTGTTCAAAAATGATTCATGAGCATTTTTCCCGTGGTTTACAGTACATATAATGTATTGCAATCAATGTACTGAATAGTCCGTTTAAATTAAGCCGCAAAGTACATTCGGTTTATCGGATACGGGAAGAAGAAGATCGGACACTTTTGGATGAACTGTTGGAGATTCACTTTTTAGACTTAACCAAGCTGCCGAAAGAGAATTTGACAAGCCTAGAAAAATGGCTTATGTTTATCAAAACAGACAGTAAAGAGGAAAGGACTATGCTAGCACAAGGAAATCCTGTAATGGCGAAGGCAAACAAAGTAATGGATATCTTTTATCTGGATGAGCAAGAGCGGAAGCGATATGAGGCAGCATGGGAATATGAAAGCGATCGATTATCAATGATAAGCGAGTCTGAGCGGAAAGGCCTTGAGCGCGGATTAGCTGAAGGCGAAGCTCGCGGTTCCCGCCAAAAGGCGCTGGAAACCGCGAAAAATCTCCTGCATTTTGGGTTATCACGGGAAAATATCGCGCAAGCAACCGGACTCTCTCCAGCAGAAGTGGAAGCACTATAAGAACGAAGCTTTGGAACAAAGGCTGGTCATTAGGATAGATTGCTGCACCGGCTCGCAATCTACCTAAGTCGTCCGCTAAGGGGAACCACCACCATCCGTGGCAAGTTCAAAAATTGACCTCCTTGTCAATTTTTGAACGGGAATTTTGGCAAAGCCAAAATATCGCTATTGCTGGGAACCACGCCCGTCCTTGGGCGTTCTGATACGTTGAGGATTTTCGGCAGCAACGTTTTGCCAAGAGTAAAACTTGCAAGTTTAAGCGGCATTGCCGCTTAAACATTGGCACGGATGCCACTGGTTTAAACAGTAGCGATATTTCGGCAAAGCCGAAATTCGCCATTAAAAGTGTACAGGGATGTACACTTTTAATGATGCAACGCAGTAGATGCGCCGTATCTGCAGCGCTTTTGAAAATAGCCTGTTGAGCAGTTATACATCCGTGTACAACTGCTCAACGACAAGTTTTTCTACTGAAAAACTTGCTTCTGCTCAATCCACGGACATCCTTGTCCGTTCTGCAATTACAAGGCGCGAACACGTAAGCCTTTTGAAATAGACGGTGCAGATACGAGGAGTTAGGCAAAAAAGTACCGCAGGCACGGTAAAAAATATACATCCTTGTATATTTTTTACCTGCGTGTTTGCAGGGCAAACACACTACTGACTAGAGCCACCGCCGTCCTTGGCGGAATTGATACGTTGAGGATTTTCAGAAGCGGCACGGATGCCGCTGGTTTAAACAGAAGCGATATTTCGGCTTTGCCGAAATTCGCCATTAAAAGTGTACAGGGATGTACACTTTTAATGATGCAACGCAGTAGATGCGCCGTATCTCCAGCGTTTCTGCATACCCTGCAGCATTTGAAACAAACTTTTCCGTAAGCCTTTTGAAATAGACGGTGCAGATACAAGGAGTTAGGCAAAAAAGTACCGCAGGCGTATCTTTGATACGTTGAGGACACTTTTTTGCCGTACGACGCAGTAGATGCGTCGTATATTTCAAAAGGACACTTTGAGACCCGGCACCACCGCCCTAATCTTATTATCGTACATTGCTTGCGCATGGATAGCCGGTATAAAGTATTCTCCTTTATAGGCAACCGTTGCATAGAACTTGTAGGTTACCGAATCCCTACGCGCTAAATCAAAGTAGGTATACACGACGTCGTCTCTGATGTCCTGATAGGCGAAAGAATCCGAACCGTCGCTGCTGTCCAAGGCTATCCGGTCGTTACTGATTTCCCAGCAGGTTGGAATCGGGAACGTCAGCGCGATATTTTCGATCTTCTTCGATGTTTGGTTCGCGACAAGAATTTTTATGACGAATGAATCCCCTACCTTCAAATTGGTAGGAGAAATCATGTATCCGTCGGAATTGAAGTACGAAACATCAAGGTCGATATTTTCATTCTGCCGCTGTTCCGTTCCCGGTACGGACATGCCTTCTGCGGTTAAAATGCCGTAGAGGATCGCTTTTCCGGTGTTCGTTACTTCGATGGTCTGTTTGTCCGCCGTTCCCGCAGGCAAGGTTTCGATAATAGAGGCGTTTTTAAGCTGTCCCTGTCGCGCCGCGCCGTTCGCCGTAACGGTATAGCTGCACGAGGCTGCATCGCGGTTTTTGTAATAGGGTAAAAGCGAGAATAGGAGCCATGCGGTCTCTTGCGTGCTGCACCAATCATCGGAGGAAAGTACGGATGCAACCTCGCGGGCTGCTTTCGCTGCCTTTACATCATCCTTCAGCAGCGTACATACCATCAAATAGAGTGCCTGTATGCGGGTGGACGAACCGAAAGAGCCGCCGGTATACCGGTAGGATGTCTCCTGTTTAGTCAATGCGCCCAATGCATCTGCAAACACATCCTCCGCCGTGTCATCTCTGCCCGTAAGCGAGTATGCAGCAGCCAGCAGCAGTGCAGCGGAAGCATCAAGTCGTTCATTTTTCAGCCGGTTCATTGCGCCGATATTCGGGCTGCCTGCAAGCGCAAGCGAAAAGAGCCGGTATGCCTGTATTTCAGCCGAATCTTCACTATAGGATTCCCATTCCGCCGCGGAAGAGGCGAGCCAAGAGGTCAGCGGTTTTTTAATCGAATCGGGTACCGCATAGCCCTGCTTCTCTGCCTCCGTTAAGAAGTGGAGCGCATAGCTCGAACCCCATGCGGACGGCGCGCTGTTGCCCGGCCAGTATGCGAAGGCTCCCGATGCGGTTTGATACTGAGGATACCGTTCGATAACCGATTGGATATGCTTTTGAATGCGCGTCTTTTCCTGCGGCGACAGCTGTGCAAAGTCTGCGAGATACAGTTGCGGGAAGCCGCCGGAGGTAATTTGTTCGATACATCCGTGCGGATACCGAATCAGGTAGTCGAGTCTGCTTGCTAAATTGAGCGCCGGTATGGAAGAAAGCTCCATCGAAAGTGTTGTCGAACTGACTTCTCCCGGACTTTGCACGCTCACAATCGTTTTCTCCGAAGGTTTCAGCGTAAACGGTGTACGGTAGGTAACGGGAATACCCCGTGCCTGTACCTCTACCGGCGTTACCGACTGCGCAAAACCTTTGTCCGTTTTTACGGCGGCGGTGAAGTCGGCTGTACCGGCCGCTTCCGTCTTTACCGTGAACGTAACGGTCGTATCCGAAGAAGCGGGAACCTTTACGGTTTTTTCAGCGTTAAAGGACGGAATGGCGCCTTTTGTATTCAAGGTGATTTTTGCATTTTGTGCAGAGTCCGTCCCGTTGAATACCGTAACGGGTACATCGATACGCTCGTTGGCACCGAGTGTGCGGGGGAGCGCGGCCTGTATCATAAGGTCGGCCTTTACGGGAACGGTCTTTTCCGCAATACCGTAAGCGCCGTTAAAGCCCGCAACCGCAATCGCCCGCACAGCTCCGACATATTCAGGCATATCGAACGAAAGCTGCTTCTTTTCACCGGCGGCGATCGTAAAGGGGCCGAGGTATTGTACCACCGGTTTGAACCGATTGTTGCCCCGTTCGCGGTTATCGGCAAGGTCTTCGGAACCGCCGATTGCGAGCAGTGTTTCAAGCTTTCCGCTATAGGCGTTCATAACATACTGATATAAATCCCAGCTCGAAAGCTGTGACGCTTCTTTCTTATAGAATTCGCGTCTCAGTTCCGGCCCGTGATAGTTCGTTAATCCTAAAAGCCCTTCATCGACAACAGCCAGCGTGAATGTCATCGGTTTTCCGTTTTGTTCGGATACGGAGATAACCGCTTTTTCGTTGGGCGCATAGACGGCCGGAGCGGTAATCACCGGATTGAGTTTCGTGGCGGGATTATCGACCATCACCGGTACGATACCGTAAAGGCGGATCGGCAAACTGTTCGCCGTTTGCAAGTGTTGCTGCAATACCGTGATATGCACGTACACATTCGGCGCCATTGCCTCCGTCAATTTCAGTTTATACACCGTGGTATCTTTAGCGGTTTCAAGCCAATCCTGTTTGAGAATTTCGCCGTTCTTTTCTACCGTAACGAGGGCTCTGTTTCCGGCGCTTGAGGCAAACGAAACAGAAGCGGTTTCGCCCGTGCTATACTGCCGTTTGTCGGTGATGAGCGTAACCATCGCCGCGCTGCCCGAACCGCTTTCTTGAGCGCGTCCGGCCCATCCCGGCCAGTCGATATACACGATTTTTGCCGCACTGTGTCCGCGCCGCCCATCGGAGACCGTAACAAGATAACGTCCCCATGAAGGATATTTTATTTCAAACTGAAAGCTCCCTTTTCCGTTTGTAACGGGTACCGAGCCGCGTACAATTTCATAAGACGAGTTGCTGGAGACATACGTTGCGTCGGTAAGGGCGTCTTTTTCCCACCACCATTTCCAATCCAATTTATGAATCGTATATGATAGTTCGCCGGAAGGAACCGGCTTACCGTCTTGGTCTATCAGCAGTACATCGGCGGTATGTTGAACATCGGTTAAAAGCATTCCGCGGGCGGCATCTCCTTTCGGCAGCCGCAGACCGACATAGCGGCTGTACGGCGAATACGGGAAAGCGCTTTGTTCGGTAGAAAAGGCTCCCGACGGTTCAAAGATGCGGCTGACAAAATGCGCCTGTAGTTTTCCCGGTACGGGATCATCTGCGCCGATGGTGAAATGTTCGCTGAATGTTGCCTTTGAGGCGCTATTCAGTGTTCCTTCCCAAATGGTTGAGCGGCCTAGTTCCATTTCTACCGACGGATTGGTAAAGCTGAAATCGGAATAACCGAAATTATCCGGCGCAGAGGTAAAGAACACGGCAACGTCTGCGTTGTAATTGGGGGCCGGTGCACCGTGCAGCCATGCCCCCGAAAGCGTAAAGTTGTTCGTACCGCTAGTAAGCATTTTTTTCTCAGGTTCCAGTTTAACCGATAGGCGGTTCGGGACGACCGTTTCAATGCGGAGCGGCCGAGTCCATTCCTGTCCGCCGATTTTTACCTTTGCTTGCCAGAGACCGGTTACCGCTCCGGCGGCGGTTTTTGTTTCCACCGGATAAAAGCCGTTTACCGAATGGGTTAGGAGGCGCGACTCTGTTACCCGTCCGAGCGGGTCGGAAAGTTCAAAAGAGACCGGAATATCCGCGGGGAGGCTTTTCTGTAAATCCTGCAGCACAAAGGTCAGGTAGAGCGGATCACCCGGCCGCCATACGCCGCGCTCTCCGTAAATGAATCCCTTTACGCCGCCTACGGTTTTTTCGCCGCCGGTTTCAAAATGACTGACGCTCAATCCCGTTCCGGCTCCAATTTTCAAATATGAAGTCTGTCCCTTGTAGCTTGCCGCGATGAATACTGCCTTGGAAGCGTCTTCGAGTACTGCGGAGCCGTTTTTATCCGACCGAAGTTCGGCATTTTTTGAGCCGACATACGAATAGCAGGTAATTTCCGCTCCGCTGATAGGCTGCGCCGTTTTGATGTCGGCAACACTGACGTACAGTTTCCCGCTCGTTGCCTTTTTCGCCATAATGCCGACATCCGAGATAAGAATGTTCCGCTTTATCAAATTCTTACTATTAAAACGCGGAATGTAAAAGGCCGGATGATAGGGGTTGTTTTTATTTGACCAATAGGTATCCCGTTCATCATAATCCAAATCTTCCCAGTAATTCCACCAACTTTTTTCGTCGGGCGGCAAATCAGCTTCGATTATATCGGGAGGCTGCGGCAGCGAAGCAAACGCTTCATCGGCATCTGTGGGAATACGGTATTTGATATTCTTTTTTCTGAATGAAATGCGTATTTGAAACATCCCATGAGGATATTTTTTAGTGAGCGCCGACACATCGATTCCACGCGGAATATATTTATTCTGCATCGAATCGTCCCAATCGAATGAAACATTTTGCGTCCACACCGGCTCGCCCACGCGGTACAGTTCATCGGTTCCGTCCAATTCATTGACCTGCAAGAATTGAACGATGTTATGATCGTAAATAGCAAAAGCTTGTATTAAAAGACCGCTCACGTTCCGTGTCTCGACCGGTAGCACCGTCCCCTGTGATGACGGTAAAATAGTTCCGTCGGTCATAAAACGCACGGACGGCAGTTCCCAATTATCCGAAAGAGTGATAGTCCGCGCTGCGGCAAGGTAGATGCCGTTCGAGCTTTTGATCCCGTTTGAAATACGGATAGTTCTGATATTCCGCCAATTTGAATCGTCATAAATCGTCAGTACGTTACCTCTGGCTGATACGTTAACATCGTCGCTCCGAGAACCGTCTTCATTGTGAGTCGAAATAAAATCCTGTATATCTTGAGATGTGTCGAGCATTCGCGAAAAACTTACCAGTATGGTGTTCTTTTTTGAAGTATTGATATCGATAATCGAAAATTCATTTTCCGGCGGAATAGTAAATAATTTTTCGCCCGCAAATGCCGCATCCTGTTTTTTCGACAAACCGAGCTTCCGCCCCTGCCACGAAACCGATAAGCTCCGTGCCCGTTTTTTAATACTGATATTTTGGATAAAAAATTTCCATACCTTTCCCGACGAACCTTGTTCCCATTGTATTGCGCAGGATCTTTTAAAAAAGCCTCCCGCTTTTGCCGAAACGCAGTGCCGGATGGTGTCCGCCGTAACGGGAATATCCGTAGTGATGCTGCCGCTGAGCGAATATGCCTCTTCATACTGATCAAGAGTTAATGTATCCAGCGCGACCTCGTAGGAAGGGGTATCGGCTAAAAAGACATGGCGATATGTTCCTTGTGCCGTATCTTTTCCGAACAACTTTGCGCAGTCTGCAGATAAGATGATTTTACGACCGAAAGAATAAGGAACGGACGGCGTAAACACAACCGTTTTGCTGTCTTGAAGTTCCCATGTTCCCGATTGCTTGGGAGAAAACTGCAAAGCCTGTTCAGGTTCGCAGATAATATCGCAGGCAAAGCTGACGGCAATAGGAGCAAGCCGTCCGATATTGGTCGGAGAAATCGCCGTAACAAATTCCTCCGTTCCGCTGTCCGCCGCCGTTTGCCGCTTATCGGCGCATCCGGTAAGGCTCATAACTGCGAATATAAACATTGCAGCGAGACACAGCGCTGCAGCAATGGGTATACATCTCATTTTTTTGTTTTTGACGTTTCTTGTCAGTATGTAGGAAAAAAGACCGGTATGGTTCATAGTACACTCCCTGAAATAGATAATAAATCAAATCTATCCAGCGGTCAATTACGGATTTCGCATGCAGGAAGGTAAATCCCTCGGACTTGTTGAAGGTTCCCACCAAAAAGCTCTTCAAACAGCGAAAATGATGCTTACTATGGGCTACCCCCTTGGTGATATTTGCAAAATTGTCGAACTCTCCAAAGAAGAAGTTGAGAGTCTTCAGTAATTCATAGATTTATAATTCAGTACCGTAACTATACGGTAAACGCTGCCGATGCAGTTGAAAAGTCCGGCAAGAAAACTATTGAAGTAGAGTATACATTAAAACCGCTTTAGACCGGTAAATGGTAGATCGCTTATATCTTTTCAGTATTTGTCGGTATAAAACTTTATAGTAAGCTTTTGAGCAGTTCTATTTTGAGCTGCTCAAAATGCTGTGACGTACTTCCAGCCTTGGTGAACGCAATCAGGATGCCCGAAAGGTACCCGCTTAAAACTTAAAACGATCTTCCACCGCCGCCGTGAGAGCGCCCGCTTGAAGATGTATGAGTGGAGCTTCCGGAACTGCCGCTTGAATTGCTTTTAGGCCGTACGGTACTTATCGTATTGGTACTGATAAGCGGGTCGTTCGTAGAAGCAAAGCGTACCTGTGTTTGTTTCGCCCGATCGTAGTACGGTTTTGCACCGGCTATTTTATAGCGTTTTAATAGAATCAAAAAGCTGATTAAAAACACGAAAACACCGGTACCGAGGGCAAATAAGAGGCTGCTTTTCAGCTTTGCAGCAGCTGCTTGTTCCGGCGATTGGATTATGGTGTTCAGCTTATCGATATACGCATTGATACCGGCGGCATAATTTCCGTCCGCTGCTCCTCCGTCGATGAGCGCATCGAGCAGATCATCGATACGGGAATCGGTAACGGTATTGATCGTACGCTTACCTGAGGTTGAAATATGCGCTTTTCTTCCGCTGCCGTCGCCGTATCCTGTTACGATTAACAGCAAGATTCCATCGCGGTCTTCTCCGTAGCCGTAGCCGCCGTAATCAAAGAAATCATCTGCATAAGCTTCCGCCGTCAAATCACCGGTGTCGGGAACCAGTACCACTGACGCATCCGTTTTGAGGCTTTCGGAAAATTCCGTAAAGCGTGACGCTATTTCCTGTTGTTCGCTAAGAGTCAGAATGCCCGCCATATCGACGACCGGTCGTCCGGCAAATTGTTCTATCGGAATAAAAAGTTCGTCTGCATCCCATTCGGTTTCGCTCCAATCAGCCTCGTCCGAAGTGCTCGTCTCTGCATAAAGAAGTATAAGGGGGAGAAAACAGCAAAAAAGAGCCGTAATGAGCCGTTTTTTGTAGGCATATTTTTTTGAACATACCGGCGTTATCATTGTTACCATATAAACATCCCTCCTAAGAACATGAGCGCACCGAATACTATGCCGAGAAGCCCCGATGTCAGTGCTGCTTTTGCCTTATCCAGCGGCAGTTCGCCGCAGGTTGTACCGGTTTGTCCGTTTACAGCAAAAACGTACGGCTTACCGTGATAGACGTAGGTAAGAATCCACGAAGGGAGTAACACATACCGTTGCTCACGGACAGAATACGCGGTTGAATCTTTTTCCGATTCAAAATGAGTACAAGAAGTAGATTCCTTTATCAGCGCCGCTGTGGCTTGTTTTGCCTGTGTCATTAAAGCGGGCTTTATTGCTTCTTTATCTTCGGTGTATTGTTCGGCAAAGAATCCTGCTAAATACCCTGCAGAAAAATTTTTCATCTCCGCTTCATCGTAGGGAGTAATGCTGTTGAGTAACGATTCGTCGATTTTGGAAAATGCGAGTTTTTGTAGATTGTTTACGGAAATATCACCGGTGCGGTCGATTTTGTATTTATCGGTTTTTACATAGTCCCGGTTTCCGCTTGACCAGCGGGTAACGTTCACACCGACCGCATGGTAGTCAACCTTTGCATCGATATCCGCCTGCCAGTAGGGGAGGTAAATGCCGGTGATTTTTTCCTGCTGCATTTCGCTCGTAAAGCCTTTGGGTGTAAATTTTTTTTTGCCCGCCCATTCCAGAAATTTCTGCACAGCGGTCTTTTTATCAATCTTAAACGGGATAATGCGGTCGGGTTTAAAATCGCCCTTGAGCCGGTCGGTTATAACCACCGGGCTGTGGCAGTAGTAGCAAAAAGCCGCCGTTGAGGTGTCGCCCGCAACAACTTCCGCGCCGCAGTTGGCGCATTGGTACACCTTAACGGTCTGTCTGCTTTTTCCGCTGCTGTTGCCGGAAGCGGTATCTTTATCAGGAGTTCCTCCGCTGTCATTTCCCGTACCGGATTCCGGTGCGACATTATGGCCGGCAGAAGCATCACCGGCGCTTTCGTCTGCTGCAGTAGTTTTAGCTTGCAGTTTTTCGAGATAGGCAGTCAGTTCTTCTTCCGTATGCTCGGTAAAACAGTATCCGCATTTAAATTTGCCCAATCGCGGGTTAAACTCGATAGGAGCACCGCAGGAGGGGCATTTGTAGTTCATCACACTCATATCATTCCTCTGTCAGGGTAACCACACCAGATTTTTATAAATTAATACGCCCTCAGAATAAGAGGCTGTTCAACCAGAGTTTCGCCGCTTTGCGGCTCAAATGGTTGCCCAACCTCTTATTCTGAGGAATTTGATTTATCCATCTGGTGTGTTTACCCTTCTTCTGAAACATAAAGCGAAATTTTTTTAAAATTTCGCAGAATAAGGAAAGCACCTGCTTGGGATTTTGGGTTGCAGTTGCCTTAAATCCTCTTAATTCTAAGATTCGCGGTCGTGCTAGAGTTTTGAACCGCACTCGAAACAGAATTTTGTTCCCGGTTTGACTTCTGCGCCGCATGAAGGGCAATTATTTCCTGCGGGTTTCGGCGTGCCGCATTCCGCACAGAATTTACCGGTATTCTTGTGTCCGCATTCGGTACAGAACCATTCGCCTGCCGCTTTTCCTTGAGCGGCTTGTCCCGCCGCAGCGGTTTGCTGCCCAGACTGTTGTTGAGCTGCTTGCTGCATGTGCATCTGCTGCATATTGGTTTGGCTTGCCTGTCCCATAAAGTTTCCGCCTGCGTTCATGCCCATCCCCATGCCCATAAATGCCATACCGGCGCCTGCCTGATTGGAACCTGCTGCTTCCATACCCCGCGCAATAGAACCCTGCACATAACCTTCACGGATAGAAGGATCGCCGAGCATTGCACCTTTGTTTCTCATATTGATGAGTTCTTTGGAGCTGTCGTCATACGTGATGCTTGCGATACCGACTGCCAGCACCTCCATACCGCGCAGATCTTTCCACGAATCATCGAGAATCTGTGACATGTGCTTACTGAGGAGTGTTCCCTTTGACGGAATAAACGAAATCCGCTCGCCTTCCATCGACATCTGGCTGATGGCCGCCTGCAATGCCTCTAAAAATTCGGTTAAATACTGCTCGTTGATTTCATCGATATGTACGTGCGTTGCATTTCGGGGGCAGGCTTCTTTAAAGAATTTGATAGGATCGGTTATCTTGATGGAGTAGTTTCCGAATGCCCGCAAAAAAAGCTCCGCATTATAGAAATTATCAAAATACTGAAGCGGATTAGGTGTGCCGAACTTAATCCCCTTGATTTCCTGCAAATTGATGTAGAAAACTTCCTGCTTCATCGGTGTTGTTCCGCCGAATTTAAAACGACTGAATGTTTCTTTTAAGGCATCGCCGAAGCCGCCACTGAAAAGAGAGGGAGCCGAACTGTTATCAACCTTGAAATATCCCGGTTCCGCCGTGTAGTCGATAATTTTTCCGCCGTCTACCAGCATCATAAACTGATTTTGATTAACATGGATAATCGACCCATTAGAAATCACATCGCTTGAGCCTTTGGTATTCCTATTACGCTTATCCGTGCGCACCGGTACACCCTTTGCGAGTACGATGCCCTCACCCATATCATCCGCTTCGACAACCTCAAGCCACTGATCCGCTAAACCGCCGCCTACTGCGCTGAGCGCTGCTGTTATCAATCCCATTGCATTACTCCTCTCTGTTTGTAAGATCTCTATACTAATATTTTATAAGATCTATATTAGTATAGAAAGAAAGAATCGGTAAAGAGGGGGCGGTAAGTAGAACATGGAACTCAAGTTTTTAAAAAGGCTACTCAAAAAATAAGCAATAATAAAAGCATGGGATGAGAGGCGCGTTTGCGACAAATGATGTCTCATGGAATGCCGGGAGGTAAACTTCTTGCAGAATGTATTAAAATATGCTATAACAGCACTAGCTTGTAAACCGAGGTAAACAAGAAGAATACATTGATGCTGCAAAAAAAATTCTCTGTTGAAACAGTAAAACATCTTGTTTTATTTTTATTCCTGATAGCGATAACGATTTTTTCCATATTTATTGCTGTTTCGCTCGGCCCTGTTAAAATCGGATTGGCAAATACATACCGGATTATGCTGGGAAAAGCAGTTGTCCCCAATTTACTGACCGGTATTTCAAACGCTGCTATTGCGATTGTATGGAATATGCGTGTACCGCGGGTTTTACTCGGGTTTTTTACCGGTACAGGGCTTGCCGTTTGTGGATGCGTTATGCAGACAACGGTCAACAACCCGATTTCTGAGCCGTACATTTTGGGTATTTCTGCCGGTGCAACATTTGGGGCTGTTGTCAGTATCATTCTCGGCTTTATTTCTGCCGTAGGGCTTGGAGCCTTTCTCGGCGCGATTGCCGCGACCATATTGGTGCTGATCATCGCTTCATCACAGCGAAAGATGACCACGACAAGTCTCATCTTATCAGGTACCGTGGTAAATGCCCTGTTTACGGCGTTTGCCAATTTTATCATTTCAATTGGGGCAAATTCTGACAGTATTATGACGGTTAAGTTTTGGACAATGGGTTCTCTTGCCGGTACTTCATGGTCATCACTCCCGTTACCGCTGCTCGTAGTCAGCCTTTCGTATTTTTTTTTCTTCTTACAGTACCGCGTTTTTAATGCAATGATGATGGGCGATGAAGTCGCGATAACGTTGGGGATTTCGCTCTACTTCTATCGGTATCTTTTTATGGCAGTCATTGCGGTAATAACCGGTGTATTGGTGTCTGTCTGTGGAATCATCGGGTTTGTTGGGCTGATTACCCCGCATATTGCCCGTGCACTTGTGGGAGCAAACCATCGTAGACTCTTTCCCGTCGCAGCACTCTTGGGTGCGCTTTTTATTATCTGGGCGGATGTATGTGCGCGAATATTGATTCAAAATGCGGAATTACCGATCGGGATATTCACTGCATTGGTTGGAGCTCCGTTTTTTATCTTTATTGTTGCAAAGCACCAACGGGGAGCAGGGCAGTAATATGGATTTGATGTGCAAGGATGTCCACTGCAGTATCGCTCATAAAGAAATTTTACGAGGTATATCGCTCCATGCGGACGGGCATAAATTTTATACGATACTTGGCCCAAACGGGTGCGGTAAGACGACGCTCTTAAAAAATATCTACCGGATTATCAAACCGGACTCGGGTGCCGTGTATCTTGACGGAAAAGACATCCGTGCTGTCCGCCTCAAGGATTCGGCAAAGGAAATGGCGGTTGTCGCACAATTTAATACGCTGAATTTCAACTGTTCGGTACAGGATATTGTGATGCTGGGGCGGACACCTCATATCCGCTTTATGCAAACCGAACGGGAAGAGGATTTTACCATTATACAGGATGCACTGGCAAAGGTCGGGATGTTGACTCGAAAAGATCAGCCGTATCAATCGCTATCAGGGGGAGAAAAACAGCGGGTTGTGCTTGCCCGTGCAATCGCTCAGCAACCTTCTCTCTTATTGCTGGATGAACCGACCAACCATTTGGATATAAAATATCAGCTTGAGATATTGCAGATTGTAAAAGATTTACGGATTAACGTACTGGCTGTGCTGCACGATATACAGTTGGCATGCCGGTATTCGGATTATTTGTATTTGATGAAAGACGGGGATATTTTATATGAAGGAAGTCCTCGCACAACTATTACCGAAGAATCCATGCTGACGATCTACGGTGTTCGCTGCAATATCAGCTGGACAGAGGATTCGCAGGCGATGATTCACTATAGGGGGCCGCTATAATATCTTTGGCTATGCTATCTTTGATAGATAGAAAAGACATCGGCATCTCTAAAAATCTATATCTCAGTTTTTAGAGAGTCACACAACTCTCAGGAGGTTATTCAAATGAAGCAATGTATTAGTATTGCATTGGCTCTTTTTCTTGCTGCCGCAGTGAGTGCGGAAACGGCATATCCGGTCAGCGTTACCACCTATGACAAAGACGGCAAAGTAATAACGCAGGTCTTTAAGCAAGCGCCTAAAAAGGTTATTACCAATAATCTTTCAATGACGGAAATGCTGATTGAACTCGGCTTGCAGGATCGTATTATCGGTATGCTGGATCCGGATAATGCAGTGACCGGTAAGTATAAGAAAGCGATCGATTCTATCCCTCATATCGGGAATAAGAAAACCGTTTCCCGGGAAGTGGTATTTTCGTATGAACCGGATGCAGTCCTCGGTAGAAACATGATGTTTTCCGAAAAATCTTTGGGTACGGTGAGCTTTTGGAATGAAAACGGCATCCCGATATATGCACAAAAAGCTTCGGTTTTAAATATCAAGCAAGACCTTCAAAATATTATCGAAGATGTGAGAAATCTCGGCATTATTTTTAATGTACAGGACAAGGCAGAAGCGTATGCAAAGCAACTCGAACAGCGTTTGAATGCTGTGCTGCAACATATTTCAACAAAGGGGACTTCTTTAAAGAAGGCGCTTATTATGTGTGCATATAATGGCACAACGTTCGGGGCGTATAAATCTGCATTGCAAGAAAGCCTTCTGAATGTACTCGGTTATACCAATATTGCAACGGGTACGTCAGGGCTTACGACAGAAAATCTGATAACTATGAATCCTGAACTGATCATCTATGTAACGAGCGACCGGAATAAAAAATTAGACGCAAATGCGGTTTCGTCCTTGCAGGCAAATGTAGTACTAGTTGACGTACCCGCTATTGCTCAGCGTAAAATTATGACGATTTCCTATGATGAGCTGATGGACTATGGTCCGGCTGTGCTGAATGCCTTGGAAGCTGTTGATGCCTTCCTGCGGAAGTAGCTTCAATACGAAACGCGATATAACGAACCATATCAGTCTGTCCGGTATAGACATTACCGTATCGGAACCTGCAGAATATAACCTGCAGCACCGTTATCCTGCGGTTTTTGTCAACGACGGACAGATTGAATATCTGGAATCACTGGCCCCGAGTATTTTTTTGTTCGGGCTGCACGCACGCAGCCGATTTGACGACTATACACCATGGGCTGCCGAGTCATTCCGCACCGATTGTCCTCCTTTTGGCGGCAAGGGCGCGGAATATCATCATCTATTGTTCAAGACACTACTGCCCGAACTGAAAACTAAATATCCCCTTGACGATTCGAGGCTTGCATATGGCGGCTATTCCCTCGGCGGCTTAGCTGCCGTGTGGAGTTTATTCGAATATACCGATATACCGTATATATTTTCCCTTTGCGGTTCGTTTTGGTATCCCGGATTTCCGGAATACTGCCGTGAACACAAAGTTTTGCATAGCAATGCCGCTGTCTATTTGCTGAACGGAAAGAGAGAGGGCGGAAAACACGGCAACCGGTTAGAGAATACGCCGAAATACGCAGCAGAAGTACATCAGGCGCTTAGAATGCAGATAGCACATACAACCGTTGTGTTCGATCCGTTCGGGCATCACGATAAAATGTTTGAACGCTTCAGGGCAGTACAGCAGTGGCTTACCGAATGCTGGCAGCTATAGAACAATAATGATTCGTGCAAAGAATCAGTTAATCATAAAAAATTTTAGGCCTTCCAAATTTTTTTTAGTTTTTTCTTGCGTTTTATCTAATTCTATGGGATACTGGAGAAAGTGCAAATATCTTTGTGTTGCGTATCCATGGCAACCGTAGCGGAACTATTTCAAACGGTTGCCTTCCTTGTGTGCGAAATTTTCGATAACATTTCGCACATTTTTATGTTACAAGAATGGTAAACGCATCAGATTGCTAATATCAAAACCCGCAGAATAAGTGAGGACGAACAACCATTTGCGCCATCTTCAACTGTTGTACATCCGTGTACCTCTCAACCGATGTACGTCCATGTACATCGGTTGAGGACAAGTTTTGGAACAAAACTTGTTTCTGACTTATCCCCCGCCCATCCTTGGGCGAATTGACAGCGAGTTTTGTGCGTGCACAAAACATCGCTGTACTGACAGGAAGTCAGTGGTTCCAAACAGTATCGAGTTTTTCATTAGGAAAACTCGAAGCTAAAAAATGTACAAGGATGTACATTTTTTAGCGATGCTATCCTTGGCAGTTCTGGTTGGACGAAGTCACTTATTCTGCGGGGCTGTTAAAACCTAAATCTGATGCGTTTACCCAAGCGTGGAGGGATCATTCTATGTTATTAGTTGGAAACGGTATGCTTATTACCCGCGATCCGAACAAGCCTTTTATCGAAAACGGCTGTGTTTGTATTGAGGGAAGTTCAATCAAAGAGGTCGGTACCGATGCCGAATTGCGGGCAAAGTACCCCGCAGCGGAATATATCGATGCAAAAAAGCGGTGCATCATGCCTGCCTTTATCAATACGCATCATCATATCTATAGCGCTTTTGCCCGCGGCATTGCGTTAAAAAATTACAATCCGCAGAATTTCTTGGATATCTTGGAAGGGCTGTGGTGGCATCTTGATAATAACCTTCTTTTAGAGGACACAAAATACAGCGCTTACACGACGCTGATTGACTGTATTAAAAACGGCGTAACGACGGTTTTTGACCATCATGCAAGCTACGGCGAAACAACGGGGAGTCTTTTTACCCTTGCGGATGTCGCCGAAGAGCTCGGTTTGCGGGTGAACCTTTGCTATGAAGTTTCCGACCGGAACGGCGAGGCTGAGATGAAAAAGGCGGTTGCCGAAAATGCCGAATTTATCCGCGCTTGTCAAAAGAAGAAAAATCCCAAGCAAGCAGCGATGATGGGGCTTCATGCCGCATTTACATTGTCCGATAAAACACTCGAATACTGCGCTTCTCAGCTTCCGGCAGGCGCAGGATACCACATCCATGTTGCTGAGGGTATGTCCGATGTGTTCGATTCGGTGCAGAAACACGGAAAGCGGGTTGTACAGCGCCTCTACGATTTTGATATCCTCGGTAAAAACACCTTTGCCGTGCACTGTATCCACATCAATCCTTTGGAAATGGATTTATTGAAAGAAACCGATACGATGGTTGTGCATAACCCCGAATCGAATATGGGTAATGCAGTCGGCTGTCCGCCGGTGTTGGAAATCTTTAAGCGCGGCATTTTGATCGGACTCGGTACGGACGGATATACGAGCGATATGCTTGAATCGTACAAGGTTGCGAATATTCTACACAAGCACAACACCTGCGATGCCACGGCCGCGTGGACGGAAATCCCCGAAATGCTGTTTACCAATAATGCAAAGATTGCTGCGCGGTATTTTGACGGTGAACTCGGCGTCTTGAAAGCGGGAGCGAATGCGGACGTAATCGTTACCGACTATAACCCGCTGACACCTCTCCATGCCGGTAACGCGAACGGTCACATCCTGTTCGGTATGAATGGCCGTAACGTGGTAACCACTATCGCGGCAGGCAAGGTGCTGATGAAGGATCGCGTTATTACCGTCGCCGACGAAGAAGCCGTCTTTGCCAAAGCACGGGAAGTCAGCGCCGCCCTGTGGAAGAGGTTGTAAACCTATGATAATTCTTAATTATGAATTATGAATTATGAATACCGGTATTCACAAGAGTATGCATCTGAGGAATACCTGGACATATCTAAAAACTCGGTTAGATTTTTAGATATGCCCGGCGAGTTTTAATTTAAGTCCTTATAGTACAGTAACTTAAATTAAAACATCGCAAATAAGCTTAAGGAAAACCTCTAAAAACTGAAGTTTTTAGAGGTAAACGAAGCAGTTATTCACACTGCAATTGTATCGAATTTATGATGATACAAGGGAGAAAATAGAGTATGAGTGATAGAATGAACCCGATACCATTCAAGAATTTGATGGAATGGATTAGAACGGAGTATCAAACCGAGGGGACGATTTTCGGCGTTAAAAAACTGTACCGCGCCGATTCCAAACGTTATTTGGAACTGTTCGAACAGCGGTTTGAAAACCCGCTTGGGCCGGCTGCGGGGCCGCACACACAGTTGGCGCAAAATATCGTTGCTGCGTATGCTGCGGGCTGCCGGTTCTTCGAGCTAAAGACTGTCCAAAAGTTAGACGGAGAAGACCTGCCGGTTGCAAAGCCGTGTATCAATGCGGCGGACGAATGTTACAATGTCGAATGGTCTACCGAGCTGCGCGTACCGCAGGCTTTTGACGAGTATATAAAGGCGTGGTTTGCGCTTAAAGTGATTTCGCAGGAATACGGTCTCGGCAGCCCCGACGGTTTTATCTTTAACATGAGCGTCGGCTACGACCTTGAAGGGATTAAGACCCCGAAAGTTGACGCCTTCATCGAAGGGATGCGGAACGCCTCGAATACGCCGGTGTGGAAGGAATGTACCGACTACCTTTTAAGCCATACCGATTTGTTCCCGTCCGTGTCGGAAGCCTTCCTCCGCGGATTGCCGACGCAGGTGTGTACCTCCATTACGCTTTCCACCTTGCACGGCTGTCCGCCTGCCGAAATCGAACGCATCGCGATGTACCTCATCACGGAAAAACACCTCCATACCTATATCAAGTGTAACCCCACGCTGCTCGGCTATGAATTTGCCCGCGATCGTATGAACAAGATGGGCTATGAGTACGTTCAGTTTGACGATCATCACTTTAAAGATGATTTACAGTTCAGCGATGCGGTACCCATGCTTGAGCGTTTGCTGCAAGAGTCTGATAAGCGCGGACTGATGTTCGGGGTTAAGATTACCAACACCTTCCCCGTAGATATTGCCCGCGGGGAGCTGCCCGGACAGGAAATGTATATGTCGGGGCGGTCGCTGTTCCCGCTGTCTATCGCCGTTGCGTTGAAACTGTCGGAAGTCTTTAACGGAAAGCTTCGTATTTCTTATTCGGGCGGCGCGGATTACTTTAACATTGCCGATATTTATGAAACGGGGATTTGCCCCATTACGATTGCAACAACGATTTTGAAGCCGGGTGGATATGCCCGTTGTCAGCAGCTGGTCGGCGAGTTGACAGCCAAGCCGTTTCACAAGGATTTTTCCATCAACGTGGAAAAACTGCGCCGCCTTTCAAATGCCGTTGTTGAAAACCCGCGTCATCGCAAATCGGTTAAGCCCGAAGCATTCCTCAAGATTCCTGCAAAGGTGCCGCTTGCCGACTGCTTTGCCGCTCCCTGTATTTCCGGCTGTCCCATCAATCAGGATATCCCCGCCTATATCAGACTGACCGGCGAGCAAAAATACGAAAAAGCGCTCCGTGTTATCACCGATAAAAACCCGCTGCCGTTTATCACCGGTACGATCTGTAATCACCGCTGTATGACCGGCTGTACGCGCAATTTCTATGAAGATCATGTGCATATCCGTGCCGTTAAACTCGAAGCGGCGCGCCATGCCATCGAAACTTTGAAACAAAACATAAAGGCGCAAAAACCGGCGCAGAAAAACGGAGCGAAGGTTGCCGTTATCGGAGCCGGCCCTGCCGGTCTTGCAGCCGCCTATTTCTTAACCCGCGACGGAGCGGACGTTACCGTGTTTGAAAAGAAAGCGCGCGCCGGCGGTATCGTGCAGTACGTCATCCCTGAGTTCAGAATCCCTGCCGCGTCGATCGGGCAGGATATTGAGCTGGCATCTTCCTTCGGCGCCTCCTTCGTGTATAACAGCGAACAGCGTTCCGTTGAAGCGCTCAAAAAACAGGGCTTTACCCATGTTGTGTTTGCTATCGGCGCGTGGAAGCAGAGTGCGCTACTGTTAGAAAAAGGCACGGCGGCAAATGTTATCGAATTCCTTGAACAGGCGAAGCAAGCGCCCGAAACGCTCAAGCTGGGGAAAAATGTCGTGATCCTCGGTGCGGGAAACACCGCGATGGATGCCGCCCGCGTTGCAAAGCGTACGAAGGGGGTCGAACATTCCTTTATCGTATACCGCAGAACCAAGCAGTTTATGCCCGCCGATGCGGAAGAACTGGAACTCGCCTTGGAAGACGGAGTTGAATTTAAAGAACTGCTTGCGCCTGTTTCGTACGAAAACGGAATTTTGCGTTGCGAAAAGATGAAGCTCGGTGAACGGGGCGCAGACGGCCGGCAAAAACCGGTACCGTCGGGTGAGTTTATAGACATCCCCGCCGACACCGTAATCGCATCTATCGGTGAAAAAATCGACACCGATCTCTTTGCGGAATCCGGCATTGCGCTGGACGGAAAAGGAAGAGCGCAATACAATCCGGCTACGTTTGAAACGAATGTGAAAAATGTATATGTCATCGGGGATTGCGCCGCGGGGCCTGCCACGGTTGTACAAGCTATTGCCAATGCAACCAAAGCGGCAAAGGCGATTATCGAGTCGGTAAAGGCACAGGCGTGGACGGCTCAGTTTACAACGCTGAACTACAACCCTGTTACCGCATCGGCGTACTCAAAGCGGGCAATTTTAATGCCGATGAACCTTGCCGCCTCCGACGGCGTTGCAAAAGAAAGCATCCGCTGTTTGGAATGCTCGACTGTCTGCGAATCCTGCGTCGATGTATGCCCGAACCGCGCGAACCTTGCGCTCACCGTACCCGGTATGCGTATGAAGCAGATTGTTCACGTGGACGGTATGTGTAACGAGTGCGGCAACTGCGCGACATTCTGCCCCTACGAGAGCGCTCCGTACAAGGATAAATTCACGCTGTTCCACTCGGAAAAAGATTTCCTCGACAGCACAAATGAAGGCTTCCTCTATCTTGATGATGCGCGCAGCCGATGCAGAGTGCGGCTTTCCGGAGAAGTCCGCGACATCACACTTGCAACGGAAACCGCTCTTCCCAAAGAGCTCTTGCAGATTATCAATGCGGTAAAGACGCAGTATGCGTATTTACTGTAGAGTATTTTCAAAAACGTGATTAGTTTTTAGAAATACTTCATCAGCACAGCTGATAACGAGGTGAAAAAAATTAAAAGGCAACCGTATCGGAAGATGCGGTTGCCTCGTCTTCGGCAAAACAGTGACTGTACCTTTTCTCACATTCCTTAACAATGCGTTTTGCTTGCCTTTAGCCCCGTATTCTACTATACTAACGATATGCAAACGCGCTATTTTACCGTTACCGGTATGAGCTGTGCCGCCTGCTCCGCAAATGTAGAAAAGGCGGTAAGTCGTCTTGCCGGTGTAGAGACGGTGCAGGTCAATCTCTTAACAAATCGGATGACCGTCACCTATAATCCCGATACCCTTAATACCGATACCATCATACAAACGATAGAAAAAATCGGTTACGGAGCATTTCCGCTGTCTGAAGAAAATCCGGTGCGACCGTCTGTTCAAAAGACTGATTCTGAAATCGCCGATGCTGAAAAAAAACAATTCATCTTCTCCCTTTTCTTTCTGATTCCGTTGATGTATGTGTCAATGGGACGGATGCTCAAGTTGCCGCTTCCCCCCTTTTTTGCAGGAACCGAGAATGCTCTCATCTTTGTCTTTACGCAATTTCTGCTCACGCTGCCGGTTCTCATACTGAACCGCCGTTTTTTCACTAACGGACTTACGAGCTTATATCACCGCGCACCGAATATGAACAGTCTTATCGCTGTCGGTTCCGGCGCCGCAGTGATCTACGGAGTTTTTGCGCTGTACCGGATCGGATACGGCCTAGGGCACGGTCAATTAGATGTCGTGCAGCTCTATATGAAGGATCTCTATTTTGAATCTTCAGCAATGATTTTAACGCTGATTTCCTTGGGAAAATTTTTGGAGGCACGGGCAAAAAAGAAGACTTCAGAGGCATTACAAAAATTGATACAGCTCCGACCGCAGACAGCTCATGTATTACGGAATGGTACGGAAATTGAAATTCCCGTCGAAAATATTGTGATTGGCGATGCCATCGTTATCCGCCCGGGGCAAACCTTACCCGTTGACGGTACCATAATAGAAGGAAGCACATCGCTTGACGAATCGGCCATTACCGGAGAAAGCATCCCGGTCGAAAAGACTGTTGGAGATTCGGTGATTAGCGCCTCGCATAATTTATCGGGCAGCTTTACTTTCCGGGCAGACAAAGTAGGGAATGACACGACATTGGCGCGGATTATTGCGCTTGTCGAAGAAGCGTCCTCATCAAAGGCTCCGGTTGCAAAACTAGCTGACGTTATCAGCGGCTATTTTGTGCCGATTGTCATGCTGATCTCGCTTGTTGCCTTTATCTCTTGGCTTATCGCAGGGGCGACTTTTGAGTTTGCACTTTCGACCGCTATTTCCGTGTTGGTTATTTCCTGTCCCTGTGCGCTCGGACTTGCGACGCCGACTGCGATTATGGCCGGTACCGGCAAGGGTGCTCAGCTTGGTATCCTTATCCGTTCCGCGGAAGGACTCGAACTCGCTCACCGCATTACCGCTGTTTTGCTCGATAAGACAGGGACTATTACGGAAGGAAAACCGACGTTGCAGCGCATTGAAGTATTTTCCGAACGCTACACCGACAATGATATCCTGTGGGTTGCCTACAGCCTTGAACATTTATCCGAACACCCGCTTGCCCATGCAATCATCCGGGCAGCAGAAGAAAAAAAACTATCGCCGTTTAAAGTGAGTGATTTTATGGCGATACATGGAAAGGGAATCTGCGGAACGGCTACAGTCGATGAGCTTAACGGAATCTCGTTAATCGAAAATGTAAGAATCGGCGCCGGAAATACGAAACTCTGCAAGGAATTGGCTATTCCCATATCGGAAGCGATCCATACGCGGCTTGCGGAAGCTGCCGAAAAAGGCGCTTCTCCGTTGTTGGTTATAATAGGGGATGAATGTGTCGGGCTTATTGCCGTCGCCGATCCGGTAAAGGAAGGCAGCATTCGAGCCATTCGCGATTTCCATGAAATGGGCATCCATACGGTTATGCTTACCGGAGATAATCAACGGACGGCAGAGGCTATCCAAAAAATTGTCGGTATCGGAGATGTCGTAGCGGAATTGTTGCCGCAGGACAAAAAAGCAAAAGTCGAATACTATCGCTCGAAAGGGTTTTCACCGGCTTTTATCGGCGACGGTATTAACGATGCTCCCGCACTGACTGCTGCGGATGTCGGTATTGCGATCGGCGGCGGCACGGATATCGCTATTGAAAGCGCCGATATCGTACTAATGAACAACAGCCTCGAAACGGCGGTTACTGCAATTCAGCTTAGTAAGGCTGTGATGCGTACCATTAAACAAAACCTGTTCTGGGCGCTCTTTTACAATTCGCTGTGTATTCCGCTTGCGGCAGGTCTCTTTTATACCGTATTCGGGCTTAGGCTCAATCCTATGTTTGCCGCCGCTGCAATGAGCTTCAGTTCGGTGACGGTTGTTACCAATGCATTACGATTGAATAGATTCCGCCCGAAACGCATTGCACAGGATGTTCATAATATGCAATACTGTTCGGCTGTTCCTACCGATAAAAAGCATGATGATACAAAACCGGAAAATATAACGCATAAGGAGAATATTGATATGAAAAATATCACGTTGACTGTTGAAGGAATGTCCTGCGGGCATTGTTCCGCTCGGGTTGAAAAAGCGTTGAACGCTATCGAAGGGGTATCGGCAAAAGTCGATTTGGGTGCAAAAACCGCCTCCGTTACCTATCCCGATTCCGTAACAATCGATGCGCTCAAAGCTGCCGTAACCGATGCAGGCTATTCGGTAACCGGCTCACACTAAAGAAATCGGATGAGATTACCTACGGCGTATATCCTCTCTCATCTATTCATTATGTGTAGATTTCGGCATTCGCTTTGCATTCTTGTCTCTTTTCTCGTGCTTGCTCCGCTTGTACCGGCGGCACCGGTAAAAATTACTTTTTCTGCCGATAAGCTGCAAGGCTCTGGTGGAAAGGGACAAACTTCGACCTCACTAACCGGTAACGCAAAGGTAAGCGTTGATTCCCTCAATATTTATGGGGAACGTATCGAATTGTATGGTAAAGATTACCGATATATTAAAGCGAGCGGGAATGTAACGGGTGAGGATGCCGAAAAAGGATTTACGTTTTCCGCTGCCTCGTTATCTTATGACCGCGAAACGGAAGTTGCTGAGTTCATGGGGCAAGCGAAGGTTGAGGATACCAAAAATAAGGTGGAAACATCCGCCGAACGTATTGAGTATAATCAAAAGAATGAAATTATTCTTTTGCAAATGGCTGTAAAATTAAAGAGCAAGGGTATTGCTTGTGATTCGCTTTTTGCCGTGTATAACCGGAATACTTCTATGCTTGAATTAACGGGGAAGCCTACGGTTAAGAAAGGAAAAGATGAATTTAAGGCTGCTCGAATTTCAGTCAATCTTGATACCGAGGATATTAAACTTGAAGGAAAGGTGAGCGGCTCGGTTACCGAAGAAAAAGAAGAAGAAACAACAAAAACGGAAACTCCCCCAAAGGGAGCGATTTCGTCAAAGGAAGAAACAAAAACACCATGAGTGGCGACCTTAACGATTTGCTCCAAGAAGATGTGCTGCAGCATGATATTGAGCATTCCGAACAAAATACGGAAATGGCATTGCTTAACGCCGAACCGTTTCAAGATGCCGAGAGTAATGATGAGCCGGCGCGAAGCGATTTCTTGTATGCCTCTCGGTATTCTATAGATGCTTATATGTCTAAAAGCATATTACGTGTGGAAGGCTTGAATAAATCGTTCCATAAAAAACAAGCTGTCCGTGATGTCAGTTTTTCTATGGCACAGGGAGAAGTCGTCGGACTGCTCGGACCAAACGGTGCGGGGAAAACGACGAGCTTTTACATGATTGTCGGCTTCTATACGCCAAACTCCGGTAGTATCTACCTTGACGATCACCGTATAACCGATCTTCCGATGTATAAGCGCGCTCGCATCGGTATATCCTATTTGCCGCAGGAGGCTTCCGTATTCCGTAAACTCTCCGTCGAGCAAAATATCGATGCTATTTTGGAAACACGAAAAGACTTAAGCCGTGCAGAACGAAAGGCAAAACTGGATGCGCTACTGGAAGAATTCGGTATAACCGCCAATCGAAAACAACCTGCCTATACTTTGTCGGGCGGAGAGCGCAGACGTACTGAAATTGCACGGGCACTGGCTATCGAACCTAAGTTTTTATTACTCGACGAACCCTTTGCCGGTATTGATCCGATCGCCGTACACGATATCAAGCTGATTATCCGATTGCTTGCCCGCCAAAATATCGGAGTGCTTATTACCGATCACAATGTCCGCGATACCTTGGAAATTACCGATCGTGCCTATATCATCAATAAAGGTGAAATCGTGGAACAAGGGCCGCGTCAGAAGATATTGGACTCCGAGATTGCGCGGAAGGTTTATCTCGGTGAAGAATTTAGAATGTAGGGAAATATTATGAAATATATTTGGCTTGTAGCAGGATGCCTTTTTTTAGGGCTTGGCGTACTTGGTGTGGCTTTGCCTATTTTGCCAACCACCCCTTTCGTGCTTGCCGCATTGTTTTGTTTTGCAAAAGGTTCGGATCGTATGCATAGATGGCTTCTTTCTACGAAGCTGTATCAAAAGCATGTTAAAAAGTTTAATGAAACCCGTACAATGACGCTCAAAAGTAAAATAGTTATTTTAGGGTTCGCTTCTTCAATGTTGATTGCCGGGTTTTATTTTTCAAAGAATATCTATGCCCGTATTATCATCATATTGCTGATATGCATAAAATATTATGTATTTATCTTTAAGATAAAAACCGCCCCCGACCCGACAAAAGAAAAGGTGCAGGAAGCGATTGTTATTGATTCTGATCGGTAGAACCGGACGAGTCTTCCCCCTCATTCACTGGAAGTTCGGTTTCTTCATTATTAGAATTAGACGCTTGAACTTTTACGGAATAAAGCTGCATGGTAAGTTTCTTCCCCATACCGTCTACTGCTAAGGTAAGGTCACAGGTAAAAGGGCTGAGCGTACCCGTCAATACAGCCTGCGGCTTTGACATCGCGACCTTATAGATTCCGGTAAGACCGTCAATAATATATCCGCCGACTGTATTTTGTATTATTTCCTCTTGAGGAATAATAAATTGAAAAGATGAAGAGAAGGGCATCCTTCCCAGTTTGAATTTATCCGACCGTATTTCAATATCTCCCGATGGAAGTGCCGTTACGATCAACATTACTTTGTTTTCAACTGATTCTTTGTCTATAGTACTGTATACCGTTTTTTCTGCCCCATTGGAAAGAGCCTTAACATTGACTATTTGACGATATAACACAGCACTTTCAGCGCTGAATACAAGAGCAGTGGCACTCAAATAAAAAAAAGTTAATAAAATTTTCATGTGTTGTATCATAATAATGACATAAAAAATGTCAAGGTACGGTTACAAGCATTGTACACGATACCGCAAACATAGCCTGCCGCATTATTCCTTATAGACCAACTTGATGGGGCAATGGTCGGAACCCAATACATCGGCTTTAATTGATGATTCGCAAATATTCGGTAAAAAGGCGTTGTCTACACAGTGATAGTCTATTCTCCACCCGATATTTTTCTCGCGGGCATGGAAACGGTAGCTCCACCAGGTATATTGATGAGGTTCCGCACAAAAATGCCGGAAGGTGTCGGTGTATCCCGCCTGCGTAAAGGTATCCATCCATGCCCGCTCTTCGGGTAGATAGCCGGGGTTTTGCTCGTTTGCCTTTGGATTGGCAAGATCTATGGGATTATGCGCAATATTATAGTCCCCGCAGAGTACGATATGCCTACCTTCTTTTTGCAGTGCATTACAAAACTCAAGCATCGCAGCGCAAAAATCGAGCTTATAGCCGAGCCGAGCTCCTCCTTCTTGGGAATTGGGAAAATAGGCGGAAATAACCGATACCGTCTTAAAATCGGCTACCAGCACTCGTCCCTCATCGTCAAAGGCGGGAATGTTCATCGTGCGGATATTGAGCGGTTCCTTTTTGCAGAAGACGGCGGTTCCCGAATAGCCGGGCTTTTTTGCCGCCTGCCAATATGTTTTATAGACGCCTTCTTTCCAAACAGGGTTGATCAATTCTGAAGTCAGCTGCTCTTTCCGAGCCTTTGTTTCCTGTAAACACAGTACATCAGGGTTTTCGATATAAAGCCATTCCAAAAAACCTTTTTTTTGGGCGGCGCGGATGCCGTTTACGTTCCACGAAATAATTGAAGTCATAATCGGTATATGCCATAAAATCGTAAAATATGCAATGAGGTATTCTCCATCGGAATTTCACACAATAAAAACTCCGAAATATCGGATACGAAGTAAAAATTATAAGTACGGGGAAAGAGGCTATTGACAAATTCGTGGTTCCGCCGCTTAAGATACCGTCCTTTATGCGCAATATTGCAAACCAACTTACGGCACATGACTATAAGTCAAAGCTGTTTGTTATTTCCAACGGCATCGCTCCTCATTTTAGCTATCTAAAAACAAAAAAGCCTGCAAAATTACAGAATCGTTTTGTTATTTTGGTTATAGGAAGGCTTTCTAAGTCTCTGTAAGCTTAGCCGTATTTTTGCCCGCTGGGGAAGTTCTTCTCCCCGTATGAGCACGGTATCATTTATCGTGATATTTTTGAGATGCTTTTGCGAATGGATCCAATTAAACTCTTTGAACACGCTGCCTTCTATATGTTCCATATAGATAAACCCGTCCTCATATCGGTAAGTACAGTCCATCTCCGCCGGAATACCGGCACCGAAACCTTGAACGGCAATGGTAAAAAGTTTAAACGTATGTTCATCGGTTACCCGATAAAACTCTTTCCATAAGATATGTTCAAACGAATGTTCCCACTCAAACGAAAGAACATCGCCTATCTGCACTGTCTGTATACAATATCGTTCTTTCGTTACCTGATTTGAAATTTCGACAGACTCACTGGAGGAACAGCTTGTCAGCAGCAATACGAAAAAAATAAACGGACACGCTTTATGCAAGGATGTTCGCATAGGCATGAGCCGCAATACAACAAAAAGCCGTTCCATCCAACGTATCCGTTAATTCTGTGGAGTCTTAAAGCCTTTTTCCTGCCAGAACTTTGCAGCGCCCGGATGCAGTGGAATTTTTACATCCTCTACGCCGAAGGACAAATCGATATGCTTATTTGCCGCATTGTGCGATGCTTTAATCGTCGAAATATTATCGAAGATAACAGTCAGCATATCGTACACGACATCCTCGGAAAGGTCGCTGTTTACCAACATGATGTTATATACAAAGACAGTATCTACATCTGTTGTGTTGTTATAAGTGTTTGCCGGAATAATCGTTTGCGAGAAAAACGGATACTTTTGAATCAGTGCATCTCTACCTGCCCCATCAATAGGAACAATTTCCATATCATAGCTGGTAGCAAGCTCCATAATCGTTCCATTCGGCAAACCGGAGGTAACAAAAGCTGCATCGCACTGACCGTTTTTCATTTGATCGATTGCTTCACCGTAAGACAAATAGTCAACCTTGCTATCGGAGTATGTCAACCCATAGGCTTCATAAATCATACGGGCATTTAACTCAACACCGGAGTTTGCAGCACCGACACCGACACGTTTTCCCTTCAGGTCTGCGACGGTTTTAATACCGGATTTACGCAGCGTTACGAGCTGTACGTAATTCGGCCACAAACGCATACATGCTCTCAGCTTAGGATTTGCTTTACCTTCATAGGCGCCGAAGCCCTTATATGCTTGCATGACGGAGTCCTGCATTGCGATTGCAAGCTCAGCCTCTCCTTTGGAGATCATCGAAATATTTTCGGCTGACGCGCCGGTCGCTTGTGAACTGGTATTATACCCAGCCGATTTTAAGGCTTCGGCAAAAGCTCCGCCGATCGGAAAATAAATACCGCTTGTCGGGCCTGTTGCAACCGTGACGAACTCTTTTGTCCTATCAAGGTGATGCTCGGATTTCTCTCCGCTTTCTTTCTTTTCACAGCCTATCGTTGTCAGCACAATCAATGCTACCATACACAACAGGCCGAAAGTTACTCTTACTGTTTTCATACCTTCTCCTATAAAAACTTTTGCAGGATGTTTCAACATCCGAAAAAGTTTTTAGCCATGCGCGTTACGCGCATCCGTAAATAATCGAGTTTGCAACGCAAACCTTCTGTGATTATTTCTCTGTTTTAAACTTGCCTACTTCCAAGACAAGACCGTCTATACTTTGCTTATTTTTTACGGCAATTTCAAGAGACTCTTGTGCCGCTTCATTGATCAGCTCCGTCTGAGAAGCGATATTCTCGATATTTTCCCGCAAGATACGCGTTAAATCGTCCAGCCGCTTTGTTGCTGAAACGACCTTCTCACCGTCGGCAAGCATATCGCCGGAACCGCTTTTTACCTCGTTTGTCACGCCGGTAACATCGTTGATAATACCCCAGATGATTTTTCCGTTTTCTTCCTGCTCGTCCATCGCTTGAACCACTCCTTCGATGGAGCCGCTCAAACCTTTTGAGTATCCCGAAATGATATTAAACTTTTCAACGGCACCCGATGCGGAATCCGCAAGCGCTTTGATCTCGGCGGAGAGATTTTTAAGCGTTATGGAAATCTTTTTACCCTGAGCGCTCGATTCTTCGGCAAGTTTTCTTATTTCCGAAGCGACGACGGCAAAGCCTTTCCCCGCCTCTCCCGCATGGGCTGCTTCGATAGCAGCGTTCATTGCAAGCAGGTTCGTTTGACTTGCAATATTTTCTATTACGGCACCCGCTTCAATCAAATCACCCGATGCGTCCGATATCCGTTGCGACACCTCATTCGCTTTAGCAAGTGTTTCCCTGCCGTCATTGGTAGCCGCAGAAAGATTCCGGATAGCCTCACGGGTTTCCACGACATTTTCCCCTACGGTGTTGATACTGTGCGACATCTTATCAAAAGAGGTAGAGGATTCGGTAATCATAGCTGCTTGCTGTCCGATACTTTCATCCAACCCCCTTAGCGTTTTGATGATATGTTCGATAGCGGCAGCCGTGCCGGATACGCTTTCTTCCTGTTCGACAAACCGCTTTTTC
Organism: Treponema sp. OMZ 803; assembly: GCF_024181165.1. Classification (NCBI taxonomy): domain Bacteria; kingdom Pseudomonadati; phylum Spirochaetota; class Spirochaetia; order Treponematales; family Treponemataceae; genus Treponema; species Treponema sp. OMZ 803. The sequence continues at coordinate 1,121,597 of NZ_CP051195.1, read as the reverse complement.
AGATCTTCAATACCGGCAGTAATATTTGAGACCACTTCGCTGACCGACATCATATTGCTTTCGAGATCGGAACCGACCGATTCCATTTCGCGGGAATCCGCCCCGACTTTTTGGATTGAATTTTTTAGTTTTAAAATCGTCTGATTAAAATACGATGACAATACGCTCGTTTCATCCTTACCACTTGCAGGAAGCTCAATCGTAAGGTCTCCCTCTCCCTGCGCAATATTTTTCAGTGCTGCTATCACGTGATTGATCGGACGGGTAATATTACGCGCAATAAGAACACCTAACGCGATAGCAATAATCAATTGACATAACGCAATGATGATAAATGTCTTAATAAGATTTGTCACGTTCTCCGCCATAAACTCCGAGATGGGAGCTGTTAATAGGAGTGTCCAATCCGCATACCGCATCGAGGCAACGGCGGATATATACTCGACTCCTTTTATTTCGGATACGTTGACCAAAGATTTATGCGAAGCAAGCGCCTGCTTAAGAAATTTTGCAAATGCACTCGTATCGCTTCCGATTATTTCATTGTAGATACTCTTATACAGAATTTCGGGACGGCGGTTGCCTAAAACGGTTCCGGATGAACTCACCAAATACGCAGTGCCCGTTTCGCCGACAATAATATCGCTTATTAAATTTGAAAGTGCATCACCTAAAATCGTCGCATTGATAACGCCGGTAATTTTCCCTTGTAAGTCCCTCATAGGAATTGCCACGATAAAAATATATCTTCGATCGGTAGCGGACTGCGAAGGTTCCGTAATAATATACTTTCCTTTACGTGCCGATTGAAACCAATCCGCGCTTGCGACTTTTTCAACCGTATTATCCGTTCGGTACAACATACCGTCAAGTCCGCTTATACCGAAACTGAGCCAGCCGCGCTGTTTTTGCATTTGTATCTCATTTTTAAATAATTCTATTTTTTCTTGATACGATACGGTGTCGTCTTGAATAAACGGCAGGTTTGAAAACGCTTCCAACTTTCCGAACAAGGCCTGAGAGCGTTCGTCTAAAACTTTTGATGAACTTTTTACGAGTTCTTTTAAGAAGTATTCGGTATTATTCAAAAGCGAAACGGAAGCAAAGTATATCGCGACAATATAGACAATCGTTAAAATAGAAACGGCAAATACGGCAAAAGATGTAATCATCTTATTTCTAATGGAAAAAAAACTCGTTACTTTTTGTCTCTGTGAAGCTGTGTGTGCCATTGTGTTCTCTCCCGTAGTTTTTAAAGATGTTCTATTCTTTCAACGCAGCGTTGGAATTCTGCACAAAGCGATTCAGTGCAGCTTGAATATCATTCCCCGAGGCGACTTCTTTTAAAAGCGTATTCCAGTATCCGCGCATCTGCCCGAAACCGGTAATATTATTGTAATACTGACCAAAGAACCGTTGAAGCACCGAATTATACAGTATTTCGGTATCTTCCGTTTCTATCTGAATTTTAGAGCTTGCAGGAAAACCGCCGGTTGCATTTATAAGCTTAGGCGCCCATACTTCGTCGGTTGCGGCAAAATGCAGGAATTTCTTTGCGGCCTTTATTTTATTCGCATTGCCGTTGTTAAAGACACAAGCACCGCCCGCCAAAAATTCAAGGAGCGGAGCGCCGGCATCATTGGGAAACGGCATATAGATCGGCGTAAAATCTTTTCCTTTATACCGCCGTTTACCGTCATTCATTTTATTAAGCTGAGGTGAATACAAGATAGTATGAGCTGCTTTAGCGGAAACGAACATTGCAATTGCATCATTTGAAGTAAGATCCTTTCCGTCGAGCAACAGTCCCCGTTTCATTGCACGTACCGTCCAGTCCATATTCCGCACTGCTTGAGCGGAATTATAAATGTAACTTGAATAATCTCCATTTAACAGATTTGCATTTCCGTAAAGGTTAACCAAAAAAGCTCTAGTCCCTTGGTCGCCGCCCATATTTTTATAATAGAAAACCCCCGGGACGGTTCCTGCAGGAAGCTTTTCCTTAAGGGCTGTTAAAAGCCTTTCATACTCTTCAACCGTCCACTGGCGGTCTCTCCGTTTATACGGCAATAAATTGATAAGGCCAAGGTCTTCGAGCATTTCTTTATTAAACGCCATCGAAAAAGCACCTTCGTGCATCGGATACATATAGGTGCGCCTATCCTTACCGGCAGAAACAGTCAAAAGCTCCGTCGTGATATACGGTTTTTCAGTTGCGAGCACATCATCCAGCGGTTCAAGCAGCCCCTTCCCTGCCCATCCGATAATTCGGCCGGGGGCATCATAAATAATATCGGGAGCCTTGCCTTCTGCTATGGCTTTTTCAATCTTTTCCGCTCCATCGGTAAAGTTGAGCAATGTAAAATGAACTTTAATAGAAGGATTCTCTTTTTCAAACGCCGCGATTAAACTCTTTTCAAAATCTCCTTCGACGCCGGTTTCGGAGGTGAAATTGGGAAATGTCCAAAATTCAATTTCCGCAGCGACATCGGCTTTTTTAGCATTCATACAGCCCATACACAAAACAGCAGATAACGCAAATGGCACGAACAAACTTCTTTGCAATAAACCGTGAAAAATTTTAATCATTATAACACCTTGGCATTGTATTTTAAAATTACCCCAGCAAGGGATGTTCTTACACAGAAAACTTTAACAAGCTCTCTGATCAATCTAAGTATTTTAACATAAGCGGTAAAATATAACAATTGGAAAATGATTCATTTCATGGAGAGTCAATACCGGCGCTCGTAACCTGCAGCGTATGGCAGAGGGGGATAAGCTCCGGCGTCTTTTTTACCGCCATAATTCCGGCAACCCGCGCAATTCCCAGCACATCGCCTTTTTTGACGCTGCCTTCGCGTACCGCAAGAAAGGCCTCCGCATTCATGCTGATAAAGCCGTGCGTAACCGCTATTCTTTTTGTCTCATCCTTACCGGCGACATCCACCATCACGGCTTTACCGGAGGAGTCAAAGTGATTAAGTTATTTTTTTTCCATAATAGTCTTTCAGGAAGCGGCGGTAGTATTCCGAAAAGCGATCTTCGGTAATTGCTTCCCTGATTTCGGTAACCATTCGATGGAGGAATGCTAAGTTGTGGTAGGTTGCAAGCATTGAATACAGAATCTCCTTACAGCGGAACAGGTGCCGCAGATACGCGCGGCTGTAATTCCGGCATACCTTGCAGGAGCAGCTCGGATCGATCGGGCCGAAATCGTATTCATATTCTTTCTTTTTAATTGAGATGGGGCCGGTACGGGTAAAAAGATTTCCGTTCCGTGCATTCCGTGAGGGAAGCACGCAGTCAAAAAGATCGACGCCGTTTTTTACCGCCTCTAAAATATAATCGGGGGTACCGATGCCCATCACATAGAGCGGTTTATGTTTGGGAACATGCGCGGCGGTAAAGGCTAAAAATTCCTTGTACACTTCCTCAGGTTCGCCGACGGAAAGGCCGCCGATTGCGATACCGTGCGGATCACATTCCATAATCGATTCGATACTTCTGAGGCGGAGATCTTCAAAAAAGCCGCCTTGTATAATCGGGAAAAGGCTTCCCTCGTACCCTTCCGTTTGATCCCATTCCCGCACCGCCCGATGCATCCACGCGGTTGTGAGCGTCAGCGCTTTTTCGGTTTCCTTTTTGGGAATACCGTAGGGGGAACAGATATCGAGCTGCATTTGAATGTCGCTATTAAAGGCGGCCTGCACCTGCACCGCGATTTCGGGGCTTAAAAACTGCCTGCTCCCGTCGATATGGCTCTGAAATGTTACCCCTTCTTCCTTAATTTTCCGCAGCTGAGACAGCGAGAATACCTGAAATCCGCCCGAATCCGTCAAAAAGTTTTTATTCCAGCCGGAAAACCCATGCAGCCCGCCCGCCTGCTTGATAACGTCCATACCCGGCCGTAAAAAGAGGTGATAGGTATTCGCTAAGATGATTTCGAAGCCTATTTCGTGTAAATCATCCTTAGTCATGCCCTTTACCGTCGCGGCCGTTCCTACCGGCATAAAGGCGGGGGTTTGTACCGTACCGTGAGGCAGGCGTATCACTCCCGTGCGGGCAGCCGAACCTGCATCCTGATGTAAAAGCGTATAGATATTTTTTCGTTCTCTCATATTACAATCCTTTTAAATAGGTCGGCCTGTCCGAGGGCGGTAACGCACAATCTTCGAGCAGTGCATTGCTCGAGTCGACGGCAACCGTACTTTCCGCCGATTCGATTGCCCCGATAAAAAAGCTGCCCTTAACCGATATGATCTGTACCCTGTCATGCTTATAGAGTACCTGTACGGGAAAAGCGCTCCGCTCCGAAAACTCCGTATCGGATGCGCTTACAGAAGCTTCAAGTGCTCTTTCCATAGCCTTTGCCGCCGCCTCAGCTTCTTCCGATGAAAAAATCGGCAGCCAGTGATAAAACCTCACGTCAAACCAGCCGGTCTGGACAGCGGGAACAATCTCTAAGCCGGAAATACCGTAGACGGAACCTCCGCCCAGCAATTTGATCACCGCTTTTTTATAGCGAATGAGCTCATCATCGACAGCGGGTACGGCATGGACACTCCGCGCAGATTCACAGAGGTTGAAGAACTCCTGAGGCGTGTAATAAATCTTTTTGCGCTCGTAGGCCTCGCGTGTTTTACCGGTTACATACAAATGCACCATCAGACCGTCGTATAAGGCAGCGGCTTTGTTTTTGGTATAAGCGCCGGTTATCGTTTGATCGAGTGTTCCGACGGCGGTATAAAAACCGTGTATTACCGCTTCCGCTGACATACCTGCCGTTTCAGGCGGTTTACGGAGATGAACTACAACCGCTGCCGTTACGGCAATAAGCGCGGCACACAGTACCGCCGCTGCCGCAATTTTACCGGAGTTCTGTCTAACAAAGCGTTTTCGGCTGATGCGTTTCCTCGCTGTTTGAATAAAAGCCTCAAGCGCCGCCCGTTGCGCTGAATCCTCAGCTGCTTGCACTTCCGCCTCTTTGGTTAGCGCCGCTTGCTCCTGCATACCGGCCTTCTGCGTGTCCGGATGCTGCGCCGGTCCTCCATCCGCCTGTATACCGGCGAACAGTGGCAGCGATTCATCGCAATGACTGCAGAGCTGTTCCACAAGCAGCAGCAGCGCGGCGCGGCGGTTAGGCATTATATCGCCGCCCGCAGTTTTTTCAAGACCGATGCTCTTATGTCCGGTGGCTTCGACACTACCATGCCGGCCTGTAGTTTTAGCACTCCCCTGCCCCGCAGCTACGGCAAATCCGTCATCGATAAGATGCGCAAACTGCGGACACAGCGCTGGACAGCGGAGTTCAACCGGCACATAAACGCCATCCCGTATATTCTGCACAAGCTGTTCCGCCGCACCGTTGGCGCAAAAGTCATCCCCGTCTACCGCTGCAAACGGGACGGCAGCGCTATTAAAAGGCGGCGCTCCGGTGATGCAGGCATAGCTGAGCGTTGCTAAGAAAAAGGACGCAGCATCGTCAAGCGGCACTCGTTCCGCATCAGGATGTACCCACGGATAATGGAAGCGGAGCGCCGCCGCGGTTTCGGCAGTAACGCAGCGAAGTACTAATCGAGGCGGAAGTACGATAAGGTCTTGAGCGCCGCCGTCTATTCCTCCCTCCGCCAGCAAACACAAGGGGGCAGACATAGCTGCTCGGAAACAATCTTCACTTACCGTACCGTGCTGATATGCAGTGAGGAGACAAGAAAAAAGCCGGTATAACTTTCGTAATACAGCCTCTGCACGAAAAAGCGCCTGCGGATCACGGAATGCACCGGCAGCAGCATCCATATCGAGACAAGCAAAACCGATAAGCGGTTGCGCTTCCCGCAGCGGCAGCACAATCCCAACCTCTTCCCGTCCTTTTTCCGTATTAAAAAATGTAACGGTCTCGTTAAGATAAAACTCCTGCACCGTCCCGTCAGGCGCAATACGCAAACAGGCGTCGTGAAGATAATCGGTAACAGCCGAATGCGCAAAAGCACGCGGCTCCATCCCCGAAGCAAGACAGCAATACGCCGCTCCGTTTATCTGATGTAGTATTATCGGACTTACACTTTCAAGCATAGGCTCTATTGTATCTTATTACATTTTATTCGGCTATCGGATTTGAAAGAAATTCTTTAAGCATTACTCCCCATATTGCAATATTACATATTAAGTATCTCGCCTGTAAAAATAGCCCCTCCATAGTTCATTCTACGGAAATCACTATTGCTGTGGGTTTTCGTAAGAGATATGAAAGTTAAAAATGATATTTTCTATCGGCGGATATCCTTTTGCTGCCCTGACACCAGATATATTTTTGTTTGACAGATGCGGAATTTGACGATATACTGTCTGTATAGGATAATTTTTAGGAGGCCGTAATGGCAAAAGTTGAATTGAAAGGTATCGGCAAAATTTACGATGGAAATGTCCGTGCAGTAGAAAATGCCAATATCGTTATTGAAGATCAAGAATTTGTTGTATTCGTCGGACCGTCCGGCTGCGGTAAATCGACAACACTCCGCATGATAGCAGGGCTTGAAGAAATCAGTGAAGGTGACCTGTACATAGACGGTGAACGTATGAACGATATTCCACCCAAAGACCGCAACATCGCAATGGTTTTCCAAAACTATGCACTGTATCCGCACATGACTGTCTATGACAATATGGCATTCGGATTGAAGATACGTAAAGTTGATAAACAAGAAATTGAACGCCGCGTGCATGAAGCTGCCCGTATTCTCGACATTGAAAAGCTTCTTGACCGTAAACCTAAGGCTCTTTCGGGCGGGCAGCGTCAGCGTGTTGCGGTAGGACGTGCTATTGTCCGTAACCCAAAAGTATTCTTATTTGACGAACCGCTTTCCAACCTCGATGCAAAGCTCCGCGTCCAAATGCGCGCCGAAATTTCTGACTTGCATAACCGTTTAAAAGCCACAATGATCTACGTTACGCATGATCAGGTTGAAGCGATGACAATGGGAGATAAAATCGTTGTTATGAAAGATGGAAAGGTACAGCAAATTGGCTCTCCGCTCTACCTCTACAATCATCCCGTAAATAAATTCGTAGCAGGATTTATCGGTTCGCCGCCTATGAATTTCTTAAATGTTAAAGTAATAGAAAAAAATGGCAGCATTGCTATCGATGAAGGTACCTTCGTCTTACAACCTACCGAAGATCAGCAAAAACACTTAAAGAAGTATATCGGTAAAAACGTATTCTTCGGTATTCGACCGGAAGATTTACAGCTTGTTGCCGAAAGCGATAACGCTAAAAATAGCATGACACTCAAGATAACCGTTAAAGAACCGCTCGGAGCAGAAACACACCTCTATCTGGCCTCAAAAAACCAGCAGGTCATCGCCCGTACATTCAATACCGTCGAAGCAGGCATCGGAGAATCGCTTCACTTTGTTCCTAATATGGAAAAAGCACGTTTCTTCGATAACGAAACGGAAGCAAATATCTGTGAAGATGTTCAAAAGCAATAAAGAACTGCACAGGCATATTTATCCGGTTTATTGAACAAGGGACCTCTAAAAACTGCAAGCCTATCGGTTTGTTCTAAAAGGAATAATTATCGTATCCGCTAACGTGGATTACGAATCGGTTTTTAGAGGTTTTCCGTAGACGTATTTGAGATGTTCCAATTTAAGGCGTTACAAGATAACGGCTCTAATCTTAAACTTGCGGGGATGTCAAAAAAGTAATCGGATTTTGAGACACCACCGAATATTCTGAAGGTAGAAAGGGGCGAAGGACAGGAAAGACCACTTTCATCCGAAAAAAGTATCTTTGTCTTTCCCGCCCTTACTGCTTACTGTACCGTCCCGGATTTAACGTGCTTCATTACGAGCGGTTTGCCGTTTACCAACAGCTGTTTTCCGGCGGCGCATACGCGGAAATCTTCTACCGTAAAGGGCACCGCAAAGAACAGTTCCGCATCGATGGCTTGCGGTTTTTGTACCGGCGGCGTAGCTGCTTCGGCACCTTCCAGTGTTACCGGTGTACCGGCAGCCGCACCGGGCATACCAACCAGTTCAACCCGCTCGGTTCCGTCCGCATCGGTATAATGGGACGCTAAGAGCATTCCCTTCGATTCAATACCGCGCATTTTCCGCGGCTTTAAGTTTTCTGCGAGGATAATATCGGCGCCAACCAGCTCTTCCGGCGCAAAATACGGCGCTAAGCCGGAAAGGATAATCCGCCCGCTTTCCGAGCCGTCGTCAATGGTTTCCACAAAGAGCTTATCCGCATCGGGATGTTTTTCCACAGAAATGATTTTCGCGGTTTTTAACGAAATATAATCGGTAAACAGCTTTTCGGGAGGAATATCCGCCCAATCCGGCTTGGCTTTCTGCTTTTCCGGCGATTTTTGAGCGGCATTTCCGGAGGTATTTTTGCCTCCTGCATTCTGCTGTTTTTTTCCGCCCTGTTCTCCGCCTGCTTGCTTTCCCGCAGCCCGTTTTCCGGCTTGCGCGGCACGTTCTTTCTGACTTCCTGCATAGCGTTCACGATACGCTGCAATCGCATCGTTTTCCAGCGTTTTAAAGATGATTGCAGGCTTTTGTACCCGCTCCAAACCACGCCGCTCTAAGAGATTGTCCCACGCAAGGACATTTTCGGGACGGGGCTGCACGGGATGTTCCCAGTCAAAGACATTGCCCGACCATATCTTAATACCTAAGAACGAAGCAACTGCATCGGCGTATTCCGGCATATACGGGTGCATCAATATCAGCAAATCCTTGATTAAATAGCACAGTTCAAAGAGAAGCGCCTCCGCTTTTTCGGGATCAGCCTCGCGGTTTTTCCACGGCTCTCCGTCTTGGAACGCTTTGTTGGCAACGGAGGAAAGTGCAAACAGCTCGTGGAAGGCATCGCGCAGTTCCGCTTCTTCAAGCAGTGCGGTGATTTTTTCAATGCTGTACTTTGCTGCAGCGCGCAAGCCTTCCGTAACCGCGCGGACATCTTCACGGGCGGAAGTCATCCCATCCCGCTGCGGGATAACGCCGTCATAATAGCGCGACACAAAGGTGAGCGTCCGGTTTATCAGATTACACAGGTTCCCGACCAGCTCGCTGTTTACACGCTCCTGAAAATCCTTCCACGTAAACAGGGCATCGTTCTTTTCAGGGCGGTTATAGAAGATGTAGAAACGCCACATATCCGCCGGAATTCCCGAATCCTTTGCATCGGAGCCGAACACGCCGATTCCCTTCGATTTTGAAAATTTGCCGGACTCGTAATTGAGGTACTCGCTGCTTGAAATATGATGGAGCTTTACCCAATCCTTTCCCGACGCAATGAGCGAGCTGGGAAAAATCACCGTATGGAAGGGGATATTGTCTTTTCCGATGAACTGGAACAGCTCGATATCGTTTTGCTCAAGCCACCAGTTTTTCCAATCGGCTCCGGTTAAATCGGTAAAGCATTTTGTAATTGAGATATACCCGATCGGGGCATCGAACCAAACGTAGAACACCTTATCTTCAAAGCCCGCTTTCGGGACGGGGATGCCCCATTTAAGGTCGCGGGTGATAGCGCGTTCCTGTAAACCGTCGCGCAGCCAGCCTTTGGTCATCTGCACGGCATTGTTGCTCCACTGCCCTTCTACGCTTGCCTTTTGCATCCACGGTTCATACTGCGGCACGATGCCCGGCAAATCGATGTAGAGGTGCTTGGTACTGCGCGGCTCCGGAGTAGCACCGCAGGTTGAACAGCGGGGAGCTTTCAGCTCGGTCGGTTCCAGCAGCTTGCCGCAGGCTTCACACTGATCGCCGCGCGCATCTTCGTAACCGCAGTGGGGACAGGTACCACGTACATAACGGTCTGCCAAAAAGCGGTTACAGTGTGCACAGTAGAGCTGTTCTATGGCATGTTCTTTTATAAAACCGTTTTTATCAATATCTTTAAAAAGCCCCTGCACGATTTCGGTCTGCTGAGGTGTGGAGGTGCGTCCGAAGTAGTCAAACGCAATATTAAACCAATGATAAATATCGCGGTGGATCGCATGGTAGTAGTCGCACAATTCGCGCGGCGTTTTCCCTTCTTCGAGGGCTTTTGTTTCGGTCGCCGTACCGTATTCGTCGGTACCGCATACATATAAGCTTGTATATCCGCGGAGTCTGCAAAAACGTGCAAAGACATCGGCGGACAAAACTTGGATTAAATTCCCGAGGTGCGGGATATTATTCACATAAGGGAGAGCTGAAGTTATCAATTTTCGTTTCATATCCGGCTATTATAGTGTTCGGGACAAAATCAGTCAATCTTTTGAAAATATACGGCGCATCTACGCCAAAAGTGTACATCCTTGTACACTTTTGGCTGCGAGTTTCGACGTTGTCGAAACATCGCTTCTGATATAACCAGCGGCATCCGTGCCGCGGCTGAAATAAATGCTCGACTGGCACGACCTCTTATTTTATTTTGTGAATAAAGAGCGTTTTACATCGACATAGCAGCAGATGCCGGTTTGCTTCCATTCACAGCCGCGGCAAATGCACTCGTATACGGATTCGGTTAATCGGGCTGTAAGTATCTCTTCTATTTCGGTATAAGCATAGTTTTTTCTTTCCAATCCAAGCTGCGATAGGACAGCCTCATCAAAGCCCGTTACTTTTACTTCCGAGCGGCAGTGATTTCCGACTCTTTCGGGACATGGGTCGCAAATGGCATCAACGCCTGTCACTAAGGTAATATAGCAGCCGTTTTTTAACAAATCGATAACATGCTGCATATTTTCGACAAATACAGGAGAATAGCCGTTGCCTTTAAATGCACGAGTACATAACAGATGGTGCGGACGCAGACTGAGTGTTTCCATTGAGGGAATTCCTTACAGTGTGTATTTTAGAAGTTCGTTCTAAATTGTTCCGAATTATATCAAAGGAAAAATCGTAATGCAAGAAAATCTCATTTCCAATTATTCTGCAACCTGATAAAAAACTGCTTGATGCATTTCCCCCGATCGCCTAATATAGTCAGATTGTTTTAAGCGTGATATGATAGAAACCGTAGGGGAATCTTGATTAAAGGATATCTCTAAATTACTTCATAGATCGAAGTTTTTAGAAATTTTCTTTAACGTGAACATATTCCCGTATTTCTAGGAGGTCAAAAATGGCTGTATCAAAATCGTACATCATCAGTGCAAAGCGCACTGCTATCGGTAAGTTTCTCGGAGGCCTGTCTACCGTTCCGCCTAAGGACATGGGTTCAACGGTAGTAAAAGCGGTGCTGGAAGAGGCAAAGGTAAAGCCCGACCAAGTTTCGGAGCTTATTTGCGGTAACGTACTCGGCGCCGGACTCGGTCAAAATATCGCCCGAACCATCGCATTGGAAGCCGGCATTCCCGAAACGGTGTGTGCTCACTCAGTCAACATGGTATGCGGATCCGGTTTGCGATCCGTTATGGAAGCAGTGATGTCCATCCAAGCAGGTTTTAACGACATTGTTCTTGCAGGCGGCGTAGAATCGATGTCACTCGCACCGTATCTCGTACCCGCAAATACCCGCAGCGGAAATAAGATGGGAAACTGGCAGGCGGTCGATCACATGATTTATGACGCCTTAACGGATGCCCGTGCAAATATCCACATGGGAATTACGGCTGAAAATATCGCCGCAAAATTTAATATTACCAGAGCGCAGCAGGATGGATTTGCATTCGCCTCCCAGCAAAAAGCGATTGCCGCTATCGATGCAGGTAAATTTAAAAACGAAATCGTTCCGATTACTATCCATTCAAAAAAAGGCGATACTGTTTTCGATACCGACGAATATCCCAATCGTACCACCGACCTCGAAAAACTTGCCAAGCTGAAACCTGCTTTTAAAAGCGACGGTACTGTTACAGCAGGCAATGCATCGGGCATAAATGATGGGGCTTCCTTTGTGCTGGTTGCAAGTGAAGCAGCCGTAAAGAAATATAACCTCAAACCTATTGCGGAAATTATCGGCATCGGGCAAGGCGGTGTCGACCCGCTCGTAATGGGATTAGGTCCCGTTCCGGCAATCCGTAATGCATTAAACTATGCATCGCTGAAACTCTCCGATATGGAACTGATTGAATTGAACGAAGCATTTGCCGCTCAGTCTTTAGGCGTTATCCATGAACTGGTACGCGAGCATGGAGTCGATCGCGATGCACTGTTAAAGCGAACGAACGTCAACGGCGGCGCTATTGCGCTCGGCCATCCGGTTGGTGCTTCGGGTAACCGCATTTTAGTAACTCTTCTCCACGAAATGATCAAAACGGATAAAAAGATCGGACTTGCTTCTTTATGCATCGGAGGGGGGCAAGGAACGGCCGTTATTGTAAAACGATAAAATCAAAAACATCCGCAGCCATAACAGTCAAAGTTAAGTCGCGGTATTCCGCGAGGCGAAGTTTTTTTATACACTTTGCTTCGCGGATATGTTTATGTTATGGTATATTTCAACAAAGGTTTATTTAAATATAAGCGGCGAACTTCCAATCGGTATAATGCCGCTCAATGTAACGGAAACTTCTATTAAGCTTAATCGTTTACCGGCATTATCAAGTATAAGATTAAAAAAACGTTCATTATTTTCGGTATCTTTAAGCTGTAAAACAGTATTGCCTTTTATCTGTAAAATCGTATACCATCCCGAATTCTCCGCCGTATCTTGCAAGAACCGATATGAATTATCCGAAAAATATAAAGAATATCCTTCTGCACTTGTCCATATTTTTTCATCTGCAGTCAATATTTTTTTTATATTGTCAAACGTGATACTGCTTTGTACTTCGCGAACAGTATTACTTATTTTTCGGTATGATCCGTCCCAGTTTGATGCGACGCCGATTTTTAAACGCGCAATATCATCAATGACTCTTATATGCACTTCGTCAATTCCAAGTAATTCAATACTGATGCGCCGATGAATACTCGAAATAGAAGCATTTTTTGTAGAAAAATAAATACCGAATCTGCGCGGTGTTATAGAATCGATAGTAAAGAGTTCCTGAATATTATTGACAGAAAAAATAATTTCGTTTTCGGACCGGTTAAAAAAGATACTCCGGTTTTGATCTCTTTTTGCACTTGGTTGATACCATAATCCGTCAAGAAATTCTTGAAAAGAATTACTATCCCCCGTTTGAAATTTTTGAAGAAATTGACTTTCAATTTTTTTTCCGGGAATTTTTGTTTCTTTTGTTTGCACAAAAAATTCTTTTTTTGCATTCCATGTATATTGCTTTTCTATTTGGTTAAGTGTATTTGGAGCATCTTTATCGGAATAATATGCAGATATCGTATAATCGGAGATCGAATTATCCTGTTCGTTTTTCAGTATAATTTGACCGTCCGCTTGTATGTCGGCTAAAGAATAGATACTGATTATTTTATCCTCATCTATCCCCAACCTATACATACCGAAAACCTGCATACTATCGGCATTCATTCCATTATATACTATAACGGGATACGTATATTCTTGTACCATTAATGTATAAACAGAGAGCGTTTTTGCATGTGTTGCTTCCGTTTTTATTTCTACGGCTCTTGTAAAAGTTTGCGCTTCACTATCCTGTAAAAATATGAAAAGATAGATGAATTGATCGGATAATTTTTTGGCTGCAATAATTTTATCTTCCTTATTATCACCATTCAAATCCGCTTGTATATCTTCGACAAGAACCTCATCACTGAGCAGCGTAATACCCGATTGTATATTTTCAGGTATTACTTCCGAACTTGAAACCTCTTGCTGCTGCAATTGCGGCGCAGTAGGAATAATTGTTTGAGCATTCTGTGGTATCACCTGAGTCCGTTGGTGAACGATACGCTGATAAGCCAATATTCCGATAATAACGATGATCACCACAATACAAAGCATATAAAACAATTTCTTCATATTTAAAACGCCTTACTTTAAAATTCCTCGGTTTATTTTTTTTCTTCGGTAATAAGCACTTTATTTTGATCATCGTTACTACGAGGAACGCCCCTATTATCAATAATATTTGTATAGAGATCTTTTGTCGTTTTAACGACCTTATCCTGAATATCCATATCGAGTGTTATTTCGTACCAATTATCGTGTTTGATAATGCGCGCTTCTGCAAGATACGGACTTTTAAACGATTCCTGTTTTCCACGGTATTTTGATGTCCACGGAGCATCTTGTTCAAGATCCGTTACTAATAATAAAATTTTATACCGATTATTTTTTCCTCGTTTATTCAAAGAATCTTGAATTGCATCAAGAGCACGCCCGATATCGGTAAACGCACCGTTGGGGGTAATATTGTCGATTGTTTTTATCAATGAATTACGATCGTTTTCATTCTTAATAACTAATGTTTGCAGCTCATACGGTTTTTCATAAAATTCCCAGACGGTAATCCAATCCTCAGGTATCAGCATTTCGGTAACGAGCGTATCGCGTACCCATTTATGCAAACTGTCGAATTTCCCGGGTTCATTCATTGATTGTGATTTATCAATCATCAAAAAAACATCAACGGGAATAGTTCTTTCGCCGGCAAATGCTGTAAAAGAAATAATAAAAAAAGAAATGATAAAGAGAATAGATTTGATTTTCAACATAATAACTCCCTTAATTACAGATATTGTATAACAAACTTCCAAAAACAGACCGTGTTTTTAGATATAATTCATAATATTATAAAAAAAAGAAAGTAAAAAGGGGGCAAGTGGCTTTACATTTTGCAAAATAGCCTTATAATAAAAACCGTATTGATATATCCGTTACGGATATAAATCTACTGCAATAAGGAGACAGTAAGATGGCAAGTTTAGATTTACCTCAAAGTCCAAATGTATTCCATCCCGAAAAGCCCAGTGCTGTCGGTTCAAGGAATTCGTTGGCGCAGGATTATCGCGATCAGCAAAAAGAAGTGAATCAGCTGATCGAAGAAGAGACCAATAAAGTATTGCACCACTTATCAACGAAATTACCCAAAGATGTTCTGGAAAGATTGGATGTAATGGGTGGTTTAAAAGAAAAGTTGTACAACTACTTTAACCAGAACTATCAGAATATGTTCAATCGCTATATGGTAACCGCAGAAGACGAAATGCTCAAAAAAGTCCGTGGATTTATCGATAGGGAAGAAATGAAAGTTCTGAACCGCTACACTCCGAAAGAGATTGCAACTCTGCTGGATGAAGTCGGCGGTGCCGATAAGTTCAATACCGGTGAAATCGAAAAATCGATCGTTAATATGTACGGACACCTGCAAGGACACGTACAGCGCGGAATCAATGATCTCGAAACGTTGACCAATTCACTTCTGCGCCAGAAAACCGACGTCGGTGCTTTTGTTCGCGGTGAGAACGCTTACTCGATTGTAAAGTGTGCGTTCAAAGACAACATCGTTAAGCCCAAAACGGTAACGGATGTAAAACTTTCAGTCAATATCCTCGACACCGAACTTATCAGCCCTATTTTCCAATATCAGGCAACGGTTGAATACTTAATCAAAGATTTGCTCTCCAACCATCTGATGAACCTTATCGATAAAGAAATCGAAGTATTAAAAGATGAGCTTATCGATGAAGGCAAAGAAGAAATGACCGACAGCGAAATCATCTTCAAGAAGATGGGAAAAGTTCTCGATGTTACCGATGATGACGTTGAAAACCCCGAAAGCAAACGCTATTCGGTAGTTTCAAAGGAATTGATGGAACGCATTGCAAACTTAAGAGCAGAAATCGATCCGGAGACCTTCGATCAACTCAATATCCGTGAGAATATCAAGCACATCATCGATATCGAAAACATCCGTAACCGCGGCTTCAATACGGCAATCAACTCGTTAACTTCAATTCTCGATACCTCTAAAATGGGGTACCAGTACATTGAAAACTTAAAAAATGCTCGCGAGCTGCTGTTGCGCGAATATGACGATACGAACGTTGCAAACCTTCCTGATGAACGCTACCAGATTCGTCTACGCTACTACGACAATGCCCAGCTGCTTGAAGAGCGCAAAGCGTATGAGGTCATGATCCGTTCATTCGAAACTGAAGTCGAGCACCTATGGGACGTATTACAGACCCAATATGACAAATCGAAGTTCATGGTACGTATCACCGATTTCGGCGATTTGGCAAAAATCTACGAAAAGCACATCCAGAAAAAATACAAAATTCCGAAGGGTGAACCCGCCTACAAGGATATCGCAAAAGTCTGGGACGAAATTTCGTTTGTCAATGCAGCCGAAACGGAAGTTGAAAAAATGAACCGCACGTTTGTCTACGAAAAAGACAAGATGCGCAAGAAGCTTGTAATCATGCGTGAACGGCTCAAGAAAATGTACGACTATCAGTACCCTGTTGAACGCCGTGTTATGGAAGAACGGCTCGCCTTCCTCGAGGCTGAATTCAACAAGTTCGACTACCTCATCAACCCGTTCCATATGCAGCCGGGTCTCTTGCTGGATGTAGACATCACTTCCATCAAACGCAAGAAGGCAACCCTTGACGGTATGGCAAACGTCTTAAACGAATTCCTCCATGGCGTTTCCAAAGGCTTTATGGATCAGGCATTTGCTTCATTCAGCCGCCGCCGCTCAACGGTCCGTGCGGATATTGCACAGACATTCAGCTCAGGCGGAGATGATGAACCTGCTGCGATAACCCCGAATGGACGCGCCCAATTTATGGATGCACTGAACAATACTCCGAGTTTGGAAGCGCCTGCCGCAGAAACCGTTAGCAGAACACCGGCCGCAACTCGCAGCCGCAGAGGGGCATCCAAAACAAAGAAAGCGGGTGCTGTTGATAGTACGGCAAGTAAAGGACGCCGGGGACGCAAATCCGGTGTAAGAACTCTGTAAAGCTTACCGTATGGCAATAAGTTAAGATTATAGTATAAAAGCCCCCTGAAACACCCGTTTCGGAGGGCTTTTATGCATAGGGGGGAACTTGGATTCCGCGTCGTTTAAATACCTCTCAAGGAATTGTTTCCCGCAAGTCTAAAAGTAAATGCAAGGAAAGTTTTTGATAATACTTCTAAATCATCCTTGCTACGCAAAGGAGAAGTGAATGCTCGATTCATTAGGATTTTATGTACCGCTTGCTACAAAGCAGGGTTTTAATGCCTCTGTAACACATATTCAGAATGCCTTATCGCTTCTGGATGCCAGCAATGTTAAAAAAAATATTGCCGATGAAATTGGTATATTACTTGAAAACAAAGAATTAATAAATGAAGAAATTCCGGCGTTTTTATCTGTTATACTACTCGATATGTGGGGATATAAGTCGATATCTAAAAACATTCGAGAAATCACTACAACACCTACAACTATCATCACAGAAATGGCAAAATGGAAAGGCGTTGATGTTGTAATCGGTTACCATCACCCTGACTTAGGCTTTTTGGTGATAAACCCTAAGAATCCGGCAAATGTTTCCCTCTTTGAAATGTTGAAAAAAAATGAGCTCTTAAATATTTACGTCGGGAAGCAAGATAAAGGTAGAATAGAAGATTCTGTTGCAGAAATGGTATTTAATGCATTTTTTGATCTTTTAAGCGGTATAAAGCCGTCAGTCCCTACAAAACTTCTGAACGGTCCGTTCGTATTCACTGCACCTAAAGCAAAAAAACAGCAGGCAAAAGGGCAAAAACGAAAAACGGTAAAAGATTCGGCGACTGCAAAAGTAAAGTCTACGACAAAAAACATTGCACAGGCAAAACAAGCGGCAGCCTCCGCTCAAATACAAGTACCATCAGGAAAAACCAGAATTTCTCAACAAATTTCGGTTGTTGTTACCAACGAGCTGTTTCATAACGGGAACGTTGAAGCATGGAAGCGAATTATCCGTAGCTACAATGCACGCTATCCGCATAATAGAGTTATCGTATTCTATGATGGCGAACAGATTGTCGATATCAATACGCTGTTTAAGTGGGGAAAAGTAAAACACGGCAGTAGTATCCAATTTGCCGTTTCAGGCGAAGAGATTAAAGACTTGTCAAAATTGTCAAAATATTTTGCAGAAGGCGCAAGTCCGCGTTTTGAAGCATTTTTGCGCGGTTCACCCAGTACCGTTCTTAACCTTTTCTAGGAGTCTATTATGAATATGTCTAAATCGATCCATTTTTTCAGTAATAAAGAAACACTTAAAAGTAATATTGACAAAACGCTCCTCGGTATTCGCGGGCGCCAACTGAATGAATTTTCGGAACTTGGATTGCCTATCGTACCGGGTCTTGTTATGGATGCAACCATTACACAAACGTTACAACAGGCGAACGTATTATCGACACTACGACCGTTCTTAAAAAAAATGGGTGAAGCGGTAAGGAAAGAATTCGGCGATCCGGAAAATCCCCTTTTATTAAAACTCGTTATTTCTTCAAATCTCGTTATTGCCAACTATCCGACGCTCCATAACTTCGGATTAGCAAAGACAACAATCGGCGGTTTTGAAGAAAAAGTCGGAAAAGATTTTGCGAGTCACGAAGTACTGTTCTTGCTGCGCGGAATCTTTTCAATCCTACATAAAATTGCAGAATTACAAGAGGATGGGGCAAAACTAGCACTCTATAAAGAGCAGCTGGAGAAAATAGGAAATGAACTAAAAAAAGAAAAACGTGTTGAATCCGGGGCTGCCGTTATGGATAAGTACCAGCCATACCTGCCGCAGGAATTTTTTAGCACAGCAGAAGTACAGCTGAATCAAACCATCCAGCTTATCAGCACACTGCTTAGTCTCGAATCCGACAATGAAAATGATGTTGCGTTATTGATTCAGCCATTGGTGTATGGTAATTATGACAAAGAATCTTTCTCAGGCAGATTCTTTAGCCGCAATATCGTTACCGGCGAAAAGAAATTACAGGGAATGTTCTTCCAAGAAAAATTCGATGAAGTCGACGCCGTCGGAAAGGACATCAACGATATAAAGCCGGCATATCTTGAGCAATTGGAAGCGATTGCATGGCGGCTCGAAGATCACAGCAAAGATGTCCGCGAAATCCGTTTTACGATCGAAGCAGGAAAACTGTGGCTTATCGAACAAAGAGCCGTTGAAGCAAAAAGCACGATTGCATTGGTACACTTTCTGCTCGATTTACACAATCGCGGAATTGTTGATGCAGAATATGTCGTAAAGAATGTCAAACCCGGTCAGCTAAACGAAATACTACATCCGGTTATCAACATGTCGAGCGTCAAAAATCTCCAATCTTCAAAGGGCGGTATTGCAGGCGCCCCGGGAGCTGCGGTCGGACGTGTATATTTCAGTGCCGATTCGCTAATTGAAGCACAGCGTATTGCACGTTTGCAGAGTGCCGATACTCGATGTATTCTCTGTGTACCTGCCAGCTATGCGGGTGACGTAAAGGCTATTGAAGTTTCTACCGGCGTTTTATCGAATGAAGGCGGATATTCGGCACATGCTTCCGTTGTTTCACGTCAATACGGAAAAATTTCATTAGTCCGTCCGGATATGAAAATTATGGCGAATAAAGCTATTATTAATGGTATTACTATTAAAGAAGGGGATTATATTACGCTTCAAGTACCCTATTACGGCGAATCGACCGTATACTTCGGTGCTGCAGAACTAATCGAACCTGATCCTAAAACGTCCGGCTTACTTGATTTTATTGATCTTACCCGCTCATTTATCCAAAATTTCCATGTCCGCGCTAATGCCGACAGTCCCCGCGATGCTACACTTGCAATTAGCTTCGGAGCGGAAGGCATCGGACTATGTCGGACAGAACATATGTTCTTTGAGGCAAAACGTATCAATACGTTTAGAGAGATGATCCTTGCTGAAACGACGGAAGAGCGCATTAAAGTTTTAAACAAGCTTCAAAAAGTTCAAATGGAAGACTTTTATGGTATTTTCAAGGTGATGAACGGACGCGAAGTTACTATCCGTCTCCTGGATGCTCCGCTACACGAATTTTTACCGCATAATGACACAGAACTGGATGGATTTATCGAGTATCTCAAAGCAGACAAGAAGAAAACCGTCAGTAAAAAGGCTTTATCCGAAGCGATTGCACTCCGCGCAGAAGTAAATCCCATGTTAGGGCACCGCGGCTGCCGTATTGCAATCTCATATCCTGAAATTTACGCAATGCAAGTCCGTGCCATTTTCGAAGCGGCCTATAAGCTGCAAAAGGAAGGTGTCGAGACCCATGTCGAAATCATGGTTCCGATTGTGATGAACTTCCGTGAGCTCAAACAAATCGCTTATGGAAAGAAGATCGAAGGGCATACTTATCTTGGTATCCGTACAATTGAACAGGAAATACGCACCCAGTTTAAAGCACAACCGATAGATTTCAAAATCGGCACGATGATTGAATTGCCGGTTGCAGCGTTATCGGCGGGAGAAATTGCCCGCTATGCAGAGTTCTTCTCATTTGGCACCAATGACCTTACTCAAACAACACTCGGCCTTTCCCGCGACGACTTTAACAGCTTTATGCCGGATTATACGTTATACGACTTAATCAACGGGAATCCCTTTGCGATTTTGGATCCGTGTGTGCGGGAGCTTATCAGTATTGCGATTGAACGCGGCAAGCTTACCCGTCCCGATATTAAACTCGGTCTCTGCGGTGAACAGGGCGCCCGCCCCGAAAATATTCCTTTCTGTATGAAGGCCGGGTTGAATTATGTCTCCTGTTCGTCTTATTCGGTGCCGATCGCACTCCTGTCAATTGCGCAGGCGGAATTGGAAAAGGCAGAAAACGAAGGGCGCAAGCTCCTGCGTAAGAAGGCTTCAAGGTAAAAACCGGAAGGGCATCCGGAACCCGAATACTATAGGGCAATCGCGCCAGAAATATTTTAAGCGGTTGCCCTCGTTTTTTTAATTTACAGTATGAACGAATCACATCAAAAAGAATTGGCGGTGTGCGGTTTTGAAGCAGTAAAAGCGCTCGCCGCCGAACATCCCGAAAAAATTTCACGACTTTTTTTTGCCGGAAGCAGGGCAAAGACATTCGGCGCCCTTTGTAAATACCTCGCTCAGCGGAAACGGCTCTATCGGCTCGTGCAGTCGGATGCGGAATTGGAAAAACTCTGCGGCTCCGTTCACCATCAGGGCGTTGTCGCTATGATTGAAGAACCCCGCATTGCAGCCGTAACACCGGAACAGATTAAACGGTGGGAAACCGAAAAAGCTGCGGTGTTACTATGCGACCGTATCGGTAATGCAAACAACCTTGGGGCGGTGATCCGCAGTGCAGCCTTTTTCGGCGTCGAACATATTGTGATAAGCGGAGAAGACGCACAGGCACAGCTGACACCGAGCGCCTACCGGATTGCGCAAGGGGGTATGGAGTTTATCGCCCTGCATACAACTGCATCCGCCGAACATTTTTTAAAGATGTGCAGCGGGTATTTGGTGCGGATAGGGGCGGATCATCGGGCATACCGCAGCCTAAAAGATATTCCGTCAGTGGTGCAACCGGACGAGGCGGTTGTAGTGGTACTTGGGAACGAAGAGCATGGAATTTCTGCCGAAGCAAAAAAACTCTGCGATGTGCTGGTTAAAATCAGCGGCAGCGGAGCAATCGAAAGCCTGAATGTAGCACAAGCCGGTACCCTCTTCTGCTCCGCACTTGCCGAACTCCGGCGGGAATAACCGCGAAGAGGTTCAACTCTGGTCGAATAGTTTCAATTTTTCCGTGGGGGTGGTAAAAAACGGTCTGATGCGTTTACCCTGCCTCCCCCTACCCGTTTTGCTGCCGGCGTACCTCATACATCAGAATACCGGCGGCGACCGAAACATTCAAACTGTCGAGCTTGCCGGAGGTGGGGATTGCCGTAAAGGAATCGCAGGAGGCTTTTAGCAAGCGGCTGATGCCCGACCCTTCGCTGCCCATAATCAGTATTGTTTTGTCGGGGAACTTGGTGTGCGGGAGCGGCTCCCCTTGGGCGTCAGCGCCGAATACCCAAAAGCCGTTGCGCTTGAGTTCTTCCACCGTCCGAACCAAATTCGCCGTGTATAAAAGCGGAACCCACGCCGCCGCCCCCGCGCTGATTTTACTGACAGTCTGGAAGTCTCCGGCGGATCTCCGTTCGGGGAGCACAACGGCGTCAACGGCGAATTGATCGGCGCTGCGGATAATGGCGCCGGTATTGTGAGGGTCGGTAATTGAATCAAGGACAACGACAAAGGCTTTTTCGCGGGAAGCAAGCGCAGCGAGCAGCGCATCGGCGGAAAGCTTCGGTGCCTGTTCCTGCGGACGTTCATCGATCAGGATAATCCCGCGGTGATTTTGCAGGTATTCCGGCAGGGATGCCGTCAATTTGTCAAGCTCGGCGTCAGTCCGCTGCTCTATCGTAATTGAAAGTTTTTCCGCCTGCGCGAGTATCTTTTTTACGCGCGGCCCCTGCTTGGCGTAAAGGATCTTAAGCCGCAGTCCGGCTGCCTTTCCACCGGTAGCAGCCCTTCCGTCGCCAACAGTCTTACCACTGACAGCAGCTTTTCCGTTGGCAACAGCCTTTCCGCCGCCAATCGTTTTCTCCGTATCGGTTTCCTTTGTTGCGGAGCTTTTTGTTGCGGAATTTTTTTTCTCCAACTGCGCTTCAACCGAGCGCAATAATTCTTCAATCGCATGAAAACCGGTAATAATCTGCATCGCTATAACTCGATTACATCGCCGTACCGCATAATATGCGATTCATAGCGATGTTCCTGTAAGTATGCCTGCAAAAAGCTCTGCGCATCCGGTTCACCGTGAACCATCAGCAGCTTTTTCAAGCTTCCGGTATCGAGACTGTCGAGCCATTCGCCGATTTCGACATAATCGGCATGAGCGCTAAACGCATTAATCTGGAGGATTTCGGCACGAACCTGATGCCACTCTCCGAATATCTTTACCTCCGGTTCGCGATTCATCAGACGTCTGCCAAGCGTATTTTCCGCCATATAGCCGACCAACATAATTTTTGTCGATGGCTTTGAAATATTATTTGCAAGGTGATGGGTAACGCGGCCGAATTCACACATGCCGTCCGCACTGATAATCACCATCGGTTCTTCCATTGCGTTCAGCGCCTTGGATTCATCGACACTCGTAATAAACTTGAGTGCATTAAAGCCGAACGGATTTTTATGGTGTTTGACAAAGGCTTCCTGTGTTTCATGATCGAAGCATTCGGGATGCACTTGAAAAATTGTAGTGGCGTTTACCGCCATCGGCGAATCGACATAGATGGGAATTTGCGGAATCTTTTTTTGATCGGTCAGCAGGTGAAAATAATAGATGAGTTCCTGCGTCCGCTCAACGGCAAAAGCAGGGATGATAATCTTACCGCGCATCTTTACCGCATCATTTACCGCATGCTCCAGCATCTCCATCGCATTGTGAATATCCTCATGCCGGCGATTTCCGTACGTACTTTCTATCATAATATAATCGGCAGCAGGGATAATATCGGGGTCGCGGATAATCGATTTATTCTTTCTGCCGAGATCTCCGGTAAAGGCAATTCTTACCGTCTTACCGGCAGAATCTTTTGCCGTGATAAAGGCTATTGCGGAACCGAGAATATGCCCTGCGTCGTAAAATTCAAGCTGAACATTCGGCCCAATCCATACCGGACGATGATACGAAACCGTTACAAATTGATTGATAGTTTGCACAACGTCGTCTTCGGTAAAAAGTGGTTTCCAGTCGAATTTTTCGTGTTTTTTGATTGCCTGTTTTTGTAAATATTCGGCATCCCGCGCCTGTATGCGAGCGGAATCCATCAGTACGAGGTTAGCGATATCCCGTGAGGCGGGCGTCGCATAGATATTGCCGGTAAACCCGTGTATACCCAACAGCGGCAAAAGCCCACAGTGATCATAGTGCCCGTGGGTAAGAACAACGGCAGTTAATTTATCGGCCGGGACATTAAAGTCGCGGTTTTTTTTATCGGCTTCCGCTCGTTTCCCTTGGAAAGCCCCACAGTCAAAAAGATACAAATACCCATCGACATCGAGAATGTGCTTTGAACCGGTTACTTCCTCTGCGGCTCCCAGAGAATACACGTTGATGCTCATAAAAAAATGATACAGGGATTTTTTGAAAATGTCAATTTTTAAAAAATCCCTTACATCACGCATTCATCGGTATGAATCAACATACTTCGGCGCTCTGCGTCGGGGTATGTTGATTTACGGCTGCGTATATTTAAGAACAACCTCAAACCGCCGGTTTAGTATCCCTCTATTCTATTATACCGGCATAATTAGTCCATGCAGCTTTATACGCATTAACGGAACCGGAAGGAACCTTTATTTTGGTTGCACCGACAAATACTGAAGACGGGTCTTCAGGCAGCGCAGGCGGTGTAGATGTATTAATGGTAACTTCATATCCACCTCCTCCAGACTTAAAAAAAGCATACTGGTATATTTTTGAAAGAGCTGTTAGGCCGGAGATTTGTATCTTGGTAAAGGTATGAAACTCTGCAGCCATATTTTTAATCTCTTTTATTCTGCTATCCGTAATGTTTAGAATAGGATGAGTTGACGGTTTGAATACCACCGAAACAAGCGTTAAGTCATTCGGAGCATAACTGCCGGGAGCGGTCTCTTTCTTCGAACACAGGTGTTTCTGAGTTGAAAGACAGTAGCGAGGATTGCCGGCAGCGATCACATATTTTTCTAAGGCAGTACAGCCTGGAAAGACTTCGTTAATATCTCCGGTAAAACCGCTTGGGATGGTAACTTTCTTTAGCGCTGTACAGTCAAAAAAAGCATACGAGCCGAGCTTTTTTAAACCATTCGGCAATACAACTTCTTGTATCGTAGTATTATCGATGAAACTGCCGCCGCTTTCATTTCTAAAAGCATTTGCTGCGATTTCTTCAACGCAACCGAGACCGCGATCATTAAAATTAATAATAGACTCTGTGCCGGTATATTTTTCTATCGTTTTTCCGTCGGAAGAAAGGTTCAAGCCTGCAGGAAGAGAACTGCGACCGGCAAATACTGCTGTAATGGTTTTTCCCTTCACACTTGTACTATTCGGATATTCTACGGTATAGCCGGGCGGCGGCGTACCTCCTCCTATCAGTGTCCATTTCTTTAGGAATGTGCTTGACGAGCATTCCGCCTCTAGTTTTATGTCGGTAATATACGGACTCAGCATAAGACGATACGGCTGGTTTGTTATTGTTTCGGTTTTGCTCGATTCGTTATTCTTCCATGAAAGTGTAATCTTGTCTCCAGCTAAACTTAGTGTAGCTGCAATAGTGAATACACCGTAATCTTTTAATTTGAGCTGATTATTGGTGGAGTCATCGAGAGCCCAGCTTTCATCAGTATTAGTAGATGGCGTAATAACGAATTTTTGAGCGTAGCCTGAAGGAAGTGTAAAAGATGATGTCCCTTGTACCACAATGGCACCGTCAGTGTAGTTTTCAGGCGTTATGCGTGCTATCGGGCTTGTTCCCGTCAGGTTGCCGTCAATGGTAATTGTTTGACTGTTTTTAAGATACACGTCGTTTTTACCTTTAACATTTTCATCAGAGCCTGATGAGGGCGTTATGCTAGTACCGCCTTTTATTGTAAAAGTACTGTTTTCAATATAGACAGCTCCGCCTTGTTTATCAGATCCTATCGCGGTACAGTTTACGATTGTTGAATCAGAGAGAGAAACAATAGAATTTCTTGCATAAATACCGCCGCCGTTTTTAGCGCTGCAGGATGAGATAGTAGTATGCTCTGTCGTAACGGTTCCCTGACTTCCAATGGCACCGCCACCTCCGCTGGAGTTCGCTTTACAGCCCTCAATCGTGCAGTGTGAAAGCTTTACCTTACTACCGCTCGCAACAAAAATGGCACCGCCGTTTGCACCTGCGACAGCTGTACCGCCTTTGAGCGTCAAGCCGCTTAGGGTAAGCGTTGCACCGCTTTGCACGGCGAAAATACGGTGTATTTTGCCGGTTGTAGCCGTATCTGCGTTCAGAATGTCGGTATACTTGCCGCTTTTGCCCCGTATCGTGAGGTCTTTATTGATGGTAATTTTGCCCCAGTTTGCATCTGGACCTGAGCCGACAGACGTTGCCTTAATTTCTCCATTTATAGTGATAATGTCGCCTGCGGTAGCGTTTTCAACAGCCTCTCTCAGTTTTTTCCATTTTTCATTCGCATTGAGTGTACTAGCATCTATAGTTACGTCTCCTGCACGGATCAGTGTGTAGTACACATCACGGGTGTCTTCGGTAAATCCCGGTGCCGTTGCTTTAAGAACAACTTTATACTGCTTTGTATGCCCAACAGTGCCGGGCGCGATAAGCCGTATCCCCGTACGCGGCGAAGCACCCGACCCCTTGCTTGTTTGTACCGCCGTACTGCTTGTTATGTCGTAAACCGTGTACGAAATAGTAAC
Organism: Treponema sp. OMZ 803; assembly: GCF_024181165.1. NCBI lineage: Bacteria > Pseudomonadati > Spirochaetota > Spirochaetia > Treponematales > Treponemataceae > Treponema > Treponema sp. OMZ 803. Next base: position 1,095,236 of record NZ_CP051195.1, on the reverse strand, counting down.
GCCGGGCGGCGTATTGCATGTTGCTTGGAGTATTGCACCGTTTTCATCACATCTTATGCTATACGGATGAGTCTGTTCGCCGGTTTCTCCGGATTGGTGGATATACGAGGATGGATTTGTTACGACAAGGTCTATAAATCCGACTTTCCTTTTAACGGTACTGCATTCAACCTCGTTTGAACGAAGCCCCGCCGCATCACTGGGCTGTGCGGTGTATGTTTTTGCCGCGGACGAAGGAGATATTTCGATATCCGTTTTATAGTATATAAGCCATTTATCCGTAGCCGCCGGAAAGGGAGGCTTGGAGCCCACATAGTCACCAATCACTAAGTCATCTGCAGTATTTAAAAACGGATCACCGAGGCTCCAGCTGAATGTTTGGGAGCTAAAATTAATATTTTGAATGGTGTAAACAGCGCTTGCTCCGCCTTCTTTTGTAATGTGCAGCTTTTTAATGTCTCTGTGTACATACTCCGTACCTATCATAGCATCCATGCCCTTCGCTTGGAATATGAGCACATAGTACCGTTCGCCGTCTACCAGTGTTTTCCCGATACCTTTGTACTCCAAAGCAGGGGCAGTGTCAGCCTTGAGGTTTAGGCGGAACTTCTGACGGAATACTCTGTCGTTATCGGCAGTGAGAAAGGTAATTTCGGGACTGATATCTCCGGTGCCCCATTCATACTTTTTTAAAAAGCTGCTTTTATACGTGAGGGTAAGCGTATCGAGTGCCGTTTGCGTTAAGATATAGTCGTTTGCATTGCCGTACTCCGGCTGCGGCGAAAGCCCGGGAAAGCGGATAACCTTTCCTGCATCGGTGGAGGAGGACGGCGTCTTGAGGTTAAAGTTTTTAGGATTGTGCAGTTTAACCGTAACCGTTACATCGGTATCGGATCCATTAGCAGCAATGGACGGTACACACAATGCACCGGCAGCATTCGTTGAATACGACGGATTGATGCGGTAGTCCGTAGCGATCACCTCCGCCGACCAATAACTTAAATAGTCTTCTATATTGTCTTTAAACGGCTGACAGTTTGTAAATAAAAGAGTTAAAAATATTCCTGTTAGAATAGTACAAAGTTTACGCATACACGCTCCTCTCTTTTACCCGTTTTTTTGACAATGATGCTGATAAAATAGCCGTATTACGGCCTACTATGTACTATTTTTATACAAATGACAAGAGAAAAAGATAAGAATTTCGGCGTCTCCGCCGTGTATACCCGTCCCCCTCTAAAAGCTTCGGTGTTTAGAGAGGTGCAGCATTGTTAATCGATTAAGCGACTCCGTGAGCTTCGGCGGGAACCTCGCTGATATATCCGGTACGCAGGCAGAGTGCAAACATATCATTATCAAGAAATTCTTCGCTGATTTTCTCATATCCTTCTTTATCATGGCAGATGCGGATAAAATATCCTTTGTCCGTTTCGTTCAGAATTGAAAAATAGGATACATCACCCGGATTACTTTTAATCGAATACAATTTCATACATTACCCTCCACTATAACGAAAAACGATGCAGTGTGCCGATCTCCATAAAATTATTCGCTTGCAGCAGACGGCATCTATTTATAGTTTCGGCACCGCCTCAAAGAGCTTTAGACCACAGCCATCAGGGCAAACGCATCAGGTAGAGTAGATAAAAGGCGCATAATCATTGAGGTTGTGAGACCATTTGAACCGCGAAGAGGTTCAACTCTGGTTGAACAGCCTCAATGATTATGCGGGGCTGCTAAAAAACAGCCTGATGCGCTTGCCCTGCCTGAACTTGACATATCTTGTATCTATGCTATGATTAGCTCATAAATATTTTGATTCTAACAAATTTTTTTTGTATAAGAATTGGAGAGGTCTTAAAAGGCGATTACTCGTTCGCCATCCCCATTCTCGATTGAAAGGAGTTACGTATGGACAAGATTCTTTGGGCGGAAAATAAGCTTCCGAAAACAGACAACAAACAGCTCGCGGTAATGGCTTTAGACGAAATCAATAAGGCACATGCGTTCCATAAAAGCTTCCCGCAGTATGCACCAACACCGCTCGTTCTATTAAAAAATATGGCGGATATGCTCGGCGTCGGGTCGGTATTTATCAAAGACGAATCATGGCGATTCGGTTTAAATGCTTTTAAAGTACTCGGAGGTTCCTTTGCGATGGCAAAGTATATTGCAAAGCAGCTTAAAAAAGATGTTTCGGAACTCCCCTACGATGTATTAACCGGCGAAAAACTGCGGAAAGAATTCGGGCAGGCTACGTTTTTTACCGCAACCGACGGAAATCACGGACGAGGCGTGGCCTGGGCTGCAAATAAACTCGGTCAAAAATCGGTCGTGCTGATGCCCAAAGGCTCTACTAAAACCCGCTTCGATAATATCGCAAAAGAAGGCGCAAAGGTTACTATAGAAAACGTCAACTACGATGAATGCGTACGTATGGCTGCCGCGCTTGCCGCAAAAACGGAACACGGTGTTATGGTACAGGACACTGCATGGGAAGGATACGAAGAAATCCCCGCATGGATTATGCAGGGCTATGGCACCATGGCACTTGAAGCCGCAGAACAACTCAAAGCGGCAGGCGTAGACCGGCCAACCCATATCTTTGTACAGGCGGGGGTCGGTTCGCTTGCAGGAGCTATACAGGGCTATTTTAAAAACCTTTTCCCCGACAATTGCCCCATTACCGTCGTAGTGGAAGCTCGCGCTGCGGACTGCTTGTATCGGTCGGCAACGGCGGCAGACGGTAAACCGCATTTTGTCACAGGAGACTTGAAAACCATTATGGCAGGACTCGCATGCGGCGAACCAAACACCATTTCTTGGGATATTCTCAAGAATAATACTAGCTGCTTTGTCTCCGCGCCCGATTGGGTTTCTGCCCGCGGTATGCGTATGCTCGCTGCTCCCATTAAAGGAGATTCGCCGGTTACCTCAGGAGAATCGGGCGCCGTCCCCTTCGGCCTGTTATCTACAATTATGCAGCACGACGATATGAAGGATTTACGCGCAGCGTTAAAGCTCGACAAGAACTCAAAAATATTGTGCTTTTCTACGGAAGGTGATACCGATCCCGACATGTACAAAAAAATCGTCTGGGAAGGCGCCTATCCATCGCTATAACAAAATGTAAAAGTCGGTTAAGCCATGATACTTGTATCTTGCGGCTTAATCGGCTATCATATCCCGCACAGAGTTTTGCGTATCTCATGATTTGCAGTATCTCTGGATACAGGTAAAAAAGTTAATGTTTCCGTTGAGGTTTTAATGCAACTGACTAATATGCAGCTTATTATATTTGCAATGCTAATTCCCTGCGCCATATCAGCCTTCTTTGTGTACCTCGTAATCCTTTTTGCAAAACGGCACAACCTATACGATGATGTCGGCGGTAGAAAAATTCATTCGGGGAAAATTCCCCGTCTAGGCGGTATCGGTTTCTTTTCCGCCTTTGTATTGAGCATTTTTATCATCTACTTCAAATTTCCGGGCAGTATCGTTATAACCCGCCAATTCACGGCCATTATCATCGGGGGCTGCTTAATCTTTTTTATGGGACTATGGGACGATCTAAAAAATTGGCGGGCTATCTATAAACTTATTGTTCAATTAATTGCAGGATGTATCGTTGCCTATGCGGGTTTCCGCTTTACCCGTATCAGCTTTGCCCCCATTGGTCTTTTCATTTCCTTTGGCATTTTTGCATATCCGATAACGGTGCTCTGGATTGCAGGGGTTACCAATGCCGTAAACTTAATGGACGGTATCGATGGCCAAGTAGGCTGTTTGAGTGTTTCATTGCTAATCAGCTATATCGTTTTATTTTTTAAAGATTTGCCGCCTCATTTTTCTATGACTTACACCTGCATTATATTGGCTGCTACGCTTATAGGCTTTTTATTTTTTAATCTTTCTCGCCCTCATGCAAAGGTATTTATGGGCGATGCCGGCTCTCAGTTTCTCGGCTTTGTGCTTGCAGTACTTCCACTCGTGCCAAACAATGCCGGATCCGAAACCGTAGCGATTCCTTTCGCAATTATTTTTATGATGCTGCCTATTTTCGATATGATCGCCGCAATTTGGCGGCGGCTACGGGATAAAAAACCGATACGGGAAGGAGACAGAATGCATCTCCATCATAAGCTGATGCTCATCGGCTATTCGCCGCGAGGCGCATTGGTTACTGTGATGATTTTACAGATTATTATAGATATATTCGTAACGCTTGCCATCATTTTGCAAGGGCTTATGGCGCTGGTAACGCTTATCGGGCTTTTACTGGTGGGAATATTATTTTTTACGCTTATTCATTGTGAAAAGGAAAAACACCTGAAAAGCGATAGTTTTTAAGAGCTTCCATCTGTAGGCCACGGCTGCAAAGGAGACGATTATGTGGAAAAATTTAGACGAATGTTCCCTGTTTCGAGATTTACAGGAAGCACAAATACCTGATCTAAGACAGTGCCTGAAAGGAGAGAGCGGAGCAAACCGAATCGAGCGATACTCCATACCGATGGCTGCCGGTATGCACTACAATTACGCGGCTAAACAGGTTGACGATACGCTATTGCCTTTACTTCAAAAACTCGCAGACGAACAGCAGCTGATACTAAAATATCAACAGCTGCTTGAAGGCGAAGAAGTCAATACGGGAGAACACCGGAAAGTTCTGCATCATCTGACACGCGGACAGCTTGGCGACGATGTTATCTACAACGGCAAAAATATGCGTACCTTTTATTTGGAACAACAGAAGAAAGTCCGTGAGTTTTCCGAAGCTATCAGAAACGGTTCCATTACCGCTCCGTCCGGTAAGCCTTTCACCGATGTTGTACAGATCGGTATCGGCGGTTCGGATCTCGGCCCGCGCGCGTTGTACCTTGCGCTAAAAGCATGGGGGGAGCGGCATAACAAGCTCAAACTCCGCGCTCACTTTATATCGAATGTAGACCCTGACGATACGGCGGCAGTACTTTCCGCCCTTGACTTATCAACGACGCTGTTTATCTTGGTTTCAAAGAGCGGTACCACGCTCGAAACGCTCACCAATGAGCGCTTCGTCGGGCAATTTTTGCAGGAGGCGGGACTAAACCCTGCAAAGCAAATGGTTGCCGTAACGAGCGAAAGCAGTCCGCTTGCCAACAATCCTTCATACCTTGCATCCTTCTATATGGATGACTTTATCGGCGGGCGGTACTCTTCTACCTCTGTATGCGGAGGTGCGGTGCTTTCGTTGGCATTCGGAGCAGATACCTTTGAGGCCCTTCTCGCCGGAGCCACCGCAGCGGACAAGCAAGCCCTCGATCCGAACTATACCAAAAATGCCGCCCTCATGGATGCGCTGATCGGTGTCTATGAACGGAATATTCTCGGCTACGGCAGCACTGCGATTCTACCCTACAGCCAAGCGCTTTCCCGCTTTCCGGCTCATCTGCAGCAGCTGGATATGGAATCAAACGGAAAGTCGGTGAACCGCTTCGGCGAACCGATTCACTATAAAACAGGGCCGGTTATCTTTGGGGAACCGGGAACCAACGGGCAGCACTCGTTCTATCAGCTGCTGCACCAAGGCACCGATATTGTGCCGCTCCAGTTTATCGGCTTTGAAGAAAGTCAATACGGCAAAGACATTACCGTAGAAGGCTCTACCAGTCAGCAAAAGCTGCTTGCCAATGTCGTCGCGCAGATAACGGCCTTTGCGCTCGGTAAACAGGATGATAATGCGAATAAGAGCTTTGCCGGAGGGCGGCCTTCAAGCCTTATCTACGGAAAGGCGCTTACGCCGGAAGCGCTCGGCGCGCTGCTTGCTCATTACGAAAACAAGGTAATGTTCCAAGGTTTTATCTGGAATGTCAACAGTTTCGATCAGGAAGGTGTCCAGCTCGGTAAGGTGCTTGCTAAAAAAGTCTTATCGCACGATATGCCGCCCGAACTCGCCGCCTACGCCCGCTTTTTCGGACTATAGGCTGAGGGAATTATCACAACCGGTATGCTCAAGATCGTATCCGCCGAGTTTATCAAAGGGGCAATTAACAGTAAGCACTTCCCGCAGACGGGCATTCCCGAGTTTGCTTTTTTCGGACGCTCCAATGCGGGAAAGTCTTCGCTGATAAACATGCTCCTTAATAGAAAGGACCTCGTAAAAACAGGCTCAAAGCCGGGCATGACGCGAGAAATCAATTTTTTTGCGGTGAATGCCCCGGCAAACAAGCAGCCGAATGCTGAATCGTTTTGCGTTGCCGACTTACCCGGCTACGGCTTTGCGCAAGTATCCCAAGCGGAACGGAAGCGGATTGACGCTATGCTATATGATTACTGCACAACCCGCTCCACACTTAAAACGGTATTTTTATTGATGGATATCCGGCGGGATCCTGCTGAAATAGAACTGCAAACCTTGCAGTTTTTCCGGGAGCACAACATACCCGCTGTCTTGACGGCAACCAAAGCCGATAAGCTCAGTAAAAACGAACAGGCAACGCAGCTCCTTGCCCTTGCGTCCTTTTTTGAATGCAGCAAGGATAAAATAATCGTAACCTCTGCTACAAAAAAAACAGGCAGAGAAAAGCTGTTACAGCATCTCTCCGCCTGTCTCACGCATCAGGCTGTTTTTTAGCAGTCCCGCAAAATAAATGAGGCTGTTCTATTTATCATCATAATGATTTTTGCATTGAATAATTTTTATGAGTCCATCCTCTATTTTATAGACAAGTCTATTTTTTTCGTCTATTGTCCGTGACCAATAGCCGCTTAAATTTTCTTTTAATGGTTCAGGATGTCCTATGCCGCTATTGCCGTTTCGTTCAATATCAGTAAGCAGTTGATTAATTTTCTTTAACGTTTTTTTGTCTTGCAGTATCCAATATGTATAATCTGACCATGCATCATCTGAAAAATCCTTATGCACTTTTATACCTCAACAAGTTCATGTATTGAATGCTGCCCATTTTCCATTTGCTTTTTCGAATGTTCCAATACTTTCATATTTTTTTCAGAATAAAAAGAATTGTCTTGAATAATTTCAAACGGAATTTTATGCTGAATTAAGGTCTGTTTCAAGAATATACGTATTGCCGTAGTTGTATCCATTCCAATAGACTCAAAAAATGCATCTGCATCATTTTTTAGAGCTGCATCAACTCTTGTTTGAACTACTGCTGTTTTCATATCAACCTCCATATTTATAATGTAATATAAAAGTAATGGAAAAGCAATACTTATTCACAGTGTTAGGATAAATTATTTTTTATAGTGATACTATTTGGTATATGATTCTATGTTCATGATTTATTCTTCTTGATCACGAGCCGTAATCTAAGGGAAGCGGGGATGTCCCAAAAGTTGTTACTTTCGGGACATCCCCGTTCCCTGTAATAAAAATCCGAGTTGATAACCCGTTTTCCTATATCCGTGCCAGCGCCCCCATCGGATCCCACGGCTCAAGCTGTACGAGCGGCTGTTTTAAGGCGTCGAGCCATTTTTGTTCAACAAAGGTCTTTTCTACCATAATCTGATAGGTATACTCATCGAACCACGCATCGGACATCGAGAACATTCCCTTTTTGCCTGATTCGTCGCCCCACGAATTTTCTACCTGCCATTTAATCGGCTTCCCTGATTTATCCAGATCGACGCCGGTCAACACCATTGCGTGGGTAAGAAGGCTGTCGCCGTAATCGAGCCGTTCCGCTTTGGTGAACTCAGGCAGTTCGCCGAGTGTTTTATCATAGAGATAGACTTCGGTATCCATAATACCTTCGGGGCGGCAGATATACGGCCCCATATCGCAGCCGAACCAGACGGGTTTACCGGCTTTAATCGATTCAATAGCCGCCGTTTTGAGCGCTTCGATCGGTACATTGATGTAATGAATGGGTTCCGCTTCTTTCACGGTACCGAGAAACTTTACCGTGTAGGCTCTGCCATAAGGCTTATCTGCCGTCGGCGCATTGATTAAACTGATTTTATTGTTTAAATCCCAGCCGACATATTCCTTAAAGAACTGCTGCGGGGTAATCTGCTCTGCTTTGTGAAACTTCTTATCCTTATCGCGGCATTCAAAGTCGAATACGCGCGGCGGTTCGCCGAGCGCCTTAACCAAAAAGCTGTATACATGCGAGAGATAGATTTCCTTGTCTGCGCGAAGCTCTTTGATAGACTTTCCTGCCTTATGCCCGTCCCGCAACAGCTGCGCATATTTGCGAAGGCGATGGGTTAATTCGGCAACAAAGAAGCGCGTATCGGAAGAATGGAAGGTTTCGGGCATCACATCCTTAGGCACGGCGCCGTATTTTTGCAGAATACCGGAGAACATATCCCACTGTCCGCCATCCTGAATAGGCGCATCGAGCAGGTGAGCCATCAGCCGCCCTTCGAGCGGTTCGTCAAGGGTTTCCAAAATGCTTTCAAAAAAGTAATTGGATTTTTCAAGTTTATCCCAAAACAGCGTGTAGTTCTGGGAAAGCTCGAAGGTTTCCAAGTTGAGCTTTTTCATTATTTCTACACGGGCGGCATTTAGCGAAGCAAACATCCAACAGCGTCCGCTTTTTTTTTGATTGGTAATTTCTCCGCGCTCGGTTTCGTGAGAAAAACAAAAATTGTGACGGCGGCGGACATCATAGTTAAACGATGCGTCCTCGATACCGCTCTTGGCAACAGCCCCTGCAATAACTGCATTCGACGGGTCTGCACGATAGTCACTTTCAAACTTTTTTAAAAGTTCAGGTGAAATATTCATATATAACTCCTCTCGGTTTGATGTACCGTATGTAAACTGACGGTAATCATAATACATCGCATAGGCTATAAAATCAACCTTTTAGCAATGCAGCACATCGACTGCGCCGTATCCAGCCCAGCACTTTTGAAAAGAGCAAATGCAGATACAGGGCAACCGCATTATAAAATATTTGCAGCGGTTGCCTTCCTTCTGTGCGAAATTTTAAGCAAAATTTCGCACATTTTTCCAGCAGAGGGGGAAACGCATCAGGTAAAATAGATAAAAATCGCGGAAAAATTGAGACTGTGAGACCATTTGAACCATCTTCAACTGTTGTACATCCATGTACATCAGTTGAAGGCGAGTTTTGGTTGTACCAAAACATCGCTACTATATGAAACCACTGCCATCCTTGGCAGTTCTGGTCGAATAGTCTCAATTTTTCCGCGGGGGTGTTAAAAAAACGGCCTGATGCGTTTCCCCTGAATGCAGATATGCCGTATATTTTCAAAAGAAGTATAGTATGGTATAATGGAAAGCGATATCAATGTATTTTAATATTGCTAATGAGGTTATACATGGGAAACACGAAGGTGCGGAGTACAACCGTTATTGCCGTCAGACGCAACGGAAAGGTTGCGATGGCAGGTGACGGGCAGGTTACGATGGGGCAAACGGTGATGAAAGGCAATGCCCGCAAGGTCCGCAAGATTTACGACGGCAAAGTGATGACCGGTTTTGCCGGTGCAACGGCAGATGCCTTTACACTGCTCGAAAAGTTTGAAGGGCGGCTCAAGGAATACGGCGGCGACATTACCCGCGCTGCGGTTGAGCTTGCCAAAGAGTGGCGCACCAATAAAATGCTGAAAAATCTTGAAGCGCTGCTGTTGGTTGCGGATGCAAAGACTATTTTGCTGATTTCCGGAAACGGAGATGTCATTGAACCGCAGGAAGATGTACTCGCTATCGGATCAGGCGGCAATTATGCGTATGCCGCAGCACTCGCCTTACTCCGCAACACGGACTTATCAGCCCGCGAAATTGCTGAAAAGAGCTTAAATATCGCCGGACAGATTTGCGTATACACCAACGAAAACGTACATATAGAAGAAATTTGATAACGAGAGGAAAATACGATTATGACAATCAACTTGGATGAACTCACCCCTCCGCACATTGTGGCGGAGCTTGACAAATATATTATCGGGCAGACAAAGGCAAAGAAGGCCGTCGCCGTCGCCCTGCGGAATAGGACACGGCGGCTCAAATTGAGCGAAGAAATCCGCGAAGAAATAGCGCCTAAGAATATTCTGATGATCGGGCCGACCGGTGTGGGTAAAACCGAAATTGCCCGACGCCTTGCAAAACTTTCAGGAGCGCCGTTCCTTAAAGTAGAGGCGACAAAGTACACCGAAGTCGGCTATGTCGGCCGCGACGTTGAATCGATGATCCGTGACCTGATGGCTGTCGGCTATTCTATGGTAAAAAGCGAGATGCAGGAAACGCTGAAAGCACAAGCGGAAAAAAACACGGAGGAAATTCTCCTCGACCTTTTACTGCCGGGCTCCAACAAAAAGAAGCGAAACCGGAAAGAAAGCCCTAAGCCGCTTTTAATCGCCGGATCGGAACATGATGCAGAGGATGAAAACAGCAGGGAAATTCGAGTGGAAGTCAATTCGGCAGAAGACGGCAATCAAGCTGAAGACGATATGCATGAAACGAGGGAAAAGTTCCGCAAGATGCTGCGAGACGGCAAATTTGAAGATAAAATGGTAGAAGTTTCCGTGCAGCAGTCCGGTATGCCGAGTTTTGAAATCTTTGCCGGCGGTTCCAGCATGGAAGACCTCGAAAGCGCGATGTCGAATATCAGCAGTATGCTGATGGGCGCCGGTAAGAACAAGCGTAAAACGACCAGCGTAAAAGAAGCCCGTATGATCATTATGAACGATCAGCTCGATAAGCTCGTCGATCACGACAAGATTGTAGAAGAAGCAAAAGAGCGAGTTGAACAGATGGGCATCATTTTTATCGACGAAATCGATAAAGTTGCTTCCAAAAGCGAGCGGAGCAGCGGCATCGACGTATCCCGTGAAGGCGTACAGCGCGACATCCTTCCAATCGTAGAAGGCTCCAAAGTCAACACGAAGTTCGGCGTCGTCGATACCCGTCACATCCTGTTCATCGCGGCGGGGGCTTTCAGCATTTCAAAACCGAGCGACCTTATTCCCGAATTTCAGGGACGCTTCCCGCTGCGGGTGGAACTGGAATCACTCCATGTGGAAGACTTTAAGCGGATTCTGCTTGAACCTAAGAACGCATTAACCAAACAGTACAAAGCGCTGCTCGAAACCGAAGGGCTGACCATCATCTTTAAGGATGAAGCAATCGACCGCATGAGCAATCTCGCAGCGGAAGTCAACTCGACGATGGAAAACATCGGTGCCCGCCGCCTCCACACGATTATGGAAATGTTGCTGGAGGATATTTCGTTTAACGCAAGCGATATGAACGAAAAAACCATCGAAATAGACCGCGCATACGTCGACGAACGGTTGAAGGACATCGTACAGGATCAAGATTTATCCCGTTATATCCTGTAACGTTTCTCAAGGGAATTTTTATAATGCCGATATATGAGTATACGAATAGCTTAATAGAAATAAAGAGGAGTTGAGATGCACATAAACAGTTTTCAAAAGACAGTTGATCTTTTACACCGTGCGCTTGATGTAAACGCCCTTCGCTATACCGTGTCGGCAAATAACCTTGCAAACTCGGAGATACCGGATTTCAAGCGGACATCGGTCAATTTTGAAACGGAGTTAAAACATGCGCTCGATTCCGAAAAACGGGCTGCAGGTCAGTTTCAGTTAGCGGTAACCGATCCCCGTCATATTAAGTCGGACGGCGTTATCGACTATCGTTCGGTTTCTCCGCGGCGTGTATTGGATTACATGACAACGGCAAAGGCGAACGGCAACAACGTAGATGCTGAAGAAGAAGCGATGAATATCCTCAAGATTCAGATGCAGTATCAACTGTTGAGTCAGATGACCGGTTTTCAGTACAGCCAAGTACAGTCGGTATTGAAATAAGGAGCAGTAAATGGGTATCTTCAGCAGTATAAACATAGCGGCGACCGGCATGAGCGCCGAACGGTTACGGACAGATGTTATTTCCGATAATATCGCCAATGCTTCCACTACCAGTTCACAGGAAGGCGGCTATTTCCGCCGCAGCCGCGTCGTTCTTGCGCAGAAAAACGACGGCATCGATTGGCGGCTTCCCTTTGTTTCTTCCGATATGGATAGAGGTGTCGGAACGGGGGTTCGTGTAACCGGTATCGAAAAAGATAACTCCGAACCGCGGCTTTCCTATGAACCCGACCATCCCCATGCAATACTTTCTGGGCCGAAAGCGGGTTACGTGGAATATCCGAATGTGAATATCGTAACGGAAATGGTTGACCTGATCTCCGCCTCCCGCTCGTATGAAGCGAATGCGGCAGTTGTTCAGGGTTCAAAAGAAATGTTTCAGCGTGCGCTCGAGATCGGACGCTAGCGAGATAAGGGGCACCTATGACTATTACCAATACGGCAACCTTGTATAAGATTCCGGCTATTATGAAAAATCCGGCAATAACGCCGATCGCCGTCGATAACTTCCGCAGCCGCATGGTTTCGGATACGGATTTAGTTGACACGGCAGTAAATAAAAAAGCCATGAGTTTTGAGCAAACCCTGCTCAAGGCCTTTGACGAAGTAAATGCAAAACAGCAGCGGACTGCGGAACTCGGACAACAAATGATTGTCGATCCGGAATCCGTAGATGTACACGATATTACCATCGCAATGGCGGAAGCCGGCATGTCGCTGAAAATTGCACAGACGCTGATCGACCGCGTCGTAAAAAGTTGGAATGATATTACCATAACCAGATAATGGAGCTGTTATAATTACTAAACGTGTTCGGAAACTTCAGTTTCAGAACAGGTTCCTTGGAATGCGATGTTTTAAATCGTGCTATTTGCGCGATTTAAAACTCGTCGACCTGTTCGACAACAGAGTTATCGAACAGGTCTATTGTAGCAGGTTCGTTCAGTAAGGGGGAGGACACATGAACGAATGGTTTAAAAAGACAATAACGCAAATCAAAACACTGTGGAGTAAGTGGACGCCTATTCAAAAAGGGATATTGGCAGCTGTCGTCGTTGCAGCGATTGTCATTATCGTCTTGCTTACTTCATGGTCGGCTAAACCATCGCTCGTACCGCTCATCGATACTCCGGTAACGGATGCAACGGTGAGGGAACGCATTATTCTCAGGCTCAACGAAGAGAATGTAAAAGCGACCGTTTCGCAATCGGGTGTTATTTCAGTAAACGACGAGCAAACCGCCCGCCGGATGCGTGCCATTCTCTTGCGTGAAGACCTTATTCCGCAAAATACCGACCCGTGGGCACTGTTCGATGTAGAGCGCTGGACACGGACGGACTTTGAACGCAATATCGATAAGCGGCGCGCCATCACCGAAGAAATCCGCAAACACATTAAAGCATTGGATGACATCGATGATGTAAATGTTGTTATCAACCCTGCTCAAACAGAAACCGTTCTGAAAGGTGAAGAAGTGCCTGCGACTGCCAGCGTTATACTGTATCCTAAGCCGGGCAGCGACATCAGCACAAACCGCAAAAAAATTGAAGGCATTCAAAAGCTGCTTAAATATGCCGTTTCGGACTTAAAAGATGAGAATATTTCCATAGCCGATAACAACGGGAATATCCTCAACGATTTTGGCGGCATGAAAGACTTTGATCGCTTATCCATTATAGAGAAGCAGCAGAAGATTATCTCACAACTGGAAATGAAGTATGAGGCAAAAATACTCAATCTCTTAAAGCAGACGTATGGAATCGATCGTGTCAGGGACCTCAGCATTAAAATCGATATGGATATGTCGGAAAAGACCGCAGAAACGGTAGAATTCCTGCCCTTCCAGCTGAAACCGGACAATCCTGAAACCCCATACGATGAATCCGAGGTTCGCGCTTCGGTAACCCGCTCTTCGGAAACGGCAACAACAACCTATCAGGGGACAGGCTTTAATCCCGAAGGCCCCGCCGGTGTGGAAGGACAAACAGCTCCTTCATATCGGGATACCAGCAATTTAACAGGTTTGTCTACGCAGTCGATTGTAAAGACAAATGAAGAAATCGGTAGTCGGAGAACATCCGAGATTGTCAGTCCTGAAATGGGACGCCGTACCGTATCGGTCAATATCGACGGGCAATGGCGTAAAAAGAAAGATGCAAACGGCAATCTCATCATTAAAGACGGACAGATTGAGCGTGAGTATATCCCAATTTCAGATGAAGAATTGCAGAAAGCGACACAAGCGGTACAAAACGCAATCGGATACAATGCACTCCGGAACGATTCGGTAAGCGTCCTCAATATTCAATTCGACCGCATGGCAGAATTTGAAAAAGAAGATGAAGCTTATTTTAGAGCCGTTCAACGGCGATGGATATTGCTGATCAGCCTAGCAGGCTTGGCATTCCTGTTACTCGTCTTTATTATCTACCGTATTGTCAGCCGCGAAATTGAACGTAGAAAGCGGCTCCGTGAAGAAGAGCTTTTGCGGCAGCATCAGCTTGAACGCGAAAAAGCACTGTGGGAGGCTGAACAGGCCGGTATGGAAGTTTCAATGTCCGTAGAAGAGATGAAACGGCGCGAACTGTTGGAAAATGTGATAAACAATGCGCGTGAGCATCCTGAAGATGTTGCATTGCTGCTACGCACATGGTTGATGGAGGAATAGTATGGCAGTATCACCCGCAAAAGAAAAAACGAATGCAGCAAACAGTAAAAAGCAGAAAGATATAAAATCACTGAACGGACGTCAAAAAGCGGCGATTTTCTTGGTTGCAGTCGGAGAAGAAATCTCCGCCAAAATCATGGAACAGATGCGCGAGGACGAAATCGAAAAACTCGTGTTCGAAATCGCCCGTACCGAAACGGTTGAATCCGAGCTGAAAGAAGCGGTATTACAAGAGTTCCAAGAGCTCATGGCAGCTCAAAACTTCATTACGACCGGCGGTATCGACTATGCGCGCGGATTATTGGAGAAATCTTTAGGGAGCCAAAAGGCAATTGAGGTCATCAATAGGCTCACCAGCTCGCTACAAGTACGTCCCTTCGACTTTATCCGGCGTACCGATCCGGCGCATCTTTTAAACTTTATCCAGCAGGAACATCCGCAAACCATTGCGCTGATCCTTGCGTATCTGGAACCGCAGAAAGCATCAGTCATTTTGCAAAACCTGCCCGATGAAATTCAGAGCGACGTAGCCCGCCGTATCGCAACGATGGATAGAACCTC
The DNA here is from genome assembly GCF_024181165.1 of Treponema sp. OMZ 803. Lineage (NCBI taxonomy): Bacteria > Pseudomonadati > Spirochaetota > Spirochaetia > Treponematales > Treponemataceae > Treponema > Treponema sp. OMZ 803. The sequence continues at coordinate 1,080,133 of NZ_CP051195.1, read as the reverse complement.
GCCCGATGTTTTGCGCGAGGTTGAACGGGTACTCGAAAAGAAGCTTTCTACCCTCTCCAGCGAAGATTATACGGCAGCGGGCGGTGTCGAAAGCATCGTTGAAATCCTCAACCTTGTCGACCGGTCTTCCGAAAAGTCGATTATCGAATCGCTTGAAGATCAAGACCCCGACCTGGCGGAAGAGATCAAGAAGCGAATGTTCGTGTTCGAAGATATTGTTATGCTCGACGACCGTTCCATTCAGAAGGTGCTGCGTGAGGTTAACAGTGAAGAGCTTGCAAAAGCGCTTAAGATTGTCGATACCGAAGTACAGGATAAGATATTCAGAAATATGTCCAAACGTGCGGCAAGCATGTTAAAAGAAGAAATGGAATACATGGGGCCGACTCGTTTGAAGGACGTCGAAGAAGCGCAGCAGAAGATTGTTTCGATTATCCGGCACTTGGAGGACAACGGCGATATTGTTATTGCACGTTCCGACGAAGACGAGATGATTGTCTAACCAAAACAGCATAATCAAATCGGCAAAAGGAGATTCTGAAAGTGGCTAAAAATATTTTTCACGATTTTGAAGTTAAAAAACTCAGCGGAGACATGGTACTCACCTTAGAGAAAACCTTTGAACCGGAAACTACTACCGAGGTGGTAGAAGCCGTTCCGGTTCCCGAGGGGCCGACACTTGAAGATCTCAAAAACGAAGCGGAAGAATTTAAACGTCAGTGGGAAATTGAAAAAGAGCAGCTCATAGCCGACGCTCACCGCGAAGCCGATGAAATTATCGAAAACGCAAAGAAAACCGCTTTTGAAGAAGCAAAGCGACAGATGGACGTGTCTCAGATTGATGCGCAAAAAGCTCGCGATCAAGCACAAGAACTCGTCAGCGAAGCGGAAAAAAAAGCCGCAGACATTGTCGACAAGGCCGAACAAACCGAAGCGGCTACGCAGAAAAAAGCTTTTACCGAAGGTTTCGATGCCGGACGGGAAGCGGGATTCAAAGAAGGAAAAGTCGAAGTAACCCGTTTGATAGAACGTCTCCATACGATGATCGAACGTACGATGGATAAACGCGAGGAGATTTTAGCGCAGACGGAACAGCAGATTGTTGACCTCGTGCTGTTGATGACCCGCAAGATTGTAAAAGTAATCTCCGAAAATCAGCGGAATGTCGTAACATCGAATATTATCCATGCGCTACGTAAGGTAAAGGGACGCGCCGATGTCATTATACGGGTAAACCTCGCCGATGTCGGCTTAACGAGCGAGCATACCAAGGACTTCTTGGCAGCGGCAGAGAATATCAAAAACATCACCGTTGTGGAAGACCTATCGGTCGATGCGGGCGGTTGTATTATCGAAACCGACTTCGGTTCGGTAGATGCACGTATCGCCTCCCAGCTGCATGAACTTGAACAACGCATCCTCGAAATATCTCCGATACGGACGCGGGCGGCTTCCTCCGACGGATCTTCAAATCGAAAGTAGCTTATGACGTCGCCTTTTGATAAATACCTTGACGCAGTTTCCGAAACGGAACCCATTAAGCGCACCGGTGTTGTTAGCCGGGTGCAGGGGCTCCTTATCGAAAGTCGCGGCCCGCAAGCCTCCGTCGGGGAATTATGCAGAATCAATCTGAAAGATAACACAGAGAGTATCATCGCCGAGGTTATCGGTTTAAACGGTTCAACCGTACAGTTGATGGCCTACGAAGATATACAGGGAGTGGAAATCGGCTGTGATGTTATCGCGAGCGGAACGATGCTTTCCGTACCAGTCGGTTCGGTACTGCTCGGCCGTGTCGTTGATTCACTCGGAAGGGCGGCGGACGGCAAACAGGAACCCTACTCTCCCCTTCACTACCCTATCCTTGCTTCGCCACCTGACCCACTGGAACGGCGTCCCATTAAAGAACGAATCGTAACCGGTATCCGCGCTATCGACGCGCTCCTTGCCGTCGGCAGAGGGCAGCGTATCGGTATCTTTGCCGGTTCGGGTATCGGTAAATCAACCTTGATGGGCATGATTGCGCGAAACACGAGCGCCGACGTCAACGTCATTGCGCTTATCGGCGAACGCGGCCGCGAGGTAAACGATTTCTTGGAACACGACCTCGGGCCGGAAGGTTTAAAGCATTCGGTTGTAGTAACCGCTACATCGGATACCAGCCCGCTCGCCCGTATCCGCGGCGCATATACGGCAACGGCAATCGCCGAGTATTTCCGTGACCAAGGAAAGGATGTGATGCTCCTTTTCGATTCGGTTACCCGCTTTGCCAAGGCGCAGCGCGAAATCAGCCTCGCAATTGGGGAACCACCGGCAACCCGCGGCTACACTCCGAGCGTTTTTGAGGTGCTGCCTAAACTGCTCGAGCGGAGCGGAACTTCTGCAAAAGGTTCGATTACCGGGTTTTATACCGTACTCGTTGACGGCGACGACATGGACGAGCCGATTTCCGATGCGGTACGCGGTATTTTGGACGGGCACATTGTACTTAACCGAAAACTAGCACAGCGCGGGCACTACCCTGCCATCGACGTACTCGGCAGTATTTCCCGTTTGGCAAATCGCGTTTCAGGAGAATGCAGTAAAAAAGCAGCACAGTATATGCGTAAATTGATGGCAGTCTATGCCGATGCCGAAGATATGATTCAGGTCGGCGCATACCAAAAAGGCAGTAATCCTGCCATCGACGAGGCGATTGCACACCATGATAAAATCGAAACCTTTTTACAGCAAGAGGTAAACGATCCCGCGCCCATCGAAAAAACGCTGGAACAACTCAGCGCCATTACCCACATCGACATACCAAATGAAGAAAGCTTCCAAGCGGGGGCAGGTGCGGCAAAAAAATACCTGATGCCGTCGGAAGCCGCCGACCTGTACAAAGCCGAAATTGAAAAGCCGCCTGAAGATTACGCGGAAGAATAATCCCCTATGAAGAAATTTCAGTTTTCGCTTCAAAAGCTCTTGGATATCCGAACCTTCCGCGAAAAAGAAGCGGAAACCAACCTCGGACGTGCCGTTGCCGCCCGCGAAGCGATTGTGTTGCGCCTTACCGAAATCGCACAGGAAGAAATAAAAACTCGTCGATCGCTCGGGGTAAGCCTTAAAACCCCTGCTGAGCTCACCTTGCACGAAAACTACTTGGAACGGCTCCGTATCGACCGGGAAAAACAGGAAAAAGCGCTGGTAGAGGCGGAACTCGTCATCGAAAAAATGCGGAAAATCTATATCAAAGCACATCAGGAGCGGCTCATCGTAACGAAGCTGCGGGAACGGAAAGAAGTCGAATGGAAAGCTGAGGGGCTGAAACAGCAGGATGCGATTCTCGACGACATCGTCAATGCCCGCGAATATAGAAAAAGCCAAAACTTATACTCTTAGTTCATATCAAAATACATCAAAAAAACCGATATATCCGATATTTTTAAATCAACAACCCCGACGCAAGCGTCGGGGTTGTTGATTTTCCTTGCATGGATACGACACGTCATTCGTTTTTACGCACTGGATTATACCGGAACGGGTAGGCTTGCAGCTGCGTCAAGAGAAAGGTTTCGATCTTGTCCGTCCCTTGAAACGTCCTACCGGGCAAAGCTGCCAATAGTCCATCTAAAATCGTTTCCGCCTCTGCACAAATACAGTAATCCGCCATATAAAAAATCCGGGCATTCTCCTCAATGTTCACGGCAACGATCAGCTTAGAGCGATACATTCCGATTGTGTGGAAATTGGCTCCCGAAACACCAAGCGCAAAATAGATCCGCGGCGCAAGGCGGAGGCCGCTGAGCCCGACCTCCCTAGAGGCGGGAATCCAGCCCATATCCACCGCCCCTCTGGTGCCCACCACCTGTCCCTGCAAAGCGTCTGCCAGAGTAAGCATTTTTTCAAAACAGGCGGTGGTTTTCAGCCCCCTGCCGGCAGCCAGCACAACGGCGGCTGTATGCGGATTTCCCGCAAGGCTGGGGTGAAAAACCGTCAGCCCTGCGCTTTGTACGGTTGGTATTACCGTACTACTACTACGATCAGCCAAAGATAGCGCCGCTGATGATCAGCCTTTGTATCTCATTCGTTCCTTCGTAGACCTGGGTTATCTTCGCATCGCGGAACATTCGTTCTACATGATTTTCGCGCATATATCCGGCCCCGCCCATATTTTGGATACACTCCGTGGTGACCTTCATGGCCAGATTTGAGCAGGCAAGCTTTGCTTTACAGGCCGATATGGAGAAATCCATTCCCTGCTGCTGTTCCCATGCTCCCTTATAAAGCAAAAGACGACACATATCGATCTCCGTTTGCAGTTCGGCCATCTTAAAAGCCAGATACTGGTTCTTATAGATTGGTTTACCAAACTGCATGCGCTCCTTCATGTAATCTTTGCAGATATCAAAGGAGCTCTGCGCAATGCCTAGCCCCTGCGCTGCTACACCGAGCCTGCCGGCATTGAGCGCGCTTAGTGCATAGCGGAATCCCTTCCCCTCCGTGCCGATCATGCGGCTTGCAGGAATCACTGCGTTTTCAATGTTGATCTCCGCAACCTTGGCCGAACGGATACCACACTTACTTTCAATATGTCCGATGCTAATACCTGGCGTATTCTTCATGTCTACTAGGAAGGCAGTCAAACCCTTTGAGCCCTTAGAAAGATCTGTGTTTGCAATCAGCATACAGTAGTCGGCAACGGCACTATTGGTAATATAGTGCTTTTTGCCGTTCAAAATAAAGTTATCTCCATCACGAATCGCTTGCGTTTTAGCAGAACCCGCATCGGAACCTGCGTCCGGCTCCGTCAGTGCAAAGCAGCCGATTGCATCTCCGGCAAAGAGACGCGGCATACAATGCATCTTTTGTTCTTCGTTGCCGAAGGAGTCGATGCCCGTTGTAAAAGTAGATGAGATTGCATAGGAAATGCCGAAGGCCGAATCCACCTTACACAATTCTTCTACCACGATTAGAAACGCAAGGTAATCGTTACCGTGACCGCCGTACTTGGGATCAAATTGCAGGCCGATCAGCCCTGCCTCCCCCAGTTTTTTTACAATACTCATATCGTACGTTTCCGTTTTATCTCGCTCGATCACACCGGGAAGCAGTTCCTTCTGCGCAAATGTTTCGGCACGCCGCCGAATCTCTTTCTGGTAGTCTGTCAGTTCAAAATTATACATATTTATCCTCCTTACTTTTTCTGGATATTCACAGCTACTGCGCCCGATGCCAAAAGAGCATCGATCTGAGCCTGCGTATAGCCATATTCTTTTAGAATCTCCACGGAATGCATTCCCACCTTAGGCGCAGTGCGTTCCACAGTTGGTGCAATATCCTGTACGGTTTTTGGTTCAACTTGTGTAAAGCGAACAGGGGTCATAGCCATTTGAGTTTCCGTGCCGTTCCACTCTTTCACCGGCGCAACAAACAGGTTTGCGACTGCCTGCGGATCGGTAGCAATATCATGGAAGCCCTGTACTTTTTCATGCGCGATGTCCTCATCCGTCAGCATTTTATCGATCTCGGCATAAGTGTATTCGGTAAACGCCTCCGAGAGCATCTTTGTCATATTCCTTGCATTTTCCTTGCAGGCGGCCGTTCCATAGGCGGGATCCGCGATCAATTCCTCCCTGCCCAGCCCTTTGAGAAGCAAAGGATTGTACCGATCCGGCTCCAGAATGCTCATGTAGAACCAAATGTCGTCTGAGCTCTTGTAGGTGTTCATAACGGGGGTTCCGGGGATATGTCGGGTTTTGGGGTAGCTGTCGCCATACTGCGTCGATGCAACGCCTGCGCTCCCGCTCCAGATCGCCTGTCCGAACAGTGACACCATGACCTTACAGCCCTCGCCGGTCTTTACTTTATTGTACAGCGCACCGCAGATACCGGCCGCTAGAGAGCAGGATGTTGTAGCGTCGCCAAAGCCGATCAGCGGATTAACCGGAGAAGTTCCTTTCTCGACAAGATCCATCATGGCTCCGCTTCTAGCCCAGAAAGCAACCGTATCAAAACCGGGGTTATCCTTGATGGGACCGAAATCTCCATAGCCGTTGATTTGCCCCCATACGATATGCGGATACCTGGCGTGCATAGCCTCGTAATCCAGTCCAAGACGTTTAAGTGCACCCGTTCTGTAGCTGGTTACAAAGACGTCCGCCGTTTCCAGAATTTTTTCCAAAACAGCTTTTCCATCCTCTGCCTTTAGGTTCAAGGAAAGTCCTCTCTTATTCGCGTTGTAGATGTTATAAAGGATATTGCAATCGTCCTCAGTAGGCATGCACATAGGCTTACCCGTTGTGCGCCCCGGATCGCCGAACACCGGCTCTACTTTGATAACGTCAGCGCCCCAGTCCGCAAGAATCTTGGCAGCACCGGGTCCTGCAATGAAATAGGTCAGATCGATAACTTTTATACCCGTCAATGGTTTAAACATGATTTTTCTCCTTTCGATGTGGCCGGCTTACAGCCGGCACTTGAATATTTTCCCCTTTTAGGTTACGGCAGATTGGGGAATAGCGTAAACAGCAGCACGCCGAGCAGCGAGCCAAGAAACGGAACGACCACCGTCAGTCGGAAGGTAAGTCCGTAAGAAGCCTTGTGCGTTTCGCGGCATAGACCGTTTGTTACAGTGACGATATAGCCGTTGTGCGGCAGAGAATCCAGCGCCGAGGAGGACAAGGCCATCACGCGGTGAACCGACGCGGCAGAAAGCCCCAACTTCGTGTAAACCGGCCCAAGAATCGGTACCGCAATGCCCAAGCCACCGGAAGCGCTTCCGCAGACGCCCGCAATAACTGTCGTTCCTATAAAGAGTGACAGCAATTTCGGACCGGGGACGTTGATCATAGCGTTTGTAATAAGCGAGAACTGAGCCGAATGGGAAACGACATAACCAAAGCCCACCACCGCGCTGGTGGCTGTTACTGAGACTAAGCACATCTGAACACCATCCGTAAAAGTTTTGCCGAGGCTTCCTTTTTTTACAAACGGGTACATCACTACAACTGCAAAAACGGTTCCAGCCAATACCGCAACTTCCACCGGAATCAACGCAGCCCCCTTTCCGTTTTTAATATTCACAAGTATGATGGTAACGATGAGGGGAAGCAAAGCGAGAAGAGGGGCGGGCAGTCTCTCATTGGGATCATCGGAGATATCATCTCCTGCAATGGGGGCAAAGTGCTCACCGTTTGCCTTTGCCTTTTTGATGTACATGCTCAACCAGATAAGCCCCATAACCAGCATGAATAAACATGAAATCCAGCCGTTCACAAACCCTGCCGTGTACGGTGTGCCCAAGTTATTGGCAGGTACTGCGTTGTGGATTTGTACGGCACCTGGCGAGATCATAGCGAAGGTAGAGCATCCAAAGCAGAGGGCACCGGGAATTATCCTTCGAGGAATATCCGCCGCCCGAAACACCTGCAGCGCAATCGAAAACACACAGAAAGCGCACACATGGGCGGTAACACCGCCGTATGCCAACACACCGCATGCAAGGGGCACAGATACAAAAGCCAAATCGACGCCCATGAGCTTAATGATCGCTTTTGCGATCGACTTGGCGGCACCGGTAATATCCATGGCCTTCGCCAGTAGCGTGCCTGTTAAGAACAACAGGAAATAATTCTGGAAAAAGCTACTAAAACCAACCATAAAATTTGTTTTGAAGGCTCCATAAATAGGCATACGTGTTGTAACTGCAACCACAAGAGTACAGATAAATACAGTCAGAAAAATGTTGAGGCCTTTCATGATGAGAATCGTTAGCAAAATAAATGCCGCTATAATCCCCACTATCCCCAATATATTTATTGCGTTCATATAAGATCTCCTTTTTCATTCGCCCGAAAGGACGAAATCATTTTGTTCTCTCAGTATTGATTTGGGAACTGGGGCATGCGTTTTTCCAAGAAGGCACTGATACCTTCCTCCTTATCCTTGGTACCAAACACGATCGTCCAACATTCTTTTTCGATTTCAAGGCCATTACGAAGGTCTGTATCTGCCCCGCGGTTGATGGCCGCCTTACAATAGCCGATCGCAATGGGAGATTTGGAAAGGATCATCGCCATCATGGTCTTTGCCTCCCCCAGCAGAGATTCGGCTGGCACTACTTTGTTGACAAGACCGATTTCCTTTGCCTCCTGCGCCTTCACCTGGCGACAGGTGTAGATAAGTTCCTTGGCAATGCCAGTACCAACCAGTCGGGGAAGACGCTGAGTTCCGCCAAAACAGGGCATAAGTCCCAAATTGGCTTCCGGTTGCCCGAAAATCGCTTGCTCGGAAGCGATGCGAATATCGCAGCTCATAGCCAACTCGCAGCCTCCGCCCAGTGCAAACCCGTTCACCGCTGCGATTACCGGCTTTTCCAAAATCTCGATTTTGTTGAAAAGCTTCTGCGCTCTATCTGAGTAAAGACGACCTTCTTCCACGCCATAGCCGGACATCTGCGAGATATCCGCACCTGCAACAAAGGCACGCCCTTCGCCAGTTAGGATGACGCCAAGTACCTCACGGTCTTTTTCGATCGCTGTAAACAGCCTCTCCAACTCGTCAAGCGTCTGGTCATTCAGTGCATTCAAAGCCTTTGGCCTGTTCATTGTCAGTACCGCGAGCTTTCCCTCCAGTTCCGCTTTCACAAACTCTGTTGTTTTTGCCGCTTCTGTAAACTTCATTTTCTACGCTCCGTTTTGATGCCGCCTGGCCGGGCGGCATTGATTTTGCCAGACATGTCCTGCGTCACGGATTTCCGCAAGCTCCGGATACTTTGCGCCCGTGACTCGCTATTAAATTATAGATAGCAATTGTTATACCAACTTCTTTTCTTTGCCGGAGCTTGAAAATCGTGCATTTCAATGAATAATCCCTGTTATTTTTTTTGATAAAGGTGTAAAAGATGTGCAAAACAAAAAAAACGCTCCATTTTTAAAGCAATCAAATTTGAAGCGCTTTAAAAATGGAGCGATCTATTCGTGCGGGGGTATTGATTCTTTTCTTGCTAAAGATGCCTAGACAGTCATTTCCTCTTCGCTCAAATATTCCCGCCTCTTTCTGACATAGGTTGGCATACTCATGCCTAGATAGGCCGAGGCTTTGCGCACGGTATGAAATTTTTCATAGGCGGCTAAGATCATTTCCTTTTCCTGACTTTTCAAAAATTCCTTCATAGATCCTGCAATACGAACAGCTTCCAGCGTTCCCTCTCTTGGCTTTCCTGTCCGTTCCGGTGGAGGCGCTGTCTGGGGTATCTTTTTCTCTGGTTCATTTTCATCTTTGAACTCAAATTTAGTCGGAAGATCGGAAGGAAGGATTTCCAAATCATCGCAAACGGCATAAGCCCCTTTGATGACATTATCAAGCTCTCGCACATTTCCGTTCCAACTGTGGCGGTAGAAGGCTTCGATCACCTTCTTGGATATTCTCACATTCCGCTTGTATTCTCTGTTCAGTTTGTCCATATAATATTGAACCAGACAGGGGATGTCCTCGGTTCTCTCTCGCAGCGGCGGCAAATGAATATTGATTACATTCAACCGGTAGTATAAATCCTCGCGGAATGTTCCCTCGCGGATCATGTTCTCCAAATTTTTCCTTGTTGCCGAAATCACGCGAATATCCACTGGGATAGGTTTTGTTCCTCCCACCATGTCCACTTCGCGTTCCTGTAGGACACGCAATATTTTCGCTTGCATCACGAGCGGCATATCCCCTATTTCATCCAGAAAGATGGTTCCGCCGTCTGCTTGGATGAACTTGCCCTTGCGGCCGCCTTTCTTAGCCCCTGTGAACGACCCCTCCTCATAGCCGAATAGCTCGGCTTCCAAAAGCTCCCCTGGTATGGCTGCACAGTTTACGCTTACAAACGGCCGACGGCAACGACGGCTGGCGTAGTGGATCGCTTTTGCAAACACTTCTTTTCCGGTGCCGCTTTCTCCAGTGATCAGCACAGAGAAGTTTGTTTTAGACGCCCGCATTGCCTCCCGCTTCTTACTTTGAATCGCAGCACTTTTGCCGATGATGTCTTTGAATCCCAACTGGAATCCATTGAACTGCTTATACTGCTCGCGCAGGAATTCAAGTTCGTTATACTCTTTGAGCATCCGTCTTGCAGATTGTATCGCCTGCTCACGGAAATGGACCTGCGCTACACCGCCGATCGTGTCGCCCGCCGAATCTTTCACATAAGTACGGCTTACCAGTACAAAGTCGTTGGTTGCATCCCGCACATAGCCCGGTATATATTTGTGCATGGCCAGCTCCTCCCTGTACTCGTTCCGCATGATATCCGCCATCTTGCTGTTGGGAATCACGTCTGTGATCGGCCTGCCGATGATTTCCTCCTTAGGTTTTCCTAAAAAGGCGCTGTAGCGATCGTTGATGTCCGTGACGATTGCATGCTTATCCACCACGATAAAGCCGTCGTCCGAGAGGCGAAGCACTTCTTCAAAAATAATTTTGTAAAATTCCATTTCCATCATATTACCCGAATCCTTTCCCGCATTTCTGTGTGCTGCCGGATTATAATTCTTCTATTTCTTTCAATCTTAGAAGGCACATACCATATCTGTCAACAAGTTCGTACCGTTTACGATCGCTTTCGAGCGACCTTCTCTGAAGAACTGGAACAAACAGGAGGTGAGTACATCGTAAATGCCCGCGAACATAGAAAAAACCAAAACCTATACTCGTAGTTCATATCAACAAACACCAAAAAATTGCCCCATCCGATATTTTTAAATCACCAACCACAGCGCAGATCATCGGAGAATTAAAGCGCACGAATAACACCGAGGATTTAAAAAATAAGAACAATTCTTAATTTTTACTTGACAAATCTTTTATACCTGCTTTAAAATAAGAATGAAGTGCAACTTCATAATGCATTGCATAAAGTTTTCACAAATTTCATGCACTTTATTGTAAAAAAGGGGCAAACGCACCAGATAGTGTAGAAGCAAATCGCAGAATAATAGGTTGGGAGACCATTTAAACCGCGGAGAGGTTCAACTCTGGTTGACCGACCTATTATTCTGCTTGGTTATTCAGAAAGTATCTGATGCGTTTGCCCCTAATCAGGAGGTATTATGTTATTCAAAACGACAGAAGCACACGAAACCTTGCGAAAGCAAGTTCGTGAATGGGCGGAAAAAGAAGTAAAACCGATCGTGCTCGAAAAAGACCGCGGCCCGGTTGAAGAGGCGTGGATGGAAGATCAGGTAAAGCAAATGGCTGCTCACGGATGGCTTGGAGTTCCCTATTCAAAGGACTACGGCGGAGCAGGACTCGATGTTATCAGCTATGCGATTGTTGTTGAAGAACTTTCCCGCGTGGACGGCGGTATCGGCGTAATCTGTTCAGCTCATACGTCGTTAGGCGCATATCCGATCGCGGAGTTCGGTACGGAAGCGCAAAAGCAGAAATATTTGATTCCCCTTGCGAAGGGCGAAAAAATCGGTGCATTCGGTTTGACAGAACCCAATGCAGGCAGCGACGCCGGCGGCACCGAAACCGAATATATCGATGACGGAACCAATTATATTCTGAACGGTTCAAAGATATTCATTACAAATGCGCCTAAGGCTGACACCTATGTTGTATTTGCAGCGAATCCCGACGTTCCCGGTACCAAAGGTATTAGCGCCTTTATCGTAGAAAAAGGAGATGAAGGCTTTGAGTTCGGCGAACACTACGACAAGCTCGGTATCCGTACTTCCGCAACTGCGGAGCTCATCTTCAACGAAGTAACGATCCCGCATGACCGCTTGCTCGGCAAGGAAGGTGAAGGATTCAAAATCGCTATGAAGACCCTCGACGGCGGCCGTATCGGTATTGCGGCGCAGGCGCTCGGTATCGCACAGGGCGCGTATGAAGAAGCGGTAAAATATGCACGCACCCGCGAACAGTTCGGTAAACCGATCGGAGCCCAGCAGAATTTAGGCTTTAAGTTGGCCGATATGCTGACAAAGATCGAAGCAGCTCGTCTCCTCATCTACAAAGCTGCGGAAAAGAAAGAAAACCACGAGGACTACGGCCTCGATTCCGCAATGGCAAAGATGTATGCATCGGATATCGCGCTTGAAGTGGTAAATAATGCACTCCAAATCCACGGCGGTTCAGGCTTTATCAAAGGGATTCCGGTAGAAAAGATGTACCGCGATGCCAAGATTACCACCATCTATGAAGGTACCAACGAAATCCAGCGGCTCGTTATTGCGTCGAAGATATTGGGAAAACTCGGTAAAGCAAACCGGTAAAATAACAACACACAATTTTAAAGAAGGTTTATTTTCAGCCGCTAAAATGACGCGGCTGAAAAACACGTCAAGTTTGCTTTGTGCAAACTTGCAGATGATATGTGCGCGTTCCGCGCACGAATGCAACAGTCTCCAAAATTGATATTTTGTTCGACTGTTGCATTTTAAAGAAGGTTTATTTTCAGCCGCTAAAATGGCGCGGCTGAAAAACACGGGCAAGTTTGCTTTGCGCAAACTTGCAGATGATATGTGCGCGTTCCACGCACGAAATGATAAAGTTTTTATAGGAGTATGAAATGGCAGTAGCTCGATTAAAAGGTGATCCGAGAATCGGTATTACCGGCATGCGCAAACGTATCTTCCCCGACGGCGATACGATGAAAGAAAAAGTCCACAAGGTAATTCAACAGTTGGTTGAAGTTGAACGCTTTAAGTTCTACAAAGATGTGGATATCAATTCACTGATGGCGATGGCGCCGATCGGTGTTTCAGGCGGCCGCGGAGTAAAGGACAAAGAAACGTGGCATCTCATTGAAGATTTGGCAAAGGCAGCAGGGGCATCAATCGGTTCTTCCCGCCCCGCAGCGGAAACCTTGAAGTACGTTCCGGTACAGCGCTATGTCGGTATGTCCGGCCAAAAGTTTAAAGGGAACTTATATTTTGCCATCGGTATTTCCGGAGCTATTCAGCACCTAAAAGGCATTAAGGATGCTTCCCGCATTATCGCCATCAACAAGAACAAGAAAGCGCCGATTTTTTCACACTGCGACTACGGTATTGTCGGCGATTTGGAAGAAGTTGTTCCGCTCTTAATTGAAGAGTTAAACGCGCTTTCAAAAGAAGAACTGACCTTCCCCTATCCGAAAATTAAAAAAGCTCCTGTTCCCCGTCCGTCCCGGATCGGACCGCAGTATGTCTGTCTGGGCTGCGGCTATAAGTATGTACCGGAAGAAGGAAATAAGGATGCGGATATCCCGCCGGAGACTTTGTTCGAGCATCTCGATCCCGAATTTACCTGTCCCGATTGCGGTGAAGCAAAAGATCGCTTTATTAAGCTGACGTTCCGCAACAACTAATAGCCAAGTACTATTTCGGATGTTCAAACATCCTGCAAAAGTTTTTATAGGAGTTTACTATGTACAATGTACGTGAAATTACAAAAGATGTATGGTGGGTCGGTGGACACGATCACCGCTTAACACTATTTGAAAATATGCATCCGATACCCCTCGGAGTGAGCTATAACGCCTATCTTCTGTTTGATAAGAAGAGTACCATTCTTTTTGATACGGCGGAATGGACATCCTGCCCGCAGCTGATGGAAAATATCACCTATTTGCTGGGAAAGTACGGACGCGATAAGGTTGACTACTTGGTTGTAAACCACATGGAGTGCGATCACTCCTCCTCCGTTACCACTGTGCTGGACAAATGGGCGCCGACGATTATCTCTACGGAAAAAGGCTTTATGCTGATGCGTCAGTTCGCCTATAATCCTGACGATTACAAAACAGACACCGTCAAAGAAGGAGACACCCGCACCTTTGAAGATCACACTATCGCCTTTGTTGAAGCGCCGATGGTGCACTGGCCTGAGGTTATGGTTACGCTTGATGTAACCAATGGGGTATTGTTCTCTGCAGATGCATTCGGTTCGTTTATTGCGCTTGACGGAAAGCTCTTTGCAAAAGAAGTAAACTACCCGCGCGACTGGATTGATGAAGCACGGCGCTATCTGACGAATATCGTCGGCAAATACGGCCCCGAAGTTATGCATCTTGTCGGAAAGGTACTCAAGCTCGACCTGCTCCCTAAGATTAAATACATCTGTGCACTGCACGGTTTGGTATGGGAGGCGGACAACTTCCCCTACATCCTCGATAAATACCTGCACTGGGCGACGTATACGCCGGAAGAAAAAGGCGTGTTACTGGTGTACGGCTCCATTTACGGCAATACCGAATCGGCGGCCTTTGCACTTGCTTCAAAGATTGTTGAAAAAGGCATTACGAATGTGTCGGTGTACGATGCGTCGAGTACCCATGTGTCGTATCTTATCTCCGAGGCATTCAAGTTCAGCCACATCGTGATCTGCTCGCCGACATACAATCTGAACATTTTCCCGCCGATCCATGAATTCTTGGATCACATGCGGCTTTTGAACTTGCAGAATAGAAAGATTGCTATTGTGGAAAACGGTTCATGGGCGGTACGGTCGGGTGACCTCATTCAGGAATTCATTGAAAAGAATATGGATGATATGGAAATTATCAATGAACGTATCACCATTGCTTCGACGATGAGCCCCGATAAGGGCTATGAACTCGACTCCATGGCTCAAGCCATCGCCGATTCTATGAATGCGACGGATATTTCCTTACCGGAAGGTGTGCCGCAGCTTGATGTCTCCGGCATCCATTTCGCACGGGAAAGAAGATAAATACACAAAGCCGACATACGGCGTTTAGGCAATCGTATCGAAAATATCCGATACGATTGCCATCATTTCGCACGAAATTTTCTGAAAATTTCGTGCCTTTTGTTTTAGAAGAAAGACAACCGCATTAGGCAAATCAACGAAATACCGCCATCCTCGCCCACAAATGTACATCCTTGCACATTTGTGGGCTACAAGTTTGCAAGCAAACTTGTTACTGCATGTAAACACCGCCATCCGTGGCGCTGTTGACCAGTGTGCGTCCGTGTACACTGGTCAACGATAAGTTTTTCTAACGAAAAACTTACTGCTGCTTGGAACCACGGACATCCCTGTCCGTTCTGATACGTTGAGTATTTTCAGAAGCGGCATATACTATAAAACCTTTCCGTAAGCCTTTTGAAATAGACGGTGTAGATCCGAGGCGCGAGAAAAAATTAACCGGAGGCGTATCTTTGATACGTTGAGGATTAATTTTTTCGCAGCAACGAAGGAGATGCATCGTATATTTCAAAAGGAGGTTGCCTTTCGATAAAAATCCACTATCGAACGCCCATAAGCGCGTTGATCGATGCGAGTTAACGATAAAATTTGATCCGGCAGCTCTTTTTCTTTAGGACGGTGTATCAGCGCAAGCCCTCCCGCGGCAAGAATCGGCTTTTCTGCGATTGTATGTAATAGATCATAATGGAACTGATACGGAAACGGAGGATCAAGATAGATAATATCAAAGATATTTTTAGAGCGCTGGAGATAAAGTTCCACCGGCATACATTTACACTCAAGCTTTTTATCCGCCAGTGCCGCATTTTTTAACAAAATAGGGAATTTATCCTTGTCTTTTTCCACCAAAACGACTGGGTACGCTCCCCGCGAATAGGCTTCAAGTCCGCACATACCGGATCCGGTAAAAAGATCTAAAAAAGACTTTCCTTCCAAATCACCTAAAATCGCAAAAAGGGATTCCCGCATCCTATCCATTGCCGGTCTGATAATACCTTTAGGGCATTGAACTTGTCGATTTTTCAGCGTTCCACCTGTTATGCGCATACCGGTTCGATTAAATACAAAGGAGTTGGCTCAGCTCGTTTTGAGAGACAATCTGATACGCATCGAGATTTTTATCGCTTTCTTGGATCCGTTTCTCTATTCGGTTTTTCATATCGCTATGCAGCTTATAATACGCACTCAGATCGGGGCAAGAAACAGGCAAAGTAATCTGTTTTTCGATTGTTTTAGCGGCAAATGCTTTTAAAAGCAATATATAATCTGTCTCACACGAATAGAGGCTCTGCATAATCGGGAGATATTCAGGTAAGTGCGAAAGATTCTGTATTTCGGTAAATAACGACTCCAATGCATCGGATATGAAAGATATGTCAGCGACTGTTTTATCCAAAAACATAGTCTCCGACAGTTCAAGCGAAAGTCCTTCGGTGGTAATACTGACTATTTTTGCAAGCTGATAGAGATTGTCATGAAATGCGGTATTTTTAAGCATAGAGATCCTCCCATTCTACTTTCTCAGTATCGGCATTTTTTTAACAACAATGAGTTTTACCTCAAGCAGGCAATCTCCTTGTCATTTTTTGTGCAATGTGGCACTATAATTCACATGATTTTGACCGATACACTTCGCATGGGAATTGATGTCGGATCGACAACCGTAAAAACGGTGATTCTTTCCGCTGATAATTCCATCGTATATAGCAGATATGAACGGCACCGCGCCGATATCCGCAAGACAATTATTCTGGTGGTAACGGAAGCCTTGGATGAGGTGGCAAAGATGTACGGCAGCCGCGCTCAGTTACAAGTGCGGGTAACCGGATCCGGCGGTTTGGCTGTTTCAAAGTGGCTCTCCGTGCCTTTCGTGCAGGAGGTTGTCGCCGCGGCCGTCGCCGTACAGGCAAAGATTCCGCAAACCGATGTTGCTATCGAGTTGGGCGGCGAAGATGCTAAGATAACCTACTTCGGCCGTTCGGTTGAGCAGCGTATGAACGGCACCTGTGCGGGCGGTACGGGCGCCTTTATCGACCAAATGGCGGCGCTCCTCGAAACCGATGCGACGGGGTTAAATGAGCTTGCCAAAAATGCGACAACGATTTATCCCATCGCCGCCCGCTGCGGGGTCTTTGCAAAGACCGACGTACAGCCCCTCATCAACGAAGGAGCGCGGCGGGAAGATATTGCCGCGAGTATCTTTCAGGCGGTTGTCAGCCAGACGATCTCCGGCCTTGCATGCGGAAAGCCCATCCGCGGACGCTGCGCCTTTTTAGGCGGCCCCTTACACTTTCTTGACCAACTACGGCAGCGGTTTATCGAAACCCTGCACCTTACGGATGACGAAATCATCGTGCCGGAAAAATCGGAACTCTTTGTTGCACTCGGTGCAGCGCTCAGCGCCGGTTCCAATCAATCGCTGAGAGCATCATCCCACCGGACTGTCAACAACGGCGCGGAAACAGCGAATATTGCCTGTACGGCGCCAACGCAGACACAACTGCTGCGAACGGGCTTCCGTACTCAGCCGAGTCCGATGCCGGAAATCACCGATACAACGGTATTTACCAATCCCGCAGCCTTGACCGTGGAAATACTGCGGGATAAGCTCGGCTCCCTTGCCGATGCGGAAATGCAGGAAGTGCAGCGGCTTCCGCCCCTCTTTGAAAACGAAGCGGCGCTTGCGGCTTTCCGCGAACGGCATGGACGGGAACGGGCGGAAACCGCTCCGCTTGAAACCGCTTCCGGCCCGGTGTTCCTCGGTATGGACGCCGGTTCCACCACAACAAAGGCCGTACTCATCGACCAAGAGGGAAGAATCCTCTGGCAGTTTTACGAATCGAATGCAGGCAATCCGGTCAATCTTGCGGTAACCATGCTGCAATCCCTCTATAAACAGATCCCGAGTGCTGCACATATTGCCCGCTCTTTATCTACCGGCTACGGTGAAGGGCTCTTTCAAGCGGCTTTCGGCGTGGACGCAGGAGAAGTGGAAACCATCGCGCACCACCGCGCAGCCGAATTCTTCCTTCCCGGCGTCGAATTTTTGCTCGACATCGGCGGGCAGGATATGAAATGTATCCGCATGAAGAATAACTGTATCAGCTCCATTCAACTGAACGAGGCATGTTCTTCAGGCTGCGGCAGTTTTTTGGATAACTTTGCCCGCTCGCTCGGTATGGCGGTTAAAGATTTTTCCGCACGAGCTCTCCTCGCCCCCAAACCGATCGATCTCGGCAGCCGTTGTACGGTCTTTATGAATAGCCGCGTTAAACAGGCACAAAAAGAAGGAGCCTCCGTCGGCGACATTTCAGCGGGGCTTTCATATTCGGTGATTAAAAACGCCCTCTTTAAAGTTATCAAACTGAGAAATACTGCCGCTATCGGCGAAAAAGTGATTGTGCAGGGCGGTACTTTTCACAACGATGCGGTGCTGCGCGCCTTCGAGCTGATTACCGGCAAAGAAGCGGTGCGCCCCGACATCAGCGGCCTGATGGGAGCCTTCGGCGCTGCACTCCTCGCCCGCGACCAATGGAAAAACCAAGGAGCGGATGCACATATCCGGTCGAATATCTTACCGGCAGAAGGGCTTGATGCACTCACCGTTAAGCTGGAGCTTTCCCGCTGCGGTAAATGCGCCAACAACTGCCTTTTAACCGTCAACCGGTTTAATACACCCGCGGCAGGTACCCGCATCTTTATTACGGGAAACCGCTGCGAACGCGGCGCCGAGATTGCGGAAGCGGCAAATGCGCAGTCAAAAGAATCACTCCTCAAGACCGGCAAGAAGAAACAGGATAACGGTATTCCCAATCTCTTCGATTGGAAGTATAAACGTATGTTTTCGTATAAGTCGCTGCCGGAAGCCGAAGCCGCACGAGGTGTTATCGGGATTCCGCGTGTGCTCAACCTCTACGAAAACTATCCGTTCTGGTTTACGCTTTTAACTGAACTGAAATTTTCGGTAAAATTGTCGCCCCGCTCTTCCCGCAAACTCTATGAATTGGGATTGGAATCTATCCCGTCGGAATCGGTGTGTTATCCCGGCAAAATTTCTCACGGGCATATCGAAGCGCTCTTAAAAGCGGGCGTTACAACGATTTTCTATCCCTGTATCCCGTATGAAACGAAGGAAGACCCGAAAGCGAACAACCATTTTAACTGCCCCGTCGTAACGAGCTATCCCGAAGTCCTCAAAAACAACATCGACGCGCTGAGGCAGGACGAGCATATCCGTTTTCTCAATCCGTTTTTACCGCTCTATAATGACAAACGCCTCGGAGAGCGGCTCCACGAAGAACTCAATAAATACTGGAATATACCGCTTGCTGAAATCCGTGCAGCAGTACGGAAGGCAAGAGCAGAAGCAGAGGCGGTAAAAAAAGAGACCCAGTTCCAAGGCGAGGCGGCGCTTCGGCGTATGAAAGAACAGGGACTCATCGGCGTTGTGCTTGCAGGGCGTCCGTATCATCTTGACCCGGAAATCAACCATGGAATTCCCGAATTGCTGACAGGCTTAGGACTTGCCGTATTGACGGAGGATTCCGTTGCGCATTTAGGCAAACTTCCTCGGCCGCTTCGGGTTGTAGACCAATGGGTGTATCACAACCGGCTATACCGCGCCGCCGAATTTGCCGCACGGCAAGATAACCTCGCACTTATTCAGCTGACCAGCTTCGGCTGCGGTCTGGATGCGGTAACCGCCGACCAAGTGCAGGAAATTACCGAAGCGCAGGGAAAAATGTATACCTTGCTTAAAATCGATGAAGGTTCAAACCTCGGCGCCGTACGTATCCGTATCCGCAGCTTACTCGCCGCTATCCGCGAGCGCAGCAAGGGAGCGCCCGTCAAAGCGCCGGGATATCGCGGCTTTAAACGAGTTGAATTTACCGAAGAGATGAGTAAGCGGTATACCGTTCTCGCGCCGCAGATGGCTCCCATCCATTTTGACTTATTGGAAGCAGCCTTCCGGCACTCCGGCTTTAATCTCGTCATATTGCCCGATACCGACCCTCAGGCAATCGACTGCGGATTACGGTATGTGAACAACGATGCCTGCTATCCGGCGATTATCGTTGCAGGGCAGATGATTGCAGCGCTGCAGTCGGGTAAATACGACCTCAATGCGACGGCGCTCATCATCACGCAAACAGGGGGCGGGTGCCGTGCAACAAACTACATCGGTTTTATCAGGCGAGCGTTAGAGGATGCCGGCTTGGGGTATATCCCTGTAATCGGGTTAAGCGCGCAGCAGATTGAAAAGAATTCCGGCTTTAAGCCGACGTTCGGTTTAGCAGACCGCGCACTAAAGGCGCTCTGCCTCGGCGATTTGCTGATGCGCGTGCTGTACCGCACCCGCCCCTACGAGCAGGAAAAAGGTGCGGCAAATGCACTCTACCGCCGCTACGCAGACCGAATAAAAGCCGAATTGAAACACATGACAGGACGGAGTTATCGTAACATAGTACGCGATATTGTCCATGATTTTGATACGCTGCCGCTTATTCAAATGGAAAAACCCCGCATCGGCGTAGTCGGTGAAATTTTGGTAAAATTTCATCCGACAGCCAACAACGATATTGTCGGTACCATTGAGCGGGAAGGCGCCGAATGCGTTATGCCCGACTTGATGGACTTCTTTTTCTATTCCTTGTTCGACGGCCTCTACTATGAAACATCACTGGAATCGAACGCCTTTAACCGGTTTAAGTACCACGCAATGATCTGGTATATCGAGCGGTACCGCAGCGGAATGAAAAAAGCTCTGAATAAAAGTCGCCGCTTTACCGCGCCCGAATCGATTTACAATCTTGCAAAAGGCGTTCACGGGGTTTTGGACTTAGGTAACGTTGCCGGCGAGGGTTGGTTCCTAACCGCCGAAATGGTTGAACTTATTAAGTCAGGGGTTGTCAGTATCGCCTGTCTACAGCCGTTTGCCTGTCTCCCCAATCACGTTACCGGCAAAGGGATGATTAAGGAACTGCGCCGCCGATACCCTGATGCGCAAATATCCGCCATCGACTTTGACCCCGGAGCAAGCGAGGTAAACCAGCTCAACCGCCTCAAGCTCCTGTTGGCAAATGCACCATACGGCGAACATCCCGATCGGCAGAATCGAAAGGGCGCATAATGCAGGGCAACCGCATTAAAAATATTTTAGCGGTTGCCTTCCTTCCATGCGAAATTTTTGCTTAAAATTTCGCATGTTTTTTCAACAGGCGGGTAAACGCATCAGGTAGAGTAGATAAAAACCGCGGAAAAATTGAGACTGTGAGACCATTTGAACCGCGCAGAGGTTCAACTCTGGTCGAATAGTATCACTTTTTCTGCGGGGTCGGTAAAAAACGGCCTGATGCGTTTACCCTGCCGCCCCTTGTTTTTAATAGTTCATTTTATTAACATACGAATATGATATACGCACCTATTGAAGATACGGCGCTGCAACAGCACCTTGATAAACTTGAAAAAGATGAACTCCATATCTTTACTGCCGACGACGGCCTTTTCCGCGGAGGACTTTTCCACGGTACGCGGTTCGTAAACCGAATACGCGCACAGCACCGGCTTGGAATCCTCGAAACCCTTGTCCTCGGGCAGGCAGGCCTCTGTGCCGCACTGATGATTCAAACGATGAAAGGACGCGAAACGCTCCAACTGCGCTATGAAACGGACGGCCCCGCAACCGGTTTTTCCGTAGAGGCAGATTCACGGGGCTTTGTGCGCGGCTACCTTTTGCAAAACCCCATCCCGATTGATGCCCCGCTTGAAAGTTGGGATCTTGCTCCGTTCTTCGGTAACGGTACACTCTCCGTTACCCGTTTTCCGGAAGCGGATCATGCAGCGGGGCGGGAGCCGCAGCGAAGCATCGTCGAAATCAAGTATCGGAATATTGCAAAAGACCTTGCATGGTATTTTCAGCAATCGGAACAGCTCTATACCGCTTTTAATACAAGTATCAGGTTTGACAGTATCGGTAGAGTCGTCGGTGCCGGCGGCTTTTTTATCCAGCGGATGCCCGCAGCAGGGGGAACACGCCGAGGCAGGCAATCGAAAACGGAAGAAGAAATTGAAGATGCCGTCACCAATATGGAACGGGCTTTTACCGCCTGTCCCCCGCTCGGTGATTGGTTTGCTGAAGGCGGCAACTGCGAAGATATCATCTTCGGTCTACTGCGGGAGTTTAACCCTCAAGCGGTTGCAGCACGGAACATTACCTTTGATTGTCCATGCTCAAAGGAGTACTATCTAGAAGCGATGCGGAAATTGCCGCAAGCGGAACTGGAAAACTTAAAAGAGACCGCAGACGACCCGCTTGAGATTGTCTGCCGGAATTGCTCCAGTGTGTACACTATTCCGCTTGCCGAACTATAAAACCGGCACATCTTGCGAAGATATTAGCGGCGGGCCTGTTCAAAAACCGCAATTTTTGGACAGCACCCTTGGTCTAAGTTTTGATTATTTTTTCGTATGGTTTTTGCTTTCGATAAATTGACGCAATATACTCAAACTTTCGATAACCGATGCGGAATAATCCAACAATTTTGAATAAGAAGCTTCCAATTCAGTTCTCGATGACGTTTTAAGCTGGCCGACAATGGCTTTCGTCTCGTTATGGAGCTGCTCATGCTGTACCATAAGCTTTTTAAACTCGGGATGCTGCATTAAACCTTCATACAGCGGAGCTTCTTTTTCAATCCATCGCCCTAAATCACATTTTTTATGATCACCCAATTCTATTGTGTTTACATCAAGCCGCCCATCGATCAAGGCACGCACCTTAGTAACCCAACCGAGATGTTTCAATACAATACGCGCAAATGGCATAGCATACTCATCCGCTACTGTCTTTCCGTTTACCAGATCAATACCTTTTTCTACTGCAGCATCGACCACAACGGTACTATCAATAATATTGTTCATATTAAACAGGGCACTACTCATTAAATCGCTTACTTCATTCGCAGTTGTCTGCAAAGTAAACAACATATTTTTCCCTTTATCCGCTTGATCAGCTATTTTATTGATATATTCAATAGCGGTATCCGCACGATTATTCAAGTCTGCCGCAGACTCCGGCACCAGCATAACAGCGTCGCGTACCGATGTGCTCGTTCCCGCAAGCATATTCATTTCGGAAGAAATTTCTACAAAAGACGCAGTCGTCTCATTTACCGAATTACCGATAAGCGTCATCGCAGTACGCGTTTCGTCGGCGGTATCCCGTGCGACCTCAAGTGCTTCGACCATATTTTTGAGGGTCTTAGAAGCATCGGCAGCATTGAGCGCCGTCGCTTCAGAAAGCTTTCTAATTTCACCGGCAACAACTGCAAATCCGAGACCAGCCTTCCCTGCATGTGCCGACTCTATGGCAGCGTTCATCGCAAGTAGGTTCGTCTGAGCGCTGACATCATTTATCGATCCGATAATATCTTTAACCGCATCAATGTTTTGATTAAGGCTGTCGATAACCGCAAATAAGTCTTTTACCTTTAATGAGCCTTTTGCGACGGCATCCGTTAACTGAGAAGTAACCGAAATTCTATCGGTAACGATGTTTGCAACGCGATTTACCGAATCGGTTATTTGTTCTACCGAAGAACTTGCTTTTCCAGCCGTATCTTCCAGCGCAGTAGTACAGCTATGCACTTCTTGCAACTGCTCCTGAATCGACATAATGGAATCCAGGATTGAATGGATACTATCGGTGAACGCTTCAAATTGATGTTCTTGTTTGAGGTTTTTAAAAAGCACTTGTGATGCACCGGTTATCCTGCTTCTGATATTTAACGCGATATCTTCTGCAGCGGACATCAAAGCTTCTACTTCTTTTATCTGGAGTACGATACCACTTGTTATAGGTACTACTGTATCCTTTCCGGCTTCAGAATCTTTTTTTACAAACGAAAACATATTTTTCCTCCTTATTTACAGGCACAAGGCTTTCCAGGCAACCTCTGCAGCCGCCTGTTCCGCTTCTTTTTTACTTTTTCCTAAAGCAGGATTATATTCCCTCTCTTTGATGACAACCTTTACTTGAAAAACCCTATCGTGATCCGGTCCGGATGTCTCTACCAGCACATATTTAGGGATAATTCGGTACTTTTTTTGCACATACTCTTGAAGCAAAGATTTATAATCTCTATATCGATGTTTATTTTGTTCCACCAACTGCAGCTGCGGTTCAATAATTTTCAATACAAACTGTTGAGCGACCTTGAAGCCCGAATCTAAATAGAGTGCACCGATAAGAGCTTCCACCGCATCGGCGAGCAGGGCTTTCTTTTTTCTTCCGCCCGACACTTCTTCACCATGCCCCAGCATTAGATATGTATCGATATTGAGATTCAGTGCAATAGGAAAAAGAGAGTCTTCGGAAACGACCGCAGCTTTAATTTTTGCAAGATCCCCTTCAGGTTTATCGGGATGAGCAAGATACAGCTCCGTTGCAACAATCATACCAAGTACGGAATCGCCCAAAAATTCAAGCCGCTCATTATTAATAGGAGAATCGCTATGTTCATTAGAGAACGAGCGATGATGGAAGGCTATATCCAGTAAACTAATATTTTTAAATTTGCATCCTGCTTTTTTTTGAAAAGCAAGCAGTTCTTGCTTCCGCTGTTTTTCTAAACCATGTTTAAAAGGAAACAAGAACCACATCCTTTGCCGGATTATTTCGACTGAGATTTAATAAAATCGTACGCATCCCTCACGGTTTCGAATTCACTTACTTTCCCGTCGGGTATCTTGATTCCCATCTCCTCTTCGATTGCATATACCAGTTCATAGGTATCAAGGCTATCTGCGCCGAGATCTTGTCGGAAAGAAGAATCGAGTGTAATTTTATCTGCATCGATTTCCAATTTTTCTGCAATCAGCTTTTGAATTTGAGCAAACAATTCGTCCATAAAGAAAAACCTCTCTTAATTTAATGTATCGGGATCAACAACTTGATGTCCGCGATAGAAACCGCATTTGGAACATACGTGGTGAGATAAAATTAAATTTCCACAATTTGCACACTCCACAAGATGAGGCGCATTTAACCGCATATTGATTCCTCGGCGGCGGCGTGTGCGTGCTTTTGATGTTTTAGCTCTTGGCACTGCCATAAGGTAACCTCCATATTCATAAATTACATTACAAAAAGATATACAATATTATACGTGAACCTGAAAATAGTCAAGGGTTTTGTTAGCATCAAATGTTAACATCAAACAGACAGATTTCCTGCAATCCTTGCATAAATACCAAAGGGATTATATACTGGATCTGTTCGATAACTGGCGTGTCGGACAGGTTGCCTTTAGGGCATCAGGAGCATCACAACACATTTTTATGGAACACATTATTCAAAAAAACATCCTGCATATTAAGGAACGGATTAAGGCTGCCTGTAAAAGAGCCGGGCGCAATCCCAAAGAAGTTCAGCTGCTGCTTGCAACTAAAACCGTCGAGCCGGAGCGGATTCTACAGGCTTTTGCCTGCGGCTGCACTTTAATCGGCGAAAACAAGGTACAGGAGCTGCGCGATAAATACGAGGCGCTATCCGCAGTGCCGCATGCGGCGCATTTTATCGGGCATTTGCAATCGAATAAGATTAAAGAGGTGATCCAGTATGCGCAATGTATCCAATCAATCGATAACCTCGATACGGCGCAAAAATTGGAACAGCGGCTTGCACAGGAAGGCCGTAACCTCGACATTTTAGTACAGGTAAACACTTCGGCGGAGGAGAGCAAGTTTGGCTGTGTGCCGGAAGAAGCGGAATCTTTGGTAAAAGCCATCGCTACCCTGCCCCACGTCACTATTCGCGGGTTTATGACCATCGGATTATTCTCCGGAGAAGAAGACAAGGTTCGGGCATGCTTCCGCTGCCTTAAACAGGTACAAAAGCGCGTTGCGGCACTGGCACTTCCCAATATTTCTATGGATATTCTTTCGATGGGGATGTCGGGCGACCTGGAAATCGCCATTGAAGAAGGTTCGACAATGCTGCGCATCGGTACGGCGGTATTCGGCGAACGTCAGTACCCCGATACTTACTACTGGAATGAACAAAACCCTTCATAATGATGATAGAGAGATGATGAAAAAAAAGATTTTGCTTGCAGTTGTATTCTTGTTATCCGCATTAGCCGCTTTCGGCGAGGAGCTTACCTACGCGCGGCCGAAAACCAACGGCCTCGATATTGAGCTTTCTCAGGTACATTTGATTGCCGAAGCGTTTGATGAAGAACGCATCGCGTACCGATTTGAACTTGCGGAAGGCAAAAAACTTTCCTGCATAGAAACGCAAAAAACACTGCGGATACGTCAAATGACTCCTTCACAGGGCACGCTGTATGTCTTTATACCGAAAAAGATGTTGCTTGAAAATTGCAGCATACGGATAAGCAGGGCGGATATCCGACTCGAAGGAATTCAGGCGGTACATATTCTTGCAATGCTGAATATGGGCTCGGTAACAACGTCCGAATGTGTCTTTAAAAATGCCGTAATCAATCTTGCGCGGGGATCGCTATCCTATGATAAAACGCAAATTGTAAAATCCTGCGCTTTCACCGTAACCGATGCAACCGCCGCCATAACCTTCCCTTCGGAAGAGGCCGAATATCATATCGATTACGTCCAAAACGGAGGGGCGCTCACCATTGCCGGTAATGAGCTTACCAAAAGCCCGGGAGAATACGGCAGCGCGAAAGCAAAGCGCCGTATCATCTTTTCGGGAGGAGCGGCAAAGACTTCGATCAGCTTTACAGAAAAAGACACAAAAACGACAGCTTCAAAACAAAATTCCGGAAACTGATATTCCTCGTGCATAAAAAAAGGCTTCTTTTGAAATCCAAAAGAAGCCTTCATGCGGCGAACTGGACTTGAACCAGCACACCTCGCGGCATCAGCACCTCAAGCTGACGTGTCTACCAATTCCACCACCGCCGCATTTGTAACAGTGATGTACTACTATATCTAAGATTACAAATAAAGTCAAGACCTTACTTTTGAAAATATACGGTGCATCTACTGCGTTGCTCGTTCAGCGAAGTACATCCGTGTACTTCGCTGAACACAAGTTTGACCAGCGTCAAACTTATTTCTGTTTAATACGAGCGGCATCCGTGCCGCTTCTGAAATAAATGCTCAACGTATCAATACCGCCAGGACGGCGGTGGTTCCACGCAGCAGCGTGTTTGTCCTGCAAACACGTAGGTATAAAATGTACAGGGATGTACATTTTATACCGTGCCTGCGGGTGTTTTTTGTACGCTCCTAGCATCTGCATCGCCTATTTTCAAAAACGCTGAAGGTAGGGGCATCTATCATTAAAAGCGTACATCCGTGTACACTTCAGGACAGGCTATTTTCAAAAGGCTTTTGGTACTGTGTAGTTTAATTGATAATTGGGATACGAGTTTCACCTATCAAACATTCTTTGCCTGATGCGTTTACCCTGTTGTCGCAATGCGCATCATTGCAAAATCACGGAGTTTTTGTTACAGTGAGCGGCGATGAAGCTCATACTGGCGCCGCTGGCAAATATCAGCCATTCGGGATTGAGAATGCTTATCCACACTTTCGGCGATCCCGACGAATATTTTACCGAGATGATTCATGCGCCGTCGCTGCTTGCAGGCGGGCCGTTTGAGCAGTGGTACTTGCGGGCAAATCCCGTACCGGAAAAGCTGGTGTGGCAGCTCACTTCGCCTAAGGCGGAAGCATTCGCACAGGCGATACCGGTTGTACTGCAGCACGGCGGCATCGGTGTTGACTTGAATATGGGCTGTTCCGCTCCGCCGATTGTACGAACAGGGGCGGGCGTTGCTTGGATGCTCAAGCCACTTAACACGACAGCCGAGGCGGTGCGCTCGGTTAAACAAGCGCTTGAGGCATATTCTACGAAACAAGGCAAGTCGTTTAGACTGAGCGTAAAGCTGAGGCTCGGCGCTACTATCGATTATGCGTATCTTTTACGCTTTTGTACGATGCTGATTGATG
The DNA here is from genome assembly GCF_024181165.1 of Treponema sp. OMZ 803. Taxonomy (NCBI): domain Bacteria; kingdom Pseudomonadati; phylum Spirochaetota; class Spirochaetia; order Treponematales; family Treponemataceae; genus Treponema; species Treponema sp. OMZ 803. The sequence goes on along the minus strand of NZ_CP051195.1, from coordinate 1,052,455 downwards.
AAGGCGTGCAGCTTATCACAATCCACCCGCGCCTGCAGCGGCAAAGCTATGCGCGTCCGGCTCTCCACGAATACACGGCAGCGCTCGCAAAGGATTTGCCTATCCCGGTATACGGCAACGGAGACATCAATTCGGCAGAGAAACTGCAAACCGCCGCGCAGCACTATCCTTGCGCGGGGTGGATGATCGGGCGCGCTGCGGTACAAATGCCGTGGGTTTTTGAAGCAATACGCCGCAAGCACGGCAGCGAATCGAGATCAGGCGTAACCCATGCGGCCGAAACGGACGAAGCCCGCGCCGGCGATTCGAGTTCCGTACTGTACCGTATCGACCTTGAACAAACGGCGTTATCGTTTTTGCAATACCTTGAAACCGAACAGCCGCCGGAATTCTTCCTTACACGGGCGCAGCGGTTCTTTCAGTTTTATTGCGACAATCTTTCGTTTGCACACTATTGCAGAACACGACTGCTGCGGGCACAGAGCCAAGAAGAAATGGAGCGCGTACTGCATACCTACTTTGAACAGGTTCCTGAGGATAAAATGATCCAAATTTAAAGTTTTCGGTTTATTTTCCGATGCTTATTAAATAGAAGTATGTTATTATTAGAAAAGGGAACCTCTAAAAACTTCAGTTTTGAGAGGTTTTCCTTAAGCTTATTTGCGATGTTTTGTTTAAGTCATTATGAAATAAAGACTTAAACAAAACTCGTCGGGCATCTCTAAAATCTAACCGAGTTTTTAGAGATGCCCAAAGATAACAGCCGGTTAACTCCAGTCATTGTAATCGGCATTTCCATATATACGGTTAAAATATTCGGGAGGATATCATGTGCAATGCAATGCGGCAAAAGGCCGCGGCAGTCTTTTTTTTCTTGTGCATACTGATCGCGGCGCAGGCGGCGGAACAAACTGCCATCGACACATACACCTACGGCGAACTTGTTGAAACAATTGCACGGACGGATGCGCCGCTTATCACCGGAAAATATATCATTTTTACGGCAGCAGGATCCGCACGCCATGTCGGTATCGCCTTTGAACATGAAAACTTTCAATCGATTCATTCTTTCCAGCGCTTGTATCGAAGCGATGATAGTACCGAAACTAAAAAATCAATCCTCTTCTATATCATGCAGATACCTGAAGAAATGAGAGAGCTGCGCTATCGGCTGGTTATTAACGGTCTCTGGTCTACAGACCCGCTCAATCCCGATGAAATATTCGACTATTCCGCCGGGATGTCTCTTTCGGTTTTAAAGATTCCGTATCAAAAAGAATACAAAACCGCTGTTGAAAACAACGGCAGAACTCGTTTTGTCTATCAAGGAGAATCGGGCAAACGGATATACCTTGCGGGCACGTTCAATAACTGGGATCCCTTTATGTACAACTTAGAAGAAGTGATGCCCGGTCGATATGAATTATACCTTCCGCTACCGAATGGCGTTTGGTATTACGCTTACTTTACAGATGGCAAGCAAATTCCCGATACGACAAACCACAAGCACGTTTACATGGCCGATGGCCGGACTGCTTCGGTTATTTCCGTGGAATAGCGGCATATAGGCTTTCTGCCGTATGAAGACATTCCTGAAGCAATCGACGGAAGCGCGGCGCGAACTCATCCTTACCGCAAACCCCGTCAAGACATTGCTTATCCTCTCTCTCCCCTCGTTACTGATGAATACCGTGCAGGCGATGATGCCGTTTACCGACGGGCTTTTTATCAATAACCTGACCGGTTATGCCGTAACGGGGGCGGTAACTTTTTCTCAGCCGATTATCTCGATGGTGTTAGGACTGTCGCAGGGGTTAAGCGTAGCCGCAATGGCAATTATCGGTCAGCTGAATGGAAAAGGCGCAATCGCAGAAGGAAAAAGGGTTGCTGCGCAAATATTTTTGTTTGCGGTCATGCTCGGAATCATCAGTGCGCCGCTGCTCCTTATCATCAGTATCACGATTTCGCGGGGATTACAGAGCGATATTGCTCCGTATGTCCGCCAATATATTTCGTGGTACAGCATCGTCTTACCGTTCAGCTTTTTAGAGGCCGTGTATAACGGTATCAAAAACGCAAACGGGAAACCCGAAGCGGCTTTTACCCGAATGACTATTCTCTTTATCTTAAAGGTTGTCGGGAATTTTCTCTTTCTCTATATGTTGCGGCTCGAAATTATCGGCTGCGTACTGGCCTCGCTTTTGGCAAACGTATGCATTACAATCTGGATGGTATACGAATTATTCATCCACAACAGCCCGGACAAACTCGATGTTAAAAACTTCAAGTTCGATTCAAAAATCATCAAAGAGGTTCTGAAAGTCGGTTTTCCGGCAATGTTCAACTATTCCTTTTTGTACTTAGGTTTTTTCCTTATCAATAAAGAGATTGAAAAATACGGAGCTATTGTGGTCGCGGCACAGGGAATCGCAAGCAATATCAATGCGCTGTGCTTCAACCTGCCTGCGGCTTTTAGCGCGGCAATTACGACGATGGTCAGTATGCACATCGGTGCAGGATACCCGCAAAAGGCAAAGCGGGATTGTCTTCTCGGCTGCATCACCAGTATCATCATCGCTATTATAATGATTTCGATTATGATTCCGCTTTCGCCTTATCTGACTATCTTGTTCAGGCGGGAGCCGGAAATTATCGGTATTGCAAACAATGCGCTCAACATCTACACCTATTCGATTATCGGCTTCGGTATTTGTATGACCATTCAGGGTGCGTTTATCGGACTCGGCAAAACGAAGATGCCGCTTGTGCTCGGTGTGCTCCGTATATGGCTGCTGCGTTACATCTTTGTACTGGCGACGGAACACATCCTACAATACTACGCAATCTTTTGGGGAAACCTCTTTTCAAATATGGCGACTGCACTGATTGCAATCATCCTGATTCTACGGACAAAATGGGTGTCGGCGCTCACCATCACAAACGAAAAAAAGGAGTAACCGCCATGCACGGTTCACTGGCACAGATACCGCAAGTCGAAAAACTTCTGTCACATCATGATCTTTCCGACTGCATCGAAAAGCTCGGCAGACCGATTGTAGCCTCTATCGTATCGGAGCATATCAAGCAGATACGGGCTGCGGCTTTAAAAGGAGCCGCCGTTCCGTCTTTTGATACGTGTATAGCGGACATCCGGCAGCGGTGCACACAGCATATACGGAAGCGGATTTCGAAGATTATCAACGCGACGGGCATTATCTTGCACACCAACCTCGGACGAAGCCCGCTTCCGCACGGTATTTGGGATGCGGCAAAGGAAGCCGCCCAATCATACTCGGCTATCGAGATGGATTTGGAGGACGGCAAACGGGGACAGCGGTTCCCCTTTGCCGTCGAAGCGATGAGTACGCTTGTCCGTGCGGAAGCGGCGCTGATGCTGAACAACAACGCCGCCGCCGTGTTTCTGTTACTTAAAGCGCTTGCAAGCGGGAAAGAGGTTATCGTTGCGCGCGGCCAGCAGGTGCAAATAGGCGGCGGCTTCCGCATCCCCGATATTCTGCGGGAGGCAGGCTGCACGCTCGTAGAAGTCGGCACTACCAACATCACCACCCTTGAAGACATTACCGCTGCCGTTACCGAACAGACGGCAATGGTGCTATGGGTGCATACCTCAAACTATAAAATCCGCGGCTTTACGGAGCAACCCTCCCTGAGCGCCATCCGCAAGGCCTTACCGCCTGAGGTTATTCTTGCGGTGGATCAAGGGTCAGGCGTTGTTTCGCTTAACCTACAAGACGAGCCGACCGTACCGGCCTTATTAAAAGAAGGCGCCGACCTCGTTTGTTTTTCGGGGGATAAGGTATTCGGCGGCCCGCAGTGCGGATGGATTACCGGCAAAAAAGATTTAATCGCCCTCATTGCCCGCCATCCGCTGATGCGCACCTATCGGGTAGGCCGCGCCGTCGCCGCTCTAATGGAAGAGACCCTCGTGCACTACCTGAATAACGGAAAGAGCGCCGCGGCCGAAGCGTTGCTGCTTGACCCTGCCGTGATAAAAAAACGGAGCGAAAAACTTGTGAGAAAACTGCCGTCCGGAACCGCATGTGTTGTCCCCTACCCTTTCTCGCTCGGCGGCGGCAGCACCCCCGACGAAGCCTTCCCGTCATGGGCAATTATGCTGCACACGCATAAACCGGAAGCGGTAAAGGCAGCGCTGCGGTTTTGCAGCATTCCGATTATCGCTATTATTTCGGAGGACAGGCTGCTGCTACACCTTGCCGCCGTAAATCCTGCCGATGATATCTATATTATCCAAGAATTACAGGAAATCTCTAAAAAATTATAGAGGTACGTTGACTATGGCATATATTTTAGGAACCGCCGGACACGTCGATCACGGCAAAACCGCATTGGTAAAATGCTTAACCGGAGTGGAAACCAGCCACATCCCCGAAGAAAAGAAGCGGGGTATGACCATTGAGCTGGGTTTTGCCGCCTTGGAAGATCCCGTACACGGAACGGTCGGCATCGTCGATGTTCCCGGACACGAACGGTTTATCCGTAACATGGTAGCAGGCACGTGGGGACTTGACGCAGCAATGCTGATTGTCGCAGCAGACGACGGATGGATGCAGATGTCGTCGGATCACCTGCGGGTACTTAAAGCGATGCATATCAACTCCATCCTGTTGGTCATAACCAAATCCGACTTGGCCGATCCCGATATGATCGAGCTGATACGGGAAGATGCAAACCGACATTGCCGCGAAATCCTCGGACGGGAATTACCCTCGGTGGCTGTTTCCGCACATACCGGCGCGGGTATCGACGAACTCAAGAAAAAAATTACGGAATTATTGAGCGCCGTCCGTACCGCTCCGTTGGATAAGCCGTTCCTGTATATCGACCGCGCCTTTACGCTGAAAGGAATCGGCATCACGGTAACCGGTACGCTCCGCGGTAAAAGCGTTGCCGTCGGCGATCAGCTTGCACTCTATCCCGGCGGAACCGAATGCAAGATTAAAAACATTCAAAATCACCACGCCGACGTATCTTCTTCCGAATCGGGAATGCGGACGGCACTCAACCTGAAAATATCCGAAAAGGAAAAGGTAGAACGCGGGATGCTGCTTGCAGGCATGGGTGAAAGTCCCGTGCTGCAAGGCTCCGAACTGCTCGTCCGCGTCGATGAATATTTTAACAAACAGGAAACCGGCACCGGTATGAAAAATCATATCGAACTGGAACTTGCCACCGGCAGTACCAATGCTATCGGCGCGATTCACTTTAACAAAACCGATCCTACGCTGGCGCGGGTGTCCTTGCAGGAACCTATCGCCGGACGATGGAACCAACCGGCCGTCCTTATCAGGCACGGCGGAAGTTCCATTCTTGCCTCGTGTAGAATACTTGCGGCATTTGACTCCTACCGCGCGGCCGTCTTTAAACAGTTTTTTTCGGTGTATGCCGGACGGGAATTACCGTCGTGGAAAAGCTGCGGCTTTTTTATCAACGGTTTTATAGAAAAAGAGCGTGCGGAGCCCAAGGAGCTTTCGGCTGACGCAAAAGACGTTACGGCCTACGGCAAACAGCTCATCTTTACCAAAAAGCTCGCCGAATGGGAAGCAAAGATTTTAGAGACCGCAAAGAAAAGTCAGGCAGGTTTTACGGCAGAGGAAATCGATACGGCTGTGCCGGTAAAGGTGCGGCAGGAAATCCTGAAAAAACTGTGTGCGGAAAACAAACTGGTCAATGAAGGCAGTGTGTATAAGCTGGCAGGCAGCGGAGATACCTTGTCGAAAACGGCACAGCAGCTGCTGCAGTTGGCGCTTAAAGCAGGGTTTGACGGTATCGAAATAGATAAAATCCAGCTGCCGCAGGTGCGGAAAGACGCCCGCGATTTGGTAAAGCTCGGCAAACTCGTTGTATTGGAAAACTTTTTGCACTACCACCGCGAGATATACGACAAAGCGATTGCCGCTATCTTAAAAGGGAAAAAAGCAGGGGACGTCATCACCATTGCAGATGCCCGTACCGCGACCAATCTTTCGCGCAAATATGTCATCCCGCTGCTCAATGTTCTGGAAAAAAACGGCAAGGTAAAGCGGCAGGAGAATGACCGAATCGTCTTGTAGGGTTAAGACAGGGTAAACGCACCGGGCTGTTTTTTTACTCCCACGCAGAAAAAGAGAGGCTGGACAGGCCTTAAAAGGCAGCTACTTTTTCGCAGTTTTCCTGCCTAATACCTGCATTACAAATTACTAATCGACCGTACTTCCTCCGGCGAAAGTCCTGAAATCTTACAAATATCCTCAAACGGATAGTGCATAGTCAGCATTGTCTTTGCCGTTTCAAGCTTTGCTTGGCGGGACCCAAGCGATTTACCTCGCTCAAGTCCTTTCTGCTCAGACTCGCTTATCATCGAGAGCCGGTCGCTTTCATACTCCCACGCTGCCTCATACCGCTTCCGTTCTTGCTCATCAAGATAAAATATATCCATCACTTTGGATGCCTTGGTCATCATCGGATTTCCTTGTGCTAGCATGGCTCTCTCCTCTTTACTGTCTGTTTTGATAAACATAAGCCATTTTTCTAGACTTGTCAAATTATCTTTTTGCAGCTTTGTTAAGTCGAGAAAATGGATTTCTAAAAGTTCATCCAAAAGTGTTTGTTCTTCCCTTTCCCGTATCTGATAAATCGAATGTATCTTACCGCTTAATTTAAACGGGCTATTCAACACATTGATCGCAATACATTACATACCCCGAAACATCGCTAATGAGAAAAAAGAAAGATGGTTATGAAAAAAAAGCTGCCCGTTTTTCAGGGCGCAGACAGACTTTACGCCTGAGTTGCTGAGTTGCTGAGTTGCTGAGTTGCTGAGTTGCTGAGTTGCTGAGTTGCTGAGTTGCTGAGTTGCTGAGTTGCTGAGTTGCTGAGTGATTGTAATGCCCATCATCGCTCTGTCAAGTGCCTTACGCGAGTTTTGCGCTTTGTGGAGAGATTGAGGATACTGTGGTAATCCAGTTCTGAAACTCAGCATAGAAATAGTATAGGAGTAAAAAGGGAAAGGTGCAAGGGAAAAATAATTCATAATTATGAATTTTCCTTCCCTTATCCATTAGTTCCCGCGAAAGTGTGCGGATTCTCCTCGACTTTTTGCATTTTATTACGTATACTTAATAAAGAAGGTTTCTAAAAACGTGATCAACCTTTTTAGAATGACCTGAAAGAAGGAGGCTTCAAAAGGCAGCTACTTTTGCGGCACCTTCACACACCTGATACCGTATAGGAGGTCTCGTATGAACATCAATTTACAGGCGGTAAAATTTACACTGGACGAAGATCAAAAAACCTTCGTACACAAGAAATTTGAACGGATTAAGTATGCGGAAGATTTAATTGTCGATGTCCTCTGCACGATAAAATTCGACAAAAAGTTCACCTACGAATGTACCGTCAATTTTAAGGGTGGAACCGCACACGTTTCCACCGAAGATTATGACTTTAACGCAGGGGTCAATAAATTGATGGATATTTTGGATCAAAAAGTACGAAAGGAAAAGGATAAGATACAAGCTAAAAAATAAAATAGATCAAAAAAATCGGTTAATTCGTGTAGAGGGGACCGATTCCTTCAAGGTGAATTTAGTGAGAAGGAACTAAACTCTCTACACGAATAATTCCGGTCGGTCGAGCGCCAATTTATACCTTAAACTTACCGACTTCTGCAGACAAGCTTTCGATTGTGTCTTTATTCTGCTGCGTAATAGCATTTACTTCCTGTACGGCATTATTTATCTGAACAGCTTCGTGCGCCATTGCGTTCATATTATCGGTGATGATTTTTGTTAGGTTGTCAAGTTTCCGTATCTCGCCGGTAACGTGTGTTCCATCTTTGAGCATTTGCTCCGACCCGCTTTTGACATCCGATGTTACTGTTTTTATATTCGAGATTGCCCCCAAGATTTCTCGGTTACCGTTTTCTTGTTCACCCATTGCTTTCATAAGATTGGTGCTCATTGCTTTTACATGCTCGGAAAGTTCGAAAATACTGGCAAATTTTTCTTCGACGGTTTTTGATGACGTAGATAAACTCGCGATTTCGGAGCCGAGCATTTTCAATGTCATCGTGATAGTTTTGCCTTGTACGGAAGATTCTTCCGCCAACTTCCGTATTTCGTCTGCAACAACTGCGAATCCCTTGCCAGCTTCTCCTGCGTGAGCAGCTTCGATTGCAGCGTTCATTGCAAGGAGATTTGTTTGACTTGCAATATTTTGGATAACATTGCTTGCCTCTATCAATCCGCCTGATTCCTCAGCTATCTTTTTTGTTACGGCATTGGAATTCACTATTGTTGTTTTCCCGTCGGCAGTCGCATCGGCAAGCCGTTTGATTGCCTCATCGGTTTTTTCCAGCGTTTGCGTAATAGAAGCGATATTCGCTGCCATTTGTTCTATCGATGATGAAGACTGAGCGACACTTTCCACTTGTACTTCAATACTCGCATTCAGTTGTTTGATCGTGTTGATTATCTCTTCGACTGCAGCGGATGTTTCCATAACACTTGTAGCCTGTGCGATAGTCTGTTGTTTCACTCCTTCGGCATTGGTATTTATTTGATGAGCCGAATCCGCTGTTCGCGCCGTGTTCACGGAAAGCACTCCGATAGCGTCTTTCATTGCTTGGGTATTGTTTTTTACGCCGGCAAGTAAAGAGACTGTATTTTTATGGAATACGTTCAATCTTGTCCCCAAAAGCCCGAAAATATCACGGCGCCGTAATTCTAAGTGACTCGGAGTAAAATCTCCAACCGCTAACTTATCGGTAAACGACACAATAGTTTCGATCTCGTTATTAATACCTTTGTAAAGCGTATAAGTGACAAAAAGGGCACCCACCAACACCACCAACGATATCGGAATAATTGAATGCGTTATCGTACCGACGATCGTCATACCGTTATAGAGGCTTGCTAAAAACGGAGATACACAGAGAAAAATGATACCCATAAAAAGGAAAAAACCGACAAGCATACCGCGCGTTGTATAAGACATAGCAATATGTTCTCTTTCAAGCGGTAAAAATTTTACATATTGTTCAAGCGCCTGAATCCAAATCACATAAAAAAAGAGTGCGATAAAAAACAAGCATCCAGCCGATGCAAAAATTGCTGCAGTAAACTGTGCGGTAGAATTCATACCTACCCATAATAGTGATACAACCGGAGTTACAGTCGATAATACAATCGGAACCACGATACTGAGCTTTGAATATATATTCAGCGCTCTATTCGCCTTATTTACGCCGTCTTCTTCCGTTTCCCAGTTGAGAACGATATTCATAGTTCTTTTATAGAGAACAATAGGAAAAAGAATTGTAATACAGGCGGCCAACAATGTAGAAGGCGCCATAAAAATTTTAAAGAGCGCCTCTCTGGGAACTACTCTTGTATACCATGCATATAAGAAAATAAAAATAAAAACACCGCTGTATATGAAAAGATTCAAGACAAAAATAGACTTTGGCGGCTTTGAAACTACAGTAGTCATCGGTAACACCTCCCACACTGTACCGCGTTACGGTATAGTGTTTGTCATGATAGAAGTTTTTATTTTCGCGGTCAATAAATTTTCGTAAAAAGAACCATGGTTACTAAACGGCACATGAGTGTTAGACCATTTAGAAAAACGCTCTCTTTTCTCGCCGGATGCGCATTTCCTACCGAAGGCTCTTTTGTAGGGAAGCGTAAAAATCGTTCCCTTTATCATCTGTAATCAAGAATACCGGCAAATCCTTCACCGAAATCAGCTGTACGGCTTCCATTCCCAAATCGGGATAGTCGAGGACTTTACGCGCGGTAATATGCTTTTCCGCAATCAACGCAGCAGCGCCTCCGATGGTGCCGAGATAAAAGGCGCCGTATTTTTTACACGCGGTACGCCACAGTTCAGACCGATTCCCCTTGGCAATGGTAATCAACGCAGCACCTCTGCTCATCAAATCGTCTGCATAGGGATCCATACGGTTCGCAGTTGTCGGCCCGAAGCTGCCGATAACGGCGCCTTTCGGTGTTTCCGCCGGCCCTGCATACAGGATCGGATAGTGCAGCGTGTAATCGGGCAGCGGCTTACCGCTTTCCAGCAAAGCCTTCCAGCGGGCATGCGCCGCATCACGCGCAACTAAAATCTCTCCCGAAAAGAGGAACGCCTGTCCTACCGGATAGTCGGAAAGCTTGGCGCGTGCGGCCTCGATGGAGCTGAGATCAACTTTAACCGGCTCTCTATGATGCGCATCGCTACAGGCTGTATATGCCGTCGCTTTTTCAAAGAACGGCCGCGGATCGGAAACGTTTTTTTGTAAAAAAGCACCTTCGCGGCTGATATAACCGACGAGGTTCCGGTGCGCATTACAAGATACGCCTATAGAGGCAAAGCAGCTTGCCCCGTGCCGCGGCAATCGGAACACACGGGCATGCGCCGCAAGGTGGGAACCGCCGAACTGGGCGCCCAATCCTGTTTCCGCTGCGATCTGTAATACCCGCTCTTCCCAATCCTTACACCGCAGGGGGCGCACTCCGCCGACCGTATCCGTCCAGCGAATAGCGCCGCCGGCTTCGTTTAACGCCTCTACCGCATCCCAATAGCCGGTCGTTGCCAGCTTAAGCGTCTGTAAGTTTTGTTCGGGGCTTAAGCCGCCGATAACAACGGCAATCGTGTACGGGGGACAGGCAGCCGTTCCAAGAGCGGCGATTTTCGTTTGCAAAAAGCGTTCAAAGGATTGCGGGTTTAACAGCGCCTTTGTTGCGCAGGTAAAATCCGTTTTATTGGAGGAACCACCGCCTTTCGCGCAAAACAAGAAACGGTACGAAGGCTCGCCGCTTTCGTTTGTACTGAATACATCGACTTGAGCCGGTAAATTGGTAGCCGAGTTTTTTTCATCAAAAAGCGAAGAAGGAATGTTGATAGAAAACCGCAGATTATTCTCTTTATACGCCTTCCCGACACCAGCCGTAAGCGCTTCCGTATCGGAAGTGAAAGGCATTGTTCGATTCACAGCGTTTAAGACCGAATACACAGAGGAATCCTTCCATGCAAAAACTTGTGCAACGCCCGTATCCTGACAGAGCGGCAGCGTACCTTTCGCCGCAATGACGGCATTTTCCAGCAATTTTACTGCAACGAGCCGGTCATTCTCCGAAGATGCGGGATCGCACGCAACATTCAGCAAACTTTCCAAATGCTCTTGAGGAAAAGTAAAGGACAATCGTTTAAACGCTTGCTCTGCAAAGACAGCGAGTACGCTGCCGTTAACCGGTAATTCATTTCCGCACTGCGCCACTGCAAGATCTGAGGCGGGAATAATCTTTTCAAATTCCATACAAAACCTTGTTAATCTTCCTGATTCAAAGAAATCAACGGCACCCGTTCAAGTTCGGCATCTTTACCGTATACTTCCTTGACAGCCCTTGCAGCGGCATCAAAATTATCAGTTCGTTTTACATCGGTTATATCATAAAACGGCTTACTGCACTTGCAGGTAAAATCACCGATATATACGTACTGTACATCGGACGGTACTTCGATTTTTGCCTGTAACGGAAGATTCACAAATATTACTTCTGAACCGGCAAAATGATACCGCAGACTATGAAGATTAATATATCGTTTCCCATAAGCAAAAGGAAGGGTTATCATAGCGAAATCGATATCCCGTGCATCTTCTTCCGGCATTCCCGCCAAAGGTATTCTGACATTAGAAGCACTGATGGCTATTTTATCCGTTGTGCTGTAATAATGACCTATGTCCAGTTTTGAAAAACGCATATGTGAATAGTTTGCAAAAAATTCCACATCAGGCAACGGTTGAATCTTTAAAGAAAATACGATAACGACTTCATTCCTTGTAGGAGCCTTCGGAGTTTTTTTATCGGCGGCAAAGAGTTCTATACCGGTAATAAAAAGGGTAATGGCAATAACAAACGAGATAATAGCGTATTTATTTTTTCTCATTTTGAATCTCCTCTATTCTTTTATCGATCAGTGTTTCCCATTCCGTGTTTTTAAATTGTGCTTTCATCTTACTTAACGTTTTCAGTTCATATTCAGATTGTTCGCTGCGGGGATAAGGAGACAATGTTGCCGAATAGCCTTTAAATGCCGTCCCTTTAACGATAAAATCATAAGCACCTATAAACTGCAAACCCGCTTTTTGCGTAGTAAATGCAATAGCACCTTGTTTTCCTAAACCGGGAGTGTAGTACGTAATGGAGTTTGTAAACCAGTTATCATAGCGAAGCCGCACAAGTTGAAAACTGAGATTCTTTGCAAGAGGGGGAAAGCAAAAAGAACCGCTTCCCATCAATAAAGGCGTTACATAAAGCGCCTCCTGAGAAGAATCCATTTGCACATACATGTGTACACCCTTTACGTTCACGTACCCATAAGCCAGACAGTCTGTTTTCGGATCTCCCAGCGATTCTGCTGTAACCTGTTTACCGTTTACACTCGCTTTACCCTCCTCGGCCGCCATTTTCAGGTTGCTGAATAAGATACACGAAGTAAACGCTGACATTACGCTTAACAAACAGATAAGCACCGCGCCCTTCTTAATGATTTCTGTTTTCATGTTCTGTTATCTCCTTCCAATATAATTAAAATCGTATTGATGCGTTTATACGAACTCCGAGATTTGTCGTTTTCGTTCCCTTTAAATACGTTCGTGCAATAAAATCAGCACCGAAAGATAACGTTGTAAAATTAACCGGTACAAATTCCACTCCGGCACCATAGTGTACAAAAGTATCGACCGGAGGGATAAATAGCCCCACTCCGACAAATGCTTGCGGTGCAATGTATAGGACATTATTGATGTTGATCGGTATCTGCCCCTTCAGCTCAGGGCTGAGCCCAAATGCAAAGTTGAAGGAACCTTTTCCCGAGAAACCGAATGAAGACTTATCACCACGAGCATTAGCATCGCGAGGTTTATCGATAATAGCCGATATGCCGACTTCCACATATTTAAAGCTGTAAAAGAAACCGAAAGAAAAAGCAGATTTCCAACCGGTATCTCTATTAAAACCGATATACGATAAAGGTATTCTCATTGTTGTAGGGATTTCTTCGATAAAAATCGAAGATTTTCCTGCAGCTTTCTTATCTTTCTTTGCACTCTTTTTATTTTGGTCTTTCGAAGCCGTGCCGCTTTGAGGAGATTCATTCAGACTGGCACCGTCCATCTGCCATGAATTATAGGATTTTTTCCAAACGGTAAAGAATTTCGACTTCTGAACTTCATCATACAACACAAATTCATAACCGTTGTCCGTCTTTTTCAAGCTGTTGATATCCGTCCCCGTATCGGGTAAATAGGTATTTTCTTCCGGATCAATGGTAGTATAGATATCATAAGCAAGAGCTGTTCTGATTCCGTTTATCGGATTTCCAAAAATCGATGCGGCTAATATTTCATTCCTAAAAAGTTTAGGCGCTTTTCGCAGCGCTTTCATGTATACATCAAGCCCGTTTCGGATTGCATAATCTTCGGAAATATAAATGGCTAATTTCCGGATTCGCTTTACAATCTCTTTATTTTTATCACTCTCTTTATCGATTTTAAAATGTTTACAGCTTTCGGCAAACACATTCAAAGAGGCAGTTAAATTGCGTTCGATTTTTTTATTCCCGGCGAAAGCTCTTTCATCCATAAAGTTAGTTATTGTGGAAGCAGGGATTGCAAAATTAGTTGCCTGTCTGAAAATAGCCTTTGCAGAGTTAATACCGATAATTTCATATCCCGAAGGAGCATTTGCCGCTTTTACAAGAAGAGGACCGCCGGAATTTCCGGAGTCGATAGGGGCAGAATGCTGAATAAAGGTAGATATTTTCGGATCGATATCATCGGGCAGCCGCGCGCGAGCATTTGTCACGGTTCCTTTCCCGAGCTGCCACATCGGTTTTCCCGCCAACCCCGGATAACCGGCAGACCACACATCAATTCCGTCGACGGGAGTTTTTGATGCAAACGTCAAATACGAATCAACTTTACCGCTTGGAACTTCAGCAATGGCAAGATCCAATTCTTCATCAACGGCAATAACTTTACAGTTTTCGATTTTTGTCGTTTCACCGTTAGTGTTTTCAATTTCCAACGTAAGAGATGTCGCATAAGCGGCAACATGGTAGTTAGTCAGCACATAGTCTTTTTTATTTTGACCTTTAATAAAAAAGCCTGACCCGAAAACACCTTCTTTTGCATCTTTAAAAAGATCAGCCAAATCCGAATACCCAGCAGTTTTCAGTTGATCGGACGTATCTTCCATAAAAGCAATGGTTTTTTCGCTGTAGTTCGGTCTTACAATGCAGACGGCATTTCTAATATCTGCAAACGCTACCGTAACACTGAGAGAAAAAAGCAAACAAATAATCTTGTTCTTCATGAGCATCTTCCTTACATAATATGCATAGGGCATCTCTAAAAACTTGGTTTGATTTTAGGATTTCCTATAGTCTATTTTTTATATGGTATAAAGTTTACCATACTTTTGTCAACCTTAAAAATCGATAGATGCGTGAATTTCCGTTCTGCTCCGATCGTAGTCGGCGGATCGTGTCCCGGAAAAAGGAGAAGTGCATCATCATGAATAAACAGCTTTTTTTCCAGCTGTTCCGCAAGCGTTTTTGCCGCAAAACTATGCAGCGTGCTGCCGGTTATCCCCGCGGTAAGACTGTCACCGGTAAAAATACAGTTATCTATCTTAAATAAATAAGAATCGGGCGAATGACCGGGCACCGAAAAACATTCAACGGAAAAACCGGCAATCGGGATCGTGCAATCTCCCCACAACATCTTTCCATGTTTACCGACAAGCGCTTGATCCGCCGCATATACACGCGGATTGTAAATTTTTAACAAAGTCGGAAGTCCGTACCCGTAATGGCGGATATGATTATGCGTAATGAATACGCCGACAAGCGTATATCCGTTCTTTTCGATATGGTTGATTACTTCACCGGTTATCTTTCCCGGATCGATAATTAACGCTTCTTTGCTTACCTCATTCCCGACAAGATAACTGTTCACAGAGCCTTGAGGTGAGTAGTGAGGGTATATTTTCATTTTATGAATTCCTCGGTATCAAAATAAGCGACGCGCGTATTGGAAGATTTAAACGACACATCATCATACACATTGTCTGTAAAATGAACTTTCTTTATATTGCAATTTTCAAATGGCGTCTTGTGCAGCGAGCAGTGAATAAAACGGGAAGCATACAAGTCCGAATCCTTAAAAGTGCATTCATGCGTCGTAATCCCGGTAAAATTATTGATAAGCAGTTCCGAATCGGTAAAAACGGTATCATCAAAGGACGCCCCTGCAAAGCAGGAAAGCTGAATATCGGCTTTATCAAAGATACAATGTACAAAGCGGGCAAAATCAAAAAACGACAGCCTAACCCGCGTTCCCGTAAAGGAGCAGTCCGTAAAACAGGTATGCGCAAACGAACAGCCGGAAAGCCTTTTTCCGGAAAAATCAATGCCGGTAAGTGTAAGACCGGCAAAATTCATACTGTTAAGATCGGGACCGGCCGCCAACATCGCTGCAAGATCTTCATAGGATAAGTTTTTAGCCCTGTCAAACATGCTGACAAACTCCTGGTGAAATCGTGTTACTAATTATTATAACGTCTTTATCCTATTTGTCAAAGTTAGAGCACGAAAATTAGCCGGGGAATTGATGCCTAGTGTAAGGGCATCCAATTCTTGTATGTTTCCTTATCTGGAGAAAAATCTTGCATTATCAATAATTTCTGCAATGGAACTTTTATCTTTTTCCGGAATGACTGAAACGGAAAGTCAAAGTACAAGAGCTTTTATAAATGACTGCACTGAAATCACCCTGTCAAATGATATAAAAGGAAAGACAATAGAAATTCGTAAGAAATATAGAACAAAACTCCCTGATGCAATTATTGCAGCTTCTGCTATCGTAAATGGCTCACCCCTTATCACTGCTGATAAAGGTTTTAAGCAAATTGAAGAATTGGATTTACAATTAATTGTACCGATTATGTAACAAAACTAACGAGCAGTTCAAGACAAATAGATTTTTCTTCATCACGAAGGCAAAAATGGCTTGAAATACACCTCTAATCCATTAATTTTTATCTTTCCCTCGACATTCCTCGCCACAGAATGTACGTCCGTCCACATTCTTGGCTGCAAGGGCAAACACGTTAATGCGTGGAACTACCGCCACCCTCGCCCAAAAGTGAACCTCCTTGTTCATTTTTGGGCTGCCAGTTTGCAAGCAAACTGGTTACTGTTTAGAACCAGCGGCATCCGTGCCGCTTCTGCCACGTTGAGGATTAATTTATGTGCAGCTGCACCCTTTCCGTTAGCCTTTTGAAAATAGCCTGTCCAGAAGTGTACATCCGTGTACACTTCTGGACGCGAGTTTTTACGGAGCAAAAACGTCGCCGTTGCGTGAAACCACGGACATCCATGCCGCTTCTGAAATACCTTTTGTAAATAGGCGGAGCAGATACAAGGCGCTTAGCAAATTCCAACCGGAGGCGTATCTATGATACGTTGAGGATTGGAATTTGCGTAGCAACGCAGTAGATATCCGCCTATTTGCAAAAGGACCGGAGTTTTATATATTTTATAACGGAAAAGAACCATATCGTGGTGATTCGCTCTTAAAACTATCTGATTCATTCACTCAAAAACATAATGAATATGCCCTTGAATTATCCGTAAAAGTGGTTAATATCAATTATGATAAAGCAAGTGAAATACTTAAGCGCTGCAAGCCGTTGGAGCAATACAGCTTATTTGTTAATGCAGTACGTCGCAATATTGCTGTTGATAAGGAACATGGGTTTGAAAAAGCAATTAAAGAATGCCTTTCTATCGATGTACGTCCTTGTACATCGATAGATGGCAAGTTTGTATATCAAACTTGCTACTGTTGAGAACCACCGCCATCCGTGGCGATACTGAAATGCCTTTTGCAAATAGGAGGTATAGATGCTAGGAGCGTACAAAAAACACCCGCAGGCACGGTAAACAATATACGTCCTTGTACATTGTTTACCTACACGTTTGCAATGCAAACGTGCTACTGCATAGAACCACCGCCGTCCGTGGCGGTTCTGATACGTCGAGGGTTGTTTCAGTAGCGGCAAGGATGCCGCTTGTATTAACCAGTAGTGAGTTTCGCGCTTACGCGAAACTCGATAAAAACAGGCAAGTCATTATCAAAACAGTATTTATAACAATCACGAAAAAGAGCATACCTTCATTGTAGCAAAAATTGACAAAGCTATTTTTACACACAAAGCGCGGATAGCGCTCTTTAGAACCTGTTTCGGCGGTCTAAAGGCTCGATTCGCTCCATTGTAGTGAAAAATAAGTATATGGCTTTGCCGTTTTTCCATGTATTTATTTTTATCAATGACGGCTAGTCGTTGGTTAATAGGGATAATAGCTCTCTCTTAAAGACTATTATTCCGGGACGCCCTCAAAGAGAAAACGGCCTTTGAGGGCGTTTTTTTATCCTATCGACTAATCTTATCTACACTCACAGGAGCAAAAGATGAAGGTGTATACATTTGCAAGCCTCAAAGGAGGCACCGGCAAATCTTCGACAACGATAACAGCTGCGGAATGCTGCGCGGCTGCCGGTAAAAAAGTTCTTGTCCTCGATATGGACATTAATAACTCATGTTCGTTCTATTTTCTACAAGATAGTAACGAAAGCGATCGGAGCAATATCGCTTATGCATTACAAAGCGATAACCTGTCCGATTTTGTTATTAAAACAAAGAATGGAAATATTAACATCATCCCGTCAAGTTTACGGCTTGTTGACCTTCGGGCAATGTCAATAAGTATCTTGAAACGCTTGATGGTAACGTTAAACAATCGGTATGACGCCGTGTTTATCGATACAGCACCGACATACGATAATATCGTCTTAAATGCAATAAACGCAGCAGATTATGTTATTACGCCAATCAATTATGATCAGTTTAACTTCAATACTTCAGTCTTCTTAGGTCAAAAGCTCCGTTTAGAAACGGAAAGTTTTGATAAGTGGTTCTTGTTTTTCAATGGGTATGAAAGTCGTTATGACAGTAACCTTGAAAGTCTTCAAAATCAATATCAACTCTTATTTTCACAGCATGATATATTAGGGAAAAAGCTGCTACCAGTAAGATTCCCCTTTACCCGAAATATGCGAAAATTCGCCGATACGAATGAGTTACTTTGCAGTAAAGGGCAAACAGAAAAGCTCCATAATGCTGTGTGCGATTTGTGTTCTCTCTTGTTGGAAGAAGAGATTCGTCCCGAAAAGTTTTAAAAGGTCGAAATATGAAAGAAACAATTGAAAAGGCTCTTAACCGTATAGCTGTCAGTATGGAGGCACGGAAACGAGAACAACAGTTAGCGGGTGTTTTTCTTAAACCGATTTCAAAGCGAGCAAAAAAACTTCTTGAAAAGATTGTTGCAAATAAAGAAGCATACCCTGTTTATGTAACCGTAGGCGATGATAAAGAGGATACTATTACTATTTGCGAAAATTGTAATATGGCGACTGCAATGGTTTTCCTTGTAAAAGAATTTTCATATGGCAAGGAATATTATCCTATCAAACAAACCTATTTTAACTATGACGGGAGTGTTCTTAAAGACATTGAACTCATTCCAGCAGGCTATAGTTTTATGGTGGGCAACAAACAACAGGAACGCAGTACCAGTCATTGCCTTTTCCTGCTTGAGCATATCAATCGACTAAAAAATCATAAAGGAGGCAAATAATGCAGTATTTTTATCTTATTCTATTTATATTTGGGTTATTATTGATCCTGTTTATCATGTATTTTATATCTTGCAAGAACCTAAGTTCATCTGTGGAACTTTTTCTTATTGTATCGTTATGTGTCGTTATATTGGGTTCGGGGATTTGTTTTACTTTTATGTATAAATACGCTGCTGAAGAAGCATGTGAAACTATTTCTGGACTAAAGGATGAAGATAGAAAGAAATTAGCAGAAGATATTGTTAGTTATAACAAGTTCATAGATCGCTTTGCCTTTGGATTAGCTGGATTAGCAAGAGTTGATACAAATAAATATCCTGATTTATTTTCTGCTACGGAAATAAACTCAACTGAGACAACAAAGCGGCCTCAAAATAATTCAGACCAGAGATATTATATAACACTTTATTTCGTTATTATCACGATTACGTTTGATTTTATTTTTATAAAAAACTACCGACACGTGAATCTAAGATATCTCATCATAATAAATATAATTTATTTGGTTTCAGATTTGATGTTTTCTATTTTTCTTCAATAAAAATAGACTCAAAGGAGTGAAGTAAAATGCAGTATTTTTATCTTATTCTATTTGTATTTGGGGCATTATTGCTCTTGTTTATCATGCATTTTATATATTGCAATGGCCTAAGTTATTCTGTGAAATTTTCTCTTCTTGTATCGTTATTTGTCGTTGTACTAAGATATCTCATCATAATAAATATGATTTTGTTGGTTTCCTATTTGATGATTTCTATTTTTTGCCAATAAAAATAGCCTCAACTGAGGCTAAATAAAAAGTTTAATAAAAGGAGTTTGAATAATGTTTTTCTTTTTTACGCTACTAGTTATGGTTGTTTTATCTCGTTTTACAAAAACACCGCGCAGTATTCTCATCAGACTAGCTGTATTTATCATAGTATGGGGTAATTTTACAGGCCTCTGCTTCATGAATAAATATTCTATCGAGGAGAAGTGTAAAACTGTTTCTGAACTAAACGATAAAGATAGGAAACAGATAGCGGAAGATATTATTAAGCATAATAAGATAGTAAACCTGTCGTTTTTGGGATTAGCAAAAGTTGATACAAACAAATATCCTAATTTATTTCCTGATACAGAAATAACCTCAAGTGAGGCTGAATGTAAGGTTCTAGGAAAAGAGAGGCGTTCCATACTGCCGTATTTTTTTGCTCTTTCTTGCGTACTGAGTCTAATATTGTTCGGGGGTATTATTATGGAAGGAGAACCATTATGAAAGCCGGTTATCCATCATACGAGCAGAACCGGAAGCATATACTACGGCATACCGATTTTATCGAATCGATTGTGATGAACACCCCGACTCGGGCATACACACATCAAATATACGCTATTGTCAATGGTGTCGTGATAAAAAAGCATTACCGAAAAACACTTTCATCAGCTCTTAAAACACAAATGAGAATTATTGGAGGAGGAGATCAATGGCAACACTAACCGCATTAAGTAATTTAGCAAAGGCATCAATCGCCAATTCGGGAGCCGCAGAATTATCAGTTCTTGTATCGATTGATGATATACAGCTTGATACTCATTTTAAGGATTTATTTCCGGTTAATGGGGGGATGGTTAGCCGAATCAGTGAATCGATGCAAAAGAAAGGTTATGACACAAGCCAACCTCTTCATGTATGGAAAGAAAGAATGCTTTTAGTTGATGGCCACCACCGGCGGCTTGCAGCTATTAAAGCAGGATTACGTGAAGTTCCGGTTTTTTACCATCACTTTAATAGTATGGAAGAAGCATTGGAATATGCCATTTTACTTCAAACCGACCGACGTAATTTGTCTGATGCAGAGATTTATAAAACTCTGCAAACACTGGATAGTTTAAAGAGCCGTGGACGAACAACTGATGATAATGAGCCTCGACAACAAGGAAAATCAGCAGAAATAACCGCACAGAAAATCGGTATATCACGATCAAAGGTTGAGAAAGCTCGTACCATACAGAATAAAGCGAGCCCTGAAATAAAGGCAGCGGTTGAGTCGGGAACAATGAGTATCCATGCTGCCTATAGCGACACAATGAAACAGATAGGCAAAAAGAACGACTCCACTAAAAAAACACCGGTGCAACAATGGATATCGATAACAGAACAGAAACCTGAAGAAAATACACCGGTATTGTTTATTGCAAGTTCATCGAATGAACAGAGCAGCGGATATATTCACGAAGGAATATATCAGCACGATATTGGACAATTTGAAACACTCCATACATTTTTAACCGGCCTGTACTGGATATCGCTTTCGGCGTTACCGACTAAGCCTGCGAAACTTGTGGATACGGGGGATGAAACAGATGTATGAGATAGCACCGATTATAAAAGATGGAAAAGTATTTATCGGGGTTGGGAATCAAGAACTTACCTTTACCTCCGGATGTACGTCGTGTAATCCACAAGGGAAAACAGAATTAACGGTCTGGATGAATACGGCAAAACTAGTCTGTCTTGAAGAGCTGGTTATGGTTTGCTCATTACTCACGCAACAGCGGGAAGAGGAAGCTTCAGAGCTTGCGGCCAGTATTATGCGTTATTTAAACCGTACACGGAAAGAGTATCCGCGATGTATGTATGAATTTAAGGAACGTCTCGATGGGATCAAAGGATAAAAGAATGGTTGAAGTTGATTTGGAAAACAATCGGATACGTGAGATAGACCTCAATATCGTAGATGAGATTTGTTGTCAAAAATGTGGCAAAAAAATTAAAGGGCGATCATGTCATACCATAGGTGTTAGCGAATATGACGTCCATCGGTATACCAAAATATTGTTATGTCCGGCCTGTAAGAAAAAACTTACCACATGGGCAGCACCGAAACTGGCAGCGTATGAAAAAACATTAGTTATACAATGGTTTAATGGAAATCCGGACAAAGAAAATATCGATGAGCGCGCAATCGTGATACAAGATATTATCGCGACACACGACTGTTCTCTCTGCAAAAAGCTCAAGTGGAAAGAAAAGTGTGAACAGACAAAAAAGAGCTGTGATGATTTTTTTATTCCGGCACTTGAGGAAGTCCTTGAAAGGTAGGGTTAAATAATGCGAACAGAAACACCGGTTTATCAAGATGGCACCCTTACCATGCGTACTGTTCAACCTCGTGAAGCGTTTCTTATGCGTCTTCTTCCTGATAAATACAAACCCGCTGAAGCGTTTTGTGAAAAACACGGTACATATCAAACTATGCTTGATACTTCTTCTGGTGAAAAGGGTTTGTGTCCGGTATGTTGGAAAGAGCAGGAAGAAGCAGAAAAAAAGGAAAAACAAGAACATGAGAAACTCAAAAAAATCTTTAATAGAATTGACGGTCTTCCGGCGAAGTATCGGAATGCAGGATTCAAAAATTTTGAATTAACCGAAAAAAAGACAGCTGCATTTAATCGTGTTTTGAAGTTTGCAAAAGAACCGAGAAACACGTGGTTGTTATTACTCGGAGAGAATGGCACCGGAAAAACTCACCTCGCTCATGCGGTCTTAAAAATGACCGGTGGAATATTTCGTGAGTTCGATGATATCGCTATCGATATGCAAGATGCACAAAAAAGATCCGGAGAGGGGATGAAGAAAGTAATTTCTAAATATGCATCCGCCCCAATGTTAGTTATTGATGAAGTGGACAAAGTAAACCCAACAGCCGGTCGCATCAATTGGCTCAATATCATATTGCGCAAAAGATATAACGATATGTTGCCACTCGTTCTTTGCGGTAATATCGATCTTGAAGCCCTCTGCAGCCGTATCGATCAGAGTGGTAAACATGCACTGAAAGATCGCATTGATGAAGTCGGCGAAGTTGTCCTTTGTAACTGGGAAAGCTATCGGGCAAAGTTGCGGAAAATAAATTGATAACGGAGGAATAAACAATGAAAAAAGAGAATAAACAATGAAAAAAGAAGATTTAATTGAATTGAAAAAATGTAAAGGGTATCAGACTTTATCACAAGCGGTTGAGCAAGATATTGCTCGCAACCAGAAAAATACAGAATATGCAGAAAAATTAAACTGGGTAATAGACAGAGTGCTGCATTATGCAGAAAAACTAAATCTGTCAGCTTCTGAACTTTTGGATAAATGGGAAGAAAAACGAAGTTATTGGTATATGAACTATTATCAAGATTGTAATATGCCAAAAATTGAAGAGGGTAAAGTTTTTGTTTTTGACACTGTAGATGATTTTCTAAAATCCATTCCTTCTAAGAAGTTTATTTGCCCTTGCTGTAAAGGAATTACGAAAAATCCTTACGAGTGTAATTCAGGGATCAAAAAAGATAACAAACCTTGTGATTGGAAAGTTTACGGTCTTTTTGATTTGGGACACGTAACAGTATTTGTTAAAGACAAATTGCAGCTTGATAGAATCTTTACCCCGGTAGATTGGGAAAAAGGAGAAAAAACAACATGACAATCGAAGAAATGGAAGCAAAAGGGTTTAAGCGGTATTCGGCGTTTATCAAAAAACTGATCTATACAGAGGAAATCGAAGTATGGGCAAGGAACATTGAAGACGCCTATAAAATATTTGAATGTTCCGCTGATGAAATCTTTGATTCTTGTTTTGCAGACCGTGAATATACGGAAGTTCTAGGGCTGGGTGAATGTGAAGGAGATCTTCCAATAAAAGCTGACGGACAAGGGGTGTTCGCTCGTTGTAACGAAGATTTTTACAAAAGCGAGGAGGAATAAATCATGGAGATTAAAATAAAAATAGAAGGGAAAAGAGTTATTTGTGATGTGTCTGACAAGGAATGTGTAAAGCGTCCCTGTTTTGCTCCGCACCGCTATACCCATTACGGTCGCAGTATTGCCGGTGAAGATTGTAGCTATCAAGACAAAAATTATTCTTGCAGTACGAGAAATTATCACGGATGTCCTGACAAAGCGCTTTTATCGGCAAAAGGAAAATTGAAAGAGGAGAAATAAAACATGGAATTTGACAAATCGAGAGTATACACCGCGCTTAATGCGGATGAGTTACCGATTGGGAGTAGGTGTGTTTTTGCTGATACGATACATGACCTACGCAAGAAGGTGGAAAGCGATAGTGTGCAACGGTTTGTGTATGTGCTTAGATCTATCTGTGATAGCAGTAAAATGGAACGGTTTGAAGAAGATGATAATGCAGTGTTTCTTTTAGCCTATCTTATCGAACCGCCCGTCGAACCGAAGTACAAGCCGTTTGAAAGCGTTGAAAAAGCGATAGAAGCAAGTAAAAAACACGGCGGATGGGTAAAAGATAAAAAGAATAACGTTCAATTATTGGTTGTGGGATTTGATGATGATAATGGTTTTTTTTTAGGAAACGGCTATTCCTGTAGCTATACAGTTTTGTTTTTGGATTATGTCTTTGCCGACGACGGCAGCCCCTGCGGGGAATTGGTGGAGGAGTAAATGTGCGATTGCGTTGAAAAAATTATAGAACTTTTACAAGAGAATTGCGGAGATAATGAAGCGAAAATGAATGGGATTTCGTTTTGTATTGGTAATAATAATCAGATTCAGACATTTATGACTGGAAGTTATAGTTTTCGCAAGAAGACTAAAACAGGTGAGTTTTACAAAAACAAAACAACAGACAGTGTCGTTTTTTCTTTCTGTCCTTTTTGTGGTGAGAAATATAATTTTGGAGACGTAAAAACAACATGACCAATATACACGGTATAACCTTTGATCCTGATATATGGCGGTATAGCCATTGCAAAGCAGAGCAAGGACGAAATTTATATTTTGATACTATAAATGGGCTATGTAAAAAATGCGGATGCCCTACAGTTGATGGAAAGGCTTTTTTTAGCTGTTTTACATCTCCTATCTGGTGTGAGGAATGTGGATTTAGTCCTTGTGATGGAAGTTATTAAATGACCTACTTATCAGTCTGCTCCGGTATTGAATCAGCAACAGCCGCGTGGGAGCTGTTAGGGTTTACGCCTGTAGGTTTTGCAGAGATAGAACCGTTTCCTTGCGAATTGTTGAAGCAAAAATACCCTGCCGTAAAAAACTATGGAGATATTACGCAATATGAAAAATGGAATATCGGACAATTTGACATTCTGGCCGGAGGAACACCTTGCCAGTCTTTCAGTATTGCCGGAAAGCGAGGAGGAACCGCTGACGAGCGAGGCGCTCTCATGTATGCCTATTTGGGAATTGTGGAAACATACCGCCCCCGCTGGGTTATATGGGAAAACGTCCCCGGCGTTTTATCCTCGAACAGCGGATATGATTTTACATCGTTCCTTGCCGGGCTGGAAGAATGCGGGTATGGGTGGACGTACCGGGTGCTTGACGCTCAATACTTCGGAGTTCCCCAGCGCCGCCGTAGAGTCTTCGTTATTGGACATATTGATAACCGAACAGACCTTGCCGCAAAAGTATTATTTGAGCAGCAAGGCGTGTGCGGGAATATTGTGGCGGGCAGCGAAACACAAAAGGAAGCTACCGCCGCTATTGGAAAAGGCGTTAATTATTTCCGTCGCGGAGGAAACTTCAAATATCACAAAGATAAGAAAGCCGCAACATTAAGAAGTAGTGCTGCATCCGATTGTTTCGATTTAGTTTTAGCAAGAGAAAAAAAATATATACGCCGCCTTACCCCGCTTGAGTGCGAACGGTTACAAGGCTTCCCAGACGATTATACACAGATTGAATGGCACGGAAAACCTGCTGAACAATGCCCCGACAGTTTGCGCTACAAGGCAATCGGCAACAGTATGGCGGTTCCTGTCATGCGTTGGATCGGGGAAAGGATTAAAAGGATAGAGGGGGAAATAAAATGAAAAAAACAATTATTTTTATAATTATCATTTATGCAGTTCTTGTAGGAATAATAATTAACACCTTTCCAATAAATATAAGCGGGTTATTACTGAGTTGTTTTTCTTTGATTGCTTTACGTTTATTGAAGAGGGAAATCAAGACTAATTATCTTGAAAAAGAACTTGAAAACTATTTTTACAACAAAGCAGGAATAAAATGACATTTACGAAATATTACATAGACCAGCTTAAGGACATTCCTGTGCTTTTTAGAGAGGCAAAAAGAGATAAAAAAATGTGGGCTTTTTTGATTGCAGCGTCGTTATTACTTTCCCCTATGGCGATATTCATAATGTATTTGTTTGACACAGGGAAAATGAAAATTGATAGCCGCTATTCAAATAAGACAAAAGAGGAAGATAAATAATGCCGTTAAATAAATCGACCGGAAATATGTACAACTTTATTACGCATACGTGGAATACGATAAAAGGTGAATGCCCGCACGGATGCAGCTACTGTTATATGAAGCGCTGGGGCAAACAACCGTCGCTTCATTTTGACGAAAAAGAGATGAAAACCGATTTAGGAGAAGGTAATTTTATTTTTGTCGGTTCAAGCTGCGATATGTTTGCTGAAAAAGTTCCCTTTGATTGGGTGCATAAAACATTAGAACATTGCAAAAAGCACCCTGAAAACGAATATCTATTACAAACTAAAAATCCTGATAAACTTGCAATGTTTTTTCAAATGCTACTAAATAAATATTTTTCTTTATGTATTACCTTAGAAACAAATAGAACGTACAGGGCAATAATGAACACAAGTCCGTCCATTCTTGATAGAGTTTTAAGCTTTGCAAAAATACCAGCAGAACGTA
Source organism: Treponema sp. OMZ 803 (assembly GCF_024181165.1). NCBI lineage: Bacteria > Pseudomonadati > Spirochaetota > Spirochaetia > Treponematales > Treponemataceae > Treponema > Treponema sp. OMZ 803. Next base: position 1,025,981 of record NZ_CP051195.1, on the reverse strand, counting down.
AATATATCACAGTTGAACCTATTATGGATTTTGATTTACCGGAATTTATCACAATGATAAAACATTGCAATCCTAGAAAAGTCAGCATTGGAGCGGACTCAAGTCCGAAGCGTAACAAACTGCCGGAGCCGCCGAAAGAAAAAATCTTAGAGCTTATCGCAGAGCTTGAAAAATTCACAACCGTCGTGCAAAAGAAAAACTTGCGCAGGTTGTTAAAATAAAGAGGAGGTTTTAAATTGAAACTTACCAAAAAAGAGCGGGAGGAAGTTCGCGCGATGTTCGACGGCCGGTGTGCCTATTGTGGAAAGCTGTTAGCTGATAGATTTTGTGTAGACCACATAAAACCGATTTTTAGAGGTTTAGATGAAAAACCTGCGATAGCTGGAGAAGATGTAAAGGACAATCTTTTCCCATCCTGTCAACGGTGCAATTTGCATAAGCATACATTAACTCTTGATAAGTTTAGGGAAGCAATTAAACACCAAGTCGAAATTCTAAAGGAGAGGGATTATAACTATAAACTTGCCGCCGATTTTGGGCTGGTAAAAGAGACTGGAAATGATGTTATTTTCTGGTTTGAAAAAAAATAATATGGATACATTTTTAGAAGTTAATGAGTCTTTTAAATTTGTTAAAATTCATGCAGATGATAAAAATTTACAATTTGATTTGACGTCTGATGAAATAGAAATGTTACTACAGACATTGGGATACTATCAGCGTGATTATGGATCTAATTATATTAGTGATCCTTATATCAGTATAGAGTATGCCGAATGGATAAACTTTTATCAAAATGAAAATGCCAGTGACTACTATAAAGGAGTTCTAAAACATCTTTGTAAATTATCACTTATGGAAAAAGGTAAAGGTTGTTTTTATAAAGCAACGGAACTTGGTAAAAAAGTGACAAGAATAAAATACGTACAGTATGTAAAAGATAAACTAACGGAATATAAAAATGAATGTATCAAAAAGGAAAAACAAAGAGAGGAATAAGTATGGCATTTAATTTGGAAGAAGAGGATGAACTGCAAGCGGCTTTTAACAGCGGTTACCAAAGTTGCCTTAATGAATACAGTTGGCACTTTTTGAAAGACGGAGATACCCCTCCTCAAGAAGATAAAGAGTACCTGTTTTATTTTGCTTCTAAAGGAGAGCGAGGAATGATTATCTCAGACACATGGGAACGTAAGAGGAATAATCCATACGTCATTGCATGGGCAGAATTTCAAACGCTCAAGGTTTAAAGAAGGAGGAATGAATACATGAAAGAACGGGCACATATTAGCTGGCAACTAGACGAAAGCTCTGATAAAGCGTATTTATCTGCAAGCGGCACAAACGAAGTGCTTTTAACAGGTTTAAAAGGAATATTTGATGCCATCATTACGGATTTCGCTGAGCGAAATTATATTCCGGTGAGCGTTATGCGGGAAACGATGCTTGAATTTCTAAAGGAGGAATAATGACTACTACTGAAAATATCCGCCAAGAAGTACAAGTAAAACGCGAGGATGCGCAAAAACTGCTTCCTGAGCCGCAAAAGAAAAAGGGATACGTACGCAGTACTCGATCCGACCGGCCGCTTTTAGGACGTGGACATATTACCAGTTTAATCAATCACGGATAATATGAGTATGAATGATAAAAAATATGTAGATAAAAAAGATGTTTTTGCACTACTCGTTGCCTTTTCAGGGCAAGGGAACGTAGTAAGTATTCAAAAAGAATACCTCGTTTTGTGCGATTATGATTATGAGGCAGCAGTCTTTTTAAGCCAAATTATTTACTGGTCTGATAAATCGTACCTTGAAAATGGCTGGATATATAAAACGTATGCAGAATGGGAAAAAGAGCTTTTTATCAAAGAGCGAAAGCTTAGAAGGCTTAAAGACTACCTTGTTGCAAAAGGCTATATCGAAATGAAGATTCTGCACAGGAATGGAATACCGGTATGTCATTGGCGAGTGATGGTAAAAGTAATCGACAGTCTTCTTATGCTCTATACCGGAAAAAATCAAGAGGAATCACAGGATCATGGTGTACATGATAGCGATGAAAATCAAGACGCTGTCGTATCTTGTGACAACACACAAGACGAGGCGATATATGAGTCTACGCCGGTTGAACAAGAAGAGCAACACCGCTCGCCTTCTGAAAAAGGTGTGATAGATAATTGTATTATGCCGCATTCAAATAAGGATGAGGGCGTACAAAACACTCTGCCGTCATCCAGAGGAGTTGATAAAAGTCCATCCGGACAAAATGACCGGTTCCATCCGGACAAAATGACCGGTTCCATCCGGACAAAATGTCCGAATCCATCCGGACAAAATGACCGAATCCATTCGGACAAATTGTCCGAATCTACTAATAACATCGATTACATACATCAATTACCTTCAACGATTACTTCTTCTCCTTCCCTTGAAGTACGATCAAGCTTAGACGGAGATGAAGAAAAATCACAGATACGAAAAAAAAAGGAGGAGGAAGAAAAGATTGCCTATCAAAAAGCAATAAATCCGTCTGTTACAAAACTGGCAGAAGAGATTTATGCGCTGTTTGTAGAGGCAGAAATAAACAAAGCCGATCAGTTTCCGGTATTTTTACAACGCGATTTTAAATATGGACTTACCAAACTGCAAGAGCGGACAATTCCGCTTGATGCCAATATTCTTAGCGCGTGTAAAAACTATGTGCAGGTGTTAGCACTGCAAAAAAGCGGTAAAACGTGGTGGAAAAGCCGATTACCCTTTAGCGGTTTTTGCAGTGAAAAAATTATTTCGCGGTTTTTACCTGATCATTTCGAAATGGCTGCATTTGAGCTTCAAGATACGGCACGTTCTCCACCCCCTCAACAAGATTTTAGCGAGGAAGCGTTACCGGAACTTTTTAAACACAGTCGTCTTGAAAACTCTTGTGATGAACAGGATTTATTGAGCGGGGTTGTATTTTAAGCGCTGTATACTTGCTTTAAAAAGAGCCTTGTAAAACGGCTCTGAGAAAAAAGTTTTTTAAGGAGGTGTGAAACTCATGAGAGTGTTGATTGATGTGCGGCCGGAGCAGCTGCATGAAATCAGGAAAGATTTAAAAAATCGGGATTGCGGTATTTCTCCTGAAACTGAGCGGATACTCGTGCATGTTATGCAGGGGATTAAGAAGAAATGCCAGTGGCGAAAGACGGAAGTAGAGCGGTTTGAGCAATACTATGATGAGGAGCCGGTATGACTGCAAAAGAGAGTGAACTGAAAACGATATGTAGGTTTTTAGCGTTTAGCGGGAAAAAGATTACCGATCGGCACGGGCATATATTTACTGACGATATGATAAGCGCAGACGGGACAATATTCCGCTTTGACGAGAATGGCTATTTGGACGGAGGAACGCAGCCGGCAATAGAAAGTGCAACCGGCTATGTCGAATATCGCCAAAAAGGACTTTTACACCGGAAAGGATTACCGGCACTCTATGATCTTGCAACCGGTGTGCAAGAATATTGGGAGGAGGGCAAGCTGTTGAGCGTGTACAAAGAAGAGGAATGATTGTCATCAAAGCAGCAGGTGAACTCTGCGCTCTTTTTTGTATTGCGTTCATAGTAATATTCTGTATTGGCACACTGTATCTTGCCTACGAATGGAATTCAATGAAGCATCAGCAAAAGATGCATAAATCGTTGAGTAAATTAAACACAAAGAACTATGGTACAAATGATACCGATAAAAGAGGAGATCAATATGAATGAGAAAACATCAAGTATTCTTCCGCATGCGTTAAAGGGGAAAGCGGTTTTTACGAAAGGGAATGATCCGACTCCAATTAACGGGGAGCATATGCTCGTTGAAGGATACATCTGCCGCTTAAAAAATGGGTTATTACACGGAAATGAGGCGTATCCGGCAATTGAGGGGCCGGGACATATCGAGTACTGGGAGGAAGGAGTTTTGAAAGAAATCAGTACGAACGGCTTTAAGCGAACTGAAAAGTATGAAAAAAATGCCGATGGCAGTGTCCGGCTTGTTTCGGTTGAAGAGAAGTAACTTCGATATCTTTTAAAAACGCTCGGTAAAAGACTTTCTGCTTCATTTTCCACAAATCCACACGAAAAAGGCGGGTGAAGGGATGCCCAAAACATCCCGGAGCTGACTTTTGACTGTGGAGCTTGTGGTAAATGAAGCGTGTTACCGTTCGATATACGTACTCACTTGTTTTAGTTTTTTTTGCCGTGTAAATTCTTTAAAGCGTTTTGAAGAAGCAATGACAGTCGGCGAATAGAGGGGATCGATGTAATGAGAAGCGAGGTCAGGGTCTTTATCGGAAAAGCAATAGTTTTTATTGTAGCCGTCGAGGAAAATCTTTTTTTCTGCCATAAACAGCAATGCCTTTTCTAATTTTTCATCATCGCTTCGGTTAACCGGGAAAAAAGAATCGGCGCCGAGTAAGGCTGCCTTTTTATGAAAATCAATGAAAAAACGGTTCCATTGTTCAGGCGATTGAGCGGCTGCAATAATATCACGGTTATTAAAAAAATAAATACCTGCGATGACATACCGCTGATCAAGAGCAAAAAAAGGTGTTTTCCCTTCCGTTTTCCAGTGTGATTTTCCATCAATATCGTTTAAAATCCACATCATTTTATGCGTATCATCTCCGCTTATCATAAAGGGAATAATGCTATTATTTTTTTTAGGATGCATGAGCGGATCGTGTATTTTACGAGTTTCGGGATCTGCGGAATACTGCCAGCCCTTACCCGGCTTATAAAAAGCAAAATTGCCATGATCGAGGATGATATGTCCTAAAAAGCGGGAAGTGCCACCAAGTGAAGAAAGCTCAAGTTCGATTTGGGCAGTTAATGTTTCATCGCGTGTAGAAGGGACAATTTGTCCTGTCGGGTGATTATGCGCAATAAGCAGCGAATAATTATGCTCTTTTAAATAGGATTTAATAGCATTCCAGTAGTGGTTTTGTTTGGCATTTGCATCTTTATTCTCTGCTGAAAAAGAAGCGGAGACAAGGCTTTTATTGGTGATGGCGATTTGATCTCGGATAGTACCGGATGCATCGACGATGATATGGCGGAACGTTTCTACCTTTTTACTGCGGTAGCGATATAAAAGGTGATAGGCCTGATGGAGCCCTTTTTCAGAAAGGGTTCCATCAGCAGTAATATCAATCGGTTTTTCGACGAGGTAGTCGGGAAAATCGAAAGGATGCCGGTGCTGTTTTACATAGCGAGAAAGTGTCATACTTTGCTTATCGGCTTATAGAGACGGATGGAGCAACGGAGAGGTGAATATTTTTCTCTTTTTTGAGCTTTTCATCCATTTGATGTTTCGTTTCATAGGAGAATTGAGGCATTACCGCGCGGTTTGAAAAATCTTGCCCTTGATACATACTGTAAAGGAGCGCTTGTTTTGGAAGTGTTCCTTTATCAATTTTCTTTAAAGCATTTTGCACTTCCATAGAAAAAAGTGCACTCATACGGGCATCAGCGTCAAAAGAAGGAACGCCGCCTACGAGGTCATACGATCCATGTTGCTGTACAATATTATGCGTTTGTATGGCTTTGTAGACATTTAAAAGTCCTACAGCGGAAAGTTCATCTTTCCGCTTTTCGTTTTCAAGACGCATCGCTTCTTTGATAGCAGGGTTACGGGTATTATCGAGAAAGTTCTTTTGAGATTGAGCATGGCTTTGTACTTGTTCACTTTCAAACGTTTTCCGCTCAGGCAATATTTTGTGTAAAAGCTTCCGGCTGCGATCGTCAAATTGTTCAACATTATACATATACTGAAAGCCTGTCTTTGTCCCTTCTCCGGCAACCCGTATTTCGTTTAAAAGCGGGCTGCGGGAAGCGAATTTTGTGTCGTTACAAACTAAAAGCGGCGCCGTGTTTTTGCTTACGTCAAGAGTTAGTCCTAAAGAACGTGCTTCATGACCGAAGATATAGTCGGTTTTCTTACAACCGGTCGCTGTCGCATGCAGTTCAGCGGCAGCTTTATTGATATCTTTCATTACCGTACCGTTTAAAAGATTGTTCGGCACCGGTTTATCTCCCTGCCTGAAAAAAGGAACATTATGTTCGCTCACGCAAACGGAAAGGAGTTTATTGACCTGATCGGTATAAAACTCTTCAGGGCTTCCGTGACGGGCAGTATCGCTGGATGTCCATTGATCGAGGACTTCATCTTTCTCGCCGAGATAGACGGTTGAACGATAGGCATTTTTATCAATTGGTGTTGAAGTGTCAAAAAAAGAAGGCATAGTAGTATTTGCTCCTTATAGAGGGAACCGTTCAAAACTGCCGTTTTAAGCGGTTCCCCGTAGATGTCGTTGTGCGGTATACGGTTACCGAGAAAAAGAAGGAGATGCGCTGTGAGTCGGCGCTGCTCGTTCAGCTCGTTCAGCTCGTTCAACTCGTTCAGCTGTTTGTGCAAGATCCTCTTTCATCCATCTTTGTGCATCCCGTCCGATTTTAAATAAATTGGAGGGGGAAGCTTGGAGTGCTTCTTTAAATTTTTGAGAAAATTCTGCTGCAAGTGCAGCAGGAGGAGTAAAACTTATACCATAGTGCATGCTAAGAAGATAACACCCAAGATATTTTGTTGGATCTGAAGAGCGCGGTTCAATACTGTCTTTTGTAGATTGCGGCACTGTTTCAAGCCATGGTAATTTCTCCGGCCGCTTTACGTGGGAATCGGCAAAGTAGTGATTTATCACGACCTTTGCTTTCCCGTTTTCATCGCGTTTACTCATATCCTGAAAGGAAAGTGAGAACGCTTTAGCATTTTTTTCGATACCGGCGCCGCACTTATTCGCTTGATCAAAGGTTAAAATATCGTGTCCGTCTAAGCCTTTTTCATGCAAATATGCTTTTGCAAGGATTTGATTGATACCGGTAAACTCATAACCGGTCAGGGCATTACGAACAGCACGGGTATCGCAGAATCCTTTTTTATCCGGAATGAAGGGCAGATTTCCTTTTTCCAAAAGATCGAGCATATGCTCGGTTTGTAGTTCCGTAATGGGTTTGAAAGTAACGCCTGTTTTACGGTCATTTGTTTGATTGGTCATTTTTTCTTCTTGAGTATTCATCATTATCACCGTACAAGAATGAAAGGTCTGAAAAGCATCTTTTACGCGGCAACTGGTTTCCGGAGCCGCTTATCAATTAACATCTTTTCTATCAGCAGTATACAATATAAATGTTATAACATCAATATACAGTAGATGAAAGCCTATCGCTCAAAGGTAACAGTACGATGCGATTTTACCGTCTGTGCGACAAGCGGTCGGTGTTCTTTCATGTAGAGGAATTGCCGCTGCGCGTCAAACAGTGCATCGAACGCTTTATTGATGCGGGCACGCTCTGCCCCTTCAGGATACGGCTTTGGTACTCCTTGCGCTGGAGTACGTGTTTTATAAAAGGTGTTATCCGACTTAAAGCATAAAAGCGTATTTTTTCTCCCTAAGCTTTCAAGCTTATCGGAGACATACGCAGAAAATGCACGTGCTGCTAAATTCTGCTTCCGAGCCCAATACGGATGAGCCGCCTTTTTTCCGTCGAGTAGCTGGGCATGACGGAGATAATCGGATGGGGTTTTATCCTCTTTTTCCGTAATAGCTGTGATAAGGTTTTGAAACGCTTGATTGATTTTTCCTTTTCCTTGAGGAATCTCAGTGAGACACACATCTTTTTTTTGACCGGTAGCAGCACTATAAAGAAGATTGTCGAAGGCAGAAAACCATTTTTCAGCTAAAAGGCCGCCTGATTTTCCATGCATTAAGGAGAGTGTTTGTTTATTCCGATCGTAATGAGTTCCACTTCTTTTCTGTTGTGTTCCGGCGAGTGAAAGGGCAAGCGTTGAAAAAACTCCGATTTGTTTATCAGGTAGGTGTAAGACATCGGCCATATCGGCGAACGCATGAGCGACAGCGGTAATCTCGTGCGGTTGTAAAGGTGAGGTATTATTGCTCGCAACAGTACGGAAAGAAAAGTGTGTTTGTAATTGTGCGAGAGACTGGACTGAAAGCGTTCTGCCTCCAATGCGTGCGTAACACGAAGGGACTGCTCGCTCAAATAGTGTCGCTTGGTTTTCACTCTTTTGTGTGGCTTTTGTATTGACTGTTCCTGATACAGCTCGCGTAACCGTCTCTGCCGTGCTACCGGAAGATGAGCGAAGCGGTGCAATAATCGGCTGCACCGATTGCGTTTTGTTAACCGCTTCAAGCGATATCTCGACATTCTTATGTGAGAGAATTTTTTCATTCGGTATATTTTCAACTACTTCTTTTGTAGAAAGAGCGCTGCGTTTCCTGTCCAGCTCAATTTCTTTTCTTACCTCTGCCATCGGTTTTAAGTCGTTTAAGAGATTTTGTACATAGTTTTCGGTAATATCAGCAAGAGAGCCTGCAAGAGAACGTTCCGCTGTTTGTGCTTTCTTCGCCTCGGCAATCAGGCGCGGTTTTTCCTTTTCGATTGAATCGATGCGTTCAGTAAGTTTTCTTTTTTCTTCATTGAGTTCGGCAATTCGCATAGCGGCGCTGTGCTCACTATCGATATCGCAAGCAGCTTCTTTTTTTTCAAGTAGCTGTAGTTTTGTCTTATAAAAGCGTACTTCTCCTTTGGCATCACATCTTTCGGCTGCAGCAAGGTTGATAGCTATGGCATGCTTTTTTTCGATAATCGAATCGATGGTGCTCAATTTGAGGTCAATGACTGCCCGATCTCCTTCTAATGCAGCTTTCTTTCGGCTTATGATAAATGAGGCTTTCTTTTCAGGGTCTTTGATAAGATCAAGCTTTAATTCTTCGGGGCGAATATCTTGGACATCGAGGACATCTCCTTTATAGCTCCACAAGGCATTGATGCGGGAGGACTTTTCGTCATGCTTTTGATACATCAGCGAATCGATGGAATCGGTAATAAGGGGATAGGTAATGTGGACATGACCTTGCTCATTTCCTTGCCGCCAAATACGCCCTTCAACTTGCGTACTTTCAGTCGGATTCCAACCGAGCATACAGTTATAGAGGGCAAAAGAATTACCGTTTAAATCGATTCCTTCGCTGATAGTCTCGCTTCCGATAATGATTTTTAATGGAGCTGTTTTATCATTGAACTGTTCGGTCATCTCATCTTTCTTTTTACTTGATGTTCCGGAATTGATAATGCCGATTGCTTTTTCCGGAACTCCGTGCGCAATAAGATACCGTTTTACTTCTTCCGCTTCTTGTACCCCGCGCGGCATATACATTACCTGCCCGCCTGCAGGAACCTTTTTATAAGAAGCCGCGATGGCATTACAGACAAAAGTTAATTTCGGAGAACTTTCAACGAGTTCACTCATGGGAGGCAGCGCAAAATCATAATTGCTTGCTTTCACGAGTGCCGGGGATAAAAGCGCCATGCGCATATTATTCATCGCGACAAGCACTCCGCCCGGATCATCTTTTGAAATTGTGCTTAAGCGCGCTGTTTCTGCTTCGATAATTTTTTTCTGGAGTTCCGTCGCTTCAAGCTCAATCGCATGAACGCGTTTTATCGGCCGGATAACGCCTGCTTCTTCTGCGCCGACTTTATCAATATATTCGGTCAAAAGATTTTGAAGGCTCTGCACATTGCGGAAGTTTTTCATCACCTGTTTCGGCTGTATTTCTCCGTTCGGCTTTACCGCCCATTCGGTATGCGTTTCGGCAAATTCGGTCATAAAGGAACCGAGATTATACAGGTGCATTCTTTTCAGTTTTTCCCGCCCGACATATGAAAGCATTGAATAGATTTCCGTCGGCGAATTTGTAAAGGGTGTCGCCGTTAAAAGAAAGACATTTCTACCGTTATTTTCCTTTTGGATAAGCTGGGTAATGGCAAAAAGCTTTTGTGCCCGCTTTGAAGGCGTGCCGCTTCCAATACCTTCAAATTCATTGGCTTGCCGTTTTGCCCCATCATCATACTGCGGCCGCGGCATAGTAAAAAGGTTTTTAAACCGGTGCGCTTCATCAACAGTGATATGGTCAAATCCGGTATTTTCCCAATAGACGTACCCGTTTTTTACGGAAGAGGCTTCTCCTAATATTTTTTGTATCTCCTCTTTCTCTTGTGCATTATCCCATGCGTTACCGCTTACGGTACTGCGGGCATCGAGTAAATCGACGGTTAAGTCTCCTTCAAGCGTCTGTTTTTTAAAGGTTATCGCTTGTAACGCTTCATGCGTACATAAGGATATACTGCCCTTCTCGAGGGAAAGTCCGTGTTCGCCGACCAAAAAGGGTTTGAGCTTTTCTTCACTGAAATTTCCAAGGTCGTTTACCGGGATGGTCGGGAACAGTTCTTTTATATCATGGAGCCACTTTGAATACACCGTTTTTGGAACGCAAATAAGAGGACAATGAGCTCTTTCTGCTTGGATTTGATTAACGGTTGCAACAATACCGCAAGCAGTTTTACCGACGCCGACGTCATAGGCAAGGATACCGTTTCCTTTGTCGGTTGAAAATGAAATCCCCTTTATTTGCTGCTCATAGAGGGTAAACACTTCCCCGTCCTTTTTCTCGCTCATACCGGAAACAAAAAGCGGCAGCTTGGCATAATCGGCAGCACGATACCCGTTAAAGCGGCGGTTCCATGCCTTCAAAAGCTCACTCCGTTTTCCTTCAGGTACCCCTTCTTGGATATAACGGTTAAAAAGTCGTTCAGCCGTTTCGCGCCGAAGAGTGCGCGTTCTGTTAGCTTCAAGCTGGGCCGCCTTCTTTTTTTGGGGCGTATACTCTTGATGTGCTCGTACCGGATCCCGATCAATATACGAGACAATAGAGCTCCAGTAGATGCCTGCCGGGAAGTCTTCCGGTCGTACCGGCGATTCATCGTTAAGCGTCACTCGTGAGGGGTGTGAAAGAGGCAGTCCCGCTTCAAAAAGGAACTGCTCACCGGTTGCCCATTTTATAAAACCTTCCCTCAGGTTATACGGAACTCCATTGTCATCACGAGCAACGATAAACTCATGGGCAAGATTTGAATGGACGGGGATGGTCAGTTTTTCATACGGTACTTCAGGCGGTAATGCGTGTTCAAGCATCTCTTTTTGCTTTTGGTACAGCGCATCGCCAATCGACTCTTTATTTTTTTCAAGCACCTCAAGCTTTTCATAAATATTACCTTTGGTAAAATTGACCGTGTGCATCCATGCCGTTTCACTGATTTTGATATAATCGGGGTGCTGTGCAATAAAGGCTTTTTGCTCATCCGTCAACGCGGCGGCATCAATTTTCCCTTCATAGTCGGTCGCTTTCCAAAGCGGAGCTTCCCGCTCATCGAGCGTTTTACCGTACTTAGCAGCAAACTCAGAAGCGGATAGAAGCTTACCTTCATGCCGTTTCATTTTATCGTTATTCGGTACCGGCTGCCGCTGAGCCTTTTGTGTTTGCGCTGTATGCGGTTTTGTTGTCGCTTCTTTTATCGGTGCCTTTGCATGGACTTCATCTGCCGGTATGTTCTTTCGCGCCTGTGGTGCATGAGCAGACTGGATCGGTTCGTTTTCAAGTATATCCGCGTGCACCGTTTTACGTGTTTCATTTTGCGTACGCTGTGCTTGTACCGTTTCGGTGATGAGGGTTTCATGCTCCCGATACGGGTCTTTGACCGTCCCGCTCTTACAGTCTTCAAGATAGTCAATATACCCTTCCTTTTGAGCAATAAGGGTCAAAATATACTCATTTTTGCTATCGGCATGCTTTTTTAAGAGTCGTGTACGTTCTTGTTTCGCCGCTGCCGCTGCTGCCGTATCGTTTTGCGTTTGTTGCCGCATTCCAGTTACCGTAAGGTAGTGCATTCGAAGATATTCCATACGAGCAAGTGCTGCTTGTTTTTCTTGTGAAAAACTACCGTCCGGTTCAACCGGAATGCTATCGGCAAGTGCTTGTGCCATTTCGACATTTTCACGCATGATTTGTTCTTGCGTTTTTTGCGTTTCATTCTGCAGTGCTTCTCTTGTTGCAGCTTCTTGGAGCGGTGGTTCTTCTTTTTCCAGTTTCAGCATGTTTTCAGGGATAACCCGCGCAAGCGTTGCTTCAAGCGTCTCTCCTTCAAATGGAATTACTTTTATTTCTTTCCGGCCGAACCGATTGACTCCTTCTTTTTCTTCTCCGAGAACATGGTCAGGGTGTCGGGTAAAAAAAGAATCGAGTGAAAAATCTTTTTCATATCCTCTTTCTTTTTTGACGATAACGAGGTCAACACCAACATCGGTTGTAGGGAAAACGCCGGAAGGGAGGCGCCACGCATCGATGAGCGTTCCCTTTGCGGCAATAAGGCGCTTTCCTTCCGTTTCTGCGCTCTGTAAAAAAGAAGAAGGAAGGACAAATGCAACAAGTCCGCCATCCTTTACCACATCGAGCGCTCGGTCAAGAAAATACTGCTCGTACCGGCTGTGAGAAGCTCCTTCTCCTTTGCCCTTATAAAAACCGCTATAGACACCGTACGGCGGGTTACCGATTACAAGGTCAAACGGTTTTTCCGTATACTGCGGGCGATGAATAACACCGTCTTTAAAAAAGAGTTCTTGAAATGATTGTGTTTTCACATGGGCTGCAGGATGTAAAAGGCGGGCAATGCGGCTTGCGGTCTCGTCCGGTTCGATCAGGGTGCAGTCATTGAGCTCTCGCCCTTCTAAAAAACGCCCCGTTCCCCCTGCCGGCTCAAGAACGGTTTTTACATCAGGAGCATACGCATCTACAAGACGCCACAGTGTATCGCAAACGGCTTTCGGCGTGTAAAAGGCATATAAGACTTCGCTGGCACTTCGTTCTGTCTCTCCCGTTCCGCCTCCTCCTTCATACCGGGCAAGAACTTTTTTATCTTCGGCCGTAAGTTCATCGGCGCTCTTTTCGTTTAAGAGCGTCAGGCACTGTTCCCTGATACGTTTTACCGCCCCGACAGTTGGCTGGTCGCCACCTTCTGCATTTACAGATCCATTTCGAGGTTGATCAGAGTCGATATTAGATGTTCCTCGGTGAGAGATCTTCCCATTTTGCGGTTCATCTGGACCGCCCACAAAAGTGCTTCCTCTCTGCTCATCGCCTTGAGAATGCGGCTGAAATTCTCCGACGTAATGCGGTACGCTATTCGCTCTGTCAGTGTTTTCTCTTCCGCGCTCAAGCGCTCCGTCATCCATGCCGGTATCTCTTCCTGCACCTTCTGTCCGTCCGGCATCTCCCATTTCCGTATTACGGTTCCCCGATCCGTCCGGTATTCCGCTATCAATGTTCCGTCCATATTCAACCTCTTCATTTAATCTTCTCCGCTTGAAGTCCATGTAGGCTTGCGCATCATCAATTTTCTCAAAGTTTTTTGTTTCAAGTATCGTTTTCTCATCGTTTTTGGTTAATACTGTATAGCGCAAAACAGTACCTTTCCGCTCGGGGATCATTTCGACGTTCCCCGATTTTGAGCCGTCACGGATCATCAGAATAAACTGCCGCTCACCTCTTTCATTGGTATATTGTTTTTGAAGGTAAAAACCGTACGCTTTAAACCTCTTTAAAAAATTATCGGTTGCCGTATTCCCAAGGTGTTCTGCATTAAATACCACATCGTTCACACCCTCGAGCAATGCGCCAAAATCAGTTTTTGATGCGCCTTTATGATGATATTGCATGATACGATTTTTTGCATCTTGATAATAAACCTCGATATATGGCTTAGAACCGGTACCGTTCGGATAAAACTGATTCCACGATCCTCTAGAAGCCTCAAACCAATCGACTTCTTGTATCGGAGGATACTCACCTTTCTGTATAAGCGGTGCTACTACTATCGGTTGCGGCGTTTGCGTCATTTCTTTTTTAAGGTCTTTTCCTCTGTTTTTAATCTCATCTTCCGGTTCAGGGAAGTAAGAAGGATACGCTTTATGCAGCTGCCGCTCGATGGTCATCCCTTCAGGGACATGGTAATCAAGCTCTATGTTCGGCACCGAACGTAAATGGTCAAGGCTATTGTATCCCCATTCGGCGTTTTCAAGGTCTCCGTTTAAAATACTAAAGCCATAGACTTCTCCGTTTGTTTTATCAATGTCAGACACGTAGTATTCAGTACCGGATGGATGAAAATAGCGGAAAAGAATCGGATGTCCTTGTTTCCTTCCTCGTCTTTTGTCAGAGGTAGTGCGATCTGTTTCAACTGTTTCGGAAACAGTTTTAATAATTCCCTTAAAGAATTCTGCATCTTCTGACTGCCGTGCGAAAGCGACCGTTGTGCGGTACTGCAAAGGTGGAATAACCTTTTGGGCATTAGCAAAGTCTTTCCGGGTAAGAACTATCTCTTTTCTTTCAGTGGTAACAGGCAACTCTTGCTTTTCTGTAGAAACCGGCGGTACGTTTTCCAGCTTTATATTCGGTGTTTGCTTCTCTTCTTTTTCAGGATACCATGTTTTTTGAATTCTGGCGGCATCGGCAAGACCGTTTTCGGTATTGAGCCGCTGCCAGCAAAAATTGCGCGGCGACCATCTCCAGCCATGCGCTTTTAAATCGCTTCTGACGTCATCAGATGGCTTATCCGGAAAAAAGAGCTGCACGCGTTTGAGTGCGGTATTATTGACTATTTTTAGGGTATTCGCATTCGCAATACCGTCTGCCTCTTTTTTATCCGCTGCGATATCGATATGCGAAACGGTATGATGAGGACTGTGAGACATTGCTACAGCATCCTGCTTTACCGGATCATTTAAAAAATCAAATGCCCCCTGCTGCCCTACATAATACGCTGTTTTTTGATACAGAAGCGGAATGCCGGGATTTTTCTGCTTGACAGAATCATGATATGCTGCTATATTTTCATACAGAAGCTGAGAATGGTAGTTGCGGAGCAATTGGAGCTCCGGGATTGCTAATTCTCGGCTTTTTTCATTTATATATAAAATTCTTTGTTCTTGTACTGCCTTTTGTAAAAAAGTGGTAAAGCGATCTTTTCCGTATATTGTTTTTGCAAGCGTTATATCAATTTCGATACCATTGAAAAAACCTTTTTTATTCGGTGAAAGCGGGATAATGATCGGGCGGCCTTCACTATCTTTTAATGAAACAACCGCAATAATATCTTCTTTACTATCGCTCCGTTGCGATTGCATAACAAGAAGCGGCTTTTTTAACGCATCCGGAATTTGTTTTATCATCTCAGGCGTAAGTCCGTGGTAATTGGGAACGCTTCCTTCTTTTTCCGGCTGCATAATATTTTGAATATGACGAGCAGTTATCATCACCGGTAAACGTTCAAAGCCGAGTTCTTGATAGATAGGCGGCGTCATACCGAGGTATAGATGACTTTCAGCAAACCGCGATGCATCTTTTTGAGTACTGATGGTATCGACTGCTTCATCAAAGCGCTGTTGATTAAACATAAACCGTTCGGCTGTAAAAAGCTCATCGTATACCCGGATCATTTCGGGATTAAGCGGAATAATTCGGTCAAGGCCGTTATAAACGCGCTGTATGAAGGCCGCTCCTTTTTCAAAGACGAGGTGGTGGTCTTCGGAAGCCGCAAGGCGTAAGCGGATATACTGTTCAAGCCCGAAAGCAAACGCTTCTTCCTGCGCTTCAGTCCATGTACTTTCTTCTACCTTAAAGACTTTCTCTGCCTTTTCTTTAAGCGTTCCGGTTAACTGCCGCCTGAAGACATGAGCGGCTTCATGGACAAAGGTGAAAAAGTCCGCATTTTTCCCTGCCCCGATAAGGGCACGGGCATCACCTGATAAAAAGGCTGTATAGCCTTTTACATCATCCGGAAGGCTCGTATCGGAAACGACAAAACCTTTCGGATGGTACGTTGAAAGGTACTCATCGAATGACATATCGAGGGTTTCGGCACGGGCTTTCAGGAGTAACAAAGCGGTTTCCGCTTCATCTTTTGAAAGATGAAATGATTCGGTAATTTGAGTTAAAACGCGCACTTCAGGCGCCGGAGGCAAGAATCCTTGCATACAATTCCTCCTACAATATTATACTCTTAGTATATCGTATTGATGTTATTACTACAATACATTATCTTATATAGTATGATTACCATATCTATTCCATCTGAAAAAAAGGGACTGTCTTTATTCGCACACGGAGGAGCCGCCCATGTTGAAACGCTTCCGGATGCGACCGTCTTTACCTTTGATGATAAAAGCCCCGTCATCCTTTTTTACACCTTCCCTTCCATGCGCCGTGCATACATTATTTATGGGAAAGAAGCCGGATGTAAACGGATACTTCCTTTGGTAAGGCCTGCGGTAACCGTTTTATACACCGCGACTGGGAGGCGTATTGATGTATTAAAGCGGATGTTATTTCTTTTAGATAACCTTACTTATGGTGCGTATTTTGGATTTGATGCACTTTTTTATCGAGAGTTGGGGCTGCTCCTCGATCAAAAAAAGATGGGTAAAAGAACGCTTATCACGTTGTTAGAAAAATACGGCTATTGGTATGCCAAACAAGGAAAAAGGAGTGTCCCCTGTGATTCATGTCGATAAACAGGTATTAAGCTATTTAGGGATTGAAAAGATTGTAATTGAGGAGGCTGGAACACCTCATTCGTGTATTCCGGTTTTTTTCTTTCAAGAAGCATGGCAGCTTTACTGTATTACGGAATTGTCCCCGAGACAGGGACATGATAAACTGCTTATTACCTATCGAGGGGAACGTTTATCGGTGCCGGTACAATTAACCGGCGTTCGCGGTAAAAGGCGGCATTACACAGCAGTCTTCACTCATACCTTACCGTTAGAATTAGCATATAAACTTGCATTTCTTCAAAGCCGCTTTGAAACAGCAGATAAACGAGGAGAAAGACGGCTTCCAGTAGGAGTTACTTATTGGAAAACATTCGGACTTAAACAACTCTATCAAACGGCCTTGATAGACGGCTATGAATATGATTGTATCATTGAAAACATTGCCGAGCATGGTCTACTCCTTTCTTGCAGGCAGGAAAATAAAATGAATATCCGCGATCCGATGGGCTTACGGCTCACCTTTGCTTCTCCTTCCTTAATATCCTTTTTGCAATTGTCTCTAGTGCGTTTTTTTAAAAAAAGTGAACGGATATATATTGCTGTCCGCATAAAAGAGCCGATCGATATTCATTATTTGATGCGCCTTGCACACTATATCGACCGTTTCACCGATAGTCCCCATAAGCCTGCGGTACACAGCGGCCTGTAAGGAAAACAATGATGCGTTTTTTTGACGATGATGAGTCGTATATTATCATTATTCCGCACCAGTCATACCGGCGACGGTCGCGGTTGTTACGCTTCCTTATGTTCGCGCTCAAGCTGAGTATGCTGGCGGTTTTAGCCATCTTCTGTTATTACAATATTCCTTTCTTGATCGCAAAAGCTATCCGTACAATACAATCGATGCTGTTTTAGAAAATTTTAGTCCTTTGAAGCCTTTCTCGGTTGTTATTTTACCCCATACTGCTTGACAAATATGAATAATTCTAATATTTTTAATAAAATTATTAAATAAGTACTATTTTTAGTATCAGATGATAGCCCCGTAAGGGGTGTTATTTGGGGGTATTTATGGCAGTTTTGGCTAAAGCTAAGAGTATGAGCGTGAGTTTTAAGCCCGATATGTTTCAGAAAATCAATGATTTTTGTGATTATCGTGGTTGCTCTCGAAGTTGGTTTATGAACAAGGCGGCGGAGTTGTTCCTGAATGAATGCCTTGAAGATAAGGCAGATTATGAAGCTGCTGTCGCTGCTTGGGCTGATTATGAAAAGTCTGGTAAAAAGTCTTTTTCTTCGGAAGATGTTTTTGCTGAGGCTGGGTTATGAAAGTTGTTTTTTCTGATAAGGCGAAAAAGTTTTTTTTGAAGCTTGATACGCCTATTCAGAAGCAAATACAAAAATTTATTTTGAAGCTGGAAGGTATGAGCGATCCACGAGCTAGTGGGAAAATGCTTGTAGGAAACCTCTTAGGCTTCTGGCGGTATCGGGTGGGCGATTATCGGCTTCTTTGCAGAATTGTTGATAAAGAGCTTGTAATTACTGTTGTTGAAGTAGGTCATCGCAAAGAGGTTTACGATGAGTAGCATGTTTGAAGGAACACTACGATGCAACAAATAAGTGCAAATATAAAGAAAAATCTCTATGATAAACTGCTTAAGAAAGAACAAGAGACCGGCGTTTCGCAATCAAAGATTATCGAAGCGGCCTTGATGCAGTACCTTACACAAGAACCTGTTGCAGAAGCAACCAAACCCGCTGAAGATAAAAGCGAACTGTATGCAGTTCAATTTGTAAAAAATAGCGGGAGGAGTATCCGCTCCTTTGCGCTTGAGAATGGACTTGAGTACATCTCTTTCTTTAGAAATATCACCGGTATGACAAAACCGACCTACGAGACGATGTTTCGCTTACGGAATGTTATTCCGCCTTCTTGGTGGGTAACCTCGACGGCAGAAGCGAAGCCTGAGCAAAAACACTTTACCGGCCCGGATGATTACCGAATAGTGAGGGAATATTCAGCAGGGCATAATCACTTAGAGCCGCTTACTTACTCATGGTGTGCTGAAAACGGTATTAATTATGATCAGCTCTATAACTTGAAGACCAGGAAGGCTTTTAGCTTTCCTTCGTATTCTATGATACGCGCCTTACGGCACTGGATCGACCCAGACCTTTGGTTCATCTATGAAAAACGAGAAAAGTAACAATTTGTTATCTGCTTGCAAAAAACTGCTTAATACACTAACATATTTTATGTATAACAAGGGAGGTAGTAAATGATGAAAAGAGCTACCTATGGAAGGTCAGGTTGTCGGCTCGCTTGAGCATTCAATCAAAAAATTCTTTTGGAGTACTATTCAATGACAAAACTTTTATTATCAAAGCCATCGGTTGTAGACGGCATTGCAAGTATTATCGATTTATTTGGTGTATATACTCCATATGACGATATTGTCCTATCATATCCCAATGATCAAAAGACACTGGAAGCCGATATGGATGCTTTACGGGCAGATGCCGCAATTGCTTTTGCAGGAATAACGAATCAATGTCAAAAAAGCACAGCTCGCTAATTCCTAAAACAAAAAATACTCCTGATGTATCGTATAACCACCACCAATCTATTATACAATTTCAGGCACGTGCATCAATTCTTCCTCCGGCTGAAGAATTGGCAGCGTATGAGGCAATACAGCCCGGTATTACAGAAAGATTCTTAGCTGCTTATGAAAAGCAACAAGAACATCGTATGGTAATAGAAAAAACAGTTATTACCGGTGCAGTTCAAAGAACTCATCAAGGTCAAATTTTTGCTTTCCTGCTGGGTGTTATTGCCATATGTGGTGGACTTGGGTTACTTTTTTTGGGAAAAAGTATTATTGGACTTTCTGTGCTCATAGGGGCAGTAGCTTCACTGATTGGGGTTTTTATTTATGGCAAAGAAAGTAATAAAAAAGAGCAGAAGAACGAATGATCAATTCTTGTTGCATTTTGTGTGCCGGTAACGTATACTTAATTTTGTATAACAAACGATAACCGAATGGCTATCGAGTATCGAATAAACAACAAAAAGTGAAGGAGTAGTTGTTGTATGAAAAAAGGAATAAAGCTCATAGCGCTTATCACTTTAGTCTGTGCAGTGCTCTCTTGCGGGATGGGTATGACCTCCGGTGTTCAAAAGGGGAAGGCAAATCATAAGGATGAAGACGTCGCCCCAGAAGATAAAGCGGTATTCACCGGCAGCGCCATCCTTTATTACACTCCGGATCTAGAGACTCAAGGGTCTGGAAAAGAAACATTTAAATATGCACAGAAAGCTGTTACCGAAGGTAAGGCTGAATATAAAGATGGTATGTACATCAGTAAGAAATATGCATTCAAAGATATTTCTTTAACTTTTAGGAGGGATAAAACATATTGTCTAAAAGAAACGCTTATTAACCCGGAAACAGAGGATGTGATTGATTCGGATAACTCTACAGGTACTTATTCAATTTCAAACGGACAGCTAGTCCGTTCGTTTCAATTTAAAGGCAATACGTATGAAGAGGTATATCTTATTTCGTATGACGGAGAAAAATTAGTATTGAAATCGGTTGATACGCCTCAACAAAAAAGTGCTTCAGGTATGAGACCAATATACACCCTCACGCAATCAAGCGGATTGTTGAACGTTTTTAGTAAATAATGCCTAAAAAAGGCTGCCCGTTATGATGACAGGCAGCCTTTTTTATTTTTTATTGATCTTTCGCACAGCCTCTCTGTTCAAAATAAACCGGTATTTTTTGACTTCCGGCTTTTCCGAGGTGCGTATAGGTAACGGTAAGGTTTCCTACAAAATTATTGGCTTTTACCTCCTTTGAATCAACCGGAGAACGTGCAAAATTATGTAAGTTTTTTTCAGGATGGTTGTCATACGAATCATGTTCATATCTAGTTTGCCACACCCATGTACCCCATTGCCTTACAATTGTATTTTCATATTGAATTGCCGGCTTATACCATAAACCGTTGCGTTTAAACTCCGCTTCGAGAACATAATATGGCGTACACGGAGTTGTCTCGAATCTTACAAAGTTAGCAAGCATCGAATCCTCACGTACTGTTAAAAATATCTCATTGTCTTTATTGGAATATCTTTGAGGGTCTAATTTTATTTCGTATCCTATGTTATTTATG
The DNA here is from genome assembly GCF_024181165.1 of Treponema sp. OMZ 803. Classification (NCBI taxonomy): domain Bacteria; kingdom Pseudomonadati; phylum Spirochaetota; class Spirochaetia; order Treponematales; family Treponemataceae; genus Treponema; species Treponema sp. OMZ 803. Next base: position 1,005,306 of record NZ_CP051195.1, on the reverse strand, counting down.
CCGTAAAAAGCCATTCCGTTACGTCCTTTTTTCCCCGGAGGCGCTCCTTCGTATTCGGTATTAAAATACCGCCAGCCGATATTTGAACATTCTTTCCAATCATTCTCCCTCATCCAGCCCATATTTATCCAGCACTTTACATCTTTATCGATAAGGTAGCGATATTCGAGGTAATCGGTCGGGTGCGAAAGCGTATACATATCCGCTGCGCCTGAGGTATCTTCTTTGAGGGTTATCTCAGTACCATTTGCTGCTGTAAAGGTTGCATTGGTAACGGTAAGGTCGGCACGCTCTTTATCGGCAACGATGCGGAAGGTAAAGTCCTCTCCGTCGCCGACGGTGATACGGTTTATGCCTTTATCGAAGCGACTGAAGTTTCCGGTTTGTGTAATTTTTTCAACCGTCAAGTGCACCTTCGCGTAGCGTAGTTTTATCATACAGCTACGGGTAGCAAAGGTATAGTCGTCTTTATGCGGATTTTTTGCAGTAACGGTAAGATTTGTCTCCCCTTCTTTTTTCGGGGTGATAAAGATTTTCTTTTTCTCTTTATCGACGATGAAACCTGCGATATCGGTGTCGCAATTGATTTCTAAGACGGCGTCTTTCGGATTAACGGTATAGGGGATAACGAAGTCCTCCGGGCGTGCGGGGTTAATTTCCGGCTCGCTTATGATTGCAGACTTTCCGAGGGTCAAGGCATAATCCCATGCACAGACGATACGGATGGACGCCTTATTGCCGTATTGGGTAACACCGGTGAGGATACCGTTTCCTTCATTACGGCCGGTAACCGCCACTTCCTTTTTAACGGTATCGACGGAGTAAGAGAAGGCATCATCCGAAGAGGTGCGCCATTCAACGGCGACATCAGAAGGAGAAACTTGATAGGTAAAGGTCTGTGTAGCGCCGGGAGCAACGCGGATGCTTTGTGTTGAAAACTGTAAGTCTCTACTTGCTTCGACGAGGATTTCGCACTCTGCGACGCTGCCGTTCGGAAGTGTCGCACGTAAGGCGGACTTACCGGGTTTTACCGCATAGACGGCAACGGATTGTCCCTTGCCAAGCACATTTGCAATCGTTTCTCCATTATACTTTGAAATCGACCATTCAATCATCTTATAATCGTTCGGTTTACCGCCGGGAATATTCGCCTTTACTTCAGTCTGAGAACCTGTCTCGAGGCGAATATAGGTTTTGTTTAAGGTAATCTCTTGTTTATCCTTTCCGGGAACGATTATTTTTAAGACTAAATCCGACTGCGCTTTTTCGTGGCTGACGGTAACGGTGCATTCTCCTTGTCCGACCGCCTGTAAGACCGCTTCCGGTCCCATGGAAATGCCGGTAGAAGAAGCCGCGGCAAGCTTGACAATGGAAGGCTCAGAGCTTTTCCACTTTAAATTCTGCACGTCAACAGGGGTAATATTTTTCCCTTGAATATTCGCCGTAATAGTTTGCGTCGCGCCTTGTTCAATCATATAGACGGTTTTAGAGGCGGTGATATAGACCATATCGGGGTCGGCTTTTTCAATCGTTACCAGAATTTCGGCTTCTGCCTGTACAGCGCCGGTTTTAGTAGCGATAAGGCGTGCCTTTACTTTCGTAGAACCTTGTTTTAAGGCGGTAAGCTGAGCAGTCTTATTGGTACCGGTTACCATACAGAGCGTCGGTTTTTCACTGATATACTCGATATGCGTTTTTATCGAAGAAGACGGGACTTTCATCGAAAGGAACTGAGTCTTTCCTTCGGTAAGGGTAATAAAGTCGGCAGCAAAGGCAAATTCGGTATATTCGCTAACGCGTACCTTAATTTCCTGTTCATAAGGTGCTTTCGGATGGGTGATATGGATGGTTGTTTCCCCTTCGCCGATGGGGCGGATACTGGCGATATTTGCCGAATAATTAAGGCTAATAACATCATAGGTATCTGCCCACCACTTAAAGGCATATTTATCTTCAAGGGTACCGTTGATGAGGGTTGCCGTAATCGTTTTATCTCCTTCCGACGGCTTCATCGTGATAATCGATTCACGAACGGAGATGGAGCAATTCGTTTGAGGGGCTGCATCACAGAGAAGGAGAACGTAACACGGCTCTTCTGCTTTTGGGTGGCGAATCACAATGCGGGTCGAACCTGCAAGGAGTGCACGCACCTTACATAAGGAGCCTTGTCCATACATCTGGGCGATAGAAGAATCTTCGATTGCCCAACTGAAATTCTGATTATCCGCTTCGGTTCCTCCTTCAAGGGAAGCGGTAATGGTTTGCCATCCGCCGGGCATATTGTTTGCACGTACAGTCAAAGGAACAATATTTGCCGGAGTGTCAATATACGGATGATTCTTTGCAAGGATAGGATCGACACACTGGACGATAATTTCAAGCGGATAGATACAGTGAGTATTCGAGACGGTAAGGCGGGTGGTACCGATTTCATTGCCGTGGATAACGGCATTAGCGCCGGAACTTTGTTCAACGGTTGCAATTCCCTTATCGGCACTTTCCCACCGAAAGCCGTCAAGGATTGGAGCGTCACTATTGCGGACTGCAGCAGAGACATTTCTATTTTGCCCCTTGTAAACCGTTACGACATTGGTGTTGGTCGTAAGATAGGTCAGTCCTTTCAGTTCCTCAGGAGAATTTGCGACAAGAACCAGAACTTTGCGGGAGAGGGGGCAGTGTTTATTTTTTACCTCAATCTGCGCCTGACCTGCTTTTACCGGCGTTATAACGCAAACTCCTTCGTCGGTACTTGAAAGAGAAGCGATTTCAGGATGGTCGATAGTAAAAGAGAAGCCGCCTTGAGCACCTTGTGCATTGGTGAGGGTTGCCTTTAAGGTAGCCGGTTTTGCATCCTTTACGAGCGATACGGTATCCGCGCTCAGTGAGATAAAAGCCGTTTTAGGGTTATTGTGAATATACTCACTTCCGACTTTGACAAAGAGGGTGAGTGCATTTTGGCTATCAGGGTGAGAAACAATGACTTTTGTTTCTCCTTCCTGTAAGGCTGTTACATGAGCTGATGAGCCGTTCGGAGCGAGAGCGATGATGCCGGGCTTTTCGAGTGTCCAAGTAATCGCCTGCTGTTTGCTTTCAGAAAGTGCGATGGCTCGTACCTGTAGAGAGCCGGTTTGTCCGGCTTTTGAAAGCACCAATACATTTTGGTCGGTGGTCAGATAAGGCGCTTGCCCTTGTACGGAAAGGTCGGCGTTTTCAGGGTAAACGGTGACGGTGAGTTTTACCGGCTTAATGGTCGGGATATTTTTAACACTCACGGTAACGGTTGTTTGCCCTGCTTTTAAACCGCGTAACTTTGCCATCGTATGCTGCACTTTGTGCGTTTGTGCATTGGTCGGGTTTTCGAGGGATATGATGCGGTTATCCTGTACCATCCAGACGAGGGATTCGATTTCGCTTTCCGATAATCCGTAATATGAGATAAACGCTTCCGTTTCCGCCTTTGCCTTTAGTCCGTAGGAATACTTATCAGCATAAAGGACTTTCATATTTTGAAGGTCTTGTTCTGAGTCTGCCGAAAGGACGGTAATTTTTTTATTTTCTTCGGCCTTTGGGTGGCTTACGGTAATAAAGGAAACGGTATTTCCGCTCGCCGTGGCTTTGATATGAGCCTGTTCTCCGGTTCCGATTACGGAAAGAGCCGTGTCGTTACTTGACTTCCAGCTGATTTTCTCGTTATCGCTTTCTTTTTTAAGAGCGCCTGCAAGTCGGACAGAAATATCTTTTGCCGCACCGTTGACGAGTGTTTCGAGAGAGGTTCCGGTAAAATAGAGGGGATCTTCAAGAACGGCATAAGAGGGAAGTACTTTTACGATAATATCGGTCGGGTATTTTACTTTCTTATGGGTAATTGAGATCGTTGCCGTGCCTTCTTTCAATGGTGTGATAAGCGCTTTACCGAACGCATACGTGGGGGCTGCTGCACGGGAGATACTGGTACCAGTCGGCGTTTCAAGCTTAATAATAGCGGCCTTGCTTCCTTCAACGTCTTTTCCTGAAACCGTCCAGACGAAATCTCGCTCATCACCTTCTTCGCCGCCGAAAAGCTGAACATCAAGCTGAATAGCGGAAGCTCCTACTTTAGTACGAATAAAGTTTTGAGTTGTAGTGATATAGCGTGAGGCATCAAGGGCATCGGCTTGTTGATTAATAACGGAAACAAACAGTTCTCGCGGATATTGCGCTTTCGGATGTGAGACGGAGATGCGGACGATACCGTTTGCCTTTCCCGAAAGGTAGAGCTGGTCGGCATGAGCGACGGATTCAAGGCAGGTATTTTCTTCGATATTCCATACGAACGCATTGGTATCATAGGAAGAAGCATCTGCCGGTAACCCTTTTAATGTCGCGGTAATTGTCTCTGTCGCCGTTCCTGAAAGCTCAACATATTTTTTCGTCAATTCGATATGCACGTTTTTAACGATTTCGACGGTGCGAACGAGGATTTCAAGCGGGTAAGCGCTCTGTGGGTGAGAAACCTGTAGAAGGGAACTTCCCTCTTCGAGTGGCGTAAGAACAGCTTTATTGCCGTTCGTTTCGACTTTGACGCACGGATTTTTACCGTCTTTAGTGGAAAGTGTCCAGCGATAACTTGCAGGGTTAACGGTTCCTTGCGGATTTTCAAGGTCAACGGTAATCGTACGCTCTCCCTTATCTTTTTGAAGGGTAACGACATTTTCTTGCGTCGTAATAAAGGTCGGTTTTTGGTTATCGGCAAAGACATAGACAAGGATCGTATAAGGGTGTTCAGCCTTCGGATGTGTTACCTTAATACGGGTGTTTCCTTCTCCTTTTGTTTCGATGAGGGCAAATTGACCGTTCGGAATAACTTCAGCGACAGACGGATTTTCACTCGTCCAACTGAATTGATTTCCGTCTTCCGGTTGCCCTGCGTAAAGGGAAACAGAAATGCGCTCTTGGACAAAAGGTCTTAAAGTTAATACTTTTGCTTGCGAATAAATGTATGGCGGACGGGTATATCCTTCTGCATATCCGTCGACGGTGATAACAAGGTTGGTACTTAAGGAACCGTTTCGAGCTGTCAGAACAGTACGGCCGGCTTTCAGTGCTTCAATAACGACGCCATAGTTATTCGTTATCACTTTAATAATCTTTTCATCATACTCGAACGTAATTTTGGCGTTACGCTGTTTTTCCCGTGGTGAGGCGGTGAGCTTTACGTGTTCCATGCCGCCTGCTTTCATTTGTAGGATGGATTTTTCCCATTCGAGTTGATTGAGCTCGATATCACTTCCTTTTGAAATGTCGGGCTTCATAAAGAGCGAACAAGCGCTGAGCTGTAGGGCAATGAGCAGTGAAAGCGCTTTCCAAAGTGGGGTGATGCGGTGTTTCATCATTTTCTCCTTATTATAATGTTATAACATCAATATATGATATATATTAATGCCGAATATAGCGGCGAGTGACCGCCGGAGGGGCAACCGGTGGGAGCGCAAGGTTCGCGTTCGTTAAAACATTCACACTCTCACCGGGAGCGATAACAATGGTTGGCTGAATATCAAGAGCACGGTCGATAATTTTATCAGCGAGCCGCTTTGTTGCATCATAGGCGCTATTAGTCGCACTATTAAGGTATGAATTTTTTGGTAACTGTTCGACTTTATGTTCGACTTTACGCGCCGTCTCTCCAAGTCCGACAGCGGTTGTTAAAAGCATACCGCCTAAAAATGCCCATACATGGTGGTCAACCTTTCCGCGCACTCCCGCATAGCCTTGTGCATCGGCACCTTGCATATTGCCCAGTTCCATCATAAACCCGTCAGGTCGTATAAGCGTATGCCATGCAATCTGGACTCTATTTTGTGCATACGAAACAGACGAATTATAGGAGGCAAAAAGAAGTGTACCTTGCGGGATGAGCAAAAATTGACCGGTTTGCGAAGAATATACGTTACTCGTTACCCGTGCGATAATGTCTCCGGGTAAATCGGTGTTAATGCCGGTAATAAGAACCGCGGGAATAATCGTACCTTGAAAAATTGAAAAGGCAGAAAGGAATTGTCCGGCATCGCTTGTTCCTTTTCCGCTCGTATAAAAGTTTTCCTTGCCGCTTTGGTTATTCTGAGAATCATAACTATTGATAAAGCCGCCACGTAAGCCTTGCTGAGAAAGGATTTGCTTCATTAAATCTTCTTTTGCAGGTAGGCCGAATTGCGCATACGGGTTTGTTTGAGAAGCAGCTATTGCGGAATCTGAGCCACTTTGATAGGAGCCTTGTGCAGCACTCTGTGCTGTTCTTCCAGTGGGGGTTAAGCCTTTAATCCCTTGGATTGGTTTTTGAATTGCGTTATTGCGCGTATCAGGCCTTTTTGATCGCGAAGCTCCACCTCCTGCCGCACCTTGATAGGTATAAGTATTTTGTTCGGAAGAGGCGACAGGCTCCTCGTAATAATAGGGACTCGTGTTATCGGGAGGATCTTCTTTTGCAAGGGTTTCAGAAAGGGCGGTGTTTTTCTCTCCTTCTTTTTCATTTCCTTGAGAGAGCGGAAAGTCCGGGACATAGCGTTCTGATGCTTTTGCAATGGTTTTCTTTTCTTCCGGTTTTTTCCGAAATGAAGTGAAAAAGATAAGGATAGCAGCGAGCAATAAAATGCCCATAACAGTAAAATAAAAGATTAATTGGCGGTTCAGTTTTAACGCACTTTTACCGCTTGAGAGAGCCTGTTGCGCGGAGTATTTTTCATCTGCATGGACAGCCTCGCTCGATGCTTCTTGCATTTCAGCAGCTGCTTCCAGTACTGGATTTTGCGTATCGAACGCACCTTGTGCATCGTTATCGCTTTCATCAGAATCGCTTACTGGGATTTCACCTGCTCGTTCGTAATCGGATGAAGCGGCATTTTCTTCATCTCCAAAAAAGTCCGCAATAATTTCATCGCCATTTGTCTGTTCGCCGTGTGGTGGGCTCTTTTCATTATCACCTGCCGGTTCTCCTGACAGCTCATCGTTCGTAACCGGCGCTCCTCCGGTAAACTCATTGCCGGTATCGTTTTCCGCTCCTTCAAGAACGTCGTCAAAGCCGAATATATCACTCATATACTTAATTTCTCCCTGCATTATTTACTTTTGCTTTTGAGTTTTTCAATGATGACTTTCTCTTTATTAAGACGGAGCGTTGCTTTGGTAATGAGCTGGTCGATAATAAAAAGATTACCCTTTACGCGATAATTGATAATGTTTTTGTCTTCAGCAAAAAGGGCGGGCAGCTGTCCGTGCAGTACCTGCTCGTCTACTTCGATATACGTTTTTGCTCCGTCATCGTAGATACGAATAGGGATAAAGGCCGGTTTTTTAAATGGTGAATACTTGATTTTATAATCGAAGGATAAAAATTCAGGAGAAGTACCGCTTAAAACGCTTTTAACGGAATTAACCGCATTTTCAGATTTTGCCATAACGTATGGCATGGAAGGCGGATAATTCCACTGCACCATCGCCATATAATCGTCTTTGTAGCTTCGCAAGTTGAGGTGATAGATCCGGCGGTTTGTGATAATGATCATGTTACTTGCGAGCTTTGAATATGACGGCTTTAAAAAAAAGTGCTGGACATCCGCTCCTCCTTTTTTACTCACCCCCGCACCTATTTGCCACACGTCCGGCTCAGAAACAAAGGGGGCTTCCCATACTTCCTCCCCCGGTTCAAGTTCAATGTCGGTGATGTGGTAGGGTTTACAGTAAATTTCATAAACGAAGCGCTCATCGTAATCATAGAGCATCTTTGCGCCTGAATATTTTTCAGGCATCCGTAAGGCGCCATCGATTGCCGCCTTTGCTGCAGGAAGTCCTTTTTGAACATTTTCCCGTGCAAGCGGATCATTTTTTGCTTCAGCCGGCCGGTACACGGGCTTTTCAACATAGACAACCGTTTTTGCAACATCAACTTCTTTTTCAAGAAGTTCAACCAAATGCTTTTCATCTTCGCGTTCGGTTGCTTTTTCTTCCTCTTCACGTGTCTGCGCATTTCCTTCACTGACACGTTCTGCCGGAATCGGTTCATTGACTAAACGGGTTGTCATACAGCTCGTTGCCATGAGGGCAGCAATAAAAAAAACTGAAATACAATACTTTTTATTCATCATAAACTCCTTATGCAAAAAAATTACTCTTTTGAGCTTTGAAGCACGTTGACTTCGGTAATGTCAAAATCGGTAATATAAATACCGAGCGGGTTTGTTTTTTCTTTTCCTTCAGGCGGCTGCATACACGCCATACTGATAACAGCACGGTAGCGGATGCGTGAGGTAATTTGCCCTGCAAGGGTGGTGGTGTTTTGGATATAATCGATTTGATAGGTTTGCGGAGAAAGCTTTAAGGTACTTTCAAGAAGGATATTTTTCTTTGCTTTCCCGAAAAGCTCAAACGGATGCTTGTCACGTAAGAGATTTGAGTATTTACTGGCAGCCGTTTCGTTTAACATCGCATAGCAGTGTGCAATGTTTGCTTTTATAACCGCGCCGTCGGTTGAAAGCGTTCCTGTGTAGGTGATAAAGTCTTCAAGCTGCCGTCTAATGGCGACTTCAGGTACTTTGATGTTTCCGTACGACAGGTGTGAAATGTCTCCGACATACTTTGCTTCTCCGGTTTCAGAGACGGTGATCACAAGCGGTACCGTTGCAGGTCTCGTAACGGCATAAAAATTAACGGCGACAGAAAGAAAGAAGGCAAGTATTGAGCAAAGCGCTACGAAACGCCATGCAATATTGTGTTCATTTTCTGCGCCGATAAGTTCATCGTAATGACGCAAACCTACTTCAACACCCTTTTTATTAATGTTCCGGTTAAATGGTGTGGTATTAAACCCTTTCGGTAAATAAATTTTACTTCCCATAGTAGTGTCCCTTTTTATTCTCCTTAAAGAAAAATTTTTTTTCTTTTTATAATCCTCTATTACGGAGCCGGAAGACGCGGCTTCGGTTCAGGTAACGCTTCACGTGAAGGTTCAGAAAGACTTCTTTGTTCACGGGCTTGCGGTAACTCGATAGAGCTTTTTATGTTTTTTTGCGACCCGTGAGGCGGTGTGTTTTTCGGTGCATACGCTGCACTCATTGCTGTCCCTTGAGCCGTACCGGCATTTCGCCGTTCCGCTAAAAATTCGGCTGCGGTAAGCGACGCCCCTGTCTCAGGATTTTTTGCGTATTTAAACGAGCTGTGATTAGCGTCAGGCTGCTTGACGGCATCCATACCGCTTCCGTCTTTACCGCTATAGCGGTTTACAAAGCGAGAGCCGCCTCCTGCAAATCCTCCGCCATTACTGCCTGCAGAACCTTCGGCATGAGAGAGCCTGTGAGCCATACTCTTAAAGCCGGTTTTAATATGGCTTGCGACTGATGTTCTGTAGGCTCTATTACCAACGGCTGCCGCTTCATCGGCGCTATATCCTTTAGCACGTAAATCTTGTACGGCCGCTTGTTTTGCCGCTTTCGCTTCTGCCAACATTCCCGCTCCTGAGACAGCTGCATTCGTCGTTCCGCCAATAAGCGCTGCACCTGCTGACTTCATCATCTGCGCTCCCTTACCGGTAACGGCAGCAGCGGTAACGGCTGCTCCTCCGAGTGCCGCCCCCGTTCCGACCGCCTGCATAAATTCTCCCATCGAAAGCTGCGGGTTTCCCGTTAGAAGTGTCATTGCAATCTGTGGTGCGTTTTGCGTTAACACCCAGCTGATAATGATCATAAACGCGATGTAGGCAAAAACCGTCCAATCAAGCGGGCTTGTCTCTCCCATTTGTGTCCCTGCAAGGTAGAGGTACTGATAAAAGACAAAGAAAATACACAACGTCATCACTAAAAGCTTAATGGCAAAACCGGTGAGGGCAGGAATAATTTTTTGAGCAAAACTTTTTGTTCCGTCAAATAGTACAAATGGCACGAATACAATGCCGATACTTGCAATAATGGAGTATTCCAAAATGCACATAACGTATTGAATAATGGCAAAAATAGAGCCGACGATAAGACAAAGGCAGCACAACCACGTAAGAAGCGTGTTTCCGATGTCGCCCATCGTTAAATGAACTATGCCGATATTATTCATCGAAAGCCAACCGGCATCTTTTTTTCCTTCTTCCATTTTAACGGTGAGGTAATCCATCTGACGGCTATTTAAAATATTTGCCGTTAAAAGTGCGATGCGTAAAATCGCATTCGGGGAAACAAAGGAACTTGCAACGCCGCCTTTCCCTTTCATCATAACGTCAAGGTAATATGCTTTGATAAGGTTGCCGTTTTTATCTTTATAATAAGTAGGCTTTAATACAGCACTAACTGCTTTAATAGTCTTTTCAGCCCATTCGCGGTTTTCTTCCGTACTGCGGTATTTATTGACCGTATTGATGTACTGTTCTCTCCCTTGAGAATCGATAACATCTGATCCTACAAGCGGCGATCCGTTTATGCGAGTGTTTTTAAGGCTTTTCATTTGCGGTATTGCCGTGACGCTTGAGGCAGCTGTATTATTTCCACCTGCTTCAAGAGATTCTGCAATCTGTAAATCATGTTCGGCTTTCTTTAATAACGTTTCGAGGTTTGTTTGAATAACATTATCCCCGTCTCCAGCTCTCACTCCCCACTTCGTGACGGTTTTTGCCAGAAGGGTAACTGCCGGATGATAGACAGCGAGTACAAAAAAGAAAAGGGCGAACTTAAAAAAGAGTCCTTTCAAGGCTTTTTCCGTCGAAACGGATGCGAACATCAGCTGTATTGCCGTCCAGCCGATCCCGACGAGAGCAACGATGTAGCCGAGCCGTTTTGCAACAGTGAGAAAGTAATAAAAGATGCTCGAAAAATATTCCATCGCATCGAGAAATGGAACGTCAATCCAATTATAATTCATTCCTTTTATTTATCCTCACTTGTGGTAACAAACATGCTGGAAGGCGTCCCTCGTTTTTGCGCCTCATTGATGGTATTTGCCGTATCGCGAGCAATGTCTTGTTGCGTTTTTTCTCTTTGGGTATGGGTTGCGTACAGCGTTCCGATTTGATTTAAGCTTGTATTAAGGGTGTTTACCTGCTCTCCAAGCAATTTAAACATTGCCGCAATCTGCTGTAAAAGTTCCGTCGGGTTTTTACCGTTCATAGCAGCAGCAAACACGTCTCCGTATTTTTTTGTCGTTGATTCAATGAGCTCATTGGTATTTTCATCAAGTCCTGCGGCAATTACCCGATCGGCTTGTTTTTTCAAAAACTTTTCCGTCTCTTTGACAAAAACAAAGTTCTCGGGGCTTATACCGTATTTGCTCCAAATAGCGCGTTTTTCTCTTTCGCTCATTTTTCCGGTGACACCGCGTACCGCGCGGCTCATCTGATCATTACTCATCCACTCGGCGCCATGCTCAATAAAACGCAAAATATTTTTATTTACATCTCCGGCACCGACTAAATCGGCGATACTGTAACTTACTCCTCCCAATCGAATGTTTTGACTTTGGAGCGCTTCTTTCATGTTCCGTAAGCCTGCCAGCTGCCGGTTGACCGCAGCTCCGGCATTACTAATTTCATTACGGAAATCCCAGTCTCCATCCCATTTTAGTTTTGAAAAATCCCATGTCTTTGCCATCTCGTATGCATGTTGCAGCTGCTCGTACTGTGTCTTGAGCTGTTGAACCGTATTCATCAGTTGATCATACGTTGCATAAAGGGTATCGATAGCTGTTAACCAATTGGTCGGATCAAAAACCGCCATTTGTGCATGGGTATGAGCTGCGAAAAGAAGAATGGCAAGAATAATACACTGTACTTTTTTCATAGTAAGCTCCTTTCATTCAATAATTCAGTTAGTGTTTGCCGATCAAAAAAATGAGTAAATGGGATTCCTCGATGTTTTAATATTTCAAAAACAAGATACCGTTTTGAGTTCCTTCCGTACTTTTGCTCAAGTAAATCGAGGTAGGCATGATCGCTTGAAAGAATTGCAAGCTGCCCTTTTTCGAGATTAAGATTAAACATGCGTGTTCCGAGCGAAGATTTATAAAAATAATCACGCATCGGCTGTGCCTTTGAAATCGCATAAATTTCCGCATCGGTTAAGCCGAAATAGCGATACGCTTCTTTCTGAATAGCATCCTGTGCACTGCGGTCTGCAAGGTAGACCTTTGTCAGACACGATTGTACAATTTCAGGAGCGATACTTGATCGGCGAGCTGCTTCTACCTGCTGCGTCGCAAAAACGACAAACACATTGTCCTTACGGCACGTTAAAAGCCACTCTTTGATACGAGTCGCAAAAACAGGATTATCGAGATACAGCCACGCTTCATCGAGAATTAAAAGGGTGAGTTCTTTTTTCCGTTTCGGTTTCGCATTCGTTCCTTTCCAAATACGTTCGATGTATTTAAATAAGAAAACGAGTGCAGGGCGAACCGCCTTTTCAGATAAGTCCATAAGGGAGCCCATCTCTATCATTGTCCACTTTGAATACGGAAGCGACGTCTCCGATTCATCAAAGATATTGCCGAACTGTCCTCCTTTCAGGTACGGGCTTAAACCGGCTTTAATGTCGTTTATACCAGTGGAAGGATTTGTGTAGCTCACATAGGTGGTAAAGGTGGTGAGGGTACGATCTTCAAGCGGAATATCTTTCATGAGCTTCAACGCTTCGGTAATGGCGTTCCGCATTGAAGCATCAACGGCAACCGCCTGTTCGCTTAAAAGTACTTCGATAAAACTTGCACACCACAAAATATCTGACGGGGTAGTAAGGTCTGCAAGCGGCTGAAAGCCGATGTCTCCGATACCGGGCTCTGCATAGACGCCGCCTGCGGACATCGTAACGCTGCGTGCACTTTTGCCCTTATCAAATATGATAACGTTACTATCCGGATACTTTAAAAATTGAATGGCAATGAGCGCTAAGATTGTCGATTTTCCCGATCCCGTCGGCCCGAAAAAGAACGTGTGTCCGACGGTACCGACATTTAAGTTAAAGAAAAACGGTGTTGCATAATTACTCGAACAGGTTAAAAGAGGCGATGCACATCCTGAAATACTTTCGGTAAAATCATTATGGATAATCCCTGTCCACACGGCAGAAAGCGGAATGATATGGGCAAGATTCCCGCTTGAAATTAAGGGGCGGCGGATATTCGCATAGACATTACCCGGCATCATCGAAAGAAAAGCTTCGAATGCATTGGCCGTCTCTTGGATGCTGTTAAACATACAAGCGGCTATTTCACCTTCCAAAATACGCGCTTTCTCTTCCGCTTTCTCAAGATCGCGATCCCATACGGCGAGTGTCGAGGTGTAATAGCCGAACCGGTATAAGTCTGTCATCGCCTCTACCTGTGCAGCCGAAGCATCTGCTTCAAGGGCAACCGCACCTTGATTTACGCGGCTTGATTCGTGCTTTTCGGTGTACTCAGTCATAATTTGCTTCGCACTTTTTCTTCCCCCATGAAAACGCGCCTGCCACTTGTCGATTTCTTTTAATCCATCTTTTTTATCAAGACAGATAAAGCGGGTTGACCAGCGGTATTCAATGCCGGTGCGATTGAGCCGGTCAAAAATGGCAGGATACGTTTCTTGCGGGAAATCTTTAATTGTGATAACCGGCACGTAATAGTCTCCGAGCTTTAATGGAATCGTGTTTTCGATATTTGAATCAGTAATAATCTTATCCAAAAACAAAAGGTACTCAGGCGCTTTTAACGGATGCCATTTCAGTGAAACGGACGTGTGAAGATACGTAAGCATTTCATCGGAATTGAGCGATTCAATAACAAGCGCGCGCTTGAGCGTGTCTGTTATTTTACTCGTTACCGATTGAAAACTTTTTATCTCCCCCATAATTGCATCGATGTTGAGCGTGTAACTTCCTTTGTTTTTATCTCCTCCGGAAAAAAAGAAGCGAGTACTGCTTCGTTTTAAATCAGAGGGCAGTTCATACGTAAAGGAAAGGTAATATGAAGAAGCAAAATGCGTATTTTCCTTACCGGCTGAGTATATGCCTTCCCGTATTTTATCGATAATGTATGCTGCAGGATTGTCAAACTGCGCTGAAGGATACACGGTTGTTTTATACCGTTGCGCCTCAAGTTGTACCGCCCATCGTCCGCCGAGCTGTTTTACAGCGTCATTAAAAAGTGCCGATACTCCTGCAATTTCTGCCGCCGATGCCGATTCAAGATCCGGCCCTGAAAAGGCAAAGCTTTGTAACAGTGCTCCATTCTTTAAAAGAACGAGTCCATCTGCTAACAGTGTCGCCCATGGACACCATGAGGAAAACATATTTTTTCTTTCTTTGTACCTTTTTAAGTCGAACCCTTCAATAAACCGGCGTGGTTTAAAAAGGCTTTTTAATAGGTTTTTCGTTTTTCCACCTCCATTATTTTTTTCTTAACTGTGTTCGTAATGAATGGGCGCTTGTAAACTGAAGAATCGAAACTTCTTTTTCCCCTATGTCTTGCCCTGACTGAAAATCTCTACAATGCCGAAATTTCCTTTTTTTCACCTGGAATCGGCCAATGCCGTGGATATACACGGACTTTCCTTCAAGAATTTTTTCACGGAAAAAATCCCGTAGGTATTGGCAGCTATAGAGCGCTTCCTGTACGCTTATCCTGCGCTCTTCGCTTAAAGCGAGTGCGAAATCGTATTCACGCAGATCTTCGCCGTCTTCTTTATCCATAGTAAATATCCTGTTGCAAAACCGAATCAAAAAGAATATCCAATAAATATGGATCATTCTTTGCGAGTAATCGCATGAGAAAAAAAAGTGCCGCTGAAACGATTAAAAACCATGCGCCGGTAATCTGTATTATGACCACCGTAACAATTAAAAGAAGGATCGCCGCTTTTGTTCCAATACCAAAAAGCATATCAACCTGTATGAGGCTTCTATGAATTGGTATTGAATAATCACTTATCATTTCCATTTTTTCGCACTCCACATCTTACGAGTACGGAGCGCATTGGCTATTCAATACGCTCCGTTTGTTTCGTATCAAATAGGTTTAAAAGATGCCGTTATCGACTTCTTCACTTTCAAAACTTGTCTCAATCTCAGCTTCTCCTTTTTTCTTTACCGGGAATTTCGATACCAAAACCGAATCGCTATATTTCCCGTTCGAAAAATCAGGAAGCCCTGAAAGGGCGATGAAGCGGTCAAGAATGATAAAACGTTTTCCGGTTTCATCTTCCATTTCACAGCCAATCCGTTGATACTGTGTTTTTTCTTTTCCGTCTTTGTCCGTATATTGCCGTATCGCAGCACATAAATGCGTTACAACTTTCGCCATATTCTTTTTTCTCCTTACCTATAGCCTGTTATGCAACAAGCAGCGATACCGCTTGTACTAAGCATCCGAGCTGGTCAGCGATATTTTCGTTCCCGTTGAAGAAGAAATTCACAATTTGTCCGGCACTTAAAAGGAGTAAAACACCGACTCCCCACGGAATGTATTTTTTGATAAGCCCCGGTTCGTCACGACCGACGGTAATTGCCCGTATACAAATAATGATAAAAGCTACCGCGCAGAGGGCTTTCATCCAAAAACTCGTAAAGATGCCCAAAATCAATCGAGCATAATCATCAAGCTTTCCAATGCTTCGTCCGCTATCTGCATAGGCGCATACAATTGAGATGAAAAAAACAATACAAAATGCGATTATTTTTTTCCCATTCCCTGTCCGTTTAGAGGACAGCTTTGTGCTGTGTGAAAGTTTTTCACGCACTTTCTTTTTCATGTAACACTCCTTAAAATTACAGCGCGCGATATACTGCAATGATACTGATGTAATAACATCAATATCATTGTAAAAAAACGTGCTGTTTATCGACACATTGAATACTTCATTGATATGAAGCTCCGCCGCCGTCATCTGCCCATATACCTACCACATCTGTGATAGCGCAGACTTTATTACCGTACAGTCTATAATACTATAATATATTGCGGTTATACCATCAATAGCATTATAAAGAAATGCGTTGCATTTCCTTGACGTATTCATCAAGTCCGCTTATCGACGTATCGAGTATTTCGTTGACCTTTGGTCCCGTTTCCGTTGCAGTCAAATGCACACATACATGTATTGCATCCGATACAGGAGGTAATGAGCCGATAATAACTTCCCGTAAAAGCCCTTGAATACGCGCGAGCATGAGCGGTGCGCTTTCTGCATGAATAGTCGTAGCATTTCCCGGATGCCCGGTCTGCCATGCCTTCAAGAGCTCGTTAGCGACACTGCCGTAACGTAATTCCCCGAAAATAATACGGCGTGGCTTCATACGCATTGCCGAGGCGATTGCTTCGGAAGCTTCCTTTGAACTTGTCAAAAGAAAATGCGCATCATGTGCCGTACACTGCAATTCAGGGACATCTTCAATAATGAGAAACCGGTCATCGGGCGTGTATTCCACCATCTTGTGTAACACGGCATTTAAAAATGTGCTTTTCCCGCTTCCGGTCGCTCCTCCGACCATAATGTTTTTTCTCGCTTTAATTGCTTTTGTTACTACGTCATACTGTTCCTCCGTCATAAATGCTTGATCAACATACTGCTCAAGCGTAAATACTTTTTGCGCAGGACGGCGGATATATACTTGTGTCCGCTTTGTCCACGGCGGAAAGACCGCTTGGATACGTGCATTGTAATGAGGAATAACACCTTCAAGCGTTGGAATACGCGAGTTTTCAATCTCTTTATGGAGCACCGTCGCAAGACTTCGCGTAATCCGCTGTGTCTGTCCTTCCGTAAGATATATTCCGGTGAATTCTTTTCCTTTACAAAATTTTTCTATGACAATTTCACCGTCTGCAAGGGTTGCAATATCGGTGACTTCACTGTCAGCAAGATAACACTCAAGCGGCTGTAAATCCCGCATAAGGTTATCATATTGTCGTTTTAATCGAATATCATCATCGCTCATACTGTCTATCCCTGGCTTTCTTCCACTGCATTACTTTGTTCAAGAAAATCTTGTAAAAAATTTTCTATCACCGACGGCTGCCGGTACATTCTTTGGGTGAAACTTTTTAAAAGATCATTACGCCGTTTGACGGCGATAGATCCAATCTGTTTTTTTTCTTCTGCCGTTTTATCGAAATAATCGACGTAATTAGCAAACTGCGGAATAAGAGAATAAAACCATAGTTCCCGGTGAAAATCGACCTTTTTTTCAAGAAAATAAAGGAGACTTTTCACTTGAGAAATTACATCATAGAATAAATTTTTATCATTCACTTCTTGCGTAACATAGAGTGCAAGTGCATCACGAACAATATCGGAAAGCGACTGACGCTGTTCTTTACTTTTCAGCTGGAGCAGTTCATACAATTTTTGATCAACGCGTGTAGCAATAAACCGCCCTTTTCTTCCTGAAAAAGCTGGCACTGATGGTTTATTTGTCTTTTTCATCGTATTCCCTTTGTTTTTTATCTCGTTGCAAAAAGTCTCGTTTAGAAAACCTCATCATCTTGATTCTCCCATTCATTTTCACTCTCACTGGCTATTTGTAATTCCAGTGTGCTAATTCTCCTTTTTAATTCTTGGATACACGGATCGGAAGGGTCGCAAAAATGCCGCTCACCTTCCTGCGGAAGCGGTTCAAGAAAATCGGCAAGTGTTGCATTTTCCATCGTCGCTTCTTCGACATGGATGTCCTGTCCGCTCATTAAAAATAGTGGCGTATCTTTTGCCATCACCTTTTCGACTTCAGCTGACCGTGCAAAAATATTGACACCCTCATTTGAGGGGAGCTCGACACATTCCTTTAATAGCTCATCTCTCTTTTGCATCACCGTAATATTGGCGCGATCTTTAAAGCGAGGACTATCAAAGTAGACCACTTTCTTTCCGATATACGGCATACCGTTGTTAATTAAAAGAAGTGAATTCCAATCAAGCTTTGTAAGCTCATCAGGATTCATTAAATCCCGCTGTATCTCTTGTGCGGCAAGGTTGCGGTTATCAAGCGGGCCGAACCTCCTTCCTGATTGTGAAATGTTTTCATGCACGACCGATTCTTTACCGAGTAAGTCAGTAAAGACTTTCGCATCACTGGGCTTTCTCGGCCTGAAAACAATCGTGTTTTCACAGTGGTCTAAAAACGGGTGTTCCTGTCCATATAATTTCACAAGCTGATTCATTGCTTGGCAGATGATTAAAAAACGTACCCCATAACCTGCAAGAACACCCATCGTTTCTGCAAGAAACGGAAAATAGCCGAGTATCGGAAACTCATCGAGTATAAAAAGTAAATCTTCAGAAAGCTTAACTGCTCCATACTGTGTTTCCCCTTCGGAAAATTTCCTGAGCATAAATTCAATGAGTAAGCGGAATACCGGTGCAATCCGTTTGATATGCGCATACGGCACCGTCAGATACAGTGAAATCGGTCGCTTTGTTGCAATAAAATCTTCAATTGAAAAATCACTTGCGCACGTCGCGTTTTCAATAAGCGGATCTTCAAATAATTGCAATTTTGAAAAACACGTCGAAAGGACGTCCGCTTGCACTTTCGGATTTTTTGAAAGCCTACTCGCGCATCCGGCGATTGTCTTACAAGCGCTTTTATTGCTGCTGTGAGGATCTTTGAGCATCGCCTCGACAAGCGGATTTTTAATGTCGGTTTCCGTTTGTCCTTGTGAGAAAAAGGCATTTGACTCCGATATGAGCCGTAACACGGTAGTAAGATTTTTTGCAGGATAACGGCCGGAATACTTCACATGCAAAATAACACCGGTAACAAAATCTTTGGCGCTATTATTAAAGAATTGTTCCGTCCCTGAATCTTTGGCACTATCACTTGCAAAAAGAATATCGGCGATGAGGTTCGCATCGCTATACATAAAGTCTCCGTCCCGTATCTCATCAATAATATTGATCCTCAGCGTATCACGTGAAATGGGCGAAAATTTAAGGCAGTGTGAAAATTTCTTTCGAAAACCTGCCGTAATATTCCAGTTTTCCCCCTTCGGGTCAAAGACAATGACGCTATGCGGATAGTTTAAAAGTGTTGGAATAATAACGGATACACCTTTCCCGCTTCGTGTCGGAGCAAGGCAGAGGGTGTTGGTTTTCCCCGAATGGCACAAGAGCCTTCTGCCTTCGGATATTGTTTTAAGGCGTACGGCATCATCTTTTGCATTGTACTCGGCACTGATTTCAGCATCTGCCGTCTGCCCGCATACGACGCCGGTTTCACGAAACATCCCTGCATTTTTAAGGTCTTTCTCTGTTGCCCATCGCGCCGTTCCATAAAGATGTTCTTCCTTTTGCCGTAACGAGCGAATGACATACAGAATAATAAAACCGATCGCGATTGCTGTTCCAATGAGAGCTGGCTTTATTGAGCGGAATAAATACACATCAAAGCCGGGACGAAGAAAGTATTTGATGAAACAGCCGAAGTACACAAACGGATTATACACCGGATATCCTGAAGGAAAGCGAAATAACGGATACCTGATAATATGAGGATTATAGCGCATAAGGCGTGCGAAAACTTGTGTACTCCACCAAAAGCCGCCGACTACGGTGATAATCGGAATAACAAAATTAAGGATATCCATAATAACTGTTATTTTTTTTCGAGTCGGTTTACCTCGTATAAATTCACTTTTCTTACTCATCTTTTGCTCCTTACATTTTCATATAAAATACCTACGCATTTCTGCCATAAAGCGTAATCTTTCCTCGCTGCTTTCCACCCCCGTGGATATTTCCTCCGCGATACTTCACTGTTTTACCAATAAAACGCTCTGCGATATTGTGCAGTGTCGGAACATAATAAATTCCTTTTTCCGTCTCAAGGACAAATCCGTTATTCCATGTATCTTCATCATTCATCGTATACACCTTCTTTATAATTCCGGTGAGTTCCTCTTTTCCTTGATAGACACTTAACTGTTTTCCGCTTCCTTTATAAGTATTCCATACTTCAAGGAAGCGGTTATACCTACCCATATTTTTAAGCGATTCATCCCATCCGTCTCTAAGCTCATACCGACCGCTTCCGGTATGACGGGCAAGATCGAGCGCTGATAAGTACTCAAGCCGCTTTTTTACTAACAGTGAATCATGGGTGAAAATAATTGCTTTACTTCGCTCATCACGTCTCCATGCACTTGCCTGTATTGCTTTATCAATTGCGGTAAAGCGATTGCTTTTATATAAGTCGCTTTTACTTTGCCGAACTTCTTCGACCGTACGATACCCTGAAAGTGATGTGCATACTTCCTGTGCCATCACACGAAAGGTGTGTTTGATAAAATCTTTCGGAAACCGCTCAATGACACGCCCGTTTTTATCGACGCCATTGATAAGAAGGTGCACATGCGGATGCGCGGTGTCGTAATGTGCTGCCGCTTGATAATAAACATCAAGCCCGTAAAGCGTATTGATTTTTTTCACCAGTGTTTCAGTTAAGACTTTTAAGTTTATATCACTTCGCTCGGGAGAAATAATAAACTTAAAATGTTTATCACTCATGTGCGCCTTATATTCTTCGCTATCGCTTCCGAATAGTTCAGGTTTTTCAAGAACCGCTTCTTTATTTTTTTGCGGCATATATTCTTCCAGATATTTTTGATGCGCACTCATTTTTGTCCCATAAAAAAATTTCACCATGCAGCGCTGCTGACGCTTTCGTAAAGAGCCGACTATTCTACCGCCGCTTTTTGGCACCCCTATTTGTTCACCGCTGTGCAGTCGGCGTTTTAGTGCAGTAAAAAGCTTTTGCGCTTCTTTCATGTCATTCTTTTTATGCACGCGCTTGATCTTAAAAAGATCTTTTTCGTATGCACCAAGCCTTTCAAGGTTCAACTGTATTGCCATCGTTTTCCTCAAAATGAAATAGCCTCACTTGAGGCTATTTAAGCCTCAAGTGTATTGCTAAAAACCGGTAAGAACTGAAAAATCACCAAAACGCCCCATGTATAACAAAATTATATTTGATGCACCAAATATAATTTTGTTTGCTCAGATAACATTGCGCACAGGTGTTCACAAATTTCTATCCCATGCACTAGGCAGAAAAAAAAATGCGTTAACATTCCTTTATCTTGCCTCTTTAGGACACCTGTGAGTATAGCATATTGATGTTATTACTGCAATACTTTATATTATTTTTATGACTTTTATTTTAACTGAAAAACCTTCCGTCGCTAAAGCATTTGCCCACGCCCTCGCGGTTCCCTTTACCGGCTCCTATTATGAAAACAGCCGCTATCTTATTACCAATTGTCTCGGACACCTTTTTCAAGCATTCGATCCTGAAGATTATGAAGTACACTATAAAAAGTGGAGCCTTTCGGATTTGCCGATTATCCCTCACACAATACGTTTTAAAAAAATTGAAGCGTCAAAAAAACAAGCTAACCTTGTCGTGTCATTATTACAAACACACCAAAGTGACACTATCATCATCGCGACCGACGCAGGCCGTGAAGGGGAGCTTATTGCCCGCATCGTTTTAAACGAAGCAGGCATCACTGATACGAAAAATATTTTTAGGTTTTGGACATCTTCTGCGCTTACACCGCCTGTCATTACAGAGGCCTTAAAAAAGGTGAAACCATTAAGCGACTATAATGATATCGCTCGTCAAGGCTATGCCCGCCAAAAAGCCGATTGGCTTGTCGGAATCAATATTTCCCGTCTGTTATCCCTCCATGCAAAAACACTCCTTTCGGTCGGAAGAGTGCAGACGGCCGTACTCGCCGAAATATTCAGGCGGGAAAAAGAAATCGCGGACTTTATCCCAACTCCTTATTATGAGTATGTCGCGGAAATAGCCTCAAGTGAGGCTATTTTCACGGCAAAGGCCTATACAAAAAATGAAGACGCCTCGATTACCACTGCTTTCCAAAACGACTGTTTTACTCCTGACCGGTTTTCAAAAAAACCGGTAGCCGTACAAGAAATAAAACAAGAACAAAAAAAGGAAGTCCCTCCGCTCCTTTTTAATTTAAGTGCACTGCAACGTGCTGCCTTTTCTTCTCTTTCCCTTTCTCCCGATCAAACCCTTGCCATTGCACAAACACTCTATGAAAAGTATCAATGCCTCTCTTATCCCCGCACTCCAAGCCGTGTGATGGGAAGTGCCGACGTTCCGCTTATTAAAGATGTCTTTGAACGCATGAGTGCTGTATATCCTGAATATACGGGCGCTGTTGATACTGCGTTACTGGAGGCTCGTAATACCCGTCTCTTTAATGATGCGCAGCTTGAAGATCACCATGCGTTAATTCCCCTGCAAGCAATTCCAGATACTGCTTCAAAAACTGAAAAGGCGGTATTCTCTCTTGTCGTAAAACAATTCTTTGCTTCTTTTTCTCATCTCTTTGTTTATGAAATGCAAACACTCTTTCTTACGATAGATGGTGTGCCTTTTATTGCACGAGGGCGGAAGACGCTTCAAAGCGGATGGAAATCACTTTTCTCAAAGGAAGGTGAAAACTCCGATGAAACCGGTGTACCGGATAAGGGTGAAGAAAATACTTTTGATGATATTGATACAACGCATCTTCTTTGCAAGGAAGTACGGACAGAAAAAAAGAAAACACAGAGTAAAAAGCCCTATCGCTATGACTCGCTTTTGCAATTTATGGAAAAGCCGAAAGAAAACGGAAAGCACAGTGCCTCCCTTGGCACCGAAGCAACCCGCGCTGCAATTATTCAAACGCTCTTGGATCGCGCCTACATACATGAGGAAAAAAAGAATCTTCATCTTTTGGAAAAAGGGATTTTCTTAATTCAGCAGCTTGAAAAATTTCCGCTTCTTTCTCCACTTATTTCAGCACGGGAAACAGCGGAATGGGAGTATGCCTTAAAAACCGATTCAAAAACGTTCTTAGAAAAAATAGAAGCGTTTGTCTCAAATGTCTGCAAAGAGCAGCTTTCCATAGCCGTATTTGAAAAACAAAAAATTGGTACCTGTCCGCTCTGCGGCGGCGCAGTCGTTGAAATGGAAAAAGCATTCTCTTGTAATCAGTATCCCGTTACCGGCTGCCGCTTCACCATATGGAAAAAAACATACGGCACACTTTTATCTGCTTCTGATGCAGCTTTACTTTTAAATGGAAAATCCGTACGCAAAAAGAACTGCAAAAGCAAAGCCGGAAAAGTTTTCTCTTGCATTCTTTCCCTTGTTAATGGTACAATAACCTTATCGTTCGACACATCAAAAGAACGAAAGATACGACGGTAAGTATGCGCCGCCTTTATCGGAAAAATATGGACAGGGAGGGGTGTTTCATTTCATTATGAAACAATTGCCCCCGGTATACAACGCGAATACCGCCCTTCCATAAGTATTTTTATTTCCTGATAGAAGGATTTTTAAGGAGCACACGAACCTATGAAAACAAAAAAATATTACCTTTATCTCCGCGGCAGTATTTGGTATTGCCGCTTCATCGATCCGGTAACCGGCAAACCCTTAACAGCCCGCTCAACGGGTAAGTCTTCCAGACAAGAAGCTGAAGAAGTTGTTATCGGCTGGCTCTATGGCGGTATACCTCAAAAGCACAATAAAGAAGAGAAACAAGCCATTGAAGTTCATGCAGTTATCGAAACATTCAAAAAAATGATCGTAAATAAGCGTATCCCTTCCGATGAGCTTTCCCAAATTCTCTCCCTCGCTTCTTATATGTACGGTTTCGCCGCTTCCGTTCATCCTTGTGATAATCAAAAAGAGAGCGGACATCCTCAACAATCATCGCACATTGAATCGCTAGACGTAAAAAAAAACGCTACCGTAAATAGTCATTCATCTCTTTCATTCGTCGATTACACTTTAACCTTTTGGGATTGGAAATGCTCCCCCTACATTGCCACCCTTCGTGAGGAAGGCGTACAGGAAAAACTCCTTCCGGGGAAAACACGGTTTCAAAAAATACGCTATATGCTGCAAAAGCGTTTATTCCCGTATTTTAAGAATACCCCGCTTCATACAGTAACGGCAAAAGACATCAATAAATTTCTCGTCTCCCTTTTGGGCTCTCTTAAAGTAAGCAGCCTCAAAAAAATGAGTGAATGGCTCCAACAGACGGTTAAGTTCGCTTATAAAGAAGGATTACTCGATACTGATATATCTCCGCAAATTCATCCGCCGAAAGGAGAATGTGAGATAAAGCCCATTTTAACAATCGATCAATCGGTACAGCTCTTTTCTACTACTGAACATTTTAAAAATAAAATGCACTACTGTATCAATAAACTCGCTCTGGAAACAGCCTGCCGTATCGGTGAAGTCGCGGCTCTTAAAATTTCCGATATTCTTTTTAATGACGGCGAAACGCAGGCAACCGTACGTATCACAAAAAACTATCATTTCAGTAGCCATATCTTGAAAGACACAAAAAACAAATCTTATAAAGAAGTTCCCATCTCTTCTCAACTGACCGCTTTATTAAAAGAGTTTATCGATACCCACCCTCAAAAAGATAATGAGGAAGCCTTCTTATTCTATAATAGCACAAGAGACGATAGACCGATCGGCTATGATTCAATACGCAAAGAATTTATCCGCGTGATGAAAACTCTTGGCTTTTATGTGCCGCATTTGAGTATTCATTCCTATCGTCATTTAGCGGCTGTCATTTTATGGGATAAAGGATACCTAGAACGTGAAATTATGATGGTTACCGGACATAAAAGCCTTTGGGTATTACGTCATTACTGCAACCATGAAACGCAGGCGAGGAAAGAAAAGAAGCGAGAGATGAGCAGGGCAATTGCACAAGCAATTACACGTGAGACGCTTATTGCATAAATATATAAAATGTATCAAAAAGGGCTTGACTTTTTATGAATATGGTGTACGATAGCAGTATAGAAAAAACAAGTGTAGAAAAAGCTGTAACGATTTTTTAATCAATGATGCTTTTTCGTGTGCTATTAACTGCTGTTTTAGGGGTAAACCCCTTGAAAAAACTTCCCTTTTTACTATCAAGTTTTGCCTGTATGCGAAACTCACAGTCAAAACTATACAAGGATGTATAGTTTTGACGATGCGACAACGCAGATATACCGCCTATTTGCAAAAGAAAGGAGGTAATAAACATTGTTAATAGGTGAGTATGATTATGATACCGACATAGCAGTGCAACGGGAAGAAAGTTTTGATATGGGGCGCTCAGAGGGTTCACACCAAAAAGCGCTTGAAACGGCAAAAAATCTTCTGCAATTCGGGCTTTCTCGGGAAAAGATAGCGCAAGCAACCGGCCTAACCACAGACGAAGTCGAAGCAATTTGTAATGGGTAATTTGTAATTTGTAATCATCCATTACCCATTATCAATTGCCCCCCTCCCCCCATACCTCCGAAATTCCGCACAGCATTTGAGGATAGGAAGGCTCCCGAAAAAGAAGAGGGAAGGAAAGACTCTTTTTTCCGGATAAGTGTCTTTCCCTCCCTTGCTCATTCCCCGCTATTTCCATTAAATCTCAACCCATGACCCGCTTCCATTCCTCTTATACATCTTCCACTTCTTGTTATTTTTAGCATTATTAAAGGCTGTGGCTAAATCCGGAGGAGTGCTAAAATCTTTGTGATTGCCCTCGGTAACGCCGGATTCTTCGGTGTAAAGAATACACTCCCCCTTATAACTATCCTGCCGCGCCGGTAAATCGTCAAAGAGTTTGGTAAAGGCTTGTGCGGTGAGCTTATTGTTGTAGCAGCGTAGCGTTCGCAAAGCAGTTAAGCCCTGCACATTAAGTGTAGTGAGTTGATTGTTGCCGCAGTATAGCCATCCCAAAGCGCTTAAGCCTTGCACATTAAGGGCGGTAAGCTGATTGCTGTAGCAACCCAGCCCTTTCAAAGCGGTGCAGCCTTGTATGTTAAGGGCGGTAAGCCGGTTGTTGTAGCACCACAACCCTTCCAAAGCGGTGCAGCCTTGTACGTTAAGGGCGGTAAGCCGGTTGTTGTAGCACCACAGCCATTGCAAAGCGCTTAAGCCCTGTACGTCAAGGGCGGTAAGCTGATTGTTGTCGCAGTCCAGATATTGCAAAGTGCTTAACCCCTGTACGTCAAGGGCGGTAAACCGGTTGTTGCTGCAGAACAGTTTTAGCAAAGCAGTTAAGCCCTGTACGTCAAGGGCGGTAAGCTGATTACGGTCGCAGCTCAGATATTGCAAAGCGGTTAAGTCTTGTACATTAAGAGCGGTAAGCTGATTAGCAATGCAGCCCAGACTTTGCAAAGCACTTAACCCCTGTACGTCAAGGGTGGTAAGCTGATTGTAGCCGCAGTACAGCTCTTGCAAAGCGGTGCAGCCCTGTACGTCAAGGGCTGTAAGCCGGTTGTTGGAGCAGTCCAGATATTGCAAAGCACTTAACCCCTGTACGTCAAAGGCAGTAAACTGATTGTAGCCGCAGTACAGCCTTTGTAAAGCAGTTAAGCCCTGTACGTTAAGGGCTGTAAGCTTATTGTTATCGTTGTAGGTACCGCTGCAGTCCAGTTCGGTGATATTGCCTTTAAGGATAACGGTTGTGCCTTGTGCGTGCAGCACCGTGTACGTGCTGTTGTCGCTTGCAAGATTTGTTTCGGTGCAGCCTTCTACAGCTACGGCGGAACCGTCCGAGGTTACTGCTTTAACTCTGATGGTGAGCTTATCGGGGCTTAAGATGAGCGATGCGCCGCCTTCGACAAAGGGGGCATCAAAGCGCACCTTTACGTCGACTGCTGCCGTTACGGTGTGGGTATAGGTGTTGGACGTATTGCCTGTAACAACGATGCCGTCTACTTTCCACTCTTTTATCATGTAGCCTGCGGCAGGCTCTGCCGTAAAAGTTCCCTTTTTACCCTGTTCGACGGTTATGGGGCTTACATCCGTTTCCGCTATGCCGTCCGCCTTTACTTTAAGCGTTCCGCCGGTGCCTTCTACGCTGAAAGTTACCGTGTGTTTGGGAACCGCAGAACTTTCACCCTCTCCTTCCTCAATCAGCATCTTCTTTAAAAACGGGTTTTTACAAGCCGAAACCGATACCAAAAGTACCGCCAAAATTAAAACTAAAATCCGACTTTTCTGTTTTTTCATATTCTAAATCCTCCGCTTACTCCGGCAGCCCAGATTACCGGATAGCCGCCTCTTATATACGGTTCGATAAAAAAGTTTTTTACTGCAAAGCGGTAGCCGAATGTTCCTTCTCCCAAACCGAATACAAAGGGTTTTGCGGTCTTTCCGTTCCAGCCTAAGGAAACGCCACCTTCCACCTGAACAAAAAAGCCTGAATCGCAGGTTTTAAACTTTGCAAAATCATAAAAATTCCAGCGGAACAGAACAGCCGTATCAAGAAGACTGTATCTTTTAAATCCCGTCGAATACAAAAGCTTTACACCGGCTGAAAACCTGCCCGTTTTAACCCAATCAGGCAATACAAACATCCCGTACAGCCCTGCGCCCAAGGCATAGCCTTTCGGCATGTTCATATTCCCTTCCGCCGAAAGACCCAAAGACCAATGAAGGCCGTCTTTTTCTCTCTTAGGTTCATCCTCAACCTCTTGAGCAAAAAGAAGGGAAGCGCCCAAAAATGCCAGCGCACAGAGCGCTGCCTTTACACAATTTTTCTTCATACATCAATGCTCCCGATAACTAATTCATAATTCCCAATTATTTAATCGCTTCTACTTCCGCTTTGCTCAGACCGGTCATCTTTTCGATAAATGGGATTTCACAATTCGCTTGTTTCATCAACCGTGCTGTTTCAAGCGCTTTTTGGCGAGAACCTTCTGCAAGACCGCGTTCAAGACCTCTTGCTTCACCTTCATCCATCGCCTCCATCAAAGCTGCCGGTAATATGCGATATTCTTTTCGTGCCAGTTCGCTCTGTTTTACTGTTTGTATCATCTTCTCTATCCTCCCTGTGTATTTTGTCGTTACTTCCCCGGTTTTTACGTACTGTAAAAAGCCTTGCAACTCTTGACTGTCAGCTTCTTTAAATGCGTTCGCATTGAGTATAATCTTTTTTGCATCTTTTACAAATATGCGGGCATCTGCTGTGTCGTACGCCGAAAATAAATGCTCAACGTATACCCGATACGCCTCCGCTTTATTTTCGGCTATCTCCTTGCATCTGCTCCGCCTCTTTGCAAAAGGTGTTTCAGTAGCGGCACGGATGCCGCTGGTTCTAGCAGCAGCGATGTTTTGCCACAAGGCAAAACTCGTTTTTCCGATAGACAGGGATGTCTATCGGAAAAAACATCTCGATATCGTAGGACGTACCGAACTTGTCCTTTACCAGTACATCAAGCCGGATGGTTTTTGATCCAGAATTGGTTGTAACGGTGTTCTGGGATACCAGATAGGTGATTTTCTCGATCTTAACAGCAAACAGCATTTCTAGAAATTCTTTACAGATAGATTCATGTTCCATCACTTTGCAAAACATGAAGTCGTCAGAAATAGTTAATTCTTCAAATGGTTTTCTTCTCATGTTTGTCTCCTACAGTCCTTATATGACTTTTGGAGCAAAATGGCTAAGGAAATCAAGAAAAATCAACAACCCCGACGCAAGCGTCGGGGCACAGTGCTCAATGTTTCGCACGGTATGTTCTATAAGGTGGTTGCAGTCGGCTTTAATACCCTTTTGTTACGACGCAGAGCGTCGGGGTATTAAACCGCACGAATAAAACAAAAGATCCGTTTTTTATACATTCAACCAACAAGGCAATTCATAATCCTTCTTGCTGCCGTATTGCTGCTGACTAGTATTACTACCATTTATGGCAGATATGATAAAACAGCCTGATACGTTTTCCCGTCTGCTGGAAAAAACTGCGCGGAATTTTGTGTAAAATTCCGCACAGCAGGAAGGCAACCGCTCAAAATACTTTTGATACGGTTGCCACCATGGAGTATCCCCATTAAAATCCGACAAACTTATCCGGATCTGTTACCCCCATTTTGCCCGCATGATTTTTATATTCTTGAAGCTGATTTTGAGGAACCTTTATTCCGCCGTCTTCCAAGGCGGTGCAGTTCTTAAAAACATCTTGAAACAGACTAACTGAATCGTCGTAATTACACATAAGTTTTACTCCTTTTAAACTTTTGCAGCCATCAAAACACTGATACATCATACTAACCGATGAAGGAATATCGGGACCTTGGGTTAAAGCTTTACAACCGGCAAAAGATCTCTCCATATTTGTAACGCCTGACTCAATTTGGGGGGCAACGGTTAAATTTTTGCAGTCTTCAAAACATTTATTCATATTCCCAACGGTTGAAGGAATATTAGAAGCTCGCCTTAAATCTGTGCAGCCTTTAAAACACTCCCTCATCGTCGTAACGCCTGAAGGAATAGCGGGAGCGTGGGTTAACTTTGTGCAGCCTTTAAAACAGCCCTCCATATCCGTAACGCCTGAAGGAATGTTCTCTAGAGAAACGAGGTATTCACATCCATAAAAGCCCTCGTTCATACTGGTAAGATCCGGAATACTGTCGGGCAGTATAAGAGCAACCTTTTTATTACTATTATGTATCGTTTGTGCAAGTCTTCCCATCTGATTGTAGCCTGCACTCTGTAAGTGGTTCGACGGTATAGTGCCGGTTATTTTAAAGCGGTATACGCCCCCCTCCTCGACCGCATGAGGTGATGGTGAAAGATAGCTAGCCAGCTTATCATACCGTACTTCCATATTGGACTTTTCTAATTTTCCGGTAGTATCAATTATCCATGCTTGTGCAATACCGTCGTCTTTGACATCCGATGTTACCGTAAACTTACCTACTTCATCTGCGAGCGTTACGCCTGAACCGCCCCTAAGTACTGGCACATTCTCCTTGTACTCTCTCGGCGTAATGCGTGCGGCTGGGTTGTTTGACAAGGTTCCGTCAACGGTTATCGTCTTTTCGCTCTCCAAATACACATCGTTGTCTGCCTCAATTTTTGCATTGCCGCTCATCGTAAATGTCTTGCCGTTTACATAAACTCCGCCTCCATGCTTTGCTGCTGTGTTGCCCGTAATTGTGCAGCCGGTGGAGCCGTTATTTTGCAGTGTTACCTTGCAGTTTTCACCGACATAGATGCCGCCGCCGTTGCCGTCGGTTCCGGTCGCTTTGTTTGCCTCGTCCGTACTTGTGCCGCCGATAGTGCCGCCGCTGATTGTTACGGTGGCGGGGGTGCTTTCAATCTTTTTCGTATAGATACCGCCGCCGTTCTTTGCGGTGTTCCCCGTAAAGGTGCAGTTTGTGATGTTAGTAGTTGTACCCTCAACATTTAAGCCGCCGCCGTTTGTATCTGCCTTGTTACCCGTAATGGTACAGCCTGTCATGGTGAGCCTTCCCATAAAGGTATATACGCCGCCGCCGTTTGAGTCGTCGTCGCCTGTTGTCTTGTTGTTTTTAATAGTACAGTCGGTCATGGTAACAGTTGATCGGTTTGCGCGCACACCGCCGGCTCTCCATGCCTCGTTGCCGATAATCCGTACACTGTCAAGCGTTAAGGTACAGTCATTATCTACAAAGATACCGCCGCCAAAGTGCCATTTGCCGGTTACCTTGTTTTTCTCGTCCGTACCTGTGCCGCCGATAGTACCGCCGCTGATTGTTACGGTGGAAGCAGTGCTGCCTTCTTTTTGTGCATAAATTGCACCGCCGTCACTAACAGCCTCGTTACCCTTGAGGGTGCAGTTCGTTATGTTGACGGTTGCACCGTTCACAAAGATTGCGCCGCCCTTATTCGCCGAGCAGCTGATGATAGCGCTCGAGTTGTGCATTTTAAAGGTTCCGCCCTGTTGTACATAAACACCGCCGCCTTCTTTATTCGCCGAGCAGCCGGTGATCTTGCTTGTGTCGTGCATTTCAAAGGTTCCGCCGCTTACGTAAACGCCGCCGCCGGAATTATCCGCCGAGCAGTTTTCGATAATGCTTGAGCCTTTCATAATGAGTGTACCACCCGAATTTACGTATACGCCGGCGCCGCCTGAGTGGTTGGAGAGCCATTTACCGTTTTTAAGCGTTATGTTTTGAAGGGTGAGTGTGTTATGCGCATCAAGGATACCCGACTTGCTGTCTGCATTCAAAGCAGCGGAAGAGTTGTTGCCTTTATGGTAAGTCTTTTGTAGGTATTAATTACGCCATTATCTCCCTCGGCATTTGTTGCCTTTATTTCGCCGTCTATGGTAAGGGTAGCGTTATCGGGTGCGCTTTTAACTGCACGCGCAAGGTCACGCCATTTTGCCGTCGGATTCTTTAAGGTCGACTGGTAAAACTTCACCGTTACGGTTGTATCTGCGGTTACGTTGGAAAGACTGTAGGTTGTACTTGTCCCGTTTACTACGACATCGTCCTTTTTCCATTCTGCAACTTTCCAGTCTATATTGGTGGGATCCGCGGTAAAGCCTACACTTCCGCCGTATTCAACTGATGTGCTGCCACTTTCTACAAAGCTACCTGAATCGGCTTTAATCTTTCCTCCCGCTACTTCGTCTACAATTTCTACGCGGTAGGTTACCGTGTAGGCCTTCACAACCTTATAATAAATCGTTTTTACCGGCGTTGCAGCAAAGCCTTCGCCGTCCGTGTAATACTCCAGCTTGTACTTTTTTTCACCGGCGCCGTTTAACGGAAGCGGTACGGTAACGGGATTGCCGTCATACTTTGCCGGCGTTGAACTGCCGATTTCAGTCAGCGTGCAGTGCACTGTTGTATTTGCCGTTGCAGAAGAAACGCTTAATGTCGCTCTGCTGCTATCGGTACCGATGATAGTCGGATCGGATTCGCTGCCGCCGTTGCCGGAAATCTTTGATCCTTCCGTGATGGTAATCTCCTCTGCTTTCGGTTTATTCGGCTTTGTACTTGCGTTCACTATGTCAGAAGCTAAGCCTTTTTTGTCTATAAGTTTAATCGTATAGTCTTCTTTTGCGGCGCCGAGTTCAACCTTAACATTGGTTTGATAGTACAGCACCCAGCTGCTATCGGTGGGAATAGCATCGTTAGGCTGGTTGCTCAGCTTTTCTACATCGGAATGTGTAATAAAGACCGGATCTTCCGGCTTGGTAAACGCGGTTTGCGCTTCATTAACCGAAAACGTATAGGGTGTTCCGTTAATCTCAATACGGTCAAGGTCTTTATGCAAAAGCCCTCCCCCTGCTGTCTTATCCATATCCGGTACCGTGATGCACAGCACGTAATAAGCGGGCGTCCCCGTCGTTTTTGCAACGGCATAGCCCGGCTTCGGAGGCGGGGTATTCGCTTTAAGGGGAATGGTAAAGGTTTGTTTAAACTCTCTGCCGTCATCGGCATACAGGGTGATGGTAGACGAGATATCTTTTTCTCCCCATTCGGCCTTTTCCAAAAAAGATTTGTTATATACAAGCTGCAAGGTATCCGCCGAAGGCTGTATCAGTTCATAATCGGTACCGGCTGCGGGTTCTGTCCCGGTAAAATGAGCGAACTCGACAATCTTTCTTGTTTCGGACGAGGACGGCATAACAAACCGAAAGGACTTGGGGTTCTGTATTTTCAGCGTAACGGTAACCTTATCCGCAGAAGCGACACTTGCCATACCGTTTGCATCATTGTATGTTTTCTTGTCTATGGTCGAGCTTCGTATAAAGGCCTCGGAAGACCAATAGCCGAGGTAATCGTCTATGTCTGTGGTAAACTGCTTACACGTTGCAAACAAAAGAGTAAACAATATTCCGGTTAAAACGATAAAAGCTTTACGCATAGAATGGCTCCCTATTATTATAGATAGAAATGGATACAAAAGAAATTAAGGTATAATAGCAAAAATCTTCTATAAAAAAATGTTTTTAACTCAAAAAGAACCTTAGTTGCTTAAAAAGAACCATGGTTACTCTATCGGGTATGACTTTGTTCGTGCGGAGAGCTTAATACCCTCCGCTTTAGCGGATATTCATAATTCTGAATTGTTTTTCCCTCAGTTTCGGTTTTTATCAAAAAAATAATGCATTATCCCCATTTTGTTAGCCATTTCTTTATCCGTGCTCTATAAGTAGTTATATATGCCTATGGAGGAACATACTATGAAAAAACACAACTGCTCAAGCCGATACATCCGTGTACCGGCTTGGGCTACGAGTTTTTGCCCAGCAAAAACATCGCTTCTGCATGGAACCAGCGGCATCCGTGCCGCTTCTGCCACGTTGAGGATTAATTTATGTGCAGCACGAAGTAGCTGCACCCTTTCCGTTAGCCTTTTGAAATAGACGATGTAGATGCTAGGAGCCTAGCCGAAATAAAGCGGAGGCGTACTTGATGTACGTCGAGCATTTATTGCAGAAGCGGCACGGATGCCGCTCGTATTAACCAGCAGCGATGTTTCGCGATTCCGCGAAACTCGCCATTAAAAGTGTACACGGATGTACACTTTTAATGATGCGACAACGCAGATGCACCGTATATTTGGAACCAACCTTTTTGAAAATAGCCTGTCCAGAAGTGTACATCCGTATACACTTCTGGACGCGAGTTTTTGCTGTGCAAAAACGTCGCCGTTGCGTGAAACCACGGACATCCTGTCCGTTCTGAATACCATTTACCGTCAGCCTTTTGAAATAGACGGGGTAGATGCTAGGAGCCTAGCCGAAATAAAGCGGAGGCGTACTTTTTGTACGTCGAGCATTTATTTCGGCGTAGCGACAACGCAGATACACCGTATATTTCAAAAGGACTAGGCGTGCCAGTCCATACCCCTATCCATCGGATACATCGGGCTCGGCAAATATTTATAGTGCAGACGGGAGAACACTTCGTTGGTGCTACCGTCGGTGAGCACGAGCATCGAGCGTTTTGCAATGGCGCGGATTTCCGGTTCAAGGTAACCAAGCTTGACGACGATGACCTTGCGTTCCGTAGGTTCAACGCCGAGCGCCCGCATCATTTCGGGGTCATAGCAGCCGACATGCTTTGAAGTTACAACGACATCGACGCCGCCGACATCCAAAAGCGCCATATCGCTGTTCTGAGCCTCTGCCCATGCCTTGCATAGTTTTTTTACCGTCGCTTTTACCTGAATGGGTGAACTCTTTTCTTTATCGAAGGTGGCGCCGAGCGTTCCCTCTACGACATTCCCTTCCCCGACTTTAAAGGCGGCTGCAACTAAGGCGGGGTCGTAAAAAGCCTGATAACACAGCGGCGGGTTTAACGAGGTTAAGAAGGGATCGGCAAGGATTGCCTTTAAGAAGTTGGTTACATCCTGCGAAGAACCGGCGGTCGGATTGTCGCCTGAGTCGGAGAGCACTACCGGATACACGCCTGCTTCAACACTGGAACGTGCATGGACAAGGGCGTCGGCGGGTTCGCGGGTTTCGTTGTAAAAGCAGAATTCTTTTCGGGTATCCCAGAATAACTGCGCAAGCTCCCGCGCCTTTTCGGTTGCAAGCTGCTTATCTCCGTCGGTTACCACCATCGCCGTAACACCGTTGTCGGCAGTATCGGCCCACGGAAAGCCGAGCAGGTACGAAGCTGCCATAATGTGCGGCTGTTTCTCGTATTCGCGTAACGTTGCCGTCAATTTTTTCATCGGCTCAACGCTGGTTTCCGATTGTTCACCTGCGATAAGAAACGGAATCTTAACCGCCGACATAACCGGCCTGATGCCTTTTTCCAATGTCTCGATAGTCATACGTGCCGCATGAATGCCGATTTCATATGTGTCTGTATGCGGGGCGCACTTATATCCTACATAGCCGTCTACATAGTCGAGCATTCGCTGCGAAATCGTTGCATGCATATCGAGCGATGACAAAATAGGAATATCGGGGCAGATTTTACGGATATCTTCCAGTAAATCACCTTCAGCCTCACCGATTTCACGTACCCGCATCGAACCGTGCAGGGAAAGACACAGCGCATCCAACGGCAGCGCATCTTTAATCGCCTGCAAGAATTCCTGTTTTAACGAAAGGTAGTAGTCTTTATCCCATTCGCCATTCGGAACCGCCCGTGCAATAAGCGTCGGGATAACCTCGTACCCCGCTTCTTTCAGCGTTGCAATCGAACCGAAAACGGAACTTTGCCCCTTTCCCTCTAAAAGATCCTTTCCCCGTAACACCCAAATATCATCGGGTCCGGTGGTAATCGGATTAAAAGTATCGGACTCATGGTGCATTCCGCCCACAAGCACTCGCTTTTTTCTATTCATTTAAAAAACTCCTTCAATAATAAATAATATGAACACCTTTATTCTTTTAGAGCCCCTTCCCCAAAACCCTTAATCAGCTGCGCGTGGAAGACAATATAGAATACAATCATCGGAAGTACCCCGATAATGAGGGAGGCATACTGTAAACCGTAGTCGATGTTGAGCCGCC
Organism: Treponema sp. OMZ 803; assembly: GCF_024181165.1. Classification (NCBI taxonomy): domain Bacteria; kingdom Pseudomonadati; phylum Spirochaetota; class Spirochaetia; order Treponematales; family Treponemataceae; genus Treponema; species Treponema sp. OMZ 803. Next base: position 970,043 of record NZ_CP051195.1, on the reverse strand, counting down.
CTGCAAATTGGGTAATCGCAACCGGCAAGCTTTTCAACGTCGCCTTCGTTGTAAAGACAAACACGAATAAAAATTCATTCCAGTGCTGTAAGAAAGACAGAATAACCATCGTTGCGATGACGGGAACGGACAGCGGCATAATCATCATCCAAAATATGTAGCGGTACTTTGCGCCGTCTATCTCCGCCGATTCAATGAGCGCATTGGGAATCCCCTTAACATACGAAATCGCAATCATAATGGAGATCGGAAGGTTGAAAGCAACATACGGAATGATAACCCCTAAGCGTGTATTCACCATACCGAGTTTTGCTTCCAGTTGGAACAACGGGATGATAACTGCATGAACGCTGATCATTAAACCAAAGGCAAAAATCGAAGTAAAGACCTTTGACGATTTGAAAGGGAATTTTGTTAAACCGAAAGCAGCAGCCATTGCAAGCAGCATGGTAGAGACGGTCGCCGTAATCGTATAGATAAAGCTGTTTACCAGTGCAATACCTAATCCACCCTTTGCCCACGATTCGGTATAGTTAAAAAAGGTTGGAGCTTTCGGCAGCGCCAACGGGTGAATCATAATTTCCGCATTCAGCTTAAAGGACGAATAAAAAAGCCAAATAAGCGGGAACAGCGTAAGTACCGCAAAAGTCAGCATTAAAACGTAGGCGCTCGTTTGCCAACCGTGGGAGGCTTCCTGCAGCATATTTCGTTTCATAGTCATATCAGCCTCCTAATAATCAAAGCGTTTTGTTACGGCTCGGCTTATCATCAGGGCTATAACGGTAAAGATGATAATGATAACAGCCAGCGCACTACCGTATCCGTAATTCTGGAATACAAAGGTCGTATTGTACATATAAACGGCGATAACTTCCGTAAAGTGCGCAGGGCCTCCGCCGGTCATCGAATAGATGAGGTCAAAACTCTTAAAACTGCCCGAAACTGCCAGAATAGTATTGATAAAGATAACATTTGCCAGCATCGGCGCAATAAGGCGGGCAAAAATTGTTCCTTCCCGTGCGCCTTCCAGCTGAGCCGCCTCTATAACGCTATACGGTATCCGCTGCAGGTTAGCTAAAAAGATAACCATATAAAGACTGGTATGCTGCCACAACAGTACAAAGAGGATCGGAACAATTGCAAGATATTTATCTTCAAATATCGTCATAATATAGTCGGGATTGCCGGTTAGATCGCGTATAATCGCAGGGACAACTCCCACAGGAGAAAATATCCGGTTCCACAGCTGTGCAACGATAACAGATGAAATAGTTATCGGTAAAAAAATCAATACTTCAAAAAAGTTCGCGTGTTTTACCATTTTTCGGTAGAGCATGTACGCAAGCAGAAGTCCGAGCGGGATCTGTCCTAATACTGAAATCAGTACGATGAGGATATTGTTCCGCAAGCCGATGTAGAACACGGGGTCGGTAAACATTCTGATATAGTTACCAAGCCCGATAAACTCCATCTTTCCATACCCTTTCCACTTTGTCAGACTTAAATAAAAACTGAACAGCACGGGAAAAATAATAATGCCGATGTAAATAATAAAAGCGGGCAAAATAAAAGAAATATAGCTTGTCCGCTTTTGCCGTAAGTAGGTCATATACCGTAAACCGCCTTGCTATTTAATTCATAATTCATAATTGGTAATGAGTAATGGGTAATTACAATCCGTTCTCAATTAGTTAAGCGCTTCTATCTCTGTATGGCTGAGGCCGATCGCTGCGGCGATGTTTTTAATAGATAATGTGTAATTATAGTAACGGGTAATTGGTGGCAATTCTAATTGTACATTAAACATCACCAATTACCCATTATTCCCTGCGTTCTTCAGTGGATTCTAGTTTTATTTTACTTCTTGCGATGGGAATCGTTAGCAGCGACCCATGCTTCGTATTCGTCCGCAAGTTCAGCAGGAGTTTTCTGCCCAATCATAACCGCCTGAATACCGGGGTTGAGTACACTATTTACACCTTCGCTGTCCATCTTCGCATCGATAACATAACCCATGCTTTGGTTATTAATCAGATCAACATACTGCTTTGTAAGCTGATCAATATCGAATTTTGAAAGGTCGAGCTTATAGGTAGTCATAGTTCCGAACTTTGTCAAAATCTCACAAGCTTCTTTACCGGACATAAAGGAAATGAATTTCCAAGCAGCGTCGGCTTTTGCACCTGTCAACTTTGCATTCATACCGAATGCTTCACCGATCGTCGCAGCACTGGAGCCATGTGTAACTTCCCCTGCAACAGCAGGAAATGCCATCAGCTGATACTGTGCATAGTCTTCGGGTTTTGCAGCTTTTTTTAATGCCGAAATACGCCAGCCTGCATCCAAGAGATACACAGCCTTATCTGCAATAAATTCACCCCAAGAAGCAGTACCCTCCATCTGGTTTACGCCCGGAGGGAATAACTTTGAATCGGTCATCGTTTTAATCACATTGATTGCGTCAACGAACTGCTTGTCAGAGAACTTTGCCGTTCCGACCATCGCTTTATCAAACCACTCGGTACCAGCCATACGGTCGGTCAACATGGACAATAAGAGCGACTGAGCCTGCCACTGTCCCTTATTTGCGAAAGCGAGCGGGGTTAAACCGGCTGCTCTGATAGCAGGAACTTGATCGATCATTTCTTTGAGTGTTGTTGGGGTAGTCAGGCCAAGTTGTTTTTGTAGTTTTGGATTAACATAAACGACCGTACATACCGCAAGGTTCTGCGAAATAATATAGATCTCTCCATTCGGTCCCTGGGGCACCCAAACAGCAGGATTGTACTGATTTTTCAAATCATCCGTCAGGTAGGGGCGGAGGTCTTTTACCATACCGCGATCAAGCACATAACCTGAACGGGCTCCCGCATACGTAGTAAATACATCGGGAATATCCCCCGAAGCAGCCATGATTTGGAACTTATCATGGAATGCTTCGCCGTTCACATACTCGAACTCAAGCTTGATATTCGGGTATTGCTTTTCAAAAGCTGCTACGGTCTCGGGCCAATACGCCGATTGCGGATTAGCGAGATCCATCTGCATATACACCGATAGGGTTACCGGCGCATCCGAATCGGCGTTATCCTCTTTCGGCTTACAGCCTGTAAGTACAAAAAGTACAGTACACAAGCATAAGAACGATAGCGCAATGTTTTTTTTCATTGATCCTCCTCAGGTAGACGACTGTCAATTCAGATATGAATTTTCAATTGTCAACTTTAAATATAGTAGATTGGAAATAGTATATCATTGATTCGCGCTTTTTACCAGTAAAATTTTTCAAAATATTGACATGCCTAAAAGCATGGTTAAATTTTTAGGGACGCCCACTTTAATTTTACTATTGGAGTCCCCGTGTTATTCAAGCAATGTATGCTTAAGATATTCAAAACACTCCTGCAAGTCGGTACAACGGAGGATTGCGTAATCGTCAAAATATGTCGGCTGTTCGTTGACAATAGCCACCGTACCGCCCGCTTTCAGGGTCAGCTGCGGCAGCGCTGCGGCAGGATACACGGTGAGACTGCTGCCCAATACCAGCAATAGATCCGCCCTGCCGCATTCTTGTTGAGCCTCCGTTATTGCAGCAAACGGGAGCGCTTCACCGAAAAACGTAATATCAGGCTTTAATGCATGACCGCATTTCGGACAGAGCGGAACCTCTCCCTTGCGAGCAACATCGACGACATCTTCAAAGGTTGTACTATAAGAACAATGCGTACAGCTATGCCGCGAAGGAGAACCGTGCACTTCGATAACGTGCTTGCTTCCGGCTTTTTGGTGCAATAAGTCGATGTTTTGCGTAATAAGTGCCTTTAACATTCCGCGGGCTTCCAAACCTGCAAGTACCTGATGCACAATCGACGGTTCTTTTTCTTGTAGCCCGTAGATAAATTCCTTTGCAAGCCGATAGTATACCGACGGCGTTTCCCTAAAGACTTCGATATCGAACATCTTATCGGTTTCAGGCAGCGTATACAGTCCGTCCTTCCCCCTAAAATCCCGAATGCCGGATAAGGTACTGACTCCCGCGCCCGTAAAGGCAACACAGTGCTGCGCCGCTGCTATACGATCCGCTAATTCTCGATATACTTTTTCGTTTTTCATACAAACCTCCCTTTTGTGTAATCGTCACGGAAAACAATCGAAATATCTTAGATTACTTTGCTCTTTTAGCTGCTTCTACGGCGAGGGTATCGCAGAGTTCGTTATAGCGATTTCCTGCATGCCCTTTTACCCACATCCATTCAAGACTGAGTTGAGAGGCAAGTGCATCGAGCTGTTGCCAAAGGTCTTGATTCTTTACCGGCTCTCTGGCAGCTGTTTTCCAGCCGTTCAGCTTCCACTTTTTTATCCACGAAGAGATCCCCTGCTGCACATACTGAGAATCCGTATGCAGGGTTAGCGGACAGTCGGCATAGCACGGCAATATATTTTCTTGATAGGCAGTCAGTGCTTGAATAACGGCGAGTAATTCCATTCTATTGTTCGTAGTCAATTTCTCCCCGCCGGATCCTCGCAGCAATTCCTGCTCTGACTGATCGCCTTGAACGTCTTTGAGAATCATCACAAATGCCCAGCCGCCCGGGCCGGGATTTTGAGAACATGCTCCATCGGTGTACAATTTAATTTTTTTCATAATAATATCTCCGAGTACAGGACAAGCGCATCAACCTTTTGAAAATATACGGTACATCTACTTTCAAAAAACAGACACTACAGAACGGACACGGATGTCCGTGTTTCCAAACAGAAGCGATGTTTTTGCGTGAGCAAAAACTCGCGTCCAGAAGTGTACACGGATGTACACTTCTGGACACCCATTCTTCTGCGATTTTTATTTATCTGTCTGATGCGCTTGTCCTTCCTTAAAAAAATGTATGAAATTTTTAACAAAATTTCATACAAGAGGAAGGCAACTGCTTGGAATATTTCTAATGCAGTTGCCCTGTCCATATATCCGCGGCTTCGGTGAGAAGCGATTCGGTCATTTCCCAGCTCATGCAGGGGTCGGTAATTGATTTGCCGTACTCGCTCTTTTCAGTGCAATGCTCCGGCGAAACAGCCCCCGCCTGAATAAAGCTTTCGAGCATACAGCCGCGGACTGCTTCAATCTGCGGCGTTTCCAGTCTCAGCCGGAGGCTTCCGAGTAGGATGTCCCGCTGCTTTTCGGGCTGACGTTGTGAATTACCGTGCGAACAGTCAATCAAGATCACCGGCCGTATGCCCTGTTCCGCCAAAAGGCGGCGGCTTTCTTCTATTGAAGCCCTGTCACAGTTTGCTCCGTGTACGCTGCCCCTCAATACGAGGTGCGCGTATTCATTGCCGCTTGTATGCATCACTGCGGGGCTGCCGTTCTGCATAATGCCGAGGAAAGCATGCGGTTCCCGTGCGGAAACGATCGCGTTTATCGCCGTACTGATATCACCATCGGTAGGGTTCTTAAACCCGACCGGCATCGACAGCCCCGAAGCGAGTTCTCGATGAATCTGACTTTCGGCGGAGCGCGCACCGATGGATGCCCAGCTGATAAAATCCGCAGTATATTGTGGCACAATAGGGTCGAGCAGCTCCGAAGCAACCGGCAACCCTAGTTCGGTTATAGCGCTCAGTGTTTTACGTGCCGTTTCCAGCCCGCCGGTAATATTAATAACCCCATCAAGCGCAGGTTCCACGATTAAACCGCGCCAGCCCAAACCGGTACGAGGTTTTTCAAAATACACCCGCATGATAATACAAAAGCAATCACGATATTTTGCCCGTAAACGCATTAATCGGCCGGCATAATCCACCGCAGAAACAGGGTCGTGGATAGAACACGGACCGACAATCAGTAAAAACCGATTGTCAGTACCGGACAAAATCGCTTCAACTTCTTTCCTTCCGGTCAACACTGTTTGACACGCTTTTTCCGATACGGGAATTTTTTCAAGCATCTGCTGCGGCGAAATCAACGGGTGTATTCGCTCAATACGCCGATGGTATAACAGCGGGCGGCTATTCATAGTCAAGGCTAGACTTCAGCATCCGTACTGTCCGAAGTCCGCGCAATATCGATCAGCGTAAACAAGAGGATAACAAACAGCGGACCAAGCACAATTCCGTTCAGCTTAAAAAAACGGATACCGCCAAGTATCGAAAAGAAAATCAGCAACGGATGTATCTGAACACGGTTCTGCAAAAACATCGGTCGTAAAAAATTATCGATTGAACTGATAAAAAAACCTGCGACACAGAGGAAGAGAATGCCTTTAAATAAACCTGCCGTTAACAATATTTCTATCCCAAGCGGCGCCCACACCAACGCGCATCCAAAGAAGGGTAAAAATGAGCTGAAAAAAGTTAAAAAGGATAAAAGCAGTGCACCTTCTACCTGAAAAATAGTGTACACAATAAACGCCGCTGCAAATTGGCATATTGAAACGAGGAAGTACCCCATAAAAAGATTGGTGATAGTATCTTTTATCTTTGCCGCCAATTTTTGACCTTCCGACACCTGAATCGGAATAGCCGTTACAAACACCGAAGCGAGGTATTGCCCGTCGATAAACAGGAAATAAAGCGCAAAACACATGAACAGGAGTGAAAGCACAAAATTACCGATATTTTTTGCAATACTCGTTGCATAGCGAACAATCGTATCGGCATATTGAATAAAAAAATTCATCAGCTCTCTTTTAAAGTCGAATACCGAAAGATCGATTGTTCCCATCGAAATTTGCATGACCAATTCGTTCAGCGGCGCGTCTTTTTCCATTCTAAATAGCTGAGGATGCGTAACGAAAAAGTTCATCATTTTCTTTACGAACATCTGCCCCTGCCCGATCAGTTTAATAGCAAAAAAGAACAGAACCCCGGCAACCAGTATAATAATACCGACTGAAAATGAGGCGGCGATAATTCTCTGTTGCATTCTAAACCATCGGGACTCAGAATTCAGCTTTTTAAGCAGTTTATGATACAGCGGCCCGAACATAATATAGAGGATAGCCGACCAAAGCAGTACACTCGCGTAGGGTAAAAACACCCGCGCTACCAGCACAACGGTAATCGCCAGAATGATAAAAAAAGAAACGGTTTGAAACTTGAGTGATTTCTGCATGCTTATTTTGTTCCGCCTGCTGAAATTGAAGATTCGATATCTTTAAAATACCGGACGGTTCCAACGCGGAGTTCATCGGTGGCCGGTTCGTCGCATACGATAATTGCGTGCGGATGCAACTGGAGCGCAGAAATTGTCCAGATATGATTGACGCTTCCCTCTACCGCATGCCGTACTGCCCGCGCTTTGTTATAACCGGTTGCAAGGATCATCACTTCCTCGGCATCGGTAATGGTGCCGATTCCAACGGTAAGCGCCGTCTTGGGAACCGCCGCCGTATCGCCGTTAAAAAAGCGGGCATTCATCGCAATGGTGTCCTGCGTTAGTGTTTTTTGACGTGTGCGGGATGAAAGGGAAGAACCCGGTTCATTAAAAGCGATATGCCCGTCTGCTCCGACTCCGCCCAGAAATAAATGAATTTTTCCGTATTGAGCAATCGCCGCTTCGTATTTTTTGCATTCAGTCTCAGTATCTTTCGCCATACCGTCTAAAATGTGGATGTTCGCGGAAGGAATGTCGATATGCTTAAAAAAGTTTTCATACATAAAGTAGTGATAACTTTGCGGATGATCGGGAGATAAGCCGACATATTCATCCATATTAAAGGTAACGACGTGTTTAAACGAAATCTTTCCTTCTCGATGCCGTTTAATCAATTCTTTGTAGACACCGAGCGGTGTAGACCCCGTCGGCAGACCGAGAACGAACGGCTTTGACGCTGCCGGAGCAAAGTCCATGATCTTTTTGCAAATATAATCCGCCGCCCATACGGAACAAGCATCATAATCTGACTTTATAATTAATCGCATAGCTTCCCCTATTCTTAAAACAAATTTTTTTTCAAATTTCCTTTTATGACGGTTGCAAGCACATTGAACTGCTTATCGAATACGATAAGATCGCCTTCATATCCCGGCATAATGGAACCTCGTTTGGAATACCGCATAATTTCCGCCGGATTTGCAGAACCGAAACGAACGGCTGTTTCTACCGGAAAGCCGAAGGATACAAGGTTCTTAACCCCACGAATCATCGAAAGGCTTGAACCGGCAATAACGCCATCAGCCTTACGATGGAAACAACCGCCTTGGAGCACAACTTCTTCTCCATTTGCGATCAGCATACCTTCGCGCTGTTCCGTCGGTTTGAGGCTATCGGTTATTAAGACAATCTTATCGATCGGTTTATCCCGTGCCAATAAGCGGATAAGGTCGGGATGAACATGGATACCGTCCGCAATAATTTCGCAGGACATTTCCGGATGGATTAATATCGCACCGACGGCGCCCGGGTTGCGATGGTGCATCTGGCTCATCGCATTAAAAAGATGCGTAGAATGTAAAATTCCTGCTTGCATTCCCTCAAGCATATTCTCGTAAAGCGCATTGGTATGCCCCGCTTGCAGCACAATATTTTTTTTGATGCAATAGAGCGCCAGCTCACGCATATTTTTAAGCTCCGGAGCTACAGTCATATTGACAATATTCCCGTTCGACGCAGCCCAAAGCTTATCCATCAAATCCAGATTAACAGGACTGATTGCAGAAGGACTTAACGCTCCGGGTTTTTCCGGCGAAATAAACGGACCTTCAAGGTGCAACCCCATGATGGTCGCACCTTCTTCATGTCCCATTGCATCGACAACGGCGCGGATACATTCAGTCATATTTTCCGGTTCGGTCGGATACAGTGTAGGATTAAAAGCCGTTACGCCATATTCAGCAAGAGCCTTCGACATACCAAGTATGGAATCGGGAGAGCAGTCTTCCGTCCCGAATCCTGCAAATCCGTGAATGTGGGTATCAATCAACCCCGGAGCGATATACGCTTTACCGACATCGACAATACGTACTTCCGGAGAAAAGCGTTTATTTAAAAAGCGGCGCTCACTAAAGACATCTTCAATCTTGCCATCTTTAACATAGACGCAGCCGTTTTCCATTAAGGAATAACCGGTCACTACCGTTGCGTTATGAAAACAAAGTGCATTCTCCATGATTCTCTCCGTAATTCGGTCGATTCTATCAAAAAAACGTTAAAAAGCCTAGAGCTCATAAGGCAGCTGCATCAGGTTTCTGACAACTTCTGCACTGACCGCATTAGACATTTTTCTAAAAAATGTGTTTTTGGATAACACTTTATTACAAAGTGTGTTATAATAGTATGATATGGATTTAAGAGGTAAAAGGTTTAAGCCCGATTTGCACTTTAAAAGGCAAAACATGACTATCGGGGCACGAAACCGGGTAATAAAAAATATCTATTATCTTATGAAAACGCACCGGTCCTTTTTGATTCTCGGTCACGAAAACCCTGATGAAGATTGTTATGCTTCGACGGTAGCGGGCGCACTATTGTTGCGCAAATTTAATAAACATGTCAGCATTTTTTTAGAATCCGTACCGTCTGAAAACCTTAAATTTCTCACTTCCATCTGCAAATATAACAAGATCAATATATATTACGGAACAATGCCGCCGATCCGTTCCGTCGAAGTTCTCTGTATTTTTGATACGCCAAAGCCCGATATGGTAGCAGCAAACGGCTGTATCTATGATTTTCTGAATACCCCGTCTATTCCAAAAATTGAAATAGATCATCACTTTGATTCCGATGCTGCATATTCCGGAGATCCCGCCTATTCTTTAGTCCTCCATGCTTCCAGTACCTGCGAAATTTTATGCAGAATATGTTATAAATTGGCCAATCATCCCGAACTACGGCAACGCTACAGCATTGAAGAACTCTATTCGAGAAATTTGGTACTGACGCTGCTGACCGGTATGCTCGGCGATGCAAAAATGGGAAATTATATTTCTAATCCGCATGATAAAGAAGTTTTTGACTATTTTTCCAAGCATTTAAATTTGATGTTGCGGATAAGTACCCATTCGGAGGGACGTACAAAAAAAATCGAGTCGATGGAACGGCTGCTGGATGTGATGAAAACAACCGATGCTGAGACTGAGAAAATCTATCATGCCATTATCGACCGCGCCAGTTATACCGGATGCATCGGGAAGGTCATTTTATCGGAAGATGAGTCGAATGCTTTCCTGAAAAGTATCGAATATACGCAGTTTACCGGTATGATTAAGGAGGCAACCAATGCCATCGCAGAGAAAGTCGAAGGCATAGGAATTTCCGCTTACTACGATTCTCCCGGCAAATCCAATAAAATACAATGCCGTATTAGGGCGAGCGAAGCGATGCGAGGCATCGATTTACACCCGATTCTGAGTTATTTTAAAATTACTGATGGAGGCGGACACCCCGGCGCGATCGCCTTCCGGCTGCCCCGAGAATCCGGTAAGTTGCTCCACTCATTACTCGCAGATATAGAATCATTTATTAAGCAAAACCTATTGATATGAAGCAAAATTTTCAATTATTGATGGAACAAACCATCGCGGATATTGGCGATTTCTTTACTGCCGAAGCTCCGCCGCGTCTTATGCTCCATTCATGCTGCGCCCCATGCAGTTCTTCGGTAATAAAGCGGCTGGCAGGGCATTTTAAGCTAACTGTCTTCTATTATAACCCTAACATTGATACCCGACTTGAATACCGTACACGGGCGGACGAACAAATCCGTTTAATCGAACAGTATAATACATCAAAAGAATTCCCGTACCGAATCGATTACACGATACAGGACTATAGCCATGAACAATTCCTTGAAATAGCAGAGGGCTATACGGATTGCCCTGAAGGCGGAGAGCGATGCTTTCGTTGCTATCGGCTCCGGCTAGCAGCAACGGTACGCGAGGCAGCGGCTCAAGGCTTCGATTTTTTCTGTACGACACTTTCGCTCAGTCCGCTTAAAAGTGCCGCAAAAATCAACGAAATCGGCATGGAACTCGCCACTGATAAGTGCCGATGGCTGCCGAGCGACTTTAAGAAAAAAGACGGATATCTGGAGTCTATTAGGCTTAGTAAGGAATTGGGGTTGTATAGACAAGATTACTGCGGCTGTGAGTTCTCCCTCACCTTTTGAAAATATACGACGCATCTGCGTTGTCGCTTAACAAAAAACAGTCCTCGACGTACATCAAGTACGCCTGCGGGTGTTTTTTGTACGCTCCTAGCATCTGCATCGTCTATTTCAAAAGGCTTACGGAGAGTATGTTTTACGATATGCCGTTGCTGCGCACAAATTAATCCTCAACGTATCAAAGATACGCCTGCGGTTAATTTGTGCTCGCGCCTCGTAGTTTCAGAACGGACAGGGATGTCCGTGGTTCTAGTCAGTAGCGATGTTTTTGTGCAGCAAAAACTCGCGTCCGGAAGTGTACACGGATGTACACTTCCGGACAGGCTATTTTCAAAAGGCTAACGGCAAATGGTATTTCAGAACCGCCAAGGACGGCGGTAGTTCCACGCAGAAGCGAGTTCGCTTGCGAACTCGTAGCCCAAGAATGTACAAGGAGGTTCATTCTTGAGCGAGGACGGCGGTGGTTCAACTGCCTGAATCTTGGGCGAGTGCTTCCCACTGTTCTGTAAGTTCAGCGGAGGTTGCTTGTAAAGCATGAATCTGCTGCAGAATGCTGCGAGCTTTTTCACCGTCAGTATATACTTCGGGGTTTGCGAGCTGTGCTTCCAGTTCTCTTATTTTGTTTTCGGTTTCGGCAAGTTGTGCAAAAATACGTTCTTCCTCTTTTTCGCGCTTTCGCTTTTCCGCCCGCAGCCTTTTTTGTTCTTCATAAGAAAGAGCTCCGCCGCCGGTGCCGCCTAACGGCATCCCCGCTTGTGAACCGGAAGGTATCCCTGATGCATTCCCTGAGAAAGCACTGCTTGTTTTCCCGCCGCCCGAAGAATCCGCTGCTTTCCTGCTTAGGCTGCCGACGACGGAGCTGCCGGTACCTTGGTTTCTATTAGCCTGTACATATCCTGCCGTTTGCCCCGACTTTTCGGCTGGACTGTCGGCTGCTTCGGCGGCAATCCGGTATAGGTAATAGTCGTAGGTGCCCGGGAAGTTTCTGATACGGGTACCGGTGCCGGGCGTTGCCGAAGCTGTCAGTTCAAGGATGCGGGTTGCAAGTCCTTGGATAAAGAACTTATCGTGCGAAACAAAGATAACCGTCCCTTCAAACCGCTGCAGTGCATCAAGCAGCACATCTTTGGAATGAAGGTCAAGGTGATTGGTCGGCTCGTCTAAGATAAGGAGGTTGAGCGGCTTCAATAACAGCCGGAGCAGCGCCAGCCTGCTTTTTTCCCCGCCGGACAGCACGGATAGCTGCTTATGGATGTCGTCGCCGCGGAACAAAAAGGCGGCGAGCATATCGTAGAGTTTCGGAATAAGATGGGTCGGCGCTTCCCGCTCCATCAGCTGCATGATAGTTTCGCTGCCGGTAATCCGCTCGGCCTCATCCTGCGAAAAATAACCGGTGATAATGCCCGCCCCGTACTTTACGGAGCCGGTATACTCGGAATCTTCACCCGCCAGTATCCGCAAAAAAGTGGTTTTACCGGCGCCGTTCCGTCCCGCCAATGCCAGCCGTTCCTGCTTGGTAACGGTGAGTTCCGCGTCTTTCAGCACGAGCCGCTCCCCATACGCCTTAGTAATTCCTTCGGCTTGCAGTGCAATATTTCCCGAATGAGGGGCGGGTGGAAAGCTGAAATGAATTTTCTTTAAGTGTTCGGGCAATTCGATACGCTCAAGTTTTTCGAGCCGCTTTACCCGATCCTGCACCGCTGCGGCTTTTGTCGCCTTGTAGCGGAACTTCCTGATAAAGTCTTCTGTTTTTGCAATTTCCAGCTGCTGCTGCGTGTATGCTTTTATCAAAGAGGCAAGCTCTACCTCCCGCGTCTTTTCGTAGTTGGTATAGGTTCCTGCATAGCGCTTAAGCGTTCCATTGAATAATTCATATGTTTCGTTAACCGTTGCGTCCAAAAACGAGCGGTCGTGACTGACCAGCAAAAAACCGCCGGTAAACTTTTTCAGCCAGAGTTCAAGCCAGCTGCGCGCTTCGATATCGAGGTAGTTGGTCGGCTCATCCAAAATGATGATGTCAGCCCCGCTCAAAAGAATCTTCGCAAGTGCAATGCGCATCTGCCATCCGCCTGAAAACTCATCGGTGAGGCGGGTAAAATCTTCCGGCGTAAAACCAAGCCCGCGCAGCGTTTCATCCGCAAGCCGCTGCCTAAAATACCAGCCCGATTGCTCAAGCTCGGTTTGCAGGGCGTGATAATCGTGCGCAAGTCGCTCCGCCTTTGCCGCATCGGCCTCTTCGCTCATAAGCTTGCCAACGGCCTCGAGCTGTTCTACCAGCTGCGCTCCGCGGGAAAAGGCGGTATCGGCTTCTTCTGCCAGCGTTTTACCCCTGTGTATAATGCCGGACTGCGGCAGGTAGGCAACACGGGTGTTCTTTTCCATCGAAATGGAACCGGAATCGGCCTGCATTACCCCTGCGATAATCTTCATCAAGGTGGATTTACCGCTGCCGTTGGCTCCGGTAAGCGCCGCCTTTGTTCCCTGTGTCAGTACCAGCGTAATATTCTGCAGAATATCGCGATCACCGAACGCAAGGGAGATATTTGAAAGCTGGACAAACGGCATTAGTCTTCCGTTCCTTCCGTCCCGAAAAAGAGGATAACGGGATTGAGGTTACGCACGGCAGCAACACCGTCGGTAATATTTTCAGGCTGTACGTATTCAAGTTTAACACCCTGCTTAGATACCGTGTAAAAGAAGTCAATCCAATCCGCACTGCCGTCGAATTTGAATGACAGAATCCCCATATATTCGGTCTTGAGTTTAGCACTGATGAAATAGCGGATTGCGACGGAACCGGAATCCCCTGCCCCCTTAGGAATAATCGTCGGGGATAACACTTGATATCCGCTCCAGCGGAATCGCTCTCCGCCTAAAAATTGCAATACGCCGTAATTCACAGAATTGAATACGGGACCGGTTGTAACGAGCGTCTGCAACGCAACATTCCGTCGCTCCACCTCCGCTTGGACAAGTTCCCGAGGATCTTCCTTCAACGTAATAAAATATAGTATCTGTACCCGCCCCTTACCATCAGTATAATTGACGGCAATCGTATCCGAGTCTCTGATTTGCAACAGGAGCGGGGAACCTTCAAACTGATAGGCACCCATCCGGTTTTTTATGATACCGGTATAAGAGAAAGCAAGCTGCTCATCTTTCAGCATAATACGTGCGATGCCGGTTCCTTCACCGGGAAAAAAGCCGAAGTTCTCCGTCATCCGCTCGGGATCAATTTGTTTTTTTCGAATCATATCGCGGTAATATTCGGGATACCACCGGCTTTTTAAGATGCTTGTAAGAATTTCATCCGCTGCAGTTTCCGTGGTCTGCCGTGCGACAGAAGGTTCTCCTTCATCATACGTAAAAAGATTATAGGAAAAACACCAACCGCGAGTGCCATCGTTGGTCATCACATAGAGCCAATCACCTTCCAAAGGCTTATCCCGTGCAACGACCGGAGCGCCTTCTCCTTTCCAAAGAACCTTTACAATCTGACTTTCACGCAAACGATATACCTGCTTGCCCGTATTATCGGGAGTAGATCGAAGCGGCAAGCCATCCAATTTCACCGCGGCATACACAGAGCGATACTCGGAAGTCTTTTTGATATATGCTTCCGCTTCGCGTTTTGAAGAACAAAAAGTGAGCTGCCAGAGCGGAATCTCTATCTTTTGATTATTCAGCTCAGCAATATACACCTTCGAGATATTTGAACGGACGAGGATCGGCACTACATCCGATGCCGTTAGATTATATTCGGGGATAGACCAGTTGACGACACCGTAACCGATTTTTTTTGAACAACCGGTTATCGTAAAAATAACGAAACAAGAGAGCGCTAAAATGAATACGGCAGACGCAGTATTGTAAAAATGATGTAATTTTTTCATATATATTTCCACATTATCCTGAATGAAAAGATTATACTTTAAAGACCGCATCCGCGCAAGGATATTGCCGCAGAGTAAACGTATCAGTCCGTTTTTTAGTAGCCCCGCAGAATAATTGAGGTCGTTCAACCAGAACTGCCAAGGATGGCAGTGGTTCCATACAGCAGCGATGTTTTGTGCACGCACAAAACTCGCCTTCAACTGTTGTACACGGATGTACAACAGTTGAAGATGGTTCAAATGGTCTCACAGCCCCAATGATTCTGCGATTTTTGCCTAGCCTGCCTGATACATTTACTCGTCTACTCGAAAAATGTGCGAAATTTTATTTCCTTAAAATGCAACAGTTGAACAAAATATGAATTTTGGAAACTGTTGCATTCGTGCGCGAAAAGCGCACACATCAATACGCAAGTTTTCGAAAGAAAACTTGACGGTTAAGGTGAGCGGCGTCATTGTAGACGCTCACCTTACACCTATGAAATTTCGCACAGAAGGAAAGCAACCACATTGACAAGGTGATTATTGTAGTCATAATGGATGAGTATGAAAAAATTCCTTTTTATTGCAGCGTTTGTAAGTTGTATGCTATCTGCGTGCAAAAATGCCGAAGACTCAATTGCAGTTATTTGGACTAACCGTACTGAATTCATCTCTTATTGTGAGGCTTTTAACAACGCCCAAAGCCGTTACAAAATAACCGTCAGCTATAAAGAAACTCCTTCTGATGCTTTAATGGCAGCATCAGAACAGCCTGATATCGTTATTGGGCCATGGCTAAGAGGCGACGAAACACGGGCAAAATTCACTAAATTGGGAGGGCTGCTTTCTAAAAAGAAAATCGATCCGGATATTTTTTATCCGTTATTATTTGAATTGGGAAATATTGATGGGTCACAGTACCTCCTACCGGTCAGCTTTAATTTACCGACTATTATCTTTTCCGCATCGCAAAAAAATTTAGTAAAAACAAATTTTACACTTTCCCTTGAGGAGATGAGGGAACTTGCGGCAGCGTATAACACAAAAAACGGATCGGAATATACCAAAATGGGGTTTTCTCCTCGCTGGGATACAGATTTTCTCTATGTTACCGCACAAGGCCTTGATGTATCTTTTGAAGAAACAAAAAACCTCTTTTCGTGGAACGATAAAATGCTGCAGGAATTGATTACATACACGCGCCGGTGGTCGGAAGAGGTCAATACAAACGCTGCAGCTGAAGATGAATTCAAATTTAAATATCTCTACGATCCGCCATATACATTGATTACAAATGAACGATGCCTATTTTGGTACCTACCGAGCGATAAACTGTTGGCATTAAATAACGAAAGATTAAAATCGCTTGATTATCGGTGGATGAGTTACAACGGCAAAACACCGGTACAGGACGAAATTATATATGCAGGAATTTGTAAGAAGGCAAAAAATGCAGCAGCGGCACGGGCTTTTCTGCTTTGGTTCTTCAATGAAGAAAGTCAAAAAGATATGCTCGCCCGATCTCAAACCGATAATATGATCGCTCCTTCTTTCGGATTAGCTGGGGGATTTTCTGCTGTAAAGAACGTAACCGAAAATATTTTCCCTGTCTATTATCCCCTTTTGCTCAAGCATTCGCCGCAAACCGATGATTTTTCTGCGCCACATATCTTACCCCATAACTGGCTGCTACTTAAAAAGGAAATAATCTTTCCATACTTACGGGATCAAACACGAATGTTTTCCGGCAGTGAAAAACCGCTGTCACTCAACAGACGGATATCTGATTGGTATAAAAAACCCCGCTAATATTTATCGAAACCTTTTAATAGTGTAGACCGATTCCAATAAATATTTCGCTAATTGATTCCCCATCACGGTTTGCTCGACCGCTTAAACCGGAAAGATTTTTCAGTTCCGTTAAATCAAAACCGACGCTTGCCCTGACGTAAATACTCCGCATTTTTTCAGGATAGACGATCACTTCAAGCCCCCCCGCATACCATCCGTCCGCCGGATGATAGTATCGTCCCGTACGCTTATCGTGCACTAACGCAATATCCAAGAAAGGGACAAGCTGAATATCGCAATTAAAAAACCGCGTCCATGCAACGCCGGTAATAGTTTGGAAATTCAGTGAAGCAATCCGAATAGGGATATCAAGATTAAAGGTAAAAGCAGTATCCGTATCGATTCGTTTATTCAAAATGCCACGAAGCGTAGAACCTGCCTCCGTACTTGTACTTCCGAATAAATGATAAAAAAACTGCGCCCGACCATATATACCAACTCTGTTTATAAATGGGTAATATCCGGCTAAAGAGGCGGAAAAGCTGATACTCATCTTCCGTTTGTCGTAAAATTGATAGGCATACGTATTACCGAGTGAAAATGAAAGACCTTTCCTAAAATTTAACTCCCAATTCACCTTTGAAAGAGAAAGCGTATGCCCCCAATTAAACGTCCATGTTCGCAGACTGTCTGCCTGTATACCGTCAAATGCCCAATTCCCTGCAAGGCTCATAGATGGGGTCCATACGAGCGAACCGAATCCTTTCACTTCAGTAATCATAACAGGTGCGCGTACAAATGCTGTCGTTTTAAAGTAATATCGGTCATAAGGATATAAATAGCCTAACCCACCCGGTCGCTTTTGTTCCGTATGTTCTACACCAGGGATCTTCAATGAGCTCGTAATGGACATCTGACTTGATGTACGATCGTTAATTGCCAATTCAGGTAAAAGGCCGAATGTAAGGGACAACCGCTTATTAAATTTGACCGATGCCGTCAATCCGGTACCGATATTTATTTTAGGAACTTCTTTGTATGCGTAAACAATCTGGAAGCTGTTATCCCATAACAGATTAAATGCACCCGCTTTAAACGGTAATGCAAAGTTGATTGAAGATGAAAAAATCTGCTGGTTTGTTTCGGTTGAACGGTATACTACATCAGCTCTTAAGGGTTGCAATGTCCCTATAAAATTAAAATCCTGCATTTTCAGCTTCAACTGGAAACCGCTATTCGAGTCAAAAGAAGGGTACGGAACCACGATGAAATTCCATGTATCGGTGATTGCGATAGTAAGCGTAACGGGTATTACTGCTTCGTTATCAGGCGTGCCATATTCCGTATCTATTTGAACTGAGTGAATAACCCGAATATTTTTAAATCGTTGTTTAAGGTTATCGAGATAGCGCAACATCGCTTCTTCCGAATCAAAAATACGGCTGGTGTCGATCGGAACCGCCTGTGAAAGCGGATATTTTTGTGTCAGTCCCTTGATGTTATAGTTGACAACCGTTATTCGATAGCTTTGAACAAGAGGTGCTTCGGTAGTCGTATCAGCTAAAGGTGCCTCTACCGGCACATCAATAAGAGCGGATTGCGCATTCTCAACTTCTTGGGCATAAACAGCTACCGTAAGGCAAATGTATACACTGGTAATAGCAGACCGTATCAAACGTATATGTTTTTTTGATATTTTATAACTAAGCATACAGGGATACTATTTAACATATAAAAACCTTTTTATGCAAGAGATATTTTTTTGTCGTATGGCGCAGTAGATGCGCTGTATATTTTCAAAAGACTTCGTAGGGGATAACCTCTTTAATCTCCAAATAAACAGTCAATTCAGCGGTAAATTTTCCACCTGACACATACAACCGCGGGTTATCCTTAATCAGCATCTTTCCGTTAACAGCCTTAGGTTTATTTTTAATGTTTTTCCGTAAATATCCTCGAACAGCGGCGAGCGCCGCGTACCGATAAGCCTGCCGCACCCCGTCTATCTCTAACTTGCGTTCTGCGCTGCCGGAACCTTTGGCGGTAATATAATTGATACGTATCCATTCCGTTCTATGCAAGGCTATCGCATCGGTAACACGGTATTCCGCCCAGCAATACAGGTATGGATACTGCGGACGAAGCTCCGTAACGGATAAACGACTGTCACCCGAAGGAATAGATCGAAGCGATTCCAGTTCAAACTCTTCCGCAACCGCCCTCCGCTTGTCAAAGGGAGTATAAGAAAACTTCCAGCCGTAGACCATTCCTTCCATTACCGTTGTCGACAATGCGATGAGCGCTTGCCGGGGGGGCAACTGCATCCCTTGGGTGTCGTTATCCATCACCCCCGGCTGAGATTCAAGAAAAACCCACACCGGTGCACGGATAATAAGAGCATCGTTTGTTCCTGAACCAGAATAACTGTCAGCATATAAGAAAGGAATACTACAGAGCAAAAATAAAAAGGAGTATATCTTACGGAATATCATGGTTTTGAATATCATAATTTTACTTAATAATTTTTCGGTACTAAATGTTTAAACATTATTTCTGCATCGGTTTTACCGCAGCCCCTGCATTCGGTGCGGCAGTAGGAATAGGCGCTCCCGGTTTCCCTTTTTCTATAGAACCGAATACCGCATAGTTTTTCATTATTTCAAGGAACATAGCAAAGATGTGCCGATCCTGTTCCAAACGAATAAAGGATTCCTTATTTTTAGAACTGACGACAAGAGCTTTTATGTTTGTAATCAATTCGGAGGTAGGCGCTTTTATATCCTCCAGCAAGTGTTCGGTAAAAATATACAGATCGGCATAGGATTTACTTCCGTTTTGTACGATAGTCTTTGCCTGCATATTTGCAATATCAACGATTTTCTGCAACTGTTTTTTCATATCTTTACCTTTCTCAATCTCTGCAATATAACCTTGAATTTCAAGGAGATTACATTGCCCCTTCGGCTTAAAAAGCTGTTCAAAATTAGCTATTTTACTCGATAGCATTTCGCAGGAACGATAAATTGCCGCATATTGCCCTTCGACCTGTTTGTTCACAAAAAAGCCTTCAATCAACAGAGATTTTAAAAAAGTTTTGTAGTGCGCTTCAAAATACATTTCGGTAAACGCTTTTAATAATTGTATCGGTTTAACCCAATCAAAGGAAATCGGTGAAAGATTTTGAATAGCGTCATTAACTGTATCATTATATCCTTCCAACGGTTTCAACTGACCACTACCGAAGCATTTTTCTATTAAGCCTGTTATATTATTTTCTTTGGTGATTTTTAATAGGCGTTTTGAATCTGCTTGGAAAATCTCACTACTTCGATCAATATACTCCTGCAGAGGTTTTGATTCGGAAACGGTTACCTTTTCTTTAAAATTGGGATCTTCTTTAATCAATTTCAACATTATCGGTATCGTTGTCCGCTTCAGCTGATTTGCGAGAAGATTTTCGACCATATTCAGCGTTTTTTCCAGTTTTACTCCTGTCTCGTCGGTAAAATTCCCTAAACTCCGCGCCAGAAAAATGACATCGTTGATTGTCGTCTGCGTAATAGAAACATGCCGTACGATAAATTGGAAGTCCAACAAATTCTTTATCACATCGCCGGCAAATACTTCTTCAAAATTATCCTGAGAAATCGATGCCGGTCCAGCCGTATTTAGTTGCAAATTGTTATTAAATTGACTGAGAAAAGACGCGTAATCGAAATCGCATAGATCGGAAAGGAAAAAAAGTTTTATCAATTCCTGCTCACGAGTTTTAAACGCAGGCGTATGGAAAAGACGTATAAAGTTTTTAAAGCTGTGTATTTGTTCTTGTAGTGTATGTTCCGTTTCCTGATAATTTTTACACTTTGATAAGAGCAGGCTCCGTGCCTGGAAGGTAAAACTCCGGTGTTGTTTTACCTGCTCTTCGGACAATATCGCTTCAAAAAATAGATCCTGATATTTCTCGGCTGCGCGTATATCAGGGGAATTAACAGTCTTGTCCAGAATAACTTTTATCGGTTGTAAAAAATGATAAAGCTGATACAATAGTGACCCGAACGCCGGGAGTAGTATTTTTCCGGTATGGTATAACGGCGGATTCAGCTTTTTGAGTTCTGCAGCATACCCTTTAAGTTGCCGCTTCTTTTGATACTCCGGTGATGAGGAAAAAAAGAGACCTTCAAAAAAATCCTTTATTAACGTAATAAGAGTATTGATAAAATCAAACATAATAATCCTCACCTATTGTTATCGGTATGCGGATACACCGCCTGCAATGAGAAGTTCTTTAAAATCCTTTCATAGTCCTGTATGGAACTTGCCTGCACCAGCTGTTCGCGGAGCTTTGCTCCGCCTACAATTCCCTTAGTATAAGCGGCAAATCGCTTGCGCATTTCGCGGCAGGCAGTCTGCTCTCCGGCTTCTTCACACAGCATCATGAGTTCTTTTTTTGCCGTCTCAATTTTATCCGCAGGAGTTATTTCGGAATAAGCACCGGTTTGCAATAGCTCCCGTGTTTGCCGGAAGATAAAGGGATTACCCATAGCTCCGCGTGCAAACATAACACCTATGCATCCGGTCGACACAAGCATATCGTACGCGGCCTGAGGGCTGAATAAATCGCCGGATCCGAATACGGGGACTTTTCCCCGCATCATCCGCACAAGCTGTGCCGTGATATCCCAATTTGCCGTTCCGCTGTAGCACTGCGCACAGGTACGAGGATGAATGGTTAGAGCTGCAGCACCTGCTTCAACTGCGGCTATTGCGGCCTCCTTCCAAGTAAGCTCGGTTTGCGACCAGCCGGAACGTATCTTTACCGTTACCGGGACGGCAACTCCGGTTTGCTCTACTGCGTCCTTAACAGCCTTAACCACCGCGTAGAGCTTTTCCGGATTCCGCATCAGTGCGGAACCCGCCCCTGTTTTAGTGATCTTCGGCATAGGGCATCCGGCATTAATGTCGATACATTCAGGGTGGTAGCGTTCGATGATCCGCACTGCCGTCCCTGCCATAAAATCGGGATTTGCCCCGAATATCTGTACCGCATACCGCCGCTCGTTATGCGCACGAGTAATAAGCTTTTCCGTTTTCGCCGAACTACGGATGTACGCTTCCGATGAAACCATCTCAGTATAGGTAAAATCCGCACCCCAATCAACACAAATAGAACGGAAACTCCTGTCGGAATAACCCGCAACCGGCGCCAAAAAAATATTTCCGGGAAGCGTTAAATTCCCTATCGTTACCGGCCGGTAAAGTTGGCTATCAGTCTCCATTGTATTTAATTCTCGCACATCCAATTCACTCATTCCGGCAAATTAAATGCTTTACAACTATTCTTCCACAACTGAGCCGCCAATGTTTCTATATCCATTTTTAACAGTTTGGCCATAAATTCAACCGTAGCAACAGTGTTCGCCGGCATATTGCGTTCTTTCCGATACGGTGCAGGCGGTATAAACGGGCTTTCGGACTCAACCAATATACGGTCAAGCGGCAGCGTTTGTACCGTTTCGTGCAGATTACGAGCATTCCGGTATGTAAGATTACCCGCAAACGAGAAATAGAGCGGCAGCTTTAGTGCTAGCCGCGCAAACTCGGCGTCTTCGGAATAGCAATGCAGGATACCGCCTGCTTCGGGCATCCGCTCGGAAAGGATATTCAACACATCCTTACCTGCATTCCGATTATGGATAACAACCGGTTTTTTTGCCTTTGAAGCAATCTCCAGCTGCGTAATAAACAGCTCAATCTGAGAACGCTGATCCCCGTACTTTTTGTAGTAATCAAGTCCTGTTTCTCCGACGGCAATAACGCCGGGCAATTGAAGACCTTTTTCAACTTGAATAGCCCAGTCTCTCCCCGGTGCCACCACTTCTGACGGAGACACGCCGATAGCATAATACACCGACTGTTCGGTTTTGAGCGTTTCATATACCGAATAAAAGTCATGCAGGCTGTTACAAATACTGAGTATCCTGGTCACGGATGCACGTTTGGCTTCTTGGATAGCGCGCAGCTGCGCAAGAGGATCGTTGTATAGCAATCCGATGTGGGCATGGGTATCAAAAATTTGCATTGCGGTTCCTCCTTTAAGCGGCAGTTTCACAAAATAAATACAGGACGTTAAAAAACTCGATTAAATTCACGTGGCAGCTTTCGAAATAGAAACGCTCGACAATATTCCGGTATAATTAGCCGAGCCGTTTTTCCAGCGTATTTAAGGCCTCGGTAAGTTCTTTGGGCAGCCTATTGCCGAATTTCGGATAGTGATTCTCTCGAATATCTGCAATTTCTTTTTTCCAGCCTTCAGCATCTACCGAAAGGATTTCTTTCATTTGTTCCTTCGACACATTGAGACCTCCGGTATTGATTGCTCCCTCTTTGGGCATCCAGCCGATAGCGGTCTCTACGGCATTATCTTTACCGTCGCAGCGGTCGAATATCCACGCGAGTACGCGGCTGTTTTCCCCATAGCCGGGCCAAATAAAGTTACCGTTTAAGTCCTTGCGGAACCAGTTGACGTAGAAAATCTTGGGTAATTTGTCCGCCGTCGATTTTTTACCGATGTTGATCCAATGTTGAAAGTAGTCGCCCATGTTGTACCCGCAGAACGGGAGCATGGCGAACGGGTCGCGGCGGATACTGCCGACTTTTAAATCGAGCGCTGCGGCGGTAATTTCCGAGCCGACAATCGAGCCGAGAAATACGCCGTGGTTCCAATCGCGGGATTGGTGTACCAGCGGGATAGTACTCGGACGGCGGCCGCCGAATAGGAATGCAGAAATGGGCACGCCTTTGGGATCTTCCCATTCATCCGCAATTGCCGGACACTGCCTAGCAGGCGCGGTAAAGCGAGCATTCGGGTGCGCAAATTCTTCGCCTTTCGGGCTTTTATCCGTCGGCAGCGCATCGCGGGTATTACCTTTCCAGTCCACCAGTTTTCCCTTTGCAGGATGTCCGATCTGTTCCCACCATATATCTCCGTCTTCCGTCAATGCGCAGTTGGTAAAGATGGTGTTTTCTTTTATTGATTCCATTGCATTTTTATTCGATTGGTCGGAAGTTCCCGGCGCTACGCCGAAGAAGCCCGCTTCGGGGTTAATGGCATACAAGCGACCATCCTTACCGAACTTCATCCATGCGATGTCGTCGCCAACCGTTTCAACCTTCCATCCGGGAATGGTTGGAATGAGCATCGCGAGATTCGTTTTGCCGCATGCAGAGGGAAAGGCGCCGGTAATATATTTTGATTTTCCTTCCGGATTGGTAATTTTTAAAATAAGCATGTGCTCGGCAAGCCAACCTTCGTCCCGTGCAAGCACGGAAGCAATACGCAGCGCAAAGCACTTTTTACCCAACAATGCGTTTCCGCCGTAACCTGAACCGTACGACCAGACCAGCCGCTCTTCCGGAAAGTGAGAAATATATTTATGCTCCAGCGGAGCGCAGGGCCACACACCGTTATCGGTTTTACCCGCTTCAAGCGGCTTCCCGACCGAGTGCAGACATGGAACAAATGCACCGTCGGAGCCGAGCGCCTCGAGCACTTTTGTGCCTACCCGTGTCATAATGTGCATATTGCAGACAACGTACTCGGAGTCGGTAATTTCAATACCGATTTTTGCAATGTCGGAACCTACGGGACCCATCGAAAAGGGGATAACATACAGAGTACGTCCCTTCATGCAACCATTGTACAGCGCGCTCATCGTTTTTTTGAGCTCAACAGGGTCAGTCCAGTGGTTTGTAGGGCCGGCATCTTCTTCTTTTTTTGAAGCAATAAACGTTCGGCTTTCCACACGAGCAACATCGGAAGGATCCGAGCGAAATAAAAAGCTGTTTTTTCGTTTCTTTAAAGGAGTTGCCAACTTTACATCGACCAATTTTTTCATCAGTCGATCATATTCTGCTGCTGAACCGTCACACACATATACGCTATCCGGTGTACACAGCGCGGTTACCTCATCAACCCATTTACGAGCCTCTGTATGTTTAAGCGTATCTATCGTCATTATTTTTCCTCCAAAGTTAACAGGTATCTGTATCAATTATATTATAGATAATAATCGAAATATCGGGTTTCTGCAAGATTTTTCTCTCTTTGTGCATTCCTTTTTAACAACGGCGGCTTTTACCGCTTAACCTAAAGGCACCCTACTAAAATTTTTCGGAGTTCCCTAATATATTCCCTTTTGGACAGCCCTAGACAGAGCTTAAAGATATATAGTAATCTACCGTTCATTCCAATGGAAAGGAGACTAGTTTATGAAAAAACTACTCGCATTTCTGCTTAGTGCAATTCTTTGCGCAAGCTTATCGGTTTCCTGCGTGAAAAAAGAAGACAGTCAAAATGTTTTAACTGTCGCTGCAAGTCCGGAACCCCATAAAGCACTCTTGGAGCTTGTAACGGATGACCTTGCAAAAGAAAATATTACGCTCAAGGTTACCGAGTTTACCGACTATGTAACCCCCAACGATGCGGTCGAAACGGGCGAACAATTCGCAAACTTCTTCCAACACGTTCCCTATATGGATACTTTTAATAAGGAGCATGGGTACCACCTAGTCAGTGTAGGAACCGTTCATATTGAACCGCTTGCGCTGTATTCAAAAAAATACGGGAACCTCTCCGAATTTAAAAGCGGCGATACCATTGCCATTCCGAATGACCCGACAAACGAAGCGCGTGCATTGTTATTGCTTGAGTCCGCACATATTATCACTTTGCGCGAGGGCGCAGGCTTAGCAGCTACCCCGCAAGACATTACTGAAAACCCCTACAACTTACAGTTTAAGGAAATTGAAGCAGCCACACTCCCGCGCGTGCTTGCAGATGTTGAAGGAGCCGTTATCAACGGAAACTATGCTATTCCGGCAGGTCTTTCCGCAGCAAAAGATGGTCTGCTTGTTGAAGGAAAAGACTCCCCCTATGCCAACGTTATTTCGGTTAAACAGGGAAATGAGAACGATCCGCGCATCAAAGCATTGATAAAAGCGCTGCAAAGCGATAAAGTACGTAAGTATATTACGGAAAAATATCCTAACGGAGAAGTCGTCGCGGCATTCTAGGAATGTAATTACAAGCCTCTGAAAGGACTACTTTTTAGAGGCTTTCTATTATATTATTTAACTGCGGTTCAACGATGCATGGCATGGAAATTTCTAAAACTTGCCTGAGATGTTAGGCATCCCCTACGAAAGAGAGGTTGATAAAATGAGCGCACAACAGAAAATGTATAATTTTATAAAACGCACGATGGTGATCTTTGCGATATTAATATGCGTATCGGGAGCGACCTATGCACAAGAAAAGGCAGACGCACTGAAATTATACCGTACCGGCCGCAGCTTGGATAGTGCGGGAAGAACGGAGGAAGCAAAAACGTCATATATGGCGGCAGTCGATGTATGCCTTGCCGAACTCCGCCAAAACCCGCGCAATATGGAGTCCTACACCGTCTATACATGGTCACTATTCCGCCTTCATAGATACCGTGAGACGGTAACCGTTTGCAACGAGGCACTTAAAATCGCATCGGATGTGCGCATTATCGAAACATTAGGCGAGGCCTACTTTTATCTAAACGATTATAAAGAATCTCTCCGCCAAATGGAACGGTATATCGATATGGCTCCGACAGGAGAGCGCGCAAGCGTTGCCTACTTTTATGTCGGCGACATTTACCGCTTGACAAAACGTTATCAAAAAGCTGACATTGCCTACTCTGCAGCAGTGCATTTGGAACCGTCCAATTCGCTGTGGTGGTATCGGCTCGGTCTCGCCCGCGAACAGACAGGCTATAAACAAAGCGCGCGGGACGCATTCCAACGGGCACTTAATATACGGAAAGACTATAAAGAGGCGGCGGAAGGTCTCGCCCGTGTACAGCTTTAAAAAATACACATCTACGGATAAATATACTCTCGCTGCGGCTGATTTACCTTTTTTATTGTTTCTACAATAATAAGCGGATCAAAACTATTCTTATATGGCTTTTTCGACAGCGTACCGGAAACTTCAATCCATTCGCCGTCGATAAGTGTCTGAACATCGCTCCATTGTGCAAGGATACCAACCGGCTGCATATCGGCAGCGCAGCATATCATCATCATACGGGCTAAGGCGAACTCATTCTTTTCAAACAATTCTCCATCCTTCCACACTGAACCTGTCGCTGTTATTTTCTTCCCAACCCATGCATCAGGCTTTGTATACAACTCTGTGAGCCATTGCGTAAAAGTATCGCTATCCATGACGATGCCACTGTCCGCAGTCTTCATATTCGGTTCCGCCCCGGCCGTAGTCGACGTACCGGAAACCCTAACAGTCGATGCAGGATCAGATACAGCATCGCTCGGTGGAGCGGCGGAATATTCTCCGGCAGAAAATGCATCGGCTGCAAAAGGCGGATCGGAAACAGGCGAAGGCTGCCCGCCCAGCGAATTACTATATGCAAATTGAGAAAAGCGTACCGCTATTCCCGAAGACGCCGACATGCCGACCAAAGCAACTGCAAAAACGACAATACTGAAAACACCTGCACGCGCGCTTCGAGCATCCTTTCCGGAATAACCCAAAACACCGGTATATCCATTATTAAACAATGAAGTACGCCAATGCGATTCCTGCATCACTTTCTTAAGCTTGAGCATACCGATAAGAAAAAATACCACTGCTGAAAACAACAGCATGGGTATATGCCGTTCGTGCACATAGCGGTATGCCGCCCCGGAAATAACTGCACCGGTAAAATACAAAGCGAAACCGAAAAGAGTTGTCGCCTGTAGAATAGCTTGCAAGCGGGTATTTTGTCTTATAGTTTTCATAGTGACTCCGTATCTGTAAACTGGAATGCAGAATTTAAAATCATGATATTTTTTTTAAGATTCCCAGTCGTACGGACGCTGTTATCGTCAAAGATAAAAAGCGCCTCCGTATTGGGGAGTTCGTCAAGCAGTTTGATAGCTTTCTTATACCCCAGTACAAAGCACGCCGTCGACAAAGCATCCGCATCGGTTGCAGAATCGGCAAAAACGGATACTGCTATCATATTACTCTGCACCGGATACCCCGTTGCGGGATCGATAATATGATGATAACGGATGCCGCCCTGCTCAAAATATCGCTCATAGCTACCGGAGGTGGAAATACTGCGGTTTTCAATCGGGGCGGAGATAATCGGCTGTCCCTGCCGGATACGCGGATCGCGGATACCGATATTCCAGCGCTTTCCATCCGGTCGAACACCCACAGCAGAAATCGTACCACCGATATCGATCACAGCGTGCATAATCCCAGCCTGCTTTACAATACGGGTAAGCTCGTCGGCAGCGAATCCTTTTGCAATCGCCCCTAAGTCAAGCTTCATTCCTTCTTTCTTAAGAAAGACCGCCGTACCGGCCAGCTGTACATCCTTGTAATCGGTGCGGGAAAGCGCCACCTGAATATCCCGATCTTCCGGCTTCCGTGCATTTTCAAAACCGATATTCCAGAGCTTGACCACGCCGCCGATAGCGGGATTAAATGCGCCGTCCGTCTTTTCGGCAAAAAATACGGCGCGCGCAAACAACGGGTATATATCCGCCGGTACATTAACCGCAGACACGCCAGACGCCTTATTGATATCGATAAGCGTGGAGGATTCGGCATTTGCACTTAAATGTCGCTCCAATTCTTCAAGCCGAAGAATGCATGTCTGCAGTACCAATTCAACTTCCGTCTGAGGCTTTTCGGTAAACAGTTGGATACTGCATACGGTTCCGAGCGCAAACACAGTACGGCCTTCCTTTCTGATGTCAGGCCTACAAGAGACAAGCAGCAGCGCCAACAAGAAAAAAAAACTATGCTTTTTCATTTTGATTTCACATGGGAACCTCTAAAAACTGCAAACCTACCGGCTTGTTCTGTAAAGAAATTCATTAAGTTGTCCGCTCTGCGGACTGCGAATCAGTTTTTAGAGGCTTTTCTAATCATTCTCAAGCTTGTTTACAGCGCAGCTTTATAAATTGCAAGGACATCGGCTGCCGTTAAGGTTTGGAAGCCGCGGATTTTTCCGCTGCGGCTCCGGTGCATCACAGCCGCTTCCGCCATCTCTTTAAGATGCTCTTCGCCGATACCGACTTCACGCAGCGTCATCGGGATACCGAGCGATGCAAAAAATTCCGATGTCTTATCAATAGCGGCGTTTGCCGTTTTATAGACATCCGCGTCTGCGGGCAAGCCCCACACATTGACGCCGTACTCGGCAAGCTTATGCACGGTATTGTCGTTCAGTACATGCCGCATCCAATGAGGGGTTAGGATTGCAAGCCCTACCCCGTGCGTAATGTCGTAAAAAGCGCTCAGCTCATGCTCCATCGGGTGAGCCGACCACATCGTCATCTTTCCGCACCCCAACAAACCGTTTATCGCCCATGTTCCCGCCCACATCAAATTGGCGCGAGCGTCATAATTATCGGGTTCCTTCAACGCAATGGGGCCGTAGTGGATACAGGTTTTCAGTACCGCTTCGGCGAACCGGTCTTGCAAGTAAGCCCCGTCGTCCAACGAAAAATAACTTTCAAACGTATGGCTCATAATATCCGCAGTGCCGGCGGCCGTATGCTTTTTGGGTACCGAGAACGTGTAGCATGGATCCATCACGGAAAATTTCGGCATCAAAAGCGGAATTTCAAAGCCGAGCTTTTCCTTCGTTTTAAAGTTGGTAATAACGGCGCCACAGTTCATTTCGGACCCCGTCGCTGCAAGAGTCAAAACCGTACCGAGCGGGATCGCTTCCGTAACAGAGACCTTCCGCGTGATAATGTCCCATGGGTCACCGTTATAGTGCGCACCGGCAGCGATCGCTTTAGCACAATCGATAGAGCTTCCGCCACCGATCGGAAGGATAAAATTAAGCTTGTGTTCTCGTACCAGCGCGATGCCTTTTTCAACCTCTTCTATCCGCGGGTTGGGAGAAATACCTGACAGTTCCGCATAAAAGATGCCCTTTGATTTTAATTGCTCCGTTATCGTATCGTAAAGCCCAATTTTCTTGATACTCCCGCCTCCGTAGCAGAGCAGTACTCTATTACCGTATTTTAATATCTCATCGGCAAGTCCTTCAGCACTGCCTTTTCCGAACAGTATCTTTACCGGTACATCAAAAACAAAATTAAACATCTCATCCTCCTGAGTAATTGCGCAATGTAATAATAGAAAGAAACAGCTTTTACAAGTTCACATAATTGAGTTTAACACAGCATGAAAGATTGCGTCCCACCCTTTGTTCTGCACATGTTCCATCAAAATATGTTTTAACACAACCGATGCATGATCGCATCCGAAACCGACCTTCATATATGCTCCTTTTGTATAGAAAAGATTTTTGCTTCTTTTCTAAAAAACAAGTTCTTAGAGATGCCTATGAATTAGTTGTGGGGCAGGTCGACTATGTAATCGAAGCGTCGTAAATGCTCTTAATTGCAGCGGCAAGGGTTTTGTCGAATTCTTCTTGCGACTGCTGTGCACGTAAATCTTCTGCGAGGGCACGGGAGAAGCTGGCGATCATACCGTGGTTTTTTGCCAGCAACGCATTGGCTTCCTCTCTACTGTACCCGCCCGAAAGCGCAACAACGCGTACAACTTGCGGATTGTCGATAAATTCTTTGTACAGGTCTGCCTGTGTCGGGATGCTCAGCTTGAGCATAATCAACACATCCTTCGGCAATTTTGCAATGTGTTCGCGAATTTCTTTTTTTAGGATATCTTCACACTTTGATTTATCGGGGCTGTGAATATCTACTTCCGGTTCGATAATCGGTACTAATCCGTGCTTTGCAATTTGCAGACCGATTTCAAACTGCTGATCGATAACTTTTTTGATACCGGCAGGATTTGCTTCCTTTATAACCGAGCGCATCTTTGTCCCGAAGATATGCTTCTGTACGGCACGTTGCAGCAATGCTTCCAAATCGGGCATCGGCTTCATCAGCTGAACACCTTCGGCTAAGTCTGCAAGTCCTTTATCAACCTTTAGAAACGGTAAAACGCCGCGCTTATCCCACAGATAGTCTGCCGTAGGAATACCCTCTATATCACGATCCATTGTTTGCTCAAAAAGGATAGCACCGAGTATATGCTTTTTGTCAAATTCTTTACTGGTGATAATCCGCGTGCGCATGGCATGCACCATATCAAACATCTCTTTTTCATTTGAATAGGCGTCTTTTCCGATACCGTATCCGGCCAGAGCCTTAGGCGTACTGCCACCGCTCTGATCCAAAGCCGCGATGAATCCCTTTCCGGTGTGCATCCGTTCTATTTTTTGCTTGTCCATAGTAAAACCTCCTGCAAGATAATGCGATGTCAGTATATCCTATGATAGCGAAAAACGCTAGCCTAGCTTCACAATATCGGATTTTCGGCATATAATTAGCACATACGAGGATATTTTATGCAAAAAGTGTATGCCGATAGCTTTCTCCAAACTATGGAATTCCATATCCATCGCGATGTACGTACAAAATGCCATTTTTCAAAAGCACTCTTTTCATCGACCGGAAACGTCATAATACGAAATATTAATGATATTTATGTGTTTACTTTCCAGTATAACGAGGTCGTGGAATCAGGTGCATTCGGGATGCCGGTACGTGCCGAGCAGTATTTAAAAGCAGGTCAGCTGAATGCGATGGGGTTGATTGATGAAATATTCCATTATATGTGTCGACTGTACCGGCGGGATGTGCGTGCTGATTTTTTTAGCAGTGGGTATGACTTTGTGCAAGCGGAGCTTGCAAAGGAACACTTGCCCGACCTCGACGATTTATTACTCGAATTTTGTACCGAATTTCCTCCTGCGGAGGTGTACGGCGGGACTATGACCGCCGAAGATTGGTTCCGCAATATCGATCCGGTATCGGGCATTGAAAATAAATACCGTGCGTTTGAAGAATTAATTCTTTGTAAGCTTGCAAATGAAAATCCTGCATTCCAACCTTTTTATCCTCTTTTTACCGATGAACAGCTGTCGGCACACCCTTCATACAACTGTTTCTGGGATAGCCTTCGCGACTGGTCGTTCCGGAACGAGGTATTCGGTCCTGAAAAAGTTGATCTGATTTCGCTGCTTAAAGCTCCCGTTTCTTATGCGCCGTTCAGTTTGAAAGGACAGCTTGAATATATCAAAAAGCATTGGCTTGATTTGCTTGGCGAATTTATCGGCAGACTCTTAACAAGTCAGGATATCCTTTCAGAAGAGGAGAAATCTGCATGGCAGGGCGGCGGTGGAGGCGGCACGCATGATGCCTATCATTTTGAAGAACTGACACAGGAATATGAACGGTTCACTGCCGACCGTGACTGGATGCCGAATGTCGTAATGATTGCAAAAAGCACGCTGGTGTGGCTGGACCAACTTAGTAAAAAGTATCAGCGGGCTATCACTCGCCTTGATCAAATTCCCGATGAGGAGCTTAATTTTCTTGCAGAAGCGGGCTTTAATGCGTTGTGGCTTATCGGAGTATGGGAACGTTCCCCTGCAAGTGCGCGGATTAAGCAGATATGCGGGAACCAAGAGGCGGCAGCGAGCGCCTACAGTTTGACGGATTATGAGATAGCCGGAGATATCGGCGGATGGGAAGCGCTCGAAAATCTGCGTAGTCGCACCGGCGCGCTGGGCATTCGGCTTGCTGCCGATATGGTGCCGAATCATACCGGCATAGATTCAAAGTGGGTGATGGAGCGGCCGGATCTTTTTATGCAAACTCGCGAAAGTCCGTTTCCGAGCTATAATTTTGACGGGGAAAACCTTTCCCGTGATTCCCGTATCGGGATTTACCTGGAAAATCATTACTATTCCAAAACAGATTGCGCAGTAGTGTTTAAACGGGTTGATCACCATGCCGGCGATACCCGATACATTTATCACGGGAACGATGGTACGGGTCTGCCGTGGAACGATACCGCTCAAATTGACTTCCTCAATCCTGAAGCCCGCGAGGAGGTTATTCGGAAAATTTTGCACGTTGCTCGGAATTTCCCGATTATTCGATTTGATGCGGCGATGGTGCTGGCAAAGAAGCACATCCGACGGCTGTGGTATCCCGAGCCGGGAAGAGGAGGAGATATTGCGAGCCGTTCCCGCTTTGCGCTTTCTACGGAGGAGTTTCAAAAGCGGCTCCCCGAAGAATTTTGGCGCGAGGTAGTAGACCGCTGTGCGGTTGAAGCTCCCGATACCCTTTTATTAGCCGAAGCCTTTTGGATGATGGAAGGGTATTTTGTCCGCACACTCGGAATGCACCGCGTCTATAATTCCGCATTTATGAATATGCTCAAGCGGGAGGATAACGCCCAGTATCGGCTGACTATCAAGAATACCCTCGAGTTTGACCCGCAAATATTAAAGCGCTATGTCAATTTTATGAACAATCCTGATGAGGAAACCGCCGTTGCACAGTTCGGTCGAGATGATAAGTATTTCGGCGTCTGTACCATGTTGGTTGCAATGCCGGGGCTGCCGATGTTCGGACACGGGCAAATTGAAGGCTTTGAAGAAAAATACGGTATGGAATACCGTCGTGCGTATTATAATGAGCAGGTGAACACCGGCCTCGTAGAGCGGCACCAACGGGAAATTTTCCCACTGATGAGGCAGCGCCGTTTGTTCTCCGGCGTAGAAAATTTCCTACTCTATGATTTCCGGACAGATGGGCAGGTGAACGAGAATGTCTTTGCGTGGTCTAATGTGTACGGCGATTCCCGCTCCCTCATCCTCTACAACAACAAATATGAACAGACTGCAGGCTGGATTAATATGTCCGTCGCTTATGCCGTTAAAGGTTCCGGTGATGAAAAACAGTTGGTACAGCGGGCGCTTGCACAAGGGTTACTGCTGACAATTACCTCGAGCCGGTTTGTCATTTTTCAGGAGCAACATTCAAAATTATGGTTTATCAGAAAAAACAGCGAGATTGCGGAGCGCGGTTTGTTCGCCGTTCTAAATGGTTTTGAAACGCAAGTATTTTTGAACATCTATGAGGTAACCGACACTCAAGATGAGCAATATCGGCAACTGTACGAAAAGCTTAACGGCAACGGTATTGCCGATGTTGGGATGGGAATCAATGAGATCAAGTTTAAGAAGCTCTATGATGCACTCGCTGCGTGTATGTCAAAAGAGATGTTGCAAGACTGTATTCAACTGGTAAAGGATTGTAAGCATACTGAAAGTCCGCATGAAACAGAGTCAAAAATACATTCGTTTATCAACAAGCTTGAACCGTTAGCCGTCGCTTTTTTGACTGCTTTAGAAGAAACGTATCGCAGCGAGCAAACTGCACAATTCCTCGAAGAGAAAGTGCCGACAGTTAAAACATCCATAAAGCAGTTGTCAACTCTGTTCAAGGCACGTATGTACCGCCTCCTCCTATCGGCTTCCGGTTTGCTGATACGAGAAATGCCGTTGACTGCGATGACCCCTGCCGTAACCGTATTTATTCACAAAATGTGTGGAACGGCTTCGCAGCTTTTTGTATCGTTCGGTTCGGTGTTCCTTATGTCGGTTGAAGATATTGCCATTTATTACAAGATGGAAGAAAATATCGGAAGGCTCTACGCCTTTCTACACCTCGAAGAAAAACTTACAGCATTGGTTCGTTCAAGAGGATTTGATATCGATCCTATTGAAAATAAAGCTGATACGGTGAAGTACCTCTATTATGTGCACAATGCCCGTGGAAAGAAATCTATCCGCAGAACCGGTATTGTCAGCCGGATGGTGCAGGATCCCAATGTTATTATTCGCCTTGGTATTCACGAATGGGACGGAATTAAGTGGTTTAATCGTGAAGCAGCTGAATTGCTTGCCGATGATATGGCAGCGATGCTCTTTCTTTCTGCGGCACGGCCGGCTAAACAAGTTGAATGTATGAAGAAAACTGTTGATTCGGTAGAAAAGTATTGCCGGTTTGATGCGGAATTTTCTGCGGCAATTCATAGATCGGGGTATCAGGTGGATCGGTACCTCAAACTTTTTGCCGGTACGTTAAAATAGTACGACTTATTCATGCATGGAAGGATAAACGCTCAATTTTCTGCCGCCTGTCAATTTTCTGCTGCCTTTACTTTTTCCACTAATAATAGTATAATAGCCCGATTTTCATAAAGAATAGGAGCTTCCATTATTATCACCATTATAGCTCCCCATAATTCATAGGATACCGCTAAAAATCACCCTTTTATCGGTCCCCTTCATTTTATTCTCTAAGGATAGTGCATGACAACGCCTTCATATTCAGCGGAAAATATTACGGTTTTAAAGGGGCTGGACGCCGTCCGCAAACGCCCCGGAATGTATATCGGCTCTACCGGTCCTGACGGGCTGCATCATTTGGTGTACGAAGTCGTCGACAACTGTATCGACGAAGCGATGGCGGGCTATTGCGATACCATTTTGGTCGTATTGGAAAAAAACGATACCGTCAGAGTAGAAGATAACGGACGCGGTATTCCCGTCGATATTCACCCAGAAGAGGGCGTAAGTGCGCTGGAGTTGGTTTTGACGCGGCTCCATGCAGGCGGCAAATTCGACAAGGGTTCGTACAAGGTTTCCGGCGGTTTGCATGGTGTCGGTGTTTCTGTTGTAAACGCGCTTTCCACCAATATGGAAGCGATTGTTTGCAGGGATGGCTTTGAATATGTGCAAAAATTTGCACTCGGCGAACCGCTCTGCCCGGTTACCAAACGGGGAGAGACGAAAAAGCGCGGCACTACCATCCGCTGGACTGCCGACCCGACTATTTTTACCGAAACGACCACCTATAACTTTGATGTACTGGCGGTTCGTCTCCGCGAACTCGCCTTTTTGAATAATACCATCAGCATCACACTACGCGACGAGCGGCTTTCCACACCGAAAGAAGTAACCTTTGCCTTTGACGGCGGTATTTCTCACTTTGTGCGCTACCTGAACGAAAGTAAACAGGTGCTTCCCAAAGAACCGATTTATTTCGACGGTGAAAAAAGCGATGTCGTTGTCGAGCTGGCAATGCAGTACAACGACGGCTATAAAGAAAATGTTCTTTCGTTTGTCAACGATATTAACACGCGCGAGGGCGGTACCCACCTCGAAGGTTTTAAAACGGCGCTCACCCGCGTGATGAACGAATTCTTGAAGAAAAATGCCAAGCTTTCTAAAAAGATGGAAAAAGAAGAAAAGTTGATGGGCGAAGACGTACGTGCCGGTTTAACGGCGGTACTATCGGTCAAAGTTCCCGAGCCTCAGTTTGAAGGGCAGACGAAGACCAAGCTCGGCAACAGCGATGTGCGGAGTATCGTTGACACCTTCATTAACGAAAAACTCACTCTCTTTTTTGAACAAAATCCGACCGAAATCGATAAAATCCTCGAAAAAGCAGTCGGTGAAGCAACCGCCCGTATCGCAGCTCGCAAGGCAAAAGAAGCGACCCGCCGGAAAAGCGGCCTTGACAGCTTCGGGCTGCCGGGGAAACTTGCCGACTGCTCTTCCAAAGACCCGGAAAAATGCGAGGTCTACATTGTGGAAGGTGATTCTGCAGGCGGTTCTGCAAAGAAGGGGCGCGACAGCAAGACGCAGGCAATTTTGCCGCTGTGGGGAAAAATGCTGAACGTCGAAAAAACTCGGCTCGACAAGGTACTCAATAACGAGAAACTCCAGCCGATTATCGCAACGCTCGGTACCGGCATCGGTGAGGATTTTAACCTTGATAAAATCCGCTACCACAAGATTATCATTATGGCGGATGCCGACGTGGACGGTTCCCATATCCGCACGCTTTTACTCACCTTCTTTTTCCGCTATATGCCGGAACTGATTGAGCACGGCTATGTGTATCTCGCGATGCCGCCGCTCTATAAAATTTCCTACAATAAGAAAGAATGGTACGTGTATGACGACAGTGAGCGGGACAGCATTTTGAATGAAATTGGGCGGAATGTGAACCCCGCGGTGCAGCGATACAAGGGTTTGGGTGAAATGGACGGCACGCAGCTCTGGGAGACAACGATGGATCCCGCCCGCCGCAAGATGATGCGGGTAACCCTGCCCGATGCGGTAGAAGCTGACCGGATTTTCAGCACACTGATGGGCGAAGAAGTAGAGCCGCGCCGCAAATTTATCGAAGAAAATGCGGTGTACGCGAATCTCGATGTGTAATGGAGCATAAAACGTGGAAGAGATAAAAACGCCGGAAGGCGGGGTGTTAATCCCCATTCCGATTGAAACTGAAGTAAAACGTGCATATATAGACTATTCAATGTCGGTTATTGTGAGCCGTGCGCTGCCTGATGTGCGAGATGGCTTGAAGCCGGTACACCGCAGAATCCTCTATTCAATGGAAGAGAAAAACTTGCGCTATTCGGGGCCGACGCGCAAATGCGCTAAGATTGTCGGTGATGTACTGGGAAGCTATCACCCGCACGGCGATGCCTCCGTATATGATGCACTTGTCCGTTTGGGGCAGGATTTTTCTCTCCGGTATCCGGTAATCCATCCGCAAGGAAACTTCGGTACCATCGGAGGCGACCCGCCTGCAGCCTACCGTTATACGGAAGCAAAGATGGCGCGGCTTGCGGAGTCGATGGTAGAGGATATCAAAAAAGATACCGTTGATTTTATCCCGA
The DNA here is from genome assembly GCF_024181165.1 of Treponema sp. OMZ 803. Taxonomy (NCBI): domain Bacteria; kingdom Pseudomonadati; phylum Spirochaetota; class Spirochaetia; order Treponematales; family Treponemataceae; genus Treponema; species Treponema sp. OMZ 803. Next base: position 932,631 of record NZ_CP051195.1, on the reverse strand, counting down.
ACTTTGATGATTCTACGCAGGAGCCGACCGTTCTGCCGGGCAAATTTCCGTTCCTATTGGCGAATGGTTCAAGCGGTATTGCCGTCGGTATGGCAACCAATATGCCGCCGCACAACCTACGCGAAATTGCTCAAGCGGTGTCCGCTTATATCGACAATCCCGACATTACCATTGATGAGCTTGCCAAGTACATCAAAGGGCCGGACTTTCCGACCGGCGGCATTATCTTTGGTAAAAAGGGCATCCGGCAGGCGTTTAAAACCGGACGCGGGAAGATTTTAGTCCGTGGCAGGTTCAATATCGAAGTTGATAAAAAAGGCAAGGAAACGATTATCTTTACCGAAGTGCCTTATCAGGTAAACACCACGGCGCTTGTTGCGAAGATCGGTGAACTTGCCCGTGAAAAAGTGATAGAAGGGATTGCGGCAGTCAATGACGAAACCTCAGACCGCGCCGGTTTACGACTGGTTATCGAGTTGAAGCGGGGAGCAATCGCAAAGGTGGTGCTGAATCAGCTCTTTTCCAAGACAGCCCTGCAGTCCTCCTTCGGCGTTATTAACCTTGCGTTGGTGGATGGGCGGCCGCAAACGCTGACGCTCAAACAGCTGGTCGGCTACTTTGTTGCGCACCGGCAGGAGGTTGTTACCCGCCGCGTCCGCTTCGACCTGAAAAAAGCTGAAGAGCGCGCCCATATTTTACGCGCTCTTATCATCGCCATCGACAACATCGATGAGGTGATTAAGATTATCCGCGGCTCCCGCGATACGGCCAGCGCCAAGAACGCGCTGATGGAGCGGTTTTCGTTTGACGACATACAGGCGCAGGCCATCGTTGATATGCAGCTCAAACGCCTCACCAGCCTCGAAATTGAAGACCTCCGCAAGGAATTGCAGGAGCTTGAACTGCTGATTGAACATTTGAAAGACCTCTTGGCGCATCCTGAAAAGATTCTTGCGCTCATTAAGCAGGAAACCGATGAGCTTGCAGAAAAATTCGGCGACGACCGCCGTACCGATATTGTCAGCGACGAGGTGGAAGAAATCAACATCGAAGACCTCATCAAAAAAGAGCAGATGGTGGTACTGGTTTCCAACCTCGGCTACATCAAGCGGGTACCGGTTACCGCCTACAAGCGGCAGAACCGCGGCGGCAAGGGTTCCAATTCGGCAGCCTTGGTTGAAGATGACTTTATCGACCAGATTTTTACCGCTTCCACGCACGATTACATCATGTTTATCACCAATGAGGGGAAGGCGTACTGGGTTAAGGTACACGAAATCCCCGAAGCGAGCCGTACAAGCCGCGGTTCTCATATCAAGTCGCTGCTCGCCGTATCTTCCGACGAGGAAATTACCACGATTGTATCCTTAAAAGAGTTTAGTAGCGACACATACCTGCTGATGGCGACGGCGGGCGGCATCGTAAAGAAGGTACAGACCGACAGCTTCCAGAATGCCAAAACGCGCGGCATTATCGCCATTAAGCTGGATGAAGGGGACAAGCTGGTAAGCGCAATCCTTACCACCGGTAAAGATGAGCTGATGCTGGTAACTCGGCACGGCCAGGCGCTCCGCGTTTCCGAAACCGAAATACGCGACCAAGGACGCGCTTCGCATGGGGTAATCGGTATTCGGCTGTCCGGCGGGGATGAGCTGACCGGCGCGCTTCGGATTAACGGCGGCAAGCTCCTCGTGATGAGCGAGAACGGCTACGGCAAGCGGGTTGACTTTTCCGAGTTTTCTCCGCATGGGCGCGGTACCGGCGGGCAAAAGGTGTATACCATTACCGAAAAGACCGGCGAGGTGGTCGGATTGCTTGCCGTCGCTGGCGATGACGAAATCGTGTGCATCACCGGACAGGGAAAAACCATCCGAGTACAGGTTTCCTCTATTAACGTGATGGGACGCGCCGCGCAGGGTGTTAAAATCCTCGATATCGAAAGCCCCGACCAGCTCATCGGCTTAGATGTGGTTGCACGCGAGGATGAAGAAGACATCGCGCCGCCCGCTTCGGAAACAACCTTCAACGGAGAACTCGACCTCGACGGCGGGGATGCGGAGTAAAAAATGGGTAATGGGTAATGCGCTAATTGATAATTAAACCGGTACGGGCACCGCGCCGTTAGTTGCAGGTACTGCTACATTACGAGGTCTAATTTCTTATACAATGCCTCTTGTAACGTTTGACTGAAATTAACGCCTGCTTTTTCTGCCTGAATATTCAGCCAGGCAGGAAGTGTCAACGTCTTCTTTACCGCTTTTTCGTTTACTTTAAATTCACCGCATATAAACGATACAAAACTATTTTTATCCGTTGTAATTTTGCTTGCAGCGGATGCCTTGGGTAACGTATCGATTGTATAATCATCTTGCAAATAAAGTTCCATCGCCTCAACTGCATTCGCATAAACTTCGGTTTCAGTATCACCCTGAGTGGAGCAGCCGGGCAGATCGGGAAACTCCACCCAAAAACCGCCGTCTGCTTCGGCATGAAAAATAGCAGGATACATAATTTTCATCTTTTAACCTCCAATCCGGTTCTTTTCAAGATTGCAGACAAAAGCCCTTTTTTGATGTCCGTACCGTGTACCGGAAGGATCTCAGTTTTTTCACCTTTCTTAATTTTGTGATGGCTGCCTTTCACTGATACCAATTCCCAGCCGTCTTTTAATAATAATTTTAAAAGGTCTCTGTCTTTCATGCCTACCGTTATTACACGTATCACACGTATTGTCAATAGATTGGTTGATGTATTGCAGTAATGGCGGGGATGCCTAGCATAAAAAAAGGCGTATCGGCTTCTTTTTAAGGAACCGATACGCCTTGTAGATTAAACCCTTTTATCTAAACCGTATAGGAACCTCTAAAAATGGAAGTTTTTAGAGGTTCTCATATATTTTCAGGCAGATATGAAGTTCGGGATTAATACCAGCCTCTTACCTTCATTGCTTCATCAATTCTCTTGATGGATTTCATGTAAGTTGCTTGGCGGAACGAAACGTTCTTTTCCTTCTTTAATGCCCAAATCGGGTTGAATGCGTCGATCATTGCGCGCTCTTCTTTCTCTTCAACTTCTTTTTCCGTCCAATAGTAGCCGTAGAGGTTCTGTACCCATTCAAAGTAAGAAACGGTAACACCGCCGGCATTGGTCAGAATATCAGGAGTAACAAGGATTCCCTTCTTGTACAGGATCTCATCAGCTTCCAACGTAATGGGGCCGTTTGCGCCTTCGCAGATCAGCTTTGCCTTGATCAGATTGGCTTCGTGCTCTTTGATTGCATTTTCCATTGCGCAGGGACTGATAACATCGACATTCAATGCCCAGAAGTCATCGAGGGAAATTTTCTTTGCACCGGGAACATGGAGTAAACTGCCGTCTTTTGTCTTTGCCTCATTCAATTCTTCAAAAGTAAAGCCACTTTCTTTGTAGGTTGCGTAGGTACCTTCTTTCTTGTCGAATTCCGCAACTGCGACAACTTTTCCACCCAGCTTGATGATGTTCTTAACGGTGAACTTTCCGACGTTTCCGAAACCCTGAACGGCAACGGTTGCTTTCTTTAAATCCATACCGATTGCTTTGCAGGCTTCACGCATAATAACGGCAACACCGAAGCCGGTCGCCTCGTTTCTTCCCTTGGAACCACCGTAGGTAAGCGGCTTACCGGTAAATACGCCGATGGTCTGCTCGCCGGTCAGCTTATTGTATTCATCCTGCATCCACGCCATGATCTGGCCGTTGGTATTGACGTCCGGAGCAGGCACATCTACTTTTTCACCGAGGTACTTATACAAACCGCGTACCCAGCCGCGTGACAACTGCTCCAACTCACGCTGAGATAATTCGGAAGGATCAACAGTGATACCGCCTTTTCCGCCACCGTAGGGTATACCGGTTACTTGACATTTAATACTCATCCAAATAGAAAGAGCTTTTACTTCATCGGCATTGACATTTTGATGGAAGCGAATACCACCCTTGTAGGGGCCGACCGCATCGTTATGCGCAGCTCTATATCCCTTAAATACTTTGATAGAACCGTTATCCATCTTTACCGGAATGGAAATTTCGATTATCCGCTGCGGTTCCTTCAATAATTCATATACCGCGGGATCTGCTCCCAAAGCATCGCACGCTTTTTTTACTTGTGCCTGTGCATTCGCCAACGGGTTTAAGGTTTCTTTGCTCATAAAACTCCTCCTCAATAAGTTTCAACAAACAATCATATTATGGTAAAAATGGAACTAAAAACTTTAGCTATACGCATTTTACCTCACTTATATTATCTATAAGTATAGAACCGAAATTGCTAACAGTCAAGCAAAAGTTTCACATCTTCCAGGGTAATCGCATCAGGCCGTTTTTTCATATCCGCCACGGACGGCGGTGATACTAATCAGCAGCAAGTTTTTCGCTAGAAAAACTTGACACGAATATTGTACAAGGAAGTACAATGTTCGTGTTTCCCGCAGAATCATTGAAACTATTCAACTAGAGTTGAACCACTCGCAGTTCAAATGGTTTCACAGCCTCAATGATTCTGCGCTTTTTATCTACTCTGCCTGATGCGTTTGCCAGCCTGTTTGAAGAAATGTACAAAATTTTAGATAAAATTTCGTTAAAGGAGAAAGAAAATTATAGCGAGAGCGGCACACAGTAAAAGGACTACCCCGTATACCCATAAAGGTAAGGGGTCGGTGTCGGTGCGGGCATCGGCTTCATGTCCGACGTATTGCACAATACGGAATTTCTTTTTTTTTAGTTTTTTTGTATTATTCTTTTTGTTCTCTTGCTCATCAGGAGTGAACGCATAGCCGCATGAGGGGCATCCGTCTTTAAACTCTTTATGTGTTCCGGTAAATCCGCAACTGGGACACCGCACGGAGGCAAAAAAACGGCCACAGTGAGGACAGATCACTGCATCACGACGAACTTCTGCATTACAATTTTCACAAAAAAACTTAGGTTGTTTATTCATATACTTAGCTTGAACACGAACAGCCGCCTGAGCATCCGCAGCCTTTACTGCACGAATGAGCCGTTTTGTCTTTCCCTTGCGAAGAGGAACCCTGCACATCAGCCTTCTTCACATCTGTAGATGCTACTGTTTTTTGCGCATCGGTTTGATAAAAACCTTTACCGGTAAAATTTAATCCAAAACCAGCCGAGAATACTTGATGAGCAGATGCTCCGCATTGCGGACAAACTATAGCAGGCGTATCGGTCATTTTATGCTGTACCTCGAAAGAAGCTCCGCAAGAATCGCACATATAGTCATACGTAGGCATAAGCCCTCCACAGATCAATCAAGTAATTAAAATGCTCTATTAGCAGCCGAAGTTATACCTTCTTCAAAATGCAACGGTTGAGAGAATATCAATTCTCGAGAACCGATGCATTATGCCATTTCAAAATGAAATGAGAAATGGCGTACAATAAGTAAGTTTTCGGTAGAAAACTTGACGGCTAACGAGGCTGCGCAATGTTAGCAGCCGAAGTTATACCTTCTTCAAAATGCAACGGTTGAGAGAATATCAATTCTCGAGAACCGATGCATTATGCCATTTCAAAATGAAATGAGAAATGGCGTACAATAAGTAAGTTTTCGGTAGAAAACTTGACGGTTAACGAGGCTGCGCAATGTTAGCAGCCGAAGTTATACCTCGTAGCATTGTAATGAGCTCTGTTTCTGTAATATCGGCATTTTCTACAAAAATAGAAGAGTCTTGAACGGAAAAATCTCCATTCAGACCATGACTCAGAAGCAGCCGGACAACAAGAGCTGCGCGAGCGTCTGTTGCCTCAAATATCGCAGAACACCGATACATTGAGTTGATATCCTTTTTCAGATAAAGCTCTATCGACCGTATCGGCAGTTCAATATCCTCTAAGCCTAACAAAGCGGATACTACGGAGCCTCCCGAACGGGCATATAAGCCGATTTCCCCTACCCCACCGGATTCACTCAGGGCTTGAAATCGGGGCGGAAATATCAGGGACTGAGGCTCGGCTATCCGCTGCAAAAACGCTGTCGAATCCCGTTGATTGTCGCCTAAGCACATAAAGGCTATTTTTTCTTGAACCACTATATCCACAGTTGCAGAAGAATAATAGGTGCGATTGTTCAGTGCTGCCGCGCGGCGTTTTTCCCAACCGTCTTTTTTAGAAAACAGCAAATCTCCCAAACTGACAGGATAAGAACCGCTCGAAACAACGGTTACCGATGGCGGCATCCTGTAGTCTGCACCGATATACAGTACCGATGTCCGGTTCAAATACTGCAAAGCGGTTCTCTCCGGCACAAAAGCGGTAAACAGAGTTTTTAAAAGTGACTCATTCCCGATAACCGGAGCAACTATATACACATCGGCGTCCGATCCAACAGCACCGAATGCTCGTATATCATATTCAACAGGACGTGATACGCAGCTGCTCGCCAGTATAATTGCCGCAATAATACAGCCGACTCCGAATATTTTAGAAAAGTAAAGCTTTTGCATATAATTCCCCTTATCTTGAATGCTTCAACCTTGAAGAAGACGCAAAAGTTAGTTGTTTTTTCGCCATCCCAGCCCACTATAATACGTACGAGGACATACTGTCAATTTGAAATCATCAGAATATTATTAATTTTCTAATATTGGCGAAGATTAAAAATATACCGGACTACTCCTGTTGAAACATATATCTGTTATGAGTTTTATTTTATGTCTTTCGCAGCAGCAGCTACTATCAATAAATATTTTAGACACAGCATAATTCTTCCCTTGTCCATTTCTCATCGCCTGACGCTGCATTTACTAAGTGCGCACATTAAAAGATCAAGATGAAAAGAGAACTTTTGAAATTATAGGCTACCGGTTATTCATTTATTTTCTAAAAAACTATATGATTTTTTTAGTCTTTATAACGAGGTGTCAAAGTTTTTATCGGCTTTGAAAACGGTGTTATGATTTTCTATATGATACTATAGTTTTTATTTTACCATTGTCATAGAATTCATATTCATAATAAGTATCAAAAAGACCGTCTTTTTCAGAGATTTTGTTGCCCATAGTGTCATATTCATAAATTGTCGTATGGTTCTTTCCATCTTCATAGATTGTTTTCTTCGAAATTAAATTACCGTTATCATCATATGCATAAAAATTTTCACCTAAATAACTTTTTTCATAAATTTTATTTCCATGGGAATCATATTCATAATATGTAACTCCATCTTTTAGAGAATTTTTATAAGTACATTTTCTAAAGTCATCTGTATATGTCCACCATTCATGATGTTCACCAAGTACTGCCTGACTATATCTATGAACTAATTTATGATTTTCATATTCTGCATGGTAATTTAAATATGGTTCACCACCAATCGTGCTATGAAAATATGTCATATCGCCATTTGAGTCATATTCGTAAAAGTATTCATGTCCGTCTCCACCATTATCTTTTGAATATACGACTTGGTTATTCCGGTTATACTCATATTCAATAAAATATCCATCTGTTTTGCAGTAGTTTTTCAAAAGATTATGATTATCATCATAGGTTTTTATATAAATTGTTTTCTTATTATCAATTCCACTGATGATTTCAATTATTTCCGAATTTTCTTCATAAGTGTAGTTTTCAATTTTTAACACTTTTTTTGTTTCTGCTAACCTTGTATCTGTTGCTTTTGTGTTTTCAAGTTTATTGCTTTCGCAAGCACAAAATGCGATACATAGTCCCCAAAAAATAATTTTTAAGTTTTTCAACTTCATATTTTTTTCCTATAAATTTCCACTCCAGTGGTGTGTCCAGCTAACCTCTTTCGACTATTCCTCATAATATCATAAAACCACTAATTTGCAATCTAAACTGAGATTCTAACTGCCATATCTTTCTACTCTAAGTATCTACCGGAAAAATAAACAGCAAGTAAATTAGGTCATCTTCACCAAATTGAGATAAAAATCACATCCTGTCATAGGACTTTGAACAGCAAGACCGCCACGGTTGAGAACGAGGGTGTAAACCATAGTGGTTGAGACATCGCTGTAGCCGAGAAGCTTTTGGACGATACAAATATCGTAACCGGCTTCCAATAGATGACTTGCAAATGAATGGCGAAAAGTATGAAAACCAATTGCCTTCGGAATACCCGAGCGTAAAACAGCTTCGTGGAGAGGGCGCTGAATAATTGAAGGAGCGATATGGTGCAACTCCTGTTTGCCTGTTTTTTATTTCGCCATCGATATGCTTGGGGAAATAGCTTTAACATCCTTTGTTACGGTACGGATTCAGACGTAAAACGTCAGGTATGAAACCCTCGCACGAATAAATCTACATATTCCTCAATATTGCCGAAGACCCCTATCCCTAGTATCTGGCGAGGAAAAGCTTTTTTTATATATTTTAGTTTTCCGCCGCAGTCCAGACAGGTACGAAACGCAAGTCCTAATTTTTCTTTGAATGAAGCTCCATCCCAATACTCACAAACACAACCGCAAGCAGTACATTTAAATGCTGCATATAAATCAGTAACCAGGGGGACGTTAGGCTTATTTATAATGAGTCCACATTCTTAGAATACGGTCTATAAGTTCTTTTTCAAAAACTTCATATACCAAACGATGCTGTATATTAATTCTTCTTGAGTATTTTCCCGTTAAATCTCCAACTAACTTTTCGTAAGGCGAAGGATTTTCAAAAGAATTATTCTTTATAACTTCAATTAAATGCTTTACTGTTGGTTTTAGATTTGACAGTTCAATTTTTTTACTATCTTTTGCCGCCTGTTTTAAATAAACTACTGTCCACATCACCAGTCAAGTTCTTTAATGCTCTCTTCCAATGGCTCTTTACTTGCTTCAATAATAGATTCTCTCATTCCTGGGATAGAACACAAATACAAGGTTTCTTGAATAGCATTTCAGTCATCTTCTGAAATTAAAACCGCATTATTTCTTTTGCCGGAAATGATAATCAGTTCATGGCAATCTCTTGTTTGGTCAATGAGATTATAAAGATTAGTCCTCGCTGCCGTAGCGGTCATTGCTGTCATTTACGTACCTCCATCGGAGTACATAGCGTACGAATAATCGTACGCTATGTCATGAGGAAAATTACTTTTTTGCGTCTTGCTCATAGTGACTAAAAGCTTCTTCAAAAATGCTCATTGTACTGTCACATGCCCCCATACTTTCAAGGTAATCTCTTAAGTATTTGCGGGAATCGGAATGACGAGGAAACTCTTTATCAAACCTTACATCTCGTGCAAGATCTCCTACAGAAGTACTGTCGTTTTTAAACTGCGACAACCACGAATAAAATGATTTTGACATTTCTTTACCTCCGTTATTTCAAAAAAATATGAATTGAGTGATAGTTTCGGATATTCCATCGTCTGTTAAGCCTGCATTACACAGAAATGTCAAGTTAAAGCGGATGCTAGTTTATTGATTTTCTATAATCTTTACGGATAAACGGTGCTTGTTTCTCTTCCGATAATAAAATCTTATATTTTGTCGGCTGCCGGTATGCGTTACCATGAACTTCTCTACTTCTATACTTTCTTAATTCCTCTATATCAAAAGTTGCGATATATATTCCTTCTTCTTCCCCGGCTTCTATTATTAATGTATCTCGCGAATATGGTTCATCAATGTTATAGGCAATGCCGTCAAATGCTGTAGAATGACCATTACAATCAGGTTTTCCTTTTGGATAATTAACAGTTGCAATGCCAACCATATTTTCAAATGCTCTTGCTCTTAATTGTGAAATTCTATTAATTTCCATTGGACATGCATTCGGTACAAGTATTATTTCTGCACCTTTAAGCATGAGTATTCGTGCGCTCTCAGGAAATTCTCTATCATAACAAATCATTGAACCTATTTTCACACAACCATGCTCTGTATCTAATACAGATACATAAAAATCATTACCGGGCATTAAAGCTTTTTCATTTCCAAAAGAACATGTATGTACTTTTGCATAGGTATATAGTTCTTTACCAAATCTATCAAACAGACATATACTGTTTCTTGGTAGTGGCTCATATTTTTCAAGAAATGTTATACCGATAGCCATTTGTAATTCTTTCGCTAAATCCGAGAATGAACGTATAAACGTATCATTTTTACTAATTGCTTTACTCTTTAATTCATTGACAGATTTAGGTATTTCGTAACCAATACTCCACATTTCAGGAAACAATGCTATATCTGCCCCAATGTTTTTTGCCTTGCGACAAGCTGATATACCGATATGCATATTTTCAACAAGAGACTTCCCCGGCATTAATTGTAGTAAAGCTATTTTAATTTTAGACATTTATTTTTCCTTATTGTATTAAATCTTGTCAAACCAATAAGGTTATAAACCGAAACGCAAGCAAAGACTTGCCTTGTCGACTACGAACGCTTATTATGGCAAAGATATTTTTCTTTAAAATTGCCATATTTTATAATTCGATATGACTTTAATCCTTCATAAGGCGGTAAACTTATAAACAAATTTTCATCCATAAAGCAAAACGCCTGCGACATTATTTATCAACGTAAAATTAAGCAGGCCAGTGACCTGCCACCATAACTAACCACCGCTTTACCGGCAACCTTGCCTATCCTCGTTGTCAGCGTTGCAGCGGGTGTTAGAAAGACTCTTCCTTAAATGGATTGATTACCATTACTCCACGATATGTCTGCCCCGGGTTTAAATCTTCAGAAATAATGCATTCACATTTTGCTTTCTCAGCAGCAGCTACTATCAATGAATCCCAAAATGATAATTGTAAAATTACACTAATATCTATTGCTTGTTCTATCAACTCTAAGTCATTTTGAACAATTTCCATATTGCAAAAATTGTGTATAATATTTTTAACAATTATTCGATCTGCCTTTAATTTTGTTGTTGCAACTACATAGAATTCTTTAAGTACTTGTGTTGATATTACCGGCTGATGTAAATTTACAACTTTCTCTATTACTTTTCGAGCTTTTGCTTGCTTATATGAATCTTTTGAGTCAAGGGTATAAACAAGTATGTTTGTATCAATAAATATTTTAGACACGATATAATTCTTCCCTTGTCCATTTTTCATCGCTTGACATCGCATTTAATGTATCCATAAGTGAAAAAGTATCATGAAGCCAGTAATCTTTATTGGTAACAACCGTTTGCTCAATAAGTTTCCTTACAAGAAAATTAAAGGAGATATTATGTCTCTTTGCATATTCTCGCCCTGCCTGTAAAACAGTTTCATCAATTGATAGCGTTATATTTTTCATAAATGCTCCTTATCAACACAGTATAAGTGCACACATTAATAAAGTCAAGATAAAAAGAGATTCTGTAAATTATAGATTAATGCTTATTCATTTATCTTCTAAAAAACTATATATTTCTTTAGTCTTTCTAACATTGTTTTAACCTGCAAACTGATCTGACCGTTTGTCGGCTTTGAAAACCGTATTAGGTTTTGTTTTTATTGTAGTTGTAATACTAATTTTTTCCCCAGAACATTCGCAGCTTTTGTGAGCGTTGCAAGTGTCACGGAATCATTGTATGGATTTAGAAGCCTATCCAATGCAGCGCGAGACGTAGACATTTTCTTAGCCATTTCAGTTTTATTGATATTTTGTTTCTGCATTTCTTCTAGTAAATTATATGAAATCAACCGCTTAATTGCCTCGTTCTGTACATCTGTGGCAATACCCTCTTCTTCGAGAAAATCATTAAAGGAACTTCCTACATAAGCATTATTCATTTTTGACCTCCTAAAACCAAGTTTCTTCTTTTCTTTCCCAACTCCATATCTTCTTTTGGAGTTTTCTGTGTCTTTTTTACAAATGCATGGAGCAATATCATTGTATTTCCGCTTACAGTGGACATGATTCTACAAATTCTTTTGTCGGAAATACCAGTTCTTACTTCCCATAAATCAGTGTCGAGTTTTCTAACCATTGGATAACCGATTGGCCACGACATTTCTACTGCCATAATATCCGCACCGACAGATTTTTTATCTTCTGGAGATAAAGCCTTCAGGAAATCTCGTACAGGTTCATTATTTTGCTCTGTTTTGAAAAAATCTGCTTGTATTTTCTTTTCGACTTCCATACCTAAAACGTACCATAATTGATACATTTTGTCAAATAAGAAACACAACGGAGAAAAATTTATTTATTCTGATTGGCAAAGAGAATATACGATATAATTTAAGCTGCTTTATGGCAACAGACTTGAAATCTGGTGAACAATTCCGGAAGCGAGTAAATTTCCTGCCACATTGAAGCACAAATCTCTTATGTGTTTTAATGCTGTTTGTATTATATTTGAATCCTGACGAATTATAGCAGAACGGATATCCTCAATACTATCAGATACAGATTTCTTTTCGCTTTCTGTAAGCCCTATGCTCTGTAAGTTTTCGGAAATCGATTTTACAAGCGATGCTGCTTTTTCAAAATCGATCTGGTTGTTTGCCATATTTACAGTAGTATTTTGAAATGCCCCAATGGCATTATTACCGCTCACATTTCCGTTGATTGTGATATTGACTTTTTGACTGCTGTCACGAGTTTCTTTTTCTTGTAAACTATTCAAAGTTTTCTGTCCTGATTTTAACATATTTTCGCATTTGCGTAGAATCCTTATGCCAAAAGACCCGTCTATATAACCTTCGTACTTCGAAATAAGATTGTTTTTCAGAAATTCATTCAAGCCATACTCAAATGCGTCAATGTTAATAGTATGCTTGTATTCTTCCGATTCTATCATTACAGAATCGCTATCGATTTCGCGATTATCGTAATGTTCTAATAGCAAACTGTAGATAAATTCAGCTTCATCAGAAAAGATATGTTCTGCCATATATTACTCTCCTTTCGATAATTTTTCATATAATTTGAACAACTCTGCCACGCACTCGCTCTCCGTCATCTTGATATTAAAGCCGTATGCCTGCATGACAGCTGTATCATTTTCTCGGTGGGCTTTACGGAGCTCGGCGGGCATAAAACTTTCGTCATACAGGTCAGCAAGTGAGGAATCGGAGAACTTTTTCCGTGCGTCCAAAATAGATTGTGCACTCTGTTCAATTTTCGCTTTTTGCTCGACAGTCAGATTGCACCATGGAAAATTATTGTAGACGATACTACCTGAATACTGATAATCGCTTTTCATTCTTCCCGCAACAACTCGCATCCATGCATTATGGACATTGCTCATCAGAACTCCAAATTCATACAGCGTTGCGTTCGGAATAATCAGCGTGCTTCCGTTCACGATTGTTTCAGGTTCTACGAACACCATCGGAATATACCGCCGCCGCTCAGATGAAACTTTCGGAATCGCGAGCATGACCTTTTCCGGCTGTCGGATTTCCCCGAAAAGCCACGGAGTTTCGGCAAGCTTCAACGTCTGCGGGCGCGTCGAGGATTTTCGGAATATTTCAGTCGCCTTTATGTGTGCAGAAATCAACTTTGAAGACCGGAGCTCTTTCGGCGAAGCGTCACGAAGCCAGAGGCAAAAACGCTCACCCCTGTTCAGCAGCTCATCACCGCCCACATATTTCCGCACGAATTGAGCGTTCGCTTTGTTCTCGCAAATAATTTCCTCGGCTTCTTCCTTCGTAAGGATAAGATGACCGTTATCAATCGGCATGCTTCCGTACACAATTTCCGGCACGGGGCATAAGGGCTTTGCGCGGTTCTCAATGAACACATCAGCTGCGTCTATCATATAGCCGTTAATCTGTTTGGCTTCTTTTCGGTTCCCGCCTTCGTCAAAGATGTATTTTTGTTTCTGTATGGAATTTTTGTGCGAGAACCCGATTATCACGCAGTGCACATGAGCCTTTTCCGTACTCTCCGAATCCCAACGGAAAGTACGCCACGCAAAATCTATCGAAAGTCCCTGCTCTGAAAGGTATTTCCATAAAGTCGGAACTTGCTCGCCTTGCGTGATTGAATTCGTAGAAACAAACGCACATTTTGTCTGTGTGTCCTTTATAAGCGCAATCGCCTTTGCATACCAACACGAAACATAGTCAAGATTACCCACTCCCTTGAGTGTTTTGGGAAACAGAGAAACAAGTTCCTCTTTCTGCATTTTAGACTGCTCCTTTTTCCCTACGAACGGCGGATTTCCCATGATATAGTCGTAGCGGTGCACTGTTCCATCCGTTTCCGTCGTGAATCCGCTAAACAATCCGTCAGTCGGCTGGCTATTTTCACGAGACAGTTTTAAAGTGCTCCAGTCCATAAGCAGGGCGTTACCTTCCACAATAAAAGCATTCGTAGTGAGCGGCAGAAAGTCGATATCCTTGTTTACAATCTTTTCAGTTTCCTTCATCATCTGACATTCGGCAATCCAAAGTGCAGTCTTTGCGACGGTAACGGCAAAATCGTTTATCTCGATACCATGGAACTGTTTTATCGTCACTTGTATCGGGTCATACAGGTTGCCCATAAGAGTCTGTCCGCCGCTCAAAAGACGGATGCAGCAGTTTTCAAGGCGACGGAGAGAAAGATAGCTTTCGGTCAAAAAATTTCCGCTTCCGCAGGCAGGATCAAGGAATGTAAGGGTACTGAGTTTTTCTTGAAAGGCTTGGATTTCTTTTTTCTGCTTTTGGCTCATAGCGGCATAAGCCTTGTCAAAGTTTATTTCATCAGGGCATATCCCCATGATGTTCGTAAACTCAAGCTTTAAGCCGTCCATAAAAAGCGGGTCAATTACCTTGTGAATGTTCGCGATGCTCGTGTAATGCATTCCGCCCTTACGCCTTGTTTCGGGGTTCAGCGTGCTTTCAAAAACCGCACCGAAAATCGTAGGACTGATTTCCGACCAGTTGAACGGTGCACAGTGGTTTACAATTACATCGACAATCTCCTCTGTAAAGTTTGGAATCTCAATCTGCTCGTCTTTAAACAAACCACCATTCACATAAGGGAAGGGTTTCAGGCTTTCATCGTATTTGTCACGGTCTTCAATTTTTGTATCCAGACCCTTGAACAGCTCAATCATCGCCTTGCGAAGATGTGGAAGATTGAAACTTTTTATATAATCTTCAAAGCTGGTTTTCGTAGCAAAAATGCCTGCGTCCTCTGCATATAAACAGAACACGATTCTGACACAAAGAATATTGAGCGAACGGAGACTTTTTTCGTCGGGGGCAATATACTCTTTGTAGAGAGCATTGTATAATTTGCCGACCAGTATCCCTGCCTTTAAGCTGATTTCTTCTTCTCGCTTGATATTTTCAGTTTTTGTATCCACAAGGAACTGTAGACGGTAAAAGTCTTTTTGCAAATCTTTTAAGAAAACCTGTTGAGGCTCGCTGTTGGGGTTTTCCATATCGTAGATTAAAAACTCATCAAAATTACAAGTGACAATCCACTTGGGGTGCAGGCTTAATGGTAAATCGGCGACATATTTCTTTGCCTGTTGAAACGGGGTTAAAAGAGAGCCGTCACTCTGTTTGATTGGCTCGCGTAAGTTCTTGTAACTCGATTTCTGTTCAATCATTACACGAGTAGAAGGAATATACGCGTCTATAAAGTTTGTGACCGTTTTGTTTTGAATTGTATCTTTTACTTGCTCTTCAAAAAATATGAATTGAGCGATATTTTCTACGCCGAACACGGTTGTAAGCAAATCTATCCAGAATTTTTGAGTTTCACCCTTTTCGTATCCGTGCCCTATCCAGTTTTCTATAAATTTTTTGGCAGCTTTTGCCTGTTGCGTCTGATTCATGCAAGGATTATATCATATTTTGTATGGTTTTTCTATTGACATATGTCCAAGTGTGGGAACAACATAGCAGGCGGCAGATAAGCTACAAGCAACAAAAAAGACGTAAGGCTTCTTCGTTTCGCCGTCGGCTTAATTGTCTGTCGGGTTTGAAAACAAATGTTATGCTTTTTTCATTTTATCTTTGTCATCAGCAATTGTTTTAATTTTTGCTAATCTTTCCTCTTTCTCATGTCTTGCTATATACCAATTATCAACTAATATTTCAAGAAGATTTATTAACAAAAAAGATTCATTTTTATCAACATCAATAATTAAATTGATATCTTTTTCCATATGAGCACCAATATTACCTATTTTTCTAACAGAATCTATTGCATTATAAGTTAATCTATCAATTTTGTCTTTTATTTGGTCTATTTCTTTATTTAAGTTATCAGGTTTTACTTTCCAAAAGTCTCTTATTATTCCCTGCAAACATCTTCTTGAGATTGTTGCAGAAGCTTTAGGGCTTAAATCAGCTATTAAACAAGCTTCTTTATAATCATTTGAAATTACTTCTGGAATGTAATCCGGAAATTTTCTAATTTTTTTGTCAGGATAATACATTTTTCCGTCTATACATTCAATATTTTTTATATAAGCGTGAGGAGGAACAAGGATTTTTTGAGCTTTATACACTGAAACATAAATTGTATATTTTTTACATTCAGGATTAGGGCAAAATACAAATTTTGTTTGTAGATTATATCCACAATGTTCTTTTAGCTCATGAAAATTATTTGATATCTCGATATCATTGCTATTCAATGTTGAAAAAGAATTACAATGTGGGCATTTCCAAGCAATAGCATTTGTATTAATATTTAAACATTTTTCTAATTCTATTTTTTCCATTTTTCCCTGATCAGGTCTCCTCTGTCATGTGCGTATAATAGGCGACAGAACTCCGTCTGTCGTCCGACGCGTAGCGTCCGTATAACATTGTTTTAAACCGCAAACGATTTATCCATTTGGCGGTTTTTGAAATGGTGTTAGATGCTCATGTAGGCTTTATAAAAGAAACATTTTTATCTTTATATTTTATAATTTCTTCATCAGGAAGCATACCTAATATTAGACTGGCATTGTAAAAAATACAATTTCCATTTTTAAATGGTTTTATATTAAATGGCTTTCTATTACATATTTTTACATCAGCTAAATCATCTTGGAAAAATTTACAAACTGGAATCTTTTCGATAAAAATACATTTTTCATTCATTGGAGTAAAATCTTTTTTTATATATGCGTCTAATAATACAGCTACACCGAAAATTAGTGCTAATGCATATGAGTTTGTTTGATCGTCCAAAGTGGAAACTTTTGTATTATCTTGACAAGTTTGAATGATTACTGGAGATAATATTACATTTGCCAATAGTTTTAATTTATCAATATCTTGAAAATAATAAAAAAAAGTTCTTTTGTTTATATATTCATTCAATCCTGTTATACACCGTTGCAAATAACTTTTAACAAAAACGAAATATTCATTATTTTTTCCTAAAGAATTAAGACTTTGAATATCTTTCTTTAGTTTCTCTACAAGCGGAGACAGTGTTGATAAGATATAAGAATTTTCTCTATGAAATATTTGAAAAAATGTTTCCGTACATAATATTGATGTTTTCGAACAGGATTTTAGTCTTTTAAATAATAAATTTAAAATTTCTCCTGGATAATCTGATTGTAAAGCTGTTTCGGTAAAAAAATACGTAAATCTAATTAAATCATCAATGTAAGGAAAGTTTTTGTTAAAATATAGAAATAATACTTTATAAACTGGGAGAACATTTGAAGTTTGTAGATATTTAAGAGCATCTTCCTTTTTATAGTTTCTTGCTATAAAAAATGTCATCATCGCCATTGTTTCTCTTAAGCATTTATATGAAACATGATATTGTTTTTCTTTGATGACTATGAAATATTCTGTTACTTCTTTTTTATAAATTTTATGTTGAATTTTTTCGCACAATAAGAAATAGTCTGATCTATGCTCTAGGTTTTCTCTGTCCAAATTGTAATTGTATAGGTACATTAAATCATTATATTTTTCGATATAAGAAGACAAATAACCTGTATCATATTCATTGTTATTACAGATTTTTACATTTAAGTCTGCATAGATATTTTTCACAAAGGAAAAATACTTAAACAGTAAAGAAATTCCACTTACTGTACATATACTTTGTAAATAATGTGTATATTCATGCACAAACAATGAATATTTATTAACATCCATTGAATCAATATTGAAATTTAGATTTAATATAAATCTAAAAATATTAAAATTATTACCCTCTTCTTTTGAAAAATAATCTATTTCTTCCATTTTTCAACCTTTCATCTCATCATGCGTGAGCATACACATCTAACGCTTTTTTCTATCTTTCTTCATAATATCACAAAAAGCCTCCATTTGCAATCTAAACTGATGCAAAAATCACATCCTGTCATAGGGCTTGGAACAGCAAGACCGCCACGGTTGAGAACGAGGGTGTAAACCATAGTGGTTGAGACATCGCTGTGGTCGAGAAGCTTTTGGACGATACAAATATCGTAACCGGCTTCCAATAGATGACTCGCAAATGAATGGCGAAAAGTATGAAAACCAATTGCCTTCTGAATACCCGAGCGTAAAACAGCTTCGTGGAGAGGACGCTGAATAATTGAGGACTTGATGTGGTGCAACCCCTATTCGCCTGTGTCTTTATTCCGCCATCGGTGCACTTGAAGAAAGCCTCCCTCTATATCTATGCATACTTCGATATTATTATCGCATTATTTTTGAATATAACCAAATAGTAAAAGGAAAAAAGTTGCCACTGGGCAATCTTCCTAACACTCGCTTAACCTGCATTGCCGCAAAGGCAATGTCAGCGTTGAAGCGGGTGTTAGATTCATTATTAACCAATAAATAGTATATGTAATAATCCCGGAACTGATTACTACATATACTAAAATTACTTCCCTTTTTTATTTGGGTTAAGCTGTTCGCCACGATTACCTTGATTTTGGTCATACTGACGATTTGTACCGGCTGTACCCTTATTCGGATTTTGCATATTTGACGCATTATCCAAAGGTCTTATAGATTTATTTTCCGTACTCATAAACAGTAACACTCCTAATTGTATAAATCAATTTTAAAATAGTCTTTACCATAATACGTATCTTTCTCTACTTTTATATGAAATGTTCCTGTCGTATATTCTGCTTTTCTTACCTCGGGCTTGCTGAATAAACCTGATTTTACAGAACTGCTCTCGTTTCCACTGACAAATATAGTTTCACCTATATTCGAATCAAAGGACAGAAAAAATTCTCCTACCACTCCGTTCCTGTTACATGATGTTACTACATCTTTTATGACTATCTGTTTTTCTTCACCAGCCTTTAGTTCAGTTTTCGGACTAGCAGGCAAAGGAAACTCACTTGTAAAACTTCCATCTAAAGATCCTGCAGATATGCCTGTTTTCTCAACATCCCATTTTGTTTTTCCTTTTATTGTTACATAACAGGTTTCTGTAGAATCATTTTTGAATTTTAATGCTATGTCTCCTCTTATATATTCCAGCCCCTTGCTGTTTTCATTGGATTTTCCACTATTCGCCTGTTGGCAACCAGTAATTAATACTATTGCACTAATTATTACAACTAATGCTCCAATCATTGAAACTTCTTTTCTCTGTTTCATTTCGACCTTCCTTTCGCAATGCTTTTTCCATTGCAAGTTTATTTTTCGATCGAAATAAATGTTTTCGATTGGTTCCGTACCTGCCTGCCTTTAGGCAGGTCAACCTAACACCCTTTCGACCTATTTTATAAACTATAGCATATATTTCTATTTATAAGCAATAGCTTGTAATATTTTTGCTTATAAAAACTTATACTGATTATGTGAATAAAGAAGTAGGAGATACCATACGAGAACTGCGGAAAGAAAAGCATTTATCTCAAGAAAAATTAGCAGATGCTATTGATTCGCATCAAGTATATATTTCTGAAATTGAAAAAGGCATTAAGCTGCCCTCTCTCGCCATTATTAACAATATTGCAAAAGCATTTGATGTGTCGCTAACTCATTTTATGAGCCGTGTTGAAAAAAAATTAGAGCAAAACGATACACAGGAACCGCCTAAAAGTGTCTAACCCCACAAAAAAAGAGGCCGCCGATGTTATTTCAGCAGTCTTTTTTTTTATTTTTATGCTTGTATATCAATTTTAGTTGTTTGATAATCTATTTCTATTCCAACACGATTATTTAATGTTTTTAAATTTTCAGTTATTCTATCATTAGCAAAACCTAGTTGTTGCTTTAAATAAGGAATCGTTATTCGAGAGATATGTGCATAATTTGGATTCTGCTCAAAATGCGCAATTTGTTCCATGAGTTCAATTTGTGCTGTTAGTAACTTAATGTGTGAAATTTCTGCATCTGTTTTTACTTTTTTTATTTCTGCTTTTTTTAATTCCAATTCAATAGCATGCAATTCTTTTTTCCGTTCCTCATCCTTAATAGCAGTAAGTATAGATATACCACTTTGAACTAACATTTGTATGGGAGAATTTTGTATAACTGAACGTAATGTAAATGTAGTCCTATCTTTTGCTTTTTTGTTTAACTGAGCACGACATAAAACACGAGCTTTACTTGACTGCTGATCAATTACTAGTACTACTGGTCGTTGAAGTTTATTGATTGTCGAAAAGAAAATAGAATAATTTTTAGGAGCACCTTTCTTTTCTCTTAAATTTTTGATATCTATTACAAGATCTCTTTCTAGTTGAGTGAATTCTTTTTTATACTGTTTTTGGAAATTTTTAGTGAGTTTTGTAAATAAATTTAATAGTTCAACATGTTTTTTAGTATTTATAATCTTTTTTTCACTTAGCTGAGTAATATTTTGTATTGCTTTGTCTAATCCGCTTAACAATGATTCAATATAAAATGAACAGATCCATTTTGTTTCATTCCTTTGGAGTTTATTTTGAAACAAAAATTCGTTGATTATCCTATAATATTTGAATATAATTCTCATATTAAATATAGAAAGGGAGGGAAACATTGAATAGGGTAAACCTAAAAAATACAATAAATTGAGTTCCGGTCTTGCTAAATCAATAACATCTAACTTTGCATATTGATGATTTAACATAAATGATTCGTTAATTACAATGATATCTTCCGGCTTAACTCCAGTGGATAATGCTAACGCGATAGAATTAACAACCTCATATTTATAATAGTAAGTATTTAAATCAAAAATATACCTGGATATTTCCCATGTACTAAGTTCTTGATTTTTACTACTTTTCAATCCCAGAAAAACCGTAGTTTTTATATCTTTCAATTGAGCATCATCAAATAGATTCATATTATTCCTCAATACTTAAGCCAACAGGCGCACCCTCCTTACTATACCGGATGCGCCCATTTCTCAAAACTTAAAACTTATCCCCCTACACCTCCACCTTCTCCAGCACGATGTGCCAGCAAAGCCCGTCGCCCATATCCAAGTCGGCGGGCAGGTTGTTACAACCGGCTTTTTTCCGCCGTCCCATTCAGGTGGGGGAAAAGGACAAGCCCTTTCCCGCACCACGCGATGTTCATTCTTTAAGCGCCATGATGAGGATACCGATCGTATAAATATGTATGCACACCATGATTGCTCGGAAAATAAGCGATAGAAGCTCGCCTTGCCCAATATAAATAGAAGTCGGTCCGTCAGCACCGCCTATTATTGCAATTGCACACGCACTATAAAATGAGGTAAAGACCGTCGTCGCTTGCACTTGCAGCGGAATGAGACCTATGTTTAATATCAGCGCTATTATCAATAGCGTTTTCCGTACACTTCTTTTCATACTCTGCAATTTCAGGGGCTCTACCGCCCCCTACACCACCGCCTTCTCCAGCGCGATGCACCAGCAAAGCCCGTCGCCCATGCCAAGCTCGGCGGGCAGGTTGTTGCAACCGGCTCTTTTTCCGTCGTCTTATTCAGGTGCAGGAAAGGACAAGCCCTTTCCCGCACCACGCGATGTTCATTCTTTAAGCGCCATGATGAGGATACCGATCGTATAAATATGTATGCACACCATGATTGCTCGGAAAATAAGCGATAGAAGCTCGCCTTGCCCAATATAAATAGAAGTCGGTCCGTCAGCACCGCCTATTATTGTAATTGCACACGCTCGATAAAATGAGGTAAAGACTGTCGTCGCTTGCGCTTGCAGCGGAATGAGACCTATGTTTAATATCAGCGCTATTATCAATAGCGTTTTTCGTACCCTTCTTTTCATACTCTGCAATCTTAGAAGCTCTACCAGCCCCACCTACCCCCTCGCCTTCTCCAGCGCGATGTGCCAGCATAGCCCCTCGCCCATGTCAAGCTCGGTAGCAGCCTTTCCCGCAGGCAGCTGCGCACCAAAAACCGCCTCAACAGCCAAGGTCTCGTTCATCAGGTAGTCCTTGTTTGCCTCGAACGCTTTTTGCAAGAGGTGCTTCCCGTCCGTATCAGTGCCGGAAACGGAAAGCGTAATCCGGTCGGTTACTTCAAGCCCGGACTCCTTCCGCAAGTTCTGCACCGCGCGGACAAGGTCACGGATATAGCCTTCCAGCAGCAGCTCCTCGGTTACCTGCGTGTTAAGCGCAACCGTCAGCGTCCCTTCGTTCAGCACCTTGAGGTTCGCCTTTTCAATGCGGTTCAGGATCACCTTGTCGGAAGTCAGCTCAACAGCTTGCCCCTCAACATCAATGCTCAAGGTTGCGCCGTCAAAGAGGCTTTCGATCTCTGCGGAAGAGAGTTTTTCAATTTGAGCCGCTGCGGTTTTCATCTTTGTGCCAAGCTCTTTTCCCAGCACCTTAAAATTCGCCTTGGCGGAATACTCAACCAGCTCATCCTCTTTGTCGTGGAAGATAACCTCTTTCACATTCAGCTCTTCCATAATGCTGCTTTCCATTTCGCGTAAGACCGACTTCTCCTGCTGATTCTTCGTAACAATTTCCACAGCTTTCAGCGGCTGGCGAATTTTCAAATTGAATTGATACCGGAGCGCCCGTCCCATCGACACGGCTTTTTGCACCGTCTCCATCTTAAACTCAAGCTCGGTATCCCGCGCCGCTTCCGCGTAGACGGGGTAATCCGCCAAGTGTACGGAAAGGGGATCATCAGCTGTTCTCAAGTTTTGCCAAATCGATTCGGTAATAAACGGCACGACCGGAGCCGCGACCAGTGCAAACTTCTTGAGCGCGCGGTACAAGGTCTCGTAGGCTTGCGCCTTATCGCCGTCGTTTTCGCTCTTCCAGAAGCGGCGGCGGGAACGGCGGATATACCAGTTGTTCAGCTGATCGATATATGCAACAATCGGGTCAATCGCCTTCGTAAGGTCGTAATCGTCCAGCGCCGCCGTTACATCAAACACGAGTTTTTCAGTTACGGAGAGAATCCAGCGGTCAAGCGGATTGTTCAGCTCTTTCACAAAGGCGGCGATGTGGGCATCCGTGCCGTCGAGTTTCGCATGGGCAGGCGGCGTAATACCATCGATATTCGCATACGTCACGTAGAAGCTGTAGCTGTTCCACAGTGGAATCAAAATACCTTTCAGGATATCGCGCACACCGTCATCGGAGTATTTCAGATCCTCCGCCTTAACCACATTTGAGTGCATCAGGAACAAGCGCAGCGCATCCGCCCCGAACTGCCGGACAACCTCATTAGGATCAGTATAGTTCCGCAGCGACTTAGACATCTTTTTCCCGTCGGTTGCCAGCACCAGCCCATTGACAATACAGTTTTCAAAGGCAGGGCGGTCGAACAGCGCAGCCGCCAAAACAGTCAGCGTATAGAACCACCCGCGGGTTTGATCCAGCCCTTCGGAAATAAAATGAGCGGGGAAGTGCTCTTCAAAGTATTTTTTATTCTCAAAGGGATAGTGCACTTGTGCATACGGCATCGAACCGGACTCAAACCAGCAGTCCAGCACTTCAGGGACTCGGTACATCGTTTTGCCGCACTGCTTACACGGTATGGTAATCTTGTCAACAAAGTGCTTGTGCAAGTCTTCGGGATAAACACCGCTCAATTCTTTCAGCTCATCGCGGCTTCCCACACAGAGGGAGTGTCCGCAGTCGGGATTGGAACACTTCCAGATCGGCAGCGGATTTCCCCAGTACCGGTTCCGGCTGATTGCCCAGTCGCGGGCGCCTTCAAGCCATTTCCCAAAGCGTCCTTCTTTGATATGAGCAGGCTGCCAGTTGATTTTGCTATTCGCCCGCAGCATCGCGTCCTTTACCTTTTCCACCGAAACAAACCAGCTGCTGACGGCACGGTAAATGAGCGGGCTGGAACAGCGCCAGCAGTGCGGATAGGCGTGCAGGATTTGATCCCGTTTCACCAGTTTCCGCTCAGCCTTCAGCCGATCCATAATATCTTTATCAGTATCTTTTACAAAGCGTCCCTGATAGTCCGGAACCTCCGCCGTAAACTTACATTCAGCGTCAACAGGGCAGATCATCGGTATTCCGCTGCCCTTAAACAGCGTGCTATCCTCTTCACCAAAGCCCGGCGCCGTATGAACAATACCCGTACCGTCTTCCGTAGAAACAAAGTCGCCGATCAAAGTCTGGAAAGCACCCCGTCCTGCATCATCGGAACTGCCGTCCTCTTTTACAGTCAAATGCGCAAAATACGGGAAGAGCGGCTCATAGCAAATACCTTGCAGCTCTGCGCCCTTTTTCTTCCATATAACAGTGCATTTTTCCGGTTCGCGGTAGTACGCAGCTAAGCGGGATTCGGCAAGAATATAGTGCTCACCCTCATCGGCAACCAGCACATAGTCTATATCCGCGCCGAGTGCAAGCCCAAGGTTGCTCGGCAATGTCCACGGGGTGGTTGTCCACGCCAAAATATATGTCTCAGGCGGCAACGGCTCCGCAGCAAAGGTTTTCGCCGCGGGAGTTCCCGCAACCGTATACCGCGCCTTAAAGCGGATGGTAATCGCAGGGTCGTGTACATCCTTATAGCCGCCGAGATTCAGCTCATGATTGGAAAGTACCGTGGAACAGCGCGGACAATACGGCAGAATATAATGCCCCTCATACAACAGCCCCTTCTCCCACAGCTGCTTCATCACCCACCAAATCGACTCCATATACGCGGGTTCCATTGTCTTATAGTCGTTATCAAAATCAACCCAGCGCCCCAGCCGATTAATCGTATGCCGCCACTCCTTCACATAGCGCAGCACACTCGCCCGGCACGCCTCATTAAACTTGGCAATACCGTACTTTTCAATGTCGGTCTTCGAGTTCAGCCCCAGCTCTTTTTCGATCAAGTTTTCTACCGGCAGCCCATGACAGTCCCATCCGAACCGCCGCTCAACCTTCTTCCCCTTCATCGTCTGATAACGCGGAATAATATCTTTAATCGTACTCGGCACAAAATGCCCAAAATGCGGCAGCCCCGTTGCAAAAGGCGGGCCGTCAAAAAACACGTACTCATCAGCCCCCTCACGCTGCGCAACAGACTTTTTAAAAACGTCGTGATCTTCCCAAAAGCGCAAAACCGCTTCTTCCTGCTTCGGGAAATCCACCTTAGGATCAACCGGTGTATACATACCTCATACTCCTTGTCTATAAAAGGCGTTATCTGGAACCCCTAAAAACTTTAATCTTTAGAAATGCCCCTCTTTCACTAAAACGCAAATATGAGAACCTCTAAAAACTATACCTGAGTGTTTAGAGATACCCATCTATTTATCTGTGTAGTTTCAATTTTTTATGTCATTATGTCAATATTTGGGCGGCTTTTTGCACTGTTTTAACCATTGTAGCAGAAGAAGTTCAAACAGCGCAAAAACCAGGCTATCCGCTTGTATCTTTTTCTTGCTTCTGCAAAAATCCCGCAGCGCTTCTCCTCACGTCGAAGGCTGCTGCATTACAGTCGTCCATGGATGGACGGGGTTCTACTCAGCAACGAGTTTGACGTTTCGTCAAACTCGCTATCAAGCGTTGTATATGGACATACAACGCTTGATAGCGGATACCGCTTCTATCCTGTGCCGCGTTCAGCGGATGCCATCCATGGCATCCGCTGAACATGAGTTTGCATGTTGCAAACTCACTGCTCTGACAGGAGGTCAGTGGTTCACAGCAAAATCGAGTTTGCAGTGCAAACTCGAAGTTAAAGAATGTACAGGACGTACATTCTTTAACGATGACATCCGTGTCCGTTCTGAAAGTGCACATCCGTGTATCGGATTCGTGTCAAGTTTCTTTCACAAACTTGACAACTTAAAAGAAGATCGTTTGCTTGAAAAAGGAAAGCATGCAGAACTTCTTGAAAAAACCGGCTATTACACAAAATTATGGAACGCGCAAATAGAGGCGTAGCTATGATTTGTACGGAGATGTTTGAAAAATTTTTATATTTTCTTGTTGACCTTGGAAAATATGAGAGTTATAATTTTTATAAAAGAGGGGGGTGATGCTTATACAGGTCTTTATATTTTAGGTTCTGTATCATCCGATTCTTTTGGCTATTAATGTTTATTTCAATAATACGGAGGGTTTGATTTCAGATCCTCCGTATTCTCCATATTTTATTAGAGGTTGGAATATGCAAGTATTTTCTCAGAAAAAATATATAAAAGTTATTGCCTATGTTTGCTTTCTTAGTCTATCGATTGCTATCAAGATTAATCCCTATTCAATGCGTATGCATTCAAATAAAATGCTGATGAAAAGCTGGGGAAGAAATAAATTAATCAGCCTTGTTCCTTTTACTACAATTCAAGATTATATAAAAAATTATACACATTATGCCCCTTCAATCCTATACCGCTTTTTTTTCGGAAATATTCTTTTTCTTGTTCCTATGGGAATACTGTTAGGAATCTGGAAGGTAAAACAAAAAAATGCACATACGATTATCATTATGACATCGATTGTACAGGAAATTATCTCTTTTGTGTTTTATAGTCCGTTTGATATTGATTCGGTAATATTAAATATATGCGGCTGTTTTATTGCCTATTATTGCACTAAGGCTATATTACGGAAAAAAGAAGAGAAAAATCCAAATTACCGTTGATATGGTCAACAGTCTACGACATTTTTATTGTAATCGAAATACGCCGTATAGCATCCGTCGCTGAAATTGTTTTGGTTTGTATCATTTGAACGCTCAAGCTTGTTTCTTCTAAAAGATAGTTAATTCAATCGCTCTCCATTCCTTTGGAATCGTAAATTTTTTCATAGCTCATTTATGAAAAACAAATTAAACGGTCGTGATTTTATTATTAGGCAACAAATGTACAAGGAAGTACATTTGTGAACGATGCATCCGTGGCGGTTCTGAATTAGCATTCTTATCAATCAAGACAGATAACAAATGCTCAGAACCGTATGATGATTTTTCACTAATTCATCTGGAGAATCCCATACGCCAAAATCTTTCGTAATACCGTCACTGTGTATGCTATTTTCATGTCCGCCGGATTGACAAGAAGCCAAATACTCGGTTAAAATACGTCCGAATACTCGGTTTTATATAAGCCAAACACTCGGCTGAATATAGGCTGGGCGGAGGTTTTGCAATGAAAGAATACTATCAAAGAGTTTCGGATAAAGTTTTACTGGAACATTTAGAATCTAAAGGAGCTGTGCTTATAGAGGGTGCTAAATGGTGTGGAAAGACAACCTCTGCAAAGCATATAGCCAAAAGTGTTATAGAGATGGATCGTCCGGATATGACGGAGCAGTATCAGCAAATGGCAAGGATAAACCCCTCGAATCTTCTTGAAGGTAAGGTTCCTCATTTGATTGATGAATGGCAGATAGCAACGAATATCTGGAATGCCGTACGGTATGAAGTTGACCAGAGAGGAGAATTTGGACAGTTCATTCTTACAGGTTCTTCGGTTCCTGCTGCGTTAGATGAGAGTATGCATACAGGAACAGGCCGGATCGTGCGTATGCAAATGCGTCCGATGTCTCTGTTTGAATCCAAAGATTCCACCGGTCAAGTGTCATTAATGGATCTGTTTAATAAGAAAGACATATCCACTGTGGACAATCATAGTATTGATGAAATTGCTTTTTTGATTTGCCGGGGAGGATGGCCGGCAGCTCTGAATCATGCTAAGAAAGTCGCATTAAAACAAGCATTTGATTATTATGATGCCGTTGTAAATGATGATATATCCAGAGTCGATAGAGTAAAAAGAGATTCTGAAAGAACAAAACGTATACTAAAATCCTATGCTAGAAATGTTGCAACACAAGCTTCTCTGGAAACAATCAGATCAGATGTAATCAGTAATGATGTAGAAACCTTTGATAAGGAAGCTCTTTATGGGTACCTGAATGCTTTGAAAAGAATATTTGTCATTGAAGATTCTCCTGCATGGAATCCGAATTTGCGATCAAAAACGGCTATTCGAACTTCTGATACTAGGTATTTTGTGGATCCGTCCATAGCTGTGGCAGCACTTGGACTTGGTCCAACGGATCTGGTCAATAATCTGGAGCTTATGGGTTTGATATTTGAAAACTTGTGTGTCAGAGATTTAAGAATATACGCCGATGCATTGGATGGCAGTGTATATCATTATAGAGACAAGACAGGTCTTGAATGTGATGCTGTCATTCATTTAAGAAACGGCAGCTATGGTTTGGTTGAGGTAAAACTGGGAGGGGATCAGTCGATCAATGAAGGCGCAGAAAGTCTGTTGAAATTAACGTCAAAAATTGATACGGAAAAAATGAAGAAACCTGCCTTTTTGATGGTTTTATGCGGAGTTGCTCCATTTGCCTATAAACGAGAGGACGGAGTGTTTGTTGTTCCGATTACATGCCTAAAGGATTAAGCAGGCTAGATCATTGCTTTTTAGCTTTTTCATACTCTCCTTGACAAATAATGAATTTAAATTTATTAACAACTGGGTAAGGTATGCAATGCCGCAGGTAAACCAGCATACCCCGATGCAGAGCGCCGGAGGGGCATCTGCGTTTGATATTTTCATCTATATCTTCAGATGTACATGAATGTATATTCTTAATGACATCAGCCCTTCCGCTTATCTCAGCATTCTTCCCTTGATAGCGTATTAAATAACAGCCCTGTCACTCCGCACACAATCAATACAACAATAGCGGCAATCATTTTTTCAAAACCTGTTGATTGAGCGGCGCCGGATAGATAAAACATTGCATTAACACAATAAAGATATGGAATCGGTGCTTGAGATATAAAAACTCCGACAAAAGAGGCAATAAAACTTACCGCTACAGCTGCCTGCGCACTCTGCCTAAAATGCAGCATAATGCCGATTATCATCATCGCTATGACAGTACACACGATGCCGTGAATGACATAAACAGCCAAATGAGTCAATACAAAATTGATTCGGATATTATGCAGGTTAAATTCTGTTTCCAGCAGACATATCGAAAGAAACGTCAGCATGGTATATAACAAAGCAATGACATAGAGCACAACGGTTTTGATCGTAATAAGAACGTTTTTCGTTATCGGCACCGTTAATATATTGATAAGCGTATTATTTTGTCTTTCCAATAAAAATAATTCCATCCCTATCAACGAAAAAATCGGTATGAACAAATAATAACTGTTTACGATAAGACCGTTATGCAAGAAAAATCCTAACGTTTCGCCATACGCAACATTATTATATACTCTCTTTCCCATACGCTCCTGTATAACGGCAGACATAATAATTACAAGCAGTAGTATCCAAAAAAACTTTTTCCGTTTCAGCTTTTTAAATTCAAAGCACAGCATTCTTATCATTCTCATAAGCCTATACTTCCTGTTTTTCAAGAATGATCAGCGATGCAATCAGGTAGAGTATAAATACGGCAATCACATTGATCAGCAATAAACCGATATGGGGATTATTTTGTACACCTTCAAAATTCTTATACCAGATAATATGCGGCACACTTGCCAATGGGCTGATCCCTTGTAAATATCTCATCGATAAAAAAGATGCAATTACATATATACTTCCCGCTAAATTCGTGATAACGGTATTCCCCTTTGTAAAAACGGTGATAAGCGAAACAGGCAGCATAGCCAGCGTTACAAAGACTGAACTTAAAACACACAGCAAAAAGAACCGTAAAACGAGTGCCGCCGTCATACCGGATCGAAACCGGCTGCAGTATCCCGCAATGCAGGTGATGACAAACACCGCTGTCATAAACATACATGCCAGCAATAACACATATACGGCTTTCGCAAAGAAAAACCGTTTTTTTGACACCGGAATTGTCCATAAGTATTTTATCGTATCGCTTTTATAGTCAGTAGAAAAAATTGCCGTTATAAACGACAGCAATATCATCGGTAGAATAAGAAAGTCCATATAGCTCAACGCAAATTTATATAAGTACATAAAATTGTCAAATAAGCCTACTGCACGTACCGTATAAAAAACGGTAATCGCTTCATAGACGACAATTAATAGTGCGGAAATAGCGAGCGCTTTTGATCTTTTATTTTTCCGTATTTCGGATACCAGCACATTAACCAATTCCTTGACCTCCCGTAGCCTTTTTAAAATAGTCTTCAAGCGTCATCCGTTCTTTCATAATACCGGACACCTCTATGCCATTACCGACAAAAATTGTATTAAGCTGTGCAACACTGATATCGCTTTTTACCGTAATACCGTCCGCTAAACAGATGATATCCGATTCCTTTACCCCTTCTTTAAGAAGAACTTTTTTTACATGCTCCGTATCCTGTATAAAAATTTTTATGCCTTCGGTTTTATTTTGCCATTCGGCTATATGTATCTCGTCAATCAATTTTCCGTCATTGATAATTCCAATGCGGTCTGCCAAACTTTCAATTTCGGATAATATATGACTGGATATTAAAATGCTCACCCCTGATTGTTTTAAATCGATAAGCAGTTTTCTTACCTCTGCAATGCCGATAGGATCAAGTCCGTTAATAGGCTCATCCAGTATCAACACTTCAGGATTATGCATAACGGCATTGGCAATCGCCAATCGTTGCTTCATTCCCAGTGAATATTTTGAAAAGAGTTTTTTGTCGTTATACGGTAAATTGACCAACGCCAGAGCTTTTTGTACGGCCTCATCGTCAAGCGCTTTTAACCGTGCAAAAATGTGCAAATTTTCAGTTCCCGTTAAATTGGCGTAAAACCCCGGATTTTCTATGATGCAGCCGACTTTCCGTAATATGGCTTTTCCCTCGCCGGTATTGGTATCATTGCCTAAGATATGGGCGTGCCCTTCCGTCGGTTTTACAAGCCCTAACAGCATCTTCATTATCGTCGTTTTACCGGCGCCGTTTCTTCCCAACAGTCCGTATATCTCGCCCTTTCTGACGGAAAAAGAAACCGAATGCACAACGGTTGTTTCGCTATACTTTTTTGTTACATTAATCGTTTTGAGTGGGACGAAGACAAAAATCGTGCTAATATTGAAAAACATGGAATCGCTTTCGAAGAAATATTGGAAGTATTTGATGATCCTGCATTTTTAACCGGATATGATTTTGAGCATTCTGAAACAGAAGATAGATACTACGGAATTGGTAATTTGAATGGAATATTGATAATGTTGGTCTTTTTTGCTGAAAAGAAAGACAGAATACAGTTAATATCCGCGCGGCAAGCAGAGAAAGACTTGAGGGAGGACTATTATGATTATTTCAACAAAATTAACGGCTGAAAGATTGGAAGAAATAAAAAATCACCCTACATCGTATGATGAGAATAGCCCCAAACTGACAAAGGCACAAATAGCCAGACTCAGACCGGCGCATGAAGCATATTGGAATGTAACGCCCGTTAAAAAAACAATTTCTATAAAGATCGATGCGGATATTCTTGCAGCACTTCAATCCGGAGGCAAAGGCTATCAAACAAAAATAAATAGTATTTTAAGGAAAGCTATCACTACAGGTGATTATTAATCAATCCTGTAAAAAGATTTGTGTAAATGGCATCCGCTGAACGTGAGTTTATGTGTCGCACAGAAGATGATGTTGTTGCATACATCAAAGAATTAAGGAATATAAGCAATTAGTTTCTGCATAGTTTTATATAATAAACTTAATACCATCACAGATGGCGGTGTATGCAATATGTGAGCACTGTCATGCAGACGCTCTGTTTATCATTTCAGGTTTCCTTTACAGCGCTTGCTCATATTTCTAAAGAGTACCGTACCGATAATCATAACGATAATACCACCGAAGGTGATACCCCAAATTGAACCGCCTACCCAAGCATAACGGAACATTGCAGCATATCCATCAGGAACTCCTATGAATGTTTGTTTATAAAATTCCGGACTCAAAGCGGATAGCGCTATGGCAATAATCCCCCCGATAACCCACAATCCGATAGAAGCGAGACCCATACATACAATCCACTTTAATACCGCCGATATATTCAGCTCCGCATTATTGGAGATAATATACACACATGAAAATACTAATGCAAAAAACAGCCCCTGTCCAAGCCCTTGATATAGTCCTTGTGCACCCGCAGACCTGATGAGATTTTCGACCTCTTCCCAATGCATTATGTTAATAAAATACTCAGGACTTATAACTGCATTAATCAGATTCGTACACAATCCAATCAAGCCGGACAGCATTATACAACTCATACATACGATACAAATTCTCAACGGTTTATTCACTTATTGCCCTCTCTCATTCAATCGATAATCATAGACCTAGTTCTCTTTTATGATAAATTCTCATTGATTAATATACCACTACACCATGCCAAAAAAGATTTTTAAAAACTTACAAATTGATAATCGAATATCTTTTGTAACTTTGCTATTGTCTGCAACGTCGGGTTCGCTTTTCTCGGATTCTCCAATTGTTGATATTGCTGATATGAAATATTCAGCTTATCGGCTATTTCGCTTTGAGTTTTTTCTCCTCGTCTTTTACGCAGCATAAGAGCAAATGCAATGTTCGGTTCAACTTCTACAGCATATTCCGAACGAAATACAGGCAGCGGCATCGATATTCCCCGTGAGGTCTCACTTTCCGAGACTCCATTTAATGCTTCTGCAGCCATCTCCAAGGCTCCTTTTTCAGTATTCCCAAATAAACACTTCCGGTAAGTCAGGAAAATGATAGACATTATCTTCCTGTTTTAATGTGCAATAGTACGTCATATTTCTCCCTTTTATTCTATCAAGAACCAACCCATGTTGTTTTAAGTGTTTCATAATTTCCTTGCCTATCATATCTTGATGATACAATATATAACCTGTGTCATCAAGTGACTGATGGAGCATATCGAATACGACACGGATGTATAGCACCTGAGAGGGGATATCCGCCTCCGCCCGTGCCGCTGAACAGTCGATTGATGGCATTTCCTCCGTTAGTATATAACGAAAGTAACATCGAAAGGGCAGATGACTATTCCTCTTGTAATGCGAGATATGCTTGGATTAAAAAGCGGCGATAAAGTCTTTTTTGAAGAAAGCAAAGGAAAAGTGTATATTGCAAATGCTTCTCAAATAACTTTGTCAAATATTCAAAGTCAAATGCGAGGAGAGAGGCAGAAAAAGAAGGCTTTCAAACGGAAGATGATGTTGTTGCATACATCAAAGAATTAAGGAAAACGCGTTGAGAGTTTTCGTAGATACCAATATCATTATTTCTGCGATACTTTTTCCCAATGCTAAAGTTGTTAAGGTTTTTTCTCATGTAATTGAAAAGCGCATTGTTTTACATCGGTGCAGGAAGTTGCAATTATGGAATATAAGCAATTGGGAACCTCTAAAAACATCAAACCTACCGCTTGTTCTATAAATCAGTTTTTTAGAGGTTTCCCTTAGGTCTGGTTATTACCACTGCGGAATTGTTACTTGTAAAGGCTGCTTAGGGATTATTACGCTTCCATTCTGCCCACTGATCTTCACCTTTATCCAAAGTAATTATTTCGCCGATACAGTGATTTTTGCTCAGGCTATTATTGCTATAATTAAAGAAATACGGGTTATAGCGCAGCCGGTCATTGTGCTCATAGTCAGGCTCTGCATAGATATCTACCCCGTCTTGATACTGTATACCGTACGTAAACACTCTATTGGGGACATCGTTATTATCAACAACGTATATAGCGATAATATTATCATCTTCATCAAAGGCAGCACCCCACAGCGTTATAGCGTGTTGGGTATTGTCCTGAGCCCCATATCTATTCAGCCCAACAGCTTTTTTAGCATTAAGTGCGGCTTTAAGCGTATCCTCAAACTCCTTTTTTGTACGAATAGTCACCAATTCGATAGGTGTATTACTTTGATTAAATACGTCTTTAAATAATGCCGGAGAGTAGCCTTTATTTCTTAGCAGTTCAAAGTCATCTAATCCGAAGAGATACCACTGCAACCCTCTAGCAGGATTCCCTCCGGAATTCTTACACTTCTCTCGAAAGAGATTCGCTATGGAACTTTTTTGATCTTCTTGATTATCTGCAAGCCCGCGTGTATAAACAGGCTCATACGGAGTACTGTCAAATATCTTTCCCTCAGAAGCAGCTTTTGCGGTTTTCTTTATCTTATACTGTTCAATATTGTCTTTATTTTGCACAAACCACCAATGCAGCATATTGGCATCAGTTTTAGCCCAACATTGATTACCATCGGGACGAGGACCGTGATACCCCCCGGAGGGAACAAACGTATGGGTAATTTTTCGTGTGTTAAAAAATGTGGTACCCGCTGTTTCGTCCCAAGTAAAGACGTACGGCATCTGGTGATAGGTTCCCGTACCACCAATTTCAATCTGTCTTTTTTCTGCATCTTGAGGCGGCGTTATTCCATGTACCCATTTTATCGTTACAACCGGGTGCTCATTCCTTTTTTGGATGATTTTTACTTGCAGATCCTTACCCGCAGCTTTAACATATTTATGTGTACTCGTATCTTTAAATTTGATATATGCATCCCTGTACCACACGGTTTTATTTTTCTTAAGGTGCAAGTGTACCGTATCTGTGCTTGCATCTGTATTGTCTTTACGAACAGAGGTCACCCATTCTTTTCCGCCGCCAACAACTTCAGGGGTATACGCAAGCTTACCGTTGGTCGTTTTTACCGTAAAGGAGACATCTCCTTCATCACTTTCACACAAGACGGACAGTGTTTCTATGTTAGGCGGTGTTTCTATGCTAATTGAAGAACCGGCAGGTTTTCGTATCATCTTAAAACGAACTTCTCTTTTAACAAAAGGATTATCATCGGCGATTATAGTTACCGTTGCTTCCCCTTCGCCGTCAGCTCTTATCCAACCTTTATGTATATCCTCCACCCATGCTACTCTGAAATTAGATGTATCGAATTTAAGCTTTCTATTCTCAGCTTCCTCAGGCATTGCTTTTGCATCGAACTTATACATTTCGTTGAGAAACATCTCAATCGGTTCTGCGGGAAGCGGCGGATTGAACTCAATAGAAGTAACACGGACTATAGCTTTTGTAACGGTTAGCGTCACTTGTTTTGATACAGCCGGATTATCCACTGCTGTTATGGTAATATTTACAGTTCCTTCATTATGTGTAGTAATCAACCCTTCGTCATTTACAGACGCAATCATTTCATCATCTGAACTATAGGTAAGATTTTTATTCGTTGCGTTTTCGGGCACAACATACGCGCCGATTTGACGGGTACCTCTATTCTCTACAGAAATAGCAGTTTTACCGGAGCGAAGAGCAATGCCCGTAACAGGGATGGTCGTGGGATAATTGTTATTACATGCTGAAAAGAACAGAACAGTCAGGGTAGAAAGAAAAATGATTGAAAATTTCTTCACAAGTAGACTCCATAATAAAAAAATGCGGGATTCACTGATGCAACGCATCAGGGAACTTTATATTTTGATTGCGCTATATATACAAATTAATCGAATATTCGTCAAGTGCATATAAAATTTTTAATGTAGTTGACCGCACTTCTGCTCTTGTATGGTGTTAAAAAAAACTGCTATAGTATCGGTATGACACTTTATGAATATTATATGGTATTCCCCGATGGCGATATACAGGAAATTTTTGGTACTTTAACGGTCGGTTCACTGTACGATATGAACGGGAACCGGTTAATGCCGCCACTCCCGACAAATAAGATGATTGTGTATCAGGTATGCGGAAAACGTACCCGCGAAGAAAGAGGTATTGTGGCAACCTATTACGCACTGGAACAGTTGGATGCTGCTGAATTACGTGCATACGTCTAACGAATGATCAACACCTATAATGAAACGCACCTGCACCGTACCCTAAAAGACTTGTATAGCAGTGATAGTGCCGTACAAGAAACCTCGTTGAAAGGCTTCATCTGTGATATTTACGACGATGGAGAGATAATAGAAATACAAACCTCCAAGCTTTCCGCGTTGCGGATTAAATTGGAAAAACTTTTACCGCTGTATCCTATCCAAATTGTGTATCCAATCATCCAAAATGCCTATATTCTGACACTTAACGAAGACGGCTCTAAACGCAGCTGCCGTAAAAGCCCAAAACACGGCACTTTCTATCAGATTTTTAGGGAACTGTTAGGGATCGTTCACTGTCTCGATAATCCGAATCTTACGATACGGATTTTGTATATCGATTGCGAAGTTATCAAAATAGATGATAAGAAGGGGCGAAGCAGATATAAAAGGCCACGTATTATCGATAAAAAGTTGTTAAAGATACATCGGGAGGAGGAGTTTCACGGTATCGATAGCTTGACTGCTCGGTTTATGACAAAGCTGCCCGATGTATTTATCAGTACCGATATAAGGAAATTAGGCACCGGAGTCTATGCATCATATATCTTATCATTTTTAAAAAAATGTCAAAAAATAGCCTTTTATACAAAGGCAGGGCGCTATCATGTGTATAAAAAAACCGGTACCGAATAGGTACCGGTTTCCAATCGATTAATACAAGTTAAAGCAGTGGTTTACCAGCTATCTTTCATATCGTCATCGTCGCGCAGATCAACTTCATAAAGGTCGGTAACGGCACGAAGATCATCAAAGTAGATGTAGTAATTTCCATACGCTTCCCACGGGTTACACTCAATACGGAAGCCTACAATCTTTAGACCCATACTGGTGCCGTAGTGATAATCCTTTTGTACAATTCCCGTTCCTGCTGCATTCTGTGGGGGAACCGCAACGGTCATCAATTTCCATCCTGCATGATTCAGTTTTCCTACATAGAGTTCAAAGCGCTGTCCCATATAGTCTTCAAGGATGAGCTTTAAAACATGCGGATAACTTCTTCCGACAACCCAAACGCTGACGGTTTTAGTAATGCCTTCGACCGGAATCGGTTTGACGGCACGGACTTCAAAGCTGTTATAACCACGGCGGTAGAAGGACACCTTTGTACCGTAAACTTTGCTGTCAGGGAGATTCAGGTTTTCCTCGTCCGGAATTGCTTTCTTTTGTTTGGGAGCACCGTCAAACAAACGGCCTTGAATAACGCCTTCGTCCGAAGACATGGAGCAAACCCAAGAACCTTCATTTTCAAATTTATCGACTGACACTTCCTTTAAGCGCTGCTCTGCAGATTCAACGCCGATACGGGAAGGATCTACTTGATCCAAGGATGATGCATCGCGGGTATTCTCCTGGGCAAATGCAAACAACGATAATGCTGATAATAATGCTGCTACGGTAAAATATTTTTTTGTCATTATTTTCCGCCCTCCTTATTAGAATCGGCATCATCAAACTTGGCGTTCTCTAACTCAAAGCCGTCATAAGAAGCAGTACGAGTATTTGTTAATGCCTTGAATTCATCAAAGAAAACATAAAAGTCATCAACGTTCTCCGTAGGCTGAGTGCGGATTCTAAATGCGACAAAGCTCATATATTTAAGCTGTGATAAATAGCGCGACCGCTGCTGAATATTTGTGGGAACGGTAACCGCTAAATTTCTCCATCCATGGTAATTTAATGTTCCGACCGGTAATGTATGTATCCGTCCATTGCAATCGCGTACCAGAATTTCAAGATCATACGCATAGCCTGCGCCCCAGACCCAAAGATCAAATCTTTGGACAACCCCTTTTAAGGGGATTTCATAAGGAGCGGCATTATCGCCTGAGCTTTTTGTCGGATAGAGATCGACCCAGTTATCGCCTTGGCGGTTAAATTTAAACTGCATTCCTAAAAATTTGTATTCTTTATCGGAATCGGATTGCATAACCCGCAGAGCGTTCGGCATTCCGTCAAAATACTTTAAAATAGGATAACCTTCGGTGATAAACTTGCTTCCAATAGCATTCCATGTTATCTCTGATGATTCAGGGGAGTCAAAAGTCTCCACCATGTACGTTTGATAATTAACACCGCTATCCTGCGCTGCCAATGGAGTACAAACGACTGCAAACATCAGAACAAAGACCGTAATAACAACGCCTTGTTTCATTCACAACTCCTTTTATTTCCGCCGATATTCTAAGAAATCATACCCATTATAGTCTGAAAAGAAAACTTTGTCAAATAATTCAGTAATCCCCAAACCTAACAGAGCATCAATTCCGCAGCGGATGAAGAACTCTGTCTACAGTATCGGCGGACTAAGTAAAATATACAAGGGTTAGACGCTTTTTTTATATTTTTTATCTGACTGTTTAACCGGCATTTCCCTGCCGGTATATTATAAAGTGCAGTACCGTGCCGATTAAAGCGATACCCGTTAAAATAGAACCGTAGATTATTTGAGTTCCTTTAAAATAATAAAACCCCAGTGCAAAAGTACCTAGTATAAGGATTCCTATAAATAGAAGAAAGACGAGGGCGCAGGCGATAGCATAATAGAAAGTAACATCGGCACAAAAACGTAAGAGTGCATCCAGAATAAAAAGGGCACTTACATACAGAATAATGCTAAGTACAATGGGCGTGATGCGAAGATGTGTGCTTGCAAGGAACAATTGCTGATATATTTTTACGGTAAATAGGCCAAACAACGCTGCAGGGGTCACCGAAGCATTAAAACCGGAAAAGATCAGGGCGATCAATAATACAATGCAGAAAGGAATAAAGGTATCCACAAAAAAGAAATAAAAGAAATAACTTCCTAACGAACCGATATAGTGATCCGTTTTTGCAGAAAAAAAAGACACAACCAGTGAGAACAGTGTTGTCGCTGCAATACCGACAAAGAACATAAAGATATGCTTATTTTTTTCCTCTAATTGAAAGGAGTAAGAGAAAAAAACAAGCGGAATACAAAATAACAGTAAGACAGCCATATTTAGCTAGGATACCATAAAATGGTACGATAGACAACGCTTATTTTGCACATTACAATCTATCGAGATAGTACTGTAGAACAGAAGAGCATTCAAACCTTTCTATCATATTCGATTTGAATGGCCTCCCGTTCATTTTCTCAGTAATACAATGTTGCACCGCAAATCCTCTTACGGATGGCGTGCAGCCACTCCTTTTTCGATCAGTGATATCAGTTGATCTTCATACCAATCTTGGGAATAGGGTGCATGCTGGCGGACAATCGGTCGAATCTTTGCTTCGATGGCGTCCTTGCAGGCTTCGCAAATATCATATTCGCGGATATGCCAATAGGTTCTTCCGGCTATAGGATTAACCAATTCTTTTTTGCAAATGTCGCAATGTAAAGTTTTCATAACGATGCTCTCCTAATAATAAAGCTTGTATGCAAAAGCATACCGTATATTTGTTTTTTTGTCGAGTCAACCATTACAATATGGTATCATTGATATTATTTAGCCATTTCGTACACGCCGGTACAACAGAAGCAATGCAGCCGTCTTTAAAGGGGTTCTTTAAATTTGCCAGTTCCACAAGACGGAGGAATGAGTCGCGGCCGCCTGCTTTACAGAGGCGAAGGTAATCTTCCCATGCCGTTTTGCGGTCGGAAAGGCTTTTTGCCCAGAACTGCAGCGCACATACTTGCGCAAGTGTGTAATCGATATAATAAAACGGCGTGCTGAAGATATGTCCCTGGCGCATCCAATAACCGCCGCGGTTTAAGAAATCGTTATCACTGTAATCCCGTTCAGGTAGGTACTTTTTTTCGATGCTGCGCCATGAGGCCTTTCGTTCTGCGGGGCTTGCTTCGGGATGCTCATATACCCAGTGCTGGAACTCGTCTACCGTAACGCCGTAGGGTAAAAACAGGAGCGCTCCGGATAGATGGGTAAAGCGGAAT
The DNA here is from genome assembly GCF_024181165.1 of Treponema sp. OMZ 803. Lineage (NCBI taxonomy): Bacteria > Pseudomonadati > Spirochaetota > Spirochaetia > Treponematales > Treponemataceae > Treponema > Treponema sp. OMZ 803. Next base: position 892,614 of record NZ_CP051195.1, on the reverse strand, counting down.
TTATCGGTTTGCTCTTCAAAAAACAAATTCATCCACGGCCATGTAAAGAATTCCATACTCATCGAGTGAATTTCGCAGGCTTCGTAGGTCGGCCATACATATTCCAAAAGGCGGGCGTTACGGCTCTGATAGGCTTGGAATGCGTGCCCTGCTTCATGGGTCATCACCTCCACATCATGCTGCGTATTATTAAAGTTGGCAAAAATAAACGGCGCCTTGTAATCGGGAATTGTGGTACAATAACCGCCTGCTGCTTTTCCTTTTTTTGCAAGCACATCGAGTAGGTTATGCGAAGTCATAAAGGTAAAAAATTCATCGGTTTCGGGGGAAAGTTCCGCATACATCTTTTTAGCATTCGCCAAAATCCAATCCGGATTACCGTGGGGAATCGCATTGCCGGTGGTATATTCAAGCGGTTCATCATAGTAGTACAGCTGTTTCAATCCCAAGCGCTTTGCCTGCCGTTTACGTAAATCAACGGCTATCGGTACAATTTCACGGTAGATTTGGTTCCGATAGGCAGCAACCATCTCGGCATTGTAGTCGGTCCTGCCCATCCGGTCATATCCGAGCTGCACGAAGTTTTTATACCCGAGTTTTTTTGCGATGCGGGTACGCACTTTGACTAAATTATCGTAGATGGAATCGAATTCTGCCTCATTTTCTGCAAAAAAACCGTAGTAGGCCTGTGCTGCTTTTTCCCGTGTTGCACGGTCTTGATCTTGCATAAAAGGAGTCAGCTGCGCGAGCGTGCGTTTTTCTCCTGCAAATTCGATTTCTGCCGAAGCGATCAGTTTGTCGTAGCTGCTGGTAAGTTTGTTTTCTTCCGCTAAATCTTCCATAATAGAGGGTGAAAACACCTTCATATCAAGTTCGGTCATTGCAAAGATATGAGAGCCGAGTTCTTTTTCCAGCTCTTTACGGAACGATGAGGCAAGCAGTTTTTTATTAAAGCTATTGGTCATTTCGATATAAAACGGGTTTGATTCATCAAAAAACGTATTTTCGGTATCGTAAAAACCGTCTCGGGTGTCGATACTGTGCCGTATTTCCGCAAGGGTTTGCATGGTTTGATAATGGGATTTGAGTTTTTGCACTTCGTCGATAAGAGCAATCTGCTCTGCTGCCGAATGTGCCGCCTCAAATTGCCGTTCCGCTTTTTTAAATGCCGTTTTTAATGCCTCCATGTTGGGTCGCGTGTAGGGAAGGTCGGTGAATTGTTTCATTTCCGGTGTATTCATTAGAGACTCCTTGCTCCTTATAAAATTATGCTGAGCGATTATAACACAAGGAGCATGTTTAGGACAGTGCCGGTATCTCACCAATTGAGGAGACACCCCTGCGGTATGGATAGTATTATTCCGGTTTTTGTGCTACTATCGCTGCATGATCGGATTTTTTCTCAAAAAAAATTTTTTTGACGGGTGGGACAATTTTCTTCTGCTCGCTCTTTTCAATATTGCGGTTATACTGATTGTTTTTTTATTTTTCGGCTTGGCATACCTGCTGTCATCAATATTCGTGTTGTCTGTATTGTGCTTGTTTGTTTGTATCATATTGATAGGCATACTGCTTTTAACCGTCTCTAATTTGATGTCCCATATTGCCGATTATAAATCATTTTCATTTAAAGAAATCGGTGGGGAAATCAGACGCACATGGCGGCATGGTGCTCTGTTTGCACTAATCGAAAGTTTTTGTTGGATCGTTGCCGAAGTCGCTGTCCCCTATTATTTTTCGTTTCAAAATTTTCTCGGCCTTTTTCTCGGTGTTACTGTTGTATGGATTTTTGCGGTTATACAGCTGTCGCTTTTATGGTTTTTTCCGATACGGAGCCGGTTGGAATCGAATTTTTGTAAATGCCTTAAAAAGTGCTTTATCGTTTTTTTTGATAATACAGGATTTACACTTTTTATGCTGCTGTACAGCGCTGTCCTCATCATAATAACCCCATTCTTAGCTTTTTTGGTACCGGGTTTTTCGGGACTCTTGCTTGCATGGAATAATGCCTTCAGACTGAGAATGTATAAATACGATTGGATGGAGCAGCATCCCGAAATACCGATTCAAACTGCGCGGAAACACATACCGTGGGATGAGTTACTGGCGGAAGATCGGGAAACGGTCGGTAGCCGATCTATTCGCAATCTTATTTTTCCGTGGAAAGACTGATGGCTGCATTCATGATATTTGACAGTATCTATAGGGCATCTGCAAAAACTGAAATTTTTGCGGAAACTATCCAAAAACTTTAGTTTTCGGGTAGTTCCCATCCCTTCGCTTTTTTGATAGTTTTGATAATCAACACCCCCGACGCAAGCGTCGGGGTACAATGCTCAACGTTTCGCATTGTATGTTCTATAAGGTGGTTGCAGTCGGCTTTAATACCCTTTGTTACGACGCAAAGCGTCGGGGTATTAAACCCTCCGCACGAATAAGGAGTCTATGATGAGTATTCATATCGGAGCAAAACAAGGGGAAATCGCCGAACGGATTTTACTGCCGGGCGACCCGCTGCGAGCAAAATTTGTTGCCGAAAATTTTTTAGAAAATGCGCGCTGTTACAATGAAGTCCGCGGTATGTACGGGTTTACCGGCACGTATAAAGGTGTAAAGGTTTCCGTGCAGGGAACCGGCATGGGACAGCCTTCTATTTCCATCTATGTGAACGAGCTTTTCCGTGAATACGGCGTGCAGAAAGCTATCCGTATCGGTACTGCGGGAGCCTTGCAAAAAGAGATTCCGCTTCGTTCGTTGATTATCGGGATGAGCGCTGCGACCAATTCAGGTTCAAATACGCTCCGTTTCCGCGGAACCCAGTTTGCGCCTACAGCGGACTGGAAGCTTTTAAAGCATGCCTATGATGCGGCTGTCCGCTTAGGGTATAACCCCTTGGTTGGCCCTATCGCTTCGTCTGATGTGTTCTATGACGAGCTTGAAACGTGGAAACTCTGGTCGCGGTACGGTCTTTTGGCGATTGAAATGGAAGCCGCCGAGCTTTATACCCTTGCCGCACAGTACAAACGGCAGGCGCTCGCACTGCTTACCATATCCGATAATATGGTTACCAATGAGGAAACTACGGCGGAAGAGCGTCAGACATCGTTCACTGCAATGATGCAAACTGCACTTGAGGCAATTATCGCCGAATAAATATAAATCGAAAGAGAACGGGGATGTCTCAAAAGTCGGTTACTTTTTCGATAACCCCTTCCCTACTTTTTTTGCAAAATTGTAAGCCATTTTGCTGTTGGTGACGCATATATATGGTATGAATATCATCAACAACAAAACGCCTGATGGCGAAATTCCCTACCTTTTTGAACCGGAGGCGGCGCTGCCCGATACGGAAAGCTGCCCCATGATTTTTGAATCGGATAATCCCGAATACAGCTTGGAAAAAACAGCCGATGCCGTTTCTATCTGCGCACAGACCGTATTCGGGATTCCGACGTTATACCCATGGCAGCGACTCGTAATTGCCAATATCCTCGATGCCGTACACGCTGCCGAAGCGGCCGAAGCTGCCACATCGTCGGCCGGTATTACGGCGTCGCACACCGAACCGCAATATGGACAATATGCCACAGAGCCGGCTGGAATTTCTACAGCGCCGGTCGGAACCGCGCTACCGCAAGCAGAGGATTGCTTTTTGTCCGGTACGGGGGAACCTTTAAGCGAGCTTTATGACGAGGACGGCGTGTTGCGGGGCAGGCAGATCGTCTTGTTACCGACCGGCGCGGGAAAATCGCTGTGTTTTCAGGTACCGGCGCTGCTGTTGGATAAACCGACACTCATTATCTATCCGCTTTTAGCCTTGATGAGCGACCAGATGCGCCGGATGTGTGAAGGCAATCTTGAACCGGTGTTGTTCCGCGGCGGCCAAAGCGGACAGGAACGAGCCGCGCAGTATGCCCGCCTCGAAGGTACGGACGGAAAACCTCCTGCAAAACTCATCATTGCCAATCCCGAAATTCTGATGCAAAAAGAAGTGTTAAACCGTATTGCAAAGCACGGCATTGCCCACCTTGCCATAGACGAGGCGCACTGCGTCAGTGAGTGGGGAGACAGCTTTCGGCCGGCCTATCAAACGCTCAAGCAGGTTATCGAAACGCTAAAACCTCCTGCCGTTACCGCTTTTACCGCAACAGCAGGCAACGATGTATTAAAGCGTATCGGCGAAGTTCTCTTTGACGGCCGGGCGCATCTGGTACGTGGAGAATCGGATCGTACCAATATTGCCTATTACGTACGACAATGCCGTGTAAAGGCGCCTGCCCTCCTGCAAGAGGTTATGCAGCGACAGCGGCCGATGGTTATTTTCTGTGCGACCCGGAACGGTACGGAACAAACCGCTGCGTTTTTACGGTATACGCTGCGGGATCGGGCAATTCGGTTTTATCATGCAGGCTTACAACGGAATGAAAAGGATGAGGTGGAGCAATGGTTTCATCAGCACGATAGCGCGATACTGGTAACGACCTGTGCGTGGGGCATGGGCGTCGATAAAAAGAACGTACGTACTGTGATCCACCTGAATGCGCCGCCCACGGCCGAAGCTTATGTACAGGAAGCAGGAAGGGGTGGACGGGATGGAAGCCCCGCGCAAGCCGTGTTGCTGTGGAGCCCCGAAGACAAAGCGAGGATTGTGTTGTTGCCCGAAAAACAGCGGAAACGGGCTGAAATACTCGTCAATTTTGCCGAAAGCGGCCGTTGCCGGCGCGAGGTTCTGCTCGAAGCACTTGGAGAAGTGCGGGCCGTTCCGCTTCATGTAGGGGATGAAAGTATCGCCTGTTCCGGTTGCGATATCTGTAACGGAACCGCGTTGCTGTATCCGCAAGACGAGCAGGAGCTGATCAAATTTGTGACAGCCAATAAACGGAAATTCACCGTTCCGCAACTTATTCGGATATTGCATGAAAACCTTCCGTTTTGGCGCGCCGGCGACATTAGCAGTCTTATTTCTCAGCTTATCCATGAACAGAAAATTCGACCGGCTAATGCATTCTTCTGGAAAGGGGCACTTACATAGAGCAACCGCATTAGGCTGCTTTTTCATATCCGCTACGAACGGCAATGATACTAATCAGTAGGAGTTTTCCGTTAGCCTTTTGAAAAGAGATGGTTGGTTGTATTTTTGTTACGTACATAGTATGTTTTCAATATGGAAAAGAATACACGGATACAAGAGCTTGAAGCGCTGATAAAAAAGCATCAGGACTTATACTATAACGCGGAACCGGAAATTTCGGATGCGGATTTTGATTTATTGTGGGACGAGCTGCGCAGTCTCGACCCTCGGAATGCGCTTTTTGCAACAGTACCTAAGGACAGCGCTGACGGCTTCCCGAAGGCGGAACACATTATCCCGATGGGGAGTCAAGAAAAAGCAGCGGATCCCGAAAGTTTCCAAAAATGGGCGGAAAAGATGTCGTTCTCCGATTTTTTGGTACAATATAAACTGGACGGCGCCAGTATGGAGCTGCAATACGAAAAGGGGCGACTCGTTCGGGCAGTAACACGGGGCGACGGCAAAATCGGAGACGATATTACTGCGAATGTTAAAAAGATGCAGGGAGTCGTACTTGAACTGAAAGGCGATTCCGCCCCTACCGGCACGGCTCCCTTTTCCGGCGGTATCCGCGGCGAAGTGCTGATGACCAAAGAGGTGCTACGCCGTTTTTATCCCGATAAAAAAAATTGCCGGAATGCGGCAAACGGGTTGATGAAGCGGAAGGACGGCAGCGGCAGCGAGCACCTCGAAATTATTTGCTACGATGCTGCCGCAGGAACAGTCGGAAAGCCCTTTACCGAAACGGCGCCTTTCACCACAGAAACCGAGAAACTCAACTGGCTTGAAGCGCAGGGTTTCTTACAGGTGCCGGTTACACGGTGCGCCGGCGTCCGGGAAGTTATCGACTACCGCGCCCATGTTATGGATATACGTAGCACTATTCCCTACGACATCGACGGCCTTGTCGTTAAAAACGACCGCATCGATACTGCAGACCTCAGTAGGGCGCGGCCGGAAAAACAGATCGCCTTTAAGTTCAGTCTTGAAGAAGCGGTTACTGTATTGCGCAGCGTCGAGTGGAGCGAGTCGGGCGCTACCTACACCCCCATCGCAGTCATCGATCCGGTACAGTTGGCGGGCACAACCGTTAAGCGGGCAAACCTCTGCAACCCGAACATGATTGCGGAGCTGAACCTCAAGATCGGCAGTAGAGTGCTGGTAACCAAACGGGGGGAGATTATCCCTAAGATAGAAGCGCTCATCGAAAACCCTGCGTCATGTGTGCCCATTGAACAGCCGTGCCGATGCGGGAGCTGCGGTACTGAACTCCGCGATGAAGGCACCCGCCTGTACTGCCCCAATCCGGCTTGCCCTAAGCTCATTCATCACCGGATAGAAAAATGGATCAACACCCTCGATATTCAAGACTTTGGGACGGTGCTCCTTAAACAGCTCTTTGATGCACAGCGTCTCCGCTCTATTTCCGATTTATACACCATTACGGTTGAAGAACTTGCCGCTTTGGAACGCATGGGAAAAAAGTCGGCGGAAAAAGTGTACAGAGCGCTTCATGCCAAACGCGAAATCTCCCTGCCGACCTTTATTGCCGGTTTTGATATTGAAGGCATCGGCCGTATTATGGTAGAAAAACTGGTTGATGCAGGCTTTGATACTCTCGAAAAACTACTCGCAGCTTCGGAGGAAGACTTTGCCTCCGTGTACCAATTCGGCAGCGTCCTTGCCCATACGCTTACGCTCGGCCTCCGCGATGCAAAGGAAGAAATGCTGCACCTTACCGGTTCGGGGATTATCGTTATTCAAGCGCCTGTCTCCGCTCAAGGAAATCTTCCGCTTGCAGGAAAAAGCTTTTGCTTTACCGGAGAGTTGAACACGCTTAAAAGGAAAGAAGCTGAAGCGATGGTGCAGGCCAAGGGCGGAACGGTAAAATCGTCGGTAACCAAGGGACTTACGTACCTCGTGACCAATACCCCCGATTCCGGTTCGTCAAAAAACAAGAAGGCGCAGAAACTCGGCACTGTGATTATCACCGAAGAGGCATTTTTAAAACTGTTTTAATGCCGGCCTCGTAGATACCTCGTCAGCAAATGGACATCTGTTTCCCTTCCGCCCTTCCAGCGCTTTTGCAAATAACCTGTTGAGCAGTTATACATCCGTGTACACTTTTTACCGACATACATCCGTGTATGTCGGTAAAAGACAAGTTTTGTACACAAAACTTGCTTCTGATTAGCTCCCCGCCCATCCTTGGGCGTTCTGATGACAAGTTTTCGCTGCGCAAACTCGCTTCTGTATGGAAGCACGGACATCCTTGTCCGTTCTGTAATTTCAAGGCGCGAGCAAAAATCAACAACCCCGACGCAAGCGTCGGGGTTGTTGTTCTCATAAGGTGGTTGCAGTCGGCTTTAATACCCTTTGTTACGACGCAGAGCGTCGGGGTATTAAACCCTCCGCACGAATAAAGCGGAGACGTACTTTTTGTACGTTGAGTATTTTCAGAAGTGGCACGGATGCCACTGGTTCAACTAGAAGCGATATTTCGGCAAAGCCGAAATTCGCCATTAAAAGTGTACACGGATGTACACTTTTAATGATGCGACGCAGTAGATGCCCCGCATATTTTCAAAGGTTCAAAGGTATAATTGACAGGGTTATCTTTATATGATATAAATTTTGCGCATATTTTGTTTTTAAACCTTTTAAGGCGGAGGGAGTATATAATGTCCGGACACAGTAAATGGGCGACGATTAAACACGCAAAAGGAGCCGCTGACGCAAAACGCGGTCAGATGTTTACAAAGTTTATTAAAGAAATTTCTATAGCTGCACGTATGGGCGGCGGGGATCCGAACGGTAACCCGCGGTTAAGAACTGCGATATTAAAAGCACGTGCGGCTAACATGCCGAAAGATAATATTGAACGGGCTATCAAGAAAGGTACCGGCGAATTGGGCGGTGCAAGTTATGAAGAGCTGTTGTACGAAGGCTATGCGCCGGGCGGTGTTGCGGTATTGGTAGAGGTACTGACCGACAATAAAAATCGGGCTGCAGCCAATGTGCGTAACCTCTTTTCTAAAAACGGGGGTAACCTCGGTGCGACGGGTTCGGTAGCTTATATGTTTAACCGCAAGGGTGTTATAGAATACGATGCCGAAGTAGTAAGCGAAGAAAAACTGATGGAAGAAGCCTTGGAAGCCGGGGCGGAAGATATTCAGACTGAAGGCGGTATTATCACAGTAACAACCGATCCCAATGACTTTGCTTCCGTGCTTGAAGCTTTACAGGAAAAAGGATTTGAATCCGTTTCTGCAGAAATCTCTATGGTCCCTGCAACGTATATGAGTTTGGAGGCAGAGACAATCCGCAAAGTATTAAAAATGGTCGAGCGTCTTGAAGAAGATGACGATGTCCAGAACGTATACACAAATCTTGATATTCCCGACGATTTTGAACCTGAGGAATAACGGTACATTTTGTAATTTTCAATATCTTGTTCCATAATTAAACGCCATGCTATCGTTGTTTTCAACGGTTGCTATGGCGTTTTTATTTTATACCAATTAGAGATTGTAACACTTTCAGCAATAATAACAATTCTTATATCTTCTTAAGCGCTGTAACTTCATCGGAGGTAAGCTCGCGGCAAGAACCGGCAGATAATTGCGGATCGAGCATAACGCCCCCCATCGAAATTCGTTTGAGGTAGATTACTTCATTTCCAAGCACTTTTATCATTTTTTTTACTTGATGATATTTCCCTTCGCAGATATGCATCAAAAATGCCCATTTCGTTTTTATGTTTTGTGCTTCCGTACGTTCAAAGATCGCAGGGAGACAGGTGAAAGTTTTCCCGAGTGATAATCCTTGAGCACAGGCCGTTTTGGCAACGTAAAACTCGGCTTCGGTGAAAGGAACCGCTGTTTCAAGATAATAGCTTTTTATACAGGCTGATTTCGGGGCAGTAAGTCGATGAGTAAGCTCTCCGTCATCGGTAATGATGAGCAGCCCTTCGGTATCGAGGTCGAGCCGTCCGATGGGGAAAAGACTCATTGCAGAAAAAGGCGGCGGCAGCAGCTCCATAACGGTGCGGTGCAGCGGATCGGAGGTGGAAGTAACAACCCCAGCCGGTTTGTTCAGCATAAGGTAACAACAGGTGCGGAGGTACAGTTTTTCTCCGTTATGTGAAAGTGTATCGTTTTCAGGGTCAAGCAGCGTCCCCGCATCGGTTACCCGTGTGCCGTTGATTCGGAAATCTTCTTTACGCAAAAGCCGCCGTACATCTTTCCGTGAACCTAATCCGTTCGCAGCGAGTATTTTATCTATCCTGACAAGCATTTTCCGCAAATATGTTTAACCTACAGTTAGGCGACGGTACAGCTCCCGCACACCTTGAGCTTTATCTTTCAACAGTGCAGTAATGCAGGGGCGACCGATCATCACCTGTGCCGCACCGAGTCGTTTTGCGGTAACTATATCCATGCGACTCCGCAATCCTCCGTCTACCCACACCTCGCCTGCAAACTTACGGAGCGTACTGCCGTACTCGGCTAAAAAATCCGCCGTACTGCCGCGTCTTGTTTCTATCCTGCCACCGTGATTGGAAATAACGGCAACATCAGGACGCAACTCTTTTACCAGCTCGACATTTTCGGGTAAAAATATTCCTTTAATTGCAAAAGGTTTTTGTGCATACCGCTGTATTTCTTTCAGGCTCTGTGCATCTTTTTGTTCAAGCTGAACAAGGTTACGCATTGTTACAATATTATAGGAATCGATATCGATCCCTACCAGATCGGCAGAGCTGCGTACCCAATCTATCCGTTCAAAGATACGGGGATTAGGATACGGCTTAATGAACACCGCTCCGGTTTTTCCGTATCGCTGCAGGGCTGCAAGACCTCCCTGTATCTTTGCGTCGGGGTATCCGTCTCCAATGCTGAGCAGGAATCCTGCTTCGGCACAAGCTTCAATTAAATCGAAATAAAACGCGGCTTCATCTCCATAGCCGACATTTTCGACACCGCCGGTAATAGGAGCCAATCTAATGGGAGGTAGCACATCATCGCACAGGGTATCGCTATAATACTTCTGCCATGCAGAACAGTTGCTGATAAAATTGGCGCTTTGAAATACGCCGCCCATTCCGGGCAGTTCACCAAGGCAGCCGTATCCGTCGCATTCGGCACAAAAATGGCATTTATATCCGCTCATGATTTTTCTACAATAAAGGGTAGCATTTTATGCATTTATAAATTACGTTTCAGGGCTATCTTGGCTTCAAACATAGAAGCAGGAGCAGCGTAAAAGAGCGGGTAAAACGAAAAACGGAAATCAAGATCGCAAGGTCCGATATTCAGGGTATAGAACGGCGTAAAGGCGAGTACTAATAGCGGCATAGTCGTGGGGCGTGTTATCGGCAGTGCAATCAGACTGTGAAAACCCCCTTGCATTTTATTTAATTCTATCCTTCCGAAACCGAAGAACATATTTAATCCGCCGTATAGCTCATTATGAATGATAGTAAAAGGCTTTATAAGCGGTGCAACAGGAAAAAGCCCGCCGGATTGAGTGTCTCGGATCTTGGAAATAAAGAATGTAAAATCAAAGTCCATGCGTTCAAGTGCGATACGCGGTTCAAAAAATGCAAAGATATTGCCGATAAGATCTTTTCGTAGCGTTGCGCTTCTGAAATTCGTTTTATGTAACCCAACCTGCGTAAAAATACCGACATTATCATGAACGGTAAAAAGTGCCGAAGCTGATGTTGCAAGAGATACTTTCGCCGCTTTATCACTAATATGAAAGGAGAAGTTTGCATTGATAAGTGCAATATTTGTGAAAACACCGCCCTGTGCGTATAGGCTGTATTCTTGTTTATCCTTTATTCCGCCGTTCCAGCTGAAAGAGCCTCCTACATACCCAGTGTTTAAAATGAGTCCTGCAGCACTGACACCTAAGCCTTCACGAGGACGAGGCGGCGTAAAAAGTGCGGCAATATCGTTTTCATACATTTTTACCGGTCGCATACGCTGCTTAAGAAAATCAAAGCTATAGTGTTCACCCGTAAGGCTCTGATGTTGTCCTGTAAAGACCGATAAAATCAGGGGCTGACCTATAAAATTCGGAAAGTTCAAAGAAAAATCAACACAAGTAAATTGTCCCGGTATCCGCGACAGTTGTTCCGGATGGAAAAAGCGCAGAACATCAGGAACATAGAGCGCAAGGTTTAGGTCGCTGTAAAAACGTTCTCCGTGAAGTAAACGGAAATTAATGGATGATTGTTGGACTATACTGAATTGCGACGAACTGCTTGGTTGCTTGCCTGCTAATATCCCGAAGTTAAATTCAGGTACGTTAACCTCTAAGGCTACAGCAGTGTATATCATCGAAAAACATACAAAGATACGCGCTATATTTTTTTTCATTTAAAACTCCCTATGGGCATTTCTAAAAGCTCGGTTAGCTTTTAGAAATGCCCGACAAGTTTAAAATTAAGTCTTATCCAATAATAACTTAATTTTAAACGTCGCAACTAAATTTAAGGAAAACCTCTAAAAACTGATTCGCAATCCGCTTTAGCGGATATGACAAATCATTTCCTTACAGAACAAGCCGATAGGTTTGCAGTTTTTAGAGGTTCCTTATACAGTGTCGGTATTTTTTTAATGCTGCTTGATTCCTTTCCGCAGACGCAGAGAGAGCAGCTCCAGTAAAATGACGGTACCGAAAATAGTGTATGTGATAACGCCGACTTCCCGTATATCATAATAGAGATTGCCTGCCATGAATAAATAATACCCGATGCCGCCCGATCCTGCGGCGGCGCCGATTGCGACGGCATTGATAAAATTGATTTCGAAGCGGAAAAATGTCCATGAAATAATGGATGTTGCAGCAACCGGGATAACCGCTTGCGTAATAATGCCGGAAAATCCCGCTCCGCAGGCTCGCAAAGCATCAATTGTATCGCGGTTAATCTGTTCAAAGCTTTCCGAAAACACTTTTACCAAATAAGCAATGCTATGGAAGCACATACCGATAACGGCGGCATCGGTACCGATATTAATCGTAACCGAGAAAACCAGTACCCAAATAATTGTGGGAATTGATCGGATAATTGCGGTAATAATACGGATTATTTTTACGACACCCGAAGGAGCGATATTTCGAGCTGCTCCGAGAGCCAAGAAAAAAGCGATAGCGGCACCACCGATCGTCGTTAAAATCGATAGTGCAAAACTGATACCGAGTGAGTACGCAAGTTCACCGATGGGTAAATGATCCGACCGCTTCGGCTGCAAAAAAAGGATGCGTCCATAGTGAAGCAGATTATGCCATGAACTCTTCCAATCGATTGTTTCCTGCGCAAGCAAAAAACATCCCCAAATACTGACACCGAAAAAAACAGCAAATACAAGAGAGGGCATATATTGTTTTTTTCTCGGCAATCGGCAACGGCCAATACTGGTATGGTTTTTCATAGTAATATCCTTCGCACCCTGTTGGAAATGCTGTCGATGCAAAGTACGAGTATCGTCAGCACACAAATGATAAGACCTGCTTCGGGATAACGAAAGCTTTTAAAATACAGATTAAAAAGGAAGCCGATACCCGTTCCCGTCAAAATGCCGATCAATGCCGAATCTCTGACATTGGTTTCTATAGCATAGAGTAGCCATGAAATAAAGAGCGGAAGGACATTTGGTAATACGCCGTGAATGATAATCGGTATATACGATACGCCTGCTGCTTCCAAAGCCGTATACGATTCTTCGGCGTGAGAGTCGATAATTTCGGTAAAAGCTCGGGTTAAATGTCCTGCGGTAATAAAAAAAAGAGCCAAAAAACCGGTTACGGCATTTTGCTTAAAAGATAACAGCAATAGAATAGACCATGCGGGAAGAGGTATATTTCTAAAAAAAGATGCGGCACCGGAACAGACAATACGCAATACGCGGAAGCGGCCGGTTGTTTGCGAACCGGCAACAGCCGCTACACAGGCAACACAAAAAGCTGTAGTTGATGCCGTTATCGCGATAACGGCTGTGTGCAGCGAAGTTTTAAAAATAAGTGGCAGCACAGAAATCGATTGTGCCGATGGAAAAAAATTCCTTACCAGCCAATATAGTCCGCGTGGAATCCCTGTTAGTGCATTCCATGCCGTAAACCCCGTCATAATTGCCGAAGCTGTATATAACGCGGCAGCCGTGAAAAAGATAGTCAATGTTCTTAGTTTTTTTTTCTTGAAGAAAGCCTCTGAAGAAGGCGATTGCCGGTGCTGATGTGATTCAAAGGCAGGATATTGCCTACCTATCGGAATATCAAATTTCATGGCCGTCTTTCTTTTCGGTATGGGTTCCGGAAGAAAAAATAGTGTGCAGCGCTTTTTCCGAGAGTTCTTCCGGTTTTCCGTCAAAGACCACTTTTCCGTTGCCTAAACCGATAATCCTGTCAGAATACCGCTTTGCGTATTCAACATGATGCAAATTCATAATGCAAGTAAGATTCCGCGCTCTAACTATCTTTTCAATATAATCAAGGATATCCTGTGCGCTTTGCGGATCGAGTGAAGAGACAGGTTCATCGCATAAGAGTATTTCCGGACGTTGCATCAATGCCCGCGCAATGCCGGTACGTTGTTTTTGACCACCACTTAAATCTGCACACCGCTGATAAAGGTAATCCGAAAGGCCGAGTTCTTCGAGTATTGCTAGAGCCCGCGCCCTCTCGCCCTGCGGATACAGCCCGAATAGGCTACGATACAGCGGCAAAGCACCGAGACAGCCGTGGAGCGTGTTTTCAAGAACGGTGAGCCGTTCTACTAAATTATAGTTTTGAAAAATCATTCCGATTTTTCTACGAAGCTGTTTCAATCGGCGATTGTTCATTTTTTGCAGTACTTCACCGTCGATCTCAACCGTACCGGCAGTGCAATCGATAAGCCGATTAATACAGCGGATAAAGGTTGTCTTACCCGCTCCCGAAGATCCGATAACAGAAACTATTGTTCCCTGTTCAATCGTAAGATCGATGGAATCTAATGCGCGTCTACCGCCTGTATATTGTTTTGAAACATCTTTAAAGGTAATCAACAATTCAAACCCTATTCATGCAGAGGATTTTACCCCCGGTGCTTCTGCCGAAATAAGTTAATATTATAATTACCTAGTAGAATTCCTGATCTCATCATACCAGGAATCATCGGTAGCAACCAGCCGTGTCTTTTCGGAATACTTAGGATATATACCTTTTTTACCGGAATCCTTTACATTAAAAATTCCGGGATTATTAGCTGTCTTATCCGACGTCAGCGCATCCTGTATCTTTTTTATGTCCGAGGCTGAAAGGGTGTTTGCGTTGACGGTGATCGGTGCATTTAAGACGGGAATGGAACGGATTACAGTCATTTCACTTCCTGCAAAGGAGGTAAAAGGTTCATCAGCTCCTACGGTTACGCGGTAGACGGCACCGGTTTTATAAGCTTCCCCTTCGAGCAGTTCGTACACGCCGATTGTCTGTGGGATGGCAAAGGCTGCCGCATCTGCATCGCCGCGAAAAAGGTTGACCTGTGAGCCCTGGTGGGAACCGGCAAATAGCACCTTAGAAAATACTTTGTCGCTCAATATAAGATCGTCGGTATTATCAAGAGCAAAAGCGGCTGCCAAAACACGTGCGGGAATAACAAACCCAGAGGTAGAACTTGCTGCCACAAACGACATTCTTTTACCTTTTAATAGGCTTAAGTCAAAACTGCCGTCAGCCTTTTTATAGCTATCGGCATCCTTCCGCTGTACACCAATGAAGCTGTAATACTTTGCATCTTCAAGCGTTCCGCTGGGTCCCGAATTCGTTGCAATGGGAACAACGGCGCTGTTCCGTTTATGTGCGGTAAGGTACCCTTCGGCACCGACATAAGCCATATCAGCCTTACCGGAAACGAGCGCTTCCAATGCGATGTTATAGTCAGTCGTTGTCAAAATTTCAACATCGCGTCCGACGGCTTCTTTTAAAATTTCTTTGAATGCAGCGCGGGCATCTTTCATGGATTCGCTTGACTCATTTGGATAAAAAACCATTGTGAGCGGCTTTTGTTCTGCTTTACTACATGAGCAAACAAGTAAAATTGAAAGGCACGTCATAAAAAGAAACGGTTTAACATACCGCAACATCTTTTCTGCTGGTGAAGCGGTTGTAGCACAAAATAAAGAGGATTTCATAACTTTCTCCACATTTTAGGAAATCGCTAAAAGCAGTTTTTAGCGATTTCCGATTATGCGCGCCAGTTTACTATAATTGGAGTCTTTGTGCAATCGCTTACACCACTCCATAATCCACGCCACAGGCCGCTTTTTTATATTCCCCGCAGATGGCAGTAATACTAATCAGTAGTATATCTAAAAAGCCCCTAATGTGTTTTTCCCTGTGCATCTTATTTTTGCAGCACAGGCCGCGTTCTGCTCATCTTTTCGATGCGCGCGATTTTTCCGTGCTCAAGTACAACCATCCGTTCCGCTTGATCGGCGACCTCCGGATCGTGCGTAACGACGATAATGGTACTGCCGGTATTGTGCAGCTTTTCGAAAATCTCCATAACCAAAAGTTCGTTTTTTTCATCGAGGTTGCCGGTCGGTTCGTCCGCAAGCAGGAGCTTGGGGTGATTGATGAGCGCGCGGGCAATACACACGCGCTGCTGCTCTCCGCCCGAAAGCTGATTGGGCAGGTGCTTTGCCCGCTCCTTTAAGCCGACGCTCGCAAGCGCTTCCATCGCCTCTTCTTCGTCGGGCATACTGTGGTAGTACTGCGCCATCATCACGTTTTCAAGCGCGGTAAGATAATTGACGAGGTGGAATTGCTGAAAGACCAAGCCGATGGTATCCCGCCGTACGACCGTTAATTCCTTTGATGATAATTTTGAAATATCCTGCCCCGCCAATTCAATCTTGCCGCGCGACGGCTTATCCATACAACCGATGATGTTCATCAGCGTCGTCTTACCGGAACCGGACGGCCCCATAATCGACAGCCACTCGCCTTCTTCTACCGCCAAATTTATATTATCCAAGGCTTTTAAGTCGCCGTAAATCTTTGAAATTCCGCTCAATGTTAAAATATCCATATAATTCTCCTTTGCTACTCCCCGCGTAAAACCAAAGCGGGGTCAATGTCTACCGTGGCGCGTACCGGGAATAAACAGGAAACAATCGTGATAATAATCGAGGCGATGACCGTAAACGGCGCAAGCTGTACCGGAAACGAAACCTCGCGGGCGAATACGCTGATACTCACGTTGTCCGCAAACACATAGCCTAATACCACACCCAAGATACCGCCGATTAAACCGAGCATCACCGCTTCACCCATAAAGTCTTTCACGACGCTGCTATTCGAAGCGCCGAGCGCTTTTTTAAGGCCGATTTCTTTTCTACGTTCTGCGACAACCGCCATCATCGTCGTTGTTACGCAGATCATCGTTAAGAACAACACGATGATAGTAACAATCCACACGAGCGCCTGCAGCTTGTTTAAGACTACATCCTGAGATTCCGTTACACGCTTTACAAGCCGCGGCGTAATACCGTTCACCTGCTTCGACACCGTGTCGGCTATCGATTTAAGGTACTCCTGATTGCCGTCGATGCTGCATTCAATAACATCAAACTGATCATCATACCCGATAATCCCTTTGATATCCTCAAGGCTCATAAAAATAAATTCTTCTTCTACGCCGCCGGTGGTAACGATGCCCGACACCGTACATTCGTTGACGGTAACATCGCCGTTCGGCTTCGGCGTATTGACGATAAAGGTATCGCCGACCGCCAACTCGATATTGCGGCTTATTTCGTGCCCGATCAGCACTTCCTTTTTATTGTGCGGCCAATCCCCGCGAATGAGCCAATAGGGGCTATTGCTTTTTGCGCTTGCCAAATCCGTCGCGGCGATCATGTACGGCTGTTCGTTTACCTTTGCCGACTGGTAGATGTACGGCGCAAAACCGACCAGCTTCTCAGGGTCAATCACCTGCTTAATAGCGCCGATTTGCTCCTGCGTAATCTTGGATTCGCTTTCCGCCGGAAGGAATATCAAATTTGCGCCGTACGACCGGAACACTGTCCCCATCTGGCGCGGAATATCATAGTAAATAGTTAACAAACCCGACAGCACCGTAGAGCCGATTGCGATTGCCAACAACGCGACAAGCATCCGCGAACGGCGGCGTATCAGCGAGCTTGTAATCATCTTTAAATACATTCTATTTCTTGTCATAGCGTTTCACTCCCGTATCCGCTCTTTCCGCTTTCGACGTGCATTTTATTTTCCATGCAGCACCTCCGTAGGATTGAGCTTGAGTAAATACCGTACCGAAGGCAGACTGCCGAGCAGGGTGATAAGAAAGATGATAAGCACGACAATCGGAATCACCATCGGCGCAGGAGGAATAGCCGAACCGAATACGCTCCGTCCGATAATCTGCGTTAAACCCAATCCGGCAAAGTAGCCGATTGTTCCGCCGATTAATCCGATAATCATAATCTCCGTCAATACCGATACGGTAACCGCCGTGTTGCTCGCGCCGATTGCCTTTTTTAAACCGATTTCCGCGCGTCTATCCATCACGCTTGCCGTTACAAGGTTGGAAATTCCCAATGCGGAAGCGAGCAAGCTCAAAATTGTGATTAAGAGCATCAGCAGCGTGGTCTTATTTAAAATCGCCCCTTCGGATTCGGCGACCTGCCGCACCGGTTTTGCAACGGCATCGGTAATCACTTCCTGAATCTGATAGCAGATACTGCTGACATACGCGGTGCAGTACCATACCTCCATCTCTTTGATGGTTAAACTCAAAGGGTTCCGCGCGGCCTTTCGTGCGAGATCGTTATCGGGCGTCGTAAGCGCACTTACCTCAATGCTTTCACATACATCGGTTTTTCCTAACAGGCGCTGCGCCGTATGAAGGGGTGTAAAGATGTACTCATCCTCGTTGCTGCCCGAATTGAATATGCCGGAAACAGTCAACGATGCGCTTCCGGCAGGGCCTGTTACTTCGATCACATCGCCGACATGAATAGCGTTCCTCCCCGCAAAGAGGCTGCCGATCATACAGGCGGAATCATCGGTATCGGAAGCCCAAGCACCGGTTACTTCCCACCACGTCCGCATCCGCCGGATACCGGTAATAACTTCCTGTCCGGTGTGCAAGTCTATTTTATAATCGAACCATGTACCGGTCAGGCGGACGGGCTTATTTTGTCCCTTATATTCAACGGACACGTTTAAAAACGGAGCATAGTCAACAACATTGTACGCCCAAAATATAGTCTTAATTTTATACAGCTCATCCTCGCGTAAATACTTTTTGGTACTCCCCGACTCTACTCCGTAAATATCATCGAGAAGCGAGGCCTCTTTATGCACGACATTGATATTCGCTCCGTAGGTTTTCAGCTCCTGATTTACCTTATCCCCTACTCCGAGCATCGTATTGAGCATTGCGCTTGAAAGACTCGCACCCAGCGCAATGGTAAACGCAATCATCGCCATCTTCCCTTTCTGACGGAAGAGGGAACCGGCTATCATTCTCCAAAACATTGCTATCGAACCTCCATCTGGATATTCCTATTTAAAGCGGTGCGCTTCCGCTTCGAGATCGGCTATCTTTATCTTGATCTTTTCATCGTGGATGATGTATGCAACCGGCACAGGGTTACATCCGCCCGGGAAGCCGATAGTTCCCTTGTTCATCACGACATCGCAGAGTTTACAGATAACCTCCCCGTTCCGTTCAAAATATCCGGTAGGACCGCAGATATCGCACGCATCAAGCCCTACGCCATAAGAGCCTTCGCTCTTTTTAATGGCAATAAACCGGACTTCAATTCCCTGCTCCGAATTATACGCATACCGATGCAGCTTATCATCTTCCAATTCCGAAATAGGAATCATCGCCATACCGTCGGCAATCGTATAATTTTCCGGCGGCGAAAGCGGAACTTCTCGGTCGACATAGTGCCGCAAAACGGACAGAGATAAAACCGAACCGATCAGCAAGACCAGCGAAAATTTCGCCCACCGGCGTGCGTTGCGCTTTTGCGCTTTCAGTTTCCGCAGTTCTGCATTGTTGTGATACGTTTCCGTAATTGTCCGGTTCTTCCGCCAGAGGATAATCGGCGGAATCATAATGAATAGGATAATTGCAAAGGTAAAGAAATTGCCGTGGTTTACGACCGCGGCAATGAATGCAAAGATAAAGTCGTTGCGAGGAATAATCCCCAACGAATAGAGGCGCTGTAAAATAACAACCACCTGCGTAACACCAAAAATGCAAAGCGCTCCGGCAACCGATACCTTGAGTTCTATGGCCGATAATTTAATCAACGTTTTATAGATCGCTAAACCGGCGCACAGCATACACACAATACCGAGTACATAGCCTATCAGTCTGAATAAGACAATCGTACTTACCGCGCTTTCGCCGTAATTAACCAATGTGGTTGCCAGCATGATGATAACGGGAAGATAGTAAAACAGCATCGAGGCTGCATACAAGAAAATTGCCGCACTAAAAAGATTTTCATATATATGCGCTATCTTTCGTTTAAGATTGGGTGAAATAAAAAGCAGGATGAGTAAAAAGAGAAGTGCGATGGTAACAGGAACCATGCACCAAAAAGCGAAACGTGTTCTATTTATATAGTTGGGAATTGATCTAAGAATTGCTGAAACAATACTGCCGGCAAAGCCCAGCAGCATACTTGCTAAAACGACAAGCCGTTTTTTTTTCGGATTCTTCCGTTCTCTCGGACTCTTGAGTTTTAAATGAAGCAAATACAACGGCTAACACCAATGCAAAGGCGATACCTGCTTCAAAAACTCTTATATAAAATTTTAAGATGATACACCTCCAAGAAAAAACCGGCGGTAACCGCCACTCTTTCCCAAAACATACCTTTCAATAGGAGTATCTTGCAAAGAAAGAATAACGATTACCGCTTAGTGTGGCAAAGCAGTTTCCAAGACAACCTATCCCGAAACGGAAGTTTCCAAACAGGTTGATTGTAAGACATACCGATTAACTATTTAAATGAACCGGCACCGCCTTAAAACTGCATACTGTTTACCACTGAGGTCCTTTCCATTCAAAATCTTTCCATTCGACAACGAGCGGTTCCGTCCAGAAACGGCCGGTAACACCGGTTTCTTTGTCAACGTGCAACAGGTAATCGTTACCCGGAGCTTTGATTTCGAATTTGACATTGTATTTGCCGAGACCTTCTTCGAACTTCATGTTTGCACCGTAGTGGGGGCCGTCATCGGCATTCATCGGCATAAATGCAACTTCCTGCACTTTGCTCGAGCCTTGCTTTTGAACATAAGCCTTAACATGAAGATACGGAACAAAGTCGCCTACGCCGTAACCGAGCGCTTTACCCTCATCATTTGCGTGGATATCCGCTTCGATGTGGCAGTCAGCTTCGTTCTTGGAAAGGCTGTTTCCGGCAGGTTCCATGTCAACCGGCTGGAAGTAAACGCCACCGATGTGGAGCGGGCCTACATCCTGTTCGTCTCCGATTGGGAACTCATCAAAACCTGCAGCTTCTTCTTCAGTCGGTGCAGGAGCCGCAGCTTTTTGTTCTGCAGCGGGTTTTGCCATTTCCTGCTTTTGCGCAGGTTTTTCACATGATGCAAGCACAAAAGCGATTGCAATCAGTGCAAAAAGAAAAGATACGGTTTTCTTCATTTTGAAACTATCCTCCTATAAATATCTTTATTTTCTTTTTGTTTCACATTCATTACAGCCTTGCAGGACACCGGTTATTTTCCGCAATCCGGCAGCCCAAAAGCAGTTGTCATCGCCAATCTCAAAAACTTTGCTTTTGAGATTGGCCTATATCTTTTTACTTTTGCTCAATCTTCGCCTTTTCAGCTTCAATTTGAGCACGCTGTTGTTTATTCTTTTTTGCATACACAACAGACATTGTGATAATCACCGCGAGTACGATAATCTGCGGAATGAGACTTTCATACGTTGCATAAATGCCGAGGAAGTCCATTTCAAAGCCCATCCACGGAATAACGGTCTTATTGACAACACCGGCAGCTTGCAGTTCCGACACACCTTTTCCGGTAAACGAAAAGCACATCGCATACATCAATATACTGGTAACCAAGAAGAAAGGCTTTAACGGCAACCGCACGGTTAAGAACCTAAATACTAGGAATACGGCAATCAGTACAATCGCTGACAGCACAATCGCCAAGATCATTGCATTCCGGCCGCTCGTTCCATGAATGGGAACGCCCTGGAAAAAGAGAATAAGCTCGGCACCTTCACGCGCAACTGCAATAAAGGCCGCGAAAATTAAGACCCATTTATTTCCGGTAGAAACCGATGCTTCAACCTTCTTATGAATGTACCGTTCCCATGCTTCGGTTTCGGACTTTGAAAGCATCCAGTTACTGACATAGAACAACACGATAACTGCGACAAACATACCGATGCCTTCAAAAACTTCCTGAGCGATGCCGCTCTGAGCACCGGCAACAGCGCCGAACAAAAAGGCCAGCAGAATACTTACCAAGATACCGCCCAACGCACCGACATATACCGACATGATATATTTCTTTTTTCCCGTTTTTACAAGATAGGCGATAATAGCGGCGATAACAAGGATTGCTTCCAAGCCTTCGCGGAGTACCAATACAAAACAGGAAATAAACGTTGCAACAACTGCCGATTGAGCGGTATTTGCAGTCTCGCTGCCGCTTTCGTCCAACGTGCCGTCAAGCTCGGCTGCATCATGGTAAAGCATTGCAATAAGCTTATCTTTATGCGCTTTTACCATCTCGCTGTCTTTATCGCTGTATACATTTCGACGATATTCATAAAACGCATTTTCAACCGTTGTTTTGCGGGCACCAGAAAGGTACCCCATCGTTATCTTTTCCATCCCTTTAGATTCATAAAACCTAAAGTAGGCAACGTTCACTTCGTCATACGCTTCTTTGGATTTTCCTTGAGTATAAAGATCGTAAGCATTATTGAGATGCACTTCCATCTTTTTTACAATTCCTGTCCACGAATCCAGCACCTCTTCGTCATTTGCGGCATACAGTCCGCTAACCGGAATAAATATGAACGATAAAGCGAACAAAATTGCGGCAAAGGTATGTTTTTTATTCTGTGTAATATACATAAAGCCCTCAACTAATTAGCTAAAACTTACAAATACGCCGCTAGTATATCACTCATAAAAATAATGTCAAGGGCGCGCCTCGGGGTAAACGTATTAAGGCGTTTTTTTATAAATTGCAATTATTTGCCGTTTGCAGTACAATGCCGCCCATGCGTGCAACAAAAGCGATTATCCATCTGGATAATCTGAAACATAACATTACCCAAATCAAACAAACCCTTGCTCCGGAAACAAAGATATGTTTACCGGTCAAAGCGGATGCCTACGGACACGGTGCCGTACGAACGGCGATTGCAGCTATTCGGGCAGGGGTTTCGTATCTTGCCGTCGCTTCCGTGCAGGAAGGTATAGAACTTCGAGAGGCAGGCATTGTCGCTCCCATCATTTCGCTCAGTCTGCCGATTTTGGAAGAAATAGACTCCATTATTGACTATAAACTGGAACCGCTCGTGATCGACGAAGAATTTATCAATGAGCTTAACCGCGTAGCCGATGTGCAAAAGAAAACCGTCGCGGTACATCTTAAAGTGGACACCGGCATGAGCAGGATAGGCTGCAGGCCGTCGGAAGCTGTAAAATTAGCGACTCAAATTGTGCGGGCAAAACACTTGCGGCTACAAGGCGTCGCAACGCACTTTGCCGTTGCGGATTCCGATTCCGAATCCGATCGTGCTTTTACAAAAGGTCAGCTCGAACGTTTTAGCGATGCCGTTGAAGCAATCAGACAGACGGGTATACACATTCCACTCGTTCATGCTGCCAATTCAGGTGCGGTACAGCTGTTGCCGGAAGCTCGGTTTGATATGGTGCGCCCCGGACTCCTTGCCTACGGCTACTTGCCCGTACAGAACGCAGCAACAGCTATCGACGTAAAACCCGTTATGGAACTGGTAACGCAGGTGGTACTGATAAAACAAATACGCGCCGGCACCTGCGTTTCCTACGGGCGCAACTGGACAGCCCCACAGGATACCTATATTGCAACGCTTCCGATCGGATATGCGGACGGTTTACGCCGCGCGCTTTCGCCCGGGTTGAAGGTACGCATCGGCAACGAATTTTTCCCCATTGTCGGTAGAATATGTATGGATCAATGTATGGTTGACCTCGGCGCGCACCCATGGGTGCAGCGATGGGACGAAGTATGCATTTTCGGCCCGAATCCGCAGGATAACAGCGCACAAACGCTGGCAGACATTGCAGGCACTATTCCCTACGAAATTACCTGCGGCATTCACAAGCGTGTTCCGCGTGTCTTTGTGAACGAAAGCCGATAAGCAACTGCGCCCTATAGCCTTATGTGTCCCATTTCCCGATGATTAGGAAAATGGGATACGTCCTGATGTGCTATACGGCGGGTGTCCCTGCAGGGGGCAGATTTTTTTCCGAAAATGCTTTTCCGAGTAAAATAGGCACAATCATAGAAGAAACAATGATCAGTAAAATAACCGGCGCAAAATATTCGGCCTTAACCATACCGACAGCAAGACCTTTTTGCGCTACGATGAGGGCTACCTCGCCGCGTACCATCATTCCCAGCCCTATCTGGAGCGATTCCCGTCGCTTAAAGCCCAAAGCCAATGCCGAACCGCCGCAGCCGATGATCTTTGCCAAGCAGCCGATAAGCACAAAGGCTATCGAAAACCATATCAAGCTCATATTCAGACCGCTTAAGTCCGTTTTAAGCCCAATGGCAGTAAAAAAGAGAGGACTAAAAAACATATATGAATTGATGTCTATTTTTTGTTCCATATAAGAGGCATCATGCAAGTTGCAAAACACAACTCCTGCAACATACGCACCGGTAATATCCGCGATGCCGAAGAACCGTTCGGTACAATAGGCAAAAATCAAAGCAACTCCCAGTCCGTAAATCGGAATACGGTGGGTATGCGGATGCCTATTATCATACCATTTAAAAATTCGATAAATTAGGTAACCTACAACTAACGAAGCGGCAAAGAAAGCTGCCGTTTTTATAATAAGTCCAAGGTAGTCGCCTTTGCCGGAACTGGCACCGAGTACAACCGTTAATGCAATAATGCCGAAGACATCATCGATGATTGCAGCGCTGATAATTGTTTGCCCGACTTCCGAATTTATCTTTCCCAGTTCTTTTAAGGCCACAACGGTAATACTGACCGACGTTGCCGTTAAGATAGTTCCGATAAACAGAGCTTGATAAAATACAGGTGTCCCAAATCCGTCAAAGCCCCAAAAGCCCAATGCCATAGCCGTGCCTAAAATCAACGGTACGATAACACCACAGGCAGCGATCACGGTGGATTTTATGCCGGATTTAACAAGCGATTTTAAATTAGTCCCCAAACCGGCAGAGAACATAATCAAGATGACACCGATCTCGGACATATACTCGATAAACTGGTTGGTTTCGGCGTAGATAATATTCGGTTCGGAACCGCCGAAATTATGAAAAAAAGGCAGGTAACGTAAGAAAAGCCCTGCAACGATTTCTCCGGCAACCTGCGGAATATTGATTTTTTTAGCAAGAAGACCGAGATACTTCGCAGCGATAATGATAATTCCGACGGAAAGGACAATTTGCAGTGCGATTTCTTCAATCGGTATTTCCTTAGCAGACATAAAAAACTCCTTTGTACTTGAGAGGGTGCGCTAATAACGTGTTGATTCGTGCGGAAAGCTTAATATCCCGATGCCCTACATCGGGGTTGTTGATTCGCATTCGGATTAACCGGTGTTTCCCTACTTTGAGTGTCCATTATAGTAAAAAAGAAAAGGAATCGCAATATTTTACGCAGAAGTTAAGGGCATCTAAAAAGAACTCGGTTAGATTTTTAGAAGATATCTCCAAGCAGAGCCAGATACCTTGCCGCAACGGTAATATTGACAATCAAACAAAGATATATAAGAATAGTTTACCAGAGATGAATCGCATTATTCATCAGCTGACGGCAAATTTTGACAAAGCTAAAATATCGCACAAAGATGGAAGGTTTACATGAAATCGAAGAAAGTTCCGTATATCGGGTTATTATGTTCCGTTCTTTTCCTTTGCGTTGCCTGTAAAGATAACGCCTTTATACGGCGGATGCAGGATATGGAGATGGGTGTCAAGAATCCCTCTTCTATAGAAGAATTACAATCGGCAATTCAAAAATATCAGGGGAAGGTGAATGATATCCTGACGATGGAACAGCGAATCGGCATTTGGTACAAAATTCTCGGCCGCCGGTACATGGATAAAAAGATGTACAAAAAAGCGCTGGAAGCCTTCCGCAGCGCATTGGAATATTTCCCCGAAAATCAGCATGTATTTTATCAAATCGGCGTATGTGCTGCCGTCATCGCAAAAAGTACCCTCGATTACCCGAATATGAGCCTTGACGAACGGCGGGCATATTTTGACTTGTCGGTTTCCGCCTATAAACGCGCCGTGGAGCTTGACCCCACCTATACGCGGGCGGTGTATGCACTGTCCGTTCTCTATGTCTTTGAATTGAATCGGCCGGAAGATGCCATTACGATTATGGAACCGGTAGCAACCCGCGAAAAAAAACCGCTGGATTCCCTATTTATCCTTGGGCGCGCTTATTACATGACCGGTCAATATGAGAAAGCGATTGCCGCCTACGACCGTATTATCAAAACGAGCGGAAGCGCCGAACAGCGCGCCGATGCCGAACGAAACAAGGCCTTTGTAGAAAATGCCCGGCGCTAACGCTTAGGCAACTGCAATGTATTGAGCAGGTAATAGGATTCTATACCTATCATAATGAACACAAAAACCGATTCGGAACGGCGAAAACTCTACATTGCACTCTCGTACTGCTCTTTTCTAAAGGGGAGCGAGCGCCTTTTACTTGCCCGCACGCTTGACACTTTACAAGCACTTACAGTAAGTTCAATAGATACGCTCAGTCGGATGATACGACGGACACTCCGCACACGCAGTTATAAACCGGAACAACTGCCGCAGGCAGTGGAAAAAGCCGAGGCGCTGATGAAGTATTGCCGAATCAACATGACGTTCTACGATGATTCCGACTTCCCTCCCCTGCTACGGGAAATTCCCGATGCGCCTTTTTTGCTGTACTACCGCGGCATCTTACCGCAAGCCGATACGCCTGCGGTGGCAATTGTCGGCACGCGCCGCCCGACGGGGAACGGTATTAAAGCGGCACTGCAGCTGGGTACCGAATGCGGGCACGCCGGTATCCCCGTTATTTCGGGGCTGGCACGAGGCATCGACACCTTTGCGCACAGAGGCGCCTTGGAGGGCGGCGGCCTAACGACCGCAGTACTGGCATGCGGACTTGACCGGTTATATCCGCAGAGCAATGCACGGCTCGCAGGCCGGATACTCGAAACGGGCGGGTGCATCCTCAGCGAATATGCGCCCGGGGAACCGCCGTTTGCCTATCGCTTTCCGCAGCGTAACCGGATTATTTCGGGATTAGCCCGCGCAACCGTTGTCGTCGAAGCGCCGGCAAAATCGGGAGCGCTCATTACTGCGGACTTTGCCCTCGAGCAAGGACGCGACGTATGCGTATATGCCGGATTACAGGATTCCGTGCAGAATACCGGCTGCAAAAAGCTCGCTGAGGACGGAGCAATTCCGGTTGAACATGTCGGCGACCTTTTACGCGAATGGGCAAACCCAACCTTGCAGTATTTGCAGAGAGACGGGCAGATACAACTACCTTTGTTTGAGAAAGGAGCACGATAAATGGCGAAAAAAACCGCGACAAAAACGAAAAAAACAAACTTGATTATCGTAGAATCGCCGGCAAAAGCAAAAACAATCGAAAAATACTTAGGCAGCGGCTATACGGTTAAGGCTTCAATGGGGCACTTAATCGATTTACCGAAGTCCCGTATCGCAATCGATATAGAACACGGCTTTCAACCCGAATATATCACCGTACGCGGCCGCGCAAAACTTTTGAAGGAACTGCAACAGGATGCAAAGAACGCCAAGCATGTCTTTCTCGCAAGTGATAATGACCGCGAAGGGGAAGCTATTGCCTATCATCTCTGCAATGCGATACGAGAAAAATGCGAAGAGGTTCCGATAAACCGCATCGTCTTTAACGAAATCACGCCGCAGGCAATTAAAACTGCGGTGCAAAATCCTATGGATATCGACGAAGCGAAAGTCAATGCGCAAAAAGCCCGCCGTGTACTCGATCGACTTGTCGGCTATAACCTTTCTCCCCTACTCTGGCAAAAAGTAAAGAACGGGCTTTCCGCAGGGCGGGTACAATCGGTTGCGCTGCGCCTCATCTGCGAACGGGAAGCGGAGGTAGAGAATTTTATCCCCGAAGAATTTTGGACGCTGGAAGGAGCCTTTAAAAAAGGAAAAACAGCCTTCGATGCCCAGCTCGCGTTATATAAAGGAGAAAAACCGACGCTTAAAAACGAGCGGGAAGTACAGGCTATCATCGATGTACTGAATGGAAAAGAAGCAACGGTTACCGATATCAAAAGTACCCAAAAGACCATCCATCCCAAGCCTCCGTTTACAACCTCGACGATGCAGCAAACGGCAGCGAATCGGCTCGGCTTTACCTCCCGTAAAACGATGCAGATTGCCCAACAGCTATACGAAGGTATCGCCGTCGGCTCAAGCCGCGTCGGTTTAATCACCTATATGCGTACCGACTCGGTGCGTATCTCCGATGTTGCCCTTGCGGAAGTGCGCAACTGGATCGGCGAGCAATATCCCGCTTTTTTACCGGAAAAACCCAATTTCTACAGCGTCGGAGCAAAAGCACAGGACGCCCACGAAGGTATCCGCCCCACGTATTGTACTTATACGCCCGACTATCTGAAAGACTACCTCAACCGCGACCAGTTGCGCCTCTATACACTTATCTGGGAGCGCTTTGTTGCAAGCCAGATGACCGGCGCAAAGACCGAAACGCTCAGCTATGAGATTTCCGCAGGAGATGCGGTCTTTAGAACGGCTTCTACCAAGGTAACGGACAAAGGATTCTACGCCGTGCTCAATCTGCTCCTTTCAAAAGAAGAAAAGGGCAAGGCGTTACCGGCCTTAAAAACCGGCGACACCCTGACGGTAGACAGCCTGACCCCCGAACAGCACTTTACGCAGGGGCCCGCCCGCTATACCGACGCAAGTATCGTTAAGATGCTGGAACAAAAAGGCATCGGACGCCCATCGACGTATGCGCCGATTATTTCGGTACTGCTCGATCGCTACTATGTCAACCGCTCCAATAAGCAGCTTGTTCCCACCCAGCTCGGCAGAATAATCAATGATCTGCTAGTCGCAAACTTCAACGATGTGATCGACGTCAATTTTACCGCCGGTATGGAACAAAAACTGGACGAAATAGAAGAACACAATGCCGACTGGTCAAAGATTATCGGTTCCTTCTACACCCCGTTCATTGCACAGGTGGATTCGGTGATGGCGCATTTAGGCAGTTTGAAAGGCAGCCTCGATGAGCCGACAAACTTTACGTGTGAAAAATGCGGCAAAAGAATGATGAAAAAGCTCGGCCGCTTCGGCTTTTTCTTGGCGTGCGAGGGTTTCCCCGAGTGCCGCAATACCAAATCTATCCCATTGGCTAAATGCCCGCGTCCCGGCTGCGGCGGAGATATCGTATCCCGACGGGCAAAAGGACGAGGCAAAGAATTTTTCGGTTGCACCAACTTTCCGAAGTGTAACTTTATCTCTCATTTTAAGCCTATCAACGCACTATGTCCCAAATGCGGCTGGTTCATGGTTGAAAAATACGATAAAAAGAACGGAAGCTATAAAGCCTGTGTAAACCCCGACTGCGATTACCTGCACAGCGTTGTCGAAGGCATCGAAGACCGGGATATCGACTAGCCGATGGATACGGTCTTTGAAGACTACCTCGCCTACAGCGCAGGGGTGCGGCATTTTTCGGAAAAAACCATTGAAGCCTACCGGAATGACCTCAAGCTTTTTTCTGATTGGCTTGCAGACAATGAGCTTGCCTTTACCGAGGTTACGAGAACACAGGTGCGCATCTTTGTTGCAGACCTCGGCAACCGGCATTTTGCACCGGCAAGCATTAACCGTACCCTCTCCTGCGTACGAGGGCTGTACCGCTATGCCCTGCAGAAAGGGCTCTGCACCACGAACCCCGCCGCGGTTGTCCGCAACCTCAAACAGCCGGACAAGCTGCCCCGCTTCCTCTTTCCCGACGAAGCGGAACGCTTCTGTGAATTTCCCAAAGAAGCGGGTATTTTATGGTACGCCCGCGATGCGGCGATCTTTTCATCACTCTACTCTACCGGCTGCCGCGCGGCGGAGCTGCAAGGGCTCAAAATAACGGATTTAAAGGGAGATTGCAGCTGGGCAATCGTACAAGGAAAAGGAAGCAAAGAACGCAAGGTATTTTTTGCGGACTTTGCCCGAGAAGCGGTACAGCGGTATTTGACCGAGCGTGCGGAATTGATTGCCTACCTAAAAGAACAGGACGGCTTAAAAACTACGGTTGCGGAAGACGCGCTTTTTTTAAACTGCCGCGGCGGCGCGCTTACAACGCAGGGCATCCGGTACATCATCAACCGGTACACCGCCCTTCTCCCGAACTATAAAAAACTGACGCCGCATGCCTTCCGGCACAGCTTTGCTTCGATGTTCATCACCCGCGGAGCGGACATACGAGTCGTACAGGAACTGTTGGGGCACAGCAATATCACGACTACCCAACGGTACACCCACATCACGGCAGCCCAGCTCCAAGAGCTGTACCACAAAGCCCATCCGCACGGATAGATATAGCCTATTTATTCTGCGGGAAATACAGCAAAACAGTTTGATGCGATTATCCTTATTAATCAATAACGACAGAACCTTGGCGGAGCACGCGGGGAGTACCGGAACTTAAATCCACAAGAGTAGAAGGGAGTCCCTCAAGATTACCGGCATCGACAATTAACGAAACGGAATCTTCAAATTCGCAGCAAATAGCATCTATGTCGGTAAGGGGCGGCATTCCCGAACGGTTGACGCTTGTCGAATACACCGCATCCCCCGCCGCAGCGACGACACTCCGCAACCAATCATCCGCAGGACATCGAAAGGCTTGAGTCCCCTGTCTTTTCCCTTTTAATGGGACAATGAGCGTCAGCGGCGCAGGCCACAAGCTCAGAATATGTTCGGGAATTTTTATTTCGGTATAGCGGTAAATATCCGCCGGTTCGGCGATGAGGGCAATAAACGGTTTATCTTCCGATCTTCCTTTAATGCGGGCAATTGTTTCGGCAGTCTTGCCGATCAAACCGGAAAAACCGTAAATCGTATCTGTCGGGATAACCGCAATATTGCCACGCCTGAGTTCCGCGGCAACAACATCCATCGAATCAGGAGCTTTTTTTTGAATGCGCATTTTTTTTACTTCCAATCATCTCGCATATAATTACGATAATGCTCATGGAAACTGCAATCGTTTTGCATACAGTATCCGGCAAATAGCGAGGAGCCTCTATCAAATACACAACGCCGGCATCCTCGGTACGCTCCGCCGCCCCGGAAAAGTTCATCAATTTGATAAGCCGCTCATTTTTTTGAACATATCCTAATTCATGCGCGTACACGACGATGGTCTGAGGATCGGAGGACAAATTCGCGATACGGATATTCAGATCTTCTCCGATATCAGACAGAAGCTGCACATGCCGTACAAGAGCCTCGTGTTGTCGCTTCAGCTGCTGGCGTGCAAAAAAACCGCGTGCCCCCAAACAAATACTCAAAAAACTATAAAAAAACGCAAATACGAAGATCGGCGTAATAGCTTTCAAATAAAATTTCATACTCGATTTTAATAACGGCAAAATAAATATTTTCTTGAATTTTATTTGAAATAAGGTACAATAGAAAGTTGAAGACACCGACAAAATCGGTAGGGAAGTACCTGCAAATACTGAGTTTTTAGAAACTCTCGGCACGACTTCCACTCATGTTATATACAGGGTATGCCGATACATGATATAATGACGCCGCCCTTGTGGAGAAATTTTTATGGATAATTTTAACAAAACCGATGATTTATATGATCCTAATTTTTCTATAAACAGTAAAAGTACGGAAAAATTGGATATGTATGGTGTATGGCTTAAGAAAAAGAAAGATATTAATGAACCGCTCGATTCAGACGATTCTCAATTTACGAGCAATTCCGACATAGGCCCAGAGCAAGACAGCACGAATTTTGATGATGATTTCTCTTTTTCGGATATGGCTGCCGATACGGAAATACCCGAACTTGAAGAATTGGACGACACAAATACTTCAACTGAAATAGCACTGGAAACACCCGCTTCATCGCATACCGACAGTGATTCTCCCAATGTCGCGCTTGACGAAAACAGTTTTGAGTCGCTGGATGTTGATGATTTTTTCTCGGATGACATCCCCGCAGAAGAAACGCATCAAGAAAATTCCGACACATTTGTTGAAGAAGAGCCAATAGACCTTGCTTTTACCGAAATTACGGACGATACGGAAAAACATTCGAATAATGATGAACTACCGGCAGGACTCGAAAACTTCAGCGAAATTTCTCTTGACGATTTTGAAGACGCCGTTCCGGCTGAAAACTCCGGATCGGATGATGACTTTGAGGTAGTCGATGATTTTAACGATATTCTCAAAGATGATGCTTCTGAAAAGCAAGAATCCAAACACAATGAACAAAAAGAAGAGGCTGCTTTCGATATTGATGTTACGGCCGATGATGAAGCAGCTAAGGGACAGCCGCTTTCGGAACTGTCTCCACAAATTGTAGAAGATAATGCCGATATTTCGATTTTCGGCACGGAGACAAACAACGAATCATCCGATGCGGAGGACACAACCTTCTTTGACGATGTTGAAGCTGTTAAAGAGGATCTGCTTTCAACACGGCAAGCCGTCAAACCTGAAAAAGAACCGATAGAACCCGCTCTGGAAAAGGATTCAAAGGAAACCATGGACACAACAGCCGAACCATCCCGACACACTGCCCCTGAACAAGATAAAGCGACGGAACTGCTGATGCAAATTGCTCACGAAATCAGTGATCTGAAGGCAGAGTTGAATAGCTTAAAAGCTGGTATGACAGCTCAATCAAAAGTAATTTCCGAAATACCGGTAAAAGATACTGCCGCGCATACAGAAAACAAAGCTGCCGACACGGAAAGTTCTGGATTTTTCAGCGATGATGACACGGACGAAACGATTGCCCTCACTGGTGATGAGCTAAATAACATCCTTATTACTGCGGACTTTACCGAAGAACGGAACGCTGAAGATGGAGAGCGATCATCTACCGATGAAGGAACTCCCAAGGAAGCAACCGAAACCTATGAAGTGCCGCCTGTACTTACAAAAGATATTGATCCGGAGATTCAAGAAGAGCCTTCTGTCGATCACTCCTTTGAGGATAGTATAGCGGAGCCTTCTTCGGAAGAGACGAATAACAGTTATAAACCTGAGGTAGAAGGGGAAAAGCTTCTTGCCTCAGATCCTGTCTTTAATGTAGAACCCGCCCCCATTACATCGCTGCCCGAAGATCTTAGCTACCTTGACGATCAATCGGAAGTTACGGATGAAGATATGGAGCTTATTGACGGAGATGCGGAACATCATCAAGAAGCGGACGAGCTTGAAGATATCGAAGAAGCAGAGTCGGTAGATGACGAAAGCGACTTTGAAGATATAAATATAGAGGCCTTTGATATACCTTCGGAACAGGAGATTGAAGTTCCTTCGACAGAAATGGAATCGGTTAACAATGAGACGCAGTCTTCCGAAGAAATGGAAGGAGAGCGTACTATCCACGAGCTTCAAAATGATGAAGATTTCCCGAATCCGTTTGCAGACTCATCAAGTACCGCAGAAGCGGAGATGAAGGAAGAAATTATCGAAGAACCTTTTATCGAAGAAGCTCCTGCTATGAAATCGGAAGCCGAAAAAGCTAAATCTGAAGCCTCTGAAGATACGATCGAAGAATTAGACGCAATCGCTGAAGACGCGATTCCCGAACTTGAGTCGGAAAAAGAAAGCGTTCTCGAAGAACCGAAACAGGAAACATTGCTGCAAGCTGCAAGCAAAAAGCGGGAAACCATTTCTATCCCATTAGAACTGAAAAACGAGATTAAATCGGTTCTTTCCTATATGGATCAATTACTGGAAGCCTTACCCGAAAAAAAGATTGAAGAGTTTGCCAAATCTGAATATTTTGAAACTTATAAACATCTTTTCGAAGAATTAGGCATTTCCTGATAGCAGAATCTTCCCAGTGCCGCTATGCGAGTTCTGCATAGCGGCCGACCGACCCCATGTCTCCTTTTCGCCTCCATTCAAAATATAACCCTAATAAAGAAGCTGAGCAGTTTGCTTCCACTATTGAAGGTGATCCGTCGATTATCGTCATAACCGAACCGGGAGAGTCCTACCTTGCATCGGTACTGAAAGCAAAATTTCCATATGCAAAGCGTATCGCAGTGCGATACAACGAAATAGCTTTTTCCGACTCCGATAACCTCTGGGATGCTGTCTGGCGGCCGGGGAACGGAAGCTTACCTTTTTTCTTACTATCACATATACCTGATGAAAAACTGGCAGGGACTCGTTTTATAAGCTGGAAAGCTGCCGACAAAGCTTTTCCCGATGCAGCGAATACAATCTGGAAAACTATCCGGAATACAATCGATATGCTGACGAGCATCATGCATACCCGTTCATTCTTTGGAAATAAGTGGCTTAAAAACACGATCTGTAACTTTATTAATCTTGAGCAACCTGCATCGTTGCAATTCGGAGCGCAGGATTTTATCTTAGCCGGAGCGGGGCCGAGCTTAGAACAGCTCACCGCAGTGCAGGCAACATCCTACTCTATCCTTGCCGTATCCTCGGCATGTGCTGCCCTAACAGCGCGGAATATACCGATAGACCTGTGCATCGGTACTGATGCCGGTTATTGGGCATTGTCTCACTTTACGCGATTGCCTCAAGGCGTTCCCGTTACTTTTCCACTCGAAGCAGCTGTTCCAACATCAATGCTGGAGAACCATCTCTGTGTACCGCTTTCTTACAATTCTCCGCTGGAAACAGCTCTCTTTACAGCGACAAATATACAACCACTTGTTGCCCGTGAAAATGGCACAGTAACGGGAACGGCCTGCGAACTGTTGCTGCGGCATACAAATCGAAATATCATCCTCGCAGGCGTCGATTTGACAGCTGCAAAAGGCTTTATCCATGCACAGCCGCATGCAAGTATCACACGCTTGTTTGCCGAAACGAACAGAGTACATCCGCTTGCTGATGCACTCGCCGTACAAAACTTCGCGGCGCAATCACTTGAAACCTACCGACAATGGTTTTTGCAGCTACCGCCTGAATCCGCCCGGAGACTTTTTCGCACCGGTACGGGGGGGGCACCGCTGGCGAATATCAGACCCATAGACCTGCCAACCGGTATCTCCGATAACGTGCAAACAGAAGCACGACTTTCGGTAACCCCTTACCCCACGCTTTCCCGTCAGGAACGCACACAGATAGCCCTTGCCCTATTAAACATACTGCGTACTGAGGTGCCTGCATTAATCGCAACGGAACCGACGCGACTCGCAGAAGAGGCGGCAACGCTTGAAAAACAGATATGCGCCTTGTGCAACTATACCGCTTATTGTAACGTGGTAAAAAATCCTGTAGATAAAAAGGCACAAACAAACTTGGCGGAACAGGTAAGCCGCATACTCGGCGCACTCATTAAAAGGATAGAAACATGACAGTCTTAGAGATGAACCTCGCGACAATACGCCTTAAACAGCCGGAACTCGCAGAAAATCTCCAACGCTCTCATACAGGCACTGCCTATAAAGGTGTCGTACCGGCAAAGACAGGGGAGCCGGTGCCGCTCTTTATATCGGGACAAGCGCTGCAATCTCTTTACAATCCTGTACGAGAGGCAGAACGCACCATTACCTCTGGAGCCGGTTTTATGCTTTTTTGCGGCTTGGGGAACGGCATCCACATCAAAATCTTTTTAAATAAATATCCTCAATCGTTTTGTGCAATTACGGAATCCGATTATGAGTCCTTCAAACAACTACTTTCGCTCATCGACTATACGGAGCTGTTCGCCGATAGCAGAGTATTTCTTTTGCCACCATGTACCGATGATACCTTTGAAATTGCACTTACAGCAGCCTATTTACCGGCTGTACACGGTACCTTCGGCTATCATATTCTAAGGACATGGAATGAATACTATAAAGCTCATGTAAAAGATTTACCGGAGAAGATCGAGCATGCACTTGAAAAAATCAAAGCTGACTTTTCAGTTCAAGCACATTTTGGGAAAATCTGGCTGCGCAATACCTTTCTAAATTTACGCCTTGCGGGTTCTATCAAGCCGGCTTACCCACGTACTGATACCACTCGAACGGCACTCATATTAGGAGCAGGTCCAAGCTTGGAAGTCGGCTTATCGTTGCTGAAAAAAGAGCGGCGGCAGTACACCGTATTTTGTACCGATACGGCCTTCCCCACCGTATGCGCAAGCGGTATTACACCGGAATTCTTCATCGCAATTGATCCACAGCATATCTCATATCAACACACTATCGGCGCCATATCTAAAGAAACAACAGGTATTTTCGACCTTTCGGCACAGACCACCGGAGCGCGCCACTTTTATGAAAACGGTAATGCCTTCTTTTTTACGGCAGGCGGACATCCGCTTGTCCAAGCAGCCGCACTTTTTTCCCCTTTCCCGGCGCTTGCTACGAGTTCCGGCACCGTTGCCGTCGCAGCCTACCATGCGGCACAGGCACTCGGTTACCGGCATATCGAATGCAGCGGAATGGACTTTGCTTATACCGGCGGCAAAGCGTATAGTCGCGGAACCTACCTTTCAGCGCAATATGCCGGCATCGCGATGCGTATTTGCCCTCAAGAGCACTCGTTTGTCCGTCTCATGTTCCGTACCGAAACCTACAGCGAACAGACAGCACAAGGACTCAACTATCGGACAACACTTTTGGATTCTTACAGAGCAGCTTTTGAAGCGGAAAAACGTCATATCAGCTCTTGGAAACAGAGCGACTTTCAGCAATTCCCGTATACGGCATTCCTTGCATCCTTTACAAAAAGCTTGCGACAAAACGATCGGAATGCCGTAATGACTCTCCTTCCCGCGCTTGCATGGTGTAAAGCTCATAGAAAAGGAAATTTGACCGATATGGAACTTGTATTGGAATTCATTTCGGAGTATACTGATCTATGATGAAAAAAATACTGATGTCGGTCTATGCCGTGTGCGCATTGCTTGTTATTATCGGAAGTTTACTATGGTTTGTTTTCACCCTTCACAGTGATTCTACCGCAGGAAAAACAGAAGCATTGAAGAACTTTAAGATGTTTGCTCAGCATACCGGCAGAATTTTGTCGGAATCCGCTCAGGAGCGTAACCCAACCCAACTACAAGTACAACTTGAACAGCTATGCCGTAACTACAGCAAGTATGTAAAAGCGGTTTTACTTAGAGATAGTACCGGTATCGTGTTTATCTGGCCGAAAAATACCGATATTTTTTCATATAATGAACAATATATGGTCGAAGTAAAAAACCTGCCGCTTTTTTTTACTGCGGCTCAAATACATATCCCTATTGAAAAAACGAGTAACACTATTACCGCCCATGCAGCACTCCAAATGCTTCCGCTTGAAACGGTCTTTAACCGCGGTCAAATAGTATTCTTTTTATTTCTATTGATTGTACTGATGACTGCCTCGGTGCTGATCTTCTCATATATAAATCTAAAACCTTCCGAAAGGAAAACCGTGCTTGAAAGTGTTGCGCACACCTCTAAAACGGATACCACGGAATCCGATGCTGTTCAAGTTGACGAAATTCCCTCTACTGCAACGAGTGACGAGAAGACAATCAGACCGTTTGCAAAACCATTCACTGGAACAGAGACTTCAACTCTCCAACAAAGGGAAAATTTTGATCCACACAAGAGAATGCAAAATAACAGTGACCAGCCGTCTCCGGAAAAAAATAACGGGAAACCGGTTGAAACGACATCTTCCCTCCCGTTAAATGTTCAGCTTGAATCGCTCAACCGTCTCCATATCTATGATGATGAACGATCCCAACAAAAACGCCCCGAATATCCGAAACACGCAGAAGACACACAGCTCGAACGCGGTGTGACGGAGGAACAAGAAGGCATCGATGCAGGACGATCGATATCTTCAAACACAGTTGAAGCGGATAATTCAAAAACGAGCGGTACTTCGGAATCGAATACCAAACAGAATTTCGGTGCAGAAAATTACGGATCCTTTGAAAATCACACACAAACACTGAAACCTATAACCGAATCACAGGAACATACAAAACAAGCATCCGTTACTACCTTTGAAAATGCACCGATTTCAGGTGAGGCATACAGCGAAGACCATTCACTTGAACAAGCCACACTCATAGAAGAATTAACAACTGCGATTACCGAAACAGCCGTTGCCGAAGAGGACTTAACGCTTTTGCTTATTCATGCAACTGATATACCTCATAACCAGCAAATTATTCATCTACTACGCTCGACGCTTGATCGTATCCATAAGGTGTTTGCCTTTAATAAAGACATTCTCGGCGTCATCATCTTTTATGCACCGCTGGATCAGGCAATGCAAATTGCAAGCACCCTCTACGATGAAATCTATACAGTGTTGGATGATTCTACCAAAAAGTCACTCAGTATTGGGCTCACGACACGGGCAGGACGGCTAATT
The DNA here is from genome assembly GCF_024181165.1 of Treponema sp. OMZ 803. Classification (NCBI taxonomy): domain Bacteria; kingdom Pseudomonadati; phylum Spirochaetota; class Spirochaetia; order Treponematales; family Treponemataceae; genus Treponema; species Treponema sp. OMZ 803. Next base: position 854,618 of record NZ_CP051195.1, on the reverse strand, counting down.
CCTGCCCCCCGCATGATCGAAGAAGCTTCGGCAGCAATCAGCAAGGCCACCGAAGAAGGCAGCGATCCTATTGTTGCTTTTAGAGTTAATCCGGATAAATACCGACGTTGCCTCGCACGACTAAGCTAAATTGCAATGCGCCCTGTTGACAGAGCTATATACTCTTATTATTATGCTTTTGCTGTTTACCGAACGGCGGTGCCTTCCCGCTAAGGCATTTTTATAAGATATTCTAAAAATACAATGGATGGTTCACTATGAGTAACAAGGTTTCTTTCTTTTTCGGAAATCATTTTTTATCGGCCGCTCCTTTCGATGACGGCGATGATTTCGATGACGACTTTGATGATGATTTCGGCAATGATGATTTTGACGATGATTTTAGCGATGACGACTTTGATGATGATTTCGATGATGATTTTGATGACGACTTCGATGATGATTTTGACGATGGCGATTTTGATGACGCCTATGACGATGATGACAGTTTTGAGGATGACTTCGACGAATAAATTACGAAAATAGGAAAAGGGGCTGCTGAAAAATGGCAGCTCCGTACACACTAATAGACCTTATCTCTTAAACAGACGCGGTATCTCTACGGTGTTGATGAAGAAATTCAAAATCAGCAAGATATTGCAAGCGGGACTGTACAAGATATAGCAATTCGTTATACATATCAAAGTTCACTTCAAGCGCAATCGGGAATACGTACACCTCCGTTTCATTACAATACCGTTTAATAAACTCAGGGTCGTTTACAAACCCTAAACTGATCATATTACTGATTCGATCGGCACATTTAAGAACCTTTGCACGCTGTGAACCATGCCTGATAATATGCTGTAGATATTCAGGCTTTGTCTGCCCCGGACGGCGGGTAACTTCCATAACCAATTCATAAACGGCAGAAGATTCCGAATCGATCGACAATAGTTCATTCACATTAAAATCAGGTACATCCTCCAATACGTCATGGACGATCGACGCCTTCAACAAAATACTGTCGATATAGCCGTAGTCGATAAGCGTAGCCATCGTATCGAGTTGATGGCGAAACATATTACCGCCGGCATGGCGCGCTTTACCCCGTAAACTGGTTGCCAAATGAATATAGGGCGCAAGATACATCCCTTTTAACAGTGCTACTTCATGTTGTTCCATCTTCTTATCCTTCCGAGGAATCTTTACACAAGATCACTCAAATACAGCGTAAATTTTTCAATCCGCCGTTCTGCCTCATGCAGCTTTTCTTTTTCTGCTTTGACAACCTCGGCCGGGGCATGAGCCGTAAAATTCACATTAGAAAGTTTTGCCGCTAAACGGGACACCGCCTGTTTTTCTTTTTCGAGTTCTTTCGTAAAGCGTGCAGCCAATTGACTGCGGTCTACCTCGGTTCCGGTAATGATAAAGGCTTCAAAGCCCGACCCTACCGTTCCAATGGAATTTGCAGGTTTATCGGCGGGCGTCTCGATAAAGGCAATATCAGCGAGTCCCGCCAATAACTTAATTAAATCGATATTCTCAAACGCAGCCGCTGCGGGAGAACCTGCTTCGATATAGAGCGCAATATGCAGCTTGAGCTGAGGATCGATACCGCATTCCGCTCTGAGCGTGCGGATAAGCCGTACGATATTTTGTAGCGCAGTAAAGCGTGCGGAGGCTACCGTATCGATACGCTCTTCGCAATAGACGGGATAATCGGCGGTTATCAGCGCCTCTGCACGGTGTGAAGCTCCGGCGGCGCAGTGTTCGGGAAGTTTGCGGTAGATTTCTTCAGTAACGAAGGGCAGCACGGGGTGCAGCAGCCGGAGCGATTCTTCCAAAACGGCAAGCAGTACCGAGGTTATCCGGTCTTTTTCCGCATCATCGCCGCTCTTATAGGAAAGCTTTGTCCCTTCGACATACCAGTCGCAAAAGTTATTCCAGAAGAATTCATAAATGCCATGCCCTACCTCGTTATAGCGGTACCCTTCAAAGGCTGCCCGCACATTTTTAACCGTTTCGTTGAGGGTATGGTAAATCCATCGGTCAAGCTCGGTTAATTCAGAGGCGGAAACGGGAACAATGCGCCGCCCTTCGAGATTTCCTAAGATATAACGTGAAGCATTCCAGATTTTATTGGCAAAGCGGGAGCCGAGTTTAAAGGATTCGTTGTCGATAAGAATATCCTGCCCCTGCGTGCACATAAAGGTAAGCGTAAATTTAAGAGCGTCGGCGCCGTACTCGTCGATAATATTCAGCGGATCAATACCGTTACCGAGCGATTTGGACATCTTGCGTCCTTGTTTATCGCGCACTAAGTCATGCAGATAAACATCTCGGAATGGAACGGTACCGGTAAATTCAAGCCCCGCCATAATCATACGGGCAACCCAGAAGAAGATAATATCATGAGCGGTGATGACGGCGGAGGTCGGGTAATAGCGCTGCAAATCCTCGGTTTTTTCAGGCCAGCCGAGCGTCGAGAACGGCCACAGCCAGCTGGAAAACCACGTGTCGAGCACATCGCTATCCTGCTTGAGGGCGGCGCTCTTACAGTGAGGGCATTCGGTTACATCTTTTACCGAAACGGTCATCTTACCGCAGTCTTTACAATACCACACCGGAATTCGGTGCCCCCACCACAGCTGCCGCGAAATACACCAATCGCGGATATTTTCCATCCAATGACTGTAGGTGTTTTCCCATTTTTGCGGATAGAACACGAGTTCGCCTTTTTTCCACGCGGCAAGCGCTTTATCTGCAAGCGGCTTCATTTTGACAAACCATTGCTCCGAAAGGTACGGCTCTACGACGCTGTGACAGCGGTAGCAGTGCCCTACGGCATGTTTAATATTTTCTTTCTCTTTAAATAAGCCCATTGCCTCCAAATCGGCGATAACCGCTTCACGGGCGGCTTTCACCGTCATGCCGCAGTATTTTTCGGGTACCGCCGCATTCAGCGTACCGTCGGGATTTAATATATTGATAACTTCGAGATTGTGCCGCTTGCCGACTTCCCAGTCGTTGGGGTCGTGGGCAGGGGTTATTTTTACAGCGCCCGTCCCGAATTCCTTATCGACATAGCTATCTGCAACAATCGGGATACAGCGGCCGGCCAGCGGAAGCACGAGTTTCTTCCCTACCAAATGAGTATAGCGGGGATCATCGGGGTGTACGGCAACGGCGGTATCACCCAAAAGCGTTTCGGGACGGGTTGTCGCTATTTCGATATATTCCGACGCGGAGGGGGCACCGTTTTTATCCGCAAGGGGGTACAGGATATGGTACATTCCCCCTTTGGTCTCCTCATGATCAACTTCATCGTCCGCAAGCGCAGTACCGCAGGAAGGACACCAGTTAACCAGATAGTTGCCGCGATAGATAAGCCCGCGTTCATAGAGAGTAACGAATACTGTGCGGACGGCATGGGAAAGCCCTTCGTCCATCGTAAACCGTTCCCGAGACCAATCGACGGAAGCCCCGATTTTACGCAGCTGATTGGTGATAATCGAATGGTGTTTTTCTTTGACCTCCCACGTGCGTTTGAGGAAGGCTTCCCGTCCGAGGTCGTGCCGTGTTTTGCCTTCCGCCTTTAGCTGACGTTCAACCACATTTTGCGTTGCGATACCGGCATGATCGGTACCGGGTATCCAGAGCGTTTCATCACCCTTCATGCGGTGGTAGCGGACAACGACATCCTGCAGCACATTGTTTAAGCCGTGCCCCATGTGGAGAACACCGGTTACATTAGGCGGAGGAATGGCTACGACATATTTACCGGCATTAGCGGTCTTTTTAACCGGCTTAAAGCGCCCCTGCTTTTCCCAATCCACATAGATTCTATCTTCAAAATCCTTAGGATTATATGCTTTTTCCAATTCAATCGTGTGCAATAGGTCTTCCATGCCCCCAGCCTCCAGCTCTGTTTTTCTATAATTTTCTATAATAAGTAGATATTTTAGTTATTTTTCGAGTATCGTTCAAGGGTACGGTTAATTGATAATGGATAATTTGTAATGGTTGATTCCAGTGGGTAATGGGTAATTTAACGTGTCATTTAATTACAATTCTATCCGTGTCGGGAGTCGGCATAGCCGCTGCGCAATAATGCAGGATTTCCGTGGTGTCTCACTGCGATAAGCTCGGCGGCGATGGAGACGGCAATTTCTTCCGGAGTTTCCGCTCTGATAGGCAGACCTATCGGCTTATAGATAGAATCGAGGTATTCCTTACTAAGACCTTCATCTGCAAGCATTTTTACCACCGCAGCATTTTTTTCAAATGAGCCGATCATGCCGATATAGGCAAGTTTCTTACCGTACAGATACCGCAGCACATCCGCATCGCAGCGATGCCCGCGGGTTACCGCAACACAGTACACATTTTTATGGAACTGTAGGACGGTATGAGACACCTGTAGGGATTCCTGCGGTTCAGTGCTACCGCAAGACAGCGAATTATCGTGCACTGCCTTATTATTTTGAATAGATGCACCCGTTTCTTTGAGAAAGAGTTGTTCCAGCGGACAACAGAGCCGCCGCGCTGTCGGAAACAAATCTTCCGTAATACAATCGGCACGGTCATCCCAGACGGTAACTCGAAATCCGATAAAAGCAGCAAGTTTTGCAAGCGCACGCCCAACGTGTCCGCCGCCGAAGATAAACAGTTCAGGATCATTCCCTATCTTTTCAAGATACACTTGGATAGAACCTCCGCACGCGAGACCTTCCTCTGCGGTAAGATTTTTCTTTATGATACAGGTAGCATCGTCCGTTTTCAGTATTTCACGTGCCTTTTTGATCACTTCATGTTCGGAAACACCGCCGCCTACCGTACCGCGGACAAGATCCGGAGTTACCCACATCGACGTCCCGGCTTCCCGCGGCGAAGATCCATGCGCTTCGATAATTGTGCATAATACGCCCGTAATACCGTTTGCCGTATCGGCTGTAACATACTTTAAAATCTCGGTATCCATAGGCTATTTATCCTCTTTTTGTTCCAGCGCTCTCTCGTTTTCAAGTATCATCGGTATATCGGTGTAAATCTCTGATTGATACGAACTCTTTGTATTCAGCATATTTTGGGTATTCAAATAGGCCAAGCCGACCGATTTTGCACGGATCATCGTCTGAGGATTTCTGGTTAAAGCATCCCACGCACGGGTAGATTCCGCATACAGTGCAAGCGCACGTCCGTTCTTCTGAGAGTCGCCCGTTCGCTCGGACAATCTACTCAGCGTCGCACCCAAATTATTAGCCGTATGCATGTAACGCTCAATAAACGCGGCATCGTCAGGCCGAGTATTGGATAAAGCCTGTTCTTTTCGTGCATGCTGTGCATTCAACAAGCCTAAGAGTTCTTCGTATGCAGCCAACGCAGCAAAATAGTCACCCCGTTTAAAAAACGCGTTTCCAAAGCCATACAGTAAATTCTTATCGTGTGCTTTTTCCGCATATGCATGACTCATTGCTTCTATTGCCTGCCGATAATTCTCCTGTTGGTAATGTATATAGCCGATTCGGTAATTTACCGATGGCGTATTATACGATTCCTTTATCGCATTTTGATAACTGTCAAGCGCTGAGTCGAAATTATACGAAATAAAATAGTCGATATCGCCGTAATCCGCATAGAGTCTACCAATAGCTTTGTTCGGTGGCAACGGTTTAAATGCAGTATATTCGCGATATATATTCAACGCATCGGCATAAAGAGTTTGAGCTTCAAGGTATTTTTTTTGATCTACTAACTGCTCTCCCAATAGACGCATCGCATCAATATAATTACCGATACGCCGTGCAGTCATTGGAGCAGCGGTTTTAAATAACTTAATCGATTCTGTTAAATTTTCTATTGCACCGTCCTGCTTATTATTGTAGATAAAAAAACGACCTAAATGATAATATGCTTCCGGCATCATTTTATCCGCCTGCACAGCTTTTTCCAACAACATACGAACATCATCAATTTTTGAGCGGAGCTTTTCCGAATCGAGTGGCTTGGGATTATACCGTTTCTCAAGCAAATACCCGCTTAACTCGGTAAGATTTTCCGCACCGATTTTTGTTATACGGGAAGAAAAATGATCTTTGAGATTCAACACTTCTGCCAGATTATCGGTACGGATAAAATAACGCATCATCCGCACAAGAAAGGTATCATTTTCACCATAGAGCTCAATCAACCGACTGTAAATCTTTACTGCATCGCTGTACTTTTCAGGATCTTCATCCGCCCAATTCATAAACACATCACCAAGGGCGAGCATTCCATCCTTATCGTTGACATGCTGATCAAGGACGCGTCGACGCAAAACAGCTTCGGCTTTTTCGTAATTACGCAGATCAGTACTCAACATGTCCGCATATTCCAATCCACCCTTTTTATCGTTATTAAAGTCGTAAATTAGGCGAAGATACATTTTTTCTGCAGCAGCAAATTGTTTTTTTGCTCTAAAGGCACGGGCATACGAGAAATACCATTTCCTCTTCCGCTTATATTCACCTGCCCGATTGAATTTTTCTATTGCAGTTTCGTACTGGCCGTTCTCCAGATAGGAATATCCTGTCTTATAGAGGGATTCCGAGCGTACCGGTTTATAAATAAACTGCCATGATAAGACCGAAATACATAACACCAAAATAAGCGCAATGGCGGACATAACCGCGACAGGCAAGAATCGATGCACGAACCAGTATTTAAAGGTCTGCTTTTCTTTTTCGTAGTCTTCAACACTCTGCCGCTGAAATCCGCGTGGGATAGGAATCGATCTATTGGTTATCTTTTCGAGTTTATTGACAACTTTTTTAAGAGAATCTTTTTCCAATACAAGACGGATAAAGTTCATCTTATTTTCGGGACGGTCGTCACCGTTCGCAATATAGTCTTGAATAGCAAGCTGCACATTAAATGGGAAGGTTTCAAGCTTGCTTAAAAAACTGAAATAATCATCATCCGAGATTGTTAGAGCATCGCTGTTATCCGAAGAACCGGTACTCTTAGCGATAACAGAATCGAACATCTGCGAGTGGGCATCAGCCGAGAAATCTTTAAAGTTATCCGGAAGGTTGAATTGATCGTCAACTACTTCGGTTATGTTACTGTCGAGCGGATTTTCTTCCAAAGAAAACCCGTTTTGATCCCCACTATCTCCCTCCGGCTGACTAAAAAAGGTATCGGTTATATGCTCCGGCATACCGATACCATCAAACCCCGTATCTGTATGGGAAATCGGTTGAATCCCGATAGGTTCGGTGCTCGGAGCATCCATGCTAAATTCAAATAGAGAGGGATCCGATGTTTCAGTATTAGACGAGGCAGGATCATCTCTATTTTCGGAGAAGAGCGAAAGTTCATCCATATTGCTCAAGCTACCGGATTCCTCTGTATCACCGTCGCCCTCCGCTGCATTGGCAACAGCAGGGGTATTGGACGCGGGTGTTTCATCGGATATCGGGAATTGGACAGCCTCTTCATCATCGCCCATATCAGGGGCATCGAAATGGGAGACATCCTCCGTTTTATCCGAATCGGCGGAATCATCAGCATTGCTTGGAGTATCATCAGAAAGAGAATCGAGAGTCGACAAATCGATATCGGGAACAGTAATATCGGGAATGGTATGTTCTTCTTGGAACGTATCTTCATCTCCCGGAACTTCATCGTGTTCATCCAGCGTTTCCACATCTTCCGGAATCGTATCATCTGTTTTTGCGCGTTCATTCACTTTTATCGGTTCCGGGTCAAAATCAAAGGAAGAAAGCATATTGTCAAAATTAGACGAGTCGTCAGTGCCGGATAAGGCAGTATCGCCATGTGGCTCCTCAGGGAGTTCACCTGCTTCGGGCGCCTCCGGTACATCTCTCAAAATATCGTCATCAGATGATCCGGATTTATCAACATCGAGTTCGCTCAATTCTCCTAAACCGTCGAAAGGATCCGAGCCGGTCTTAAAATCGGTATCGTCAAAATCGGTATTAAAGTCAAAAGAGCTGTCGCCTTCATCCGGTGTTTGCTCCGAAGTTTCAAGATCAGCCGTATCGGAAACCTCGGCATCGTCTCCAGATATATTGTCAAAATTAAAAGAAGAGAGGAACGCATCCATGTCGGAGGTGTCAGGCATTCCTTCTTCGTCAACGGGATATGCATCGCCCGAAACGACTTCGGGCTCATCGGGCTTAGCGCTCAACCGACCGGATTGAGGCTGATCGGCAGTGGCTGCATCGTCTGTATGAATACTCTCGGCATTTTCTTGGGCAATTCCTGTGCCAGCTGCCTTATCCGCTCCGGAAGTTATAAAAGAATCGGTGTCACTATTACCGAGCTCGGTGGGGAAAGGGGTGTCCATCGATATATCGGGCGCATCTGTCACCGGCACCGTATCAAACATATCGGAGACAGGTTCCGTACGTTTTGATACGGGCTCAGTTTCTGAAGATTCAGCAACAGTACCTGCCACGTCAGCCGGTTTCTCAGTCGGCAGTAAAGCGTCAAGATCGATGTCGGGAACTTCCGCCGGATCCGGCAATGGAAGTTCATCATAGACCCGTTCGCCCCACCGAGCAGTTACTGCATCTTCGTGAGCAATATTTTTCAGGTCTTCTCTAAACTTTGTAATTTCATTTAAATTCGGCATAAGCGCGCACAAAAGCCCCTTTCTCTTGTAATTTCGGCATTTTTAACATACATCTTAAGGAAGCTCCGTATAGGGGATGTCTCAAAGCAGTTACAGCTACTTTTTCGGATACCTCCTTAGAAGCTCATTATAAATATGAGGAGCCTGATTACTCTTTATAATACTGATTAAACACTTGTGTAATGTATTCTTGATCCGCAACGCCGCCCAATTCGCGAATAGAATGCATCGATAAAATAGGATTGCCGACATCGACCGTTTTAATCATCAAATTCGTTGTCGTAATCGGCCCGATGGTCGTACCGCCTTTTATATCGGAGCGATTGACAAAGTTTTGGCAGGGGACACCGGCTCTTTTGCAAAGGTCTCTGAATATTCCTGCCGAAACGCCGTCGCTCGCGTAGCTCATCGATGCTGCAAGTTTTATAACCGGCCCGCCGTTTACAAGTGGAAAGTTAGTAATATCGTTTTTTTCGGGATAATTCGGATGGTAAGCATGCGCTTGATCGGCGGAAATCAGAAAAGAGCGACTCAACTGCTGTTGGAACAGTTCGAACCATTGCTCTCCTGCATCACACTGAGCAATCGTAATTCGCTTGAGCGTATCCGCAAAAAACGGACTTCCTGCTCCTTGCATGGTTTCCGATCCGACTTCTTCATTATCAAAGACACAGGCAGCTTTCACATAGTCTAACGGAGTATCTTGAGCAATGAGCGCATCGAGGGAAGCATAGGCCATACCGAGATTGTCGATTTTCCCCGTTGAAAAAAACTCATCGGAGTAACCGCAAAAACACCCCGGCTGCGTATCGTGCAGATAAAGATCAAAATCGAGAATCGTATCCGCAGATACGCCCAGCTGCTTTGCCAACAGCCTGACCAGATAGCCATCTTTTTCAAACTTTTTATTGATGATGCCGAGCAAGGGCAGCAAATCTTTTTGACGTTCGATTTTATATCCGTCGTTCACCTCACGGTTCATGTGGATCGCAAGATTCGGTATAATGAGCGGGGCTCCTTTAAACGAAACCAGCATATCCTTTGGTGCAAGAGGGTCGTCAGTTCGCACAACGACACGTCCCGCTGCAGAAAGCGGCCGGTCAAACCATGTCGAGAGGATCGCCCCGCCGTATACTTCGGTATTGAGCTTTAGGTAGTGATCCTGCACCGTTACTTCGGGATGCGGCTTTATGCGCAAGCAGGGAGAGTCGCTATGACTACCGATGAGCTTAAACCCGCGTGCTTTTTTCCCGCGGCTCATCTGCCATGCAATAAGAGCGCTCCCGTTTGCAGTTACAAAGTATTTTCCTGCGGGCTTTAAATTGAAGGCATCCGAAAGATTAAGATGGGTAAAGCCGGCCTCTTCAAGTTTTGTACCGGCATTTTTAATAACATGATAAACCGACGGACTTTTATCGATAAACCGCATCAGTTCACGGGCATATTGTTTCTGCATCGCCATATCTATACTCCTTGAGTGGCTCATTATATTATCTTCTTTAGTATACCTGTCTTTTAGGATTTTGGGAAGGTTGCGGAATGGAATTATAAGGTGTCCTAAAGGAGCCATTTCAGAAAAATCTGAAAAAGTATTGTTGAACGTGTAATCAACATACCCCGACGCAAGCGTCGGGGTATTAAACCCTCGCACGAATCAACGTTCAGCCTATAACGCTCATACCTGTTCAAACGAAGCTTGCAGATAGGCAAGACGGATACGGCGTACCTTTACGGTCAGTTCCTGATTAAGTTCCGGTTCGGTGTCCAAGGTCATATCACCTTCGTATCCAAGCGAGGGAATAAAGATATGAGCCTTTCTGCCCATCGCTTCGAGCACCACTGCCGTACCGCGCCAATCGGGATTTTGCAGCAGATACACGAGCGTCCAATGCTGACGGGATGCCCGTTCCGCAGAAACGCAGGCGCGCCCCGCCACATCCCCCGCCGCTATTTTAAGGATGAGATCTGCTGCAGGCGTTAGCGATTTACCGTCAATATAGTTTAACAGCTGGCGATGGCTGACCAAATCCCCGTAGCGGCGGAGCGGGCTTGTTACCTGTCCGTACATCGCAAGCCCGAGCGCAGCGTGCATCGACGGAATGGTGCCCACGCTGCGCGGACGCATGGCGCGCCGCTTCCGGTATTCCCCGGCAAGGCCGGACGGCAGCTTATTCGGCAGTTCGGGCGCCTCCTGACTGATGTATTGAAACGGAATACTGTGCTGAAAGGCAAAACGGGCGGCTGCCTCCCCTGCAAGCAGCATCATTTCTTTAATCATTGCAGCGGCTTCAGTCTGGATGACAGGCTGAACCTGCACCCGTTTTATGCCGTCCTGCTCCTTCAGTGTAATCGATACTTCGGGAAAATCGATGGATACGGCACCCGCATTCTCCCGTCTGATGCGGTTTTTCTCCGCTATGGCAAAAAGAGGTGCTAATGCGGGCGAGTCCTTTTGAGCATCGGCCTCTTCATACGTCATTCTGATAACCGAAAGCTTCGTGCGGTGGATACCTACTTCTTCGATTGCACCATCGGCACCGAGGAGCAGCTTAAAAGAAAGCGCCCAAGATATCGGCTTTAACCCGAGAGCAAAATAATCAACCGCTTTTTCGCCGAGCATTCGAGCAGCCCCTTCCGGTGTGTACAACGTTGCACCGCGGGCGCAGGCATCGGTATCGCTTTGCGTATCAGCCTGAATGGTGTCGGCAGGGTTTGCAATGTGAATCCACAAGTATGTCCCGTCAAAAGAAACCGCATCGTCGGGATCGGTACTGTTGGAATTGTCGATTGCATAGGCAGGGATTGCCGTCAAATCGAGCGGCGCTTTGGGCAACACCGGCTCGGGAATATCCGCTTTTGACGAATGGAGTGAATGACCAAAGCGTGCCGGATAGGGATTTTTTTCAATAGGCCAAAAACCTGTTTTTAGCAATATATCATGTGCCTGTTCGGGGGTTTGCTCCAACTTTGCATCTTTTAATATTTTAGAAGCGGAAGAACTCCCCAAGGCGAGCGCCTCAAGCTCTTGAAAAAACGGCGTATATAATTCTTTACTTTCTGTAAACGGCTTTCCCTGCATACAGGCGCGAAGGGCTGCGATAAAATCCTGTCGCAGTTTTTCAGCCTGCGCTTTTTCCGTTTGCTTTTGATTGAGCCGTTCTATTTCCGCCTGAGTACGGATACCGATCGGTTCTGCCGGCGAAGTACAGATAAAATAAGGCGAGGCACAAAGAGTTTCCCAGAGTTTCCAGCTTTGCTCCGCTGTGTACGTTCCCCACAGCAACTCCGCAAGTTCGGCAAAAGACGGCGTTTCCCCTTCAAAGAAATCCGCCGCTTCGCCGAAATCCGCAGCGGGTACTTCGGCATCGAGTGCTACTTTAATACTTCGGCATTCTCCGTTATGAAGCAGCACAATATCTTTTTCGCGTACTTTCTTTGTGCCGGATTCCAGCGTAATTTCAAACTTATCACCCTGCACATCGGTAATGAGTGCGGGCTGATTCTTATAGAGAACGAGATTACCTTTTTTCATTTATGTTCCGGATTGTAATGTTTCGTATTTTATTATTGCCGTACATCACCTGTAAGAGATTTCCCTGTTTGTGGTATATCAGTGCGTCGCAGCTGCGGTACATCGGTTTTCCACATACCTTTTCAAAAGCCTCACGGGAATCTCCGGTGCGGATGTCGTTAAAAAGAGTTAGAGATGACGGAAAGCCGATACTCATCTGCAGCACCGTACCGTCCCCATCTTTGGAGCGGATAATGAGCTCGGTATTCAGCAGACGATACAACCAACGTTCACTGTAATAATTATAGATAATGGTAGACGGTTTGTTCCACGCGCTCAATAGTTTATCGACCGTATCGCCAACAGATACATTGCGAAGAACAATCGGGACAACAGCTGCCGGTGCTTTTAAAACGTCGATTAGCCATTGTCTTTCTTTTGCAGCGCCTATTTTGTTGTTCAATTTTTTTAAGATGCGGAAATAATTACAGCGGATCAGCCGTTCATCAGCAGGAAATCCCGTCGTTACAAACAACACTTTACCGGTTGTTTTTTGAGCCGATGAATCGAGACAATCGGCAAGCAGCTGCTGCGCCTTTGTATAGTCTTTTCTTAGTAGAGACAACAGCGCAGCATAGTTTGCCCGAGCGGTTTTATCATCGGCTCCCGTATGGAAGAGATCTGCCTGTTCCGCAATGCTGAGTACGGTATCGCGCTCATGAGTCAATGGAGACGAAGCGAGCAGATACGCATAACTCGATGCGCTTCCGGCCTCGTATATCATAGTAAGATAATCGCTATATGCTTTTTTTGCCTGCTCATATAGAGCGCTGTTGTTCCGTGTCGGCATTGTCTTTGAAACGTAATCGGACTGTTCATCATCATCATTTTCAAACATAAAATCAGCCGATTGAAAGAACGTAAAAACCGATGCATTATCATACACTGCAGCAGGAAGAATAGCTGCCATCTCCGTATCTCGTTTATCAAGGCTGTTTAGCCAAGCCTGATGAGCAATCAAAGCATTCAAGCGATTGATATAAAGACTCTGCGGGAACAGCTGCAATAAATTACTCAACACGGTACGTGCATCAGCAGTTCCTCTGCGGTTCTGCAATGCAAACAGCACCCCGGAAATTTCTTCATAGAGATGCGTAATATCATCTCTGTTGCCGTTCAGCTGCTCAAGCCGTGCAGCAGGTTTTACAGAACCGGTTGAGAATGATGCAAATATCTTCGCCGTTTCCGTATCAGCGTAAAGCACAGCCAGCCGATTGAGCCATGTTTCCAATAACCCTTGAGGATAACCGGCAATAGTGAGTAATACACTTGCCATTATATCGACGGTGTAGAGCTGTTCAGGAGAAAGCGCTGTGTTTTTAGCGGTATTGTAATAGTTGAGCGCAAACTGCGCCACACACACTGCAGCAATGGGAGCAAAAAAGTTCTCGCGCTCGTTGTTTAAATTTCGTATCTTGCGCGTAGAACCGGATGTATCCATAAAAAGGAGTGAATCGATATAATCCAAAAGACCGGTACTTACAAGAAACGTCCCGTCGGGATACATCATACAGCGGGCATTTTTCCAGTCAGTTATGATTAAGCGCATCGAGCCGCGAAAGAGTTCGGTTCTTCGTATCAGCATAAAAAGAGACGTTTCGATAATATCATACCATTCGCCGACTTCACTCGCCGCTATTTCATGTGAAGATGTCTCCGCTATTTCATTGCGGTACACCTGCATCAGCCGCTCACGAGTATACATTCCCTCCGACAGCGGATCCGTAAAACCGGAAATTACAATAAAAAAAAAGGAAAGTAAAAAAAGAACCGTTCGGCGCATATCTTTCATACGGTAAAGAATATCATAGCAGGGCAAATATAGCAATCCAGGGTAAACGCATCAGATTCCTTTTGAAATATACGGCGTATCTACTGCGTTGCTGCACGAAAATTAATCCTCAACGTATCAAAGATACGCCTGCGGTTAATTTTCGCTCGCGCCTTGTATCTACGCCGTCTATTTCAAAAGGCTTACGGAAAGGGTGTTTCAGAACCGCCACAGATGGCGGTGGTTCCACGAAGCAGCGTGCCTGCGGGTGTTTTTTGTGCGCTCCTAGCATCTGTTTCGTCTATTTCAAAAGGCTAATGGAAAGTATATCTTTAACAACCTCCTGATTTTGCGATCTATATTTACTCGTCTGATGCGTTTGCCCTTCCGTAAGCCTTTTGAAAAGAACGAGGTAGATACAAGGAGATAGGCAAAAAAGTACCGCAGGCGTATCTTTGATACGTTGAGGACACTTTTTTGCCGTACGACGCAGTAGATGCCTTGTTATTTTCAAAAGGAATGACTAGTCGGTAACTGAATGAAGCCATTTACCGGATTTGATCCGCCACAGCCCTAGCAGCAATTTGAGCGGCTCTTCGCTAAAGAGGCACATATAGATAACCCACGGCGGAAGCGCGGTATGAATCGATACGGAATAGGCAAGCGGAATAGCGATCAGCCACATGATAAAGGTGTCACAGATCATGCCGAAACGGGTATCGCCGCCCGCCCGCACCAGCCCTATCAGAATACACATGTTGCAGGCTTTGAGGGGATAACAGCAGGCCAATACAATGAACAGCTTTTTAACCGTCGACAATACAACCGGCTCCACATTAAAAATAAACGGTACAAGATAGGAAATAGGAACCAGCACGGCGCCGATAAAGATCGCAACGATCGGAATAAACAACAGAACTTTAGCAGCATATTGCCGCGCTTCGCTGTCATGCTTTTCACCTATTTTCTTTCCGATTAAAACGCTCACACCATTCCCAAAGCCGATAAAGATAACCCATGTCAACTGAGAAATAGTATTAGTAATATTAAATGCGGCATAAGAAAACGTATTAATACTTGCAAAAATTTTGTGATGAAATGTGATACCGAAAGACCACAGCGTTTCGTTGAGCAGTACCGGCAGCACGATCAAGAGGTACACTTTTAAAAATTTAGCATCAAAGCTGAAATGATTTTTAAGCGTTCCTAAAACGGGGTATTTCCGATACTTTGTTACCGTAAAGGTAATAAAGAGCTCGACAAAGCGGGCAATAACGGTCGCGATAGCTGCTCCGCGCACACCCAGTGCGGGAGCGCCAAATAACCCGAAAATTAAAATAGCATTCAGCGTCGTATTGACAACCAAAGACACCAGCGTAGCACCGACCGCGATTTTCACTTTTTCGATGGAGCGCAGCGTAATCATCAGCATAAAATTTATCGCAAAAGGGATAAAGCACAATGCCGACAGTCTGAGGTATTGCACGCCGGTTTCGATAACGGCAGTATCCTTCGTATACAGCGACAGTATTTCTTTCGGCATACTCACACAGCAGACCGTAAACAAAATACCGAACGACACAGCCACTATCATAGAAATGCCGAGCGTTTTCTGTAAACCCTTAAAATCTTTTTTGCCCCAGAACTGCGCCGTAAACACCATACTGCCCGAACCGGTGCCATAAAGAATCAAGTTGAGTAAAAAAAAGAGCTGATTCCCCAAGCCGACCGCCGCAAGCTCTATGGTACCGAGTTTACCGATCATTACCGTGTCAAGGATATTGACAAAGGCGCTGAGGAAATTTTGCAGCATAATCGGTAGGGCAATCGTAAACAATGTTCTTAAAAATTTTTTATCGAAAAACACTGCCCTAAACCGCGCAGCCATCGTCATATAAGTGTTATCTCCATCAATCATACCCCGATGCAGAGCATTAGAGGTTCCCTTGTATGAATACCGCTCTCTTATTCCGTTTCCCAGCTACGTCCGAATAACTTTTTTACAAAACGGGCAAAACCGCCGGTTTCTGGAATTTCGGTTTTTTCCATGCGGGACACAATATGTTTTAGACAGCTGGATGCTTTACCATTCGGTTCTGCAATAATGAAGGGCTTCTGTTTTAAAACGGCTTTTGTTACTAAGGGATCATTATAAATAAAACCGAGATATTCGATTTTAAGATTCAAAAACTGAGCCGCGATATTGATCATCCGATCTGCAATTCGCTTTCCCTCTGCCGCCGAATCAACCCTATTGATAATCATCTTGAGGTTGAGGTTCATGTTATCGACTTCCGTTGCAATCACCTTGATAATACCGTACGCATCGGTGATGGCGGTAGGCTCGGAGGTTGTGATGATAACCACTTCGTCAGCAGCGGCGACAAAGCTCAGTACGTTCTTGGATACCCCGGCGCTCGTATCGATGATAATAATATCGACATCGGAAAGCGTGTACATTTCGTTAATAAATTCATTGCGTTCCGCTTCTGCCATATTCGCAATCTTTGCAAAGCCGGAAGCGCCGACGATCAATTTAATGCCGTATTCGGTGTCGATAATAATTTCCGACAATTTTTTTTGCTTTTTAATAACATGATACAAATTATACTGCGGAATAACATTCATAATGACATTGACATTCGCGAGTCCGAGATCGGCATCAAGAACGATAACCTTCTTCCCCATCTGCGCATACGCAATACCCATATTGGTTGCAACGTTAGTCTTTCCTACTCCGCCTTTGCCGCTAGTAACGGCAATAATCCGAGTCTTTTGCGCCGAATCATGGCCGCCTCCGGTATTACCGGCGTTTTTATTTATTTCTTTCATTAAGAGACGTAATCCGTCAGCTTGATCACCCATTTTTTTTCTCCACACTTTTAGCTTTTATCGAATCGATTAGGTTTCGAGCCCCTATAAAGCAGAAACTTTGGGAAGTTACTTTCTATCTTTACTAGAAAGTTGATTGATATATTCCACATCGACTGAAAAACCCTTCAGTTTTCTCAAAAAGGCTCCGATGTCTGCGGGCATAAGATCTTGAGGAACGGCCTGCCCTACCGTTATATACGTTATCGGTATATCCGTTTCCGAAATGATACTGAGTAAATTGCCGATATATGAGGTTTCATCAAACTTTGTAATAATCAGCGATTTATATTTAAAAACCGCATACTCTTTCATAATTTCCCGAATGTCGTTTATTCGAGTTCCGGCACATACCGTCAAATAGACTTCTGCATCATCGCCCAGTTCGGTAAAGTAGTTTTGCATGATCGAAATTTTTTCACGGTCTTTCGGACTGCGCCCGATGGTATCGATACAAATAACATCAGCTTCCTCACGATACAGCGCCATGCATTTACGCACATCGTCAGGGCTCGCAGCAACTGTAAGCGGAATCCCCATCAATTCGCAGTAGCGATTCATTTGATAGCTAGCTCCTATGCGCCAGTTGTCGATCGTAATAACCTTAACTCGTAAAGGTTTTCCCGATTTTTTACCGATATACTGAGCTGCAATTTTAGCTAATGTCGTCGTTTTTCCGACACCCGTTGGCCCGACCAATAAAACCACCCGCATTTTAGGCTGATTATTGGTAGGTTTAATTTTGATCGATTCGGCAAGCAGTTCAAAGAGTTTTTTCTGTACTGTCGAAAAGCTTTCGATTTCTGTATAGCTCAGCTCATCCTTCAGACGGGCAGAAAGCTTTTTAATATATGAAGGAGAAAAATCGTTTTCTTCAAGTATTTTCTGGACTTTAACAATATGTGCATGCTCGGCATCATCTCGCAACATATTCTGTTTTTTCATTTCCGCAACGAGGCGTTCAACTGTTGCGGCGAGCTTCTCTACAGATTTCCCCTCATCCGATGTAGAAACGGGTGCAGCCTTCTTCCCGAGGTTTTTTTTCGAAGTTATATCGACATATTGGCGCAGCTCATCGGCAGCAGCAGGGTTTTTATTTGCGTATCGCGTTACGATCTTAAGCCGTTCTTCTTCATCGTTCAGATTACTCACACCGCCCAATCTGGCTGGCGGTCTCATCGTCGGCTGTTGTTCCGATAGTAGGGATGGCCGCGGAGGTATTTTATCGTTTACCGTAAACGTTACTTCAACTACATCTTTTTCGAAAAGTCCGAAAAGTCGACTGCTCTTGGCATCTTTTCTTCTCCAGATAGTAACGGCATCACCATGCTTTTTTGTAATTTTTTTAAGACATTTGTCATACGTCGAATCTTGCTCAACAAAAAGTTCCATTAGTTTTTATCCTGTTCCAACTTAATCTCACCGATTACTTCAACTTGTATATCCTTCGAAATCTCGGGAATGGAGAGCACAACTAAATCGGGGATCTCCCTATCGGTTGAATTTTTAATCAAAATGCGAGCAGAAGCTTCGGGCGCCAATACAATCGGCAGAAAGCCATTTTTTTGCACGGTTGTAACAGCTTGAATAAGAGAGCGTATCCACATCCGCTGCTCGGACGGTTCAAGTGCCGCCATCGGTCCGTTCACCGTATCTATCCGACTTTCAACAATTTTTTGAGCAAGTGACGGTTCAATCGTCAGCACATGGAGTGTTTTATTTTCATCGGCATACTGTAAGCATATCTGTCTACCGAGCGCCTGTCGCACCTTTTCAACAAGGAGGGAAACATCGGAAGTAATCGGTCGGAAATCCGCAAGCGTTTCCAAAATAACGATCGTATTGCGGATGGAAACCTGTTCCCGCAAGAGGCCTTGCAGCACTTTTTGTACCTCGCCAAGGCTGCACACTTTTGCCGCTTCATCGATAACCGCCGGATAATCCTTGCGCAACGCATCCATAATACCCTGCACTTCCTGCCGCCCGAGAATTTCGGCTGCATGCTTTTTAATTACCTCGGTGAGGTGCGTCGCAATAATCGCAGGCGGATCTACCACCGTATAGCCGGCGCGCTCTGCTCGGTCGCGGTTTTCTTCGGATATCCACACTGCAGGTAAACCGAAGGTTGGGTCGACGGTGCGTTCGCCGGGTATTTCTTCGGAAACGCCGCCGGGGTTTATTCCGAGGTACCAGCCCATGCGTATCTTACCCCGCGCTACTTCGACGCCTTTAATTTTAAAGCAGTATTCGCTCGGCTCAAGCCGCATATTATCGATAATGCGAATACGCGGGGCAACCAACCCGAGGTCAAGCGCAGCTTCCCGACGAATGCGCGTAATACGTTCGAGCAGTTCCGCACCCTTGTCCTTATCGACAAGCGGAATTAACGCATAGCCCAGTTCCAAGGACAGCGGATCGAGCGGTACAATGGGTGCGATTTCTCCCTGCGCAGGTTCTCCTCCGGAGCCGCCGCGCTGCTGGCCTCCTTGCTTTTGCGTTGCTTGTTTTTCTTTTGCAGTTTGTTTGTACAGTTGTTCAGCCTTGAGAATTCGCCATCCGACAAATGCCAAAACAAACGCGATAATAAATAAGACAACATGGGGAAAGCCGGGGAGCACACCCATAATAGCCAGTGTACCTGCCGCAACAAAGTAAATCCAACCGATTTGAGAAAACTGCTTTTTGATGTCCTGCCCGAATGACCCCTCGTCGATCATACGGGTAACAAGCAAGCCGGTCGCTACCGACAAAAAGAGCGAAGGCAGCTGCGCCAGCAATCCATCTCCTATCGTCAGAGTCGTATAGGTGCGCAGCGCATTGGAAAAAGGCTCCTGCCGGAACACCATTCCGATAATCAAACCGGCAATAACATTGATAACCGTAATAAAAATACCGACTTTTACGTTACCTGACACAAACTGGTTTGCTCCGTCCATTGCACCGTAAAAATCATCTTCCCGCTGCAACTGTGCTTTCTTCTGCCGAGCTTCTTCGTCGGTAATAATGCCTGCGTTATATTCGGCATCGATCGACATACTCTTGGTCGGATGAGAATCGAGTTTAAAACGGGCGGAAACCTCTGCGACCCGCTTGGCGCCTTTCGTAATAACAAAGGCCTGCACTGCAATAAGGATGATAAAGATGACAAACCCGATAACGAGGCCTTGATTACCCGATGCACCGATAACGAAAGAGCTGAACGCCCGTATCATCGCACCGTCAAAGGCTTCCCCCTTGGAAAGGATAAGACGAGTGGAGGATACGTTCAATACTAATCCGAAGATGGTACTAAGCAGCAATAATGAAGGGAAAACCGAAAAGTCGGTAGCGCGCGCAGTGAACAATACAATCAACAATACGACCAAACTGAACGTGAGGTTCAGCGCCATAAAAAAATCAAGCAGCACGGTGGGAAGTGGGATGATAAACATCAGCACCATGAGAATGACGGTAAATGCAACTGCGATATCGATATTATACTTTTTTGCTGCCATGATTATCTTCTATAAAATTCCTGTTTTTTGTTGTTGAGGGTATATACTTCTGCGAACACCAATGAGAGCGCCCGATAATATTCCTCTGGTATTATATCACCGATTTGGACTTTAGCATAGAGCGCACGGGCAAGCGGTTTGTTTTCTATTAAAGGAATATTATACTCGCGGGCAATCGCCTTTATTTTCTGCGCCATCGCATCGGCCCCCTTTGCCAGTACCATCGGCGCCGCCATCGTTTTTGAATCCCACTGCATTGCGATTGCAAAGTGCGTCGGGTTCGTAATAACGACATCAGCCTTGGGCACATTGCGGATGGCATTTTGGGAAAGAATAGCTTGCATTTGTTGCCTAATTCTTCCCTTAACCTGCGGGTCTCCTTCCAATTCCTTGTATTCTTCTTTTATTTCCTGCTTTGTCATCTTCAGCGAATCGATAAACTGCTTGCGCTGGAAAAAATAATCGGGAATTGCAAGAATCAGCAGTAACAATGCAGCGGTTGCAAGTAGTTTTGCCGCGACTCCTGCAATAAAAAAGATCGCTTGCGGAAAGCTCACCGTCAACAGCTCAATAAAATGGGGAAGGTTTGCCCGTATCATTAAAAAGGCAACGAACACCAGCACGACAACCTTTGTCAACGACTTCGCAAAATTGAACAAGCCTTCGGTAGAAAAAAGCGCCCGTTTAAAAAAACGGATAAAGTCGGGGACAATCTTGTTGAATTGAGGCTGAATAGGTTTGGTAGAAAATAAAAAACCGTTGTTTTGAAGAACATTGGCAATCACGCCTGCAATCATAGCGATAAGAGCAAGTGGAAGGGCAAGCTTTAAAAAATATTGCACAAAGATACCGAACCACATACCGCTTCGGATATCCGCCTGTGTGCTCCGCAAAAAAAAGAAGCGGAGAATTTCCATACATTCTTCCAAAAAAAAGGAGGAAAGAAAGATCAGCGCACCGGCGGGGAACAGCAGTACCAATGCAGCGTTGATATCCTGACTTTTTGCAACACGCCCTTCTTCACGAGCCTTGCGTATTTTATAGTCGGTTGGATCTTCGGTACGCCCTTCGTCCTCTGCGGCAAACCACTGCAAGTCGATAAAAAAGTTCCGCTCACTATATCCGCTGGCAGCCTCTATCGCGAGTTTCCGCATACTAGATACCCCCGCCAGCGCGGATAAGCAGGCTTTCAAAGGCCGCAAATCCGTTTTCCATAATCCGCACAAAGAAATTTGCCATAAACGGCAGCGACACGGTTAAAAGGAAAAAGGTGAGCAAAATCGTTATCGGGAAGCCTTCCGACAAGAGGTTCATCTGCGGCGCGGCCTTTGACAAGAGCCCCATCGAAACATGCACTAAAAAGAGTGTCCCCATCACCGGCATTGCAATCATCATCGCATTTAAAAAAAGGCTGCTAAGGTTCGTCACAAGGAACGAGGAAATCAATTCTCGTTTTTGCAAGAACATAAAGCAGTTGATCGACTGAAAGCTGCGGAGTACGCCGCCTAAAAACAGCGTCTGGAATCCCTTAATCTGCAAAAAGATCAGCACAGCGATAAAGTTTAAGAACTGCCCCATCAGCGGGTTTTCAATTTGAGCAAGCGCATCATACACTTCCGATACGCCGAACCCCATCTGATACGAAAAAAACTGCCCTGCCGTGCTGAACGAGGCAAAGATAATGCTGATAAAAAAGCCCGTCAGCACTCCGAGCAGCGCTTCGCCGACAACCAGCAGCGCATAGTCAAGATTAAAGCCCTGTACATCCAGCGGAGAACCGTAGGCGACCGGCATCACTAAGAAGCCGATTAGTCCCGCCAGCGAAATTTTTGCAATACGCGGTACCGCCCTCGTCGAAAGGAGCGGCGTCGTGGAAATCATCGCGAATACCCGCACGCATACCAAAAAAAAGAGAGGAGCTTTAACCAGTAAAAAGGAGAAGGGGTTAGGATCCATTACTCGCGCCGCCTATAAGTTACCTAACCTTGCACCAGCTGAGGAATAATGTCGAAAAGGCGAACGGTATAATCCCGTAATACACTGAACATCCAGCCACCCAAAAGCGCAAGCATACCCAAAATCGTCAAAATCTTCGGCACAAAGGTGAGCGTCTGTTCCTGAATGGAGGTAGTCGCCTGAAAAATCGCTACGATTAAGCCGACAACCAATGCCGCCAGCAAAACGGGGGCGGCTAATATAAATACCTGAAAAATACCCTCGCGCAAGAGATTGACAATCATCCCGATACTCATCGTTTTTCCTCCTTTTTATAAATGAACGTCTCTAAAAACGCCGGTTAGAGTTTTGGATGCACCAACTCTCCTACAAGAACGACTGAAAGAGCTGGCCTACCAATAAATTCCAACCGTCCACCAGCACAAATAAAATCAGCTTAAACGGCATTGAAATCTGTACCGGCGGCAACATAATCATACCCATCGACATCAGGATACTCGCGACAACCATGTCGATGATGATGAACGGCAGATAGAGGAATATACCGATCTGGAAAGCGACAGTCAGCTCGTGCAGGATAAATGCGGGAATTAACACATGCGTAGGAACGTCGGCAAGCGTATTAGGCTTCTCCATACGGGCAAGCGACATACAGAGTCTGATATGAGAGGGATCATGCGCCATCTGCTTATACATAAAAAGACGCAACGGTTTTTCCGCTTCGGTATAGGCGGTTTCGATATTGATTTGCCCGTCCGCCATCGGTTTAAAGGACTTATTGTATATGTCCGTAAAGGTCGGCCACATAATAAAAATCGTCAAAAAGAGTGCAATGCCGTTGAGTACCTGCGTAGGCGGCACCTGCTGCAGCGACAGCGCGCGTTTAATAAAGTCAAGCGCAATACTGAGCCGTAAGAACGACGTCGTCAAAAGGAGAATGCTCGGCGCAAGGGTAATCAGCGTTATTAAAAGGAGCAGCTGAATGGAAAACGCTACTTCCCGATTATTCTGAGGTTCGCGGATATTCAGATTGACAAAAGGCACGCGGGTCGTCTCACGCGTTGCATCTATTTCGGTACGGCCGGTCTGTGAAGTACCGGTATTACTCTGTGCGGACAGCGTTGCGGGGATACAAAACAGGCAGATGCAGGCAACACCTATTGCAAGTTTTTTCATCGGCCTTCCCTCCCCGTGTCGTATTCCGCTCCTTGCGGAGTTTCACCTTCCTGTGCCGCGCTTGAGTTTTGCAAACGTCCCCGCTGTTTGGCTAAAAACGAGTCGAAGGGATTTGTATCGGCTTCCTTTGGTTTTGCTGCAGGAAAAAACGTATGGAGTAATGAACTGAAGCTTTGCTTCGGACCGGCCGTTTGTGCCGCATGCAGATTCATCGCATCGATCAGTTCTTTATCGGTGATTTCCGCAATCAGCGACAATGAAGCATCCGAAGCGCCGATCAAATAGGCTTTATCGATAAGGGTTACAATATACAGAATTTTATTAGGCGCGAGCGGCAAATTTGCGACGTTTTTTAAAAAAGGATCATCGCCGGCGGTAAATTGCTTTGAACGGCGAATAAAATACAGCACTCCGTAAATGAGCATACACACAGCTGCTAAGGATATAATGAGCTGCAATAACAGAGAAAAAGTTGAACTTCTTGAAGTACGCGGCGTGGGAACATCTTGTACCGGCAGCGCCGTTTCATCCGTCTGCAACACGATTGAGGTTTCTCCATGTGTGACAGATGAATCATTATCGGCCGCCGCAACGGCATCATCCGCAAACGCACGCACGGCGCCGCAGATCAAAAGAAAAGAGAAGAGTATTACTTTATACGAATCTTTATGCATTTTCCCCACCCAATGCCCGCTTTCGTTCTGAAAGATAGTAGGAAGCCTCTAAAAACTTTGCTTTTAGAGGTTCGCAATAAATCGACTATGTATCGCTGATACGTTCAGCCGGTGACAAAATCTCGGTAACACGGACACCGAAATTTTCATCGATAACGACAACTTCCCCTTTTGCAATCGGTTTATGATTCACTAAGATATCCACCGGCTCACCGGCAAGCTTATCCAATTCGATAATATGACCTTCACCCATACTTAAAATTTCTTTAATCATCTTGCGGGTACGCCCGAGTTCGACGGTCATCTCCATGAACACGTCCATAATCAGTCCGATATTTCCCTGTTCCGCTTCGGTTACCCCATTAAGGAGAGGGGAAAACTGTACGGACTGCACATTCGGATTCATACCGGGCATCACCATTCCGCCCTGAGCTTGTGCACTACTTTGCATTTGCATTCCCATACCCATCGGTTGCTGCCCCATTTGTGGCATTCCATTCATCGGCATATTCATTGCCCCCATTGCGCCTCCTTGCTCAGGAGTAGCCTGTACCGGAATAGGTTGCACAGGCGCTACCTGCGGATCACTTGCCGTTTTATTTAATTTATCAGCAATTTGTTCCGCTGTTTTTTTTGCGATAATCTCCCATAAATTGAAGGCTGTCCCATCAATTGTAACCGAATATGTTAAAAGTGCAAAGTCCTGCGAAAGCCGTACCATTGCTTTAGGTACATGATGAGCCTCAGCAGGCATATTAGTAACACCTTTAATATCTTGACCGTCAAACGCACTGATTTCTTTTCCGACGTATTGCGCAATTGTTTCACTGATAACGGAAAGAGCCATATCGTCAATTGTAACGCTCTCCTCATTGTTTACGAGACCTACCAGCTTTTCGGCGAATTCGGGAGCCAATACGAACAGGTGATCGCCCGTCAGTGCTCCGTCAAAATCAATGGTAACGGCGACCGCCATATCCGGCACTTTCTGCAAAAAGGCTTCACGACCACTCAGTTCGATGACAGGATTGGACACGGAGACGGTTTTGCCGGTCATTGAATCCAGATTCGCAGAGAGTGCGAGAACATTCCCGTCAAAAAACTTCTGTAAGGCTTCTTGACGTGCCGGTGTAAACGCTCCGTCCGCAGGCGCACTGCCGGAACCACCCATACCCGACAACAACGCATCTATTTCGTTCTGAGAAATGGACCCATCACTCATATAATTCCTCCTGATCAGCACTTAGCTCTTCAAATTCATCCTGATTGATATCCTCAATCTTTTCCAATATTTGTACGGCAACCTTATTTCCCACAACACCGGGCTGACACCAGAACTTCTTTCTGCTACCGACACTAAGCGTAAACGGATGCCCCACTCTCGTATCAGTCAGTCGTACCACATCGCCTGCACGAAGATTAAGCACATCCCGTACCGGCAGTTTGAGCGAACCCACTTCGGCAACAACATCCATATCTACCGTAGAAAGCTTTTCTTTCAGTACGCCCATATACTGCGTTGTCGAACTTCTGCGTACCGACGAGAACCAGAACTGGCTGGAAAGTTTTGAAATGATCGGCTCAATTGTAATGTAGGGAATACAGAAGTTCATCATGCCTTCTTCTTCGCCGACCTTTGTTTCGAGCGTTACCAAAACAACCATTTCGGAAGGCGGTACAATCTGTGCGAACTGCGGATTCGTTTCAATCTGACCCAAGCGAGGCCGTAAGTCGATAACCTGCGTCCATGCCTCGCGCATATTCGCCAAAATACGCACGATGACCCCTTCCATAACAGAGGCTTCGATGTCGGTTAATTCTCGCTGCACCATCGTGCCCTGTCCCGTACCGCCGAAGAGTCGGTCGATGATGGAGAAGGTAACGGAAGGGTCTATTTCCAAAACGGCATTTCCCTTCAGCGGATCCATGTTAATTACGGCCAGCGTAGTCGGCGTAGGGATTGAACGGATAAACTCTTCATACGTCAGCTGATCAACGGAGGCAACGTGTACGTGAGCCATGCTCCGCAGCTGAGCCGAAAGAGCGGTAGTAGTCAAACGCGCAAAGGTTTCATGCATAATTGAAACGGTACGCATCTGCTCCTTAGAGAATTTATCCGGACGCTTAAAATCATAAATTTTGATTTTGCGCGTATCGTTAACCGGTCTAAACTCCTCCGCCTCGGTATCCCCTGAGCTGATTGCAGTGAGAAGCTGGTCTATTTCGTCCTGCGATAATACTTCAGTCATACAATCCCTATTGTTCTATAATATCATATTGAGTAAAAGCGACCGCTTTTATCTTCGACTTCGATAGTATATTGTCATTGATTTGATTGCGTATCTCAATTTTAATTTTCTCTTCTTGCTTCAGTTCCGCAATCGTTTTGCTTTGGAAATAACCGCGAAGAAAATCCTTTAATTCAACCAGCCGTGCCGTCAGTTCCTGCGAGGTTGTCTTGTCGTTTTGCGGATATCCGAGCTCAACGTTGACGACAACGGTGCCCGGTGTAACATCCTTGGTAAATGTTTTTACAGCACCGATTGCAGAATAATATTGCAGCATTTCACGCGAATCGCGGTATTCTTCCGCAATGGGGTATTCGGACTGAGATTGCCCTCGCTTTGACATGAGATTAACCGTAATAACAACAACCGTTACGATAAAAATCAAAGCAGCAAGCGTAATGGCAATGTATTTAAGAAGCGTCGGAATAAGCCCCGCCTTTTTAGCCTTTACCGGATTATCGACACCGATGTTTTCATCCATTCCATGCTCATCAGTCAAATTTGTATGCTCGTCAGCCATTGTGGTTACTCCTCTTTCTCCTAGTAAATCTTTCAGGACACACTAAAAATGTGCATCATCCAAAATAATAATATCAACCCGCCTATTGTAGGCACGCCCTTCTGCAGTCTCATTGGAATAGACAGGACGAGTATCTGCATAGCCGGCAATAGAAAACTTATCTTCCTGTACACCAAAGTCAGTCAAATTATGTAATACGTTGATTGCGCGGGCAGCTGATAGTTCCCAGTTGCTTGTCCACTTTCCGGCAAGCGCATCACTCGAATCGGTATGTCCTTCAATACGGAAACGTCGAGCCGCTAATTCTTTATCGGATAAAAATTGCGCAATTTTCAACAATGTTTCGCGACTTTCTTCAATATTCAGCTCTGCACTGTTCCGTGCAAAAAAGGCATCCGCTGCAAGGGAAATAACAATCCCCCGTTCGTCGCTGGTAACGGCGATCTTAGTGGTCTTTATTTCAGGCGTGAAAATCGACACAGCTTTTTTTAAAGCGGTTCCGAGCAGTTTCCCTTTTTCCATCGACGGCATAGAGCTGATAGTATTACCGAGATCGGCAAGTTTCCCCGCCGATAACGAAATTGAACCGCCGGTAGGGTCGCCGCTGATAGACGCCGACAATGCCTGCAGACGGGTAATATCGACTTCGCTCGGTTCATACAACATAACGAAGAAGCAAAGCATCAGCGTAACCATATCGCCGTACGTTGTCAGCCATCCGCTCCCGGGAGCGTTCGCGCCTTTCTTTTTCCGTGCCATGGGCTAATCCTTTATCAGCTCGGATTCCAAAACTTTCCGATCCTTCGGATCAAGATACGTAAGCAATCGCTGCGCAAGAATACGTGGGTGGTCGCCTGATTGAATACCGAGTATTCCCTCTATAATCATTTCCTTTGACCGTACTTCCAAGTTATTCTGATAGGCGAGCTTTGACGCCATCGGAATAAGCAGCCAGTTTGCCATCATAGAGCCGTAAAACGTCGTAACCAACGCAACTGCCATGTTCGGCCCTAACGAACTTTTATCTTCGATATTCAGCAACATACCGATAAGACCGATAACCGTTCCCAACATTCCGAAGCCGGGGGCAAGTGTTGCCCATGCGTTTATTAATGATATCCATTTATTATGCCGCTCTTCCATCTGCGTCAATTCGTTTTCCATCGACACACGGATAGCTGCTCCGTCGATACCATCGATAACATTGCGCAAACCGGTGCGAAGAAAGTCATCTTCAAAATCCTGGATTTCTTCTTCCAACGCTAAAAGACCGGTACGGCGGCTCTTTTCGGACAAGGCAACGAGTTTTTGCACCATTTCTTTTTCTTTATAGTCGGCAACTTTAAACACCCTGCCCATAACTTTAAAGATACCGATAACATAAGAAAGCGGGTACGTTAAGAATAAACACATATACGAACCGCCGATTGTGATGAACATCGAAGGCACGTCGATAAGTCCGCCGAGCGAGCTTCCCATGAAAGCGCCGAACATAACGACAGCAATACCGCCGAATATACCTATAAATGATGCTATATCCATAACTTAAGACAGCTCCCTTACATTTCGTTTTTAAAGATACCGATACATTTGCGGTACGCGACAATAGCATCGAGCAAGGCCTCAGGCGTTTCTTTTATCACAAAGCTCTTGCCCGACAGCATGTGCAGCGTTACATCGGGGTTACAGTCTATCGTTTCAATCTGATGGGGATTTATCCAATACTGTGTACCGTTAAGCCGCGTAACCTTTATCATAATGTATCCTTCATATTACCTTATTACCGTTTCAAATTCAATACGGTTTCAAGCATTGTATCAGACGTTTGGATGGTTTTAGCTCCTGCTTGGAATCCGCGCTGCGTAATAATCATATCGGTAAACTGATCGGTTAAATCGACATTGCTCATTTCAAGGGTACCGGCAATCAGTTTACCCTTTCCCATAACGCCCGAAGTAGTGATATTGGCGATACCGGAGTTATTCGACTGAATATAGGTATTTTCACCTGCTTTTTCCAAACCGCCTTGGTTTGCAAAGCCCGCCATCGCAAGCTGACCGATCTCGTTGCTTACGCCGTTGGAGTACACACCGGTGATAATACCGCTCTGGTCAATCTTAAAATTTTCAAGATACCCCATTGCATACCCGTCCTGCTCGTAGGCCTTGGTGGTGCTGCGTTCGGCGAATTGAGTAATCGTATTGCGGGAGGTACCGATCTCACCTAAGTTGATATCGAAGGTGTGGCGGACGGGAGCACCGTCTTCTCCGGCTGTCGCACCGGGAACGTTATATGAAACTTGCACGAGCACTTGTCCTGCTGCGGCGGAGGCGTTTCCTGCCGTATCGGTAACCGAAGCAAGGTGTCCGTAGTTATCGAAGGTAACGGTGAACGTGTTGCCGGTTCCTTCGGTAGTGCCGACGCCCGTGCGCGTTGCCGTTGCTTCTGCGTTTTCAGGGTCAACATTGACTGTTGCGAGCCACTGGTTCTGAGTGCCCGGGACGCGCGAAAAACTTAAATTCAGTTCATGAGTTTCACCGAAGGTATCATATACTTTAAACTCGGTTGTCCATGTCGATTCCAAGGTTTGAGCGCGGTTTGCGTTTTCGGGAAGCTCCGGCAGTCGCTTGTCGAGGTTACAGGCATAGTTCACCGAGGTGGTTGCACGAGCGTCGATCTTCTGCCCGATCGGGATGATGAGGTCTTCCGTCTGTGCGGAGGTATTGATAAGGCGGGTACCGTCTACTTCCTGTGCCATCCAGCCCTGCACGCGCATACCGTTTGCGGGGTTCACCATCGTGCCGTCTTTATCGACACCGAAGGCACCGGCGCGGGTGTAAAAGCTCTTTTCACCCGACTTGAGTACGAAGAAACCGTTTCCCTGTACCGCGATATCGGTATTGATACCGGTTGACTGCAAGGCGCCCTGCGTATGCACGGTGTCGATGCTGGCAACCATAACGCCAAGCCCGACTTCTTTCGGGTTCACGCCGCCGACTTCTTCGTTCGGACGGGAAGCGCCGCTCAACTGCTGAGAAATCAAATCCTGAAAATTGACCCGTCCGCGCTTAAAACCAGTCGTGTTTACGTTTGCAATATTGTTACCGATAACATCCATTCTCGTTTGGTGATTCTGCATTCCGGAAACACCGGAAAATAATGACCGCATCATATCTGTATCTCCTCTCTTCTATTATATAGTTTAGTTATTTGCATAGACGGTTTGTACGTCCGACCATGCATACCATTTGCCGTTAACCTGTACCTGCGGATTTTCGCCGCGGGTTGCAGCCGTAATGGTTCCCGAAACGGTGCCACTGCTTTGCTCGATATCCACCTGCTTACCGACCACATTGACCGCCGAAGAATCTCCGATCAGTCTATTCAGTGTGCCGAAGCTCTGGTTCATATTTGTCAGCTGCTCAAGCGACGTGAACTGCGCCATCTGAGCGACAAACTGAGTATCCTCCAGCGGGCTGGTGGGATCCTGATGGGTCAGCTGTGCTACCAGTAGTTGCAGAAAATCGTCTTTTCCCAACTCCTGCTTCGGCTTTCTCCCCTCCGGAAAATTCTGTTTATTGATTGTGTCTACTTCCATGTTGAGCCGGGCTTTTTCTTCCGGACTCATTTCAAAAGAAGGCATCGGAATTCCGTTTCCCTGCGCTACCGTACCGATATTCATAGTTTCTTACCTCCGCTTACGCAAATACATTCACCGCTTGATCTTGCCCGAATGCGTAGACAGTTTCAGTATCGGCATAACGATTACCCTGCATTACCTCAAGCCGGTCATTTTGTGCAAATAATTCATTAAATTGACTGTTCTCACCATCAAATTGCCGGCCGCCGCCTTCGCCCGACCAGCTGACATCGAATTGCGCACTCGCGAATCCGCCCTGTTCAAAGGCTTTTGCAAGCTGTTCAATGCTTTCTTTGAACGCTTCGTATGCTTCTTTTGATCCCGTGATAATCTTCCCGACGATTTTCTTCCCGCCGGCCAATTCCAAATTGATTCTGACGTTGCCGAGATGCGCGGGCTGCATCTGCAAGCGGATGACGCCTGCGTTGTTATCCTGCAGCACAATCCGCCCTGCCTGCACAAAGTCAGGCGCCATATCCTGCACTTGCTGCGCCACTAACGAGGCGAAACTCGGTGCACCGCTCTCCTGCGTAGTTTGCGTACCGTTCGCAGCGGAAGAAAAACCAGCCGTCATACTGCGGAAGTCTGCCGCCATATCAACCGACGGCGCATTGGTAACCCGCACGGCGACGCCCGCTTCGTGTACGGAACCGTCCGCAACAACCGGAGCGGCATTCACCGTGCGCTCATCTATAATGGTAAACACCGGCTTGTGCTGTTTTACCTGCTGTGCCTTTGTGCTTTTTTCGAGAGAATGATCCGCGGCGGGCTCATCGGCATTTTTCTTCAGCTTTCCGGACAGCTCTGCCGTACCGGAAGCCGCTGCACCTACAGCTAAGCCGGATTCCGTTTTGCCGTTTTTCTGTTTTTTCAACTGCTGCGCTTCTTCGGCAGATAGTAAAGCGGCTCCCTCAGCCCCGATTTCCGGCTCCGCTTGAGCAAACATCGAAGTTTGAAGCTGCTTATCCGCGCCGTTTTCAAGCGCATTCTTTACATCGATCCCGTCTTCAAAGGCAAGCAAAACGTCCGCGTCTGCAAGCGCTTCGGCAGCTTCCCCTTCCCGTGCATCTGCTTCGGCAAGGTGTTGTGCGCGCATATCGCTGTGTTTCCCGGCTTTGTTCTTTAACCGGGATAATTCGGTTTGCGCCGCAGCATTTTTTTTACGCTCAGTCTGTTCCGACGCCTCTTGAGCCAATGCGGTGCTGCCGGATATTTTTTCTTCTCCCGCAGTACGGCTGTCGGTCTCCTCCGCCATCAGCTTTTTTATTATATCGATAAAGGATGAGCCCTTCACATCAGGTTCTTTTGCATTTTTTTTATCCTGATTACTTGACTGTACCGCATCCGTGTAATTGACCGGCTGCATATCGTTCTGGACATCAAGTGCTTGCATGTATTGAACCTCCAATTTGCCTCTATATAGATAAATTATAGATAAACTCTCGTCTTTATGATTTTCGGCTTTTTTTCAGCCTTATTGAGAAAGAAAAGAGACAAAATGGGAAAGATTTTATAGAATAAGCAAAACATCTACTGGAATTTTTTGCGCTTTTACGCAAAAAATTCCAGTAGATGTGGAAAATATCATTTTTAATGAGCTGAAAATCCGCGGGCTCAATGTTGATGTCGGGGTTATTACACAATTGGAGTATTGAAAATAGGAGTAACTATGATTGCCGTTTTTGAACAGGAACTTGAGAAGGGTACCGGTGTACCGTATCTTTTGCTGAAAAAAGGCTGTATTCAACCTTCGGAGCAAATTGAAGAAATCTTATACGCTAACATTATAGAAAACAAAGCCTACGATCCGCAATGTGAAGGCAGCCGCACCGAATATCTGTACGATCTCTTGGAATTATATCCGCACAGAGAAAAGATCGACGAGCGCGTTATCGCATATTTTAACACAATGGACGATAGAGATTGGGGCGAATTGCAGGTATTCGGATTTGTACGGAAGCTCGCCGAGTCGAGGCGGTTCGATAAGGCCGAGCTGTACAAAAAATTCGAACAGTATGCTGAAGAAGATATGTATAATGGCATGATCGGCTTGAGCGATTTACTACTGCTCGATAAATATGAGGCGGTTGTATACCTCGCTCGTTATTTCGGTACCCATATTACAGAAGATAATCAAGAAGAGTTTATCGACTCTCCTTTTTACGATATATATGCGGAAGATATCGGATACACTGAAAAGGAGCTGACAGAAAAGCTCCGCAACGAACATGATGCGGCAATCGACCGCTATCTCGCAATCGCGCACATAAAACGAAAGACACGAAGGAAAAAACAAAAACAGTATACGGCGGATACAGCCATTGCGCTGTTGAAAAGAAAACCATCCCCTACCCGACTGGAACGTATCAGCCTTCAGAGATGGGTACGAAGACGTGCAAGCGAAGCCGATATCCAAAAACTTTCGAATGTATTTCTTGAAGCTGAACTGCCGTTAAAAAAAAGACTTATCCGATTATTCGACGAACGGCAAATCAAAATTCCTGCACAGGTACTCTTCGATTCTTTTGAAGCAACTGAAAATAAGTCATTTCGGCAAGATATTATCGAAGCACTTGTTCCCTTCAATGATCCTGCCGTCTATGATTTTTTAAAAGACCGGTATGACGACAATACCAGAAATGCCTTTATAAAAGTCTGCTTGAAATATTACTCTGAAAACAAAAAGACCAAGCTTTTTAACTTGCTTGAGCTGTGCACTATCTTCGATATACATGAGATACAATATACGGCTCTAGAGTCAAAGGCGTTAGCCGAAGATCCCGTGTTTAACGATATTCTCCGGATACTGTATCGTAACATGAAATGCTCCCTCTGCCGCAACAGAATCGTTGAAAAGATGATTGAACGCCATTGCATTGACGATAATCTCTATGAAGAAATACAATGCGATGTAGATCCCGATACACGGGCATTGGCACGGATGGGGCGATAGTAAGCAGCGGTAGAATGCGAGCCGTATATTTCTAAAGTATTGATGCATTTATCAGAAGGTATAACTTCGGCTGCTAACATTGCGCAGCCTCGTTAACCGTCAAGTTTTCTACCGAAAACTTACTTATTGTATGTACGCTATCGCGTACCAATGCAACAGTTTCCAAAGTTGAAACTTTGTTCAACTGTTGCATTTTATGGAAGGGAAAGATGACACAAAATGACCGGCGTATTTTTTTAATCGAATATCTTTTAAGGGAAAATCCCAACTATCGCGATGTGCAGATGCCGGATGATGAGGATGAACAGAAGAACCTGCTCCGTTCTCTGATGAACATTCGGCCGCCGCAGCATACAAGCGAAGAGTTCCTGCGCATACAGGACAGCTATTTACAGGAAGCGATCCGGCAGCGCGGCATTACCGGCCTTGCCGATTTAAAACCGGTTACCGAACGGGGCAACGGAGATTGGTATGTGTGGCGGGGAGATATTACAACGCTTAAAGTCGATGCGATTGTGAACGCGGCAAACAGCGGCATGACCGGATGCTGGCAGCCATGCCATGCGTGCATCGACAACTGTATTCACACCTTCGCGGGGGTGCAGCTGCGCGCCGTGTGTGCCGGCATCATGCAAAAACAAGGACACGAAGAGCCGACCGGAACTGCAAAGATTACGCCTGCGTTCAATTTACCGTGCAAGTATGTGCTGCATACCGTAGGGCCGATTATCAGCGGTCAACTTACCGAGCGCGACTGCACGCTGCTTGCAAACTGCTACACGTCCTGCCTGAACCTCGCAGCCGAAAACGGTGTAGAATCTATCGCCTTTTGCTGTATTTCAACCGGTGTGTTCCGGTTCCCTGCTCAAAAAGCAGCGAAGATTGCCGTCTCAACGGTTGAAGACTGGAAAGCAAAAAACAACAGCACAATGAGAATCGTGTTTAATGTATTCAGCAAACAGGATGAAGCCATTTATAACAAATTGATGTCTTGAGACATCCCCTGCTACTATAAGTAGCGAAAATTTCTCGGATTGTAATGTATCATTCCTTTCATAATTGCAGCTGCAAGGTTATTATCCGTCTAATATTACGGATGCCGAAGAACATCCGTGAAGGAGATGAATTATGAACTTTTCAGAAAAATCAGAAACTGCTTGCTTCGGTTTTGGAAGAAGTCGGTTGGCGCGGTTACGGTGAAGACTCAATCGCTTAATATTGCAGCTGGTTCAAAGAATCGATTATCTTCGGCTTTGTCTGGGCATTATGGCACCTACCGCTGTTTTTCATCCCAGGCACCTACCATTTTGGAATACGTGAAATAAATGTTTTGTATATGTTCAATTTTTTTATTTCCGTTATTCCGTTCGGTTTTATAACAACATGGGTGTATGTAAAAAATAACCGAAGCATGCTTGTAAGCATTATTTTTCACCTTTTTGTAAACTTCATGCAGGAAAAGATTGCGATGACCCAAACGACAAAATGCGTCGAAACAATCTGCGTTACCATTGCCGCCGCGATTATCGTTTTTACAAACAAAGATCTCTTCTTTGAAAAACGCCACATAGGCAGAATATTGGAAAGTTAGATTATTAATGACATATTACGAAAGGGCTGATTCCGACAGCAAACAAACAGGCGCACAAGTATTGAGCTCGTTATGAAAAATCGAATATATTGTCCTGTATGTAAAGAGGTAGAGGTATTTTGTATGAAAAATGCGGTTATATATATACACGGAAAAGGCGGTTCTGCCGACAAAGCGCTTTATTATAAAAAGTTTTTTAATGATGATTATGAGCTTTTAGGTTTTAATTATAAATCGGAATTACCTTGGCAGGCAGGTGAAGAATTTCAAAACTACTTTGATTCCATTATTCCGAATTATAATGAAATCCTATTAATTGCAAACAGTATAGGGGCATATTTTTCTATGTTGTCCTTATCGGAAAAACCGATCAAAAAAGCACTGTTTATTTCCCCCATTATCGATATGGAAAATATCATTTTACACATGATGAAACGGGCGAAGGTATCTGAAGAAGAACTTAGAATCAAGAAAGTCATCAACATTCCGTTTGGCGAACCTTTATCGTGGGAATATCTTTCTTTTGTTAGAAAAAATCCTATAGCATGGAACATTCCTACCGGCATCCTTTACGGTAAAAAAGACGATATGACTTCTTTAGAGACAATGACGAATTTTGCGAATAAAATACATGCGGACCTAACGGTTTTTGATAATGGAGAACATTGGTTTCATACTGAAGAACAAATGAATTTTTTGGATACTTGGTTTAGAAGATTGATTCGATAGATTCCTGTTTAAAGAGCTTTGTTGCTGTAAGAGATGAGCAAAAAAAGATATTAAAAGGGTTAGCGATGGGTTATCCTACGACAGTCATCACTTTACCGATAAAGTAAATTCCCCAGATTACTCCGCCTATAATCAACAGCCTTACCAGAGAAAGAAAAGCGATGGACAATGCCTTTCTTTTTATATTTGTATCTCTTTGAAAACTCAAAGCAATAACAGCAAACTTCAATAAAATGCTGATGATTGCTATGGCTAGCCCGTACCGGAAAACAAGACCTACCATAAAAAAGCCGATCTCCACACTTCCAAGTCCCAGTGAAAAACCGATAACAAAGCACGCACAAAGAATGATGTCTAAGGCTATGGATCCCCACAGTGTATATTTAATGAGCTTTTCGTTTTTATCCATACAAAGTTCCATACATTTGATGTTACCCTACTTAATCCAAATGAATTCCCTTGGTTTCTAAATTCTTGAGACACTCCCTATGTTGTCCCAACAGCTGTTGACGCGGGAGTTTGTTAATCATATCTTGATGCCACAGTCTCATATAACTCTCTCAATATATAACTTAGAGCAAGGCGTTTATGTGCTGCCCAAAGTTTCTGACATTCTTTTAATTGATTTGATTCTCTCATAACGTGCGGCAAACTGTCAATCGTTAGATAATAACGTACGCTTGTAATGATGCTGCGCAGTGTATACGCCGTATATTTTCAAAAGTCGCTAAATTGCCAGATAGGACAAATCCTGCTATACTTATTGCATGAGTTTTCCACGAAAATTGCCGATAGGTATACAGAGTTTTGAAAAACTTCGCCGAGATGAATATCTCTATATTGATAAGACTCCATTTATTTGGAAGCTTGTACAAACTTCCAGTCCTTATTTTCTCAGCCGTCCGAGGAGGTTTGGGAAAAGTCTCTTTCTTTCAACATTGGCAGCATATTTCCGCGGACAAAAAGAGCTTTTCAAAGACTTGTATCTTGAAAAGGCTGAAGAAGAACAAGCAGTATTGGAAAACAGACCTGCATGGCAGGAATATCCGGTATTCTATCTTGATTTTAATATTGGACAGTATCTTAAAAGCGAGGCTTTGAGCGAACGGCTCGATTCTTTATTACAGGAACAGGAAAGCCTATACGGTATACTCGTTGCAAAAGAGGAAGAGTCGTTTTATGCCTCACGTTTTGAACGGATGATAAAGGCTGCCTATCAACAGACCGGCAAGCAAGTAGTCATTCTTGTTGACGAATACGACAAACCGCTCCTGCAAACGATGGGTGTAAACGAAGCCTTGAATGAGCAATACCGAAACGAACTCAAAGCTTTTTACTCCGTCATCAAAACCTGTGATGAATACATCCGCTTTGCCTTTCTCACCGGTGTTACCAAATTCAGCAAGATCAGTATTTTCAGTGATTTAAATAATCTCCGGGATATATCACTGGAGAAACACTATGCGGGCATTTGCGGTATGTCCCAAAAAGAATTGGAAGCAAATTTTCAACCTGAAATACAAGTGCTCGCCGATAGTCAAGACTTAACCTATCAGGAAACGTTGACCGCCTTGCAGCAATGGTATGACGGATACTGTTTTGCACCTGCAGGGGAAGGCATGTATAATCCGTTTAGTTTATTAAATGCGTTTGCAAAGGAAAGATTTGGAAGTTACTGGTTTGAAACGGGAACCCCGACATTTTTAGTCAATTACCTGAAAGAAGCCCACTACTTTATCCCCGACTTGGATGGAAATATTGAACTTGATGAAGAAGGCTTGCAAACGTATCGAGCTGCTGCACAGGAGCCGTTTCCTATTTTATTTCAATCAGGGTATTTAACGATTAAAGAGTATATCAAAGAAGCTCGGCTGTACCGTCTCGGCTTTCCGAACGATGAGGTACGATACGGCTTTTTAAAGAATCTATTACCTGCATACACTGCGGTACCGTTTAGTGAGACGGGAAAATCAGTATGGCAGTTTGTGGAAGATGTCCGCAAGGGGAATGTAAACGGCTTTATGGAACGGATGCAGTCGCTTATTGCCGGTATCTCGTATGACAACTTTAGCAATAAAGAACTGAAATTGCGGGAGCAAAACTACCAGACTGCGGTGTACCTAATCTTTAAGCTGATGGGGCAGTTTGTACAAACGGAAGTGCATTGTTCGACAGGACGCAGTGACTGTGTAGTATGCACTGCGGATACAGTATATCTATTTGAGTTTAAGCTAAGCGGTAACGGCAGTGCGGAAGATGCACTCGAGCAAATCAAAGAGAACGCCTACGCTGCAAAGTATAAGACGGACGGAAAAAAGATTGTGCTCATCGGTGCAGGATTTGAGGAAGCAACGCGGACGATTAGAGACTGGAAAGTAGAACTGCTATAATACAAAGCTAAATCCCGCACCGATCCGCCATGGACGGCGGTGGTTCCATGCAGTAATGAGTTTCAGTGTAGAGACGAGGACGATTGAAAATTGGAACACCGCGGTGCTAGCGGCATATGTGAGCTCGAATGCTGTAAGAGAGCATATCAATTTGTGCTGAAAGCTGCTCAAAGACTAATTCTTCCATTCCAAAGCATTCTTTTCCATCTGTCGAACAAAAGAAGCTTTTCCGTCGCAGTAGCTGTCTATACCATAGGGATATTTTTGGGCAAGCGTACGTTTTAAGGCAGAATACTTTTCGCAAACATCTTTGTGCGTTCTGAGATAGTCTCTGACTGCCAAATGGCGGCTTATATCAGCAGTATTGTCTTCGCGAAAAATATGAATATGATGCGTCCTGTCGTTGCCGCCTTTGCTCAAATAGCGTCGTCCTTTGATTCCGAACTCGCCCATATATTCATAGCCGATTTTCTCAAATTCAGTGCTGACCCCATCTACTTCTTCAAGGCTATGCACAACAGGCATAATATCAATGATTGGTTTTGCATAAAGTCCTTTAACAGCTGTACTGCCTATATGATGAATTGTAACGCAGTTATCTTGCAAGATCCCTTTTATTTTTAATGCTTCTGAATTATATTGCTCAACCCATCTCGGGTCATATGCAACTACAATAATATACCGTGCCAGTTTACCCCTCCACAACTTCTCATGTGTCAGCTAATAAATTTACTCGCCAACTTATACACTTGATTTATTTCTTTGCTTTCTAAGTTCCAATTATTGAGTTCAGCTTCAACAGCTGTTGACGCGGGAGTTTGTTAATCATATCTTGATGCCACAGTCTCATCTTGTTCTCCGAATAATAGATGCGATTGCTGCAAATACTTGTTAGGGTAGACTGCAAGGAGCTTGCGCACAGCGCCCAACAAAATTTCCTGTTCCGCCTGACCGCTGCGATATTGCTCCAAACAATACATAAACTCCGCCTTTTCATCTTGAGTAGCCTGCTTCTTAAAATAGCCCCAGATATGCTGAAACGCGTTGCAGACTTGTCCTCGATTCTCCGGTAAAGTACGCGCCTGATCAATGAGAGTCAACACATGCCGCACTTGTGCATTCTCCCGCTTTAAATACTCGCGAATCTCGTTATAAATAGAGCCGGACTTGCTGAGAACGAGATACTTATGTGCTGCCCAAAGTTTCTGACATTCTTTTAATTGATTTGATTCTCTCATATCGTTTCTTTAAATCTCGAACAAATTCGCCCAAAGTCAATTTTTCGAGATGCCCTATCACTTATTCGGAATCCCCTGAAAAAATCTCTTTTAATTGACACTCTGCGATTATACAAAAAAATATAAGTATTGAGAATATAGGCAATCCGACGTTGATCTGCCGACTGATAGAAAATGTATCTTAAAAACGATATGCTATTTATAAATATAAGAGATAAAAATTTGCATAACGGAGATATAAAATGAAACCAGTACAGACAGAAATCGGCAGAGTATATGCGGATATAGTCGGAAAAACGGAAGAAGGCAGGACAGTGTATTCTATATTGGGCGTCCCCTATGCACAAGGAAAAAGATTTGAATATGCAAAAATTCTTAATAAAAAAGACTATACACCGGAAACAGTAATTAACCGAACGGAGACAGTATGCTTTCCGCAGAGAAAATATCCGCTGTTTTTAAATATTTTAATGAAACATCATATGCTGCGTCCGGAATTTCAACCGTTAAAAGATACCCAAACGGAAAATGCATTTGTAGTAAATATATGGGCGCCTGACAATTTTACGAAAAAGAAACCGGTGCTTGTATTTCTACACGGCGGAGGAGAAGGATCGGGAACGGTTCCGATATACACAATGGCGCATATTGCCGAGCAAGGTATTGTAGCGGTTACAATTACTTATCGAATAGGAAACTTCGGCTATATGCCTGTTTTTGAAAAAGGAGAAGTAAGAGGGTCGCTTTCCTACCTTGATCAGCAAGCAGCTTTAACTTGGATTCATAATAATATCAACTCATTCGGCGGAGATAATACAAACATTACACTTATGGGGCATTGCGGAGGCGCAGTCGCGGCCCTGTATCATTATTTAAATCCGCTGAGTAATAAACTGTTTCATAAACTCATGCTTTGTGCGGGAAATGTCCCGATACTGTCTGAATATGATTTCGCAAAAAATGAATATGAAAAAATGCTGTCAAAAAATCATTTAAACGGACTTGAAAACCTGAAAAAATTGTCAGCTAAAAAATTGATGAAACTAAAAGGAGGTCAAAATGATATCATTGACGGCAAGTTTTTTACAGAGCACCCGATGAATCTGTTGGAACGAGGATCATTCCCTTGTATGCCGGTACTGATAGGGTCAAATAAAGATGAATTTTCCATGATTGAATTACCGATGTACTACAAAGCCCTTGGAATTACAAAGAACAAAGAACATTTAAAAGAATTTCTGTTGAAAAAATACGGAGAATTTGCAGCTTCTCTTGAATCCGAACTAAAACCGGAAGCGAACGGAATCGTAGACTTACAAATTCAAATCATGGAGTTGCTTGTATTTCACTCAAGTGCACTGTTCCTCATGGAAAAAATCGGAGAAAAATCTCCCGTATACGGATATAGAATGAATTATATTCCTAATCTATATAATGGACTTCGCGGCTCATATCATGGGGCGGAACTTGCATTTTTCTTCGGCACCATAGATAACATGAATATACACATTACCGATGAAAATAAGGCTGCCGTTATTGCAATTCAAAAGGACTGGATACAGTTTATTAAGTTCGGCAAGATAGAAGGGCGTCCGCTTTTTAATGAAACCGGAAAAATTACAGAATATGATAAAGATATCAAAACCATACCGTTTCCGCATGCAAATCTTATTCACCATATTCAAAAGAGCGGTATTGCCGATAAGCTCAGAAAAGAATATATACAGAACCGTAGATAAGTTTCCGTAAAAATAACAGAAAAGCATTGTGAAAAAATTATACAGCTCATAAAGAACTGAGCGAAGGGGAATATAAAAGAGGTTGTATGGAAAAAGATTTATGCTTTAAAGCACTGTTAAAGTTTTCTCTCGGCGTGGTGGCCATAGGAATTTTATTGTTTTTACCTGCAGGAACTTTTCATTATTGGAAAGCATGGTTGTTGATGGGGATATTATTTATTCCGATGCTCTTCGCAGGAATTGTATTACTGTTGAAAAATCCGGACTTGCTCAAAAAACGCTTGAACACAAAAGAATCGCAAGCGGAACAACGTCTGGTGATAAACTTAAGTGCCGCAATGTTTCTTTTGGGATTTGTTTTAGCCGGATTGAATTTCCGCTTCGGATGGATAATAGCACCCGATTGGTTGTCATGGACAGGTACCGCTATATTTCTGCTTTCATATATGCTTTATGCGGAAGTATTAAAGGAGAATGCCTACTTATCACGAACGGTTGAAGTCCAAAAGGGGCAAAAGGTCGTTGATACCGGATTGTATGGGATTGTTCGCCATCCTATGTATACCATAACGATTTTTTTATTTCTGTCGATGCCTTTGGTACTGGGTTCTCTTATCTCTTTTGTCGTTTTTCTTGCATATCCTGTCATTATTGCAAAAAGAATTATAAACGAAGAAGCAGTGCTTGAAAAAGATTTAGATGGATACACCGAATATAAAAAGAAGGTAAAATACAAAATCATTCCGTATGTGTGGTGATGCGGAAAAAACTTATACGGTTATACGCCTCGTGCAGCAGGAGCGGATAAGTTCGCCGTCGTGGGTTACAACGAGAATTGTTGTGCCCATCGATCGAAGTTTTTCCAGCAATGCGGCGGTTTCTTTCATGTGCGCATAATCAAGGCCGCTGGTCGGTTCGTCAAGAAGCAGTAAGTCCCGCCCGGATGCAAGGGCGCAGGCAATGGCGAGCCGCTGTTTTTGTCCGCCGGAAAGGCTCTGCGGATGACGATCGGCAAAGTCCGCCAAATCAAGATTTCTTATGATTTCCATTGCCGTTTCTTTCTCGGTTGCTGTTCCTTTTTTTAGGCTGATAAGAACCTCATCCAGTACACTTTCTGTAAAAAGCTGATTGCCGGTATCTTGCATAACCATAAAACAAAGCTTCTTTCGAGATTTGCTGTCGTAAAGTTTTCCCTCATACTCCAAGGTACCTTTACACCGTTTTTCCAGTCCGCATAAACAATTGAGGAAGCTGGTCTTGCCTGCGCCGTTTGCTCCCACGATTGCCGTAATTTGCCCTGCAGCGATTTGCAGTATTGGAATATCCACAATGTTCTTTTTTTCGCCGTGATAGGCAAAGTGGAAATTTCGCAGTGTGATTGGTCTGTCTCCTTCTCGAAAAGAATCCATTTGCATTTCCGCAGGCGATTCCATCACGGTTGTACGAAGCCCCATTTGTGTAAGCTGATTTTGTGTAAGCTCCTCTTTCCCGCTTCCGGTAAATTCTCCGACAATCTCTCCGTCACGCAGAACTACAGCGCGGTCAATGATGTCCCACAGGTATGCAATGCGATGCTCCGCCGCGATAATGGTTTTTCCCTCTGCCTTCCAGCGCAGGATAAGCTCTCGAAGCATCAGCGTTGCCGTATAGTCAAGATTTGCAGACGGCTCATCGAGCAGTATGATTTTCGGTTCGGATACATTTACGGAAGCGCAGGCTATTTTTTGTTTTTCGCCGTCAGACAGGCGGAAGATATTGCGATCCATCAAAGATGCCATACGGAAATGTGCAACGGTACGGTCGATTCTGGTATAGATTTCCTGCTCAGGCAGCCCTCTGTTTTCACATCCGAATGCAAGTTCTCCGGTGGTATCGACATTGTAAAACTGGGTTCTGGGATTTTGGAAAACGGTGCCTATGATGAGTGCGGTATCATAGAGTTCACGATCCTTAACACTGTCGCCGTCAATGAAGATATCACCGCTGAGTGCTCCGGAATAGAAGTGCGGAATCAGACCGTTTATAAGCCGCAATATCGTTGTCTTTCCGCACCCTGACGGGCCCGTCAAAAGGACGCATTCTCCCGTTTTTACCGTCAGATCAATATTTTTCAAACTACTTGCATACGTGCACTCAACATTTCCGGCGCCGTAACGAAAACTGACATTTTTAAGTTCTACCATAATGCTACTCTGCAAAGCTCCAAAATCCACATGACAACAACGGCGAGGCAGATAATCAGCAATATCAAATCCTGCACTCGAAATCCGATACGGCAGATGTTAGTGCGCTTTATCGGAGCGCCCAATCCGCGTGTCAACGCAGCGGCAGATAGGTCTTCTCCGATACGGACGGTTGAAGTTATCATAGGAACCAGTTGGTACTCCACAACCTCTCCGGCTCTTACACCGCCTAACCGAATTCCGCGCATACCCATCGCTCGTCTGATGGATTTCCATTCCGCTCCAATGGTCGGAAACATCCTGAACATCACCGACATGGGAATGGTGATTGCTTGAGGAATATGAAGCCGCTCCATAGCGGAGATAAATTCACTAACGGACGTCGTTCCAATCAAATATCCGCCCATAACTACCGTAACTGCAAAGCGCGTTAAAATTCCTCCGCACATTAAAGCAATGAAGTTCAGCAGTCCCGGCAAATACGGCATAGCGATCAGCAGCCCATAACCGACCGCAAGCATAATAACCCCGCGTCCAAACCGTTTCCATTGCCGTTCTATGAGCAGCAATAAAAACGGAAGAACCGACAAGATTATCTTAATCGATTTCATTTGAGAGCCGCCAAGTCCGCCCATAACAAATACCGCTAAAACGAGCACGAGTGCAAGCTTTGTGCGAGGGTCGAGAAAGCCGCGTCTTTTTTCTTGCGACAGTGCGGATGAGTATGCTATCACACAAGACCTGCTTTCTCAAAATGCTTTTTCAAAAGA
The DNA here is from genome assembly GCF_024181165.1 of Treponema sp. OMZ 803. NCBI lineage: Bacteria > Pseudomonadati > Spirochaetota > Spirochaetia > Treponematales > Treponemataceae > Treponema > Treponema sp. OMZ 803. The sequence goes on along the minus strand of NZ_CP051195.1, from coordinate 810,441 downwards.
GCCTTGCCAAGAAGCCCTCCGAGAATTCCGCAGACTAAACAAGCAGCCAGTAGTACCGGCGCCATCCAGAGGGGCATAAGTTTTGAAACCGCATCAATATATGCCTGACCATAATCCGCTCTCTGTGCAAAGTATCCCTCGTAGTCCGTAAACAGCGGTAAGTAATTTCCGAAAATCCACACACTGAACAGTCCATAAGAGAAAACCGCTTTTTTGGCGTTCTTGTATTCTCCGCTCTTAAAACACAGTTCCGCAAGTCCTCCTGCGATTGCGCAGGTAAGGAGCGGCCACGGTCCCATACCGGTAAGCAGCATTAAGATTCCCATAATCATAGCCATGATAAAAATCATTCCGGGCTTTTTCACCTTTGTTAAAAAAAGCATAAAAGGAATACCGCCTATAATCGGTACAAATACCGACAGAAGCGGCAAAAATATCGGTATCATGCCCAACATTGCAATCGCAAATAAAATGACAAAGTAAATTGCGCTGTAGATTCCGATGTTAATCAAATCCCGACCTTTCAGTTTGCTTTCGCTTTTCATTTAAAATTCCTCCATATAATTATTTATGCACCTTCCAGCTCGCAGCTTCGCGACGCTCGCCGATAAAGTTTCGGTATATGCCGTCCTGCTTCGCCAATTCGGTATGGGTGCCGTGTTGCACAATCTTGCCGTGGTCTACGACGATGATCTGATCGGCTCTCTCCACGGTTTTCAGCCGATGGGCAATCATGATGACGGTCTTTTCGGCGGTGAGTGCTTGGATGGCGTGCATCAGCTCGTTTTCATTTTCGGGATCAATGTTGGCAGTTGCCTCATCCAAAAAGATGACCGGTGCGTTTTTCATCATGGCGCGGGCAATAGAGATACGCTGCTTTTCTCCGCCGGAAAGACTTGCGCCGCCTTCACCGACTACCGTATCGTATCCGTGGGGAAGGCTTGAGATAAAGTCATGGCAGCAGGCCTTTTTCGCCGCAGCGATTACATCTTCCATCGGAGCGCCGGGCTGACCAAAGCGGATATTGTTGGCGATGGTGTCGTGGAATAAATAAACCGATTGGAACACAAAGCTGAAATTCGCCATCAAGGAATCCATATCGTAATCTTTCACATTCCGGCCGCCCAGCATAACGGTTCCCCCGTCTACATCCCAGAACCGTGCAAGCAGATTTACCAAGGTGGTTTTTCCTCCGCCGGAAGGACCGACAATCGCCGTCGTGGTTTTTTCAGGAATATGCAATGAAATCCCGTCGATGATTTTTCGCTTCTCATACGAAAATGCGATATCCTGCGCAGTAATATCACGCACTGCCGGTGTAATATTTTCTCCGGATATATCCATCTGCGGCGTGTTCAGAATTTCCTGCGCCCGGTCAACACTCATATCAACCACGCGCAGCAGTGACGAGTATTGTCCTGCCGTTTCCAAACTGGTATAGATGATAAATGCTGAAATCACCATGACAACAGCATTCAGCGCGTCCATACTTCCGGCACAATAAAATGCGCATGAAAAAGCTACCATTGCCACACCGGTAAGCTTGGCGATAAAACTCTGCAATGCTATGCGGGGCACCAGTGTCATTTCCATATCGATATTGATCTTACTGTTTTCCGCGATTGCCTCATTTAATTCCTTGCTCTTAACTCCCGTCAACCGGTAAGCCTTAACCTCGGTCATCCCTTGCAAGTATTCCAGAACTTTTTCTACGAGCCTTTCATCTGCGCGTATCTTTTTTCCCGACACCTTTTCGGAAGCAATCCGGAGACGGCTATTTGCAAAAAGAAACAGCGAAAAACCGCAGAGCAGCACACAGGCGATTCTCCAGTCGAAGAAAAACAACATGACGACAATAAGAGAAGTTGTAAGTAAGCCGTCGCAGACAAGCATTACCACACGGGTAGCAATATTTTCAAGGCTTTCCATTATATTAGTTGTGATAGACGTAATCTGCCCGAGGCTGTTGGCGTTAAAGTATCCCATCGGAAGATACCGCAGATGCTCCGCAATCTCCACCCGTTTTTTCGCACAAGTGTCATAGCCTCCTTCGGTCTGCAACATAACAGCCTTTGATTTTAGCAATCCCGATCCGGCAATGCTGATCAGCATAATCCCTAACGAGAGCAGGATATCTTTTGTGCCTACCGTTCCATTCATCAGCGCCCGAATCATCACCGCAATCGCCGGAATCTTTAGCGCCTCAAACAGAGCCTGAATAACATTGAGCCGAATGGAAGTGATAAATTTCCGGCGGTTTTCTTCACCGCAGAACGCAAAAAACTTTCTAATAACTTTAAGCATGATCTTTCACCTCAATATGTGCATTCCACATCGTTTCATATAACCCGTGATGAGAAAGAAGCTCATCATGGGTTCCGCTGTCTGCAACGGCACCGTCTTTAATGACATAAATACAATCGGCAGCAGTAATCGTAGAAAGCCGGTGCGCAATCACGATGAGCGTCTTCCCCTCCGTCAGTTTAGAAATAGAGCGCTGAATAACCGCCTCGTTTTCAGGATCGGTGTATGCGGTTGCCTCATCCAAAATGATAATAGGTGCCGCTTTCAGCATTGCTCTTGCAATGGAAATACGCTGCCGCTCGCCGCCGGAAAGATGCCCGCCGGAAGTGCCTACCACGGTATCGTAACCATGCTCCAGCTCCAAAATGAATTCATGGCAACCGCTGTGTCTTGCCGCTTCCTCCACTTCTGCATCAGTTGCATCCGCCCGTCCAATGCGGATATTTTCCCTGACCGTCATATTGAATAGATAATTGTCCTGCGAGACAAAGGCAATCTTATCCGAATAGGCCTCTTGCGGAATTGCGCGAATGTCCGTATCCCCCAGCAAAATTGAGCCGCTGCTCACATCCCAAAGCGAAGCGATGAGGCGCGCAATGGTACTTTTTCCGCTGCCGGAAGGACCGACCAGCGCAATAAAGCTGCCCTCCGGGATTTCCATCGAAATGCCGTGAAGCACTTCCTTTTCTTTATACGAGAAATGAACATCCTGCAGTTTCAGCGTGTGTTCTTTTGGAACAGTTCCGTCTACAGGGCGCTCCATTTCCGGCGCGTACAGAATACTTTGAACTTCACCGAAGATGGTTCCCATCGTTCGAAAATCGTCGGAATAACTCATCAAGGTTATAAGCGGTGTGATGATGCCGACAGACAAAATAATGATTGTTACCAGATTCTGCGGAGAAAGATATCCTCCCTTTACCAACAGACCGCCGATGGGGAGCACGGAAACCATTGTGGCGGGCATGATTACGGTGGCGAATGTAAAGGTGAGAATGCAGGAGCGCATCCAATCGATATAGCTGTGAGCGGCTTCATACGCGTCATGCACGAAGCGGTCGTAGGAACTTTTTGTATTTCCGAAAACCTTGATGACTTGAATACCGCCGATATATTCAACCGCCGTATCATTGAGCGCTTTGGTGGCTGTAACCGTGCGTTGATAGAATTGAGGACTGCCCTTCATCATAAGACCGTAACAGAAAAAGCCAACCGGTATCGTTCCAAGAGATGCCAATCCCATACGCCAGTCAATGGTAAAAATGTAGATCAAAATGATGACGGGGATCAGTAAATTTGCGGTGAACTCCGGAACGATATGCGCCAGTGTTGTTTCAATGCTGTCGATACGTTCGATGAGCGTATTTTTGAGCGCCCCGGAACTTTGCTCCAGCACCGCTCCCAGCGGCATTCTTGTCAATTTTTCCGTGCAGCGTTTTCGGATTTCAGCGAGCACTGCAAATGTTGCCCTATGGCTTGTCGATGTGCTAAGCGCATGAAACAGTACACGGCAAAACAAGAACGCTGCGATAATCAGACAACGTATCATATAATACGAAAGGTCTTTGTTTCCGCCCATCAAACCGTGTACGATGCCGGCAACAACAAAATACGGTGCGATGGAAAAGGCCACGCCGATAACTGCGAGGATAACACTCAAAACATATTGTCCTTTGTGTTCCCCTGTTTGTCTCAACGCCCACGCGATAGGCGAAGGACTTTTTTCTTTTTCCTTCATAAGCAAACTTCCTTTTGTTAGCTAACAAATAATAGTTAGTGTTAGCTAACATTCACTTAAACTCATCGCCACTCTTCACACACGAGGCGGTGTGTCTTTTAACACTATTCAATTATGCAAGCTATTAAAACCCGAATAACTGCTTCCAGCCCGGAACAAAGAATGCCTCTACCGTTGTTAAGCAGCGGAGTGCTTCTTCCACGCTGTAATTATGGATAACCGGTTCAAAGAGCGCGGTCGTATATGCTGAAAGCAGGAGATGCAGCTCCTTTGACGTAATGTCCCTCACCGCGTAGCCCTGCGCTTTCAGCATCGGCATATATTGTAAAAGCTGCGCTTGCTGCCCCTCTGTAAGATCGTGGAGGAAATGCTCGTACTTACTCCCCCGCGATTTTGCCAGCAATAGATGATATTCTTCCATGTTCGGATAGATAATCTCACGCATCATGTCGATTTCAGAATCCCGCCACTGTATACGTTCTTCGTGATGAACTGCATCCACATAGCGCGCAACGTGTGCATCCAACCAAGCGTTTATGCGATCCACCGCAGGAGCGACAATTTGATCAAAGAGATCTGCTTTATCCACACAATGCCGATATATTCCCGCAGCCGTCATACCGCAGCGTTCAGCAATGCTCCGCATAGAAGACTTATCAAAGCCCATCTCCATAAATTCGGCTTTTGCTGCGGCTATAATTTTTATATGATTGGCGGTTTTATCTCTCGGCATGGATTCCTTCTTTTGCGTACAGCGTTAGCTAACGCATATAAACATACAACCGATTGGGGTGGGTGTCAAGGGGATGAAGGGAACTATTCCGAAGAACGCGAAACAAATCTAAGTGAGTTTTTTAGAGATATCCTATCCATAGTATTTTTATTTTCGCTATAAATGTGTTATTATGTTGTAGCACTGCAATAGAAGCTGCAATAATTGCGATCTTTTCTATAAGATTCCGGTTTGTAGAAAATGATCAAAAATCTTACGATACAAAGGGAGCATACTATGAAGGTCGGTTTTGGATGCGATCATGCATCGGTTGGATTAAAACATATCTTAATGGAACATGTACGAAACAAAGGGTATGAATGTATCGATTACGGAACAACAGATCCGAAGGTTCCGGTCGATTATCCCGAATTCGGTTTAAAGGTTGCTGAGGCAATTAAATCGAAGAAGGTTGAAAAAGGCATATTGATCTGCGGATCAGGTATCGGTATTTCCCTCGCTGCAAATAAGGTTCCGGGAATCCGCGCTGCCGCGTGTAGTGAACCGTGCACCGCAAAATTGGCTGTTGAGCACAGTGATATCAATATCGTTTCTATGGGGGTATGTATTGTAGGTCCTGAAATAGCAAAAGCAATTGTCGATGCTTTTTTTGATGCACAGTTTGAAGGCGGCAGCTACACAAAACGCGTCAATATGATCGGCGATATAGAAAAAAAGTACAGCAAATAATATCATAGGCGGGCGGTATAATGTAACAAACCGTTCCGCCCCCTGCCCATAGCCTTAGTCTATAGAGAAATAATGTATACCGCTACAATAGGATTAGCGATGGGAGCTTCTGATTCACATCACGGACATCCTTGTCCGTATAGAAACGAAGCGGAGGAATGGATCGAAAGCGAAACAGCGAACGTAGCGACTCGAACGGAGTGAGGGAACCACCATATAAAAACAAGACCTTAGGTTATCACTACATAAAACTTTAGATTACAACTTATCAAAACTTTAGATTATCACCATATAAAACTTTGGATTATTCCTAATATTGACTTTAGGATTCTCCCATAGTATACTTTGGATTATCACCAGCAATGCTAAACCTATTCAGTAATAGAAGAGGCAAGCAGGTTTACTCGTAATCGGATTAAAAAGGGAGCGGCGATATGGTTAAAAGGACAGCGGAAGAGGCGTTGCGACGATTGGCTTCTCAGTTTCCGGTGATTGGGATAACCGGGCCGCGGCAGAGCGGGAAATCAACACTGGCAAAAGCGGTTTTCCCTGATAAAAAATATGTGACGTTTGATAACCGAACAATGCGGGATCTTGCAGCGTCGAATCCGAATGACTTTATTATGGCGTTTCCCGATGGTGCGGTGATTGATGAGGCGCAGAAAGTACCGGAAATCTTTGATGCGATAAAATTGCATGTGGATCGGGAACAGAGCGCGCCGGGAACGTTTATCGTAACGGGTTCCAGTCAGCTCCGGTTAAAAGCAAATATGACGGACAGTTTGGCTGGACGGGCGGCGTTTTTGAAGCTGTTGCCGTTTTCTATTCACGAGTTACAAACGGGCGGTGTGCTGCCGGACAATCCGTATACGCTGATTTTTTCGGGTCAATATCCGCCCCTCTATGATACTGCCCGGCATTTTATTCCGGAGGATTGGTATGAAAATTATATCGATACCTACTTGGACTTGGATATACGGGATCAGATTAATTCCGGTAATATTTCGCTGTTTAAGAAGTTTGTTCAAATCTGCGCGGTGCAGAGCGGGCAGCTACTTTCTATGGACAGCATTGCGCGGGATACCGGTATTTCCGCACCGACGGTCAAGAGCTGGCTTTCTATTTTAGAGGCTTCGTTTATTATCCACTTCCTTGAACCGAACACCAATAATCTTGGAAGAAGTATTGTAAAAACGCCGAAGCTCTATTTTGTTGATTCAGGGCTGATGTGTCATCTTTTACGGCTGGAGACAAAAGAGGATTTACTCTTGAGCAGATACAAGGGAGCAGCGGTTGAGACCTTTGCCGTTTCGGAATTGCTGAAATATCGCATGAATCAGGGCAAAAAAGCGAATCTGACCTTTTTTAGGGATAGCAAGGGTTTGGAGGTAGATACGATTGCAGATTGGAACCGTACTTTTGCGATTGAGATAAAAAGTTCCAATGTCCCGGATGCAAAGTTGTCGCGCAGCACAAAAAAATATTTGCAGCTGCTGAATGATGAAACGGCAAAAAATGCGGTGTTTTATTTATCCGATATGAGTATGGACATCAACGGTACTTCCTATGTGAGTTGGCGCGATTGGGAAAAGCATTTACAGTGAGCTTTGCACCAAGGAGTCAGGGTAAACACATCAGGTCGGTTGTTTAACACCCCCGCGGAAAAATTGAGACTATTCGACCAGAGTTGAACCTCTTCGCGGTTCAAATGGTCTCACAGTCTCAATTTTTCCGCGGTTTTTATCTACTCTACCTGATGCGTTTACCCGTCCGCTAGAAAAAATGTGCGAAATTTTAAACAAAATTTCGCACAGAAGGAAGGCAACCGCTAAAAATATTTTTAATGCGGTTGCCCTGCACACCCCCCAGATAAAACGGCATTAAAATAGATACTAAAAATGAAGCAGAACATTGAAAGACATATTTAAAATCGCTTGACACGCCAGTGCATAATGCACTAATATGCGCGACGAAGTTAGCTATTATTAACTTACTGAATATTTGGAGGCGTTACGATGAATAAAAAGTTCAGTGCACTCAATACGCTCGGTATGTGCGCATTATGTGCGATGCTGGCGGTTTCGTGCAGTAAGGAAAAAAGTGCGGATATGCAGGTTATGCAGAAGCCGGCTGCAAAACAAGATGCAGAGATTGTGCTGCGGGAAGCAGGCGGAGACTTCGGCTATCCGAACCCGTTCCGGCACCAAAACCGCGGGCCTGGTTTTTTCAAGATGGAATTGATTTACGATTCGCTTTTGGAAAAGGATGAAAAAGGACTTATTCCGTGGCTCGCAAAGGAATGGACGGTGAGCGAAGACGGGCAAACGTATACGTTTACACTTGTCGATAATGCAACGTGGCATGACGGAAAGCCGCTGACGGCGGAAGACGTTGCGTTTACGGTCAAGTATTTTGAAGCACACCCGCCGATGCGCGGAGGGCTGATGCTGCACGGCAAGTATCTGATGGATTCCGTTACCGTCAACGGCAATACGGTTGCAATTCACATACCGGAATATACGCCGACTGCGTTGGAAAAAATCGGCAGTATGCGCATCATTCCCAAGCACGTCTGGGAAAAAGTCGAAGACCCTGCAAAATTTTCCGGCGAAGGCGATGTTGTCGGATCGGGGCCGTATAAATTAGCTTCCTATCAGAGCGAACAGGGCGCGTACAAAATGGTACGGTTTGACGAATTTTGGGGCTTAAAGCCTGCGGTTGCCGCAATAGAATGGATTCCTGTCAGTGATGCTATTTTGGCATTTAACAATGGCGAAATCGATATTACCAACGTACCTGCCGATCTTGTAAAAAATTACGAAAACAACAGCGAATTTAAAGTCGTGAAAAATTTCGGTTTACATGATTTCCGTTTCTATTTCAATTTTGATAAGGTTCCTGCCTTCCGCGAAAAAGAAGTCCGTCAGGCAATCGCGTATGCTATAGACCGGCATGAGCTTATTGAAAAACTTGAACGCGGTTCGGGACTGGAAGGCAGTCAAGGCTATCTGCACCCTGCGCACCCGATGTACAACCCCAATCTTCCTAAGTACGAGTTCAACCCTGAAAAGGCAAAGGAGCTGATGAAGGGCAAAAAGATTTCAGCTCAGCTGACCGTGGGCAGTTCACCCAAAGAGGTAAAGATGGCGGAGCTGATTAAAATCAGATTGGCGGATATCGGAATTACGCTGGATGTTGTCAGTGTCGACTCTAAAGCGCGGGACGGCATGATCCGGGATAAGACCTATCAGACTGCGATTGTGGAATCAGGCGGTATGGGAGGCGATGCGGATATGCTGCGTGAAATTTATTCCTCCAAAATGAAAAAGCCTCACCTTGCCGGATATGCAAATGCGCAGCTGGATGACCTATTGTACCGGCAGTCGGTAGAACGGAATGCGGAAACCCGGAAGCAGCTGTTATACTCCGTGCAGGAAATCTTAGCGGATGAAATTCCGATGCTGCTGTTGTACGGCAAAATGGATAACACTGTATATCGCCCGGCAAAGTACGACCGCTGGACGGTACGGTACGATCACGCAAAACTGGATCATCCTAAACTTTCGTATATCATTCGTCCATGAGGATAAAATATGCCGTTTTATTCTTTGCGTTAATTACGGCTCATTTTTTTCTTCCTCGTTTGATGCGTGCAGATCCGTTTGTGTTCATCTCCTCAGACGGAACGGAGGTTGCAAGCTATAGCGAGGAAGAAATCAATAAGTATAAAGCGTATTACGGATTAGACAAGCCGCTGCGGCAGCAGTATGTGCAGTATTTAGTCGGTATTGCTTCCGGGAATCTAGGCTATAGCATTTATTTTAAGGATTCGGTGGTCAACCTTATCTTTAAGCGGCTGATCTGGACAGCAGGGATTGTATGTACTTCCCTGCTGTTCAGTTTATTGTTAGGGCTGTGTTTGGGAAGTCTGAGCGCATGGTTTGCCGGAAGGCGGCTTGACGGTTTTTTGTATCATACAATGACGGCAGTATCGGAGATACCTTCATTCTTAACGGCAAACGCTATTCTGATGCTGTTTATTATCCGCTGGCGGGTATTGCCGACATCGGGCGGTATAACGCCGTTTTTGCCGCTTGAGTTTACCCTGCCTGTGATCATTGATATTATCAAACACGCCGTGCTGCCTGCGCTGACCTTATCCTTGCTCAAAACACCGGATTTTTATTTTGTAACACGGAGCGCGATGCTGCGGCAGCTACAAAAAAAATATGTAGAAACCGCGCAGGCAAAATCCTTAGGCGCTTTCACCATTGCGGTAAAACACTGCCTACCGAATGCATCAAATCCGATTATCACCCGTTTCTTACTCAGCTTGCAAACGCTGTTTAACGGAGCGCTCATTGTAGAAAATGTCTTTAAGTATCCCGGTATCGGCAAACTGATTAGGGATGCCGTCTTTTACCGTGACTATCTGTTGCTGCAAGGCATCTTTTTTGTTGTTACCGTGTTTATTTTGTGCATCAGTGCATTGGGAGAAGCAGTGTACCGGCGGACTGACAGGAGCGCAGCGTGAGAAAGCCTCGGAATACACTGCCGTATGTGCCCTATCTTTTTTTATGTGCCGTTGTGTGTGCTGCCTGCTTACCGCATTTCTCATTTTTGAAATCGGGTACCATACCCAGCGGACAAGCACTCAGTCCGCCGTCGCAGGAGCATTGGTTCGGTACGGATGATTTAGGCATCGATCTTTTTGCATCGGTTTGTTATGGAGCAAAAAGCAGTCTACTCTTATCGGTTGGAAGCGCCGTGGTTGCAGCAATCGGCGGTAGTATTATCGGAATGCTTGCAGGCTATGCGGGCGGTATTATCGACACATTGATCGTGAGTATCATCGATTTTTTTATCGGTATTCCCGATCTGCTGCTCATGGTGGTGCTCGGCGTTTTTTTAGATCCGGGATTGGCGAATATTATCTTTGCTATTTCTCTTGTATCGTGGATAATGCCTGCGAAAATTGTCAGAAGCGAAGTGCTGAAAATAAAAACGGAAAACTATATCCGGCTTTCAAACGCCTACGGCGCACATTTTTGGCATATCTTTGCGTGGCATCTTTGGAAGCCGCTTTTTTCTATTATATTGGTGAGCGTGATTAAGATTATGAACAAAGCAATTCTGGCGGAAGCCTCTTTAGCGTATTTGGGGCTTGGTGATCCGCTGTCAAAAAGCTGGGGCATGACCATTACCCGCGCAATGGATTTTCCGAATATTTACCTCACGGATTTTTGGAAGTGGTGGCTGGTATTCCCCACTACTGTTATGGTATGCACTGTGCTTTCCATTGCTGCAATCGGCAGATGGATGGAGCTGCGTATTGGAGGGCGTACCCGCTCATGATACCGGACGAAATACTCAGGGTTGAAAACCTCACGGTAAGATACCGCAGCGCAGATTCAAAACGGAAAACACACCAACCGAACGCTGCCGGCAATACAGGCAAGGCGGGGACACAAACGGCTGCCGCCGGTGATACTGATAGAACCGAAACCGGCATACGGAACGTGAGCTTTTCGGTAAAGCGGGGAGAACTTTGCGGCATTATCGGGGAGTCCGGCGGCGGGAAAAGCACATTGCTTTCAGCCATTATGGGCTTACTGCAAGAAAAGCGCGGCGGCGGAGCTGCCAACGCCGGTAGTGCTGCTGAGGTAACGGGCAAGATCATCTATAACGGCAGGGAAATACAAAGTGCCGGAAAAGCCGAATGGAAGAATCTCCGCTTTAAGGAAATCGGTTTGGTCTTTCAAAATCAGGATGAGCGGCTCAATCCTGCGCTGACAGTCGGGGAGCAAATTGCCGAAGTTCTGCGCAAAGAAATAACCGATATTACGCTGCTGGAACAAGAACTTGCCGCAACGCTCCACTCCGTCGGACTGGAACCGAGTGTAAAAAACCGGTATCCGCATGAACTTTCGGGCGGTATGCGGCAGCGGGTGTTTATCGCAATGGCAATTTGTCTGCATCCGCCGCTCCTGTTAATCGACGAGCCGACAACCGCGTTGGATCCCGCATCAAAGCAACAGATATTGCAGCTTTTACAAAGGATTCACCGTGAATACGGTACGGCAATGCTGATTGTTTCCCATGATCTTGAAGTGATTGAAACTCTCACTGATAATTTGATGGTGCTGCTGCACGGATATATTATCGAAAAAGGTAAAACGAAAAACATCTTGGAAGAGGCAAAGCACCCGTACACCGCTGCGCTGCTGCAATCAAGTACCTATCTAAATCCATGGAAGGATTTGTGGGGCATTAAAGAAGCGGATGAACGCCAAAGCTGTCCGTTTTATGAGCGGTGTACACAAAAAAGCAGCGAGTGTTTATCGTATACGCCGTATCTACCGCCGGAATGCAGCGAAGGATGCGCGTGTGCAAAAAACGGCATACAAACCATTTTAAGCGTCCGGAATATTTCAAAGACGTTTGATACGGGGAAAGAAAAAACAATAGCCGTCAAAGACTGCTCTCTGCGGGTGCGGCACGGAGAGATCGTTGCATTACTCGGAAAGTCCGGATCGGGGAAAACGACCGTACTGCATATCATTGCAGGGCTTTTGAAAAAAGATGCAGGTTCCATCGTGTTTAACGGCACGGCAATAGAAAAGAACGATTTGCTTGCACGGGAACATGCCCTGCAAATTGTAGAACAGGATGCGTTTTCGTCAATGAACACCGCACTCACGGTGCAGGAAATTATTGCCGAACCCTCCGTCATCCGCTATCATAAAGGAGCCGCTGCCTTTACGGAAACAGCGGTGAAGTATGCAAAGCTATGCGGTCTTCCTGCCGATGCTGCTATGCTGAATAAAAAAGCACGGGAACTATCCGGCGGACAGCGGCAAAAAACGGCGATTGCACGAGCGCTTTCGATGCAGCCGGTCTTGTTGCTTGCAGATGAAATAAACGCCATGCTCGACGATTCATCCAAGGTGAATATCATGCGGCTTTTAAAACAGCTGCAATACGAACTCGGCTTTTCGATGCTGCTGGTTACACACGATATCGATCTTGTAAAAAAAGTTGCCGACTATGTGTACCGTATGGATGCCGGACGCATTGTGGAAGAAGGCAATGTAAGGAAGGTTTATTTTCAGCCGCTGAAATAACGCGGCTGAAAAACACTGCGAGTTTGCTTCCGCAAACGTCGCTTATTGACGTATGTGCTTGTCGCACACTAATGCAACAGTTTCTAAAGTTGATACTTTGTTCAACTGTTGCATTTTAAGGAAGGTATTTGGTAAAGAGAATTGACTTTTTACCATAAGTACAATATGTTGTACTTATAAAGGAGACATTACTTATGGATGTTATTACGTATTCCGATTTACGGCGAAACTTAAAAACATATATGGACAAAGTGTATTATGATTATGAACCGTTAATGATTGCACGGAAAAATTCTGAAAATCTTGTACTATTATCGGTACATGAATACAACAGTCTGGTTGAAACCGATTATCTGCTGCACAACGAAGCAAACGCCGAACACCTAAAAAAGTCGATTGAACAGCATAGAAACGGTAATTTGCACAGCCATGAGCTTTTAGAAAATGAATAAGCTTTTTACAGATGAAGCATGGAATGACTATATCTATTGGTTTAATACCGATAAAAAAATTTTGGAAAAAATAAACGATCTGATAAAAGAAATAGAACGAACGCCGTTTACAGGAAAAGGAAAACCTGAACCGCTCAAACATGCTTTATCAGGATATTGGTCGAGAAGAATCAATCAGGAACATCGAATAGTGTATCAGGTGGATGAAAAGCAACTGGTATTTATTTCGTTCAGATATCACTATAAAAAATGATAATGCGGATTATCATGGGGAGGTATATTGCTGAGTTTGATGGTAACCGCTACAAGGGGAACATAGAGGAATGAATATCAATGAAAAATCGAAGTTTAAACATTTGACGGCATTTATCTTAGTTATCCTTGCAAAACAGCCGCTCAATCCGCGGGATATACACTCAATCCTACTGCAAGATTTTCCCGGTTTTACCATCGATATGTCAACCGTGTACCGCTGTCTGAGCAGTTTGGAAAAAGAAGGCTTGGTAACGATGGAATGGGAATTGCCGCCGGAAGGCGCTGCTCGGAAAAAATATGCGATTACGCAAAGCGGAAAAGATGATTTACATGAATGGAAAGAAGACATAGAAATCCGCAAACATAATTTTGAGGTGTTTTTACAAAAATTTAATGAAAGGAAGGTGTAATTTATAATTATGGAACTAACGATGTATGATTTTGAACAGTATATTCACAAAGACCAAAACGAAGCCCGTGCCGAACAGATGTGGGATAATAAAAGTCAAGACTTTTATGAACGCACCGAAAAAAAACAAAAACAGTTTGCCAATGGTTTTGTATTCCGGCTTATAAAAGACCGGCAACTGCTCAAAGCGGATACTCGCATTTTGGATATCGGCTGCGGAACAGGACGGCATTTATTTGAATTTGCGGCATATACTCCGCACCTTACCGGTATCGATATTTCTTCAAAGATGCTTGCGTATGCGCAAGAAAAATTGCAGCATATCCCGCAAGCAAAGCTGATTCATGGAAACTGGATGGAAACCTTTAACACAGAAAATGAATTCGATTTTGTATTCGCCTGTATGACTCCTGCTATCGCCTCCATCGAACATATACAGCGGATGAATATGATTTCAAAAAAATACTGCATGCTGGAGCGGACTGTGTATGAAAAAGATTCCGTTCAAGAAGCGATAGAGCAGCTCCTTGGGCGGAAATTATTCAGGTTACCGCATAACGATAAAAACTATGTCTACGGTGTGTGGAATATACTCTGGCTTATGGGCTACTGCCCCGAAGTTGTGTTTGATAAGCAAGTCCGCAGTACAACTCATACTATTGAAGATTATATACAAGGAATTGATTATAGCCCGGAAGAAAAAACAGCCGTTATGCAGCTTTTAACTGGAAAAGCAAAAGACAGTATGATTGCTGCGGAAGAGTCTGTGGTAAAAGCAATTATCCTGTGGGATACGGAAACAAGACTGTAGGGTTAGCGATGGGAGCTGCCGTTCATACTGCATGAGAGCAAACGTCACGTATTGATGTATACGTTGCCGTGCCACTTTGCTTTGCTATTAGGTATTCTCTGTCGTTTTTAAATCTCTGTAAAAACTCAGCTACTATTATATCACTGTTACTACCCTATGATAGATTAATTCATAGTCTAAAATATTTGTATGAGGCGCATCAAATTCTCTATTTTCTTTTGGAAAACCCTCTTCCGCTTCTTATAGGACTTGCATGTAATTCTAAATCTGCCCTGCCTATATATTTTAGCATAATATCATCTACAGCTTTCTGAATCCAATATGTTTGATTTTCAAAAGTTGCAAAACCTGCCAAAACACTGTATTTTACATCTGGGTCTGAAGTTACTCCTGAATCATCGGCGTATAGTAAATACAAAGTCAATATTTCTTTTCTTCGTTTTAATTTTCCACCCTGTGGCAGTTACATCCAATATTTCATACCAATTTTCTCATCCAACCTGCCACACTCTTTGCTTCTATCAAAAACAACCAATCGGATAAATAGATAATCGGTAGATTAGACTTATCTTCTCTAAGCAAGCCATAAGTTAACATCAGGTTGAATCGGTATTGAGGCTTTTTTATTGTATCCACCGATACTTTCTAATCCTATCTTCTTCTTTTGTTTCAAATTTTCTTCTATCTTTCTGCACTACTTTTTTTAATAACCATCCACCATCTTTTCCGGCTTCATCAACAGGATCAGCTTTTTTTAAATTACTATGCTTTTCCCATAATTTAATCATAGGTGTATCGTTCCAGTAATAATTATCACCTCCCATTAAATCACGTAGAGAGAACCATTCATTTTTTCTATTTTTACACCAACAATACACTGCACCTTGCAGAAAGTTTATAATATCTCTTTCTTCATCAGCAGAGATTCCTGAAACCTCCCGTAACTCATTATTACCGCTTACTATCATCTTTTCTCCTCGCAGTACAATACACCGTCCGTTATCATATTCCCCCCTGTATTATCCCTTACTTTTTCACTTTTGCAAACCTTTTTATCCGAACGACTCGGACACCGCACCTTTCATATAAAAACAGCCGGCAAGCGAGTGCCTACCGGCTGTTTGTGCTTTTTTTTTACTTTTTCAGAACCGCTTTTTTATAACCGCTATCGCTCATAAAACCGAGAACGACCGTATTTGCCCAACCTCCGCCAGTGGGAACGCCGTTGCAGATGGTTTCATCTTTGGGGATAATTCCTTTCATCGGAATGGTCATTACTTCCCAATTACCGGTAAACAACTCGTCTTTTGCGCCGTCTTTTACCGTTCCGGTCAAATCGTTGCGCCATGCTACGCGTACGGAACTCGGCGTTTGCGTAAATGCGGACTGGAAGTACGAAATATACGGTACGATCTTGCCGCTTTCTTCCCGAGTTGAAATCGATATCTGCGTTCCGACCGACAAGTAACTGTCGACCGTTACGACAGTGGGCGTACCGTTATAGCTTGGAAGATAAGCGTATTTCAGATCGCCTTTGGAGCTGCTGTAATATGCTATGTGTATGCCGTTGTTTTTATCTACGGCAAGATCTACATACCAGCCGGCAAAATCGTCATCGATCAATCGAGCGTTGGTTTGCCAGACTCCTCCTTGAGCAGGAGTCTGCGGTGTCGTATTGTACGAATACACAAGGCATTTATTCGTAGCGTCATACCACGCTACGACGGCAACCCCGCCGGAGGTAACACCGTGCGCGACATACGGGCCTCCTTTATACCTTGGAGAATCATCGTCAGCAATAGTATGGTAGCCGGGGGCTGAACCGTTAGAAAGAGAATCCATCGCCCCTGTTGAAGTATTAGTTCCGCCTCCGTCAGCAATACCGTCGGTAAAGGTATTTGAATTATTAACTGTACCGTAGCGGAACTTTACCGGATTTTTGGGATGGTTCGCATCAAAGTAAGAAATATACACTTTCGTCGGATTATCACCTCCGGTAACAACCAATTTAGGACGTGGTACTCTGTTTATATTATAGATACCTTGATTGTGTACCTTTTCCAGTCGCGCTTTTCCTGTCCATGCTTCTGTATAATCACTATTGCTCGAGCTTTTCGGTACAGCACGTGAATAAAAGGAAAATTTTGCTGAGCTATTGTCTATACGATCTGTATTCGTTCCTACAGCATATATATTTCCTGTAGAGTCAAACGCAACAGCAGTATTATGGAACTTGTTAAAGCTTTTATCAACATGTGTTTGGTTTCCATTTTTATTTACCGCCATGTGAGGTATACCGTTACCGTAACTCATATACCATGTACTGTCGGGAGCTATTTTAAGCATCGGGCTCGTGATATCTTTTTGAACACTTGAATGGAAAGCATCAACTTTCCATACCGAAAGCTTGAGATCGTCGGCAAGCCGTTTATTTGCTCGGTTGCTCCACGAGTTGTATGCAGCCTCCGTAACCGTTCCATCCGTACCGATTACGGGATTTTTATTGCCGTTGTTGATCGCCTGCGTAGTGCCGACTGTTACCGTGAGATTGCCTGTTTTAACATCTGCTGCGTCTGTAATTTCGACGGCAAATGTACCGTCCGACTGATTGTATGCGGATACTTTCGAAGTCAAATCCTTGGTACCGAGCTTGACAGTCGGTGATGACGCTATATTGAAACCTTTAAGCATTATCTTTTCACCCGCATATACCGGATAAAAACCGAGTGCGGAACGGTCAAAGTCAATGCCAGCAGAACCGGTTAAGGCAGTCTTTATTCCCGTAATATACGGCACGACATTTATATTTATCTTCGCTTTGTTTACGGTATAGCCGTACACAAACGCTTCGTCCGCATCCGTGGGAACGGTATCGACAAGCGTTACCTTGTTACCGGAGACGCTTTCAATGCGAGTAAGGTATTGGGTTTCGCCCTTTTTGAATACGACGAATTGCCCCGGATTTTTATTTGCGAAAACAGCATCCTCGGCAGTCTTTAACGTTTGTCTTGTTACCGTTGCGTTTTGAGACGTACCGCCGTCTAGGGCGGCGGAAGTATTCGTTCCGTCGTTAACGCTTACCGTAATACTTTTGGCAACGCCTACACCCGCTTTTTCGGTATCCCAATCGAGCCGCCATTTGACGTAATAACCGAGATAGTCGGCACCCAAGGTTTCAACCGTCAATACGGCTCCGTGCGAAGCCATATTTTTATCGGACGTCCATGTACCGTCAGTTTGCCGCGTCGCCTTAACCGTAAGCGCCGCTGTGTTCGGAAGGCTCGCTTCAAGCGTATCTATTTTGATATTGTCATACGCAAAACCGCTTACGCTTACCTTGCCCGAAACGGAAGAATAAGTATTGCCCATTCCCGAAACCGAAGCGATTTCCACGTGCCCGTTTGCACGGCTGCCCTCATACAGAGAGTTCAGCGGATTGTTGTTTGAGTCTTTGCCTTCTCCGTTCCAATGGAATGGCAGAATAACTACCGTAGGTACTTTATCGTCCAGGGCATCGAATATGGCTTTGATCGTTACCTCGGCAAAAGAGCTTTTGGTAAGAGGAGCACTTCCCGTTGCCGTACAGCCTTCTGCGCTGTCCCACAGTTCAAGCACTAAATCCTTAGTGTTGCCCCCGGTACTGTTGCCTATCGTATTCAAATTGCTTGAAGTTAAAGCTATAGTATCTCCGGAACTGATATTTTTCATATTGTGACCGGTTAATATGTTGCCGTTATATTTGAGCGTATATTTAATCGGTTCTTCTCCGCCGGTAAAATCCACTTTGATCTTGGAATCGGTCAAAGATTTAAAGGCAAAACGTTTGCTGGTAAGAGTTAAACCGGCATCCGAATTTGCATCGACTGTTTCAACCAGTGCATTGTTTGCATTTGTATTTTCAAACGTGCTTTGTGTGCCGCCGATATCCGTACTGAGCTTTACCGTGGTTACACGTAAAGCTTTATTTTTTACCCGTACGTCTTCCTGAGCGCTAAAAACATTACCGCTGTTGTCGGTTATGGTATAGGTAAGTTTACCCTTACCGTCAGGTATACTTGATAAATTGATTTTTCCTTCCCACTTACACAAACCATCCAGCTGTCGGTATATTTTATTTGAAGGATCAAGCTCGGTCATTGTTACGCTTTGTGAAGCACTGCCTACTTCAAGCTTGGCGGTAACTTCTTTAACACCCGAACCGTCGTCGTTTGCAACACCGCGCACGACCCAATCGTTGCCGCTGACGGCTTTTACCAAAATTTCGGGTTTGTATACGGCATAATTGTATCTTCCTGCAGAAGCAAGAGCAGGTGTAAAGTTTACCGTATTACCGGTAAAGCCTGAAATATTCTGAACGGTTACGATTTTACCCCCCACAAGCATTTTTAAACCTGCAGGATTTGCTCGTATCGTATTTGCAAGAGCTGAATCGGTAATTGACGTTGCAGCAAAAGTACCATTTGCAACGTAAAGCATGTTACCGAAACCGCCTGAAGGATTTTCCGTATCGAAACGGAAAGTGAATTCTCTTTCGGACTTCAGATTATTAGCAGTATCTTCGGTAATAGATATTTTTACGGTAAATTCTCCCTTTGCTTTGGCTTGAGGTTTTAAATCATCTAAAGAAAGAGGTATTTTAAGCTTATAATTTTTTGCGGTTCCGGATTCGCTGGATGTAGGGCTATTAGCAGTATCTATCGTAATCCATCCTGCCGTCTGCGCCTGATTAAGATCGTATTCCGCTCCGTTCTTTAAATCACCGGAAATAGTAAGTTTTTTTATCCCTGATTCATCGTATAAAGAACCGGTAAGCTCCATACCGGCACCTATCCACATGCGCGGAACATAGTCCAAAGAAACGGCAGGTGCAGTTTTAACTACTTTAATGGCTTCGGGGCTTCCGATTGTCGGCGAAGATTTGTCTATTTCGATTTTAACTTTTTCAGACCATTCACCAAGTCTGTTTACTAAAGGATTTTTATTCTTGGCACGTACCCTAAAATATATAGTCCACTTAGTTCCACTAGGATTAAATAATCCGGTTTGATTAATCGTTTGCGTCCACTGTACCGCACCGTTTGCAGTAGTATCGTCTACTATTTTACCGTTTCCGCTGTTGTACCAGTCTATACCGCTAAACGTTCCATCGGCGGTACCGCTAAAAGAACCGTCTTTGGAAAATTGAATATATGCTTCTCCTATATCTGACGGAGAACCGATAGCAACGCTCGTGGTACCGAAAATCTGTATAGTACCGCCCAATACGGCATTGTTTACGGGCGACAGTATACGTACGACGGGCTTTGTTCCGTCAGGATTTAAAATCATAGAAAGTTTATGTACTTTTTTGTTGCCGATATTGTCTTCCGCAAGAATATATATGGGAATGTCAAAATAATTGGAGTTAGACGTACTCGTATCACCATACTCGGAAGGGGTAGTCATCGTACTGAAGTTGTACTTAAAGTTCCAACTGCCCGCCGTAGACGTAACCATGTTTTGCCAACCGCTCGTTTCAGGGGTTACCGTTCCTACGGATTTTTTTGCAATTAAAAACTTGGTTGCCGAAGCTTTAACTCCCGCACCTGCGTCCGAAATAGTTCCCGTAAAGCTTACTTCGCCTGCTTGCGCAACTGTAGGTTCGGGATAGGTTAATGCAACCGTAGGAGGTGTTTTATCGACGGTAAAAGTTATTTTATCTTTATCTTGACTTCCGTTATTTGCTTTAGCCAAAAAGTGAAGTGTATATTCTTTATCCACAGTTAAAGCACTTATATCAAGGGTAGCTTTATATCGTGCAGGAGCTCCGACCGGATCAGGTCTTGTAAGTTCTTTTGTAGGATCAGGAATTGTTATCTCATCGTTGGGACCGCCCACTTTATAGTATGCATGACCGGGTTCCAAATCGGTAATGTCGGCAAAAATATCGAAATTTTGATTTTTAAAACCTTCGATACGCACAGGTCTGATTCTTGGACCGCTTCCGCTTGAAATAAAATTACAAATATATAAACCGTTATTTACCGAATTCGAATCGTCATACGCTTCAAAGGTATTGGAAACTTGATTTGTGCTGTCCGTGCCGATAACTTTTATTGCACGTTTTCCTTCGGTAAAAGAAGTAGGTAAATTGAATTTTACCCGTAAATTGCTTCCTTCTTTGGTAACCGCATTGTCTAACTGTGCTTGAGTAGTTAAGTTGGCAAAATCCAATAGTACCGTTTCTTGCACAAGATGGGTGCCGTTTTTAAAACTGTCGGTTTCATTTGTTCCTACAGCACCATCCCATTTCATAAGCACTATTTTTATGCCGCTTTCTTTATAAGAGTCAACCGTAGCAGGACTAACCAAAGGGTCGCCGTCTTTATTGGGAATAAGTTCTGCTAAAAGCGTGGAGGTATTTCCGCTTTTAAAAACAATTGTGCTGGCTGCGGCAAGATCCAAACCGTCTTTTGAAAGATTTTTTACACCGATAATTTTATAACCGGGCGACTTATTCGGGTCCAATTTAAAGGTACTGCGTTCCGCTGCAGAACCGTCCATCATTTTGCGGTTTTCTTTTAATGCATTTAATGCAATAGTGTCTTCACGCAAGGCTTTTATTTTTTTATCGTGTTCATTTTTATCGGAACCTCTTTTACCTGCAAAATAATCGCTGATCACTTCTTCCATATAACCTTTTTTTAAAACGGTATTTTTTATATCATCTTGTAAATAAAAGAATTCGGATTTATTACCTTCCGTGCCGGGAGCGCCGCCTGAAAATTTCTGCGCATTGTCGTACAAAAACAGTTGGGCTTTTATGGCTTTATTGTGAAGATCGTTTTTTTGATAGTCGTACCATGCAGCGGCATCCGCTTCGCCGTATGCAAAAAGCTGTGCATTGATATTTTTTCCTACGAACATTTCGCTTGTCGAAAGGCTTTTTTCTGGCACTTCAACACTCAGTTTGAAAACCGTGTTTCTTTCGCCCGCCTGTCCTTCGACCGAAAAGATCGCCCCGTACTTATCGCCGGTTTCAGGATCGGTCGAAACCGGTTTAGTCGTCGACGGCCGCGAAACGATGAACACGGGAGGCGTGTTGTCGATTTTATAGTTCTTTGTAAACTTGGACGTCTTTCCGTTGTTGTCGGTAACGGTAACGATCGCCGTATATTCACCGTCGGGGATGGGATAGATCTTTACGAGTTCGTGAGGCGGCGCTTCCGTCCCCGTAGACTCGTTGTCTATGTCTGCAGTCCACGGTGTATTGTAGGCGCCCGGCTTGGTAAGAATCGCCTGATAAGAGCGCGTTCGGTCTTTCGTTTCTATGTTTTCAAATACAATCGAAACCGCTTGTACACCCTCGTCATCCTTTGCCGTTCCCTTGAGTACAAAACTGCCGCGGATCGGAGTTTCGCCCGCATCGGGGTAAATGATTTCGCCGCTCGGCGGAAGAACGTCGATTTGGCTGCCTAAGCCCGGTTTACAGGTAAAACCTACAATAGCAGTTAATATAATCAGTACAACAGATACTACGCGATTCATCTTTTTCATAAGCTTTTTTCTCCGCTCCATTTCGCAAGCGTTTTTACCACACATACTCCGGTAGTAAAAACGCACTATAATTTATTCTGCGCTTCTCTGCGGCAGAACCTCACCGTCTTGCTTTCCCGTCTGAACGGTAACGCATAACCGGCACAACTTTCTGCTATTCCGTTTCTCGTATCGGCAGCAATAGCTCAGAACTTTAATGTTATTAATGATAAACTTTTTTTATACGATTACTTTTACAAATGACTTTTAGGGGAGCGGTGGATTACCGCATATATTACTAAATATTGCCTAATATATACTGACAATTCTGACCTTTGTCAAGCAGGCGTGTTACAGCATGTAAAAACCTCACCAAGTTTTTAGAAAATACCCAAGAATAATTCTTATTTATTTTTATGGCAAAAAATAAAAACCTCGTTTATACTTATAGTAATAGAACAACGCTTATATCTCAGTGTGTTCATAGATACTTCTCTCGGTTTTTGCGGAATACGCCTCTGCAAATATCATAAAAGGAGGATATATGCCGAAAGTATTATCGATTATCTTGGGAGGCGGAAAAGGAACCCGTTTATACCCACTTACTCAATCCCGTTCAAAGCCGGCCGTACCGTTCGGAGGGAAACACCGTATCGTCGACATACCTATCTCCAACTGTATCAATTCCGGTCTTAGACAAATTTATGTATTGACTCAATTTAACTCCGCATCGCTGCATCTGCACATTGCGCGGGCATACCGCTTTGACAGTTTTTCAAACGGTTTTGTCGAAATTCTTGCTGCAGAGCAAACGTTTGAACATTCAGGCTGGTACGAAGGTACCGCGGACGCAGTAAGAAAAAATTTTACGCACTTTAAAACGCAAGATCCGAAATACTATATCATCCTTTCAGGCGATCAATTATATCGTATGAATTTACAAGATTTCTTAGCGCAGCACGAAGCTTCCGGAGCAGACATCACTATCGCGTGTACGGCGGTCAACCGTCGCGACGCTTCCGGATTCGGTATTATGCAGATCGATAAACAATCGAATATCACCGCTTTTATGGAAAAACCCGGCCCTGACAAAAATATTGACGAATGGAAGATTCCTGCACAGTCGGGTATTCCGGTCGCAAGCCCCGATAAAGAATATCTCGCTTCGATGGGTATTTACATCTTTAATGCAAAGGCGATGGAAGACTGCTTAAACAACAGCATGACGGACTTCGGAAAAGAAATTATCCCCGCTTCGATTAAAGATCATAAGGTTTCGGCATTTGTGCATAACGGCTATTGGGAAGACATCGGTACCATTCGCAGCTTCTACGAAGCAAACCTCGATTTAACGGAAATTACGCCGCAGTTTAACTTTTATGATGCGGAAGCGCCGATTTATACCCACTACCGAAATCTGCCGGCTTCAAAAATTAATGGAGCGCAGTTGGATCGTGTTACCTGTAGTGAAGGTTGTGTTATTACCTATGCGACAATTACCCGATCCGTAATCGGTATTAGAACCATTATCGAATCCGGCAGCGTATTGGAAGGAGTTGTCTGTATGGGAGCGGACTACTACGAATCCGAAAGCAGTAAGGCAGGAGATGAAAAAGCCGATATTCCTTGTGTCGGTATCGGGAAAAATTGCCATATTAAAAAAGCGATTATCGACAAAAATGCACGAATCGGGCATAACGTATCCATCGGTATGGGGGAAATTCCGCCCGACGGCGACTACGGCTATTATCACGTTGTTGACCGCATTTACGTTATCACCAAAAACGCAATTATCCCTGACAACACCGTCATTTAACAAACAGGGCAGCCGCATCAGGCTCGTTTTTCATATCCCCGCAGAATAATTGAGGCTGTACAACCGTTGAAGATGGTTCAAATGGTCTCACAGCCTAATTATTCTGCGATTCTTATCTAATCTACCTGATGCGACTGCCCTATTCTGTGCGACCTTTTGCTTTTATGCGTTTATAAAGTCTTTTTAAACCATGCAATCGTTTCGCCGGTAAGGGTATGCAGCATAGTTAAGTCGCCGGAAAAAACAAGGAACGTATGATCAGCGCCTTCCAGAATAAGGGCGCGGCTTTTTTTGTTCTTGGCGCCGGCTGCTATCGTCTGTGCTACGGAAGGCAGCACTACATCATCTTTGGAGCCTGCGATGGCTAAAATCGGGGCTTTAATCGCAGCAAGTTCCGCCGGATAATTGATTGCCATTGCATTTTCATAATAAGCGGGGCTTTGTTTAAGCGGCGGCCGCCATGAATAGGTTACTTCATAATAACCGTTTTTCTTTGCTATTTCGTATTGTTCTTGTTCCCCGCTTTTCTGATCGTAGGCACCTGCCCATGTAAGCACACTTTTGAAGACATCATTCCGTGCAGCTGCTAAAAGAGCGAGCCTTCCGCCTTGACTCCATCCCATAATCCCGATTCTTTTTGCATCGATATTCTTCAATGCACAAAGATATCGATAGCAGCTCAGAGCATCTGCGATGCCTTTATCATAGGTAAAGTCGATATAATCACCCTTGCTGTCGCCGTTTCCAATGTAATCGAACCGAATGGTTGCAATACCGGCACGTGCCATTTCAGGCGCAGTGTAATCGTAGGCCATACCTGCCTCATGGCGGTTTGAACCGTTTCCATGCAGCATCACCACTGCGGGAAACTTTTCGTCGGCTTTTCCTTTAGGAAGGGTCAGCGTAGCAGGAATTTCATGATCTCCTGCGGTGATAAATATATCTTGTTCGGTATATTCATACTCTTTCGCACCCGCAGAGGCAAAAACCGGTATCAGCATTGCAGCCGATACACATACAACACAGAGCAATTTTTTCATAACATCTCCTATAAAAAATTGTTGCCGCGGATTGTAGCACATTTAATTACCGCTCTACAATATCGCGCTGCCATGTACAATACTAGGTAAAGGTAGATTACAGTGCTTCAACATCTTCTTTGGTAAGCCCGGTTGCCTGTGCTATTTTTTGTACGGATAAGCCGAATTGCAATAAGTTCTTTGCCGTTTCGAGCGCTTTTTGGCGGGAACCTTCGGCAAGACCGAGCGATTTACCTTCATCCATCGCATCCATTAAGGCTGCCGGTAATATGTGGTATTCTTTTCGTGCTAATTCGTTTCTTTTTACCGTCTGTATCATCTGCTCTATCCTCCTCGTGTAATCGGTTGTTGCTTTGCCTGTTTTCACATACTGTAAAAAACCTTGTAACTCTTGATTGTCTGTTCCTTTAAATGCCTTCGAGTTCTCAATATAATCTTTTTTGTATCTTTTGAAAATATACGGGTATCTGCGTTGTCGCTTAACAAAAAACAGTCCTCGACGTACAGCAAGTACGCCTGCGGGTGTTTTTTGTACGCTCCTAGCATCTACTCCGCCTATTTACAAAAGGCTAACCGAAGGCTTTTTTAGACAAGTCTGTTTCAGCAGCGGCACGGATGCCGCTGGTTCCATGCAGCAGCGATGTTTTGACACAAGGCAAAACTCGTTTTTCCGATAGGCACGGATGTCTATCGGAAAAAACATTTCAATGTCGTAGGATGTACCGTCTTCATCTTTTACCAGTACATCAAGGCGGACGGTTTTTGCGCCCAAATTAGTCGTAACCGTATTTTGGGACGAAAGATATGTGATTTTATCGATCTGTGCGCTAAAGAGCATTTCAAGAAACGGCCGGCACAGCGATTCGTGTTCCATGACTTTACAGAACATAAAGTCATCGGAAATAGTTAGTTCTTCAAAGGGTTTTCTAGTCATTCACACCTCCTACAGTCCTTATGCGACTTTTGGAGCAAAATGGCAGGAAAAATTCATCATTTCTTAAATTAAATCTAACAGACTCTTTAGCATAGTCTATAAATGATAAAAATATCCGGTTATGCTCTATCAATATTGCCATTACGCATCGGTCTTAGTATTATCCTTACGATATGAGTGAACAAGCGGACGTGCGTGAGGCGCTTCATCAATATGCGCTGTCGGCGCCTAAAACCAGCGGCGTGTATCTGTGGCGGGATGAAAAAGATATCGTTATTTATGTCGGAAAGGCGAAATCGCTCAAGAATAGGTTGAGTTCGTATTTTGCGTCAAAGCGGGATATTAAAACCCGTATCCTCGTTTCGCGTGCGCGCCGCATCGAGTATATTCAAACCGATAATGAGTATGAGGCGCTGCTGCTTGAAAATAATCTGATTAAAAAATACAAGCCGCGCTACAATATCAATCTCAAAGACGGGAAAACCTATCCCGTGCTCAAAATTACCAATGAACGCTATCCGCGGCTGTACCGGACGCGGCGGATACAAAACGACGGCGCCCGATATTTCGGCCCCTTTCCCAATGTGCCCGCTGTTGATGATTTTTTGTCGCTCATTAAACGGACCTATACACTGCGGCAATGCAAGCGCTTAAAGAAGCGAGAGCCATGTCTGTATTTCCATATCGGCCGCTGCAGTGCGCCCTGTGCGGATAAAATTTCCGAAACCGACTATCGAAAGGATATTGATGAAATTGCGCTGCTGCTTGAAGGAGACTTGAAAAAACCGCTCGCCGAATTAACGGAAAAAATGAAAGCAGCAGCAGCAGCCCGCGAATTTGAAAAGGCCGCCCGTATCAGAGACGGGATGCAGGCGGTACGGGCGCTTCGAGGTCAGAACTCCGTTGAAGATATGGATCCGGAAGCCCGCGACTATATCGGCTGGGCGGCGGAAGGAGCGCTGATCACCTTTACGGTTTTTAAAATGCGGGGCGGCAAGGTTGTCGGACGGGACTTATACCGAACGGAAAGCCTCAAAGATGAAGCCGAGGTATTACCCGAATTTTTAATCGCATACTATACCGACCCGAAGCAGACTCCGCCGCATATCTTCGTGTGTGCGGGACAGGAATATGAACTCGCAGAGCAATGGTTTGCCGACCAGCTCGGCGTCAAAGTTACTATCACGGCGATTCCGTTGGAAGATCGGAAACAAGCCTCTGCAACGGATACGGAAAGCCTCACCGCTATAAACGAACGTTCATATCATATTGATAACACCGAAACGGCCGCTGCCGAAAAAACGCCGGTATATGGCGCCGCAATACTTCGGCGGCATAAAGCGGCGCTTGCAATGGCGCAGTTTAACGCAAAAGAGGACGCTGCCCGCCGCGTAAAGGAGCTGGGAGACTTCCCCGCCTTGGAAGAGCTCCAAAAAATATTATCGCTTGACCGGCCTCCCCACCGCATCGAAGGTTTCGATATCGCTCATTTGCACGGCAAGTACACCGTTGCCAGCCTCATCTCGTTTAAGGACGGCAATCCCGACAAAAAGAACTACCGGATTTTCAGACTGCGCACTACGGACGGCATTATCGACGACTATGCTTCTATGCGGGAAGCGGTGGCGCGGCGGTATACCCGTTTGCTGAACGAGGCGGCGGAACTGCCCGACCTGATTATGATAGACGGCGGCATCGGACAGGTCAATGCGGCCAAGGCGGTACTCGATGCCTTGGAGCTTGACATTCCGTTAGTGGGACTTGCAGAAAAAAATGAAGAGCTCTACCGGCCGCATATCAATAAGCCGATTGTACTGCCGCGGCGGAGCGCAGCCTTACGGGTACTCCAGCGGGTACGCGACGAAACGCACCGGTTTGCCAACACTCGCAACAACCGGTTACGCTCAAAAGAGGAACTGCACTTACAATTTGAACAGCTACCCCACATCGGGGAAAAACGGGCTGCGCGTTTGCTGCGCAGCTTTTCAAGTATTGAAAAGCTTGCGGCCGCTTCCGTGGAAGCGGCTGCCGCCGCGGCGCGGATTACGCAGGCTCAAGCGGAAGAAGTCATTGCCGCCGCCCGGAAAACGGCTCTTAAAAATGCCCTATAGGTAATATTTCCGATGCGGTTTATCTTGGGCGTTTGGCCGTACTACGTCTATCTCCGCTTTTGACACATAAAAGCCATTTTTCGGGTTCGGGGATTTCAAATGTTAAATGTTCTCCCGTAAACGGATGATTAAATTCGAGCGTCCGCGCATGAAGGGCAAGCCGTCCAAAAGGATTGGTCTTTGCTCGGTAATTTTCATCTCCGGCAAGAACATACCCTTTTGATGCCAAATGTGCCCGAATTTGATTCTTTCGTCCCGTTTCAAGGCTTAATTCAAAAAGCGTATGATGCACACCGCGCTCAATTATTTTGTAATGAGTTATAGCGCTTACCGTCTTAAAGCGGGCTTTATCATGCGGAACAAACCCTCGATTGTGCGCATTGTATGCAATTTCATCGTTAATCGTACCGCTGTTCTTAATTACGCCGAGCGTGCTCCGCGCATAATTTTCCTTCGCAGGGTTTTCCGCAACGGCACGGTAAATACGCCCCGTGACAAGAGTCTGCCAATTATCCATAATCTTTTTTTGGGATTTTTCCGTCATTGCAAACATCATTACCCCTGATGTTTCTCGATCAAGGCGGTGAACCGCAAACGGTCTATGAGCTTGAGAATACGTCCCCTTTTTGCGCATTATTCGCTCAAGAATTTCAAGAGCAGTCTGCGCACGGCTCCCCGGATACGGCACGGAAAGCATTCCGTCCGGCTTGTAAATCACCGCAAGATACTCATCTTCATACAGAATTGTAACTTTTTCCCGCTCGAAATCTCGCTTGTGTTTCTTTTTACATCTTGTTCCGGCTGTCATACTAGGATTCTCTTTTTCCCTTTGCCCGCCGTTTCCGCCGGAATATGAAAAAGGGAAGCGGGCGTTGTGTGCTATTGGTTTATGGAGAACGGTTTTATTCATACAAATATACAATCACAAAAGGTATCATATGTACAGTATGAATTGTCGGAGGCAATGCGCTGCCTTGCAATTTTTAATGTTCGTTGCTATAATTTTGTCATCATACTCTGTGGAGGAGCCTTATGAAAAAGATATCCCGTTATTTTGTTCTCTGCGTTTTGCTGTTTGGAGCTATAAGCGTATTTCCGCTTGCTGCCGAATCAAAAGAAGCTGATGTGTATTACGTTAATACCCAGCTTTTAAAAATATTTCCCCATCCAAAAGGATACTATGTTATCTATCGGCGAGCAGGTTTAAATACCGGAGAGGCCTTTATCCCGTTTGAATGGTTTAGCCCGAAAGAAGGCAAAGCGGATATTTCATTCATTAATACCCGCATTAATCCGTATTTGTCTT
The DNA here is from genome assembly GCF_024181165.1 of Treponema sp. OMZ 803. NCBI lineage: Bacteria > Pseudomonadati > Spirochaetota > Spirochaetia > Treponematales > Treponemataceae > Treponema > Treponema sp. OMZ 803. Next base: position 781,164 of record NZ_CP051195.1, on the reverse strand, counting down.
TCTTTATCCGTGACGGAAAATGTGAATACATTAGAATTTCTGCCCCGCGGCAAGATTTAAATACTTCAACATGGGGTATATTACCCAATCCCCAACAGTACAATGATAAATTTGACGGGGTAGAGACACTCGCACTTGAATTCTAATCTATACCGAAAGTGGGCATAAAGAGCTCTAAAAATTCGATTGATTTTCAGAGCTCCCCGTCATCTTAACACTATGTGCCCGTTTTCCATTTAAACTTAGGTTATTCATGAATAATATTATTACACCTGCCGTTCCGCAAAAGTTAATCGATTTTTTACATTTCTATCCGATGTTCCTCATAGTCGGCCATAAAGAGCCTGACGGAGATTGTATCGGAAGCAGTATCGCAATGTCACTTTTTTTACAACGACTGGGAAAAAAGACGCAGATGCTCTCTGCCGGACCGTTCCAGCGGTCGGAAATTCGGATGTATGAACCGCTTTTTTCCGCTCATGTGCCGGAATCACTCATCAAAAACCCTGAAAAAACCGGTGTCATCATTGTTGACTGTTCCGGGATAGACCGAACGGGCAATATTGCTGAAGAACTTACATATTTTCCTTCGATCTGTATCGATCATCATGCCACCAATACGACAAATGAAGCAAGCTCGCTTGTATATGCGGAAGCTCCTTCAACAACATTTATTATCCAAACAATTATCGAAAAGATGACCGGCTCCGTAACACGGGAGGAAGCGGAGATGTTGTTCTTCGGTCTTTGTACCGATACCGGCTTTTTCCGTCACTTGGATGAACGGAGCGGCGAGGTTTTTGCTCATACTGCACGGCTGGTACAGGCAGGTGCAAACCCAAAATATACATTTGCAGCGATTAACGGCGGTAAATCTTTCGGTTCACGAATACTTATCTCGCGTGTATTAGCCCGCATGAAGCCGTATTATGACGGGAGACTCATCGTTTCGTATGAAACGTACCAAGACAAACAAGAAATCGGCATCGAGAACAGGGATTCCGATATGGCATATCAGCTTATTCAGAGCATCGCGGGGGTAAAGGCAATTTGTATTGTACGGCAGGATACCGAAACACATTGCAGCGTCGGCTTCCGATCTCTCGATACTATCGATGTCAGTATTATCGCATCCTCTTTCGGCGGCGGCGGGCATAAACAGGCCGCAGGACTTTATATAGAAGGGATTGCCGAACAGTTGATACCTAAGTTCGTTGCGGCATTTGCCCCTCAGTTTCAAGATTGACATAACATTCGTTTTACAGTATACTATCCTGCGTTTTATTTTGAATAGATAAATCTAAGGAAGGTGAACTATGGCACGCAGATGCGATATTTGTGGGAAAGGGCCGATGAGCGGTAATACGGTTAGTAAATCAATGAATCACCAACGCCGCGTATGGCGCCCCAACCTTATCGACGTAAAAACGGAAATTGACGGTAGAACGTTAACATTGAAACTGTGTTCCCGCTGCTTAAAGAGCAACTATGTTGTTAAGAAAGTCTAAATATCCGTTTTTATTCTTACTAAAAAGAGTCCTCAGTAAGGACTCTTTTTTTATATCCGCCCTATAGTGTAAAAAGAAGCACGTAAATATGGAAATTTTGTGAGACTTTCCAGTATAAAAATATAACCTGAGGTATAAAGAATGATACGGTATACACATAAAAAAATAGTATGCATTTCGATTTTGCTAAGTACCTTGCTGTTTACGGCGCCGCTTCAACTGATAGCCCATCCGCACCTTTTCATTTCGGCTCAAACGGAGTTTGTATTAAATGAAGGAAAAGTCTTAGGCGCGTATGAAACATGGACGTTTGACCGTTTTTTCAGTGCGGATATTATTCAAGGTTATGATCTGAACCGAGACGGACTTTTTGATAAAGCTGAAACAAAAGATGTCTATAACAATGCTTTTATCAACACTAAAAACTACTCGTATTTTACCTTTATCCGGCAGGGAGATAAGCGCCATAGCCCCGAAAAGGTAAGCGATTTTTCCGTATGGCAAAAAGACGGCATCGCTTCGTATCGATTTTATGTCGATTTGTCAAAATACAGCGGTGATTTTTATTTTGCCGTATACGATTATAGCTTTTTCTGTGATTTCCGGTATGATGAAAAATCTCCGGTACTCTTTCGCGGGTCTTTCGGTAAAACGGCTCCAAGATATACGATTGCCGAAAACAAAAAATATCCTGTGTACTACGACCCTTTCGATACCGCCGATATGACAACCATGTATGATTCGTGGAAACCGGGTTTGCAAACCTACTACCCAAAAGAAATTCATATTACCTACTAAGGAACACCGAATGCGATACGGAGTTATCTTGTTTGTATTCTGTATTATAACCGGCGCTCTCTGGGCAAACCCCTTTACCGGCAAAAAAAATACGCCTGCTCCCGTCCGCACGGAGAAACCGGCTGATTTTATTGTAAACCGACAAGCGCAGCTGCACACAAAGCTCGGCGATTCCATCTATGAGTGGACGCAGACACATTCGGCACAAGCATTTTGGACAATTATCGGACTCGCCTTCTTTTATGGGATTATGCATGCGCTGGGGCCGGGACACCGGAAAACACTGGTGTTCTCATTTTATCTGACTCGGCAAGCCCCCGTGTGGGAGCCCGCTGTAACCAGCCTCACCTTAGCGGGACTGCACGGCATAACCAGCCTCTTGTTACTGTTAATCTTCCGCAATGTGAGCGGCGCGTTATCCGCACATACCGACTCTGCAGCAATTTACCTTGAAGGTTTTTCCTTTATTCTTCTGCTGCTGCTTTCCGTAGCTTCCATCTTGCATCTGTTGTCCGGTGTATTCCCCAATCGGTTTCCCCGGCTTCGTTTCAGCCGCCGCTCACTCACGTCCGATCAAAGCAGCAACCCGGCATATAACACAGGCAACTACGGTTCCGCACGGTACAAAAACTACCGCTCGCAAAGCCACACAGCCGGGAATATACAGTGGGGTGCTTTTTTACTCAGTGGTATGTATCCATGCCCCGCAGCCTTACTCGTGCTGGTACTGGTTTCTACGTTGGATGCGGCGGGTATCGGTATCATTGCGGTTATCGGTATATCGGCGGGCATGGCAATTCCCATCACCGTTGCAGCATACCTCGCATGGACGGGACGGCAGCGTTTGTTTAAGCGAATCGGCAAAACGCAAAAATATGCCGAAACAGCCGCATTAGTGCTCTCACTGGCGGCTTACAGCGCCATCTTTATTTTTTCGTTTATCGCAGTACTGCCTTTCATCAAAAGTGTGATAGGGTAACACCTCTCCCATTATCAACAACTTACCACATCTACTCTGTAGGTAATACAAAGAAGAACAGAAAGAAACTTGATTCGTGCAAGGGTTTAATACCCGTCATCCTCGGCAACGCTCGCATCGGGGGTGTTGATTTAGATTTGCGGCGTAAATTTTTCGGTAAAAAACACTAAGTTCTTTGCAAGAAATACTGCAGAATAGGTAACAATACTGCCGGCACATAAAAGCGCAAAGGGAATCCAAAAAGAATCGCCGAATTGGCTTAAATCGATTTTACCCATATCGCTGAATGGAAGGAGAATAAATCCGAGTATCAGAAATGTGCCAACCGCGATCCACGGAAGAATTGTTTTGTTTTGCTCCTGTCGGACAGCAATCGGTGCACTCTGTTTATTCAGCAAGTGTATTGTTCTCATCGTAGTATTGAGCATCCGCTCATCGGCTGCAATAGGTGTGTGCAGTATATGCCGTTGAACATTCTCTGCAGCCGCTATCCGGTTAACGGCTTGCCGACACGATGAACAGCATAAAAGATGCATTTTGAGCCCTGTCGGCATCGGTTCATGTTTATCGAGTAAAAGATACTGATCTTGAAAAATATCACAATGCATAGAATCTCCATCCATAATTACTAATGGGGTACAACGGCCGGATACGCAAAATTCGATCCCCGATGTGTGTATTCAAAGACCGCACGGTCTTCTTTAAGATATTCCCGTAAAATCTTTTTTGCACGGAAAATATGGGATTTTATCGTGTTCAACGGTAGTTCGGTGACAGCCGCAATGTCGGTATAACTCATATCGTAAAAGAAATAGAGGTCGATACAAATACGGTAACTATCGGGTAAATTACTTACTGCCTCACGTACCGACAAAATAATACATTCATTCAAATGTTTTTCTTCGGGATTATCCCCCCGATACTCAATTTCAGTACCATCTGCAAGCGAGGTATAGCTCCGCCGTTTTTTAACCGAATTAATTGCCGTATTATAGGCGATACGCATCAGCCATGTTGCAAAAGAAGCTTCCGCACGGAACGTTCCCAATGCAGAGTATGCCTTTAGCATCACATCCTGCACAAAGTCTTCACAATCGTCGGTGTTGTCAAAAAAGCTCAACCCGAGCATATAGACCCGTTTTTGATATTGCGCCGCCAAAACGGCGAAAGCCTGTGTATTGCCGTTTAATACCGCTTTGCACACCTCGTAATCCCGCAGCGTTTGATTAAGCCCTTCTTTTTTATAAACGGCAGCATAATCGGTTGTCATATTCATCGCCTATCCCTCCGTTTTTCCTTCCGGCAAAGCAGCGAATTTTTGCCCTTCTTTATTCCAGCTGCGGTGCGTAATAGTATAAAAAAGAATAAGGCTGATACCAAGCGCCAGCGGGATAAGCCCGCCAAGTAGAATATAACCGACACCGGCAATAAGATAGAATAGTCCGAATAACACGCTGCCGATAACGGTCAGCATAATACCTAACAGCAAGCAAAAAAGGCGGATATTAACAGCGGGTTGGATATAGGTGTTCGTCTTAATTTGAAGCATAATCTGCTTATGCCGCCATAAAAAATAAAAAAAGACCAAAACACTTCCCATCACAATTCCAACAATCGGAATAACGGCGATAATAATCTGTACTGCGACCATTTTTACTGCTTCCTTCCTTATTAACTAATAGAGAATAACGAACTCTTCAAAGTAGATATTATGTATCGAGCCTAATACGAGCTGCTTATTTATCCGTTCCATAAGCGCCCGTTTTATATCCTGTGGCAATTCACTGCTGAGCCGATACGCACTTTCGAGAGAGAACCAATCGAGTATGCTTTTTTTAAGTGCTTCTTTTTGTGCAACCAGTTCTTCCTGAAACGCAGTATCCGAAGCCTTATATTCAAGGAAAGGCTTGAGGATAACAGTGATCGGCGGATTATCGGCTGTAACGGCGCGAAGCTGACCAAGGTCTCCATACAACGCATATTCCTTAGGAGGAATATAAACGGCGCCCGCATCCGATTCCTCATCCTGCCGGCCGGAAGCCCGTTCTTTTGTCTTTTTGACAACAGCGATAACTGTTCCGATTATGATAGCCGCAATCAGAACAATGATAATGCCTCGCAACAGCTTAAATAGTTTGTCCGACGGATATACACTCATATTTGTGAAAGTATACCAAAAAAAAGCGATTGACAAAAGCCTCTTTTTATCTATAATGTGTTCATTGCAATGCGCTTTTGCCCCGGTGGTGGAATTGGTAGACACGCTAGTTTCAGGTACTAGTGCTTTCACGGGCATGGGGGTTCAAGTCCCCCCCAGGGCAGTCCTTCTGTCAGATACAGAATGTATACAATAGATATCTCCGGATAACCGATGACCCTTTTCATTCAAACCCGCACCGCATAAGCTTTTTTTACCGATAATACAGTTTTACCGAAATAATCTTTTAGAAAGCGCTATATCAAAGGAGTTTCCTATGAAAGATAAAAAACGCGGATTTTTTCGTTCGATCTTTCGCGGTCTTAATCTTCTTCGCCTCATTATTCTTAATCTTATATTTTTCATTTTGCTTTTTCTATTTATTGCAGGTATTTACAAATACAATGACGGCACGGGGAAACAAAAAAATACCCGCATTACGGTTTATGCCGACTCCCTTTTATTGATTAATCCGGCAGGACGCCTTACCGAAAAACCGGATGAATTTGTCTGGCGGAATTACCTGCTGTCAGACACAACTTCCGATGCCGTGTTATTATCGGATATTACCGATGCATTACGCCACGCCGCACATGACCGGCGGATAACGGGAGTTTTACTCGATCTTACCGGTCTCTACGGTATTTCCACAGGACATTTTACCGAATTAAAGACGGCATTGCTTGAATATAAAGAGTCCAATAAACCACTCTATGCTTTTTCAACAAGCTACGGATTAGGACGCTATTACATTGCCTCTTTTGCCGACCATATCTACCTTGATCCTATGGGTGAGGTAGACTTATCGGGATTTTACACCGAATCGCTTTTCTACGGAGAAATGGAACATAAACTCGGCGTTCGATGGAATGTTGCCCATGCGGGAGCTTTCAAGTCGATGGCGGAAACTTATACCCGTACCGAAATGTCTGAAGGAGTGCGTAACAATAATCTATCCGTACTGAAAGACTTATGGCACACATACTTACAGGATATAGCCACAAACAGAGCCGCCGACGCGAATAGCTTTGAAGCCTATACGGTGAACTATAACGATGCACTGCGGAAGGTAAACGGAAACAGCGCCCAAGCGGCACTTGATGCAAATCTGATCACCGATATCGGCACGTACGAAGAATGCGGCGTTGAACTCGGTGTATTGGATGAGGAAACATACAACCTTTCTTCACGGGATTTTATCAACTACAATAACTATAATAAGTCTTTTAAAAAGAAAGAAACGGATAATCGGATCGGGGTTATTTATTTAACCGGTTCGATTACGGGAACTACCGGCAATACTGCCGATAATGCGGACAGTCCTACCCTCGTAGATTTAGTCGACGAAGCTGCTGATGACGATTCAATTAAAGCAGTAGTATTACGGATTGATTCGGGCGGCGGAGAGGTGAATGCTTCTGAGGATATACGGAGAAGTTTAGATAGACTGTCGAAAAAAATCGGCAAGCCTGTTGTTGTATCGATGGGTGATATAGCAGCCTCGGGAGCATATTGGATTGCTTCTTCCGCCGACTATATTTTTTGCTCACCGTATACCATTACCGGTTCAATCGGTGTCTTTGCCGTTTCACCATCTATTCAAAAAGCGGTACAAGAATACTTCGGAATCCGCGCAGACGGAGTCAGTGTTTCCGGCCGTATGCCCTACTCAATTTTCCGCAATCCGACCGATGCAGAAAAAACGCAATCGGAATTGGAAGTTATGCATACATACTCAATCTTTTTAGATACGGTAGCGCAGGGCAGAAATCTCCCGCGTGCAACCGTTGAAGAATTAGCTCAAGGGAAAATTTATTCCGGAGCGCAGGCGAAGGAGTTGCAGCTCGCTGATGAATTAGGTGGTTTTACCGATGCCGTCAATTATGCCGCAACAAAGGCAGGCATAAAAGAAACGTATTCGTTAAAGGTTTTATATAAAGAGCCGCCCGTAGCCGATGAAATCTTAAAAACGCTGCTCGCAGAAAATGCCCGATTTTATAAAACCGCCGATCTGCAAGTATTGCACGAGCTTTTCGGACTGCACTCAAAAAAAGGCTTTTATGTATATACCCCAATCAAAGCACCAACGGAAGAGTGAAATCAAGCAAACGCATCAGACATTTCATCACTCAATGTACATCCGTGTACATTGAGTGATGGCGAATTTGCTATAAAGCAAATTCGCTGCTGTTTAATCCCCCCGCCATCCATGACGGATTTGCAAAACCCCGCAGAAGAATGAGACTGTTCAACCGGAATTGAACTTCTTCGCGGTTCAAATGGTCTCACAGCCTATTTATTTTGCGATTCTCATTTATTCCATCTGATGCGCTTGCTCTGCTACGCCGAAAACGGCGGCAGCTTATTCGCAGAGGAAGCAAGCAACTTGGTGGCCGTTTCCTTTGTCTTTCAGCTGCGGGATAGTGTTTTTGCAGTGCTCCATACGCTTGGGGCAGCGATCGTAAAAATAGCAGCCCGTGCGTTTTTCCGCAGGAGACGGTACGTCACCCGACAGGATAATGCGCTTGCGCTTACGTTCAATTTCGGGATCGGGGATGGGCGCTGCGGAGAGGAGCGCTTCCGTGTACGGGTGCAGCGGCTTTGAGTAAAGCTCTTCGGCATTCGCAATTTCTACGATAACGCCGAGGTACATAACCGCAACCCGCGTGGAAATATACTGGATAACGGCAAGGTCGTGCGCGATAAACACATAGGTAAGCCCGAACTCATCCTGCAAATCCTTAAAGAGGTTAAGAATCTGCGCTTGGATGGACACGTCGAGCGCACTGACCGGTTCGTCTGCAAGGATTAACTCCGGCTGAAGCGCAAGCGCACGGGCAATACCGATACGCTGCCGCTGCCCGCCTGAAAACTCATGCGGGTACCGGTTGCGGAAAAAGCGGGAAAGACCAACCTTTTCCATTAACACCTCGACACGGTCGTCAATTTCTTTTTTAGTATACGAAAGGATGCCGCGCTTCGTTAAAATCCGCATCGGCTCTGCGATAATATTTCCTGCCGTCATACGCGGGTTCAGCGATGCATACGGATCTTGAAATACCATCTGCATATCTTTTCGCGCCTGCATCAGCGTATGGTGCGAACAACCGGCAAGCTCCATCCCCTTAAACAGGACGGAACCCGACGTCGGCGTATACAGCTGTGCAATGGCGCGGGCTGCGGTTGATTTTCCGCAACCGGACTCCCCGACAAGGCCGAGCGTTTCACCCTTTTTGACCGAAAAACTGATACCATCCACCGCACGGATAGCACCTTTCTTACGTGAGAAGAGGCCGCCTTCCGCAAACGGAAAATGCATCTTTAAATCCTTGACGGTCAATAATGCTTCCGATTCGTTATATTTTTCTTCCATAATAAGCGCCTCCTATTCGTTATTTCCCGCAGATTCAGCTGCATCACTATTCGATACGGCGGCCGATTCCTTGGCACTGTTTCCCGACTGATAGAGCCAGCAGCTCGTGCGGTGACTGGGCGAAAGACTGTATGAAGCGGGGTACTCCGTCTTACACTGCGGCATCGCTTCACTACAGCGCGGATAGAATGGACAGCACGGCGGCAAGTCGATAACATTCGGCGGCTGCCCGCTGATAGAGAACAGTCGTCCGGTATTTTTCTTGTCCATCCGCGGCACCGATTTAATCAGTCCGCGCGTATAGGGGTGCGCAGGATTTGCAAACAGTTCATCCACCCCGCCCTGCTCTACAATACGCCCCGCATACATAACACATACGCGGTCGCACATACCGGCCACCAATCCGAGCGAGTGTGTAATCAGGATAACGGCAGTGCCGAGCCGGGCGCTCAAGTCCCCGATTAAGTCCAAAATCTGTGCCTGAATGGTAACGTCCAACGCGCTGGTCGGCTCGTCGGCAATCAGTACCTCAGGGTCGCAGCTTAATCCCATCGCAATCATAACGCGCTGCCGCATACCGCCGGAAAACTGGTGCGGATAACAGTCAACCCGCTTCTCCGCTGCGGGGATACCGACCAGCTTGAGCATTTCAATTGCCCGGTCACGCGCATCTTTCTTCGATAAGCCCTGATGCAGCCGGATTGTTTCTATCATCTGCGTCGAGATTTTTAAGAAAGGATTAAGACTCGTCATCGGGTCTTGGAAAATCATCGAGATTTTATTTCCCCGCAGCTGCCTAATCTCTTGCTTATCCATTTTGAGCACGTCTTTGCCGCCGAACCACACCTCTCCGCCGATAATTTTCCCCGGAGGATTCGGAATAAGGTTCATAATCGCTAAGTTGGTTACGCTCTTTCCCGAACCGGACTCGCCGACAATCGCCAGCATTTCGCGTTTATGCAAATCGAAAGAAACGCCGTCGACAGCCTTTACAATACCAGCATCAGTCCAAAACCACGTTTGTAAATTTTTAACCTGTAAGATCTTCTCGTCTGATTTTTGATTATTCATCGTTACACCCTATTTTTACTCTGAGGATCGAAGGCATCGCGGAGGCCGTCGCCGAGAAAGTTCATTGCAAATAAGAAAACCGTCATTGCGATTGCCGGAACCAACAGCTGCCACGGATAGAGCGTCATCACGCTTACACCATCGGACACAAGCGAACCCCATGAAGCACGGGGCGCCGAAACACCGAGCCCTAAAAACGAAAGGAAGCTCTCGTTCATAATAAAGCCCGGGATGGAAAGCGTCGAGTAAATAATGATAATACCGAGCGTGTTCGGTAAAATATGTTTAAAAATAATTCGCGGCGTAGAAGCCCCCATCGAACGGGCGGCTTCGACGAATTCGGCATTCTTTAAGCTGATAACCTGCCCGCGTACAACACGTGCGATGGTCAGCCACGAAACAAGTGCAATTGCGACAAACAGGATGACGATATTTTGCCCCAAGATCGCCATCATAATGATAACGACAAGCATATACGGCAAACCGTACATAATATCGACAAAGCGCATCAATACGTTATCGAGCCAGCCGCCGAAATAACCGCTCACCGCGCCGACCATTACGCCGATAAAAAGCGAGGTAATCGTACCGATAAGGCCGATCATAATCGAAATGCGTCCGCCGTATACGACACGGGCAAACATATCCCGTCCGAGTGCATCGGTACCAAAAAGATAGCGGCGGTTATGTACCGGATTATTCGTTACTTCCCGCTGTAAAGCGGCGAGCTCTTCTTTTTGCTTTTCGGAAAGATCCGCCCGACCTTCTTTTTTTGCCGTACGCATCATATCCGCACGAAGGACGCGCACCATCGTATCCCCGGCCTTACTAAGAGAAGGCGGCAGGTTTTGGTGGATAATCGTCTGTTCGGAATAAGAATAAATCGGCAGAAGCGGCGCTAAAAGCGAAAGCGCTGCATAAAAACCGACAATAAACAATCCGGTAAGTGCCATTTTATTTTTTTTCAGGCGCCGCCATGCGTCATCCCAGAGGGAAATCGGCTTCATCGATTGGTTAAATTCATTAACCGGAAGGCCGCCCTTCGTTTTAACCGGTGTAGCTTCCTGAGTTTGGTTTGTGCCGTCCGTTTGTTTAACGTCCATCTTAACCTCACTTATATGAAATGCGGGGATCGATAACCGCATAGAGAATATCAACAACAAAATTCATCAAAATCAAAATGATGGAATACATAACCACCGTTCCCATAATCAGCGTATAGTCGCGGTTAAGCGCTGACTGTACAAAGAAGGTACCGAGTCCGGGAACCAAGAATATTTTTTCGATAACAACGGAACCGGTGATAATACCCGCAAAAGCCGGTCCAAGATAACTGATAACCGGCAATAGAGCGCCTTTTAATGCGTGCTTAAAGAGTACGACAGGATACGAAAGTCCCTTTGCATACGCCGTACGGATATAATCCGAACGCAGTACCTCCAACACGCTGGCGCGGGAAAGGCGGGCAATGTATGCAAAATACGGTAATGACAGTGCAAGCGCCGGCATAATAAGCGTTTTAAGCCCTTGCCGGCCGGTAATCCAACCGGAAGTCGGCAGCCATTTTAGTTTTACTGCAAAAAGGAGCATTAAAAGCGGGCCGACAACGAACAGCGGTACCGAAATACCGATAACCGCTATGGACATCGATGCATAGTCGGCAATGGAATTCCGCTTTACCGCAGAAACAAGTCCTACCAGCAAGCCGAACACAAGAGCGCTGCAAAGAGCGGTAATACCGAGAATAAGCGAATTCGGCATCGTGTTGCCGATTAAGTCATTGACAGTGTAATCTTTATATCTGAACGACGGGCCGAGGTCTCCTCGCAGCATATTCCCCAAATACCGCACATACTGCTTGGGCAGCGGTTCATCCAAATGATAGACTTTATTGATGTTTGCGAGCACCTCAGGCGGAGGATTCCGTTCAGCGGAAAAAGGGCCGCCGGGCGCAACTTTCATGATAAAAAAGCTGAATGTTACAATTAGAAAAAGCGTCGGTATCAAACTGATTAACCGGCGTATGATAAATCGAATCATGCTTCCCCCAAAATTTGTATATGTTTACGGAAGCATTGATAGGATAAAAAATGAGTACACCGATTACTTCATGCATTATGCTAAACCGGTCTCCTTGCGAATGATATCAATACTCCACACTCATATTTTTTAATTTAAAGGAGCTCGGAGATGTCTCAAAAGTCGTTTACTTTTTCGCCATCCCCAAGCTCCTGCCGCGTCGGCATGATCCGCTAAAATCAACCGATGCTATTGAGACATCTTGAAACTTCAGATTCCAAGAACAGTCTCATTATTTTACTTTTCTGATACCGACGTAGGGATTAATATTCTGCGGATTGGTGTACCAACCTTCCCACTTTGCCGTATCGATAAGGTTCTGGCTGACATACGAATAGATCGGCAATATGGCCTGGTCTTCTTCCAAGAATACCGATTCCGCTTCGTGCAATACCTGGAACCGTTCCGCCCCGCCTTTCATTGTAGCGGCTTTACGAATCAATGCATCGAACTTTGGATTGCTGTATTCGCCATCATTATTGCCGCTGCCGGTTATAAAGAGCTCCAAGAAAGTGTTGGGATCCTGATAATCGCCTGTCCATCCTGCACGGGAAATGTCGAAATCATGCTGATTACGCATATCGAGGAACGTTTTCCATTCATAGTTCTGAATCTTGATGTCGATACCGAGATTCCGCTTCCATGACGCCTGCACATATTCGGCGATCATTTTATGACCTTCAAGCGTGTTATAAATAACCGTTAATACGGGGAAATCTTTTCCGTCAGGGTAACCCGCTTCCGCAAGAAGCTTTTTTGCTTGTTCAGGATCAAATCCGGCGCCTTCTCCAGGTGTATAACCTGCCATCGGAGGTACCATCGATCGGGTTGCAAGCTGGCCGCCTTTTGTTACCTTTTCTACCAATTCCTGTCGGTCTAAGGCCATCGTTAAGGCTTTGCGTACACGAGCATCCTGCAGCGGGCCGCGCTTTACGTTGAAGATATAGTAATAGGTAGAAAGCTGAGGCGCAACCTGATAGTCGGGCATCTGCTTTACTTCATCGATACGGGGAACGGGAATACCGGCTTCCCAATCTATCTCTCCGGCCTTGTACTTTTCAAACGCCGTATTGCTGTCTTCGATCGGTAAGAATGTTATACGCGAAAGATGGACGTTCTCTTTATTCCAATACTTTTCGTTCGGTACGACAGTAACTTTCTCCTGCGGTACCCACGATTCAAGCACGAAGGGGCCGTTTCCGACGAAGTTACCGGGTTTAATCCAGTCGGTGCCGAATTTTTCAATTACATGAAGCGGTACGGCATTAAAGGCATAGTGTGCAATAACATCGATTGCATAAGGAGCGGGGCCGGTCAGTTGTACTTCAAAGGTGTTGTCATCGATAGCCTTAATTGCAACAGCAGACGCATCCGCTTTACCGGTGTTGTAATCCTCAGCACCTTTTATGACCATATTGATCATAAAGGCATATTGGGAACCTGTCGCAGGGGTAAGCGTACGCAGCCATGAATCGACAAAGGTCTTTGCGGTAATCGGCGTACCGTCACTCCATTCCGCTTTACGCAGGTGGAAGGTATAGGTCATACCGTCTTCGCTGATATCCCACGATTCTGCAACACCGGGAACAGCATTGCCGGTTTTGGGGTCATACGTTACCAAACCTTCAAACAAGGCCAGATTGATACGATGTTCCGGCACCCCCTCAATCTTCGCAGGATCCAAGCTCTGCGGCTCTGCGCCGTTACCGATAATAAACTCGGTTCCGGAACTTGCATTTTGTCCAGCGCTCCCACCGCCGCAGCTTGCTAAAATTAGCGCGACGCTCATCAAAGCAGCTAATAAGCATATCATCTTGTGCTTCATACTCTACTTCTCCTTTTAAGTTATAGTGAGTGATATTATTTAATTATACATAATCTTGTCGTTATATCAAGTATATTTATACAATAAATCCGGGAAAACCGTATATTTTTACATTTTCTGCCAAGACAAACGCATCAGACACTTTTTTGAGTATCCCGCAGAATAATGAGGCTGTTCAACCAGAGTAACGCCAAGGAATTGCCATATAGACTAGCATTATCAAAGAAGATTCTGTATACTACCCCGATGGATGGGATAAATTCATTGCGACAGATTCAAAAATCATTCAAAAAGGCTCTTTATTCTCCTAAAATACCATTGAGTACCATTCGAGAAGAATACGACTCCTTTTTTTATACGCCGTATCTACCAAACAATACGGATATAACACGCGAGACAATCGGTTCGGTGCCGGTAGAGATATTAAAGCCGGAGGTAGCGGCGGCAAACCGTGTCATTCTTTATGCGCACGGAGGTGCTTTTGTTAACGGTTCGTGTAAGGCTTCGAGGAACTTTTGCGCTTCGTTTGCTCATGAATGCGCGTGCACATTGTTTTTGCCGGAGTACCGCCGTGCGCCGGAATATCCTTTTCCTGCCGGTTTGGAAGATATCTTTATTACATATAGAGGCATGCTGAAAAAATATGCTTTTTCTCCGGAATCGGTCGTTATTGCAGGGGACGAGGCGGGAGCAAATTTGGCGGCCGCACTTGTTCACTATTTAAAACAGAAAAAACTGCCGCAGCCTGCCGCACTCGTACTCATTTCGCCGTGGCTGGATGTTTCATGCTCAAACGAAGAAATACATACGTTACAGAAAACCGATAAATTCTTGCTAAAGGAATCGTTTCAAGCGGCAGCCGGACGCTATACGACACCTGATAATTTGCAGAACCCGCTGGTATCCCCGCTGTACGGTTCCTTCGCCGATTTTCCGCCGGTTTTTATTCAGTGCGGCGGTAAAGAGCTCTTTTTAGCGGATGCGAAAGCGCTCGTACAGAAGATTGAAGCGGCCGGTGGACAGGTGCAGTTAGATATATGGCCTGAGATGTGGCATTTCTTTCAGGCAATGGACGCACAGGCAAAAGAAGCTCACTTAGCGGTAGAAAAACTGGGGCAATGGGTGCAGTCTCTTTTTATTGAGGAAGAATAATGATGGAATTGGTAGCCCCTGCCGGAAATCTGGAAAAACTGCACTACGCATGGGAATACGGAGCGGATGCCGCCTATATCGGTCTCAAAAACTTTTCGTTACGGGTAAAAGCAGATAATTTTTTTACCGACGAATACAAAACTATCAGCGCACTGAAAGAGCATTATGCAAAACAGGGAAAATCAAAGAAACTGCTCTGCGCACTGAATATTTCTTTCCATAATGAAGACATTAAGGCCTTTTTGGCGGAAGCCGATTATTTTAAGCTTTATCCCATCGACGCCTTTATTGTTCAAGATGTCGGAATGGTTTCCGTACTGCGCAAACATTTCCCCGATACGCCGCTCCACCTCAGTACACAGGCAAACTGTATCAACTATGAAGCGGTGCGCATCTACCGCGATCTGGGGTTTAAACGCGTGGTACTCGGTAGAGAGGCCTCGCTTGCCGATATTGCCGAAATAAAAGCGCATGTACCGGAGATGGAGCTTGAATGCTTTGTGCACGGCGCGATGTGCATTGCGTATTCGGGGCGATGTCTTATCAGTGCATACCTTACCGGCCGCAGCGCAAATGCCGGCGCCTGCACCCACTCCTGCCGCTGGGACTATTCGCTTGCCGTTGAAGAGAAAGAACGCCCTGGGGAATACTTTCCCGTAGAAGAGGGCGACGGCTATACGGCGCTTTTTTCATCTAAAGACCTTTGCATGATAGACTACCTTACCGACCTGAAAAAGGCGGGAGCCGATGCGCTTAAAATAGAAGGAAGAATGAAAAGTCTCTATTATACTGCGCTCGTTACCCGCGCCTACCGGAAGCGGATCGACGCCTTATTCGGCAAAATCTCTCCTGCCGAAGCGGAGCCCTTTGTGAAAGAGTTGTACAATACGGCGCATCGTGCGTTCGGTACCGGCTTTTATTTTTCAAAGGATGATGCAAATAAAACAACCCGCGGGGAATCCAAGTCACCGTATAATATGGCCGGTACCATCGGGAAAGAGCTCGGCAACAATCGCTACGAATTCATATCGATGAATAAGATTACCGCAGATATGCCGCTTGAGTACATCGGCCCCGACATCTGCGCAATCGAAGACCGCAATTACACCCTGCTCGACCCCGAAACCGGCACCGCCCGCGATTGGGTATGCCATGGACATCCCTGCATTATCGAAACGAACATCCCGCTGCGCAGCGGTTTCATTGTGCGTACGAAAACCACAGAGCAATAGTTTTACTTGCCAATCCCGAAACGGGAGAAACACTCGCCCCAAATATAACGGAACCGGCAGAATAGCCCATTTTATTCGTGAGATATTGTTAGAAGAGATTGACATTTTTGATAATTTTTGTCAGTATGAGCAAACTTTAGGAGGTTTAGATGTTATCTAAAAAACATATCGTATACGGAGCGGCGGTATTGCTGCTTGCCGTATTTTTTACCGGATGTAAATCGACATCCGCAGCTGCAAAGCTCGAAGCGGGAAATGAACTTTCTGCGTGGAAGGGCGAATGGCAATCCTTTAGCGCGATTTCCGGCGCAACTCAGTTGAACGACGCATATAGAATGCAGGCGGAAAAGATGCCGTACTATACCGAAGACGGATTAAAGGCGGCGGTTTCCGATATGTTTGCAACACCTATCGTAAAAGCAAAGTTTGACGGTTCCAACACCGTACTGTTTACCGTAATGGACAAAGACGGCAACGAAAAACAAATCCCGTGCGAATACCGTTATACCGGAATGAAACCCATGCAAGGGTTTGAAGGCCATTCATGGTATGCATTTGAAGCGATAAAACCGGTACAAGGTTTAGCGGAAGCGCAGTATCTTATTATCATGCCCCCACATCGGGATTCCGAAGACAGCTTATTGCACTGGCACGCACGGTTTGGTAGCAGAGACATTAATTCACTGGTAGAAAGCGATCCGCTCTGGTGGCCCACCTACGCCGATACGGCAGTCTCGCATGAAAGCCTGTTAAAAGAAATGACCGATACGATTAAGGAAGTTGCGGAGATGTTGCCGAAAGCGCCCCTTATGCCGTATATGGGTAAATGGGTCAACACTGCACTGATCTACGACGATCCTCGTCCTGCCGTTCAGGAAGCGTATGCAAAGCTCATTAAAGAATTTTCCGGCAAGAAAGACGGCAGCGACTTTACCAAAGAAGAAATCATTATGATGGCAAAGAAAAGCTACGGTACCGCTTCCGACTTTACACACCTTGAATTCGTTACCGAAAACGATAAAAACGAAATGGTTGTATGGAAGGGTATGACCGAAGTTTCGAGAGTTGCTTACAGTCGCGACGGCGCCAATAAACTGCGCGCTACGGCAAATGCATTTGTTGCTTCCGACCGGCAGAAAGCGGGAAAATTCGCCTTTTTATCGATGACAACACCGCACGGTAACCCCGCACACATGCATTTGTGGTACGGGATGAAACCGAGCGAAATCGAAAAGACGGACGGTGCAAAACCGACCTGTATTCCTGCTGACAGCTCTGAAGAACAGGTCGCAACCCGCGTACTCGGTACGTGCCGTAAGCTTTTAAAAGAAGCGACAAAATAACTTTAAAACGAACGATTAAATATAAAACAGACTTTTGAGAGACTAACATAAGTACAGGTCTGTTCAAAAACTGACGTTTTGAACAGACTCTCTGATTTTAGCTGCGACTATCAATAAGAAAGAGTAGGAATTTATTTCTCCCAAAATAAGTTTTTGAGCGGTCTTATATGTCCCCATAAGGCCGCTCTTTTTTTATTCGGCAGTCTTTGTGCTTTCCCGTTGCGTTAATCCGCGCTGCGCGGCAAGCATTTCGAAGGCGGCAATGCGAGCTTTTTCCAATAGCGCAAAGTCGCGGATGGGATCGGCAAGTTCAAAACCGCAATAGCCGGACTGCTCAATGCCGCCGATGTCTCCCGGCCCCCGCAGCTTCAAATCTTCTTCCGCAATAACAAATCCGTCAGTCGTGCTTGCCATCACCTTGAGCCGCGCCATGCCGGTTTCGGTAATATTCTTCCCATAGAGCAAAAAACAATAGGATTGATCGCTGCCCCGTCCGATTCTGCCCCGCAGCTGATGCAGCGCCGAAAGGCCGAAGCGGTCGGCGTGTTCGATGACCATACAGGTCGCGTTCGGCACATCAACACCGACTTCAATAACGCTGGTAGCCACAAGGATGTGAATAGCGCCTGAGCGGAACTCCTGCATAATAGCCCGCGCTTCGTCCTCCGGCACCTTGGAATGCAGGAGCGCAAGCCGGTGATGGGGGAAATCCCGCGTCAGCTCCGCGAACATATCTTCCGCCGATTTAAGGCTGAGCGTTTCCGAATCTTCGATAATCGGGTACACAAAATAGGCTTGCTTCCCGGCAAGGATATCCTGTCCGATAAAATAATATACTTTTTCGGCTTTGCTCTCGGGAGCGACATAGGTAATCACCGGCTTGCGCCCGGGAGGCATTGTTTTGATGACGGAAATGTCGAGGTCGCCGAACATCGACAGCGCAAGCGTCCGCGGAATGGGCGTCGCGCTCATCATTAAAAAATGCGGAGCCTTTTTTCCGCTGTCGATACCCTTTTGGATAATTGCAGAGCGCTGGAGTACGCCGAAGCGGTGCTGTTCGTCGATAACAACCATCCGTAGATTTTTATACAGCGTCTGTGCGGAAAAAAGGGCATGCGTACCGATGATGAGGTCGATATTACCGGAAGCAAGCTGCTGTAACAGCTGAGACCGTCCCGCTGCTTTGAGATTGCCGGTTAAAAAAGCGAGCCGTACGCCGAGCGGTTCCAAAAGCTTTGCTGCGTTATCGGCGTGCTGCCGTGCCAGCAGCTCAGTCGGCGCCATCAGCGCCGCCTGTCCGCCGCCTTCTATCACTTTTAAACAGGCTAAAAATGCAACAAGGGTCTTGCCCGAACCGACATCGCCCTGAATAAGGCGGGCGGCGGGCGCCGTTCCGTCGAGGTCGGCGTTAATCTCTGCAGTAACGGCTTGCTGGTCTGCGGTAAGCGTAAACGGCAGACGCGAGAGCAGCTCCTTTTGCAGCGGGCTGTAAGTGTACTGTAACGGCTCCGCAGACGGTTGAGCCGTCGCCGATTGAACCGCACCTTCCGAAGCGCCAGCCTGCACCGCTGTTGCTTGCCCATCTTCTGCTGCTTGACCGTCTCCGTTCTCCGTCTGTGCAGGAAATACGCTCCCCTGCCCTTTTGCCCCCGGCGTACGCGGCAATACACCGCGCCGCTCAAGTGCACGCATACCGACAGCCGCTTCGTAGAGGAAGAACTCCTCAAAGATGAGCGCGGTGCGGGCGTTTTCCGCCTCCTGCATGGAAGCGGGGCGGTGCATTGCAAACAGCACGGTTCTTTTATCGGGGTAGCCGTATTTGTTTAATACATCGGCGGGAAGCTCGGAATCGATTCCCCGCGCATACGAATTGAGCGCCTGCTCGATGAGCTTACGCAGTTTTGTCTGTGTTAATCCCTGCGTCAGCGGATATACCGGCAAAACACGGCGCTCCGCCGTATCGTATTGTTCTATATCGAACGAACTTGATTGGATAGCCCCGTATTTAACGGAAAAACTTCCGTAGACCAGCGCCTTTGTACCTTCCGGAAACGACTTCTCTAAAAAAGGTCGATTAAAGCACGCCAACTCGCCGCGGGTTCCTTCCGAATCGCAGACAATCAACTTGAGCGTTTTCATACGCCCGTAGCCGAACCATTGCTGATCCATAACCGTTACCGGAACATTCAATTTATGAAATGTATTCCATTCGCTGAGCGTATTATACCTGCTGCGATCTTCCCATGCGCGCGGCCAGAGCCGCAGTAGATCACCGACCGTCGAGACCCCCAGCCGGTTCAGTTGTTCAACAGTTGTTTTCCCCGCCCCATACAGATTTGACACGGGCGTTTGAATTTCTCCAATCAGCATGGGGGCAGTATACCACAACAAAAAGCCTTACGGCGAGATGTTTCGTTATATAAGGGAGCAAATGCATCATAGTGTTTTTATCGGTGTCGATTCTTTATAGGGGTAAACGATATTCGACAATTGGTAGTATACCTTGATGAACGCCGCCGTGTACATTTGCTAACGGCGAGTTCTTGCAAAGCAAAATCTCGCTACTGCTTATACCCACGGACATCCCTGCCCGTTCAGCTTGGGCTATTTCCCGATAGATTGGAAAGGGTCCCCCGACATTCTTTATACTATTGTTGGGATCGGTACCGTTATCGTGTATCTTGCCTCTCTGCCAGCTAACATAGCCGTCGTTTATATACAACGCGGTTCCGGCAGCAGCTACTCTTGCGGGTATTGGTTTTCCATGATACCGTATTTCGGGGCTTTCGGGATCGCTTTTGCCGGTTTCTCCGATAGTCAAGCGACCGCCCCCACAAAAAATACCCATACCTTTACAGTCACAGAATTTCGACGTGTACGGCACACATTGATTGTTTTCTATTACCGTATGCCCTTTAATAATGGTAATAGAGCCGGTTGTAGCGCTACAAGCTAAACCGCAACCTTTGGCTTCTAAGCGCGAATCCGAACTGGTTTTGCCGCTCATGTCGATGATGTTCTCAGCGATTGTACCGCCGTCGATTACCGCCGTATAGGGGCACCACGGCAGACTGATACCGCCGCCTGACGAATCTGCAATGTCACCATCATCTTGAACGGTATTATTTTTGATTATACAGTTTATCATCGTAAGGCGCTTGTTCCCTGTGCCATGGTCGTATCGTATTCCTCCGCCGGGCGCTTTACTGATACAGTCTTCCACCGTTACATTGATAAGCGTCAGATTTGCGTTTGCCGACGCCCAAATCCCGCCGCCGCCTGATTCCGCTATATTGGCAGCTACAGCATCCTTGCCGCGCTTTAACGTAAGGTTTTGCAGTGTAACGTCAACAGCGCCCTTTACCGTGAATATCCGGTGCGAACCTGCAATGTTCGTACTCGATGTCGGCCCAAGATGCCCCGCGTCAAGAACGACGGGCGAATTGCCGGGCGCCCCCTGAATGGTTAGATTTTTTGATATTTCGATTTGTCCACGGTTGTCAGGGGCGTTTGTCGCATTAATAGTGCCGCCGCTTAAGGTTATCATGCCGCCGTCAGCAACACTTGCCACTGCATCCCGTACCTTTTTCCATGCTTTGGAGGAACCGCTCGTGTCCACACTATATCCGAGCGTACGCGTCTCTTTTGCATCCGACATTAAGTTTTTTGTATCGGCGAGCCGTATGCGGTAGGTATGCGGTGACGCGGCTGTAAGATCATACGGCTTTATATCCGTTTTAAGGTACACAACCCACCTCGAACCGGGGGATGGCAACGCGTAAGAAGAGTCTGAAAACAAAGGATCGACGTTTGCGCGCGATAACAGTTCTCCGCCTGAATGCGTTATGTCAAAACCCGTACCATTTACGCTTATCGGGATGGTCTCTTCCGTTCCGCCGTCTTTTGTAACGCGAAGCGCAACGATATCCCCATGCAGCTTGTCGCCGCTGTTTACGGGATCAAGTATGTTGGTACCGTCAATTTCACAGCACACGACATAATATGCGGTCGAACCCTTAGTTTTCGCTATGGTTATTTTCGTAATCTCAGGCGGCAGGGTGTTGACCATTATATTTGTTTTGAAAGTTTGCGTGAACGGTCTTCCGTCATCGCTTTTTAGCGTAATAACCGGCCCGATATCGGCGGTACCCCATTCATACTTTTTTAAAAAGCTGCTTTTATACGTCAACTCCAAGGTATCGGGAGCACTTTGCTTGAGTATATAATCCGTACGCGGCACCGGTTGAGACGGCAGACCGGGAAAACGGATAACGGCTGCCGCATCCAAGACAGTAGTCGGCGTGACAAATTTAAATTTTTTGGGATTCCGCACCGTCAGTATGACCGTTGCATCACGATCCGAAGGGAGACACGCAACGCCTACATCGTTTCTATAGTATTTCGTATTGATCTTAAAACCGGTAACGGCGGCTTCCGATGACCAATAACTTAAAAACTCCTCAATATCAGCAGCATACGGCTGACAACAGGCAAAGATAAGGCTGAAACCGATCACCGTTATAAAAGTAATAAACTTACGCATAGCGTTTCTCCTTAATACGCACTATGACAGAAGTTACAAGAAAAGACAATATCATGAGCAGGGGGCTACAGGGATGCCATCGTTCAGAAATGTCCGTCCTTGTACATTTCTGAACTTCGAGTTTTTCATAAACGAAAAACTCGATACTGTATAGAACCCCGGACATCCCCGCCCACGAATGTACATCCGTGTACATTTGTGGGCTACGAGTTTGCAAGCAAACTCGCTTCTGTATGGAACCACCGACGTCCTTGTCGGTTCTGAAAAGCCTTTTACCATTAGCTTTTTTGAAAATAGACAGGATAGATACGAGGCACGCCCAAAAATGAACATCCTTGTTCATTTTTGGGCTACAAGTTTGCAGGAGCAAACTTGCTTCTGCTGGGAACCACCGACATCCATGGCACGTTCAAAAATTGACCTCCTTGTCAATTTTTGAACGCGAGTTTTTGCGCCGCAAAAACATCGCTGCTGATTAGAACCACCGACATCCCCGCCCACGAATGTACATCCGTGTACATTTGTGGGCTACGAGTTTGCAAGCAAACTCGCTACTGCTCAATTTCACGGACATCCCTGTCCGTTCTGAAAAGCCTTTCACCGTTAGCTTTTTTGAAAATAGGTGGAGCAGATGCTAGAAGCGTACAAAAAACACCCGCAGGCGTACTTTTTGTACGTCGAGGACTGTTTTTTGTTAAGCGACAACGCAGATGCCCGCCTATTTTCAAAAAAAAGGTTTTGAAAATTTTCTACTTATATAGTATAATACGCAATTGTACGGAGATTTAACTTCTGCTGCTTAAAGAGCACAGTTAAAGTTAAATACCGACTTATTTTGAGGAGGCAGATATCTATGAACTATGTTTCAAAAGTATCTCACAAAGTTGTATTGGCTGTGCTGGCGTGCAGCCTCTTGGTTCTTGCAGGCTGCGGCGGAAAAACCGCTGCTACTGCCAACAAGGATAAACCGCTCGTATTCTTTAACCGGCAGCCGTCTGATCCGACAACCGGTGAAATCGATATGACGACGATGAACTGGAACGACAAGACCTACTATGTCGGTTTTGACGCTGCAGGCGGCGGAGCCGTTCAGGGGGCATTGATTGTGGAGTTTCTTGCAAAGGCTGACGCTTCGATCGACCGCAACGGCGACGGCGTGTTAGGCTATGTACTGTGCATCGGCGACGTTGGCCATAACGATTCCAAGGCGAGAACGGAAGGTATCAGACGGGCACTCGGTACATGGGCGGGTTCCACCGATCCGGGCGTTGTGCAGGAAGGTTCCATCACCATCGCAGGAAAGACCCTAAAAGTTGTTGAGCTTGAAGGAAAGGCAATGACCGGAACCGATGGCTCTACATGGAACGCAAACGCCGCAACTGAAGCAATGGGCGGCTGGGCAACCAAATTTGCAGACCAGATCGACATGGTTGTTTCCAACAACGACGGTATGGCAATGGGCTGTTTACAGGCTTCAAACTACCCGGCAGGTGTTCCGATTTTCGGTTATGATGCAAACGCAGACGCGATCGAAGCAATCGGAAACGGCAAACTCTCGGGAACCGTTTCTCAGAACGTAGACGCACAGGCGACCGCAACATTGCAGGTATTACGCAACTTGCTCGACGGTTTAACCGGAGAGGACGTATACACCAAGGGTATCTCCGTTGCCGACAAATACGGCAATAAGATTACCGCACCCGTACAGTACTGGGCAGACGTAAAAGCCGTTATGGCGGAAAACTCAGGCGTCAATGCCGAAAACTGGCAGAACTACTCCGGCGGCAGCCGCGATGCGGGCATTAAGCAGACACAGGCCGATAAGAAAAAGGTATTGTTGACAATCTACAACTCTGCCGATAACTTCCTTTCGTCTTCGTATGTTCCAGCGCTCAAATACTACGCTCCGCTTTTGAACATCGACCTGACCATCGTACAGGGCGACGGACAAAACGAGTCCAGCTGCCTGGATCGCTTTACCAACCTGAACAACTTTGACGCATTCGCCGTCAATATGGTAAAGACCAACTCCGGCGCAGACTACACCGGCAAGCTAAAGTATTAATAATTGTCAAAGAATTGACCGCCGTGTCAATTCTTTGACGCGAGTTTTGGCTTTGCCAAAACTCGGCCTTTTCAGGTGTACACGGACGTTCGTTTCTGAACGATGGCATCCGTGGCGAACACGAGTTTTTTTGTTTTGCAAAAAACTGGCGCAAGGTACTTGACGTAAAAATAGTCGGAGGAACGATTACTCGATAAGTCAAGGCGTAGGAGCGTTTTTTGACCAGCTTACTTGTTTTATAATGGGACACGACAGGTTGTTCATACCTCTTTTTTTGCTATAATAAAAACAGGGAATAAAACAATGGAAAAAGATTTTGACGAGCTAACCATAGCTGATGACTATATGTTCTATCGCGTAATGGAAGACACGGATATCTGTAAGACGCTGTTAAATAGAGTGTTACAGGGAAAGGTAGAAACAATCACCGATATAGAGCTGCAAAAGACAATTGACGATGCAGGACGAGCTAAAGGAGTCCGGTTTGACGTATGGGCAAAAGATTGCAGCGGACGTATTTATGACATAGAAATGCAAGCGCTCGATAAAAAAGATCTTGCAAAACGCATCCGATACTACCAAGCAGCGATTGATGTGAGCTTATTAGGAAAAAGTAAACCGTATGAAAGTCTTCCTGATACGTTTATTCTCTTTTTCTGCACCTTTGACTATCTCAAAAAAGCGCTACCGGTGTATACCTTTAAAACGATGTGTAGTGAAGATAACCTGATAAAATTGGATGATGGAATAACGAAGATCATTATAAACAGTCAAGCGGCGGCGTATGAGAAGAATGAGGAGTTGAAAGTATTTTTAGAGTACATGAACGGTAAGGTGAACAGCGATGACGAGTTTATCCAAAAGTTAGAGCACCGAATAAAAGAAGTAAAAGCAAATGAAGAGTTGAGGAGGGAGTATATGTTAGTAAATACCATTGAACGAGATGCTCGGAATGACGGATGGAAAGCGGGTGTTGCGCATGGACTTGCTGAAGGTAAATCCCTCGGACTTGCTGAAGGTAAATCCCTCGGACTTGCTGAAGGTAAATCCCTCGGACTTGCTGAAGGCGAAATACGCGGTTCCCGACAAGCAAAAGTCGAGACAGCAAAGAATCTTCTGCAATTCGGCTTATCCATTGAAAATATTGCCCAAGCGACTGGTCTTTCCAAAGCAGAGGTAGAAGCATTATAAAGTATCTCCGCTGTTTTTATGCCCTTGCAGTGAATAAAATAAACCGTGGAGGGCAGGTAAGCTTGGCTGTAGCCAAAACCTCACTTCTCTGACAGAATATCAGTACTGACAGAGATTATCAAATAATAAGATTAATAAATATATAGAAGAAAAAAGTTGTTGAATGTACTGCACTGGGGGCTTTGCGCTCCGAAACCGAAAAAAACCATGTAAGGAATAGCTATGGAAGACACGGTACTTGAAATTAAAAATCTTTCAAAGTCTTTTGCTAAAAACAAGGTGTTGGAAAATATCAGTTTGACGGTGAAAAGAGGGGCGGTTGTCGGACTGATGGGAGAAAACGGCGCCGGAAAATCGACGATGATGAAGTGTCTGTTCGGGATTTATGCGAAGGACGAAGGACGCTTTTTCCTTGAGAATAACTTGATCGATTTTAAGTCTCCCAAGGATGCGCTGGAAAACGGCGTAGCGATGGTGCATCAAGAGCTGAACCAATGCCTTGACCGTACTGTGATGGATAATCTCTTTTTAGGAAGGTATCCTGTCCGGTTCGGTGCGGTGAATGAAGTGAAGATGCAAAAGGATGCGGATGCGCTGTTTGCGTCTCTTAAAATGAATGTGAATGCACGCACGATTATGCGTACAATGTCCGTTTCGCAGCGGCAGATGGTAGAGATTGCGAAGGCTGTTTCGTATAACGCGAAGGTTATCGTGCTGGATGAGCCGACTTCTTCTTTGACGGAACCGGAAGTTATTAAACTGTTTTCTATTGTACGGTCGTTAAGCAAGAAGGGTGTGTCTTTCGTATATATCTCTCATAAAATGGATGAGATTTTTCAGATATGCAGCGAGGTTGCGGTACTGCGTGACGGGCGGCTGACGCTGGCAAAGAATATCAATGACACGAATATGAATGAATTGATTTCGGCGATGGTCGGGCGTTCGTTGGAAAAGCGTTTCCCCGATGTGGATAATGAGGTTGGGGAGGATTATTTTGAAGTGCGGAATATCACAACCCGCTATGAACCTCAGCTAAAGGATATTTCTTTTACGGTAAAAAAGGGAGAAATTTTCGGGTTGTATGGGCTCGTTGGTGCGGGACGGAGCGAGCTTTTGGAAAGTATCTTTGGCCTAAGAACCGTTGCATCAGGCGAGATGCTTTTGGCCGGGAAAAAGCTCCATTTTTCCAATTCCAAGGATGCAATGGACTATAACTTTGCGCTGGTAACCGAGGAGCGGAAGTTCAACGGGATGTTTGCCAAAGCGTCCATTAAATTTAATACCGTTATTGCGAACATTGAAACCTATAAAACATTCGGTGTGCTGTCAAACCGCAAAATGCAGGAGGCCGCCGACCGTGAAATAAAGACGATGCACACAAAGTGTGTTTCTGCGGATGAGCTGATTAGCGCGTTGAGCGGGGGGAATCAGCAGAAGGTGATTATCGGTAAATGGCTTGAACGCCAGCCCGATATTCTGTTGCTGGATGAACCGACCCGCGGTATCGACGTCGGCGCTAAGTACGAAATTTATCAGCTTATTATCAATATGGCGAAAGCGGGAAAGACAATTATCGTTGTTTCGAGTGAGATGCCGGAAATCTTAGGCATTACGAACCGCATTGCCGTTATGTCGAACTACCGCCTTGCCGGTATTGTCGATACCGCTACCACCGATCAGGAAGCGCTGCTGCGGCTTTCCGCTCGGTACTTATAATTGGACAGCTGAACATCATTAAATATAATTGAACACGGAAATTTACCGGAGGATAGGATGAAAGATACACCCGAAAATAGCACACAGTACACGTTTACGCAGGAACAAATTGCGCAGGCGGATACGGCAAAGCTCTTGGAGGAAGATGCCGTTCTTGCCGAGTATACGGATCGGCTCGACGCATTGCGCAAAAACGGAGTGAACCAGGTTTCCGCATTGACGCAGGAAATTGCCGCCGTACGAAAAAATAAATTGATAAGCGCCGAAGAAAAAAGCACCCGGATTGCAGCCTATCGTAAAGAGATTGAAGATGCTAAGACCGTTGCGGCGCGGCATAAAGATGAAGAAAAAGAGCTGACGCATAAAGCGATACAGCGGGTGAATGCGCTTTCCGATGCCTTTGAGCAGGAAGTAAAAAAGAATGAAAATGCAAAGGCGGCGCGGTATAAGCAGGAATACGCGGAGAAGGTGCAAAGCATTACGGAGGCGGCGGAGAAAAAGAAGAAGGAGATTACCGCCGCTTTTGCGGGCAAAACCTCCGAGGAAGAACGGCGGGAAGCGCAGCAGGAACTGACCGCTGCACACAATGCGTTTAAGTCCGCGCTTTTTGATGCGAAAAATCAGTATGAGGCAGCGCTCGGAAAATGTAAAACGGCAAAACATCAGGTGTATGTCGATCGGGTACAGAAAAATATCCATTTGCGCAACAGTAAAACCAATTTTGCCGAGGATTTTAAACTCGGCTTAAAGGATTACGCCTATAAGTTTACTCCCGCGCAGTTCTTTTTGGCAAACGGATTGTATATTGCGATTGCGATCTTCTTTGTGGTGTGTATTATCGTGGCTCCGCTGTCGGGAAGCGGAAATCTCTTGACAATTTCCAATATTCTAACGATTTTGGAGCAATCTTCGGTGCGTATGTTCTACGCGCTGGGCGTTGCGGGACTTATCTTGCTTGCCGGTACGGACTTGAGCGTCGGGCGTATGGTCGCGATGGGCGCGGTAGTTACCGGTTTAATTCTCCATCCGGGAACGAA
The DNA here is from genome assembly GCF_024181165.1 of Treponema sp. OMZ 803. Taxonomy (NCBI): domain Bacteria; kingdom Pseudomonadati; phylum Spirochaetota; class Spirochaetia; order Treponematales; family Treponemataceae; genus Treponema; species Treponema sp. OMZ 803. The sequence continues at coordinate 753,055 of NZ_CP051195.1, read as the reverse complement.
CATCGTAACATTCTTCGGTATGGGGTCGTGGGATTTTACCGCGCTGGCGATGCCGATACGGGTAGTGCTTTCGCTCGGAATTTCCATCATCCTCTGCGTGATATTCAGCGCCTTTGCGGGCTTCTTTTCGGCATGGCTGAAAATTCACCCCTTTATTTCGACGCTCGCGACGCAGCTGATTATCTACGGTCTTTTGTTCTTCGGGACGAGCGGTACGCCGGTCGGTTCCATCGACGCCGGTATTAAGGACTTTTTCGGCGGCCGGTGGGAGCTCGGCGTTGTAGGCGGCGAATTGGTAACCTTCCCCAAGCTGATTATCCCCGCGGTTATCGCCATCGCGATTGCGTGGTTTATCTGGAATAAGACCGTACTCGGCAAGAATATGTACGCGGTCGGCGGTAATGCCGAAGCCGCCAGCGTGAGCGGTATCAGTGTATTCAAGGTAACGATGAGCGTGTTTATTATGGCGGGGATTTTCTACGGCTTCGGAGCTTTCTTCGAGGCGTTTAAGGCAAATGCGAGCGCCGGTACCGGACAGGGGTATGAGCTGGACGCAATCGCGGCCTGCGTAGTCGGCGGTATTTCGTTTAACGGCGGTATCGGCAAGCTGGAAGGCGCGGTACTCGGCGTTATCATCTTTACCGGTTTAACGTACTGCTTAACCTTCCTCGGCATTGACACCAACTTACAGTTCGTGTTTAAAGGCTTCATCATCATCGCCGCCGTCGCCCTCGACAGCGTGAAATATTTGAAGAAGAAGTAAAACACAGGGAAATCGTACCAGACGCTTATATTGATATTCCCGCAGAATAATGAGGCTGTTCAACCAGAGTTGAACCTCTTCGCGGTTCAAATGGTCTCACAGCCTCATTATTCTGCGTTCTTGCTTTATTTGTCTGGTACGATTTCCCTTTTTTTGAAATAAAAGTGCACGAAATTTTCCTAAAATTTCGTGCGAAAGGAAAACAAACGTATCAGCACCGCCACGGACGGCGGTGGTTCCACGTAGCAGCGATGTTTTGTGCGCTCACAAAACTCGCCTTCAACTGTTGTATACGGATGTACAACAGTTGAAGATGGTTCAAATGCTTGCCCAATCTCCTGATTTTGTGATTTATATTTACTCGTCTGATACGTAATCGCATATTTTCAAAAGGTTGCAGTTTATAAAAAAATCGCATATACTTTTATTGTATGCTGCATCTACAAGGGCATATAATTTGGAGGAACAGGTATGGCAACAGTTAAAGCGATGGATCTTTTTGAAGCGTATGCAAAACAGAAGCTACCGATGGATCAAGGATATATTGTTTCATCGTTCTTTAAAGAAGATTCTGCGTACAGTATTTACGAGATCGTTTCCTATGCGACCCTAAAGGATATTTACCTAACCAGCAACGGATTAACTTTCCAAACAAACGGGAAAAAGCTTTTCCTGTTTGTTGAGCCCGAAAACTATCCGCATAAATCTATGGAACCCTATTGCCGTGAACGTGACTTTCAGGTACCGCTGCGATTTAAAGATTCAAATATCATCACTGCAAAGAATCAATCAAAGATTATTTTCAGCAAGGATCCGCAAGAAGCACTGTCTGCATTTACTATCGTAAAACCTACAGGTATAAACTTTGCTTTCCTGTTTTACCCACTCCCGGATGTATTTAAATCCATCGAACTGTTCTTTGAACAGACATTGAACAAGGAAGCCGGAATCCCGGTTCGCGATGCAAAAAATGCTGCAAAAGAATTCGCATTGTTAAGTTCAAAAGTATTAACATGGCCGAATCTTGAAGACCAAAATGCCGGTAAATAATTGGATGTAAATCCAAACGGCTGCGTTATTGAAACGCATCTTAAACCGCTCTGAGTACGCTATTCGCCATTTGAATAGACCGGAGCGGTTTTTATTTTTCTCCAAGGAGTTGTTTTAATTCCTGTATCTCTGCAACCAGTTTTGAACGTGGAATATTTTGATATTGCTTGGGTAACATCTCTTTACTGGTACATTCGAGTACGGCAACTAAATTCTGTAGTTCAATATCATAGGGATACGAAGGCGGAATAAAATCATCGATTGTCTGTTCGATATCTTCCGTTATCAACATCATGCGATTGTCAGCACTTGCATTCATTTTCGACCGAACCAAAATGGCTTCAATGTCCGCACCGGATACGGGAAATTTCAGTTTTTTGTTGATAATATTAGAAAAAGAAATATCTTTTGTTTTAATTTTCAGCTTCCGTTGCAGCGTTTCAAAAATCTCAACTTTTTCTGCCAGCGTTTCGGGGTAAAAAAGTGCCAAGTGCTCCTCTGCTCTCCCCTGCCGTTTTAAGTCTATCGGCAACAAATCGGGACGGCTGGTAATCAAAAACCAGATAATTTTTCCGCGGTAATCGGTGTTGCCCATAAAATTTGCAATTTGCGCAAATACGCGGGAAGAACCTGCCCCATCCTGCATTTTACGGTTTCCTAAAACGGCGTCGGCTTCGTCGATCATCACGGCAACAGGTGCCATCGCCCGCAAGATGTTCAACACTTTTTCCAAGTTCGATTCTGTTGTTCCCTGCCATTGCGTATGAAAATTTTTAAGCCGCACCATCGGGATACCGATCTCTCCGGCAAATGCCGAAACAAGGAAGGACTTCCCCGTACCGATCGGCCCGGAAATTAAATATCCCATCGGAAGTACATCGGTTCTTCCTTGTTTGAGCGCCTTCGCCATCGACTTAAAGCGCTTCTTTACAAATTCATGTCCCGCAATAAACGAGAGGTCATGCTCCGTTTCCAAAAATTCCAGCAAACCTCCCGCTTCGTTTTCGATAATCTCTTGCTTTTTTTTGCGAAGATATTCAAACGTGATCGGTACGTCTTCGTTATACGACTCTTTTGCCAGCTGATTAAGGTTCAATAAATTTAATCCCGACGTCAGTTTTCCTACCCGTTCAGCGTTGAGAAGCCGCTCCAACAACAATTCTTCCTTATTCTGCAAATACGTTAAAAAATGGATACGGATTGATTCGGACGGGAGCGGGATAGCAACTTTTACTGTTGACGGAGAGGCAACAAGCCGGGAGTTAACGTCGGCAAGGTTCTCGGTCAGCATGACAACCGAAATATCTTCATTGGTAAATTGAGGATCATGCGACCATCGGTTCAGGGTAACCAAGCAGTAACGGTCAACCGCATCGAGGTTTCCGATTTCCTCCGCAGGGATAACCGTTTCCGCATAATCGATAATAAGCACCATTCTGCGGCCGCTGCCCATATTGAGCGTAAAATAGCGTTCAAGATACGCAAAGGCTTTGACGGGATCACGGGAATAAAAATCTTCGACGGGGACTTCGGGATACCGGCTGTGCATCGTCGCAATATAGGCTTGCTCCATCTCTTGCATACAAAAAGACACGCCGCTTGATTTATCGTAAAATACGATAATATCTTTATTGCCGAAAATAACTTCCGAAATATAATCCCATATCTTTACAAAAACAAAATGAGCACTTGCCCGATGGTTGTGCGGTAAAAAGTCACGGATATTGCCGTGCACAAAATAAAGGTTGACCGTTTCGGTACAATATTTGGTTGCGAGCTCCTGTGCCCACGGCGGTAAATCGTGGATAAGCTCGCTATTGTATTTTATCAGCTTTTTTCCCGAAGACAATTTCCCATCCCCCTCTTCTATAATACCATATACAAAAACCGGTAAAAATACAATAGAAAAGGGAAGCTATCCATATAGGAGTTCTTAGATGATTCTTATCACTTTAAATTGAAATAACAGAGAACCGACCAAAAGGCCAAGCGCAATACGGAGTAATAGAATAATGAGAATCGTCAATATGAGCCGAGTACGGTACTGTAGCGGTTTTTGCGGAAAAAAACCGGTAACTTTCGCAATAACGGGACTTAAAAATCTATCTAAATTATACCAAAACGGAGAACTGCTTGACGAACCGAAAAGATCGTACCCCAGCCGGATAATCAAAAAGATGATCAGCAAGTTCAACATAAAGCCGATAAACGACCATACCAGTTCTATGATACTGACACAGAGCCCCCAAAGCGAAATTGTACCGGTCGTCAGAAGGGATGTGATAAGCTGCGCCGCAATGGACAAGATACCGAGCGACAAAACAGGAGAAAAATCAACCATACCAATGCGGGTAAATCTGAACCGTCTGAACCAATTCAAATAAGGATCACAAATGGATGACAACATCCGACCGAATGATGAATATGCCGCAGAGGGAACCCACGACAGCAAAATCTTAATAAAGCATAAAAAGAGATAGACATTGATAAGCTGCCTAACAGTTAATAATAACGAACGCACCATAGCAGGCTCCTCATATTAATCGGCAAATTTTACCGATCGCATTTCCGTATAACATACTGATTAAAATTCAAACCGTAAAGCCCTCGCGACGAAGTAGCTGCGCCTTTTCCGTAAGCCTTTTGCAAATAGCCTGTTGACCAGTGTACCTCCTTGTACACTGGTCAACGACGAGTTTTTCTCGCGAAAAACTCGCTACTGCTCAATCCACGGACATCCTTGTCCGTTCTGAAAAGCTTTTTGCCGTAAGCCTTTTGCAAATAGGCGGTGCAGATACAAGGCGCGAGCAAAAATTAACCGCAGGCACGGTAAAAATGTACCTCCTTGTACATTTTTACCTACGTGTTTGCTGCGCAAACACGCTGCTGTGCAGCAACACCGCCATCCATGGCGGTTCTGATACGTCGAGGATTGTTTTCAGTAACGGCATACGGGTATATAGCCCTTCCGTAAGCCTTTTGAAATAGACAGTACAGATACAAGGCGCGAACAAAAATTAACCGCAGGCTGTTGAAAAGCGTACTTCCGTGTACGCTTTTCAACGACAAGTTTTTTTGGCAAAAAACTTGCTTCTGCATGGAACCACGGACATCCTTGTCCGTTCTGATACGTTGAGGATTTTCAGTAGCGGCACGGATGCCGCTGGTTTAAACAGAAGCGATATTTCGGCTTTGCCGAAATTCGCCATGAAAAGTGTACACGGACGTACACTTTTCATGATGCGACGCAGTAGATGCCCCGCCTTTCCAGCGCTTTTGAAAATAGTGGTACCGGATACAAGGCGCAGAGCGAATAACACCCGCAGGCGTGCTTTTTGCACGTCGAGGACTGTTATTCGCTCTGCAACGCCGTAGACGGTATGCATATTTTCAAAAGATTACTCTTTCCAGACCTGAAGAACCCCAGATTGCTTCCCCAGCTGTTCGATAAATTCATCGGAAGAGGATACTTTCAGCTGCGAGGAGCCTTTCACCTGATAGACGGTATCGTTATCGGTAATATGGATAAAAATATCGCAAGTGCCTTGTGCGCCAAAGAGGAAATCCTTGAGCGGCTGGAACTGTAAATCGGTTTCGATGAGCGGATCAAGTTCAAGGTGCACCTCTTTAATCGAACGCTCTTTCAGCTCATCAATGCTCACCATCGATTCAACGAGGAACGACGGCGTATCGCGCGAGCAGTCTACTTTCCCGATGAGGCCGCAGACGGTTTCAGGCAGCGCATTGGCGCGGTTTTCTTCCCACACCTTGGAAAAGAAGGTTAAATCGATGGTGCCGGTACGGTCTTCAAAGGTGCCGAAGCCCATCCACTTGCCGTTTTTAGTCTGATAGGGGCGGATACCGGTAATCATCCCGACGATGGTATACAGCTTTTCTTTCTGCGCACGCCGGAAATTAATCAGCTCCAAGGTAGCGCTGCGGTCAATCGCCTTTTTGTACTCATCGAGGGGATGGCCGGAAATATAAAAGCCCATCAGCTCTTTTTCGATACGGAGCTTTTCCTTTTGAGGCAAATCGTTGACCTGCTTAAAGGTAAAATCGGAAAACTCTTTAATGCCGGTGTCCTCAAAGAGGCTGGTTTGCCCGACTGCCGATCCCGCTTTTTTCTGCGCGCTGAACGCCATTGCCGCTTCAAGATTATCCAGCAGCTCGGAACGGTTCTGACCGAGCTTATCGAAGCACCCCGTCTTGATAAGCACTTCCAAGTTCTTTTTATTCACGGTGTGCAAGTCCAGCCGGTCGAGAAAATCGATAAACGACTTGTAGGGGCCGTGCGCGGTGCGTTCAGCGACAATATCGCGGGCAGCCTGCTCCCCTACCCCCTTAATCCCGAGCAGCCCGAATACGATATCTCCCTCATAGACCGAAAAATATTCTTCCGAGGTATTGATGTCGGGAGCGTGGAGCGCAAGACCCATCTTATTCGCTTCACTGATATACTCCGGCAGCTTATCCGTCGAGGTAATCTCGTTGGTGAGGTTCGCCGCCATAAATTCCGCAGGGAAATTCGCCTTGAGATAGGCGGTTTGGTACGCCAGTACCGAATAAGCGGCGGCGTGACTCTTGTTAAACCCGTAACCGGCAAAAGGAATCAGGATTTCAAAGATACGGTCGGCGTCTTTTTCCTTAAAATTGTTCTTTACGGCGCCTTCGATAAACCGCGTTTTCTCCTTCTCCATAACCTCTTTTTTCTTCTTTCCCATTGCGCGCCGCAGCAAGTCCGCTTGACCGAGGCTGTAGCCGCCGATACGCTGCGCAACCTGCATAACCTGTTCTTGATAGACGATAACGCCGTAGGTTTCCGACAATATGTCTTCGAGGCAAGGGTCGGGATATTGAATTTTCGATGCATCGAATTTTGATTCAATAAATTGATCGATATAGGCCATCGGACCGGGACGGTAGAGAGCGTTTAACGCGATGAGGTCTTCTATTTTATCGGGCTTTGCACGTTTCAAGATGTTCTGCATACCCTGACTTTCAAACTGAAAGACCGCGGCGGACTTTCCTTCGCCGAGCATTTTAAACGTCGCCGCATCCTGTTCATCGATCTGCGCAATGGAGAAGTTCGCGTACTCCCCTCCCCGCTTTTTGATGAGATCTTCCGTATGCTTAATCAGCGTCAGCGTCTTAAGCCCGAGGAAGTCCATCTTTACCAAACCGCAGTCTTCTATTAAATCCATCGTAAACTGAGAGGCGGTCTTGCCTGTCTTGGAATCCTTGTACAGCGGTACATAATCGGTCAGCTTCGTTTTACCGATAACGATACCCGCCGCATGAAGGCTCGTGTTCCGGTTGAGGTCTTCAAGCTTTTCCGCAATGGAAAAAAGCTCCGTGTACCGCGGGTCGGAACGCATTTCGGCGAGTTCGGGGACATCCGCAAAGGCCTTTTCAAACGTAAGCTTGGGATCGGAGGGCATCATTTTAGTGATGGCATTTACCTCGCCGAGCGGAATTTCCAAAACCCGTCCGACATCTTTGATTGCGGCTTTCGGCTTCAATGTTCCGAACGTGATAATCTGACCGACGCTTTCATCACCGTATTTTCTGCGGACGTAATCGATAACCTCCTGCCGCCGTTCGAAGCAGAAATCAACGTCAAAGTCCGGCATGGAAATACGTTCGGGATTAAGGAAGCGCTCAAACAGCAGCTTATATTTGAGCGGGTCGATGTCGGTGATCCGCATCGCATAGGCAACAATGGACCCCGCCCCGGAACCGCGCCCCGGCCCGACCGGAATGCCGTGCTCCTTCGCCCAGTTGATAAAGTCCCATACGATAAGAAAGTACCCGACAAAGTCCATCTTCATGATAATACCGAGTTCATAGTCGGCACGTTGGGTCATCTCTTCGGTAACGGGATTGTAGCGTTTTTTTAAGCCCTCGTGCACGAGGTGGGTGATATACTCTTCTTTTGTCGCAAAATCTTCCGGTATCTGATACACGGGAAGAAGCGGCCCCGGCTGCGGAATGTCAAAATTACAGCGCTCCGCGATGCGGCAGGTGTTGGACAGCATTTCGGGATAACCGGGAAAGAGCTGTTCCATCTCCTCTGCCGATTTAAGATAGAATTGATCGGTTTCAAACTTCATGCGGTTAGTGTCGGAGCGGTTCTTTTTTGTGCCGATACAGAGGAGGATATCCTGCGCAACCGCATCCTTTTGCTCCGCATAGTGAGCATCGTTTGTTACCACCATCGGCACGCCTATCTTGCGTGCAATCTCAATCAGCATCGGCGCAACCTTCTCCTCGTCGGCAATACCATGCTTTTGCAACTCGATAAAGTAATTGTCGATACCGAATATGCTGCGGTAACGCCTGACATGCGCTTCGGCCTCAGCCTTTTTACCTTGCAACAGCAGCGACGGTAATTCTCCCGCAAGACAGGCCGAAAGGCAGATAAGCCCCTCCGAATACTGTGTCAGCAGCTCCTCGTCAATACGCGGTTTATAGTACATCCCCTCGGTGTAGCCTTTGGAGCACAGCACCATCAAATTCCGGTAGCCGGTTTCGGTTTCGGCAAGCAGGATAAGGTGAAAGTATTTGCGGACACCGGTATTGGTATTCTCCGGCTTTGCGAAGCGGCTGCCGTTCGCAACATATACTTCGCAGCCGATAACCGGCTTTATCCCCTGCGCCTTGCATTCGCGAAAAAAGCGTAAGGCGGCAAACATATTGCCGTGGTCGGTCAGCGCAAGGGCTGTTTGTCCGAGGTTTTTAGCGGTTGTTATCAGTTTCTTTATGGAAGAAGCGCCGTCCAACAGCGAATAGTCGGAGTGCACGTGTAAATGAACAAAATCTTGAGGCATACCGCAAACTATAGCAAAAACGGGGGCAAATGATAAGAGGTGAGGAAAGCGCACCTAATCATAATTCATAATTTTAAGTTACCCATCACCGCCCTACTCTTCCGCCGGAGCGTACAGCTCAAAGTGACTGACGGCATTTTCGCCTTTAGTAAAGGCCGGAATTGACACCATCACCGCATCTTCAAAAAGCGGAACGGTGATAGTACCGGTAACATCTTCTTGCCCGTTAAAAAAGCTAACCTTTACGCGATGGGTTTGCCCCCGCAGCATAATTTTATCGCGGTCGCCCTTAAACATCTCGATCGGCTTTTCACCGTTAAACGAAATGGTACAACCGTCAATCGCTTTATATGCGCCGTTCGGATCGCTATTGTTATCTATCAGTACGGTATGAGAGCGGCCGAATAAAAACATAAGCGCCATAATGAGCAAGTAAAAAACGACCAAGCCTATTTTTACCAGCCGCTGACCTTTTTTTGAACGTACTCGAATCATTATGCCCTCCCGCTTTCGGCCCGCAGCGCAGCCCGCTGTTTTTCCGCATTCTTTTGATTACGCGCCGCGTGCATAACAAGCGATAACGCAATCGCCGCATAGCCGGAAAACTGTCTGAAGTATTCGCCGATCATCGCAGAATCAAAGAGGTGCTGTCCTGCCATCGGCGTAACGATGTACAAAAAGTGCAGCAAGATAATGCCGATAAAGACGTTTCTAATACTTGCCTTATTCACCGAAGCGCCTCCGACAAGGATTGCCGCGGCGGCAAAGAAACCGGTTTGATCATGCGCGTTATAGGTGCTCATGTTTCCCATATTCTGCAAGAAGATAATCTGCCCGATACAGGCAAGCACCGTCGAAATAACAATCGATATAATCCGTGTCCGCTCAACCGCAATACCGGAGGCGAGCGAAACCGCTTGATTTTGACCGATTGCCCGCATATCCTGTCCGAGCTTTGTCTTTCTAAACCACACGATAAAAAAACACAGCGCAATGATAATCAGATACGAAAGGATCGGAATTTTAAACCCTGCAATCGTCAACGGAATGGCCGTATCGAGCATCTGCCGGACGGGCGCCAGCTCAAGCGTATTACGTACCCCGTAGCCGCGGGAAAGCATAATCGCCTTATTGTGCATCGGAATAACCGACCCGAGGATGTACAGCACAAAGAACTGATAAATCCCGTTAAAGAAAAAACCGAGGATGTAGCTGGTAACCATTTCCCGCCCGCGGGCACGGTTCAGTACCGAGCCGGCAACAATCCCAAGCAGGATGGAAAGCGGCATCCCGATACCGGCTGCAAATACCAGCCCATAGATACCGCCGATGCTCCAGTCCATTGCAAAAATAAGGCCGATCTGCCCTGCCATTGCACCGAGCACCATCCCGAAGTTAATACCCATTCCGGCCATAATCGGCAGGATGAGCGCAAACACCAAAAAGGAATTTCTGCCGATCCGCGTTAAAATTTCGGCGATAATATGGTGCGCCGATAACCCCGACACGGGAATGGCAAGGAACGAAATAACCAAAAATATGATGGATACCAAATTATCCAGAATAAAATCTACCGCGGAAAAATGTTCCCACTTTTTTTTAAGCATATTAGACGATACCATAATCTACCTCGCCGCCTGCGTCTTCCGCGTCAGTGCATATAAGATCATACCATTTGACAGGACAATACGGATAACCTCCGACATATCGGTTTGCAACACACTGTTAATAACGGAGGGAGTCATTGTTAAAATACCTTGAAACAAAAATGTTCCCAGCATTACGTTTAAAATCGACGCCTTATTGACCGAGGCGCCGCCGATCAGAATAGCCGCTACCGCCGGAAACGCCATAAAGAGCGGAGCCTGATACAGCTGAATAAAGCCGAAACTTTGCTGATACAGCAAAATCCCGACACCGCCGATAACGGTAGACAACACCGTACTGATAATCCGCGCGCGGTCGATATTTACACCGCTTGCCCGTGCGAATTCTGGATTTGAACCGACCGCAGTCAACGCCGTTCCCGTCCGTGTCTTCATAAATACCTTCATAATAAAAAAGCAGATAAAGACAAAGAGAATAAGCCCGGTCGGAAACACGAAAGCGCCGATTTTAAAGGCCCATAAATTGTTCAGTATTTTCAGCCAGTATCCTTCGAGCGTGATGGTTGTACGTAAACCTTTTCCCGCATAACCCCACACCATCGTCGGATTGGTGTACGGCAACAGCAGCCATAAAATCGACATGAACATAACCGCAGCAAAGCCGACATACAAAGCGATAGTCATCTCTTCGCCTTTAATCAGATTCAAAAGTTTACCGTAAGCATAGCCGATCACCGCACATATCAGTACCGTGAATAAGACGGCTGAAAAAAAGCCAGCCCATCCGGTTAGGTTCAGTTCCATTGCGAGCGTTGCGCCGAGCAGTCCGCCGATAACGCCGAGCGATAACCCGAAGTTAAGGCCGCAGCCTGCCTGCACCATCGGCACCATCGCAAGCACCAAGAGGGCATTCATACCGAAGCGGTTTATCGTATCCGACAGGGAAGCGCCGATACTGACATTGACAAAAGGAGCCGCAATAAACAGCGACAATAAAAACAAGAAAATGATAATGCGCGGCCATCCGAATGCCGCAAGTTGTTTTTTTAACTGTTCCATCTATTTTACTCCTGCCATATAAAGCGCAAACTCCGCCGGATCTTCGGACGGCTGCAGTATATGCGCAACCTTGCCTTGGAATACGACCGCAATACGGTCGCATGCAGACCGCAGCTCTTCAAGTTCACTCGAAATCATCACAACGGTAACGCCTTTTTCTTTATTTAACGTGCGGATTGCTTCCAACACCAGCGCTTTAGCGCCGACATCAATACCCCGCGTCGGCTCCGCAACAAAGAGCAAATCGGGCTCCAGACAAAAGGCTTTTGCCAAACACAGCTTTTGCTGATTACCGCCGGAAAGCTCCCGCGCCTTTTGCTGGGAACCGGTGCATTTAATTTGCAGCATCTTGATATACTCGTCGGCAAGCGCCTTCATTGCCTTTTCGTCGCGGACGGTGATTAACCCGCCCAGATATTTTTTTAAGTATTTATGTTTTGCCTGCATAGCGGTAAAGGCGATATTCCAGTCAAGACTTTCATCTAACAAAAGGCCGACGCCGCGCCGATCTTCGGAAACAAAGGCAATCCCTTCCGAAAGCACTTTTGAGGTTTTGCTGATGTCGAGCGGCTTGCCTTTAAAGATAACCTCACCGCCCGCACGGAACAGCCCCATAATACCGTTGGGGATACCGATTTTTCCCTGCCCCGCCAAACCGCCGATACCGAATATCTCTCCCTTTTTAACGGAGAAACTTGCATCATCAACCAGCTCTCCCGGCATATCCACCCACAGGTGTTTTACCTCGAGGATGGTTTCGTCAAACTGACGCGCCGTTCTTTCGGCCGTCTGCCCTTCAACCTTTCTTCCGACCATCGCGGCCGCAATCGCCTGCATATCCGTTTTTGCGGTTTCCGTGTCTTGGATTGAAACACCGTCGCGCAATACGACAACCCGGTCGCAAATTTCCATAACTTCGTGCAAGCGATGGGAAATAAAGATAACCGCGATGCCCTTCTCCGCCAATGCTTTGATGGATTTGAGCAGAACCTCCGCCTCCGATTCAGTGAGGACGGCAGTCGGCTCATCCAACACCAAAAGCCGCACATTATCGCGGTCTATTTCGCGGGCGATTTCGGTAAACTGCTTATGCCCGACCGGCATTTCGGAAATGAGCGTCTTTGCACTAATCGAAACCCCGAGTTGGTTAAGCCGCTGCTGCGCCCGCTCGCGCATCGCTTTGCGGTTTAACGTTGTAAGCCGCGGCCCAAAGAGGTCGGAGATAATGCTTTCCTGTTCGAGCTCGCGGTTCAGCATAATATTTTCACCGGAAGAAAAACCCGGAATCAACGAAAATTCCTGATGCACCATCCCGACGCCCGCACCGAGAGCGTCGAACGGCGTTTTGAACACGACCTCTTTGCCCTGCAGCCGAATCGTTCCGCCGTATCCGCCCGTTTCGGCAATCACCGGCATACCGAACAGGATGCTCATCAGCGTTGTCTTTCCGGCTCCGTTTTCTCCTACCAGCCCAATCACCTCTCCCGCATGGACATCAAAACTCACCCCCTGCAAAACGGGCGTTCCTGAAAATTCCTTCGTAATATGATCGATGGATAAGATAACTTCATCATTATTCATAAACTTCTATCATCCTTATAAACAATAGAGATATCCGATCTCAATGTTTCCTCTTTGCTATCGATAAAAAAAACGGGTACACGCATTCAAGGTAACCTATTCCGCAACTTCCGTTTCGGAACAGGTTTACTTCAAAATTTTCCATGTACCCGTTCTGCTGAGGAGGCTTTTTTTAAATAGTTTCCATTCTCTACTATTTATTAAATTTCATATTCAAGTATTTCTGCGGTACCTCTTGCTCGGTTGTCGACAAAAAGCCTTTTCCGAGAATATAAGTATCCATAAATACTAACGCTTGGTTTTTTGCACGCACACCGGTATTTGCATCCGTATAGTATGCGCTCTTCCACCGTGCATTGGGAGTAAAGACACCCAGCGCTTTTGACAAATCAGCAAGGCTGCCTTTCTCCGCTTCGCCGTCGATAATGCGGCGGGCATATTCACCCAAACCGGCACTGACGGTAAAGCCATAGGAGTATGCCCACGTACCGAACCGGCCCGCTCCGCCCTTGTCGATAACGGACTGCTCAACCTTCTTTAAGATAGCGGCAAAGTCCCCTGCCTGTTCGGTAAGGTCGATACCAAGGGCGCCCGGATACCCCATTAACGGTGAAGGAAGGTCTGCTTCAACAAAGATGCCGCCGTACTGTAAAAGCTGCTTTAAGAGCGGCTCCGTATGTGCATCGTTCGTACAGAAGAATGCAGTTTCTTTGCCGTATTTTTCAATCCACTGCGGAACCTTTTCAAGGATGAATTGCTGAGCGCCCGCAACGCCGACATCGCTGGTCGGGTCGGGAGCGGTCTCAAACACAAATTTCACCCCGGTATCGTTACATGCGGCTTCCATAATTTGGCGGCGAAGGCCGAGCGTTTCATAGGACATATGCCGTGGGAAAGAAATATGCACAAATGTCTTTGCACCGAGCTCCTTTGCCGCCCAAATAATCGTATATCCGCGGGATACAAAGTCATTGCTTATCGCCATATCAGCCGCAGCTTGAATAACCAGCGGGTCTTCATGCGGTTCTCCTGCAAACAACAATATGTCGGGACGTTTTTCTCGAACGCGCTTAAACGCCTCTGCAGTTCCGGGAATTCCTTGATTGACGATAATGGCCTTCATCATCGGATCGTCCGCAAGAGCGGCAATCTGTGTAATAGTCGTTTCCTGCTGCGACATAAAATCGTCAGGATAGGTGATATGTTGAATCATACCGCCGGTCTTTGCGGAACCGTACATTTCTATCAGTTTTTCGGCGCCGCGGAGATCATCTTCGGATTGGGAGACGGTTCCCGTTACAATACCGATATGGTACGAGGCGTTTTTTCCGTTACCATCCGACTCGACTTTCTCCGGTTTTGTTTCCGTTTTTTTGCTACACCCTAAGATGGATAGGCTCAAGAGTACGGCAGACAACAAAACAAATGCGGCATACATTCTTTTTTTCATAGTTATCTCCTTTTGATAGTGTAAGGATATCATAACGCGACACCTCCTACATTCGGCAGCTTTTAAAATGTATATTAAAAACAACCGTTAATTTGATACTAAGGCCTTATACAAAAAATGTCAAGCACAATATGCATAAATATACAAAAAATAGAGAAAAACTATGAGTAAAATAGTATTTTTATGCAAAAAGGAAAGTGTTAAAATTATTTAACCTAAAAACAGCTGACAATGCAAATACTCACACGAAGCAATTTTCAATTATCTTTCTTTCTGCTATACTTTACCGGTATTATGAGTATTCGATTGACATCCGCACAAAAAGGGATCTTGTGCATCATTTGTTCGGCTTTCTTTTTTACTGTAATGAATTTATGCGCAAAGCTTTCCGGCGACTTGCCGTCTATCCAAAAAGCGTTTTTTAGGAACAGTATTGCCTGTTGTACATCACTCTTTGTTTTAATAAAGAACCGTCAATTTGTGCTGCCGCAGAAAAAAAATATGCCCTTCCTTATATTGCGGGCGGTATTGGGCACTGCCGGTTTAGTTTCCAATTTCTATGCCGTCAGTCACTTAGCGCTTGCCGATGCTTCTATCTTGGCAAAGCTTGCACCGTTTTTTACCATTTTTTTCTCGTTTCTGTTTTTAAAAGAGCGCATACGTTTTACCCGGCTTCTTGCAGCCGTCTGTGCATTTGCCGCAAGCCTTTTAATTATCAAGCCTGCTTTTGCCGGATCGGGTCATATCTTTGCAGCCTCAGTGGCATGTTTCGGCGGCCTCTGTGCAGGCGGTGCATATACCTGTGTGCGCTATCTGTTAACGCATAAAGAATCCGGTACATTTGTAGTGTTCTTCTTTTCGGCTGCTTCCATGCTGATGTTATTGCCTTTTTTCCTCTACAGTTTTGCGCCGATGAGCTTACAGCAGCTTTTCTGGCTGATTGCAACCGGTGCAGCAGGCGCAGGAGGGCAATTTACCGTTACCGCGGCGTATTCTTATGCACCGGCAAAAAATATCGCGGTTTTCGACTACACTCAAATCCTATTTGCCGCAGCGTTCGGTTTTTTACTGTTCCACGAAGTTCCCGACCGTTACAGCATTGCCGGATATGTCATTATCTGCACGATTGCACTTATGCTATTTTTGAAAAAAGACTAATTACCGGATTGCGGTTACAAGCGGGAGCAGCTCCTGCGGCTTTGCGATTATATGCGCTGCACCGGTATCTTCCAGTTCGGCACGGCCGCGGAAGCCCCACAGGACACCGACGGTTGTCAAGCCTGCGCTTTTTCCAGTGTTTATATCAACGGCAGTATCGCCGATGTAGAGGCATTCCTGTTTTTGGCGGTGTAAAAGACCTAAAATCTCAAATACGCCGGCAGGATCCGGTTTGAGCGGAACCCCTTCCCGCTGTCCGAAAACAACAGAAAATGTGTCCTCATCAAAAAAAGCTTTGATGATTTTTTGCGTAGTCGGCTGCGGTTTGTTCGAAAGAACTGCTAGTTGAATCCCCCTGCCATGCAACTCTTGTATCATATCGGCAACGCCGTCGTACAAAGAGCAGAGGTGTAAAAAATCGGCATCATAGGCTGCGTTGTAATCCTGTAAAATACTGTTTTCTAGCGCAGCATCCGTAACGCCGTGATATGCCAAAACTCTATGAATAAGCGTCCGTGCGCCGTTTCCCGCAAAATACTTAAACTGTTCCACCGGCGCAGGCGGTAATCCGTGCTTTGCCGTCTCGGTATTGACAAAATAAGCGAGTGTCCGGACGGTATCGGTCAATGTTCCATCCAAATCAAAAATACATGCTTTAATCATACTATAGAGTATATCGAATCCGGCAGCAAAATGGAATCATACGCTTGACTTTAAGGTATTATGGAAGAAATTTCATTAAAAATAATAAAGGAGTATCATTATGAAGATACGAAAAATGTTACGAAGCATTCTCCTCCTGCTTCTTATGGCATCAGGATTAAGCGTTTTTCTTAGCTGTAAAGGCCTCAATCCAACCCCAGCGTTCTACACGGTCACCTTTGACGCGCAGGGAGGCTCTACGGTAACGTCACTCAAGGTTGAACATGGTAAAACGGTTACACAACCGGATAATCCGGTCAAAGCTTCTTTTACCTTCGGCGGCTGGTATAAAGAAAAAGAATGTACAACGCCGTGGAACTTTGCAACCGATACCGTTACCGCGAACATTACATTATTTGCAAAATGGACTCCTGTTGCTCCTGCAACAGAATTATTCACTATTACTTATAGTGCCAATCCCGCAACAGGAGGCTCAATAAGTGCAAAATCTACAGACGGTACGTCCCTTACCTCAGGAAAAAAGATAGAAAAAGGCACCGTCCTCGTGTTTACTGCCGTACCGAATATCGGCTATGACATTTCCGGCTGGACAGGAGATGCAACGGCTGAACCGGATAATAAGACGACAAAGCTCACGGTAACAAAAAACAGCACGGTAACGGTAACGTTTACATTAAAAAAATATACGGTAACCTTTGACGCACAAGGAGGCTCTGCGGTAGCACCGCTTGAGGTAGAACACGGTAAAACGGTTACACAACCGGATAATCCGGAAAAGACACCCTTTGCTTTCGGCGGCTGGTATAAAGAAAAAGAATGTACGACGCCATGGAACTTTGCAACGGATACCGTTACCACGGCCACTACGCTCTACGCACAATGGAAAACTACTATTCAGTTCGATGTTTCTAAAATGACCTGCTGGAAAAACCGCAGACCTCTTAATACAGGAGCTGCGGTATATGAAAATGACCGGCTGAGTTTTGCGTCGACGCTGCTGCCTACCGGACAGACGGTTGAAAAGTGGACTGTCAACGGTGTGGCAACGAATACAACAGGTACACAGTTTGATTATACCGTAAAGGCTGAAGACGTGCAAAGCGGTACTATTTCCATTGACTATACGGAAAAAACAGCAGCACAAACAGTTATACATTTTGATCCTTCAAAAATAGAATGCAAGAAAGACAGTACTACTGTTAACACAGGTGGCGTCGTGTATGAAAATGACGCTCTATCCTTTATAGCGATAAATCTACCCGCCGGACAGACAGTTAAAAGCTGGACTGTCAACGGCAACGAGCCAACTGGGGCACTCCCATGGATATTCCATTACACCGTAGATACTTATGCTATACAAAGCGGCCCTATCACCGTTGCTTATATAGAAAAAACGGCGGCACAAGCGACCATACACTTTGATTCTTCCAAAATAAAATGCTTTAGATTCTTTGGTTCAGATACCACCCCCGATATACCGATAGCTGACGGTGGTACTGTTTACGAGCATGATAATCTCATGTGTATCGCCAAACTTCCTGCCGGAAAGATGGTCGATTCTTGGACGGTCAATGGCACTGATGGGTTACTGCATATGGGAAATTCTGGCTTTTATAGGGTCGACAAGGAAGATTCTGACCTTCGATTCGACTATACGGAAAAAATTGCAGAAAGGTTAGAGTTGAAATTCGATTCTTCAAAGATACGGTGTACAAAACTGTATGATAAGACACCTATTGCGCCCGGTCAGCGAGAAAAAGGCGATGTACTCATCTTCCGCACAGTAGACGGTTCTGCAGTACTGTGGAAGGTAAACGGTAACAATATTCCTGGCCGGAGATCGTATTATATGCAAGAGGAATACGTCAACGAAAGTGTCTTAGAAATCGACTATGAGTAAAAAATCAACAACCCCGACGCAAGCACCGGGGTACCGTGCTCAACGTTTCACACGGTATGTTCTATAAGGTGGTTGCAGTCGGCTTTAATACCCTTTGTTACGGCGCAGAGCGTTGCCGAGGACGGCGGGTATTAAACCTTCCGCACGAATAAGTACGCAAGCATCTTAAAAAACCGAAAAAGTCTTTTAAGATGCCTCTTATACGGCAGACTTCGGTAAATACCGGAATCTACCGTATAAAAAATAAAGATTCCGATTGACATATCAGGTGTTTTCCGGTATAGTAGCTTCATATTTTTTGCGGATGTCGTATAACGGCTATTACCCCAGCCTTCCAAGCTGGAGACGAGGGTTCGACTCCCTTCATCCGCTGTGGCACACAACAACAATTCTTTCCTACTCATATTTCCATCTCAACTACTTTCTCTTTGATTAATATACCGATTGTCACATTGACACTATTCGTATAAAGTTCACATAAAAGTCTTGCAAAGGAGACCACCACAGTATGATCAAAAACAACGCTCATTTTCAACGACTGCATTTCAGTAAAAAACAGGTTCGGTCCATCGGTACGAAACTGCTCATTGTTACTATCATGCTGCTACTGCTTCAGTATGGGATTATTGCCTATAAGGATTGGCGGAGCATCACACAGTTTTCGGAAAATCAAATTAAAGCAACTGCAGATCTTAAATATTCTGCATTTTATAACGAATTAAATAGTTATTCGCTTGTCGGCCGCATCCTTTTAGACGATATCGCTCGGGATCAAAATATTGTTCAAGCCTTTGCTTCACGGGACAG
Source organism: Treponema sp. OMZ 803 (assembly GCF_024181165.1). NCBI lineage: Bacteria > Pseudomonadati > Spirochaetota > Spirochaetia > Treponematales > Treponemataceae > Treponema > Treponema sp. OMZ 803. The sequence goes on along the minus strand of NZ_CP051195.1, from coordinate 734,187 downwards.
AGCAAAGCTGCTGGAGTTAACGCAGCCGATTTTTACCGATATAAAGCAAAAATATAGAGCGCAGCAATTCCATTTTCATACGCCGTCGGCAGTCTCTTTTCTTCGCGTTCAGAATCCTGCAAAATTCGGCGACGACCTTTCTTCTTTTAGAGCGACCATCGTAGCCGCCCAAACACAAAAAAAAGAAATTTACGGCCTTGAAGTTGGGGTAAACGATCTGGGTTTTAGAGTCGTACGGCCGCTTTTCGATACGGCAAGACGAATGCTCGGAACCGTAGAATACGGCGGTGCGGTAAATACGGCATTTATCGACCAATTCGTTCTAACGACAACACCGGAAGTATTAAAAGACGGCTTAAAAGTAGCGGTTATTGCTCGTACCTTGGATAATACCTATCAGCTCATCGGTTCCAATTTTGAAAGCAAAGTTGATTCGGATGCTGCACAAATCACGGAAACATTGCCCGATGACGGAATGATTCGCACTGAAAAAAACGATGCCTTTGCCTATTATCCGCTAAAAGACTTTTCTGGACAAAGAATCGGATATGCAAAATTCTGTTTTTCAATCGAACATACTTTAACAAGAAGAACGGATTTCTTCCTTAAAACAGCGATTATTCTCATTGTAATCCTTTGCCTTTTTGTAGTAACAATTACCGGATTTACCCGAAAATTTATTATAAAGCCGGTCAAAAAAGTTATCCATGCGCTCATGTCCATAGCGGAGGGCGATTTAACCGTTCATCTTTCGGTCGAAGGGAACGACGAGATAGCCGAACTCTCCCAATACTTTGAACAAACCATTGAAAGAATCGGATCGGTTATAGAGGCAGTTTCACATAACACCGGCACTATGCAAACGGTCGGCAAAAAACTTGCCGGAAATATGGCAGAAACTGAAATGGCGGCACAAGAAATAGAAAAAAGCGTTGCATTAGTACAAAATCAAACGGTAGACCAAAGCGCGAGCGTAACCGAAACGGCTGCAACAATTGAAGAGGTCATTAAAAGACTCAAGCAGCTGGATCAAAGTATTGAAAGACAAGCGGAAAGCGTTGCACAATCATCAGCCGCCATAGAAGAAATGGTCGCAAATATCGGCGCCGTTTCAGACCGCCTCGGAAAGAATAATACGGTTATCAAGACGGTTTATGATCAAACTAAAAACGGTAAACACCGAGTAAGGTATGCCAATGAGGTTGTCGGGCAAATTGCCGAAAAAACTGAAGCGCTTTTGGAAGCAAGCCAGGTTATCCAAAATATTGCCAGCCAAACAAACTTATTGGCTATGAATGCGGCAATCGAAGCGGCCCATGCCGGAGAAACAGGTAAAGGCTTTGCAGTTGTTGCCGACGAAATCCGCAAACTTGCCGAAGAATCAAATACACAAGGAAAACAGATCGGTACCGTTATAAAGGATGCAATACAAATAATCAGCAACTTAACCACCGCCGGAGCCGGAGCAGAAAAAAGCTTTGTTGAAGTATATGAATCGGTCAACCAAATTTCTCAACAAGAAGAACAAATTGTTACCGCAATGGCCGAACAGGAGAATACAAGCCGCGAAGTGTTGGCGGCAATTCGGAATATTAACGAAGTTACCGGCGGTGTCCGCGATGCTTCCGCCGAGATGCTGCGCGGCGGAGAGCAGGTCGCACAAGAAATGCAGCGGTTAAATCAAATAACACTGAGCATCAGCGAACATATGCACGGTATGGTTGCCGCTTCCGAACGGATTGGTGATGCTGTACAAGCAGTTAACGGTATTGCGCAAGAAAACACAGTAAGCATCGAAAATCTTGCTGCTGAGGTTAGAAAGTTTAAGATATAGGGGGCGTTTCTAAAAGCTGCGATATTTGGGGCTTCCCATAAAGGAATGCGAAAGATTCTTCACTCAAGAGCTCAACAGACCGTTTCTTTTGCCGATAAGATAGAAGGAACACGCGATCGCATGGGGGATTAAAAATGAGTTATAACAGTCAAGCCTTAACGGCATATAAAGAGACACGGGTAAAGACGGCGAGTCCGGGATCTCTAATCATTATGCTGTACGATGAGGGAATTAAAAATATTACCCTTGCCATTGAAGGCATGCCTGGCGGAAAAATCGAAGCGGAGAATATTGAGCGCATCCACCAGTATATATTAAAAGCACAAGATATTATTACCGAGCTAATGGCGGCTTTAAATATGGATGAAGGAGGAGAAATTGCTGAAAATCTATTATCGCTTTACTCCTTTTTCAACCAACAGCTTTTTCAAGCGAATATACAAAAGGATCCGCAACCGCTTATAACGGTACGCGGCATGATGGAAGAACTGCGTGAGGCATGGCATCATGTTGTAAACTCAACAGCCGCCGCTGCAACAGAAATAAAACCGGTAGTTTCGGGCGTCAATATAGCAGGATAGGGTTATGCATACAGCCAAACTTAACGATTCTGAAATTGCCGAACGGGTTGCGGTTCTCAAACGATTCAGGTCGTTGTTAGAGCAACAGCGGCTTAAATTCCGCGAATATCTTACAGTATTAGAAAAACAAGAAAAAAGTATTTCCGATGAGAATGCCGATGCTGTCCTACAGCACACGGAATTGGAAGAATCTATTATTGCCGAAATATTTACTATTCAAAAAGTAATCGATCCGCTGGAATATATGTATACCAATATTTGCAAAAATGAACATTCTGATATTCCACATCTTAAAACGGATTTAGATGACTTGCAAAAACGAGTTTTGGCTCAGAATAAGAGAAACCGTGAGCTCCTGCAAACGCATATTACCGGTTTACGGCAGCAAATAGCATCATTGAAACGGCCTTATGCGCATAAAGAAAGTATCTATGCCAGTACGGCACGGACTGCAGCTCTTGTCGATCTCAGTTTATAATCGATACTAGTCGAACCTTATGCTTTGCATTTTTTGTGCTGCACATACCGTATGAATATCCCATTACCGCCGCAGTATCAGGAAAAAGGAAAGAGAGAGCCTGCATATACACGAAAAATCGGTAGTTGCATGACCTACCGCTCCGATATTGTATGGATCGATATTACGGATAGAAGTCAGGATATCCTTACATTGATAAAGACACACAAAAATTTTGACTACTTTCCGGTATGTGCAGGTAAGATTGATGCAGTTATCGGCATTGTTAGTGCACGGGATTATTTACAGAGCAGGCTTGAAATACCGCCTCCGAATCTGCAAAAGATTTTAACAAAACCGCTGTTCATCCCCGAATCACAAAACGTTAAACATACACTCGAATTACTAAACGACCGTAAGGTAAATGCAGCCTGCGTTATTGACGAATACGGTGGCATTGAAGGCTTTATAACCAAAGGCGGTTTGTTAGAGGGCTTGTTTAATAGAAGCATCCAAACAGCAAGCCATATAGGCTCACAATCCATTAGGCAAGCTGACGGCAGTATTATTATCAATGCACAGGTGAGTCTTGACGAAATACAGGCACTCGGACTTTTAAATGATATTGAACGCCCCCCTACCGAAGAATACTACACCCTTGCCGGTTATTTGCTTGCGCGGCTCGGCACCATCCCTCGACTGGGCGACAGCATCGATACCGGCTCCTACGTTTGTACGGTACTCACCATGAACGGACAGCGTATCGATCAGATTGCCGTAAAAAAGAAAGAAACGTAAACTCTTCATTCTTTATAAACAGTCTCCCTTTATAGCATACCCTCAATATTTACGGTTAAAAAAGAATGGCGACTCTCTTGCACAAGAGTATATTTACGGATATAATTACCCCCTCTTAAATATCAATATAAATTATATATAGCCGAAAGAATCGATATTTAGGAAGACTTTATTTGAGAGGCTTGACACAAATGAAAGAAACCATTATCATCCCCGAAAATATTTTTCAATTCGCCGTAAGCTTATCTGTATATTCGGGTTGCTAATACTGCTTGTAATTTCCATTTTAGGTATTACAACAATAACGATTTCAAAAAAGGCGCTACTGGAAAAAGTCCGTCTGCAACTTACCGAAAAGGCGAAAGATACTGCCTCACTGATAGATGAACGTATCAATTCTTTTTTTACTACGCTTGCAGCTATTGCGCGGCAGGAAGTATTAAGAGAAGACATTTCGTATGAAGAAAAAGCGGCTATTCTTGCCAATGAACTTGCATTTAGCAATTCGGAAATCAATGCGTTCGGTATTTGCGACCGTATAGGAAATGCATGGATCACTGACGGCAATCAATTAAATATTTCCGATCGGTCATACTACCAATCGGCCATCAACGGCAAAGCTTATGTAACCGAACCGATTATTTCTCGCGCCGACAAAGAACTTTTTGTATTTTTTTCCGTTCCTATTTATGACAACCAAAAACATATCATCGGAGTGTTATATGCGCGTGTCTATGCTGCAGGGCTTTCCAATATGATATCCGATATTGTAGTTGGAAAGACAGGCGACTGCTATGTCATAGGACTTTCCGGCAATACTATAGGAGATTCCGACATTGAGGCGGTAAAATCCCAAGAAAACAGTATGGAAAAAGCGAAAAGCGATCCTTCCTTTGTCGAAATAGCAGCATTCGAAAAAAAAGCACTGCAATCCACAGAACCGGATGTAGGGTTCTATGATTGGGATGGCGAAAAACAAATAGCTGCTTTCGGAATAATTGCAAATACCGGATGGCGGATTATCGTTGCCGCTCCTATATATGAATTTTTAGGCAGTATAACGGTTATGCAAAAAGTGCTGTATACCATTACGGCCATAATCTTAATACTCGCAATTATTGTCGTGTATATTACTGCATACAAAATAGTAAAGCCGATAAAGGCAGCAGTAGAGGCGTTAAAAGATATAGCGCAAGGAGAAGGTGATTTAACGGTACGCTTACCGGTTGCAGGACATGACGAAATAACGGATCTTTCAAATTACTTTAATCAGACAATAGAGAAGATCGGTACATCGGTTAAAGCGGTCGAAGATAGCTCAGAGGTTATGCAAAATGTCGGCGAAGAGCTTGCAAGCAACATGACCGAAACGGCAAGCGCTGTACATCAAATAAATGCAAATATCGAAAGCGTTAAACAACAAACGCTTACTCAAGCAGCAAGTGTTACCGAAACGGCAGCGACTATCGAAGAGATTGTCCGCACCATTAAGCAGCTAAACGGTAGTATCGAAACGCAGGCAGCGAGTGTTGCGCAATCTTCTTCATCAATAGAACAAATGGTTGCAAACATCACATCCATTGGCCAAACGCTCGGTAGAACCGATGAAGCTATCAGAAGCCTTACCGGTGCTACGGGAGACGGGAAAAACACATTGATAACCTCCAATACGGTTACCAAAAAGATTGCCGAAGAATCGGGGTCTCTGATAGAAGCATCAAGCGTTATTCAACATATTGCATCGCAAACAAACCTGCTGGCAATGAATGCTGCAATAGAAGCCGCACACGCAGGCGAAGCAGGTAAAGGCTTTGCTGTCGTCGCAGATGAAATCCGCAAACTTGCCGAAGATTCAGCTGCTCAAGGCAAAACGATAACAACAACTCTTAAAACGCTATCGGGTGAGATTGAAACGCTTGCAGATTCTTCCAGAATCGTCGAAGGAAAATTCAATACAATCTTTACCCTTGCCGAACAGGTTAAAGAGATGAGTAACAGCCTTACCGAAGCAATGCGCGAACAAGAGCACGGCAGTAGAGAAGTACTTACCGCGATCAAAAACATCAATATGGTAACGTTGGAGGTACAAGCAGGCTCCGCTGAAATGTTGAAGGGCAGCGAAGGTGTCGCGGAAGAAATGCGAAAACTGGATAACCTTACCCGTGTTATTACCGACAGTATGAACGAAATGGCTTCCGGTGCCGTACAAATCAACAATGCGGTACAGGAAGTTAACGGTATTACGCAGCAGAATAAACAAAGTATTGAGAATTTAGTTGTAGAAGTCTCCAAATTCAAAGTCAAGTAGGGGGTATTTTTCTTTTTTTCCGATAAAAAGAAAAATGCCCCCTACGGCCCCTAAAAAGAAAAATAACGGCTTAGGGTTCTACCCTAAGAACCCGCCGTAATTCTAGGGGTTAGTTCTGGAACGGAAGTTTAGCAGGTATGATTTTTACGTACGCGCTATTTTAAGCATTGCGACGCTCAACACCGTAAAAATTAAAAGAGGGAGGAACGCACCGGCAAGCGGAGAGATATACTCCCATTTTGCAAAAAGCATGGTCATCATCTCGGTTACATAATAGAGAATTGCAAGGGCTAAACTAAAAAGTAAACTCATCAGCAGGATATTTTTTTTAAAGCGACCTCCAATAGAAACGGAAAAAAACAAAACGATGAACGTTGTAAACGGGAATGAAAAACGACGGTAATATTGCGAAAGGTATTCATGGTAGGGTAACCCCATTTTTTTTAAATTGTCGATAAAGAGTTTTGCCTGTGCAATAGTCATCTCATCAATAGATGTAATATTCCGTTGAAAGGTTTCGGGAGGTTCGGAAAAAAGTTTCTCATCGATTGAATCTTGATAAAGCACACCATTCTCGCCAGTAAAAGTGTAGACAGCCTTATCCGTCACCTCCCAATGATCGATTTGCCAGTGTGCAGATTCACCTTTTATGACAGTAGAAATATCTCCCGATTCGGTACGCACAACAATCAATATATTATTCAACTCCTTTTGAGTATCATCATAATAATCGGCAAAATACACGATTTTTCCCGAATCGGATAAAATAACCAAATCGCTGCTATTCAAATTCTGTTGAGGTTCCAAGATGGAATTTACCAGTGCAATTTTCTGCCGCTGAAAGTGGATTAAGATACGATCCTCAAAATAAAACATCCCAATCGATAGCAAAAATCCACACAATACAAGCGGCGCCACCAATACGGCAAGCGGCATACCAGAGGCAAAGATCGAGGTAAGTTCATTTTTTGCGTACATATTCCCCATTGTATACGAACTCGCAAATAAAACCGAAAGCGGCATTGCAAACGAGACACATTTTGGAAAATACAAATACATCACCCGAAGCAGCGTAATAAAGCGTGCTTGATTTTGTAAATACTGTGGCAAATTGAGGAATAGATCACCAAGCTGGAGCAGTAAAATAAAAAATAAAATCGTTATCACAAAGACGGGGAAAAAGAGTCGGATTAAATATCGTTGAAGAATCTTCATCTGAATAACTTTTTCCCCAGCAGTACAATAGCAGCGGCAAATACCATAATATTAGGAACCCACATGGCAACCGTCCCATTCCAATCAAGCCGTAAACAAAGTGTCTGCCCGCCCATAAACAATGCCCAATATGCAACAGCAATTAAAAGGCCTAACACAAAACCCGCACCTTGATTGTGTACCTTACCGGCACTGCTGATAGCAAAGGCAAGCAGCACGAAAAAGAAGGCACCGAAAGGAAAGGAAAACTTCTTATGGAACTCCATCCAATACAAATTGAGTGTTCTCCTATCTTCGTTTTGTGTTTGTTTTTCCTTTATATCCTTATAAAGATCAAATGAAGACATTTCGGACGGACCGATCGTATTAAAATAAGAAGACCTAATACTCTTTGCAAGCACGTTGTAGGTTACCGTTTCGCCGTTTACTGCATCATATTTTTTTTTGTCGGAAGGATCTAAAATGAGAAGATGTGGTAGCAGCATTTTGAGCGACATCACGATTGAAGGATCATTGGATTTTTCAATCTCTGCAGCCTGTGTACCGAGTATGCGAAATGCTTTATCTGCATTTTTATCCACAATCAAAAGATTGTGGATTTTACCATCCTGTATTAATCCCGTTACAACAACCGCATTATGATTGCGCTTTACGGAATAAGAAGAAAGCTCCAGTGCAGGAGTTGAAGTCGCAATATCCCAATAGACTCGCCGAAAATTAATGGCACTGACAGGCAACAATACATCGTTGGTAAAAAAGGAAACAACCGAAACAACTAAACCGAACAGTAACACAGGCAACATCAGAAAGCGAGGCGACACACCAAGCGCGTTCATAGAAAGGAATTCCAAATCACTGACAAAGCGCCCGAGCCCCATTAATATACCGATTAGAGCTGCAAAGGGAGCGGCATTTGCGATAACCGCAGGAAGCGAATACAACATCAATAATGCGACATCCTTAAAAGGCGCATGTTTTGATAAGACATCGCTTGCCAACAGCAAAATATTATTGACAAAAAAAATAAAGAACAAAAACAAAAAGCAGACAAAAAAATACAGCAACATCTCTTTTAAAATATACAAAAAAAGTTGCTTTTGCCTCATACCGATCATCTTATATACCGTTATATCAATTTATGCGATGCCGGTTGAACCGTATCCATTGACACCCCGTCCGGTTTCTGAAAGTGCATCAGTTTGCACAAAGCTCACCTGTACCGCCTGAGCCACGACTGCCTGCGCAATTCTATCGCCGTTTTGTACGGTAAAGGGTTCGCTGCCAAAATTTATCAACAGCACACACAGTTCTCCACGGTAGTCGGAATCCACCGTGCCGGGAGTATTGAGTACCGTGACGCCATGCTTTAACGCAAGTCCCGAACGCGGACGTACCTGCAATTCATAGCCTGCAGGCAATTCAACAAATAACCCCGTCGGGATAAGCCTACGCTCCATCGGCTTCAGCGTTACCGGTTCAGCCAAATACGCATGTAAATCTGCGCCGGCGGAACCGGATGTTTGATATTCAGGCAGTAAGGCTCCTTCCTTGAGTACGGAAAAAACTCTTACTGCCCCGTCAGCGATACTCACTCTCTTTCCTCTGCCAACGGATTAACAGCTGCCATTTAACGGCTCGCGTTTTTTTCCTGCTCTTCGCAGGCATCGATATACGAAAGGTTTAAACGGCCGAGCTTATCAATTTCCAACAGCTTGACAGGCACTCTTTGTCCTTCCTGCAGCACGTCGGTAACTTTTTCGATGCGACTGCGCGACAGTTTGGAAATATGGCAAAGCCCTTCTTTACCGGGAAGAATTTCGATAAAGGCGCCGAAATCCTTGATGCACTTAACGGTACCCTCATAAATTCTGCCGACCTCAGGGTCTTCCACAATACCGGTAACCGCAGCCTTGGCGCCGAGCGCGGACGAAGAATCCCGTCCATAGATAGTAACCGTACCGTCGTTTTCGGTATTAATTGTTACATGGTATTGTTCAGACAACGCTTTGATAATTTTGCCGCCCGGCCCAATGAGCGCTCCGATTTTATCGACCGGAATCTTGAGCGTTTCAATCCGCGGTGCATACTTGGACACCTGTGATGAAGGTTTAGAAATAGTCTGATTCATAATGCCAAGAATATGAAGCCGGCCTTTTTTTGCCTGTTCAAGCGCTTTTTTCATAATCTCAGCGGAAACGCCGGCGATTTTAATATCCATCTGGAAACCGGTGATGCCTTCTGCGGTACCGGCGACTTTAAAGTCCATATCGCCGAGGTGATCTTCTTCGCCCAGAATATCGGAGAGTACCGCAAAGCGGCTTCCGTCGGTGATAAGTCCCATTGCGATACCGGCTACCGGTTTTTTCATCGGAACGCCGGCGTGCAGCAGCGAAAGCGTACCGCCGCACACGGTTGCCATCGAAGAAGAACCGTTGGATTCCAGAATTTCGGAAACCACTCGGATGGTATACGGGAACGCTTCTCTGGACGGAATCATCGGCATCAAAGAGCGGTGTGCAAGATGCCCGTGCCCGATTTCGCGGCGTCCGGTTCCAAGCCGTCCTACCTCACCGACCGAATAGGGCGGGAAGTTATAATGCAGGATAAAATTCTCACGCCGGTCGCCTTCGATATCATCATAGACTTGTTCGTCAAACACGGTACCGAGCGTAACAACGGCAAGCGACTGTGTTTCCCCGCGGGTAAATACCGCAGAACCGTGCGGCCGCGGCAGCACACCGATCTCGCAGGTGATGGGGCGGATATCTTCCAAGCCGCGTCCGTCAACCCGCAAGCCTTTTTCCAGTATGTTTTCGCGCAAAATATGGTATTCCATGTCGTCGAATAAAGCGGCAAAGAGCTTCGCCTGTGTTTCATCGGTGAGCTGCTCCGCATATTCTTCGGCGATAGCCTTTCTGATAGCATCGCAGGCTTCGCGGCGCTCTACCTTTCCTTTTGTATACAGGGCTTTGGAAAGTTCGGGGTAAGCCTTTGCGTAAATAGCATCTTTATTGGCAAGCGTTGCGTTCACCGGGGCAAGCGGCAGTTTTTCCTTTCCGCACGCCGCACGAAGCTCATTTTGGAGTGCACACATCGCTTTGATAAATTCATGCGCCTTTTCCAAAGCCTTGAGCATGATCTCTTCCGAAACTTCGTGAGCGCCGCCTTCTACCATCGTAATACCTTCGGCGGTGCCTGCGACGACGATTTCCATATCAGCCTTTTCAATCTGGCTGAATGTCGGGTTTATCACAAACTCGCCGTCGAGGTATGCCACGCGAGCGCCCGCAACCGGCCCGTTAAAGGGAATGTCGGAAATAACAACCGCAGCCGAACTTGCAATAACCGCTAAAATATCCGGCGGATTGATCATATCCGACGAAATACAGGTCGGTACAATCTGAATTTCCCGCCCAAAGGCTTTTTCAAACAACGGCCGCATCGGACGATCGATGAGCCGCGAAACTAAAATCTCTTTATCCTTAGGACGGCCTTCACGCTTGATAAAACCGCCCGGTATCTTTCCCGCTGCATAGTATTTTTCATTATAATCGACGGTTACCGGCACGTAGTCGAGCCCCTCAACCGCTGTAGATGACGCACACACTGTCGCCAGAACAGCTGTTCCGCCGTACTGTGCATAAATTGCGCCGTTTGCTTGTTTCGCTAAATGGCCAGTTTCTAAAATTAACTCTTCATTTCCGATCTTATACGTTACTCTCTGTCTCATAATCTTTCCTTCCATAATTTCTATTGCTTATAAAAAACGGCTACCTACCCGTTTTTCGATAGGTAACCGTTGTATGCCGCTTAAAGCGATCTAAGAGGAAGCAAGGAAGCTGTCAAAAACCGAAGTCTGCGGACACCTCCTGTTTCCTGCACATTAAGCAGCATGTATCTTACTTACGCAAGCCTAACTCTTTAATAAGGGCACGGTAGCCTTCGAGGTTCGTCCGCTTGTAGTATTTCAGCAAGCGTCGACGCTGTCCTACCAATACCAAAAGCCCCCGCTGACTGCTCTTATCCTTTTTATTGATTCTGCAGTGCTCGGTGAGCTGGCGGATCCTATCGGTCAGCAAAGCAATCTGAACTCTGGTATTACCCGTATCTTTTTCATTTGCACCGAATTTCATCACAACCGATGCAGTCTGTTCTTTTGTAAGTGCCATTTCTTACTCCTTTCGTATAAATTCCAATTTACGTATCAATGTTCCTGCGGCAAACGGAATCGGCGCTGCGGTATCTTCGAAAACTTCAAGCAAAGTATCCATAACTTTCACCTGTACGGGAATAATCGCTCCCGTCTGCAAATACGCGCGAGCTGAATACTGTCCGTTTTGAGGGAGAATCTGTGTTACGGCCGCTTTCTCGACAGCCCATACACCGTTCTCTGTCCGCTGAACTATTTTTGCGACATCTAAGAAAAAAGGATACCCGAGGAGATCTTTTGCAAGGGCGAAATCAGCTTGTTCAACGGCCTGCCGTATTGCACTTGAGCTGATACGCTCGTGCCGTGCCGAATAAAGCTGTTCGATGGAATCAAAACAAAAGCCCCTTTCACGAGCAAGGCGCTGTAAGCCCCCTACTCCCGTATCGTGGCGATACCCGCAGGTAAAATCACTGCCAACGGCAAGATATTTTATGCAGATAGTTTTTATTAGTATGTCAAAAAAAACAGTACCTTTCATTCTAGCGAAATCAGCGGAAAAGTCAATCAGCACCGTAAAGCTAAATCCTTGCTCGGCAAATTTTTGCAGCCTCATTTCCAGTGTCGACACATCGCCTGCGTACATGTTGCCCGCCTTAACCGATCGAGGGGAGCGGAAAAAAGTGATAATCCCTGCGGGAATGCCGTCTTTTCGTGCAGCCTTCAACACCGCTGATAAGATACGCTCGTGCCCACGGTGAGGCCCGTCGAAACCGCCGATCGAAATAGCGGAACCTTGCGGATATATGTTTTCTCCTTTTATTAAATCATCCCAGTAGATAATCTTCATCACTCCAGCCTATCAGGGTAAACGTATCAGATTCTTTGTGATATACGCCGCACGAATCAATTTACACATCTGATGCGTTTACCCCGCCCCTGTTAAATACTATTTGATAATGAAACCGGTTACCGTTTTTCGTGATCAAACCTGCACAGATGTTCTGATAAAATACTGCGATAGTTCCGCCGTCCGAAAGCGGCTGCACTTCCGTAAACCAGTGCCCGCTGATGGTTTTCCCGTTTATAAACGCAGGATAATATTTATCTTGAAGCACCGTTGTTTGAAAACACATGGCACGGGCAAGTTCTTCGCTTAAAGACAAAGACGCCCGCTTTATCTCTTCTTCGGTAATCGAATATGGAGCACTTTCCGTACCCGCCGCAGCGCTTCCGAAAGGAGGCAGCGCTGAAAAACCTGCCGCCTGTTCAAGGGTAAACGGCCCGACAGCCGTACGCCTAAGCGCATACACATATGCAGCGGAACCGCATCGATGGGCTATATCCCGCACCAATGAACGGATATATGTTCCTTTAGAACAGTGCACGCACAGAACGGCGCCAAGCACTTTTTGAGCTGCGCCTATTTCGGATTTTTCGGCGCCTGGCAGTTTTTGAACCGTACTCAATGCGGCTGCATCCGCTTCAAGATGTTCAACGCCCGTATCAGCTTCCGGTGCATAAAAAATTTCTTCGATATCGATGTTATAGATGGTAACGATTCGGGGCGGTACGATTACTGCTTCTCCACGCCGTATTTTATCGGAAAGCCGCTCACCCGCCTGCTTTACCGCCGAATAAACAGGCGGTACTTGCTCGATGGTTCCGGTCAGCTGCCGAATTGCAGCAATAAAGTCGGCATACACTGGAAGCGGCTTTTCGGCGATGATGGTGCCTTCAGGGTCGAGCGTATCGGTTTCCTTTCCGAAATAAAACAACACACGGTAAGTTTTATCGAAATCCGTGATATACGGTACAAGTTTGGTTAATTTTCCGGAAAGCAATACGAGTAATCCGTCAGCAAAGCTGTCAAGCGTACCGGTGTGTCCTACTTTTTTAGTATCGAGCGCATGCTTTACTTGCCAGAGGGAGGTAAAGCTGGTGATGCCGGACAGTTTTGCAAAGGGGATAATGAATTGAGGTTCACTCTTGGGCATTGTTCCCGGAATTAGACGACGCTTCTAAGGCTTCAAGTTTTTTTACCATATTAAAGCCATCTTCGATACTTTCATCATAGATAAAGGTAAACTGAGGACATTGATGGATGTGCAATTTTTTTGCCAAACTTGTACGGATAAATCCCGCTGCGTTTTCCAAACCCCGGACACCCTGCTTTGTCTTATGCGCATCCATAAAGCTGGAAACATACACCTTTGCATACGCAAGATCGCCGGACACCTCCACCCTGTTTATCGAAAGAAAGTTGGAAACGCGCGGATCTTTTATCTTTCCCGAAAAAATCAACTGGGAAATTTCTTCGCGGATTTGCTCCGCAAGTTTATCCAATCGGAACTCACTCATTTGGCTGCTTCTCCGTTATCGGTATGAGCTTCGGGCGCTTCATAATGCTGCGTATCAGTCAGCTTGCGTGCAACCTCGACAGTTTCGATAATCTCAAGCTGATCGCCCACTTTTATATCGTTGAAGTTCTCAAGTGCAATACCGCATTCATAACCGGCGGCCACTTCCTTGACATCATCCTTAAACCGGCGCAAGGACGCAAGCTTACCGGAGAACACCACAATCCCGTCGCGGATAAGGTGAACCGTACTATTCCGTTTCACTGTACCCTCAAGTACGTAAGAACCGGCAATATTACCAACCTTAGGTACTTTGATAACGCTGCGGATTTCCGCCATACCGATAACATTCTCTTTAATATCGGGGCTAAGCATTCCTTCCATCGCTTGCTGAATTTCTTCAACCGCTTTATAGATAACGTTATACTTACGGATATCGACTTTCTCCTGCTCTGCCAGCGCCTTTGCCTGCGACGTAGGACGAACATTGAAGCCGATAATGATCGCATTGGAATCCGCCGCGGCAAGCATAACGTCGGAGTCATTGATAGCACCGGCAGACGCATGGATAACATTTAAGCGTATCTCTTTGGTAGACAGCTTTTCGAGCGATTGCTTCAAGGCTTCTACCGATCCCTGCACATCACCCTTGATAATTACTTTTAACTCAAGTACTTCGCCGTCGGTAATCGTTTCATACAGGTTATCGAGCGTTACCTTTTTCACGTTACGTGAATCTTCAAACCGCTTGAGCTCTTGCCGTTTTAACGAAATCTGACGAGCCATACGCTCGGATTCGGTGACTTGGAAGGGATCTCCCGCATTGGGCATTCCTTCAAGCCCCAAAATCTCCACCGGCATACTCGGCGTCGCTTCGTCGATCTTCTCACCTTTATCGTTAAAGATAGCGCGAACACGCCCCGAATATACACCTGCGACATAGGGGTCACCGGTATGGAGCGTTCCACGCTGTACGATTATCGTTGCAACAACGCCCCGACCGTGATCGATTTTAGACTCAACGACCTTTCCTTCTGCGCGGCAATTATAGTTTGCCTTGAGCTCCAATACTTCCGCTTGTAACAGAATTGCATCAAGCAGGTCGTCGATACCTTTCTTCTGCAAGGCTGAAATAGGAACATAGATCGTGTCTCCGCCCCATTCTTCGGCAACAAGGCCGAGTTCACCGAGGCGAGTCTTTATCTTATCAGGATTGGCTTCCGGTTTATCGATCTTGTTAATCGCAACAATAATCGGAACCTTTGCGTCCTTTGCATGGTTTAGCGCTTCGATAGTCTGAGGCATAACGCCGTCATCGGCTGCAACCACCAATACGACAATATCGGTAACCTCGGCGCCGCGCGCACGCATCATCGTAAAGGCTTCGTGGCCGGGCGTATCGAGGAAGGTAATATTACCTTTGGGAGTAGACACCATATAAGCGCCGATATGTTGTGTAATACCACCGAACTCATGGGCAGTAACATTGGTACTGCGGATAGCGTCCAATGTCTTTGTTTTACCGTGGTCGACATGCCCCATAATAGTAACGACCGGTGGACGTGTAAGCAATTCGGCATTTTCATCACTGACGGTTTCGATAATGGTTTCATCATAGAGACTGACGATTTTTACCTCGCATTCGTATTCCGAAGCAAGAATAGTCGCAGTATCCGCATCGATGGACTGATTCATCGTTACCATCATGCCCATTTCCATCAGCTTACCGATAAGCTCGGAGGCTTTAAGGTTCATTTTCCGAGCCAATTCCGCAACGGAAATAGATTCCATTATCTCGATACTCTTAGGAACAGCACTTACCTTTTCTTTAGCCTTTTTCTTTTGCTGAAGCAGTTTCTCTTCAAAGAACTCGCTTTCTTGATCCTTGCGTGAATAGGTCTTTTTACCTTTAAACGCTTTTTTGGTATTTTGCTTATTGGTTTCAAGCGGCATTGGACTCGCCATTGGTCGGCCGCCGCCTCTATTCTGCCCACCTTGAAAACCGGGCTTATTAAAACCACCTGTTCGCGATCTATCCGACGAATAGCCTCCCAAACGTCCTCCACGGTTATTCTGATCACCGCGTCCATCCTGTTGCTGTTGCGTCCGTCCCTGTCCACCCACAAAACCGGGCTTATGACGGTTACCTTGGCTACCAAAACGGCTCGTAGGTTTGGAACCGCCGGCAAGATTTCCTGCGCGCCGATCCGGCCGTTTACTGCTTAAATCCAGTGAGCGAATTTGATTCTTACTATCCGCTTGCGCCTGTTGAGTCTGGGATTGGGCTTCGGTACCTTCTCTCCGTATTGATTTTTCAGGTCGGTTCCTATCATAACGTTCTATGCGTTCACCGCTATGCTTTTGTACGCGGCGGGTTTCATCTCCCTGTGTATGGGCGGGGTTTTTTCGTTCCAGTGACTGAGTCGAACGTTCCGGTATTTTTTTTGCCTGAGTAGAAATGTCCGCAGGAGTTGAAGATACAACAGGACGTCGCCTTTGTTCACCGGAAGGGCGGCTTCCCGCAGTATTGGCTGGAGCCGCTGCCGAAGTAGGGTGCGCTACAGGTTTAAGTTTACGCTTTATTGTCCGTACCGGTTTCTGTTCCACGGTCTGCTGTGCTTGAGGCTGGGTTGCCGCTACCGATGCAGAATCGGGCTTTGCCTTTTTGAGAATAACTTTTTGTTCTTGAGTATTTTCGATACCTTCTGCCATACGACTCCTATTCTTCGTCCTCATATTCAAAACTTAAACCGACACCACAGTTAGGACAGACTGTCATATCGATCGTAATCGGAGCCCCGCATTCGGGACATTCGTATACTTCTTCTTCCTCATCTTCAGCAGATGCAGATATTGGCTGATTTTTAGACTGCACTTCTTGTTCCGGCTCTTGATTTTCATCGACAATCTCAAATGATTCGCTGATCAACGTCTCAAGAGCATTAACTTTTTCTTCCGACATACCGGGAAGTGCACAGAGTTCTTCACGCGGAGTATCCAAGAGCTGTTCGACTGTTTCAATATGATTTTCGTGCAAGAGCGCCAAAACATCAGGATCGATGCCTTCAACCTCTGTCAGTAAAGCGACATCATCATTGAACAGCTCTTCTGCAGCCTTACGAGTTTCAGCATGGATATCCATCTCTTGGAATTGTTTTTCAGTCTTTACATCGATACTCCAATCCGCCAACCGGTTCGCCAAACGGACATTCAAGCCCTGCTTTCCAATAGCGATTGAAAGCTGACTTTCCGCAACAACGGCAAGCGCCGTACGTTTTTCCGTATCAAGGATAACAACATCCAATACTTCGGCCGGAGAGAGGGCATTGGCAATAAATACTGCCGGATCACTCGAATACTCAAGCACATCGATTTTCTCCCCCTCCAACTCGGTAATAATCGTCTGGATACGAGTACCTTTCGGACCGACACAGGCGCCGACAGGATCCACATCCTCTCTATGAGAGATAACGGCGACTTTTGTTCGGTAGCCGGGTTCACGGACAATTTTGTACAATTCAACAATATTATCGTAAATTTCAGGAACCTCAAGCTCCATCAAGCGGCGGACAAAATCGGGATCGGTACGAGAAAGGATAAGCTGCACGACATTTGATTGCCGGTGTTTTTTTACTTCTTTTATAAGAGCTTTTATTCTATCGTTCGGATGATATATCTCTTGGGGAAGCTGAAATTTCCGCGGTAAAAGACCTTCGACTTTTCCGAGATCGACATAAATATTATCGTTTTTCTTCCGCTGATAATAACCGATGATAATCTCGCCCTCTTTCGCCTTATACTCGGAGTAAATGCTGTCCTTTTGAATTTCTCGCGTCGATTGATGCACGCGCTGTACACCCGCTTGAATCGAACCACGCTTAAAATCCTTAGGATCCAGCTCGAAAAGAAGCTCATCGCCGAGTTCACAGTCAGGAGCGAGCTTTGTTGCTTCTTCTATATCCACCTCAAGCACAGGGTTCACAACATCATCAACAATTTTTTTACGAGCATATATGCTTACTGCATCATCGCCGGTGATGACAACCGCATTAACATCGGTTTTAAAAGCTGTTTTGTATGCAGCTTTCAATGTTTGTTCAACAATTTTCAATGCAAGATCTTCATCCAGTTCTTTTTCCAACGCGAATTTACGGACATCTTCAATCTTTACTCCAGCCATCACGACTCCTTAGATCTTATTCAATTTCGCTTTTTTTATATCCGTATACCGGATATCTCTTTGCCCGCCGGAAATACTTAAACAGATGCCCGTCGAATCCGCAGCCAACAATTCTCCCTCAACCCAATCGGGACAGGAAACTTCCAATACCTTTATATTCTCTCCGATAAAGGCTTGAAATTCTGCTGCATTTTTTATCACTCTGTTAAGCCCCGGAGAGCTTACTTCCATTTGAATATCCTGAGAATTGAGCAAAACTTCTGCACGTGATAATAATGCCCGATGTACCTTTGAGCAATCATCTATCCCAACTCCATCTTTACTGTAGATAACGGCTTTTACCAGCCACATTGTTTTTTGATGAACAATCTGCAAATCAACCAATTTATATCCGAGACCGGTAACAAGCTGTTCATAATCGGTAAAATACGGAACGGTTTCTTTTTGCACATATTCCATTGCATCAACTCCCGTAAACAAAAAAAGAGCCGTTTGAACGACTCCTGCCTAGACTTATAAGGATAATAAAGTTCTTTATGGATAGTACCATAAAGAAAAAGATTATGCAAGCCATGGGTAATGCCTACTCCATCGCTATTCCAGTAATCGCTGAGCACGGCGCTGCAACGCACCTTGTTTTTCGTCTCGCGCGATGGCTTCTACTAACGTGCGGGCATCCGAAGGAGCGTTCGTCTTAAACATATCGAGCCCGATACTCTTGGTTAACACATCATCGCTTTGTAAAAAAGCCTTGCAAATTTCTGCCGTTGCAGTATTTTCTATTTTTGCAATTTCCTTACCGAACTCATATCGCAGTTTTTTTTGCTTTTTATCTGCTACGGTTGCCAACACCACCGTATCCAAATCGGCTGCGAGCGCCGTAGAATTATGCTTCAACGCTGCGCTCAGGATTGTAACCCGCAGTTTTTCGCTCTTTTTAGAATCACGGAATATTTCGGCAAGCCATGTATTGCCTTCTGCCGTATTCAATACCGCCAGCGTTTCTATCGCTGCAAACCGAACCGCATCCGTCGGGTCATACTTCGCACGGTACAACACATACGACGCAGCCTCCTGCATCTTTGTCTTTTGTACGGTCTTTAAGGCTTCGAGCCGAACTTTATAATAGCTATCTTTGAATCCCTGCAAGATGAGCTTTCGGGTTTCATCCGTATCGAAAGAGGCAGCCCCTCGTATTGCGGCTTCCCGTAGCTGCGGTTCCGGTTGCTCGAAAAATTCGGCCAGCAGAGGCACAATATCAGGTTTTCCCATTTGGGCAAGACCGGCAACAGCACTGGAACGAACATAAATATTTTCGTTTTCATCCTGCGCCCGATTCAGCAAAAATGTACGGGTATCTTCACTATGTAACTTTTCAAGCGCAGCCATAATCGTCTGTTTTAAAATAAGTTCCTGCTTTGCATCGTCAATTGTCAAGTTGTCAAAATACTCTACTAAAAAGGACGCCTCTTCATTACCACCGATTTCTCCTAATACAGAAACCGTTTCTACACCGTATTCCGCAGCATTTTGGGTAAGTATTTTTTGCAGCGCCTCGTTTAAGCCGGATGAAAGTTCCGGCTTTACCGTTGCGAGGTAAGACAGCACCGCTTTTACCAGCGTCCGTTGTTGGGCTTCATAAGCTTCCAACACTGCAACTGCAGCATCTGTCAGTTGAGTATTATTGTATTTTTGATACAAACCGAAAAGCCCCTCGCGCACGGCAGGACTCTTTGTCTCCATAAAAAGACGGTTAAAATCGCCTTGCAGTGTTTCAAAATCTCGCTTATCAACCTTATTGATTACCTCAAGTATTTCGGATTCCAATCCGTACTGTAATGCTTGGCGGGCTTTTTCAATCTCATCCAGCTCTTGTTTTTTTTCTTCCGGTTGTCCTGTTTCTCTCTTTTGAGTATCATTTTCCGGTTGCAGTTTCTCCTGCGATACGGTTTTGTCGGTCGTTGTTTTCGATGGGTATGTATCTGCAACCACATACATCGGTACCATGAGTACCGATAGCACGGTTAATATCATAAAAATAAGTTTTTTCATTATAATACTCCTGCAATCATTATCGGAACTCCAAGACTTTACTTTTAAAAACCCTCGATCAGGAATCTTTAGAAATTTCATTTTTTCGGGATTCCCGGCGCTTTATATATTATGTAAAAAATAGAGTAAAGCAAGTTGCATTTATACACACTTATCAGACCCTGGCGCAAAATGCATTATCAAGTTCTATTTCAGTCAGAGACTTAACAGTCAGTCCATAATTACTCTCCTACGCTAACAGATTAGGGCTGTCATACCACAAACGTTCAAGGTCGTAAAATTTTCGGGCGGTGGGACTCATTAAATGCACAACGATGGAACCGAAATCGAGCAGTTTCCATTCGTCGCCATCGGGACTTTTTCTGATAGTCCGGTATTCCTCAATCTGCATCTCTTTCGCCGCTTCCATAATTTTGCCTTCAAGACCGCCGGCTTGTTTACCGCTCGATATGGTTGCAATCACAAAAAAATCCGTCCAAATATGCGCTTCTCGTAAATCGAGCACTACCACCGATTCCGCTTTAAGATCACGCAAAATCGTTCCGAATGTTAAAGCCGCTTGTTCAAAATTAACTTCCATAATATTTTCTTATCCTCTTCTCTATTTTTTTTGCCGTACCGAATAGCCGTTAAAATCTTTACCGAGTATCAACGTAAAGTCAACGTTCGTTTCGCTACCGGAATGATCGTCGCCGATTTGGGCGGATTCGATATTTTCGCAACGGACAACCTGTCCGACAATCTTTGCCACTGCCTCGTTCCC
This sequence comes from Treponema sp. OMZ 803, assembly GCF_024181165.1. Classification (NCBI taxonomy): domain Bacteria; kingdom Pseudomonadati; phylum Spirochaetota; class Spirochaetia; order Treponematales; family Treponemataceae; genus Treponema; species Treponema sp. OMZ 803. The sequence goes on along the minus strand of NZ_CP051195.1, from coordinate 713,492 downwards.
GATTCTATCGATTAAAACCGTATGCTCAACTCCCGTTTGTGCCGCATTTCCGACACGGATAACGTCATACCCAAAACTCTGATACAGCTCGGAGGCAGTCCGCGCAAGCCCGTTCACATCGGTTCCGTTTAAAACTTCCAGCGCATACACCCGTTCCAACGTTGTACCTTCTTTTGAAGCAAGCGCCGCAAGCGTCTGCCCGACAATCTCTTTTATTTGCTGACCGTCGCGGAACGGAAAGAGTAATTCCTTTGAATCGACGATACGCACCGCGCCGGTTAAGCGCTGAGGCACCAATCGCTCCGAATCGATTTTGCAGAGATATTCCAACAGCTGCTTTAAATTTCCGCCGGTAACATTGCCGTGCAGCAACGGGCTGAACACTTTAAACTGTTCTTTTTCGAGCATTTCGGGATGCTCATATAAACTGCGGAGGAAGGCCAATACCGCTTTTTGCTTACGGGTTACCGCTTCACCTTCGGCATCCGCCTCATCTTCATACAACAGATAGTCGCGCACCTTATCGCCATCCAACAGCACCGAACCGGAGGGAAGCAAAATCTTTCCATATTTTTCGGAATCGATATCTACCGAAGAAGGAATAAAAACCGAAATACCGCCGAGCAAATCCGTCAAATGCATAAAGTCGGTCAGCGAACAGACAATATAAAACGGAATGTCAACACCGATCAGTTTTTCAATTTCTTCGTTATAGACAGCCGCGCCCTTTTCCGTATAGAGCGAACCGATACCTCCGGTACGTCCAAGCTGAGGCAAAATCAACCCGATATTCGCAGGGATATCGAACATTGCTGCGCGCCGTGTTTGTGAATAGTGCGCAACAACATTCGTAGAAATAGGAACATTGTCGTTTTCGATGATAAACAACACCTTGAGCACATTATCCTCAGAAAGGGACGTACTGATAGGGTCAACATTGAGATTCCGTGCCACAATCACCCCCGAAGGAATGAGCATCGCTAAGATGAGCAATAAAAAGATGATGTTTTTTCCTTCTTTCAATTCCTTGCCTCCCGACGGATCGTTTTCGTCTGCATATCCGGTATCTGCTGCCTATCTTGTAAAACATTTTTCTCTTTTAGAAACCGATATGTTTTATACGTACACGCCTGCACTTTTTTTCCTTTTGACTCCACAAAGCCGATAACCTCTTTCAGCACTTCAAGAAAAAGCTCATCAAGCGTCAGCTGCTCAACCTTTTCCCGTAAGTAATCGCAATTTTTCCGGCCGGGTTCGATTTTATCTGCAATATAGATAATCCGCCCTAACGCATCAAACTTCGCAGAAGCGGAGGTATGATAGCGTACCGCATTTAAAAGCGATTTTTTATGGATCCCGTAATGCTCCTGCAATAAAACCGCTGCTGCCCGTCCGTGCAGTAACTCGGAATTTGCCGCTTCGTCGGGCGTAACAGGCTGCCCGTCCGTCCGTACCGTGCGGAACAAAAAGCCGATAGGTTTTTCTTTACACATATCGTGAGAAATACCGGCGAGATAACAAAGCCGTTGCAGCCTGTGTCCGTAACCGTAGCGACGGGCAAGTTCCTCCGCATAAGAGGCAACCCTGCATGAATGTTCATAGCGGTAATCGGAAAGATTGGCTCGTGCATACCTGTCCAGCGCTGTGATGAATTTTTCAATACGGATATCATTCATAGAGTTTATGTTCTTTAATATACGAGTATACGGCTGAAGGTACAAGATAGCGCCAGCTCTTTTTTTCTTTTATAGCTGCCCGTATTCCACTTGAAGACACCGGCAGCAGGGCATTATCTACCCTTAAATGAGGAACTTTGCCAGCAGAAGCGGCTTGTTCCGTAGAATATCGGTCTATAATGCGGTTTCCTACTATTATATCGGCATAATCGGGTATGTGTTCCGCTTCACGCCAGCCGCTAAAGCCTTCCAGTAAATCATCGCCGATAATCAACCCGATTTTTCCTTCACACTGAGGAAATTTTTTCTTTAGGAATTTTAACGTATCGATGGTATATGAAACACCTTGCCGCTGTATCTCGCAGGGTTCACAGTAGAAAGCCGGATTATCGGCGATTGCGAGTTTCACCATTGCGAGTCTGTCGTCAGCAGTGCAGCCGGAGTGTCCGTCTTTAAAGGGTGATAAGAATGCGGGGACAAAGGCCACGGTGTCGTACCCATAACGGAGAGCAACCGCATCAGCAAGCATCAAATGGCCGATATGAATAGGATTGTAAGATCCGCCCAATACGGCGAGCCTCATTTTTTACCCTTCCGCTTGCGGCTTAAACTCACCGTTGCGCCGAAGCCTTCCTGCTGCACGTAAACAGGGTCTTCCAGCTCCGCATGCATAAAGTTATTGTCTGCCGCAGCCGGCACGATAGTCTTTTGCACACCGCCGGAGGCGTTGAAATGGGCACTTCCGGCAGCGCTATCGTTAAAACTGCCGCCGGCAGCGCTATCGAAATCGAACATACCGCCCGCAGCCATATCTGCCGATAAACCTGCGGTCGTCAAGTCATCACCGGATACTGCGTTGCCAAATGGATCCGTGTCGACTGGAGTGTTGCCGAATGCGGTACTGCCTGTCTGTTTGCTGGAGATGCTCTCTGTCGATGTTTCAGCGTTTTTGCCTGCATCCGCTGCAGCAAGCTCTTCCACCAGCGCAACAAACGCATCGCGAACCTCGTCCAAGCCCCAGCGGTTAAACACCGAAATACCGAGTACAGGCACATCGGAAAGTTTTTCCCGCAGGGTTTTAAGCCGCTCTTTTGTTCCCTCAAGATCGAGTTTAGTAGCGATAATAACCCGTTTTTTTGCAGCCAATTCTTCCGAATAGGCTGCAAGCTCTCCGCAGAGGGTATCATACGCGGTTAAATAATTTTCATCGGAAAGGTCAATCAGAAAGGCCAGCCCCGCCGTCCGCGAAATATGCTTTAAGAACCGGATACCGAGGCCGACTCCCTCCGAAGCGCCCTCCAATATCCCCGGTATATCCGCGATGATAATATCCTGTTCCTCATCGATGCGGAGTACGCCGAGGTTCGGTATTTTGGTGGTAAACGGATAGGGCGCAATCTTAGGGCGGGCATTGGTAAAGTAATCCAGCAGAGAGGACTTACCGGCATTGGGGAAGCCGACAAGTCCGATATCGGCGATGATATTCAGCTCAATTTTAAGCCGGCGGGTTTTGCCCTCCTGTCCCGGCAAAGCGGTGCGCGGCGCTTGATTAGTGGAGGTTTTAAAATGACAATTTCCCCAGCCGCCGTTACCGCCGGTCAAGAAAGGAATAAGCCCCTCAGTCCGGTCGCCGAAATCGTAGACAAGCTCATCGGTATCGGCGTCTTTAATAATGCAACCCGGCGGAAGCGGAATAATACAGTCAGCACCTTTCGCACCGAACCGTTTTGAACCTTGCCCATCCAAGCCGTTTTTTGCCCGGAATACCCGCTTATGACGTAAATGCACAAGCGTGCGCATATTCCGTTTAATCTCAAACAGCACATCGCCGCCGCGCCCGCCGTCGCCGCCTGCCGGGCCGCCCTTAGGCACGTATTTTTCCCGCCGGAACGCAATACATCCGTTCCCGCCTTTTCCCGATGAAACTTCGATTAAAGCTTCATCCGCAAATTGAATCATCGCCTCATTTCCTTCTCGAAAAAAAAGCCGGCATTAGAGCCGGCTTACAACTGGGCAATTTTAAAAACTCGGTTAGATTTTTAGAATTGCCCGACGAGTTTTAATTTCAGTCTTGATATTATAATGACTGAAATTAAAACATCGCAACTTAAATCTAAGAGAAACCTCTAAAAACTGAAGTTTTTAGAGGTTTTCTATATCATTGCGGAATTAACCGCTCGTCCATCCCTACGCTTGCGTTACAGATGCTAAATGTCTGCCATTGCGGTGATGATACACAACCGTACCGTCTACAGTTGCAAATAAGGTATCATCCTTGCCGCGGCCGACATTATCGCCCGGATGGATGGGAGTTCCGCGCTGACGGACTAAAATGGAACCGGCTTTTACCGTCTGTCCGCCGTATACCTTAACGCCCAAATATTTAGGATTTGAATCTCGTCCGTTTTTTGCACCGCTTCCGCCTCGTTTCCGTGCCATAGTAGCCTCCTCGTATCAGGTAAGCATCTGCTTGCTTACCGCTGTATCTTTTTGCATTGAACCGCTTGCGGATATTCTTCCTGTAAAGAAGCTATCCCAAGCCATAAAAACTCCGCTGCATACCGTAATTTTTCGCTTTGCGTTTCGTCATAGTTAAGAACCCGAAAAGAAAGCGAACCGCGCCGCTCCGCACTGATATCAGCTTGCACGGAACCGAGCGCCTGTACAGTCGTCCTTAAAAGGATCGTTACGGCTGCACACACAATATCATGTCCTTTAATGCCGCTATTCGCATGGCCGGAAGCTTCAACGGAAAGGAGATGCTCCTTTTCATCAAGCTCCAAAAGGACTTGTATCATTCCGCGCTTACACCCCGGTAATCGAATTAACCGTTAAATAGGTGTAGTGCTGGCGATGCCCGATTGTGCGGTGATAGTCTTTCTTGCTCTTGTACTTGTATACGATCACCTTCTTATCACGCATACTCTCTTCAACCGTTGCCGAAATTTTCGCGCCCGCAACGTAGGGAGCTCCAACAGACACTTTACCGTCATTGTTAACCAGTAAAACGGTATCGATATCGATAGCCGTTCCCTGCGGTTCGTTGATTTTGTCCACCAGAATCTTGGAACCTTGTTCAGCCTTATACTGCTTGCCTTTATATTCAAAAAGTGCGTACATAAAAACCTCTGTTTACATTTCTGCGGAAGTATCTATCATTAAATACGATACATAACTCCGCGTATTTTCTAGATTTTTGTATGATGATATATGAACGGGTGCATACCATCAAAACTAAACGGTTGATTTCGAAATATAGCATAAACGGCCTATAGAGGTCAAGATGCAGATTCAGGACAAACGCATTTCGAGTTTTTGCCTTGCTCGAACGTAGAAAAATCGGTATCATATTCAGCATGAAAATTGCAGACGATTGTTTGGTTACCCTTGAGTATACCTTAAAAGATGATGACCAAAAGGTTTTGGATTCATCGGAACAGATGGGACCGCTGGACTATGTTCACGGTTATCGCCAGCTTATCCCCGGTTTGGAAAAAGCGCTTCAAGGACGCGAAACAGGTGAAAGTTTTTCGCTTACGGTATCGCCGCAGCAAGCTTACGGCGAAATCGATCCACGCGCCGTTTTTGAGGTAAGCCGCGCGCAGTTTCCACCCGACACACAGCTGGAAGTCGGTATGGAATTTGAAACGAGTGGCCATCATGTGGTAATCACCGGCATTGACGGCGATATTATCACGCTGGATGCGAACCATCCGCTTGCCGGAAAGACATTACACTTCGACATAAAAGTTACCGGTGTGCGGGATGCCACCCCCGAAGAGCTTGAAGAAGTTCAGCAATCCTTTGTTGCAGGGTGCGGAAGCAGCTGCGGTACGGGAGAGGGCGGCTGCGGCGGATGTTCAGGCTGTCATTAAACCGGTTACGTTATGAACAAAAAACAGGATGCGTTGGTGCCGGTTTTCGGCGCTTTATGCTTTTTTCTTTCGGCTATTGAGTTTGTTATTCCCAAGCCGCTTCCGTTTCTGCGGATAGGGCTCGCAAATGTTCCGCTGCTGTTAGCGCTCGACGTGCTGTCGTTCCCAGCGTTTTTATTACTGACGGTGATAAAAATTCTGGGACAGGCTTTTATCAGCGGAACGCTTTTTTCTTATCTCATCCTGTTTTCGGCAGCGGGAACAAGCGGCGCAGCACTTATGATGTACGCCTTGCATAAGATTCCCCGTAAAGCGCTATCGCTTGCCGGAATTAGTATGGCAGGCGCCTTTGTATCAAACTGCATACAGCTTTTTATCGGACGCTTCTTTATTTTCGGAGAGGGCATCCGTTATATGGTGCCACCGTTTCTCTTTATCGGTTCAGTAACGTCCTTGCTTCTCGGTATTTTTTGCGAAAGCTTTGAAGCGGAATCCGAATGGTACGCCCACATACGGGATGCCGATTCTCCGCTTTATATACAGTTACCGGACAATACGAACCCCATCGCTCATCCGCAGCTTCGATTGATAACCGGCTTTACCTTGCTCACAGCGCTCCTTTTTATCCCCGGCTTACCGGCAAAAACGGTTATTTTTTGCGCCGGATTTGCACTTTGCTTGGCAGAAAAACAAAAAATATATTGGATACCGCTCTGTATTTCAACGGTCGGTATTATCGTATGTCATCTTTTTATTCCGGTAGGAAAAGAGCTTTTCTCGATAGGGAGTTTCTCGCTCACAAGCGGAGCCTTGCTGAACGGTTTGGAAAAAGCAGTTGTTCTGCAAGCGATGATCTTTATTTCGCGGTGGACACTACAGGTACGGATTCAACTTCCGGGTTCGCTCGGTACAATGCTCGATGAATCCCTCTTTATATTCAAGCAATTGCTTGAATATAAAGATAGGATACGTCCCCGTCATCTTATCACAAGCCTCGATGAATTGCTGCTCGGTCTTCCCTTTATTGTAAAACAGCCGAAAGACGTATAAAGAAATATCCGTGCAGAGATTTAGTACCTCGGTGCTTCTTGGCTTCTTTAAGCCCGTAACAAGGGATATTAAAGCCGAGTGCACTGCAACCACTCCGAAAGTTTTTACAGCCCCAGTTCGCTCAACTCGGCGGTAAAGATTCCCGCACGGCCGACTTCATAGAATATCGATTCTTCCCAAGCAGCAGTAATCGCCGTATCCGAGATGGAAAACGCGGTATACGTGAAGTTTTCCGGTAGAGACGGCAGTTGTACTTTGCGGATACCGTGCTCGCTCGTATTGAGCAGCAAAGTTCCGTCAGGTAAGAGGATTGCTGCATTCTGCTTACCGTCACTTTGGGAATACTGAACTGCGTAAACGTTTACCGGTACCCTCTCTTCCAGCGTATCGTTCGTTTGATTCCGTGCGGACTTAAAGAAAATAGTACCATCCGCCGAATCTTCGGTGAATACATTTAAGTACAAATCCCTATTATTTTCGATTGCGTCCGCCAACACTTTGAGCATATCCGGCATCCGGTTATAAGGCGGAGGTTCGCAGGCTGCTCTAAAGCCCTCGGCAGACAGTTGTTCGATATGTTTATAGGCATCATCTTGCATAAAGCTGGAAAAGTTACCGCACCTTATATAGAAGAAAGAAACATCCCTGCCGTTATCAGCTTTAAAACTTGCATACCATTGGCCGCCTACCCGCTCAAGCGATTTACATTGTGCCTCTTTCGGTAAATGCAGATATGCAACATCGGCTGCGGGTGTATAGACTTTGCATTCAGGATCGGTACGCAATAGGAAGTGTGTATTTTCGGATATATCACGCGATGAAAAGATCGAATTTTGATAGATACGGATAAAATACTGCCCATCCTCCACATAGAGATCTCCGGCGGTGACGTGTGGAAAGAGCTCATGCCTAACGGGAAGCTGTGCATTTGATTGCAAATATCGAATAGGATACAGCCCGCACTTATTGATTAAAAAGACGGCATCCCCGTTATTTAAGCCGAAATCGGAAACTTGAACCGCCTCCGTCCACGGTTTAAACACTACAGCAGGTATTGCGGAAACGGCATCGGCATTTTTAAATTCCACGGAACCGTTGTCACCAATGGAAAAATATTTCCAATGATTTGCAGGCTGTGCTTCAACCGGTACCGTCGATGCGCTTTTGGGCGTTTGCGACGAGGCAGTTTCGGCTTTTTGTTTTGTACAAGCGGAAAAAACAAGCGCTGCCGCAAGCGACAGCGCCAACATCGACTTACGCAAGAGCGATCGCCTCAATTTCAACCAGTCCGTCTTTCGGCAGACGGGCTACCTGTACCGCGGAGCGCCCCGGATAATTCCCGGTACCGAATACCTCACTGTACACTTTGTTCATTTCCGCAAAGTTGTTCATATCGCTTAAAAATACGGTTGTTTTAAGCACCTTGTCCAAACTGCTACCACCTGCTTCGAGTACCGCTTTCAGGTTCATCAGCGATTGGCGAGTTTGTTCGGCAATGCCGCCCGGAACAAAAGCGCCCGTAGCGGGATCGATCGGCAGCTGGCCGGAGGTAAAGATAAAGCCATTTGCGGCTGTTCCTTGCGAATACGGTCCGATTGCGGCCGGCGCCTTGTCTGTTGCAATAATCTTTTTCATAAATAACTTCTCCTATAAATCAATTAGTAATTGGTAATTTGTAATGGGTAATTACTCACATTCTCAATTATGAATGGATAATTAAGAATGTGAGACTAAATGTTAAAATCCGTAGCGTGCGAAGGTTGCGGCGCCTGCATAGCGGGCTTGGCAGCCGAGTTCTTCTTCAATGCGCATCAGCTGGTTGTACTTTGCAATACGGTCACTGCGGCTCATCGAACCGGTCTTAATCTGCCCCGCTTCTACTGCGACGGCAAGGTCGGCGATAAACGCATCCTCGGTTTCGCCTGAACGGTGAGAGATAACCGCAGTATAGCCTGCATTCTGCGCCATTCGTACCGCATCGATGGTTTCGGTAACGGTACCGATCTGATTGAGCTTAATCAGAATAGAGTTACAAGCCTTTTCTTTAATACCGCGCTGCAACCGTTCGGTGTTGGTAACAAAGAAGTCGTCGCCGACAATCTGAATTTTGCTGCCAAGTTCTTTAGTTAAACGTGCATAGCCTTCCCAATCATTTTGATCGAGCGGATCTTCGATAGAAACGATCGGATAGGTATTAATCCACTTTTTATAGATTTCGATCATCTCATCCGCAGTGAACAGCTTGCCAGGATTTGACTTCCAGAATTTATAGCCCTTGCGTCCGCCCTCATCGAACAATTCGGAAGAAGCGCAGTCGAGCGCGATAGCAATATCGGTGCGTGGCTTGTAGCCTGCCTTATCGATTGCCTTCATAATATATTCCAGCGCCGCTTCGTTATCGATATCCGGGGCAAAACCGCCTTCATCTCCGACGGAGGTTGCCTTACCGTCCGCCTTTAAAAGGCCTTTTAACGCATGGAAAACTTCCGCCGTCATGCGCACCGCTTCGTGAATGGACTCAGCGCCGATCGGCATCACCATATATTCCTGAAAGTCGATTTTGTTGTCGGAATGCTTGCCGCCGTTAATGATATTTGCCATCGGTACGGGCATTTGCAAGGTATGTGCACCGCCCAAGTAGCGGTACAACGGTAAACCGACATAGTCGGCGGCGGCGCGAGCCACTGCCATCGAAACGCCGAGCATCGCATTGGCGCCGAGTTTTGACTTATTCGGTGTCCCATCCAGATTAAGCATAGTCTGATCGATTTCAGCCTGTTCCAAGGCATCCATTCCCTCAAGCTCTTCCGCAATAATGGTATTTACGTTATCGACAGCCTTTAATACACCCTTGCCGCCGTAGCGTTTTGCATCGCCGTCGCGCATCTCCAACGCTTCAAACTCGCCGGTAGACGCCCCGGACGGAACACAGGCGCGTCCGAAACTGCCGTCGCTCAATGCAACATCAACTTCAACCGTAGGATTTCCGCGAGAATCGAGAATCTCACGTCCTTCAATATACACAATATCGCTCATATACGACCTCCCATCTTTCAGAGGGAACTTCTAAAAAGCTAACCGAGTTTTTAGAGATGCCCTAGAGATAATTCATTACATATTACACTTATTTTATGATATAATCAAATGGTATGACATTTATTTTATCACCTGAAATAATCGATGACATTATATTTGCGATGGAAAATCAAACGGAAATTCTTTTATTCGATGCGCTCGAAGGTATCTGTGTCGATATGGATGAGATTGATGATGATTATGGGACAGTTATCGACGATCAACGCTATTACGATCTCCCCGACTGGACTTCCGCTCAAGGCTTCCATGTAATGGAACAGTTTACGGCGCGGGTACATAACCCTCTGCTGCGGGAGGCATTGCTCAATGCGCTCGGACAGCGGAAAGGCGTCTTTCGCCGGTATAAAGAAGTACTGAAAACCGCGCCTATCGTTGAACGTGAATGGTACCGGTTCAAGGATCAGCAGATGAAAGCTGCTGTTTACGAATGGTACAATGATCTGAGAAAACTTTGGGGATTGGAAAAAATCAGTTTTGAAGATGAAACAGACAGTCAGCTTTTACAGGAAGATTTTACGTTTCTGATTGAAAAATACGATGCGTTGAATACCGAACTTTTGCGGAATTTTATCCGTAAAACGGAAGCAACTTCCGAGGACAGTGATAAGATACTATCCTTTGACGACTTTGATGAAAAGGCAGCATTTGAAGCGGGTAGACTACTTGGATACACATCATTTTTTGACGCGAATGTTTGTGCCGCAGCCGGACAGAAGTATGGCACAACTCAGCATAATGCTGTGTATATCACTGCATACAATGAAAACGGGTTGTGCGGGGTTTGCTCCATCGTTGCTTTTCCATTTAACGAAAGTTTTTGCATTCCGTTCTTGCGGGTATTGCCTGAGTATCGGGGGCTTGGACTCGGTAAAGAGCTTCTACAGCGATCCTGTATGTATGCTAAATCTTTGGCTGATGTACTGATATTTGCCGACTTTTGCACACCGGCTCATTTGATTGCGCTACTTGAACGGGAAGGTTTTGAGCAGAAAGGGCTGCTGTATATAAAAGACTTGTCCGGTGATGAGTAACGGGATTTGTAAAAAAATATGAATGAGTAAAAAACGTGCGCCCGACACGGCTCGAACGTGCGACCTACGGATTCGAAGTCCGTTGCTCTATCCAACTGAGCTACAGGCGCATTTTCCGTTATGCCCAAAACAGACTGATTTATAAACGTCTGCGCATCAAGCATAAACGTAAAAGGGTGGGTGATGGGGTTCGAACCCACGACAACCAGATCCACAATCTGGCGCTCTACCACTGAACTACACCCACCGTGAATACAGGCGATAATGCCAAATAACCCCAAAAAAGTCAAGTAGCTGATAGGTGCGGGACAGAGATTTCCGGTACGTTCACTTTGTAAACACATTGACCGCACGGCATAAATTTTGTACTATGATGCGCGATGAAGGTACTATATTTAGGTGAAGAAACGCTCCGGCAGCCCTCAAAGCCGGTAGAGCATATTGATGAAGCCTTGCATGAACTGATACGGGAAATGTTTATAACGATGGATACTGACAAAGGTATCGGTTTGGCAGCGCCTCAAATAGGAAAAAATGTAAGACTTTTTATCGTAAAAATCGATGACGGTATTGAACGGGTATTCATTAATCCGCTCATTGTCGGCACTTCGGAAAAGCAATGCAGCTACGAAGAAGGCTGTTTAAGCATCCCTAAAATATATGCGGACGTTGTCCGCCCCGAAGCCGTGACTGTGCAATATCAGGATATGAATGGACGGCGCAGGACGATAGAAGCAACCGGTTTACTCGCGCGGGTTATCCAGCATGAGTATGATCACCTTGAAGGAGTCCTTTTCATCGATCGGTTATCCGAAAAAGAACGGGATAGCCTCGTTGCAAAGTTCACTCAACAGCAAGAGCGCAAAAGACAGCGTGAAGCAAAAAAGCGGGTGCGTGCATAATGAACGTTTTTTTTGCCGGAACCCCTGAGTGCGCAATCCCCGCATTACAGGCAATAGCAAAGACCTATCCTCTTGCCGGCGTGTTAACGGCTCCCCCCGCCCGTGTCGGACGCGGTAAAAAATATGCGGACGCTGCGATAGCGCAGGCGGTTGCCGAACTAAAAGAACGCGGCGTCATCGCTCAAGAGGTACCGGTCTTTACACCGGAGAAATTAAATGCGGATTTTCGCGAAGCAGTAGCGACGCTCCGACCTGATATAATGGTATGTTTTGCGTATGGAAAGATTTTCGGCCCGAAGACGTTAGCTTTATTTCCGCACGGTGCGCTCAATATTCATCCGTCCCTGCTGCCCCGATGGAGAGGGTCGAGTCCGGTACCCGCAGCAATCCTTGCAGGAGATAGCATAACCGGTGTAACCGTTCAGTATATGGCGCAGGAAATGGATGCGGGAGACATCATCATTCAAAAAGAACTGCCGGTTGGACCGTCCGATACGACCGAAACACTCTTAACCCGCTGTGCAGAACTCGGCGCTTCGCTCATCGTGCAAGCGCTTAAAATGGTAGAAACTGATTCCGTCAATGCTGTACCTCAAAATCACGAGGCGGCATCGTACTGCACCCTGATACAAAAAGACAGCGGATTACTCTGCTGGCAAGACGATGCTGGCGCAATAGACCGGAAAATACGCGCCTATACCCCGTGGCCGGGAGCCTTTACCTATTGGATGGGTTCAAAACTTTCTATTATACAGGCTCATCCGTATACGGGGAACGCAGCGGCGGAATCTCCCGAAACGCCGGGACTGGTACTCGGCATTGATAAACGGGAAGGCGTATTGGTACAAACGGGAAAGGGTATTTTAGCGGTACAGGTACTCCAGAAGGAAACAAAAAAAGCAATGCAATGGAAGGATTTTTTAAACGGGGCAGCCGGCTTTATCGGAACAACGCTCCGGACTCTTCCGGAAACATAAATCTAAGGATTACGTATGGGTATAGGTGATATTGCTGATGATATCAGCGGAAACGGAAAAACAATTGTTATTACATCGTTGGTGATGCTCATCGTTTTTGTTGCGGTTTCGACGCTGATCTTTTTTATTTCGTTAAAAAGCGCCGAGCAGGTGATGGTGCCGAATGTTGTCGGTAAAGATTTGCCCGAAGCGCTGCTCGATTTGCAGGCGCGTGAACTCTATCCGCGCATTCAGCTCCGCTATTCCCAAAAAGCGGACGAAAAAGGACTTATCCTTGAGCAGGATCCCAGCCCGGGTGCTATCGTCAAAGGCGGCAAGCGGATTGAGCTGGTGGTAAGCCAGGGGACTGTCATCGATACGGTACAGAACTATATCGGAGAGAATATCGAAGATGTACAAAATCGGATACGGGAGTTGTTTACCTCCGGCAGCCGCCAATACATCCAGATTAAACAACCGTATTTGACGAAATACAGCGCCGAACCTGCAGGAACCATCCTTGAGCAGGAACCCGCAGCGGGAACACCGATTGCAAATAATATGGAGCTGACCTTTGTGGTAAGCAAGGGAACGCAAGCGGAAACAACCCAAGTTCCCGATATGGCCGGCGCCGATCTTAAAAAAATATATCAGGTAATGCAGAGAGCGGCGGTAACGTTTGCTTTTACCGCAGGCAGCACAACAGGAATGGATATTGCCGTACAACAACAGAGCGCCGCAGCACAAAGCGAAGTTCCGGTATTTTCTCCGGTAACACTGACCGTTTCCCTACCGAAATCGGCAAACGGTATGGTATCCGGTATCCTCAAAACAACACTGGCGGAGTTTCCCTACCCCTTTACCGTTTCGCTCTATGCGGCGTATCCAAACGGGGATAAGGATCTCCTTACCTCATTCCGGCATCCGGGCGGCGCATGTTCCGTACCATACACCGTGCCGGAAGGAACAAAGCTGTCGCTGGAAGTGCTCAACAAAGAGGTCTACACCGAAACGGTAGGCGCAAATACAGCGGAATAAGCGGAAACGAGTCAGAACGTCGGAGTATGAACCCCTCGCACGAATAAGCAGCAGCAAGATATAGATATATCACTATGAGTATTCTTAAACATGAGCTTCCCATTTTGGAATTCGATACGGATACGGCTGCGGTTCTCGCGCCTACACACGAAAACCTCAATCTAAAGCTTCCTCAAAAAGCCGTTTTTGCTTTTCTGGGCAACTACATCGAAAAGTATGCAAAAGAACACAATTGTACACAGGCAGGGTTATTCATTTCATCTACCAAATCATATCCTATTTATATTACACAATACAAAGGTTCCGATATTTGTTTCTGCCAAGCGCCGGTAGGTGCAGCTGCTGCCGTTCAGATTTTAGATTGGCTTATCGGATATGGAGTAACAAAAATCATTTCAACAGGATCATGCGGTGTATTACAAGATTTACCGGAAAACACCTTTCTAGTTCCCATAAAAGCATTACGAGATGAGGGAACATCCTATCATTACATGAAGCCTTCGCGGTTTATAGACATAAACACAACTGCATTAAGCGCCATTGAAGCCGCACTCGAAGAACACGGCTTAGCGTATACCGAAGTTACAACATGGTCTACTGACGGATTTTACCGGGAAACAAAAGCAAAGGTTGCCTACCGAAAAGCCGAAGGATGTTCCGTTGTAGAAATGGAATGCGCCGCATTAGCTGCGTGTGCACAGCTCCGCGGCGCTGTCTGGGGAGAAATTCTCTTTACCGCTGACACATTAGCTAACAGTGATGCTTATAGCGAAAGGAATTGGGGAATCGATTCCTATGAGTGCGCACTACAGTTGTGCTTTGAGGCGGTGGTGGGGCTTTGCGTTGAACACTAAACATTAGACCGCTGCCGATTTTACGCCTGCGTTACAGATATAACCGAGTTCGTACTTGTGTCCATTGAAGTAACGGTACATCTTGGAGAACATTGCTTTGTTTTCTTTTTTGAGTGCGCACCGGATAATATGCAGCGTATTCCATAAGCCCTCATCGCGAAGTAAACCGCGGGGGCTGAGTAGCGTCATCATTCCGCATTTCTGTGTTACGGTAAATCCATTCCGGGAGAAAAGACTCTCCCACCCCTCGGCATCGAGCGGCTCGACATTTACGTTAATCGCCTTGCTTAAACCAATTCTGAGTTCCTTTTGCTGTGCCGCATCTTTAACGGTAAAAAAGACATCCTGCGTTACTACTCTACCGCCCGGTTTAAGCACACGGAAATACTCTTTGAGAGCTTTGTCTTTGCGGTCGCCCACCAGCATGGTCAGCATTGCTTCATTGATAATAATATCAAAACTATTATCTTCAAACGGTAATGCTGTTGCATCGCCGTGTATCAGCGTAAGGTTATCTTGTAGATTATTTTTTTCGATATTGGCTTTCGCATCTTGTAAGGCATTTTCATCAAGATCGACACCTGTAACGGCACAACCGAATTTCTTTGCCAACTGAATCATGGTGCGCCCTCTATTGCACGCAACCTCAAGCACCTTTGTCTTCTGTGTTATAGCAGCCTGATCGATTAGCCATTCGGTAGCCTCAATACCGCCCGGCCGAAGCGTCGTTTTACCGATTCTTGCTAAAAAAACATGTCCTGCTTCGTACATCATAATCTCCTACAGAAAGTTTTATAGAGAAGGACACCTCCACACCTCGATTGCTAATTGAGAGATGCCCTTTTCCTTTCCCTTTCAAGTTCATAAATATCCATGTAGTCAAATTCACGGTATGTCTGCTCTGCGCCGAGGGCAGTCTTCAAATACGTTTCCTTATCCCTAACCGAGGTACTGAACATATAGTTATACCCTTGCTCAAAAAAGTAGTCGGGGCAAAGCTCGCAACTCGGTCCGTACAAGCCTACAATTTCCGCATTGGTTCCCGCTTGCCGCAATGCCGTATATGAATTATTCACAATAGTACTGCCTGACATAATGATAATATCAAGCGTACTGAGTATATCGCAAAAATCAGCGGCATTATGTCCAAGATGCCATTGTATGCCTTCCGGAAACCGCTGCAACCCGTTTTTATAACGATAACTTAGAATTGCTTCCGGTTTCCGTAAATCGAACACATGAAATTCTTTACAGCGGTTCAAAAAACGGTTGATATAAACACCGAATCCGATAAGCCCGACCTTTTTTCCTTCCGTTTGATACCGGAATTGCAGACCTTCCGTCCTCACAATGCCGCGCTGAGCCAGAAGCTCCGGCGTATTGAGCGGTTTACTCATCAAACTGCTTAAACTTACGATGAGATTCCTCAACTGAGGACTCCGCCGTTCAAGCAGTATCTCGATACATACGTCTACCGGCTTACCGTAAAGCTCCGCTGCAATTTTCGCATATTGTTCAGGGCTTATATTTTCTTCAACACGCAGCGCAAGGCTTATATGTGAGTTGGTATCAGCTGTCATAATCCAGCGGAAGCCTGTAATAAGCTCATCAAAAATCGGCAGCGGTAAGCCGAATCTTTTATACAACGCACGGTTTATATCCAAAATAGCCTTTAAATCTTCCATACATTACTTATACCGGATTTATCCGTTTACCGTCTGTTGCCGGTGCAACACAAACTTGATCTGTTTCCCCTCAATTGTGATAATACCTTCGCGCTGCATACGGCTCAACTCCCGCGATACCGCGCTTCTATCAGCGCAAATAAACTGTGCCAGTTTTTCCCGCGTAAAAGGGATCGTAAAAGCATGAGAGTGCTGCGAGTCATGCATTACATTCAGGTAAAACAGCAGTTTATCACGGAGTGTCGGCTGTGAAAGAAGCTGGATTTTCAGATTCAGATATACTGCATCACGTGCAACTTCCCTGAGGATATTCTCTAAAACAGTCATCTTATACGGACAGGTTCGGCACGCCTTATTTTGTGCAGACGGCACTTTGATAAACAGCACCTTTGATTTTTGAGCACTTACTATACGTAAAAACGGATTTGTCAGCTCTAGACAACTGAGTTCTGCGCCGAACAGGTCTCCCCTTTGCACTTGCTTAAGCAGTATGATCTTCCCATCGATACCAATTTGTTCAACATGAATGCAGCCGGTAATCACAATGCCTGCGTAAGGGATAGTATCAGCTATCGGATGTACTTCCTGTCCGCTTTCAAGCAACCGGTAAAATCCGTGAAGGCAGGAAACAGCTTTATCAATTTCTTGGGCGGGAATACCTTTAAATACTGCAGAATGCGCTAAAAAAGCTGTGCAAAAATTAAGCATTTTTTCCTTCTTTGTTGCAACGGCAACAGAATACATGGTTAGTTTATGCTAACTTTTTTCCAATGTCAACAACGGGTAACAGGGTAACAACAATGATAGGAAATAAGCAGCGGACATATTCTATTTTGTTTGGCTGTGCCTTATTTTTAGCACCGCTTATTGCAATGATGATCAGCCTCTCTATCGGACGGTATTCGGTGCCGGTAAGCAGTACTATTCGCGCAATTATACAGTTCATTACACACAATAATATCGCATTGGCAAAAGATAATGTTGAAGCCCACATTATTATCGGCATCAGACTGCCCCGCATCCTATTAGGGCTGCTCTGCGGCTGTGCATTGGCAAGCGCCGGAGCAGGGTTACAAGCACTGCTTTCCAATCCTCTGGTTTCACCCGATACGCTGGGAGTAGCATCAGGGGCAAGTTTCGGCGCCGCACTGGCACTGCTGGCAGATCAACGCCTGCTGATTGTACAGCTCAGTGCCCTTGTTTTCGGTATCCTTGCCCTATACCTCACCTACCAAGCAGGAAAAATAAAGCAGCAGAACTCCATTGTTATGCTGGTGTTAGCAGGCGTTGTGGTATCTGCGCTATTCCAGGCAATGGTATCGCTCATTAAATACACGGCAGATTCTGAAGAAAAACTCCCGACAATTACCTATTGGCTGCTTGGAAGTCTGAATAATGCCACATGGAAAGGTTTAGCCGTAGGAGCGCCGATTATTGTAACAGGAACGGTAATCTTAATCCTTGCACGGTGGAAATGCAATATTCTCACCTTATCTGATGATGAAGCAAAGTCTATGGGGATCGATCTCCGAAAAATACGCTTACTGATCATTATCGCATCGGCGGCGGTTATTGCTTCCAGTGTTTCTATGTGCGGACAAATCGGCTGGGTAGGGCTCGTGGTGCCTCATGTATGCCGGATGCTCTTCGGAAGTGACAACCGGCGGGTTATTCCGGCAAGTGCCAGTATCGGTGCTGTGTTCATGCTGCTGTTAGATACAGTCGCCCGCAGTGCAACGGAGTCGGAAATTCCCCTTTCCATTCTGACAGCCCTTGTAGGAGCTCCTTTCTTTATCATACTGTTAAAACGGACGGGAGGCGGCTGGAAGTGATATTCGCGGTTCACAATGGGACATTTGCATTTAAAGGCGGCGCACCGGTTTTACGGGATGTTTCTTTTTCGATAGAGAGCGGGCAGATATTATCCATCCTTGGCCCCAACGGTGTCGGAAAAACAACGTTGCTCCGCTGCATGATGGGGATGCTGCAATGGAATTCCGGCACTAGTACGATTGACGAACAGAATATTGTAGAAATTCCTGCACAACAGCTGTGGAGACGTATTGCCTATGTTCCGCAGGCAAAATATCTCCCCTTTGCTTTTACCGTAGAGGAGATGATTCTATTGGGACGCAGTGTACACATCGGATTGTTCGGCGTACCGGGACAAAAGGATAGACAATACTGCGAAGAAGCGATGGAAGCCGTAGGCATTTCCCATTTACGCGGCAAGTATTGCAACCGTTTAAGCGGCGGGGAGCTGCAAATGGTGCTGATCGCCCGGGCGCTGTGCAGCAAGCCGGAGATGCTGGTGCTGGATGAGCCTGAATCAAACTTGGATTTCCGCAATCAGCTTATCATTTTGGAAACGGTTCACCGGCTTGCAAAAGTTGACGGCTTATGCTGTGTGTTCAATACGCATTACCCCGCCCATGCCCTGCGTATTTCCGACAAGTCGCTCATTCTCTCCCGCAGCGGAGAAAGCATATTCGGGCAATCGGAGGCGGTTATTAACGCAGAGATAATGGAAGATGTTTTTCAGGTGCACGTTGATATTCTTCGGGCTTCGCATAAAGGGATACCGTACAGCGCTGTAACGGCGGTATCTTTAGCGAAATAAAACAATTACTTACCAGAAGGAGTGTAAGGTATGAAAAAACTACTAATAACGGTATTGTTTTTTTCTCTTGTGTTGGGCGGTGTCTACGGTGCCGGTAAAAAAGATGAACCGGCAAAGACAGCCGGAACCGCGGCGATGAGTGCTGCAGAAGGAACTCATACGGTTGTGGACTTTAAGGGAAATTCGGTAGAGGTTCCCAATAAGATCGAACGAATCGTTGTATTAGGTCCGCTGCCTGCGCCGACGGTTCTAACCGTGTTTCAACAGGGTAAGACCGACAATATTGTCGGGGTCTCTCCCGATTCCGTCAACGGAGCTAAGTACAGCATATTTTCAAAATATGCCCCGGACTTCCAAAATATTTCCTCTGCGTTTTATACCGGCGGAAAACTCAACTTGGAAGAATTGATAAAGCTCAAGCCGGATGTTGTCTTTTATATGGATGCATCGGTTGCCGCACCGCTCCGGCAAGCCGGGATTGCTGCTGTAGCCTTAGCGCATCCGAGTACCGGATGGGATGCAAGCCCGCTTGTAACCCTCAAGTCGTGGATGGATACGATGGCTCAAACGCTGCAAATGGAAAGCCCTGCTCAACAGATTATTGCCTACGGCGAACAAGTTGAAAAGGAAATTAAAGCTCGAATTGAAAAGCATCCGCTCCCCTCTCCGAATAAGATTCTGTTTATCAGTAAGTATTCGGACACAACTATCGCCTCTGCCGGAAAAAAATCATTCGGGCAATACTGGGCAAACTTGCTGGGCGGCATAAACCTTGGAGGGAAGGCAACTCAGGGGGCTATCAATATGGAACAAATATATGAATGGCAGCCTGATCAGGTCTTTATCTTAACCTTTTCCGATAAGACACCGGATAATTTATACAATAACACTGCAGCTCCCGGACATGATTGGAGCGGTATAAATGCCGTTAAAAACCGGCAAGTCTTTAAGTTTCCGTTTGGAATGCACCGCTGGTGGCCGCCCACAACCGATACCCCGCTTGCTATGTGGTGGTTTGCGAAAACAGCCCGACCCGACCTTTTCGGCGATATCGATATGAATCAAAAAATAAAAGAATATTATAAACAATTCTATAATATGACGCTTACCGATGCCGATGTAGAATGGATTTTGCATCCCCGTGCAGAGGCAAAACGGCAGTATTTTTAATTCAGTAGTACGGATCGTTTAATCCCCCTGCATTCCGTGTCGGGGGATATTGAAGTCTATACCGAAACGGTGGGGGTAGGAGAGTAAGCCTTCACTCCAAATACCGCAAGCCTATTATTCAGCCGCTTGAACTTAGGCAGATTACCGAATAGCCAGCCGCGGAATGTGTATTTGCTCATTTCCAGATTAAAGCTTTCTTCTTTAAGCAGCTTCAGCTTTGGGCACAGCTCTTCAAGCTCAGTACCGTTATCGATTCCCCATCGGAATACCGCACCGGTGTGTTTAACGGTATCGTGGTGCTTCGAGAATCCTGCTGTGGCTCTACACATCAGCTCAGTGATAATCTGTGCTTCTGGAAAAAAGTCTGCAATAATGTCAAAGGTCTCTTTAACCTCGGCTTCCGTCAGATACATGAGAAGCCCTTCTATTATGATCAATACATAAGAGGGTTCCTTGTAGTTACCGGAACTCTTTACCGCGGTAACCCATGCAGTATCAAGTACGGATCCGGTGAGCATCTTTCTCCGATCGGTATCGGAGAAGAACTGCCGCCGTACCGCCATGCTGTCGGCAAGGTCAAGATCGAACCAGCGGATAGTTCCGTTATCGACACGGGAGAATCGGTCATCAAGTCCGCACGCAAGATTAAGTACAGTACAATCAGGATGCGCTGCAATAAAAGAGGCAGCTTCCCGGTCAAACATAATCGTGCGTGCAATAACTCCCTCATGGCTCATAAATTTGTCGTATTTTGAAGTATCGCACTGCAAGGTCTCAAGAATTTTTACAGCGGTATAATCTTTAATCCTCGCATTTTTCCGCTGAGTCTCAGTTGCTTTTATCGTAACCGGTATCAGCATCGTCTCTTGTATAGCACCTAATTGCAGAGGCGGAGTATGCTTTTGTTCATTCATCATCATATCCTTTTATAGTTTTGAGAGATGTCCTATAGATAGGCATTCGTGTATCTAAAAATAACAGTTATCCTACGCTAACTTTTTATCAATGTCAAGAATAAAAAAATGCCGATTAATTCGTTTCTGAATTAACCGGCGTTTCAAGGCTTTAACAAGAATTGCTGGGACAGAGATTTCCTTACGCTTGCCCGTTCAGCTGTAAGTATATTTGATCGGCAAGGCCGAGTCCCGCATTTTTAGTCATCGTGCGGGAAAGCTCTTCGTACATCATATCGTCGTACATTTTACCGGCAAAGCTGTCTTTTCCGGTCAAGCTGTTTTTTCCGAGCGTACTCCGCATGGAATCGAGCATGATTTTGACAAAATAGGATTCTAGTTCAAGGGCTTGCTGATACAGTTCGGAGGTTTTATCGATAACGGCTTTCCCGCCGGCCTGCGCTGCTGCAGCGGCGCCCATACCCTTAGGTTGAACCGCACGATCTGCATCAGTAGGATTAACGATTTCAAATGAGCTTAAATACTCACCCGGCAGCCGCGTCGAGAGATTTGAATGAGCGGATTCCTTCGCTGTAGAAAAACGAGCGGATTCGGTCTTTAAAGAATCGAGCAACTGAGAAAAGCTCTGTGTGTTTTTTGCAGCATGTTTGTTCGCCGGATGCTGCGGTGCGGTATGGCTGTTGTGCTGCACTGCGCTAATCATTGTTGTGCTCCTTTCAATCAGGGCAACCGCGCCAGACTGTTTTTTTAACAGCCCGCAGAATAATGGTTGCCCGTTTTCTACAATAAAAAAATATGCGAAATTTCAGAAAAATTTCGTACAAAAGGAATACTACCGCTTTAAGCCGACTGCGGTACCGAGCATATTGTCGCTGGTTTGGATGGCTTTTGAGTTAAATTCATAGGCACGCTGTGCGACAATCATGTTGACCATTTCGCTGACGGTAGAGACGTTCGACATTTCCAAAAATTTATGCTCGGTTTTGCCGAAGCCGTTAAAGCCGGGGCGCCCTGCGATAGCCTGACCCGATGCCGGAGTTTGCCGGAACAAATTGCTTCCTTGAGCGGAAAGCCCGACCGGATTCTGGAAGCGGTACAGCTCAATCTGACCTACTTCTACCGGATCATCCTGCTCCCCTACCCGCACCGACACCCGGCCGTCTTGGCTGATTGCGATTGTGTGCGGAAGATAGTTTTCCGGGAAAATAATTTCCGGCAAACAGCGGAGTCCGTTTGAGGTTACCAACTGCCGGTCGGCATCGATTTTAAAGGAACCGTCCCGCGTATAGGCATAGGTACCGTCATATTGCAGCACACGGAAAAAGCCCTCTCCTGCAATAGCCACATCGGTAGAAACACCTGTGTTCTGCAGCGACCCTTGTTCAAAATTCCGCTGCGTTGCGGCGAGCTTTGCACCGTGCCCCATCTCCACGCCGACAGGTGTAATCGTATCTTCGGTTGCAGGTGTTCCTGCCGCCCGAATGGTCTGATACAGCAGGTCTTCAAACTCCGCCCGCTGCTTTTTAAAACCGCTGGTATTCACGTTTGCAAGGTTGTTTGCAACCGTATCGATATTTGCTTGCTGGCTGTTCATGCCGGTTGCGGCTGTCCATAAACTTCTTACCATCTTATTCTCCTACGCTATTTTACTTTCGCAACCTCGTTCCAAAGTTTACTCATCATTGTATCTTCGGATTGAATTGTCTTTTGATTTGCCTCATACGCACGGTTTACTTCGATCATGCGTACCATCTCGTTGACTACCTTAATATTTGAAGCTTCGACAAAGCCCTGTACTACAACGGGACGGTCGCCGCCCTCCGCAGCGATAGCAGGCCCCGACACGGGTGTGTCAAGATAAAAACTGGAACCGCGCTTTTTCAGATACCGGTCATTTTCAAAGGTAACGATTTTAAGCCGGTCGGTAAGCGTCGCATCCGAATCAGGTTCGGTTATCGGCCGCGCATGAACCTCCCCGTTTTGATTCACTTTGTATTCTTTATCCTGTAAAAAGATGCGGCCGTTTTCCCCAAGGACGGGATAGCCTTCTTTTGTCATCAAATAGCCTTCAACGCCGACGGTAAAGTTCCCGTTGCGGGTATACCGTTCACCGTAAGGGGTTTCCACGCAGAAAAAGCCTTTGCCTTCAAGCGCGAGATCGGAGGCCGCATTGGTCTGCTTTAAGGAACCCTGCTCAAACTCGGTAAAGATTTCATTCAGCTCCACCCCAAGGCCGAGTTTTCCGATAATGGGCGCAATGTCTGACGAACCAAAGGGATTTTTAACAACGCCGTCATCATTTAAGCGCCGTATCAGCAATTCGGGAAAATTTTTATGAGTCGCAACGTCCCGTTTATAGCTTGTCGTATCGGCATTTGCTAAATTCTGAGCGATAACGTCCAACTGTTTTTGCTGAGCGTTCATACCGCTTGCCGCAGTGTACCAACCTCTAATCATAAGAACCTCTCTGGCGAGCCTCTACAAACTACAGTTTTTAGAGGCTCATCTTTACTCAATATCGGCAAACAGGGAAAAATATGAAGTAATCTTAAAAAGGTTTTTATTCGTACGCAGAGAAGATTGTTCCACTCAGGGGATTCTCTTATCATCTTCTGCCTCCGTTAGTATACATCTCTTATACAGCACGAATGCAAAAATAGCCGGTAATAATTCATAATTATGCATTCTTAATTGTGAATTGACTTTCTCCGCTTCTTATACGGATTAAGATTTTTCTTTTTACTTCAACCCCAGTTGAGCGAGCGAATCGATATTGCCGGTCGCGAGTGCCGCTTTATTTTCGCGCTGAATTTCGTCGTAAATTTCTTCGCGGAATACCTTGACGGAGCGGGGGGCTTCAACGCCGATTTTAACCTGATCGCCCCGAACTTCAATAACGGTAATTTCAATTGAATCGCCGACGC
Organism: Treponema sp. OMZ 803; assembly: GCF_024181165.1. Lineage (NCBI taxonomy): Bacteria > Pseudomonadati > Spirochaetota > Spirochaetia > Treponematales > Treponemataceae > Treponema > Treponema sp. OMZ 803. The sequence goes on along the minus strand of NZ_CP051195.1, from coordinate 689,701 downwards.
GGATTTTTTGGTTTGTCTTTCGGGAAAGGATTAACATGACGAACCTCCGCGTTTCATTTCAGCGACGATATCATGCTTAGTCTTCCATTTTTCCCCGCCGATGACCAGCTGCATTGCCTTTTTATTCTTTTTATTGATAATGAGCGGCCCTTGCAAATTTGCCGTAATTGCCGAGCCGTCTGACGGAACGGTAACCAATGCGAACACCAGGACATCTGACGGAGACTCAATACCGAGCGGCTCAAGCAAACTGTCATCGATATCCAGTTCATAGTCAGGCCGGAAGATAAAAGGATCGATGGCAATAAAGGCAAGCTGCGCATCGTCAAGCGACTGAATCCATATAAACGGCTTTTGCTTCGCATCGAGCAATGCAAAGCGGTGATACTTTTTAAATCCGTAAAAACCTTCAGACAGGGTGATGATTTGATCTTCTTCAATCGTAACCGTACCCAGCGCCTTCGTTTTTATTTCCATACTAAAACTCCCTTTCTTTCGTCACCGTTATCTTAAATAATTGAGCAGCGTGTTTTTATATAAATTGCCGACCGTGCTTAACGATGCTTGATGAGTATACTCATACATTTTAAGATCGGAAATCGCTTGTGTCAAATCCAAATCGGCTTCGCGGGATTCCGCTCCCGTTACGTTCGGTATCTGCATATTCAAACGGGCGAGCGCCGCTTCCGCGCGTTCATAGCGGGAACCGTTTTCCGCAAGCCGCGCTGCGAGGTTGTCGATAGCCCCGTCCACACTGCCGAGTACTTTGCCGCCGAGCGATTCATGGTCGCCTGCATACATCGCATTACGCATCGCGATTACCGCATCAAAAAGCGAACCGCCGGAAACGCGCACCGAATCGGCAAGGTTGTACGGCGGCCGCTGCTGAGGTTTCACAATGCCGAGCGAGGCAAGTACGTTTCCCTCTCCGGTATCGCGCAGCCAGAGCTGCCGTGCATCGGTGGTTTCGATATTCATACCGTTGGTAACAGGGTCGAGCGAAGCCTTAACCGCTGCGCCTGAACTGTTGATCTTAGACATAATCGCATAGACGTTATCGCCCGCGATGAGCGGGATAGTAACTCCATCCACCTCGATGGCGCTATCCTGCTGCACGATGAAATTCCGTGCATCGGTTGCAGAAAAGAGCGTTTGCCGTTCCGCCCAAAAGATACGGTTTCCTGCCTGATTCGCATCCATAAATGAAAGCTCATCGCTTTCCACCTGTTTGGTGTCGATGGAACCGTTGTACCGTACATTGGTGATAACCGCGGAACCGGCGCCATCGATATCGCCCATCACAATCTCAAAAGGTTCGGTAAAACTTTTCGTACCGGCAAAGAGACGGGTGCCGTCCGCGCTAAAACTGTTCGCCGTTTGAACAAGCTCGTATAACAGCTCATCTACTTCCGGCGCCATCTTTTTAAGATCAGAAGCGGTATAAGTGCCGGTTGCACCCGCTACGGAAAGTTCGCGGAGCCGCTGCATAATATTGAGCGCACTCTGCATCGGCGCCTCTGCAACCTTATATTGGTCGTTGAGCGTCTTGGCATTTTTTTCAAAGCGGTCAAGCCGTGCCAGAAGCGATTTATAGCGTACCGAGTGTCCAGCCGCAACAGGATCATCACGAAGCTGCTGAATGCGCCGCTGAGTACTGAGTTGACTGTTTACCTTGTGCAGCCTACTTTCCTGCCTCCGCACCGAATAGCTGCTATCCGAATGCTGCATATTTGAACTAATCCGTTGCATACTTACTCCTTTTTCCCGGTAAATATATCAGGGGTAGTGTGATATAGCCCGCAGAATAAAAGCGGCCGTCCAACCAGAGTTGAATCGCTTCGCGATTCAAATGGTTTTCCTGCCGCTTTTATTCTGCGGCTTCGATTAGTCACCGCCCCCTGATATATTTACCCATGGCCTAGACGCCAAGGCGGTTAATAATGGTATCGAGCATCTCGTTGACGGTAGCGACAAAACGAGCAGTCGCATTGTAGCCGTGCTGGAATTTAATAATATCCGCCAATTCTTCGTCGATGTTGACACCGGAAATCGAGTCGCGCATATCACGGAGTTCCTTGCCGATAGCAGTTTGCGTATTCAACGCAAGCTCGGATTGCTCACCCTTTAAGCCCATATCGGTAACAGCCTCGGCGAAGAATTCATCGAAGGTGCGGGTGTTGCCGACCATAACCGGCGTATTCCGTATCTTTGCGATAGCGACGGCGGCGCGGTTGTCTCCGGGATAGGGGATGCCTTCAGGACTGGGGTAACCGGCGGCGATATTCTGTAAATCGCTTACCACAACCGGATTGATTTCCATCCAGCCGGAGGGGTGCGCAATGGGGGAAACGGCATACTGTGCGCCTTCCTGCGACAGTACGTTCACCGCATCGGGCTGCTGCCAGTCGTAGGCGTTTTCTGCACCGCTGCCGGTAAGCACGCCGGCGTAGCCCGCTAAAAAGCGTCCTGAATCCTCGACGTGTCTGATAACAAAGTCGGGATTTTCGGTATCCTGTGCCGCCGTCCCCTTGAGCACGAGTTTGTTGTTTTGGTCGAGATACGCGACGACTTCTGCGCCGGAACGGTTGATGCGGTCTACAAGGTCGGCGACCATATCGGTGGAAGCGTAGGGTACTTGAACCGTTCCCGTTCCTGCGGAAAGGGTGATCGTCCCTTCCAATCCGATTTGTTCGCGCGGATCAAGACTATATGCGCCGGTCAAACGGAAGATATATGAAGAATCATATTCACCGTCGCCGTTCCGGTCGAAATTACCGACCGTATTGTTGATAAAATATTGTTCTTTGAAAAAATCAATACCGGTTTTTCCGTTTAAGCCCATTGCATTGCGATGAATGTCGTTAACCAGGTCGACAAAGTTCATCGCCATTGTATCGAGTTTATTGATTTCGTCGCGGACATCTCCGTCGCGCAGTTCGATAAGAGCAGCCAGCCTACCGCCGCCGAAGTGTGCAAGATTGCCGGAATCTTCCCATACGACATTAGCATACCCTTCATTTCCGGTACCACTTTTAAGCCCGAAAGTACGGAATGTTCGCCCCTGTACCAACTCCATACCATCCGAATAAATGATATAGGATTCGTCGGCATCTACCTTCTCTACGGAGATGGAAATAAGGTCGGCAAGTTTTTCGGTTAAAACATCGCGCTTATCCATCAAGTCGTTGGGATTATCGCCCATCGCTTTGACTTTTACGATTTCTTCATTGAGCGCCGCAATCTGCCGGGTAAAGGAGTTTACCTGCTTAACCCGCGCTTCAATATCTCCGTTGATCATATCGCGGATGCCCTGCAATCCCCGGTATTGGTGGTGCACGGCATCGGTCAGCGTTTTTGCGCGGGTTGCAACCGCACTGCGCGCCGCCGTCGATTCGGGATAGACTGACAGCTCCTGCCATGAATCCCAAAATTGATCGAGCCGTGTCCGTACGGAAGTATCCTCCGGCTCGTTATACAGCTGTTCCAGCATATAGATGTAGGAATCGCGTGTCTCCCAGTATCCCTGCTTATCGGTTTGGGCGACAATCCGCTGATCCAATAACTCGTCGCGCAGGCGGGTAATGGAGCTGACAGCAACACCCTGTCCGATTTGTCCGGGAGTTTCCGCCCGTGAAAGATCGGGACGGTACAGCGGCTCGTAAGAATCAAGCTGAACACGCTGACGGGTATATCCTTCCGTGGATGAGTTCGATATGTTATGACCGGCTGTTTGAATAGACTGCTGGTGTGCAAAAAAACTGCGTTTTCCCAATTCAATCGAAGCAAATGTAGACATTTTTTCTCCCATAAAAACTTTTACAGGAAATTTAAATTTCCAAAAAAGTTTTTAGCCGTGCGCATCAGCGCATTCGTAAAATAATCGAGTTTGCAACGCAAACTTGAGATAAAAAGCGATGGTGCTATTTCAGACAGCGCTTTTTATCTCGCCTTCTTGAATACTATCCGTTAAAATACCGTATCGATAACCAAACTGCTGTAATTTGATTGACTCGGCGCACCGGTACGGGTATAAAATGCTGTTCTCGTACCGATTTCAGCGGCATCCATCATATCTTGTACCAGCGTCTGTACATGAGTAACGTAAGCGTCAAGCGTATCGTTTGCAGTTTTTGAGAGCTGCACCTGCTGTTGCAGGCGGCGATATAAATACGATAGCTTTTTTTGATTTTCTGCAGGCAGTGATGCAATATAGCCATAAAAATCACTCACCTCTTCGTTATACGGATCAAGCTGATTAAGAAGCAAAAAACACTGCTTATCAAGCCGTAAAAACTCATTGGAAGCCTGCGTACTTTTCAACACGCAGCGTTCAATGCCTTCCCATGAGCGGTTCCGCACGGAGTCGGAAAGCTCTTTTTGATATGCATATACTTCTTTCATCACGTTAATTTGCTGCTGTAAGACTTGTTCGATTTTCCCTGCAGCGGATACTTTGTCCATCTGATACCCCTTCTGCTACAGTGTCGGAATTTAGCGGAAAACCTTGAGGGAAATCGGCAAACGCATCAGACGTTTTTATACCCCCACAGAATAATTGAGGTCGTTCAACCAGAGTTGAATCGCTTTGCGATTCAAATGGTCTCGCAACCTCAATTATTCTGTGGCAGTTGCTTTATTCATCTGATGCGTTTGCCTCTTTTAGAGAATAAAGTGCGTGAAATTTTGGATAAAATTTCATGCAGAAGGAAGGAAACGCATCAGATTTCTTGGTGCATTGCCCGCAGAATAATTGTGGCAGTTGCTTTATTCATCTGATGCGTTTTCCTCTTTATCGAAGAAAAAAAATGCACGAAATTTTGGAGAAAATTTCGTGCACGTGGTGTGAGGTGTGTTTTATAGGGTACCTCTAAAAAACTAGAAATGCCCTATAAATTGAGGAGGGTTGAAAGTGCGTTGAGGTTCGCGGTAATTTCGTCTTTAATGGCTTGCCACTCATTGACCTTTGTCTCAAGCACTTTAACCGTATCGTTAGGTATCACAATATCTTCAAGGATATTTTTACTGTATATAACCGATGCATCGGTTTCAAGTTGCACGGTATACTGCTCCGTATCCGGTGTCTTCAAGTCCATGCCGATGGTGTCGACTTTATAAATAATGATATCCGGTGCTTTTTCAACGGTTCCTAATGCCTGCATTGCAATATTCATAAGGACTTGTTTTGTACCTTTGTCCTTACCATCAAGACCGTTATATGCGGTTACATCCATTCCTATTTTAAAGTTATCGTTCTGCTTCGTTGTATCGGCATAAAAGTAGTAATGCATATCAATATCCGAAAGGGAGGATTTTTCGGTATCGTTTGTAACGGACATAGATGCCGAATAATCGATTTTGGCTGTCGTATCGGTAATAGTACCTTCGGTAGCAAATACAAAAGATATTATATCCGCTTTTGTATCTTTATCGATAAGTTTAGGATCGGTAATATTGAGCGTATACGTCATACCGTCAATCGGGTTTTCATAATTTTTAATACCGGTCTCAAGATGTACAATTTCTTTACCTTTGGTACTGACGGTGCATATATCCTTTATGACTAGATTGTCTTTAACAATCAATTCTTCTGTAAAAGAGCACTCCTTAATCTTGTCTTTTATTTCCGTATTGAATTTTTCTTCGATCTCTTTAAATTCTTTTTCAAAAAGTTTTTCATAAAAATTCCAGAGAGCTTTTATCCTGTTATCGTTTTTTACCGCATTTACCAGAGCCGGGATGAATTTAACGATATCATCATTATTGAATACGATGGAATATGTATCGCCATTCCGTGTGATAACCGCATGCTTATAGAGAATACCTTGAGCCTTATCATAACGCTTTTGCGACGCCTTATCCGGTTGAATGGAAGTAAATGTTCTGAGTGTATTATAGGTCAAATCGATATTGAGGTTTGCAGGAACTTCTTTAGGGGCAATAAGCGCAAGCGCTTTTCCGAGGTCTTGTGCAGGAATAGAAAAGGCTTTATTGAATATCGAAGGACTCGCCGCTTCAATATTTTTTTGTCCCATAACGATATTGATGACATCGGTTTTTTCTTCGTTTTGTAAAATATTATTGAATGCATAAGAAAACTTAAATGCTTGTGCCTTTTTATCGTTTATAAAGCGGCTCGTTACACCGATTTTATTTTCGATAACCGAATCAATGAACGGTGCTGCCGATTGCAAAAACTTTTCGACTTTCGGCCCCTGTATATCATAATCGGTAAGAAAAAAATTTAATTGTTCATAGCCGTTGTCGGCAATATCACTGCGCAGCATAAAATTGTTTTCAAATTTCGTAAATGAATTGATAAGCTTTTCAGCTGACGCGTTTTTAATGCTTATGATATTCTTTGCGTCTTTATTGCCGCACGATATTATAAAAATAAGAATCATAAGGCTAAAGACAAATAATTTACCGTGTTTCATACCGTATACTCCTTTAAAAAACACCGTTATAATAGAAATCTCTATTTCTGGGACGCCCTACTATACCTCTTTTTCTACAAAGTGTCAGCATATCATCTCTAAAAAATTAATTAGTTTTCAAAATCGATACTCAAGACTTGCTTGGACAAAATGATTGTTTTTCCAGTTTGAAAACTCGCTCTTTTTATTTGCGGCATAAATGTAAGCGCCTGTTCCTTCTACGTACAGTTCATCTTTAATACGGTAGCGCAATTTAGGTATTATGACGAAATCGTTATGTTCTATGCCCCAGATACAGGTAAGGGAATCGGTGAGATTTTCATGCAGCCACGAATCGGAAATGTTGACAATCAACTTATTGTTGGTTGATTTTTCCGCCGTATTCCAATCCATGTCGAATTTCCCGTTCTCATTATTTTCTTTCACTTTTTTGAAGCCGAGCGTCCATGCGCCGAGGTTTTGGATATTAACATTGATGTTATTCAAGGGGATATCGACGTCAAATCCCATTACCCACTGAATGCTGTTGTTATGCACTGCAGGGTCGGTACCTTTAAAATCGCCTGTCATGTAGTAGGCAAATTCAGACTTTAAATTGAACATTGCGATTGCCGTTCCCAGATCGATGCCGAAGATATGTACAGGATCGTAGTGTACGCAATCGGCAAGGCTTTTTCCGGCAAGCGCATTGGCAACCATAGCGTCTACGTCAATCGACGGCGTCTTATAGTGTCCGAAATAATACTGCCCCGCCATATCCACCGGCCCCGCCGAACCGGAAAGTCGTATACCGTACTGACCGTATTTGATGTTATGCATATCGGGTAAAAAGGCATTCATGCCGATTTTTACAAATTCATCAAACCGAAAACTCCCGATAACCGCATCGGCTGTTTTTAGACTTGCAATAAATTCCGTCTCCGCTTTTTTTGCTGTGTCGGCGATCTGTTTCGCTATAAAGGCTGTTGCCTGTGTTAAAAACGGCTCCCCTTGCAGCGCCGCTTTCAATTCCGCTTCAGTATAGGGGGTACCGTCCGGTTTGGGAGGCAAAAACTTTTCAATGATTTCCGTAGTCGGTATGGTGATTTTCTGTTTTGCAAGATTTTCCAACAATTTTTTTATACTTTTTTTTCCAATAGTAATGCCCTCAAGTAAAGCGCTTTCATTAAGTTTCCCTACAATATCTTTCATATCAATGGTAATCGAATTGGGGATATTTTCTTTCAGTATCTTTGAAATAGGATCATGAAGCGCTTGTTGTAGTTTTGTTTCATCAAAAAAGAGTGAAAAAGCCGAAGTTGAATCGTTTATAGCCCCTAATAGATGATTGTGCGCACTCTGCTTTGCTCGGTACAGCTGAGGCGGTACCCACGGGTCGGATAACGCAATACGGTCGGGTGTCATGGACGGAGCCCATGCAAGTTCAAGCCGCAGCGGAATCGGGGCATTATAGGCAAAATGCACCATCGGTTCGCCTATTCTGCGGTCTATATAGGCGGGGATGGTAAAGTCGGTAAGGTCGTTTGCATTGAATACGTCGAGCACGTGAATCATATCGCCCTTGCCCCACACGAGTTTCAGTTTTCCGGCGGATAGCACGCAGTCGCCTAAATAAGCGCGCATTGTCAGTTCATTGAGGATATCGAGCGGATAATCCTTTACTGTCCGCACATTCAACTGCAAATCGGCGGCCAACTCCGTTTTAGGGCTGCTATGACTTACCGTCAATCCGAACACGGGGATTGCATCGGCGCGCTTTACATCGGGATGTACCCAAAGCCGCGCATCCAGTTTGGCAAAGCCGTGCCATTCCAGTATTTTCTCCGATTTACTCATCGAAGCGGAATTCATTACGCCGTTCGTATCCGTTTCCGCTGAACTGAAATTCGTTTCCGCAGAATCGGAAGTTACTTCTCCCCCATCATCAAAAAAAGAGGCCTGCGCACATAGCGCTCCCATCAACGCAACTGAAATCAGCACACACATCAAAAGCTTTTTCTTCATAATGCACCTCTCCGTATTCATCGCATCAGCGACGGACTCCTGCGGCAATTCAATGGATAATTGGTAATGGTAATCAATTTGTAATTGGCAATTTGTAATACGTAATTACCCATCACAAATTATGAATTACCAATTATATTACAGTTTCCCCGTGTTTAAGAAATTCTGCGTAAACATTTTATCGTTGATCGGTTTGTCCAGTTCGAGCTTGAGGATGGTGATGCGGGTGGTATGTTTCGTCTGTACGTTTGTCATTTTCCCCTGCATAGGAATCCGATAGTCTCCCTGTTTTTCGATCTTCTCGATCTCCAAGACTTTCAGCAGTGCGCCTTTTTTATCGTACATTTCGATTTTAACCGGTATGGATGTTTCTTGATCGATGTATGAAATCCGTTTAAGGTACTGGCTTGACTTTACATTAACCGGTGTTGATTCAACTTTATAACAGGTATACGGGCCGACCGTTTCGGTTCCAAGCAGTTCGTGCGTATCTTCGTCGATTTTGCGCGTTTCCAGATCGTCATAACTGGCATCGGTGCCCATAAAGGACTTTGCTCCGTCAGCAGAAGCGATACGGCGGGTAGTGCGCAGCGCAGGCATATAGATCCACTTGTCGTTGGCACGGTCTTTATTCACAATTTGCAAAAAGCGCGTATCCTTTACCGAAGCAGGCTGTCGGAATATAATCAGCGCCGCGCCGGTTTTGTCTCCGGGATCCTTTGCCCATTCTTCGATCATACGTTCGTCGACGGAATTATTTGAATCGATCAATTCCATTTTTACGGCGCTATGGGTAAACCGCGGGCGCGGCACATCGAGCGACTTTTGTACGACACTTTTGCCGTCTTCGGCAGCAAGCACCCCAGCAATACCGGCAGCGAGCAACGGTATCAACACCATCTTTCTTATTAACTGTGTCATCTTCACACCTCCTATAAAAACTTTTGCAGGATGTTTGAACATCCGAAAAAGTTTTTAGCCGTGCGCGTTGCGCGCACATATATAATAATCGAGTTTGCAACGCAAACTTGAGATAAAAAGCGCCGACGCAATTTTAGACGGTGCTTTTTATCACACCTCCTATCTATTTAGCCATAAAACGCGGTTTAAAAATGTTGAGCAGCATCGGTAAAATCGTCATAGCTGCGACGGAGCCGGTCAGCATAACAACCGCGACTAGAAACCCGACAAACCGCAACACCACAAAGCGGGAAAAGCACAGCACGACAAAGCCGAACCCGACCGATGCGGCGTTGACCATAATGGCTTTTCCCGAAAGCTGTAACGTATTGACCGTTACGGCGGTTAAATCGTCCGTTCTTAGCCGCTCCTTATGATAGTTATTCATAAAGTGAACGGTATAGTCGATGCCGATCCCGATGGCAATCGCTGCCACCAGACTGGTTACCATATCGAGGTTAATACCGGTGAGTCCCATAATGCCAAAGTTCATCAGAATGGAAACGCCGAGTGGAACCGCACCGATAAGCCCTGCAAACGGAGAACGGTAATACAGGGACAAAATGCAAAACACAATCACAATAGCAAGCAGCAAACTGGATATCTGACTACCGATAATCATCGAGGTCATTGCAGTTTCAAGCTCCCCAAGGCCGGAGGCTTCCAACGTGTAGCCTTCGGGAAAATGCTGCTGCGCATACTGCGTCGCAGCATCGATAACCGCTTTTATCTTACCGGTGTCGTGAACGCGCATCATTATCTGCATACGGGTCTTTGACGGCTCCAGCTGCTCATCCACCAAATCATCAAGCGAACCTGAATATAATAGAAGATATTGCGAAATTAAGTTTTTTAATTCCTCACGATTAGCAACCGGATATTTTGAAACGTCGTAGGGAATTTCATCGTAAGCAGCTCCGTTGTAGTTCAGTTCCTTTTGCAGTGCGGCTATAAATTCGGGGAGTGTAACGTCCTTTCCTCCCGATTGCGCATACGCGGCGATAAAAAGCTCCATCACGTCATCGGCTGTCAATGCCTTTCCGCGATACCGTGCAGCAAAAGAAGGTGAAGTGTCGGCCGCGCGTGATACAGTCTGAACCGCAAGACTATCCGGTGAAGACTCAGCCGGTATTCTGCTGCCTTGTTCGGTATCGGAATCGGCAAAGAAACTTCCGGCATCCGAAAAGAAGCTCTCGCCGGATTGCGAACCTTTGTCGGCGGATTCGGCGGTCGCGGAATATTCGGTTTGCATATCTTTATGCATCACCTGATTAAGCCGCTTAATAAAATCGGAAAACGATAATATCGTGCCGATATCGGCGTAGTTATCCGTGAGGAAACCTGAAAGCCCGTCCATTTGTTTTAAAATTTCCGGATCGCAAAGCGCACCTTTCTTTTTACCGTCGATCACCAGACTAAACCCCGTAGAGCCGACATAATGACTGTCGATGTAAGAAACACCTTCCCGTATTTCGGAGTTTTTAGGGAAATACTCCAAAAAAGCCGACTCAATATTTAACTGATAGATGCCCCAGATCGAAAGATTGATAATGACAAGCAGCATGATGATAAACCCCGCCCGATGTCGGTTAAAAAAGAGATAAATCCTATGCATCATCCCTTTTTCGTCTATCTTTATCCCCAATGCGGCAAGCCGCGCATTTTGCTTTGTCGAATGCATCTGCATCTTTTTTTGCTGTTTTTGCACAAGACTCATGGGTTTCAGGATCAACAATGCAGGGATAAGTAGAAATGCTATAACCAATTCGATTACAATACCGTAAGCGCTGAACGTTGCAAAGGATTTTAGCGGTTTTATCGGGCTGGTGATGGTGGATATAAACCCTGCGATTGTCGTAATACCTGCAAGCAGTACCGGCGCACGAACTCCTTTCAGCGATTCAGCGACGATGGCGCGATGGCGTTCCTGTGAGGGGATCGGCGGCTCCGTTTCAAGATGCTGATAGTAATGATTGACAATGTGAATACCGTAAGCGGAGCCGACAGCGATCAGCAGTACCGGCAAGCAGCTCGAAACGATAGTCAACGGTTCTCCGATAAGAGCCATCGTGCCGATCGTCCATACCGTACTGATAAGCACCGCAAGCAGCGGCAGAATAGTTCCTTCAATATTCTTAAAAGATAAAAACAGACAGAGTAATACCACTGCAGTGATCAGCGGGATAAGATTGCGTAAATCCGCATACATAAAAAGCTTTGCATGTTCGGCAAGTACCGGATCGCCGGCAATTTTATACGATACCCCGTTTACCGTTTGCAAATTCCGCTTGACTATCTCTACCGTATTATTATAGAGCGTACTGACTTCAGTAGGCGTACTCGTTGAGGCGATAGTTACGACAATCTGCACGCCTTTAAAACTATCCGAAATAATCGTACCGAGGTAGGCGTGCGGCCATTCAAAGATCTTTTGCTTTATTGCTTGAATTTCCGCCGCAGTTCCCGAAAACCGTTCGGGGAGTAATGGTTCTACAATAAGGGCGCCGTCCATAGCGGTAATAAACTCGATATCGGTTAAAGACCGTACCTTTACGACATTATCGAGTAACGCAAGCTCTTCGGAGATATTTTTAATTGCAGCGATATAATCAGGGCGAAGAATAGTATCTTCATTGGTTTCCAGCACAATATCCATCGCATATTGATCGCCAAAGTCCTTTGTTAACTGTTTGAACCTGATATTCGACGGATGCTCTTCCGGGAAGAAATGACGTAACTCATTATCCATGTTGATTTTCGGAATCATAAAGCCGAAAAATACGGTAACAACTGCAATAACCGCTATTACCGTATACGCATACCTCTCTCCATATTTCATATTTGTAACCTTCCGGCGTATTTTTTTGTTTATGTTAATTTTATTATGCCTTCTTATAGAATTTACTGAATTATCCGTAATCGTCAATATCATTTTCAAAAAAAAGTAAACGTCGTATACCATGCGGGATCATTCATCTACTGATAAACTGCTAATATTAGGGATCATTCTCCACTTGACTTGTCTCTCATTTGATTTATCGATATACTGCAAGTATATGTTGAATACAGTCTTTAGATACGAGGTAGTAGGAAAATAATGACATCTGATGCAAATGTACGTGTGCAAGGCAAGATTCTTTACGAAGATGAGAATCATAAGTTTATCTGGCTGGGCGGCGAAACAAAATACCGGAAGGGCGCCGTACAGACCATGCAGTACTTGATCATCGATAACGGTCGCGGAATCCTACTGGATCCGGGTGGGGTGCATCTTTTCTCGCAGGTAGTAACCGCCGTCAGTAGGTTTATATCAGTAGATAAAATCGACATCATCTTTTTCTCTCATCAAGATCCCGATGTATCTTCCGGCATTGCCCTGTGGCTTGGTATTACACAGGCACAGATTTATATTTCTTCTCTTTGGCTCCGTTTCATGCCTCACTTCGGCATTGTTGACGTTTCGCGTATGACCGGCATTCCTGACAAGGGTATGAGCATTTCTTTGACTTCCGGCAATAAGCTGCGATGTGTACCTTCCCATTTTATGCATTCGCCGGGACAGTTTTCGCTCTTTGACGAACGTTCTCGTATCTTGTTTAGCGGTGATATTGGCGCCGCCGTATTTGAAAAAGAGGAAGATGAAACACTCTTTATCGACGATTTCCAAAAGCATATCCCATTGATCGAACCCTTCCACGTTAGATATATGGCAGCTAATAAGATTGTCAAGCGCTGGGTTGAAGCAGTGCGACTATTGAACCCGTCTGTTATTGCGCCTCAGCACGGAGCTGTTTACACCGATGATAAGGTAGAGCTCTTCTTAGATTGGCTTTCTCATTTGCAATGCGGCATAGATTATCTTGACCGGTTATTTTAGGAAATGACTATATGGTAGAAGAACAAGAAGCGCTTCAAAATTTTACCGATTTAGTAGATAAAATTGTCGTTAAATACAACAAAGGTGTTGTCTTAGACTTTGTAACGCAGCATTCGTTTCAAATTATCAAAAGCTCGATGGAGCAGCTGGAAGAACGGTTTGAAACTATCCTTTCGGTCTTTGAAGAAATTCAAAAAGAGAGTAGTTCTTCTGCTGCGAATGCTGTTCGTGTTGATAATCTGCTGGATACGGCGCTCGGCAGCAGAAAAACGCTGCAAAAAGAAATCCATAAACGACTTGATGAAATCGATGAAGCGGCATCCACGGCACAAATAACAGCTGCCTCGTTTGAAACACTCAAGGAACACACCGGAGAAGTTAAAGCGATGGTCTCTGACATCCAAAACATTTCGGTAAAAACCGGTATTTTGGCTATTAATGCTTCAATCGAAGCCGCTCACGCAGGCAAAGCCGGTGACGGTTTTAGAATTATTGCAAATGAAGTACGAAATCTTTCTACCCAAACCGGTACCTTCGCCAAGATGATCGAAACGAAAATGGCAGAATTGCAGTCATCGGTAAAGAGCATCAGTGAAAGTATGTCTCTTTTTATTTCGCTCTTTTCGGAATTTCAAAAATCTTTTACCGGTATTCTTGCCAATTACGATAAAAATTCGGAAACCTTGGATGCAGCAGGTTTTTCGTTAGCAGAAATCTCATCTTCGATTAAAGAGCAAGATGGCAGTATACACGAAGGCTTCAACTCGCTTAAGGCTATCAACGAGTTTCTAAAAGAGACAGGGGCAATACTGGATGTCGTACAGACCAGTCATCAGCATTTAGGTACCTTATTGCAGAAAAAAGAATAGAGGAAACGTTACTCCGTTCTCGCTCAAAAATGAATATCCTTGTCCATTCTTAGGCGTACTGAAACGTATTATCTTTTTATCGAGAAAAAAGAAAAATATCCCCTATTTGACCTTAAATTTTCCCACTTCGTTTGCGAGCCTTGCGATACTTTCTCGATTCTTCTGCGTCATCGTATTAACTTCTTGTACAGCGTTGTTAATTTGCACGGCGCCGGAAGCCATTTCGTTCATACTATCGGTGATAATGCGTGTTAATTCGTCGAGTGTATGCATTTCGTGTGCAGCACCTTCTCCGCCTTTCAGCATTTCTTCTGAGCCGGCTTGTACTTCGGTTGTTACGATGTTAATGTTTTTAATAGCCGATAAAATCTCTTTGCTGCCGTGTTCTTGCTCTTTCATTGCTGCTGTTAAAAGATTGCTCATCGATTTTACTTGTTCCGCCAATTCAAAAATCAAATTGAATTTCCCTTCGACAATTTTAGACGAAGTGGACAGTGTTTCGATTTCCGCAGTTAAGGATTTAAGCGTTGCTGTAATTGTCTTTCCCTGCATTGCAGAATCTTCCGAAAGCTTACGGATTTCATCGGCGACAACAGCAAACCCTTTTCCGGCTTCTCCCGCATGGGCAGCCTCGATTGCGGCATTCATTGCAAGCAGGTTGGTCTGCGAGGCGATATGTTGAATAACATTAGAGGCTTCCATTAACGAACCGGATTCTTCGGCAATCTTCTGTGTTACGGCATTAGAAGTTACTAAGGCTGCTTTCCCGTCTCCCGTAGCCGAAACAAAGTTTTTGATAATTTGATCGGTTTTTCCGAGTGTTTGACCGATCGAAGCAATATTTGCAACCATCTGCTCTATTGAAGACGAAGATTGTGCGACGCTGCCTACCTGCGTTTCGATACTGCTATTTAATTGCTTGATTGTTCTAATAATCTCTTCAACGGTTGCCGCCGTTTCGGTAACGCTTGCTGCTTGGTTGATCATTTTCTCTTTTACCGTTTCTGTCGTTGCCGTAATTTGCCGTATTGCGCTTGCCGTTTCAAGCATATTATCTGCAAGATTGGTGCCGGTTACTTCCATGTCAGCTGTATTCGCTTCTATCGAGCGGATTGCATCGGCAATTTTTCCGATTGTTTCATTAAAATATCGTGCTATATCGGTAAGCTCGTCTTTTCCCTTTACCGGTAGTGAAACCGTTAAGTCTCCCGTTCCCTGCGCTATCTCTTTTAGGGCAGTAGCCGTTTTCTGTAGCGCTCGGGAAAGTCCCAACGACACGACAAAAATAATGCAAACAACCAAGGTCACCAATATCGTATCGATAATGATAATAAGCCTAATAGCAACCATATATTTTTGCCGGTAATCCGTCGTAATAAGCGTCCATCCCGTCGTAGATATCTTTGCATAAGCGGCATCTTTTATCGCCCCTTTATATTTATAAGATCCGGAGCCGGAAGTTGTCGATTGAACCGCTGTATGCTCAAAACGGCCTATACTTTCAAGTTCTTTATCCGATTGAGATTTTACGTATGCGTTTTCTTGTGAATAAATAAGTGCGACATCATGGTCGGCAATAGTAACACCGTCTTTATCCAAGATATAGACTTCACCGCTCTCTCCAATTTTTATATTCCGTATTGTCTCATATATTTTGAGCCCATCGTATACGGTTGCAATTGTACCGATGATTGCTTTATCTCTTCCGTAGATGGGCGCCGCTATAGTGCAAACAAGCGATCCGTCTTTATACGAAGGGTATGGCGTACTGAGGAAAAATTCTCCTTGTATGCTCTTTTGGAACCATTCAAAATTCTTAGCATTTGCCGCCGTACCATCAGTTCTATAAGCATTCCCTTGGGCGTCGGTTACAATCATCCGCAAGCATCCGTCTTTCTTAGCTATTTCTGCCTCACTTTTTAAAATTTCTATTTTTTCGGACAGGGGAGTGTTTGGATTTGAAACTACCGATCCCCGAGCTAATGTTTCCATTTGTATCCTAAATTTTTCAATATATGTTTGCTCAAATATCGTAGCTTGATTTTCTGCAAGCGTTATTAAATGGGAAGCTGCTTGCCGCTCGAGCGCAAGGCGGGAGCTGCGAACAGAAATAAAATTAATAGTTACCATTGAAACGGTGAATAATAAACCGAAAGTGAGTGACAAGCGTGCTTTAAGCGGAAATCTCTTGAGCATAATCATTCCTTAATATTTTAATCTCATATTTTATATATCGTTAAAATATCAGCACTTATTGAGTATTTTACGGATTTTTTTTCTCTATTAAAATGTATCCTAGATATTCCAATGCACTGTGGAGCGTACTAAACGTTGCCGTGTATCCATAGCTGACAGCATAAAAATTTACACACCAGTATGTTTCTGTTCCTCCCGATACGGAAGCCTGCTGTACATCGTCATCACCTACGGTAATATTGTCTTTATTAAAGGTGCGTTTGGCATGGGGAATTCTGTCATCCCTTTGCGGTATACCCTGTTGAATTCCGTTTACGGTAAGCTGTGCAGGATCGCTAACCGGTGAGCCGTAGTCCTGTAAACGGAAACGAACAGAGGCATCGGATGGATATGTACCAATCAACGGGCGTGTATATATACCGGTCGCCGCTAGGCGATAGTATTTCTTAGTGTTTTCCAAATACTCTGCTGCTGTGAATGGGTTATCATCATTATATTGGTCGATTCTACTACGGTCGTTCTCGCAGTCATTTTTTCGCTCATAGATGCGGTAGTAAATTTCCGTTCCCTTAATGTACCCCGCTGCATGTGCTGTATTTGCAGAATCTGCAGTTTTGAACTCACAATATCGATCATTTAGGGCGGTCAGATTACTGGGATTATGCCCTGAACGTTGCGGCTTTTCAAGATAGATAAAACTTGGAATACCGCAGGCCATTATGAACAGGCCAGTAAAACAGAAAAAAAGAAAAGTGTATCGCTGATATAAAAGCCGTAACAGCGGCATAATCCCTTATAGTACCTTCCCGCTAATTGATGGAAAGTGCAATAATCCGCGATTTTGCAAGCAGTGTCCAATCGTTATCGGGGTAGGCTTCCGTAAGTTTTGTATATGCTTCAATCGCCTTATCCGGATGAGCAAGGCTTTCTTCAAGCCGTCCGATGTTAAATAATGCTCGGGGCTTCAGCGGAAAGTCCTCTAAGGCTGCTGATAAGGTATACAGTTCCAATGCTTTATCGTGCTGCTGTAATTCATCTGCACAGACTGCTGCATTAAAATAGGCAATACCGGCGGTATAAGCTTTCGGCAGCGCCTCTCCTGCTTTTTGGTAAAAGGCGAGCGCTTTTTCCCAATCCTTGCGGAGCACATAGATTTCTCCGAGAGTCGTATACGCCCGAAATGCGGCATACGTGTGGCCGTTTGCTACGGCCTGTTTTCCCAATTTTTCGGCAAGGGCATCTTCCTTTGCCGTCATATCTTCAGCATTTTTATCCCGTAAATCAGCCCATTCGGAGATAATTGCTTCCGTTTCTACGGATGCACTTTTTGCGGCGCGTGTCGTCATTGCCGACGCAATCAAAGCGACAGCGACAACGGCACAAATTACTCCCAGTATAATGACAATCGGTTTCCGATGTTGAGTTAAAAATTGTCCGCAGCGTTCCGAAAAAGAAAGCGTTTGATCGTTTTGTTCTGTCATATATGTCTCCCGTTAATCCTTTGGGCAGCTCTAAAAACTTGGTTAGATTTTTAGAGCTGCCCGACGAGTTTCAATTTAAGTCTTTTTACTGTAATGACTTAAATTGAAACATCGCAAAATAAATCTAAGGTAAACCTCTAAAAAACTGAAGTTTTTAGAGGTTCTCCTTTATGTTTAACTCTTTCATCAATCGTGAAAGATATGTTCTTTGAATTTTGAGTATTGAAGCCGCCGCCGTTTGATTTCCGCCGGTTGTTTCAAGTACCGTTCTGATATATGTCCGCTTAAACGCATCCGTTGCAGATTTAAGGCCGCCAACGTCTCCGGCCGACACTGCGACAGTAGAGCGGGGAAATAAATATTCAGCGGTAACAAGCGGCGGACATCCGTTTAAGCACCCGTATTCTACAGTATTTTTTAGCTCCCGTATATTTCCCTTCCATTCCGCTTGTTGTAACGCTTCGTGAGCATCTGGCGAAAAATCAATAAACGGCTTCCGCATTTCCTGCGCCGCTTGGTGCAAAAAAAACCGAGCGAGTGCATCTATATCTTCTTTGCGTTGCCGCAGCGGCGGTATATACAGCGGCAATACGTTTAATTTACCGTATAGTTCCGACAGGAAATCTCCTTCGCGGGTTAACTGCTCGATATCGCGGGATGTTGAGGCAATCAACCGTATGTTTCCGCCGCTTTGTTCAAGCTGTAAAATCCTGTCTAAAAGCCTCTTTTGGAGTGAAAGCGGAATGGCGGCTGCTTCATCAAGGAACAACGTTCCTCCTTCCGCTTGTTTAAAACAGCTTTCATCGGAAACATCTGTACTGTCCGACTTAGCACCGAATAAGCGGTGTGCAAGCAGCTCCTCTGCCGGTTCGGCACAATTCACACGAATAAAGGGATAACCCGCTCGACGGCTATAAACATGCAACTGCTTTGCAACAGATGTCTTTCCTACTCCGTTTTCTCCTATAATAAATACCGGTATATCGGAAAATGCCAGCTGTTTACAGAGTGCGAGTTTTTCCCGCATTACCGGACTGGCCGCTATAAAGGGAGTTTCTTTCGCTTCACGGTCTGTTCGCTGTTCCGTGTATTTTACAGTATCCACATAGAGTCGGTATGCACACGAAGTACGATAAACCGGTGCAGCGTATCCGGCTATAAGGCTCAATAACGAAAGATCGGCCTCTGAAAAATTTCCTCCATCTTTTTTATCCACTGCTTCAAGTATTCCTATACGGAAATCCTCTATACGTAGCGGTACTGCAATAAATCCCGATGCCGAATAAGGAGTTTCATCCATACCGTTTGAGGTAAAGCGGCTTTCCGTATCGGGCGTATTCATTCTTAACGGTTCGTTTTGTCGTAACACCCATGCCGCTGCTGCCGGTAATGCTCTTTTTGCGTCAATGCAATAAAAGGCGTCATCGCATATATAGGCAATCGTCCGGGCATTTTGGAGTGTTTCATCCGCTAAAAAAAGAGAAGCAGCGGTACTGCCCACTGCTTGCATAGTCGAACGGAGAATAAGTTCGAGCAAGGTATCACCCGAAGCCAAAGCACCGCGGGTGAATAAGGGTGTGTTGATGAGAGCAGCTAATCTTTCGGGTAAAATACGGCCTGAGATATACATACGCTGCCCTCACGGCAACACTATTCCGATGCTTTATTCTTCATTAAATCGCCCAACGTAAAGGAGCCTTCGCCGTCTTCCTGTTTGGTAGACATATAGCGGGAAAGCTCTTCTTGCTGGAGACGTTTCTTATAGTCGCGGATGGAAAAAGCCGTTTTCTTATCTTTAACATTTACGTCAAGGACAGCCGCTTTTACCTTGTCGCCGACGGCATATTTCTTTAATACTTCGTCGGGATTATCTTCACGATTTTCTACAAGATTTTGCTTGTGAATAAGACCTTCGATACCGCCGGGTACTTTTACGAATATGCCGAAGTCGGTTACCGAGGTAACTTCGCCTTCGACGGTTGAACCGGGTTTATATGCCTCTGCAAAGGTCTTCCAGGGATCATCACTTAGCTGCTTTACACCAAGGCGAACTCGGTGTTCGGCAGGATTGCATTCGATAACAATTACTTCGAGATCTTGACCTGCCTGAAGCTCACTGTTCGGATGGCGTACCCGTTTTGTCCACGAAAGATCGTCGACATGCAAGAAGCCGTCAATCCCTTCTTCAAGCTCGATAAACGCACCGGCATTGGTTAATTTAACCACTTTGCGGGTTAAGCGGGTTCCAACAGGATAGCGTTCATCGATATTATCCCACGGGTTTGCCGTTACCTGCTTTAAGCCGAGGGAGACGCGTCCTGCTTGGATATCGTAACCGAGGATCATACATTCAACTTCATCACCGATTTTAACCATGTCGCTCGGTTTGCTTACCTTTTTTACCCAGCTGAATTCGCTGATGTGTACAAGACCTTCGATACCTTCCGATAATTCTACAAAAGCTCCGAAATCGGTAATCTTTGTAACATGTCCCTTTACAATATCGTTTACTTGGAATTTATCTTCAAATTCAAGCCACGGATCGGGGGTGAAATGCTTTAATGAAAGATTGATACGTTTTTCGGTGGGATCAAGTCTGATAACTTTTAAATCGATTTCCTGACCCTTTTTTACAAAATCTTTCGGCCGGGTAACGTGTCCCCAGCTCATATCATTAATATGAAGCAAACCGTCAAAACCGCCGAGGTCGATAAATGCCCCAAAGCTGGTAAAGCTTTTTACGGTACCTTTTACAACGTCACCGATGTTCGTATTTTCAAAAAATGCTTCGCGATTCTTTTCAAGCGTATCTTCAAGATATTTTCTTCTATTAACTACAATATTGTCTCTGTTTCCCTTGCGGTCAAAGACCATCTTTTCAATATAGAAAGTTCCCTTTTCGCCTAACAGGGATTCAGGTTTATCCACTTTCTGGGCGGCCGCTTGACTGATAGGTAAGAATGCAATCATGTTTGCACCGAGATCAACATCATATCCACTTTTGTTTACAAGCTTTTTGATGACACCTGTTACCGGAGTTTTATTCCGATATGCATTCTGCAACTCTTTGCGTAAAATGTTACGGTCTGCTTTTTCCTTGGAAATAATCAGCTTACCGTCAGTTGCTTCGGTCTTTTCAATGTATACCTGTACGGTATCGCCGATCTGGGGCTCTTCGGTAAACTCTTCGCGCGCAACGCGTCCTTCCGATTTACCGCCAACGTCAATAAAAACCGAATCATCGGTTATCGCAATAATACGGCCTTCTTTTAATGTTCCGACTTCAGGAGATTCAAAATTTAAATACTCCTCTGGTAATTGTGTTTGGATGCTCTGATCGGAATTTGTAACTGCATCCATTGCCACTTCCTTTTGTTCCATAAATAACCCTTTATCGTGTATTTTGTCTTTTATTTTCTCACAAACCTGCATTATGGTCAAGTCCGATGTATCTAAATAGAAAGCATCTTCGGCAATTTTTAAACTGCCCTCTTTTTTATTCCGGTCGATAGCGTCCCGCTCTTCGATATTTTTCCGTATTTCGGCTTCAGAAAGGCTGCTGGTACCTTGTTCAAAACGGCGCCGTGTTCGGGCATCTACGGAGGCGTCGAGGTATACCTTGCATTCGGCATTAGGGAATACCACGGTGGTCATATCCCTGCCTTCGCAGACGATGTTGAGTTTTGCTGCAGCGGCACGGATTTTTTTGTTGATAAGGTGCCGGATAGGCACAATCGCGGAGAGAGCGGCGACTATCGATTCGACGGCATCACTGCGAAGATATGGTTCCACGCAGCGGCCGTCTAAATACATTCCATCCCGCTTATATTCAAGCAATACGTTTTTTGCAAAATCCGTCCACTTGGCCTCGTTTGTTAAATCCGGTTTTTCTGCACCGGCGCCGCTTTCGTCTCCGCCTAATGAACGGAGTACTGCGAGTGCCATTGCACGGTAAAAGCTGCCGGTGTTCATAAAGGTGAAGCCCAAATCCGCCGCAATCATCTTCGCAACGGTGCTTTTGCCCGAACCTGCAGGGCCGTCTATTGCAATAATCATTTTTTACCACCTTTTAGAGATGCCGGAACATCTTTTAATAATAGATGGGTTTCCGTACGGCTCGGCAGGTGTTTAAGACGCACCGGCATTTCGGCACAGTTCTGCAGTGCCGGAGAAACGGAGACCTCATCCGGTTCGCTGTTGCTATCGGAACCTTCCGGCAGCGGCTCGATAAAAAGCCCCCAGTCGATGCCTTTCTTTTCGGCATAGCCGTACTGCTGCTGTATCTTCTTAGGTTCGGGGAAGACCTCTACGCGGCAGCCACATTGTTCCAGATAACTCGCCGCTGCGCTGTTTCGGCGGATGGAGTTGCCTTTCTCGTAAAATACGATTGCATCGATAAAACAGGCCTCTTTGGAGCCGATGCCGAGCTGCTCCAATCCTGCGAGGAGACGGTCAAGTCCGATCGAAGCGCCGACCCCGCTCACCGTATCTTTCATGTAGAGTCCCGTTAAATTGTCGTAGCGGCCGCCGGAGCAAACCGACCCGAGCTGCGGAAGGTCGGTTAAAAAGGTTTCGTACACAATGCCAGTGTAGTAGTCAAGGCCGCGTGTAATGGAGGGGTCAAGCACAAAGCTGTCCGCGATACCTGCGTCGCATAGGAGCTGATATACGTCCCGCAAGCGAGCGGTATCGGGGGCGGCGCCTCCTGCAAGCGATTCTATATGCGCAAGAACCGTTTCAAAATCGGCACCTACCGGAAAGCTGTTGCTGTATTGCACAATCTGCTCGGCCTTTTCCGCTCCGGCAATTTCCGCGAGTTGTTCGATTACTGCTTCTTTGCCGATTTTTGCTAATTTATCGACAATGCGGAGGATGTCTTCGCTTTTATCCTTTAGCTCCAGCCTGTCTAAAAACCGGTTGAATATGCCGCGGTGCGAGATATGAATACGGAAGTTTGTAACGCCGAGCGCTTTGAGGGCGCTATACATGACTTTCAGGATTTCAAAATCGGTATAAGCACAGTCCGAACCGACGCTGTCAAAATCGCATTGAATAAACTCGCGGTAACGTCCCGCCTGCGGTTTTTCGCCGCGCCAGACTTTTGCAATATGATACCGCTTAAACGGAAAATATAATTCGCTGTAGTGTTCCGCAATAAAGCGGGCAAAGGGGACGGTCAGGTCAAAACGGAGCGCAATGTCGCGTCCACCGTTATCGTTAAAACGGAATACTTGCTTTTCGGTTTCCCCGTTGCTTTTGCGCAACAGCACTTCGGAATATTCCAAAGCAGGGGTGTCGATGGGTACGAACCCTGCATTTCTAAATACATTGGTAACGGTTTCGATTAAAAGTGCTCGCCGTATTTCGTCGCGCGGTAAAAAATCTCTAAATCCTTTAAGAACTTTCGGTTGTATCAATTCACTCATTTTTTCAGTATAGCGAATTTTTATACCTGTTACCAGTGCGCACTTGCATAAGCGAGGAAAGCAGGGTATTCTTTTAATATGACTGCACATAAACGCCTCGGCATTTTAACATCGGGGGGCGATGCTCCCGGCTTAAACGCCGCTATCAGAGCTTTAGCTCGGACAGCGATGAACCGTTACGGAATGGAAGTGGTTGGTATTGAGCAAGGGTACCGCGGCCTCATCGAAAATAAGTATCATATATTGACGGAGCAAGATCTTTCCGGCATCCTCGCGCGCGGAGGGACTATTTTGGGGGCTTCCCGTGAAAAACCGTTTAAAGACCGCGGTTGGCGTAATGCGGACGGCAGCGGGGCGGTTGATTGTATTAAAAAAAATTACAAAGACTTACGTTTAGACTGTCTCGCCGTCCTCGGCGGCAATGGCTCGCAGACTACTGCCGATATGCTCGCAAATGAAGGACTGAATATCATCGGTATTCCGAAAACCATCGACAACGATATTGTGCATAATGATATGAGCTTCGGCTTCCACACCGCGCTTGATATTGCAACAGATGCTATTGACCGGCTGCATACGACGGCGGCGAGTCATAACCGTATTATGGTGATAGAAATTATGGGACATAAGGCGGGATGGCTTGCGCTCTACGCGGGTATTGCCGGCGGCAGCGATGTTATTATCATCCCCGAAATCCCCTACCGGATTGAAGCAATAGCCGAGCACTTACTGGAACGCCGTAAAAAAGGAAAACATTTTTCCGTAATTGCTGTTGCCGAAGGTGCCGTATCGTTTAGCGAAAAGGATATGAACAAAAAAGCCTTAAAGGAAGCACGTAAATCTATGGTCGGTTCGATCGGATATCGGGTCGCAGGGGAGATAGAAGCGGCTACCGGTGCCGATGCGCGGGTTACGGTGCTCGGCTATTTGCAGAGGGGCGGTACCCCCTCCGGCTATGACCGTATATTGGCAACGCGCTTCGGCGCTGCTGCTGCCGAGTTCGCCGCAGAGGAACGGTACGGCGTTATGACAGCTCTGCAACAGGGGGGGATCACCGCCGTACCCCTCAGTAAGGTCGCCGATAAGGTCAAGAAAGTACCGGAAGACCACCCGATGATTCGCGCCGCGTGGGATGTCGGCACCTGCTTTGCCGGTTAACCGGTTGTTGGTCGGTTAGCTGCCGAGGCCGCCTTTTTTAATTTCAAAATGACTAAAGCTCATCGTAAAAGAGGCGCGTCCCTGCGTAACGGAGCGTAAATCGGTAGAAAAGCCGAAGAGTTTCGCCATCGGCGCTTGTGCATGAATGACATCGATATTCGGCTTCGAATCCATGCCGAGTACCATGCCGCCGCGCTGCGTCATCTGACTCATCGCATCTCCGACAAATTCCTTAGGACAGAGAATATCAACATTCATCACCGGCTCAAGCAGTTCGGGAGCGGCTTTTCGGCACGCCTCGTCAAAGCCCATCGCAGCGGCGGCTTCAAACGCAAAGGTTGTCGCAGTCAGCTCGTCGTATTCGGCATCGATGAGCGTTACGCCGATGTCTACGCACGGATAGCCGTATTGAATACCCGAATTAAAGGCGCCGCGGATCGCGTGCTCCACCGCCTCGATAATATCTTCAGGTAGGGAATGCGCCTGCGGAGTGCCGCCCGTCGAGACCTTAACCGTGTTCTTAAAGCTATTCCCCGAACCTCGTTCAAGCGGCTCTACACGGAGCGTGAGCTGTGCCGCCTGCTCTTTACCGGCCAGCACCTTGCTGAATCGCTCGGTGTGTTCTACCGTTTGAGTAACGGATTCGCGGTAGGTTACCTGAGGCTTGCCGATACGGGCTTCCACCTTAAAGTCCTGCAGCATACGGGTTGTAAGAACATCCAAGTGCAGTTCACCCATACCGGAGATAATCAGCTGTCCCGTCTCCGCATCCTCACGGCTTATAAAGGTGGGATCTTCCCGTGATAGAATCGCGAGTGTTTCTTTGAGTTTATCGCTTTCCGAAAGACTTTTCGGTTCGATGGCTACGGAGATAACCGGTTCGGGGAACTGCATGGATTCAAGGAGTATCGGCATCCCTTCGCTGCCGAGCGTATCGCCCGTTTGCGCCAATTTGAGCCCGACAAATACGGCAATATCTCCTGCTTCCACGCTATCCATCGGCTCGGATTTATTGGAGTGCATCCGCAGGATACGGCCGATCCGCTCCCGCTTTTTCTTGCCGACATTATATATCTGATCACCGGATTTTACCTTTCCCGAATACATACGGACATAGCAGAGCGCACCGGCCTCTCGATCGTATTGAATCTTAAAGACTAAACCAAGCGGCACACCGTCGCTTTTACAGGGAACGGAAACCGCTGTACCTTTTTTGACCTGTATTCCTTCGGCAGGAGCAACTTCGTCGGGTGCGGGCAGATAGTCCACAATTGCGTCGATGAGCGGCTGAATACCGATATTGCGCCGCGAAGCTCCGCACAAAAATGGAATATAATCACGCCGGAGTACCGCCGCTCGAATTTCTTTTTTGATCAATTCTGCCGGAATGGGTTCTCCCTCAAGTATTAAATCCGTTACCGCATCAGAGTAGGCGGAAACAACATCCAGCATTTTTTCACGATATTTTTCAGCCTCCGCACGGTATTGGTCGGAAAGCGGGCTGCGAGTAAATTTTTCGCCTTCGGTGTCCGCATCCCAGCGGATTTCTTCCATTGTTATAAGATCGATAACTCCTTCAAAACTTTCCGCGCTGCCGATGGGAATTTCTAGCGGCATCACCGTACAGCTGAATTTTTCTTTAACATCCTCCATCGCCGCAAAAAAATCGGCGCCGATTCTATCCATTTTGTTTACAAAGCAGATGCGCGGTACATGGTAATGATCCGCCTGCCGCCACACCGTTTCCGTCTGCGGCTGTACCCACCCTACCGCGCAGAGTACGGCAACTGCACCGTCGAGTACGCGCAAGGAGCGCTCCACCTCAGCAGTAAAGTCGACGTGCCCCGGAGTGTCAATAATATTGATTTGGTGATTACGCCAATAGGTTGTTGTTGCTGCGCTTTGAATGGTTATACCTCGATCCTGTTCCTGCTGCATCCAATCCATTGCCGCAGCGCCGTCATCAATCTCTCCAATACGGTGAATTTTTCCGGTATAAAAAAGAATACGTTCGGTTGTCGTTGTTTTTCCGGCATCAATATGCGCCATGATGCCGATATTTCGCATAGTAGTAAGGTTACACACACACTGCTCCTTTTTAATATTCCAATATTCTGTGAGCACTATTTCGATCGAGCCGCATCAGGGATAGCCGGTATGTCAGTTACAGTCTGTTATCTGATCCATCGTCGTATCATAAAATACAACTTTATTTCTTCCCGTCTGTTTTGCGCGATAGAGGGCGCAATCCGCTTTATGGATCATTTGTTCAAAAGTATCTTTTTCGGTAGGTTTCCCCGCAAAGACTCCGATACTGATAGTTGCCTGTCCTACCATTTCTGTGGCGTACCGCCCATGCATTGTTTCTATTGTTTTCCTGATTCCTTCCGCAATATGAATCGCCTTTTCAGGAGGCAAATTATACATTACAATCAAGAATTCTTCTCCGCCATACCGACCTATCAAGTCTGTCTCCGTTCTAATGCGCTTTTTTAAATCTGCTCCAATCAAACGCAGCAGTTCGTCACCTGCTTGATGGCCGAAGCGATCATTATAATTTTTAAAAAAGTCGATATCGAACATCATAACCGCTATCGGAACATTATGCTCTATCGCCATTTGCCATATTTTTAAACCGAGCATATCGATATACCGGCGATTGCCTATTCCGGTTAAGTGATCGAGCAGGGAAAGCTCTTTGAGGGTAAAGTTATCTTGTATGAGCACTAGTTGTTTTTCTTCGAGCAGATCGGTATATCGCTGCAACCAATACAACTTATGAATCTTATATGCTAGGAAAACAATCACAGATACTACGACTATATAAAACCAAATCATAACGGGAGAAATAAGAAAACTCTGCCGTATGGTGAACGAAATGCTGTCGTGTACGACATCTTGTCCCTCTGCTACATTTTTTACTAAGAACGTATACGAACCGGGGGAAAGGTTAGTGTATCGTACAAAATCCCTATCTGAAGCAACAACCCAATCTTTATCAAAGCCTACCAATTTGTAGGCAGCGATTGGCTTTTTATGCTGAGAAAAGTAGGGCGCTGCAAACGAAATTTTAATATCCTTTGTTTTGTAACTGAAGGTAATTGATTGCTTTCTTGTATAAAGGTTAATTGACTGGCCGTCTGCAGTCAATGCTCGTATTTTAATGGGCGCAAACTGGAGTCTGAATGCATAGAGCTTTTCTTGAGATATTTTTAATATACCCTTATCGGTGCCGAAGAAAAACAATCCCTTGTCTTTTAAAGCAATGGGCGCACATGAGAAATAACCATATCGGCGTATATTGGTGATATTATATGCTTGAGCCGTTTCATGTGCTATATCGAATAAATTTAAATATTTGAGTGCTGTTATCCATAGAAATCCGTCATCCGCATCGGTAATACCGATGATCCGGTTAGAGGAGAGACCGATACTTTTTGTATAGGTATGGAAGAGTTCTGTTTTTGGATCGAACCGGCAAATACCGCCGTCGTTTGTGCCAAACCATAGAAATCCTCTTGAATCTTCGCAAAAAGAATCAATACGATTGGCAGAAATTCCCGTAGGCTTATTTACGTCGTACAGGTACGAAATAAAATCGTCTGTCTCCGATACATATCGACAAAGACCTCTATTTGTACCTATCCACAGTGTACCGCGACTGTCTCGATTGGTAAAAAAGATAATATCGTTACTTAACGAACGGGGAACGTCTGAATGACGGTATTGTGAAAGTATTCCCTTTATGGGTGAAAAATGGACAAGCCCCGCACCGTACGTACCGATCCAGAGCGTATCATCAGCGTCTTGATAAACAGAACGCACCAAAAAACTTGAAGTATCGGATATTCTGCCGTTATATAAAGAAATCGGCGTAAATGAAGCCGTATTTGAATCAAAGAAGTACAGGCCTTTATTAGTACCTATCCAAGCTTCCGTATCGCTGATAACACTGATAGAATAAATAATCACACCGTTTACTTGATCTTTACTCACTATGAACGGGAACTCTTCCGGTTCCAACTGATCAAGGTCGTATCGAACAAGGATATTATTGGAAGCCGCCCAAATATAGTTCGTACTGGATGCTAAACAAGAGATTGTATCGTCAAGATGCGATAACTTTTTTTGACTTGCAGCATCTTCGTCATAGAGCGGTACGGCAATATCGCCTGAAAGGCGGCTCAAATCCGCTATATTGAGCGCATCAGCGGTCCCGACAAAGAGCATATTGTATTTGTTTATAAAAAGTGAATATACGACATTATTGGTCAGAGCCCCCGCCAGGTTCTGATTAGCTTTATATGGGGTTACTTCTTTTGTCTTTTTATTGATGACGTACAGACCGCCGCCCCACGTACCTACCGCAATGTAATCGTCGGTAATAAAATTATTATAGAGTGTATATATTCGCGCATCCGGTAGCGAATAGATTTCATATTTATTTTTGTCCGGTACAATACGGATAAGTCCAACTCCCCAAACGGAAAGCCAATATACGCCGCTGATGTCTTCGATAAAATGGTAAACAACACCGTTTTTTCCGGGACATCCCTCAGGTATGAGGCTGCACGGCTCAAAAGACCTCTCTGTTTCATTGTATTGCCACACCCCGTCATACGTTGAGGCGTAAATGACACCGCGAGAGTCCTCGCTGATTGATCTGATGGTGTTGTTCCCGATAAAAGAGTTATATTGATGGTTATTGAAAGGGGTAAAGTTCTTACAGCCTCCATCGCGGCAAAAATATAATCCATTAATTGTCCCTATCCATAAGTGCCGCTTTGAATCGCGAAAAACCGCTGTAATCACATCATCGCTGACAGGAAAATGGGTGATTGTTCCATTCTTAATATCGAAGCGCTCCAATCCGTTGTATGTGCCAAGCCAAAGTATGTCATCGGCGTCCATATAGGCTGTCTGAATCTGACTTGAACGGATCGTAGTATTATCAAAAGGCAGGTGTTCATATTTTTCGGACGTAATCCCGTTATACTTAATAAGACCAGAACGGGTAGCAAAGTACAGACAATCATGGCTGTCTTCTGCAATGCCGACAACTTCGCTAAAGGGGAATAGCACCGGTTCGGTATAGAATGAGAGTGGTGTTATATCTGCACAGAATACTAAACCGGCCATTAAAAAAAGTGTGCTAACGAATGTAATAAAATATTTCATGCCTACCTGTACGCTCCTTTTATAGAGGAACAATCCTAGAATGAAATAGAGATATATTCATCTCGCCGCAACTTATTTCGATTCATATTCCAAAAAACAAAAACAGTTATTAAATACAACAGTTCTTTTTAATGAGACGTATTATTAGCTGCCGCCTCTTCGGAAGATCGAGGATCGGTTTCGGTATTTTCCGTAGTATCGGTTTTGCCGGAATCGGAATCTTTCTCTTTCCACCATTCCGTTGCTGTTTCCGCCTGCTGTATTTGAGCGTCTTGCTGCAAGCCGGAATCGCCGGGACTTTTGTTCAGCCATGCAAGGAAAAAGGTAACGACAAAGAAAAGTGTTATCAGGGTATACGTTGCCCTTGTCAGAATGTTGCCGGAACGTGAGCCGAATGCGGAATTCGATCCACCCGAAAAAAGACCGCCTAAGCTGTCTCCTTCTTCATTCTGTAATAATACCAACCCCACAATTAAAAAAGCAACTATAATGAAAAATACCAATAATGCAATGCTCACTCCGCTCATAGACAGATACTCCAGAAATTTAGTAAATTATCACGCATTATATAAAAATAGAGAGGTTTATGCAAGACTTTGCAAACGCTCCTATCTCTTTTTGATGACGTCAAATCCGCAATAGGGCACCAGTACTTCGGGAATTTTGATACTGCCATCCTTCTGCTGATAATTTTCTATGATGGCGACAAGCGCACGGGACACGGCAATCGCCGTACCGTTCAGCATATGCACATATTTATTTTTCCCGTCATCGTCTTTAAACCGTACATTGAGGCGGCGCGCCTGATAGTCGGTACAGTTTGAGGTAGAGGTAACTTCTCCCCATTCCCCGCCGTTGCGCCCGGGCATCCATGCTTCCAAATCCCATTTACGATAGGCGGGAGCGCCGAGGTCTCCGGTACAGGTGTCGACAACGCGGAACGCAATGCCTAAACCGGTAAAGATTTCTTCTTCGATAAGACGGAGTTTTTCGTGAATGGCATCCGATTCTTCGGGGGTGCAGTATACGAACATCTCCAGCTTGGTAAATTGGTGTACGCGGTATAATCCCTTGGAGAACTGCCCCGCAGCTCCAGCCTCGCGCCGAAAACAGTGCGAAAGTCCGCAATACATCAACGGGAGCTTTGCTTTTTCGAGTATTTCGTCCGCATGATAGCCACCAAGCGTAATTTCCGCCGTGGCGACAAGGCAGGTACCTTCGTCTTCTATAGTATAGACATTCGATTCGCTTCCGCGCGGATTAAAACCGATACCGCGGAGAATTTCTTCTTTTGCGACATCCGGGGTAATAAACGGGATAAATCCGTGCTTGCGCAAAATATTCAGGCCATACAGTACCAGCGCCTGTTCCAAAAACACTGCTTCATTTTTGAGGTAGTAAAACTTTACACCGGAGACCTTTGTCGCAGCATCAAAGTCGATTAAGTCGAGCGCTTCCGCCAGTTGTACGTGATCCTTAGGCTCAAAATCGAACTGAGGAACGGTACCAACTCGCTTTACTTCGCAGTTTTCCGTATCTTCCTTACCGACGGGAGCATCGGGATGCGCCATGTTCGGAATCTGCATCATGGCCGCATCAAGCGCCGCTTCCTTTTCTTTTAATGCTGCTTCGGCAGCTGCAATTTCAGCCTTGATCGCCTTACCCGTTTCGATAAGTGCATTTCGTTCTGCGGCGTCCTTTGCCTTTTTCATTGCAAGGGAGTTTTCATTTCGTTTTGCCTGAAGCCCTTGCAACGCAGTTACCATCTCAGTTCGTTCGTCAAAGAGGCGGACGGCAGCTTCCGCATCGGCATGCATCGCACGGTTAATAATATTTTGTTTAACCGCTTCCAAATTATTTTTGATAAATCGATAGTCAAGCATGGTATTCCTTAAAATTCAACAGTTGGATAAAATGTGTATTTTGGAAACTGTTGAATTAGTGCGCGAAAAGCGCACATGTTTAATAAGCGATGTTTCGGCTCTGCCGAAACTCGACGGATAACGAGGCAGCCTTATTGTGGCCGCTGAAGTTACTCCGGTATTTTATGAAGTTCCGACACTTTATGCAAGCGTTTCCTTATTTTTCAACTTTATACTGCGGATTTGCTTCGTAAAAATCTGCAGGTAGAATATCCATCAGGATGATATTGTGATATTCCATATTTCGGGTTAAACCGTCGCGGATTTCTCCGATTTTTTTAAAGCCGACTTTTTCGTAGCAGGCAACGGCACGCTGATTAAAGTCATACACTCGTAATAGAATATTATGCAAGTTGAGCTTTTTAAAAGCGTAATCCAGCAGCAGCGACAGCGCTTCTCGCCCGTATCCCTTACCCCAATAGCCCTTATTGCCGATGAAGATACCGATTTCCGCCGTCCGGTGAAGATGATTGATGTCGATAAAGCCGACATTGCCAATCAGTTCATTAGTCTTTTTGTCGATGATACCGTAATTGTGATCTTGAGCGAGCTTTTTTAGAAGCTCTCTTTCTCCATCGACAGGAATAATCGACGAAATTAATTGCAGATTTTCGGTCACTTCCATATCGTTGAGCCAAACGGCATACTGTTCGGCATCTTCAATATTGAGCGGCGCAAGATAGCATTGGGTGCCTATCAATTTTTTTATGTACATACGAGTCTCCTTTTCTCCGTTTGAAAATATACGGCGCATCTACTTCGTTGCATCATTAAAAGTGTACATCCCTGTACACTTTTAATGGCGAATTTCGGCTTTGCCGAAATATCGCTACTGTTTAAACCAGTAGTGGCATCCGTGCCACTGCTGAAAATCCTCAACGTATCAGAACCGCCACGGATGGCGGGGGTTTTAGTCAGTAGCGTGTTTGCCCTGCAAACACGTAGGTAAAAAATATACAAGGATGTATATTTTTTACCGTGCCTGCGGTTAATTTGTGCTCGCGCCTCGTATCTGCATCGTCTATTTTCAAACGGCTTACGAAAAATTTATTTTCAAAAGCACTTATTTATCCGTGCCGCTACTGAAAATCCTCAACGTATCATAGTCATATTCGGCTGCTAACATTCGCTTAATCTGCAAATGGGCATAATCCCGTTTGTCAGCGTTGAAGCGGATGTTAGACAATTTATGCATATGCGTGCATTTTTATTGTTTCAAATTCTCGGGAGTGATTATTGTTTTCTTCTTCTAAATCATACAAATTCTGAAGATTGAGCCAGAATTCTGCTGTCGTTCCAAAGAATTTTGAAAATCTGATAGCGGTATCCGCAGTAATTGAACGCTTTCCGTGAATTATTTCGGAGATTCTTGTTTCAGGAACATTGATTTCTTTTGCCAGACGATATGCAGAAATGTTCATTGCATTTAAAAAATCTTCTTTAAGAATTTCTCCTGGATGAATATTGGGTAATTTTTCATCTTCATCAGTGATAATCTGTGATTCTAACATTTTCTGCACCTCCATTTTCAAACTTAAATATAATTCTCCATTGATCATTTATTCTGATTGAATAAAATCCGTCTAAATTCCCAACAAGTTTTTCTAAACGATTTCCCAGAGGAATCCTTAAATCTTCTACCACTTTTGCAGCTTCAATCATTCGAAGTTTTCTTCTTGCAACATTCTGAATTGTCATCGGTAACTTTTTACTTTTATTACCTTTGCATATTGCTTCTGTTTCTATATCATCAAAACTTCTTATCATACTTCTATACTAATGCTAAACAGAAGTAATTGTCAAGAAGAAACCAATATTAAAATACAAAAGTGCAGTTTGCTTTTTCTTAAATAGATGACTAAGCTCGTTGTTTAAAGAAGATAGGATGGGGCGAAGGGGATGGAAATAATTTTGCAATTTGTAATGGGTAATAATTGGCTTCTGCCGCCAACATCGATTACCCATTACCAATTATCAATTAAAGGAATTATCCATTATGCATTGAATTAAGGATTAAGCTGCGTCAGCCCTTCAAACTTTGCTTTTTTTTCGGCTTCGGTAGTGCCGGGAACAACCATACTATGGAGCGCTTTAGCTGTAGTGTAGTTGCCGTAATACGCTTGCGGTACTTTTATGCTCTTTTCGCCGAGGGCAATGCAGCTCTTGAATGCACTGACAAACTTACCGTCACCATAATTGCATTTAAGCGTAACGGAGGTAAGCACTTCACAGTCGAGAAAGCAGCCTGACATCTCCGTAACGCTTGCCGGTATTGCCGGAACCTCCGTAAGACTTGTGCAGCCCCAAAAGCAGGCTTTCATGTCCTCAACGCCTTCCGATATTGCCGGTCCCTGCGTAAGACTTGTGCATTTTTGAAAGCATTGGCTCATATCTTTAACACTTGCCGGTATTGATGCAGGAGCCTCTGTAAGACTTGTGCAGTTTTCAAAGCATTGACTCATATTTTCAACACTTGCCGGTATTGATGCCGGAGCCTTTGTAAGACTTGTACAGTTTTGAAAGCAGTAGCTCATATCCTTAACGCCTTCCGGTATTGCCGGTGCTTGCGTAAGATTTATGCATGAGGCAAAGCAACTTTTCAGATCTTTAACGTCTTTCGGTATTGCCGGTGCCTCTTTAAGACTTGTGCATGAGGCAAAGCAACTTTTCATATCGTCAACGCCTTTCGGTATCGCAGGCGCCTTTGTAAGGCTTGTACAGTCTCGAAAGCAGCCGGTCATCTTCGTAACGCTTTCCGGCAGTACCGGCGCCTGCGTAAGGCTTGTACATGAGTCAAAGCAGCCAGTCATATCCTTAACACCTTTCGGTATTGCCGTTACTCTTACAAGGCTTTTGCAGCCGTAAAAGCAGAAGGGCATATCCATAAGAGCTGATACGCTTCCGCCTAATTTAAGTGCAACCTTTTTAGTCGGGTGGGCTTGCAGAATTGCTCCGAGCGGACTCGGTTTAGGGGGATATCCGAAATCATCCCCTTTTAAGTGCTCTGCCTCAAGACCGGTTACTTCGATTTTGTTTATCTCTGTGGTTGAAGCAGTATTTGCAAGGTATTCTGCAAGTTTGTCGTAAGCGACGGGTGTGTACTCAGGCATCGGTGTAGGCGACTCCGGTGTCTTTGTTGCATTGGGACAGGCGGTAAATAAAACCGATGCGGCAAGCATCAGCACCGCTGCCCAGCCTAAAAACAGGTTCGTCCTTCCATTTTTATCCATTAATATATCCTCCTAAAGATTTGGACGCATTGAGCAGTACTCAGTATACACACTGCTCGACAACGAATCGGAAATTAGAATATAATATCAAAAATCTTCTATACAAAAAGCGATTCCAATAAAAAAGAACCTTGGTTATGTAAAAAGAACTATGGTTGCAGACAAGGGGAGTGAGGGAAGAACACGGCCTGATGCGGGTACCTGTACGCAATCCTAGACGAGATATAAGGTTTATGGACATCTCTAAAAGCTCGGTTAGCTTTTTAGAGATGTCCGACGACCTCACATCAGCTGTAAGCCTTTCGTCCGGCCGAGGATAAACGCATCAGGCGAAACTTCAACTCCCGACATGCACGGATGTATGTCAGAAACAATGGGGATGTCCCAAAAGTTGGTTACTTTCGGGACATCCCCGACGAGTTTAAAATTAAGTTTTTATACAGCAACGACTTAATTTTAAACATCGCATCTAAATCTAAGGAAGCTGTCCAAAAACTGAAGTTTTTAGACAGCCCCATGTTTACCGTGCGCCGGGAATCTTTACGACGATGTTTGCAAGTTCCGGTTTTTTTTCAAGGTCTTTTTTTAAGCCTTCCGCGCGAGCTTTGTTGACATAGTCGGGCGACTGGAATGAATAGGTGAACTTGGTATGCACGTCGTAGGTTCCCTTCATCAATGCATATGCGTCTTCCGTCATAACGAGCTCTTCGTCGGTGGGGATAACAAATATCTTTACCGGCGAGTCATCAGCACTGATGCAGGTTTCTGCATTGCGGGTGCGGGCAAGCGCATTCTTTTTGGGATCAATCTTGATACCGAGATGGGTTAAGCCTTCGCAGACGGCGAGCCGGGTGTCAAAGCCGAATTCTCCTACACCGGCAGTGAAGACGATTGCATCCGGTTTTTGACCAAGCGCAGCAATATAGGCGCCAAAGTATTTTTGCAAGCGATATACTTCCATATTAAAGGCAAGCCGTGCCCGTTTATCGCCTTCCCCCATAGCTTCTGAAACATCGCGGCGGTCAACATATTGTCCGGTAACACCGAGTAAGCCTGATTTCTTGTTCAAGGCAGTATCCATTTCCGCCGGTGTCATGCCGGTTTTTCGCATAATATAGAAGGGAAGCGCCGGGTCGCAATCGCCGGAGCGGGTTCCCATGACTAAGCCTTCCAAGGGCGTCAGTCCCATCGAGGTATCGAAACTCTTGCCCTGCTTAACGCAGCACATCGAAGCGCCGTTCCCAATATGGGCGATGACGATATTGGTATCCTCAGGCTTTTTTCCAAGAATGACGGACGCCCGCTTTGCTGTGTATAAAAAGCTGGTACCGTGGAATCCGTAGCGGCGGGCATAGTATTTTTCATACCATTCATGCGGAATAGCATACATAAAGCTGGTCTCGGGCATCGTCTGATGCCATGCCGTGTCGATAATCGCGCAGTGCGGGACATTCGGTAAAATCTTCTGGGCAGCCTCGATACCCATGATATTGGCAGGGTTGTGGAGCGGACCTAAATCCTGTACTTCGCGGAACGTATTGAGAATTTCGGGGGTTACGATAACCGATTTGATAAACTTATCTCCGCCATGGGTCACACGGTGCCCGACAGCCTTAATCACATTCATATCGGTGATAACACCTACGGACGAATGCGTCAACGTTTTAATGATGAGCTGAACCGCATCCGTGTGGGTTGGACAAGGACTTTCCAGCACATACTTGTCTTTTCCTCTTGCCTCGTGGGTAATCACGCTGCCGGGTTGGGTTACCCGCTCTACAACACCCGATGCGAGGACACTTTTATTGTCCCAATCATACACCTGATACTTTACCGAAGAACTGCCGCAGTTCAATGTCAAAATAATCATAAAAACTCCTATCATGAAATAATAAATGTAGAATACCGATAGATATTCTCTCTTTAAGAGAGTCGCTATCATCTATGATGATTTCAGTATATAGCGAAATCGGGGGAATGTCAAAAAGGAAGATATATTCTAAGAAAGTATTGGGAACTGCTAAAAACTTCAGGTTTTAGAAGTTTTCTTTAGATGTGACTTGCGATGGATATGATAAATATCTGGTCTGAGTATTTAACCTCTATGCCGAACATAATCTTATGGTGAGGTGGAGTGTAATTTCATCTTCTCGCCATCAAACATCATAGCAAGATTATCAATTTGTACTTTTGGTACCGAGCGTATTATTAATTATGTATCCTATAGATTGAATGCGATTTGTCTTTATCCTATTTAGCGAAGATAGGCCTAATCTGGCTGTTGATGATGTGTTCCGGTGGATACTATGGAAGAAAGATTTAATTTCTTATCTTGTAACAGTTTAGATTGCGAACGAGTAGTTTTTATGATATTATGAGGAAGGGCTGAAACAATGTTATACCGACACCGCCGCATAGGGCGGTGATATAAAAGAGGTGTATAAAAACGAATTATCCGGACGAGTTGAGGAATTAGATCTATATCAGATTAAAAAAGCAAGTAGTTTTGTTCTATAATAATAAAAATATCCTGAAACAGAAATACGAAATTTATTTGCAGAATTGAGTTCAAGAACAAAAAAGATCATTTTTGGGACAATACAGTTTGTATTAGAAAATGGACATTTAAGTTTTAAATAGTTACAAGTTCTATCATTAAAAACAGCCTTGATGCAACCTTGAAAAACAACTTATTTAAATATATAATATCTATATGAATGTATGAATATCGAATGCTTAAAAGGGAGGAAGTGATGATAAATACAACACTTGTTCAAATTAGAGTTGATCAAGCTCTAAAAGGTGAAGTTACTCATATCTATGATTATTACGGACTGGATTTACCGACAGCTATCAGAATTTTTATGAAAAAAACGGTTGCTGTTAATGGGCTTCCTTTCGACCTACGCGAGGAATCAAATAAAAAAAATATTTGGCAGTATTTTGGAAGCGGCAAGGATATCGAATAGTTATTCCGTCTGTTGTTCTTGCGGAGCTCGAATACGGGGCAAGGAATTCCAACGATTATGAAAAGACAATTTCAGTTTATAAACCATTTTTAGATTTATATCCGACAGCTGTTTTTGATAAAAAATCATCGATAGAATACGGAAAATTAAGAAAAATTTTATCGTCAAATGGCACCATAATCGGTCCGAATGACATGATGATTGCAGCAACAATTCTAGCAAACGGTGGAACATTGATAACACACAATATCAAGGAGTTTTCAAGAGTAGAAGGCTTATTAATTGAGGATTGGGCGATGGAATATCCGGTATAACACCCGCTTCAACCTGACATTGCGGCAAAGCCGCAAATGCAGGTTAAGCGAATGTTAGATGGACTCGTGCTACTGCACGAGCTGAATTTTTAGATATAAAGCTAGATTTAATATTAAAAAAAAGTATAATAGAGCTATGAAACCTAAAGAAAAAAAAGAGATTTTTAATTT
Organism: Treponema sp. OMZ 803; assembly: GCF_024181165.1. NCBI lineage: Bacteria > Pseudomonadati > Spirochaetota > Spirochaetia > Treponematales > Treponemataceae > Treponema > Treponema sp. OMZ 803. Next base: position 651,512 of record NZ_CP051195.1, on the reverse strand, counting down.
CTTAGAATATAATAAAAACATTCTCCAGTCCTATGGCGTAAAAAAAATAGGTCTTTTTGGTTCTTATATACATAATCAACAAAATAAAAATAGCGATATTGATATATTAGTAGAATTTCATGCTAATAAAAAAAACTATAATAACTTTATAAATTTAGTTTATTACTTGGAAGATAATTTGAATACAAAAATAGATTTATTAACTATAGAAAGTTTAAGTCCGTATATTGGTCAGAGAATACTCAATGAGGTTGAATATGTATCGATCCAATGAAGATTTGTATAATCATATTTTTGATGAAATCATTTTTTTGGAATCTGAAACAGGTACTATGACAAAAGAGGCGTTTCTAAAAGATGAAAAAACGCAACGGGCATTTGCACGGAGTATTGAAATTATTGGAGAAGCCGTTAAAAACATTTCAAATGATATAATCATTAAATATAAAGAAGTTCCATGGAGAAATATTGCCGGTATGAGAGATAAACTCATTCATGGTTATTTTTCCGTTGATTATGAAATTGTGTGGGATGTTGCAAAAAACATTATTCCTGAATTTAAGAACCAACTGATAAAAATTATGGATACAGAAAAAAAGAAAAATGACAATTAAAGAAATAATAACAGAAATCAATAAAATAGAAATAGATATTGCTGATTTTATAAGTAGTTACAAAAGTGAACAACTCGTCAGTAATTATGATGATTGGAATTATAAAGATGTCATTGCGCATCTTTTGGAATGGATTATGTTTTCAAAAAATAAACTAAACGCTATTGTACATAACCAAGATTTTCAAGAAATAAGTAATATCGATATATTCAATAAACAAAATTATATAAAAAATAGGAATAAGCATATTACAGAATTACAGAAGAAACTAATCTTTGAACTGAATGAATATAAAAATATTGTGCTGTTGTATACAGAAGCGGATTTACAGAGAAAAGATTTGCCAACAGGTTTTTCATTTGAATTATGGCAGTATATGATAATGGATACTATTATACACCCTGTAATGCATTTATTATATTATTTAATTAAAACAAAAAAATATAAGTTATTTTTCAAATTGTGTAAAAAATATAATGACATATTTTATTGTTATGCAAAAGGAAATCTTGAGGTGTATTCTTTTTATGAATATATTGAAGATAGTAAAAAATTTATTGAGAATATAAAAGAATTAGGCGAGCAGTATAAAAATGATGCTATGATACATGCAGTTTTAAAAGCCAATAAAATAGATGAAAACATCTAACACCCGCTTCAACCTGACATTGCGGACGAGCCGCAAATGCAGGTTAAGCGGATGTTATGTGGACGCCCTATTAGGCGCTTAGGAGAAAAAAATGAAATATGATGATTTCGAGAATCTTGCTAAGAAAATTAAAAATGAAACTAATGCAGGAAAAAAATATAAAGCAAAATATAAAAAATTAGATGAAACTTCAAAAGAATTTAATATAGAAGATAATCAAAGCAAAAGTATTTCTTTTACTTTATTCTTTATTACGTTTGATAAAAGAAACAATATTTCAAAATTAGCAATTCAATTTGAAAATACGAGAATTGAAATTGTTTATAAAAATTCAATTTATTATTTAGAATATATGGATGATATTCATGAAATAGAATCAAAAATTTTAAGTAAAATATATGATGAAGAATTTAAAATTTTTTCAGATAAAAAAGAAGATTTATTTTTTCCTGATAGATTAATTATTGGCTACTCTGATATTAAAAAGAAATATCCCATTCAAACAGATTTTTTATGTCCAGAATGTCAAAAAGGAAGACTTTGTATAAGTGATGATAAATCTATTATAAATGAAGAGTACAAGAATTTTAATGAAAAAATAAGAACTGATTATTATGGAGAATATGATACAGATTGGTTCAGAAATTCATTTATAGGCTTCTTGTGCTGTAATAATTGTTCTGAAAAAATTGCCTTTCTTGGAGAATCATCCTATTCAGAGTATTATACCCAACAGATAGATGATTATTGTGAACGATATGTTGAAGAAGTCTATGAAATCAAATATTTCGAAAGAGTAAAAGATTTTATTAATATAGATTATTTACTAAATGAAGATTTGAAAAAGGTTCTCCGAGAAAGTTTTTTATTATACTTCTCTGATAAAAATTCATGTGCAAATAAAATACGAGTATTTTTAGATATGTTTTTAACCGAATTAGGAGTTTCAGAAACATCTTTAGATGGTAAGTTTAGAAATTTATCTGAAAGAATAGATAACTGCAAAAAAATAAATAGTCCACAAAAAGAGACTTTGAAAATATTAAAAAATGTTGGGAATGAAGGTTCTCATGGATATGGAATTATAAGTAAGTATGATTTGTATAAAACATATAAAGTTATTGAAAGTCTAATATTGAATAAATATAAAAAGAAAGAGGAGATAGAAAATATAGCTTCCTTAAAAAGAAAATTTAGTTAATAAATCACATAACACCGTTTTCAAAGCCGACAAACCGGACGAGCCGGTTTGCGGTTTAAAACAATGTTATGGCGACAGGTTACTGGCCTGCTTTTTTAGAAGGAAAAATGAAGAAAGTATTTTTTATAACATCTTCAATTTTATTATTTCTTTTTCTTGTATATAGATTTTTCTTTGTCGGATTAATGTATGATGCATATGAAAATAGTAATGCAGAATATGAAGATTCAAATGTCTATATAGATTCATCTTTTTTTCCAAGTTATGATTATGAAGGCTATAATATTTTTTTTGTTCATTATCGTAGACGATATTATTTTCAATTTAAAATACAAAGCAAATCTGGGAAAATTATAAAAGCTGAAATTCTTAATAATGAATTAATAAAAAATGGAAATTCTTCTTCTTTTATGGATTCAAGTAGTTGGACTCGAAATGAACGAGAAATGGTATTTATGGATATAACAGAAATATACCATTCAGTAATTACTTCAAAATACGACAGAAAAGATGAATACCTTGAATATTTCAAAGAATATAAGACTGTAAACTTCAAACATGAAGAATATCCAGAAACAGAAGATTATTGTATTTATTTCGAAATTCCGATTACTTACAAAAAAGATAATACAGTGGAAATTAATTTGGAAATTAATCTTATATTTGAAGATGGTCATGAAGAAATTGTACGCCAACATTTCGGAGGAAAGAAAAATAGATATATAAATTTTCTTTAATTTTTTAGAAATAAGGTTTATAGAAAAAAGGAATATTTTAGAAAGCAAGTCGAGCTTTCTTCCTAAAATGAAATTGAACTTTAGGGGTTACGCGAAGAATCAGTAGTACGCGGCTTTACGCCGCTTAGGAAAAATATCATAATAGAAGGGTACGCTGTCAAAAACAGTACAGAATATTTCTTAATGAAAAAAGAAATTAAGAAATCTAATTCTGTAAAAGCAGTAATTTTGCCATAACACCCGCTTCAACCTAACATTGCCTTTGCGGCAATGCAGGTTAAGCGTTAGTTAGACGGATGCCTTACGGCACGATAAGCTGTAACTTTGAAAAATAGGATATATTTTTATAAATTAAAGTTTAAAGCCCCAATTAATGGGTTAGGTTACTTTGAGCAAGAGTGTCTTTTATTATAATGGCTATTTGAGGATGAGAAAAAATAAATTTTTATCTAATAATTTTAAAACTTATTAAGGAAATTAACAAAATATAAGTCATTCCGACGGTTGTGGTGTTTGTAATATTAGGATTTATTGTTAAAAAACTGGAAAAGTGATATATTATTTATAGTATGATATTCGATTGGAATAATGAAAAGAATATAATGCTTAAAAGAGATAGAAATATATCGTTTGAGCGGATTATTATAGCAATTGAACAAGATAGTTTGTTGGATATTTTAGAGCATCCAAATAAAGAAAAATATCCAAATCAACTTTTGCTTCTTGTAGAAATTGATAGATATGTATATGTAGTTCCTTGCGTACTTGAAAATAATGTTTGTTTTTTGAAAACTATTTTTCCAAGTAGAAAATATACGGCAAAATATCTTGATATTAAAGGAGAAGAAAATGAATACTGAAAAAGAGCTGTATGAATCTATAGAAAATGATGAATGGGAAGCGGTAAAAAATTTTTATGATCTTCGCAATGATTTAAAAAAAGCTGCTAAAACTATGCTTATGAAAAAAGAAAAGATAGATGTAATACTTGCCAAGCAAGATATAAATAATCTAAAAGCCAAAGCTTTTGAAGAAGGTATGGAATATGAAATTTTTGCAGGAAGTGTTTTACATAAATATCTAACAGGAAGACTTATAGAGGGATAAAAATTCAATTCGTCTAACACCCGCTCCAACGCTGACATTGCCTTTGTCATGGAGATTGCTTATGTCGCTGTGCCGCTAAAGCGGCTCCGCTTCCTTTATGCAATTTCCACGCCAAGCCCTATACGGGCACGGCAATGCAGGTTAAGCGGTAGTTAGGACGCATAGCCCTCAGGGCTAGTTGAGAAACGATATAGAAATTTTGACTAATATATATTATATTTAGAGATATGAATACAGCATTATACAAAGAAATAAAATCTCTTTCGGATAAATACGCAAGTGAATTGCGTATGAAAATTGATGAACGTACAGAAGAAATGAAATCAGATGATAATTCACATTTTTTAATTTATAGAGTTTTAGGGATATCTGAATCAGAAGGGAATTTAATCGACATATACCAAAACAAAGGACGTTTTGTTTACAAATATGCAGGTTCATTTCTTGAAGAATCCGCAGTTTTATGTTTGAAACATAAATATCCGAATGGTAGTAAAACAAGAATTCCAAATACACTTGGAAAAAGACCTTTGACTTATGAAATAGATTTTTTAAATAGTAAAGATGCTTTAGAAATAAAATGGCGTGATGCGACAACCGATGGAGACCACATCACAAAAGAACATACTCGTGTAAAGGTAATAAGTCAAAAAGGATATAAACCTATTCGTGTTATGTTTTACTATCCACAACGAGAACAGGCTATTCGCATACAAGAAACCTTAAAAACTTTATATGAAGGTATAAATGGCAAATATTATGCGGGCGATGATGCATGGAATTTTATAAAAGAATATACAGGCTTTGATTTAAAAGAGATTCTCGAAAAAATTGCAGATGAAAGGACAGCGGAATATGACTACTGTTGATTTGAATTCTGTTATTACAGGCGATGCTTGTGAAGTATTAAAAAATATTGCTGACAGTTCTGTAAATCTTGTGTATTTAGATCCACCGTTTTTTTCCCAAAAAGAGCACGAATTAAGTTCTCGTTCTAATGGCAAGACATATTCATTTAATGATAAGTTTTCTTCAAAAGCTGAATATATTTCTTTTATTTCGCCAATTTTAAAAGAAATAAGGCGGATTCTTACAAATAATGGCTCTATATTTCTTCATTGTGATAGATATGCCTCTCACTATTTAAGGATGGAGCTTGATGAGATATTTGGCGAAAATAATTTTCAAAGTGAAATTATTTGGTCATATAAGAGATGGTCTAATTCAAAAAAAGGGCTTTTAAATGCTCACCAAAATATTTATTTCTATAGTAAAACAAAAAATTTTAAATTTAATCAGTTTTACACAGATTATTCACCATCTACGAATATTGATCAGATTCTACAAGAACGAGTAAGAAACTCAAATGGTAAATCAGAATATAAAAAAGATTCTAAAGGAAATATTGTTCTTACATCAGAGAAAAAAGGTGTTCCTTTATCTGATGTATGGGAAATTCCTTTCTTAAATCCTAAAGCAAAAGAAAGATGTGGATATCCAACACAAAAACCTGTAAAACTTATTCAGCGAATAATTGAACTTGTTACAAATGATGGTGACGTTGTTCTTGATCCATTTTGTGGAAGCGGAACAACTTGTGTTGCTGCAAAATCACTAAATCGTAAATTTATTGGCATAGATAAAAATCTTGATGCTATTGAACTTTCTAAAAAACGACTTTCAGAAATGATAATATCAGAATCTGGAGTTCTTTCAAAAGGTATTGATTCTTATATTGAAAAAAATTCATTTGAAAATAATTTATTGTCTTTATTAAATGCAATTCCTGTTCAACGAAATAAGGGCATAGATGGTTTTATCAGAAATGATAATTCTCTAATTCCTATAAAAATTCAAAAAAATTCTGAAACTATAGATGATGCTATTGCTAGTTTGGAAAATGCTGTTTGTGGTAAGGATTTTCCTATAAAAATACTAATCCAAACTAATGAAAAACATAACACAAATCTATTTGAAAAAGAAACTGATATTAAAATCGTAAAATATGTAGATTTGCAAATAAAAAACTTGCTAAAAGTCGTATAACAAAGCTTCAAAGCGGACGGCAAGTCAAGCTTGCCGCCGTTTAAGCGAATGTTAGACTCATTTCAATTGTTCTGTAGTTCTTTTTATATTATTATTTACGTGAAGGAGTGATGTTTATATGGAAAATGAATATACTGATAACCTCAAAAATAAGTTTGATGCTATCATTTTAGAAGAATGTACAGAATCATATTTGAAATTTACTACAGAAATAAATGATATTGACAGATTTATTACATTCCTTTTGCTTGCAGATAAATTTGCTAGTATTCCGAAAAATTTTTATGAAATACGATATTTTGCATCTGAAGTTCTTGAAGATTCCAAAAATAATAGATTTAAAGAGTTATCAGATTTAGTACGAAGTGGTAAGTTTGATCATTGGTTTTCTATTTATAAATATGAAAAATTTTTAGGGCAGTTTCTATATGCACGAGGTGTTGATAATCTTATTATGTATTTAAAAAATATTCTGGAAGAAATTGTAGCGAAGCAGTCTGCTATTTTAGAGTCAAGCAAAATAAAAAATATAGCTTATGGTAAAACTAATGATATAAAACGTGGATTTGAAAAAATAGAGGTTAAATTGTTTTTAAATGAAGAAGATATGATGTGGTTTGATGAAATTGTAAAAAAACGAAATCTAATTGTTCACAATAGAGCTATCATAAATAAAAGTTTTTTTGAAAAATTTCCTAATTCTAAATTTAGAATTGGTAAAGAACTTTCATTTTCCTATAAAGATATTTCAGAATTTTATGTCAAACTAACCAATTTTGCTGCACCTTTAGATAGTAGATTAGCACAGAATTTTTTACTTGTTTTAAATAATAATCATAAAATCAAATAAAAATTCTGGAATATATACTAGAGATCAAAATTTTTTATGAGTTACCAAATGAAAAATTGTCAAACATTATTGATTAATTAAATTGACTGTTTCGTTTTTCAATTTTTTAGAATTATATTATATTTATGAAAGGAAATCTAACACCCGCTTCAACCTGACATTGACTTTACAGCAATGCAGGTTAAGCGAATGTTAGACGGATGCCTTACGGCACGATAAGCTGTAACTTTGAAAAATAGGATATATTTTTATAAATTAAAGTTTAAAGCCCCAATTAATGGGTTAGGTTACTTTGAGCAAGAGTGTCTTTTATTATAATGGCTATTTGAGGATGAGAAAAAATAAATTTTTATCTAATAATTTTAAAACTTATTAAGGAAATTAACAAAATATAAGTCATTCCGACGGTTGTGGTGTTTGTAATATTAGGATTTATTGTTAAAAAACTGGAAAAGTGATATATTATTTATAGTATGATATTCGATTGGAATAATGAAAAGAATATAATGCTTAAAAGAGATAGAAATATATCGTTTGAGCGGATTATTATAGCAATTGAACAAGATAGTTTGTTGGATATTTTAGAGCATCCAAATAAAGAAAAATATCCAAATCAACTTTTGCTTCTTGTAGAAATTGATAGATATGTATATGTAGTTCCTTGCGTACTTGAAAATAATGTTTGTTTTTTGAAAACTATTTTTCCAAGTAGAAAATATACGGCAAAATATCTTGATATTAAAGGAGAAGAAAATGAATACTGAAAAAGAGCTGTATGAATCTATAGAAAATGATGAATGGGAAGCGGTAAAAAATTTTTATGATCTTCGCAATGATTTAAAAAAAGCTGCTAAAACTATGCTTATGAAAAAAGAAAAGATAGATGTAATACTTGCCAAGCAAGATATAAATAATCTAAAAGCCAAAGCTTTTGAAGAAGGTATGGAATATGAAATTTTTGCAGGAAGTGTTTTACATAAATATTTAACAGGAAGACTTGTAGAGGGATAAAAATTCAATTCGTCTAACACCCGCTTCAACCTGACATTGCCTTTGCGGCAATGCAGGTTAAGCGAATGTTAGGAAGATTAACCAGAAGGAGATAATAATGATTGAATTATATGACTTGCTTGAAAAGATTTCTGACGGAAAAAGAGTAATGCTTTTTCTTGGTTCTGGTTTTTCAATTGGTGCTAAAAATCATAACAATAATAGATTACCTATTGGAAGCCAATTAGCGAAGTATATTTATACTAAATGTGGTATAAAGGATGGCGATTCTGATTTGCAGTTTGCAGCAGAAAAATATATCGAGAAATACGGTATATCTGCCTTAATTCAATCTATAAGGGAAATTTTCACTATAGCAGAATATGAGTCTTATTACGATTCTTTTTCTCAACAAAAATGGTTTCGGATATATACAACAAATTACGATGATTTATTAGAAAATATTTTTATAAAAAATAAAAAGCTTATCGATAGTGCATCAATTGAACAAGATATTGCATCATATAGAAATAAGTCAAATTTAGTTATTCATCTAAATGGTTATATTAAGGAATTGTCACAATCAAATATTGATAATTTTTTCAAACTGATAGGAAGGTCATATTTAGTAGATACAATAACATCCTCTACATGGTATGAACAATTGAAAGCAGATATCAATATAGCTGATGTTATCCTTTTTATTGGCTTTTCACTTGACGGGGATTTAGATATCAAACGCCTATTTTTTAGTGATGCTCATAACATAAAAAAAACATATTTTGTTGTTTGGGATAAAGAAACTGATCTAAATATAGAAAAATTAGGGCGGTATGGACAAGTGTGTAGAGCGGGAGTTGAGTTATTTTCAATTGAGATGAGTAAAAAAAAGATTGAATATGAAGAATTTGATAAAAATGCATTAGCCTGCTTTGAGCAGCGGGTTTTTACAAACTCTCTCAAAGAGAAAGTTAATGATTCCGATGTTTTTAATTTACTTTTCTGGGGAAATATTAATCAGAAATTAATAGAACAATCAATTTCTACTGCTACTTCTGACTACGTAATCTTGCGTAATCCAATTAACACTATAGTTGATTGTTTCAATGATGATTTGATTCCGGTTATTCATTCAAACATGGGTAACGGAAAAACATTGTGCCTCAATATTTTGTCTTATCAATTAAGCAGTAATGGATATAAGGTATTCTATTTTAATAAACCCTATCAAAATATTGATGAAGAAATTGAGTTCATTTCAAAGGAGAACGGTAAGATTGTAATAATAATTGATCGTTACAACTTATTCTATCATACTACTAAAAAGATATTGGCTCAATTATTATCAAAAGATATAAAAGTAGTGTTATCAGAACGAACAAATATCTATGATGTAACTATTGCAAATCTAGAGAACTCATTAAATTTTAATCACCATGGAATTGATTTAAATATATTAACTGATAATGATATTAATGAATTTGTAAAATTATTAAATAAATATAATTTTTGGGGAGATATAGCTCACTATACAGATAATGAGAAAAAAGACTATCTACAAAGAAAATGTAAAAAACAACTTTCATTTTTTCTTATCGATATTATAAAATCAAAAGATATAAAAAAACGAATAGAAGCCATAATTAAAAAAATGACATCAAGTGAATCTGGTTTTAAACTATTTATATTATTGCTAGTCTCAGATGTTATTGGTCTCAGCCCTGATATTAATGATTTACAAGAACTTATTGACTTTGAAGCTAATTTAGATATTTTACGTCAAGATTCAGATTTTCAAGAAATTTTTGATTTTAAAACTGGACAAGTAGTATTAAAGTCATCTATTTTGTCTCAATGTTTAATCGAATTATTAGGTAGTAATGAATTACTATTCTCAACTATTTATAATGCATCAAAAGTTGCAGAAAAGAGGCATACTTCATTCTCAAAATTATTTGTAAAAGAACTAACAATGTATGGAAATTTAGAAAAAATTTTTCGTAATAAAAATCAACATAGAAAGCATATTATTGATTTCTATATGCTTGCAAAAGATTTTCGATTGTGTAAAGAAAATCCTCAATTTTGGCTACAATACTCTATAGCAATGATTGCATTAAATGAACTTGATCAAGCAGATGTTTATATTCAAAATGCATACTCTTTTGCTCACACTATTAATAATTATGACACTTTTCAAATAGATAATCAATATGGAAAATTACTGATGGAGCAATGTATACTTGGTGATATTCCAAGTCATTTTGATGTTTTGCAAAAAGTTCAAACTATAATAACCAACCCTAGACAAATGCGTGATAATAGACATTATCCTTATAGCGTTGGTATGAAATATGCTGAATATTATAAAAAATACTATTCTAACTTGAGCAGCACTGAGAAAAATTTATTTTTGGATTATTGTAGAGAATTACATTTACTTGCTATATCTAGTATTAAAAATGTAAATTTTGATGCAAGTAAAAAAAGAATAAATGTATTTATTCAAGTAATCGAAGGAGTTTTAAGGAAGATAGACCCTGAGTATAGTACTAAAGGAACTTTCTAACACTCGCTTCAACGCTGACATTTGTTTTGGCACGAAAGTTGCTTAAAGTGCCTATACGGCACCGCAACTTTCGCGCCAACTTTGCCACTGCTTTGTGCGTCGGCAAAGACACAAATGCAGGTTAAGCGAATGTTAGGCGAACGGTGCACTGAGTTATGGAGGAAAAAAATGGAGTATGTTATACCCACAAAGGAACAAGAGAAAACTCTTTATGTTGTAGAGGATTTTCCTTTAGAAGATTCGTTAAAACCTGTATTTAACTATAGGTTTTTTTATGCAATTGCATATTGTAATGATTTAAGTATAAAAGAAGGTCTCACACCTTGTTATTATTTGAATGAAAAACCTATAAATCTGTATAATAACTATAATACAGATGCGAAAGGCTTTGTTTTAGATAAAAATGCAAATGGTTATCGACTTCCAACATTAAAAGAATATAGAAAGGCACCTCCAAATAATCCTTGTTGGGCTTGGGGTAAAAATGAAATATCTCAACGACCAATAATTCATTACAAAAATGGAGAAGAATTAATATATTGGACTTCGGCTGATAATCATAGTGAAAGAGTTACTTTTTATATGGTAAAAAATAAATGACTAAATTAAGCAGTTTTTAATATAAAGAGAGTAAGAGTACTTTAGCAATAAATAGGAAAATGATATGAATATAGGTAGGTTAATTCCTTTTTTGCAAGAAAAATGTAAAGAAATAAAAACTCATTGTGCAACTGGAAGTGATGATATATTTGAGCCAAAGTATGCATTCCTTGAAGGAAATTTTAAAAATTGGCAAGAGAATCAAAGTCAAAAAAACTTTGGGAGAAAATATATATTGTCACTAATTTATTGGAATAAAGATGAATGGCTTTTTGCTGGTATTTATGAAAGTGTTTCTGTAAGTGAAGAAAATAGTAAATATAAATATGAAACCTGTTTGCTAAATGTAGCGAATGAGTTCATTGGTAAACTGATTATTAATTTTAAGAAAGATTTTAGAGCTTCATATTTACGATTAGAAAAGTATATAGAAAATATGAATGTTTTGGAAATTAAGAGAGAATCTATAAAAATTGATTTTCCAGGTTATGACAAAGTAAATGTAAGCTGGAATGAACTTTCAAACTTAATTAAAATAGATTCATGGAAAACTGCGTTGGAAAATCAGAAAGGCGTATACTTAATAACAGATATAAATTCTGGAAAAATGTATGTAGGTTCAGCCTATGGAGAAAATATGATTCTTGGAAGATGGGAAAATTATATAGCAAATGGACATGGAGGAAATAAGGAACTAAAAAAAATAGAGTTTGAATATATAAAGAAAAATTTTAGATATTCAATTTTAGAAATTTTTAAATCAACCATTGATGATAAAATCATATTAGCAAGAGAAACGTGGTGGAAAGAAACTCTTCTAACAAGAAAATTTCGGGTATAACGTTAATTAATAACACCTAACACCCGCTTCAACGCTGACATTGCGGACAAGCCGCAAATGCAGGTTAAGCGAATGTTATGTGGACTGCCCTTCGGGCAGCTATTATGGAGAAAAGAATGGCATTTGATTTCAAGAAAGAATACCGGGAATTTTATCTTCCCAAAAATAAACCAGAAATTGTAACAGTTCCAAAAATGAATTATATTGCAGTTAGGGGAAAAGGAAATCCAAATGAAGCAGGCGGCGCTTATCAGCGGGCAGTTGGAGTATTATATGCGGTAGCGTATACTCTAAAAATGAGTTACAAGACTGATTATAAAATTAACGAATTTTTTGAATATGTTGTTCCTCCGTTGGAAGGTTTTTGGTGGCAGGCCGGGATTGACGGCGTAGACTATTCAGACAAATCAAGCTTCAATTGGATTTCGGTAATTCGTATTCCAGATTTTGTTACAAAAAAAGATTTTGATTGGGCTGTAAAGACTGCTGCTGAAAAGAAAAAAATCGATTGCTCCTCTGCGGAATTTCTATCGATTGAAGAAGGCTTGTGCGTTCAGATAATGCATAACGGTTCTTATGACGATGAACCGACAAGCGTAAAAATTATGGATGATTTCATTCGATCAAATGGATATGAAAACGATATGACGGAAAAACGTTTGCACCATGAAATTTATCTTTCAGACCCCAGAAAAAGTTCTCCGGAAAAATGGAAAACGGTCATCAGGCATCCGATAAAAAAAACATAATTTTGTGAAAAATTGTTTGAAATATGGTATAATGAAAGTTGGAGGTGCAATATGTCAGATACCGCTTACGCAGATTTTACGGAACAAGTACTTTCTCTTTCCTATGAACAGACAATTATTTTAATGGAAAAAATGCTCGAGTCTTTGAAAAAAAAACGGAATGAAGAAAACTATGCCGAAATGGAAACTGATATTGCCCGAGGTTCAATGAACACTATGTGGGAGGAATTAAAAAATGACACATGGTGAGATATGGACAATTGATTTTGGGCAGCCGGTAGGCAGTTTGCCGTCAAAAATACGTCCTGTCGTCGTAATGCAAAATGATTTGCTCGGAATAAAAGATCTGAATACAGTTGTGGTAATTCCTTGTTATGTGTACAATGCCAGTGGCGGCGTTTGATTATCTATTGAATTATGGAAAAAAAGAATAAAATTGTTTTATCAGTAATTGTATTTTTTATTGCCTCATTGTGTATCTTTTATATATCAAATAAAAAAACTAAATTTGATAAAAATAAATGGGATAAAGTAAGTCATAGATTTGAAATGTCTGATGATTTAATTCAAATATTAGAAAAGAAAAGGCTAAATAAGGAAAAAGTTTTAGAGTTACTTGGAACTACAGCCGTTGAAATGGAATACACTCAAGATAATGAATTGTCATATTTCTTAAAGCAAGGATCTATTTTTACCCTTGGAATGCCTTTTACCTATTTATCAATTAAATTCGATGATAGTGGAAATTATATTTCATCAAAGATATATTCCTTTGAATTTTAATGAAACTTCGGTTTTTAACATTAAAGAATAGACAAAAAGTATATTGACGTACGTAATAGTGTACATTATACTAATGATAGAGGTCTTATATGCATGCGATGAACGTAACTCAAGCGAGGGCAAAGCTTTTTCAGCTTATTGCAAATGTAAATTTCAATTCAGAACCAATTACTCTTACAAATAGTAAAGGAAAAAATGCTGTATTAATTGGCGAAGATGATTGGAATGCGATTCAGGAGACTTTATATTTAAACTCGATTCCAGGAATGTATGATTCTCTTAAAAGTGGAATTGAAACTCCATTAAGCGAATGTATTTCAGAAAAAGATGTAGAGTGGTAAATGTATAAAATTGTATATGAAAAACAAGCTATAAAGGATATACAGAATTTGAAATCAGCAAAACTGGATAGTAAAGCCAAAGAACTGATAGAAATTGTTAGGAAATATCCCTTTCAAAATCAACCACCATATGAAGCTTTGGTAGGAAATTTGTCAGGTCTTTTTTCCAGAAGATTAAACATTCAGCATAGATTTGTCTATCAAGTTTATGTTGGAAAAATGGTAGAAGATAGTATTGAATATGAGGGCACAGTAAAAATTATTAGAATGTGGTCACACTATGAGAATTTGAAATAACACATAACACCGTTTTCAAAGCTGACAACGCAGACAAGCTGCGTTGCAGTTTAAAACAATGTTATGCTCACACGCTATAGGCGTGGTTTTCAGAAAAAGGGGGAATAGGATGGTTTTTCCAGGTTTAAAAAAATTGGGCAAAGAATTTGGGTTCAAAAATAACGGAACATATTTTTATGGATTTATAAATAATACATATGTTATGTTTGCAGATGGGGCGAATCAGAAAAATGTGAATTTCATATTTCCAATTGAATTAAATGAAGATGATAAAAAGAAAATTTTATCTTGGAAAAGGAAAGGATATGCAAAAAGTATAGATTTTTTTGACGATCAGTCTTTTGATGTTCATATTGTATTTACAGAATATTTTTTACCTTTCAAAATTTCAAAAATAAAAGAAGTAATCGATGACATAACTGGGTATATTAAACAAAAATACCCACAAGAAAAATCAAAATGCAGTGGAGATAACTGTACAGCAACAGATGGACTTAATATATTTGATGTTGATGGTATTCCGGTTCCAATGTGTTCTTCTTGTGCAAAAAGATTAGAAACTAAAATTAACAATGCGTATGAAGATTTTAGGCTCCAACCAAATAATTATCTTCAAGGTTCAATAGCAGCAATAGTTTTTTCTATTCCTGGAATATTAGTAACATTCATTTTATTTTTGTTAGGTAGAATCGCAGGTGCGTCAGGTTTAATATATTTTTATCTTTCACAAAAAGGCTATGTTTGGGCAAAAGGCAAAATGAACAAGATGGGTGTACTTATAATTTCTTTAATAAGTTTGGTATATACGGCTGTTGGAGTATATTTAAGTTATATTGCTGTTATTATAAAAGAAGTATTAAAGCTTCCAGAAATAAAAGGGTATCCAATATTTGAAATTGTAAAGCTTTCTTTTGAATCAGTAAGAGAACCTGAAGTCAAAAGAGAATTACTTACAAATATATATTTATCGTTGTTTTTGTGTGGTATTTGTATTTTACTAAATATGATTCAGTTATTAAAATCAACTGGCAAGGTAAAAATAAAAAAAGCATAACAAGGTTTTCAAAGCCGATAAAACCTTTGTCACAAAAGTTGCTTTCCGCAGCTTTGCGCCGCTTCAACCTGACATTACAGACAGACCGCAAGTGCAGATTAAGCGAATGTTATACACACTGTGCTGAAAGTTAAGGGGTAAAAATGTATTATTTTATTAAAGATCATAATTTGTTATCCTCAATAAATTACCTATTGATTTCGTTTGTTTTAATATGTGTTGGATTATGTGTGACAATATTGTGCAATAAAGTGAGTAAAAAAAAATTAGATGCAAGAAGAAAATCTAATATTCAAAAGACTGATGAATTCGTGCACGAAAATATTGAAATTTATGAAATGCTTTTAAATAATTTATGGAAAAATAAGAAAAGAGAATATTTTAGTTATAAAGTCTCTATATATTTAATTGTAATTTATGTTATTCTTAATATAATTTCTTTTATTTTAAAGGGTCAATTATTTAGCAACAAAGCAATTTGCATCTTATATAATCTTTATTGGATGGTTTTGCTGATTCTACTAATTAATACATATAATTTCATTATCGATAAAAAAGAATGGAAATTTTTACAAACAAAAAGTTCGATAACTTTTACAGATAAATATGTTCTCGAAAATAATGAAAAAATAAAATTAGTAGTATATTCTAATGAAGATGAATCTTGGCAATTTTTATCTGGCAGACAATTGAATACTGAAGATGCTAGAGTTGTGGCATTAGAAGAAATAATTATTAAATATCCATTGTATGAAGCAATGTATATATTGCCAAAAGGCTATGTTGCTTCAAAAACAAAAAATAGATGGATTATTACTAAAGAACAAAACGTCTAACACCGTTTTCAAAGCCGATATTGTACTTTCATGTAATGCGGTTTAAAATAATGTTAGGTTGACACCTACGGCGCGAAGGAGAAAAAATGAGAAAACTCTTTTTATTATTAGTATTGGTAGTTATTGGAAGCCATGGTTTCCCCAATGAGTATGAACCTAAAAAAATGTTTACGGAAGTGAATGATGATGTTGCAATGTATTTGGGAGGCGTGGTTGCAAAAGGAACAGGGGTAACAGCATTGCAGACCAATATCGTACCTCAAGGAAAAGCTGATATTGTAATAACATCTGCGGCAGGAAAAAAATTTGAAATAACAGGAATGAAATGCACTTCTATGGTACAGGCCTTGGATACAAGTAATAATGAAGTAGCTTATATGGTTACATTATTTACCGTAAAAGAATCTTCAGTCAAAAAACTAAATAAGCAAGTTAAGAAGAATCAAGTAAAGTTCTCCACCTTGCTTAATACACTTGGCGAAAAGGATTTAGATTCAGAAATGGCAGGAACTGCAGAAGAACCGGATACGAATACTTTTACTAAACTTAGAAATTTGCAGGTATATGATATCTTTGTGAAAACATTCGAAGGCAAAGAGATACATCTTCAAATTTATGTAGAAAATTTCCATGACGCTAAGGATTTGTAATTATTTGAAGCAAAAAATAGGTGATCAAGCACAATTTGCTGGGTATATAATCCGAACAACTCTGACATCACTTTTTATATTTCGTTGAAAAATACTTCCAATCGAGCTTAAACTACAAAATAATTAATTTTATTATTGCTGTTATTAGTCATATAGTTATTACGGGTTTTATTATTAAAATTTATATAGAACTTATGTAGTAAATAATAAAAAAGCCGCCCTATTAAGGACGGCTTTTTACTACTCATTACCAATTACCGGTAAATGGAATTGCTTTACCGAACATTTCCGCTATCGTGCGTATTCGATAATACGTGTTTCGCGGATGAGCGTTACCCGAATACGGCCAGGATACTTCAAATCGTTTTCAATCTTTTTCGCAATATCCCTGCCCAAGGCCTTTACTTCTTGATCGGGTATCTTTTCATTGTTTACCAATACCCGCAGCTCACGGCCTGCTTGGATTGCATACGCTTTCTCAACGCCTTGGAACCCTTCTGCAATTGCTTCAAGGTTTTCAAGCCGTCTGACGTAATTGTCCATCGTTTCGCGGCGGGCGCCCGGCCGTGCGGCGGAAATAGCATCGGCAATCTGTACCAGTACGGATTCCACACAGGACGGCTCAATATCATTATGGTGCGAACCGACCGCATTGACGATACGCGGATCGAGGCTCATCTTCCGCGTCATCTCCATACCGACTTCGGCGTGGTTCTTGTCGGAATCGGCTTCGGCACCTTTACCGATATCATGCAGTAAACCGCCGCGTTTTGCAATTTCCACATTTGCGCCGATTTCTGCGGCAAGCGTACCTGCCAAAATAGCAACCTCTTTGGAATGCTGCAATACGTTCTGTCCGTAGCTCGTTCTAAAATGCAGGCGGCCGAGCGCACGCACCATTTCCTGTCCCATATCGTGAATACCGAGGTCAAAGAGTACTTTTTCCCCTTCTTCATACACGGTTTGCGAAATTTCGCGCGTAACCTTCTGTACGATTTCTTCAATTCGCGCAGGGTGAATCCGGCCATCTAGGATAAGCCGTTCCAATGCGATACGGGCAATTTCTTTCCGCACCGGATCAAAACAGGAAATAACCACCGCCTCGGGCGTATCATCGATAATAATATCGACACCGGTCAAGGTTTCCAGCGCACGTATATTGCGCCCCTCACGCCCGATAATCCGCCCCTTCATTTCATCACTCGGCAAGCTCACCGTAGAAACGGTTATATCGCTTGTTGTCTCCGTAGTCAGCCGCTGAATGGTCGTAACCAAGATATCACGCGCTTTTTTTTCAGCGGTAAGGTTCGCTTCTTCTTCTATTCTATTGATAAGAACCTGCGCATCCTTCTTCGCCTCATTTGCAAGGCTCTGGATAATTAAATCCTTGGCCTGCGCCTGTGTTAAACCGGAAATCCGCTCCAGCTCTTCCTTATACCGTTCTTCCTCCCCATCCAAGACTTTTTCACGTTCGTCAAGCGCATCCTCCCGCTCAACGAGTTGCTTTTCATTTTTTTCTGCCAATTCCAGCCGTTTATCCAGCTGCTCTTCTTTTTGGGTTAAGCGGCGTTCCATCCGTTGAAGGTCGCTTCTCCGTTCGCGGTTCTCTCGTTCTTGTTGATTTCTTTCCCGAATAAGTTGTTCTTTTGCCTCAAGAAGGATATCCTTCTTTTGAGCTTCAGCCTCTTTTATAGCCTCCTGTAAAACCCGCTCTGCACGCTGTTCAGAAGCAGATAGTTGAAATCTGGCATACAGCCAGCGAATCGTCCATCCAAGAATTAAACCGATAATTACGAGAGCAATACACACGATCACCATCATGATTCCAGACATGTTTGCTCCTTATAACAGTAGATAACTGTCATCTTAAACTTTATACTGAATACCTCAAAATGTCAATAATTTTCTTGTTTAGTGATGACTAATAAGTAATCGATACGTTAAGAGGCTGAAGAGGTACCCTGTTCAGAAACGGAAGTTTCCGGGCAGGTTTAATATGTAAAACCTCGAATATCAATGTAGCGGATTATAAAAAACTATAGTAGTATATATTTATGACGTTTTAAGAATGTGAGTTAACTTGCCGAGACGTCTGTAAATAGGAGGAATCATGAATACGATGGTATTGGTCATTGTCGTCGCATATCTTTTATTGATGCTTTTTATCGGCTGGATATCTTCAAAAAAGATTAAAACGAATGAAGATTTTATGGTAGCCGGAAGGCGGCTGGGGCCGATTTTAATGGCAGGAACATTAACCGCGACGGAAATCGGAGGAGGAAGCTCGCTCGGTGTCGCAGAAAAATCCTTTACGAATTGGGGATTGAGTGCATTTTGGTATGTTGCAACGATGGGCATTGCCTATATCGTACTTGCCGTATTTGCCCCCCGTCTACGCCGGACAATGGTTAAAACCGTACCCGAATACTTTAGACGCCGATACAGCGGCTCGGCAGGGTTGATTACCGCAATTATTATGATTTTACCGCTGATCGGTTTGACGGCCTCTCAGTTTATCGCTTCTGCGACAATCGTATCTTTTATGCTGAACATAAACTACTCCGTAGCGGTTATCATCGTTGCGATTGTTGTTACCGTATATTCGATTATGGGCGGTTTATGGAGCGTTACCATTACGGACTTTGTACAGGTATTCTTGATTATCATCGGTATGGCACTTGCGTTGCCGTTCTCTCTCAATCTTGCAGGCGGTATGCAAGCCGTCGTAGCAAATGTTCCGCCCGACACATTCAGTCCGTTTAAGGGCATTGGCGTCGGCGCGATTATTTCGATGACGATTATGTATGTTGCATCGTTTTCGGTGGGGCAAGAAGCGGTTTCTCGCTACTATGCCGCTCGTGATGAAAAAGCGGCCGTACAGGGGTCAATCATTTCTGCAATACTGAACTTTGCGTATGCCTTTATTCCAACGCTTCTCGGTATTATTACGTTGGCTCTTATCAATATGAAAAAAATAGACGGAGATATCATACTGAGCCAAGGTCCGAAATATGCGCTGCCGCATTTAGCGATGGCAACAATGCCTGCATTGATTGTCGGACTTCTCTTTTCCGGTATTATTTCTGCAACGATGTCGAGTGCCGACTCTGACTTACTGGGCGCCGGTTCCATATTCGGAAACGATATCTACAAAATTTACATCAAACCGAATGCGACAAACAAAGAAGTTATGCGCGTTACGCAAATCACTATGCTGATAGTCGGCATATTCGGTATGCTCATTGCACTGTTTAACACCGGCAGCATCATTAAACTGCTGCTATTCTCGTTTACACTGCGGGCGGCAGGCGCTTTTTTCCCGTATGTTATGGGACACTATTGGAAGCAGGCGTCAAACATCGGCGCTATTGCCTCGCTCATTGCCGGAAGTATTGTCGTCATCATCCTTGAGCAAACAAAGACCTCACTTTTCGGCCTTGACCCCATCATTCCGGGATTGGCGGTTAGCTTTGCTTGCTTTATTATCTGTAGTAAGGCATTCAAACCGAATATTGAAAGCCTTGAATTAGCGGAAGAAAACGACTAGGACATCCGAAAAAACTCAGTTAGATTTGCTTTGCATCCTTCAGGATAGAAGATGCCGCATTAGCAAAGCATCGGGGTATTAACCCCTCGCACGAATGAAGGCATTACGGATAGGGAAAATGCGTGTAAACCGCCCCGAAGAATGCTTTAATGACGGCAAACAGCTCTCTCCGCCGCTCGGAATCTACCGTATGCAGCTCTTTTAAAATATGCAGCGAATAAGCCAGTCCGTTAGCCGTTAATTCACTGAGCGTTTCCGCACCAGTGCCGAATAGAACGGCAAACAACGTTTCGATAAATTCTTTCCGATCGGTATCGTTAAGATGAGAAAGCCATTCTTGCATGGTTTTTTCCGCAAAATAGCTTTCCTTTGTCCGCCCTTGCTGATAGGTTACAAACTCATCCCGTTTAATTTGCCAAGAAAATGCATCATGCTGCCAGAAGGTGTTGGTTTCGGCGCTTTCAATAACGGTATAATGCGGCAAATAGGATAACAGCACGCCGACAACGGACGACTGCGGAATAAAAGAAGCGGTTTTAGGGATAATCGCTTGAAATCCGCTCCGCTGTTCAATATCAAAGGCAAAGCCGGGGCCGTCAAAGCAGAACACCCGCTCAATCCACTCCTGTACCGAAGCAACGGCACTCCCGGCCGCATAGAGCGCAAGGTTTCCGCCCTTAGAATGCCCCGCAATGTAAAGCTTTTCGGTACCGCACACAACGGCAGCTTCCGCAGCCACCGAAAGATAATTTGCCGCTGCAGTATGAGAGGGGATAGGAGCGGAAAGGCTCAAAAGGCAGTCTTCTTTCCATCCGATAATCGAGTCGTCCGTACCTCGATAGACAACACAGACAGCCCCCGTTGGAAGCAGGGCGGTAATCGCTGCAAACTGCTTATCCGCACTGCGGTCAATCTCATTCACAAAGCCTTTTAAAAGAATAGAACCGAAGCGCTCCGTTTCCCCAGCAGTTTTGAGCAAATCGGCGGTAAGCGGGTTGATTAACACACCGAACTCTTCAGGAGTTCCGCGCGTAGAATCGGCGCCGTAGATACGGGCAGCTTCTCGCAGCGTAATACCATCGGTAAATTGGGCTGGAACAATATCGGAAAAGTTAAGGTAAGAAAGCTGACACAGAATCAGCGCATCTACCGCATTGAACGGGCGCACTTCAAAGGGAAGATCGCCGCGCCAAACTATATAATCGGAAAGGTTTGCCATCGAAGGTTATGTTCCTGCAATACTATTTTGCGGCAATTTTATTATATAGCGCATCAAGATCCGCCTGCGAAAAGTACGAAATATGCACGATACCTTTTTCAAGGTCGCCTTTAATTTCCACCTTTGTACCTAGCGCATCGATAAACTGCTGCTCAATATCTTTGACTGCAAGCTGCGCATCGTCCGCTTCCAGCCGACTTACCGGCTGCGGTGCCGTATTTTTCTGTCCGGCGCGGCTGCCGTTTTTCAGCTGAGCTGCCTGCACTTCCGCTTCACGCACCGAAAGCGACTGCTCCGTAATGCGGGTAAACAGCAGCGTTTGATCCGCCGGATTGATAAGCGAGAGAATTGCCCGCGCATGACCTGCGGTAATGGAGCCTTTTTCCAGCGCTGTCTGCATTTCGTCGGGCAGCTGTAAAAGCCGCATCGCATTGGCAACAGCCGATCGGCTCTTCCCTACCCGCTTGGCGGTCTCCTCCTGATTGAGGTTGGACAGCTGCATAATCTCCTGATATGCCTTCGCCTCTTCAATCGGATTGAGGTTTTCCCGCTGGATATTTTCGATAAGCGCAATTTCAAGCTTTTTGCTATTTTCAAATTCACGGAAGATAACCGGAACCCGTGTAAGCCCCGCTAAAAGCGCCGCCCTCGTTCTCCGCTCTCCCGCAATAATATAGTATTCATCGCCGTTTTTTTCCGCGATAATCGGCTGAATAATCCCGTGTTCTTTGATGGAAGCGGCAAGCTCCTGCAAACTCTCTTCGTTAAAGGTGCGGCGGGGTTGAAACGGATTGGGTTTTAACAGCGCGGGGTCAAGCTCAACCGGAGCAGAACCGAACGTATCGGCACGATTTTGAGTACCGGCTTGTTGCACATCAGCCCCTTGCGTCATACCCTGCTGCTGCATTACAGACAAACCGTTATCCGATTGTACATCAGAAGATTGTGCAGCAACATCGTTTGAGTACAAATCCGTGATGTCGGGAGGAAGCAAGGAGTCGAGCCCTTTACCCAGTGCAGATTTAGGCACGGTCAAGCACCTCCTGGGCGAGTTTTGCATAGCTGCGGGCGCCGATGCAGGAATCGTCATACTTACAGATGGGCAGCCCGTGGGAGGGCGCTTCGGAGAGGCGGACGTTACGCGGAATAATCGTGCTGCATACGCGGTCTTTAAAATAGGCGGTAACCTGCTGCACAACTTCCTGCGCGAGCTTTGTGCGGGAATCGTACATCGTGAAAAAGATACCGCCGATTTTAAGGCGGGGATTGATTTTTTCCTGTACTCTTTTAACGGTTTGTAAAAGGAGCGTTAACCCCTCAAGCGCAAAATACTCACACTGCAGCGGAATAAACACTTCATCCGCAGCGGCGAGTCCGTTCAGCGTTAAAATCCCCAATGACGGAGGGCAATCAATTAAAATATATTCGTATTCTTCTTTAAGGAGCGCAAGATTGTCACGGAGAAAAAATTCTCGAGATTGCTGATCAACCAGTTCGATGGTCGCACCCGATAAATTGATATCGGCAGGGATTGCATACAAGTCCTTAACCGCCGTCGGTCTGACCGTTTTTTGGATAGGAATTTTTCCGGCAATTGCATCATAAATACTCGGCTGCTTTTTGGAAATACCGACGCCCGACGACATATTTCCCTGCGGATCAAAGTCCACAAGCAGCGTTTTCTTCCCTGCCTGTGCAAAGTATGCGCCGATATTGACGGCTGAAGTGGTCTTCCCTACCCCGCCTTTTTGATTAACAAAAACGATACTTTTCCCCATGAGGGTCAGTATACCGCATTTTCTAAAGAGATAAAAGGGGATATCTAAAAACTCGGTTAGATTTTTAGATATCCCCGACGAGTTTTAATTTAAGTCTTTATATAATAATGACTTAAATTAAAACATCGCAAATAAGATTAAGGAAAACCACTAAAAACTCAAGTTTTTAGTGGTTCCCAAAAGGGCATTTATTGACTTTTCGCTGAATAATGACGATATTTAAAGCTATGAATTCAGATACTTCAAAGACTTTAGATACGCCGAACGCGGCAGATACGTCAACTCAACAAGACGCAAAGGCGGTTATTCCAATCGAAGAACTTTTGCCTAAAAAAATCAATCTTATTCCGCTGAACGGCCGGCCTATTTATCCGGGGATTTTTACCCCGCTTTTGATAAACGACGCCGATGATATCCGCTCTGTCGAAGAAGCGTACGGCAGTACCGGTTTTATCGGGCTCTCGCTGTTAAAAAACGAGACGGAAGATCCGGGTGCCTCTGATGTATACCAAATCGGAGCTGCTGCGCGGATTATCAAAAAAATCAACCTGCCTGACGGCGGTATCAATATTCTTATTTCAACCTTGAAGCGGTTCAAAATCCGCAAAGTTGTCAACGAGAAAAAACCGATTGTCGTAGCTGTTCAGTATCTCGAAGATGAAGAAGAAAATACGGTTGAGGTAAAAGCGATGCTCCGCGGACTGATCGGGGAGATGAAAGAACTTTCCGAAAACAATCCGCTTTTTACGGAAGAGATGCGGCTCAACATCGTCAACATCGATCATCCGGGAAAGATTGCAGACTTTACTGCGAGCATTTTAAACATCCCGAAAGAGGATCAGCAAAAAATACTGGAAACCATCAACGTCCGTGAACGGATGGAAAAAGTTTTTGTTCATATCAAAAAAGAAAAAGAGCTGCTCGATGTCCAGCGGAAAATTCAGGCTGATCTGAATACGCGGATTGAAAAAAATCAGCGCGAATACTTTCTGCATGAAGAGCTCAAAAGCATCAAAAAAGAGCTGGGCTTGAGTTCCGATCCAAAGGATGCCGATGAAGAGAAATTCCGCAAGCTGATCGACTCATTCCATTTTGAAGGTGAAGTAAAAGAGACGATAGAAGCCGAGTTTGAAAAATTCAAGTTCCTCGAACCGAATTCGCCTGAGTACATTGTCGGACGGAATTATCTTGAAACGGCGCTGACTCTCCCGTGGAATCCCCCCGAACCGGAAGCGTATAATATAGAAGAAGCGAAAAAAGTTTTGGACGCGGATCATTACGGGCTGGAGGATGTAAAGAAGCGGATTATCGAATACCTTGCGGTACGGAAGCTGAAAAACGATACGAAGGGCTCGATTGTTTTATTGGTAGGGCCGCCCGGTGTCGGTAAAACGAGTGTCGGCAAGTCAATTGCCCGTGCAATGAATAAACCGTTTTTCCGATTCTCGGTGGGCGGTATGCGGGATGAGGCTGAAATTAAAGGTCACCGCAGAACGTATATCGGCGCGATGCCCGGCAAGATTTTGCAGGGATTAAAAATCGTGAAAACAAAGGCGCCGGTCTTTATGATTGACGAGATCGATAAGATGGGGCAAAGCTATCAGGGCGACCCTTCCAGCGCTTTGCTTGAAGTGCTCGACCCCGAACAGAATGTTTCATTCCGCGATCACTACCTCGATCTGCCGTTTGACCTATCGCATATCGTGTTTATTCTGACGGCAAACACACTTGACGGTATTCCGCGCCCGCTGCTCGACCGCGCCGAAGTTATTCAACTCGCAGGCTATATCGATTCGGAAAAGGTAGAAATCGCAAAGAACTACCTGTTGCCGAAAAGCCTTGAGAAAAACGGCTTAAAGAAAGCGCAGGTGAAATATTCCAAGCAGATACTGCTGCATATTGCGAACGGCTA
The DNA here is from genome assembly GCF_024181165.1 of Treponema sp. OMZ 803. NCBI lineage: Bacteria > Pseudomonadati > Spirochaetota > Spirochaetia > Treponematales > Treponemataceae > Treponema > Treponema sp. OMZ 803. Next base: position 626,142 of record NZ_CP051195.1, on the reverse strand, counting down.
TGCGCGGGAGGCGGGGGTACGCAACTTTGAAAAGAACCTCGATAAGCTCCACCGGAAGATCGCCGTTGAGCTGGTTACCGGCGAGCGCGGCGAAAAAGATGTGTTTGCGCCGGATACCGCCGAAATCGAAAAGATGCTCGGCAAACCTATCTTCCGCGACGACGATATCAAATACGCGAAAGTCCCCGGTACGGCGATCGGGCTTGCATGGACGAGCATGGGCGGCGATACCCTGTTGATAGAAGCCTTATCGAATAAGGGCAAGGGGCAATTCCGCCTGACCGGTCAGATGGGCAATGTGATGAAGGAGTCCGCCTCGATTGCATGGACATGGGTGCGCCACTTTGCCGACGCACATGGTATTGCAAGCGTTAAGTGGTTTGAAAGCCACGTTATCCACCTGCACATTCCGGAAGGCGCAACTCCCAAAGACGGCCCCTCAGCCGGCATCACGATGACCGTTGCGCTGCTTTCGCTGTTGTCTGGTAAAGTCATTAAACCGAAGCTCGCCATGACCGGCGAACTCTCTCTGACCGGTCAAGTACTCCCAATCGGCGGCTTAAAAGAAAAAACCATCGCCGCTCGCCGCAACGGCATCAAGGGGATTATCATCCCCGCCGCAAATATCCGCGACCTCGAAAAAATCCCCGGGCACGTAAAGAAAGGCATTCAGTTCCATCCCGTTACGAGGATGGAGGAGGTTATTCAATGTGCCTTCCCCCACACCTTTTGAAATATACGACGCATCTACGGCGTCATACGGCAAAAAAGTATCCTCAACGTATCATAGATACGCCTGCGGTACTTTTTTGCCTAATTCCTTGTATCTGCATCGTCTATTTCAAAAGGCTTACGGAAGGGGCATCTACTGCGTTACTGCGCAAAAATAAATGCTCAACGTAGCAGAGCCGCCACGGATGGCGGGGGAGTAAATCAGTAACGAGTTTAGACGTAAGGCTAAACTCGTAGCCACAGAATGTACAGGACGTACATTCTGTGGCGTGTCTCCGCTTTATTTTTGCTCGCGCCTCGTAATTTCAAAGCGGACAGGGATGGCCGTGGTTATAAGCAGTAGCGAGATTTGTGTTGTACACAAATCTCGTCGTTAAGCAGTTGTACACGGATGTACAACTGCTTAACAGTCTATTTCAAAAGGCTTACGGAAGGGGCATCTACTGCGTTACTGCGCACAAATTAATCCTCAACGTATCAAAGATACGCCTGCGGTTAATTTGTGCTTGCGCCTCGTATCTGCGCCGTCTATTTCAAAAGGCTTACGGCAGGGGTGCATCTACTTCGTGATGCACAAAAATAAATATTAAACGCTATCAGTACGTTTTAAAGCAGGTAGAGAAGATTTTTCTAAAATCTTGCAAGCGATAAAAAAAGTACCCAACAGAGCTTGGATTCCGGCTCAATGCTTTTGGACTATTCCTGCTGTTGCCTGAAAACGATTATGGTCTTTTTATTCGCTTACTTTATGGAACGGGAATGAGGTTGATGGAAGGCTTGCGGTTACGGGTACAGGATATTGATTTTGATAAAAATGAAATTACGGTACACTGCGGAAAGGGAGCAAAAGACCGTAAAACTATGCTGCCGGTGTCCTTGAAATTTCCGCTGCAAAAACATTTGGAAAATGTCCGCCTCATCCATGAGGCAGACTGCAAAGACGGTTTCGGTTCGGTGCCGCTGCCGTCTGCCCTTGCAAAAAAAAATCCCGCTGCAGGTAAAACGTGGGCGTGGCAATGGGTGTTTCCCCAAGCACGCCGATGGCAGAATAAAGAAACAGGTAAGCAGGGGCGGCATCATATTGATCCTTCGGTTATTCAGCGCACTCTGCACGAAGCTGTTTTACGGTCGGGTATTCCGAAGCCAATCGGCTGCCACACGTTCCGCCACTCATTTGCAACACATCTACTGGAATCCGGTTACGATATCCGCACCATCCAAGAACTTCTCGGTCACAGCGATGTTTCAACCACTATGGTTTACACCCACGTCCTCAACCGCGGTGGTCTCGGCGTTCAAAGCCCTATCGACCGAATGTGATTCGCCTTTATCCCATTTAGTGAAGATAGGCCTAATCTGGTTGTTGCTGATGTGTTCAGGCGAGTATTATGGAAGAAAGATTTAATTTCTTATCTTGTAACAGTTTAGATTGCAAACGAGTAGTTTTTATGATATTATGAGGAAGGGTTGAAAAGGTGTTAGACTGACGCCTGTTGGCGCGAATAAGGCGTGCGGAACAAATCAAAGCATAATTTCGGCTTCAAAATATTTAGATTATTGCGAAAAAGAATGCAAGAAAAGAGGAGGTCTTTATGACTAAAAAAAATATGGTAAAGGCATTAAGCCTTTTGGGGTTAACAGCAATGTTGTTAATTGGATTTACGGCATGTGATACTGGAAATAGTTTAGGAATAGGAAATACCAATATCGAAGCTAAAGGGTCAGTAGATAAACCTGTTAAAATAGAATATAAAAATCTTGAAACATGGCTTAAAAATGATGCAGGAACCAATGGTACAAACTTTGTTGCAATAAGTGATATTTCAAATGAAGCTCTTAAGGGAACTGAAAATTCTTGCAGTCCTCTTGGATCGTTAATCCGTAATGGAAATAAAAAGGTATTTTTAATTCTTGGAAAAAAGGGAAGCCGTGGTGTTATCGATTTTTCTGAAATAGGAGAGAAAGCTTTTTACGGTGTTAAAAATTTAATAGGTATTAAATTTTCTTCTGAATTAACAAGTATTGGAAATAAAGCTTTTGCTAACTGTGCTGACTTAGTTACAGTTGATTTTTCAGGCTGCAATAAACTTGAAAATATTGGAATAGAAGCTTTTTATAAGAGTCCTGCTTTGGAAAGTATAAACTTTTCAGATTGTACTAGTCTAAAAAAAATTGAATGGCAGAATTTCATGTGGTGCTACTCCTTAAAAGAGTTAGATTTTTCAGAATGTACAAGCCTTGAAGAAATAGGTGCTCATTCTTTCCAGGGATGTCATTCTTTAACAAATGTAAAACTTCCTGCAAGTCTTAAAACTCTTGGTTTTTCAAGCTTTCGATCTTGCTCTGCTTTAACAAATATAATAGTGGATGTAAATAATGTTAATTACGTAACAGAAGATGGTATACTGTTTAACAAAGATAAAACTAAATTAATATTATATCCTAGCGGTAAAACGAGTTCAGGTTATACAATCCCGGATACTATTACAGAAATTGGTGAGACTGCCTTTGCGGGGTGTGAATTTTTAACAAATGTTACCTTCCCTATAAATCTTAGAACAGTTAAGAGGTGGGCATTTAGCGAGTGTTCGTTAGTGAGTGTAGATCTTTCAGGCTGTGCAAATCTGGAAGCTATTGAAGGGGGGCCTTTTCTCTGTACTACATTAACAGACATTATAGTAGACAAAAACAACAGCAAATATTGCACTGAAAATGGAATATTGTTTAACAAGGATAAAACTGAGCTGGTACAATATCCAAGTGGTAAACCTAAAAAAAGTTATAAAGTTCCTGATTCAGTTATAAAAATTGGTGATAGCGCTTTTATGAGTTGTGAAAATTTAGAAACCGTAGAATTTTCTACAAATGTTGTACGACTTGAAGCCCATGCTTTTGAGTTTGCTGACTTAATAAGTATAAAATTTCCAGCAAATCTTGAAAGTATCGGCGTATGTGCTTTTATGAATTGTGAAAAATTAACAGATGCGGATCTTTCAGAATGTTCTAATCTTAAAGATATTGAAGGACAAATTTTTGACTGTGCTAGAAATGTAATAGTTAAATTACCTAATGCTGATATTCATATTAAAGGCGAACAGCCTTTTGGTAGACAGCTTTCCTGTGTTAAAGAAGTACAAATTCCTAAGAACAATACTTACAACTTAAAACAGAAGATAATTGATTCTGGCTATCCTGGAAGCAGGATTACGGAATATTAAAAAAACTAATTTTAATTGAGTATCATTGGAAGTTGAAAAAGAGATTCCAGAAGTAAACGAAATGAGTAAAAAGAACAAACAAAAATCAAAGACTGGTTAAATGAAGTGGGGAAATTTAAGATGTAAAGTCTAACACTCGCTTCAACCTGACATTGCGGACAAGCCGCAAATGCAGGTTAAGCGAATGTTAGACCTAGAAAATAATAGTAGACCTATGCTACAACTTAAAATTGATAATAATATTGTTACTGCAATCTCTTGTGGAGCAAAAGATAAAAGTCTTTTGCATATTCCTGACCATGGTATTGTGAGAATTGGACATGATATTCGTATTTTTGACGAGAATTTTTCTAGATTTTTATCACTGGATGAATTAATGGAAAAAGGTATTATATTACCTTGCCGATTTATGTTTGAACCCTATTATGGTTATTATATTCGAGAAATCTACTATACAGAACCTCATTATCCAAATGAAACAGAAATTCCTCCACCAATTGACAATGTAAATTCTCATGAAATACCAATATTTGATGGTAAAATGTGGAAAATAGTTGAGAATAACTTTTGGATTCCTGAGTATTCTGAAGTAAATTATGATGCAGGTAGATCAAGTAAAACTTTAAATCTAGAAAATAGTGGCTATTCTTTAATTGATTATATGGCAAAGTTTCCACCAATACCTTCAATTCCTTCTTTGATGAATAGTGATATTATGATATTCGTGATTAAGAGAAAGGTTGATTATATACACCGTGAGATGACTATTCTTAAGCATAATTTTGAGCATAAAGAAGCTGATATATTCTATCAATATAAAGAAGTTCTTGAGAGTATTATATTCCAAATGAAAACTGTTATCGATATGTTTGTGCAGTTGAGTAGTTTATTAGTAGATTATAACTATATATTAGATAAACATGCTCTAAGAGTTGACTCTCTTGGATGCATTCTTAATAACAAAGACTGCTTTGAGCATACCATCATTTTTGGAGATGGAGAAAAATATAAATCTGATGATTCTGGATTCCTTAGAATTATTAATGATCTTTTTAATAGTATAAAACATAGTATTTTACATTCTGAAACTAGTATGCAGTTTGGTGTTGATGTTCCAACTGTCTTATCACTATATGCAAAGAGTAATAAATTTACTGAAATGATTTATTTTCATAATCATAATGCATATCATCTTTTAATGGGCTTTGAAGATTCAATGATTAGAATATTAGAAAATTTAAATACTTATTATGAATTAAATATAATTAATTCTATACCACAAGTCTAACACGCAGTTCAAGACTGACAAAACCCGCTCTGAAGAGCGGCCGGCTAGACGCCGGTACGTTTTGCAGGTTAAGCGAATGTTAGACAGATTGACGGCAATGCCGTCAACATTGGAGTGGAGGGATATAAGAAAATCAATATTTGAAACTATAATTCATAGCAACATAAAAAATATTTGGAAAATAATAACCGATAATGAACATCATTCGTGATGGAGTGATATTTCAGAAATAAAAATCTTGTTCACAGAAATCTTGAATATGAAAAATCTTATTATGGAAATACTTTCATATATATGTATGAATTTAAAGACTATGCAGAAAAAATATATTGCGGATTTGATTAAAGAATTGGAAAAACAAAAAGTATCAAGTACTTGATATTATACGCATAATGCGTATAATATGATTGGATATAAAATGACAGTAAAAGAGATAGAAAAAATACTAAAGGCGGATGGTTGGTATTTTGTAACAGCAAAAGGTTCTCATAATCAATATAAACATACTGTAAAATCCGGAAAAGTTACGGTACCAAATCATAAAGGCGATATACCAATAGGGACGGTGAAAGCGATTTTAAAACAGGCAGGATTGAAATAAAGGGAATGGAGGGGGTATAAAATGAAATTAGCATATCCGGCAATTATAACATATTGCGAAGAAGATAATAGTTATAGCGTAGAATTTCCCGACTTAAAAGGTTGTGTTTCGGGTGGCTTTTCTCTCATAGAAGCGATAGAGATGGGAATAGATGCAGCATCAGGGTGGATATTAACAGAAATCGAGGAAGGAAATGCTGTTCCAAAAGCAAGTGAGCTTACAAAAATAAAACTGTCTGATAATAAAAGTTTTATAAATATGCTTATTTTAGATATGGATTCGTATAGTGAAAAATATTCAAGTAAATGTATAAGAAAAAATATAACACTTCCTAAATGGGTGAATACACTTGCAGAAAAAAATAATGTGAATTTTTCGCAATTATTACAAAATACGATAGTAGAAAAATATGCAGGTGCTATGTAAAATCATCTAACACCCGCTTCAACGCTGACATTGCGGACAAGCCGCAAATGCAGGTTAAGCGGTAGTTAGATTGACCTCTTCGAGGCGAAAAAATTGATAATGCAAATAGATATTAATCAATAGTTAAGGAGGAATAATGAAACACATCATCAGACTAGCCGCGATGATTTTCACAGTAACTGTTTTGCATGCGCAGAACACGCTAATCACTGAAAAATCATTCATCGTTGTGCGGAATGGAAAAGAGGTTACTGCAACTTACGGAGGAAAGCCTTTGAGTGGTAATTCTTGGAAAGATAGAAAAGAGCCATCGGCTGTACTTGCCGCGTTCTTTGTCAGCTATTTTAAGCAAACTGACGACTGGCATAATTTGATCGTGAATAATACATTTTATGAGATATTAGTCGACGAAATGAATGAGGCTTATAAGCAGTTCTACGGAATAGCCGATACAATTTCCATTACAATTAGTCCTGAAAAATTTATGCTTAAGGGGGACGCAACCGCTTTTTACACGATAAAAATCGCATATTCCTACGAGGGCAAAACTGACGAAGGTGAGGACGAAGTTACTATGAGAAAAGACAAAAAAAGCGGTGAATGGCTTGTGGCGGAATTGCCTTTGTAGAAATGATTTCGATTCAGGGGCGCTTCCATTTGCTCTCGCCAAAAGATATCCTAATGCCGGTAAAACTCAGGTCTGGCAGCGGGTATTTCTCCAAACACGTCGATGGCAGAATAAAGAAACAGGAGAACAGCATATCGAGCCTTAGGTTATTCAGCAAACCCTGCATGAAGCTGTTTTACGGTTAGGTATTCCAAAGGCAATCAACCCTCCCGATGCAAATCCTCCAAAGTGCTGTTCTTACAAAGTGGTTGCAGCCGGTTTTCATGCCCTATCAACCGAAGGTGTATCCTAGTTAGTGAAGATAGGCTGAATCTGCCTATCGATGATGTATTTCGGCGGATATTATGGAAGAAAGATATAGTTGTTTTAATCCACGATAGTTTAGATTGCAAATGGGGCGCTCGTATGATATTATGAGGAAGGGTCGAAAAGGTGTTATGTGGACGCCTTCGGCGCCCAGAAGAGAAAGAAAAATTTTGTTCATACTGAGAAAAAATAAAATTCTAGTAAAGACAAAAAACGATAGTTATTTTGTCCGTTACCGCGAAAATAATAAGGAGATAAATGAAGATGAAGGTAAAAAAGTCTTATAAACTAAATACAATTGTTTTTGCTTTGATATTAATTATTGTAAGTGCGGTCTTATTATATATTACCTATAATTATATACAGGATCCAATTGCTATTGAAATATGTAAATCAATTGCTTATTCTATAATTACTGCTGCTTTGTTCACAATTATAATAAGTATTTTTGAAAGAAATCATTTTGAGGAAACATTGCGGACTTTGCTTGAGAAAAATCTTCCTTTTTTGGATAGACTTGAAAAAAAAGGATTAGAAGGTTTTGAATCAGGGTTTCCACTAAAAAACGATACTTATGAAGAGAATTTTATCGAAAGCGAAATCGTTATAGTAGTAATGAATGATGGTAAAAGATTTTTTGCTAATAATATTGAATTATTCAGAAAAAGATTTAATCAAAGTTATAAAACGACAAGATTTATTTTATTGGATCCCGATGCGGCGGACTCAATTTCTGTGTTAACAAGGAAAAATGATCATGAAGGAGATTATTACATAAATAAAATTAATGATTTTATTAAGGAACTGAAGAAAGAGTCTATAAATAGGGATCATAAATTAGAAATTTACACACAAAATTTATATACAACTATGGCCGTTATTTTAATGGATGATTATGCAATGATAAGTTTATACAGAATATCACCGGGACAAGACGAGCTTCCTCATTTAGTATTTAAAAAGAACGAATATGATAATTGTGACTATGAAAAAATAAGAAAGGATGTCGAAAGATTATTGAAATATGGAAAAATTCGATAATCTAAAAAGTGTTATGAATAACTATAGTTTTTCATAACAAAAAAAATATCTAACCCCCGCTTCAACCTGACATTTGCTTTGTCACGAAAGTTGCTTGAACGGTCGCCTGCGGCTCCCTTTTAATGCAACTTTCGCGCCAACTTTGCCTTACGTTTACGCATCGGCAAAGCCGCAAATGCAGGTTAAGCGGATGTTAGATTGACGCCTTCGGTGCAGGAGAGAAAATGAAAAAAATTATTTTAATTACATTAATGTTACTGTTGATTTCAAATATCTTTGCAGAAAAAACTATTATCTCTGTATTCAAAGATTCAAAAAATACAATTGATTTAAAAAAATATCTGAAAGACGGATTAAAAGAATTAAATATAGATATTACAAAAGAAATTCCAAAAGAAAATATATCTATAATAAATTATATTTTAAAATTTGTTTATGAAAATAATATTCATAAAATGAGAAATGAAAATGACAATGTAGTTTATACAAAAAAAACTGGTGAAGAAGCAGTTTTCAATAAAAATGGTAATTTAGTTACTAATGATTGGAATCAGGGTTCTTTTAATTATGGAAAATATGAGCAACCAATTAATAAGTTTTTACTTGATATATGGCCATGGTTAGTTTGGGGAAATACGAAAAATGATCCTACAACATTTGATGAAAGATTTTATTATTATTGTATGGATTTAGATCATGGAATTCAAGAATATATTTTTTTAGAAGATAAATCACTATTAGAAAAAATAGAATATTCGGAACTAAAAGAAGAAGAGAAACTTGTATATCATTTTTTTAACTATCTATTCTTTAATGAAAAATTTAAATATAAATTAGATGAGAGAAATATCAAAAAGTATAAAAAAAGTGCAGAAAATTATTGGAAATATTTATCCCAAATAATGGAGCTCAGCGGATATAAACAATAATGCCTAACACCCACTTCAACGCTGATATTTGTTTTGACACGAACGTTGCTTAAAGTGCCTATACGGCACCGCAACTCTCGCACCAATTTTGCCGCCGCTATGCGCGTCGGCAAAGGCACAAATGCAGATTAAGCGAATGTTAGACGGATTGCCCAATGGGCAACAAGAAAGAAAATGAAAAAATTATATTTATTATAGGATTTATGCTTATGGGCTTAATATCATGTTTTGTAAAGACAAAAGAAGAAAAATTTTGGGGTTGGTTTTGTAAAAACTCACAATTAATATACAATTATGAAATAAATCAGGAAAAAATTTTTAATGAACTTCAAATTCAATTACATAAAATAAATCCTGATCTAACGTTTGAAATTAGTTCTGTAAAAAATGGAAAAAGAGATTTTGTAATTAGTGCAGATGGAATACTAGATGCATTTCCTGCAGTCGAAAAATTGTATTCATTAAAACCGGAATTATCAGAATGGACTTTTATAAAATTCCGCCCGAGAAGGGAAATAGAGAATTCAATTAAAATAGAAGATAAAGAAGTTTGTCCAAATGATATAAGATTTATGTTTATAAAAGATGAAGATAAAAGTAAAATAGGAATTGTTCTTTTTTGTAATGGATACACTGAGATCGAATGTGAAATTTATAGTCAGATTGGATTTTTATTTCTTGATGAATGTCTAGGAGAATATGATGTAGAAAAATTCATCGGAACAATAATAATACAAGGCTTTGATAGCGAATATTTTAACGATTCAATAAAACTAGAGTTTTTACCAACTGAGTTTGATAAAATAAAAGTAAATATAATTAAATAGTATATAGTTATATTTAAAAATAACGTCTAACACTCGCTTCAACCTGACATTGCGGACAAGCCGCAAATACAGGTTAAGCGGATGTTGAACGGACGCTGCACGCATAAAAGATGCGGGGAAGCATTTTTCTTTATAGTATCCTAATTGAATCGATTTATATTACTAGAAAAATTGCTTGATATAACATACAAATAGCTGTATATTATATGCAGGAGGTGGTTATATGCCTTTATTACAAGTAAGAGAATGTCCGGAAGATATTTATAGAAAAATTTCATACGTTGCAAAAAATGAAAATAGAACTATAGCTCAACAAGTAGTAGTTTTACTTGAAAAGAGTTTAGAGCAACAAGAATCAAATATCGGAAGACGTAAACGATTGATTGATAGACTTGAAAAGAGACAGATAGCATCTGAAATTAAGAAAATCGATCCGGTGTCTTTTATAAGAGATGATCGTAACAGATGATTGTAGTTTTAGATGTAAGTGCAGCTATAGAGATTATTTTTCAAAGAGAAAAAGACAATACATTTAAGAGTATATATAATCAAGGTACTTGGATTATTGCCCCCGATTTGTTTATAGCCGAAATTACAAATGTTTTATGGAAATATTATAAGGCAGGTCTCATATCTCATATTGATTGTATTCAATATGTTCAAGATGGAATTGATATGGTTGATGATTTTATTGAAACAAGAGAATTATGGAAAGAAGCCCTAGCAGAAGGAATGAAAAATAATCATTCGATTTATGATATGTATTATGCTGTATTAGCAAGAAGGAATGATGCGACTTTAATAACAAATGATGGAGCTTTAGCAAACGTGTGTGAAAAATTGTCTATAGATATTTGTAACTAGAAAATCATCTAACACCCGCTTCAACCATACATTTGCTTTGTTGCAAAAATTAATAACACATCTTCTTATAATAGACTTTCTTCCCATTCTTTTTCTTTAAAGCCGATAAGAACTTTATTTTTTGTAATAATAAGCGGTCGTTTTACAAGCATGCCGTCCGATGCCAAGATACTATACATTTCATCATCAGTCATACCGGGAAGTTTGTCTTTAAGTTGTAAACTTTTATACAACAATCCGCTTGTGTTAAAAAATTTTTTCAACGGCAGTCCGCTTTGCCGATGCCAGGTCTGTAATTCAGCGACAGATGGATTATCTTCTTTGATGTGCCGCTCAATATAATCAATATGATGATCATAAAGCCATTTTTTTGCTTTCATGCATGTTGTGCATTTAGGATAATAGATAAAAGTCATATATCTTCCTTCGAATTGAAATCTGAGCATTCGCCATACTCTATATTGCTTACACTATGAAAAGAAAAACTTCAAGCACAGACACTTATTACCTTTGTGCTAAAAATATATCCAATTCCTCTTCCAGACTTACAAGCTGAGCTTCTACTCTTTTAATCTTTTCGAGTATAGCTTGCTTTTGTATTTTTTCCAGCTTGGCAAATACCGTATCGAAGAGCTCTTTTTCCGTAACTTTGGGTTCAGTATCAAGATATTCTATTTTATAATATCCGGTCCACGCCTCGAACGGCTGCTCGTTTTCTTGCATGTAAATCTCCTTATGCTAACCCTAACATATCACGTAGATGACCTTGAAACTCGCCGGATGTTGTCTCTCCGTTCAAAAAAGCTTTTATTTCTTGTTTTATTCCGGTAGGAAAGCGCCGCCAATAAGAGCCCGTCCAATCATGCATTGTAGCAGTAAGGTTGCGCTGTGTTTCAACCGGCATTTCTCCCAAACTATAGGAAACAAACTGTATAACCATTTCGTATAACAGATCGGCAGGAACACCCTGCACCGAGCCGTTCTTTACCAAAGAAGCACGACGGTTTTTACCGCCCGCCCTGCTCGATTGCGGAATCCATGAATCGACCAGCTCGCCAATCTGTTCCTTAGAAAGTTCCGGCGCTTCTTTTTGCAAGATATCGGCGGCATAATCCCGAAAAGTATGCCGAACCCCATCCATACTTGCATCAATAGAAGCGTAGATCGATTCCGACATTTTCTTGGCTGCTTCTTCCGGAGTAAATGGGATGCTACTGTTTATCGCTCCCTCAAGCTGAGCTTGCCGGCGCTCAACCGCTGCGGCAAATGCTTCAATCTCGCGTAGATTCGCTTTATTCAATATATAATCAAGCGCAAAGAGAAAATCTCTGTCGGTTTTTGTATTGCCCATGAAGAAAGCATATACTATTTTGTGGGATTTTTAAAGAGGAGGGATAACGGCTATCGCAATATAAAAGTCAAATTTACGACAAGGCATATACGGATATGCGTCGGAGCGTATTGCCACGCCGTTCCGCATTACACTCTGTTCTATTCCAGGAACGATAAGCGGTTATAGCTTCTACATCAGAATTTGAAGCTACGAATAACAAAGGCGTGGCGACCGCAAAAAAGATAAAACAAATTTATGACTCGCGGTGCTTTTCTTTTTTTGATAAAAATTTTGCGCGAACTGAAGGATCTCTCCATATTTCTTGTAGCGCGTTTAAGAGAAATGCCAGAAAGATTGAAAAGAACAATCCTGCGACAAAAGCAATGATATATATTTTTGTCCGCGGCGGATTTGATTTTCTTTCGGGTATTTCCGGCATAGCCAGTATTTGAAATGCGGGATTTTCGCTTGCAATTATTACTTTTAAGAGTTCATATTGTACTTTTAACTGTTCGTAAACCTGTTCTTGGATAGCAATTTCACGTTTAATTTGCTTTATCGCAGGCACAACGTTCTCTCCCCCACCTGAACGAGATTTTTTATTTTCCAAATTATCAACTTCCTGCTCCAAGCGTTTTATTTCATTAAAGGATTGTTCCAAACTTTTTTCCAAATTTTCTTTTTCTCGAGCCTTCTTATTCAAACCGAGCTCCGCAAAACACTTTTCGTAATAATCGACAGCGACCGATACGGCTTTTTGCGTAAACTTAGGATCAATATGCGTAGCGGTTACTGAAAATATTCCGCTTTTTTCGTCCATCTTTACCTTAAACAGACCCTTTACTATATTCCTTGTCTCTGTTTTGACAGAATTTTTAATCCCATATTTTTCGGCGATATGCAATTCATCGGCAACAGTATCAAGAAATAAATTACTCCCTGCAATATAAAGTACTATTCCACTGCCGGCCAATTCAGCTAGATTACTGGGATTACTTTGCCGCAGCATTGACACCAAGGCATCACTCGCAGCGCCGGCATCGATCTGTACCCGTATAAAAGCCGTGCTGGTATATAGATCCGGCATATATGATTTTTCAGGCGCCATTTTTTTACCGATAAAAACATAAGCAAACACAGCCACCGATATCAAACCGGTTACTCCGACAATAAGCCATTTCCACCGCCACAATACGGAAATTAAATCCAGCAAAGATATTTCATCGACAACATTATTTTCATCATTCATAAATATACCCTCTCATTTTTGCAAGTATAACATAATCATGCTATCAACGTCTGCTGTAGTTTTTTTCAATCCACTTTCGGTATTCACCGGAACGGACATTCTCAATCCAATCTTTATTTTGTAAATACCAGTCAACAGTATGTGCAAGACCTGTTTCAAAATCAAACACACGCTTCCAGCCCAGCTGCGTTTTAAGCTTTGTACAATCAATAGCATAGCGCCGGTTTTTTTAATCTGGTCTTTTTAATAAGGTACAGATAAAATTAGACCCAATAAAGCCGGCATCGCCTGTGATAAGAATATTTTTTAAACGGCGCATTTAGAACACCTCCTTTAAGATGTTTTAGCGGTAACATCAACTTCTTTGACAGACTCAAGCCATTGTAGATATATGCATCCTATACTACAATTTCACTTGTACGCATTTCTTTAAGATCCTATAAACAAAACTATTAGGTACCTCGTAACATTATTGCATCTCAAAAGATTTTGAGCGGTTGTTCTGTATAAAATTATAGGTATTATTCACTATAAAAATTATGCCCTTGAACCTTATCAATAAATTCGTATTTAACCGTATTATATAAACCATCTTTCAATGAAACAGGAGGCCTAAAACTAGTCTTTTGAGTATTAATTGAATCAAAAAGGGTGTTTGCGCAAAATTTTTTTACCCTAATAGAGCTGATAGCTAATTTTTTTCCAGTCATTTTGGCAAGAAGATCAAAACAAAGACCTCCAAAATACCCCAACCAATACGGCCAATGAAAAATTTTATGATGCGGTTTTCCAAGTATAGCATACACCTCTTTGGTAAGAGTATTCATATCAAAGTCCGGCTTATCTATATAGTTAAATAAGTGCTCCCCAGAAGTATTATTAAGAGAAAATTCAATAAAAGCGGCAATATTTTCAACATACGCCATAGACTTTCTGTTTTTTCCATCACCGATAAAAGGAAAAAATCCGGAACTAATTTGTCTTAGAAGATTATACACATTGCCTCTGTTCTGTTCGCCAAAAACAACAGTAGGGCGAATAATTGTAAGTGAGTTATTCGTATTGGAATTCAGCCAAGCACGATACTTTCCCTCTGCAAACCATTTTGTTCTTCCGTAATCATTAAAATAGTTTATTGCCCCCGTCTCGTTCGTATTTAAAGGAGCAAAGCCATAAACAGCAACAGAGCTTGTAAAAATAATTTTTTTTATGCTGTATTCCGAACATACTTTACATACATTTTCGGCACCGTTAACATTCACCTCATCATAGAGGCTCTTAGGTTCAACATCATCACGATGCTCAGCAGCTAAGTTGATAACACACTCGATATTCGAACTTAAACCTTTCTGTAGAGAATCAATATCTCTAACATCAGCAAAAGCCCGTAATTCATGATAATACTTACTATCCTGCTTATCAAGTATTTTAACAGTATGTCCGGCAGCTAAGAGCCGTCGAGTCAATCTTGTTCCGATAAATCCGGAACCGCCTATTATTGCAATAGTCATTCTTCTTTCCTTGTTAGGTTAAAAATTGTTTTATATAACTCAGCGTATTTATGATACATAGTCTCAAAGGTAAAATAATTAAGATATTTATAAACTGATATCTGTTCCATCTGCTTTAATTTCTCTTCATCAGCTAATAACTGATGTATTGCCATAACAGCATCTTCATCGTTTTTCACCAACATTCCATTCGAATCATCTACAAGTTCTGGAATCCCGCCTACAGCAGAGGCAACAACAACTTTTCCTTGAGCCATGGCTTCAAGTATAGTCATCGGTAAACCTTCATAATTCGTCAGCAAAATGAATAAATCACAATACACTAAAAGCGAGCTTGCATCAGGATAATCACCCAACAGTAACACGTTTGGGGGAATAGTATACTCTTGTTGCAGATCATCCAGTGTTTTTCCTGCCGCGCCGCCGACCCACACAAATAAAAAATCTTGCATTTCATGATGAGATGCCACTGTAAGAAACCCGTCAAATCGTTTCTGCGGCGAAATACGAGCAACCGTCATAATAACTTTTTTATATCCACTATTATCAAATGGTCTTAAAACAGCTGTTTTAGGCGACTGTACCCCGTTATGAATAGTCAAAACATTAGTATATATTTTTTCCTTCTTTAAATTCATTTCATCATAACATGAAACAGCAACAATTGCTGCGCAATACCGCTGTAATAGCCGCTCTAATGGTAAAAACACTCTATGACGAAGACGAATAGAGTCAAACCCGTGAACAGTATAGACAATACGATCTTTATATTTTATTCCAGCAATACGACCTAATGCGCCCGCTTTGCTAGAATGCAAATGAATAATATCAGGTCCAAAACATCTAATAATTTTTTTTAATTCAAAATAACAGCGTATGTCTGGAAAGAGGCTAATCGGCTTCACCATTGTTTTTACCGGGTAACGGATAATATCAGGATGTAATTGATCCCATAAATATCCACCAGGCATACTAGCTACAGCAACGGTATTTTGTTCTTGAGCTGCTGCATTTGCTAAAAAAATACAAACGGATTGCGCGCCTCCCAATTCCGTATTCGTTATAATATGCAATATTCTCATCTATACATTCCACCTTACTTACTCTACACAGAATATTTCAAAATTGCAAAAACTATTCGAAGCGGAATGCATCGAGCAATACAGAGCGCTCCATAATTGATAAATCTTCCCGACAATCTTTTATACAAAAAACATTTATTTTGCATGAAAATACTATTTATCTTTCTATCTTTAACATCAGCTTTGATATACGCAACTAAATTAGCTAGATATAAATTTGCAATAAAAAAATTTACTTCTTTTTTAACCGTAGCATAAGCTGTGGAATTTTTTAAAATAGCATCCCGTACAATTTCAAATGACTTCATTCTATCCATACTATAACTTTTATAGCCCTGCATCACAGAGTCAGCCCGTATTTGATAGATAAAGCACAAGCGATTATGATAATACAAACACTTTGCGGCAGTAATTGCTTGTAGCATAAAGACAATATCCTCTCCAATTTTAATGCCATTGGGAAAGAGAATATTATTATCTACGATAAAGTTTCTATCAAAAACACAACTACAGATGTGCCATGGTATTTTCTTTGCAAAAAAATATTTTTTAATTGTATCGTCATATATTTTTGTTTTATGCAGTTTATTGGAAAAAAGATGCTTGACAACTCCATCAAGTCTATGCAGTTCATAACTGAACACAAAGAGCTCTGGCGTTGTATTATCATCATGTCGACTCAAGATACTACGAAAAAAATCTAAGCTACCATCAGTAAGACTGTCATCAGAATCAAAAAAATATAAATAACGACCATGTGATTCTTCTATACCCCTATTTCGCGCAGCAGAAACCCCTTGATTTTCTTGTGAAACGAAACGTATTTCTGAACAACGGTTTGAGAAATCACGACAAATAGATTCAGTGGAATCAATAGAACCGTCATTTATGATAATAACTTCACAATCATCAAGACCTTGCTGTACAAGCATTGACAGCGTTGCAGGCAAAAAACGCCCGCTATTATATGCCGGAATAATAATTGATAATAAAATTTCGTTCATATACTATTTCCATATATCAGAATAACAATTGATACGGTATAACACCATGAGCACCCCGGATGACAACTGTACCAATATAAAAAAGCATAGCATAGGCAACCAATAAAATGCAAATACATTTCTTTTCCGATTTTGCAATTTTTGATATAAAGAGAGGATAAAAAATAATTTCACTAATTTGAAATCCATAGTTCAATCGCATCAAAACATTAGTTCCATTAGCTAGATTTGCTATACTAATTGAAAAGACAAATAGTTTTAGCCAGAATCTCTCATACTGTCCATTAAAGTATTTTGAATAAATAAAGGAAACGATTACAAGAATATTAGGCAGTATCAGTTTAAGCATAGAAAGTTGAGAAGATTTCATAAAAAACTGCGAATCAAAATAGTGTGCATAATAAAAAGAATTCGGTACTACCTTCATAATCACTGTCTGAACAGGGAAAATAATAAATGGCAGTAAAATGCCCCAAATACATATAAGCGATCTTAGTTTAATGTTCTTCAAAAACGGATATATAAGCCCTAGCAGCATTGTATAGTGAAACAAAGAAGCAAATAATGTTATTGCTATAAACTTTAAATACTTCTTCTGAAAAATGTAATCTACGCCTAATAAAAAAATAGAAATCGCCATAATTTGACGAACGACATTATAGGTTATGAAATAATAATTCAATAGTATATACAAAACGAGAGAAAGCATTGGATCTATACTATGTTTCTTTATAAAAAACAACATAAATACATTTGTAAAAAAGGCAAAAAAGAAAACACTAAACGCATAAGGTAATTTTAAATGAACAAATAAGAGATTGATATACTTATACCCAATCTCTATATTATAATTGGAATATCCGTCCTGCAGACTCGAATAAATAGATAAATAATTAAGATAATCAGTACCAATATTATAACGAAAACAAGCCAAAAAGATAATAAAAATCCCCAGGATATACCATCCAACAAGATCCAGCATTCTATTAGTGGTTGCAGCTAAATATAATATTGTGATAATAAATAAAAACTGTAGATAGAATATCATAAAAAGACTTATTCCTGTATTTTAGTTAATTCATTATCAATTCTTGCTTTCCAATCAAAAACATCAGAAACGTTATTATTTTCTCTCAAAAATTGAAAATGCTGTGTATGCAAAAAAGTAGATATGGTATCCGTAATACAAGCCTCTCCATCATCATTAAAAAGGAATATCCGATCTGTCTCTATATTTTTCAAAATAGCGTCAAGATTATCATCATGAAGGGTTATTACAGGCTTATTAAGATACAACGCTTCAAATACCGGATTAGTAACATTTGTATATTTATAGAGCGACACCATGATATGATTTTGATTATATACATCAATCAAGTCATCATGCTCAACAGCTCCATAAAGATGTACATAGGCGGACAATCGATATTTTTCTATCAAACCCTGCAAAGCTTTAATTTCAGAGTCGGAACCATGACCATAAATATGCAAAGCATAACGATGACATTTTAAAATATTAACTAGCTTATGCATTACTTCGATGGATAGATATATCCGTTTCCATCCAATAAGACGTGACAGTGTAAAAAGATTAATCGTCTCAACACTATCAAATGTATTATCTATACGGATATTCGGTTTAATATCTTGAATGTAGTGCGAAATACCATTTGGTTCATACAAAATTTTATCTCTATCAACCCCAAAATAGGCTAAAACTTTATCACCATTTGTCCCATCATTGGTAATCGAACACAAATCAAATTGATTACATAATTTAAATGCTTCAATATCAGTACTATAACGCTTGTAAATAACAGAATCACTAACTTTGTGATAATCGAACCCTAATACTGTTCCTTGGAATTTTGCTAAATATTTAATATTCTTTTGCTTACACCTCCTTTTTACTTTTAAAACAGGTTTCACTGCAAAAACTTCATAAGCACAAATAACCGAAGGATTGAATTTTTTAATTGCATAAAGTAATTTCCGATATAAGAATACTGCTGCAAGATTTGAAGAAAGTATATTCAATTTACCATAAGTAGTGTTGACAAAATTTCCAGACGCTTGTTTATTCTTTTGTTTTTTAACAAATGGTACGAGCAGAAATTTTATTACAGCCGGTAGTATCTGATAAACATGGAGAAAAGTTATATCTGTACCAAATATATCCAATGCTTTTTTTACGTCCATATAATAATTATTGTGTTTTGAGGCAGATGTAATAAATACAATATGATATTTTTTAATATACTGTTTCACTGTCTCTAATAAAGATTGATTCCCAATACGATTAAAAAATAGAGTCGAAACAATAATCATTACAGGCTTGTCAACATCACTTCTCATTACAGTTTAAAAACCTTCCCATCTTCAATGTGGACACTTTTTACTGCATTGCGTAAATCCACCACTAAGCTCGATTTTGCTACAATATGCTCAATATCAAAACATGAATGATTGGTTGTAAATACAACGCAATCTGCTTTAGATAATAGGGCATCAGTTAAATCCGTACCGACCCATTTTTTTCCGTGATCGTCAATACATTCAGGGATATACGGATCATGATACAGGACATTTGCTCTTTTTTTAGCACATTCTTCCATAACAAGTAAGGCAGGGCTTTCACGCGGGTCATCAATATCCGGCTTATATGCGACACCAAGGAATAGAATTGTTGCACCATTCATTGCTTTTTGCTTGCGATTAAGCGCATACATAATCTTATTCATCATTTTATGCGGCATCTGATTGTTGATATTGCCGGCAGTATTTATCATTGTTAAATCGAAATTAAAGCCTTTTGCAATATGCTCAAGATAGAACGGATCAAGCGGGATACAGTGTCCGCCGATACCGGGACCGGGATAAAAGGCCTGAAAACCGTAGGGTTTCGATTTTGCAGCGTCTATCACTTCCCAAATATTAATATCCATTTTACCCGCTAAAAGAGCTAGTTCATTGATAAGTGAAATATTGATAAGCCGATAGGTATTTTCAAGTATTTTAACCATTTCCGCCACGCGGGGACTTGAGACAGGATAGAGATGCTGAATCGCCTTGCTGTAGAGAGCAATTGCAATTTTCTGAGCATCTTCGCCTAAAGCACCAACTACTTTCGGCGTATTATCAGTCTTATAATCTTTATTTCCCGGATCAACCCGTTCGGGACTAAAACAAAGCCAAAAATCTATACCTTCTTTTAAGCCTGATTCTTTTTCGATAATTGGCTTCATAAAATCTTCGGTGGTTGTCGGATAGGTAGTACTCTCAAGCGAAATAAAAGTACCTGCTTTCATATTTTTTCCAATATCTATACAAGATTGTTCGATAAACTTCATATCAGGTTTCTTAAAATGATCAAGCGGTGTCGGAACGCAGATAATGACCGCATCGCATTCTTTAATTCGAGAAAAATCAGTTGTTGCAGAAAGCTTTGTTGTTTCTTTTACTACACGGATTAAATCTTCATCTTTTATATCACCGATATAGTTTTTTCCGGTATTCACCAATTCTACTTTTTTAGAGCTTTTCTCAAAACCCAAGACTTGTACATCCTTTTTTGCAAAAGACACGGCAAGCGGCAATCCAACATACCCCAAACCGATAACACCAATAACTTCGGTATTACTCTCAATTTTCTCTATGATTACGTCAAAGTTTGGCATAATTAAATCTCCTATAGTCTATCGTATTCTTTTTATATATCAGTATTGACATAGTAAAACCTTCATAATCTTTTCTGCCGTATGCCCATCACCATAAAGCTGAGGATAATTCTCTGGAGTATGAATATTCCCAATAGCTGATATGATTTTTCCAGTATCAGCGCCCGTGAGTGTATTCCAGCCGGAAGAGACAAGTTCAACCCATTCGGTAGTGTCACGCATAGTGATACAAGGCTTTTGAAAGAAAAAAGCTTCTTTTTGAACACCGCCTGAATCCGTAAGCACGGCAACACAAGCTTCTTCATATTTAAGCATTTCCAAATAACCGACCGGGTCGATAAGTGTAACATGTTTTCCAAAATCCAACCCATGTTCTGTTAATATTTTTTTTGTGCGAGGATGCACAGGGAAAAGAAACTTGCTTTCTGATAGTGAATTAACTGCATTTACAATACTTTTTAAGCGAACCGGATCATCAGTATTTTCTGCCCTATGAATGGTTAACAAGATAAAATTACTCGGTATTTGTAATGGAATATTTTTTTGCCGGTAATAAAGCGAGGCATCATACATAATATCACCCGTTTTGCACACAGTCTTATTATCCGCAGACGGTAAACCACCCGTAGAAATAATTCCTTCCTTCTTAAGGTTATCTATCGCTGTATCTGTCGGGCAAAAAAGCCATGTTGAAAGATGATCAGTAAGTCTACGGTTTTGTTCTTCCGGCATTACCATCATATAGGAACGCAAACCAGCTTCCACATGCGCCACCGGAATATGCAACTTACTCGCAGCTAAAGCTCCAGCTAACGTAGAATTAGTATCACCATAGACAAGCACTGCATCAGGCTTGAGTTCTAACAGTAATGCCTCAATCTTTTCGAGCATTAGACCGGTCATTTTACCATGAGAACCGGAACCAATATGTAAATTATAATGCGGCTGAGGAATATCCATTTCAGTAAAAAATATATCGCTCATATTTTGATCATAATGCTGACCGGTATGAACGATTGTCTCTTTTACACCAAGTTGCGGATTGTTCCTAATATAGCGGCTTAATACAGCCACTTTGATAAATTGCGGACGAGCGCCAATAATTGTAAGAATGTGCATAGTCATTTCTCATTTTGAGATAAATAAACTTCGCAAAAACCGCTTTAGCTTTCTTAAAAAGATCAATTTACTAGGATTCGTCCAAACATCTAAGAAATAAGATGTTTTATAATCAGTATGCTGTTTAGGCGGACTCTGCAAAATTCTATCAAATTCTTCTCTCGAAATTTGTAATTTATCCAATACAAAAGCTATATCATTCTCCATTTGCTCTTTATCATAAGCAGGTTTTTGATATAAACTCAAGGCATCATCACGAGTCAATTGTCCAGAAATAATTAAACTTGATAAATGCGAAGTACGCTTATCAACTTTAAATTTTTCTTTAAACCAAACTAGCTGAACAACTTTTGTCAATACATTCTCAAGATGTTTTGCTTCATAGTATGTAAAACCGGAAAAATCATGCAATTCTTTAATAGCACGTTCTTTATTATAATCAATATAATCAAGAGGAGTAACCGTCTTTAAATGTAATATTCGGTTATCTATCATCCGCCGTTGCCAAGAGATTAACGGTAATTTATTAATCGGTTTTGTGCCAAATAATTTGTGGATAGCCTTAATATGAACGAGATCATACGCCGAATGAGTATTTCCAGATTGTAGAATAGATTCCAAGGAAAAATTCTGTCCCGATAAAAAATATTTTATTTTCTTTTTTCGAGCAAAATCATACAAAGCAGCAAACAAGACATTATCTTGTGGAATAGCCAAATTAGGTACTTCTGCATATAAAAAAGCTCGATTTAAATCCAAAAACTGCTCTGGATCAGGTTTAATGGTAATGAGTGTGATATTGGCTTTTTCCACCAAATATTTAATATTTTTTTTTGCCAACTCGGTATCAAAGCCATCATCAACATGCACAGCAAGGATTCGCAATCCCCATTTAACAGCTCCCAAATATGCAAGATATGCAGAATCGAGCCCACCTGATATGCCCATGAGACAATCAAATTCTTTGCCTCGTCCGGCATTTTTTAGAACGGTCAATAATTGCCGAAGTTTTTCTTCTCCCTCTGTATTTGGAAAATACCGATATGGTTTTGCTGCAAGGGCCGCGATACAATAATTACAATTCCCGTCTCTATCAAACCGTATATTAGCATCGGATACATTATCCATGATACATCTATTACAGCGTTGAAATTTGATCATATATTTATCCTCCTCCTTTATAATCAGTAAGTAATCGTATTCGCCGATAATTTACCTACCAACTCATAGGCACATCTATCTGGAATACATATAATTTAAACATTTCCAAATCCACATCTTTAATAATTTTCTGTCAATAATCAAGACCATTATTAAAGCAACAGCTGCAGATAAAATTTCAAAAACCTTACAATCGACAAAGGTGTTAACAAAGGCAACAGCCCACAAAATTAAAAAATAGATACTTGCCTTTACAAGCTTGAATTTCATTGGATACAATCTTATTGAAAAAAATGTACGGACATAAAAATAACAAAGATATACAATAGAAATTACCATTGCCGCACCTTTTGCGCCGAATTTTGCAAGAAAAACAAAATTTAAACCAACCGCAACCACATCTAGAATAATAAAAGTATATGTTTCGTACATCATCTTTTTCTTAAAATATATTCCAAGATTAGAAACTTCGGTTATTGTATACATGACAGGTAAAAACACCAAAAAAGGCATAATATGTGCAGAAGCCGAATACTGTCGGCTCAGAATAAGCACAATAATATCTTTAAATATAATTAGTAATAGTGAAACACTTATCAGAAACAATAATAAATTTTCAAAAACGGTTTCATACAAAGAGGTATCATCTCTATGTTTTTCATAATGTTCAAAAGCGGCAGGAGTCCAATACATCGAAAACCCTGACTGTACAAGACGCAAAGCCGCTATAATTTTAAAACTAACGCTATACAAACCGAGTTCATAAAAAGTAGAAAACTGCTTTAAACAATATTTATCAATTCCATCAAACAAAGTGGATAAAAAATGAGCCGCAACAAGCGGAACCGAATACAACAACACTTCTCTTATACCGACACTTGTAATTCTAAATTTTGAAAACCAAAATTTATGCTCAATAAGAATCGCGATAATCGATGCCACCAGGTTGGAAACTATTCCTCCGTATATTATTGCAAGATATGATTTTTCGAAACACAACGAATAAATAATTATTGTCATGGTATTGGTTATAGAAAGAAAAAAATTCAGGAGAGAAAACAACAATGCTTTTTGCTGCATTCGTATCGTTAAAATCGAATAACGCTGGATTAATCTAAAGAATAAATCAATACATAACAAAACGACCAAATACGGAATATCTTTATCAAAAAAATACAAAGACACCCGATGTGAAAAAATCAATAATCCTGTACATAAAAAAATAAAAATACAAAAACATGGGAACAAACAGCTCCACAACAATATATATCGATCGTCGCCTTTCTTTTCATAAAAGAAACGCATAAAGGCCTGATCAGTTCCGAAATTAATTATAGGGAAAAGAAAAACTGCGACCGTAGAAAAAAGAGTTGCAACACCAAAATACTCGGGTATGATAAAATAGGTAACAACAGGCGTTGTAAAGAATGATACGGCAGCAGCAGCAAAAGAGCCGATGGAAAATTGCAATAGTTTTTTTAACATATATCACTCATTCTGCTATTTTTTTGCAAATAAAATCATATACCCTATCACCTGTTTTTCCGTCCGTATATTTAATAAAAAGATTCTTAACATCATTATAATGCTTGTCATTCTTATACGTTTTTCCGTTTAATTCATTCTCAATAGCAGCATACAATTCCTCTTCAGTATAAGCAATCTTCCCTGCACAGAACAATTCTACAGGATTATAAGACAAGCCTCTGTTCCTCTCATATTCTTCTCGGTCAGAAAAATTAAACACAACAGGCTTACCGGTAACCAAAAAGTCAAAATATATTGATGAATAGTCGGTTATTAACAAACAAGCATAAGGTAAAATATCATAAAAAGTATAACATGAGGACGGTTTATAAATCATAATATTAGAACATCCATCCACACCAGTTAAAACATCATCCAACATACCGACATGAGATTTAACGAGCAAAATAGCCGAGTTAACATTTAATAAAGTATTTAATTTCGTATAATCATCGCAACCAATAATAGCTTGATGTTGTTTTGCCAGTTGACCATCTCTATGCGTAGGAGTATACAGAATAATATTTTTAATTTTCTCATCAATTCCCATCATCTTTTTTATTGTTGGTTTATCAAAACGCGGATTCACAATATTATCATGACGGATAAATCCTAATACTTTATAGTCAAAATACGGCACATGTGATGCACACATATCCATACGAGACGCAAAATCGGAAGAAGCAGCTACATATTTTTTTGTTTGCATTCTTGTTCTTTCATTATGCTTAGCAACATCAGATTTAAATGGGCACGCATAATAATTCAGACATATATCAATTTGAGATCCTTTTTTTACTAAAAGAGGTGACATAACATCAGGAGTAATAATTATTTTACATTTTAAAAAGGCAAAATAATATCTTATATAATTTAAAATACATTTGTGCATTTTAGGTGAAACAATCGGAAGCAATTGTATATATTTTAATTGTTTTTGGAGTTCACAACAATCTTTATAAGTAACATCATTCAATATACTAAGATATATTTTTTTAAATGGCGCATCAATGACGTCATGGCATTCCAAAAGGTAGTGCAAAAAAAATAAAACGTTATCCCCTGTATAATTCTTTATACTAAAACTTTCACGCAAAGAAGAATCTTCAGGAATTATAAATAAAAAATCATTCCGGCAGGGCAGCCATCCTAAAACAATTTTGAATACGAATTTACACGCTTGCTTTAGACAGTATTTTAAATTCAAAATCATACCTACATCCTTTTTTAGAGATAAATAGCAACATTTTCATATAAAAATAAGTATTACAGACACACTTCATATTTTATATATAGAATATATTCTATAAAATAGTTTTACTAATAAATATTTTTATTATATTAGCAGTTCTACTTTTATTATACAAGTTTCTATCATGCTCTATTCAACTTTCTATATTCAAAATAAAACCGTTAGTCATGACGCATAGAGCCAAGAGGAATATACTTAAAATAAGAAAGCGGAGATGCACATAAGTCCATTCGTAGTAATACCACAAGGTTCATCCCGCATAGTAGAATCAGTAATAACAAATAATTGACCATTTTTAATGGGAATAAAAAACAAAATATATTTAAGCGCTTTCAAAAACATTCTTTTCATAAGTTGTTTAAAACACCCCAATTTTTGTTTTGTCATCTTCTATTCCTTAGCCCCCGCTGCATTCACCGTGCCATGCACCCGTGCGGGGTTTCCATAAACAAGGGCATACGGAGGCACATCTCTTGTTACTACACTTCCTGCACCGATTAACGCATATTCGCCAATGGTTACGCCGCAAACAATCGTAGCATTGGCACCGATAGAAGCTCCTTTCTTAATCACCGTTTGTTTATACTCATGTTTGCGTTCAATAAAGGCACGAGGATTTATGACATTGGTAAACACACAGGAGGGACCGCAAAATACATCATCTTCTATTACAACATCATCGTATAGCGAAACATTATTTTGAATCTTTACACCATTGCCGATAATTGCCTTACCGCCAATATTGACATTTTGCCCGATCGAACACTTTTTACCGACCTTAGCGCCGCTCATAATATGGGTAAAATGCCAAATTTTCGTTCCCTCGCCTATCTCCGCACCTTCATCCACATAACTCGATTCATGCACAAAATAATTCTTTTCCATTAATCTTTAATATTCCTTACTCAATAAAAAATCGGCAATGTAAAAATGCCTCACACCTTCTACATTTTCCTGCCAAAATTCATCCATCGTTACGACAAATTTAGGATATTGATCGCGGATTTCCAAAAGAGGAGAAAACTCACGATTGACGGTTTCCTGACTTTCCAATTTATAGGCAACTTGAATATAGAGCTTTGCGCCGTGTTTTTCTGCAATAAAATCAATCTCTTTTGCACCGAGCTTACCGATATATACATTATATCGCCTACGCTTTAGTTCCAAAAAAACGATATTTTCCAGTATGCCGGAAATTTTTTGATCGGTATATCCTAAAATAGCATACAAGAGCGATACATCACTTAAATAAAATTTCTCCTGTGTTTTGAGCAGCTCTTTCCCTTTTATATCATAACGACGTGTAGGATACAAAACAAAGGCCGCCTCAAGCGCATTCAAATAATTGTATATTGTATTTACATCAAGTTTACGCTTCTGATTTTTAAAATAGTCGGCAACATTTTTACCGGAAAAGCTATTGCCGATATTATCAAAGGTATATTTTACCACCCGCTCCAGCAGTTCAATATCACGAATATTAAACCGTTGGATAGTATCGCGGAGCAGTATCGAAGCGTAAATGTCTGATACAATTTTATATGCTTCTTGCTCTCCGTAATCCGCGGTATGGATAACTGGGAAACCGCCTTTCCGCAAATAGGTTGAAAAAGCGTCCCGCTGCGTCATGTTCCGCTGCGGAAAGTAATAAGCCTGAAACTGTAAACATTCTGCAAACGACAGCGTATATATCGGAATTTCAATATAACGGCCTGCAAGATAGGTCGCCAATTCCGAGGATAACAGCCGAGCATTGGAACCGGTAATATAAATATCCGCATCAAAGTCTACCAAGCAGGAATTGATGCATTTTTCCCAGCCCGCTACTTCTTGAATTTCATCAAACAACAGATAAACACGCTGCTTCGGCTGAACCCGTTCAACAATATACCGGTATAAATCCTCAGCGGTTTTAATCGTTGAAAAGGCAAAACTTTCAAAATTGACAAAAATAATATGCGCCGCATCGACGCCTTGCGCAATAAGTGCATCACGCAGCAAAGATAAAATACCGGACTTCCCGCAGCGACGCACCCCCGAAAATACCTTTATAAAAGGCTTTCCGATAAAAGGAGACACCTCCTGCAGATAATCCAATCGTCTGACTATAGTTTTTATGCTTACATCCATAATCCCCCCCCCTGATTATTGAATTAAATTTAAAGATATAAGCATAAGAAGTCAATACAGAAACAAGTTTTTATAGCCATAGCTATAAAACTCAGAAAAAAAACAGTATTTTTATAGGTATAAGCATAAAAGTATTATATCTTTTTCTTCAGTTAGGCGCATTACTATCCAAAACAATCCCATGCAGGCAGTATGCCTATCTTCTTTAAAAAATCGCCCTACCGCTTATAAAATTCCTTTATTGCGTCACAGGTATAGGAAATTTCATCCTGAGTCAGTTCAGGATACATCGGTAAGGCAAGTACGGAAGCACAGAGTTTTTCCGCAACAGGGAAGTCGCCTTTCTTGTAACCGAGATACTTAAAACACTCCTGTTCATGCAGACACTTGGGGTAATATACCGTTGTGCCTATACCTTTTTCGGTGAGATATGTCTGTAACTCATCCCTGTTTTCAGCAAGGATATTGAATACATAGTATACTTCTTTTCCTTTCGTTTTTACGACGGGAAGTTTTATCTGTCCGATATCTTTTAGTAAAGCCCGATATTGAGCTGCGTGTTCAGCCCGTTTTGCAATCGCATCATCAATATGCTTGAGCTTAACATTCAAAACGGCTGCCTGTAAGCTGTCGAGCCGCGAGTTATAGCCGATATAATCATGGTGATACTTTTTTGTCGCTCCATGGACACGCAAACTCTTGGCTTTTAGGTAATATTCTTCGTTGTTCGTAACAATCATGCCGCCGTCGCCGTAACCGCCGAGCGTCTTTGTCGGGAAAAACGAATAAATCCCCATATCGCCGATAGTTCCGGACTGATGTAAAACGCCGTTATACATATCCTGCATACCGAACGCTTCTGCAGCGTCTTCCAAAACACGAAGATTATGCTTTTTCGCAAGCGCCATGCAGGCTTCCATATCCGCCGTCTGCAAGAATAAATGCACCGGCAATATGCCAACCGTCTTTTTTGTTATACGCTTTTCCGCATCTTTCATATCCATACAGAAGGTATCTTCATCAATATCGCAAAAGACGGGCTTACCGCCTAAGCGGGCAATACAGGAGGTTGACGCAAAAAATGTAAAAGCAGGGGTTATAACCTCTGCGCCGTCTTTAAACCCGAGAATATCGGACGCAATTACCAATGCATCACTGCCGTTAGCAACGCCGACCGCATATTTTGCACCGGTATACTGTTTTATGCCTTCTTCTAAGCTTGCTACAGCTTTTCCCAAAATAAAGTCACCCATTTCAAGCACGGAAGACAACGCTGTATCAAATTCTGCTTTTAGATTCTTATATTCTCTTGTCGCTGTATAAAAAGGTATATTCATTATTTTTCTCTCCTCATTAATTAAAAATCCCCTTCATTTCCAGCGTTGAAAAATCGCAGGGCAGCGTTACCGGCAATCCGGTTTTTTGGGATTTATAAATGGCCAAGATAATCTCTAAGGCTTTTTTGCCTTTTTCGCCCGAAACAAGCGGTTCACGATTATGCTCGATTGCATCGATAACATCTCTGAAAAGAGCTGTATGCCCAAAGCCGTACACCGTCGGAGGGTCTTTTTCATTGGGATTCAGCACCTTCTCTTCCATATCACCGACCTGTTCCGCATCGGCAAAACGCCATGTTTCCATTTTATTAACCGCAAGCCCGCCAATCACAACAGCCCCCTCGGAACCGAATAAACTCAATGTTTCGTTTAGATTTTTCGGATACGCATCGGCAGTTCCTTCTATTATGCCGACAGCACCGGAAGCAAATTCTACAATCGCACAACCGAAATCTTCTGCATCAATCGGACGGATAAAGCGACGGGTTTGTGCCTGTACGCGGACGGCATTTTCTCCCATCATCCACTGCAAAAGGTCTATCCCGTGCGTGCACTGGTTCATCAGAGTGCCGCCGTCCTGTTCCCAAGTACCACGCCATTTTGCTTGATCATAATAACTTTTATTCCGATTCCAGCGCACTTGGATCATTCCGTGCAGCATTTTACCGAAGCGCCCTTTTTCGTATGCTTCGCGTGCTTTTACAACCGGTGCATTAAAGCGGTTCTGAAAGCACACTGCCAATGTTTTGCCGTGCTGTTTTGCCGTATCAATCATCACTTGCGCATCAGCCGTAGAAAGTGCCATCGGCTTTTCACAGATTACATGCGAGCCATTCTGCAAACAATGTACTGCAATATCCTTATGCTTACCGGATTCGGTTGCAATCGTTACCACCTCCGGTTTACACGCTGCCAGCATTTCCTTATAGTCGGCAAAGACTCTTACTGCTGCATTCGACACTGCTTTAGTGTATTCAGCTTTTTTCTCTTCTGCCCGCTCCACCAAAGGATCGCAAACGGCAACTAAGTCAACCTTATCCTGCATCGCAACGAAGGCTTCAATATGCTTAAAGCTAATACGGCCACAGCCGATTAATGCTATCTTATATTTCATTCATATACCTCTCATTTTTATCAATACTCATTGTACATCACCGACAAGATTTCGTTTAAAAGCATGCTCAAGAATATACGTTTGCCCGCGCTTATAGATGGGGTAATAATCTTCATACCAATAAAGAGCAGTCATAGTATGCCTATGCAGCAAAGCACTTTCCTTAGGCATTGCAAGGATGATTTCGGGTTTAGCGTCAAAAAAAGCGGTAAGCTTTTCTATAATTGCGGCATTCATTCACGCTCTTTTTTTTTCCTAAAAATCAAGTTTTCACGCAGAATTTTACCATCCCCAGACGTACAAATACCGCTAAAACCGCTCCGGTACAGTCGGCAAACCAGTCATATATGGAAGCATCGCGCCCGGGAACAAAAATTTGATGTATTTCGTCGGAAATACCATAGCAAGCAACAATACAGCAGACAATCGTACAGTATTTGAGCGGTTTTCCAAGCCACTTATCGGTAGAAAACCAATAAGAAAGCGTAAAAGCGAAGCTCCCGAAAGCACATGCATGTAAGAACTTATCCAATCCGGGAAAAGAAACGGTCTCCGGAATAGGCAGCTTTGACTGTGCAGAAAGGAGAAAGATAACAACAGCGATACAAATCGACATACAGCGCATACCGCAAGCAATACATTTCTTCAGCATCATTATTAAAACCTCTGAAAGACAATGAGAGCACACCTCACCATTAACATAGCTGCCTTTAATTTTAACAATTTTAAGCATGCAGTATGTCGCACTATATTAAATGACCGCCGTTGCTTTCCGTGCCGCCGAAACAGGCTCCAGTCCGCATAAGGCTGATAACCGCAAACGGTAGAAATATACACCAAGTCTAGTCTAAATGCAAGCTATAACTTTGGAGGTTTCCCAGCCCTGTTCTTGTCAACATACCGTTTGCGGGATGCGTAACAACCTATTCTGTGCCGTCTTTTTTGACGATGCGTACCTTTCGCGCCGATTTTGTGCTTGTGTTCCGTTTATTGATGATTTTCTTTTTTTCTACGCCGGCTGTTTCCGCAGAAATGTTCCGCTGTTTTTTCTCCCGTTTTTCTTTGAGCTGCTCTTTCCGCTTTTTTTCAATAAATTCAAGGCTTTCGTTAAGCCCCTGCAAAAAGGTTTGCATTTCATCCTGAAATACGACAATTGCATGGCGGTCAAAACCGGCGCCATCGGTGTTTTTGCTTTCGACAATCTGCAAAAAAACATCACCCAACCGATTCTCTTTCACATTAAAAAAATATGTCCGGTTTTCTACCGGAATTTGAGTGGTAAATAATTCTCCTCGAATTCCCATTCTGTTATCCTTCCCATAAATTCGACAGCCGAACAAAATATCAATTTTGGAGGCAGGCGAATTCGTGCGCGAAAAGCGCACATGTTTAATAAGCAAGTTTTCGAAAGAAAACTTGACGGTTAACGAGGCAGCCTTACTGCGGCTGCCGAAGTTATACCACCTTCCCTTAATTTTTTGCCGATACCGCCGCATCGGCTTTGCGTACCATATCTCCCTGCCACTGCACAAGATATTCTTCCGCTGCCTGATCATATCCTTTGATGTCCGCCATAATGCGGAATACCGGTTCGGTGCCGGAACCGCGCATCCAGATAAAGGCAATCGGAGTATGGCTTGCATTATAGAACTGCACTTTGAGGCCGCCTTTTGCGGAAACCCCAAAATCCCTGAGGTTTTCTGAGCAAACCGTTCCATTATACGCAAATACTTTACAGGCTGCTATACCGAATCGGTCTTTCAGCAGCTGTTTTTTATCCGCCCATTCCTGCATAAAAATCTTTTGATATGCCGATTTCAGTGCGGTATGGTCGGTCGTATGGATATGCATCAGCGCCCGGGCTTCCTGCGTCGGGGTAGTCCAATAGCGGGGAAGCGTTGCAATAATATCCGCAAAGGTAAAGTCTTTCCGGTACTTTGCCGTTTGCCCCGACCGCTCGCACCAGATACGGAACGGGCAGGAGCGGTCAGGCATATCCTTTATGAGCAGGAGCTTGCTGATTGCAAAGAGCGTATTCAGCGGGTCACGCACGGCGGCAGGGTACGTAATATTCCCCCCGTTGGAACCTTCGCCGAGTATCCGCACTTTATAACCGTACCGACGTGCATCTTCCGCCCGGTTTACTACATTGGCTTCGCCTACTTCCGCATAAAACACTTCCGCATCCAAGGCTTTTGCGATTTCGTTAATGCGGAGCGAAGTCGGTCCGTTGACGGTAACCGCAAGTGGCGCGCTGATGTTACCGCTGTAGTGCAGATAACTCAGTTCTGCGATGACCGACAGGGCAAAGACTTCCTGCGCTTCAAGGATCAATGCTTTTTGCTGCGCTTCATCCCAGTAAATGATATTGCCGCGGTCTCCGTCGCAGTCGGGCATATAGCCGAACAACGTATTCTCCGCCTGTGCGGGATTGCTCCGGTGCAGTTCTTCGATTTTGGCTGCACAGGTTGCAAGGTTTCCTCCTTCGGGAACAATACCATGGACGATATTTCCGGCCTTTTCCGCAATACCGACAAGCTGCATACCGAGCTTTTCAAAGAAAGCCCGATCAACCGAAGCGGCGCGGGCACTGCCGTTAAAGTCTGCAACCAGCGTAAAGGGCTTACCTGCTGCCGCAAGCGCGGTACATTGAGTGCAAATGCCGTCAAAGAACCGTGCTTGTTCCGCCGTGTCTTTTGAATCGGCAATTACTTCCTGTAAAAAGTTTTGATAGGCGGTAAGCGCCGCTTGTTTGTGCGCCGCTTCTGCTTCAAACACCGCTTGCGCCTGTGCCGGGGCGGCCTGTTTGCGCAGGACAGCTGCGGTATCTTGGTGGGCAGCGGCGCATTTTTGTGTGAATAAGGCTATAAGTCGCGCGGATTGACTTCCGTCCAGTACGCCGCCGGTATCCAACCCGAACTTAAAGCCGTTATGCCCGATGGGATTATGGCTTGCAGAAA
Organism: Treponema sp. OMZ 803; assembly: GCF_024181165.1. Taxonomy (NCBI): domain Bacteria; kingdom Pseudomonadati; phylum Spirochaetota; class Spirochaetia; order Treponematales; family Treponemataceae; genus Treponema; species Treponema sp. OMZ 803. The sequence goes on along the minus strand of NZ_CP051195.1, from coordinate 592,826 downwards.
TATACATGAAAGCCGCCCCTGCGGAACGTGCATACGCCATAATCTCCGGCGCCGCGGCTATCCCAACCGATTGTATCGCTAGTACAGCCGAGCTTGTTGCCGCAGAAGTATTCCTAGCGGCTGTTACTATGGGCGCATCCGAACCTGTTGCCACGGAAGCGGCTGCAAATGCAGTTACCGCCTCTTTTAAAAGCGCTGCTCCGGTGGGGCGGCTGTCGCGGGCTATGACTACCGTGCGGATTGCCGGAAACTCCGCTTGTAAGAATTCCGCAAATGATTGAGCGGCAAAGAAAACAATATCGCGGTCGGCAGCGGAAATTTCCGGCGCTCCATCGTTTTCGCTTCCGGATTGAGCAAACACTTTGCGCCAGCCCGACGCCGATAAGATCATCTTGTCAAAAGCTTGCTGTAATTCAGGGTATGCTGTATTCATTGATATTCTCTCGTATCGAAATCGATTAACCGGAAACCTCTAAAAACTACAGCTTTTAGAGGTTTCGCTTAGCTTTAATGTGCCTGTAAAAACGCCTTGTAGGCTCGGTATGCCATTAAAAGGTCGGCTTTGCTGATCAATTCGATGGGGGCATGCATCGACAATACCGGCACTCCGCAGTCTACGACTTCCGTTCCGTACTTAGCGAGGATATAGGCAATTGTGCCTCCTCCTCCGGCGTCGGTCATGCCGAGTTCCGCCGTCTGCCAGACAACATTGTTGGTATCGAATAAATGCCTGATCTTTTGGAGATATTCGGCGTTTGCGTCATTTGAGCCGCCCTTGCCGCCGGAGCCGGTGTATTTGTTGATGCAGATACCGTTGCCGATAAACGCCGAATTGAGCTTTTCAAATACGGATGTAAACGCGGGGTCATAACCGGCGGATACATCGGCAGACAGCATACAGGAATTGGCAAATGCGCGGCGCACACCTAAATCGCAGGGCGCTTTTTGCAGGGCGGCAATCTCCGCGACCATGTTTTCAAAGTAGAGCGCTGTCATGCCGGTATTACCGACCGAACCGATCTCTTCTTTATCGGCAAAGAGGGCGGCGGCAGTCTTTGCAGGAGTCCCCGAAACTTCGAGCATCGCTTTCAGTGTGGTATAGGCACATACGCGGTCATCATGGCCGTGTCCTGCAATCATCGAGTTATCAAGCCCGACATTCCGTGCCTTTCCTGCGGGAACAATCTCAAGCTCCGCAACGCGGAAATCTTCTTCGGTAATGCCGTATTTTTGATTCAAGATTTTTAAGATATTTTCCTTAACCGGCGATGCCTTATCTCCTTTTTTATCCTCTTTAGATTTGTCTTTTTTCTTATCATCCGATTCATCCGGCGTTGCAGGTTTCATATTTCCGACCAGTACGTTAAGCTGCTCGGCGGTAATCCCTTCGGCCAGCGTTTCCTGCAACTGCTTTTTTGAAAGGTGAATCAGGAGGTCGCTAATAAAAAGCACCGGATCGTTTTCATCTTCACCGATGCAGATTTCAACCTTCTTGCCCTCTTTGGTAAAAATGACCCCGTGAATAGCGAGCGGAATTGCAGTCCACTGATACTTTTTGATACCGCCGTAATAATGGGTCTTTAAAAACACGAGGTTTGAATCTTCATAGAGCGGCATCTGCTTGACATCAAGGCGCGGGCTGTCGATATGAGCGCCGACAATATTCATACCTTGCATGATATCCTCGCCGAGCACCATCATCACAACGGACTTATCCTTATTGTTGAGATATACCTTTGTACCCGCCGGCGCTTTTCCGCTCTTTATGACCTCTTCAAGCGGTTTAAAACCGGCTTCCTTTGCCTGCCGTATGATATGAGCGGCGCATTCGCGTTCGGTCTTTCCGCTGTTTAAAAACGAGATGTAGTGTTGAGAAAGCGTTTGCATTTCGGCAAGTTCGCTGTCGGTGAGCTTTTCCCATGCTGTTTTGGCTTTATACGTGAGTTCCATAGTGTACCTCTTATTGAATTTTCATCAGATGGAGCAGTATATACTATTGAAGGGAATTATAAAAGAGGTACATCGCGGCGCCAGAATATCAAAAAAAACTGGACAAGTGAAATAAAGTCAGTTACACTATAAAAAGATAGACGGACACCTTTAAAAAACCGGTCAGCTTTTAGAGATGTTCGGACACTTTTAAAAAGGAGTTTATTGTGAGTGCAAAAAAATTAGGTCTATTGCCGCGTCTTGTTATTGCAATCGTTGCCGGTATTTTAATCGGTAACTTGACGCGCTCCATCCATTTGCCGTTGCCTGTTCAGATTTTGGCAACCTTTAACGGGGTATTCGGCAACTTTCTCAGCTTTATCATCCCGCTGATCATTCTTGGATTTGTCATTCCGGGTATCGCGGATCTGGGTTCCGACGCAGGAAAGCTGCTCGCTATCACTGCCGGTATTGCGTACGGTTCAACGCTGCTTGCCGGTACGTTGGCCTTTGTAACCGATTCCATATTCTTCCCGTTCTTTTTAAGTTCTCATGCGGATGTTTTTTCCCATGCGAACCCTGAAGATGCGCTGCTGCCCGGCTTATTCGGTATCGATATGCCGCCGCTGATGGGCGTTATGACTGCGTTGATTTTAAGCTTTGTTCTCGGTATCGGTATCGCGGTAACCCGTTCTGAAACATTAAAAAATGCAGCACGCGAATTTCAGAATATCGTTACGAAAGTTATCGAAGTTATCATTATTCCGCTGTTACCGCTCCATATTTTAGGCGTGTTTACCAACATGACCCATGCGGGACAGGTTGGGCTTATCCTCAAGGTATTCATCAAAGTATTTGCAATCGTCATTGCACTGCACGTCATCATGATACTTATTCAGTATATCATTGCTTGTACCATTGCAAAACGGAATCCCTTTACGTCGATTAAGACGATGCTACCGGCGTATGTTACCGCATTGGGAACTCAATCATCCGCAGCAACCATACCGGTAACGCTCGCTTCCGCAAAGAAAATCGGTATTCAGGAAAAAATTGCGGACTTTGTTATTCCGCTCTGCGCAACCATTCATCTTGCAGGAAGTACTATCACCCTTACCAGCTGCTCGATGGCTATCCTGATCCTGCACGGACAAACGGCAAACGCCGGCGTTATGCTTCCGTTTATCGCAATCTTGGGTATCGCAATGGTTGCAGCCCCCGGTATCCCCGGTGGCGCCGTTATGGCAGCGCTTGGCTTTGTTCAGTCCATTCTCGGCTTTAACGACACAATGAGTTCATTGATTATCGCGCTCTATATTGCACAGGACAGCTTCGGAACTGCATGTAACGTAACCGGAGACGGCGCAATTGCCATTCTAGTGGATGCCATCTCGAAGGATAAGAAGAAAGCGTAAAGACATACTTTTATTCGATAGGAGAAAAGATGAAAAAGACAAAGATTGTCTGTACTATCGGTCCCGCTTCCGACTCGGAAGAAATACTGCGCGAATTATTTAAGGCAGGGCTCAACGTATGCCGCCTTAATTTTTCGCACGGTACGCATGAAGAGCACCAGATCCGTATCGACCGTATCAAGAAGATTCGACAGGAACTCAACTTGCCGATTGCGATTATGCTGGACACCAAGGGGCCGGAAATACGGCTGAAAAACTTCGGCTGCAATTCCGTACAGCTGAGCAAGGGACAGCAATTTACGCTTACCGTACGTGATGTTGTCGGCGATGAAAAAATATGCAGCGTAACCTATAAGAACCTTGCGCAGGAAGTACAGCCTAATAATCGCATCCTTATAGATGACGGCTTAATCGAACTGAAGGTCGAGCGGATCGATAACGGCACCGATATTATCTGTACCGTCATGAGCGACGGCCCCGTATCGAATCATAAGGGCATCAATATTCCCGGAGCAAAAATCAACCTCCCCTTTCTGAGCGAACAGGATATTTCCGACTTAAAGTTCGGCGCTCAAAATGAGGTTGATTTTGTAGCAGCCTCGTTTACCCGCGGCCCTGCGGATATTTTAAGCATCCGCAAGGTCTTGGAGGAAGCGAATGGGAACAATATCCATATTATTGCGAAAATCGAAAACCAAGAAGGCGTCGACTCCATCGACAAGATTATTGAAGTTTCCGACGGCATCATGGTTGCTCGCGGCGATTTAGGTATCGAAATTCCGCCGGAAGAAATTCCGCTTGTGCAAAAGATGATTATCCGCAAAACACTGAAGGCAAGTAAGCCGGCGATTACGGCAACCCAGATGCTCGAATCAATGACGCATAATCCGCGTCCGACGCGGGCGGAGGTTACCGATGTTGCAAACGCCATCTTTGACGGAACAAGCGCCATTATGCTTTCGGGAGAAACGGCTGCGGGCAAATATCCGGTAGAAACCGTTAAGATGATGCACCGCATTGCCGTTACAACCGAAAATTCGTTAAACTACGACAAGATTATGGGGGCGGTTGCCCGGGAGCATTCTTTGACCATTACGAATGCCATCGCACACGCAACCTGTTCTATGGCGTTGGAAATGAATGCACAGGTTATCGTTACCGCGACCTCTTCGGGAGAAACGCCGCGGGCACTTTCAAAATACAAGCCCAAGGCGCCGATTGTTGCCGTAACCCCCTATGAAGCAACTGCACGCCGGTTATCACTTAACTGGGGGGTATATCCGATTGTCACGTCCTATTTTAAATCGACGGACGAAATGTTTGAACAGTGCATCAACGTCGCAAAAGAGAATGGGTTTGTACAAGAGGGTGAACTCGCCGTGCTTACCGCCGGAGTTCCTATCGGACTGGTCGGTTCGACAAACTTGTTGAAAGTTGAAACCGTCGGGAAGATATTGCTAAAGGGTAAGGGCACCGGCATTCAGTCGGTTGTAACCGGCCGAGTAAAGGTTATCCGTTCCGAGCAAGACTTACTGACCGACTTTGCGGACGGAGACATCATCGTAACCCAAACGACCAACGATTTAATGAATTCCTTTATCGAGCGGGCAGGCGCCGTCATTACCGAAAACGGCAACTTGAGCGGACACGCCGCCTTGATGGGAATGAACTTGTCGAAGCCGACTATCGTAGGCGCCTCCGAGGCAACAAGCATATTAAAAACAGGCGATATTATCACGCTGAACGGAAAAACCGGCGTCGTGATAAAAGGAACCGCCGCTATTTATTAAATTAATTTTACAGCTTTTTCTACACACTAAGGCAACCGAATTGGAGATATCTCAGGCGGTTGCCTTATTTTTGCACGAAATTTTTTAAAATTTTTTATTTTTTTCTCCGAATTTCAAGCCATTTTACATTACGTGCTTTATAAGACAGACAGCATCAACCGCAAGGAGGTTTTTATGCAGCAACAAAAACGAGTAAAGCTCGCAACATGTATGAAATGGAAATCACTGTTGTTCTGTCTTGTACTATTCGGTATAACGGGGTGCCAACAACCGACAAAACCGTTAGTGAGGGAAATTAAAACGGACAAATCGGTGCAAAAACCTGCAAAACCGAGTAACGGAAACAGCGGTAATTCCGGTAACAGCCAAAGCAACGAGCAAGAGGAATTTACTTATAAAGGGCTTGATATTCCTAAAACGCTTGCACGATCGCCGCAGAGATTGCGCGAAATGATTTTTCAAGGGCGGCAGATTAGTGAAACGGAGCCGCAGCTTAATGCCCAGGGTATGGTGGTAAAATACATCGAAAAAGAAGTTGAGCATGATATTTCGGCTGCCTTTGATGACACGCTCATGCTTGATCCTGCTCAGAACTCAATCTATCCCGGTTCCGTTCTGCGTGGCGATAGTCTTGATAAAGAGAGCTACCGGGAAATTACCGAAGGCAATAAACGAAAAGCGACGATCTCATTCGATTTACAAGGAGTAAAAGATAAAGAAGGTAAAGATGGAAAAGCAGGGATTACGTCCGACGCAATTTTCCCGAATTTAGCATCATATAGAGATCTGCGCAATAGAATCCTCAGTCAAAGTATTACATACCATGCCTCTGCCCATTCAAGCTATGAAGAGATGGAGATTACCAATGAAAAAAGCCTTGAAGCACAGCTTAAAATAGGGGTTGGTTTCGGTGCAGCTGGAATTAAAAGCAAAATTGCAGCAGGCTTTAAATTCAAAAATGGAGACCAAAAGGAACGGCGCCTTATCAAATTCGTTGAAACGTTTTATACCGTCGATGTAAATCAAGAAGCAGCTCCGCTTATGATCAATATACCGCGAGCAGCCGTAGGCGACAGAATGCCGGTATATGTGTCGTCGGTTTCTTACGGACGAATTGCATATCTTACTATTGAATCCGATCAGGAAAAATCAGAGCTAAAAGCCAATCTCGACACAGTATTTAAAGTTACAACAGCAAATCATGCCGAAGCCGACATCGATCTGGCAATCAAAAAACTGGAAAAAGGAACGACGATTACCATCAATATTATCGGAGGCGGCAGCGAGGCTGTTACCGATCTTAGACAGTTTCAAAAATATATTGTAAAAGAGGGATTTTCTGCAAAGAATCCGGGGCAGATTATTAAGTACCAATTAAGATTCTTGGACGATAATGCCGTCGCATATATCAAATATAGCGAAAAATACAAGACGGTAGAACGCATTGAGGTACCGACAAAAGGATACAAGGTAACCGCAACGGTAGAAAATATACATTATACAGGCCATAAAACTATAGATGTTATCGGTAGTATCGGCATGCAGCCGTTTGATAAAGACAAGCTGCGGCAAGCGATCTTTAACTACAGTAATACGAAACCTCTGCCAAAATTAACGTGTACGTACATGAAAAAGGTACAGCCTCAAGCGCAAACAAATAATATTATTGTATTAAGCGAATCTTCTGTTGTTCAGCTTTCCTTCAATATAAAGGGCTATGTAAATGGTGTGCAACAAGTTTTTGTAAGCAATGAACAGGGGAATAATTCTATGCTGCTTACGCCTAAGGCAAGCGAACTCAAAAAAAGTTCCTTGCAATATTTTACGCTCTATCACAAAGATAATCCGAATGAAACGCTGGTGTTCGATATTCGGTTTAAAGTTGAAAAAGAGAGTTAACAAGAAAAGGGCGATACACTACTTTTAAACAACCTGTGCAAAGTTTTATCCAAAATTTTGCACGGGTTTTTCAAAAGCAGGCAGGGCAAACACAGCAAACGGATTGTCCTGTCCGTGTACCTAAAACCAGTCGCCGCAGATAAGATCGTAAGCGGCGGATCCGGGGAGCGGTATCGGCGGTAATGCGTCGCGTGTAAACCATGCAGCATCCGATAGCTCTTCCTTTTGTACGGTAATATCCCCCGAAACGTACTCGGCGCGGAAGGCAAGCATCAGCTGATTGGGATACGGCCAGCCTTGGCTTCCGCGATACCGGATATTCTTAACCGTTAAACCAACCTCTTCGCGTATTTCGCGGGCAACCGCCTCTTCCGCCGTTTCTCCCGCTTCGATAAAACCCGCAATACAAGTATAAAGGTCGGAGATGTGCTGTACATGCCGCGCTAAAAGAATTTGTTCACCCTTGCTGATAAGTACAATAATGCACGGCGCAAGAACCGGATACCATATTCTGCGGCATTGTGGGCATTCCAATGCCGTTTCGGTTGTGCTCAAATACAGGCGGCTACCGCAAGAAGAACAATACTTTGTATGATGCAGCCAATCGAGTAAAAGCGCTGCGCGAGCAACAATCGCGGCATGCTCAGCAGGTTCCGTTATAAATAGATTTCGGTACGGAATTTGTTTAAAACCTTTCGGCCCCGCCGCTTCGGGCGACAAAACTGCCGCAAACGTGTGATATGCCTGTTCGCCGTAAGAACCGAGAATATCACTATCATTATATTTTTTAAGAACTTTAGATACTTCGCTACCGTTCGGTAACTGTCCGTTTTCTAAAATAAAAATATTTTTCTTTTGTATCAAAATACCGAATTCAAAATCAGCCCCATCGGGACAATCTATAAGCGCCATACGTTTCAGTATATCCTTTTATCGGTTTAAGTCAAATCGACATATTCCGATTGCTAAAAATGATACTTATTCATTTTCGATAATAATTTGGCACATCTTCATAACCTGCAGCGCCGCCTTGTGATTTTCGGGCGTTGTTCCCGCGCAACAGACAGCATCAACATAAATGGGGATTTCGGGAAAAAAAGCTTTTAACAACAACGCATTCGACACAACACAAATATCCGTACACAATCCTATCAGCGTAATAGAACGGATTGGGGTTCTTTCATGCAAACTTTTTAAAGATTCCGCCAGCAAAAGCGAACCGAAGGTAGGTTTTTCATAGACTTGATCGGTTATGAGCTTTTTAATCGGAGCAACAATTTCCCATCCCTCCGTATTTTTTATGCAATGCTGAACAGGTAAAAACGTTCCTTCTTGAGATTGCAGATATGAACTTGGGTGCGTATCCTGCGTAAATACAATATTACCACTAAAGGTCTCAATCTTTTTTACGACATTTTGAACAATCGCTTGCGCTTCCTTTGTCCCCAAACTCCCGCTGACAAAATCATTCTGCATATCGATAACAGCCAACACATCATTCATAGAAAATCCTCCGTCTATCTCAAATTTATTGATGGAACAACTGGATGTATCTCTCCATATATAACTTTATATCATTTATTTCAAATACGGACGAGGGCATGTATCAATAAGAAACCGAACACTGTCTTCTATAAAAAATTCTATAAAAAATGAATGCTTGACAAGAGCATTTTCAAAGTGTAGGCTATGAAATTAAGTCAATGCTACCATATTATAGGAAAAACCGTGTATCGATATGAGACGGTATTTTTCTAACTGAGCACCTTCTAAAAATTAAAATTTTTTGAGGTGCTTCAATATCTTATCAATAAGGATGTATTATGAAAAACGCAGTGATTAAAGGGGCAAGTTACACATTGGCATACAGCCCCGATCTGTTAAAACGGAACGGTTCAACTCAGACCGCAGCGATTGCGAAAGATCCTGCCGATCCCTATATTGCCGCAATCCCGTCTCATTTAAGAACCTTTGAGCAAGCTGTACAATATCCGCCTAATCAGGTGTATATCGGAAACAAGAAGCCGGAAGATTTGCCCGGTATCCCCGAGCCGTGGTTTAAGTGCACCGAAAAAGCCGACCGCTTTGGGCCGTTCGGTGAAATTGCAACGCAAAAAGAACTCTATATTTTGATGAAGTACGCCGACGTTTTTGAACTGGTATACTTAACCGAAGAATTTACTGCCGAAGCGGCAACGATTATTCAAAATCATCCGTTAATGAAGGATAAGGCGATTACGTTGGGAGAAGCCCATTCCAAGGCCGATATCGAAAAGTTGGTGCAATCGCACACGGCGGAAGGTTTATACGACAATGACGTGCTGGTCGGCTGTGTCAAACAAGCGCATGACACCGACCCGAACTTGAGCGCTCATACGATGCTCGAAAACCTTGTTACCAAGGGAACCGGCATCTTAACCGCATGGCACCTCGCGGAGCTTGAAGGCATCAATGCGGCGGACATCGATTATATTATCGAGTGTTCCGAGGAAGCTGCAGGCGATGTGAATCAGCGCGGCGGCGGAAATATTGCAAAGTCCGTCGGTGAAAAGGCGGGCTGCGTTCATGCGACCGGCTGTGATATCCGCGGTTTCTGTGCAGCGCCGGTACACGCATTGGCAAATGCCGCTGCGCTCGTGCGGTCGGGTATCTTTAAGACCGTGATGGTTGTCGCCGGCGGTTCCGTACCTAAGCTCGGTATGAACGGTAAAGATCATGTTAAAAAAGAGATGCCGCTCCTTGAGGATATGGTAGGCGGTTTCGCCGTTTTAATTACGGAAGACGACGGTGTAAACCCCATTATCAATACCGATGTCATCGGCAAACATACGATTTCTTCCGGTTCTTCTCCGCAGGCGGTTATGACAGCGCTTATCTACGATCCGCTGAACGCCGCAGGGATGAAGATTACCGATGTCGAAAAATTTGCTGCGGAGTTGCAGAATCATGAAATTACCGCTCCTGCAGGCGCCGGTAATGTGCCGGAAGCGAACACAAAGATGATCGCGGCGCTTGCGGTTATGAAAGGCCAGCTTGAACGAGCCAAAATCGCGGAATTTGTAAAGCAATACGGTGTGGAAGGGTTTGCGCCTACGCAGGGACATATTCCCTCCGGCGTTCCTTTTATCGGCCATGCACGGCGGGATATGCTTGCAGGTAAATTGCGCCGCGCAATGATTATCGGAAAAGGCAGCTTGTTCCTCGGCCGTTTGACCAACCTCTTTGACGGTTTAAGCCTTTTAATTGAGGCGAACAACGGTAAGGGAAGTTCCGGTGCTGCGGGCGGCGCCGGTGAAGCGGAAATTAAGAAGATTGTAGCCGATGCTATGCGCGATGTTGCTGCCCGTATCTTAGCGGAGGACGGAGCAAAATGAGCAGTACAAAACAACAAGTAGCCGATGCCTTCAGCCTGATGGCGAAGGGACTGGAAACCGGCGCCTTTGCGGAAGCCTTTCCGGTCGGCTTAACTGTCCCCGGCAGCGAGCACGGAGAAGCGGAGCTTATCCGCGCAGCAAAACTTGCAGCCCATGCCAATCCCGGATTGGATATTGTGCTAATCGGCGGCCCGAAAACCGAGGGGTTTCGCTGGTATGAAGCGCCGACGCTGGAAGACGCTCATCATAAAATGGAAGAATTGTTTAAAACGGGCGAAATAAAAGCCGCTGTAACAATGCACTATACTTTCCCGCTCGGCGTTACGACAATCGGAAAGGTAGTAACGCCCGGCTTCGGCAAAGAAATGTTTATTGCGTCCACTACCGGCGCCTCCGATGCCGACCGGTATAAGGCAATGCTGTTAAACACCTTTGCCGGAATTGCCGTTGCAAAAGCAAACGGCGTTGAAAACCCGACGGTCGGGCTTCTAAACATCGACGGCGTTGCAACGATTGAAAAAGCATTGTTAAAGCTGCAAAAAGCGGGCTATCCGATACGCTTTACCGAATCGCACCGCGCCGACGGCGGGGTACGCATGCGCGGAAACGATTTGCTGCAAGGGACGCCCGATGTGATGGTCTGCGATACCTTAACCGGCAATGTGCTGATGAAGCTTTTCAGCTCCTTCTTAACGGGCGGCAGCTACGAAGCCTCCGGTTCCGGTTACGGTCCCTGCGCCGGTAAGGATATGACCGATGTTGTCGCGATTGTTTCCCGCGCATCGGGCGCCCCGGTTATCGCCGCAGCCTTGGCGTATTCCGCGCGCAGCGCGCAGGCAAACTTGCAAGCGCTGTGCCGTGCCGAGGTGCAAGCCGCCGAAAAATCGGGGCTGCAAGCCATACTCGACTCGTTCGGCGCCGCAAAAGAGGCAAGCGCGGAGACAGTCGCGGTGCCGCCTAAGAAGGTCGTTACGGAAGAAATCCACGGCATCGACGTTATCGACATAGAAAATGCCTGCAAGACGCTCTGGAAAGAGAACATCTATGCAGAAGCGGGCATGGGCTGTACCGGCCCCGTCATCCTGCTTGCCGGTGAAGACGCTGAAAAAGCGCGTAAGATTTTAACCGCAGCGAACTATATATAAAAAGAATTACTGTAGGAGACCTCTAAAAACGGCAGGCTTCACAGCGTGTTCTGTCAGGAAATTCATTTCCTTGTCTGCTGCGGCCTGCAAAGCAAGTTTTTAGAGGTCTTATATTCTTTCTGTTATTTTAAAAGCAAGAAATATTTAATGTCTTTCCAACAAATGAAACAACATCTTCGTGACATTCACTTATAAGCCAATCAAATTTTTTTGAAACAATATAAAAATCATTTAATCCGTATATTTCGCTAATCAACAACCCCGGCGCAAGCGTCGGAGTATGTTGTTCTCATAAGGTGGTTGCAGTCGGCTTTAATACCCTTTGTTACGACGCAAAGCGTCGGGGTATTAAACCCTCCGCACGAATAAAAAATGGATATTTGCAATGAAAACAGTAAGAAAAGCAAAAGCTACGGAAAGGCGGTTACCCCGGCGCATTTTAAGAGGTAATGTTTTTGCAGCAGCAGGAGTGCAGAGTAGGCACCTTTCAGAACGTCTTTATTCGCGGATTTAATACCTACCATTTCTCGGTCTTTTAACTTTTTATACCATCCGTCCGTTATCGATTCGGATAACTCTATCCGCTTCTTTTATAGTAGACGGACGGTGCGCAATTGTGAGGATAGTTTTGCCTCTGCGGATATTGTTCAACGCTTGCCGAAACAAGGCCTCGCTTTCGCTGTCTAAATTGGAAGACGCCTCGTCCATTAGCAAAATGGGAGATTTTTTCAAAACGGCGCGAGCAATGGCGATACGCTGTTTTTCCCCGCCTGAAAGCTGTACGCCGCGCTCGCCCGCATTTGTATCGTATCCGTATTCCAGTTTTTCGATAAAGCCGTCCGCCATTGCAATCTGCGCTGCGGCTTTTATCTCTTCATCGGAAGCGCAGGGACAGGCGAGCGCAATATTTTCTTTAATGCTTTTATTAAAAAGATATACATCCTGCGGCACATATGCAATCATATCCCGCACGGATTTTTGATTCAATGCTTTGATATTTTTTCCGCCGATATACACCGCGCCGCTGTCGGGATCGTAAAAACGCATCAGTAGAGCCGCTATCGTCGATTTCCCCGCTCCCGACTCTCCGGTAATGGCAACGCTCTCTCCCGCCTGCACGAAAAAAGAAATACCGTGCAGTACCTCCCGGTCTTTTTCATAAGAAAAACGCACATCCTTAAACTTGACACTGCCTGCAAGGTGCAGTTCGGATTGAGGAATATACGGTACGGTATCGGTAACAGACGGTGCTTCTTCAAGAATATTCAAAATCCGCTTTGCCGCTCCGTTGGAAATATTCATCGCTCCCGCCGTTACCGAAACACCCATCACCGGTATAAAGGCAAACAGCGAAAAAACAATCACGACGGAAACCGTTTCCGGCCGCAATGTTCCGGCAATAACTTCTGTATGAGCGAATAAAAGCGACGCAATCAATACAGCGGAGGTAATCAGATTGACGGTTAACCCCTGCACCCCCTTAAATCGCCCGTCCTTCCTTTCTTTTTTGTTCAACCTGAGCGTATCCCGTACGACCTTTTCGATATATTTTTTCTCTTTTCCAAAAATCAAAATTTCACGCAACCCTTGAACGGTATCCACCGCTTCCGCATGTACGGCTGCCGCACCCTCCCGTATTTCCTCTCCCGTTTTTTTGGTAACACGATTGAAAAAATACGGTACTGCCGCAACAAGGATACAAGCAGCGCATACGGCGGCGGCAATACGCAACGAGAGAAACGCAAGAGTCGTCAGATACAGTACGGTGCATACGGCAGCAACGATATACGCACCTGCGGTATGAGCGTAAAAGATTTCGGTTGCTTCCACATCCTCAACGATAGCAGCGGTTATGTTCCCCGACCTTGTTTTTGCCATCGATTGAGGCGCCGATGCCGAAACCGCATCGTATAAAAGCCCCCGTATTTTTTCTATAATTTTGTAAGCAACCAGATGACATTCGTACATTTCCAAAAAAGAAAAAAGCCCTTTTCCGCATATAAACGCTAAAAGAGGGATAAACAAATACAGCACGGTTTGAACACGCGCACGGGACAGTGCCGCCGAGGTAATATACGCTCCGGTTAATACCGTCAGTAGCGAAAAAACACTATTCAATATTCCATACAGCACTGAAATCATGAATTCTTTTTTATACTCTTTGATATATACGATCAATTTTAAAAGCGGTTTATATTTTTCGAACATTTCTTCGCTCCTTTCTACTGCTGTGCTTGTACCAGTTTTTTATAATAACCGTCTTTTCCAAACAGCTGATGATGAGTTCCTTCTTCGACAATTCGGCCATGCCGCAAAACCAAAATGCGGTCGCAATCTTCTATTGTATTTAAACGGTGGGCAATGGTAATACTCGTACGGTTTTTTAATAACACCGAAAGACTATGTTTGATCTCATTTTCGTTTTCGGTATCGACACCGGAGGTCGCTTCATCCAGTACGATAATCGGCGCATCTTTCAACACGGCACGTGCAATAGCAATACGCTGCCGCTGTCCTCCTGAAAAATTAAGCCCCCGTTCCCCGACACGCGTGTTATATTTTTCAGGCAGGCTTTGAATAAACGAATCGATATGCGCAATTTTGCATGCTTCGATTACCATATCGTCATCAGCCGTTTCGTTTGCATGCAGCAGATTTTCTTTTATCGTACCGTTGAACAAATATGTTTCCTGCGAAACAACGGAAATTAAACTGCGGAGCGATTTCAGCGTCAGATCCCGTATATCGATTCCGTTAATGGCGATGCGTCCCGCCTGCGGATCATAAAAGCGGAGCAACAAATTGATAAGAGTTGTTTTTCCGCTTCCCGATTCTCCAGCGATTGCAAGCCGCTCGTTTTTTTTGACCGTAAAATTCATGTCTTCAAAAACGGGAGCTTCATTTTCGTTATATGAAAATAAGACATCCGTATACGCAATTTCAAAACCGCCCGGCATTTTTACATCGAGTGTTTTTGTCCCCGTATCGTGTATTTTTTCTTCTTCGTCGAGCAGTGCAAAAATACTGCCTGAAGAAGTAATGCCCATAAAGCCTTGATGAAAATACGCACTTAAATCGGCCGCAGGTCTGAACACTTCATTCGTCATAAAAAGCAGAACCAAAAGCGAAGAAAGCGGAATACTCCCTTTTACCGCCAGAAGAGCGGCAACCGCAAGGGTGAAACTGACGCCTGCGCCCGAAGCAAATCCGGCAATACCCACTTCCGTTAAATTGACTTTGAGATTATTCATCGTTTCGGAAAAAAGCGTTTTCATTTTTCCTTTTAATACGCTGCCGATTCGTTCTTGCGCATTGTTTGCCTTTGCCGTTACAATCCCCTGTACACCGTCTAATATTTCTGCCGTCAGCTCCTGATACGCCGCCCAATGCGCATTGGAAGATTCCGACAATACTTTCCCGAATACGATCGGGGATATGAGCACGATAATCAATGCTACCAACGCAATAAGCCCAAGCACATAATGCACTGAAAAAATATAGACAAGCATTGCAGAGCAAGCGATAAGGCATACCAGCACCTGCGGCAGATACAGCGTCAAATAACCTTCCAAATAATCGACACCGCTTACCATTGTCGAGCCCAATGTACCGGTACGCTCGTCATCCAAAAATGCGGGTCCCAGTTTTAGCAGCTTTGCATAAATGCGCCGTCTGAGTATATTTTTTACTGTGCCGATAATTTTTTTTCCATACACGGAATTTATATAGATTAATACAAGCCGCGTACCGATAATTGCTGCCAGATATGTTATATACGGTAGCAGTGCGGAAAATGCAGCCCGTTTATACAACAGCCCGACGATCGTGCCCAGCGTCGCTGCCTGTACAATATAGGTCGCAGAAATGGCAACCCCTATCAAGGCTTTGCATACAATACCGGAACGCGCACCTTTCGTCAGTTCCATCACCCGTTTGTGAATCATCATAACTATTTTCTCCAAATTACAATAGGGAACCTCTAAAAATCTAACGGAGTTTTTAGAGATGCCCAATAGAACTCTTTTTAGTTCAAATGTAAGTTTCTGCTTTTCAATAAAGCTGCCGTATACTCGTGTGCCGGATGAGCAAATACTTCTTTGCATACGCCCGATTCGACAATGCTGCCTGCCCGCATAACAATCAAATAATCGCAGAAATATTCGATTACATTGAGATCATGCGAAATCAAAATTAACGTCAGTTTATACTTTTCTTTTAGCTTTGAGAGTAGCGACAAGATTTGCGCCTGAACGGCAACATCAAGCATCGAAGTAGGTTCGTCAAGAATCAGAATCTCCGGTTTTATAATGACCGCTCTGATAATGCAAATACGCTGTAGCTGACCGCCTGAAAAACAATACGGAAGTCTATCCAATTCGTCGTATGCAATTCCGGCATCTTTACATAACGACTCCAATTCCTTCAAAAACGCCTGCTTTGAAGCAAAGCGCTTCTTATGGAGCGTATACATTTCTTCCAAACTGCGCCGTACCGTAAAATCCGGATCCAGCGCCGATTCGGGATTTTGCTGCACTGCTTGTATGGTGCGGAAAAATTCTTTTTTGCAGCCGTATGCACAAACCGGCCTACCGTGTATCAAAACGATTCCGCTATCGGGTTTTATCAAATTAAGAATACAGCGTGAAAGTGTCGTTTTGCCGCAGCCGCTTTCTCCGGTGATGCCGGTGACGGAAAAAGGTGCAATACTGCAATCGATATTTTTTAAAATAGAAGCGGATGCCCCGACTATTGTATTGCTGCGGAATGATTTTGAAAGAGCGCTGCATTGGAGAATATATTCCATACTATCGCCTTCACATAAGATTTTGCGGCATCGCTGCCATCAAAGAACGAAAATAAGAAGAGCGACGGTCTTTGAATACCGATTGCGTTTCTCCTTCTTCTACAATTGCCCCGTTATACATAAGCGCGCAGCGGTGAGAAAGTTTGTGCGCAAGTTCCAAATCATGCGTTATAAAAATAATTGCAATATGCTCCGTATCGTAAATCGACTTAATCAGCGCAGCGTATTCGTTCCGCAACATCATATCCATTCCGCGGGTCGGTTCGTCAAGAATCACTACGGAAGGTTTACACGAAAGACCGAGCGCAGTTAAAACGCGGTGCTGCATCCCGCCGCTTAATTGAAACGGATATAGATTTAATACATCCCGATTAAGCGACACACTTTTCAGTAATGCACAGGAACGGGAATATACTTCATCCGCCGTTTTACAAATTTTATGAACCGTAATCGGTACGGCAAGTTGACTTTTAACCTTTAACAGCGGGTTTAAAGAGTCCGCAGAAATTTGCGGCACCAATGCTATTTCTTTTCCGCGAATGGTGTTATATTCCTTTTCCGTTAAACCGGAAATCGCTTTACCTTTATAAAAAATAGTACCTTCGATTATTGCATTTGAAGGCAACATCCCCAGAATGCTTGCTGCAAGAACAGACTTACCGCTGCCTGTTTCTCCCATAATCGCAAATATTTCATTTTTAACAGTTAAAGAAATATTTTTTATAATCCGTTTTTTTTCTTCTCCGACTACAAAATCAACTGTCAGCGCACGTATGCTTAAAACGGCATCCGTCATATCTTTCTCCTGATATCCCGTGCGTACTGCATAAAATTTTGAACGGCTTCGGATAAATCGGCAAAGATGAGGATAACAGAGAATTGAAATAATCCCGGACAAACCATCAGCCACGGCGCATAATTGATAAACCGAATGGCTTCTTTTAACATCAAGCCTATTTCAGGATGAGGCGGCTGCACACCGAAACCCAAAAATGAATATGCGGAAATGCCGATAATGATGTGTCCCAAGATGAGCGGAACCGTCGGTAAGAGTAGCATAAACGCAGGCTTTAAAAGATGCCTCGTTACGATAAACAAATCGGAAGCGCCGATAATTTTTAATCCCGTAACAAAATCGCTGTGCTTCAGTATCATTATTTCGCTTCTGACTACCTTTATATTAAATATCATACCGAAAACAATCGATAAGACGATTAAAATAAAAACGGAATTTCCGAAAACAGCGGAGAAAAAGATAACGGCGGCAATCATTGGAAACGATAGAATGATATTGCAAAGATAATACAGTATTTCGTCGAACAGTCCGCCGTAATATCCTGCAAAAAGGCCGATTATCCCACCTAATAAAAAACTGAAAACCTGAGCAGTGAGCGCAATAAAAAAAGTGTATTTGAACCCTTGCAGCGTCCTTAAAAAAACATCCCGACCGAAATCATCCGTACCGAATAGATGCCGTATCGACGGCGGCAAAAATCTGTGTTCCAATGAGGCATGTATTTCCGGAGCAGCTGCAATATCGGATAATACCACTGCCGTAAGAACGGCAAAGCTCAATATCGAATAGACGATAATACGAACTTTGCAATTCTTTTTAGTTTTCATAAATACCTCGTCTGTCGATTATAAGATATACCATCTCTGCAAAGAAGTTTAAAAGATTGATAAAAAGTCCCAACAAAAAAAGTGTTCCTGCGATAACGGGGTAATCTTTTACATTGAGCGCTTCGGCAAGCATCAGCCCCAAACCGGGAATAGAAAAGATATTTTCGATTAAAATTGCCCCGCCGATAAATCCGCTAAAATCGATGCAGGCTACTGCAATTGCAGGGGCTGCGATATTTTTAAGCACGTGCCTTATAAAAATGATCTTTTGCGGAATGCCGAGCGCTCCCGCTAAGATGATAAACGACTTACTTAACACCGCTTGAGTTTTACTTTGAATAACGCAGGTTAAATTGGAAAACGACATAATGCCCAGTAAAAAAGCAGGAACTATTAAACTTTTTATTCCGTGATAACCTATTGTAGGAATAACAGGAATATAATTCGCAATAAACCAAACCAAAATAACGGCAATCCAAAATGACGGTATCGACATACAAATGATACGCCACCGCTGCAAAAAGAAACGGCACAGTATATTTTCTTTTACCGATGCGAGCACTCCGATCGGAATACCCAATGCCGAATAAATCAGCAGGCTTAACAATGCGAGTTTAAAAGTAACCGAAAAACGTTTTATAAAAATGCCGGAAACCGGTTTGTTTGTCAAATACGATGTACCGAGATCTCCTTTTAATAAACTGCATAACCAATGCGCATATAGCCTGCCGAACGGTTTATTGAGTCCGAGCTTTTTGCCGTATACGTCTACTGTTTTGTCGCTTATAAAGCCCCGTGCATTTTTTGCATTCAGCAACAACTTTTCTGCGCTGCCGGGCGCAAAATAAATTACGGAAAAACTTAAAAAAGACAGCAACAGTACCGTCGGTATAATCATAATTAATTTTCTGATAAATACATGTAACGGACTCATAAACCGTTTTTTCCTTTTATGAGCATCTTTCAAAAACTACAAGTTTATCGCTTATCCTGTAAGAAAGTAATCATCATATTCGCTAACACGGATCTGCGAATCAGTGCTTTTAGAGATGCTCTTGCATTTTCCAATCGGCAGCGCTGCACCACTACCGTTTTTCGGTACGGAGTTTGACGCCGCTTAAATCGATGCGGTATACGTTCCCGTTAAACCGGAAGCCTTCAAAGCGCGGATTAAAAATTGCCATGCGGGAACTGGTACATAACGGTAGGGTTACGCACTGCTCGTATTGTTCTTTCCATAATGCTCCCGCGTAGGTTTTAATTTGTTCTTCGGTTGCCGATTCGACCAAAGCATGCGCCGCTTCCACAGACTTTGCATTAATGGCATAGCTTAATCCGTAGTCGGTATAATTATCACCAAATCCGAAATAGGTTACGGTACCGATGATCGGTTCATACCACGGATGAGAAACAGCCAAGTCATAATTGCCGGTTTTAAAATGCTCCCTCATTGCTTCACCGGTAACCTGAATAATTTCGCAATCTATTCTGAGTTTATGCAATTCCGATTTTATAAAAACGGCCAAATCGCGTTGGTAATCTTCTTTTGAAGAAATTAAAAATTTTAACGAAACTTTTTTTCCGTCTTTTTCGAGTACACCGTCGTTATCGCTGTCCCGATAACCCGCTTCGGCAAGCAGCGTCTTTGAAAACTCCGGATTATAGGTATATGGTTTTTCGTTTTGAGGTCCATCGGTAAATGCAGGGTTAAATTGATGTCCCGATGCCTGAGGTATGCCGAAAAAAACGGTATCAACGAGCGCCTGTCGGTTTATTCCGTATTCCAGCGCTTCGCGCAACGCTTTATCGCTGCAAAAACCTTCTTTCCAATTAAAGCTGATAGTCATAAGTGAAGTAAAAGCGTCTTTCGGTTCTTCAAAAAAGCTCATCTTTTTTGCCTTTATTAAATCATCGATTAACGGATACTGTATCGAAAGATAATGCTCACTTATGCCAAGCACGTCGATTTGCCCTGACGAAAGAGCCGAATTCCGTGCATTGTCGTCGGTGATTACAAGCCACTCTACTTGCGGAATTGAAGGCGCTGCCGCTTTATTCCAGTAGTTCTCATTCTTTATCAAAGAAGCCGACTGACCTTCGTCGTATTCTTTCAAAATATATGCGCCGGTTCCGATAAAATCGGTAATGTTTAACGCCTCATCAACTCCGTTTTCTTTTATCGCCGTTACTAACGCAAGATCCTGCGGCAGAAAATAATACGGAGCAGTCAAGCTGATTTTTAAATGCGTCGTATCCGTTATGCTGACCTCTTTCAACAGGGATGAAAATACGCAGTACGTTATCGGCGCAACGTTTTCGATATCCCATTTTACGGTTTGCGCGGTAAGCGGAGTTCCATCGGAAAAAAGAATATCATCCCGTATGGTAAGATGGTATTCCGTTGCCGTATCGTTCCGCGTCCATTCGGTAATGATATTGGGAAGCGGTTTGTAATCGAGTGTCATTTGCAAAAGCGTATCAAATACCAACGTCGAGCCTTCAAGCGACCGTTTAAAATCCTTTATGGCGCCTATTTTCAGCACGGTCTGTTCCGTATCCGTGGGTGTTTCGCTTTTTACCGTACATGAGATTAGCAGCACAATTGAAAGAATCCCCAATAGCAAGCGTTTCATAGAAGTTATACCGTCCTTAAAATATATAAATAGAAGTTAGTTTCAACTTACTATACGCAAAATGATTTTTCTTTCCACTCCATTTTGGGCGAAAATACTCCATTTTGATATTTTTTTTGAAAAATACTTTTGAAGATTCTATGAATTTTTATCGTTTTTAGCAGGGTTCGTAAGGGTGTTTCTGTACTGCAGCGGTGTTTGCCCGTATATGGACTTAAAGGCATCGGAGAATTTACTCGCATTTGCATAACCCAAATCAGCCGCTATCTCCGCTATTTTTTTGTTTGTAGAAGAAATATAAAACGCTCCCGTTTTTAGTTTATATTTTTTTAGATAGGAATACGGACTGTCGCCGTATATTTGTCTGAACAATTTTTGAAAAATCGTGTAACTTATTCCTTCCGTTTTTACAAGCTGTTGAAATGAAATATTTTTATCAAGGTTATCGGCAATAAAGGCATGAATTTTTTTTACCTTATTGATATTATAGCCTGAAAAAAATTCTGCTGTCCGGTATGCCGATAGACCAAGCCTGTTCAAATAATGAAGAATTTCAAGTATTTTAATTTGAAAATAAATATGATCGTGCATATCCGTGTTTACATATAACGCGTCTAAAATTTTTGTAATTTCCGATTCCGGTTTCAGTTTATACCATCCGTTTTTTAAATCCAATTTTGCACAAATCTTACTAATATCGATATCAAAGATTTCCGTTACGGCGGTAAATTTTTCATCCAGTTCATCGAGAAAAAATAAAATGCTTACTCCTTTGTAAATCCTCAGTGGAAAATATGTTTTTAACAGTGCAAGTTTTTCGTAATTAATTGCCGCTTCTTTTTCGCCTAAATATGAAAAAGATTTATTTTCAAATTCACCTTCCAAAATACCTTGTTTGCAATAATCGATTCTAAATACATTACGCGGTTTTCCGCGAAGAAAATATACTTCATCGCTTTCGGTATCATAAAATTCAAGATTAACGCCCTTATACAATTGTATCACAGCTGTTTTATATTCGGCAGTTTTATTCATTTATTTTCCTCATGCTTCAAACCACATCTTTTCATTAAACCACATCTTTTCATTCCGAAATGCTTACGTTATTCATGCGGAGGTTTTCATACCCGCCGTTCCTTAACCGCCTCTGGACGGCATCGACTGTCGATTACATAGATTGCCCGTGAGGCCGGCTATTACGACGATATTACTTTAAAGTAGGAGGAGAACACACAAAGACTTCTCTATGTTGATTACCGGACAGAAAGAAATACAGTAATCTATAATTCTATTTTTAATGATGTGCCCTCCAAATAAATTGCTTCCGATTCTGTGATTTTAATTTTCTGTTCTTCGGTAAATCCTATGGTTTCTCCGTGGTGCAGCGTTACATCTTGCTGTAAAACATACTCAAGGACAGATAATAGAAAATCATATACTTCACTGCCTTTCATATCTGCATCGATTATTTCTATCTCGGATTTACCGAACTCTTTCATCCCATACGTATAAACACTGCTTTTCTCATCGCCATTGATAATCCCGATATACACCCACAGCTGAATCGGTAACATATCCTCCAATAAAAAATGAGCAAAATCAAGATAAAGCTTTTTTGGGAGTAACAGTGTCGATGAGCCTTGATATACCCCTATTGCCGTTTCACACGTTCTCAAAATAGAAGCATTCACTTTAGTTAATAGAGAGTACCTTTCCACTGCCGAGGTATTGCCGGCTAAAAGCGAGACTATTGCATGCTGTGTATGTTCTTTTACCTCTTTCTCAGCATCTTTCCAAAGGTAAGAATAGCTGTACATGGATTCAAATTCCTCAGCGGGTATCGGCGCAGGCATCAACGCAATGACTACACGTTCTTCGCCGATTTCGAATAAAGCGGTAGTATCATCGCCCTCTATCTGATCAACCGTAAGTCTCCAATATGATTTTAAATCCTCGATAACTTTCTCCAATGAATACCCGCTATCGCCTTTAAACATCGGCATAGATAAAATAAGCGGTGCTTTAACTTCCTTTTTTTTATCTTTCTTGTTGAATGCATTATTTAAGATTCCCATGATATCTCCTTTTTTACTATTATAATTTTTTCTCAATACAATTCTACATATATATTGAACAACCGAACAAAGTGTCAATCTATAATGTTGTTCAATTCGCATTTTCGTTGCACGGTTGTCAATGTCTTTCAGCTGCGCCATTTCAGCGGCATCAACGGGTATTACCGATGGAGACTTCGATTTCGCCGTCGGCAAGCCTAATACGAAGATCGCGCGCCGCTGCCGCATCCTGCGCGCGGCGAGGTACGAGCTCTGCCTGCCGGTTGTAAACGATAGAATACCCTCTGTTGAGTATTTCCTGTGGGTTTGCCCCTTCAATGCTTCGAGTCAGCCAGGCGAACCGGTGCTTCGTATCGGTCTGCAGTGCCTGCATTGTGTACAGCAGATTTTCTTTTGCATCGTCAAGGCGCATTAAAAGCGGCTGCCCGATGGGTTCCTAACCGAACAGCTGCTCATTCTCACCTTGACCTTTTAACAAAATAAATTTATTATTATAAATATGGGTTTCCTGACGAGCCAACAGGTCAATAAATATTACGATTTTTTCCAAAAGGCAGAAATAACTTTTACGAAAGAAGTTATCCAAGCGATGAATCTTAATGCACAGCAGTCGTCGATACGCTGCGTCGGATCCGAAGGAGGGCCATGGCCATGCGTCATCAACTCTTCTTCGATGATAGGAGCAAAGGTTATCGTACCACAGCACTGCGGAATATATGAAAAAATATGCGAAGGTTCTACGGCTGTCTCTCTGTGGTTCTCTTTTTCGCAAACAAACGGAAAAAGCGATCTTTCGTTTTTTGTTTCCGGGAAAGTTGTAAGTTGTACTCCGTATACCGTGACACCCGATTTACTCTTACTTAGTATTGAATACACGCAGCGCGCTCCTGATGACCTAATTGAAAAATTAGGGCTCCTCGTCGATGCAAAAGCGAATACAACCAAACGCGGCAATGAACGTATCGAATTAAATGCGGAGGCAATGCGAAAGCTCTCGCTGACCAAAAAAGAGACGATTGTCTACATCGAAAACATTCCACGGCGTTGTATCGTGCGAGATATTTCATTTTCCGGCGCAAAGTTTATTATGGCGGGGATTGCCCCATTCCTACTCAATAAAGATTGTGTGCTAAAATTTGATTTTGACGATCCTACTGTCATTGTTGGGTTACGCGGTAAAATCATCAGAGCGGAATTAGTCGAAAAACGAAAAGACCTTATTGCAGTAGCGATGGCGTATAATGCCTCGACCGTACCGCTTGCATATAAAATACGATTGAACCAATATTTTAATCAACAGCGCAAAATCTACCCTTAATCCGACTATAAACATACGCATAATCTTCGTAAGTAATAGGATACATACAATATGGAAAACTCCGATAAGCAGCTCATCTACATCAAAATGCCTGAGGAATATGCTTTAACGGCAAAAATTCCGGGCTTTGATTCATCGATACCGCTTCCGCTTCTTTTAACGGATGAAGGGAAAGATTTTAGACCGGAAACTATTTCAGAAGAGATGATTTTAGCCGGTATGTTGAATGTATTCGCTTATGAACGGGATAATCAACATATTGCATACTATCGAGATATTTTTAAAGAACTACGGCCGAATATTCTCGAAGAGATGACTAATGCCGCAATTCTAAAGATAAAAAATGCCGATTTTGACTTAGCGGAACAGCTACTATTCGCACTTGAAGGGCTGTTTCCGGAAAATATGCAAACAAAACTGAACGTTGCGTTGTTGATGGATGAACGTGCTCGTTTTTATGAACAAGCCGGTGCAGAAGACTATGCCGACTATTATACCGATAAAGCCTTTCAAGCGTATAAAGAGGTGTTGGCTGCCGAACCGCCGTTGCCTGATGCCTTTTTTAATGCCGGTTTTTTCTTTATCCGTCAAAAGAATTTTCCTAAGGCAAAAAGCGTATTCGAGACATATCTGCATATTGAAACGGCACAAGATGAATTAACGGCACACCGTAGGCAAAAGGCTTCCGAGCTCATTGACTGGATAGAAACACAAGCGCTCGATGACGAGCTATTTAAAGGTGCTTTTGATTTTATCCAAATGGGTGAAGAAGAAAAGGCGCTTGAAAAAATACGGGAGTTTTTAGAGCATCACCCTAAAGTATGGAATGCGTGGTTTTTACTCGGTTGGGCATTGCGTCGTCAGGAGCGGTGGAAGGATGCTTCAGAAGCGTTTCTCCATTGCCTGGAGCTTGGCAAAAAGACTCCTAAGGAACTGGCGGTCGCCTATTGTGATATTTGCAATGAACTAGCCATCTGTTTAATGGAGCTCGGTCAATTTGATGAAAGTCGCCGTTGGCTGATGAGCGCACTTGAACAGGAACCGGAGAATATCAAGATTATTTCAAATTTAGGAACTATTTCGTTAAAAGAAGGAAGGACTGAAGAAGCAAAAGCATTTTTTAGAACGGTTCTTGATATTTATCCCGAAGATGCACTCGCCGTTGAAATTTTAAAAAAATTGGAAAATACATAAAAGGGGCCTCTAAAAACTTCCGTTTTTAGAGGTGAGCTTTGCTCACCGGTTTTCCCTTAGATTTAATTTGATGCGGAGTATACTATGAATATAGCGATTATCTATGGTGGAAGGTCAGGCGAACATGAGGTTTCGCTTGTTTCCGCTTCTTTTGTTGTTCGTGCTATCGGCAGTGAACATATCGTACATTTAATCGGCATTACCAAAAACGGCGAATGGTATTTACAACCTGAGTCTCTCTTAGAACATATCCGTAAGGATACATCTGCGGTTTTAACAATAGAGTGCAATAAAGCTGCACGAGTTGCCGTCATCCCGGGCGGGGGCGTTACAGCCGGTTTATCCGTGAACGGACAGCCGATTACAGCGGATGTTGTATTTCCGGTATTGCACGGCAGCTTTGGAGAGGACGGCACTATTCAAGGCTTATTTGAAATGGCTGATCTCCCGTATGTCGGCGGCGGTGTGCTTGCAAGCAGTGCGGCAATGGATAAAGAAAAGACAAAGATAATCTGGCAGCACGAACAGTTGCCGATTGTTCCTTTCCTTTGTGTAAGAAAATTCCAATGGGATAATCCGAAAGAGTGCGAAAGATTTATTGTTCAGGCGGAAAAGGAATTGGAATACCCGTTGTTTATAAAACCGTGCCGGGTCGGTAGTTCCGTCGGCGCCGGTAAAGCGACTAATCGTGCCGAGTTGCTGCAAAAGATACAAGAAGCCTTTCTTTGGGACAGTAAGGTATTGATCGAAGCCTGTATTGCCGCACGCGAAATCGAGTGTTCCGTAACCGGTAACGATGAGTGTGTAGTTTACACTCCGGGAGAAATTATCCCCTCCCATGAATTTTACGATTATGATGCAAAGTATATCGATCCCGACGGTGCACAGCTGAAAATTCCTGCCGATATCGACGATGAACAGCGCCGAGAAATCCGCAATATTGCCGGCAAGGCTTACCAAGCGCTTGATTTAAGCGGCTTAGCGCGCGTTGACTTCTTTATAGATAAAAAAACAAAGAAAATCTATTTGAACGAAGTAAACACCATTCCGGGCTTTACTGCTATTTCCATGTTCCCCAAGATGTGTGAAGCGTCGGGGATGCCGTACCGAGAACTCATCATGCATTTATTTGAACTCGCAATAGATCGATTCAATTCTTCACGACAAATCAGAACCGACTGGAAACTTCGCTGACGGGATATCTTCTAAAAATCTAACCGAGTTTTTAGAAGATGTCTTGGCGTATAATTAAAGCTCATTCAAAATCTACACAAATAAATATCGGTAAAAGAAGAGAAAATGGAATCCGTTTCCATGTAAAGGACTGATATGAAAAAGTATATTTTATCATTCGATCAGGGAACAACCAGTTCCCGTGCTATTTTATTTGATAAAGCCGGTATGATTATCGCTACTGCACAGCAGGAATTCACCCAGATTTTCCCTAAGTCCGGATGGGTGGAACACGATGCTATGGAAATTTGGGGGACACAGAGCGGTGTTGCCCGGCAAGTATTGGAAGAAACCGGAACGCGCCCCGATGAGGTTGCAGCAATCGGAATTACCAATCAACGCGAAACCACCGTCGTGTGGGATAAGAATACCGGAAAGCCCGTGTACAATGCGATTGTGTGGCAATGCCGCCGTACCGCTTCCATCTGCGATGAACTCAAAGCAAAGGGATGGACGGATACGATACGGAAAAAGACCGGGCTTATCATAGACGCCTATTTTTCCGGCACGAAAATAAAATGGATACTTGATCATGTAGCGGGAGCACGCGAGCGGGCGGAACGGGGAGAACTGCTGTTCGGGAATATCGACACGTGGCTTATCTGGAATTTAACCCGCGGCAAGGTACACGTTACCGACTACAGCAATGCATCCCGCACCATGCTGTTCAATATCAACACCCTGCAATGGGATGATGAAATTCTGACGGAACTGAATATTCCGCGCTCGATGCTGCCGGAGGTAAAACCGTCGAGCTGCGTGTACGGCAACACCGATGAACGCACCTTTGGCGGCGCCGACATTCCCATTGCAGGAGCTGCGGGAGATCAGCAGGCGGCGCTGTTCGGACAAGCATGCTTCGAAGCGGGCATGGCGAAAAACACTTACGGTACCGGCTGCTTTATGCTGATGAACACCGGCACTGCGCCGATTATCTCGCAGAACGGGCTGTTAACGACCATTGCATGGGGCATCGGGGACACGGTAACTTATGCGCTTGAGGGAAGCATCTTCGTAGCGGGAGCAGCCGTGCAATGGTTGCGGGATCAGCTCAGACTGGTGTACGACGCCGCCGAAACGGAGTATTACGCAGAACGGGTAGAAGATACCAACGGCGTATACGTTGTGCCCGCCTTTACCGGTCTCGGCGCTCCGTATTGGGATATGTATGCGCGGGGTGCGATTGTGGGTTTAAGCCGCGGTACCAAACGCGAACACATTGTCCGCGCCACCCTTGAGTCGATTGCCTACGGGACACGGGATGTCCTTTCCGCAATGGAAAAAGATTCCGGCATCACGCTCAAGGCGCTGAAAGTAGATGGAGGCGCGGCGGTCAATAATTTTTTGATGCAGTTCCAAGCCGATATTTTGAATGTACCGGTACACCGTCCGCAGGTGCTGGAAACAACCGCACTCGGCGCCGCATACTTGGCGGGACTGGCAGTCGGCTTTTGGAAAGATATGGAAGAAATTAAACGCAACTGGGCAGTAGACCGCGCATTCACCGTTCAAATGGATGAAGCGGCGCGGACACAGCGCTATGCCGGTTGGCAAAAGGCGATAACGCGCGCTATGGATTGGGAAGACTAACTCATGTATGATGTACTTATAATTGGGGGCGGGGTTGTCGGGTGTGCTATTGCGCGGGAACTGTCGCAGTACCGGCTAAGCATTGCTCTGCTCGAAAAACATTCGGAAGTTTGCGAAGGTTCTTCCAAAGCGAACAGCGCTATCGTGCACGGCGGGTTTGATGCTAAACCGGGTACATTAAAAGCCCGCCTCAATGTGCGTGGAAACGAGTTGATCCGCCGCCTTGCGCCGCAGCTTCAGTTTCATTTTAAACAGATAGGTTCGTTAGTTGTTGCTTTCTCCGATGAAGATATGGAGGAAGTTAAAAAGCTCTATGAACGGGGCATCGCAAACGGCGTACCGGAGCTTGAAATATGGGATAGAGAAAAGACCTTAGCGGAAGAGCCGAACCTTTCGCACGAAACAAAGGGGGCGCTGTTTTGCGGGACTGCCGGTATCGTGTGTCCCTTTGGAATGACGTATGCCTTTATCGAAAATGCGGTAGAAAACGGCGTTGAGCTGATATGCGATGCCGAGGTAACCGGCATACAAAAAATAGATGAGGATATTCAACATGCGCCAACACAGGATACCGCCGTTCACGCTGTAACTGCACAAACGTCGGCGCAAGAACATACCTTTTCCGTAACGACATCGCAGGGAGTTTTTACTGCGCGGTATGTTGTCAACGCCGCAGGACTCTACGCGGATAACATTGCCGCGATGATCGGCGATTACGATTACGCTATCAATCCCCGCAAAGGTGAGTACCGTGTGTTGGATAAGGTATGCGGCGATCTGGTGCATCACGTTATCTTCCAAGCGCCGACCAAAATGGGCAAGGGTGTTCTGGTAACCCCCACCTATGATAACAACCTTTTGGCAGGGCCGACGGCGCAGGACGTTGACGACCGCGAGGATACTTCGACGACGCTTGCCGGTCTGAACAAGATTGACAGTTCCGCAAAAAAATCGGTACCGGCACTCGACTTCCGAAAAACCATCCGCACCTTTACCGGCGTGCGCGCCCGTCCGAGTACCGGCGACTTTATGATCTATGCTTCAAAGCATGCAAAGGGATTTATTCACGCCGGAGGCATCGAATCTCCCGGATTGAGCTCGGCGCCGGCAATTGCCGAATACGTTGCGGAGCTTTTGCAGTATGCAGGAGCGGAACTGATAAAAAAGCCGCACGTTGTTAGTGCACGGAAAGGTATCAGTCAGTTTTCCGCCCTTTCCAACGAAGAGCGGGCTGCCCTGATTGCGGACAATCCGCTCTACGGACGAATCATCTGCCGCTGCGAAACGGTAACGGAGGCGGAAATCGTTGAAGCGATCCGCCGTCCTGCCGGAGCGCGTACCGTTGACGGTGTTAAGCGGCGGGTACGTCCCGGAACCGGACGCTGTCAAGGAGGCTTTTGTACGCCGCGCGTTTTGGAAATCCTCAGCAGGGAATTACAGCTGCCGATGGAAAACATCGCCAAATCGGACAAGGGTACGGAGATCGTGTTGGGAAGGTTAAAGAACATCGCAGAGAGTGAAGTCCGCAGCGGTAATTCCTCAAAATCTTAAACGGAAAAAGAGCATGATGAAATATGATGTTGTAGTGATCGGGGGCGGCCCCGCAGGTTTAGCAGCAGCCCTCGCCGCGCGGGAAACCGGCGTAAAAAAAATTCTGATTATCGAACGCGACCGCGAATTGGGCGGCATCCTCAATCAATGTATCCACGCCGGCTTCGGCTTGCATGAATTTAAAGAAGAACTGACCGGGCCGGAATATGCGCAGCGCTTTATTATGCAAACTGCACAAACGGATATTCAGGTAATGCTGAATACAATGGTACTCGATATTTCGCCGGAGCGGCTTATCACTGCGGCAGGGACGGACGGGCTTAAAACCATACAGGCCGGAGCCGTTGTGCTTGCGATGGGTTGCCGCGAACGTACGGCGGGCGCGATTGCCGTAAAAGGGTACCGTCCGGCGGGTGTATATACTGCGGGCATGGCGCAGCGGATGATGAACATGGAAGGCTGCCGCATGGGGCACGAGGTTGTCATTTACGGCTCCGGCGACATCGGCCTGATTATGGCGCGGCGCATGACACTTGAGGGTGCAAAGGTAAAAGCTGTCGTAGAGATTATGCCGTTTTCGAGCGGGCTCAACCGGAATATCGCTCAATGTTTGGAGGACTACGGTATACCGCTTTTGTTAAGCCATAATATCAGCTTTATCCACGGAAAGAATCGGTTGGAAGGGGTTACCGTTTCGCAAATCGATTCGCACTTTAACGAAATTGAAGGCACACAAATCTATTATCCATGCGACACGCTGCTTCTTTCGGTAGGTCTGATCCCCGAAAACGAACTTTCGGTAAAAGCCGGTGTCACACTCGACCCGATTACCAACGGGCCAATGGTTGACAGCGCGATGCAAACGGAGATACCGGGAATATTCGCCTGCGGTAATGTGCTGCATGTACACGACATCGTCGATTTTGTAACACGGGAAAGCAGAATCGCCGGAAAACACGCAGGGCTGTACGCGCTCGGCGCTCTACCCGATTCGGCTTCCGTTCCCTGTACGCCCGGCAAAGGTATCCGCTATGTGATGCCGCGCAAGGTATTGACGCACATGCCCGACGGAGTGAATCTCTTTATGCGGGTGGATGCCATCTACCAAAACGCCACCGTATCGGTAAAATCGGGAAACACAGTGCTTGCAACAAAACGGATTGCCCGCATGATTCCCTCCGAAATGATCAACATACCGTTGAGCGCCGAAAAGATACGTCCTTTGACGGAACCAATCACCGCAGAAGTTACGGTGCAGTAATGGGGTGCTAGCCGCGGACGGCAGCGCGCACAGAAATCAAGATATCAGTACTGATGATAGTATCATAACCGCTAATGCATACAGTCATACAATAATTACGGCACATAAGCAAAAAGCTCTATGACAATACAAGAATTTGAGAATAAATATTGGTACATGAGTGAACTCAAAGCACTTGCAAAGTCGCTTAAAATACCTTTTGATTTAAAAATACGAAAGGGTCAGCTTGAAGAGATGATTATTCAGTTTTTGGAAACCGGAACGGTGAATAAAAAAAATAGTTATCGGAGTAAAAGCCGGAATAGAGATATATTGAATAGTCATACTTATGTTGAAAATTTTAGCAACAAAAAAGAAACATGGGAATTCATACATAGTGAAATGGATAAACGAGTTCGAGGATTAAAACCGAAATCAGGTGCAAAATATTGGCTTAATCGCTGGATTGAAAATAAACTTTCTGATGGTGAAAAAATAACTTATAGCGATGTCATTTGTGAATACATTCGGTTAAACGGAATTGAAGGAAAGCTTCCGCAAATTCCATCCTGTAAATTTAATAATTTTATCAGTGATTATCTGGCAAATGAAAAAAATGCAACAAGAGAAGAGGCATTGGAAGCATGGAATAAACTAAAAAGTATGAAGGTCAAAAAAGATTATATAACGTGGAAAAAATCAACAACCATGACGCAGAGATAAATATATAGAGCAAATGTAAT
The DNA here is from genome assembly GCF_024181165.1 of Treponema sp. OMZ 803. Taxonomy (NCBI): domain Bacteria; kingdom Pseudomonadati; phylum Spirochaetota; class Spirochaetia; order Treponematales; family Treponemataceae; genus Treponema; species Treponema sp. OMZ 803. The sequence goes on along the minus strand of NZ_CP051195.1, from coordinate 561,270 downwards.
CTTCCTTCTGCTCGTGCGAAAAAAGATATCCCAATGCCGGTAAAACTTAGGCAGGGCAATGGGTATTTCCTCAAGCACGTCGATGGCAAAATAAAGAAACCGGTGAGCAGGGACGGCATCATATTGATCCTTCGGTTATTCAGCGCACTTTGCACGAAGCTGTTTTACGGTCGGGTATTCCGAAGCCAATCGGCTGCCACACGTTCCGCCACTCATTTGCAACGCATCTACTGGAATCCGGTTACGATATCCGCACCATCCAAGAACTTCTCGGTCACAGCGATGTTTCAACCACTATGGTTTACACCCACGTCCTCAACCGCGGCGGTTTCGGCGTTCAAAGCCCTGTCGACCGAATGTGATTTGTCTTTATATCATTTAGTGAAGATAGGCCTAATCTGGCTGTTAGTGATGTGTTCAGGCGAGTATTATGGTAGAAAGATTTAATTTCTTATCTTGTAACAGTTTAGATTGCAAACGAGTAGTTTTTATGATATTATGAGGAAAGGTCGAAAAGGTATTAGATTGACTATTCCAGGCGAGCACAGAATCAATCGAAACAGACATTCGACTGAGAAATAAAACTCGCAATGTAAAAAGACATTGCAAAAGGAAGGTTGGCATGAAACAGAGAAAAGTAGTTTCAATAATTGACGCATTAGTTTTAATAATTAGTGCAGTACTTGTGATAACAGGATGTCAAAACCCCGCTGGTTCAGGCAATTCACGCAATCCGAATACTATAGTAATAAAATTTGACAAAGCAAAGATAAAGTGTTTTGATGGCAGTAATAATGCAGAGATACCAAGTGATATGATGGTTGCTGAAGGTGGTGTGGTGTGGTTTACTGCAATAAATATTCCCACTGGGAAGATCGTTGATAAATGGATTATTGGTAAGAAAATAGAAAATGCCACATCTTCCGGTATATGGTATAAAATTTCAAAAAATGATGCAGAAGGAAATACCATCAATGTAAGTTATACTCTGAAAATACCAGCAAAGTTAAAAATAGTTTTTGATAATACAAAAGTTATATGTAAAAAGGATGATAGCGAGATAGAAAAAAACTCTGAAGTTCTTGAACAGGACGGGTTGGAGTTCACTCCTAAAAATATTACCCCTAATAAAGTTGCTGTATGGAAAATAAAAAATAGTGAGCAATTATATGAATTTAATTATTTGTGGTATAATGTTAAAGTTTCCGATGCAAATAATTTAAATGAAATTAACTTAGATTATTCTGAGAGGGATAAAAAAGAAATAACGATTCAATTTAATGCAAGTAAAGTGAAATGTACTAATCAAGCAACCAATATAAGTGTAACATCTGGTAGTAAAATTTTAGAAGGAGTAGAACTGAAAGTTGAAACAGTTGATGGTAGTGCAGTTGAATGGGAAATTGGCTCATCTGCCTATTTCGGATTAAAAAAAGAGATGCTGTACACTGTATATGAAGGGGATGCAGAAGACGACACCATAATGGTTGGATTCTAATATTTAAAAATAAAAATCTAACACCCGCTTCAACCTGATATTGCCTTTGCGGCAATGCAGGTTAAACGAATGTTAGATGGATGTACAACTGGTGCACAAGGTGTAAAAAATGAAATATAATGATTTCGAAAATCTTGCTAAAAAAATTAAAACTGAAACTAATGCAGGGGGAAAATATAAAGCAAAGTATAAAAAATTAACTGAGACTTCAAAAGAATTTAATATAGGAAATAATCAAAACACAAATATTTCTTTTATTCTATTCTTTATTACTTTTGATAAAAAAACAAATACTGCAAAACTGGCAATTAAATTTGAAAATAAGCGAATTGAGATTGTTTATAAGAATTCAATTTACTATTTAAAATATATGGATGATATTCATGAAATCGAATCAAAAATTTTAAATAAAATATATGCTGAAGAATTTAAAATCTTTTCAAATAAAAAAAAGGATTTGTTTTTTCCTGATAGATTAATCATCGGTTATTCTGATATAAAAAAGAAGTATCCTATTCAAACAGTTTTTTTATGTCCAGAATGTAAGAAAGGAATTCTTTGTGTAAATGATGATAAATCTATTATAAGTGAAGAATATAAGAATTTCAATGAAAAAATAAGAACCGATTATTATGGAGAATATGATACGGACTGGTTCAGAAATTCGTTTATAGGATTTTTATGTTGTAATAATTGTTTTGAAAAAATTGCATTTCTTGGCGAATCTTCCTATTCAGAGTACTGTATCCAACAGATAGATGATTATTGTGAACGATATGTTGAAGAGGTGTATGAAATAAAGTATTTTCAGAGAGTAAAAGATTTTATTAATATAGATTATTTGCAAAATGAAGATTTGCAGAAAGTTCTCCGAGAAAGTTTTTTATTATACTTCTCTGATAAAAATGCATGTGCAAATAAAATACGAGTATCTTTAGATATGTTTTTAACAGAATTAGGAGTTTCAGAAACATCTTTAGATGGTAAATTTAGAAATTTAGCTGAAAGAATTGATGATTGTAAAAAAATTAATAGTTCACAAAAAAAGATTTTGAAGATATTAAAAAATGTTGGTAACGAAGGTTCCCATGGAGGTGGAATTATAAGTAAGTATGATTTGTATAAAACATATAAGGTTATTGAAAATCTAATATTGGATAAATATAAAAAAAAGGAAGAGATAGAAAATATAGCTTCTTTAAAAATAAAGTTTAGTTAATGAATCACATAACACAGTTTTCAAAGCCGACAACGCAGATAAGCTGCGTTGCGGTTTAAAACAATGTTAGGTTGACCTGCCTAAAGACAGGCAGGCGCGGAACCGACCTATGATATTTATTTCGATCTAAAAATAAATTTATAAAATCATAGGAGGATTTTATAAAACGCTTTTCTAAATTTACAGTATTACTAACTACTGTATTATTGACACTTGCTTTTGTCAGTTGTAAACAGGCAGCAACAAATGAGGGTAAAACTCTAACTAAACTTGAAGCACCGACAAATTTAGTTATTAATTCGATAACAGAAGGTTTGAATACCAAAGTTAATTGTACATTTACCTACAATGGAAAAGTCGGCCTTGATGGGGCGTCTTCTGTAATTTTAGGTTACTCAACTACAAATGATTCTTCTAAAGCTGTGTATGAAACCGTTGCGGGAGTAGCCCCTTCAACAGCTACGGTAGAAGCAGGAGTGAATACAAGAACTGTTGAATATAATAATTTTACTCCTCAGCATGGAACAAAATATTATTTTTGGATAAAAGTAATGAATACGGCTCATAGCATTTCAGATAGTGCTTGGAGCAATGTTGCTGAGTTTATCTATCCATAATAATTAAATAATCTGGCGGGTCAAGCCCGCCTTTTTCTTCTTGACAAATATTCACTTTAGTTCATATAATAAATTATGTGGAATGTAGATTCATCAGATGAATATGATGCTTGGTTTCTAACATTGGACAAAATTAGAAAATGAAAGACGCAATCAAGATGATGGAAAGTAATATGTCTCCAGAGGCTGTTCGTCGCACTCACATAAAAGCCGAGCAGGGTCTTATGACAATTCGTCTTGCACAGCTTCGCGAAGAACAGAATGTAAAACAGTCAGAAATGACTAATTTTACCCAGTCATCTGTTTCTAAAATTGAAAAAAGGAAAGATATAAAAATTTCAACTTTAATAGACTATCTCGACAGTCTCGGAATGGGACTCGAAATTATTACTTATCCAAAACTTGCTGTTTCTAAAAACCAGGAAAAAGTTCTTTTGAAAGTATAAGAAGACCTAACACTCGCTTCAACCTGACATTGCCTTTACGGCAATGCAGCTTAAGCGGCAGTTGAACGAACGCTACGCACCCCGTTAGGTTGGACTGCCCTTCGGGCAGCTTGAGGTAAAAATGAAGAAATATATTCCCAGTTAATAAGTCTATTTATCTTATGTAGTTGCCAAAGTACAGGATTTCTAATGGCTAAAGCAAAGGTTACAGTGATAAATGGAGCATATCCCTTTGATTTAGGCAGTGGAGCAAGCCCGGTTTTTGAAAAAATCCTTAACAAAAAGACTATACAATGTATATATTAAAAAATAATGGAGGTTTATTATGCAGGTTGTAGTTCAGAAATGGGGTAATAGTCTCGGATTTAGAATACCTTCCCTTTGGGCAAAAGATAATAATGTAAAGAATGGAAGCAAAATAGAAGTAATCGCAGAAAAAGGAAAAATAATAATTCTTCCTCAGAAAAAAACTCTTGATGATATGCTGGCAATGGTTACTTCTGAAAATGTTCATTCGGAAATCTCGACAGGTTATCCAGTAGGTAACGAAGAATGGTGAATTCAAATTATGTTCCCGATAGAGGTGATTTAGTTTGCCTTGATTTTAATCCGCAAGTAAGACATGAGCAGAAAGGTCGTCGTCCTGCAATTTGCATTTTTCAAAAAAGATACAATCAAAAAGTCGGACTTGCTTTATTTTGTCCTATTACAAGCCATATAAAAGGTTATCCTTTTGAAATTGTATTGGATAATCATTCGATAAATGGCTGTATTCTTAGTGACCAAGTAAAGAACCTTGATTATAAAAAAAGAAGTTGTGATTTTATAGAAAAAATAACAGAAGAAGAGATAAATGCTGTTGTAGATAATATAAAGTTGTTGATTGAGTAATCAATGAGCGGAATAGACCTTTGACAGATGGAGGAGTTTTTGATTCATATAAAGTAATGGAAATGTTAAAAGATAAAAAAAATAGATGTATTTATTTCTAGGCTATATAAAAGAAGTTTTGATTCAGTAAAAATATTTTTCCAGCAAACTAAATTTGCTTAAAAAAATGGAATTAAATTTTACGCTTTGGAGAATATATTGTATTTTAATCATTCTAAAAACATATCTTCTTGACACCATATATAACACCACTTATAATGAGATTATGGCTCAATGGGAAAAACTTCTGGCTAAAATACTATCTCTTGATAAAGATATGCGTTTTACAGAACTCAAGAAAGTGCTACAAAGTTACGGCTATAGAATGACACAGCCAAAAAGAGGAAGCAGTCATTATACTTTTCGAAAAGATGGTTGTAATCCGATTACCATCCCAAAACATGAACCGATAAAAATTATTTATGTAAGAATGGTAAAAGAGGTTGTAGAATCTGAAGAGGAGCACAAGGGAAAGGAGGATTGATATGAAAACAATTGATGAATATATGAAAATGCCATATAAACTGGAAATTGTTCCGGATTCAGAAGAATCAGGTTTTGTAGCCTCATATCCAGACCTTCCGGGTTGTATAACTTGTGGTTCAACAATTTCTGATGCAGTTAATAATGCAGAAGATGCAAAAAAAGAGTGGCTTTTGGCTGCCATTGAAGAAAATATTGAAATTGCAGAGCCAAAAAGTGCCGATTCTTATTCCGGTCAATTCAAACTACGTATTCCAAAATCTTTGCACAAGACTCTTGCCGAAGATTCTAAAAAGGAAGGAGTAAGTATGAACCAATATTGCGTATATCTTCTTGCAAAGAATTCAGAAAAAGAACATATATTATCGCAAGAACAAACTGTATTCGTATAACACCGTTTTCAAAGCCGATACGCGGTCGAGCCGCGTGCGGTTTAAAACAATGTTATACGTACAGCCCTCTGTGCTGGAAACATGAGAAAAGGTACGCAACTTTCCTCGCTTATTTAAATAAGAAAAATGAAAAAGAGATAAAGATATGATTTACACTTTTCTATATGGTATAGATGTTATTTTTAGAATTAATAAACTCTTTTTATTTCATACTACTGCCTATTTTTTAACATATGTTATTTCTATTGTTGGCTGGATTTTTTTAAGGAAAAATAAGTCTTTGTTAAAAAGTTGTTTAGGGTTTATCTTCTTACCGGTTTTTCCATTATTTAATACATTATATTCTTTTGGATCAGATATGAGTTATTTTCATATAGAAAATTTTTTGAAATTTGGTGGTCTTTATTTTTTAATTTTTGTTGTAAGTTTAGTTTTCATTTTATTAAAAACAAAAGATAACAATCTAAATAAAAGTGGAAAACAAATTTTTTTCATTGTGTTATCTGGATTAATGATTTTTACTCACAGTTGCATAGAGCTTATCACAAATTTTGAAAACTATTTAAATCCTGTAGTCTTTTATTTTTCAATAATACTTATAGTTTTTTATTACCTAAAAGTCTTAATCGTCAGGTTTTATAATGGTGATGTCGTAAAGTCAAAAAAATTGAACATAATTTCCAATATTTTATTTTGGGTTTATATACTCATATATGATTTTGCCTTTTTTGGAATGGCTGCAGCCAGTGTATAAAAAAGTTTTTAGCTGTTGATTAATCTTATTGCATTTGGTTTAAATAAAATAAGAATTAAATAGAAATAAATCTGTTTAATGAAACAAGTAATTAACTATAGTAAGATGGAACGTATAACAAAGGTTCGTAATCGAAAGCGGGTCGAGCTCTCTGCGGTATAACCAGTTGTTAGATGGATGCCTTACAGCACGATAAATTATAGATAAGTCCTTCGGACGGTCATGGAGATGTACTTATTCCCCATTAGTAAAAAATAAGAGAGTCAGGGATTCTGGATTATAACTAACTAAATTATTGTGTGGTAATAACTTGCTATAAAATATTATAAAAATGTAAGTCGTATAAGTTATTATATAATATAGCTTTATAATTTTAAAACGAAATCCTTGATATGAATGTTTAATCCACTTGACATTTTGTAAGTATTTTAAGATAATTATTTCGTAAAATATTACGAATATTAGAGGTATGTATGATTGTTATAAAACCTGTTTCAGATTTGCGTAATTATAATGAAGTTTTGCAAGATGTTGCTGATGAATCGCCGGTTTTTCTTACTAGAAATGGCAGGGGATGTTATGCGGTGATTTCTATAAGAGATTACGAAAAATTGACGGCTACGAAAACTCTTTTTTCTGAATTGCAGAAAGGCGAAGAATCTGCTTTGCAAAATGGATGGTTGGACACAACACAAGTCAGAAAAATGGCAGGGCTTTGATGTTTGAGATAAAGATTGCTCCGCAAGCGGCAGCAGACTTACTTGAAATTAAAAATTATATCGAGAATGAACTTCAAAATCCTATAGCAGCACATAATACTATTTCAAAAATTATAGAAACTTATGAAAATTTAACGTTCTCTCCAAATGGAGGGATTTCTGTGGAAAAATATGTTTCATTTCCTACCGATTATAAGTTTGTGCTTGCAAATAATTATTCAATATTTTATAGAATTGAAGACGAAGTTATAAGAATTATAAGGGTTTTGTATTCAAGAAGAGATTTTGTTCGTATTTTATTTGGAGAGAATAGCAAATAGCGTCTAACATCCGCTTCAACCCGACATTTCCTTTGCAGCAAATGCAGGTCAAGCGAATGTTATGTGTACATTCCACGGCGTAATGTTGGAGAAAAAAAATATGAAAAATTTTTGTTTAACTTTATTAGTATCGATTTTAATAATTACATCGGTTTTTGCGGACAAAAATAATTTTTATGAAAATGGCAAAGTAATTGATACAATGTATGTTAATTCCAAAGAAGGATTAAAAGTGAGAGGCTATCCGTCTTTAAAATCAAATCGTCTTTGCGGATTGCCGCACAGATTACCTGTAAAAATTATTGCTGTTGGGAAAGAAGAAACAATCGACGAAATTACAGCCCCATGGATTAAAATTTTAATTCCGCCTTATGAATGGAAAGACGATAAAGCTGAATACGGTTGGGTGTTCGGCGGTTACTTATCGCATTTTCAACCTGAATTTATTAAACCGAAAACGGCAAATCAATTAAAAGAATATTTAAAATGCGGAAACTGGTCTCTTCCGGATAAGAACACATATTCCGGTGAAGGTTATAGAGAAGATAATCACTTTAATTTTTATACAAAGTATACCTACACCTATTCAAGATCAAGAGATCCGGATTTAAAGGACAAAGAAGTTGTTGATTCCGATAAAGCTTGGTTTTTCCAAAACTATGACGATGACGACAACCAAAGCACATGGAAAGTGTTGAATCATCATCAGGTAGAAATTCATTGGTATATTCCGAAATCAATTGATGGAATAGAAATTTTGGAAATTGAGCCTATTGATGAGGCTCAATGTTATATTAACGGTAAACGATATTTAAACAAGCCTTTTGTACATAGACATCATTGGCATTATTCAGATGTAGTTAAAATGCCTTTAATATATAAAATCGCATATTCGGATGATAATTTACCGGTAAACATAATTAAAGGAGTCAGTACATCTTTTTTTAGCTATTGGAAAGAAACACAAAGTCTTTTTGAATTAAGATATCGTCTAATTTCGAAACTGATTGCGTATGGGATTTCTGCAAAAAACACACAATACGAACAGGAATATCATGATTATTGGAATCCGATTATGGAAGAACATCGAAAAAAGCTGATTCAATGTAATTGAAAAACTACATAACACAATTTTCAAAACTGACAACATGGGTAAATCGTATTCCAATTTAAAATTATATCAAGGTGACAACCAACACCACTTATGAACAATTGTCAAAAGACCTATCTACGGGAATTTGAAAATGATACCATAAATAGGTTTCAATATAAAAAGTAATACATCGATAAAAATGCTACCTACTTTTTCCTTTTTGCATTTTATTTAATTCGGCGATATAATTCAAACCAAAAATCTCAATCTCGTCTAATACTTTTTGAAACTGAGTTCCTAATTTACTCAAAGAGTATTCAACATGAGGCGGGACTTCGGCAAAGACTTTGCGGTCGATTAGTTTATCTTTTTCAAGCTGACGGAGCTGTCTTGTTAAAACAGTTCGAGTTGTCGTAGGCATTAATCTTTCGAGTTCATTAAACCTTTTTGTGCCCGTACTCAGATGATATTACCAATTGGGCTGCGAGCAACGAGTGTGTTGTTGCTGCAAGTGTTGTTTCCGTAGCGGAGAAAGGTGCTGATAAGCTCAATGATCCGGGTATTGATCTATTCAAAATAGAAAATGGCAAGATACAAGAAGTATGGACTTTTGCCGAACAACAATCGGCAGAAGACACATTTTGGGGTTAAGTGTGTACGCTTTGATTCATATAGAATTTTTCTGTGTTATAGATCATTCATCATAGAAAAATAAATAAAAGACATCTAACACCCGCTTCAACCTGCCATTACCTTTGCGGCAATGCAGGTTAAGCTAACGTTAGGTTGATAATTTGCGCCACTTAGCGGTGATCCAGAAAATTCTTCTGTGATGTTATTGTCTCAATGTAAGATTTGTGACTTATCAACTAAAAGTTAAGTAAAATATTCATTAATATTGACAAATACTACGGATAGTGATATATTACGCATAGTGATATAAAGAAAGGAAGCAATAAGTGTGAGAGATAATATATCTAGTGGGGCTTTAACTGAAACGACATTATTGGTTTTATTAGCCTTATATAAGGAACTGCATGGCTATGGAGTTAAATTATTTATTGAAGAAAAAACCGATGGAAGAGTTGTTTTGGGAATGGGGACTCTCTATGGAGCCATAAAGAATCTGGCAGACAAAGGATGGATTGTTGAATCTTCAAGAGTCGATGGAAAAGTCAATTATATTATAACCGAAGCAGGAAAAGAACAGGTTAAAAAAGAGGCGAATCGATTGCATGAACTTCAATTATTGATAAAAAATATACGAGGTAGATAATATGCAGAAAATTAAATTTTTTTTAGATCCGATAAGTGATTTGGAAACATGGCTAAATGAAACGGCTAAAAAAGGTTATCGATTAAAGGCGATCAATAATTTCGTATATAATTTTGAAAAAACCGATAAAAATTATTCTTATTCTACACAATTTATAGGCGCAAACTCATCAAGCGAAAATGATAGCTATATACAAATGCTAAAAGAGAATGGAACAAGGGTGTATAGAGCTCCATTAAACCAATGTAGCATAGTGTTTGGAAAAGTTAGATTTAGACCGTATGCACATGGTGATGGGAAAATAGCTAATTCTTTTCAAGGCTTTAATAAAGAAATACTCGTAGTTGAAAATAACGAAAAAGAACCGCAAAAATTGTTGACCGATAATTCCGATTTGGCAGAACAATATAAAAATATAAAGAATGCTTATTTGCAAGGATTTATCATTGTTTTTGCATTGTTTGTATTTTCTGCGTATAAAGTATACAAAAGCAACTTTGAAGTCTCTAAAATTATTTTGAGTGGGATTATCGGGTTAGTTACATTGATAGTTGCAAGCATATTATACAAAGCACAAAAAAACTATAAAAAATATAAAAAGGAGTCTGAGTTAACAGATTGATATGAGGGCATCTTTCAAACACTCAAGGTATCATCTGTAGAGATGCCCATTACCCCCTCTGCAACTTTAGAAATTACACATACCCCATCTGAAAGGTTTTGAGCGGTGCCCCTGCCATCTTTTCGGTTAAGAAGAAGAGGAACCGCTTGAGCTCCCCATAAGCGGCGGGGCTGAGCGGCAAGTGCCGTGAATAGCCGGGAGCTTTTTCCGTTACGGCATACAAATACCTGAAAGCCTCTGCAGAAAGCGGAAACGTATGGGCATCGAACCGGCGGCAGGAACTGCAAAAGCACTCATCCTCTGCGGGGCTATATACGGCGCAGCACGTTTCCGCCGGGCAGGACGCAGCGTTTGCCGCAATTTCAGCGTCGGCTGCAATTTCGGCACCGCGGCTCCCCCACCCCGCAGCATTGGTTATCCCCCTGCCGCCGCTCCCCGCACCGATGCTTACAATCTCCGCACTGCCGGTTACAACTCCGGCGCTACGTGCAATCTCTGCACCGCATGTGCCGCAGTGGAATATATCGGGGGCAACGCCTGCCGTCTGTAGCAGCCGCCATAAAAAGCGCAGGAGCCCCCGCTCGCATCCTTCATCGTCGGAAACGCACAGCCCATCCAAAAAAGCGTTTACCAGCTGCCAGTTCACCGTGCCGCAGGTCTTTATCGTGATTTCGCTACACACGGCAGCGCACCAGCTGCGGGCTAAACTTTCGCGCAGCTCCATCCGGTAGGCGCTCACTGAAAAATCGGTAATTTTGTTTGAATTTTTTATCGGGTTTGAATAGAGCCAGACTTGCCCGCTCTGGTAGGTAGAAACCATCCCCCGCAGTTTACTCCGTGCACCGCCGAATAGGGTTGCCGGTACAATCGTACACCCGTGCTCCTGCGGCACAAGGAGCGACACGTTCCGATGGTCACTGCTAAAAGAAGAAACCGACAGCACAAGTGCCTCGGTATTCCAAGAACGGTTACTCATACTGCCGGTTTTATGGTCGGAGCGTGTAAGTACGGTACATACAAACGCATCATGTACCGGTACACTGCATACCGGTACATCCCGTATAAATACGCTGCGTTGCGGTACAACACGTTGCCGGGGTTAAAATTCCGCAGATTTCGGAGTCCGCGGGTACGGAATAACATCGCGGATATTCGCCATACCGGTAACATAGAGAAGCAACCGGTCAAATCCGAGTCCGAATCCCGAATGCGGTACGGTGCCGTAACGGCGCAAATCCAAATACCACCAGTAGTTTTTGACATCAAGACCGAGATCGGTCATACGGGTTTCCAGCGCAGTAAGGTTATCCTCCCGTTCGGAACCGCCGATAATCTCTCCCAGTCCCGGCACCAGTACATCCATCGCCCGTACCGTTTTGCCGTCATCATTTTGCTTCATATAGAAGGCTTTTATTTCCTTGGGATAATCCGTTACGATAACGGGGCCTTTAAAAACCTGCTCGGTCAAATATTTTTCATGCTCGCTTTGAAGATCGCAACCCCAGAACGGTTTAAACTCAAACTCGGAAGCGTGCTTTTCAAGTTCTTTCACCGCATCGGTGTAAGTGATGCGGGTAAACTTGGACTCCACCACGTGTTCCAGCGTTTCGATAAGACCCGGTTTAATCTGTGCATTAAAGAATTCAAGGTCGGCTCTGCAATGAGTTAACGCCCATTTAAGGAGGTAGACAACAAATTTCTCCGCTAAATCCATGTTGTCCTCAAGCCGGAAAAACGACATCTCCGGTTCTATCATCCAAAATTCGGAGAGGTGCCGCGTCGTGTTTGAGTTTTCCGCGCGGAAGGTCGGTCCAAAGGTATAGACCCGTGAAAGCGCCGTTGCATACGTTTCTATCTCAAGCTGACCGGAAACCGTCAGATAGGCTTCCCGTTCAAAGAAGTCTTGTTTGTAATCGACTGCGAAGGTGGCAGGATCAACTTTATCTTTTAAAGCCTTGCGGACAATCTCCTGCATATTGAGCGTGGTTACCTGAAACATTTCGCCGGCGCCTTCGCAATCCGAAGCGGTAATCAGCGGCGTATGCACGTACTGGAACCCATGTTCTTGAAAGAAGTTATGCACGGCAAAAGCCATTTGATTCCGCACACGGGCAACCGCTCCGAACGTATTGGTACGAGCGCGTAAGTGAGCTATGTCGCGTAAAAACTCAAACGTATGCCGTTTTTTTTGCAGCGGATAGGTTTCTCCGGAAGCCTCGCCGTACACAAAAATCGTTTTTGCAGCGACCTCTACGGCCTGTCCCGATGCGGGAGATTCGATCAATGCTCCGACCGCTTTAATCGAGGCACCGGTCGTAATCCTGCTTAATTCTTTTTCGGTTTGCGCATCGATTCCCTTATCGCGGTCAAAGGTAAGCTGAATTGAAGCAAAGCATGAACCGTCGTTTACCTGAATAAAAATGAGGTTTTTTGTTTCGCGTTTGGTACGCACCCATCCGTAGACGGCAACCTCCTGCCCGTCCGGTTTTTGTGTCAGTATATCTTTAATTAATGTAATCATTTTAAAAATTCATCCCTATTCGCTGTCGTATTCAATCAGTGTTTTAATCGGTAAATCACCGAGAAGTTTGTCATAGTGCAAAAACGGCAATCCGATAACGCCGCAAAAGCCAACCACCTCGGCACCGCCCTGATTCAGCATTTTCCGCGCAGCGTTCAGCGTGCCGCCGGTTGCAATCAAGTCGTCGAGCAGCAATATCCGCTGGCCTTTTTGTATATCGGAGGTGTGAACTTCGATCGTTGCCTGCCCGTATTCGAGGTCATAAGAACAGGAATAGGTTTCACCCGGCAGCTTTCCTTTTTTTCTAATGAGAATCAGCGGAATACCGAGCCTATCGGCAAAAGGAGCCGCAAAAATAAAACCGCGCGATTCAATAGCCGCAACCGCATCGATTTTTTCATCCTTATAAAAGCCCGTAAGCTTATCCAAGCAATAGTGAAACGCTTCAGGATTTATCAGAAGCCCCGTAATATCATAAAACAAAATTCCCTTCTTAGGAAAATCAGGAATCTTACGGACGGCACCATCTATCAATGTATCTTTCATATTAACATTTTAACTTTACGGGGTATAATAGTCAAGGTAATGCAAAAACGGACATTCTGGCGTATTAATGCGGGATTTAATACTTTGGAACATCTCTAAAAAAACAACCGAGTTTTTAAAGATCTCCATTCTTTCCTAAAGGCTTTTTTTTTGATACTATCGTTGAATGATGATACGGAATTTAAACGATATTGCAGGGCTTTCGGTAACGATTATGGGACTGGGTTTAAACGGCGGAGGGCTTGCGTCCGCGCGTTTTTTTGCGGAACACGGTGCAAAAGAGGTTATCGTAACCGATATGAAAACCGAGGAGGAGCTTGCACCCTCCGTCGCAGAGCTGCGACACTATCCTAATGTACGCTTTGCGCTCGGCGGTCATAATATCGAAGATTTCCGTACGGCGGATATGGTGATTAAAAACCCCGGCGTAAAATCCGAGGGGAACCAGTATCTTGCCGCAGCGCACTGCATCGAAACGGATATCTCGATTTTTTTGCAGCTGAGTTCTGCGCCGGTACTTGCCGTAACCGGTAGCAAGGGCAAATCGTCAACCGTCAGCGCGCTATACTACGGACTGCAGCAATGCGGCATACCGGCATTTCTCGGCGGCAACATCACGGTAAGTCCACTCACCTTCTTAACCGAAACAAATTCCGATACACCGGTTGTGTTGGAGCTTTCCAGTTGGCAGCTTGGCGACCTTGCACACTGCCCTCAGCTGAAACCGAAAATAGCGATTATCACTCACATTATGCCCGATCATCAAAACTGGTACGGTTCGATGGAACGCTATGTCGCCGACAAAAAAATTATCTACCGCAATCAGGATAAGACCGATTACACCGTATGCAATTACGACGACGGATGGGGAAAGACCTTTGCACAGGAAACTGCCGGACAGGTCTTTTGGTACAGCGCACACCCGCTGCCGACGTATCTTGTCGGCGCATGGATAGCTCCCGACGGCTCCGCATGTATGCGGTTGACACCGGGCGATGATCGGTTATTACTGCCGCCCCGAATTGCGGTGCCCGGCGCAGCGCTCAAGCAAAACGTTATGGCAGCCTCGCTCGCTCTTGCTTTATACGGCGTAAATCCGGAAAAAATTCCAGCCGTTATGCAAAACTACGGCGGTATCCCTCACCGGCTCGAATTTTTTTACGAAACAGACCAATTCAAATTCTATAATGATTCCGCAGCAACAATTCCCGAAGCGGCGGCAGCAGCGGTCAATGCCTTTGAAAAACCGATTATCCTCATCACCGGCGGTACCGACAAAAAACTCGATTTTACCGCGCTTGCACCGGAGCTTAAAAAAGCAAAAGCCTTGTTTTTACTCGCCGGTACGGGCACCGATAAATTAATCCCGCTGCTGCAAGCACAACACACTCTGTACTTCGGTCCCTTTCAAGACCTATCGACACTACTTGAGGCCGTCCACCGAGAATGCGAACATACACCGCAAAGCAACAATACGGTGCCGCAAAGCAGCCATACTACAACACAAGAGATCGTCGTGTTTTCCCCCGGCGCTACGAGTTTCGGCATGTTTAAAAATGAGTTTGACCGCGGACTCCGCTTTAAGGAAGCCGTACGACAATATTGGTCAAACATCTGATGCGTTTCCCTCTAAAAGTAAAAAAACAGCCTATTAACCCGTTTGAGTTAATAGGCTGTTTTCATTTATTCGTGCGGATGGTTTAATACCCCGACGCTTGCGTCGTAACAAAGGGTATTAAAGCCGACTGCAACCACCTTATAGAACATACAATGCGAAACGTTGAGCATTGTACCCCGACGCTTGCGTCGGGGTATGTTGATTAAATATGTAGCACGTAAAAACCGAAATTTTTAGGCGCCAACGGCCTTAAGGCTTTTATGCCCGGAGATTATCTTTACAGAATCATCATTCCTACAGTCAGAACAACGAGGTTAACGATAAACAGCATAGCAAGTAGTTTTCCGACAAATTTGAGCCATGTGCTGTATTCGATACGTGCGCTCGCAAGACCGCCCATAACGACACCGCTCGTGGGGGTAAACAGGTTCAGGATACCGGATGCTGCGGAGAAAATCATAACCATAACAGCGGGGTTATAGCCTAAGTTCTGAGCAAGCGGCCCCATAATCGGCATTGATACGGTTGCCAAACCTGAGGTCGACGGGATAACAAAGGACAACAGTGCATACAAGATGTATGAAAGCGGTGCAAATGCAAATGCAGGCAAGCCTTCCAACGCTTTGGAAGCATGTTCGAGAACGTATTTATCCAAACCGGTTTCGCCCATCAGTACGGAAGCACCACGAGCAACAGCGATAACGAGAACAACACCCATGATATCCTTGGCACCTTCCATGAATGCGGAAACAATTTCGTTTTCGGTGAATCTGTTGATAAACGCGATAATCAAACCGATGATAAAGAACCACATACCGAGTTCGCCGAACCACCATTCACCGATTGCAGCACCTGTTAAGAATGAAGACCAGCCCTGGAATATGGTAACATTGAATTTATCCCACGGAATAACGGAAATAATCATTACGAAGAAACCGAATGCGAAGACACCCATCGTAAACTTCATTTTTCCGGTATAGGCAACTTCAACGTCCGTATCTTTCTTGGAGAATTCCGTATTCATGATTTCTTGTTCCTGCAAGGAAAGAATGGTAGAACCTTTATCTCGCTTTACTTTCTTTGCATAAGACATTACAAACGCACATGCTATAATGAGAGAAGAAAGCCAAAGAACAATACCCAACGCGATAACTACACCGTTGTTTACACTGCTCTGAATGCCGAGTTCTTCGAAGCTCTTGTTAACGCTGTCGATAGCGATACCGGTTGCAAAGGGGTTTACCGTTGAACCGAGAACGCCTACACCGGCGCCGAGCAATACGGTTGCAGCACCTACCATCGAGTCAAAACCGGCAGCGACCATCGTTGCCGCCAACAGTCCATAGAAAGCAACGGTCTCTTCGGACATACCGTAAGTCGTTCCACCGATTGAGAACAGTGTCATCAGGATCGGAATAAGAATAAGCTCATTACCCTTTAACTTCTTGACAAGATGAGTAATACCTGCGTTAAGAGCGCCGGTTTTTGTTACAATGCCCAAGAAGCCGCCGAGTACCAATACGAAGAAACAGACGTCAAGCGCATTGGAAAATCCATTGTAGGACGCCATAACGATTGTTCCGAGCGTTGCGTTTTGTACATCGGGAATAATCCAAGTGATTACAGCCAGTACAAGTAAAATAATGTACAGGATCGAGAATGCCGAGAGGGACGCCCTCTTTTTTTTATCTTTTCCCATTTTTTTTCCTCCAATTTATTTAAAAACCGGTTTGCCTTCATCATCTATACGATATATATATGATGCAAGCTCCGGTTAAAAGACAACGTCTTTCTAACCGGAGTACCGGCAATAGGCCGACACGCCGCAGTAAACAGCAATGTACTTATTTGTGCGGCGTCGACTGTCAGCGCGATAGATTAGTTTGCAGTAATAACCGTGCTGTTTCCGCCTTTCAGCGCATTGCCTGCATTTGCCAGCGAGGTAATAACCGCTTGTCCTTCTTTGTGATTACGGACAAACTGTAAGCATGCTTCCACCTTGGGAAGCATACTGCCCTTCGCAAAATGCCCTTCGGCAATATATTTTTCCGCTTCGGCAATGTTCAGTTTGCTTAAAGCCTGCTGATTGGGTTTATTGAAATTAATACAAACCTGCTCAACTGCCGTTAAGATGACAAGCTTATCGGCTTTAACATCTGCTGCGAGTTTTGCGCAGGACTTATCCTTGTCGATAACCGCATCGACGCCGTGCAAACCGTCCGCCTTTTGCAGAACCGGAATACCGCCGCCTCCGACGGTGATAACGATGTGCCCTTTAGCAACCAATTCCTCGATAACGGGGCGTTCGATAATTGCGACCGGCTGCGGTGACGGAACAACGCGGCGGTAGCCTCTACCGGCATCTTCAACAAAGGTCTGGTCAGGTTTTTCAGCCTTAATTTTATCAGCTTGTTCTTTTGTATAGAACATACCGATAGGCTTGCTCGGGTTTGTGAACGCAGGATCATTTTCGGACACCAAAACCTGTGTGATAAGGCATACGACTTCACGCTTAACATTTCGTCGTTTCAGCTCATCGCCGATCGCCTGCTGCAGATGATAGCCGATGTATCCTTGGCTCATAGCACCGCATTCGGCAAACGGCATTGCAGGAGTCCCTGCGCCCCCGTTCGCTGCATAATCCATTGCCAAATTAATCATACCGACCTGAGGCCCGTTACCATGTCCGATAACGATTTCATAGCCGTTTTCTGCCAATGCGACAATCGATTTTGCCGTTTCTTTTACTAACGCAAGCTGCTCCTGCGGATTGTTTCCAAGCGCATTTCCGCCGAGCGCTACGACAATTCTTTCTTTTTTCATATTCGTATTGCCGCTCGCTTTACTTTAAGGTCGCATACATAACCGCTTTAATAGTATGCATACGGTTTTCAGCCTGATCGAATACCTTTGACTGTACCGATTCAAAGACTTCGTTGGTTACTTCCATTTCGGGAATACCGAATTTCTCGTTTACTTCGCGTCCGACTTTCGTATTCAGATCGTGGAACGAAGGCAAGCAGTGCAGGAAGATAGCGTTGTGGTTGGCAAGAGCCATCATCTTCTTGTTCACCTGATATTTGCTCAACAGCTTAATGCGGGATTCCCATACGCTGTCGGGTTCGCCCATCGATACCCAAATGTCGGTGTACAATACGTCTGCGTTTTTACAGCCTTTTTCTACATCATCGGTAAGCGTGATGGTTGCGCCGGTTTCTTTTGCAATCGCTTCGGCGGTCTTGACCAAATCGGCGGAGGGGAACAAGTCCTTGGGGCCGCATGCGGTAAAGTGCATACCCATCTTTGCGCATACAACCATCAGCGAATTGGCAACATTGTTGCGTGCATCGCCGACAAAGGTCAGCTTGATGCCTTTTAAATGACCGAAATGCTCTTCAACGGTTAGTACGTCTGCGAGCATCTGCGTAGGATGGAATTCATTGGTTAAGCCGTTCCAAACCGGTACACCGGCATATTTTGCCAGTTTTTCAACGATTTCTTGGCTGAAACCGCGGTATTCGATACCGTCGTACATACGACCTAAAACCCGTGCGGTATCTTCGATGCTTTCTTTATGCCCCATTTGAGAGCTTGCAGGATCAAGGAAGGTTGAACCCATACCTAAATCCATTGCGGCAACTTCAAAAGAACAGCGTGTGCGTGTTGAGGTTTTTTCAAACAGTAATACGATGTTTTTTCCTTTTAAGTGATCGTGCGGGGTATGTGTCATCTTCAATTTTTTTAATTCTTTTGAAAGATCCAACAAATACCTGATTTCTGCTGAGCTGAAATCCAACAACTTTAAGAAGCTGCGTCCTAAAAGATTCACACCCATAAAAACTCCTTGCTATTGTTATAGCGCTTAAAATTCATACCCGCTTATATGCGGGCAATAATAAAATTTGCCGATGCCGCTTTCTTTATTATTCAACTTAATACAAAAACAGCATCGGCAGTATAAAGCAATGTACGATTTAGTTATCGCGTACGAGCGGCATACTCATACAGCGGGGACCGCCGCGTCCACGTGAAAGTTCCGCGCTCGGCATTGTCAGAACCTTTAGTCCGTGCTTCGCGAGGATTTCGTTGGTAACATCGTTTCTTTCGTAGACAACGATTGTTCCGGGGCTGATACACAGCGTGTTCGAACCGTCGTTCCACTGCTCGCGTGCTGCAGCAATCCTGTCGCCGCCTGCACACTGAATAAGCTCTGCATGGCCGGTACCGGTGTACTGAGCGAGCGTTTTTTCGAGTGTCGTATCATTTTCAACAATCTTCAACTCGCCTTTTGCAGCGCCTTTGGTGATAGTGAATACGCGGAGCGGGCCGAGAATACCGGGATGGATGGTAAATTTGTCGTGATCGATCTGCGTAAATACCGTATCCAAGTGCATGAATGCGCGACTTACGGGAATGTCAAACGCGAGGATCGTTTCGATCTTCAAATCGCTGTTAAAGAAAATCTTTTTTGCGATAAGGTCGATCGCGTTTGCTGTGGTGCGCTGCGAAATACCGATGGCTAAAACTTTTTCGTTTATATTGAGGATATCACCGCCTTCGATGTGGGGCGGATCATAGCGATCATAGAACTTGGGAACCTTTCCTGCATAATCGGGATGATGATCGAAAATATATTCGGCATAAATTGTTTCGCGGTTACGAGTAACGGAGAACATCCTATTCAAGCTTACGCCGTTTCCGATCGTAGCAAAAGGATCGCGGGTAAAATACAGGTTAGGCATGGGGTTGACAATCATTGACGAATCGGAATCGCCGACAAAGTCAACTAATGAGGCATTACCTTTGATATTAAGTTCCTTAATATCGATGCCTTCCATCGTTTTTAAAATCAGCTGTTTATTATCTTTGATGTTGTTCAGCAGTTCGCGAAGACTTTCCTTGTACTTTTCGGAATAAACATCGCTTTCGTTGATAAACTGGTCAATAAACTTTGTTCTAATTTCGGGTTTTTTAATTGCTTCTGCGGCAAGGTCTTCGAGGTACAGAACTTCAGCTCCGTTATCTCTCAAAATCTTGGCAAAGGCGTCGTGTTCTGCCTGAGCGACTTTAAGGAACGGAATGTCGTCAAACAGCAGTTCGCCTAAGGTGTCGGGAGTTAAATGAAGTAGTTCGGCACCAGGCCTATGAAGCAATACTTTACGCAGTTTTTTAATTTCACTGGTAACACTCAATACGGACATATAAGCCTCCTATAACTTATAGTGCGGGATGCGGCAACTGCACCGCTTGAAGGCTGTTTTGCGCAAAAAACGCTGCCAGCCTCCTTATCCCTGTAAGATAAGGACAATTATAACACAGTTTTTTTAAAATGCAAGCAAAATAATTCATAATTTTTTTCGACAAGATGGCCTGATGCGTTTACCCTGATCGACCTCTTGCACTAAGGTACGGAATTTCCTATACTGGTAAGACCTCTTAAAATCAATAGTTCCGGAGGTTTTTCCTAAATCAGAAACACAAAGGAATCACTAAAAACAGAAGTTTTTAGCAATTCCTATAAGTGAGGTAATTATGAACGATATACGGTTATTATGGAAAGAAAGTATCGCCCGTGCACTTACATCGCTGCTGCCGGAAGGAGCCGAGTCTGTTACTGCGGAACGAATTGCGATGGAAACACCTCCCGATCCGAACCTTGGTGATTTAGGCTTTCCGCTTTTCAGTTTTGCAAAGGCACTGCGCTCCGCTCCCGCTAAAATCGCAACGGAGTTGTTGCCCAAGCTGCAAGCCGATCCTGCCCTCAAGGGAAAAGGAGAAGTGAAAGCGGTTGGACCATATATCAATGTCTTTTTACCCAAGGGAGAAACGGCCGCCCAAATTCTCAACACGATTATCAATCAAAATGAAAATTATGGAAAAACGAAAACCCTGCATGGTAAAAAAATCATGGTCGAGTTTTCCAGCCCCAATACCAACAAACCGCTGCACCTCGGCCATCTGCGTAATGACGCCATCGGTGAAAGTCTTTCTCGTATCCTCCAGTTCAGCGGAGCGGATTTATACAAAACCAATATTATCAACGACCGCGGTGTGCACATCTGTAAATCGATGCTGGCATACCAGCTCTTCGGCAACGGTATTGATCCGGTAAAAGAAGGCATCAAACCCGATAAGTTTGTCGGTGATATGTATGTTCAGTTCCACAAGTACAGCAAAGATCATCCCGAAGCCGAAGAGCAAGCACAGGAAATGCTGCGGAAATGGGAAGCAGGAGACCCTGAAACGATAAAACTGTGGAAAAAGATGAACGGCTGGGCACTGCAGGGTATTCAGCAAACATACGACCGCACAGGTGTTTCATTTGATAAGCTTTTCTTTGAAAGCGATGTATTCCGCAAAGGGCGCTCCGAAATTATGGAAGGCTTAAAAAGAGGTATCTTCTATAAAGACGAAGACGGCTCCATTTGGGTCGACCTTAAATCGATCGGATTTGAAAAGAAGCTGTTGTTGCGCGGAGACGGAACGTCTGTTTACATCACACAAGATATTGGACTCGCAATAACACGCCATAACGAGTGGCCGTTTGACAAGCTTATCTACGTAGTCGGTAACGAGCAAATTTATCACTTTAAAGTACTCTTCTATATAATGAAGCTTCTTGGCTATGACTGGTATACCGGTTTATATCACCTTGCGTATGGCATGGTAAACTTACCGGAAGGTAAAATGAAGAGCCGCGAGGGCACTGTTGTCGATGCGGACGATCTTATTACCGAGCTCAAGAATAGCGCGCTAAAAGAGATTTCATCCAAGGGACGTGAGGAGGCGGTAGGTAACCCTGAAGAAGTTGCAGAAAAAGTTGCACTCGGTGCATTGCACTACTTCCTGCTCCAAGTAGACACAATAAAGGATATGCTCTTTAATGCGTCCGAGTCTCTTTCGTTCAACGGCAACACCGGCCCCTACATCCAATACATGGGTGCACGTATCGCTTCTATTTTGCGCAAAGCTGATACGGAAGAAGGCAAAAAAGCAAAGGCGGGCATTTGCAAGCCTGAACTGCTTAGCTCCGATATAGAGTGGGAATTACTGAAAAAACTGGAGGAATTTCCCGCTCAAGTAGACAAAGCAGCCGACCAGTATGCACCGATGCTGATAACAAGCTATCTTTACGACCTTTGTAAGCTGTTCAGCCGTTTCTATCATGATTGCCCCATCCTCGGTGCAGAAAATGCAGATGTCGCTGCAACCCGGCTTGCCCTCGCAAAAGCAGTATATATCGTACTGAAAAATGCAACATGGCTCGTGCTCGTTCCCTTCCTTGAAGTTATGTAAACGGCAGGAGTCTTAACACTGTCAAAACCTCTAAAAACATTTGGTAATGTAAACCGTTGTTTTTAGAGGTTTTCCGTATATAGGGCAGATGAAAACAGGTTATTTAGCGGAACGATCAAAACAACTACAGCTGGCGGCGCTCTCCATTGCACAGGGAATGCAAGCAGGAAGTTTTCGCAGCCATTTCCGCGGAAGAGGTATTGAATTTGATTCGCTGCGGGAATATGAAGCGGGGGACGATATCCGCAGTATCGATTGGAACTTGATGGCGCGGAGCGGCAAAACCTTTGTGAAGCTTTATCGCGAAGAACGAGACTTGCGCCTTTTTCTGATTGTCGACGTTTCCGCTTCGATGGAAACAGGTTGCACCACCCAATCGCCGCAAGAAAAAGCTTTGGAAGCAGCAGCGCTGATCACCTTTGCGGCGGAACACTTGCATAGTTATACGGGACTCCTCGCTTTTGACGGAAAAGTTGCGCGGGTGTTCCAGCTCCAGCGCGGCAGGGAAGCGAACCTGCATATACTAAGCACCCTGGAACGTATTGCCATTTCGGGCAGCAAAAACAAGGGAACAGCTTTAGCTCCTGCACTCGAAGCGGCAGCAAAACTCCTGCGGCAACGGGCTCTCATTATTATTTTATCCGACTTTAAAGTAGAAAATTTTGAAAAGGAGTTAGGGCTATTGGCACGCCGCCATGATGTTGCAGCTATTCGCATTACTGCCCCTTACGATGAAGCGCTGCCCGCCGCAGGGATATTGCGCTTTACCGACCCCGAAACGGGACTGGAGCGGCTCTTGCCGACCAATTCGCATCAGTTCCGGCAGGATCGTATCCGCCGTATAGCAGAAGATACCCAACAATGGGAAAACACCTGTATACGCTGCGGAGCATATCCGCTCGTGTTACCGTACGATGGTAATACGGTAAAGCTCTTGAACCAATTTTTTTTGACCGGCAAATACGGTGCTCAGCCCTTTAGCCGATACCGGCCTCAGGTGGATGCGGCATTATGAACGGCGTACTCATTCCCCAGCATATCTTTGTCGGTGATACGGCACAGTTCCTTTTTCCGTTATCTCAAAAAGAATACAAAACTTTAACCGCCAGCGGCTTTACTGTCGGCGTACCTATCCCACTCGGAAATATAACGCAAAACGATGTGATGACAATCAACGAAATCAGCATCGTAAAACGGGAATCCGGGTACTATCTCGCTATTACATTCATCCCATGGGAAACAGGTGACATCGATTTTCCCGCTCTTACGTTCTTACAATTACACAATAAACTTCCGGCAATCTCTGTATCTTCACTTTTGGGAACCGGTGAACGGGTAAGCCTCCAGCCGCCGAAGCCACCGTTGTTACCTCCGGGAACCGATTTTCTGTTATATGGCGCAGCGATTTTAGGGGTCGGGTTGCTTACAGCGTCAAGCTGCGGAGTGTGGCTGCTGCTTAAAAAGCTGCGGAAAAGAACGCTTGGAACAGCCAAACAGCGGCTTACTGCACTGCGTAAACAACTAAAGCGGCTCTATAAAACAGCACGGAAAATTCAAAAGCACATCCCCCCGTCCGATGCAGCTTTCGGTACAAGTCAGATTCCTGCAGATGCGGGCTTAATCTTTGACGAGGGCTTAAAAAATACGAAAAATGCCATAGAAAACTGGTATGCGGGCATTGACCGCTGCCTCCGCAAATATATACAAGATTTGTATATGAGCAACCACCTTACAACCTCAACAAAGGATGAAGCATATTTTTTAAGCGCGACCTACGCAGAGTTGACAGAAACGCTTACAGAACTATTTGCACCAAAACGAAGCATAACCGATCTGTTTTGTATCTTTTATGCCATGCTGGAACGGCAACGTTTTGCAAGTCCCCCGCCGGCGCTGATACGCGATTATACCGCCGTTTCGCAGGATATGCTTAAGCAACTCCCGCGCATTGCCGAAAGAGCGGAAGCTGCGTATGCCATGCTCAGCCGGAATCCTTAATTATTTAGGCGCTTCCAGTTCGACTTTAGAAAGGCCTGCTATCTTGCAAATATCAGCGGCCGGATCTACTCCGGAATTGGTTATGACGGTATTCTGAGATGCCAGATATCTTATTTTGCCGATCTTAGGTTAAAAAGTATCTCATTAATCAGTATGCTTTCCGTATACAAAAAAAGCCTGTCCCGCGTAGTGCGGAACAGGCTTTTAAGCGTAGCTATTAGGCCGAATACGGCTTAGTAGCTAACTTTGAGTGAAAGAACGAATGCACCGTAGTGCTCGCCGCCTGTGGCAGACTTCTCGATAATCTTTACGTCGTTTACCCCGTGTTTATTCTCCTGAATTTTGCCCTGACTCCATTTTGCCGTTACTTCAACCTTTTCGGCAGGGCTGTAAGTTACACCGACGTCATAAGCAAGACCAACTTTCTGTGTATGAGGAGTTTCAAGCCAGATATTGGCAAAGGGCTTTATCGACATAGAATCGTTGATATTAATTGTGTATGCCCCCCACACCTTTGCAAAGAACGGGAATTCCTTAGGGGTAGCCTTCAGCTTAGCAAGCAGTTGATACATACCGACGTAGACACCTGCATCCAAGCCTTCTACTAAATTGGTTGCATCATCCTTGTCGGCTTTTGTTTCAAACTTTGCAAACACAGCCAAGTCAACTGTCTTACCTCTTGCCTTGGTTTCTGCGTTATATCCGCCAATCACAGTTCCTTTTGAACCGACATACACACCGGCGCCTACCCATTTATACTGAGCAGTAAATACGGTGTCCCAGTCAAACTCCTTTGTCGTTGTCGCAAAGGCATACCCACCATCAAAACCTGCTTTAAGTTCTAAGCCGTCTACAGGTGCAGATTTCGCTTCGACACCGAAGTTTACGTTAGCATCCTTATAGCCAGGGCTCAATGTCGAGTTGACGGTAAGAGCAAGTTCGAGCATCTTATCAAGCGGTTTAATAGAAAGGTCAAAACCAATAGCATACTTGCTGTACTGAGCAGAATCTCCAGCTTTTGTTTCATACATTGAGTAATGACCATGAGGAACTTTCGTCTTTCCATTTGCGTCTCCGAAATACTCCTTTCTTGTCGTTACATTAATCCATACTTCACCATCAGGAACCGGAGTATCCGCAGGCTTATCGGCAGTTCCTTTATACTTTTCGTAATTAACTTGAGCCTTACCGGCCTCAGATTTCCAGTTTCCATCCGAGCCGAACTTTAAACCGACATCCAATCCCAGCAAGTCCTTGTTTGCATAGCCTAATTTTGTGCCGAAACCTTCAAATGCCGGCTTATATCTATAGTCCTTCGGTTCATAATCATCATCATTGTCAATAGGCTTCCATATTTCAGCATAATTTGCACTAAAATTAGGTTTGCTGAAAGCACTTAGATAAACGTCGTAGAAAACCAATTTTGCCTTAAGCCCCTTAACTTTTCCATCAACTGTAAAAGGCACTTTGTCGTTCTTCTCATTGCTTTCTTTTCGTTCACTAAGAAGGCTAAGCTCCGCACCCTCTAAGACAACTTCGCCGTATACGGGCACGTTACCTCTTGTAGAAGTTCTATCAGCCTTCTTATAAATCGGGAATTTTACCTTCCACGAAGCTTCGTTATTAAATCCGTGTTTATACGACTCAGTCTTTGAGCCAAGGTCAATACCCCAACTTACGGTTGCGTCGGCTTCAATAGCAATGTTCTGATCTGCAGTTGCAGCATCATCTGCTGCCCACACAAAAGCAGCAGCAAAAAGAATAGTCAAGCTTACGAGTAGATATTTTTTCATAACAAAAAATACCTCCTTTAATACTTTCTTGGCCAAAGCGTAACACGCTTTTGAGCGGCCATACTTAATTAAAAATATGCTAGCTGATTTTTTTTTATTTGTCAATCACTTATTTTGTAACTTTTTTGTTTTTTTTTGTTACAGAAAACCCCTATTGCACATAATAATATAGAAGCAAGAGACTTGAATTCAGCAAAAATTCTCTATAATTGTGAATTGCTAGGGTAATTCACAATTATAAATTACAATTGCGCTACTTCCTCTTTTGTGAGTCCGGTCATAAGACAAATTTCTGCCACCGGATAAGCGCGTTGACGCATAAGTCGGGCTGTTTCAAGGGCTTTTTGGTGCGAACCTTCGGCAAGACCAAGAGATTTACCTTCGGCAAGACCAAGAGATTTACCTTCGGCAAGACCTTGTGCAATACCTGCTTTCCATCCGTCATTCCGCGCATCTCGTTCAATTGTATTTACAAGCATATACTCCCTCCTTAACTCTTCATTCGCTTTTACCTCTTTTATTCGCTGCTCCAGCCTTTGGATAAACTCATCATCGTCGCTTACTTTCCCATTCATATACTCTAAAAATACTTTCAGTTTTTTATTTTTTTCTTGCGCTGCAGCTTTACTGTTTATAATAATCTTTGTTACCCCATCGTACAGCTCTATCCGGCTGTCTTCACTGCACACTGTTTTAAAAGTATATACTGGTAACGCTCTTTCAAGGTAATCAAAAGTGCAGAAAAACAGGATGAACGTATCGGGTAGACTTTCATACGGTTTGCTTTTTCCTAATAGGCTCACATCGATAGCAGCTTGATAGTATCGGATGCGTTTTGCAAGGTCTTTCTTATCGAGAGCTTGCATTTCTATGTCATAAATACGCCCGTTATAATCTTTTGCCCATACGTCAAACCGGACACCTTTAGCTCGCCCTGCATCGTCGATTGTCTTTTGCAGCTCTATATTGGTTATTGTTCCTACCTTTCCCTGTAAAACTCTATTTAACAGTGTTTTACAGATTTCCGGATCCTCCATGACACGGTAAAACATATAATCGTCGGCTATGGTCAGCTCATCAAAATCTTTTTCCATGGTTTTAGTTCCTATTTCATTCTTGTAATATTATACCAAAAAAAAGCGTGGCGCAACCTAGTTTGTCAGAAATCTGGCATGACCAAAAACGAGAGAAAATATTGCTGACTAAATATCATTATGAAGCGTATATTGCCGTCCAATATTTTTTATAATTGCAGTATCACCTCTCTGGACAGCCCCTCGCATTTCCAATAGTATAAAGACCCTATGTATTCAATCGACCATATCCGCAATTTTTGTATTGTTGCTCATATCGATCACGGGAAGTCAACGCTTGCCGACCGTCTTATAGAAAAAGCCAAGGTTATCGACGAACGCTATTATCGGGCGCAGATGACCGATAACATGGATATTGAACGGGAACGCGGCATTACCATTAAAAGCCAAGCGGTTACCATTCCCTACCGCGCTGCCGACGGGCAGGATTATCTTTTAAACTTTGTCGACACGCCCGGTCACGTAGACTTTACTTACGAAGTTTCCCGCGCTATTGCTTCCTGCGAGGGGGCAATTTTGATTGTGGACGCAACGCAGGGGGTGGAATCTCAGACGCTTTCCAATATGTACCTTGCGCTTGAGCACAACCTCGAAATTCTGCCGGTCATCAATAAGATTGACCTACCGGCGGCGGATATTCCGGCGGTTTCCGCTCAGATAGATCACGACCTAGGGCTTGATCCCGATATTGCCGTTGCGGTTTCGGCAAAAACCGGCAAAAATATCGATGCGCTGTTTGAAGCCATCGTCAAGTATTTCCCGCCGCCGACCGGTTCCGCAGAAGCCCCCTTGCAGGCGCTCATCTTTGACTGCCACTATGACGCATACCGCGGGGTTATTATCCACCTGAGGGTGTTTGAAGGGACGGTAACGCCCGGCATGACCATCCGCTTTATGCACAGCAATGCGGAATACCGTGTAGAAGAGACAGGCGTTTTTATCCTCGACCTTGTGCAGCGGGATTCTCTCCGTGCGGGAGAGGTCGGCTACATCATTGCGGGTATTAAAACCGTCTCCGATGTGCAAGTCGGCGACACGCTCACCGATGCAGGTCGTCCCTGTGCGGAGCCCCGTGCCGGGTTCAAAGCAGTAAAACCTGTGGTGTTTTCCTCCGTGTATCCCGTCGACACCAACGACTACGAGCAGCTGCGCGATGCCTTTGAAAAACTCAAGCTAAACGATGCAAGCCTCACCTACGAAAAAGATTCTTCGGTAGCGCTCGGACATGGGTTCCGCTGCGGCTTTTTGGGGCTGCTCCATCTCGAGATTGTACAGGAACGGCTGGAACGGGAATTCGACCAAGCGGTTATCTTTACGGCGCCGTCCGTGCGGTATCGCCTCCATCTGCGGAACGGCGAAACCATGATCTGCGACAACCCGGCAGAATATCCCGACGAGGGGAAAATCGCTTCCGCGGATGAGCCGTATATCAAAGCGAATATCATCACCCCGACTGAATACCTTGGCAATATCATCTCTCTCTGCATCGAAAAGCGGGGTACGCAAACCAACATGACCTACCTCGACCAAAAGCGGGTGGAGGTTACCTACGAAATGCCGCTTGCGGAAGTGCTGTTTGAGTTTTACGATCGGCTCAAAAGCATCAGCCGCGGCTATGCGTCGTTTGAGTATGAAGTAATCGAAATGCGCCCAACCGAGCTGGTAAAAATCGATATTCTGCTGAACGGCAAGCCGGTGGATGCCCTTGCGCAGCTTTCGTATAAGCCTAACGCCTACAACAAGGCACGGCACGTGTGCGAGCAGTTAAAGGAAGAAATTACGCGACAGCAGTTCAAAATCGCCATTCAGGGGGCAATCGGCAGCCAAGTTATCGCACGGGAAACGGTTAATCCGGTGCGCAAGGACGTGTTGGCAAAGTGCTACGGCGGCGACATCACCCGCAAGCGTAAGCTCCTTGAAAAGCAGAAAGAGGGAAAGAAGCGCATGAAGATGGTTGGCGATGTCGAGTTACCGCAGTCAGCCTTCCTTTCGGTGCTTAAAACCAAAAGCGAATAGCGGTTGCGCACTACCCCTCGATAACCTGTATTTCAAACTCCAACTGGGGCATACACTCCGCTAAATCGCTTTGAATCCGCTTGAGCGCTTCTACACGTATTTCAACAGAGGTATTGGCATTCCCTTGGATAATAAAGATTGCATTTTTTGTTCCGTCATCAAATTTATAATTTTCACCGTCGCGGACGCCAAGCCATGCAATAATACCTTTAGGGTCGCGGTATACATAGTCGGTTTCGGCGACGTGTTTTTCCGTCGATGAAATCGGAAGAAAAACGCCCGCTTCTTTATTGACGGTAAACGCTATCTGCCCGTCTATCTTATCAAGATCATGCCCGCCAATCGCTAAAAACGAATGTAATGATTCAACATTATAAATATCGATAACACTGTTGATATGCGGCATAGAACCGCGTCGCTGAATATTCCGAATAAAGGCCGGAACAGTCGGTGGATACTTTTTGATACTACGCCCAACACGTTGCAACATATCTGCATACCCTTGCGTAATCGGATGATTCGACACCGCCTCAACATCGCAGTGCAGCGCCCAATCTTCCATCTTCTTTTGCTTCTTTAAGAACGAATCTGATAATGGCGCCTGAGGGTCTATATTTTTTGCAATGCCAATCGCAACACTTTTAATCCCAAGCTCAACGATACTTTTATCAATAATAAATTCCATAGCAGCTGGCCTCCGGTTTTTGTATTGAGTATAGCGGATTGATTATACCTTTGTTAATAGGGCATCTCTAAAAAGCTGAGTTTTTTAGAGATGCCTGATAATTTTTTTAAAAGCCTATGCATTGCGTTAAATTAAGGCTGTCATTTCTCTATAACTATGATATAATGAAAACTATTATTAGAGAAACTCTAAAACCTAAAATTATTAGAAGATTTCTTTAATTAGTTTTAGTGGATAAAATAATGTGTACGGCGATAAAACAATTGAAACCTTTAAAACTCGATCTATCCGATCTTGACGAGAAAATGACACTCGCAGTGGCGGAACTTCGGAAAAGCTATCCGCTCAGAATTAGCGAAGACGGTATTCCTGTTACGTTCAAAAAAGTGAAGGACTCCGAAATTTCCGCAACATTTAGGAACGGCGTATGCGAAATCGAAGCGGACTCTGCACCGCACTTTTATTTTGCGCTGTCGATGCTGCTGCTTAAAAGCCAAACGATCGAAGACTCAAAGGTCTATACACGGCGGGATGCACAGCGTTTATTGGAATTCCGCATGGATCATTTTTTTGAAAAAAACGGCTTAATGCTCGATCTTTCCCGTAATGCTGTTGCACATATCGATATGCTGAAGCAGTTTATTCGCGAAATGGCCTTTATGGGACATTCGTGGTTTATGCTGTACATGGAAGATGTGTACGAAGTTGAAGGCGCTCCCTATTTCGGCGCATTACGCGGACGGTATTCCATAAAAGATTTACAGGAAGTTGACCGCTATGCACAGATTTTCGGCATACAGTTGATACCGTGTATTCAGACACTTGCTCACATGGAGCAATATTTTATGTGGGAGGCCGTAGAATACAAGTATAAGGATATCGATAACATCTTTAATGTCGGCAATGCTGAAGTACAAGCCCTACTTACACGGATGATTGCATCGTTGCGCAAGGCTTTCTCCACTGATATTATCCACATTGGGATGGACGAAGCCTATAATCTGGGGCGCGGGCGCTATTTGGATGAAAACGGGTTTAAGAATAGGGGGGATATTATGCAAGAGCATCTTGCTTTTATGAAAACCCTCTGTAAAACATACGGCTTTAAACCTATTATTTGGGATGATATGTTCTTCGGCTGTTATTCCAATAACAAAGAGGATACTGAGCCGATTATCCCTAATCAGATAGGATTGATGTACTGGGATTACTACAGCTGCATAAGCAAACATTATCGAGACCACCTTCAAGCATGCCGTACGCTAACGAAAAAGACCATGTTTGCCGGCGGGGCATGGCGCTGGATGGGATACATACCCCATCATAAGAAAACACTCGAAACCACACTTGCCGCTATTGAAGCTTGTCGAAAGGAAAGAATCAAAGAAATTATTGTTACAACCTGGGGAGACGACGGTAGCGAAGCGCCGCTTTACACCTGTATGTTCGGCTTGGTACTCTATGCCTACCTTGACTGCCATATCAAATATCAAGAAGAAGAATTTGCACAGTATCTAAAACTCTATACCGGTATGGGGCTTGACGAATGGATGCGGCAGGGAGAACCGGATTTATTTGAAGGAACAACCGGTAATAATTATGATATAACGCCGTCGAAATATCTATTATATCAAGATCCGCTCGGTTCAAAATTTCTGCATTACATACGGACGTTAACAACCGATATGGATGCCGTCTATAAAAAACTTGAACAAGCCTTTACCGAGGACGCAGCCAATACGGATAATTCTTTGCAGCACAGTATCGCCGAATTTTACGCGATGATGATGAAAACGCTTTACTATAAGTGGCGGCTCCCCTTGGATATTTGGGAGGCGTATAAGAAGGCGGATAAAAAAGCATTGCAGGCATTAATCGAAAATAAGATAAAGCCGCTAAAAACGGTATTAGCCGAAACAGCGAAGGCGCGTCGGCGGGTATGGACGGAAGAATGCCGCGGATTCGGTTCGGAGGTGTTGGATCACCGCTTCGGCGCAATGCTGATGCGGCTGGAAGTTACACAGGAAGTACTGGCCGATTACATACAGGGTAAGATTAAGCAAATCGACGAACTTGAAGAAGAACGGCTCGATCCATGCCCCGAATCGGATAAAATGCTCGAACCGCAAGCGGTGCGCTATAATCGCGCCTTGCGTATTATGACCGCCTGCCGAGAAACGTGGTAAAAAAGGTAGTCATGGCAAACGCATCGGAACTTTTAAGTATTTGCCCTGGAGGAGAGAAAACTAATGCAGATAGCATATCAGACAATGAGCGACGGTGCCTCCCTCGCCGTTTATAAATGGCTTCCGGAACAGCACCCTAAGGCTGTGCTGCACATCGTGCACGGAATGGCAGAACACGCCCTCCGGTATGATGATTTTGCAAAAACGGCATGTGAGAGAGGCTTTGCAGTAGTTGCTTCCGATCACCGCGGTCACGGAAAGACCGGTTCAAAAAGCGGCTTAATGGGGTACCTTGCCGATGGAGACGGATTCAGACGTGTTGTCGAAGATCAAAAAAAAATCAATGCGGAGATACAAAAACAATATCCTGCGCTTCCGGTTATCATCATCGGGCATTCGTTCGGCTCCTTCGTAACACAGGAATACATCGAACGGTACGGTACAACGGTAAAAGCAGCAGTTCTCATCGGTTCGGCAGGCCCCAACCCAAGCGTATCCGTCGCCTTGTTGCTTGCAAATCTTAACTGCGCATTTAAAGGTCGGAAATCCGCTGCAAAATTTATGAATGCATTGGTGTTCGGCTCATATAACAACAGGATAAAAAATCCGCACACAGCCTTTGACTGGCTTTCGAGGGATGAAAGCGAAGTAAAAAAATATATCGATGATGAATACTGCGGATTTGTCTGTACCGCAGGCTTTTTTCAGGATTTTATGCGTGGTCTTAAAAGACTGCATACGCAGGAAGCTTTAAAAGGTATACCGGCCGCTCTTCCTGTTTTACTTACCGCCGGTTCGGAAGATCCCGTTTCAAACGGAGGCAAAACGCTAAAAACCCTTTACCGTATCTATCAGGACATCGGGATGCAGGACGTAACGCTAAAACTATACGAGAACGGCCGGCACGAAATTTTGAATGAAACAAATAAAGAGGAAGTAAAAGCCGATATCTTGGAATGGATAGAAAAGCGGCTGTAGGCACCTCTAAAAACTCAATGAGATTTTTAGAGGTTCGCGATAGGCGATAACCTAGTTTAAAAAAAATCACGATAAGATAACGAGATGAAATGGAACGACTTTAATAAAAACGATGTACTTCTCTTTATTGAATTCGCTGCTGTAACTGCTTTTTTATTGCTTCCTCCGCTGTTTTCAGCGGTACCGTTCACCCTTCCGCCCAAGCCGGACGGACTATATGCACAGTGTGTTTTCTGTTTTTATACGATATGTGCCGCCGCGTATGAAGAAATACTATATCGGCTCTATACTCCAAATCGGCTGCACCGCATCTATGCCGGTTATATCGAACCGCGGCTGCAGGGAAATGTGCCGGCATCGGAAAACAGCTCGGAAGGCACCACCGAAAACGCCATAGATTTGCAGCAGCAGTCTTTATCGCATAATCAACATTCCCAACGTGGCATGTTAGCATTATCCCTCCGCACGGATCAGTCCCGTTATAAAAAGGCCGCCTCATTCAAAACTACCGTACTTTTTGAATTGTGCTTCACCGAAATCCCCGCCCTGCTGCTCTTCACGCTCGCGCATCGTTACCTCGGGGGTATGTCTATGCTCTTCGCCGCAGGAGCCGGAATCGTATTTCGCATTGCCTATCTTAAGCTCAAACAGGTATTCCATCCGGCAGTAAGTATCGCGCTGGTAGCCATAGTACACGGCCTTTGGAATATCGGGGTGTATTATTATTTGTGGGGAAATACTATTGGGAACCTCTAAAAACTAACCAAGCTTTTAGAGATGCCCTGGTACCCTCATCATATCGAGGCTGTACGGATTGTCGGCAAACGCAATATCCTTCACCTTTTCCGAATTGTATACCGCCATTTCCCTCGCGTAAGAAATCGGTATGTTCACCGCCTCATCGTGCAGCGTTGTTAAAATGAAACGTGGCTTTACGCCGCTTAAAAAAAGCCTGTTAGCTCTAAAAAATTGTACTGTTTCCTATAATTCAGAGAATTCAAAATTTATACCTAGCATAGTATGCCTCAAAATAGTGGGGCTTCCCATCCACACTATAAAATATAAGCCCAAAAAAACAAGCCGCCGTTGACCCGTTCTATTCTGAAAGTAATATCCGCTATCTTGAAAATATTGTGCGTGATATAAAAGAGGGAAAAGCTCATTTTGCCGAGCATGAGTTGATTGAGGCAGAGTAATGCGGCTATTATGGGAAGATAGCAGGGAACCTCAAACTTCTTCCATAGAATTTTCGGAAGGCTTGCGAGAAATGACTGACATTCACATACCCGACTGCATAAGCGGCTTGGCTGACCGTTGTGTTTTTATCATCCAATAATGATCGTGCCGTTTCCATCCTTATACTATGAGTAAACTGATGAATTGTTTTTCCGAATGTTTCTTTAAAGCCCTGTTTTAATCGGGTTTCGTTTAAAAATACCAGCCGCGCTAATTGCGGAATTGTCGGAGGAGCAGCATATCGTTCCGATAAAATATCGTGAGCGCGTAACACGGCAGCATATTCGGCAGGAGAAAGCGAGGAACGGGTAATTCCGCGCATGGGGTTTGCAATGTAACGTTGCCAAAGTTGTGTAAGCAGCGTTTTGGTAATACCTTCATAAAAGATCTGCTGCATCGCGCCTTCTACTGGACTATCGATAATATCCTTAAAAAGCCGTATCAACGGAAGTTCCGGTTTTTTCGGCTCCATCAGCCAATCCGTCAAGCCATCCGGCTCTGTGTTTTTTGATTGCATACCTGCAAACGCAAAGGGCAGCGCTTGCTTAAATTCATCCGTACCGAATAGAGAAACAGCCGTAATATCCTCCCCTGCCGGATACATCATCATACCGCAGCT
Source organism: Treponema sp. OMZ 803 (assembly GCF_024181165.1). Lineage (NCBI taxonomy): Bacteria > Pseudomonadati > Spirochaetota > Spirochaetia > Treponematales > Treponemataceae > Treponema > Treponema sp. OMZ 803. The sequence continues at coordinate 526,315 of NZ_CP051195.1, read as the reverse complement.
GTTTTGCTTGGTATAAATGCCCAGCTCATTCGGCGAAAGGCACGTGTCGATTACACCTGTTTCGGAATAGGCGATATGCCCGCCAAAACAACACGTCGTTTCAAATGCGGAATTATAGCCGTCATACTGCATCACCAGCGGATAGCGCAGCTTGAGCCGAATAATCGAAAGCCCGACATTCCCGCAAGGGAAAATATTGCGGATAGTTCCGACTCCGACCTCTTTCGGAACCGTATATGTTTTACAACACCCCTCATCCGCACAGCGGAAGCCGAATTGCTCTCTTAATATATAATCATAATCATCTATCTGTTTAATAACTAAGACCGATTGCATTAGCGCCCTTTTTAAGGAATATCAAAATTCCGATCAGCGTATATCCATCAATTCAATCGCCACCCTATTCAACCGATCAATCAATCGTTTCGGATTTGAAAACAGTTCATATCCTTCTTTTGTCAGTGTGCAATCAAGCCAAGCCGGAAATGTGTTTGTGAGTACAACTTTATCCGTATCGCTATAAACGTATATCCGTATCGGTTCATCTTTAAAAGCCCAAATGGTATAGCGGTACAGCAGTTGCTTTCCTCCGTGCACACTTCTTTCCGGTAAAATGCTTCCCGAAAATTGATGGTCATTTGCATCACCGGCATAAACGTCCATGACTTTGCCGAATACGTGCAAGATTGACGGAATACGTGCCTCAGATACCAAAAAACCTTTTGCATCATAGACAAAAATATTTTTGTCGCTATCTTGATACCGAGCAAGTGCCTTTTTTAACGAAGCAGGCTCGGATAGTATCTTGTATGCTTCTCCGAATAGCTCCCATGCAAACACCTCCGGCATATCATCGCCTTTCGGGGCATTAGGTATATATGCAATATGACTGTCGGCATAGATAAGAAGGCGTATATCGGCAGATGAATTGTTAGGTATATCATAGCGATACGCTATCTTGGCGTTTTTTGGCACCTGCGTAAAAGCGGCATCATCGGCAGCAACGGCTGCACTCTCCGTCAATAAATAATTAAAGGATTCAATATCTTCGCTCTCTGTGAGTTCACACACCAACTTATCTTTTGAATCGTACACTCTAATAGCCGGTTTATCCGTTTTTTTACTGTTATCAGCCGCAAAAACAAGTGCAGCGCACAGTAAAAAAGCTGCGTAAAAAAATATGCGTTTTGTTATTTTGATCATACCGTTCTCCCATAGCATATTATATTGATATAGTATACCATAATTATACCGATGGAGAAGAGTGAATGAACGTATACGATTTGATTGCAGAACATTACAGCGAACTTTTCCCGCTTGAGGCGGAAAAGCTTGATTTTATCCGGCGTCTTTGTCCGTTGCCGGGCAGATTGTGTGATGCAGGTTGTGCAACCGGCGACCTTGCGGTGGGTTTACATCAACGTGGATACGATATATACGGGCTCGACTTAAATGCAAAGATGATTGGAATCGCAAAAGAGAAAGCTTCGGGAATTCGCACATCCGGAGAGTTGGCATTTCATCAAGCGGATATTGCCGATATTCTGCAATTCGGTGCCTGTAACGGTGTACTGTGTTTCGGCAATACGCTCCCGCATTTACCTGATGAAACGGCACTTCGCCATTTTTTCAGCGCTGTGTATCAGTCTTTACAAGCGCACGGTATTTTTATTGTTGAAGTCCTCAATTACGACCGCATCCTTGCCGAGAAAAAAATGGACTTTAAAGATAAAGAAACGGACGCTTTTATTTTTAAGCGGCGCTATGATTTTTTGCCGGACGGGAATATCAAGTTTACCATAGAGTTTATCGACAAGCAGCACAATACCGTAGGTTCGGACTTTACGGTATTACATCCGTTACAGCGCCAAACACTGTTAGCTTTATTTGAACAGGCAGGCTTCCAATCTGTTGCCTCTTATTCGGATTACAACTTTACCGAAAGCCATGCAGAAGATTACGCCGTAGTGTATACAGCGAAGAAATAAGCGGAGCAATTCCGTATCATCATTTTGATAATGATAATTTCGTAATTCTCAATATAAGGTTTATTTATGAGAAATCAAAAGCTCACTTGCTTGTTTGTAATTTTTTTTGCAGTTGCTGTAATGAATGGTATATCCGCAGAGAGGAAACAAGACTACAAAGTGCTGATAGGCATGGATCATGAAAAAGTGATGCAGCTTAAAGAAATTAAAACGCTGGTAATTGATGCGGAATTTTTTTCTCAAGAAGATATCGCGCAGCTTCACAAAAACGGAAACGTCCATATATTTTCTTATTTAAACATCGGCTCTATCGAAACATTCCGCGATGACTATGCAGCATTTGCGGATATCGCTTTAGGACACTACGAAAATTGGGACGAAGAACAATGGGTAAATGTTGCGGATAAAAGATGGCAAAAAAGGATAAAACACAAAGCGCAGCTTTTATCTCAAAAAGGCATAGACGGTTTTTTTCTTGATAACGCTGACGTTTATTATCATTATCACACACCCGAAATATATCAAGGACTTATAACCATCTTACAGAAAATACATACGGAGAATAAACCCATTATCATTAACGGCGGAGATACGTTTATCACCGAAGCGATGCAGCAAGATTCCATTAAAGGGATAGTAAATGGCGTTAATCAAGAAAGCGTATTTACCGAAATACATTTTAAGAATAATACGTTTGGAGCAAAACCGGTAGAAGATAGAGCATATTTTATGGAATATCTTGCTCAATGTAAAACGTATGGACTCACCGTCTATGTACTCGAATACGGTGCAACGAAAAAACTGACAAAAGAAATAAAAGCCTATTGCGAACGCAACGGATTTATATACGACATATCCTATTCAGTAGAGCTGGATAAGCTGTTTTAAGTTTAGGGGGCTTCGATCCGTGAACTTGGTGAGATATAACATTGCATAAAAATCTTTCTGATGATGCATAAGGTGATTACAGCTATTACACTGAGACATCTCTAAAAACTCGGTTAGATTTGCTTCGCATCCTTTGGAATAGAGATGTCCAGACAGCAAAATATATGCTTAGTTATAACCAAAAGAAGATGCCCCCTTTAAAAAAACTGAAGCCGTTAGAAATTCCCGAATTTCTCTCTCATTTCCGTTTACCGGAATCTTCTTGTATGCGTTTTCACCGAGCAGGAGGGCGGTGTTGCAGACTTTGAATAAGAGTTCCAAGTCGTGGGTGATGATGAGTACGGGGACTTCTTGAGCGCAGTGTAAGATGAGCTTTGCGATTTCGTCCATACGTTTGTAGTCGAGACCGCTGGTCGGCTCGTCTAAGATGATGATATGCCTGCCGCTCAAAAATGCCGTTGCAAGGGCGAGCCGTTGCTTTTGTCCGCCTGAAAGTTCCTGCGGATGGTCAAGCCTTTTTTCCCAAAGGTCAATTATGTGCAGGTACTCAGCCGCTTGTTGCAAATAGGATTCATCCTTCCGTTTTGAAGAAGGGATAAGCTCGTTTTCTACCGTGTCAAAAAAAATCTGATAGTCAACATCCTGCATCATGTAATACGCTGTCTTTAAGCGCTGCCGCCGCCGCTTACCGTAACCGATATACCCCTTGCAAGACAAAAGCCCGCCTAAGGCTTTGCCGAGCGTAGTCTTTCCTCTGCCGTTTTTTCCGATAACGGCGGTAATCTCTCCTGCGTGTACATCAAACGAAAGTTTTTTGATAAGTTCCCGCCTGCCGATAGAAACGCTCAAACCCTCGATATGCGTAACCGCTTGTTTCGGCACCGAAGGGTTTTCGCAGACAAGACTGTCATACCGTATTGCCCTCAGTCCGTACCGCCTGCAATCCTCTGTTGTCAATTCACCCTTCAAAAAAATTTTTTCGATAGTGCCGTCCTTCATGTAGATGAGCTTATCGTACAATTCATTTAAGAAAAATAAACGGTGTTCTGCAATGATAATCGTTTTTCCCATCGCCTTTAAATCCCGTATCATCGCTTGAAATTGCACAATACCTTCATAGTCGAGATTGGAAGAAGGTTCATCGAAAAAAAGCAGCTTTGTGTCATAGATGAGTGTGGAAGCAATGGCGACCTTTTGTTTTTGCCCGCCGGAAAGCTCTGAAAGTTTCGCACCTTTAAGCGATTCTATCTGCATCGTCTGAAAAGCAGCATCGGTTTTTTCGCACAAGGTTTGAAAATCCATACCGAGGTTTTCTCCGGCAAAGGCAACCTCTTCCTCTGCAATGGTAGCAAAAAACTGATCGCTCGGATTTTGAAACACATTGCCGATGTATTTTGCCAATTCGCCCTTTTTATAATCCAAGATGTTCTTCCCTAAAATGCGCACCTCACCGTCGAGTATTCCGCCGTAATGATAGGGAATTAAGCCGTTTAATATCCGCGTTAAGGTAGTCTTCCCGCAGCCGGAAAAGCCCGTAAGCACAACAAGCTCGCCTTCTTCAATATTCAAATCAATAGCGTGGAGCGTGGGACTTTCATCATTTTCATACGTAAAATTTTTTATCCGCGCTTCTATTATATTCATACTGATATCCTGCTTAGCTCCACTGCCCTCTATAGCAGATAGTCAGCCATACTAAAAATACAGCCGCCGATAAACCCAGCGTATCGTACCAGCCGAAGCGCACCGGTTTATAACTCGTCTTTTTTCCTTCGTACTCAATCCCCTTTGCGATTATCGATGAGGTCAGCGTTTCACTTACATGAAGGCATTTATAAATGAGGGGAATAAGATAGAGTTCAAACGAGCGAAGAGGATGTAACAGGCTCAAACGCAAGCCCCGCACCTTCATGCCGTTTCTTATTTCTTTTAGCCGCGCCGTCATCTCGTCCAAAAAGCGTAAGGCGGTAACCAGTCCTATCGAAAGAGATTGCGGCGCTTTTACCGCACGCAATGCGCTCATAATTTTTAAAGGACTGGTTAAAATCAATATCCTTCCAATGTTAAAGATAGGATAGAGCCTTAAAAATAAAGCAATCAATCCTATCAATGCTCCGGTTGTCATTCCCAAATCGATATATGCCAAGAGCTTTATCAGCAAAAATAAACCGATATAGACTACAGCCCTTTTTATGCCTTCCGAGTATGAAAATAAAACCAAAAAGAGAAAGCTCATACCGAGCAGCACATAATACATCGTTTGATCGACAAAAAACACCAAGAATGATGTGAGCAGTATGAGGATAAAAAGCGTTATCGGATTCATTGACCATCCTTGAGTGTTTCTTGCCGGCTTCATTATAATACGCTCTTTTTACTGCTCTTTTCAAAGAATTTTTTGTTGATATAAGTACCGAATAAGCCTGCCAAAGATTCCAAGATGATGTTGCACGCTACCGCTATTGCGATGGCTTTTCCCGTGTAAAACTGAATCATCCACTGAGCCTGTTCACTTGAAATAGACGGAGCGAACTTCGTAATTCCTTCCGCACCTAATACTTTGACAAATATAATCGGGTGCATTGCGACGACAAACATTGCAGCCGAAAAAGCGATTGAAACTTTTACATTGCTTGAATAATCGCCGATGATGATTTCGCCAAGCGCTGCCGAAACCAAACAAATCGGTATCATTATCCAATAGCCCATAAGGGTATATAACAATCCGTAGATAACCCAAAATAAAACCGCCGTCCAGCGATGCTTTATTTTTTTAGCCGTTATCACAAAAACAGGACCGACTGCAAAAGCAGCAAATCCTGCAGAAGCGTATAAGGCTATGGCTCCCAGTGTTCCCGTCAGCATCGAAATTGTCATTCCGATTGCGAACCCAATAACTGTCAATACAGCTATTTGCACGATGTCTTTTAGTTTCATCAAACAACCTCCTATAATTTTTTTGAAAATATACGGGCATCTTCTGCGTTGCTTAGCAAAAAACAGTCCTCAACGTACAGCAAGTACGCCTGCGGGTGTTTTTTGCACGCGCCTTGAATCTGCTCCCTCTATTTTCAAAAAGGTTTTCTCTAATTGGGAATAACTAATAAGAGAATTTCCTTCTCCTCTGCTTCCTGTAATATAACTTAGTTATATTTAAACTTAAAAAAATAATTTTCCCTCATTAATAATTGCAATTAAACCGTGCGCATTTTTTTCCAGCCTTCATTAAAGAAGTCTGCAATTAAATAGGCATTGCGTTCGGCTTCTTCTTTTGTTTCACAATGGACGGCAACTTCCGATAGCGCATACAGGTACGCATGGTTCAGTAAGTGAATGCCTTTTTTGGTGATTACTTGGGCTGCTTTCTTTTTTCCGTGAATCATTTCTAAGATCTTCAGGTGATTTTCATCTTCTTTTTCTATTATTTCATCTAAAAAATGTTCATACTTTGTTCCGTATGAGCAAAACGCCAAAAGCTCGAAAATATCTTTGTTATCAAAAAAATAGGACACCATACTAATTGCGCCCTTTAGTTTTAAATCAAGGATGGATTCGATTGTTTGTTTTGTGATTACCGTTTCTTTTTTATACATTGTAAAACTTTGTTGTTTGAGCAAGCTATAATGGTACTCTATATCGGTAATGATCGGCTGTACCAATTCGGAAAAAAGAGCTTCTTTGTCTTCAAAATGACCGTAAAAGGCTCCGGTTGTAACGCCTGCCTGCGCACAGATTTCCCGCAGATTGGCTTTTTCAAAGCCCTTTTCTTTGAAAATTGTTTTTCCGCATTCCAGTATTTTCTTATGCGTCAGGTCGAAATCTCCGTTTGCCATCATCAAAACCTATTAAATATAACTTAGTTATATTTAATAGGTTCTTTAGTTTTTTGTCAATAAGAACGGAACGTGTACGTTGTTCGCACATCAATGCAACAGTTTCCAAAGTCCACGCTTTGTTCACCCGTCGCATTTAAAGTTGTTTTTCCAAGGTCAGCACCATGCTGTCAGGGATGAGTTCCCCGCGGCTGTGGGGTGCCCCAACAGTGGAAAGCTCCAGTGTGCATATACGGCGGTTTTGCGGTAAGCGGTAGCAGGAGCTGATAAGGCCGTATGTTTTTCCCTTGCGGAGCGAAAAATACAGCCGTGTATCGTCATCTTCAAAACAGAGCTTTATATCTTCTTTTAGAGGAGCGACACACTTCCAGCCCAACATAAAGACCGTTTGGGTAGATTCAGGCGGAACAGCCAACCGCCAGCGTTTTCCCGTTATAATCGGCCGCAGGGTATAGTATTCACCGCCCGTATAGCGAAAAAGGTTTGTACAAACGGTCAACCGGAAAGAACCGTCTTTTTCTGCCTGAATAGGGGGAACATGAAACGCTGCTGTTTGACCTTCATCCCTGCCGAAACTGCGCACGGGCGGAAGAGGGGTTTCGCGTAAACTGCAGCCGATCCCCTCTAAGACTTCTTTTTCAAAGGGAATAACCTTACCGGTATTATCCGGCCCGATATTCAGAAGGTAGTTACCACCGCCGGATACGACACGGCGTAAACTTCCGGTTAATTCGGCAATTTTTTCATCAATGCTGCCGCGTTCCTGCCAGCTTTTATATCCCCATGTTTCTTTATAGATAGAAGCCGGCGTTTGCCATGGGATGTTTAATTCGTATTCATTCACCGGCAATTCGGGCATTGCATTATCAGGGAGCGTAGCAAAGTCGCCCATATCGTTCCATATACGCCCGTTAATCATAATGTGTTTTTGGAGCGAATGTACAAGCGCATACATATCCTTCGATTGTTCGGCGGTCGGGTATCCCATATCGAGCCATAATTCGCAAATCTCGCCGTAGTTTGTTAGCAGTTCGGTTAACTGAGCGCAGTTATATTCATGGTGTTTCGGCGGAATACGGTCGGAATTATGAGCGCTTATCGGAAGAGCATCAGGGCAGTGCCAGTCGATGAGCGAAAAATATACTCCGAACGCAAGCCCTTCTTTTTTACAAGCTGCGCTGAGTTCGGCAACTATATCCCGCTTACAAGCCGCATTCATGCTGTTATAAGATGTAGTCTTTGTATTAAAAAGACAAAAGCCGTCATGATGCTTCGAGGTAACCACTACATAACGCATTCCGGCAGCCTTGGCAAGGAGGACAATCGATTCCGCATTGAAATCGGGTATGAGAAATTCATGCAGTAAAGCTTCATAGTCGGCTTGCGGCAGCTCCCCGTGCGAAAGTATTTGCTCACAATACCCCCTTTTGACGGGAAGTCCCTTCCAGCAGCCGCCCGCAAGTGAGTAAAGACCGAAGTGGATAAACATACCGAATTGTAGGTTTTGCCACCTCTGTATTGCCTGTAATTGATGTTCCGTATATAAACTTGTTTTCATACTATTCTCCGAACAGCTTTGAGGATGCTCCAAAAGCGACCGACTCGGTATTGAATTCTCTGCACGAATAACGGTACGCCTGTGCAATTATTGTACTTGATATGCCGGCAAAATAAAGGGGTATTTCGATGATGTTCAAAAAATGACCTTTTTTACATAAAATACCTCTTCTTTTTATATCAGCATACCTAATTTTTAAATATCAACACTTTCAAATCGGAAGAACCGGTGTAATACTATATATATGCTAAGTAAAAACACAAAACGTCAAATATGTGCGCATTGGCAATTTTATGTCATTATCGCCTTACCGATGCTGTATTTTATCGTATTTAAGTACGTGCCGATGTACGGTATCCTGCTTGCGTTCAAAAAATACCGTATTTCAAAAGGTATTTGGGGAAGTCCGTGGGTAGGTTTGGCGCAGTTTGTCAAATTCTTCAGTAATCCTTCTGCGCTGCAAATTATGTGGAACACGTTCATACTGAGTATGTATGCGCTGTTTGCCTCAATCCCGATTGCGGTTATTATGGCGCTTGCATTGAACGAAACGCAAAACAGGCTCTGGCGTAAATCCGTTCAAATGGTGACGTATGCGCCGTATTTTATTTCGACGGTGGTTATGGTCTCAATTTTGATGCAGTTTATGGATCCTGCGTTGGGACTGTTCAATGTGATACGGGCGGAATTCGGGCTTGAGCCCTTAAATTTTATGGGGGAGCCGAAACTTTTCCGGCATATCTATGTGTGGTCGGCCTTATGGCAGAATACGGGCTATAATGCCATTATTTATCTTGCGGCGCTTACCTCCGTCGACCCCGGATTGTATGAAGCTGCGCGTGTAGACGGCGTAAATAAATTTCAGAAAATTTGGTATATCGATTTGCCGTGTATCAGAAACACGATTGTTATCATGTTTATTTTGAACATGGGTTTTGTTATGAGCTTAGGTTTTGAAAAGGCCTTTTTGATGCAAAATCCGCTCAACCTTGAAACCGCCGAAATCATGTCGACGTATGTGTATAAGATGGGGTTGGTCAATAACGATTTCAGCTATTCAACCGCTATCGGCGTTATCAATTCTCTTATCAACGTAGCGCTTATTCTGCTCTTTAACTATCTGGCAAAGCTACGGCAAAAGGACGGCGGGCTATGGTAAAAACTCAGCATTCTATATGGAAGAAACAACAATCATCGAAAATTCGGGAAACGCCTTTTGACAATCTCTTTAACGGGATAAACAATGTCTTTTTGGGGTTGTGTTTTATCATCGTTTTGTATCCGCTATTGTATATTATTGCCTGTTCTTTGAGCGATCCTAAGGCGGTGATTGAGCATCGGGTTACGCTCTTTCCGGTCAATTTCGATTTAACGGCATACAAGGCGGTTTTTGCAAACAAGGATATCGGACTGGGATATCTCAACTCCATCATCTATGTGGCGCTCGGAACTTTTATCAGCGTGTCTCTTTCGATGCTGCTGGCATATCCGCTTTCGCGCAAAGAATTTTATGGAAGAAAATTCGTAACCAAGTTTATTATGGCGACGATGCTCTTTTCCGGCGGACTGATACCGCTGTATTTTGTCGTAAAAGGGATCGGACTTTACAATACCCGCTGGGCGCTTGTGCTCCCCAATGCGGTCAATGTTTGGAACGTTATCATCGCGCGCACATTTTTGCAGGAAACCATCACCAATGAGCTGTATGATGCGGCGCAAATAGACGGATGTTCCGATCTGCGGTTCTTCTTTACCGTGGTGCTTCCGTTGTCGGGAGCTATTATCGCGGTACTGTCGCTCTTTTATGCGGTGGTGCTTTGGAACAGCTATTTTGACGCCTTAGTGTTCTTGCAGGATAAAAAGCTCTATCCGCTGCAGATTGTGCTGCGCAATATTTTAATCGTGAATAAGACGAACCCGACTATGCTGTCGGATGTGAGCGCGGCCGTACGTGTACAGGGTCTTGCGGAAACCGTCAAGTATGCGCTTATCGTGGTGGCTAGTCTGCCGCTCTTGGTTATTTATCCGTTTGTACAAAAATATTTTGTAAAAGGTGTGATGATTGGTTCCGTAAAGGGCTAAAAATAGTGAAAATCAGGCTATAAGCCGATTTTAGATATCGATATTAGATATCAAGGAGGGAATATGAAAAGGATCACCGGTATTGTGTGCGCTACGGCGCTTATTGCATGCCTTATCATCAGCGGATGCAAGGCATCGGGAACTGCGGAAAAAGGGAAGTATACGCCTAAAGGAACGTATCCCATCGTTACCGAGCCTATTACCGTGAATATCATGGTAGCTCAGCCGCCTTGTGTTGAAGATTTTAACACAAACGAATTTTCCAAGTTTATGGAAGAGAAAACCGGCGTTAAAGTAAATTGGATTATGGTGCCGGAGCAAGCAGCGGCGGAGAAATTACCGCTCACCCTTGCAGGCGGCGATTTGCCTGACGCTTTCTTAGGTATGGGTATCGGTTTTAAAGAAGAAACAACCTACGGTACGGAAGAAAAATTATTTATGCCGCTTAATAAATACTATTCCGACGGTACGTTGCCCAATTTAACTAAGGCTTTAGAAGATTTTCCGGGAGCAATGGGCTTTATGACCATGACGGATGGCAATATCTACTCGCTGCCTCGTCTGGAAGTCTGCTATCATTGTACGAATGCCGCGAAGATGTTTGTGTACAAGCCATTCCTCGATAAACTCGGGCTTAAAGTACCGGAGACCATCGATGAGTTCTATGACACGCTCGTTGCCATTCGCGATAACGATCCCAACGGTAACGGTAAAAAAGATGAAATACCGCTTGCCGGTTCCATTATCGGCTGGAATGATCAGGTTGAACGCTTCATTATCAACTCGTTTATCTACTGCGATCTCGATACCAATATCTCTGCGGATGCGGAGTTGAACACCGGCTATTTGCTGGACGGTAAGAAAGTCGATACTGCAGTCAATAAACCCGCATACCGTGAAGCTCTACAATTTATCAATAAGCTCTATAAAGAAGGGTTGATTTATAGCGGGTCATTTACCCAAGATTCAAGTCAGCTGACACAGTTAGTTGAAAGTTCCGCACAGCCGGTAGTCGGGTTTGTTGCCGGCGGCTGGAGAGGCCAGTTCTCATCATTAAGCGGAGAGCGTTTCCTGCACTTCCAAGCTATTGCACCGTTAAAGGGGCCGCACGGAGTACGCGAAGCCGTAAACTTCTTGTCCGTACCGGGAACCGGCGCCCTCGTTCTTTCGTCAAAAACACCCCATGCCGAGGCAATCCTCCGCTACTTTGATTACATGTACAGCACCGAAGGTACGCTTAAGCAGAAATACGGTAATGAAGGGGATGCATGGGCATGGGCAGCCGAAGGAGATGTCGGTTTAGACGGTCAAAAAGCAATTTGGAAACAGCTGAAACCGTGGAACGACAAAGACCCGCAGAACGTAACCTTTATTCAAGGGCAAACCATTGCCGAAATCTCATCCTTCCGGCTTGGACAGGCTGTTGACCTCAGCGGCGACTACTATGCACCGAAAAACCTTGAGAAAGTCCTCTACGATGAAACTCATAATCTGTATAAACCCTATGCAGATGTCAATAAAGAAGTGCCGCCGTTAAAGTACACTGCAGAAGAAATTGAAAAATTCTCTACAGTGAAGCAAGAGCTTGCCAACTATATCCGCCAGAGCGCCGTTAAATTCATGGTCGGTACCATGGATATCAACAGCGATACGGAATGGGATAACTATCTAAAGAATTTGGATAAGCTCCAGCTGTCTGCAGTTCTTGAGAATATGCAGACTGCGTATAACCGACAATACAAGTAAACTTTTAAAAATATGCATGCCGTCTACGGCGTTGCTGTGCAAAAAACAGTCCTCAACGTATCAAAGATACGCCTGCGGGTGTTTTTTGCTCGCGCCTTGTATCCGGCACCACTATTTTTAAAAGCGCTGGTATGAGGATTATGCATACAGGCATCTATTTCGTTGTTACATCCTCGACGTATCAGAACGGACAAGGACGTCCGGGGTGTAACGCAGAAACGAGTTCGCATTGCGAACTCGTAGCCCACGAATGTACACGGACGTACACTTCCGGACAGGCTATTTTCAAAAGCGCTGGAAAGGCAAAAGCTGCAAGGTGGTATATATATGGTAGAACATAAAGCATGGGATTGGGAGAAAATAGAAACGGATATATGGTACAGGCCGGCGGAAATTGCGTATTATTTGGCGGAGCGGTGGAAGCAAAAGGGGTATTCGCATTTTCTTGATCTCGGTTGCGGATTGGGGCGGCATTCGCTGTTTTTTGCAAGAAAAGGTTTTACCGTTCATTCAATCGATTTAGCGGAGAGTGCTGTTGAGGGGCTGCGTGCAACCGCTGCGGAACAAAATTTACCGATTACCGCTCAATGCGGGGATATGAGTGCTTTGCCATATCAGGATGATTCGTTTGATTGTCTCCTTGCGTACCATGTGATTTCTCATACGGATACTGCCGGTATTAAAAAAATACTTTCTGAAATAAGACGGGTCGTAAAAAACGGCAGCGAAGTGTATCTTACACTCTGCTCAAAAAATGCGTGGAGCTATAAGGAGGCAGGATTTCCCGTCGTTGATGAAAATACCGTCATTAAAATTGAAGATGGGCCGGAAAACGGTATTCCTCACTTTTTTACCGATGCGGAAACCATTCCGACGCTTTTACAGGATATACATATTATCAGTATGCAGCACACGCAAGATGTTATCGTTAATGGGAAGCCCTACGGTTCTTGGCATTTTTTTATATTGGGTGAAAACCGGAAACCTCGTTTTTAGCGATGCCCTATAGCTTCAGTTTTTTAGGAGCATCCTAACCTAACAGGGCAACCGCATTATAAAATATTTTCAGAGGTTGTCCTCCTTCTGTACGAAATTTTACTTAAAATTTCGTACATTTTTCCAACAGACAGGTAAATGCATCAGGTAGAGTAGATAAAAATCGCGGAAAAGTTGAGACTGTGAGACCATTTGAACCGCGAAGAGGTTCAACTCTGGTCGAATAGTCTCAACTTTTCCGCGGGGTTGTTAAAAAAACGGCCTGATGCGTTTACCTTGCCTAAACTAATCTAAATTTTTGCATTTTTACTCTAAACATGGTATACTTTTTTTATTGTGCCGATTCGATCGCTACGCCGAAACATACAGAAAACTTCCGCTTCCCGTTCTTTATTTGCACTATGCTGTGTTGCCTGTGTCGTGATAGCTGTCACTGAATACCGGTTTTTCCGCCGTGCAATAAAAAAACAAATGGATACCTGTAAAAACACTTTGATTAAAACGGCCGATGCCCTTCATTTAACAATGAGTGAAATACAGCGATTCTCTTATATGCTGATGATCAATACCGATGTACAAGCCTTTGTAATGCAGAATACGATTGCACAAGGTTCCGCCGATATACAAATACTTATCAATGCACAGCGTCAGCTATCCTATGTCAAATCGGTACATCCGGCAATCGATTCGCTGTATCTTTATTCTAAAAAAAGCGACTATTTACTGGAAGCAGACAACGCTTTTTTCGATATAGATGCCATGTATGCAGCTCTTTTTACATTCCAAGATTTAAACAGCAGACAATGGCGGGAATACTATCTACGGCCTGTGTATGTCAATGCATGGCTGCCCGAGTCTTCAGTGGTTTCTAAAGGTATACAGAGGAAGCTTCTTGTATTTGAACAGACCTTTCCTTTGCAAAATACGGCAGCAAATGCGGGAAAGCTCATAATACTTTTAAAAACAAGCTATTTTGAAGGGCTTTTTTCCGCTCTTCCGGCTTCTGCCAAAGCCGTCTTTTGGCTTATCGACAGCAAAGGTAGTCCGTTGCTTATCCGCCCTGACGGGGCAGTAAAAGAAGCCGATCCCGTACAATCTGAAATACAAACAATACTATCGGCCTTGCCAAAATCGATACAAAACACAAGCGAAAGAAGCGAACCGATAATCATCACGCAACAGCGTATACGCGGCAAATCTTATTTTCTCTTTGCACAACCGATACGGGGCACCGATACTGTCCTTCTTGTAAGCATTCCGCAATTTACATTTGTTCAGCACATAGTAACCGGACGTTTTGCCGTATCCGCCGTGTTTATGATTTGTCTCTTATCTTATATCGGATATACAGCCGTATTATTGCTCCGCGTACCGCGAAAAAGTTCTTTGCAGACCTCTCCCTGCTCATTTTCGGAATCTCAACCCTCCGCACGAATAAACGACAACAAACATGCGGTGCCGGCAGATGTATGTCAAGGAAAAGATATAACCCTCATGAATCATATTGCCGAATATATAGAACAATCTTATGCAAATCCGCTTTTAAATCTTTCTCAAATGGCTCAAGATTTCGGTATGACGGAGAATTTTCTATACTATTTCTTTCGTACCAGAATGCAAAAAAGTTTTGCTCAATATTTGGAAGATAAACGGCTCGAAAAAGCTCGAGCGCTGATTGCGGAGAACACGAAAGAATCTCTTAGTGCTTTGGCCGAACACTGCGGCTATGCAAATACACAAACGTTCCGCCGTGCTTTTAAAAAGCGGTACGGACTTACACCTTCGGAATTTAAACGCCAAGTATTTGCAGTAAATCCTACACATTAAAAATCCCGCAATTCCCGTAGGGCATTGTGCGCTTCGGTGTACTCGTCATAGGGTATGGCGCCGTTTTTCCCGATAATCGAATTTTCGTGCCCCTTTCCAAGCAACAATACCGCATCATTCGGTTGCGCAAGGGAAAATGCTTTACGGACGGCAGCCGGCCGGTCGGGAATGATAAACAGTTCTTCGCCGCGCTTCTTGTTAGGACAGCCGGCGGCAATCATCTCCAAAAGCTCGACAGGATCTTCGCCGCGAGGGTCTTCATCGGTGAGGATGATCGTATCGCAGTATTCTCCGGCAATTTTTCCCTGCTCCGGTCGCTTAACGGTATCGCGCTCTCCGCCCGAGCCGAATACGGCAATCACGCGGCCGCCTTTCGCTTTAACACGGTCACGGACAGACGGCATAATCGCTTGGAATGATGACGGCGTATGTGCATAATCGATAAGCACCTCAAAGCCCTGCCCCGCTTCAACACGGCACATTCTTCCCCTTACCGGCATAAGTCGATTCAGCAACGTCACAAGCATATCAAACGACAGTCCCGTTAAGTTATGAACGGCAATAAGCGCGGCGAGGATATTGTATACATTGAAAAAGCCGGTTACCGGAGCGGCGGCCTCATATGTTTTTTGCACACCGTTAAACGATGCGTGAATGGTAAAGGTTAAACCGTTCTCCCCTTCATGAATGTTATCAGCCGATAAGCCGCCTGCAAAGTTTGAGAACGGAACAGCTGTAGCAGCACCGATATGCTTCTGCACGGAAAATCCGAATACGAGCTGATTTGTTGCCTGTGCAAAATAGGCGGCAGACGGGTCTTCAAGATTGACAATGCCGAAGGCCGCAACCGTTCCGTTTTTTTTCTTATGATCATGGGTATCTAATGACCGAAATAAATTCGCTTTATCATAGCGGTATTGCTCAAAGGTGCCGTGAAATTCCAAATGCTCTTGCGTCACATTCATAAATACGCCTGCATCGAAATGCACATACAATAGCCGCGCCGTTCGGGGAGAAAGCCCGTGAGAAGATGCTTCTACCACTGCATATTCGCAGCCGTTATCCCGCATACGGGCAAGCCGTTCCTGCACTGTAACCGATTCGGGTGTAGTCTGATGCGCCGGATTGGCGACGGGATCATCTCCAAACGAAAAAGATACGGTCGAAGAAAACCCTGCCTTTTTTCCGGCAAGCCGCAGCAGCTGCCAGATAAAATCGACGGTGCTGGTTTTTCCTTCCGTACCGGTTACTCCGATTGTTACCAAGTCTTTGGAAGGTTCGTCAAAAAAAACGGCAGCCGCAGCGGCCATTGCAGCGCGAACATCCGGCACTTGAACGTAACAAATATGCTCTTGATATAATGGTAGTGTTGTTTCATGGATAACCGCAACGGCGCCCTTCGCAATAGCCGCATCGATAAACTTTGAACCATCGGTATGCACGCCGGGCAAGGCAAAAAAAGCGGTGCCCGCCCGTACCTCACGCGAATCATACGAAAGCGAATGCACCGTAACATCTACCCCGTGCACTTCTATCGGTTTTATAGAAAAAAGACATTGACGAATTGATTTTGCATAGTGGTGATTACACATGTCGGGAAGTATAAACGGCAGGTCATATTCAGGCAAGAGGGAGAAATAATTCATAAATTATTTAGAATCCGAATTGAGCAAACAATTTCCAGCATTTTCAATTACCAATACCGTAAAAATATAGCGGCTATCCGCCGATATTATACAGGACATCTTTAAAAATAGAAGTTTTAGGATGTCTCTTACAAAAGATACTCGGAGGTTTTTATGAGACGAAGTATGGGGATCACCATCTTACAAATTGCACTTGTTTTTTTCTTACTGGTTAGCGGCGTAACAGGACTTATGCAATCCACTGCCGGTAATTTAAATCCGGTAGTTACCTTTCTTACACAGCTGGTAAAAAGTTCAACAATAAGCACAATCATCATCATCGCGATTGCCGTATGTGAACTTATCGCCGGTTTTTTCCTGCTGATGGGGCTATTTACACTCTCCCCTCAAATTTTAAATGTAATCTTAATTATTTTTATCGTTTTATGGATCATCAATATTATTTTGATTGATTTTATCGGAACATTTAACAGCGGCATACATGGTGTGCACGGTTTACTAACCTACCTGCAGCAGCTCTCTGCTCACCTGATGGTACTGGGCGCACTCATCTGTGTACAATATCGCAACTAAACCGCAACTCATTTTTTTAATTAAAGCGGCGCGAATATAAAAAGAGCCGACGCTAACGGTTGAAGTTTTAGCTTCTGTCCGTTTAATGCACCGGCTCTTTTTATGGCATTTGATGTTATTTAAAAAATAAACCAAACAAAATACAATTCGGCAAACTATGCCGTTTTTTCCGAGATCAGCTTTAACTCAGGCTTTTCCGTTTCTTCAATAACCTTCTTTGTGATATGCAAGGATTTTTGGCCTTTCATTGAAGGCGCTTCAAACATTGCATCAAGCATCAGTTTTTCTACGATAGAACGGAGACCTCGTGCACCGGTATTTTGATCCAGCGCTTGTTGCGAAATAGCGTCAAGTGCGGCATCATCAAAAGTCAGTTTAACATTATCAAGCTTAAACGATTCTTGGAACTGTTTGATAATCGCGTTCTTGGGTTCAACAAGAATACGGCGCAAATCTGCAAGTTTTAAATCGTTAAGCGAGACACTGATGGGGAGCCGTCCGATCAATTCGGGAATAATACCGAACTTTACCAAATCGTCGGGAATGAGCTTGTCATATAATTCCTGCAAATTTTTTTCTTTTGCAGACCGTACATCCGCACCAAAGCCCATAGGATTCTCTGCAACTCGCGTCTGAATAATTGCATCAAGCCCGACAAAAGCGCCGCCGCAGATAAACAGAATATTGGATGTATCAATCTTCAGCATATCCTGATTAGGGTGCTTACGGCCACCTTGCGGAGGCACCGAAGCAACGGTTCCCTCGACAATTTTTAGCAGAGCCTGCTGGACGCCTTCGCCTGAAACATCACGGGTAATCGACACGTTTTCACTTTTCCGCGCAATCTTATCAATTTCATCAATAAAGATAATACCTCGTTCTGCACGGGCAATATCGCCATCAGCATTCTGGATAAGCTTTAAAAGGATATTTTCGACATCTTCTCCGACATAACCGGCCTCGGTTAAAGTAGTCGCGTCTGCGATAGCGAAGGGCACCTTCATCTTTTGTGCAAGCGTCCGCGCCAGCAGCGTTTTTCCCGAACCGGTCGGGCCTATCAGTAAAACATTGGATTTTTCAATAACAACAGCATTCCGATCTATAGGAGGATGCATAATTCGCTTATAATGATTATAAACGGCAACCGATAAAACTCGCTTGGCTTTCTCTTGCCCGATGACATATTCATCAAGATAGGCCTTTAATTCCATCGGCGTCGGAATATCCCCCGAAAGCTGTAAAGGCATTGCCATCTTATAGGCGGCCAAATATTCTTTGCAAAGCTGGATACAATGATCGCAGATGGCAACTCCCGGACCGGGGACAATTTTACGGCCTGCATCCTCACGCTTTCCGCAGAAAGAGCAAACCAAAGAAGGATCACTTCTTAATTTAGGCATTTTTTCTCCTATCCATGACCATATCGACAATGCCGTATTCGCAAGCCTCCTGCGCAGACATAAAAAAATCCCGCTCCATATCCTCGGCAACTGTCTTTTCCGTTTTCCCGGTATGATGGGCACAGTATTGAATAATCAGTTTTTTTAACCGGAGTATTTCCCGTGCCTGTATGGTAATATCACTGGCTTGCCCCTGTGCGCCGCCCCACGGTTGGTGGATCATCACGCGAGAGGAAGGCAGTGCAAAGCGTTTCCCTTTGCTTCCACCTGCCAAAAGTACGGCAGCCATACTTGCAGCCTGTCCGAGACAGATGGTCTGCACATGAGGATGAATATGCTGCATCGTATCGTAAACGGCAAGTCCCGCCGTTACCGAACCTCCGGGGCTGTTGATATAAAGACTGATATCTTTGTCGGGATTCTGGGACTCCAGAAAAAGCAACTGTGCAACCACCAAATCGGCGGTTGCATCGGTTATCTCACCGTCGACAAAGATAATACGGTCTTTTAACAGGCGCGAAAAAATATCGTAGCTGCGTTCCCCGTTTCCTGTCTGCTCAATAACATAGGGAACAAGGCTATGCATCTGTTCCGACATCGGCAGCTCCCTCTCCAAGTAATTGTTCCACCGTCAGCTTTTCGCCCGGTTTTACCGTTGATTTCTCAAAAAGCTGTGCGTAGAGTTTTTTCTCTTTAATATCATCGATTAAATATTCTTTTTCGCGGGGACTACCCTCATAATGCTTTTTAACATCCGCCGTTGAAGCTCCTGTACGTTCGGCTATCGAAGCATATTCCGCTTCAACATCTTCCGGTGAGGCAGCGATTTCCCGTTCTTCCATCAATTTTTCGACAATGACGCGGGTCTTAAGCCGCAGCTCCGCCTCTGCTCGCCATTCAGCCATCGCAGATTCCTTAGAAAACTTACCGTTTACACCGCCCGTCAGTTTTTCCAAGTTGTCGGGCGACATACCTAACCGCTGTGCCAGCATAGCCCATCGGCCTTCAAGTTCCGCCTTAATCATAGATTCAGGCAGTTCAATGGGATTAGCTTCCGCCATCTGTTTAAGCAGGTTGTCGGTCTTTTTCCGCTCCAAAACATCTTCCACCTGACGTGTAAGGTTTTTCGATATGTCGGCTTTTAAGTCGGCAAGCGTCTTGTATTTTTCGCTTACATCCTGTGCAAGGTCGTCATCAATAGCGGGTAGGTCTTTGCGTTTCAACGCAGTAACGGTAACCTTTAACTTGATTGTCTTCCCTGCAAGCTCTTTGTCGGCATATCCGGTAGAGTATGTCTTGGTGATAACCTTTTCTTCGCCTTTCTTCATACCGATAAGCTCATCGTCTACGCCGTAATGGAACTGCCCCTTGCCGACGGTAAATACAAAATCGTTACGTTTTGAACTTTCGATTTCCGCATCGGCATCATCAAGCTGCACGTAATTAATGGTTACGATATTATCTTTTTGCACGGTATCGTTATCGCCACAATCGATAACAAGTGCATTACGTTCCCGTATCAGCTCCAATTCTTTTTCGATATCGGCATCGGTAACGGCTACCTCAGGCACGGACACCGTAAAACCTTCTACCTTGGAGATTTCTACTTTAGGAAGTACATCATACAGAACGGTAAACACCAAGTCGGAGTCGAGTTTGAAATCGGGTGTGCCATCAAGTTCAGGCTGCGAATACGGCAACGGCCGTGAATATTTATCCGCAGCTTCAAACACTTCTTCCAATACATTCTGAATTACTTCGTCATACGTTTCGGCACGTAGCGTATCACCGAATTTCTGTTCAAGGATTTTTACCGGTACTTTGCCTTTACGAAAGCCCGGTATCTGGAGCTGTTTCGCATATTTTTTCGTTAAAAGCGCATATCGGTTTTGCACCTCATCCTGTTTAACGGTAATCGAAAGTTTCATCCGAGACTTTTCGATAGGGGTAAATTCTTTCGTAAAATTCATTGGCATGTCCTTATGATTCTAAAAGGGTTTCTCGCAAGAGAACTTTATTCTTCACCGGCACTATCCGGTTAAAAAAAAAGCGATTCGGATGTACCGAATCGCTTCTGCAAGAGCGGGAAACGGGGATTGAACCCGCGACATCCACCTTGGCAAGGTGGCGCTCTACCACTGAGCTATTCCCGCAAAATATATCGCTCGGTATGTACAGTGTGGAATCCTGCGAGAGGAGGGACTTGAACCCTCACGCCGAGGCACCAGATCCTAAGTCTGGCGTGTCTGCCAATTCCACCACTCTCGCTCACAAAGTGAGTCGAAACAATATACCGATGATTCTTAGGAATGTCAAGTCCTAGCCTTTAGGCTACTTAACTTCCTATTCATCTGAGCCATGCAGGCTTCGAACCTGCGACCCACAGATTAAGAGTCTGTTGCTCTACCAGCTGAGCTAATGGCCCGTTACATAACCGTCTTAGCAAGACTGAACGAGTATTCCACAATTTCAAAAGAAAGTCAAGCCCCGTGCAAACGCATCAGGCTATTTCTTAGCATCCCCACAGAATAATTGAGGTCGTTCAACCAGAGTTGAACCTCTTCGCGGTTCAAATGGTCTCACGGCCTCAATTATTCTGCGCTTTTATCTACTCTACCTGGTGCGTTTGCACTCCTGCCAAATCAACATACCGCAGTACCGCCACGGATGGCGGTGGTTCTACGCAGCAGCGAGTTCGCATTGCGAACTCGTAGCCCAAGAATGTGCAAGGACGCACATTCTTGGGCGGGGCTCTGCCCTAAGAACCCACCTTGGTTCCAAAGCATAGTTCTGAAAATAAAAGCTAAACAGTGGTGACTTTCACACTAACTCGTTTCAGTACCGCCGTCCGTGGCGGATTGGTGCGGGAGTTATATTGAACTAAAACGTCTCTACCTTCCAGCCTCTTATCGTTCGTTTTTCTTCATCAAATTCTGTTTACTATCCCCGCCCTCCTTGGCGGATATGCACACGCTCTACAGCAAAACACGTGCACCTCTACACATTTTGCCTGTTCGGATTCGCCACATACCGCCACGGACGGCGGCGGTTCCAAACAGTAGTAAGTTTTTCGATAGAAAAACTTATCGTTGAGCAGTGTACACGGACGTACACTGCTCAACAGCCCGCAGCTGCTCTACCTCTCCGGCAAAATGTGTGAGCTCTAGGGACGCGAGACCAGCCGCAAGCCACGAATGCTGCGGCGGCTGCCGGGATTGCTGATGCCCCGATACGCACGAGCGGCGTCGCCTGCATAGCCGTCCCAGCTGCCGCCGCGATCGACGCGGTCAGCACCGGGAGCAGCAGGGCCAGTCGGGTCCTGCCCGCCCGCAGGCGTAGTGTTGCTATACCAGTCCCAGCACCATTCCCATACGTTCCCGCTCATGTCGTATAAGCCGTATCCGTTCGCAGTCTGCTTCCTTACTTCATGCGTTTGATTATTACTATTAGCCCTGTACCACGCATAGTCTTTAAGTTCGCTTTCGACATTTGTTCCAGACCATTTATAGTCTTTTCCGCCCATAGCTGCCCATTCCCATTCCGCTTCCGTCGGTAACCGGAACCCTTTTTTATTCATGTCTGTATACAAATACACCTCTTTTTTTGCACCTGCATCTTCTTTTGTATACACGTTCGTATAACCTGCATCACTATAGTACAGACATTCACTCTCTCCTAACCCCGCTACCTTCTTGGTAAGCTCATTGCAGAACGCTATACACTCATACCAGTCCACGCTTTCCACCGGTCGCTTTTCTTGCGTTTCGCCGGATACAGGTTCTTTACCGGAAGTGCCGTCATAATAACTCGGATTATTGCTCATCACAGCCTGCCACAGCTCCTGCGTTACTTCCGTTTCGCCTATCCGGTAGGCAGTAAGGCTTACCGTATGCACTCCGTTATCACTCTCATCGATGTGCCCAAGGTTTCCGTTTGTTACCGCTGCAATCCCTTTCATCGTAAACTCTACGCCGCCTACTACACCCTTACCGGTCGCTGCATTATAACTACCGGCAGATGCAGGCGGTGTGATACTGCCTCCGCTGTTACCACCCGCGGCATTGGGACAGCCGGTAAACACTAACACTGCTGTAAGCAGCACTGCCGCTGCTAAACCTAAGAGCTTTCCGCTCTTTTCCTTTTTAGTATTCATACGTATTTCTCCTCTATTATCATTATTTTGCCTCAAAGCACCAAAGGCTTCGCTTATGGCTTTCATCCATTACAAATTACCAATTACGGCTCCGTTTACCCTGAATCAAACCATACTGCAGGACGGCTCCTACGATAAAAAGCTGAAAATAATGGATAATTTATAATGCATAATGTGTAATTATGTGGTACGAAATTTATACTTGAATCTTGGGAATAGGGAATGTGCTTTGCAGTTCTTTTTCTTAATGCACCCACGAAGCTCGCAGAAAATGCTAAGGTTTTAGAAGGAATATCCTTATCAACTCTCCTCTCTATCTTTCTCCGCATACTTAGCGCCCTTTGCGGTTTAAAATAAAAAAGCCTAACAGTACGCTTGCCGTCTGCAAAAATTGATGAGAAAAAATAATAATGGTGTTGCTTAAATGAAAAAATTGCCCGTTTATCAGGGCACAGTCTAGTTGCTGAGTTGCTGAGTTGCTGAGTTGCTGAGTTGCTGAGTTGCTGAGTTGCTGAGTTGCTGAGTGATTGTAGCGTCGACTATTTTTATGTCAACTACCTTTTGCAAATATGCCGCTACTGAAAATAACAACTGCACTTTGGAAAGAGGCGGTTGGTACTGCAAAAATCCGATGCGTTGGCTCAGCATAGTTGCAATTATAGGAGCAAAAAGAGGAAATTGCAAGTCCGCGCATTGCCTTTTCAGGAAACTTTTAAACAGTAAACGTATACAGTTCTTTTTCTTCGCGATCTATGCGCAGCAAAAGTGCATCCCGAACTTTTTTAAAAGTCCGCTTAAATTCATCGATATCCGCAAGTATTTTTGACGGCGTGTTGAATTTTTTATGAAAGGCGAGATACGAATCCGCTATGCCGGTCATTTCATTCATATATGATCGGGTAATTGATCGAATTTTCTCATCGCTGCTCTCCAATAATTTTGGATAAACAAAATGATCCTCGGAGGCAAGGTGCATATTCAATACACCCGTTGTTTTATTAATAAGCTCTGCAATTAATGGCGCATTTGCCTTGTCTATAGTACCGTTTACAAGGTTGGTTAGCTGGCGAAGGTAATCTTGCATGACCCGATGCTTTGTTATGTATAAATCCATGTCCATATCATATCTCCTAACGGTTTATAAACGAAGTATCTATCTGTACGGAAAACTCAATTCCCCTGTACTCCTTATCAAAGTATGTTAATTACGGATGAAGGTACTAAAATAACAGCGAAAAGACAAGTAAGACTGATCCTATAACGCTTTAAGATACCGCAATATCTTTTGTGGGTTTGCTTGAGCTCGTTTTTGCAGCCGCTCGAAAGCTTCTTTTGTTTCAGTTGCGGAACCGCTGAGTAATAAAGCATTTCGTTTCCATAGAAACCAAAGATAATGCATCTCAGGATGAACATACAGCCGTTTACGTTCCAACTCGGTCTGTAGATCACCGGCAAGTTCAAGATGATTGGCTTCTCCCGATAACCAAAACACCCCCGCATCGCAAAAGCAGATCACAACCCGTTGGAAACCGCGGGCAGCCGCATCATCGTTGACAAAATCTTCTACAATAAGTTGAATTGAACCGAGCGATAAATCATATCCTTCCAGACGCAGCGCTTTTCTCAATGCAATGATTTCTCCCCGTATCGATGCACGTACCGCATCATTTTTTTCTATTTGCAGCTGTTTACGCCATAGGGCAAACTGCTGTTCATAATTTCGCTGCAAGGGGGTAGAAGCAAGAAAATGTTCGGTCTCGGAGAGCAGTTTCCAATCCGATTGAAAGCTATCCCGGAGGTTGTTGAAAAGTCTTGTTGTAAGTTTTTCCGGCATACGGTATGATATATTCCTCTCATTATGAAGATACTGGTAACGGCCGATATCCATGCAAACATGGAAGCACTCAACGCTGTGCTGGATTCCGTCGAAGGGCAGTATGGCGGCTTTATCTCGCTTGGCGATATGGTCGGCTACGGCCCCGATCCCGAAGCGTGCATACAGCAAATAAAAGAATTGAAAAGACACATCCGTCCATGTATTCTTCTGGCGGGTAATCACGAAGCGGGATTATTAAAGCGACTCCCGAGCAGCTGGTTCGGTGAAAACGCACACCGATCGCTAAAAAAGACTGCACAGCTTATCTCGTGGAAAAGCCGATTCTTTTTGGCAGGTCTGCACCCTCTCTATTTTTTATCCGAAAAGACGCTGCTTGTACATGGGTCTCCGTTGGAACCTCTTACCGAATACCTGCAGGGAGGGCAAGAAACGGCAATATCGCTTCAATACTTATATGCCGAAAACTTTAAACTCTGCTTTTGCGGACATACCCATCAAGCTGCCTTCTACTACACCGATCGAGAAGACTACGGCGCATTATATCCTGAACCGGAACAAACGATTACGCTCGATAAGGATTGCTGCATCGTCAATCCTGGCAGCGTAGGCTTTCCGCGTGTATTCGATGCAGCGGAAAATAGAGCGGCGGAGCTTGCCGATAAAACGCATTTCCCTGCATATTTCGCACTGTGGGATACTACAGCCCGCACAATCACCTTTAAAGCGGCGTATTACGATGTCCGCCCTACCAATGAAAAAATAAAACAGCGGCTGGGGACGGCTCTATTGTAAGCAAGGCCGGAAATGCGAAGCAGATAGCCAATCTTCCTGCCGCCTTTTGTTACGGTTCTACTCCCCTACCCCGTTTTTTAAGCATATATCATTAAGATTACATCCGGCACAATCAGGATTTCGCGCTTTACAGACATATCTGCCGTGCAACAGTATCCAATGATGAGCGTCCAGCAAAAATTCTTCGGGTGTTATGCGCATCAAATCTTGTTCTACTTCCAGCGGAGTTGTCCCGTTAGACAGTCCGATACGGGGCGCCGTTCGTAGGATGTGTGTGTCGACCGCTATTGCGGGTTCACCGAACCCTACGTTCAACACAACATTTGCTGTTTTCCGGCCGACACCCGGAAGACTTTCCAATGCGGCTCGATCATGCGGTACCTCAGAATGATATTGGTCTATCAAAATTTTACTAAGCGCGATAATCCGTTTTGCCTTTGTCGGGTATAAGTTGATGGAATTGATATAACCCTTCAGTCCTTCTTCACCGAGCGCAACCATTTGTTCCGGCGTATCGACTTTTTCAAAAAGAGGCGCAGTCGCTTTATTTACCCCGACATCGGTTGCCTGTGCCGAAAGCACCACGGCAACAAGCAGCGTATAGACATTTTTCCAATGCAGCTCGCTCCGCGGATCAGGGTTCTCTTGCCGCAGCCGCTCATACACAGTGTACACCGCATCGGCGGGAAGCAATCGTATCGTAGGATCCATAATCTCATTCAGCCTTTTTAAGTAAGCTACGAGTATTTATGCAGCCTGTCAACCCTTCATACCGGCGCTTGATTCGTGCGGAAAGTTGCATTCCCCAACACTCCGCATCAAAAGATAGTTGATTAAAAGAAGAAAAGCGATGATACTGTGGCAATGTTATATTCTGTATATTGTACTGTTGAAATTACAATGCTTGCGTTAGGGTTGATGTGTTTTATTGCCTTGTATTTTATCCCGGCAGGGTACGGGAAGCTGATCAATAAAAAATGGGGCTTCAGTTTTAACAATAAAGCTGCATGGATGCTGATGGAGTGTCCCACCCTTATCGTTATGATTTCTTTACTATCAATACTCGACTATGCACACAAACCGGTGCGGATAGTGCTTGTGTCTTTCTTCCTTGCGCACTACATTCAGCGCACGCTGATTTTCCCGATGCTACTCAAGGGAAACAGTAAAATGCCGCTTAGCATAGTATCAATGGGGATGCTCTTTAATACGGTCAATGCGTTTTTAATCGGTTTATGGATTTTTTATTTTTCTCCTGCAGAGATGTATAACGTGCGCTGGTTTGCCGATCCCCGTTTTATCGTTGGTGCTGCATTATTTTGTGCCGGTATGTTTATCAATATACAATCCGATTCCTATATTCGTTCGCTGAGATCAAATGGAGACAGCAAGCATTACTATCCGTGTAAGGGGATGTACCGCTACGTTACCAGTGCAAACTACTTCGGTGAATTGGTGGAATGGCTCGGCTTTGCGGTTTTAACATGGTCATCCGCCGGTTTCCTGTTTTTATTTTGGACGGCTTGTAACTTAGTACCGCGGTCTCATGCCTTGTATAAAAAATATGCGCAAGACTTCCCCGACGAATTTGCCCGCTATAAACCGAAGCGTATCATCCCCTTTGTATATTAGAGGAACCTGCTTCGTAGGCGAATATATCGCGGGCATCCTCTGCTGAATACGATTCCGTTTCATCACTCGTGTGGTCGTCGTACCATACTTGCGCATAAAACGGAATGTGTTTTGCAAGCTCTCCGAAATTCCACGGCGGTACGCTGCAGCATTCGGGGCACCAATGGCCTGTTTTAAGCACCAAATACGGAGTCGCCGAAAAATGATGACCATTATGGCACTGCCATTGCAGTGGACGGTACATATCGCCGCGGGTCATTGTTGTACTGTTGCACTTGCCACCCCTGAAAGCTGCTGCCTGCTGCATATCTTCAATATCAAGTTCATCCGGCTTCTTTGTTTCATCATAGCCGTGATTTAAAAGCATATTGTTTGCCGCAAGCAATGCTTCGTCTTTTAATGCCGCATAATCTAACTCAGCACCGGTTTCAGGGTTTTGATTTTTGCACAATAACGGGAATTTTTCCCAGCTGCGCGGGATTGCATTATACGCCTGCAACGAACCGAAAAAGGCATCAACTCTTTTTTTGAGGTTGTGCGTAACCCAAAAGACCGGGGCATTATTTGTGTTCAGCAGCGGCATAATCGAAAAACGCTGCACAAGGCGCGGGAACGGTTTTCCCAATTTAAAATACCACAATTTTTTTTCAAGCTTTGAAAAAAACGCTTCAAACCCTTCATGTTGAAAATCAAGATAGCTGTTTAATATATGAGAATCGGCAAACCACATACAATGGAAATTGCGGCTTGCATTCCATTCGGGGCGGAAAATTTCCTCGGCGCTCCGTCCCATCATTTTAAAACCGCGGTCAAGTGTTTCAAAGCCGGTAACACGGGCATCCTTTCCGTTTCCGATATTGTATACCTTTTTCCAAAAATCAGGCCTGAGCGTTCCGTTTGTATCTTTTTCAACGAGATTTTTCAAAAGTAGGCCGGATGTACGCGCCGTTGCCCATTCTATCGGCGTATTCCAGCACGTATGAAACATCAGCCCGTCATTCATGTTATTGAAAAGCACGTCGTCATATAAGATGCCGCTTTGCCGCAGCGAAACCCAGCATAAAGGAGATTCAATAACCGCACGCTCGGCCTTTACTTTACTTGCCGCATACATATCGAACGCACTCGGCAAAAGCGGATCGCCGACTCGTCCCCACGGGTGTTTGAATGTTCTATTACCGTATTCCGCAACGGTGCCTATGTAAACGAATTTTGTCTTTTCGATTTGTCCGTTTTCTACCACAGCATTAAGCAGATTTTGAGTCCCCATCCAATTCGTACGGAATGCAGCATCATGATTGTGGTCGGCAGCAGGAGGAATAATCGCTGCGCAGTGAAGCACATAGTCTGCATCTTTTACGCCGACAAGACAGTCTTCGCAGTTTTGTATATCACCGAACAACACTTCAATGTTTTCGTTTTTCTGAAGCTTTTTTGCCAGCTTTATATTCGCCTTTTTAGGTCGTAATAGAACACGACAACGGAATGCTCCCGTTTGAGCAATCTGTTTTAATGCTTCGGATCCCATCGTTCCGGACACACCGGTAATAAAAACAATTTTCATATAGCTCCTAAATATTTCTACCTGCATTTAAGCATATCAAGTAAAATAGCATTTAAGTCAAGTAGGCAAGAACGGAGAAAAGAAACCGGAAATTAGATATATTTTAAAAAGAATGAGACTAGGCGGATTCGAACCGCCGGCCTTCAGATCCGGAATCTGACGCTCTATCCAGCTGAGCTATAGTCCCAAAGGCTGTTTTATAGTACACAAGACGGTATTGGGTGTCAAGCCCTTGTTAAAGCTTTGCCTTGTTTAAAACAAACTTTTTCATTATTATATTCCTCTATGATTACAACCCGTTTGCCGGAAAATCTCTCCGGTTATCATATACATATGATCGGTATAAAAGGAACCGGTATGGCGGCCTTAGCGGAGCTGCTTGTTTCGCGAGGTGCAATATTGACCGGCAGCGATGTCAGCGATGAATTTTATACTGATGCACTGCTGCGTAAGCTGAATATACCGGTCAGCAGTCCTTTTGCGCCTTCAAATATCCCTGCTTCCACCCAACTGATCATATACTCGACGGCTTACACGCCTGATAAAAATCCGGAGCTGCATGCTGCTGCGGAGCAAAATCTCCCGCGCATGAGCTATCCCGAAGCACTCGGCGCTTTTTCCGAGCACAGCTATTCGGCAGGTATTGCAGGCGTACACGGCAAAACAACGACTACCGGTATCGCAGGTACTCTTTTAAAGGACTTACATTTAAGCGCCTCCGTATTGGCGGGAAGCGCCGTGTCCAACTTCGGCGGCGGGTGTACGGTTATCAACGGTTCAAAGTATTTTGTGGCTGAAACGTGCGAATATAAACGCAACTTTTTATTTTTTCATCCTCAAAAAATCGTGCTTACCAGCATCGAAAGCGATCATCAGGACTACTATCCTAAATACGAAGACATATTAACCGCCTTTTTACAGTATATCGACCGCCTGCCCCAGTTCAACGAACTGATCTATTGCTCCGATGATGCGGGAGCGCGGGAGGCGGCAAAATTGACATTTTCTTCCCGTCCCGATCTTGTCTTAACGCCTTACGGCAAAACGGCGCACGGCGATTACGGGATTAAAACCCTCGGCATCCAAAACGGGCAGTCGGTCTTTTCTCTGCGCGGCTTCGGCGGAGAATTCCGTATCGGTATTCCGGGAGAGCACAGCGTCCTCAATGCCGCCGCCGCTATCGCGCTGGTAATCGGGCTTATCAAGCAGGAACGACAAGAGATTACCGCTGCCGATCTCACCGTAATCAGGAACAATCTCGCTTCGTTTAAGGGGGCAAAGCGGCGCAGTGAAATTTTGGGCGAAGTCAACGGCATCCTCTTCATGGACGATTACGGACACCATCCGACCGCAATTTATAAAACGCTCAAAGGTATACATGACTTTTATCCTAAACGTCGGATTATCGCGGATTTTATGTCGCATACCTATTCGCGTACCGCAGCGCTGCTTCCCGAATTTGCCGACGCCTTTTCCTACGCCGATACGGTGATCCTGCATAAGATATATGCTTCGGCACGGGAAAAATACAACGGATCGATAAGCGGCAAAACTTTGTTCGACCAAATGAAAAAGCGGCGCAGACGGGTTTATTACTTTGAAGAGATTATGGACGCAAAGGACTTTGTAGAACATGAACTGCGTTCAGGCGACTTATTTATCACCGTTGGAGCAGGCGATAATTGGAAACTCGGCCGCGCCGTTTATAACGACTTACTCGAAAAGGCGCGCGTATGAAGAGCATGACAAGCTATGCCTACCTTGACGGCATTGTGAACGGTACCGACATTTCCTGCGAACTGAAAAGCTATAACTCTCGATTTTTGGATCTCAACATCAATATTCCGTCTACGATGACTCAGCTCGAACCGTTTTTGCGTAAGTATTTTTCCAAGCGTATTATACGGGGTAAAGTCGATTTTTATCTCCGCTTAAAAAAATTACACAATGAGCAGCCCATTCTACCCAATATTACCCTTGCACAAGCGTACTATAAATCCATCGCCGATATCGCTCATGCGCTCGGAATGGAAAATCAAATCACGCTCGACCTGATTTTACGGCAAGAGGGGGTGCTGCAAATCGATAAAAACTTTGATAAGGAGCTTTGGCAACACGCTCTTATTCCTCTCCTCGATGAGTTGACTGAAAAATTCAACACGTGCAGGATTGAAGAAGGTAAGGCATTATCCGCAGACATACGGAAAATGCTTGCCGTACTTTCCAACTCGGTTGCGGAGATTGAGCGGCACGCTGCAAGGATGGAAGAACTTTTTTCTACGATGTTGAAAAAGAAATTTTCCGAATTGATGGAGCGTGAACCGGATCCGCAGCGTGTTATGCAGGAAGTCGCGGCGTTGCTTGTTAAGTATACAATCAATGAAGAAATTATACGGGCAAAAGCGCATATCGCCGCTTTAGAAAAAGAAATTACGGAAAACGAAGCTCCCGGTCGAAGAATTGATTTTTTATGTCAGGAAATCAATCGGGAGATTAACACCATCGGCTCCAAAAATCAGCTGACGGAAATCGGACAAGCGGTAATCTCCGCTAAGGATGCTCTGGAAAATATCCGCGAGCAGGCTCATAATATCGAATGAGGGATACACTGATGAAAAACGACTATGCTATTCCTGCAAAAAAAGAGCTGCGCATTGCGATCTCAGGCGCTTCCGGCTGCGGCAACACAACGGTCTCTACCTTGCTGGCCGATACGTTGGGTATCCCGTGCATCAATTACACCTTTAGAAGTCTCGCAAAAGAATTGGATATGCCGTTAAAGCAAGTCATTGAACAAGCAAAGACCGATTTCAGTTTTGACCGTATTGTCGATAACCGCCAAGTTGAACAGGCGCTGAAATCATCGTGTGTACTCGGTTCCCGCCTTGCGATTTGGATGCTGAAAGAGGCGGATTTAAAAGTGTACCTTTATGCCTCTGAAGAAGTACGCGCGGAACGTATCTTTCAACGGGAGGGGGGAAGCCTTGAGCATATCAAAGAGTTTACCGCGATGCGGGACAGCGACGATACCCGCCGGTACAAAGAACTGTATAATATCGACAATACCGATTATGCCTTTGCCGATATGCTGATCGATACGGAGCATTATACTCCCGATCTCATTGTAGAGCTCATCATAGACGAACTTTTACGGCGTTCGCTCATTGTTCCGAAAGCAGATGCATAACAAAAGCATATCATAAACTGAACATTAGCGTGCAATATGAATGGATATCAATTCTATAACCGTAAGTTTATACACATTATCCATACAATAGAAAACCTATGAATACTTTTGAATCCGTACACACACCCGATTACAGCGATTTTCAAAAAGCGATTTTAGATTATTATTCCGCACACGGGCGGTCTTTTCCGTGGCGCACAACGAACGATCCGTACTCCATCCTCGTGTCCGAATTTATGCTGCAGCAAACGCAGACCGAACGGGTGGTGGAAAAATATAACCGCTGGTTGGAAGTGTTCCCCACAGTGCAAGACCTTGCGGCTGCCTCCCTCGTGCGGGTGCTTGAGCAGTGGGTAGGTCTCGGATACAACCGCCGCGCGCGTTTTTTACATCAGTGCGCTCAAACCATTGTAAGCGAATACGGCGGAGTTGTTCCCGATGCTCCTGAAACGCTTCAAACACTTTCAGGTATCGGCCCCTACACGGCTGCCGCGATTTCGACATTCGCCTACAATAAAGCCAACGCATTTATCGAAACAAATATCCGCGCGGTGTTTATCTTTTTCTTTTTTAAGGACAGAACCGATATCAGCGATAAAGAACTATTTCCGCATATTGAAGCCTCGCTGTATAAAGAAAATCCGCGACTTTGGTACTACGCGCTGATGGACTACGGCGTGGAATTAAAAAAGAAAACCGTCAATCCGAACAGAAAAAGCAGACATTATACCAAACAGTCCAAGTTTGAAGGTTCGGTACGACAGGCACGGGGAGCGGTTATCAGAACCCTTACGGCACACAATAGTCAAGAATATGCAGAGCTGTACGGCAATACTCAGACGGAAAAGCTCCTCTTCGATAAAGCGCTCGAAGGTCTCATCCGCGAAGGTTTTGTTGCAGAAGAGGACGGGTTCTATTCCATTAAGCAGTAAGGGGATTGTTTTTTTATGTTACTATCAACCAATTACTATTAATGGGCGTTCCTGACTCATTGCTTTTTGCTCCAAGACACCTACTATTCTTTTGATTATATTTTTAAAATATTCAACCCATTCTTTTATATTCTTTTCTTCAATATATCTAAGCCAAATATCTGTATCATTATTATATACATCTCTTATGGGTTCGTAATTTTTCATAAACCATTTTTTAATATCATCAGACATATTTAGCAATGAATAATTTGAAGGGGGCTTTTTCATATTTTTTCTTATTTCATTTTCTTTTTTTGTAATGTATTGTAATTCTTCTTGTGTTAAATAATGACTTATTCTATGCCTCTCAATAGCCTCAGAGCCTATTCCATCTGTCTCACTTAGCTGAAATTCGATGGTAAATTTTGATCCTGTATAAAAATTAAAAGCACTTTGAGAACATTGAAACCAAAATATTACATATAATTTATTTATTTGCTTATAAAACCCAAGCATTCCACCTTTAGTTTTTTTATATCTTAATGCTTTAAAATCATCCTTAATTATTGCATTTATAGTTTTATATACTTCAGTTGATTTCATTTTTCTCTCCTGCACTAAAGGTGTACGTCTAACATTCGTTTAATCTGCATTTGCGGCTTGTCTGAAATGTCAGTATTGAAGTAAGTGTTAGAAGTTTTATCCTTCTCCTTTTCTAATGCCAAACGCAATCATTCCGATAAAGAACCATAACGCTACTGATAATATATTAATGATAATAAATGGCAGTAACTTCTTTTTCTTAACTGAAAACCCGATTGGAATTATTGTACCTAAAATGATAATAATACTCATAAAATTATCAAGTAAACTATGCTTTGAAAGAATAAATAATGGAACACCAAGTAAAATTATTAAATAGTCCTCTTGTAACATTTCGATGTATGTAATTGATCCATCAGATATTTTGTAAATACATAATGATAATACAAATAAGAATAAGAAAATAAAGAAATAAATACTAATAATACTAACTTTATTTTGTGTTAATTTATTCATTTGTCTGTTCCAGTTCTATAATCTGATTTGAAATAAGTAAAGTCATATTCTTTCCATTTTTTCAAAGCTACGTTTCTATTATTAGAATACCTCAAGTAGCATAAAATCACGTATTACTACTCCCTTAGTAAGTTTGACTTGCTTTCTATAACCAAAACTGTACTTTTCAAAATAATCAAAGTTCTTTTCAAAATAGTTTAATAAAGATTCCGGTTTTGAATATTTTAAAGAAAGAACTGTATGGATAGGAAAAAAAAGAAGAAAAATTATAAAAAGAATTGAAACAATACCATAAATACCAAATCTATTATTTTTCTTTTTAGAAACAGCGTTCTTATTTGAGATTTTATTTTTAAGTTCTATAATACCAAAAATTATTCCGATTCCAGGAAGAATGAATACGAAAAAGTAAAATGATATTAGTAAAAAACCATTAAAAACTATTTTTTATTCTCCAAGCATTCCAGAGGGGTATCCGGGTAACAGGCAGTTAAGCTGGCAAACGGACTTATCCCGCTTGCCAGCGTTGAAGCGGGTGTTAGATCGCTCGTCGATTACTTAACTATGCTTAATTCAAAAGTATCATATTCTATAGTTCTAGGGAAACTAGTAATTGTTAGAACTGGTTTTGATTTACTAAAATCAACTTTTTTATATTGTGTAATAAATTGAATATCTCCCGAGACAAAATCATTATTACTATTTTTCAATATTTTAATCATTCCAATAGGCAACTCATTTGTCACTATTTCATTATCATTTTTTACTAAACTAATATTCAGCACAATAGTATACGTTTTATCATTGACCAGTAAAATATTAAAAGGTATGCGGTTTAGATCGAGTTTGCCTACAAGTATATTTTTAACAGTACCTTTTTTGGGTAATAAAATTAATTCATTCGATTGAGCAATGTGTGCATTATTCATATTATTACTTTGGTAATTCTCAACAAAATATAAACTTACATCTGTTACTATTTCATCATAATCACCCTTGTTATCGCAAACTAAAGCAAATTGAATATTATCCTCGTTAATATCTACTTTTGGAACAGCAATGCTCACATTATGCTGTAATGGTTTAATTTTAGAATAAAGATTAAAAGCTGCAATAATTATACTTAATATACAACCAATAAAACCCATCCATTGTGATATTCTGTCAAATTTGTTTTTTTTCACTACCCATTTTTTTCCTTTTTTTTCATTATTGTCACCTATAATTTTGTCAACCACATAACACCCCTTAGACCTTTCCTCATAATATCATAGAAACTACACGCTTTCAATCTAAACTATACCTCGCCAAACAGCCTCATCTTTCTATCATAGCATTCGCCGGAACACATCATCAACAGCCGGATTAGGCCTATGCTCTAAAATCCCTCGCCGCGCATCAATGCAACAACGCACAAAAACAATGCGAAGAGTGTGTACACGTATTTACCAAGGTAGTACCAGCCGTTGCCGTAGCGTTTCTTTGCTCCGGTGTTGATTTCGTCCAAAAGCTCATCTTTTTTCATTACCCAGAACCAGGAAACAGCGCCGAGCACTGCACCGATCGGTATAATATATGTGGAGACCAAATCCATCCATGCGCCCCAACCACCGAGAATTGCGCCCTTGGTTTCTGCAATGGGTTCCATAAATACACCGATGCCGAAGGTGATGACGCCAAGAACGGTAATCACCGCGGTGCGTTTTAAGCCTTTAAACGTGTGCATCAGCGATTCGGCGACCACTTCAAGCATATTTTGCAAGGATGAAATTCCTCCGAACACGACGACAAGGTACAGGATGATACCGAATATTCTGCCGCCGGGCATTTTTTGAAGAATGGAAGGAAGGACAACGAATAGCAAACCGGGACCGCCTGCGGGATCCATCCGATAAGCAAAGCACGCAGGGATCATCACAAGAGCTGCAACAATCGCCGCGATGGTATCGAACAGTGCGGTATTTTTTGCTCCAGCTACGCAGTCATGATCTTTACTTAAATAAGCGCCGTAGACAATCATTCCCGAGCCGGTAATAGATAATGAGAAAAAGGCCTGCCCCATCGCGGTTATCCACACGGACGGATTTTTTAAATGATTCCAATCGGGGGTAAATAAAAACGTATACCCTGCAAAAGCGCCGGGCAAAAATGCCATACGAACTGCCAATGCCGCAAACAATATGAAAAAAAGCGGCATCATTATTTTATTTGTTTTTTCGATTGTATGTGCACCGAGCACAATGGTCAGCAGCGTTACAATAATAATAACCATATGATAGGGCACAACGCTGAACTGCTGAAAGGCAAAGGATTCAAACCACTGTCCGGGTTCTACCGTCATAATACTGCCCAATACGGACTGCGTAAAAGCCTTGAGTACATACGCGATGATAACGGCATACCCGATGGCGATTGTAATTGAACCCGCCAAGGGCAGCCATCCGACTATCTTACCGATGCCCTCAAGGTCTTTGCGGCCGTGCTTCCACGCATAGGCATAGGAACCGAGCGTCCCCGTACCGCTGCGGCGGCCGATTGCGTATTCTGCGGAAAGTCCGACATATCCGAAAAGGATAACAAATAAGATATAGATGAGCAAAAAGGCGCCGCCGCCGTTGCTTCCAAGTTTGTAGGGGAAACCCCACACATTCGCCATACCGACAGCCGAGCCGACACAAGCGAGAATAAACCCTACATTGCTGACAAACCTGTTATGCTTTTTTCTTATCATCTACCTTTCATCTACCTTCGCCTTTTCAAAATTAGTACTCGGTTCAGCCTTGGAATTGGAGGCGGCTTTTCCCGATCGGTTTTCGGTACCGCCCTTATTCCGCTCTTCTTTATCCTGCTTTTCTTGCGCTTTACCGTCTTTATTCAGCTCTTCCTGATGCTGCGGTTCTTTTTTCTGTTTTTCCGGCTCTTCCTGCGCTTTCTTGATTTTTTCTTCGAGTTCGGCAAAGGCTTTGTTTTCGCTGCTTTCGGTAAATCGAGTTTTCATCTCCTCAATAAAAGAAAGTGCTTGGTCGTACCGTTTGGAAAGAATCAGTATACGGGCATAATTGAGCACCGCTTCGGGATTTTCCGAATCCTCATCGTACAATTTTTTATACATTTCACAGGCGCGCGCTTCGTCGCCGGTTGCTGCAAGGCTGTAGGCATACGCCTTTGCAATCAACACATTACCGGGCGCTTCTTTGTATTGCCGTTCAAAAATATTCTTTGCCTTTTCCCAATCGCCTTGCAGCCCATACACTCGTGCCAAATTATACTCCGCCGCATTTTTATGCGCAGGATCTTTTGCCGCCTTTAGGTAAAATTCCGCCGCTTTGTCGTACTTGGATATCTCGGTATAGGCTTGAGCAATTTCAAAATAGGCTTTTGCTGTCTCGGAATCAACACTGCCCTTTGCAAACAGACCGGCAGCGGTTATAAAAAAAAGGAGAACAAACAGTATGCTGTTTTTCGGTACTCGATCGACAATATTGTAGACGTCCTCAGCGGAGTTAACAGCTGTAATTCGTTGAACCACCGCTCCCGTCGTCAATTGAACCACTCTCTCATCGATACGCTTATTTATTTTGAAGCACCACATTCTCAATCGCTCTCAACTGATGACGATACAAACCTGCAATAGTCGCGCCGTAATCCGCAATAAGCTGAATCATATTCCGCGGATGTTCAGCTTCATCAATCCCGTTGATCCTATCGCCCGCATCTCCCAGCCCGGGAAGAATATACGCGGCGGAGTTCAGTGCAGGATCCATCCACAGTGTATACACCGTACAGTTCTTTAAAGCGCGGGCGGCACACAAAGCTCCCTTGAGCGATGAGATGACATGGAAGCAGCTGATCGATTTCGGTTTCACTCCCTGCCGTTCAAGGTATTTGACAACAGTAATCAAACTGCCGCCGGTTGCATTCATCGGATCTGCAAAGATCAGGTCTTTTCCGTTCAATTCTTCTAAATTGAAATACGACATATCCAAATTGAGTACGTACTGCATATCGTCGACTTTTTTTGTATCATCCCGTTTAATCTTAAACAGTGCGAACGGGGTTACATAGCCGTGTGAGGAATATTCTTCAATCTCCTTGGACATAATCATCGACGGAAGGAGTGCACCGCGCAGCATAACACACATGACGGTATTTTCTATCTTATGATCGATGTCGCAGATTTTATGTACGGCATAGTTCTGTACGGGAACGGTAACCGGCGTTTTGGAAATAAGGTAGTTTTTGCTGTCTTCGTGGCTTCCGCTATACGCAAGTTTGAACAGCAT
The DNA here is from genome assembly GCF_024181165.1 of Treponema sp. OMZ 803. Lineage (NCBI taxonomy): Bacteria > Pseudomonadati > Spirochaetota > Spirochaetia > Treponematales > Treponemataceae > Treponema > Treponema sp. OMZ 803. Next base: position 488,357 of record NZ_CP051195.1, on the reverse strand, counting down.
TTCAAAGGCGCGCTGAGTATAATAGATGAATTCGTTATGACCGGTTTCGCTGCTGCGCAGTTTCGCCATAACGCGAGAGGCTTCCGCATGGCTTGCAAAATCAGTAATGAATGAATACACCTTGAGCTGAGGCACTTCTTTACAGATTTCCTGCAAAATCTTTCCCATTTTATCATATAATGCGATAATCTCAGTTTCAGCCGCATCTTTTTCTTTTATATCCGCGGCAGTATCGAGCCGTGTAAATTGTTGCATTGTCTGATTATACAATTCATCTAATTTTTTGAGATATGCATTATCCTTCGATGTCAAATACCCTTGAAGCGATTCCGCTTCCATAATAACTTGTTTCATATCAAACTCCTCTATTAAATTAAATACATAAACGCGGCCGGCTTTTTAAAGCATCCGAGAACCTCTAAAAACTTCAGTTTTTTAGAGGTTTTCCTTAAACTTTTTGCGATGTATTTTTATAAATTATTACAGTATAACAATTTATAAAAATACTCGTCGGGCATCTCTAAAAATCTAACCGAGTTTTTAGAGATGCCCATCCGTGTTCACAAAAAAAAACGCCCTTAAAAAAGAGCGTTTAAAAAATTCAATAATAACATAACAACCGGCTGCAAAGGATGAAGCGGCAAAAATGGGATACCTCTTGCCTGTCTTTTAAAGTAGAATGTACATTCAAAACCGCATTACAACCTTGTGCCATCATTTGCGCAGTATTCTAATAAAATGAAAGCAATTGTGCAAGCCGTTCCTTTCCGATTATCTTCATAAAACCTGCAAGGCGCGGTCCTTGGTCTTTCCCAATCAACGCCTGATAGACGGCGGTAAACAGCGCTTTCGGTTCGATTTCGCACGCATGAGCTACATCATACAGCGCAGTTGAAAAAGCCTTTTCATCAAGCGCATCCATCTGCGGTAACAGCTCATCGCGGATTTTGCAGAGCGCAGCGGTTTCGGCTGCAGAAAGTTCCGCCTTGCCGCCGTCGGTACGCAGTGCAAACCGGAAGTCTTCCGGCGCACATTCGGTAATCCAATACCATGCGCACTTCGCCCGTGCTTCAAAACGCTCCCGCTGTTCTTCCTCCATATCCGGCAAAAGCTTCATTACTGCTTTAATGTCTCCCGCATTGATCTGCAACAGGTTACAGAGGTGTCTGAACGGAATTTGATACGATATACAGGATGGCATCCCTTCAACCTGCGAAAGTTCATAGATGCGGCGTTCTTTCGCATACACCTCATCGTTTTTAGCCTTATCGACACCCCATGCAATACGCTCGGTTTTATCGTAATCCTCATAGGTTTTGATAACGTCCAAGTCGAAGCTGATGGAAAACTCCGTATTCGGCCTCGTTCCGGCAAACAAGTACCGCGCAATTTCGGGCTGATACACGTTCAAGACATCGGACAGACTGATAACCTTCCCCTTCGACGAGGACATTTTACCCGGCAAGCCTTTAATACCGATAAAATCGTAGCGGAAGCTGACGGGAGCAGGCCAATCATATACTTCATCCGCGACAAGCCGCGCCGTGTCGAAAGAACCGCCTTGGCTGTGATGGTCTTTTCCGGCAGGTTCAAAAACCGTTTTTTCAAACTGCCAGCGCATCGGCCAGTCAACTCTCCATCCGAGTTTTAATTCCTTTGAGGTGCGTAAGTCGGCCTTTTCCTGATGACCGCAGCTTGTACAGCGGTATTCCAATCCGTATTCGCCGTCGTAAGAAACAATCTCGGTAGTGTCTTTATTACAGTTGCAGCAAAAAGCCGCAACCGGCCAATATTCTTCCGTTGCGGGAATTTTATGCTCATCATCGCGGTAGCGGTTTAAGCAATCCTTTATTTTGTCGCGGTTCTGCAGCGCTTTTTTCATCCCTTCGGCATACATGCCGCTGCGATACCGTTCAGCCTGATATAAAAATTCGGGATGAATACCGACTCTCGGCAGCACCTGCTCTACATCTACTTCGTGATGACGCGCGTAAGACGTGTCGCGGCCGGTTGTGTCGGGTACCATTGTGATGGGATACCGCAGATAGTTTTGCAGCGTTTCTTTTCCCGGCATATTCTCAGGCACTTTGCGGAACACATCGTAATCATCCCACGAATAAATAAAGCGTACCTTTTTGCCGCGGTCGCGTAACGCACGTACAACTAAATCAACCGAGATAATTTCCCGGAAGTTGCCGATGTGAACGGTTCCCGACGGCGTAATTCCCGAGGCGCACGTATAAGATTCCAAATCGCCGCGCTCGCGTATAATCTTCTCCGCGGTTTGATCCGCCCAATGTACTAATTTCTGATTGTTTTGTTCTTTACTCATATCATCCCTGTTTTGAACTCAAACGCCCCTGTCAATTAGGCTCGAAAGGTTGTGTTTTAGTGATTGTTCGAAAAATATTGCGGAATTGTATACTGCGCGGGCGATTGTGTCAATTAAAGATACCCTACCGTCGCATAGTTAGCACAGCTGTGCAGCGTTACTATATGCGGCTAATTCACGCCCTTGATTGTAAATAATGCTGTAGAGGCAAGTATCGAGCAGCACTCCCGAAAGTTCTTGCCCCATCGTACGGATTTGCATATCGGTCTTATTTAAGAGCGATATAATACGGTACACGGTTTGTTCGTTCCATTGTCTGCTTGCGCGGCGGTATTGGTCAATCGCTTTTTTCGACGTAAAGCCTGCTTTTTTTAAACTGAAATCGTCAATCCCGCCTGTTTTCGCAAGAGCATGCCAGTCGCACAGCCGTCGAAAGCAGTAAGTAAGTCCCGCAATCAGCTGTACCGGCGAAGATTCTTTGGAAAGGGTCAGCTTTTGGCGGATATTCAACGCATATTCCAAATTGGCATTGCTCAATGCATCAAAAAGCGTAAACGGTGTTTCCTCTTTATTATGGGCAAGCAGACGTTCAACGGTCTCCGCCGTTAGCGTTGTTCCCGGCTCAAAAAAGAGGCTGATATGTGTGCATGTAGTTTTAAGCGCTTCGGTATTATTCTCCACCAGCTCCAACAGAACATCGATAGCATCATGTTCAATATTGATCCTCGATTGCGCAAAAAAACGGCGAATCCAATCCTGTTTTTTATTTTCGAACAGTTCCCAAAATATTTTTTTATGATCTTTAGGTACTAGTGCTTCAATTTTTTTATCGATGCCGATTTCATCGGAAATCAACACTAAAAAGGCGCCATCTTCATTGGGCGTCTGTTCAACCCACTGCGTAAGCGCTTGTATGTCTTCCTTTTTCTTGATTGCTTCCGCATTTCTTACAACGGCGAACCGAGCATCCGCAAATAGGGAACCGTTCTGTACGGCATCCAACACCACCGATATTGAGGTATCCGCCGCATAAAAGAGATGATTGTCGAGTTGTCCATATTTTTTTCCTGCACTCTTCCGCAGCGCTTCAAGCGCATCGCTCCGTTCCCCCAATTCGGGGCCGGTAAAAAGCCATAAAGGAGTACTCATCCGGTTACGTCATTCCTCTTCAAATTTTGCTGCAAAAAGCTGCTCAAGTGCAGCAATCGCTTCAGCTTCGTCGACGCCGTCGGCGGAAACGGTCAGCTCGGTTTGATATCCTGCAGCCATCGTCATCACGCCCATAATGGATTTTGCATTGACGGTAATATTCTCTCTTTCAAACATAATATTCGACTGGAATTTATTTGCCGTTTGTACAATCAACGATGAGGGGCGCGCATGGATTCCGGCACGATTTTGCACAATAATCTTTTTTGTTACCATAGTTTTTCCTTAATAGGTATCATCCGCCGAATAATACGGTACCCGGCTCGTATCGCTTTCCATCCAGCGCAGAATGTTTTGATTAAATTCCTTCGCAGAATAAACGCCCATACTTTTGAGCCGCTCGTTCATCGCGGCTGTTTCTAAAATAATCGGAATATTCCGCCCTGATTTTACCGGTATTTCCAAAAGCGGCAGTTTTACATCCAATATCTCGGTGGTAAGTTCCTCGGTACCGATACGGTCATACACTTTATGCGAATCCCATTCTTCCAGCTTTGCAACCAGCTGTATCTGCTTTTGCTCACGCACGGAACGAACCCCGTAAAGCTGCATGATATTGATAATGCCGAGTCCGCGTATTTCCATGTGATGCCCGATCATCTTATTGGCGCCCCGTCCAATCAAACTATTACCATTGATACAGGTGATTTCTACTACATCGTCAACGATCAAGCGATGCCCGCGCTCTACAAGCTCCAGCGCCGTTTCGCTCTTACCAACTCCCGAATCGCCTAAAATAAGAATACCGAGCCCGTACACTTCTACCAGAACACCGTGTATCGCGACTGTCGGAGCAAATACATTGGAGAGAACGCGCATCAGCCGCACGGAAAGCGCACTGGAGGAAAGGTCGGTTTGCAGCACAGGACATCCCGTTCCCTGCACCAGCTCTAAAAATACGGCAGGAGGAGGGATATTATGAGAAAAGATACAGCAAGGAATATCGTAGGTAAGCATTTTTTTGATATTTTCGAGAGTATTGCTTTCGATAAGTGTTTGCAAATAGGCGCATTCTCCTCTGCCGAATAACTGAACACGTTGATATGCAAAGGAATCAAAAAATCCTGACAGCGCAAGCCCGGGACGGTTTAAATCCGCAACGGTAATACTGCGCGTCAAACCCTTTTGCCCGCACACGCAATGCAGGTGAAGGGCATCGTGTTCTGTTAAGTCGAGATCGAGTAATTCAAGCACCGTTAAACTTTTAGAAAGCATGTGTGCAAGTATAGCGCAGCAGCAATTTTTTGTAAATGTGTTTATTCGAACATCAATCCTTCAAAGCTTTTAGTTCTGTTTTAAGTGCTGCGCTCTCGCGTGATTGACGTGCGAGGCGGTCTGCAAGGAGTCGTGACAAAAAGATACCGTAATGGGGATACGCTTCGATCAGCTTCATAAATTTCATCTTAGGCACCTTAACCAACGTACCGTTCCCGATCGCGACAATCGTTGCCGATCGCGTATCATTGGTGAGGAAAGCCATCTCCCCGATAAAGATATCCGCCGGTGTCAACACTGTCAGCAGCGTATTATTCACATAGACCGCATAGCGACCGGATCGAATATAAAAGAGATTATTTGTTTCGTCGTTTTGGCGACATACGACCTGCAAGTGATTAAAATGAAAGGTTTCTTGTTCCCGCAGAATTGCCGGCGTCAGATTGGTGCTGTCTTTCTGGTTCGGCACCTCGAATGAAACCTCATTTCCCGCATCATTATAATACAACTCCTTTACAAAGCTCTGACTCATCTTAATACCCATACCATGCAGCCCTGCCTCAAAAGGAGCATCAAGCGCGGAACGCCAGTCAAATCCCTTTCCATCGTCTTTGATGGTAATTCGCGTGCGTTCAGGAGAAATATCATACGTAATCAAGACTTTTTTTGTTCCAACGGCAGGATCCTTCCGTTTTATCCTGATGAGCTCAAGTACATCCTTTCCCTGTTTGAGCCATTCTGATTTTTCATTATAACTGATATTGCAATTTCCATGCTCTACGGCATTCAACAGCAGCTCCATCATCGCGCCTTGAAAGGCACTCCGTTCAGCCTCATTCACACGATCGGTATTATAAAGGTAGGTAGAAATGAGATTTGCATAGAACATAATTTCGAACGGGTCGGTCTCACTCATAAAGCTGCCATGCTCAAGTTCATTCGCAGGATGGTTCATACCGCGATTGACTAAAAAATGTTCATGTGAATTTAAAATTTTAATAATTTGCGCAACATACTGTTCAAATTCCTTGCGCGTTAAAACGAATAAAAAGTTAGGCTCTTTCCGCTGCGTCAACGTTGCCTTTTGATCCTGTGAATCGGTAATTGCAATAACGCCCCCGAACAGCAGCCACGGATCATCCTTTACCACTTTAAGGCATTTTTCCGCATGAACTGCCGGATCACCGAAATCGATAATCTTGATTTCCGGCATCTCGTATCGAAAAGCGGCAAGCGCTTCGCTGTAATCATGTAATTGTTGCGAGATAATACTGAAGTTTGACTGCTTACACGCCTGCTGCATCGCGTCTACTGTGGTTACAACCGTACTGACAATCGGAATCTTCTTCATAACTTTTATCCTTCTGTGTGAAATTTTGTAGATATACAAAATTTCACACTACTTTTAGGAAAGGCGGGCAAACGCATCAGACAAATAAATATGAATCGCAAAATCAGGAGATTGGGCAAGCATTTGAACCATCTTCAACGGTTGTACATCCGTGTACAACCGTTGAAGGCGAGTTTTGTACGTGCACAAAACATCGCTGCTGCATGGAACCACTGCCATCCTTGGCAGCTCTGCTTGAACAACCTCTTTATTCCGCGGGGTGGTAAAAAACAGTCTGGTGCGATTACCCTGTGCTTGAAGAGAGTATAGCATAATTTTACTTTTCGTGCTACATTTCGTTTCGTTCATGGAAAACCTATCATTTTTGCCGGGTAGCCCGCTTCCAGCCGGTGCTGCTGTCTATTGCGACGGCGTAAATTTCAGTGTCTTTTCCCGACATGCTTTTTCGGTAACGTTGGATATCTTTGCAAAATCCGAAGATTCCGCGCCTTGTTGTTCATACACTTTTGATCCTCAAACGAATAAAACAGGAGATATCTGGCATGTCTTTGTAAAAGGACTGCCGAAAAATGCCTTATATCTTTACCGCGTAGACGGCCCATTTGCCCCTTATGAAGGAATGCGTTTTAATGTCGGCAATTATCTGCTCGACCCATACTCACAAGGACTTGCCAACACAGAATCTTTTAGCGGAAATTTTTCTACGCAAACACCTCCGCCGCATATAGACGGCGACCTTGCTTTTTTAACAAAACAGTCGCCTGCTCACTTTCCCAAGTGCATCGCAGTAGCTCAAGATGATTTTGACTGGCAGGGCGACCATCCCCTCAATTATCCGTTGAAGGACTGCATCATATACGAAGCGCATGTAAAAGGGCTTTCGTGCCATCCCAATGCACCGCAACAGCACAAGGGAACCTATCAGGGGATTATCGATACTATCCCGTATTTAAAAGAGCTGGGTATTACCAGCCTTGAACTGCTGCCCATTCAGGAATTTAACGCGCATGAATTGACTAGAATAAATCCTCGAACCGGCATGGTGTTAAAAAACTACTGGGGATACAGTACCATCGCCTTCTTTGCGCCTAAGTCGTCGTACGCTTCCGACCGTGAAGGCATAGGTGCGGTATTCGAGTTCAAACGGATGGTGCGCGAGCTGCACAAAAACGGTATCGAAGTGATTCTGGACATCGTATTTAATCACACGGCGGAGGGCAGCGAATTCGGGCCGACCCTTTCGTTCCGCGGCTTGGACAATACCGTCTATTATATATTAGAAGATAACGCCCGCTATTACCGGAATTACTCCGGCTGCGGCAACACCTTCAACTGCAATCACCCGATTGTGCAGACCTTTATCTTGGACTGCCTGCGCTACTGGGTTATCGAAATGCACGTTGACGGCTTCCGGTTCGACCTCGGCTCCATTTTGGGCAGGGATCAAAAAGGGAAACTGATGGATAATCCGCCTACCCTTGAGCATATTGCCGAAGATCCCATATTGAGAAAAACAAAGATCATCGCAGAGGCATGGGATGCGGGCGGCGCCTATCAGGTAGGGAACTTCCCCGGCGGCAGGTGGGCGGAATGGAATGACCGCTTCCGCGACGATGTGCGCCTCTTTTGGCGCGGCGATTCCTCCCATGCTAGGGAGCTTGCAACACGTGTAACCGGTTCCGCCGATTTGTACTCCGGCAACGGACGCAAGCCTTTCCATTCCATCAACTTTGTTACCAGTCATGACGGCTTTACCCTCTACGATTTATTAAGCTACGATAAAAAACACAATGAAGAGAACGGAGAGGACAATCGGGACGGTACCGATTTTAATTGCAGCTATAACAACGGTTTTGAAGGGAAAACCGAAAACACCCGCATCGAAACCCTACGGAAGCAAAAAGCAAAAAACATCCTGCTAACGCTCATTTTATCGCTGGGAACTCCGATGCTAACTGCCGGAGATGAGGTACTGCGGACACAACGGGGAAACAACAACCCCTACTGCCAAGACAACGAGATAAGCTGGTTCGATTGGTCGCTGACACAAAGCAATGCCGACATACTGACCTTTGTAAAAAAATTGATCCGCCTGCGCAAACAGCATCCGGCGTTCCTGCGTTCGGAATTTTTAACGGGAACGCAATCCGGAGACCGGCGTAAGCAGGATATCAGCTGGTATGATGCACAGGGCAATACCCCCAATTGGAACCAACCTTCATCGTTTTTAGCGTATTTTCTTGACGGTTCCGCGGCGGAAACGAGAGCCGAATGCGATGATAACAGCTTTTACATCATATTAAACGGCGGTAGTTTAGACGTTACTGCAACGATATGCCCTCCTCCGCAAGGAAAGCATTGGTATCGGCTGATCGATACATCCTATCCGGCAGGGGAAGATTTTACCGATCCCGAACAGGCGCCGCTGTCGGAAAATCAGCAAAAATATGTTGTATTAGCCGCGACAGCCGTCGTGTTAATTCTGAAATAGCGAGGTAGATTATGTCTCAATTAAAAGAAACCTTACGGGCAAGTATTCTAGGCAAGTTGAAACGGAATTTCAGCAAGGACATATCCGAGGCAACAAAGCGTGAGCTCTATGATGCCGCAGCGAGCAGCGTTATGGATAGCATCCAGCCGAACATATCCGCAACCAGAGCCGCGCAGGAGCAACCCGATGTACGGCAGATGTATTATTTCTCTGCCGAATTTTTGATGGGGCGAGCGCTTTCGAATAACCTGAACAACACCGGTATGCGCGCCGTGATGGAAGAACTTTTAACGGAGCTTTCCGCCTCGTATCGGGACATCGAGGATGAAGAACCCGATGCAGGGCTTGGAAACGGCGGTCTCGGTAGGCTCGCCGCCTGTTTTTTGGACTCGCTTGCAACGCTCGATTACCCCGGACACGGCTACGGTATCCGCTACCAGTACGGTATGTTTGAACAGCGAATTGAAAACGGGTATCAGGTGGAATACCCCGACAATTGGCGGCGTTATCGCGATCCGTGGGAAATACGCCGCGATGATTTAGCGGTAACGGTACGCTTCGGCGGCACCCCGATATGCACGCAGCAAGAAGACGGCACCCTGTGCTATCGGTTGGAAAATGCCGAGGAGGTTATCGCAACCCCCTACGATATGGCGATCATCGGATACGGCACCAAAACCGTCAACCGCCTGCGCCTGTGGGAAGCCTCCTCTCCCAATGGATTCGACCTCCAGCTCTTTAACAATATGGAATACACCGCTGCGGTTGCAAAGCAGAACTCCGCAGAAAATATTTCGCGCGTATTATACCCCAACGACAGCGGCCCGTCGGGAAAAGCGCTCCGCTTAAAGCAACAGTATTTTTTCACTTCTGCAAGTTTACAGGATTTAGTGCGTTCATTTATCCATAAACACGGTACAAATTTTTCCGACTTCCCGCGTTATAATGTTATCCAGCTAAACGATACGCACCCCGTCGTGGCAATCCCCGAACTGATGCGCCTTTTGATGGACGAACACCACCTCGGCTGGGATGCGGCATGGGCGATTGTTACGCAAACCTTTGCATACACAAACCATACGATTTTAGCGGAAGCGTTGGAAAAATGGCCGATCGAGATATTCCAAGGGCTACTGCCGCGCGTGTATCAAATTGTAGAAGAGATAAACCGCCGCTTCCTGCTGGAACTACGGGAAAAATACCCGAATGATTGGAAAAAACACAACAAGATGTCCATTATCGGCGAAGGAAAAATCCGTATGGCATGGCTCGCGATCGTCGGTTCCTTTTCGGTCAACGGTGTCGCGGCGCTGCACACCGAAATTCTTAAAACCAAAGAGCTGTCCGATTGGTATAACCTGTATCCACAGAAGTTTAACAATAAGACAAACGGCGTTACCCAGCGCCGCTGGCTTTTAACCGCAAACCCTGCGCTTTCGGCCTTTATTACGAAGTATATCGGCGACGGCTGGATTAAAGACCTTACGCAGCTGCGGCAGCTTGAAAAACTGGCTGATAATCAGGAAGCGTTAAACGAATTAATCGCAATAAAAAAACACAATAAAGAGCGGCTTGCGGAATTTCTCAAGCAGACGCAGGGTGTTGTGATCGATCCTAACTCGATTTTTGACGTGCAGATAAAACGGCTCCACGAATACAAACGCCAGCTCTTAAACATCCTGCATGTGATGACGCTCTATAACAGAATTATCGAAGACCCGACGTATGATCCTATCCCGCACACCTTTATCTTCGGCGCAAAAGCGGCGTCGGGCTATCGGCGGGCAAAGCTCATCATCAAGCTGATTAATACCGTCGCCGACCGCATCAACAACGATCACCGTGTACGGGGAAAATTAAAGGTAGTATTTGTGGCAAACTATTGCGTCTCGACTGCCGAAAAGATTTTCCCCGCTTCGGATATTTCCGAACAGATTTCCACTGCGGGTAAGGAAGCGTCGGGAACCGGCAACATGAAGTTTATGCTGAACGGTGCAATCACGCTCGGAACACTGGACGGCGCCAATATCGAAATTGTGGAAGAAGTAGGTGCTGAAAACGCCGTTATTTTTGGTATCACCGCCGATGAGATTCAAAAAATCGAGCACGAGCACAGCTATAATCCGCAAGAATACCTGAACCGCAATCCTGCATTGGCGAGAGCGCTGACCCAGCTTATCGACGGGACGTATACGCCGCCCTTTGACAACAGCTTTAGAGAATTGTATGATTCGCTGGTATACGGCGTGGAAGGTCAGCGGCCGGACGTCTATTACGTACTGGCGGACTTCGATGCATACACAGCAGCGCAGGAGCGAATTGTCGAATACTATCGCGACCAGATGAAATGGGCTAAAATGTGCCTTCTGAACATCGCCCGATCGGGTAAGTTCAGTTCAGACCGTACCATCGAAGACTATGTGCGGGATATCTGGAAGCTGGAAAAAGTGAGTGTCAATTAAGGGGAATGTCGAAAAGGAAAACACTTTTAAGACATCACCAAAAATGGGAGAAAAGAGATTATGGAAAGAACATTTGTAATGATGAAGCCGGGTGTGGTGCAGCGGCGGATTGCAGGAGAAGTGCTAAGCCGCTTTGAAAAAAAAGGGCTCAAACTGGTTGCCTTAAAGCTGATGCGTATCAGTCCGGAGCTTGCGAAAAAACATTATGCCGAACACGCCGATAAGCCGTTTTTCGGTGAATTGGTACAGTATATCACCTCCGGCCCCGTAGTTGCGATGGCCTTTGAGGGAGATGATGCCGTTGCGATTGTGCGGAAACTCTGCGGAGCAACAAAGGTTTTGAATGCGGAGCCGGGAACCATCCGGGGCGATTATGCCTTGCATACCAATATCAACGTTGTCCATTCGTCGGACTCTGCCGAAAGCGCCGCGCGGGAACTTGGCCTGTTTTTTCAGCCGGAAGAATTTTTCAGCTGGGAAGACAGCAATAAAGATTGGTTTTAACAAGAGCGGGGGTTCAGTCCATTTACTTTAGCTGATAAATATTGGACACCTTTTAACACTCAATCAGCGTCCCCCGCATGAATCAACACCCCGTACGAATAAGGATGAAAAATGCTTGAGAAAATTACCAATACGTTTAGCGGCATTGTCCGCAAGATAAGCGGCAAGGCAACCATTACCGAAAAAAATATTGAAGAAGCGGTAGAGGAAATAAAAATTGCGCTGCTCGAAGCGGATGTCAACCTCCGCGTGGTACGCCGCTTTATCAACGCAACAATCGAAGAAGCAAAGGGAGAAACCGTATTAAAATCGGTTAATCCCGGTCAGCAATTTATCAAGATTGTTCACGATAAAATTATTTCGTTTTTAGGCGATGAAAAGAAAAGCTTGCAACTGAAAGGCCCCGACACCCAGTCGGTTATCCTCTTCCTCGGCTTGCAGGGTTCCGGTAAAACGACATCCGCTGCGAAGCTGGCAGCCCGTTTAAAGAAAGAAGGCCGTAAACCGCTGCTCGTTGCCTGCGACCTCGTCCGTCCCGCAGCTGTGGAACAGCTCTCCTCATTAGGGGAGCGTATCGACATACCTGTGTATAAAGAAGACACCAAGGATGCGGTACGGGTTGCACAAAACGCGGTTACCTATGCACGGAAAAACGGCTTTGATACCGTTATCGTCGATACGGCGGGACGGCTGCAAATCGACGAAGCGATGATGCAGGAGATCGCCGCGGTAAAAAAGGCGGTCAATCCGGTAGAAACCCTCCTCGTCGCCGATGCGATGACAGGACAAAATGCTGCCGAGGTCGCCAAAGCCTTTGATGAACAGGCGGGGCTGACCGGCGTTATTTTAACCAAGTTCGACTCCGATGCTCGCGGCGGTGCGGCGTTATCGTTAAAAACCGTAACCGGCAAGCCTATCCTGTATGTCGGTGTCGGCGAAAAAATCGAAGATTTTGAACCGTTCTATCCCGATCGTATTGCCGGCAGAATCCTCGGTATGGGCGATATTGTTTCGCTCGTCGAAAAAGCGCAGGAAAATATCGATGCGGAAGAAGCCGCCCGCTTGCAGAAAAAGATGGCGACGGAAACGTTCACCCTTTCCGATATGCTCGACCAGCTTGAAAATGTCGAAAAGATGGGCTCGATTGAATCCATGCTCGATATGATGCCGGGGCTTGCCGGACAAATTTCTACAGAGGATATCGACAAAGCAGGCTTTAAGCGGCAAAAGGCGATTATCCAGTCGATGACGCTCAAAGAACGGGAAAATCACTACATCATTGGGCCGCCCCGCCGCAAACGCATTGCAAAGGGATCCGGTACATCCGTCGCCGAAGTAAACAAGCTGTTAAAGCAGTTTGAAAAGACCCGCCAAACAATGCGGAAGGTCGCAAAGAGCAAGGGACTGCAAGCGCGGCTAATGGGGCTGATGGGGTAGCAATCTGCTTCCACAAAAATTTTCTACTTATATAATATAATTGGAAAAATTGAGAATGTACTGATTATGATGAATTCTGATTAACAGCACTTATCGACCAAAGGAGGATATTATGAATAACTTTTTAAAAACAGTTTGGATTCCAGCGGCTGTTTGCGCATTCTGCCTTACAGCCTGCACAACGCTACCCTCTAAGGCATTGTATACGGAACCGGTCGCTGCAGGTGTTACAGTCAATACGACAAATCATCAGTTTGACGTTGTCTACGCTATTGATTGTTGCGTAATGCCCAAAGCAAAAGACGATTTTATCAGTTTTAAAGTCGATACAATGCTGTATACCTATCGGTTTGATTTTTCCGTAAACAACGGAATGAAGGCCATACTCGACCGCTTTTTTACCATAAGCAATATAGCCGATTCCCAGCATAGGCAAAACGGACAGCGTTACCTTGGTGAAACGACCCTCTATGTCTATGCATCATCTAAAGAGACGATAAGTAGGCTCATTGCCAAAGGAAAAATTGCAAACCATGTACGGTTCAACTTTTTGCTGAAGGACGGAAAAAAATACCTGTTGCTTGAAGGCTTCCAAGTAGAGACCCTCGATGGGAAATTGACCGTAGACGACTATATCGACAGTATCCCGTTTCATTACGACGATATAAAAAAGGCATATAGCTTTTTTAACGATACGAATCAGCTTGAAGAAAACCGGCAAAAGCAGCTACAAATAGCCATCGCTGCAAAACAGGCTGAAAAAGACAGTCAGACGGCAGCAACACAAGCTGAAAAAGATAACTCAGCGGCAGTTGACACTCAAAAGGCTGGTATAATTTCAAATTCTGAAAAATCTTCTGCAGAAAATCAATAAATACAAGCCATTTTCCTTCGCGTGCTATATAAGACCATAATAAGGCTGCAAAAGGTCGACCCTGTTATAGGAGATTATATGAAACGCATCGTGCCTTTGTATCATGTGAAGAATGTATTACGTAAATGTTACAGCGGGCTTTTGTGCCCGCAGACTTGTATCCTCTGTGGGAACGCAAGCGAGGCAGGGCTGCCGCTGTGCAGCCATTGTATTCAAACGGAATTTGAGCCGTATATCGGTTCCGATGATTTGGAGCATTTATGCCGAGCCGAGCCTCGCTGCAAGCACTGCGGGAAAATCCTCATTTCCGAGCACGAGTATTGTACCCGCTGCAGGCCTGTAAAGGATGAAACCGCAGAAAAACCGCGGCCTGCTTGCGATCGTATCTTTACGCTTTTTCCCTATATCGGTCTTGGCCAAAAATTGCTGCCTGTTTGGAAGAACAATAGTATTCGAACCTTTTCCACCGTATTTGCACCGCTTATCCACAACTTTCTCACACAGCATCCGGAGTTTGCAAGTCTACCGCTCGTACCGGTGCCGCCGCGTCCCAAAAAACTATGGGAAAAAGGCTGGGATCAAATTGAAGATCTTGCGAAGGATTTAGCGGTTTATCCGGAACTGACGATATACCGGTGTTTAAAGCGACAGGACGGCATTCCGCAAAAAAAGTTATCCAAGGCCGATCGCGCAGTGAATTTACAGGGGAAGATTACATTTTCGGCGAAGGCCGTTCCCGACAAAGTCATGCTGCTCGATGATGTGATGACGACCGGCGCAACGCTTGAAGCCTGTGCCCATGTGTTAAAAAATGCCGGATGTAGAGAAGTCTATGGGCTCTGTCTGTTTTTTGACTAAATAAGAAAAGAAAGAACCTCTAAAAACTCACGTTTTTAGAGGTTTACAATCTTTAGAGGTATATCAGTGATTATATGGTTACCTCGGCAACCGGCCTTTTTTTAGTACTACCAAGTGCTAACTCACCTGCGTGCTTTTTACCGGAAAAGAAGGTGATACAAGCGCCGGCAATGTAGATTGTCGAATATACACCGCTTATCATACCTACCAATAAGGCAAGCGCAAAGTCTTTCATGCTACCGGATGTAAAGATATAAAGCGAAACAGCGGCAAGCATTGTCGTAACGGTTGTGATAATTGTTCTGCTCAACACTTCGGTTTGTGCAAGATCCAAAACATCAACCAATGCAAGCTTTGGATTAAGCCGAATATTTTCGCGGATACGGTCAAATACGACAACCGTGTCGTTTATTGAGTATCCGACAATTGTCAGAATTGCCGCAATGGTGGTGGAATTAAACTCCATCTGCGTCCACACAATAAAGGTGATCATAATCAGAACATCGTGAACCAAAGCAAGCACGGCGCCTAATGCAAATGTCCAACGGAAACGGACTAAAGCATAAATGAAGATTAAGAACAATGCTCCAATTACCAGAAGTACCGCTTGGCGAGCAAGCGAACCGGAGAAGCGAGAGCCGACAAAATCGGTACTCAATACGGCAAAATTATCCGCTTCATAAGCAGCTACCAGCGCAGTATTAATTAAAGCCCGCAGTTCAGCGTTTGCATTGGTGTATGTGCCGTTATCAGGTAACCGAATTTGGAACACGCGGTCACGTGATTCACCAACTTGCTGTACTGAAACCGAAGGGATGGAAGCAAGTGCATGACGCACCTCATCGGCATCGATCGGTTGTATTTGCTCGGGAATATAATGCGCACGGAATGGCTCCGTCGTAAGGCGAGATGTTTCTGAGGTAATAAACACGCTTTGCAATGCGGTATCGGTCTTTGCAAGTGCCTTAACCTTTACACCATCAATTTGCTGTTGTATGGCCTCAATAAACTGCCCAACTGTGGGGTATTCAGTATACTTAAAAGATACAACCTTGTTTTCAGTATCCACCGAAATAACGGTAATATCAATTCCTTGGGAACTTTGTGCTACCTGTATATTTTTTTCGCCATCATACGTTAAAATAAATGCGGTAGGAGCAAATCGTACTTTCTCGATAAACCCTGCCTGGAAATCGATCCCGAAGTTAATACCTTTAGTAAAGAAACCTACAATTCCGGAAATAATAAGAGCAGAGCTCAAAACAACCATAACGGCAAAAAGCTTGCTGAATTTTATCGTTTTTTTCATGCGAGCGACCTCCACGTAATGTGCAGCTTTTCTTGGTGTAATGTTTCCGTGCCAAAATCAAAGATAAGCCGTGAAACAAAAAGAGCTGTAAATACGGAAGAAACAACACCTATTGTCAAGCTGTAAGCAAATCCCTTAATCGGGCCGGTTCCCAATATTGATAAGAACAAGGCTGCAATAAAGGTAGTGATATTGGAATCCATAATTGCCCAGAAGGCATGATCAAAACCGGTTTGAATAGCTGCTTCTCTACTTTTGTGCAGGGCAAGTTCTTCTTTAATTCTTTCAAAAATAACAACGTTTGCGTCAACCGCCATACCAATCGTCAAAATCATACCGGCAATACTCGGAAGTGTAAGCGTAAGATTAAAGGCTGAAAGCACGCTGAATACGATATAAAGATTCAATATCTGCGCGATACAAGCATTAATACCGGCTGCGCGATACCAAATCAGCATGAACGCCAAAACTGCAATTAATCCCCATTGCAACGCCATTAATCCCTGATTGATGGCTTGCTCTCCCATGCTGGCGCCTATTACCTGCTGGTTTTCCAATTCGAGCGGTACATTGAGCCATGCAGTGCGCAAAATTGTTTTAAGGTTTTCCGCCTCGTCCGCGCTGAAACCGCTGATAGTTCCCGTACCGCCGGTAATCGGCTCCTTGATATTCGGCGCCGATTTAATCTTATCGTCGGATACAATAGCCAACCGTTTACCTTGATTTGCGGTAGTGACGGTTGCAAAGATTTCCGAACCTTCCTTATCGAGTTCAAATACAACCAGCGGTTCATTGGTTTGACTCGTGGTTGTGCTTACACGCTGCAAGTGTTTACCTTCAAGCGCTGCTTCTTTCTTTATAACAAGGAAACCTTGCCGTTCATCCAAACCGTACACATCCTTGCTATATACACCGAGTACCTTGGTGTCTGCAGGAATAATCGAAGGATCAATAAGGTTATAGTCCGCATCAAAAGTACGCGTTGGATTGGCATTATAGTAGGAATAAAAAGCTTGAGTCGCATCATCGTCTACAATATGGAATGCAAGCAAGCCGCGCCCCATGATAATAGAATTGATCTTGTCGGCATCGGCAGCACCCGGAATCTCAACGTAAATACGATCTTCACCCTGCTGCCTGATAACAGGTTCCGTCAAACCGAACTTATCGATACGGCTCGAAATGGTATCAATAGCTAAATTCATCGCTTCTTTTTTTGCCGAAGTACTGCTATCCCCACTATCGCCGGTTACTGCACTTAAATCTGCTTTAATGATAATACTCATACCACCAGAGAGGTCGAGCCCGAGTTTTACGGCATTTGCTTGCGCGTTTTTAATACCGAGTATTTTGCTACGGTATGAATCCTCTAGGATAGAACTCATTGCCGAACGAGCCCTCTCTTCAGAACTCCCAGGGAATGCTGCGAGCAATGCACTCGCTGTCCAGACCGATGGACGTTCCTTACCGAGATCCTTTAAATTCTTCTTTGCAGCCTTAATAAGCGGATCATATTTTGCTGAAACCGGCTCGGAATCACCTTTTTTTGCAGATGCGATTAATGCATCAATATCCGTTTTTGTCATATTTATGACATAATCTTTAATTTTTTCTCTGGAACCGAGCGCCAGTGCCTTATCGTCTTTATCTGTCCAAAAATACCATTTAAGGGTGGGATACAAAAACACAAAACAGAGGCCTAACACAGCCAGAACAATCACGAATCGAGTTCGCTTTTTCATGTCTATCTCCTCATCTAACGGAAACAAACGTTCATACTGGGGGTTAGGCACAGCACGAACGATTTATAAGCTGATACGCTCCTATGATAATGGAAACGTTTATTCCGCTCCGCCGGAAAAATCGGGTGGCTGCGGTTTTTCGGAGCTGGAATCTTCAGCTTTCTTTTCTTTCTTTTTAAAGAGAGCAGAAAGCAGAGATGCCTTTTCCGGCACATTTGCCAGGCGGCTCGCTTTCGTTTTTTCGTCCAATATAACGCTGCCGATTGCGGAACGATTCATTTCGAGCTTACAATTATCGTCAACTTTAAGAATAATCGTTGTTTCTTTTACGGAAGAAACAACACCGTGAATACCGCCGATTGTGATGATTTTATCACCCTTCTGAACGGAGGCAATCATTTCCTGCGTTTTCTTTTGCTCTTTCTTTTGAGGGCCGATAATAAAAACGTAGAAAATTACAAAGATAAGACCGAGAGCAAGCAACGGAATAAAACTACCCCCTGAGGCGGCTTGCTGCAACAATGGAATTGCATTCATTATTTACATCCTTATTTATGATAAATATCCTTAAAATACTAGCACAAAAAAAATGCGTAGTCAATTCACAGGGTTTTGCCGGAGATTACTTTACCGACAGTAGTTCAAGCTCAAATATCAGATAGCTATCGGGAGGGATAACCCCACCAGCTCCGCGTGAACCGTAACCCAGTTCCGGCGGAATAACAATTATCCGTTTCTCGCCGGTTGCCATCTGTACCGCTTGTTGGTCAAACCCTGCAATGAGCTGTCCTGCACCGGCAACAAACTTGAGCGGTTCATGCATATCGGAATCATCAAATACGGTGCCGTCCAGCAACGAACCTTTATATTTCATCGTCAGGGTCTTGCCTGTTTGAGCCTTTGCCCCCTTCCCTTCCTTCGTAATTGTATAGAAAATACCGTTTTCGGTCTTAACGACATTGGGGAATTTTTGCTTTATCAAAGCTTCATATTTTTCCCGCTTTTGGGTAGCACGTTGTTTTGCCCGCTCTGTAGCGCCTGCAAGATAAGTATCAAAATCTTTTTGCGTTGCAGTAAACTTCTGTGCTTCAGCTCCCTTACGGATAATCGACACGGAATTCATCCGATCACCCTGCACAATTTTATTGACGACATCCTGCCCTTTTACGACACGGCCGAATACCGTATGTTTTCCATCAAGCCAAGGCGTCGGCACATGGGTAATAAAAAACTGAGACCCGTTTGTTCCCGGCCCCGCATTTGCCATCGAAAGAATGCCGGCAGTATTGTGTTTGAGGTTGTCGACAAACTCATCAGGGAATCGGTATCCCGGCCCGCCGGTGCCCTTGCCGTCAGGGTCGCCACCTTGAATCATGAAATTCGAAATAACACGGTGGAAGGTTAAACCGTCATAAAAAGGTTTTCCCTTTGCCGCATCCAATGTTCCTTCGGCCAATCCGACAAAGTTACATACCGTCAGGGGCGTCTCTTTATAAAACAGCTCCAAAACAATATCCCCTTTGTTCGTATCAATAACGGCATAGATACCGTCCCTTTGTAATTCAGCGCTTATCGCATTCATTTTTTTTCCTTTTTCAGAATCTCCCGTTAAAATAATCGCAGCAGCAGCTGCTGTCGCGATAATCAAAAAAGTAACCGGTAAAACCAGCACTAGAATCTTATTCAACCGCATAGTTCCTCCATCAAAGTGCTACCCCGTCTTCATATTGCGCAATAAACCAATTATAAATCGCTTCTCCCCGTGTTCTAAACGAATTCTGTACCCGCTCCCTAAAAATGGAAGGCGCAGTAAAATCGGCACGCGTCAGCATATGTACCAGTAGATATTCGCCAAGGTCGGTTACTGCAATCGATACTTCTAAATTTTCAGGTTTCATTGCTTTAAATATCGAATACTTTAAGACATCGATATTTGTAGACATAAAACCGGCAGAATCGGCATCAGAACAGAAACGGTAACGATAAATATTTTTATCGAAGGTTAAATCCTTTTGCAGTACATAGACCGAAAAATCCGCTGCAGGATTGTCAACAGGATCGGCAATCCGTCCTTGTGTTTTAGGGTCGTCAATAACATACGACGCCTCGTAGAGTGTCCGCATCTTCTTGCGGCTGCTCGAATAATATTGCAGTCCTTCCAGCTTTGAAACAGAGCGGAGAATGCGGGAGATTTTCTCTATGTCTTTCGTATTGCCTTGCGTCTTTTTATGCACATACAACGCTTCTATCAAAAAAGTAGGATTACCCTTGTTCCAGTTTTCCGCAAATGTTTGCGGCACGGCGAAAAGCGGCGCAAGCCGCGGTACAGCGTTCTCTTTATTATACACCGACCGGAAAAGATGTCCTTGCTTAAGTAATTCTATCCGCTGCTCAGCGGATAAAAACGAATCCAGCACAGAAATCACCGAATCGGGTACATTGCCGATATCCTGTGCAAAAAGAGAACCGGCTGTTAAAAGGGTAAGAAGAATAAGACAACGCCTCATCCGCTATAGCCCTTTATACAGCACACGCACTTGTTTGTATAAGCCCTCACCTTCGCTCTTCGTATCGACATCCCGAATGTCGGCAAGTGTGCTGTGGATAAGTCTACGTTCATAGGGGTTCATTGGCTCAAGCAAGACCGAAGTCTTTGTTGTTACAACCTGATCGGCAGTGGTATAAGCAAGTCGAACCAGCGATTCTTCACGACGGAGCCGATAGTTTTCGCAATCGAGCATAATCCGTTCCGAAATTCCGATTTTACCGGCATACACATTAGCGATCAATTGGAGCGCATCCAAATTCTTCCCTTTCTTACCGATTAAAATCGCAGAATCCTCAGAAGAAAGCCGCACAAGCAATTTGTGTTCTTCATGTGAAAGGATTTCGATATTTGCGGTATACCCCATCGCATGAATGAGTTCACCGATAAATTTCACCAAATCAGCCTCTTTATCCGTAGCAGCCTCTCGACCGGGTCCAGATTGAAGGGGAGTGTCGCTAGTTGGTCTCTCTACGGTCGCTTTATCGTCAATATGTACACGGATTTTAGCATACCCCTTCTTGAAAAGTGAATTTTTCTGAATTTCAACAATTTCCACATCAAATTGATCAGACTCTACACCGAGCTCGGCAATTGCCTTATCTATAGCATCACGTTCGGTTTTTCCTTCAAATTCATAAATCATTTCCGAACCTCCTTTTTCTGCTTCATCATTGCCTTAATGATCATCTGCTGAACAAGCATTAAGAAGTTCGTGCATGTCCAGTAGAGTAGCAACCCTGACGGCGCATTATAGAACATAAAGAAGAAGAACAACGGCATACCATACATCATAATTTTCATTGTGCTGTTTTGTTGCTGATCGTTTGTCGGTGTCTGCGTTATTTTTCCGAAGACCATCTGCGAAATCACATAGACAATCGGCAAGATACGCAGATCCGTCCATCCGAGGAAGGGAATAGGACTGGGGAACTGCAAGACACTGTCACCGATAGATAAGTCCGGTATCCAATGGGGAATAAACATAGCGCCGCGGAATTCAAAATAGTTATTAAACAGACGGTACATCGCAAATAATATCGGCAATTGGATCAATAGCGGTAGACAACCCGAGAGCGGATTGTAACCGGCTTCTTTATAAAGCTTTGCCATTTCCTCATTCAGCTTTTGAGGCTTGCCTTTATATTTTTCCTGCAACTCTTTAATCTTTGGCTGCATTTTCTGCATCTGCTGCGTTGATTCCGAGCTCTTCTTAGTAAGCGGGAAAAAGATAACCTTGATCAAAATCGTTACAAGAATAATCGAAACACCCCAGTTCGGGATAAGTTTATAGAAGAATTGTAATAACCATTTAAGCAACACTTCAAGCGGACGCCAAATACCGCTTGAAACAGCAACCGTATCAATACGCAGATTGTCATAATTGTAATTGTTTTTTGACGGAATATTATAAGTGCTTAAAATATTTTCAGAACACGGGCCGAGGTAGATACGGTACACATCGGTTACCTTATTACCGGTAATAACAGGGCGCAAAAAAAACAATTGCCCGTCTTGTACCCTATCTGCGTTAGGCTGCGCGGCAGAATACAGGATCTGCTGCGCAGGGGTTGAGGGAATAACGATAAGGCTAAAGTATTTTCCCGAAATGCCTGCCCATGGAACGGAATCCGTAATCAACTTAGTCTGATTGGCTTTTAATGTAGCATCTTTTTTCTTCCCGTCTATATACGCAAAAAAGTTACGATACTCGTAGCGATCCGCCTTTACATCCCAATCAGGACCGATTTGCGGCATTGTCCGCAATGTATACCCCGCATTATCAAAATTCAACCCCTTCATATCGGCATCGCCGCTGACCGTAACGGCAAGTTCGAACATATAATCATCAGGCAGGAAGGTATATCTTTTTGCAAGTGTAAACGAAGATATGGAACCGTCTTGGTTTTTTATCGAAATTGTCTTAAAAAAGCCGACAGTCTGCTTTCCGTTTACCGTTTCTTCTTTGACATTAAAGAATTGATTTAAAGCGGGAGCTTGAGCACCGCCAAGCGCAATCGAAAACGCTCTATTCCGATCGGTTAGGTTTTTTACCATTTCTACATGGGAATCACCCTTGGAATTATTGTGTTCCAACAACTTATACGAAATGATATCGCCGCCCCGATTTGTAAACGTAATTTCTGCAACATTGGTTTTAATCGTAACGATTTGTTCACCGATAACAGTTTCATCAGGGACTTCCAGCACAGCTGAATCGGCAGGCATATTTTCCGCTACGAAAGTATTTTGCGGAACTGCTGCCTGTTGCTCCGTTACAGAGGCGGTGGTAGACGGCTGTTGCTGTACGGGGGCAGGGGGGAAAAATTTGTATTGCACAAACATCGCAGCTGCAATGACAAGACCGGAAAGCACCATTGCAATAACTGTATTTTTATTCATAAACGAATCTCCTAGGGAACGGGGTCATACCCTCCCTTGTGAAAAGGATGACATCTCAGAATTCGTCTTACCGCTAAATACCCTCCCTTAACCGGCCCATATTTTGTCAGGCTTTCAAGGGCGTAATGAGAACAGGTGGGATAATACCTGCAACAAGGCGGGAATAAGGGAGAAATACACTTTTGGTACACCTTTACCCCCGCGCATAACAAAAACGTAAAAAAACGCTCAATCTTTTTCAGATAATTGTGTTTCATATTGTTGAGATCGAATAGAAAACATATCCGCTTTTTTAAACAAACACTGTAGTTGCGTTGTCCGTATAGAAAAAGTATCGCCACCGGGGAATATAAGCAAAATAATATCCTTTCCTATTACAAGCTGGGATTTCATTTGACGGTATACTTCCCTAGATAAACGACGAGCCTTATTTCTTTGTACGGCGGAACCGTAATGTCGTTTAAATGTACAAACAAAACGATTGTATGGTAATTTATTCGGTAAAACGAACAACTTTGCGCCGTCGCAGCTATAGCGGAGACCTATTTTAAACAGAGTCCGTATCCGCGCGGCGCCGCAAAGACGCTCTTCTTTAGGCAAACAAGAGCGTTCCATGTGTTAAACTCTTAGTAACTCTTTTTTTCGTCGGATACGGAAAGCTTATAGCGCCCCTTTGCACGGCGACTCTTTAAAACTGCACGTCCTCCGCGTGTTGCCATACGCGCACGAAATCCATGACGGCGCAAGCGTTTTGTTCTGCTCGGTTGAAATGTCCGTTTCATAAAACTAGACTCCTTCTATATATAATTATCAGGCGCATTACCCGCCTAAAAGATCTTGGGATAGCGAGGAAAGCAAAATTTCCTTAAAATGCAACGACCGAACAAAATATCAATTTTGGAGATTGTTGCATTGATGCGCGGAACGCGCATACGTCAATAAGCGACGTTCGCGAAAGCGAACTCGCCGTGTTTTTCAGCCGCGCTATCTTTAGCGGCTGAAAATAAACCTTCCTCAATATACTAGACAGAGGACTATACTATAGCACTATAAAAAAGTCAATCTATCGCTTTGGGGCAAAACGCATCAGGCCGGTTTTTAAGAACCCCGCGGAAAAATTGATGCTATTCGGCCAGAACTGTCAAGGATAGCATCAATTTTTCCGCCATTTTATCTACTTAGCCTGATGCATTTTGTCCTTTCTCTGAGATAAAAAAAATGCGCGAAATTTTACACAAAATCTCGCGCATTGAAAAAAATATCAAAAACGTTATTTAAGGGCGGCGTTTAGCATCCAGATTTTCTTTTCGAGACCGGCAATTATGTCAGTTAAAAGAGAATCGGTAGCAGCATCATTCGAATCGGCAGCTGCCTTACGGGTTTCGTGCAATTCAGCCACTAAGTATTCAAAATCGGTTTTGATGCCGGTAATAACTTCTTTTGCTGTAAAAGATTTTTTTGTCTCCTCTTTTATACTGGTCAGAGCCAAATATTCCTTCAACGAAGCAGGAGCGGTGCCGCCCAACTGCAAGATACGTTCAGCAAGAGAGTCGTAGCTATCTGCAACATCTTCATAATAACCATCAGTCATTTGATGAATAACCAAAAAGTTAAGTCCACCGACATGCCAGTGATAATTGTGTATTTTCGTATACAAAACACCAAAATCAGCAACATGCTTTGCCAAACGTTCAACAATAGCCATAATCTTACCTCCTGATTAAAAAAAAAGACATCCCCAAAAGAAGGATGCCTTTTTTTTAAACTTAGCAGGGGTAGGACTTGAACCTACGACTTCCGGGTTATGAGCCCGACGAGCTGCCAACTGCTCTACCCTGCGATGTACTTGGTATAAAATAAAACACAATTGGAAAAATGTCAAGTAAGAGTTGACAATATTCATATAAAACTTATACACAGCCCTGTAACAGGCGTTTAAACGGGTACCCTGCGTGCAATACCAAGAATGGTCAAATCATCGTATTGAATATCTTCTTTTATTTGTTTGTAGTAAAAATATTCATCGTAAATAGGATGAGGCTCCTTATCGTAACAGTAAATATCATACTGCAGAAAGCACTTACTCAAGAACGCATCGATTTTTTTATCTACTTGGACGCAATCAAAAGATTGCGCGGAACTGTCTTTATACATTCTAAAGACTTTCTCAACTGAAATAAGCGCCAGAACAGCATCCTCAATCGTCCCGTTACACGAAGAGAAATCAAAGTCCATCTGCTCATAAATATGATCGCTCTGCCGTTTTTTGAGCGTAAACTTTTTTCGAGCAAAAACCGCTTCAATAATCGCTTCGACCCTATCTTTTCCTAATGTTTCACTGTCGGTACCTATCAGATGATTGTTGTCACCATTATCCTCCGATAATATAGCATCGGCACCGTCTTTCGGCTTCGAAAGCGGGATACGAAGCTTGCGTTTGGACTCTTCAATACCGTCAGTATAAAGAAACAGTATATCCCCACAATTCAGGTGTATTTTCTCTACGGGATACCCACCGTTAAGATTTATCATTTCCGAAGAGAATGCTCCGGCAGCCGACCCTGAACGCAACGTATAGCTTTTCAAGCGCCGTGCCTGTTTGTCGTAGATATGAACGATATTATCACCTGCATTACAGAAATAAGCATCGCCAACACGCATATTGATAATACAAAGACTAAATGCAGCGAAACGCCCCACAAACCCATGCGATTCGATAACGTCATTAATCCGCATAACAATATCGCTGAGATTATAGCCGTCTCGTTTATAGCTCCAATTTTGAAAATAATTTTGGAATAAAGTCGCTACTTCTACCATAATAAGGGCAGCAGGAACCCCTTTTCCTGCAACATCGCACTTTATAACGGCATAGTGGAAGGCATCCAATTTTCTATAATCAAAATAATCACCTGAAACGCCGTGGGCGCCTTCGTAATAACCGAAAAATTCAGAATAAATGTCACGATGACTGCCAGTTGTCAGCTTCCTGCCGGAGGAACTAAGATCCAGCGGGATAAACATCTTTTGTATCTCTTTTCCAACCTTTAAATCTTTAGAAATAGCAGCAGCGGCAGCCAATCTTTCAGTCATATCGTTAATCGTTGTTCCCAACATTCCAAATTCATCTCGTGAGGTAACTTGAACCGACTTACCAGCTAACTTCTCTTTATCTTCGGTATCGCGAATTAATGCGACGTGCGCCGCCAACAAACCGAGCGGCCGTACAAATA
Source organism: Treponema sp. OMZ 803 (assembly GCF_024181165.1). Classification (NCBI taxonomy): domain Bacteria; kingdom Pseudomonadati; phylum Spirochaetota; class Spirochaetia; order Treponematales; family Treponemataceae; genus Treponema; species Treponema sp. OMZ 803. Next base: position 462,392 of record NZ_CP051195.1, on the reverse strand, counting down.
ATGAACTGAGGAACCATGCAGTAGAGATACCCGCAATCAATACTATCAATGAGATTTGGACGATGATATGAATTAATCGGTTTTGCTGTTCATTTATTTTTTCCAAAAGCCCCTCTACCGAAATATCAACAAATACAATTCCTTGAACACACTCCTTCGGTTTTTCAGGGTTATAATAGATAATCGGTTCATAGAATAAATATTCTGTCCGTTTTTTTGAAAGATTCTGCATGGAATAATCAGGGTAGGAACCAAAACCTTGATCGGCCAGTGCCGAAAGATTAGATTGCAGCTTTGCTTCCAGATGTCTGATATTTGCTTGGATTTCAGTTTGGCGCTTGAGCATGTACGAATCGCGATGTATATCCAACCCTTCCATCTCATTTGTGAGCAGTTGAATCGAGTCGATATGTTGCTGAACGATTGTTGAGGCTTCATCATTAATATACATCAGCTTTTGAAGGATTTCTTCAATTCCTTCAGGATAAAACTGTGATTCCCCGGGAATATATCGATGGGTATTAATCAGTTTAGTGATATCTTGATAATCAGTTGCAAGGACGTAGTGAAGCCCCGTCTGTCCCGGAAGAGTGCTTCTACCTGTGACAACAACATATTTTGCTTCGGGGAAAGTAACACGATTCAATAATAAAAGATCAAAATCCTCCTGAGTGGGGTTAGAAAAATGAGTTTGAACCCGTAATTCAAGATTATCAAGTAATATTTTTGTTTGCAACAAGAGGCTGTTTGAAAGTAAATCTTTATAAGGGCGGATAATGGCAATTGCGAGAGCTGTGGCAACACTGATAATAACAACAAGCAAAATAGTAACAATAATAACGATAAATTTTATACGGACACTACTCCATAAATTTACCGTTGGTCTATATTTTTTTTTGCTGCCAAATATCTTTTTACCTGTTTCCATACCCGCTCCTGGTAAAATGCTTTGTTGTTTTTACTACTCTCTATTGAAACAACATACCACGGCGCAGAGCGTCTAGGTATGTTGTTTTCATAAGGTGGTTGCAGTCGGCTTTAATACCGCTTGTTATAACGCAGAGCATTGCCGATGAACGGAAGGTATTAAACCGCACGAATAAAGAGTATTATACAGTAAATACGTCACAAATAAAAGAGGTATCGATAAAAAAAGAAGCAGAATTGTAACAAAACGAGCTTTTAAGAATCCCTAAAAACTGGAGTTTTTAGAGATCCCCGTATAACTGCCCGCAAAATCCATTACAGTAACGGCACCGTAAGGTGCATTTCCGGTCTTGTTAAAACCAATACCGACCTTCTTAAACTCCTGTTTTAGGATATTAATCCTGTGTCCCCTACTCGGTACTCCATCGTCGATCAAAAGCTGTACGACAATGTCCCGCGCCGTAATACTACCATACGCACAGTTTTCACCGCAGAGAATTCCCCATGTTCCATATCGATTGATTCGGGTAACAAGATCGGAACCGTCACTCCCTGTATGCCCCATCCCTCCGGTGCATGCCTGATCATTCGCAAGCCATTGCGCCGAACGGCATAATCCTGTTTCCAAGGTTAACGGTTCCGCGACAGCAGTGTCTTTTAATACGCGTATACATTCCTGTAACGGCGTAATGCCTTCTTGGGTCAATAGCCGGACTTTTCCCGGCTCGTCATACATATTGCCATCAAAGTATTTAAGGCGCGGCTCCAATACCTCCGTTGCATACCGCCGAGGGTTTGTTCTTACGTAATTTAACTCCCTGACGATTTGTTCCGCAAGCTCTCTTGTATCGCTCAACGACGTATCCGGCACTGCAATATTATTGCCGGTCGCACATGAAAACAATGACACTGCAAGTGCCATCAGTAAAATTGCTAATGTATATAGTTTCTTTCCCATAAGCAACACTGTAGTCAATTTAGGTAAAATAGGCAAGGTTTCCATAGACCCCCGCTGTTATATCGGTTATAATTACTCTTTATGAAACGGCTGTTGATTGTTTTGGCATTTATTACTGCGATGTCGGTTCATGCGCAGGATTTTCTTCTGGCGGGTACGCGAGACGGATTATATAAACTTACCGCCGTGTCCACCCAAAAAATTTGGGATACGATGGCCGTACGGAAAATTATCAGAAGTGGGAATACATGGTTTTTCCTCACCGATAGCGGCATTACGCGGTCAGATAATTTAACGAAATTTGATTATATCAACGACGGCCTTCCGATAAAGGTGATAAAAAAGATAACCGACGGCGAAAAATCCTTCATAAAAAAACCTCAGATGCTGAAAGATTTGGAAACCCATCCGTCCCGTCCCGGCACTCTTATTACCGCAACAAACAGCGCCGTGTTTTTAAGCGAAGATGGTGGCAGGCATTGGCGCAACCTCGGCTGCCATACTCCGGTCAACGGATTAAAGGCCGTATGCGTGCTTGACCTGCCGGATGCGCAGGGAAATCCGCAGCTTACCGTTCTTGCATCGCACTCTATCTACGGAGCGGCATGGAAGCAACCGTCCGTCTCCGACAAATGGCAGCCTTTAAGTGAGGGGCTTGTACCCGGGCCGGAAAGCGATGAAGAAATTTCCGATATTGTCGTATATACCCATCAGCAAAAACAGGAAGTGTATGCTACGCAAACATTTACCGGTAAACTGTACCAACTCGATTGGTCGGCAAAGCGCTTTAATGCCGTTTCTGACTGGACGGACAGCATCGCCGATGCGCGCTGTATCGACGGGCTGAGCCCCGCTGCAATGTCCATCGTTGGCACGAAAAACGGCGGTTTGTTTGAAATACCGCTCGTACTGCCGGCGCCCGCTCCCAACCGGCTGAAGGGAATAGAACTTACACTTAAACGTATTGCCTCAAAGCCGCTCTCGGCGTGGATACCGCAGCGGATGACGCGACTCGGTAAAGCGGTGAGCCTTTCGGAATTGTGGCTGTTCGATGAGGGAGAAAAGACACGGAAAACGGACTATCTCCGCCGCGCTGCGGGACGGAAAGGAGTCTATCTACCGGCGCATCAGGCACGGACAGCCACCGGTTTGCAGCGCTATTTCGATCTGCTTGAACAAAATAAACTCGATACACTCGTTATCGATATGAAAGATGATTTCGGCTTCGTCCGCTACGACTCACAGGATGAAGAAATACAGGCGGTGGGGGCGGTGCGTCCCTTTATCCAGCTTGAAGACTTTACCGCAAAAGCGAAAGAATGTAAGGTGTACCTCGTTGCCCGCATTGTTGTCTTCAAAGATAAGCAGCTGTATCGATACCGAAAAAATTTATATGCGATAAAAGATAAAAGCGGCAATCCGTGGCAGGGCTATAAAACCGTTGACGGAATTCTAGAGCCGATTGAAGAATATTGGGTAGACCCCTACAACGAAAATGTATGGAAGTACAATACGGCAATTGCTCAAGAACTGATTCGGAGAGGTTTTGATGAAGTTCAGTTCGACTATATCCGTTTCCCCACCGATGGGGAAAATCTCTATGCGGCACGGTACCCTGCACAAGAGCAGGGCATGGATAAGGAAAGCGCCATCATGTCTTTTCTCGCCTATGCTCGGGAAAAAATCCACGCACCGATTTCAATCGATATTTACGGGGCGAACGGATGGTACCGTACCGGAGCGCGCACGGGGCAAGAAGTTGAAGTGCTTGCCGACTATGTGGATGTGATATGCCCAATGTTTTATCCCAGCCATTTCCGGCAAAGTTTTCTGGCGCAAAAGCCGCCAGAGGAACGCCCGTACCGCATTTATCAGCAAGGCTCCTACCGGAATAAAATTATTGCACACAATAAGGTAGTTATCCGGCCGTGGACGCAAGCATTTTACATTCCCGTATCGTACGACAGAAAGTATTATAATGAAGATTATGTGCAGCGACAGGTTATCGGCATTAAGGATTCCATTGATGAAGGCTATGCCTACTGGAATAATTCCGGCCGTTACGCCGACATCCGTCCAGACGGCCTCCCGCTGCCACAGAAATAGCGACCGGCATCCTTTGACCAAAGCCACTCTTTATGCTATAACACCAACATATGACTGAATGTTCATTTACAGTGAAAGAACGGGTTGTCTATCCCGGTCAAGGTGTCGGAGAAATCGTCGAAATAAGTGAAAGAAAATTCAAAGACGAAATGCTGACGTATTACGTCATTTACTTTGATGAATCCGACATGACGGTTCTTGTACCTGCTCTTAAGGCGGCTGAACTAGGTATTAGAACAATCGTTTCCGCCGATGAAGCGCAGGCTGCGCTCGCCTTTTTATCCGAAAAGTTTGATCCCATCCCAAGCGATTGGAAGATGCGGTACCAAATGAACCTCGATTTATTCAAAACGGGGAGCATTTTAGACAATGCCTCCATCGTCCGCTCGCTCTACCATCGCAGTAAAATCAAAGAACTTCCTATTCAAGAACGTAAATTATACGATTCTGCATATCGCATCTTTTACGACGAGCTTTCTTATGCACTACAAAAACCGAAACAGGAAATCGAAGCGATGATCCATTCATATCTGGAGGTTTTAAGTAAAAACGCTCCTGCCGGGAAACAAGACTCAATCGATGAAGATATATTTGACGACGGTATGAACGATATGAACGACGAAGACGACTTCGATGACGACGAATAATGCCGTTCTGATTACAGCTGCCGGAAGTTCCCAACGGTTCGGAGAAAAAAAAGAATTTCTTTCCTTACATTCCGATACGCATACATCGGTACTGTCTGCCTGTCTCTATGCTTTTACATCGGCAGGATTTTTTAGCCGTTATGTCATAACTGTGCCGCAGGGTAAAGTTGAAACTGCCTATTCACTGCTTGCTACAGATATACGGCTCTCCTCCTTTTTCGATACACATCAAGGTAATCTCCATATCGTTGAAGGGGGAGCAAGCCGGCAGGAGTCGGTGTACAGGGGGCTGTTAACGCTTGCGGATAAAAACATAACCTGTATACTGGTACACGACGGAGCGCGGCCATGGGTTTCCGGCGAAGTGATTACTTCAGTATTGATGGCAACCGAACAATACGGAGCGGCAGTCCCTGCCATACCCGTAACGGATACACAAAAAGAAGTGGACGAAACGGGAAAGATTATCCGGCATCTTAGAAGAGACCGGCTCGCCGCTGTACAAACACCGCAAGGGTTCCGCTTTGAATCGTTGCTCTACGCCCACCGCCAAGCCTGCAATGACGGCAAAACCTACACCGACGACAGCGAGATCTACGCACGATACTGCGGAACTGTTTACATCTGCCCCGGATCACGGGAAAACAAGAAAATCACTTATCGCGAAGACCTTTAAGGAAAACACTATGATACGAATTGGCTTAGGTTATGACCTCCACACCCTTGTTGAAGGCAGACCGTTAATCTTAGGCGGGGTTCATATTCCTTTTGAAAAAGGGGAAGCGGGGCATTCGGACGGGGATGTACTACTCCATGCGCTTGCGGATTCCTTGCTTGGAGCTGCTTGTCTTGGCGACATCGGCGAGCTTTTCCCGCCGAATGATCCGCAGTGGAAGAATGCCGACTCCCGGATGCTCCTAAAAACGGTGTGGGAACGGATCCTGACAGCAGGCTGGCAGCTTGAAAACGCCGATTGCGTTATTGCGATCCAAAAGCCGAAAATTCTGCCGTACCGCGAGGCAATCCGCCGGTCTATTGCGGAAATTCTATCGGTAGAAATCGATCAAATTTTTGTCAAAGCAAAAACCGGCGAAGGGGTCGGCATTATCGGCAGCGGTACGGCCGCCGCCGTGTGGTGCACCTGTCTTCTCTCTCGCTAGCTCTCTACTCCCATACCAGCTCTAAAAGCTAACGGTATTTTTAAAGCTGCTCACCGGTAGAATGAGGGAGAAAACAAATGCAGTATTTAAGCGGCGCGGCGTCAGCTTATTTTTCGGCAAGCTCTAGGATGAGCTGCACTTCTCCTTGCGATAGATTGAGGGCATTGGCAATAGCGTCCTGCGTCCATCCGCTTCTAAAGAGCTTTAACACATTCTCACGGGTACCGACTGTCGTTGCTCCCTCCGTTTTGTTGACCGGTTTTTCGGTCTTAACCAAATCCGCCAACAGTTTCAACTGATTTTCGGAATTCTTCGATATATCTTGTAAGCGCGTTTCAGTACCGGCAAGCCATTCACGGGCATTGTGCAGTTTTTCAATGCGCCCCTCAAGCTCTCCAAGCAATTCATCGATGGTATCAAGCTGCTCCCGCGCCTTCTCCGCTTTTTCCTGATTGGAAATAAGATACTCCATCTTTTCTTGAATATCCTGCAGTTCGGGCGGAATGGTGTAGAGCTTACTCTGTACCGACTTAATATCTTTTTCAACCGTCTTTAAATCTTCAAAGGCGGCATCGATGCTCTGTACCGTTTGGTCGAGCACGGTACCTTTTTTCTCCAAGCGGTCATAGCGGGTATTTACATCGGCAATGCTTTCTTCAATACGCCGAATCTGTACCTGATAGCGCTGTAATTCATCATCAGCCGAAGCAAGCTCAACAAGCTTTTTATCCATCGACTCAGACAGCACACTCAGTTTTGCAAAATCGTTTTCCAAAATTTCAATATTTTTACGCTCACCCATAAATCGCGCGATTTTCTGTGTTGCTTCCTCTTCAAGATGAGTTACCTTTTCGTATTTCAGATTCAGATCATCCATTGTATTGCGGTAGATTTCAAAGCGGGTAACCTCCGCCTTCAACTTTTCGATGTTTTGTTCCAAATCAGCCTTCAATTCGTCTGCACGGTCAAATACGCGCGTCTGCGTAATAAAGGCGTTTTGCCGCTTATCGATTTCTTCTACGGTTTCGGTCAGCTGCTCGGAATCGCGTCGTATCTTTTCGAATAAATCATGCTGCGTTTCTTCCACTTCACTGCGCAGGCCGTGTACCAGCTCCCTGATGTTGTCAAGCGAATGATTTGCTTCCCCCGTCGCGTTGTTAATCCGTTTATCCAGCTCGTTGGTAGCCTGTTCCGCATCGCGCGTAAAGGTTTCGGTAACGCTGCGCACCTGTGCAGAAAATTCTTCTTCGGCACTCTGCACCTTTGCATTCAGATCATTGATTCTCTGCTGCATCAGTTTAAGCGCCTCGTCGCTTTTCACGCTGAAATCTTTATAGTACGAGGTGTATTTTGAACCGATGCCTTCGATAGCTCGTTCCGTCGATGCAGTAAAATTAGCAACCTTTTCGTCTACCGTAGTCCGCATCTCTGCCAGTTGTTGATCGATACGCGCCTTCCATGTTTCAAAATCGGCTTTAGCTGCATCGAGCTGCCCGCCTGATTCTTGTTTAACCGTATCAAGCCAGTTTTTCACCTCTTTTGTAACATTTTCAACTTCAACACTCTGCTGCCGCATCGATTCCTGCAGTTCAAGCTTGAGACCGGAAAGCTCATTGCGCATATATGTTTGAGCTTTTTCCTTTGTCTGATCCATCATATTTTTAAACTGAGTGTTATAGGCGAGCAGCGCTTCGTCGCTTGCCGTAATACGTTTGGCAATCCCCTCTTCGATTGCAGCAATATCTTCTTTGAATTTTGCAAAGTGCCCCTTGTACTCCTCCGCCGTTTGCGCAAGCCGTGCTTTTAAATCCTGTTTATACGCATCTTCCAAATCCTTACGAGCAGACTCGCTTTCCGACCCCATCAGCGCAAGCCGTTCGGTAACATCGTTCCGCAGCTTTTGGATGTCTCCGCTGAGCGCATCGCTGCGGCGGGTCAACTCGCTTGAAAAATCGGTTTCAAAAGTATGCAGCTTTTCGGAGAGCGCGGCTTGAGATTCTTCACGCAGAACGTTCAGCTGTTCGGTTATCTCCTGCAAGCGACCGGCAAGCGCATTCGCCCGTTCGGAAAAATGTTTTTCGAATCCGTTGTATTTTTCCTGCATGGTATAGGTATGTTTTCCAAAGTCTTGCAAAAGCCGATCTTTTACCGATTCTTGCGCTTTTTCCATCTCGGCAGAAAGCTTATCGATACCGGCAATGGACTTATCAAATTTTTCGTAATAGTAGGTCGCTTGCTTTTTATATTCAGCAAACTTTGTATCTGCCGATTGGGACAGCGCGGTCAGGCTTTGCGCTGCCTTTGCCGCCGTTTTTTCGAGGCGGGTATTTAATCCCGTTTCAAATTCCGTAAGCCGCGAATCAAGCTGCCGGTTCGTATTCTGCATATCCGCCTCGGTTTTCTCCAAGCCTTTTTCAAGGTTGGTGATGCGCTGTGTAAAGGCAATCTCCGCAGCGCTGAATTTTGAATGCAGTGAACTTTCCAACTTATCCGCTTCCTCTTGCCAATCCTGTTTAAACTTTTGGGCAAGCGCTTTATTTTCGGTCATACCGGCGGTAATCTCCGCCTCAAGCGCTGCGGAACGGTCATCAAGCACCGACTTATAATGCTGCATCTGCATTTCCATTTGGTTCTGCAATTTAGCAAAAGATTCATCGCCAAGGTTTTGCGCTTTTTTGCTCGCCTCCGTAAACGCCTTTTTATAAAGGTCGTTCAATTGGATTGAGGTTACCTCGAGCAATTCCGCACTTTTTTTCTCTGCGCCGGTAACCCTGTTTTCAAAAGCGCTAATGGTATTATTGAAACCCGCAGTAAGCTGTTCTTCAAGCATCTGGAGATGTTCACGATTCTGCTTATAGAAGCTGTCCTGCATTTCGGGCATCAGTTTTGAAATATGATTCAATTCGCTCCGTGCATCCGTAATTTTTTTTGCAAGCGAATCGACAAAGTCGGATTCCTGACTGACCCGCGCAAGATTTTTTTCCGCAAGAGCAGCCATATCCATAACGGTCTTAATAGTCTCCTCCGCCCCCGCAACATTTTTTTCTATTGCATCGATGGATGATGAACGGGCAGTCAACACATCGGATTTTTTCATAAAATCGTTGTATATGGAATCGAGCCGGTTAACAGCCGCAATGGCTTGCGAAAGTTTTGCGTCAAGCTCGATCGCCGCATCACGCAAATTCTGCGTCCGTTCCTTAACAAACCCTTCTATTTCATCTTTAACACGGTCGCCGTATTTTTTTGCTTTTTCTATCGAACGGCTGTTTTTATCCATTTGCCGAAAAAAAAGAATCAGCATCAGAGAAAGCATAAGCGTTATCGCGGAGGCCAAAAGTTGCATTGACATTCTAAGTTCCACCCTTACTTAAAATAAATTCTGTTTTAATGAATAGATCGGACACATCTAAAAACAGCGGTTTTCAAAATTATCCTACCTATTATATTATAACACATAGTTTAAGAATTGACGATAGTTTGAAAAGGAAATATCCGCATACGGCGGTTTTTTTCTCAAAAATGAAACAAGCGGATTTTGGATATAAGCGGTCTTCATACCGACTGAAGAAGCGCCTGCGACATCATACGCTTTACTGTTCCCGACATACAGTATTCGTTCGCACGGCGTGTTCAAGGCTTCGGCAAGTTTAAGAAAAGGGATACGGGAAGGTTTAAGAGCGCCGAGCGCTTCGGAATCCAGTGCAACATCACAGAGCGGAAGAATGTCCCATACGGAACCTTTCTGTTCGGGCGGAAAATCCGATAGAATACCGATTTTAAACCCCGCCTCTTTTAATCGTATGATCGCTTCTTTTACAAAAGGATACGGACGAATACGCACAAATTTCTTTTTCCATCCCCTATATATTTCTCTGTCTAAAAAATCGCTTACTTCTTGCGGGGAGATATTAAGATGAGTTGCCAACAATTCGTTTTGCACATTAAAAAAATCCGGCAGCACTTTATCCGGATCAGATGAACTGTATCCGTGTAAAATATGACGAACTTTTCCAAAGGCTTTCATAAAACGGATATGGCGGATAAAAAACGGAATAGCACGCAGCGTCAGCTTCCATGCAGGATAGAGCGTGCCGTCTATATCGAATGCAATAGCTTCAATGCCGGGGATTTTGCTTACAATCATTTTTTTATTATAGCGTACCGATTACCCCCTGTCCATTCATAAAAAAGAACGTATGTGAGCCTCAGTAACATAAAACACTTGACACATAGTATACCAATCGGTATATTATATACCGATTGGTATACGTTATGAATGATACAACAACAAACGATAACAGCAAAAACGAAATTCTCAACACGGCAATACGCCTTTTTTCTCAAAAGGGATATGAGGGAGTTGGGGTACAGGAGATTTGCGATAACGCCGGTATTACAAAACCGACGTTGTACTACTTTTTCAAAAGCAAGCAGGGACTCTTGCAGGCAATAGCGGATTCCAAGGGCGCAGAGCTGCTGCAACGTTTGAGTGATGCTGCAGTGTACGAGCACGATTTTCTTAAAAGTCTAACACGCATTTTGACTGCAGCAATCGATTTTGCACTTGCGCATCCCGCCTTTTTTAATCTGCACAGCGTACTCTTAAATGCACCCGGCAATGCGGAAACCGAGGCTGTCTACACGCCGTTAAAACAGCGTTTTTATTCGGTATTTGCAGCATTTTTTATAAAATCCGCAAACGAGTTCGGCAATATGCGCGGGAAAGAGGAGCTGTACTCAATCTTGTTCCACAATAATGTCATTTCGGTAGCTCTGCTGTGTGTGCAGCACAAACTGCCTAGAGATGATCAAACGATTTATCGCGTTATACATAGCTTTGTCTATGGCGTCGCTTAACCTTTTGCAAATATACGGCGCATCTACTGCGTCGTACGCTGAAAATAAATGCTCAACGTATCATAGATACGCCTCCGCTTTATTTTCAGCTATCTCCTTGTAGCTACACCGTCTCTTTGCAAAAGGCTTACGGAAAAGTATTTCAGAACGTACAGGGATGTCCGTGGTATGAATCAGCAACGAGTTTAGACGTAAGGCTAAACTCGCAGGTAAAAAATATACAAGGATGTATATTTTTTACCGTGCCTGCGCTTTATTTTCAGCTAGCTCCTTGTATCTACATCGTCTATTTCCAAAAGCGCTGGCAAGGGTATCTACATCGTCTCTTTTCAAAAGGCTTACGGCAAGGAGTTCAGGACGGACAGGGATGTCCGTGGTTCCATGCAGCAGCAAGTTTTTCGCGAGAAAAACTTGTCGTTGAACAGTGTACAAGGATGTACACTGTTCAACAGCGGAAAGGATTGTAGGGGCGGCGAAGCCGTTCCGGAGGAATGGAGCCGAGAGGCGGAACCCCGAAAGCTTCTTATAAATTCAGCAGTCGAACAAAATATTCATTTTGGAGACTACTGAATTGGTACGCGATAGCGTACACGTAAATAGGCGATGTTTCGGCGGTGCCGAAACTCGGCGTTTAACAAGGCTGCGCCATTTCAGCAGCCGCAGTTAAACCTTGGTTTTTGCGATTGTATCGCAAAAAGCCGCCCAAAACTAAAAAAAATAAAACAAATGACGGAGGTGTCTATGTCTCAAGTTTTTTCAGATAAGGTTTTTTATCATATTTATGCGCTGGGGATGGGGAATTGCGCTAAGAGGAATGACTTTGCGTGTCCGGCGGGGGATTTTTTTGAGAAACTGGCGGGGCGGTTGGATGGGATTCGGGCGCTGGGGTGTAATGCGCTGCTGATTGGGCCGGTGTTTGAGTCAACGGCGCATGGGTATGATACGGTGGATTATTATCATGTGGAGCGCCGGCTGGGGAATAATGAGCGGTTTAAGGAGTTTTGCCGCCGGTGCCACGAAAAGGGCTTTGCGGTGGTGCTGGATGCGGTGTTTAATCATACGGGGCGGGATTTTTTTGCGTTTAAGGATATTCAGCGGCATGGATACGGCAGCGCCTATAAGGATTGGTATGTCAATCTTGATTTTTCTCGGCGGAGTGCGCAGGGGGATTGCTTTGAGTATGAAGGCTGGGCCGGCTGTAAGGATTTGGTCAAGCTGAATGGCGATAGCGGCGCAGTGCGGGAGCATCTTTTTGGTGCGGTAAAAATGTGGATTGAAGAGTTTGGGATAGACGGACTCAGGCTTGACGCGGCAGATGTGTTAAGCAAAAACTTCCTTGATGCGTTGGGGGCTTTTTGCCGAAGTATTAAGCCGGATTTTTGGCTGATGGGTGAGGTGGTGCATGGCGACTATGCCGAATGGACGCGGAATGGCAGGCTTGATTCGGTAACAAATTATCAAATGTATAAAGCGCTCTGGTCGTGTTTGAATGATCAGAATATGTATGAGCTTTCGTATAATTTGGACAGGGAATACAATAGCGAAAGAGGGATGTATAGGGACAGTGCTTTGTATAATTTTGTGGACAACCACGATGTAAACCGCGCGGTCAGTGCGCTCAACAAGCCGGAGCAGCATATTCATCTTTTGTACGGACTGCTTTTTACCATTCCCGGTATTCCGTCCATTTACTACGGCAGTGAGTACGGCATCAGAGGGGTGCGGAGCCATAATTGCGATTATGAACTGCGTCCGCCGCTCCCGCCGTTCGGTGCACTTCCGGATTTTACCGCTCCCGGTTTTGATGCAGGGTTTATCCGCACCTCGATTACAACATTTGCAAAGATACGCGGACAGCATCCCGCCTTACAGCGCGGTTCGTACCGGCAGGAGTTTGTTGCAAACCGGCAATTCGGCTTTTGGCGCGAATATAATGAAGAAAAAATATTGATTATCGTAAATTCCGATTTTGCTCAGGGCTTTGTTTCGGTCCATACCATCCCGGCGGGTGAATATGAGAGCTTGACGGATGGGCGCGTCTATCATTCCGATGCGTTAAAAGGGCTGCAAATGCCTCCGTGTTCGATACTGATATTGCGGAAGAAGTGATCAAGGAAGTATACTGAAAAAATTATGATACATATATTGCTCGCAATTATTTACGCAGCGTTTATCAGTCTTGGACTGCCGGATGCTCTGTTAGGTTCCGCATGGCCGGCGATGTATCGGGAGCTTTCTGTCCCCGTGTCCTATTCCGGTGCTATTTTTATGATTATTGCAGGCGGGACTATTGTTTCCAGCCTCCAAAGCGACCGGTTGACAAAGATTTTCGGTGCCGGAAAAGTAACGGCATTCAGTGTTTTGATAACAGCAGCGGCACTCTTCGGTTTTTCGGTCAGCCATTCCTATAGTGCACTGTGCCTGTGGGCGATACCATACGGACTCGGTGCCGGAAGTGTTGATGCATCCCTCAACAATTATGTAGCAGTGCATTATGCCAGCAGGCACATGAGCTGTTATCCATGCGACACCTGCACAATTCGGAAAAGATAAGTCTCAAGCGATGATCGGGGTACAGATGGCGTCCGCGTATGCCGGAACCTGTCTGATGCCGCCGATCTTCGGGTTGGTTGCAAATCATATCGGTGTCGCATTGATGCCGCTCTATTTGGCGGTGATTTTAATTGTGATGATCTTTATGCACGAAAAAATGCTCACCAAAACGGCAACTTCTACAGCGTGCAGTTAAAATCCTTGACCAAGATACCGGGCAAGAGGCAGCCGCCTACTGCTCGCTCTTCGTAGGTACTTGTTTCTACAAAGAGCTTCCGTTCTTTGGTGAGCGCAAGGAGATTCGCGCCGAACATATTGTACAGCGATTCATCCCAGCGCATATCCGCAATGGGAGCTGTAACTTTTCCGTTTTCCACCCAGAGACAGGCAAAGCGGGTCATGCCGGTTACGCGGGCGGTTGCCGGATCGCTCCAGTTAAGGTAGTGGAAGTTCGAAATGTAGATGCCGGTTCCCAGTTCTTTGAGCGCATCCGCTTCGGCGAGCGACCCCGCCCCGATAGCTGCGGAACGGAATCCTTCACTTGAATCGGCGCCGTTTGCCTTTGTACCGTACTGTTTTTCCGAGCGGGAACTCACGATGGTATGAATGAGCTTGCCTTTTTCGATAACGGTTAGTTTTTCGGGAGCGGATTCTCCTTCGCTATTAAACGACGGTTCTACACCGATGGAAAAATCTTGCGTCAAATTAAAGGAATCGGCAAAATGCTCCCGCCCTTCTTTTAATGCAAGATAGGCGCTTTCGCCCTGCTGCATCCCCCGCTCTCCAAAGCCGTTCCACGAGAAAAACTCTACAACATCCACCAAGGCATCCGCAGCGATAAAAACGCGATATTTGCCCGGCTCGATTTTTTTCGGTTCAAGTGCAAGTACCTGCAAACTCTGCCGCGCATCGGCGATGCGTTTTTCGTATTCAGCCTGCTGCCAGTCGCGCCCTGCGTACAAGCCTTTTACCGCGCGTCCGTTTTTCAGCCAAATCGAATAGTCGAGCGTAAAGGTCTTTGTTTGGAACCAGTGCCGTGCGCCAGCCGTATTGGCAGCTCCGCGGCATATCATCCCCTGCGAAAAAAGCCCGGCAAAATCCAAATCCGACACAGGCTCAAGCAGCGTCTTTTCTATCATCTCTTGTGGAAGCAGCGCGCCGTCATAGATTGTTTCGGAATCGTCACTTGCAGTAGGAATAGACTGATAGGGATCTTCGGGAAGCTGCGCGATAATACTGCGTGCATTCTCCAACGCTGCGGCAAGTGTTTCCTTATCCTGCTCAAGCTGACCGCTCAACCCTTGCGCAAAGCGATAGGTTTTCTTGTTTTTATAGAGGGTAATCGAAATTGCCGCCTGTTTCACAAAACCGTTTTGCCGCACCTTGGCGTGATTCATCCGCAGGAAGTAAGTGTCCTCCGCGTCGTAGCTTAAAGACGCTTGTTCCGTGGGTAACAGCTCATCGAAGAAAAAGTCTGCAAGAGACTCAAAATGCCATTTAAAATCGGAATCCATTTCACACATCATTTCTTGATCACAACTCATTTTCCGCCTCCAAATACTTCAACATCGCTGAATGCGCATACGGGACTTGCGTGTCCTACCCGTATCACCTGATTCGGTTCGCCCTTGCCGCAATTCGGGGTGCCGAACACCTCGAAGGTGCTTTCATCGCCGACTGCGCAGAGGCTGTTCCAAAAGTACCGTGAAATACCGCGGTAGTTCGGGTCGCGGACGGTTTTTGTCAGTTTGCCGTTTTCGATCAGCTTGCCGTATTCGCAGCCGAATTGGAATTTATTGCGATAGTCGTCGATCGACCATGAACGGTTGGAGAACATCAGAATGCCGTTTTCGATTGAGGAGATGATGGAATCGAAGCTGCTCGTTCCCGCTTCGAGGTTGAGGTTTGCCATCCGGTCGATGGGCGGACGGTTCCACGAACAGGCGCGCTGGTTCGCAACGCCCCGGAGTCCCGACCGCTTTTGACTTTCCAAGCTGCCGAGCGCCCGTATCAAGATGCCGTCTTTAATGAGGTATTCTTTTACCGCAGCGTTGCCGATATCGTCCGCCCCGTAGCTTGCCAGCTCCTGCGCGATGGTCGGGTCGAAGGCGACGTTCATCAACGGGGAACCGTAGCGAAAGCTGCCGATATCTTCCGGCGTGATAAAACTGCCGCCCGCATAGTTGCGCTCGTCGCCGAGGATGCGGTCTATTTCCAGCGCGTGCCCGACGCTTTCATGGATTTGCAGCATCATCTGGTCGGGCATCAGCACAAGTGTCCGCTTACCGTTGGGGCACGGCTCGGCGGTGAGCAATTCGACCGCTTCCGCACCCGCCTTACGAGCCTTTTCAAGCAGCGCCGCAGGGTTAAACAGTTCCCGTCCGCCCTGATAAGTGAGCGCAGAACGTCCATGCGCACTCCGCTGCTGGATAATATCTCCTTCCCGTGCAACGGCATTCATAGTGATGCCGCCGAACCGAACGGTTTGCCGGATGTCGGCTCCGTTGGTAGAAACCATTTCGGTTTCGCAGATGCCCATTTCGCAGGAAGCGGCGGTCTGAATAATCTTTGAAGAAACCTTTGCGGCATCGCAGATACTGCACAAAAGCTCCACTGTTTCGGCAGCGGGAATCCCGCTTAATTTTTCACGCTTTGTGGCATAGCGTACCTGCGCGGCGGGGCGCATCGTTTGGTCAAAACGGTGGATGCCGTAAGGCTGCGCTGCCAGTGCCGCCGCAAAAGTCCGCTCCGCAGCACGCTTGATACCGCCGCTGCTCAAATCGGCTGTCGCCGCATAGCTAAACGTTCCCTTGTACAGCACCTCCAGCATAACTCCCTCGTCGGAGCCGCCGGCCGCCTCGTCAAATTTACCGTCGATAGCGGAAAACCCAGTCAGATAGTTGGTAACCCGCCGTAACCCGATCCACTCGGCCTGCGGAACAGCGTCCTTCGCTTCCTTCAAAAGCCGGTGTATATTCACTTTCATAAAAAACTCCTTCGATATTTGTTAAGCAAACACGTAGTTTATTTTCAGCCACTAAGATAGCGTGGCTGAAAAACACTGCGAGTTTGCCTATCGGCAAACATCGCCCATTAACGTATGCGCGTTCCGCGCACCAATGCAGCACCTTCCAAAGTTTATACTTTGTTCAGTTGCTGCATTTAAAGGAATGTCCTTAATCGGTTGTATTTGTTTAATAGTTTCTTTTGTTTCTGCTTTCATGCTATCAATTTCATACCTATTTTGAATATTCAGCCAAAATTCAGGACTTGTGCTAAAAACCTGCGCGAAGCGCAATGCGGTATCGACTGTAATACCTCTTTTTCCTTTTATGATCCGTCCTATTTGTGTTTGCGAAAGCCCTGTCATTTGCGCAAGTCTATATGCTGTTATATGATACGGCTGCATAAACTCGTCATACAGTATATCGCCTACATGTACCGGTTTTAGTATAACATCCATCAATATGCCTCCTAATGATAATCAACGATATCTACGATAACAACTCGTCCATTGTTCCATTCAAAGCAAATACGCCACTGACTGTTTATTCTAATACTGTACTGACCTTTTCTGTCATGTTTTAAAGCTTCCAAACTATTTTATCCAGCCAATCAACTATCATAGGGAAATGCTATCATTGGTGGTTAGTATCTGTCAAGTTGGACCTTTGACAAAACGCTCTTGACTTTTGAGGGTATTATGGAAGAAAGCCAGTGTAATAAACTCTCTTCAAATTTTAAGGGAGACGGCTTTAGGTGTGGATGGGAAAAATGCCGGAGCGCCTCGTTATCAAAATAGATAATTATGATATTGCTCCGTATAACTTTTCAGTCCGCAAAAACTATAAATGGCAGTGAAAAAGCATTGCAAAAGGACGGGTATCGTAATGAAACGGAAGGAATTATTTTCAATGATTGGTGTAATACTGGTTTCTATAGGAACAGTATTTTTATTTTCGGGGTGTGTAACAGATTTTAACGGTCTCTTTTTTGGCAAAGAAGACACGTCGGTAAATTGGGAGATGACGGCAGTAGATAAAGTCCCTTCATTAAATCAACTGGAAAAATTAAGCAACCTTTCTAAAGAAGCCTCTGCAATATACAGATATGCAGATAGAGCACATGCGGAAGGTAATAAATGGTATAAATTTACGGCGCCTGAAAAAGAGAAAGAAGAATATTACGCATATAAAAAAACAAATGGCAATTCTTATATATGGGAAGTATACAAGAAGCGATAAAGAAATCAATGAATCTGTTTGATAATTTTATTGTACATTTCAAACGGGGTAGACTGACCGGCCTAAAAACAGGAAGAGTATAAAGAGCAAAAAATGCTATGAATACATACAGGAGTATTTGATGAAAAAACTAGGGTTCATACTATGCCTCGCCCTTTTCTATCCGTTTGTCGCCCCGAGACTATCATACGTTTGTCGAAGAGTGCGGAAACGCCTTAGACGTATATACCATACTGCAATATTCGCATTATCATACATTTGCAGAAGAGTGTGGAACCGTCTTAAACTCATATACTACGGTGCAATATTTGTGTGGAAAACATTTAAGCTTTTCGGCTTTAAAAACGGATGCAAATGTGCGAAAGCCGTAATACAAGATATTTACAATTTATGATGATCGAATATTATTCGGAAAGCTCATTTATTGGAGAGTGAAGTATGATCCGACAAGCGTATTTTTATGAAGGCGAAGACCATATCGATGACGAATACATCAAAACAATTGCTAGACGATGTGCAAGCTGTGCAAGAGATTTTGGGTGTTCTTATTGTACAAACTGTCAATTCAATCCAGCTCAATTTGTTGAATTTAATAGAGCAAAGATGCTCCGCACAGCCTTTTATATTAAAAATCAAGAGCGTATTGGATACCATAGTAAGCCCTCTGCTGGGGGACATAGTGAACCTTCTAGAGGTGAAGCTTTTTTAAAATTTCTTGCACTGTGTGCCGGTTTACTTATCATTATTTTAGCAGTTAAGAACAACATTGATACTACTCGATATCCTTATAGTGCACCGGCGAGTACCTATAATAAGCAGGCTCAACCTGTTAAAAAAGGTAAATCAAATACGTCGTTAAAGAATGTGGAACGTGAGGTGCAACGTGTGCTTTATAAGGTTCGTGATAATATACGAGATGTTAATAGAGATGGTGAGATAAACTGTCAAGATTATTGCTTGTTATTTTGTGATTATTATTCAACTGCTCAAATTGTTTATAACCAGTATATAGGGGATAGCGGACACGTGTTTATTAGAGTTCATACCGATGACGGGTGGTTATATATAGAACCTCAAAATACAAATAATTATTATGCACGTAATGCGTGGTATAAAGATATATACCCCACAGTAAAAGAGTATAATAAAATTGTTCCATTGGAGTGGATACAATGAGTAAATAGTATCATACATAGTATGACTATAACAAAGATAGAAATCTCAAAAAGTATACGGAATACTATTTAGAGACGATTTTTGATATCAGGAGGAAATTAAATTATGAGTAAAATAATAGGTTTAATCGCTTGCAGCAGCCGTAAACTAGGACAAAATAATCCTGCTGAGAAATATTGGGCTAAAGATATATACAAAGGTAATACTTTTATAAAATCAAAAGAAGAAGGATTAAAAAAATATAACTGCGAAGAATGGTATATCCTATCAGGGAAATACGGATTATTAGATAAAGACGAACGTATTTCATATTATAATTTGTATTTAGGAAAACAATCGGTAGAATATAAAAAGAAATGGGCGGAAAATGTATTGAATACATTAAAGTCAAAGTATGATTTAAAAAATGATATATTTTATATTTTTGGCGGCAAATCATACTATGAGCATTTAATACCTCATTTACATTGCATCGTTTTTGCCTATAAAAACAGTAATTGTATTGACTTAAATAAACCGACCGAATATCGAAACGGGGAGGTCTATGATAGTAAAAGCGATAGAATTAAGAGATAAAGAAAATTTACAAAAGATAAAAAAAGCACCGGGATATTATAAATGGTGGGCAAATCGAGCTGAGTTAGATGTGATTTTAAATGAATTGAACGTTAAGTTTGACGATATAAAATCCTCAATTGAAACGCAGTCGGATAAGTTTTGTATCTATATCGGTATTGCCGTAAAAGAATCTATTAGAGACCGATTGAATTGGCATATTAACGATACACATACGGAGACCCGCGTAAAATATGGAACATTATCTACCCTTAGACAAAGCATAGCCAGTATAGTTGCACATAATCAGTATGACAAGAAAACGACAGATGATTTTATTGATAAATTGGAAGTCGAATATTTTTTTAATGAGCAGCCGATAAAATCTGCTAATGCAAAAAATGAATTGACCGGTATTGAAAAGACGTTATTACAAGAATATTTGAGAATTTTAAATATTAGAGACAACAACCATCCTTATGCGAAAGAAATAAAAAAAGAGTTAAAACGGCTGAGAAAGATAAGTAAGAATACGATAAGAGATCAAGCAAATTTTTCTGCCGGTAAAGTTTGAATAAAAATGCTATACTCGAGTTTTTTCCATTTATTGAAACCAGGAAGGAGCTCATAGAGCAGCTCTTTTGATTTTGTATTATTTCTTTTACCGATGGCGGATGACGCGTTTCTTCAAGATTGATTCAGCAGTATTTGTGCGTTTCTTCAAGATTTTAAGAGTGGGTATAAAAATACGAATTTCACTCGGCATCTCCTATTTCCAAGGATGTACTGTATATTTACAAAAGGCAGATAAGGGGGTATTGTTTATATGCAAAATGATAGGAGCTTCAGATGTTTTATGATAATAATCCGGCAAAAATAAATCGGTTCACCAAACCTCATTTTTTTCAGGGTGGAGATAAAGCCATTTTGTTGATACACGGGTATACGGGTTCTCCGCGGGAAATGCTGTGGCTCGGCACGCAGCTGCATAAGGCGGGATACACCGTATCGATCCCGCGCCTGCCGGGGCATGGGACAAACAAAGAGGACTTTATCGCAACTTCGTGGAAGGATTGGCTGCGGCGCGTGTATGATGAATACCTCGATTTATCCGAAGCATATCAGACGGTATATGTCGGCGGTCTTTCGATGGGAGGCGTGCTGACTGCGCTCCTTGCGGCAAAATTTCAGCCTGAAAAAATCTTCCTTTGTGCGCCCGCATTTATGGCCGCCGATTCACGGATCAAACTGACACCGTACTTAAAATATTTTATACAGACCATTCCGACGGAAGGGAAAACATTTTATAAAGAACCCGAATATTATGATTGCGTCAAAGACTATTGCAACTATGATTACGTCGGAAAGGCCGCGGACTTGTACAAACTGCAGAAGATGGCTATTCAGCAACTTCCGAATATCCGGTCAAAGGTCATAACGGTTTTATCAAAATCGGATCAGTCGGTACCGTTTAAGGAAAAAGAACTTATCGACCGGCTGCTCAAGGCGCCGAATGAGTATGTCATCTTGGAAGAAAGCAGTCATATTGTTACCGACGATGTCGAGCGTGAACTGGTAGCGCAGCGTATTATCGACTTTTTGAATAGATAACTGATAACGTATTTTGCTCATTTCCCTGAGCCTTTTGAAAACAGCTTGCTGAACAGCATATAAGAATATACGCTGTTCAGCAACGAGGGAACCTCTAAAAACTGTTTCGCAATCCGCTTTAGCGAATATAATGAATCTAAGGAAAACCTCTCAAAACTGATTCGCAGTCCGCGTTAGCGGATACGATGATTATTCCTTACAGAACAAGCCGATAGGCTTGCAGTTTTTAGAGGTTCGCAATCATTTCTTTACAGAAAAAATCGATAGCCTTTCAGCTTTTGGACAGTCCCTGCTACTGCTTATACCCGCGGACATCCTGTCAGAGTAGGTGTGCCGTATATTTTCAAAAGGTAACTAGGCCTTTCCCACCAGACACATCCACTCCGCTTCCGCAGCGACAGCATCACCGTTATAGATTTTACCGGATTGTTTAATCATTTGGGATGAAACACGCAGGTTTTTTACTTCGATGCGTACCGTATCTCCCGGGCGTACCTGTGCACGGAGCTTTACCTTGTCGATAGTCGCCAAAAAGAACAGCGCACCTGTTTCAAACTTGCCCATAGAACTCAGTGCTGCGCCGCCCGCTTGAGCCATTGTTTCAACCAATACGACACCGGGCACTACCGGATATTCGGGAAAATGTCCTTTAAAAAAGAACTCTTCCGGCTTAAAGGTATACCGGCTTTCGCTGCCTTCATCATCGGCACGGATAATTTCATCGACAAACAAAAACGGCTTCCGGTGCGGAAGCAAGGCTTCAATATCTTTTGTCATCGTTTTCTCCTTTAGGGTAAACGCATCAGACATTCTTATGGATATCCCGCAGAACAATCTCCATTATTCTGCGATTCTTACCCATTTGTCTGATGCGTTTACCCTTCTTCTAAATAAATAGCGCGAAATTTTATCTAAAATTTCGCGCATCTCAAAAGGAAAGCACCCGCTTGAAATATTCCTAATGCGGTTGCCCAATTTTTCCTACTTTACTTTTTTGAACACTAACACGCCGTTGTGGCCGCCGAAACCGAGCGAACCGGATGCGGCGCAATCGACCGTGCAGGAGATGCCTTTTTGCGGCAGGTAATTCAGATCGCATCCTGCCTCTAAATCAGGTTCCGTTAAGTTCACGGTGGGTGGACAAAAACCTTCTTCAATTGCTTTTACGCAGATAATTGCTTCCAACGCGCCGGCAGCTCCTAAACAGTGACCAATCATCGACTTTGTTGAAGAGATTTTCAGGTTATATGCATGTTGCCCGAACGCTTTTTTAATCATCGCGGTTTCGGAGGGGTCATTAATCGGGGTTGATGTTCCGTGCGCATTGTAGTACTGCACATCTTCCGGTTTTACCCCCGCGTCTTCCAAGGCCTTCGTCATCGCCAAAGCACCACTGATACCGGAAGGGTCGGGGCTGGTCAGGTGATATGCATCGGAGGAGCCGCCGTAGCCTGCAAGCTCCGCATATATCTTTGCCCCACGCTTTTTTGCATGTTCGTATTCTTCAAGAATGAGGATTCCTGCGCCTTCCCCCATCACAAAACCCGAGCGCTTTTTATCAAAGGGGCAGCAGGCTTTGTGCGGTTCATCGTTATAGTCCGACGCGAGCGTTTGCAGTACGCTGAATGCATTGATACCGAACCCTGTAATTGCGGCCTCAGTTCCTCCTGCAAGACACATATCCATTCTACCCGAGCGGATTAAATCGAGCGCATTGCCCAAAGCGTCGGTACTGGAAGCGCAGGCGGTCGTAATTGTCCACGAAACGCCGTGCAGTCCGAAATGCATACTGACGTTGCCTGCTGCCTCGTTCGGAATGAGCAGCGGAATAGCGAGAGGCGGTATCCGCGAGTGCCCCGCTTCAAAGTATTTTTTGAACGAGCTTTCATGGATTTCAAAACCGCCGATGCCGTTTCCAATCATCACGCCGGTACGGTCGCCCTCTATCGTTTCGTTTGAGAGTCCTGCATCCGCTACTGCCTGTACCGCTGCCGCCACTGCAAACTGCGAAAAGCGCGCCATTTTACGGGCATCCTTTTTATCCATAAATGCGGTAGGATCAAACTCTTTACATTCAGCCGCAATTCTTACCCTATCATCTCCGGGGTCATAGTTGACGGTAATCTTCTCGATTCCGCAGCGACCTGCTTTTATTCCTTCCCATGTTTCCGCAACCGTATTTCCCAAAGCGGAAACGGCACCAAGACCGGTAATTACAACTCTTCTCATTTTTTTCTCCTTCAATTAGGCGCCCATACCGCCGTCTACGCCGAGTACCTGTGCGGTAATATACACGGATAAATCGGATGCTAAAAAGACAGCCGCATTTGCAACATCAAGCGGCGTTCCTCCGCGTTTTAGAGGAATAGCTGTTTCTATCCAATTTTTCCGCATATCTTCCGGTAATGACGAGGTCATATCCGTTTCGATATAGCCGGGTGCAATCGCATTGACCCGTACCCCTCTGCTGCCGATCTCTTTTGCAAGGCTTTTGGTCATACCGATTAAGCCCGCTTTACTTGCCGCATAGTTAACCTGCCCGCCTTGTCCGTGTAGACCGACGATACTGGCCATATTGATAATGGAGCCTTCCCGCTTCCGCAACATATCGGAAGAGACAATTTGCGATGTTAAAAAAGCGCCGGTCAAATTGACGCGCAGTACAGCGTCCCAATCATCCTGCGGCATACGGAACGACAGCCCGTCCCGAGTAATTCCCGCGTTGTTGACTAAAATCTGAAATCCACCGGATTGCTTGAGTGCCTCTTTTACCGTAGCGGTCAGTTCTTCGGCATTTCCGCAGTCGGCGTATATCTCGTGGAATACGCTATTGTGCTGTGCGGCGAAGGCTTCCATTTCCGCCTTTCCTTGTGAGGGCTTTGTACAGAGCCCCCATACCTCAGCACCTTCTTCCAGAAACCTGCGGACTATCTCTTTTCCGATTCCGCGTGAAGAACCGGTTACTAATGCTTTTTTCCCTTGTAATAACATATAAACCTCTTATGAACGGCTGCCGTCTATCACAGCCGATAATTGTTCAGCGGTACCGGTGGGGTGGCAGTTTCCTGCGCAGCCGCTGTCCCGCCACAGATTGCAGAGCGTCATGCCCGGCCCTATTTCCAACAGTGTAGCCGCATTTGCCAGCGCAGCGAGTTCCCGCTCTTCCTCAAGCCAGCGCACAGGATGCGTTAGGTGCAGTACGGCGTTTTTTTTCGCTTCTTCGCCGGTTAAAAGCCGTTTTCCGGTAACATTTGAAAAAATCGGAATAACGGGATCATTGAACGGAACATCCTGCAGCACTGCGGAAAATTCTTCGGCAGCACCGCGCATCAGCGGCGAATGGAACGGCCCTGCAACCGCAAGCCGGATAAAGCGTTTTGCTCCCGCTTCCTTGCAGAGTTTTTCCGCGGCATCAAGCCCTTCGGCTGTTCCCGATACAACGGTTTGCATCGGACTATTCAAATTTGCTGCAAAAACAATCCCCGTCGCAGGATCGGAATACGGTTTCAAAACTTCGACAATCCGCTCAGGATCAAGTTTGAGTACCGCCGCCATACCGCATCCGCTGCCGGACGCTTTACTCTGCTCATCGAGTTTTTCACAGTATTTCTGCATGATTTTTCCGCGCAAAGTTACCAGTTTTGTCATCGTTACAAGGTCTAAGACATTTGCAGCATACAACGCTGAAAATTCACCTAGGCTGAACCCTGCGGCGGCAACCGGCGTAATACCGTGTTCACGTAAAACTGCGGTAATTGCGACCTGCATTGCAGTGATGGCAAGTTGACTTCGGTCACTCCGTGCAAGTTCCACCGGTTCCATATTCCATAAGAAAGCAGCGATATCTTCTCCCGAAGCCTTGCTCATCTCATCGATGACGGTGCGGGCTGACGGGTATTTCTTACAGATATCTTCTGCCATGCCCTTGAATTGGGAACCTTGTCCCGAAAACAAAAAAACGTACTTCATTACTTTTCTTCCATAAATAAATATTAGATCTATAAGGGGATATCTTCTAAAAACCTCAGTTTTTTAGAGATACTCTTACATTAGAATCGGATGATGGCACCGCCCCATGTCAAGCCTGCGCCGAAGCCGGTAATCAGTATGGTCATACCTTCATGCAATTTTCCCTGTTCCGTAAGCTCGTTAAGGGTGATAGGGATGGAAGCTGCCGAAGTGTTCCCGTAATTTTCAAGATTGCAGACGAATTTTCCAAAGTCGATTTTAAGCCGCTTTGCAGCAGCCTCCAATATCCGCTCGTTTGCTTGATGGCATACGATTAAATCAAGGTCGTCAGCTTTCAAGTGCTCCTTTGCAAGGAGCGTTTTTACCGTTTCAGTGATATGACTGACTGCAAACTCGTATACCGCTCGTCCATTCATATGCACGCGGCGGTCGGGTGCAATATAGAGCTTATCAGCTCCGGTACCGTCGGCACCGAGTATGGTAGCTCCAAGCCCAAGCCCTGACGGTTCAAACGTATTTTCGAGCAGCGCCGCGCCAGCTCCATCACCGAATAAGACGCACGTAGAACGATCAGTCCAGTCCATAATCCGGCTGAGAACCTCCGCCCCGCACACAAGTGCAAACCGCCAATGGTGCCTTTCCATCATACTTGCTGCCGTGTCCAGCGCGTAGATAAAGCCGGAACACCCCGCCGTTAGGTCAAAGCAAACCGAATGCACTGCTTGCAATTTATTTTGAATAAGGCAGGCATTTGACGGGGAACCCGGGAAATCGGGTGTTGCAGTACCGCAAATAATAAGGTCGATTTTGTCCGCCGTTACAGGCTCGGAAGTCTTACTGTTTTTAAGCGCATCCCGGCAAGCCTGGTACGCCAGCGATGCACTTGTGTCCTCCGAGCCTGCGATCCGGCGTGAACCGATACCGGTGTGGCTTCGGATCCATTCATCCGATGTGCCGAGCTCCGGTGGAAAATCCGTATTTTTCATCTCTTTTAAGGGGAGGGCTTTACCCAATCCTCGAATAACAATAGCCATAATTGCTCTCCAATAATAAATAAAGAAAAAACTTGCAAATGTCTCTAACGCCGGTTGCATTAGATATTCCCATGCAGTTTATAATAGTTTAGTATATTTGTTAATTCCGCGCTGTCAACCTTCCTTTTACAAATAAACGGCACATCTATCATTAAAAGTGTACATCCGTGTACACTTTTAATGGCGAGTTTCGCACAAGCGAAACATCGCTGCTGGTTAATACGAGCGGCATCCGTGCCGCTACTGAAAATCCTCAACGTATCAATACGTCCATGGATGTCCGGTGTGATAACCAGTAGCGAGATTTTGGCTATGCACAAATCTCGTCGTTGTACAGTTGTGCACGGACGTACAACTGTGCAACAGGCTATTTTCAAAAGGCTTACGGAAGGCAATATACTGGAATAGCCAATTCCATATCTATGCATTTTCTGCAGCAGACTCGATTTTTCCGTTAGTGAGGATTTTGGGATATACCGTTATGCCTAACTTTTTTTCGATACCTCGCAAAATGCGCAGTTCGTATTCATCCCCAATAACGATATTGATGCCTTTCTTCCCTGCCCTTCCAGTACGCCCCGCACGGTGCACAAAAACATCGGTATCTTTGGAAAGCTGCATCTGCACGATGTAGTCAATATCGGCAATATCGAGTCCGCGGGCAGACAGATCGCTGGTAATCAATATCCGCGTTTTACCCGACCTAAACCGTGCGATAATTTGTTTTCGTTCGGAACCTTCGAGTTTACCATATAACGGCACGGCAGCGATCTTTTTATATTGCAGCTTTTGCGCGAGGGTTTCAACTTCCTGTGCAGGCGCAGTAAAAATAAGGATTTTTTTTCTGTCGTCCAATGTTGTACTGCCCAAGGCATGGATCAGTGCACGCAAGGTATCGGCTTTGCTCCGGCGATCGCTAAAAAGCGCCCAATGTTCGATGGACTTTTGAAGCACTCCCGTATGAGCAATCGAAACATATTCCGGCGCTGCGGCAGTTGCAGAATGCCGCAAAAAGCTGTTAAGCAGCTCAATATTTCTTCCATTGAATGTTGCCGAACAAGCAAGTACCTGCACATCCTGCGGGAGTGCCACGAGGACGGCTTGCAGCGCGTCTCTACTTTCCCGTGCAAGCTGGCGATCGGCTTCATCAATTACTACAGCCTTTATTTCTTGCAGCTTGAGTTTCTTTAGCCCGATTAAATCGGAAATGCGCGCCGGTGTTCCGATAATTACGGCAGGCTTTTCTTTTAAGCCGTCTATTTGCCGTTTTAACGAACTGCCGCCGACACAGAGCAGTGTCTTAAAACATTTCGTATCAGTTCCTTGCAGTTGAGCCGCCGCTTCTTTAATTTGAGAGGCAAGCTCTACCGTAGGGCTTAAAATAAGAATACGCGGAGCAGTTGACTTTTGCTCATCCTGCATCAGTCTTGTTAAGAGCGGTAATAAAAAAGCAAAGGTTTTACCCGTACCGGTTTCGGATTCAAAAAAAACACTTTTTCCTTCTAAGGCAAGCGGCATCACTTTTTCTTGAACAGGGGTTGGTCCTGTAATCCCACCGGCAACAAGCGTTTTAACAAAAGGTTGGTACAATGGCAAATCTGAAAACTCAGTCATGTTGCAAGGATAGCATATTGTTACGGTAAATGCTACAATCATCAAAATACTTAAATCGTACAAGCAAAGAGGCTTATTTTGAAAATAGGGATTGATACGTTCGGATGCGATCACGGCAGGTCGGGAATCGGAGCTTACATTCTTTCATTAGTACATAACTTGCCAAAAACCGAACACAGCATTCAGCTTTTCGGACACGAGTTGGATAAATATACCTATACATCGGGCGTTGAAGGTGTCAGGTACACCTGTGTTTCCGTAGGGGATTCCGCCTTCGCGGAACAAACATGGCATCGCCTTTCTTTTAATACCTTTGCCCGTAGGCAGCAATATGACATTGTTTTATTTCCATCGGGAACAAAACTATTGCCCATGCGTTTTGAAGTTCCCGCAGTTCTCGTTATGCAAAATATCCTTACGGATAATGCTCAAGGATACTTAAAAAACATATCGTCATTTGTTTCCAAATTAACGCTTAAGTCTGCCAAAGGAATCATCAGCCCGAGTAACTATATCAAGAATAATCTGCTTAAAAACGGTGTTTCAGAAGATAAAATACAGGTTATTCACAATGGAATTGATACCGATCTGTTTCATCCGCATAACCTGCAGGCACAAGAGGCACTGATGATTAAGCCCTTTGCGATTCGGCGCCCGTATATCATTTACGCATCGCGGATTATTCATCCGGAAAAACGACATATTGAGCTGATTAATGCTTTTTCTATCTTTAAGCAAAAAACGAAGGCTCCACATCGGCTGGTAATTGCCGGTGCGGATGGCGAACAGGCAGAACAGGTGCATCAGGCTGTCCTTCGGTCACCCTTTGCATCGGATATTCTGCTCACCGGATATTTCCCACATGAAAATCTCCCGCTGCTTTATTCTGCTGCCGACCTATGTGTATTCCCTTCTCCCGTCGAAGGGGTTGGTTTGCCGGTAATTGAAGCAATGGCTTGCGGTATTCCGACAGCCTGTGTCCGTGCAGGCGCATTGCCCGAAATCGCAGGCGACTGTACGTGCTATTTTGAACCCGATAAACCGGAAGAGATAGCTACACTCATCGGCGATCTTATCAACGATACTACCGGCGCAAATAAAGAACGGCGTCAGAAATTAATCGATGCCGGAATAAAATGGGTAGAGCAATACAGTTGGAAAAAAACAGCCGAAGAAACGCTTGCTTATTTGGAAACGATTAGATAATGACAGGGTAAACGCATCAGGTAGAGTAGATAAAAACCGCGGAAAAATTGAGACTGTGAGACCATTTGAACCGCGAAGAGGTTCAACTCTGGTCGAATGGTTTCAATTTTTCCGCGGGAGTATTAAAAAAAGCGGCCTAATGCGTTTATCCTGAGATAATGAATGGTACCCCTGACATATCCCTATTTTGTAGGCATATACCTTGTAGTTTTTTTGCCGTTATGCGATGATAGCTTTCCAATGATCGATATCTATACTGAAATCCGCAAGCGGTACGGAAATATCCGGCGCGCCCGCGGTTACTATTTATACACGGAAAAGAATGTCCGGCTGCTTGACCTGTGGCTTGACGGCGGAAAAGCAATTTTAGGCAGAAGAACGGGACAGGCAAATCTGGTTTGTAAGCAATTTTTGGATAAGGGACTCACCGGCTTTTTGCCGACCAAGGCCGATGTTCAACTACGGCGTGCGTTGGAAGCCCTGCTGCCGGATTATCCCGTTATCCGCTGGTATGAAACGCAGGGTAAGGCGGAACGGATAGCCGCTTCTGCGATGCCGGCCGGTCAAAACGGTACGAGACAGCCGCTGCCGGTATGGCGGCCGTTTTTAGATATCGATCCCGCTTCCGCTTCTCAAGAGCCGATAGCCGATAGTATCATGTTGGTAACGCCCGCCTATCCGGTACCGTGCGGCATTATCGCTGCCGGCAGCCGGTTTGAAGAACGCTTGCCGCCTTCCGATGTGCTGTTCCCGCCGCTTGCGTACAGCCTTGCGCGGGCATTTTTCGATTTGAAACATAAGATGGAAGAACTTCAACTCAAAGAAATTAAAATCGAAGACGGACATCATTCTGAGGCAGCAGGACGCTGCGCAAGGGTAAGCCATACAATAGTAAAGAAACGTCAGGCGGCGCTCAACCGGAAAGCCGAAGCGGAACGCCTCATTCCCAGCGTGTGGACACAAAAAGGTTGGTACCTCTTCCCTCATATCCCCGAAGCCGAATACCCTGCGTTTTTTTTGCAGGCGCTTGATGCCCACGTATTAATCTCTCCCGAATACGGCACGCCTTCCATTTTACCCGATTGCGAAAGCTACGCGGAATTAATCCGATTTTTAAAATTGAGGAATGCTTGATGAAAAAAACTCCCTTTACGCTGATTTATGCCGATGAGGATATGATTGCGGTGAATAAAGCCGCCGGTCTTTTAGTTGCTGCCGACCGTTGGGATATTGAAGCTCCGCGGCTCGACCTGCTCATTCAAAAAGAGCTGCCGCAGATTGCGCCGTTGTGTCAAAAACTCTATGCGGTACACCGGATTGATAAAGACACCTCCGGTATTTTGCTCTATGCCCTCAATGCGGAGGCGCACCGTACCTTGAATACCGCATTTCAAGAGAGGGAGATAAAAAAAACGTACCGGCTGCTGATTCACGGGCGGGTACCGGAAGAACAGTTCACCGTCGATCTGCCGCTGCGTGCCGACGGAGATGCGTTACACCGTACCGTTGTCGATAAGCGGCGGGGCAAGGAGGCGGTAACGCATTTTACGGTGCTGGAAACCTTCCGTCAATTCTCCCTACTTGAGGCGCGTCCCGTTACCGGCAGAACTCATCAGATTAGGGCGCACCTTGCAGCCGCCGGTTACCCGATTGTCTGCGATTCGCTATACGGCAGCGGTAAGCCGGTACTCCTTTCCGAACTCAAACAGCGATGGCGCGGTGATGTGTATACGGAACAACCGCTTATCCGGCGGCTTGCGCTTCATGCCTATCAGCTTGAAGGAAGGCATCCGCGGACGAGCGAGCCTTTCTCCTTTACTGCTGAATACGCGAAGGATTTTAAGAGTACGGTGCATCAGCTTCAAAAGCTGTAGGAGAGTGCAGCTTTTATCATACAATGATTGTATGAATTTTTTACTATGGATTATTTCGTGATTCGGCAAAACAGGATGCGCTAACATATACTCTCAGATCCTTTGTACTGTAAGTACTTATCAACAATTGCCGAAATCAACTCTAATTTTAAGCGGAGTGCAAGGTTCTCTATGCAGAATATTACAAATCAATTCATCATTATTTTTAATTCGATCACTCATTTGTAACCTACTGCCGCTCATTACCCATTAGCTATCTGCCAGTCTTTGATTGTACGCTTCTCTTCATCAAATCCCGCACCTATCAGCACAACTTTTTTTCCGTCCACCTGATATTTTGCTGCATATTCTTTCTCTTTTATCTGATTGAGTGCATCTTCCGCACTGCCGTTACCGGTGAGCTTAAACTCGAAGATATACACAGAATCAGTAGTAGTAACTACACAGTCTGCTCTTCCCTTAGCGCAGTGTACTTCCGTCTGTACAAACTGCCCCATCAGTGCAAAGACGAGATATACCGCTGTTTGATAGTTCTGTTCTCGCAGTTTTAGGTTCTTCTCGGTGAAGTTGTCATACGGAATACTTGCGATAATCGCTTGCATCCGCTCCATAAACTCATCCACATTGCCCCTGCGGATGTCTTGTACAAACCGTCCTATCCATACCCCTGTTTGCCCGAACGGTACATCAGAGTATGCAGGTAAAAGATTGTGTAAAAAACCGTACCGTACTTCATCATTCGGAAAACCCAGCCGATACAGCCTTAAATCGCTTATATATTCTTTAATCGTCAAATACCCCGCCTGAAATAGAATCGGTAAGGTATCCTGTGCTACTGCCCGATACGTTTGTAAGCCTTCTTCATCTAACTCAACATTTCCATCCAAGTCGGGAATATAATAGTGTGCTTCTTTGAGGTAATTAACTAAAAATGTCGGAGTTCCCGTGCTGAACCAGTAGCTTTTAATTTCTTTTTTGACAAAGGCACTCAAAAGACTAAAGGGATTGTACATTCCTTCTCCGGCAGGATGGAACAAGTAGCCGTCGTACCACTGCTTTAAGGCTGCCAATGCTTCTTGATACGTGAGGTCTTGCTCTTCGGCAAGTACCTGTATGTCCGGCTGGAAGTTCGTTTCAAGTTCTGTTTGTGTGATACCGCAGAGACCGGCATATTGTTTTTCCATCGATATATCGCGGAGGTTATTCAAATCGCTGAAAATGCTGATTTTGCTGAACTTGGTAACACCGGTTAAAAATGCAAAGCGAATGTATTGATCGCAGGTTTTTATCACCGAATAGAAGGCTTTTAAGATAGTTCGGTACTTTTCATTGAGTTCTTCGTTGACACCCATCGTTTGCAGTAAGGGCTTATCGTACTCATCTACGAGAATAACCACCTGTTTATGCGTCGCCTCGTATATCTGTTTGATGATTTCTTCAAGCCGTTGTGCTAAATCGCCTTGAACAGAAAGTATTGCATATTTTTTTTCAAGCGAGGATAAAAAAAGCTCAATACGGCTGATTAAACTTTCAATTGTATCATATTGCCCTGTATTAAAGTCAAAATACAGCACCGGATATTTCTGCCATACGGCTCTATTCTCTTGCGCAGCCAGCTCTTTCTCCATCTCTTCGAGATATAGACCCTTGAAAAGCTCTTTTTGCCCTAAAAAATATGCCGCTAAGGTTGAAAGAAACAAGCTCTTCCCAAATCTCCGCGGTCGGCTGAGGAAATACGGATTAGATGACTGAATGAGCCGCCAAATAAATGCGGTTTTATCAATATAGAGGAATCCGTCTCTGCGAAGTTTTTCAAAGCTCTGTATGCCGATCGGCAGTTTTCGTGGAATGCTTGTCATAGAGTAAATGTAAAATATGCGGTGTATTCTGTCAATGCAGCAAAACTTTGGTGGAATAGCAGATTCTGCGGGGTTATTTAAACACTGACTGATGCATTTGCCCTGACGAACCTCTTGCATAAGATATCGGTTTCTGATATAGTAGCACCATTATCGGCGCCGTGCCCAAGTGGTAAGGGAGAGGTCTGCAAAACCTTCATTCATCAGTTCGATTCTGATCGGCGCCTTTTATTCCCCTCTATTCGTTCAATCCGATAATCCAAATGCACAATTAAAATTCCGTACAATCATATCGCTGAACTCTTTTACAGCAGCTTCATCTATACTGAGTTCTTCGAGCGCCGTCGCGCACGATTCATACTGTTTGATAACGCCTGTCCGTTTTACCGCATCGGAACCGGTTTGCTGTACCGGAACGGCGCCTGTGTAGCGCAGGCTTGCACATTGCGCCGTAACTGCGATAATATCGCGGGGATGGGAGTAGGGTTCCGCCTTGAGCCTCATATATGGAGCATCGGTTTCCGTTAAGAGGCGGGTACTATCGAACGAGGCAGCCATTGCGCACACGGATTTCTGCCCGCGGAGCACTGCCTTACCGATCGAAAAATAGGCGTTGACGCCTTTTTTAAGAAATGCCGACGCCTCTTGCGGACTGCCTCCCCAGCCGTGAAAGATAACCGCCGGCAGTTTTTTTAACCAAGGTACCGAATCAAATATGAGCGGAAGCGCTTTCCGGCAATGAATCACCACCGGCAGCTGAAACTCCTGCGCCCATTGTAATTGCATATCCCATACTGCTTGCTGCATCGGCAAGAGTTGTTTATACTCATCATTAAAAAGATCGAATCCGCATTCTCCAATCGCTTGAATTTGCCGTGTTTCCAAAAGGCGGTATAAAAACTCCGCTTCATCGGTTACGGGATTTTGCGGATGGATGCCGAAGGAGAAGAGTACGTGCTGTTTCTCAGATAGCGGTAAATGAGATTTGCTTTGATGTAGGACTGTTCCCGTAGTAGGAGAATTGGCATCGCCGCATACATTGCGTTCAAAGAGGCGGCGGTGCCGTTCATATTCGGTATGCTCATGCGCCGAACAACAAAGCGATACCGGATATGCAAACGGTTCGTCTACATTTCCGGCACCGCTTACAGAGGCGCACGTATCAAAATAATCTGCGGGATGGAGATGGGCATCAATGTACATACATACATTTTTAAACTATATCATAAAGAAATGTAAGCCTTAAAATTGTATTCTTGACAAAAACATCCGGTATCACTATAGTAAAAATACATTTTTGATTTCAAAGACAATGTTAGTAGTGTTATGCAATGTTTTTGGAGGTCAAAGATGCAAACGACTCATTGTCTCACTGTTAATTGGCACTTTACTGCAGCGTGCAATTTTAAGTGCCGGTATTGTTTTATGCACAATAGTCTTTCGTTAACGCGGAAAGATTATATGGTTGTGCTTAAAAAGCTTACAGGCTCCTTTCAAAGGATTAACTTTGTCGGCGGAGAGCCGACCGTATCTCCATTACTCATCCCGCTTGTCCGTGATGCTTATTACGCAGGGTTCGACTGCTCAATCGTAACAAACGGTTTTAATCTCATCCATAATGCGCAGCAATTTGAAGCTATCTATCCGCTATTATCGTGCATCGGTATCAGTGTCGATTCTTTAAACAAAGAAACGAATGCTGCAATCGGCAGATGCTGTAAGGGGCATGTTATTACAAGAAGCGAATATGAACAGCTGTGCGCTGCAATCAAATCACACGGTATTCGGTTAAAAATAAATACGGTGGT
Organism: Treponema sp. OMZ 803; assembly: GCF_024181165.1. NCBI lineage: Bacteria > Pseudomonadati > Spirochaetota > Spirochaetia > Treponematales > Treponemataceae > Treponema > Treponema sp. OMZ 803. The sequence continues at coordinate 428,231 of NZ_CP051195.1, read as the reverse complement.
CAGTAAGTTGAATGTGCATGAGGATTTTACCCACTTTTACGAAGCCGTACAGCCTGACAGAATAAAGCTCTTCCAAGTGTTGAAGCCGAATACACAGCTTAAAAATGATTATGAAGATCTGCTGATTACTAAAGCCGATTTTAATTCCTTTGTACTGCGGCACAAAACCGCCGGCTCTTTCGGTGAGAATATCGTTGCAGAGGATAATGAAGCAATGACGAATGCCTACTACATTCTGGACAGCGAGTGCCGGTTTATCGACAACAAAACCGGTAAAAAGAGCCCTTCGCTTGCGGATGAGGGTATGACGGTGGAACAAGCTTTGTCATACATTGAAGTAGATACTGCAAAATATCAAGCACGATATATTGCGTAAAAATATGAAATATGAGGAGAAGTAAAATGAATGATTTATTAAAAGAAATTATCTGCGATTTATACACCTATATAAAAGAAGGTGAACTGATAAAAAACGGTATTCGCTATACTGTGGACACAATTATAGCGCCGCTGGAACCGGAACTCTGGGGTTACTGTAAAGAACTTTATGGTGAAAGCAGTCTTACAAACAATCATTTTTGTATTGATACGGAAGAAAAACGGAAAAAAGCCGCCGATGTAAAACCGAAAAAAGTACCGTTGGACGACAGCGCTTTTTTTGCGGAAATTGCTCAATTATGGATTATCGCAAAAACGCTTGGAGGCTATAGTAATGATTATATTGTCGATATTTCTTTTTGTATTGATGATATTCTATGTAAACTTCTTGAACGTCATCTGAATAGAAATGTGCCGTATGAAGAACGTACCGTGCAGCTTGTTTTTGACGTGCTCGAAACGCTCAAAGGAGATGCCTCTGCATTTTATCGCGAGCATACACGCCTACTGTGTTTCTTTCAGTTTTATCGAGACGATATAAACCGTTTTTTCACCTTACTCAATAATCTTATCGTCAATAGAGCATACAGGGATTCTTTTGTCCGCAATGTTGATACTAAAGAAAATATCGATCCTACAAAATTATTACCTACCGAGCTTAATGCTGAAGAAGCGCGGGATATGCTGAAGCTCTTTGCTCATCGCAACAATCGTCCTACGAGTCTGTCAGATCATAAAGCATATAATGACCCAAGCAGATATTACATATACAATCTTGAGGCTGTTATATGGCTCTTCAATGACTATTTCGGTTTTGATCAACACAAGCATACCGATATCTTCAAGACGCTTGATACTCGTTCTAAGGCTGATACATATAAACAATACTTTAAAGATGCATTCGAATCATTAGAAGATAAAATTACCGAATTTCCTGCATTGACGCTTTTACTTGAACGGGCAAGTAGACATCTAACATTCACTGAGTTACAACAATATTTCCCGTGCATTCATGAAAGTGAAATTTCACATAATGCAGATATCTATCGTTCATTGAAATATAACAGAATAGAAAATGGGGCTAAATATTCCATGTTTGAGGCACAGTATTTGAATGATCTTCCTGAGCGCTGTTTTAAGTATGATGTAGAGGATAGTAGACCGTTCAGTAATACACGGATGAAGTTGCTGCAAACAATGTTCTTAGGTGCGCTGTGGGAACTTTTGTGTACGCAATCATATATAAGAAGCGGCAAAAATTCCGAACAACAAGAATGTAAAAAGCTGCTCGACATCCTATTTCGGTCTTTCTCACCGAATAACAGTGCAGCTGAATACGCAGCAGGAGTATTGAATCGGCTGATAGCGCTTTGTTGTATAAAGACGGAAATGCTTTTTGATACTGTTGATTTTACCGCCTTGAACAAAAGCAGCTATTTTACGAGTAACGAAGCCTTACTGCATCTCTATTATACCGTTACGCATTTTTTAACGAATAAGAAATATAGCCTGCTTGAACAGCTTGATTTTACAGCCGAAATGCAGCACCGTATTTTGCCCCTTTTTCCAAAAGATGAAAAAAAAGAAAAGAGAGATAAGAGAAGAAAAAGCGATTCGGAAGAAATAAAAAAAGAAAAAAGGCTCGCTGATAATCTCGATTTTCTTAAACGATTGGACTGCGGTTTTTCGTTTCCGTTTTTATGGCAACCGGTAGTATCTTTTGGACAAACATGGAGTAACGAATTTTCTCTTGTGCGTCCTGATTTTACGTTTAGACTCTGGTTTGATTCCTTATCTGAAAGTTATAATCCTTCTACAAAGCAGAAATACACAGACGAACAAAAATATCGAAATTTAAATAAGAGCTGCATCGAAAATCATTTTTTCTATTCTGCAGATAGAAATATGGAAACTCATTTTTCCCTTCATCATGCAGTAGGCGCAGTACTTGAAAAACCCAAGCGCCTTTTGTATGCGCTCTATGATATAAAACAGTACCTTGAACGTATTAAAGAACAACAGCTGTCGGATAGTATTGCAGTTCCGTTCTTGCAGCAGAAGCTTGAACATATTTTTTCAGCCATTTGCCTTATTCTCTTTCCTGACAGCTCCAATAAAAGCTGGGATGCCGTATTTGATTCCAAGGGAAATATTTCGATGGATGATGATGTTATTCAATTTAACCTTTTTGAAGATTTCGGTAAGGAATTTTATACGGAGGTAAAAGAATTCCTTGAAATCATGTTTACCGGACAGTCAGACTGGATGGAAAAACTTGATTTTGAATTACTGATATATTTGATATACATTACGCTGCACTTTGCAAAACTCGATGCCGACCGAACCGATGATACGCCGCTTATTTTTAATTGTACGGAAGATGAGCAAAAACGCTGGCAAAAAACGGTTGATTTTGTCAAAGCATGTCAAAAAAATAGACACTCTTCCCAATTAAGAAGCTTACTACCTCATCCTTACAGCGTGCTTCATTATCAGTTATCCGACAACATACAGTCAAAAAATATAAAGCAATGGCAAGCGCTGCCGCAAAGTACAATTATTCATTTGCATAACGGTAATTTTGAAAAACTTCCTCAATATGTACGGAATATGCACGGCATTATTGATGATGCTCGGCAATTATTGGAACTCAAATCGATAGAAACAAACGAAAGTATAATCCGTGAAAACTATAAAAGAATAATAACGGAACGATGGAATACTTTTGCCCGTAAAAAATTCCGCAAAACATGGCAGGACTTACGCTTGTTAGGTTCGAATGATTATTCTTATGAGTGCTCTTTTCATAACCATTGGCTCTGCGATGAAAGTTATCAAAAGCATATTGAATTTAAGCAGAAAGTGTTTTACGTGTGGTGCTATCACGTTAAATGCCAAATGGCGTTTGCCCTCAGCGATGACGGCTTACGGATAGAACTATTTCTCGGTGTAAAGTCGAAGAACAATCTCACACCGATATATTCGGTTACTGCAGACTGTGATTCTTTGGAGCGAAGCTTTTTTGGGTCAAAAGAACCTTTGAAGATTATTTTCGAAAAAATGCAGGACTATCTGAACCCTGAACGATATCCCTTTAGAGTGCATTCCTATAGTTATAGGAATAGTGAAGAATATGACTGCATTGAAAAATTACGTGAACGGAAAAGTAAAACAGATGCTATGCTGAAAATCTTATGCAGAAATATCGTACAAGAATGCAGCACGGATTTTTTTAAAAATGATGTATCCTTTAGCACAGCAGTTAAAAGTAAAACAATAGACGATCTCTGCAAAGAACTAAATGACTGTTTTTCTCTGTTACGTCAAAAGGAAGAGAATTGGGAAAAACCAAATTGGTATTCTAAGAAACCGGATGATCTTGAAAACTATCCGAAAGATCAAATTTTAGTTTCGTCCGGTTCGACTATAGATTACCCTGAGATACAATTCGGCATCGTACTTTCAGATGACGGAACTCGGATGGAAGTATATTTCGAACTTTATCGTACGGGAGAGAAGGCACTCTTTACCCTGCCGGTGAGTGAATATAAACAGTTTTGCGGTTTTGCCTATGCAGCCCATAATTATGTGAGAGAGAAAACGCTTACCTATCAATCGACGGAACAAGAAGTTGCAGAGCTCAAGGCTTTTCATACGGAAGTCTTTAAGTATTGTATCGATAAAATTACCGAACAACGAAAAGAAGATTTTGAATTGATTCCACATAAGTCCGGTGGTATTCGGAGAATATGTCCAATCATAGGTAAACCATCAGAGAATAATACACCGCTTGACAAACTGTATAATTTATTGGACCCGAATGCTTCGAAAGATAAATTTTATTCTTTTAGTTTAAATATGAAAGGCTCTTATCAGGGGATCTCAACAACGGGGAAAACGAAGGAAATTACAGTACCGGAAAAACCTCGATGCGTTTCATATTCATTTATAATTGAAAATAAAGATGAGAAAACAATAGATGGTTGGAGAGCCTTTCATATCTACACCGATGTATTGCTTAAAGATAATAATACGGAATTGGAACTCTGTTTGTTTTTTGATGAATGGGATGAGGAGAACAATAAAATATATGATAGATCTTTTACCATACCGCTTGCACAGTATACCTTATTGCCGAAATTTCTGTATGCACTTTATGAATACTGGACTTTTAATAGCAATACCTATTACGAGATTATAGAAAAGAAGAGTGAAGAAAACGGCTATCCGCATACATGGAAAGAGAGAAGACCGCGTATAAAAGAAATTGCAAAAATCTTTACCGAAACGGCGCAGAAGATTTTCGGTAAAGATGCAAAAACGGAATCACTCACACTGCCGCCTCAAGCATTTAAAGAGCGAATGGAAGCGCTTGAAGATCCTGAATGGCAGATCGGATCAAGCTATAGCGAAATAATCAGGGTAAACGATATTCCGCAACTGGTACTGTCTACCGGTATAGATGCCGTGCATATTCAGCTTGCTATTACGCTCAACGCTTCATTAACGGAGTTGGAAGTATACCTTGATAAAAAGACCGATCCCGACGAAAAACCTCTTTTTGTGCTCAACAGCACCGATTACGAGCTATTGGCATCATTCTTTGCCGAACTGAAAGCGCATCAGGTTGAAGATATGTTTGAATGCAAACGGATGCTTGATGAAACACCGTGCAACATTAAAGTGATATGCAGAAAGTAGAATGAGTGAATCGGTAAGGGAAGTTGAAGTAAGCGGAGAGAACCTTTCTAAATCTCTATCGGAAAAAGGCAATATGTGGAGAAGAAAAGACAGGGCAATGGGGATGTCTCGAAAATCGGTTACTTTCGGGACATCCCCGCGAGTTTAAAATTAAGTCTTTACAATAATGGCTTAATTTTAAACATCGTATCTAAATCTAAGGGAGCTGTTAGGTTTTACCTATTAACGATTTTACACCTTGAACGTCAAGCCGCCCTTTCCGGCATCCACCGTAATGTCGGTCTTGCCGACGAAAGCACCTGAAAGCAACTCTTTTGCCAGCTTGTTTTCAAGTTCGGTTTGGATAGCCCGCTTTAAAGGACGCGCACCGTACAAGGGATCGTAGCCGATATCGGCGAGGAAGTCCTTTGCAGCATCCGTTACAGTCAAATGCAGGCGGCGTGCTTCAAGCCGTGCGGAAACAGCCTGCAGCTGGATGTCGACGATCTTGCGGATTTGCTCCTTGCCGAGCCGTCTAAAGGTTAAAAGCTCATCGATACGGTTTAAAAACTCAGGGCGGAAATGCTGTTTGAGCAGGTCTTTAATCTGCGCAGTCATTTCTTCTGGAGTGTCCGCCGACAGAATTAGCTCCGAACCGAGGTTGCTCGTCATGATGATAATCGTGTTGCGGAAGTCGATTACCCTGCCTTGTCCATCCGTCAGCCGCCCGTCATCCAGTATCTGCAAGAAAACGTTGAACACATCGGGATGCGCTTTTTCGATTTCATCAAAGAGCACCACGCTGTACGGACGGCGGCGGACTGCTTCAGTCAGCTGTCCGCCTTCGTCATAGCCCACGTAGCCGGGCGGCGCTCCGATTAAGCGGCTCACCGAATGTTTTTCCATGTATTCGCTCATGTCGATACGGGTAAGCGCCCTGTCATCGTTAAAGAGGAAGTCCGCAAGGGTGCGCGCCAGTTCGGTTTTACCCACACCGGTAGGCCCGATACAGAGGAAGCTACCGAGCGGTCGGTTGGGGTCGGAAAGTCCTGCCCGGTTCCGTCTAATGGCATCGGCAACCGCCTGTACTGCCTGATCTTGTCCGACAACCCGCTTCTGCAATACTGCTTCCAGATCGAGGTACTTTTGCTGTTCGCTCGCCAGCATCTTTGCAACGGGAATTCCCGTCCACATCGAAACAATCTTCGCGATATCCTCTTCGGACACCTCTTCGCGGAGAAGCTGTCCACTGCTGCCCGCTTTTTTTGCAAGCTCCGCAGTAACGGCGGCGATCTTTTTTTCCAGCTCCGGTATGCGTCCGTATTTCAGCTCGGCAGCCTTATTCAAATTGCCGTCGCGCGTAAACTGCGTCTCTTCGCGGCGCAGCTGCTCAAGCTCTTCCTTATATTTCCGCGACTCGTTGATGCGGGTCTTTTCGTTTTGCCACTGCGCCTGCATCACATTCCGTTTTTCGGTTAAGTCGGACAGCTCCTGCTCCAGCTTTTCCAACCGCTCTTTTGAAGCAGCGTCCGTTTCTTTTGAAAGCGACACCTTCTCGATGTTCATCTGGAGGATTTTGCGTTCCACCTGATCAAGCTCAACCGGCTGGCTTTCAATTTCCATTTTGAGCCTACTGGCGGCCTCGTCCACTAAGTCGATTGCCTTATCCGGCAAAAAGCGGTTGGTGATATAGCGGTTGGAAAGCACCGCTGCTGCAATCAGTGCCTCATCCTTAATGCGCACACCGTGGTGTATTTCGTACTTTTCCTGCAAGCCGCGCAGAATGGCAATGGTGTCCTCTACATTCGGTTCGGGGCAGTATACTTGCTGGAAGCGGCGCTCAAGGGCGCTGTCCTTTTCAATATACTTGCGGTACTCATCCAAGGTAGTAGCGCCGATCGCCCGCAGCTCACCGCGCGCCAATGCAGGCTTTAAGAGGTTGGAAGCATCCATCGCCCCTTCGCTCGCACCGGCACCGACAAGGGTATGCAGCTCATCAATAAAGAGGATGATGCTGCCCTCGGCTTTTTGCACCTCGGAGATAACCGCTTTGAGGCGCTCCTCAAATTCGCCGCGGAACTTCGCTCCGGCAACCAAGGCACCGAGGTCAAGCGACAAGAGCTTTTTCCCGCGCAGGCTGTCCGGCACGTCTCCAGACACAATCCGGCGGGCAAGCCCTTCGACAATAGCGGTTTTACCGACCCCCGGCTCACCGATCAATACGGGGTTGTTTTTAGTGCGGCGCGAAAGTACCTGCATCACCCGCCGGATTTCTTCATCGCGTCCGATAACGGGATCGATTTTTTCTTCCCGTGCAAGTTCCGTTAAATCGCGGCAGTATTTTTCGAGGCTGTTGAACGTCGCTTCGGGATCTTCGCTCGTAACCCGCTGATTTCCCCGCACATCCTTTAAGGCTCTCAACGCCGCATCGTAGGTAATGCCATGCGAGCGGAGCAGTTCACCTACCTCGTCATCGCTTTTAGTAAGCGCAAGGAGAAGATGCTCCGTGGAAACATACTCGTCCTTGAGCGAAGCGGCGATCTTTTCCGCCTGAGCGCAGAGCTTTGTTAAAACCGGCGACATATATACCTGCGCAGAGTCTCCGGTTACCCGCGGTTTTTTATCCAAAATAGAATCGAGCGCATCGAGGATTTGATCCGTTGATGCACCGATCTTCTCAATGAGCGGCGGTACAATCCCCTCCTCTTGATCCAAGAGTTTGTATAAGAGGTGAACCGGCTCAATCTGACTGTGATTGTCCTGTTCGGCAAGTGAGGCTGCATCCTGCAACGCCTCACGTGCTTTCACTGTGTATTTGTCTATGTTCATACAATAAATCTACGCACAAAATGGAAAAACGGCAATAAAATTTTTTGGAGAACGGCGGCTTATCCTATGGCGTAAAACGGATCCGCTGCCAAAAGCTGTTATACAGTTCTAAGTTTGCACCGAGGTCTTGTTTGAGAATGCAATCTTTAAGATCGTCGAGTGCGTAGTGAGGTCGTTTCTTTTGGTAGTACCCTGCCTCCGTATGGATAGAAGCTGGAAAGCCGAATGTATCTAAGAACTCGGCATAAACGGTAGGTTCAAGCACAAAGTTGATAAAGGCATGTGCAAGTTCCGGATGAGGAGCCCCTTCGGGAATACAGAAGCTGTCGATATACAGGGCTGAATGAACGCCTTGCGGAATAAAAAAATCGACATCCTGTGTTTGATCTTCTTGCAACTCCGCAAAAATCGATTCCGCGTATCCTTGCACTGCCAAAAAGTCTCCCGATGCGAAAGACTTTGCAAAACCGTCCGCATCAAACTTTACGAGATTCGGTTTCCAATCATTTTGGATCAACCGATATGCCTGCTCCAGTTCACTGGGATCCGTACTGTTCGGCTGGTAACCTAAAAAACCTAGTGCAGCACCGAGCACTTCCCGCATATCATCCATCATTGTCATTCTGTTTTTTAAATCACTCCGCTCAAAGATATTCCAGCTGCGCTCATAATCGGGCACTTCTTTGGTGTTTACTGCAATACCAGCGGCTCCCATATAATACGGCACTGAAAATTCCATTTTTGGATCGTAGTCGATTCGAGTGAGGATCTCCGGACGCAGATAGCGAATATTCGGGATTTTTGATACATCGATAGGTTCAAGCATGTTAAGTTTGATCATGATTGAAACATAGTCTGCCGATGGAACTACCAGATCGTAACCTTTTGAACCGGCCATGAGTTTGGCAAACATATCTTCGTTTGAAGCGAAATCATCGTAGACAACTTTGACATTGTATTTTTTTTCAAAAGCTTGGATAACGGAATCGGGGGTGTAGTATGTCCAATTATAGAGGTAAAGGATTGCTTCCCGTGTATCGCGGCAAGCGGTAAAAATGATGAGATAAGGGAGTATTACTACGATGCAGAAAAAAATGGAGACTGTTCTTTTTAAATGACGACTCATAGTTTACCTCACTCGCGGTGGAATTATACCATATATGAAATATATACGGAATATACAAGAAATACCCAATAAATGACAAGCTCGCAAACAGGTGATGGCAAAGGTATTAGGCTTTTTTTGAAAATCTCCACAGAATCGGGCTATCGCATGATAAAAAAACTTATCATCAACTAATGCACAGTATCATGCATCAGTTGATGAGTATCTTCTAATCGTTTACCGTCCTCTAAAGAATAAAACGATACTGATAATACCGTGATAAATAAAGTCGAAGCCGATCATGTACGCGACGAACAGGCTGGTAAAGAGTGGATGCATTAGCATGACGATGCCACAGATAATGCCCAATATGCCGACTAACAGTAAGTAAAAGCCGCCTCTTCTGGTTATGTAGCGAATTTTAAAACTGGTGGCAAGCCGCGTAATGCCGCTGAACAATATCCAAAAAGCAAATAGATACGGAATAAAGGTTGCAGCTGTGAACAAAGGACTGGAGAATACGAGAATTGAAAGCAGAATGGTGAGGATACCGTTCAGCAAAACAATCAAGATATGATCTTCTCTGTCTGCAAAATAATGGATAATTTCATACACACCGTTTATAAACATGACCACTGCTAAAAAAAATGAAAGCGACGCCAAGCTGGTAATCGGGCTGACGAACATATAGATACCCGCAATAATAGAAAGGATACCTACTATCAACGCCGTAATGCGGAATTCTTTTCTCATATCTTCCTCCTTTAAGAATGATATTCCTAATAAAAAGGTATATGCCGTATCATATTTTGTCAAGCAGGAAGCACTCTTAATAAGAAAATTGACATTTTTAAAAATTCCTTCTAATATAGTCTATCGAATATGGATACTGGAGAACCCCCGCATACGCTATTACTTCTCGTCAGTTTATTGGCGCTGTTTTTGCTGTCGATGTTTTTTTCATCGGCGGAGACGGCGTTCTTGTCTTTGAATAAGCTCAAGCTGCGTTTTTTGCGCGAACGGAATAACCGTGCAGCGGCACGGGCGGAAAAAATTCTGCAAAACAAACAAAAATTTTTATCGACGATTTTAATAGGAAACAGTATTGTCAACATCGCTATTTCCGTAGTGCTGACTGCTGCTGCGCTGCGGATATTCGGAGATTCCGGACTGGGTATTGCGGTCGCTGCCGGTACGGTACTGCTATTGATCTTCGGCGAAATTTTACCTAAGTCAATTGCGTTGGTGTACCCCGATGCTTTGAGTCTTGCCTTTGCCCACTTCATCCTATTATTGATGGCAATTCTTTCGCCGATTGTTACGCTTTTTTCCGCAGTTACCGGTGTTCTGCTGCGGCTTTGCGGTATCCGTGAAGCACAAAACACAGCAGCCGTTACCGAGGCAGATTTACGCGAGTTTTTTCAGGCACGGGAGGAGGGCGGCTTTATCGGCAGCGATGAACGCACCGTGCTGACGAATATTCTCCGCTACGGCGATTTTTCCGTCCGCAGCGTAATGACGCCGCGGCGTGACATTGCAGCAATTCATATTGGAGCAGCCGCAGCAGAAATCATTGAGCTATCAAAAAAATCTCGATTTTCACGCTTCCCTGTATACAGCACGAATATCGATGATATACAAGGTTTCTTCTATATTAAAGACTTCCTTTTTTCTCCCGAATACTTGGACGAAAGCGACACCTTTCAGGTAAGCACCTATCTGCGTAAACCGCTCTTTGTGTTTGAAACAACGAAGCTCGCTCAAGTGGAAAAAAAATTCCATACCGAGCAGCAGACAATGGCGATTGTACTTGACGAGTACGGCGGCACTGCAGGGCTGATAACCGTTGAGGATGTCAGCGAAGAAATATTCGGCAATATTTTTGATGAGTATGATGTACAGGCAGACGTGGACACTCACACCGCTATGGCGGATGCAAGCATACACGTTGATACGGCAGAAACGACACAGGCTATACCCGATAACACATCACCAGCTCTATCGACGGTAAGTAAATCAGGGCAGGCAGCGGCTATAGCAGCAACCGAAGCCGACGCAACATCGGCAGCAAATGAATTCGGTATAACACCTGCGGAGATCGCATCAAACTCCATGCCGACAAGTGCATCACCAAGCGCACCGGTACGGACAGGAGCTGATGGTATAGGCAGCGATAATACAGGAACCGCTCGTAATGGAGCTGAAGAACAGGAAGCCTTCACCATCGCAGGCATTACCCGGCTTGCCGACTTAAACGAAAAGCTGAACCTCAACCTTGAATCGCAGTATAGCGATACCATCGGCGGCTACATTATGGAAAAAGCAGGAGAAATTCCGGCAGCCGGTTATTCGATCAGTATTGAACCGTATCTTTTTACCGTAACAAAGGTTGAAGCAAACCGCATTGAGCAAGTTGAAGTGCGGATGCAGGCGGAAGAATGAATCTTATTATTATCAGTGTTGAAATAATTATCCTACTCGCCTGTGCAGCCTTTTTTTCCGGTACCGAAACCGCGGTAACGGCTATTACGCGGCCGGAATATCGCAGTCTTAAAAAAAGTTCCCGCAGGAATGCTCAACGGTTGGCTCGGCTGGTGGAGATGAAGGACAAAATTGTTACAACCGCGCTTATCGGTACCAATTTTGTCAATACGCTCAATTCGGGACTCATCACTGCTTTTACCCTCAATGTGTTCGGTGCGCAGGCCGTCCCTGCAGCAACTGCGGTTATTACCGTGCTGATCATCATCCTTGCCGAAATTTTCCCTAAAGCGCTGGCAGCCGAACGGGCGGAATCAATCGGTAAAAAAGCCTCGCTGCCGTTGTATGTCTGCTACACCGTACTCCGTCCCATTGTGGCGGTATTCTCGCTGCTGACAAAAGTGGTACTCAGGCTGTGTAATGCCCGCTCAAAAACAACGCCGGATACGCTTAAAGAAAAAGATCTCCAACTGCTCGTGCATATCGGGCAAGAAGACGGCGCCCTTGCTGCCGGAGAAGAAGCATTGCTGCGCAAAGCCGTTTTGCTGCAGGACGTAAAACTCCGCAATATTATGACGCCGCGTACGGCGATTACTTACGTTAATTCCGCCGCGACTTTCTCGCAGATTATCGAACAGTTCCGTCGCAGCCGTTTTTCTCGCCTGCCTGTCTACGATTCCAAAACAAAGACCGTTACCGGTATTATCCATTATAAGACACTGCTGTTTGCCGTGCAGGAGCGGAGGAAGCCCGGAATTGCGGCTTTGCAGCGCCCTGCAATTTTTGTACCCGAAAGCGCTTCCATCCTTTCGATTATCAGAGCGATGAATACCAATATGCAAAATATTGCAATCGTCATCGATGAACACGGCGGTGTGGCGGGACTCATTACGATGGATGATATCATTGCCGCAGTGTTCAGTACGGTGCAGGATGAGTATGGCAAGGCGCGGAACGACCCGATGCGTTCGGTCCGCTTTATCAATACGTCGCAGCTTATCCTTCCCGGCGCTCTGCGACTGGAAGATTGCAACGAATTGCTGCACACCGATTTTCACTCCGATTATTATGACACACTCGGCGGTTTCCTACTTGAAAAATGGGGCTATCTGCCGCATACTAATGAGAGGCTCACTTGCAACCGGATAACCTTTACTGTCACCCATATCAGCAACAGACGGATCGACACCGTCGTCGCCGATCTTTCATCGGTACTGTAAGTACTGGTTATAAAACACCAGCCCACTAATGCCGAAAATAAGAGTAACCGTTGGACAACAGAATAAGGCAACCGTACCAAAAATATTTCAAACGGTTGCTTACCTTTTGTGTGAAATTTTGTCAAAAATTTCACACAGTTTATTTTATTTAGCAGAAGGATTATCACAGCAGACAGATAAATCAGAATCGCAGAATAATGAGGTTGAGCAACCATTTGAACCGCAGGTTCAATTCTGGTTAAGCAACCTCATTATTCTGCGGGGTTGTTAAAAAATAGTCTGCTGTGATAATCCTAAAGGGAGGGGCACTATGACACAGCATGAATTTATACAGTTTTTAACCGATTTGCCGGAAGATAAGATGAAGGCAGAATTGACCAAGGCCTTTATCGAGCGGTATGGAGCAGGTACGGAAGAAATCATGATGATTGCCTCCCCTGCCCGTATCAATATTATCGGGGAGCATATCGACTATAATGGCGGGAAGGTGTTCCCTGCGGCGATTAACCGGTATCTCTATGTGCTTTTGCGCAAGCGGTCTGACACCAAGATTATCTATGATGATATCCGGTTTCCGGGCGCACTTGAATTTTCCTCTACGGAAACTTTTTGCTACCGGAGAGAAAATCAGTATGCGAACTATTTGAACGGTATGCTCGCGATGCTGCAAAAAGGCGGATACAAACTGACAAGCGGTTTTGAGGTACTGTTTTTCAGTAAACTGCCGGCAGGCGGCGGTATTTCTTCATCGGCTGCGCTGGAAGTAGGCTTCGGACGAGCGGTCGACGAATTGTTCGGCTTTAAGGTTGATCCGGTAGAACTTGCCAAGATGGGGCAGGAGTCCGAGCATGTCTTTATGAATATGCAGTGCGGAATTATGGATCAGTTCAGTATTGCAATGGGTAAAAAAGAGTGCGCGATGCTGCTCGACACGGCGACGCTTGAGTATGAATATGTACCACTCGTACTCGGTGATTACCGCATTGTCGTAATGAATACCAATAAGCAGCGTGCGCTAGTAGACTCAAAGTACAATGAACGCTGCGCCGAATGTATGGAAGGACTTGCTCTTTTACAGAAGATTAAGCCTATTTATAATCTCTGCGATTTGACTTCCGCCGATTTGGGTATGGTTGCCGAAGCGATAGCCGATGAGCGTATCTTTAAACGGGTGCGGCATTGCATTACAGAAAATGAGCGGGTTCTTGCAGCGGTCGCGGCGCTAAAAGCCGGTAACTTGCAGAAACTCGGGGCGCTGCTCAAGGCGTCCCACGACTCGCTGCGGCGCGACTATGAAGTCACCGGTCTTGAACTTGATACGCTTGCCGATGCCGCTAATGCCGAACCGTGCTGTTTAGGCGCGCGGATGACCGGTGCGGGATTCGGCGGTTGTGCCATTGCCTTAGTGCAAAAAGATGCCATTGCGGAATTTACCGCCCGCGTCGGCAATGCCTACACCGAAAAAACAGGACTGACAGCTTCCTTTTTTGCCTGCGAGGCAGGAGATGGTGCGCACAGGGTATAACGGGACAGCATGAGGTAGGTTATCTTCCCCTCACCGATAGTTACCGTATAAAAGAGAGCGGCTGCATCGCACCTTCTAGCGGATTATCGATGATACCTCCAAAAAGTCGTATAATCGGGAATTCAGGGGGCATCAACGTATATCCATCAATTTAATTGCCGTTACCAAACGTTTGTACAAACTGGTAAAATCATAAATATATCCGTATAGTTCTGCAACAATTTAAAAAGCTCAGCTTATCTATGGCGAAATTACTATGAAGAACTTTAATAGCAAGCTATTGACATTCACGGCAATTATTATATCGTTACGGTATAGTGAGGAACCGACGCACCTACACCGCTGCTTCACAGATTTATACAAACGGGCACAACGGTTATTTTTTTCCATTTTAATATTGCGCTTTCTGTCCGGCGTATCGAAATCGAGGTAGATGCCAGTCACTCCTTTTTTTGAATTTCCCTACTTCCCCTCTAAATTCTCCACACACCCCGCAACACATGCTGCAACATCGGACATAGGGGCGGGCGGTTCAAAGCGGGCAACGACAGTGCCGTCCCGGGCAATAACGAATTTAGTAAAATTCCATTTGATGTCGGGGGTATTTTTATAATCGCTGTCGATCTTTTGAATAAAATCTCTCAACGTCTCCGCCATTTTTCCTGCGCCGAACCCCTCAAATTTTTTTTGTGATTTTAAATAGGTAAAAAGCGGCAGCGCGTGTTCTCCGTTTACATCCGATTTTTTCATTTGTGGAAACTTCGTGTTGTAATGCAGTGTACAAAATGTGTGAATTTCCGCATCCGTGCCGGGAGCCTGCTCACCGAATTGATTGCACGGCACATCGATTATCTCAAAACCGCTATCGTGGTATTTTTCGTAGATTTCTTCCAGCTCTTTGTACTGCGGCGTAAATCCGCAGGCTGTTGCCGTATTTACAATCAGCAGAACTTTGCCCTTATATTTGCTGAGTGAAACATCGTTTCCTTGTGCATCCTGCACCGAATAATCATAAATCATCATTGTTTACCTCCATAAAATTATATCAATTTTAGAATTATTGCCCGAACATTTGAAATAGCCAATCTTTCTTAGAATTCGCCCGGCTGCCGGGAAATATTGGTTTAGCCGGTTTCTAAAGCTTTTGCAGCCGCTCTTTGAATTCCGCTAAGAAATCGACACTGACTTTTGCCCGTATTATTCTGCAGACTTCATACGCAGGGTCAATATCTGCATCACCTGTTTTGCTGAGGTCTTTTTCGCTCAAGTTTTTAAGAAAGCCTAAAATGCGCAGCCGTCGGCCGGCTCAATAAAGAGGCTGATACCGATTTGGTCAAAATATGCGGCAATTTCACGCCGGTATTGCTGCAAGAGCTTCCATGCCTCAGGTTCCTCATTTTCGTAAATAGCCCCTTGTAACAATTTTATACAGACTGCCGCCCACTGTGCCGTCATTATTCAGCCTCCTATGACTGTGCTCCTTTTTCAACAGTCAGTATATCCTTTTTTTGAAAGAGTTGCGATTGGGCATCGCTAAAAACAAGGTAGAGAAATTGTCAAAAATCCGGTATAATACATACAAATGCCATACGAACCACCGTTTAAGATTACCTCAAAAGCGATCAATCTTATTTCTCAGATAGCTGCCGCAATGGAGCGGTTGAAGATCAGATTTGAACAGTCCGATAGCGTACGCTTGCGGAAAATCAATAGGATGAAAACGATACAAGGTTCGCTTGCGATCGAAGGGAACACACTAACGGAAGAACAGGTTACGGCTCTCATTGAAGGAAAACATATCATCGCACCGGTAAAAGAGGTGCAAGAGGTTAAAAATGCAATTCAAGCGTATGAGCAGTGCCTGTCCTTTAATCCCTATAAAAAAGAGGATTTGCTTGCAGCACATAAACTGATGACGTTTGGTCTTGTGGATCATCCGGGACATTTTAGGTACGGCGGTGTCTGTATTGCGGGAAAAGACGGCATCAGTCATATTGCTCCTCCTGCCGATCGGGTACCCTTTTTGATGGATGATTTATTTCAATGGCTCAAAGATACGGACGCTCATCCGCTTATTAAAAGCAGTGTATTTCATTACGAGTTTGAATTTATTCATCCCTTTGAAGACGGTAACGGCAGAATAGGGCGGCTCTGGCATTCACGTATTCTTGCAGAATGGAATCCATTGTTTATACATCTGCCAATAGAAAATATGATTTTAAAAAATCAGGCGGCCTATTACAGAGCATTGGAACACAGTACGGCCGCAAACGACTCCGGGATTTTTATAGACTTTATGCTTGAAATCATTATGCAAACGATACAAGAAAATAAACAGGATGATACTGTAAATGATACTGTAAATGATACTGTAAATATGATTTTACCCTGTATTAAAGAAAATCCTGCCATTTCCTACAAAGAACTTGCAAAAAAAACAGGCAAATCGCGGATAACGATAAGCCGCAAACTTGCAGAGTTAAAAAAAGCAGGCCGTATCACCCGTGTCGGCGCCGATAAAAACGGCTACTGGCGTGTTGAGGATGAAAATCAGAGCAAAGCGCATCAGACGGATATATCAACTGCGCAGAATAATGAAGTAGGACGACCATTTGAGTCGTAAAGCGGCGAAACTTTGGTTGGACAACCTCATTATTCTGTGGGGATATTATCAGAACATCTGATTCGTTTGGCCGGAGAAGCCTCTTGCTGCCGGTAAAGACGAGATCAATCATTTCCCCCTATACCGCTTCCATATTCGGATAATCAGCTTTTCGGCGATAATCAGGAAGAGGCCGAGCACGAAAGGCAGTCCGATCAAAAGCGCCGGATGTTCCATACCGATTTGCGCCGCCGCGATGGTATTTTCAAGATAGACGAACAGCAGCGCGGCACAGATTGTTCCGATAACGGAGCGTCCGCCTGCATACGCAAGTACGAGTGCAATCCACCCCTTGCCGGCGCTTTGGTTTGGAACAAAGGCTCCCAGCTGGAGGGATAACAGGCAGCCTGCCAACGCCGCCGCCGCCCCGGACATACCCATTGCCGCTATCTTTAACCGTGCGGTATGCACCCCAATCGAATCCAAAAATGCAGAATCTTTTCCGAGTATCTTTATCCGTAAGCCTGTTTTGGTGTAGCGGCAAAAGAGCGCAAGTCCGAGGCCGGTCAAAACGGCGAGCGCAGCGCTCACCATTTTGACGAGCTGCGGCTGAAGCAGCAGCTCCGGCGACAGCGCAACGATACTCCGGTTACCGAAAAACCGTGTGCTCAGTATGGAAACAAAGCCCGCAGCGGTTAAGTTTACCGCAAGTCCGAGTATGTAGATATTTGCCTTACGATAGATAGCAAGATAGGTAATAAACATACTTAACCCTGCACCCAACGTAAGCGAGAGGGCAAGCCCCGGAATAAGACCGCCGAGGCTTTCAGTTAATAGAATTCCGCCGATTCCCGTAAAGGCGCTTAAAAGCATCAGTCCTTCTATCCCGACATTCAACAGCCCTGCATATTCCGAAACGAGAGCAGCACAGGCGGCAATCAACAGCGGCGCGGCTTGTGCAATCAAAGTAATCGCGGTTATCATAAAGGTTTTCTCCCTCGTTTTTGCCGGAAAAAATCAACCGTTATCAATATAAACGCAATCCCCTGTACAATTGACGAAAGGTCAAAGGAGGTGCTTGTCTGGAGCATCGCAGCCTTGCCGCCTGCTTCCATCCACGCAAAAAACAGCGCTCCGAATACCGCACCCAACGGATGATTGCGCCCGATAAGAGCGGCGGAGATGCCGCTCCAGCCCAGTCCCGACGTAATGCCTGCATAAACATAGTGCCGCGAGCCGTATACGCTGAATGCGCCCGCAAGTCCGTGGCATGCTGCGCCGAATGTCAGCGCCAAGACTGAAATCAAGCCGACCTTAATTCCTTGGGATTGTGCGAAGGCGCGGTTATTGCCGGTTAATCCGAGTTCGTAGCCGTAGCGGGTTCGCTTGAACATCCAGAAAAGCAGCGCCGTTATTATCACCGTAAAAAAGATGCTGCTATTCAATGTCGAAGGATTCCAAAAAGAGGTGAAGAACCACGCTTCGGTTGTATATGGGGTTGCCATCAGATTGCTTGAGGAATCCCTGAATATGTCATTCACGCCGTAGTCGATGAGCGGGAGCAGTGCGCATGATAATAAATAGGTGCTGATCAGTTCGGTAATACCGAGAAATTGCTTCAAAAAAGCGGAAATAAAACCTAAAAGGCCGGAGCAAAGAGCCGCGAGTATACATCCGGCGATAAGGCCGAAGGGCTGCGAGAACTCTGGTATCAACAATGCGAATTCCACCGCGATAAACGAAGCGAGATACGCTTGCCCTTCTCCTCCAAGGTTGAAAAAGCCTGCCTTTGCCGGAAGGATAAAGCCCATCGCACAGAGCAAAATGAGGGAGGCTTGGTCGAGCATATTGCCGAAATAAAACGTGTTGGTAAAAGGGGAAATAAAAAACGCGATGAGTGTTTCGAGCGGTTCTTCGCTCTGCACCGCCAAACAGATTGCCGCTGCGGCTGCGCTTGCGGTTACCGAAATAATACTGTTTAAAAGCGGGGCTGCTTTTTTGAGACGGTGTTTTTGCGTATCTTTATTCATCTTTACTCGCCTGCATCATAGCCGCAATGATTTCCGCGCGGTTATATGCGGAACGTTCCATGAAGCGGGTCAGGACGCCGCGGTATAATACATGAATACGGTCGCAGGTTTCAAGCGCAGCGTCTACGTCCGAGGTGAGCACGATAACCGCCGCCCCCTTTTCAGCGAGATTGCGGAGCCGCTGCAGCAGCGCAAGCTGTACCTTCCTGTCCAGCCCCCAATAGGGTTCGGCACAGATAACCAACTGCGGTGGCGGATTGTCGAGTTCGCGGCTGAAAATCAGTTTTTGGATCATACCGCCCGATAAGCTCAATACCGAATCTTTCCACGAGCGGGGAATATCGAATGAACAACTGCGCTTCCATGCTTCAACCGCCGCGGGGGAATAAATACCGAAGCGGTACAGCGAGGCGCGTGCGCGGACATAGAGGTTTTCCGCAATGCTGTGCCTGCCGGCAATGCCGTTCCGCATCCGCTTGCTGGGGATGTAGGCGTAGGTTTCGCGCGGTATGCGGCTCAGGGGCTGCCCGTCAAACCGGATAGTACCGCTGTCCGGCTTGAGCGTGTTGACCAATAGATATTCCAAAAGCTCCAGCCCCTGTTTTTTTATGCCGACGACGCCGGTTATCTTTCCGTGCGGAGCATCGATTGAAAAATCCGAAAAGCGGACGCCTCTGCTGCTGACGGCAGCAACATGCGAAACAGTCAGTCCCGCCGCCGGTTTTGCCGAAGAAGCCTGAAACTGCGATGCCGGAGATACCATGTCGGATTGCGGTGTATTTGTATACGATGGAGTATTACTGTTTGATGACCCGGTGGCTGTACCGGAGTCGACTTGAATCGGCGGAGTATTCGATTGTACTTCTGCGGCAGTCCATTCCGCCTGTTCGGAACCGAAAATTTCTTGCAGCAGGAGGTTTGCGCTTACGGTAGAATCGATCGAACCGTTCCAGACCGTCTTGCCGTTCCGCAGAATATGCACCGTGTCCATAAAGCTCAACACTTCTTGAATGCGGTGCGTTACTACGATAATACATGCGCCCCTGTCCGCGCAGCTGCGGAGTATGCCGTACAGTTGGGTAATTTCCTGCGGACTAAAGGAGGCGGACGGTTCGTCTAAAAAGAATACGGAAGGATTTTTAAGCAGCGCTTCCCCGATTGCTGCCCAGTGCAGCTGCGCCGTATCGAGCGTCTCCGCTTTTTGGGTGAGCGGCAGTACGATATCGTAGCAGGCGAGCGCCTCCGCAATTGCGTTTTGAGTTTTTTGGGGCGAAAGAACGGTGGCGGCAATCTTTTTTTCGGTGTGTAATCCGATTGCAAGATTTTCCCATACCGTAAGATCCGCCGAAAGCTGCGGATGCTGCGGCGTCAACACGAGCCCCTGTGCAATACCGTCCGCAGCGGAACGTAAGTTCAGCGCTTCTCCGTTGTAAAGGATGCGGCCGCCGTCCGGCTGTAAATGACCGGTACAGAGGCGGGCAAGCGTTGACTTTCCGGCGCCGTTTTCGCCTAACAGCGCATGTATCTTACCTGCCTCAAACTCAATGCTTACCCCGTCTACAGCCGTAATACCGTTTTCCGGAAACGTAAAGCGTAAGTTTTCCGTCGAAAACACAAAGGCATCCTAGTGAGCGGATAAGGTCAATGCTCCGGTTTTAACGCCGTCTATCAGTTGTTTTACTTTTTGAGTAATGTCTGCCGGCACGGCGGAAGGTACTCCTTCAAAAGCAAAGTTTACCGCGCCGTCTTTTATGCCGAGTTCTGCTGATGTGCCGAACTCCAAGCGTCCTTCCACAAAAGCAATCACGGAATCGGTACAGGCTGTCTTTTGGCTGACCTCCGTTGAACCGACGACAATGTCCTTCCCGTAGGAATAGCCCGGCCGGTCAAACCACATCACATACGCGCCGTGTTCCCGGGCAGCGGCAACAACGCCTGCATTTCCGCCGCCGCAAATTGTTAAGATCACATCTACATTGTTTTTAATCATCGAAGCGGCAAGCTCGGAGGCTTTTGCTGCGTCATACCAATTACCGAGGACACGGAAATCGAGCTCAAAGTTTTTATTGACGGCTTTGGCTCCGTCCAAGTAGCCTTTCCGTATTTTGTCATTCATAACCGGAAACTCCTGCCCGGCGAGAAGACCGATCTTATACGCAGCGTTTGCATTCTTCATCGAACTGCTGCTGATGAGCGCGGCGTAGTAACCGTTGAGGTAACCCTGTTCGTACTGATTAAATCCAACGGTTTTTATTTGAGCGTTTCCGGAAAGATAGCCATCCAGCAGTAAGAATTTTTGTTTGGGCGCGGATTGCAGCACCTTTTCTGCAATGGCCGGCAACGAAGGATTGGAACTGATAATGAGATCATACTTTTTGCTCAGGGCGAGCGCTGTCAGTCCGTTCTGCCATTCACCCTGATTCACACCGCCTTCTACAACCTTGACGGTAACCGGTTTCCCCTTTTTGTCCAGCTGCGCCTTCGCATCCTGTACACCCTCTACGAGTAATTCATACGTCGGATTCCCTTTGACAATTCCGGGCACAAAGACCGCAACGGAAACTGTTTTAGGTTTTGCAAAAAGAGGTACGCCTGCGATTAAGGCGATACTACAACCGAGTATGATGATTTTTTGTTTTAATGTCATATTACACTCCTCTTTACTATATTAATTATAAATAAAGCGATTAATAAAATGGTAAAATTGTTAATCGGCAGGTACATACCGTATAATATTTATCGCTTCTTGTCTAGGATTTTTGATATGTCGATCTGCTGATGCTTGGCAACAGCTTCGATCGCGTTAGCCGATACCGCCGTAAAAAATACCAAGGATATATATAATGACGGTAACGCCGCAATACAGATACTTTCCCTGTGCGGCATAGACGCTGCCGACCGGCTTTAAACGCCCTTTTGAAACTTCATTTACCACAAAATCTTTACCGCATACCCAGAAGAACATAACACCGGCAAGTAAGGCGCCAAGCGGGATAATGTAGATACTGATAACATCCATCCATGTTCCGAGTATGTTTCCGTCTTCTACAATCAGCCCTACGGCAAATCCGAGACCGAGCACAATTGCAAGAGCAGACTTCCGGCTGAGCTTAAACTTTTGCTGTAGCATTTCTACCGGTGTCTCATATAGGTTGATTAAAGAAGTAATGCCGGCGAACAATACCGCGACAAAGAAGATGATTGAAAAGAGCGTACCGGCCGGCATCTCTTTAAAGATCATCGGCATAGTGATAAACATCAGCGGCGGTCCTGCTGTCGGTTTAAGGTTATACACAAAGACTGCGGGGATAATAACCAATGCCGCAAGCAGCGCTGCAAGCGTATCGAATATCGCCGTGAATTTTGCACTGGTTGGAGCATCTTCATTATCCTTCAAATAGCTGCCGTATACTACAGTACCGCTTCCGGCGAGGGATAACGAAAAGAATGCTTGACCAAGTGCATAAACCCATGTTTTTACATCAGCTAATTTACTCCAGTCTGCTTTAAATAAAAAGGTATATCCGTCAGCTGCTTTCGGTAATGTCGCAACACGAATGGCAAGAATAATAAACAAGCCGAAAAATGCAGGCATCATCACCTTGTTGACTTTTTCGATACCTGATGAAATACCTGCTGTCATAATTATAAAGCAACCGATAATTGCGATACTGTGCCACGGTATACTTGAAAGCCGTCCGGCAATGGCACCGAAATATGCGCCGCTGTTCTCTGCTGCAAGCATGGAACCCGAAAAAGCCCCCACCGTAAAGCGGATAATCCACCCGACAACAACCGTGTATCCGATTGCAATACCGAGCGACCCGATAACGGGAATCCAGCCGATAGCGGCGCCGGAATTACTGCCGTGCATTTGAGTCGCTTTCAGAAACGCGCCGTACGGGCCTGTTCTCATCGCCCGCCCTAAGCACATTTCTTCTACAATGCCGGTGTAGCCGATAACAATAACAAAAATAATATAAGGAATTAAAAACGCCGCTCCTCCAAACTGTCCAACACGGAACGGAAACAGCCAGATATTTCCCATTCCAACGGCGGAACCGATACAGGCAAGAATAAACCCAACCTGTGATCCGAATTGATCGCGTCGTGTTTCTTTATGTATCATAGCCGTTTCCTTTTAATAGGTGGATTAGTGGATTAGTACGTTTTGCGCTCCGAATACCCGCTTGGCTATTTAATAGGTTCCAAATGAGCTTGGAAGTGGCGCAAAATCGGCGGTTCCCAAATAATACGGTACCCTTTCACCTGCGAAGCCCTATCCTTTATGGTGATTAACGCTTCGGCAATAACATCCAAATGAGCCTGCGTATACACACGCCGCGGGATCGCAAGCCGCGCAAACTCAAACTCGGACTTAATCTGCTTGCCCGTTTCAGGATCATTGCCGAGCATGAATGAACCGATATCGCAGGTACGGATACCTGCTTCTTTATACAGCTCTACGCAGAGCGTGTGGCCGGGAAATTCATAGTAGGGAATGTGCGGGAACATTGCGTTTGCATCGACATAGACACCATGCCCGCCTGCAGGATTCTGAATGGCAACACCGGCATCAAGCAGCTGAGATGCCAAATATTCCATAGAAGCATTGCGGTATTTCAGATATTCTTCATCGATACCTTCGTAGAGACCGATAGCCAAGGCTTCCAAATCGCGGCCGGAAAGACCACCGTAGGTAATAAAACCTTCAAACGAAATACAGTTGCCTTTAATCAGCTGGTAAATATCTTTGTTGTTTTTAATACCGATAAGACCGCCCATGTTGACGATTGCATCCTTTTTTGCGCTCATCGTAAAGGTGTCGGCATAGCTGAACATTTCGCGTACAATATCTTTAATGGATTTATTGTCATATCCCGCTTCGCGTTCTTTGATAAAATAGGCGTTTTCCGCAAAACGAGCGGCATCGATATTAAACAAGATGCCGTATTTTTTTGCGACCGCAGAAACCTCACGGATGTTTTGCATCGACACGGGCTGACCGCCGGCTGAATTATTGGTAATAGTCATAACAATCATGCCGACATTTTCTTTGCCGTATTCGTTGATATACTTTTCAAGTTTTTCAACGTCCATATTGCCCTTAAACGGAGCATAGACGGACGGTTTTTTTGCTTCCGCACACACGCAGTCTACCGGTTTTCCGCCGGATAATGTTACGTGAGCTCTTGTCGTATCAAAGAACATATTGGAAATAGCGAACTGCCCTTTTTTAAGCAATAAGGGGAACATCACTTTTTCCGCTGCACGACCTTGATGTACCGGCTGGATAAATTCGTATCCGAAAATATCCTGTCCCGCTTCCAGCAATTTAAAATAGCTTTTGCCGCCGGCATACGCCTCATCACCGACCATCACACCCGCCCACTGTCTATCGCTCATTGCGTTTGTTCCGCTGTCGGTTAATAAGTCGATGTACACATCTTCCCCGCGCAGGTTGAACATATTGTACTTTGCCGCTTCAAGCTTTTTGATACGCTCTTCGCGGGTTGTCATCTTGATGGGCTCTACCATTTTGATTCTAAACGGTTCCGGTACATACTTTTTCATACGGCTTCTCCTTTTGTGTTACTGTGCTAAATATTCGTTAATACTCGCCGCCGCTTTGCGTCCTTCGCCCATCGCGAGGATGACGGTGGCAGCGCCAAGTACGATGTCTCCGCCCGACCACACTTTCGGGATACTGGTTTTCTGGTTTTCATCGACGATGATGTTGCCGGTCTTGGTTACCTGCAATCCTTCCGTCGTCTTTGCCATCAGCGGGTTAGAGCTATTGCCGAGCGCAACGATAACCGTATCCACCGGGATTTGGTGTTCGGTGCCCGGAATGGCGACGGGGCTGCGGCGTCCGGAAGCGTCGGGTTCGCCGAGTTCGTAGTTTAGTACTTCGACTGCGCACACCTTGCCGTCTTTGTCGCCGATAAAGCGTGTCGGATTTTGCAAAAAGCAGAACTCAACGCCTTCTTCTTCCGCATGGGCGATTTCTTCGGCACGGGCGGGCATTTCGGCACGGGTGCGGCGGTAAATACAGTACACTTTGTCGGCGCCGAGCCGGTATCCCATACGGGCGGCATCCATCGCGACGTTCCCGCCGCCGATAACCGCAACAACCTTTGCAGGATACAGCGGCGTGTCCGCCTTATCTTCTTGATAGGCTTTCATCAAATTGGCACGGGTTAGGTATTCGTTTGCACTGAATACGCCGATGAGGTTTTCGCCTTCGACGTTCATAAACTTAGGAAGCCCCGCGCCGGTACCGATAAAGGCGGCGTCGAATCCGTCTTCTTGAAGCAGCTGTTCCAGCGTTGCCGTCCGTCCGACTAAAAAGTTGGTTTCAAATTTGACGCCCATCTTTTTAAGATTTTCCACTTCTTTAGCGACAATGTCTTTGGGGAGCCGGAATTCGGGGATTCCGTATACCATAACGCCGCCCGTTTTATGGAATGCTTCGAATACGGTTACCGCATGACCGGCACGGCGGATATCGGCAGCGGCGGCAAGTCCCGCAGGTCCCGATCCGATAATTGCGACTTTCTTTCCGGTATCGGGAGCAACCGGTGGAATCGTTGTCTTATTATTGTTTCGTTCCCAATCCGCAACAAAGCGTTCCAATCTACCGATTGCGACCGCCTTATCTACCGATTTATGCATCTTTCCGACCGTACAAACCAGCTGACATTGTTTTTCCTG
Source organism: Treponema sp. OMZ 803 (assembly GCF_024181165.1). Lineage (NCBI taxonomy): Bacteria > Pseudomonadati > Spirochaetota > Spirochaetia > Treponematales > Treponemataceae > Treponema > Treponema sp. OMZ 803. Next base: position 402,667 of record NZ_CP051195.1, on the reverse strand, counting down.
CGGGCATACGCGGCCGCAGATAGCAGGGAGCAAGTTCGTCGTTTTAATCGTGTCGACGGAGGCTTTAAAGTTTCCCTTTTGAATGCAGCTAATAAATTCGGGGATGGGAATTCCGACAGGGCAGCCTTGTACGCAGGGGCGGTTCTTGCAGTTTAAGCAGCGTTCTGCCTCTATCCGCGCCTGTTCTTCGGTGTAGCCGGTTGCGACCTCGTCCATAAGGCGGGCTCTGGCATGCGGTTCAAGTACCGGCATTTCCTGTATTGGAATAGCTGCACGATCTTTCATTTTTAATTCTTTATCTTTCAGTTCACCCCAATATGTTTTTGCCTCTTTCGCAAGTTCTTCACGGGGCACATAGTGGTGCTCGGTATTTATATTTTCGGTTTCCATTTCATACTCCTCATGCTCAATAACCTATAGGACGCCTCTAAAAACTTCAGGTTTTAGAGGTGAGTTTTGCTCACCGGTTTCCCTTAGAAATATCGGGCAATCCTTCTTAGGATTAACTAGCGCCGTTCGAAAGTCCGATTCTGCATACATGGCGATCGTGATCTTCCCGTTCTTTGAATGCTTTCATCCGCATCATCATGTTGTCAAAATCGACTTTATGTCCGTCAAATTCAGGACCGTCTACGCAGACAAACTTTGTCTTTCCGTCAACCGTAACGCGGCAGCCGCCGCACATTCCGGTACCGTCGATCATAATTGTATTTAACGAGACCACCGTGTGGATTCCAAACGGACGCGTTGTTGCTGCGCAGAACTTCATCATAATCGGCGGGCCGATTGCAATAACCTCTTGTGGCGGCGCAGCGCTTTCACAGATTTCCTTTAACGGTTCGGTAACGAGCGCTTTTCGGCCATAGCTTCCGTCATCGGTTACGATAATAAGTTCATCCGCTATCTTGCGCATTTCTTCCTCGAAAATCACGAGTTCTTTTGTGCGCCCACCGATGATAATGATAACCTCATTACCGACATGCTTATAGGCTTGGGCAATCGGGTGTAAAGGCGCCGTACCGATACCGCCGCCGACGCATACCACCTTTCCGACTTTTGCAATATGAGTCGGATTGCCAAGCGGCCCAAGGATTGCGGCAATCGAATCGCCTACTTCCTTTCGACAGAGCTTGATGGTAGTTGCTCCGACTGCTTGAACGACAAGAGCTATCCATCCTTCATCGGGATCGGCATCGGCAATGGTAAGCGGAATCCGTTCGCCGTAATCGATATCAAGCTGGATAATGACAAATTGCCCCGCTTTTCTCTGGCGGGCAATTTCCGGCGCCGCAACACGTAAATAAAAAACATCTCTTGAGAATTGTTTCTTCTCTAAAATTGTGTGAATCATTCGACCTCTTTAATCTAGGGAAAAATATGGCATCGATTTGCAATCGATACATACATATATTGAGGCATTTTACCCGCAACAGTATGGAATATCAATATAGGGCATTGCGAAAATTATCAATCTCTCATATACTGAATATATGGATACTGTTGCAACTATACCGGTAGATAAAAACAAAATTAAACAAGCGGTGCAGATGAATATTCCCATCTCGATTAATACTTATACGCTCCCCAAGGAAACGGAAACCTATATCGTCGATGTTGCAAAGGCTTTCCTCGGAGCAATTCATCAGGACGCAATCCAAGACTATATTGTCTATTGCCTCAATGAACTGACCACAAACGCGAAGAAGGCAAATACCAAACGAGTATATTTTAAAGAAAAGGGCTTCGATATCTATGACCAAAAGTCCTACGACGAGGGAATGCTTAATTTTAAACAAGAAAGTCTCGATAACATTGAATACTATCTGCAGCAACAAAAAAAAGCGGGTCTTTATATTAAAGTTATTATGCAGGTAAAGCAGGGACACATTATTTTCGAAGTACGAAACAATGTCCAAATGGTCGCAACAGAATTTAAGCGTATTTTCGACCGAATGGTGGTTGCACGAGACTATGAAAATATGGATCAAGCCTTTATGCAGGCGATCGACGATACGGAAGGGGCGGGACTTGGTTTAATTATTATGCTCCTTATGCTTAAAAAAATCGGTTTGCAAGAGGATGCATTTGAATTGATTGCCGAAAAAGATTTAACAATTAATCGGATTACCATTCCAATTGATTTTGAAGCAAACCGGCATTTGGTGGAATTGACTAAAACGATTGTCAATTATATTGAAGAAATCCCACAATTCCCCGAAAAAATCATGCAAATACAGCATCTCATCAACGATCCGAATGCAACGATGGGGACAATTGCATCTTTTATCAGCGATGATATTGCGTTAACAACCGATCTTTTAAAACTCGTCAATTCGGTTGCGTTCGGCCTTACAAAGGAATGTATGAGCATTACCGAAGCGGTCAAAATGGCCGGTTTACGGGGTATTCAACATCTGTTGTATTCCGTTGGGACGCTACAAGTTTTAAAAGTAACGGGAAATGAACAGAAAAGACTATGGAACCACACATATCGATGTGCATTTTTTGCATATAACCTTGCTAAAATGCAAGGGAAAACCCATCTTCTCGAAGAAATATATGTCTGCGCCTTGTTACATGATTTAGGTAAGATTGTATTCAGTTCCATTTATCCGGAAGTACTGGAAAAAATCAAAACCTTGCAAGCCGAAAAAAATATCCCCGATCAGGTCATAAAGAGCGTGATGTCGGGCATGGAGCACCAAGCAATCGGTGTTGCCGTTGCGGAAAAATGGCATCTCCCCGCAGCTATTATCAATACGATAAAATACCAATACGAACCGGAAGCTGCCCCTAAAAAATATTATGAGCTCGTTTCTACGGTCAGTTTTGCCGAATTTATGTTGCAGTTTTTTGACGGTAATATCAGTTATTATCAAATTCCACCGGTCTTATTAAAGCAGCATAATATTGAAAATGAGGCACAGTTACGTGAACTATGCGGGAAGCTCAATGCCAAATTCCACGAACCCGTATAACACATTAGTATGAACGAACAAGAATCTCTTCAACCGGCCTCTATTCCCGCACACGAGCACGGAGATGCATGCGGGATGGTCTGTGTTCAAGGCTTATCTTTTAAATACGGCGCCGGTAAAAAAGCATTATTTGAAAATCTCTGCCTTACGATTAAGAAAGGAGCATACATCTCAATTGTCGGCGAAAACGGTACGGGGAAAAGTACGTTGATAAAGCTGATTCTCGGACTTTTAACCCCCAACACGGGCAGTATCCGGTGCGGAGCGCGCAGTGTCGGCTATGTACCGCAAAAAAAAGCGTCGATAACGGGATTTCCCATTACTGTTTACGAAACGTTAAACTCGTATCGGATATTGCGCAAGCAGCACGACAAAGGCGTTATCGACCGCTATCTTTCGGATGTCCGGCTACTCGATTATAAGTATGCTTTGGCAGGAACGTTGTCCGGCGGGCAGCTGCAAAAGATGTATATAGCGCGCGCGCTTATCGGGAAACCTGATTTACTCATCCTCGACGAACCGTCAACAGGAATCGACATACAGAGCCAGCAGGAAATCTACGCTTTTATTAAAAAATTAAATACTGAGCAGGGGCTTACGGTTATCTCCGTAGAGCATAACCTCGACGCGGCAGTACTCAACTCAACCGATATTTTTCATCTTGCAAACGGATGCGGACACTTATGCAATCCGCAAAAATACGCGGCGGAGTTCCTTCACTTCCGCCGCCCGCCGTATACTGCGGATGCCAAACTTTAAAAAACTAAGCGCCCACAGCCGTCGATTAATACCGTTGTTCGACGCATTTAAAGGGTACCTGTAGATATCCGATCGTATTCAGAAGTCGTTTTTTTCATCGTACTGCCGTTCAGACCGGATAAATGCCGATAAAATACTGAATAGAGCGATCACATGAGCTGCGATAACGATACCGGCGCTATCTTCATAGATTCGCCAACTGCGGATTGCATTCAAACCGATACAAATGATGCCTGATATATATACTACGCGCCCCAGCCAGCGCAACGGATGCTTATTTTTAGCTGCCCGTACAAGGTTGATAATCCAGCTTATCGACATGATAAGCAAAAGAGCGCCGATAACACACAGTATCGCCGTATTTTGATTCATAAAATACCTCTTTACTTTCTAATTTATAGAAGCGTTAAAAACTCAATCGGTCATTAGCGGTTCTTTCCATTTGTCGGAAACCTTATACACCGAAACGGGATGTATGTTTCGACCGCATAATGAGATTATTACCTCATCATCCGTCAACGTATAGAGGCATTCGTAAATAGGTTGGGCTAAAACATCAACGCTTTTCGGTGAGCAATGAAACCCCTCCCCCGTGTATTTGAGATACGCCTCCTTTTGTGTCCACAACTCGTAAAACCGTTTATCAAACAATGTCATGTCTTGGTAAAGATAGCTGTTTTCGGCATCGGTAAAGCAGCGGCTTGCAACATGCGGTTTTGCAGCGCGCAGCCGTTCAATGTCAGCTCCGATCTCATCATCGGATAATGCAATAATATATGCCCTATGCGTATACGATAAACTGAATTGCAGCGCTGCATTTTTCAGGTACGGCTTTCCATACTTTCCGTATTCAAACCGGAGCTGATCGGGACAATGAGGAATCCGTTCGACAAGCGCAGCCTTCAACAATTTTCTTGCTTGCGTGCGCTCTTGTTCTGAAGATAACCCATTATGCCTGCAAATCCACAGCTCCGTCATTGTTCTATCTCATGGTACGATACCGCGGGATAGCAGCGCCGTCAATACCGCCCCGCCGAGTGAGCGTGCCTTGTCGGAAATGGTAAAGCAATTGTTCAATTCGGTAAGGCGCGGGTCTATATCCGCCATTTTGAGACCGCGGCGAACGACAAACCCATCGGGCAGCATACCGCGGATTATCCCGTTAAGCGAAGCGGCAACATCGATAATGCTACCGTCCGCCTGTATGATGCGAGCGATGACTTCACCGCGGGTAACGGAAGAACCGATATCGTGTATAACGCGCAGCGTACCTTCCGCCGGTGCATGGATAACCCGCAAGACGCTTTCTCCGCCGACCAGTCCGGGAACGCCGGTGTTGGGAAGCGCCGTTCCTCGATAAATCAATCGCGCTAAATTATGCCCGCGCATTGTTTCAATAACAATATGCGCATCTTTTCCGGCGGTAAAGCCCGGCCCCAGCGCAATCACAAGCGGCGCCATATCGAGGCGGGTACCGCAATTTTTCTTTGCGATGACGGCATCTACGACGGCAGCTGGGTGCAAAATGTCGATCAGTTCTCCTGTAGGGTCAACCGCAATCGGGATAAAACTTATAGGATTTGCTTTGGAGTCGGTCGCGGCGCCGGTTTCGGTCGCAAGAGTATTGATACCGGTTGCAATCACCTCTGCACCTGATAAGACGGTTGTAATCGCCTCTGAACCGTGCAGAGCGACCGTAGTATCGGCACCGGATTCACCATCGTTTGCAGACAAAATAGCTGCGGCTTGTTCTTTTGCAATAAGGCGCGCTTCGATTCCTTCTATTATACAACGCCCAAGCCTAACAGCCTCACTGAACGCAACGGTGCGGCGGATGGCGGATGGGTTTGCGGTTTCCAGTGCAAGGACACGAAAACCTGAGATATGGATTACTGCGAGTACCCCGCTGGCTAAATCGCCTGCCCCGCGCACGATAATAAGCGGTGAGGATTGCTTCATGTTCGCTCCTCGGCGCGATACAGAGTACAAAACAGGTACCGCGTGCCTTAAAAAAAAGTCCGTTCGGATGAAAAACCGCTTGCATAATATGAGTAAGTCGCAGCGGTCTGTTCATCTTTGCGGTAGTAATGTTTAAAAACCGTTCCGGCCGATGAACCCATGTTTCATTCACCGGCTTGCCGAGCGTCCGCGTGGAAATAAGTCCCACCGTCTTTGTGGTACGAGGATGAATGACAGGCTCGGTATCGTTCCAGCCCTTAACCGCCCGCCGTTTACTGCCGTCCGCTTCAATTAAAACAACATCATAGTTATCGCAGAGACTCTCGATTACCCCTGACGGCGGTGCACTCAACTTTCCTCCTGCCTCCGTGCCGAAAAAGGACACGGCAGCATTAAGCCGTTCTTTTTCGCGTACGCCCATCTTTGTAGTAGTAGTTACCGCAACGCGCAACCCCAAAGCAGCGAGTTCATTCGCCGTCGTAATCATAGACGTAGTTTTGCCGCCGCTCCCGATAAACGAGACGACATCACCGCGACGGAGGCGGAGTTTTTCCGTAAGGGGGCATATACTTCTGCGATTAAAATTGAGGATACGACATTGTCGGTTTATGCGTGCCGGCATGCTCTACATCCGAGAATATGGACATGCTTATCTGTTTTACTGCGGTCAAATAACCGGGCAATCAGATATGAATCGGCTGGAATAGGCGCTTTACACACAGGACAAAAACGGTCTGCATCGGGCTCGATTATCGGATAACAGTGAGGACACCCATAGATTGAGCATAAGCTATCGGTTCCTTCCGATGGGTAAACCTTTGTTTTTAACTGCTCCCCTTTCTTTAATACAGTACAGCAAATAGGGCAGACGCCGGGGGCTCCCGGTTTTCCTTTCGGCAAATATTTTGCATCCCCTATTTTTCTACTTTTAAAAGTAAATAAGAAATAAGCGATCCCCATTAATAGTATACCGATAAATACCAATATAAACCATGAAAGCGGTGAAAGAAACGTACCCATATAAATAAGATACACGATTCATGGACTTGCGACAACCTATAAAACGCAGTATACTTTTGTCGTGGCATCGTTATATATAGTCGGAACACCGATTGGAAACTTGGGCGATATTACAGTGCGGGCATTGGAAATTTTCAAAACGGCCGACTATATTGCCTGCGAGGATACACGGCACACGCTGGGGCTTTTAACCCATTTTGAGATACGGAAGCCACTTATTTCGTGCCGGTCGCAGAACGAAGCAGAGGCCGCACAGAAGATTATCAGCCTATTGGCTGAAGGTAAAGATGTCGCTTATGCGAGCGATGCTGGTACTCCGGCTTTGAGCGATCCCGGCGCCGTTCTCGTCAAGCTGGTACGTGAGGCAGGGTATCCTGTTGTCCCTATCCCGGGCGCTTCCGCATTTGCGGTTATGGTCAGCATCGCGGGAATGGGCGACTCATCGGTGCTTTTTGAGGGGTTCTTATCCCCTAAACAGGGGCGGAGGAAGCGACGGCTTCAGGAGTTGTTCGATATGCAAACGGGTTTTGTACTCTACGAATCCCCGTTTAGAATTATCAAGCTCCTACAAGATATTGCCGATATTGATAGCAACAGACAGGTTGTTGTCGGCCGCGAGCTGACCAAGCTGCATGAAGAAATTTTATCCGGACGGGTTTCGGATATTTTACATACATTACAGGAGCGGCAATCGATAAAAGGCGAGTTTTCTGTTTTTGTATCAGGGAAGACTTAATTTTTTTGATAAAAATGCCGATAAAAGCTATGGAAGGCGGAGAAAACATGACGATTGATAGACTAAACGGAATTGATCCTGTAAAACCTGTACAACCTATTCAACGGACACAGAGGGCTGAGGTGGTCGGTAAAGCCGATGCCGTTTCCGTTTCAAACGAAGCACGGGTGTTATCAGATGCAAACATTGCATTGGAAGCAGTACGAAATGCGCCGGATATTCGTGAGGATAAGGTTGCCGAGGTAAAGAAAAAGTTTGCAGATCCTTCATATATAAATAATGCTCTCTTGGAACTTGTTGCTGACAAGATATTAGACGATTACGGTCTCTAAAAGTGTGTGACAGTACGGTGAAGCCGTGGTGTGTCGTTTTAACGCAATTTTAATCGCAAATTAAAATCAAGGAAAACCTCTAAAAACTTCAGTTTTTAGAGGTTCCCGCTAATATATTTTCCCGAAAAACCTGAAATGAGGGCGGAATACGAGTATGTCTAATTTTACCTTTAAGCTTACATCAAATATTATCCTCGGAAGCTACTCCATAGCAAAAATAGGTGCGGAAGCTGTTCAGTTCGGAAAAAAATTCTTATTTATTGTTGATCCGTTGCTGCACGAAACCGGTATTGCTAAAAAAGTTATTGATGCACTGGAAGAAAGGGGTATATCCGTTCTTGTATTCGACGGTGTAAAACGTTCCGCCGACTCCGATATCATTGAAAACGCATTAGGCCTTGCACGCGGAGTTTTTATCGATGCCGTCATTGCATCCGGCGGTATGGGACCCGTTGCTATTGGTCGTGCTGTTGCCTCGCTGTACAATGAGTCCGGCTCAATCTATGACTTTATCGAAGGAAAACCCTGTACAGCAGAGCCGCTTCCTTTCATCGAAGTCCCGGCTACTTGTAGGGAACCGTTCACTTTTACGCCGTTCAGCCCGATTGTCGATGTGCGCTCCCGAAAAATTCATTTGCTAAAAGTACGCAATGACCTTTGTAAACTCTGCGTCTTTGATACCGCCTGTTATTCAAACCTTGCGCCGAATGCAACCGTAGCAACCATTCTTCAAGGAGTCGGTATTGCATTTGAAGGATATATTTCCTCAAAAACAAACTTTTTGTCGGAAACGATTTTAGGGAAAGCTATTGACCGCTTCTTATTGTCGCTTGATCCGCAGTACGGACGGGCTACCGGTGCTTCCCGCGAAACGGTTATTGCAGAAGCAGCCTGTTTAACCGCCATAGGCATTTCTTTTTCCAGTCCCGGATTAGGTAGCGCCATTGCCCTTGCATGTGCAAGCCGCTATAATATTTCCAGTTCGGTAGTCGGAACAATCCTTTTGCCGTATGTCCTCACAAATGCACAAACATCGAGCCTCGATAGGCTCGTAAAAATCGGGCGGATGCTGAATGTCGATACACGCGGTGTCGATCCGCTTTATGTAGCAAAGTCTGCTATCGAAGAAATCCGTCGTCGTTTGGCTCAAGCAAATCTACCTACCCGCTTAAAAGATATCGGTTTATCCATTGAGCAGCTGGTTGCTATTTCTGAAGATGCCGTTTCGCTGAGTTTTATGAATTATATCCCCAAACCGATGCGGAGCGACGATGTGTTTGAGCTACTTAAACAAGCATATTAGTACATGATCGAGCTTTTTAAGCTTGTTCGGCTTCCTCATACTCAAAAAATACGCAAGATTATCAAAATCATCGAGACTCTCGAAACCGAATGCGTTGCATGCTCTTCTGATTTGCCGTATTCGGCTACTCCGCTTTCGTGCGATTCCTTTTATATCGAAGGGCTTTGCACGCACCTTGCGTCAATGTATCCGTCCGATTCCGTTATTACCGCTGCCGTCAAAACCTATATATCCGCCTTACGTGCGGAAATGCTGACCGCAGGGGATTACCGTATACTGTTTAATGCACTACGCCATGCGCTGTACCGCCAGAGCGGTGTGCAGCCCTCCGAATGGGATTTAATTGCTCCGGGACTGCGCTACGGAACCGATGCACCGAAGCACGATACAACCGCGCCGAATCCGGCAGTGTCTGATACAGAAACACAGATCGCTGCGCCTTCGGCAGTGCTTCCGATAACGCGCCCGTTTTATCCGGGGGTATATGTGTATGCCGAAGATATCCGCGCACCTTTTAACCTCGGTTCCATATTCCGTACCGCAGAGGCTTTCGGTGCGGAAAAGCTGCTCTTGTCGGAGGGCTGCGTTTCACCCGAACAACCCCGTGCGCAACGGTCGGCAATGGGCTGCACCCACTTTCTGCCGTGGGAGTATTGCTCGCTTGAATCCCTGCCTGCCGACTTACCCGTCTTTGCGCTTGAAACCGGTGGCACTCCGATTACCTCTTTTTCTTTCCCCAAGCATGGCATCGTCCTGCTCGGCTCCGAAGAACTGGGGCTTAGCGCAGAAGCTCTCAAAAAGGTTTCCGCCGGTATTGTCAGCATTCCGATGAAAGGCATCAAAGCCTCGCTCAATGTCGCGGTGGCATTCGGCATTCTCATGCAATACTGGATAGCCTCTTTAAAAGACACGGTGCTTGACAAAAGCTGTTAATTATACAAAACTGTCCACAAGATGCAGGTTTTTTTTACACAAGTTAAAATTATAGCCCAAAATCCGATTTTTTTAGCGGCGATTACAAGCTGGCTTTTGAGTCAATTCATCAAAACATTCATCGGATTTTGCGGTTCATCAGTACATTCTCTGCCGGTCTTTTTCGACTTATTGGTATGGCGCACAGGAGGTATGCCCTCAAGTCACTCTGCTCTTGTGACAGCTCTCTCGACTGCAATCGGTTTTAAACAGGGCGTTTCTTCGGATTTATTTATTTTTTCTATTTTTTCTGCGATGATTGTTATTAGAGATGCAATGGGCGTCCGCCGCTCAAGCGGCCTTCAAGCAAAAATGTTAAACGAAGTAGGCGCTAAAATGGCCGAAACAATGGACATCCCTTTTAAGCCCGTGAAAGAAGTTCAAGGTCATACCCCTGTTGAAGTCTTTGCCGGTATGATTCTCGGTGTTGTAATCGGAAGTTATTTTTCACTCTATTATACAGTGTAACCCATGAAGCGGCTGAACGGTTTTTTATATTTCTTGTCGGCGTTCATCGCAACCGGAATTCTCTTGCTTTTTATCATCTTTCCTCTCCGTTTTTATGCTCCTGTATGGGCTGGATACCGGATAGCAGCGGTTCCCTGCTCGGACGATATTGAACCGTATGTTTCAGCTGCGGAAGAGGCCGGTATATCGGGAGTTGCATCGGAGTTTTCCGTTTCAAACCGCTTTTCATTACTAGGAACCGGCCGGCATGAACGGTTTCCATTTACCGATATCGGCCGTTATACCCGATGGTTCCGCGATGACGACGGCGGATATCAATATCTGTACCTTCCATATACTTCGATTTTTAAATACCTTTCGTTCTATTTTTCGCTCTACGGTAAACGAGCTCATTTCTTTCTTGAAGCTGCTATTCCATATAGTCCGATACAAGGACTTCTTGCGCTTATTCTGTTTGCCTACTGCATTGCCGGTTCCCGTAAAAAATTGCTGTTTTTTGCCGCTGCGTCCAGCTTTGTCTGTTATGCTTTTTGTATTAAAAACAGTTTATCGTCTGCAACTGCCCTGTTAAGTATATTGACTGCCGCATATTGGCTGGAAGCTCTTGAAAACGAATTGACTATTCAGTGGAAGCAACTTAAAGAGCGGATAAAGCATAATATATTCATGCTGATTCTCCCTGCTGCCCCGCTGTTGACTGCGGCTATCGGTGGAGTAGTTTCCTTGTGCTTTTTCTTGCTGGCGCTGCTGTTATCGGCAAGCATACTCTTTTCCGTATACAGCTTTTTGCAGCTGAAAGAGACCTATTGGGAGCAGTACCGTCAACATCCTTCGTTAAAGCTGTTTGCCATGCATCCGCAATCATGGGCACAGTTTTGGAACACACGATATGCAATTACTGCAACCGTTTTAACCGGCTGTTTGCTGCTGGTGTCTGCGATTATACCGCTTGTGTTCTCAACGAACCGTTTGAGTCCCGCTGCCGCTAAATTGAGTGCGCCCCAGCCGGTTTCACGGCAGCCGATTCCGTTTACCGATTCCGGCTTTTTCACCGTGCAGGCATCGCGGCCGCAAGATTATCTTCCCGATTTAAGTAACTATATAGAAGATTATTGGTATACGGCTGTTTTGCCCTACCTAAATGTGCATGAATCGCTGCAACCACTTACTTCGAATATGCGGGTGTACTTTGATTCCTTTTATGAGAATTCGAACGGAAGACTGCATCGTGAAGAAAAAGTTATATACTCCTTCGATACGGTGTTTATTCTCCGCGCATTAAGGAATGAACGGCTGGTACTGCTCCCATTAGAGAAAATGCTGATAGCTCAGACCGGTTTTTTAGCTGCTGCCTATTGCCCCTTACACGTATCTACACTGAGTCCGTTTACCTCATTTTTTATTATCCTCGGTACGTTGTTATTTCCCTGTGTTCTGATTATAATGAGCAAGGTACGATGATAGAATTTATACGGTTTAAACGGGGACAACAGCAAGCGAAATATATCCGCTTAGAGCCCCAATTTGAAGGAAACGCTTTTCTGCCGCAATATGCACTGGTGCCGCTTGCATTCAGGACACAAACGAGTGGCCTTCCGCTCGTCTCCATAGGAGAGTCTGTAAATGAAGGGCAGATGATTGCTCGTGCGGGAAATAGCGCATCAGCACATGTTCATGCCTCGGTTCCCGGCATTGTTTCGGGGATTGTCGATACGCAGCTGCCAAACGGCCATTCATTCCGTGGACTTCATATCAAAACAGGGGGCAGCTTTGGAATATTGGGTAAGCAACGCACTCCGTATTTATGGAAGCAAAGCGATCAGACAGGACTGATTCACTTTCTCGATCTTGCCGGTTTAGTCAATACCTCCGGAGAAACGATTTCTCTTGCAGAAGACATTAGAACGGCGGTAAAGCAAGGTATAAAAACGCTAACCGTTATGCTTTACGATAAAGACCCTACCTGCTTACTGGATTCTTTTTTAGCCCGCCGGTTTATCCGCGAAGTCGCAGAAGGAATCAACATTATCGCTCATGCGATGGGCGCCGCAAAAATCATTGTAGAAACAGGCACGGAAAAGAAAGAGCGTGCCCTCTTTGATACGATCGGAACCGTTATCCCCGACCGAGACCTTGCACATATTACTGTCTCGCAAACCTATCCCGCAGGAACTGCCCATACACGCTCGGCAGAAAGAGATGCTGTCGTGATCGACGCTTCGACTGCGTTGTCGGTTTATGAATCGGTGCAACAAAACCAACCGATGTTGACAACGTATTTGCTCCTTACCGGCAAGACATTGGAACACGCCAAGGTTATTAAAGTACGCATCGGGACACCGATCGGACACCTGATAGAAGAATGCGGCGGCTTTAAAAGCAAAAATACACATATCATTATTAACGGTTTGTTGCGCGGAACGTTGGTTGACAGTTTAGACTTACCTGCCGGCAAGGGAATTAAATCGATCCACGCGGTCGGGAAAGATATTGATATTCAACAACAACTGGAGGAATGCGGGCACTGCGGACAATGCCTGCGGAGCTGCCCTGCATATATCGACCCCATAAATACGGTGCGCCATATTCAAAGGGATCGGTACACAGCCGAAACGCTGCGTTCTATTGCATTATGCAGTGGTTGTGCCTGTTGTTCGGCAGTATGTCCGGTACGTATTCCGTTAAGCGCGATTATCAAATCGGCAGCAGAGCAAGGAGCCGGCCATGCCCTATAATCGTATGATAATTTCCCCTGCACCCTACATCTATACCGGTATGAATGCGCGGCAAACCGCTATACTCGTGCTGAGCCTCCTATCGCTTCAGCTTATCGCGATGGGCATTATGCACGATTTTGCAAGTATCTTTCTGGTCATATCTGCCGGAGCGGCAGCAGCGCTTGCGTCTTTTCTTATCGGTTATATGCAAGGAAAAAGTTCCTTTGATATTCATGCGCTCGTAACCGGATTGTTGATCGGTTTTTTCCTACCGGTTAACGGGGGCTTCGTTTTTAGCTTTTTGATCGCGTTTATGAGTTATTTTTTCAGCTGGGGTGTTTTCGGCGGAAAAGGTTTCTCATGGATTAATCCGGTCATGCTTGCCGCCTGCATTGCTGCAGTGTGCAAGCCCGATTGCTTTGTACAACCGGCCAGTATCAATCGGATAATCTCCGAAGGCAGTGTTTTTTCCGCCCTGAAAGGCTCCGGTTTGTTGCAGACACCGGCCGATCAATATATAACGTCAATGTTCAACTCGACATTTTTGCACGAAGTTGACGTAACACTTCCGGAAGGGTATATCGGACTTTTTCTTCACTATCCATCCGCCATACCGGCTTTTCGATATAATCTTTTAACGTTATGCTCTTCAATCGTATTGTTGTCAGTAAAAACGATCCATAAAACACTTCCTTTTACTTTTTTGATCGTCTACGGCCTGCTTGTATATTTGTTTCCCTCCGCAGGGCACACAAGTACATACGGACAGGGTGATGTATTATCTGCGATACTGACGAGCGGCGCTCTTTTTTCGGCCTTTTTTGTCATGAACGACAGCGGCTCCATTCCCCGTTCATGGGAAGGGAGATTTATCACCGGCATATTGACCGGCATCTTCGCTTTTTGTATTGCGGGTCCCGGTGCGATACCGGCCGGTATCCCTTTTGCCGTTTTATTTGTTGGTTGTCTCACGCCCCTCATCGAGTGGCTGGAAGCATATTTTTATAAAAGAAGACGAGGTGCATTATGACCGATGCTGCAAAACACCTTTTAAAAAAATATGCTGCACTTGCCGGAATTGTGCTTGTATTCTTAGCCTCATTTTTTGGGCTGTCATATCTACGGAAAAAAGCGGATGCCTTATGTTTGACCGCCGCTGCAGAAAAGCTTTGCCGGGCATATCCCGGCTTTAAAGGGCAGCAAATAATTATCTTAGGACAGGATAATTCAAGATTATCCGGCTTGCCATTTAGAGCCGTATTGTCCGCAACATACTCCGGACATGAGGCGTTAGTATTTATGCTTCCAATAACGGGTAAGTACGGCGTTTATCCTGCCGTCTTTTTTTATGAACGCTCGAGCGGCTGTGTATTCTGTGGACTTGCAGGGGTTGATGCTCTTCCGGAGCAGGCGGAGAGTTACGGGATAACGCAATCAGCTATTGCAATACATCGGAATAAAATCGGCACGCTAATGAAGAAGCAGGAGCGATAATTATGGTCAATAAATCGGTTGTCTTTTTTTTAGGTTTATGTCCGGTCATCCCTCTCGTAGCTCATTTTGCTGAAGGTCTGATCTTTATTGCGGAATTTTGGCTTCTTTTGGCGGTCGGAATAGTAAGTAAGATGCTTATCGCTTATTTTAAAATTGATAAATTTTCTCAGATTATACTCTTCCTTGATATTATTCTTGCGACAGCATTATATGCGCAAATCGTAGGGGCAATTTTTCCCGTGATGGCAATTAGCCTCGAAAGATACATATATATGGTTGGGTTTTCGTATATACTGATTATCAGCATCGGTATGTATGATTCAAGCCAATATCCGTTTGAAATGCCGATACTCTATTCAATTCTCTTAGCGGTTATTTCGATATTGCGGGAACTCGTGGTGTTCGGTACGGTTTCTTTACCTGCTCGCTCCGGCTTATTCAGTATTACGCTTATCCCGTTCCCTTTACCGCTTAAGTTTTTGGGGAGCAGCGCCGGCGTTCTTATGATGCTCGGTGTTGCACTCTGGCTTTTCCGCAGTTTTCATAAGGGTGAACTTTTGCCGTTCCAAACCGATGAATCGTATCGAAACCGGCAGTAGGAGAGACTCCGTATGTTTATTGCATCCTTGATCTTTTTTTATACTTTTCCTGCTTCCTTAGTCTTTTTGCACGGTATCGGTTTGGAACGCCTTTCGATGAATGCGCGTTCAACCTGCGCAGTGATTCCGTTTATTCTACGGGACGGCGCGGTAATGCTCATTTCTGCGTCACTCAGCTGGCTGCTTGAATTTTCTATTTTATTACCGCTCGATATCGTAAGTATAACGCCGATTGCCGCATTGATAATCGTATATCTGTGCGATCTGGCCGTACACCGAATATTTTTTAAACATTCTGAAAGTCGGCTGATACGGGAACGCTTGTTTTCGGGCGGTACCGTTATCTTTGCCCTCTATCAGGCTTTCACCTATATCGAACTGATTGCTATTCTGGTGAGCGCCTTAGTAAGTATGCTTGTTTGGTCGTTTATACTCTGCGCTGTCAGACGGAGAGTTGAGGAGAGTAATGTCAGCGCGCAATGGAAAAATGCCCCACTATTACTCATCAGTATGGGGTTGATTGCATTAGCGCTCTATGCATGGGACGTTGCATGGCTAACACCGGCACTTCTGTAACTTATGGTACAGGGTGATTGTTTAGAGATACTTTACAAGATAATTTTGATATTGTTTTATCGGGGTCTTTTACAAATCTATACCTGAGTTTTTAGAGATGCCCAATCCTATGAAATGAGATGGAGTTGAATTCCTTTATGAAACGTTGTTGGTTATTTTTCTTTTTTTCTGTTTTGATATGGAATACTTTTGCGCAAGAAGCTGCCGAAACTCAAGAACCGGAAACGCCGTCTGCGCAAGCCCCTATTGCCGCTTATGTTTATGAACCTATTCGGAAGGGCGATCAGTTTATCCGCATGGGTTTACAGCTGGGAATACCGCTTTTTAATACCTCGCCGAATAAGTTTGCGATTAAACCCAATATCTATCCGGGTGGCAGCATCTTCCTCGGTTATACTCACTATCTGACGAAAGGAGTTTCCATCGGCGGTGATATTGCTTTTACCTTTCATTTAACGCGCGGCAGCAATCTCTATTTTGCCATTCCCTTTACAATCAATTCAGGATACACCTTTGCAATCGAAAAATTCCGTATTCCGCTCACGTTCGGGATCGGCGGCGATTTTCAATCCTATAACGGTACGCGGTATTTCAGCTTGTTCTTTAGACCGCAAGCCGGCGTTTTCTATCAGTATTCCCCCGAATGGTCGTTCGGCGGCGAATTATCATGGGATATAGTTCCGCAATGGTATAAAGATTCAAGCTTTAATCGTACGGGCAATTTCTTGAATATCGGCTTTGCAGCCCGGTATCACTTCTAAAAAGGAACAGAACTATGAAAAAAATACTATTTGCCGCTACCCTCGCGGTTTCTCTTGTAATCGTGTTATCAGCATGTAAAAACCCGCCGATATTCGCTGCGATAGAGCAGGAAGTAAAACTCAAACCAGCTACCGTTAAAGGTCGCGTCCGCGGAATAGTTAAGATTGGCGATACATTATATGCTTCAAACGGAAAAATATGGTACAAGGAAAAGGGAAAAACAGGAAAGTGGTCGGAGATGAAGGATTGTCCCTCAGGTCTGTGTACAGGGCTTGCTGTCGATGGCCCCGACCTCTATGCCGCATTTGAACAAAGCGATACCTTTGCAATTCATTACTACGACACGGGAACTAAATCTTGGACTAAGGCGTCCGGACTAACGGCGCAGGCTGTTTTCGGATCGCGACTTGTTTTTGCAATCGAATCGGGAAAGAGCGGTAATGCGACAACCTATACGATAAGAACCATTGAACATGGTATGTTATCGGCTCCATGGACGTCGCCTACCGACAAGGCGCCGGTCGGTGCAGCCGGTTTATACTGCTTATTGGAAGATGGTCTTTACAAGAAGGACAGGACAAAGATACCTGGTAGTCCTTCTTCGGGACTAAAGGGTATTTGTGAAGGACCTACAGACGACTCCGTCTTTGTTGTTGACAACACGAAATTGTACTGTTATAAAGGCACTCCTCCGACTTGGACAAGTATTGCGCATGGGGTAAGCAACCCTCAAAGTATTACCTATTTGAAAAATAAGCACTTAGTACTGATCAGCAGCGGTATAAAGGGATATGGAGAAATTAAGCTTGCCGGCGATGCGCCTACTCTTGCGGGTGCACAACCGATTAAAGCAGGTTCCGCAGATTCTTCCGTCCCGCCGGGGAATATTCTTCAATATAACAACAGCGTTGGAAAATATGTGATTAATCCTATTTATGCGTTTGATAGCAGTACCGGTTATGTCATCTATGCCGGTATAAACGATCCCAATACGAGATATACCGGTTTATGGGGCTTCTACAATCCCGGTCAAATAGAATGGAACCGTGAGTAACGATTTATTCGAGGCAGCGGCGACGATGGAACGGCTTCCGCTTGCTGCACGAATGCGTCCCCGCAGCCTTGACGAATATATCGGACAAGAACACATTGTCGGAAAAGGGCGGCTTTTAAGAAGAGCCATCCAAGCGGACAGGCTTTCGTCCGTTATCTTTTTCGGGCCGCCGGGGACGGGAAAAACAACTCTTGCTCAAGTCATTGCCAATCATACCAAAAGTAATTTTTTAAGTTTAAATGCCGTGCTTGCAGGCGTACAGCAGATACGCGATGCGATTGCATCGGCGGAGCAATATAAAAAACTCTACGGAAAACCGACCATTCTTTTTGTCGATGAAGTACACCGATGGAACCGCGCCCAACAGGATGCTTTGCTGCCGTGGGTGGAAAACGGAACCGTTATCTTTATCGGCGCGACAACCGAAAATCCTTTTTTTGAAGTGAATAAAGCCTTAGTGAGTCGCAGTCGGGTATTTCAGCTCAAGGCGCTCACCGATGCCGACCTGTACCGGACTGTGGAACGGTGTTTGCAGGATACGGAGCGGGGCTACGGAAAATGGAAGCTCTCTTTTACCGAAGGCGCATTGGAACACCTCGTCGAAACCGCCGCAGGTGATGCCCGCAGTCTCTTAAACGCTCTTGAGCTAGCCGTTGAAACCTCTACCGAGCACTGGCCGCCGCCTGCCGGTACGGAAATCATCATCGATATGCAAGCTGCCGAGGAAAGTATCCAGCAAAAAGCGGTGCTCTACGATAAGGACGGCGATTACCATTATGACATCATCAGTGCTTTTATAAAATCCATCCGAGGGAGCGATCCCGACGCTGCTCTTTACTGGCTTGCCCGAATGGTGCGGGCAGGGGAGTCCCCTCACTTTATCTTTCGGCGTATGCTCATCTCTGCTTGCGAAGATATCGGCCTTGCCGATCCTCATGCACTGACCGTTGTTACAAGCGCGGCGGCAGCTTTTGACCGTATCGGTTTGCCGGAGGGCAGGTACCATCTCACCCACGCGGCGCTGTATCTTGCGACATGCCCCAAATCGAATAGCTCGCTCGGTTTCTTTGACGCTCTCAAGGCGGTAGAAAGGGAACAAACCGAGGTGCCGAATCACTTGAAAGATGCAAACCGCGACGGAGAATCCCTTGGTCACGGGGAAGGGTATCTGTATCCCCATGCCTACCGCGATCACTGGATTGCGCAGCAGTATCTGCCCGACGAACTGATCGGAAGGGTATTTTACACACCCGGATACACCGGCTACGAAGAAAAGATACGGAATGAGGTGCTGGCAAAGCGGGAAACCCAGCTGGCTGCCATACACGAAGCTGCCGAGGGAAAGAAGGATGCCTTTACGGTTGAAGATTGGCAGGCACGGACGGAAGGCAGCAGCGCCGAAATACTGGAGCAGATACGGGACACCCTTATCGGGCTGGCAAACCTGTCCGCCGATGACCGCGTGTTGGTGTACCGGGCTGACGGGGGGCTTTTGCTGTGGCCGAGTACCCGTATCACCCTTAACGGATGTACCGCAGGAATCTTTGAACACCAAGAAGCCTTGCAATCCGCACAGCGGTACGCGGAAACCTTTGAATTTTTAAACCGTCCGATTATGACCGTGCTTCCAGCCTGTACCCACCCTAGTGAGAAAACACCTGCCGCTACTCAGCTCGATGAAACCCCATCCGCTGCGTCAGAGGATAGAACGCTTTTTCCCGAACTAGCGTTTGATGTTGTGCTTTCGTATAATCCCGCTGCGACTGCGGACGGTTTTACCGCTTTCTTTTCCCGTATCGCGCAAGAGCATACCGCCGGTGCGCGTATCATTTTTGCATTCGTACTTCCGCAACAGGGACTCCGGCTGTCGGCACTGCTCCCGTCTGACGAATTCGTAAATCGTTTTTCGGCTGCCGAAGCAGCATTTTTTTCCGACAGCCGAAATAAACACATCGCATGGACGGAGAACACCGTTGCAGACATCGCCGAAAAAGCAGGCTACCGCATACAGCTGCTGAAAAAAGTAGACTATCAGGAGAAGCGGCTGGTAACGCAGGCGGAACTCGGACGATGGTTCTCGGCAGAATCCGAATACGGCACGGCAATCCGCAAGGCTTTTGGTTCGGAGAAGGCGACGCTCGAAAAAATCGTCCAGCAGCTGGAACAGCGGTGCCGAAAGCCTGCCGTGTATACCCGCACCGTCGTATACATGAGTGTTTCCCTTTAGAGAAACTCCACCATAACAGCGTTTTTATCCAATCCTTAGTTTCTATCCCTATTATGAGTTACATACCGCTTCGATATGCCGGAGCAGCTGTTCGCAGGTATACCCGCTGATGAGGTAGGCATTTGAGTTGCGGTTATCGAAAAACACATAGTCGCCGCTTTGCAGAGGAGTAAACGAAAAACGCAGCTCCGTGCCGTTACCGAGCGCTAAATGCACTCGTGCCGTTTGAGGACTTTGCAATGGCGGCGCGCTGTATATATCGATACAGGAGAATTTTTCTAAAAAGCTTTCCAATGCGCGGAACGCATCGCCGTTCGCTTCCGTTCTGATTACGCTGTGATTTCCGTACTCCAAACCTTGGATGCCCGTGCCGTGGAAAAGCGCCGCATATATCTGTAAGTCGAGCCAGAACGGAGCGGCGACCGTTAAAAAAGGTTCAAACGCATTATCAATTAAAAACACCTTGACGCTTGTTCCCGTCCGTACATACCGCCCGGCGCCGGACGCATCGGTCATTCCGAAAAAAAGTTCCGAAAGGATGGTTTTGTCCTTCCGCACAAAGACAATACGCGAAGCGTGCCCGTCATCGATTTGGTAATCGGGATAATCCTGCGGGCGTGCCGATATGGGGAGAAAGGAACGGCCGGCGCCAAGCAGCGAAAAAAAGCGGTCGATAATTTCCTGCCTGACCGGATAGCTGCCGTTTCCGGTGCGGAGATAAAAGCGGGCGCCGTCTTTAATCAGCGTCATTTCGCCCATCTCTACCGGTTCAGCCCTTGTCGGAATAGAAAACCGGATTTCCGCAACCTCGCGGATATCCTGTTCATGCATCAAGCTGCTCGAAAAGACGCCCGCCCGGGAAGGCCGGTGTAAAAAGCTCAGCGCATAGCAGCAGAGCAGCACGCAGAGGATGATAAACAGAACCTTTGTTTCTTTTTTCATGCGCGGTTCCTCCGCCGGAGGATGTACAGCGCGGTGCCTGCACCGATAATCAGCATGGGTACCAGCACAAGGTTAAAGATACGGGCGGCGGCGATAATGCGGTTAAACGCTGCATCACTTTCAAAATAGCGGAAGGGCAAAACCGCCGGCTGTTTGTTTTTCAGCAGCAAAAGCGCATCCTGCCGCGCAATCCAGTACACGGTATTCACCATAAAGTCCAAATTCGCATCGGAATTTGTGTATTCTACGGCGGAACTCACGCAATACTCATCCGCAACCACCAAGAGCCGTGCATTATCTGCACCGCTGATACCGCTCACCGCATTGACGCCCCGCTCGCTGAAAGCTGCAAGCGGATAGGCCGCGTGTTCGCCGTTCGCGGCTGCGGCAAGCTGAGTTCCGTGCGGGTCGGTGTTATACGGCGGCAGTTGCAGCGCCGACCGAGTGCTTGAAACAAGCAGCGGAAGCGGCGTCTTTCCCCGCGCGGCGGTACAAACCAGCTCCGACGGCCAGAAAAACTGCACGGGCTTTGCCGCAGATAGCAGCGGAGGCATCGCTTCCGCCTCCTGCCGGAATACCTGAACCCAAAACGGGTAGTTGATATGCTCGTACCGAGAGCCGTCGGCGGCCGGTAATGTCATGCGGAAGTTCACGGGATCCATCACAAGATTAGTCTGCACCGCAAAGCCGGAGCGGGCGAGCAGTTCAAGCAGTCCGTCATCTTTTTTGGGTGTTGCATCCCAGCTGCCACCGATATCTATGGTGTTTGCGGACACAAAAAAGACGGCGGAACCATACCTGTTAATGAAGGTATCAACAGCCGTCAGCATATCGGCATCAAAGTAGGAAGAGCCGATTACCAATAGCGGAATTTCGGGGTGCAGCTCCGGATAAGGCTTGGTCAACGTAATCGGTACAAACCCTGCATACTCAAGCCACGGCAACACATATTTATAATTACCCGTTGCGCCGTTTTCTGCACCGCCTTCGGGAAACGCAACATAAACGGAGCGGTCGAGTTTTCGCCCCTGCGCATCCTGATTCATCTCGGTAATAAAACGCGCAATATCAGCTTCAAGGGTGTAGATATCGGAGAGGAACGGAATAACGCGGCTTTCCCCGCGGTACTCGCACAGCAATCCCGAATAGAGGTTTTGCAGTACCTGCGTATTATTGCTGTTCCGTTCAATTTGCCGAGCGACAATGCCGAGCTGATTCAGCTGCTGCGGGGAAAGCTTCTCCGTATCCTTGTATAGCACGAGACAGCGTCCGTCCGCAGTACGCTGATATTCTGCAAGGATGTCTTCAACATATTGAAGCGACGGCAGGAACCCGTCAATATTGTACGAGCGGAACCACGTGATTGTTACCGTCCCTTCGAGGCCGTTCAGTATCGATCGGGTATAGGCTGAAAGCGAATAGGTGCGCTGTTGTGTCATATCAAGCCGGGCATAGAGCCGCTGTGAGAGCAGCGCTGCCGTTACGACGATGGCGCCCAACAGCAGGGCTTGAATACGATACTCTTTTACGCTGCGCATCTTTATGCTTATCGATTTTGTGTTCATCGGCTTTCCTCCTGAACGTACAGTAAAAAAACCGAAAGCCCCTGCGCCGCAACGATGAGCAATATATAGAAGAAGAAATCACGGGTGTCGAAAATACCGCGCGCAGCCGATTCAAAATGAAGCGTAAAAGAGCAATAGCGCAGTATTTTTACAATGGCTGACGGGAGCGGCAAAACTTGAGCAAGCACGTGGCTTGCGGTAAAAAAGATACCGGTAAAAAAGCTGAGCAAAAAACTGACGGCGGTGTGCGCAGAGATGTTTGACAGTGCAAGCGACCATGCGGTAAAGGCTGCGCCGAAGAAGAGGACGGCACAATACGAAAGAAAAAACGGAAAGAAATCAAAATAGACAAGCGGAATAACCGAAAGCGGAATCACCATCGTAAGCGTGGCGGCTCCTGCAAAACAGACGAGCAGGGCTGCATATTTTGCCGCGGCAAGCAAGCGTTTATCCACCGGATAGGCGGCAAGGAGTCGGTCGGTACCGTGCTTTTTTTCGTCAGCCCAGCTGTTCATCGCAAGCAGAGGAATGACAATACAGAACAGGAACGGCAGATTGAGGAAAAAGGAGCGGAAGTCCGACAGCCCCGCCGAAAACCAGTAGCCTGAACCCACGAACGGGAGCGCCGCTCCGAGGTAAAGCACGAGCGCCGCCGCATAGAGCGCGGGGCTATATATGAGCGTATGCAGCTCCTTGTTAAAAAGCGCCTTAAACGCCGGGAATCGATTCATCGCCGCCCCCGCTTACCGGATTCGGAAAAGGCAGATTCACGGAACTCGCGGGTAGTAACTCCGGCGTATTGTTCAAAGGTCTTGAATAAAAGCGTATCGGAAGACGCATCTTCTTCAATGCCGAAGTCCTCGTATAAACGATCGGCGAGTTCCGCCCGTGTTCCTCCAGCAATCTGCCGTCCTTTGTGGAGCAGGATATGCTGCGAGCATATCCGTCCGGCAAGTTCAAGCTGATGGGTACAAAGGATGACCGCCGCATACGTGGATAGCGCAAGTATCTTTTTTTCAAAGTCTTTCAGCTGGAACGGATCAAGGCCGGACGCGGGTTCGTCCAAGAGGACGAGGCGGGGGTGATGGATAATCGCTTGCGCAAGCCCTACCCGCTGCCGATACCCTTTCGACAGCTCTTTAATCCGTTTGGTGTATACCTCTTGTAAATCGGTAAACTCAACCGCCTCGTCAAGCAGATCTTGCTGCACGCCGTTACCGAAACCGCGCATTTGCAGCGTAAAAAGCAAGAACTCCCGCACCGTCATCGAATCATAGAGCGGGTTTTGCTCATACAAAATCCCGATATTCCGCTTAGCCTCGATCGGTTCGTTCAAAATGGAGTATCCGCAAATCGATACGTCTCCGGAAGAGGGCAAGCGGTACCCGCTGATGCTGTTCAATACCGTACTTTTCCCCGCCCCGTTTAATCCGAGCAGGGAGTAAATACCTCCAGCCTCCGCGGTAAAACTGATGTGTTCGCAACCGGTTTGCCGCTTCTTTCCTGTGCCGTAATATTTACAGATGTCTTGTACTTCAAGGATAATCACTATCGCCTCTGCCGGTACTATATCACTTTTCGAATAATCAACAAACCCCGGAGTAGAACGGAAACGACAGGTATTAAAGCCTTTGTATGAACCAATCACGTAGCTTTTCTATCGAAATCGGATTATAGTATTCGAGTGAGTAAAAGACATAAACTTATTCTAACGATATTAATACATCTGCTAACCTTTATCGCAGGGTTCCTGAACGGTGTATTTTTTATTATAGCCGGTACGGCGGTAAGCCATCACACGGGTACTATTACTCGTGTAGCGCTGACCCTTTCCCAAGGAGCTGTTGCAGAGGCCGCCGCATTTTTATTGCTTATTCTTTCTTTTTATATCGGCGCATGCATCTCCGGTATGCTTTTTCATAAAAGTGATTGCACATTCTCAAAACGCTACGGTATTCTATTATTGGTTTTCTCAACAGTGTTTTTCGCGATCGCCGTTATAAGACCGCCATTGCAAATCGTGCTTATCATAACTTGCGTAATACTTGGTATACAAAACGGTATGTTCATTCCTTATGACGGAATTTTAATACGAACTTCGCATTTTAGCGGCTATTTAACGGATGCGGGACTCGCGATGGGAAAGGTCATGCGTGGAAAACGGCAAGAACTGCGGCGCGGTGTACATTATCTGTCCGGTATCGTATGTTTTGCCGCCGGTGCGGCCGCTTCCGCATTTATGCCTTCTATTGCATTTTTTTATATCATTGCAGTTTTCTATTTCTTTACTGCGGTATTTTATTTTGCTTTTATTCGTGCGGTTTAATACCTGTCGTTTTTCGGCAACGCTCTGCGTTGGGATTGTTGATTCTAATGATATGATATTCTTACATAAAGATATTCCGTCTTAATACGGCAACTGCACCGGCAATATCCGATACAGTTGCCATACATGACGTTAAATACCTACACCGCTTCGGATTTATAAATTTCCGGCTTATAGAGTTTAATTATTTTTGTAAACAAAATATGCAGCAGCAAAGCACAGCCGAACGGTACAACTAAGTATGCAATCAGCAATGCACCAATCCGCACAGCAGGTGATCCGCTTAATAGCTCGTATGCCTTAATCGGACCGACAAGTCCTGCAATACCAAAACCGGCACTCACCTTATCGCCCATAATACCTAGGAAACGCCCTGCAATCCCTGATGCAGCGGCCGTTAATACAACCGGCAATGCCATAATAGGGTAACGTACAAGGTTTGGAATCATCAGCTTCATACCGCCGAGGGCAATAGCTGCAGTAATTCCAGCCTTATTTACACGCCACGATCCTACAATAAGTACGGCAGTACAAGCAGCAACACCCAAGTTTGCAGCCCCGGATGCCAACCCTGCAAGCCCAATCGCAATACCTATTGCCACCGTCGAAATAGGTGAGATAATGACAATAGAGAAAGATGCGGCAATAAGAATACACATCAGTACCGGCTGCAGCACGGTAAACGAGTTAATACCGCGGCCGATTGCAGCGCTTACTTCTGCTACATACGGCAAGATAAAGAGCCCCAATGCTCCCAGCCCGCCTGCAACAATAATCGGCTGCACAATAATCGTAAGCGAGCCGAGCTTGTTGCCCAACCACAGCGTAACAAGAGCTGCCAGCGCAACAATAATCATCACATTGATTAAGTCGCCGATACCGACAAGTTTAACAATACCGTCTACATGGCGTACTGCTCCAGACGCGATAAAACCGGCAAGCCCGATCATAGAAGCCTTAATCGGCACAAAACCGAGCTGTATACCGACAATAAAGCCGATCACCGCAGATACCAAATATTGCACATCCGCAACAGACTGGTACAGCATACCGAATATGGCACCGTATGGCGCCAGCGCCTTAAATATCTGTCCTAAAACAGCGTTAGCAATAAGGGCAACAACAATTCCTGCAGCCATGCCATTTAAAAGCGTATTAATAAAAAATTTAACCGTAATTTTCTTTGTTTGTTCAGCCATAATGTTCTCGATCTTATATCCTTATACTATCAAATACGGGAGTACCCCAAATGATACTCCCATTTCCTTTTTATAATC
Source organism: Treponema sp. OMZ 803 (assembly GCF_024181165.1). Lineage (NCBI taxonomy): Bacteria > Pseudomonadati > Spirochaetota > Spirochaetia > Treponematales > Treponemataceae > Treponema > Treponema sp. OMZ 803. The sequence continues at coordinate 376,601 of NZ_CP051195.1, read as the reverse complement.
CGAATAATTTCTCTTTGCCGTGTACAAAAGTGGTAATAAGATCGCAATAGGGGGTTGGAATATGCAGTTCTTTACCTTTACGGGAAATATAACCATTTAAGAAGTCAATTTCGGTTAACCGGTGATTTTTAATTAAATCTTGATACATTGAAGGATAGTGCTTTGCCCCGACAAAGTCCGGCTGCGTAAATCCGTAAACGTAGTCAGTTACGGAATCGATATCTAGCGTAACTCCTTGTGTTTTTGCTATTGCGGCAAATTCGGAGATAATACAGCGCATCACATCTTTACAACCTACGATACCGCCAAGCTCCAGCATATTGCATTCCATAATTGTGCAGGTACTGTTCATTGCTCCATTGAGTGCAGCCTTCCGCCAAATAGACCATAAAATATTGTCGGAATAAACTGCAGGCATTGTTGCTTTATTGAGCGCTTCTACAATGACCTCCGCACCGGCTTTGCCTTCCGGTACAATATTCTGAATTTCTGTTTTTCCATGACTTGACAACACTGCACTCCCCGGCCCCTTCATACCGGCAGTTACTACGGTAACACCCATAAAAATATTTTTAGGCGCGATAAACTTTTTCAGTGTTTCAGTATGACCGAGTCCATTCAAAAGACAGAGGATCTTTGTATCATCCCGCAGAACATGTTTAATACTGCTCAGCATATTTTCCAGCTGCATCGATTTTGTAAACACGATAACAAAATCGGCAGTGCCCTTAAACTCTTCCGGCTTATAAACATCGATCTTTGTTGATAGTTCCGCAGTACCGTCTTGCAAGTGCAAACCGTTTTTCCTAATTGCATCGATATTATCCTGCCAACCGTCCAACAGTGTTACATCATTACCGCTTTTTTGCAGCATAAAACCGAAACTGCAGCCCATAGCACCTGAGCCGGCAATAACAACCTTCATAAAAACTCCTCTATTAGCATAGACCGGTGTAATAGATAGTATATTATCTATAAAAATAGGATTATAAACCACGTATAGACCACCGCTATCCTAATGGCCGGTATTTTATCGCTTTTCATATACAATGTCTATAAATCAGACGCCGGTATCACGGAACTCACAGTGTTAGGCAAAAACCGCGCTCCCTGATAATGTTTATAAATTATTGCAGGCTTTCAGCTTATTTTCTTCCGTTTAAGACATATCGGTAACCCCAACAATCGATTTTCAAAAGAGGTTGAAAATCGATTGCCGGAGGCGTTCATCCTGCGGGGATAATTTCAGCGGCTAATATGCCATCCCTTCTACTGCTAAAGAATCCATCCACAGCATCTTAACCACTGTAACGGTAAGCGAGCCGTTTTCGGTTTGGGTTCCTTTGCGCACATAGACGGTAATACCGTCAGCAGTAAAGCTGTCGTAGTCATCGAACGAATCAGGCGAACCGGCAAACACGGCCGGTTGAGGTACGACGCCGCCTCACGTACGGCATCCGCCTAAATAGGTATACACGCTGGTTTCATTGTGTTTTGCAAGGAAAGCTCTTGCTTTTTCATCAACAGTAACTGTCATAGTTCCTCCTTTTTCTTCAATACATTAAAACATTAAAGAAATTTTTCAATTATAGGATTTATTCCTAGTTTCTGGAAATAATATAAAAAAAATTTTACTTTTCGTCAAATCTATTAAAAAAATTTCGCGTAGCGGGAAGATCATTTACCTGATGGAAAAAAGAAGCTGGATGTGATATATTTGTTATAGTTGTAAATAGCTTATAAGGAGTTTTTTATGTCGTATGCAGTTGTTGCGGAGAAATTAAAGACTGTTCCGGAATACTATATGCAAGAGGTTTCAGAATTTATAGATTTCTTGTTGTTCAAGAGTAAAAAAACTTCTAAAAACGGCCTTGATGAAGCAATTTCAGAAGTTGAACAGGGTGAAGTAGAAATTTTCAAATCCTTTGATGATTTTAAGGCGGCAATGGTGTGAAAAGTGAACTTCATATTTCAAAATCTTTTCGCAAAGACTACAAAAAGTTATCAAAATCAGAAATTGAAGATACGGACTATGTAATAAAGAAACTTTTGAATAATGAAATTCTTGAGTCAAAATATCATGACCATGGCTTACATGGAAATTATGAGGGATATAGAGAATGTCATATACATCCTGATTTGCTTTTAGTTTATAAAAAATCTGTTAATCATGAATTATTAATCCTTACCGTCTACAGGATTAGCTCCCACACAAATATATTTGATATAAGTAAAAGTAAAAAGAATTAAAGCCTAATATCCGCTTCACCCCGATAGTATTGCTTACCCTGAGTTTTTAACGAGCTGCTTTTCCGTATACGGCGGCGGCTTCTTTTGCGTGTCGGAATTTTTCCCAATCCGGTGTATGCGGTATAAAGAAGTCATTGGTAGCAATAGGCTTGCTTGTATCGATGAGTTTCACTTTTTGCTTGGCAGTTAAAACGTGCAGCACTGCTTCGTCAAGCCGCTTTGCAAACGCAGTATCGGTGCGGGCTTTTTCGGCAATGGCTGTAATCAGCGGATAGATTTTCGACAGCGAACACATAACCATATCACAGCCGGCAGCGATTGCACGTACAGCATTTTCTTCAGGCGATGCGCCGTTCCGGTTTAATGCCTGCATTGCAATGTCGTCGGTGATGATAAGGCCGGAAAATCCCAATTCATTACGGAGCAGGGCAATTCCCTTTGCGGAAAAACAGAACGGCACTGCTTCAATTGCCGGCACCGTAATATGAGAAATGAGCACCGCTGCCGCACCGTCTGTAATTGAAGGCCGGAATACTGAGCAATAGCGGCTGAGGAAGGTGTCATAGTCAACGGTTAATTCGGCAGCACTTTTGTGTAAATCCGCAGCGCTATTACCGGGAAAGTGCTTGACCGTCGCAAGAATACCGGCTCCCTGCATACCGCGCACTGCCGCCGCAGCGTATTGCCCTGCTTGTTCGGGATCCGGGCTGAATGTCCGCATACCGAGTGCCGCTGTAACATCTTCCGTCCCTGCTTCCGCAACCGGTGCCAGATTAAGATGGAGACCAAGCTCCCGCATCTGCTGTGCCAACAATCGGTAGAGCTCCTCCGTTTCTTCGACGGAAAAACGCTTGCCGATTTCCTCTGCAGCGGGCAGCGGGGCGGTGATGCGGCGGGTTCGGTACACGGTACCGCCTTCGTTATCGAGCGCGAAAAGCGGCGGGATAAAAGTATGACCTGAACGGCGCGCCGCTTCCTGAAAGCCTTGTACGGCCGATTCCAAAAAGTCTGCAACCGCTTGGGGCGTATCTGCGATATTATATCCGAACAAAAGCACGGCACCCGGAGCGGTTCCTTTAAACGATACGATGCTTTTTGCATCCGCCGTTTTGCTCCCTGCAATATTGACCATCAGTACTTGCGCCGCTTTTTCTTCAAGCGAAAGCTGCGAAACAACGGCACGTAGGGCTTCCTCATTTTGAGATGCAGACGCAGGTACGACAGAACGGACGGCTTGCACTGCAGTGTGGGAGACCGGTTGTGCTGCTACTGTGTTGATTTTTGCATGAATATTACCGGTATATTCGGGAGAGCTGCCGTTCTGCGCTGATGTTGGCGCTGCTTGTACCAGTACCAAGGCGGCAAAAGGCTGGGCAAATAAAGTGGGGATGATAAAAAAGAAAACAGCTGTAGCCGTCAAACAACAACTGCAGCATATTTTTTTTAGTACTAACATAGAGACGCGATACCGGCAGAGCGGCTATTAGCGTATTTCTGCGAGTGAGTCGCCTTCTGCTACCTGCGCACCGGCTGCAGCCACAAAGTGAATAACTCCCGCCTTATGCGCATTAATTTCCAACTCCATCTTCATCGATTCGAGCATGATAACCGTTTGTCCTTCGCTCACCTGTGCACCTTCCGCAACGGTGTAGCGCAGAAGGGTACCGGTTACCGGAGCGAGCAGCTTTGCACCACTGTCGCTTGTTGCTGATGAAGATGCCACAGCAGGTTTAGAAGCAGTCGGAGCCGCGGGCGTTACCGGTTTTGATGCCGGTGCTGCTTTTTGAGCCGATGCGGCGGATGCATTCTCTTTTACACTCACCGCGTATGCAGTACCATTTACGGTGAATGTTCCGTTAGATGAAGAAACCGCATAATCGGTTCCGTTTACCGTTACCGTATACGAGCCGCTGCTTGCACTGCCTGCTACTTTTTTCTCCGCCGCCGGCGCCGTAAACACAACGGGGCCTTTACTGCGCTCTTTAAAGAATTTGGGGGCAACCTTGGGGAACATCGCGTAAGTCAAAACATCTTCGATGGAATTGCCCGCCCCGTTTTCTTTTGCTTCGGCTTTTATTTTATCCAGCTCATTAGGAATGAGGTCGGCAGGACGCGCGGTAACGGGCTTATCGAGTTTTGCTTCTGCCAAAGCGATTTTTACCAGTTCTTCGTTGCACGGAGCGGGAGTTTTACCATACCGGCCGATAAGCAGGTCACGGGTCTCTGCGGTCAGTTTTTTATACCGTCCGAACAAGACATTGAATACCGACTGAGTACCGACAATCTGGCTCGTTGGGGTAACAAGCGGAATATAGCCGCAGTCCTTTTGAACAATCGGGATTTCTTTTAATACCGCATCCATTTTGTCGGAGGCTTTCAGGTCGCGCAGCTGATTTTCGAGGTTGGAAAGCATACCGCCCGGCACCTGCGACACGAGGATACGGGTATCTGCACCGAGGAAGCTCGATTCAAACTGAGCATAATGCTTGCGCACTTCACGGAAGTAAGCGGCAATTTCGAGGAGCAGGTTGATATCCAAACCGGTATCCCATTCGGTGCCGCGGAAAATTTCTACCATAGTTTCTGTCGGGCTGTGCGAGGTTCCCATCGACATCGATGAAATCGCAGTGTCCAAAATATCAGCTCCCGCTTCGGCTGCTTTAAGCAGTGTCGCTACGGAAAGCCCTGTTGTTGCATGGGTATGAATATTGATCGGGATACTCGTCTTCTTTTTAATCGCCGTTACTAAATCATAAGCTTCCATCGGCTTTAAAAGCCCTGCCATATCTTTAATACAGATGGAATCGGCACCGAATTCCGTATACGTTTTTGCCAGTTCTGCATAGTTTTCGATAGTATGATACGGAGTTGTCGCAAAGGAGATCGCCATCTGAACATGCTTACCGGTTTTCTTTGCTGCGTCCGCCGCACGTTTAAGATTGCGCGGGTCATTAAGCGCATCAAAGATGCGGAATACACCGACGCCGTTATCGGCAGCAGCTTTCACAAACGCATCGACGACATCATCGGCATAGTGCCGGTAACCCAATAAGTTTTGTCCGCGTAGTAGCATCATAATGGGAGTATTCGGCAGAGCCTTATGCAAAGAACGCAGCCGCTCCCACGGATCTTCATTTAAAAAACGGATACATGAATCGAACGTCGCTCCGCCCCATGCTTCCAGGCTCCAATACCCGACGCTGTCAAGCTTGTTGCAAATAGGCAGCATATCTGCGGTTGTCATGCGCGTTGCGTGTAAAGACTGATGCGCGTCTCTTAATACCAGATCGGAAATCCGAACTTTATGTGCCATATATTCTCCTATGCGGTTCATACAATGAACATCAGGGCACAATGATATTGCTTATTGCTGCTTTTTGCAAGGTATACACCTTTTGTAAATATGCGGGTATCTGCGTTGTCGCATCATCAAAAGTGTACATCCGTGTACACTTTTGATGGCGAGTTTCAGCTGACACTGAAACATCGCTTCTGTTTAAACCAGCGGCATCCATGCCGCTACTGAAATAAATACTCGACGTATCAGTACCGCTAGGATGGCGGTGGCTCCAAGCAGAATCGAGTTCGCACTGCGAACTCGCAGCTAAAGAATGAACACGGACGTTCATTCTTTAGCGTGCCTGCGGGTGTTTTTGTACGCTCCTAGCATCTGCAGAACCGCCACGGATGGCGGTGGTTCCAGGCAGAAGCGAGTTCGCACTGCGAACTCGTCGTTGAACAGTGTACACGGAAGTACACTGTTCAACAGGCTATTTCAAAAGGCTTACGGAAAGACTGGTTTTAACAGATGGCATCTTCTAAAAGTCTAACTGAGTTTTTAGAGATGCCCAGTTACTTTCTGATATAATTATTAACATCGTACGGCTTACCTGCGTTATAATCGTGCAAGACTGCCGCAACCGTGCCACTCAGTAGCAATAAGCTGATAAGGTTCGGGATAACCATAATACCGTTAAAGAAGTCTACCAACTCCCATACTAAATCGATTTTCAGCAAGCTACCTAAAAAGATAAATGCTACAACCAACAGTTGATACGGTACTAAGCCCTTTGAACCGAACAGGTATCGGATATTGGTTTCACCAAAATAATACCAACCGATAATCGTAGAGAATGCAAAAAAGAACAAGCAGATTGCAATGAAAAGATAACCGAAGGTGTGTCCGAAAAGGTGTTGCGAAAACGCCTCCTGAACCAGCTGAATACCTTTCATCACCGGCTGTCCGCCTTCAAACCTGATGATATCGGCACTTAAAACCGTAAAGACGGTAATATTCAAAACGACAAAGGTATCGATAAATACGGCAACAATTCCCAATACACCCTGCTCGACAGGATTATCGACGGTTGCAACTGCATGGGCATGAGGTGTGGATCCCATACCGGCTTCGTTGGAAAAAAGACCGCGAGCAATACCATAACGAGCAGCACGCCCTATACCGAAGCCTAAAGCACCTCCCCAAACGGATCGCGGATTAAACGCCCCTCTAAAAATCATAGAGAACATAGCTGGAATGTTATGCGCATTCATAAGAATAACGATGATACCGACAGCAATATAGATAATTGCCATCAATGGAACAACTTTTTCAGTAACAGATGCAATACGCTTCACGCCGCCCATAAAAATAACGCCGGCAACAACGGCAAGGGCAACCCCTGTTATCCATGTCGGCACAGAGAATGCATTTAAAAACGCATCGGAGATTGAGTTTGCTTGAACCATATTGCCCATAAATCCGAGCGCGAGAATAATCGCAACGGAAAAGAATGCTGCAAGGAATTTTGAAAAGCCCGTATTTCCCAAACCGCGGGAAATATAATACGCAGGGCCGCCGACGGTCTGTCCCGAATTATCCTTTGTTTTGTAGACTTGTGCGATACAGGCTTCGGCAAAGTTCGTCGCCATACCCGCTAATGCGGCGAGCCACATCCAAAAAATTGCGCCCGGGCCGCCCATAATCAAAGCCGTCATTGCACCGACTAAGTTACCGGTTCCTACCTGCGCTGCAATCGCGGTTGCAACGGCTTGGAAAGAACTCATACCGTGCTTCCCCGCTTTTTCTCCTTTTAACGAGAAATTGCTGAACAGTCTGCGCCATCCGGCACCGAATTTTGAAAATTGCACACCCTTTAATCGGAGCGTGAAAAATAAACCTGTTCCGCAAAGCAGAGGGATAAGAAAATACGGTCCCCATACAAAGCTGTTTATGCCTGCGACTAGGTTAGTAAGATTTTGTAAAAACGCTTCCATAATTAAATAGAACCTCCAATTAATAATCTTGATATATGGTATCATACATTATCGGCACTCGCAAGTATATAATTATTTTTTTATCTATTTATAAATATTTTTAATAAAGATAGAAAACAAATAATAAATAAAAAGGATCTATTAAGAAGTAGAAGAGCTTGAATAATTGATTGGAGCGATAATTTATTCTCTAAACATAACCATACCGGATCCTTTGCACTCTCTGCGGATTTACCGGTTAATTAAAATAAAACCACGAAGTACACAAAAAAACGTAGGGGAGCATCGAGTGAGACCCAACCATGCCTCTCCCCGCTCCCCTGCGTAAACCCGTTATGGTTATATTATCTACCGCATATTTTCCAGAAGTTTAACGATAAATTTCCACATCCGTTCGACTGATGAGATACTCAGGTGTTCATTCGGGGTATGCACATCGTACAAATTCGGGCCGAAACTGACGGCATCGATATCGGGGATGGTCTTTTTGATAAGTCCGCATTCAAGGCCTGCGTGAACAGCAGAAACAACCGGTTCCTTGCCGGTGAGTTCTTTGTATGTTTTTACGGCAACGTCCCGGGCACGAGACTGCGGCGAATACTCCCATGCAGGATACTCCGACACCTTACTGAATATGCCTCCGGTACGCTCTGCGCATAGCTTCAGTACCTGCACAATTTCATCCAGTTTACTTTTTACCGAACTACGTACCGAAATCGTAAAGGTTAGGGTTTCTCCGCTCAGAGCGAGAATGCCGTTGTTCAAGCTGGTTTGTACCAATCCGGGGATGTCCATACTCATGCATTGCACGCCGTCCGGCACTATCGTCATAAAATCTATGATGCCGCTGCTAACTGTTCCATTATACATCATCTTAGGCAGTGCTGTTGCCGGTTCTGCAGCGATGCGGATATCCTTATCGGCGGCACGGTATTCCGCTTTAATCGCTGTCGCTAACTGCCCAATTGCAGCCTGTGTACGGGCGGCATCTTCAACAGTGATAATTGCCAGCGCTTCTTTTGCAATGGCATTATGCTTCGAACCACCCGAAATCGATACGATATGCACAGCCTGCTCCACTTTTACTGCCGACAGGACCCGTCCCAGCAGTTTGATGGCGTTTGCACGCTGCTTAATAATCTCCATACCGGAATGCCCGCCGAGTAGTCCGTCGATTTTAATTGCAAGCGCCTGCCCTTTCAGTGGTTCCGTTTCAATCTTAAAATCGACATGGGTATTGGCGCCGCCCGCGCAGCTAACCAAAAATACGCCTTCTTCTTCGGAATCGACATTGAAAAGGATTCTCCCCTGTAAATGATCGGCTTTTAAGGCTCGTGCCCCGTCCATCCCGACTTCTTCGGTTGTAGTAATCAAGACCTCAAGCGGCGGATGGGCAAGCGACTTGGAATCAAGAATAGCCAGTGCATACGCGACCGCAATACCATCATCTCCGCCAAGCGTTGTTCGGTCGGCGTGGAGAGTGTCTCCTTCTACGATCAGCTTGATCGGGTCTTTAAGGAAATTGTGATTTGAATCCGCTGTTTTTTCGCAGACCATATCCATGTGTCCCTGCAATATAACCGTAGAAGATTTTTCGTATCCGGCCGTCCCGGGCTTTTTGATAATGACGTTGAGCGCCTCATCCTGATACACTTCAAGTGAACGTTCTTTTGCAAAGCGTACTAAAAAATCGCTGATGGCTTTTTCATTGTGTGAACCGCGCGGCACAGCCGAAATTTCGGCAAACCAACGGAATACTTCTTTGGGTTGAATGTGTTCTATATTCATGCTTGTTCCTCCTGAACAGAAATAGTAGTTCTCTCTAAACCATAGTCGAAATATCGCTTAGAGCTCCTTTTCAGTGTATCACACTTTTACAAGTTTGGCAGTGCAAGATATTTTTTATGAACATGCTCAAATGTCATTGGCAAAAATTTAGGGTATTTCTTATTGTCATATCGCATATTAGGTGATACTATCAAAGCCTCTATATTGTTATTATAGGCAAAGAGGAAATGTTATGAGTACGATGCCGACAGTAAGAACACGGGAAGAAATTCTGTTTGATATCATGCAGACAACTTCCCGATTATATAGTATTCGGGATAAAGATATTTTACTGGAAAGGATATTAACTGAGGCACGGCAAGCCTTGAATGCCGATGCAGGCTCCATTTACTTGGTCGAAGGGAATCGTCTGGTTATCCATTATGCGCAAAATGCAACGCTGCAAAAGCGATTAAATCCCGGAGAAAAACTTCCTTTCCATATTTTTTCATTCCCGATCGATGTTACGACTATTGCCGGATCGGCTGCGATGACTAAACAGCTGATCAATGAACCTGATGTTTATGCCATTTCTCCTGATAAGTATTATAAATTCGGTACTGTCAGTGATGTGGCAACAGGTTACAAAACAGTATCGACGCTGACGATTCCGCTCATTGCCATCTCTGGTGACGTACTGGGTGTTTTACAGATGATTAATGCGCTTGACATACATGGCAAAGTCCGTGCATTTACTTCCGATGACGAAATGTTCCTCTCTCATTTTGCAGCAAACGCTGCAGCAACGCTTATGCATGCTTCGTTAACCCGCGAGATGATCCTGCGTATGGTGCAAATGGCAGAGTTGCACGATCCGCGGGAGACAGGGCTTCATGTGCATCGCGTCGCAAACTACGCAGTAGAAATTTATGATCGTTGGGCATTTAACCATAATATCCACCGGCATGAACGCGAAAAATTTCGCGATGCGCTAAAGATTGCTGCAATGCTGCACGATGTCGGAAAAATCGGTATTTCCGACACAATTCTAAAAAAACCCGGCAAACTCACGCCCGAAGAATACCGGATTATGCAGAGCCATACATGGCGCGGTTCAAAGCTATTTTTGTCGGGTAATTCGACAGTGGATACTATGTCGCGGGATATTGCATTACGGCACCATGAAAATTGGGATGGAACCGGGTATCCCGGCCATATCTCAGAGGAAACAGGCGCAATAGAAAAATACAACCGTATGCATACCGCAGCGCAAGGGCTTATCGGTGAGGAAATTCCCCTTGGTGCACGTATTACCTCGCTCGCAGATGTTTACGATGCACTTTCCTGTAAACGAGTATATAAAGAAAAATGGACTGAAGATAAAGTTTTGGGAGAGATACGAAGGTTACGCGGTATAAAATTCGATCCTGAAGTCACTGATGCATTTTTTGAAGTTGCCCCCAGGATTAAAGAAATCAAGGATCGGTTTTCAGAAGACGCTGCGTTTCCCGATCTAGCGCTTGAGCGAATTCCATAACTTCTTTTTTCCCGAACGCCTTCGTCCGCTCGGGAGCAAGACCGTTTATCGACAATTCATACATAAAATTCCGGATAGACAACCGTTCATCAATGTTTTCGGCAGTATACACGACACCTCGATCATTAATCACTTTGATATGGGCTTCGACAAGCTGTTTTGCAAGGGGAATATCACGGGTAATAACCATGTCACCTTGTGCCGCATAAGTAATGATATACATATCTGCAGCTTGATCCTCAGCTTTGGTTACGATAGTAGTGCAATAAGAATTTCTAGGGATTGGAATTGATCTATTAGCAACAAAGATCGCTTGAACGTGTAATCGCTGCGCCGTCCTGCAAATAATCTCGCGGATTCGTACCGGACAGGAATCCGCATCGACAAAAAGAGTCATACGTGCCCATCATTTGACGGAGTAAGCGAATAAATAATCGAATCGATATCTTCGATCATCTTTTTTGCCGATTGCTCGATTAAGACCTCTGTTTCATGCTGCGGAATCAGCGCCTGCGGATTAAGCCGCTCTTTGCTCAGTTCATCCGACAACAAGATACCGGCGATAATCGCAATGCGCAATGAATCATTAACGCCGGACGTTTGTTGAACCTCCGAGACGACTTTTTTATAATGCTTATAGATTGACTGTAAATATTCAGCGGGTTGATCAGCCTCAAGCGCAAACGACGTACCTAATAGGTCGATTTGCAGCCGCCCTTTGCGTTCGGCCATCGTTAAAAAATATCCAGTTGATTGGAATGATTTATAGGTTCCTGTGGAGCTTGCTGCGGCACCGTCTCGGCAACAGCAGTCGGCGATTGCGTTTCCGAAGCTTCTTCGTGTATGGGGTTGGGCTGTTCAGATGCAACGGCTCCAGTGGGATTTAATGCTGTCGGCTGCATTTCCGGCGCTTCATTCGCGGCCGGAGCTGCTTCATGTACGGCAGAAGCAGCTGTCGAATTTGCCGCTTGGTATACAGTATCTTCAAATGCACTCAGGTGATTGAGTGCATTGATGATACCTTCCTCGATCTTTGCTTGGTCATTTCTAAAAACAAGAACTATATTCTCCAGCTCCTCGATTCGCTGTTGGCGATCGTGCAATTCAAGCTTTAATAAATCGTTCTCATCTTTGAGGGTCTGCATCAGCTCAATCGCTTTAGAAACCCTCGCTTCAAGCTGTTTAATTTGATCGAGGTTTACCATACTTTAAACTCCTAATGCTTTTTTTGACTGTTCGACAACGCTTTTAAAAGCGGCCGGATCTTCGATAGCCATATTGGATAAGGCCTTGCGGTTCAAAGCAATCCCCGCTTTGGCCATTCCGTTGATAAAGCGTGAATAGCTCATTCCTTCTGCACGAACAGCAGCATTTATTCTGCTGATCCACAAGCGGCGCATGTCACCTTTGCGGTCGCGGCGTGCTTCAAAGCTATGGGTAAGTGCTTTTACAACGGCATCTTTTGCCGCTTTATAGTTCGTACCTCTGCGTCCGCGGAATCCTTTTGCTAACTTTAAAATCTTCTTGCGTCTGTGAATGCGTTTATTTGAACATAACGATCTCGGCATTGTATTCTCCTAAATAATCAAAACTTAATTAGTACCGTAAGGAAGCAGTTGTTTTCTTACCTTTTTGCTGTCGACTTCGGCTAAAATTCCGCCTTTGCGCAAATCACGTTTGCGTTGTGGAGATTTTTTTGTTAAAATATGGCGCAAATTCATTTGCTTATACTTTACTTTACCGCCGCCGGTAAACTTAAAACGTTTTGCTGCGGCACTCTTACTCTTCATCTTAGGCATGATACACCTCGTAAATTATTTCTTCGATTTGGGCGCCAATGTCATCGACATGGAACGCCCCTCCATTGCCGGAGGTTTTTCTACCGTTAAATCTCCGCCGAGTTTTGCCAGTACGTTATTTAATACGTCCAGCCCCAGCTCGGTATGGGCTAACTCCCGCCCCCGAAAGCGGATTGTTACTTTTACTTTATCGCCGTCATCAAGAAAATCTTGTATATGCCGTGCTTTAAAAGATAGATCATGGTCATTTATCTTAGGCTGCATACGAATTTCTTTAAGAACTTGCAGCTTCTGTTTTTTCTTGGAATCACGGAGCTTTTTTTCCAATTCAAAACGATACTTTCCATAATCTAAAATCTTGCAAACGGGAGGATCCGCTTGCGGAGCCACTTCAACGAGATCAAGATTAACGTCTTGAGCCATCCTAAGAGCTTCAAGGGTGGAAACAATACCCTTCTGCTCCCCTGCATCATCAATTAAACGAACCTCGCGGACACGGATTTGTTCATTAATCCGCAAACCTTTATTCTCCGCCAACTATTCTCCTCCAGCACACTTTTCTCAATGCACATAAAATAAAGCTATAGGCCGTAAGTATATCTAATTTTCTTTAGATATGTCAAGGCATCCTGCAAAAAACAACAGGGAGCCTGCGGTGATAAGCACGCTACCAAGAGCTGTTTTTACCGTAATTTTTTCATGCAAGATAACACATAGCAAAATCAATGTAAGCACAATAACGGCAAAAAAATTAAAGTGCTTGCTTTTTTTTAAGAAGTATAATATATTAAGAATCATTATTAAGATTAAGGAGATATTTATGGACGAAAGAATTAACATGCCGCTCTTGGGCGATGCATTTCCCACTTTGCAAGTTCAAACCACACAAGGCCCGATGACATTACCGGCCGATCTGAAAGGTTCATGGTTTATCGTATTCAGCCATCCCGCAGATTTCACCCCTGTATGCACAACTGAGTTTGTCGGTTTTCAGGAATTGATGCCCGAGTTTGAAAAACTTGGTGTAAAACTGGTCGGCCTTTCCGTCGATCAGGTATTTAGCCACATGAAGTGGATTGAATGGATGAAAGACAAGCTCAATGTGCAGATTACCTTCCCTGTTATTGCTGCAAATGATGCAATTGCGAATTCACTCGGACTTTTGCATCCCGGCAAAGGAACGAACACCGTCCGTGCAGTATTTATCGTTGATCCCGAAGGAAAACTCCGATTAGTACTATATTATCCACAGGAAATCGGTAGGAACATGAAAGAAATCCTGCGGGCGGTAAAGGCTTTGCAGATTTCCGACAAAGAAGATGTCGCGCTGCCTGCTAACTGGCCTGAAAACAGTCTGATTAAAGACCATGCAATTGTTCCTCCACCTTCAAACGTAAAAGCTGCCGAAAAGCGGCTCAAAGAATATGAAGGCTTCGACTGGTGGTTCTGCCACAAAGCATTAAAGTAACTGATACTGTAAAGCAACAAATCACGCACAGTTGCCCGTAACGGATAACCGTACAGCGCTAAAGACATTGAACGAGCCCTCTAAAAACTCAAGTTTTTAGAGGGCTTTTAATTGCCATTCAACCACTGCCCCTATTCCCGCAGGCACGAAACCACAGATGTGCCGTATATTTTTAAGCCAACGTTTTTGAAAATAGACAACACAGATGTGCCGTATATTTTCAAAAAGTAAGCATCATTGACAGATACAACCGTGCCGCCTGATAAACTTGAGAAAGTTTAATATGCTCGTTTTCGCGGTGGACAACGGCAAGGTCGCCCGGGCCGATAATCACGGGTATGAGCCCCTGCTTTACCAATACGCTGCCGTCGGTAGAACCTGCAAAGATATCCGGAATATACGGAAGACCGACGGCTTCCAATGCCGTTTTACATCGCCGCACCAACGGATCGCTTTCTGCTGTAGTCCACGAGGGGCGCCTATCGATAACGGTATACGACACTTGGGCCGTAGGAACTTCTTGGTACAATGTGGCAATCAGTTCGTCCAACTGAGCCCATACTGCATCGATGGGATGCCCGACGGCGAGCCGAGCATCCACGGTAAAGACACAAGTGTCGGGAACTACCTGAGGTTCTACGCCCGCCTGTATTGCCAGCGTCCGCCAAAAAGACACCCCGTTCTCCGCGGAAGAATAACCCGTTAACTCCGTACGCTTAATCTTTTCTATTAAATTGATTGCCGTGTAAATCGCATTATCTCCAGCGCCGACTTGTGAACCGTGCGCAGTTTTACCCTTCACACAAACATCTGCCCATGTACGACCCTTTCCTTTTATACACAGCTTTAAATCGGTCGGTTCGCACACCACCAGCGAGCGGGCTCCGTCAAACAACGGAGAGTATAAAAGCCGTTTCGAACCTTTCATGTAGTTTTCTTCGTCGATTGTCGCGGCAAAGATAATATCGGTAGGGGGGACAATACCGTGCCGCTGCAAAACAGCCATTGCATAAAGCGCAGCAGTCAGTCCGCTTTTCATATCGCTGCTGCCGCGGCCGTACAAAACACCATCTCGCATTTCAGCACCGAACGGGTCAAAGTTCCATCGCCTTCGCTCTTCGTCAGAAACCGGTACAACGTCCATGTGTCCGGTAAAGATGATGCTGTTTTCACGGGTTTTTCCACGCACCCGAGCGACAATATCACAGCGGTTTCCTTCAACCGGAATCCGATCATATTCAATCTTATTCGCTTGTAAAAAATTTTCTATATATTGCACCATTGGCGCTTCGTTCCCCGGCGGATTGATGCTGGGAATTTTTACAGCGCCTGCAAAAAACGCACGGAGTTCATCATCATCGATATAATCAAAAGAGTTTTGCATCGGTAGTATCCTTCCCACTACCCATTACCTGCCGCAGCAGTGCTTGTATTTTTTGCCGGAGCCGCAGGGGCACGGATCGTTTCTGCCGACTTTAGGCGCGGTGCGTACCACTTGGACGTTTTCCGGCTTGCTGCTGGAACCCATCGGGGAGCTGCTCTGATGGAAGGAGCCCATGGAGCTGTGGTGCGCGGAGCCCTGTGGGATGCGGCGGTTGGGGGTGCGCGAAGAGGGTTCTTCGGTGCTGATCCGTACCAATACCAGTAAAGAGGCAATGGAAAAGCGGATTTCGTCGAGCATTGCGTAGAAGATGTCGAAACCTTCAAGCTTGTATTCCGTGAGCGGGTTTTTCTGACCGTAGGAGCGGAGATAGACGGCTTCGCGCAGGGCTTCCAGATTTTCCAAGTGATCGAGCCATTTACGATCTATTGCCTGTAAATACTGATAGCGGATAAACATATTGAGGTTTTCATTACCGGCGAGCGCAATCTTTTCTTCGATATTCGCTTTGAGCGCAGCGTAGATTTTCTGCTGCAGTGCGCTTGTATCACCAGCTTGAGCCAGCTTCGTATCCTCATCACTGAAGATGTAGCCGAATTTTGCCTTGAGGTTTGCTTGCAGCTCTTTTAGCTCTTCCGCTTTTTCCTTGCGGGAACCGTGCTTGAACTGCTCAAAGGCGTCATCGAGGTATTCTTCTATCGTGGTGTAAATACGCTCAACGAGGTGCTCGTCTTGCAAAATCTTATCACGCTGTTCATAGATAAAGCCGCGCTGCTCGTTCAGCACGTCATCGTATTCAAGGAGGTGCTTACGGATATCGAAGTTGCGCTCTTCAACCTTGGTCTGGGCCTTTTCAATACTCTTGTTAAGCCACGGATGCTCAATCGGCTCACCAGGTTCCATACCGACCTTTGTCATTACCCGCTTGAGACTTTCGCCGCCGAACAGTCGCATCAAATCGTCATCGAGGGAGAGGAAGAATTTGGAACGCCCCGGATCGCCCTGCCGCCCCGAACGACCGCGCAGCTGATTGTCAATACGGCGGCTTTCATGCCGTTCGGTACCGATAACATACAAACCGCCGAGCGATTTAACTTCCTTGTAGTCTTCCTGCCACTTCTTGTATTCTTCTTCGTATATTTTTTGATACACTTCCGGCTCGGCTTCGGTGCCTGCCCGCTTGCGTGCCCTAAATTCGGGACTACCGCCGAGCTTGATGTCGGTACCGCGCCCTGCCATGTTGGTTGCGATCGTAACCGAACCTTTTGCGCCCGCTTCCGCGATGATGAGCGCTTCCCGTGCGTGGTTTTTGGCGTTCAATACCTCGTGCCGGACACCTTTCCGGGTGAGCAACGCCGAAAGCTTTTCCGATTTTTCAATGGACACCGTACCGACCAGTACTGGTTGTCCGCGTTTATGCGCTTCGGCAATTTCGTTACAGAGCGCATCCCATTTTTCCGCTTCGTTCAGGTAGACCACGTCGTGTTCGTCCTTGCGGATAACGGGCAAGTTGGTCGGGATAACCACAACATCAAGCGAGTAAATCTTGTTGAATTCGACCGCTTCGGTGTCCGCCGTACCGGTCATACCGGACAGCTTGTCGTACATGCGGAAGAAGTTCTGAAAGGTGATGGTTGCCATCGTGCGGTTGCGCTGGGCAATACGGATATGCTCTTTCGCTTCAATAGCCTGATGCAAACCGTCCGAATAGCGGCGTCCTTCAAGAATACGCCCGGTGAACTCATCAACAATCTGCACCTGCCCTTCTTTTACAACATAATCAACATCGATGTGATAGAGGATGTGGGCGCGTACTGCCTGCGTAAAGTAGTGAATATATTCAAAGTTTTCTTCTTCAAAGAGGCTGCCGTTGATCAAGCCCTGTTTTTGCAGAATGTCCTGAATGTGCAGCATACCGGCGTCGGTAAAGGACACGCGGCGGCTTTTTTCGTCAAGCGTGTAGTCGCCGATAATCTCTTCCCCTTCCAGCTCGTTGGGATATTCACCGGTTTCGGGATTTTTCTTAACCTCTTCAAGCTGATCGACGAACTTATCGACATCGAAATATCGCTTGGTGTCATCCTCGGCAGCGCCGGAGATGATGAGCGGAGTACGCGCCTCGTCGATGAGGATGGAGTCTATTTCGTCCACAACCGCGAAGGAAAAGCCGCGCTGCACTTTTTCTTCTATTGTAAGCTGCATATTGTCGCGCAGATAGTCAAAACCGAATTCGTTATTGGTACCGTAGGTAATGTCCGCATTGTAAGCAGCTTTCCGCGCGGCGTTGTCCATGTTTGAGAGGATTGCGCCGACACTAACTCCGAGGTATGCGTAGACGGGGCGCATCCAATCGGCATCGCGCTCTGCGAGGTAGTCGTTGACGGTTACAATGTGTACACCCTTCCCGGAAAGGCTGTTGAGGTATGAAGCGGCGATGCTCATCAAGGTTTTACCTTCACCGGTCTTCATTTCGACGATGCGTCCCGAATGAAGAACCAGCGAACCTAAAAGCTGCACATCGTACATACGCTCATGTAAAATACGCCGCGCCGCCTCCCGTGCAAGCGCAAAGGCTTCGGGGATAAAGGCATCAAGGGATTCGCCTTTTGCAAACCGCTCCTTAAACTCGGCGGTCTTTTGCTTAAAATCTTCGGGAGCAAGAGCAAGCGCCCATGCTTCTTTTTCATTTATTTGATGAAGAACGGGAAGGAGAGCTTTAATATCCCGTTCATGCTGTGAACCGAAAACGGCTTTAATTATTTTATCTGCAATCATTATATCAATGTACTGCGATTTGAGCTAAATGTCAATTTTCGGAGAAAAAGAGATAATGCGAGGGCTTGTAAAAAGCCGTTTTTTTTTTTATACTCACTAAGATACAGGCTGTTTTAAAAGCATAGCTGATATGCCGATCTAAGCAGCATAATCTTTTGATCCGTTAGCTCAGGTGGATAGAGCGGTTGCCTCCTAAGCAGCAGGTCGCACGTTCGAATCGTGTACGGGTCATACTTTAATAGGAGGTTGGTATGATTGCGCTTATTATCGGGGCAGCCATGATTCTCTTTACAGTCTTTGCAGCGCTTCCGCCGGAGACAGCCGGTTTTGGGCTTGGCTGGGGAAAGGATATTCTACTCTTTTTGCGCGGCGGTCTACCGATTTTTACAGCCTTTGTCGGACTAATTGCTGTATTCATCGGAATTGCGGATATCAAAGACAAACAGGACGCAAAAAAAGAAGAGGCTGCAATGAACGCAGGGGAAAATAAAACCGAATAAACTTCTACCGGTTGACTGTATAACTACTTTTTTGATATAGTGTTTTACCCACATTATCTGCAATAAAAACATATAAGGTACACGGAAAATGAAAACAATTTTTTATAAAGAGCGCGAAATACCACGGAGCTGGTATGTTATCGACGCTGCAGGAAAGCCACTCGGACGGGTTGCAGCAAAAGTTGCTGCAATGGCTCGAGGGAAACACAAGGCTCTCTACGCACCTCATCAGGAATCGGGCGATTATATTATCGTTATCAATGCCGATAAAGTTGCTGTTACGGGGAATAAAGACAAGGATAAGATGTATCACCACCACACAGGGTTTCCCGGAGGACTCAAGTCCGTCAATTTCAATACCCTTATCGGCAAAAAACCGGCCGAACCGTTGTATATCGCGGTAAAAGGTATGTTACCCAAAGGATCACTCGGACGTAAACTGCTTAAAAATGTAAAAATTTATGCAGGTAGCGAACATCCGCATGCGGCACAAAATCCTGTTGCGGTAGCGTTATAATTTTAGGAGAAATGGTTGTGAAAAATATCGGAATAGGAACAGGACGAAGAAAGACCTCGGTAGCACGGGTTTATATCCGCGAAGGAAAAGGTTCGGTAACCGTCAACAATAAGAATATGGACGACTACTTTGCCACTCCCGAGCAGGTTCAAATGGCAAAACGGCCTTTGTTTGTTACCGGCAGCGATACCCGCTATGATATCATCATTACCGTATATGGCGGCGGTTTAAACGGACAGGCAGGCGCTTGTTCACACGGTATTGCCCGTGCGCTTGCACAGGTAGATGCCTCTAACCACAGCTCACTTAAAGCGAATGGCTTATTAACTCGCGATTCCAGAATGGTTGAACGTAAAAAGTATGGCCAACGCGGTGCTCGCCGACGCTTCCAGTTCAGCAAGCGTTAATCCTACCCTTATTGCGGTGGAGCATACATCCTCGGATACCGTCAAACTGGTACTCTCCGGGGATGTTTCTATCGTAAGCCGGTTTTGTTACTTTGATGAACCGCTTGCGATAGATGATCTCCCGCTCATCCTTACAGAATCCCAAACAGAACATCTCTATCAAGCAGGTCGGCGTTTCTTAGCTGAAAAACAAGCTGCCGCCTATCTTAACCGTGCCGAACATTCCTCTTATCAACTGACAGTCAAATTGCAAAAAAAAGGCTATATAAAAAACGAATATCAGCCTGCGTTGGATTATTTACGTGACGAAGGTACGCTTGACGACTCCCGCTTTGCCGGTGCATATTTACATACGAGGAGCCTTTCAAAAAAAGAGGGGTGTACGCGTCTCTTTTCCGAACTGCGTAAACGCGGAATCGCTGCAGACACGGCAAAGCAAGCGCTCAATGATTTTTTTACAGAGATTGACGAAGCAGAAGTATGCGAAGGAGCAGCACGCAGCCTTATCCGTAAGGGCTATACCGAGCAAAAGCTCTACAGCGCCCTCCAACGGAAAGGGTTCCCATTCTCTATGATCAAACGATGTCTTACACGCCTTTCCTCCGCCGCATCATAAAACTAAAGGGGACGCTATGAAATTTTCAAAACATTCTTTTCGGTTTATCATTATTGCCTGTCTTTGTGTGCAAAGCGTCTTTGTGTTTGCGCTTGACGTTCCGCCCCTGGACGGTCCGGTCAACGATTACGCACATATATTCACAGCAAGCGAAACGCAGGAATTAAATGCATATTTATATAGTATTGACCGCCAAAGCGATTTACAGATAGCGGTATTGACCATTCCTTCGTTGGAAGGCGAAAGTCTTGAAGATTACTCCATCCGTGTCGCGGAAAAATGGCAGATCGGACAAAAAGGCAAGGACAGCGGCGTTATCTTAATAATTGCAGTCCAAGATCGAAAGCTGCGTATCGAAGTGGGATACGGCCTCGAAGATCGCATCACCGATGCACAAAGCAGCAGGATTATCCGTTCGATCATCGCACCTTACTTTAAACAGCAGGAATACGGAAAAGGCGTCTTGTTAGGGGTTAAAAACCTCGCTGGACTTGCACTTCGAGACGAAAGCCTCATTAGTGAGACTGTAAAAGAAGCCGACCGGCAGAATGACGATTCTATTCCGCTGCCACTCGTCATTTTTCTGATTATTATCTTTCTGTTCGGTTCCCGTTTTATGCCCGGCGGTTTATTCTGGCCGTTGCTGTTCCTTTCGTCAGGACGAAGAGGCGGTTATTCGGGACGCGGCGGAGGGTTCGGTAGTGGGGGCTTTGGCAGCGGTTTCAGCGGAGGAGGAGGCCGCTTTGGCGGCGGCGGTTCTTCCGGCTCGTGGTAACATTGCCGTTATTGCACGTTACCGCACCGGGGGATTAAGTCAACCCCGTGGATAGAATGGGGTACCTGTTAACTAACATTGATAACCTCGTAGGATCATTGGGGCTGTTCAACCCTTGAAATATTTATAATGAAGAATTCCCGACAAAGCTCTGTGCCCTGCTTGACATTTTTATCCGGTTTATATATAGTCCTTTCTGTTATTAGGGCGCTTAGCTCAGCTGGTACGAGCGTTTGGTTTACACCCAAAATGTCGGCGGTTCGATCCCGTCAGCGCCCATAGTTCCCTTCCTTGCTGTATATAGACTTAACCAAAAAATACCGAAATTCATACTTTTGTTCCATCGATTTCCTTTATGCGTTTGCCCGTTTCATACAAAAGATAGCACTCCACTTAATTCTGCTGTCCCCTCCTCTCTTTTGCCCCATCAATGTTCATTGTTCCTCTAGACTGCCAAAATCACCTAACAGTTGACTTCTTTACAAAGCTAAAAAAGAATTAGCATAACTAAAAAATTTTTAGAAGATTATGCTTGACAGAGGGATTTTTCAATTCTATAATTAAAATAACCTAAGGTTCCTTCTATAAATATGTTAAATATATTTTTACGGAAGCCCGGTTTATATCAATATCGGATCAAGCAGTATGCTTGAAAAAACGATAGAGGAGGAAGCATGAGTCTGGATTTTAACAAAATTAAAGCTGCGGCAGAAGGATATAAGGCCGATATGACCGCCTTTCTGCGCGAAATCATCCGCCTTCCCAGCGAAAGTAGTCATGAAGGGGAAAAAGCAAAGCGCATCCAAAAGAAAATGGACGAGCTCGGATTTAACAAAACATGGATTGATCCGCTCGGCAACGTAATGGGATGGATGGGCACCGGCCCGCACATTGTCTGTTTTGACGGTCATATCGATACGGTCGGTATCGGTAACCGCAGCAACTGGAAGTTCGACCCCTACGAAGGATTTGAAGATGACATATTCATCGGCGGACGCGGGGTTTCCGATCAAACCAGCGGCGTTGTCTCTGCAATGTATGCCTGTAAGATGATGAAGGACTTAGGTCTTCTCAACGATAAATACACCGCGATGGTAGTCGGCTCCGTACAGGAAGAAGACTGCGACGGTATGTGCTGGGAGTACATCCTGAAAAAAGACGTCAAAGTTCCCGGTTACGAAAAACTCTGCAAGCCCGACTTTGTCGTTTCCACCGAACCGACTGACGGCGGTATCTATCGCGGACACCGCGGACGCATGGAAATCCGCATCGATGTTAAAGGTGTTTCCTGCCACGGTTCCGCACCGGAGCGCGGCGATAACGCAATCTACAAGATGTCCGACATTTTGCAGGAAGTACGCAAGTTGAATGAAAACGATGCGGCTGACGGCACCGAAATTAAAGGCCTCGTCAAAATGCTGGATAAAAAATACAACAAGGAATGGGAAGAAGCAAACTTCCTCGGACGCGGAACCGTTACCGTTTCCGAAATTTTCTATACTAGCCCGAGCCGTTGTGCCGTTGCGGACTCCTGTTCCGTTTCACTCGACCGCCGTATGACGGCCGGAGAAACATGGGAATCATGCTTGGAAGAAATCCGCCAGCTTCCCGCCGTCAAAAAATACGGAAAAGATGTAACGGTCTCGATGTACAACTACGACCGGCCGTCGTGGACGGGAGAACAATACCCGATCGAATGCTTCTTCCCCACTTGGGTATTGCCGAAAGAACATGTTGTTGCACGTTCGATGATCGAATCGTATAACAATTTATACGGCGATAAGCGTATCGGCCCGAAAGATCAGCTTGCTATGCGCGAAGCACGCCCGCTCGTTGACAAGTGGACATTCTCTACAAACGGCGTTTCCATCATGGGACGGAATAAAGTTCCCTGTATCGGTTTCGGCCCGGGCGCGGAAGCACAGGCTCATGCCCCGAACGAAATTACGTGGAAACAGGACTTGGTAACCTGCGCTGCCGTATATGCCGCACTGCCGTCCATATACGTTGAAAAGTTATAAAAGGAGTCTCCGGAACTTCGAGTTTTAGAGATGCTCTATAGTATTAGGAGTAATTATGGCCTTGATTATGGATCCGTACATTACAAAGCTCAATAGCTTGAGCTTTAAGAAAATGTACAACAATGATTTTTTCCTTACATGGGAAAAGACCTTCGATGAAATTCTTGCAACATGGACGGTAGCCGATGCGCTGCGCACCTTGCGGGAATCAAACATTTCTACAAAGATTTTTGAAAGCGGTCTCGGCATTTCGCTGTTCCGCGACAACTCAACCCGCACACGGTTCAGCTTTGCCTCTGCGTGTAACCTGCTCGGTTTGGAAGTACAGGATTTGGACGAAGGCAAGTCTCAAATTGCCCACGGAGAAACCGTCCGTGAAACCGCTAATATGGTTTCGTTCATGGCTGACGTTATCGGTATCCGCGACGATATGTACATCGGCAAGGGTAATACCTATATGCACACTTTTATGAATGCGGTTGCCGAAGGCAATAAGGACGGCGTGCTCGAACAGCGTCCCACCCTTGTCAACTTGCAGTGCGATATCGATCACCCCACTCAGATTATGGCGGATACTCTCCATATCATCCACGAGTTCGGCGGTTTGGAAAACCTCAAGGGTAAGAAAATCGCGATGACATGGGCATATTCACCCTCTTACGGCAAACCGCTTTCCGTTCCGCAGGGCGCAATCGGTCTGTTCTCCCGCTTGGGAATGGACGTTGTACTTGCACATCCGGAAGGATATGAAGTAATGCCTGAGGTTGAAGAAGTCGCGAGAAAACAGGCAAAGGCATCGGGCGGTTCCTTTACCAAGACCAACAGCATGAAAGAAGCGTTTAAAGATGCCGATATTGTGTATCCTAAGAGCTGGGCGCCCTTTACCGCAATGGAAAAACGGACGAACCTCTACGGCGCAGGCGATTTTGACGGTATCAAAGCGCTCGAAAAAGAGCTGCTTGCTCAAAATGCTAAGCACAAGGATTGGGAATGCACCGAAGATATGATGAAGCTGACCAAAGACGGTAAAGCGCTCTATCTGCACTGCTTACCGGCGGATATCACCGGTGTCAGCTGCAAAGAAGGTGAAGTTGCCGGTTCGGTGTTCGACCGCTACCGCGTGCCGCTCTATAAGCAGGCAAGCTTTAAGCCGTATATCATCGCCGCAATGATCTTCCTTGCAAAAGTACGCTATCCACAGCTTACGCTTGAAGAACTGGAAAAGCGGGCAACGCTCCGCCACACCGGTAGATAAGCGGACATCTGAAAAAGCTCGGTTAGATTTTTAGAGTTTTTTAACAGTTAAGAATAAACCTTTAAGGAGCCGAGGATGCGCAGCTTTGGTTGTGTATCCGGCTCCTTAATCCCCGATAGCCCTTATCCGTAAAATTTGATAATATAACCGCTATGTTGAAATACGCTTTTATGCAGAATGCCTTTATTGTGTCGTTCTTTATCGGTATTCTTTGCCCGTTAATCGGTATTTTCCTTGTTTTACGGCGGTACTCGCTTATCGGAGACACCCTTGCACACGCATCGCTGACGGGGATTACGCTTGGGCTGGTTACCGGTGTCAATCCCATCATCGGAGCCTTTACCTTTACCTCTGCGGCAGGCGCACTCATCGAAGCGCTGCGCAACTATTTTAAAGAATACAGCGATCTCATCCTTTCCATCGTCCTTTCGCTCAGTGTCGGTATTGCCATCACCTTGATGAGTTCGGGGTTGATACGCACCAATGCAGAAGCCTATTTGTTCGGAAGCATCTTAACGGTTTCAACCTCCGACGTTATCACCGTTATCGTATTGAGCTTTTTTGCCGTTGCCGTATTGGCCATGCTGTATCATAAGCTGCTGTATATAACGCTTGATGAAGACATCGCGTATGTCATCGGTATCCGCGTAAAGACAATCAATTATATCTTTTCGATTTTAGTAGCGGCAACAATTGCCGTTTCCATCAAGATAGTAGGAATTCTCGTATTAAGTTCGATGATTGCCCTGCCGGTTGCGGCCGCGCTCCAGCTGCACGTAGGCTTTAAGCGGACGGTGTTTTTTTCAATCTGTTTCGGGATCGCGGATATCATGCTCGGACTTGTCTGCTCGTACTATTTAAACGTCGCCCCCGGTGGCTTTACCGCACTGATTTCGGTTTTTATGCTGTTGCTGATTATAAAAAAGACTGGTATCAGGCAGAGTAGATAAAAAACGCAGAATAATGGAAGCCATGATTTTTAAGTAACCTCGCCGTTAGCCTTTTGAAAATAGACGATGCAGATGCTAGGAGCGCACAAAAAACACCCGCAGGCACGGTACAAAATGTACATCCGTGTACATTTTGTACCTACGTGTTTGCACTGCAAACACGTTACTGACGAGAACCACCGCCATCCGTGGCGGTTTTGATACGTTGAGGATTTTCAGAAGCGGCACGGATGCCGCTTGTATTAACCAGCAGCGATGTTTCGCGATTCCGCGAAACTCGCCATTAAAAGTGTACACGGATGTACACTTTTAATGATGCGACAACGCAGATGCGTCGTATATTTTCAAAAGTAGTACTATTCCTGCAATACGGATTGCAGCACCCGGTCTTTTTGGCGCCAGTTTTTATCGACGCGCACCTGTAAATCAAGCTGTACTCGGTATGGGAAAATTTTGCGCAGCTCTTTTTGGGATTCCACCCTGATTGCTTTAATCATCGCAGCGCCTTTACCGATAACCATCGCCTTTTGACTGTCTCGTTCTACGCACAGAAAGGCACGGACAAAAAGCTCCTTTCCGTTCTTTTTCATCTCCATATCCTGAATATCAACATACAGCGCATGGGGGATTTCTTCGTAGAGGCGGCTGATTGCCTGTCCGCGGATAATTTCGGCAATACGGAAATCCACCGGCTGGTCGGTATAAAAGTCTTCGGGATACAAAAGTTCACCTTCCGGCAAAAGGGAAAACAGTGCGGCAAGCACGGGCTCTAGTCCCGTTTTTTCCTGCGCAGACAGCTCAAATATCCGCTCTTGCGGTAAATCGGGTAAAGCCTGCATTACACTCAGGCGGGTTTGCCCCGGACACGCGGCTGGACTGTCGATTTTATTAATACCGACAATCAAGCGGTCTTGTTTATTTTTCAGCAATGCGCAGATAGCCAGCTCTTCTTCGCCGAACGGACGCGCTGCATCGATAAGATACAAGATAGCATCCGCCTCTTGGAGACGGTTTTCCGCAATGAGCTGCATCCGGCGGTTTATTTTTTTTTCACTGATATGGTAACCGGGCGTATCGATAAAGATGATTTGCCCTTGCTCCGCCGTAAGGATACCGCGGACGGAGCTGCGCGTGGTCTGCGGCAGCGCGGAAACAATCGATACCGTTTCGCCGCAAACACTATTTAGAAATGTTGACTTTCCGGCGGAGGGGCGTCCGATAATACAGACAACGCCGCTCCGCATCTTTTTATCCGGCATATTTACCAATCCTGCTCGATATTACCGAGCATTCATTAAACATGCCGGTAAGCCGTAATTTAAATATTTCGCACAAATTAACACGCTTCGCACGCGCTGCAGGGCGACAGCACTGCAATCTTATCTTCTACTAAAGCGAGCACCTTTGTCGGGCAGCCCTTTATACAGATACCGCAGGAATCGCACAATTCGTAATTAACTTCGGGGATTCCATTGATAACTTTTATTGCACCGGTGGGGCAATTCTTTTCGCACTTCATGCACTTGATACAGCCGCGCTTGCAGTTTTTCATAATAACTGCTTTTTTCGGATTTCTGCATGAACAAAGCGCAATGGAACCTTTCCGCGAAGTAGGTACCGTGGTCAAAATATGCTGAGGACAGGCCGCAACACATACTGCGCAGCCGGTACATTTTTCATAATCGACATGAGGAATACCGTCCGCTTCAACATGGATGGCATCAAACGGACAGGCCATTTCGCAGTCGCCGAGGCCGATACAGCCCCAATCGCATTCCCGCAGTCCGTTGACTGAAATCTTTGCGGCGCGACATGTTTTAACGCCGACATAATCCGCCTTTTCTTTGCAGACATCGTGCGAACCTTGGCAAAGCAGAACTGCGACTTTTGCATCGGCATTTGCCGAAACGCCCATAATCGCACCGACTTTCGCCGCAACGGGACCGGCACCGACGGAACAGCCGTTTACCGGCGCATTGCCGCTTGCAACCGCAGCCGCAAAACCGTCACAGCCCGGAAAACCGCACGCACCGCAGTTTGCACCGGGAAGCACCTCACGGATTTTCGCAACCGTTTCATCAGGTGCTACATAAAACAGCTTTTTAAAAAAGCCTAATAAAAAGCCTATCGCTAACGATAAAATCAGCGAAACGATAAGCGTTAAAATAATTATTTGCATACTCTTTTTTACACTCCTCTAAATCATGCCTGCAAAACCGCCGAATGCCAACGATAACAGGGCGGCAGCGATAAACAGGATAGGAGTACCTTTGAGGTACTTAGGTATCGGGGCAATGTCGATACGCTCGCGCAAACCGGCAAACAAAACCATCGCCAACATATAGCTGATTGCGACACCGATTGAGTATACCATCGACTGAATAAAGGTATAGTCGGCAGCGATAACATCGAGCGTAACCGCAAGAATGGCACAGTTCGTGGTAATCAGCGGTAAGTACACCCCCATCGCCGAATACAGAGCAGGCGCCGACTTCTTTAAGTAGAACTCGACCAACTGAACCAAACTCGCAATAACCAAGATAAAGAGCAGTGTCTGCAAAAAGCCGAGATGATATGGAGCAAGAACCAATTTATAGAGCGGATACGTTGCAGCCGTTGCGATAACCGTAACAAAGAGAACCGCCCATCCCATACCGGTGGATTTTTTCACATCGGAGGTCATACCGATAAACGAACACAGTGCAAGGAAGCGGATAAAAACGATATTCTTAACGAATACCGCAGCGAGAAAAATCTTAAACAGTTCCATTTTCAGTTCCCTCCTTTGCAGGGGCTGCAACGGCCGCGGGTTCGGCACCAGCCTCAGATTGGGTCGCAGGTGCGGCGGCTTGTTTTTCCGCTTCAGCCTTTAACGCGGCTTCTTTTTGTGCAGCCTCCGCCTTGAGCGCAGCTTCTTTCGCCAGCTCAGCTTCCCGTAATGCGGCAGCCTCTTTCAGCGCCGCTTCTTTTAATGCGGCTGCTTTCCGTATTTTCCGCTGCTTCCGCTGATCTTGTACCAAATACGTTAAGGCAATCATCACACCGAATACAAAAAAGCCGCCGGGAGAGTTTGCAAAGAACTTAATAAGGTAGTCATCCGGCAACAAGCGCACACCGAGCACGGTACCGGTACCCAAAAGCTCACGGATGGCAGACATAACGACCAGCACCCACGTAAAACCCATCCCCATGCCCAATGCATCCGCCATCGCTTTTAAAGGAGATTCCTTTGAAGCAAACGATTCGACACGTCCCATAATGATACAGTTTACAACGATGAGCTTAATAAAAATACCCATCGATTCGGAGAGCTCCGGTAAAAAGGCCTGCATCAAAAGGTCTACGATAGTGGTAAACGATGCGATAACAATAATAAAGATAGGAATACGGATATCATTCGGAATAAACTTTCGGAACATACTGATAATCATCTCGCTCAACACAATAACGAAAGTCATTGCAAGCCCCATTCCAATACCGTTTGCAACGGAAGTGGTAATGGCGAGCGCGGAACAAAGTCCAATCATCAGCATGATGAGGGGATTTTCTTTCACCAACCCGTTTGTAAAAATACGTACATACTCTTTCATAACCGTTCTCCTCTTAGTTTCCGCTGCCGGAGCCGCCAAGTCCTTGACTGCTCATATATGAAGAAGCGGCATCGACGGCAATTTTTACCATGCGGGTAACAGCCGTAGAGGTAATCGTAGCGCCGGCAATCGCTTGAACATCACTTCCCAGCGCAAAGGCATCGGTAGTCGGTTTATTGCGGAACTGCCCGATGAACGGTTCGTCCTTCGCCTTTGTTCCGATACCGGGTGAGTCGGTTAAAGATAAAAACTGAATCATCCTTAGTTTTTTTTCCGTATCGATACCGATAAGGATAGTCGCCTGATCATACGTATGACCGCTGACCGTTACGATAATTCCGACAGGTTTATCTCCGTTGAAGGCAAGGTAGGTATCGCCGAACGCGATTTTATCAACCGATTTCGGCATTCCTTCGGTAACGGGACGGAATGAATCCGCATCGGGGAAAATTGCTTGAAGCGCCAACTTTGTTTTGGCCTCTTTTGCCGCGAGGATACGGGGAGAGGTCAGCATATTAACCGCCGCAAGCGCAAGACATGCTACAACGGTATACAGCGCCAACGTAACGGATAATTTCATCATCTGTTTCATTTTGCGCCCTCCTTGGCCGGTTTTGCAACCTTAACGGGCTTCACATATCCGTATTTCTTTTGAATCAGTTTATTTAAGAACGTAACAACCGAATTCATAATCAAAATGCTGTACATAACGCCTTCCGGCATTCCGGCAAAGAGCCGCATCAAAGCGGTAATTAAGCCGCAGCCCGCGCCGAAAATGATCTGTCCTTTAAAGGTTACGGGAGAGGTTGCATAGTCGGTAGCCATAAAGACGGCGCCGAACAGCAAACCGCCGCTTAGCAGCGTGAGCAGCGGATCGATACCCGCAAGCGCGGTTACCGCTACAGCTGTTAGCACCATAGAAACGGGAATCTGCCATTCAATAACATGGGTAACCAGCAAGTAGACAAAACCGATGAGGATGAGCACCGCGCTTGACTCACCGATACAGCCGCCGTGATCTCCTAAAAAGAGTTTAAGGTATACATCGCTTGAGGAAGATAAGCCCATCTTCTCCGCGATTGCGGCTGCGGTGGAAATCCCGCCTTCCGACATTTTAAGGTACGAGAGCGGCGTCGCCGTACTCACCGCGTCAAAGCCGTGATGAGGAGCAACCCACGAAGTCATCAAGCGTGAAAAACTGACAAACGCAAAGGCGCGACCTACCAGCGCAGGGTTAAAGGGATTGGCGCCGAGTCCGCCGAAAAATTCTTTTGCTACGACGATGGCAAAAATTGCGGAAACCACCACAATCCAGATCGGAATAAGCGGCGGCAAAACAAGCGCCAACAGCAAACCGGTTACGGCAGCAGAACAATCCTTTATGCGGATGTCCTTACCCATCGCTTTTCGAAATGCGGCTTCGGCACCGACTGCAACGCCTACGGAAACAATAATACGGATGAGCGCCGGAACTCCATACAGATAAATACCGTACAGCGCAAGCGGAGCAAGCGCAATCAGTACGTGTATCATCAATTTTCTGGTGGTTACGGGGCTCGCGATATGAGGCGCGGGGGAAAGATAAATTTCGTTCTTATCTGTATCAGCCATAGTCTATTTTCCTCCTTGCGCAGCGGCTGCTTTTGCGGCCTCTTTTTGTTTTGCTTCACGTAAAAGCTGCTTTCCTACCTTGAACCGTTGGACGAGCTTTATACGCGCCGGACACACATAAGAACAAATGCCGCACTCAACGCAGTCCATCAACCCGCAGCGAACGGCTTCATCCAGCTTATTCGCTTTTAATGCGCGGATCATCAGAACGGGAGAGAGCTGGCAACTGCAATGGGTTACGCATTTTCCGCACCCGATACAGGGGCTTTCTTCATCAAGGTTGACTTCCTCTCTCGTCAAGAAAAGAACACCCGACGTATTTTTCTGTACGGGGAAATCCGCGTTTTTCATCGCAAAGCCCATCATCGGGCCGCCTGAAATAATCTTTG
Source organism: Treponema sp. OMZ 803 (assembly GCF_024181165.1). NCBI lineage: Bacteria > Pseudomonadati > Spirochaetota > Spirochaetia > Treponematales > Treponemataceae > Treponema > Treponema sp. OMZ 803. The sequence goes on along the minus strand of NZ_CP051195.1, from coordinate 345,719 downwards.
TAACGCCGGGCTTCAAGCGGATGACATCGGGAATGAGGTCTCCGATACAGGTGCCGATCGGAGCAATTACGTTCACAGGATTTTCGCAAGCGCCACCCGAGAGTGTAAGCGGGCGATCTATAAGCGGGATACCTTTACGGAATGCATCGGAAATCGCTTTCATCGTGCCGACGTTTTGAACAATACAGCCGATCTGGAACGGAAGCCCGCCGGAAGGAATTTCTCTGCCGACAACTGCGGAAGTCAGATTTTTTTCTCCGCCCTGCGGATACTTTGTTTTGCATAATTCAACGGAAATGTCGTAGGCGCCCGGGCCGACAGGGTTTGCTTTTATCTTCGCAATCGCTTTTTCGAACACCGGAACCAAGTGCGTTTTGTTATCCTCAAGCGCAATAATTCCCTTGTCGGCTCCGGTGATGTGCATGATAATCGCCATTCCGTCTATAATCGTTTCAGCGGAATGATACATCGTAGCGGCATCGGTACACAGATACGGCTCACATTCCGCCGCATTACCTAAAATGTAATCGATTTTCGCATCTTTAGGAGGACTCAATTTGACATGCACAGGGAAAGAAGCACCACCCATACCGGTGATGCCGGCCTCACGGATACGCTTAATGGCATCCTCTTTTGTGCAGGTAAAAGGATCAAGCGGTTCCATAAAAGCTTCGGAAGGTTCCTCGCTTGCTTGAATTGCGATACAAAGTGCGTCCGTATTACCTGTAACGAGATGAGGTTCTATTTTTTTTACGGTACCGGAGATCGAAGCATGCACAGGCGCAGACATAAACTTGTCCGTTTCCGCTATTTTTTGACCTCGTACAACCGTATCGCCAACCTTTACCAACGGAGTATTCGGAGCACCGCCTTGGGTAACCGGAATCCACACCATCTTTGTCGACGGCATGACAGCCAAGACTTCGGATTCTGCGGAAATCGCTTTCCGCTCGGGAGGATGACACCCCCCTTTAAATGATTTAGTACTCATTCTTCTATTATATAAAACATCATATATTCAGTCAAGAAAAAGCTATTGCCAATTATGGCGTAATCATGCATTATAAACAACTAATATAGTAAGGAGTAAAGAGAAATGAGTATGAAACCAATGTTGAGGAGCAATATCTGTTTAAACGCGCATCCTCAAGGATGTAAAAAAGCAGTTGAAGATCAAATCGCGTATACAAAAAAGCGGGCAAAATCTCACCCGGCAGGAACCGCGGTACCGAAAAATGTGCTGATAGTCGGCTGTTCAGGCGGATACGGATTGGCGAGCCGCATTACGGCAGCTTTCGGGTACGGTGCGACAACCATCGGCGTATCGTATGAAAAAGCCGGTAGCGAAAAGAAGTGGGGAACACCCGGCTGGTATAACAACTTAGCCGTTGATACCGCGGCAAAAGAAGCAGGGCTGGTATCCGTTACCATCGACGGAGATGCGTTTTCCGATGCTATCAAAACACAGGTTATCGATGAAGCAAAAAAACTGGGTATAAAGTTCGACTTGATCATCTACAGCGTGGCAAGCTCCGTGCGTACCGATCCGGAGACCGGTGTTACTTATCGCTCGGCACTCAAGCCCTTCGGAAAGCCGTTTACCGGTAAAACCCTCGACCCGTTTACCGGTGCTTTGACGGAAATTACCGCGGAACCGGCAACCGACGAAGAAGCCTTCGCTACCGTAAAAGTTATGGGTGGTGAGGATTGGCAGCGTTGGATAGAAAAGCTCGGTGCCGCTAATCTATTGGCGCAAGGGTGCATTACGGTTGCGTATTCCTATATCGGGCCGGAAGCCACGCAAGCACTGTACCGCAAGGGCACCATCGGCAAGGCTAAGGAACACTTGGAAGCCACCGCCCATGCATTGAACACAAAGCTTGCAGCCTTAAAAGGTCAGGCATTCGTGTCGGTCAACAAGGGGTTGGTAACCAGAGCGAGTGCCGTTATTCCGGTTATTCCGCTGTATTTGGCAAGTCTTTTCAAAGTGATGAAGGAAAAGGGCACGCACGAAGGCTGTATCGAGCAGATAAACCGTCTCTTTGACAGCCGCTTATACACGACAGACGGTGTTATCCCGACTGACAGCGAACACCGTATCCGTATCGACGACTGGGAGTTAGACGAATCAGTGCAGTCTGCCGTTGCAGAGATTATGGCCACGGTTACCGACGAGACCAGCCGCGAGCGTACCGATGTCGATGAATATCGGCATGACTTTTTGGCGATTAACGGATTTGATATTGCCGGTATCGATTACGATGCCGAGATTGACCGGTTCGACCGGATATAAAGGCTGACACAGAGTAACAGAGTAAGAATATGAACGAAAAATTTATTTTGAATGTCTTTGACAAGTTTGAAAAGAGCTCGGCTGTACTGCTCCATATAAAGGAAGGAGAAGCGGAGCTAACGCTTAAAAAAGAAGCTGCGTATCAGAATACACAGGCGGCCGTGCCGTATACACTGCACACTGCGCCGATGCAGCCGATCGCCGGAACTGATACAAACGGATATGCAGCAATGGGCACCGGTATGCAAAGCCTTCCTGCAAACGGCGGAACAGCTTCTGCAGCGGGTACACAGGGGCACGCAAACGCAATGGGTACAACAGCAGGTATACCGACTGTAGCCGCGGCGGCTACCCCCGGCGCTGATGCAAACCTCGTTACGGTGAAAAGCCCTATTGTCGGCTCATTCTACCGCTCTCCGTCCCCTGATGCTCCCGCGTATGTAGACAAGGGATCCAAGGTTTCAAAGGGACAGCCGCTCTGCATCCTCGAAGCGATGAAGATGATGAACACCCTTGAGTGCGAATACGACGGTACTGTTGAAGAGATTCTTGCAGCAAATGGTGATTTGGTTGAGTTTGATCAGCCGCTCTTTACAATCAGGATTTAAGTATGATACGGAAAATGCTGATTGCGAACCGCGGCGAAATTGCCGTTCGCGTTATCCGCGCCTGTCGGGAAATGGGCATCGAAACCGTCGCTGTTTATTCCACTGCCGACAAAGAATGCCTGCATGTGCAGTTAGCGGATCGTGCAGTGTGCATCGGGCCTGCGCCGTCGGCTAAAAGCTATTTGAATAAAGATACGCTCATAACTGCTGCACTATGCACCGGCTGCGATGCCGTACATCCGGGCGTCGGCTTTCTCTCCGAAAACGCAGGTTTTGCACGGGAGGTAGAAAAAGCCGGTATGTTCTGGATTGGCCCCAAGCCCGACACCATCGAAATGCTTGGCGATAAGGTGAGAGCTCGCGAGACCGCACAAAAAAGCGGACTCCCGATTACTCCCGGCTCTAAGGGTGCGATTACAACCAAAGAACAAGCTGCGGAAACCGCGAAGGAATGCGGCTATCCGGTTATTATCAAAGCAGCCTCAGGCGGCGGCGGGAAGGGTATGCGCATCGTTTGGAAGGAAGCCGACTTAGCTGAAAACCTTTCCATCGCATCTTCAGAAGCAGAAGCGAATTTTGCCGACGGCACAGTTTATATCGAAAAATACCTGAGCGACCCGCGACATGTCGAGTTGCAGGTTATCGGCGACGGTACAGGCGGTGTTGCAATTCTCGGTGAGCGGGACTGCTCGGTACAGCGGAATCACCAAAAACTGATAGAAGAAAGCCCTTCGCAGGCGGTGAGCGATGCAATGTATGATGCAATGTGCGCGGGTGCGCAAAAGCTTTTTTCTTCGCTCAAGTATTGCGGAGCGGGTACCATCGAATTTCTCGTCTCCGGTGATCAGTTTTATTTTATGGAAGTTAATGCGCGCGTACAGGTTGAGCATCCCGTTTCCGAGATGGTAACCGGTACCGACATTATCCGTGAACAGATTTCTGTGTGTACGGGCGGCAAGATGACGCTCCCTGACGGTGTAGTGCCGATAAAGGGTTGGGCAATCGAAGCTCGTATCAATGCACGTACACCCGGGCTGATTACAAATCTACGGATACCCGGCGGAAACGGTGTCCGTTTCGATGGATTTTTATATCAAGGGTACAAGGTAGTGCCTTTCTATGATTCGATGACTGCCAAGCTGATTGTGCATGGGGCGGATCGGGCACAGACTATTAAAAAGCTGCTGTGTGCACTGGATGAGTTGCATATCGAAGGTATCCAAACCAATATTGAAGAGCAAAAAACTATTTTACGGTCGGCTCAGTTCCAATCGGGTACTTTCGGCACAAGTTTGTACGCGCAGTTATTCACTACTGGAGATAAATAAGGGAAGAGATAATGGAATGTCCTCATTGTAAAAAACAATATGAACGGGAAACGCTTTTAAAACACTTGATGGTATGCCCCGACTGCGGTTGCCACATGCGGATGGATGTGCCCGATCGGATTGCCTATATTGCCGATAAAGATACGTTTGAAGAGCTGGATCCTACCTTACGGACAATGAATCCCATTCAGATGGCGGGATATGAAGAAAAAGTTTCCGCTGCGGAGGCAAAAACCTCGATGAATGAGGCTGTCGTTACCGGTAAATGCAAGATTGAAGGTAGAGATGCGCTGTTGGGTGTTATGTCGTTCGACTTTCTCGGCGGTTCGATGGGATCCGTTGTCGGGGAGAAAATTTCCCGGCTTATGCTGAAAGGCGCAGCGGAACGGATACCGGTAATTATCTACGCAACATCGGGCGGCGCGCGTATGCAGGAAGGGCTTTTCTCGCTGATGCAGATGGCGAAAACCTCAAGCGCGGCGGCGGAACTTGATGACAAGGGCGTCCCCCTCTTCCTGATGCTCTGCGACCCCACGACGGGCGGTGTCACGGCAAGTTTTGCGATGCTAGGCGATGTTATCGCGGCGGAACCCAATGCTCTTATCGGATTTGCCGGGCCGCGCGTTATCGAAGGCACCATCCACCAGCAGCTGCCGGAGGGATTTCAACGCGCTGAATTCCAGCTTAAAAAAGGTTTTGTTGACTGTATTGTGCCGCGCATAGAGCAAAAACACTTTTTTGCCGTGATGATTGACGCACACATGAATCCGCCGTTCGGCAAGGGAAGGAAGTAATATGGATAAAGGAAACGAACAACTGACCGACCAAAGCGAAATCCTGTCGAGTTTGCGTGATATTGCCGACAAATACGGGCTCGACATCACCAAAGAACTCAAAACAATAAATGAAAAGCTGCAAGCAAGCTCTGCGATTTCCCAAGTATGGAGGAAGATCGAGCTTGCACGGAATAACGATCGACCGCGTGCCCTCGACTATATCGATATGGTCTTTGATAACTTTATCGAACTGCACGGCGACCGCTGCTTCGGCGACGACCCTGCACTGATAGGTGGTATCGCCTTTATCAATGGGATACCGGTAACGGTTATTGGCAACCAGAAAGGGCGGAACTTGCGGGAAACCATCGACCGGAACGGCGGCATGGCGAATCCCGAAGGTTACCGCAAAGCACTCAGGCTCATCAAACAGGCGGAAAAATTCCACCGCCCGATTATTACCTTTGTCGACACACAAGGCGCCTATCCCGGACTTGGTTCGGAGGAGCGCGGTATCGCCGAAGCTATCGCGGTAAACTTACGTGAGTTGAGTCGCGTCAAGACGCCTGTTATCTGCTTTGTCATTGGGGAAGGCGGTTCAGGTGGTGCGCTCGGTATCGGAGTCGGTGATAAGGTGTACATGCTGGAAAATGCAATTTTCTCGGTTATCTCGCCGGAAGGCTGTGCATCTATCTTATTGCGAGACTCAAGCAAGGCGAAGGATGCCGCCGCAATGCTGAAAATTACCAGCCGTGAGGTACTCGGGCTTAAACTGATTAACGGGGTTATTGAAGAGCCGGTAGACGGTGCTCATACCGATCCGCAAAAAGCAGCGGATAAAATACGCGCGCAAATTCTGCATGACTTAGCCGATCTCTGCAAACGCGATCCCAAAGTCTTGGTGCGGTATCGCCGCAAAAAGATACATGCCATCGGTCTTTACTCGGAGTAAAAAAAAAAGAGCCTCTCAAGCACAATGCTTAGAGAGGCTCTTTTTTTCGATTATTCAGACACCCGTCACTTATTTACGATTTAATGCACCGTTCACCGTTAAAATGTTATCTTTCAACGCAAATTTGAGCGTCCCTTCATAATGATAAGCGGCATCGGGAGCAAAAGTGTCGTTTTTCAGCGGTATCTTGTTCCAATCCAAATCGGACATCTTTGTGGGATCCCCGCCCTCTTTGAGATATTCGGGCTTAATTGCAAAACCGGTATCGGTTTTTTCCGCAATATCTTTTGCAATTTTTGCTCCGGTAAGCAGGTCAAAATTACCCTGATTGTCGGTTGTTAATTCATATGCAGTCGTTTTGCGGGCAAACCGTATCGTAAGAGCACCGTCGGTATTCGTTATTTGAAGTCCGTATCCCTCGACGAATTTCCAATCGGCAAGAGGGAACAAAAACAGACTGCGCAGTGCTGACGGAAGCGCCGCTTTTTTATCTGCAGCATTACCTGCATAGCGGACGGCATTAAATGCTCTTGTGGAACCTTTCAAACTTGCACCAGAAACAGCATCGAATTTGTCCTGCACAGTTGCTTCTTTTCCAAGCGTCCAATTAAAATAATTGGACTCATAATCTTGTTTGGCAATGTTCATTCTAAAGTCGATTTTGACATCGGCTGCAGCATTGGAATCGGCAGCACCGGAAGCAAACGAAAGAGCACTTGTCAAAAAAAGAACCGATAATACGAAAGCGAATTTTTTCATATTCCTTCCTCCTAAAAGAAAATTTCGGATATTCCCGTACGCCTTGCAAATGTTTGCAGCATACAACATTGAAATATCGAAACACAGCATACTGAATTTTCTACTAAAAGTAAAGTAATTCATAATATGCCACGGAAATTAATTTTCTCTTAAGTATTAAGAAGCCAGTAAGGGTCTAAAAGATATCCGAATATTTCAGAGATGAATTGAGGCATAAAACTGAATTCGTATACTATTACAAAAGAGATAAAATATGATATACAGTATTCCATACAATTTAGTGCGCATTTGGCGGGAGGTATACGATGAAAAAACGGTTTTCAATTCGTTATAAGCTTATTCTGATTTTCGGTATATTAATCGCAGCGGCGGGGATTACTGAAGGCCTTTTAGCAACTAAAATTGCTCGTACGGCAGTAAGTGAAAAAATTGAGGCACATCTTACCGATAAAGCAACCGACGTAGCGGAGATTATTGACGGGCGCCTTACGTCTTTCATTCAATTTCTTGAAGGAATTGCGCGGATGCCGATGTTTAGAGATGAAACGTTGTCCTACCGCGAAAAAACCGCATTTTTAAAAAGAGAAGTTGCCTACAATGATGTACTGCGCGATGCCGCCATTACCGATATGGATGGAAATTTATATTCCCTCGACGGTCGAAAAATCGCAGCGAGCGACAGGAATTGGGTGCAAGCCGGTATGCAGGGAAAATTTTTTATAACCGAACCGTATTTTTCACGCACGAACGATCAAATGATCATTACCTTTTCGGTTCCTATTTATGATAATAATCATCAGATAGTTGGAGTGCTTGGGGCGGCGGCGCAGGCCGAATGGCTCTCCGACACTATCAGTGATATTATTGTTGGGGAATCGGGGAGTTGCTACATCATCGGCCTTACCGGCATTACTATTGCCGATACCGATATTGAAATTGTAAAAAGCCAAGGCAGCAGTATCGAACGAGCTAAAACGGATCCTGCATATTCTACCATCGCCTCTTTCGAACAGCGAGCCATGACGGAGAAAGAACCCTCTACCGGATTTTTTTATTGGGAGAACGAACCGGAAATCGCATCTTTTGCAAAGATAAAGACAACCGGATGGACGGTAATTATATCGGCGCCGTATAATGAATTTATGGGAACGGTCAGCACACTGCGCCGGTCATTATATACGCTTGGCGTTATCATTTTAGTTGTTGCGCTTACGATTGTTTATTTTGTCGCCCGCACAATGGTTAAGCCGGTACAGACCGCTGTCAATGCTCTAAAAAATATTGCCCAAGGAGAGGGAGACCTAACGGTGCGGTTGCCGTTAATCGGTAATGATGAAGTAACGGATTTATCTGTATACTTTAACGAAACAATCGCAAAAATCAGTGCTTCGATACAAGCGGTCGGTGCAAACAGTGCTGCAATGGAAGAAATTGGAAATGAACTTGCCTCCAACATGACCGAAACGGCGAGTGCCGTAAATGAAATCAGTGCAAATATCGAAGGAGTAAAGCAGCAGACAATGACTCAGGCGGCAAGCGTTACCGAAACTGCTGCAACTGTCGAAGAAATTGTCCGTACTATTAAGCAGTTAAATATCGGTATCGAAACCCAAGCAGCGAGTGTCGCGCAATCCTCATCATCCGTAGAAGAGATGGTTGCCAACATTGCCTCCATCGGGCAAACGCTCGGTAGAACCGACGAGGCAATCAAGAGTCTTACCCTGGCAACCGGCGACGGCAAAGCAACACTCGTAAATTCCAATACTGTAACACAGAAGATTGCCGAAGAATCCGGTTCGCTTCTGGAAGCGTCGAGCGTCATTCAGCATATTGCATCTCAGACAAATCTATTGGCGATGAATGCCGCGATTGAGGCTGCTCATGCGGGAGAAGCTGGCAAGGGATTTGCCGTCGTTGCGGACGAAATCCGTAAGCTCGCCGAAGATTCTGCAACGCAAGGAAAGACGATCACTGCAACGCTCAAGACCCTCTCCGGCGAAATCGCAATGCTTTCTGCCTCTTCCAAAACGGTAGAAGAAAAGTTCAACGCAATCTTTATGCTTGCAGAACAAGTTAAGGATATGAGCGCCCGTCTAACCGAATCAATGAGGGAACAAGAAAACGGTAGCAAAGAAGTACTAATCGCCATTAAGAATATCAATATGGTAACAACGGAAGTACAGGCAGGGTCTGACGAAATGCTGAAGGGCGGAGAGAGTGTTGCGGAGGAAATGAGCAAGCTCGATGACCTCACCCGTATCATTACCGATAGTATGAACGAAATGGCAGCGGGCGCAGTGCAGATTAACAATGCCGTGCAGGAAGTAAGTGAAATTACGCAAAAGAATAAGCGGAGTATTGAAAATCTGGCGGCGGAGGTGAGTAAGTTTAAAACCAATTAGGGAAGACTTTTCTTGTTTCGATAAAAAGAATAATTTTTGACAAGTCTCATACTGCATGATATAATCCTTTTCATATTTATATTCGGTAGTGTTTATCGGATTATTTTTAACAGGGAGTACATTATGAAAAAAATGTGTCTGTTTTTATTGGTTGCCGCGGCCGGCGTATGGGCAGGAATGTCCAATGCTTTCGGCTGTACGGGGTTTGTTGCAGGAAAGGATGCAACAGCCGACGGCTTTCGCATTATTGCGCGTACGGAAGATTTGAGTGGCGCCCATAACAAAACCTTTAAGGTATATCCGCATCAGAAAAACAGGAAGCCGGTACAGTTTGCCGACTCAATCGGCTTTAAAATTGAATTGCCGAAAGAGAGCTATCGGTATACCGCTATTTGCGATGCCGAACAATCCGAAGGCATCTACGACGAAGTCGGTTTTAACGAGTACGGCGTTGCGATGAGCGCAACCGTTTCGGCATCTCCGGGGAAAGCTGCAGAAGCAGCTGACCCGCTTGTTGAAAACGGACTTTCGGAAGCATCTATGACAACGGTTGTATTGCCGTATATTACCACAGCCCGGGAAGGCGTTGAACGGATTGCAAAGATTGTAGATACCTACGGTTCGGCAGAAGGCAACATCATTTTTATCGCAGACGATAAAGAAAGCTGGTACATGGAAATTTATACCGGCCATCAGTATGCAGCGGTTAAGGTTCCGGATGATATGTATGCGGTAGTACCTAATTGCTTCTTACTCGGTTATGTCGATACGACAAGTAAAGATGTTATCGCATCAAAAGATTTAATCAATTTGCCTAAGTCGAAAGGCTTTTATAAAGAAGTTGACGGTAAATTCCATGCGGGACTTACTTATGGAGAAGAAATGAGCGACTACAACCGTGTACGGCTTTGGGGAGGACAAAATAAACTCTCACCGTCCGCTAAGGTTGCGTATGACACGAAGCTATTCTCTTTGTGGAGAAAGGCTGACAAGAAAATTGCCCTTGAAGATGTAATGGAATTGCAGCGCTACCGCTATGAAGATACCGATAAAAATGCAAATTTACCGGAAAACGCAGGAGTTCGCGCAATCGGTACACCGACTTCTATGGAGTGCCATATCATTCAGATGAAAGACACCTTACCGAAAGCTGTCGGCGGTGTGATGTGGATGGCGATGGCAAATGCGGAACATTCGGTGTATCTGCCCTTCTATGGCAACATTACGGACACCTACGCTGCGTATAAAGTCGACAACAAAATGTATACGCCTGATTCGTTTTATTGGCTGATGCGGACTATCAATGTCTTTTCAGCATTAAATAGAGAGATGTATGGAAAGAATGTCCGCAGCTATTGGAAAGCGTATGAGCAAAAGCTGATTAAAGAGCAGAAAGGCAAAGATGCTGAAATTGCACGGCTCTATACCAAAAAAGGTGAATCCGCCGCAGCAAAATATGCAACCAAATTAGGAAACGACCAAGCCGCCGATGTGTTTGAAAAAGCACAGAAAATATACCCGGAACTGGTAGGTTTTGCCGCACAGAACGAAGGCAGAACTCCTAAAAAAGCCTTTGAACCGTCTGTAGCAAAAGAAAAATAAATAATGTCTTCCGGCAGTTTAGCCGCTAAACTGCCGGAAATTGGAAGCAAACATAGCGGAACAGATGTTTGCTTCTTTGTAGAAGGATTATACCTTAAATTTTCCAACCTCAATTGCCAGCTTCTCAATACTCTGCTTGTTCTTCTGGGTGATTTCATTCACTTCCTGCACGGCATTGTTAATCTGGACTGCACCCGATGCCATTTCGTTCATGCTGTCGGTTATCATTCGAGTAAGATTATCCAGTTTCTGCATTTCTTCTGCGACCCCTTCTCCGCCTTTCAGCATTTCGTCAGAACCGGATTGTACTTCCGTGGTTACCATGTTGATGTTCTTAATAGCTGTTAGTACTTCTTTACTGCCGTTTTCCTGTTCACGCATCGCTTCGGTCACGCGGGCGCTCATATCTTTAACCTGTTCGGCAAGGGTGAAGATACTATTGAATTTTTCTTCTACCGTCGTCGATGAAGCGGAAAGTGTTTCAATTTCACCGGATAAGTTTTTGAGTGTTGTGGTAATCGTTTTTCCTTGCGTTGCAGAATCTTCTGCCAATTTGCGGATTTCATCGGCAACAACGGCAAAGCCTTTTCCTGCTTCGCCTGCATGAGCAGCCTCGATTGCGGCATTCATTGCCAATAAGTTTGTCTGCGATGCAATATGCTGAATAACACTTGAGGCTTCTAACAGCGAGCTGGATTCTTCGGCAATTTTCTGTGTTACGGTATTGGTTGTTACGAGTGTTGCTTTGCCGTCTCCTGTAGCGGTTGTCAGCTCTTTAATGGCACTGTCTGTTTTAACAAGCGTTTGCCCGATAGAGGCAATATTTGCAACCATCTCTTCTATAGATGACGAAGATTGTGCAACACTGGCTGCTTGTATTTCTATGCTGCTATTTAGCTGTTTGATGGTACGGACAATTTCTTCAACGGTTGCGGCGGTTTCGGTAACGCTTGCTGCTTGGGTTAATGCTTGCTGTTTTACGCCATCGATATTCGCACTGATTTCATGAACCGCGCTTGCAGTTTCAGTCATATTGGAAGCCAATTCGGTTCCAATTTCTTCCATTGTGTTTGAGCTTACGCCTACTGCCTGTATTGACGTACCGATCTTTGCAATTGTTTGGTTAAAGTATTCCGACATATCGGTAATTTCATCATTACCTCGTATCGGCAATCGGACCGTTAAATCTCCTTCGCCTTGTGCAATATCTTGTAAGGCGCTTGCTGCATGTTGTATCGGCTTTACTATTTTCGTGGCTATAACATATATAATGAGTAAAACAGCAACAAATATACCGAGACTCATAAGCCCCATTGTTTTTCCGAGAAGGTTAACATCTCCCATAAATTCATTTACCGGTGCGCGTATAACGGCATTCCAGCCGGTCGCGTTAACTTTAGCAAAGGAGGATATGTACTGAACGCCCTGATAGGTGTAGTATCCGACTTCGCTTTTATCCGTCTGCAATGCTCTTTGCAAAAATGCTGCGGCAGAAGCAAACACGGGATCGTTTTTTCCTTGTTCTATCACATTCAGTTGTTTGGCTGTTAGGCTTGAATCCTTATTTGCAATAATAGTTCCCGTCTGTCCCATAATAAAGCAGTTGCCTGTTTCGCCTATTACTATATCTTTAATGAGATTAGCAAGCTGTTGAACAGAAACCCGCGCAGCAAGCACTCCTGCAATGGTGTGCTTGCTGTCATAGATAGGCATTGCAAAAACGAAAACGGTTTGGTTGTCAACTCGCGAAGCATGAGCATCGCTTACAAATTGTTTGCCTTGCATTGCTGCCCTAAAATACTCACGATCGCTCATAGAAAGTGTTCGTCCGTCAGCGAGATACATATTACCTGCGGTATCGATCATATACATGTCGTCTACTCTTGTCGTTGCCTCACCCTCTCTTTTTAAGAAGAGGTGCTTTTCATACAATGAGGTTGTCGGATCTGTGAGAATTGGCATACGACTAATACCTTCAAGGAATAAAAAGCGTGCCGTAATGCGTTCATCGATGAATCCTGCGACATCGATAGCCTTGTCGGTCAGATGTGTTTTAATTTTTTCGATTACAGCACGGCGTGCCATAAAAATACCTAACGCAATTTCGACAGCGGATGCCGCCCAGATAAGTAAGCCGAAAATTAAAATCAGCTTATACCGAAGAGAAAAGCGCTTTTTCATAGACTACCTCCTGATAAAATAATAGATAATTTGTAATGAATAATTCGAGGTGATGCCGCAAGGCATTAGTTGCGGTAACTTTACAAACGCATATAAAATTTTTTTCTCGGAAATGATGCTGCGTATAGTTTATAATGGAGAAATGCTTCCAGTAAGGTATAACCAATCTATTTAGGTATGCACTACAAAGTTTGCGTTGATTATTGGTGGAAACTAAAGAGTAGATTATTTTGCAGGGATTACCAATTAAATCAGGTATTATACATATGTTTCTCATTTAGTCAAGTCTCCTTCTTAAAATACGATAAAACGTTTTGAAAGTGTCTTGTTCTTGGTATAGTGTTACACAATATTGATAAGAAGCTATACCTGAGAAGTTATCCCCATAACTGTGCTTTTATTATACTCATTCCGTATTATTTTGCAACTACTTAATCTAAGGTGTAGTTGAATCCGCGGCACGGTTAAGTAGTTGCCTATCCATGGCGGTACTGATTAGATGTGGTCGTAGGTGAAGTTTTTTCTTTTTATCGGAAAATTATTTTTTTCAGCGCTTTTGCGAAATATCTTAGACACAAATAGAGCGAGTAGATACAAGGCGCGAACAAAAATAAAGCGGAGACGTACTTTGTGTACGTTGAGCATTTATTTTTGTGCAGCAACGCCGTAGATACCGCTCTATTTGTGTCTAAATTTTGAATTTAGAGACTTCGATTGCCAGATTCTCGATACTCTGCTTGTTCTTTTGTGTAATCTCGTTTACTTCCTGCACGGCATTGTTAATCTGCACCGCACCTGCCGCCATCTCATTCATACTGTCAGTTATGATGCGGGTAAGATTATCCAGCTTTCGCATTTCCTGAGCGACCCCTTCACCGCCTTTCAGCATTTCCTCGGAACCGGCTTGTACTTCCATTGTTACCGTGTTGATGTTCTTAATAGCTGTCAATACTTCTTTGCTGCCGTGCTCCTGTTCTTTCATCGATTCGGTTAGATGGGCACTCATCTTTTTAACCTGTTCTGCAAGAGTAAAAATACTATTGAAATTTCCTTCTACCGTTTTTGATGATACGGAAAGTGTTTCTATTTCCGCTGAAAGCATTTTTAAGGTTGTGGTGATCGTTTTTCCTTGTACCGAAGATTCTTCGGCAAGCTTTCTTATCTCATCAGCTACAACGGCAAAGCCCTTGCCGGCTTCACCGGCATGTGCAGCTTCTATTGCAGCATTCATTGCCAATAAGTTTGTCTGCGATGCAATGTGTTGGATGACGCTTGACGCTTCCAGTAAAGAACCGGATTCTTCTGCAATTTTCTGCGTTACGGTATTCGATGTAACGATCGTAGCTTTGCCATTAGCAGTAGCAGGTGTAAGCTCTTTAATAGCGCTATCGGTTTTAGTGAGCGTTTGCCCAATCGAAGCGATATTTGCGACCATTTCTTCTATAGATGACGATGACTGTGCAACACTTGCTGCCTGCATTTCGATGCCTGTATTCAATTGCTTAATGGTACGAACGATTTCCTCAACGGTTGCCGCTGTTTCGGTAACGCTTGCCGCTTGAGTCATTGCTTGATGTTTTACACCATCGATATTTGTACTGATTTGGTGCACCGCGCTTGCCGTTTCAGTCATATTGGTAGACAACGTATTTCCGATTTCTTCCATTTGATTGCAGTTCACACCTATCGATTTGATTGCGTTTCTTATTTTTGCAATCGTCTCGTTAAAATATTCCGATAAGTCCGTAATTTCATCATTTCCGGTTACTGGAAGGCTTACGGTTAAATCACCTTCGCCCTGTGCGATATTTTTTAAAGCCGAAACTGTTCGTTTAACCGGTTTTATCATACCTCTGGATACTAAATAGACGATAATAACGGATCCTGCAAAAATAACGAATCCGATTAAAATCAGACTGAGCCGGAGCGTGTTTACGGTTTCCATAAATTCATGTACGGGCGCACATACGATAGTAGTCCATGCGGCCGACTTCAATTTTGTATAAGCTGCAATTTTGGGAACACCCTCGTACTCATAATAACCGATGCCGGGTTGTGAAGAAGCTATCGCGTTTCTTTCAAATCTTCCGCAAGAATCCAATTCAATATTGCTCTGTCCTTCTTGACTTGGATTGAGCATACTTGTTACTGCATCGATATCCTGATCGGCAATCGTTGCTCCCGTAGGTCCTATGATGTAGCAATTGCCACTTTTGCCGATGGTAATGTCTTTGATATTATCTCTGAACCACAAGCCGGAAATATCAGCAGATAAAACACCTATAATACGATGGGTTTCATCGTAAAGCGGAATCGAAAAGGTGCTAATCAGTTTTTGAGTTGTTTTCGAAATCAATAAATCTGAAACGAAACGCTCTCCTTTTATTGCAGCCTTAAACCAATCTCTATCGCTTACATTTACCGTACCGCTTTCTACATAGCAAACGCCTGCGGTATCACTGATATTGAGTTCTTGTATTGTATTGTTGCTCACTGCATTTTTCTGCAGCTGTTCCAATTTTTCTTGATATGAAGCGGTTGGATCATACAGTATCGGGATATGGGATAGCCCCTCTAAAAACTGAAAAAAAGCAGTTATTTTTGCGTCGATGATCTCCGCTTCATCCAAGGCCTTATCAATAAGCTGTATTTCCAATTTTTCGATTACGGCCTTCCGTGCAAAGCTGATTGCCAGCGCACCTTCCGTCAACGAAGCTACTGCAATTAAAAGTCCAAAGATAATAATCAATTTGTTGCTAATTGAAAAACGTTTTTTTGCCATATTACAATCCTATTTTTATCTCACTTTAAATAATTTTGAGTCGAGCGGTATATATACCATATTCCATACCTTTTGAAAATAGGAAAAAACTTATTTGGTAAAGGAAAAAAATTGTTGACGGGTGAGGAAATCTCACGGTATACTTTTACAAGAGAGTATGCAAGAAAAAATATTCGCAGGGGCAGTGCTGATCATTACGGTGCTGCTCTGCATCGGTATGCCGAAAATTTCAGATAAACTCAAACCTGAATCGCCGTTTACGCAAGAATTTGCTGAGGGTATTGTGGAGGAGGTGCTCGAGGAAGACCTTTCTCCCGATCCGATTGTGCAAGGAAAGTTCCGCGGTACGCAAAAGCTTCGCGTTAAAATCCTCGAAGGAAACTATAAAAATAAAGAATTTGAAGTGTATAATACGCTCAGCAGTCTACACAGCAATTTTGCGTATAAGGGCTTAAAAGCGGTGTTCACACTGCGGAACAGCGGAGGGAAAACAGCCGTGTGGCTTTATAACCTCAAGCGCGGCACCCATGTTTTTATGCTGCTGGGGCTGTTCTTTGCTGCCCTTATCCTCCTCGGCAGGGGACAAGGGTTAAAATCCGCACTCGGACTGGTGTTCACCTGTGTACTCATTGTTACCGTGCTTATTCCCGCCCTGTTTGCAGGCTTTCCTCCCGTGCCGGTTTCTATCGGTCTTGTTTCCATTATGACCATCGTCAGCTTTATTTTGATCAGCGGCTTTACGCGCAAAACATATACCGCCATCGCAGGCACCGTGTCCGGCATTACCATTGCGGGGATTATTTCGGTAATTGTGTCCTATTCGGCGCAGCTTTCAGGTGTTAATATGGAAGGCGGCGAGCAGCTGCTTAATTTAGCTCCCGATTATAACCTCCAACTGGATGGGCTATTGTTCACCTCAATTTTAATTGCCTCGCTCGGCGCTGTGATGGATGTCAGTATGTCCATCGCATCTTCTATGCAGGAAATTTTATCCGCCAATCCGCGCCTCAGCAAAAAAGAACTCTTTCAGTCGGGCTTGACTGTGGGCAAAGATATTACCGGCACGATGAGTAACACGCTCATTCTCGCCTTTGCCGGATCGTCCCTGCCGCTCGTGATGATGATTTGGGGCTATGGCATGAGCTTTACGCAGTTTATCAATATCCCGCGCATCGTCATAGAGATTATGCACGGTATTTCGGGGAGCATCGGCATTATTGCGGCAGTTCCGTGTACGGCACTGGTAGCTCTTTTTATACTGAGAATACCGGCTGCGGAAAAAATGCGAAAATAGACGGAAAATATCCGTACTATTATAGAGAGGGAATTGCTCACCGCTCAGTACAGCCGGTGAAAGAGACCCAAAAAAAATGTGAAGGAGTATGCACATGATCAAGAAAAGAATGCTAGGTTTTGTTGCTGCATTGATCTTTGTTTTTTCGCTGACAGCCTGCGTGGAGACAAATTTATCGGCACGAAGCACGGAAAAAAACTCTGCGCGTACCGCAAAGGCACGCGGAAAGCAATCTGATGAGGTAAAACTTACCCACAAGATTATCCAAAAGGGACAGCCGGGGGCGGATGCCGTTACCTTGACATTCGGTGTAACGGGCGACGTACACGGGCGGCTCTATGCCTATGATTACGCAGTATGCGAGGAGACACCCGCTGCCGGTTTTGTAAAAACATACGTATTGGCGCAAGAGCTGCGCGCACAAAATCCCAACACCGTTTTAATCGACGTCGGCGATACAGTGCAGGATAACAGTGCCGATCTGTTTAACGACCTTGACACCCACCCCATGATTCAAGCGCTCAACTACATGAACTACGATATTTGGGTTTTGGGCAACCATGAGTTCAACTTTGAAAAAGAATTCCTTGCCCGTAATATCCGCCACTTCAACGGTTCGGTATTAAGCGCCAATATCAAAAACACAAAGGACGGCAGCCATTTCGTACTACCCTATCAGCTGTTTGACATTGAAGGAGTCCGTGTTGCCGTTATCGGTATGGTGCCGCCTCATATCCCGATGTGGGAAGCCGCCGCACCGTCTCACTTTAAAGGGCTGGAATTTGAAGATCCGATAGCGGTTGCACGTAAAACCGTCGATTCCTTAAAAGGGCAATACGATGTCTTAATCGGTGCGTTCCATCTTGGGCGCAATGGTGAATACGGCACCAACAGCGGCGTTATCGAAATGGCAAAGCAAATCCCCGAATTCGATTTAATTTTCGGCGGACATGAGCACGCTCGGTATGCAACCCTTATCGACGGTCAGAACGGAGATAAAACATGGATTATTGAACCGGGCTGCTATGGTTGGGCTTTAGCGGTAGGCGAAGTACAGGTTAAAAAAGATAACGGCGCATGGAAGGTCGTTTCCGTAAAAGCGGAAAACCGCGAAACCGCTAAGATTGCTGCCGATAAAGCGATGGAAAAAGAGTTTGGCTTTGTGCATGACAAGTCCGTTGCAGATGCAAACCTCATTGTCGGAAAAGTTACTGCGGACTTTATCCCGCGTGTTGACTACATCACCGGACAAGATAAAGTTACCACCATGCCTACTATTCAGCTTGAAGATACCGCACTTATCGACTTAATCAATGATGTGCAGCTTTATTACACGAAGGCTGATGTTGCTGCCGCTGCCGCTTTCCGCTTGGATATGAATTTAAGGAAAGGGGATTTCAAGAAAAAGGATGTTGCCTTTATCTATAAATATTCCAATACGCTGATGGGTGTTAATATGACCGGTGAGAATCTGTTAAAATACATGGAGTGGTCGGCTTCATATTACAACACGGCAAAGAAAGGCGATGTAACGATTTCGTTTAATCCCAATGTGCGCGGTTATAACTACGATATGTTTGAAGGTATCGATTACGACATTGATATTTCAAAAGAGGCTGGGAATAGAATCACAAACGCCAAGATAAAAGGGCAAACCCTTGATCCTAAAAAGGTGTATAAGGTTGCCGTCAACAACTACCGTTTCGGAACGCTGCAAAGCTTAAAACTTGCGACACCCAAAGATGTGTACTACGACTCGTATGAAGTCATGCAGGATGCAGGGCGCATACGCGATCTGATTGGTGCGTATGTAAAGAAAGTCGATAAGGGCGTTATTACTCCTAAGGTGAATTACAACTGGAAGATTATCGGCTTTAATCCGAATGTTGCCGAACGGGATAAGATTTTTGATGAGATTAGAGCGGGTACTATCATGATTCCTCGATCTGCAGACGGCAGAACCCCGAACATAAAATCCATTAATATTTACGAATTGAAGAAGTAAAAAATAATAGGCATCTCTAAAAAACTGATAAGATTTTTAGAGATGCCTTATACAATTTTCAGAGGTTTAGTTAAAAAACCGTGGGCGCCTAAAGTGCAGTAATTGCTGCTATTAAACCGAAAATAACGCCCGGTGCATTTGCCGCTGCAAGCGGATAATCTCGTTTATCTTTCAGCAATGCGTATAAAACCCATATTGTACAATTGACGGCTGCTGCTAAGGGCTGAAGAAAAACGGTTTTATTTCCGCTCAAATTATCCATAATCTGCGGAATATAGGATATATACATGGTAACCGATAGTGCTGTTCCTATCCAACCGATAATCTTTAATTTGTTTTCGCTCATGGCGGTTCCTCCTTACGTAAGTCGCAAGTATAAATTGATGAATTTACTATATCCATTTTATCGGTGTTGAGCAATATTCGGGCATATCGGATAATCGCACCGGACATATTGTCGACTATCCGCAGCTTATTCGCTCGGTTCGTTGAGCTTGTCGGTAATTTCCTTTATTTTTGCAGAATGAGCAAGTACATAGAGGATATCGTTTTTTTGAATAACGGTATCGCCTTTCGGGAAAATGATTTTTCCATCGCGTACAATTGAACTGATAAGCGTATCCTTATCAAGATGAAGCTCGCTGATCTTTTGACCGATGCTGCCGGAATGATCTTCAATATAAATATCGAAGATATCAATATCGCTTGCTTTAAGCGAATACAGCTCGACCGAATACAGCGATTCCGGTTTTTTAGGGTTGGTAAATTTCAAGAGCCGAGCAAGCGGAGCAAGTGTAGTTCCCTGAATAATACAGGAAAGGAAAACGGCAAAAAAGATAGAGTTAAAAATAAAGCCGTCCTTATCCAACCCGTTTGCAAGCGGATAGGTCGCAAGAACGATCGGAACCGCACCTTTAATCCCTCCCCACATTAAAAAGAATTTTTCCTTCCGTGTATATTGAAACGGAAACGTGGAAACCAACACGGCAAGTGGACGGGCGACAAACATCATAATACCGACAATAATGAGCGCTTCTTTCCAGATATGAACAAAATGGTGTGGAAATGACAAAAGCCCCAGCATAATAAAAAGTGTGATATTAAAGATTGTAGAAATGCTTTCGAGAAAATTTCCGACGCTGCGCTTTGCAGGAAAAGCAGTATTGCCGATCCAGTACCCCATAAAAAACACTGCGATAATCCCGTTTGCTTGACAGAGTTCCGCTGCCCCATATCCAAGCAACACACATCCCAGTATCAGCACATTATAGTTTCCTCTGTTATCCGACTGCAGCCGGTTAAACAGCCATATCGAAATTTGAAAAGCAAAGTAGCCGATAATGATACCGCCGACAAATTGCCAAATAAGCTCTGCTACCGCCAAGGCTGGGGACTTAAAAGCCCCTGTTGCAATATGCACAAAGGTGAGGGTAAGCAAAATCGCCATCGGGTCGTTCGCAGCGGATTCAACATTGAGCGTTGCGGCAAGCTTATCCTTAATCGGATTGGACTTGGTAATCATAAAAACACCAGCGGCATCGGTAGAAGAAATAATAGAAGAAATCAGCATCGAATAGGTTAACTCTAGTTTAAGGATAAAGTGAATTAAAAATCCAAGCGTCACGGAAGTAAGTGCAACACCGAGGGTTGCAAGCGTCATCGACGGACCGGCAACTCTTTGAAACGTCTCCTTTGTAATGCAAAACCCGCCGTCAAAAATAATAAAGATCAGCAGGATATCAGCAATTTTTTTTGTTAAAAGGGCATTATCAAAATAGAATAAATTTAAGACATCACCGCCAACAAGAACACCGATAAGAATAAAACCGATAAGGAGCGGCAACCCGAATTTATCGCTGATTTTGGTCGACAGCATTGCCAAAATGATAAGAAACGAGATAAACAGAATCATAGAAACCTCAAAGTTGGAGCTATGCCGATTGTACCGATTTTGACAGTAAAATCAACAGAGGCAATCGCTGATACCGTTTACTTCTAAAGCAATCAAACTATCTTGCAAAATCAATAACCTTAAAATCCTGCAGCATTTTTTTTCCGCCCAATTGAAGCATCTGTAAAAATCTTTGAGCCATACCCTGCGGTACATTTCTACCTGCTTCCCAAGCCTCTACAGTTTTTGGAGATACGCCAAGCACACAAGCAAAATTTTTCTGTGTAAGATTTAGCTCCTCTCTAATCTGCTTTATTTCTTTACAATGATATGAAGGTAAGTCTGCAATAGTTATGGTTATTTTCCGCGCCTTATTGGGTTTTCCTTTTGCATACTCAAGACTTTCTGAAAGTCCATTCATAATACTTTCAAATACATTAACTTCTTCCATGGGTTACCTCCTTTTCTGCATTTTTTATAGCAGTTACTAAATGCTTCATCTGATTTCTTTCTTCTTTACTGAGATTTTATATACCCCTATCCAATAGGGTGTCAAGGTTTTTGTTAAATTTATACGTGAGGTAAATACGGCTTCATTTCGTTTTCTAAAAAGAGCGGCCGGTATTGCTCGAAGAAAATATTGATGAATACGGTTGCCGTAACACATCCCGGAACCTGCAACCATGGCAGGGGCTGTAATTATCTTCTTTGTGTTTGACGATGATAATAAAAGACACATGGGCATCTCTAAAAACCGAAGTTTTTAGAGGTTCTTATCGGATAAAAGCCGGTGCTGCTAGCGCTTTTTAGAGGAGAAATGAGTGAAACGAACGATACTATCTATTGTCTGTGTATTGATTCCGGTCATTGCGTTTACAGAGAACGGAAGAATTACCATTTCGGAGCGCGCCGACTATTCGGTTTATAAAAACGATACTTATGCAGGGCTTACCTATCGGGAAGCCTATATCTACCTTGATGAAAAAGCTACCGTCTATAATGATGAGCCGGCCTATCGGTATGAAGGAGAAGCCTTTGTGCTGGAAGAAACCCGCAAGAATATGGTCGGCACGGCAAAAAAACTTGATGAAATCAGACCGATTGCTTTTACGCAGTCGGCTCATCGGGGAACGGACGGCACAAAGATAGCAGCCCTTCACTTTACACAAGATACCGGCTATCCGCTGCTGCGGAATTTCCCGGCAAGTCCTACGCAGCGACTCGAACAACAGGATAGCGGAAAAAAATGGACAGCTGAAAGCACTATCGTAGTATGCCCGCAGCAAGGGAAAAATCCTACGAGAATACCGGTGTTGGCTGAATATCAATACATCGGCAAAAAGAAGTACAATGGAACCGATACTCATTATGTAAGGGCTGTGTTCGCCTTGCGGTACCACGGTGAAGATCATTTAGGAGATGCTGATATGCTTCGTTCGGAAGGAAGCAGAACGGCGGATATTTATCTGGATGATCGGAATCGCCCGCTCTTTATTCGGGAAAAAATCGATGAAACATTTTTCTATAAGGGTGCTGAATCGATTCGGCAGCGCGGCTTTTTACTGCACTTTTACAATTACGGGCAGCATACCGTTTACAACGGTGGTTCCGTACCGACAACGGCATTACTTGATCACTCCAAGAATCCGGTGAAACCGGAGAACTCAAACAAGGAGCGCATAAAAGATAAGGGAGACGGTATTTTTAATGTGCAGGAAACACCGCGCGGCATATTATTAAATTTAAAAAATTTACATTTCGTTGCGGATAAGGCGGAGTTATTACATGGAGAGGATAAAAAACTCGATGAAATAGCCACCATACTAAAAACACTTACCTTTAAAACCCTTTTTGTTGAAGGTCATACTGCTGATGTCGGCGACAAAAGCACCCAACACGGGCTGTCCCTCCGGCGAGCAAAAACGGTTGTTGATGAACTGACCAAACGCGGCATCCCGTCCGGTGTATTCATCTATAGCGGAGCAGGTGGCTCAAAGCCGATCTCATCGAATACAACCGAAGCGGAACGCGCACTAAACCGGCGTGTCGAAATCACTATCATGGAGTAAAACGGTGCCTCTACCTCTGATACCGTCTAAAAAAATCTCTTTGCGATTTGTTAATTTAATGCTATAATCGTTTTATGCAAAAATTATATCGATATGGATTACTATGTATCGGCTTCTGCCTTGTTGTTATGGTGAGTAGCTGTATTTCTACCGCCTCAGCAGGAAAGAACACCACGAGAGATAACCAAAACCCTAATAGGGATGAAAGAGATATACTGCTTATCTTTACCGGTTCCGATTGGTCAAAGGAAGCAAAAGATTTTTCAAAAAACATTCTTACCGAATCATGCAAAACGGAATTGGCGCAGCTCTATGCCGTCCGCTTTATCGACTTGCTGCATAACCCTTCGGAAAATGAGCGGGAAGCAGCTCAAAAGAACTATCTGTTATTTTCGGAATATGCAGTACCTGATATCCCTTTTATCATACTGCAAACAGCCGAACAGGATATGTATGCCTCTGCTGTTATAGAAGCAGATATAAAAACCGAAACTCAGCTAATAGAAAAAATTAAAGCATTGACTGCGCAGCGGACGAAGGTGATTGAGGCACGAAAGCATATCAATACTACAAAAGGACAGGAAAAAGCACGAGCAATTGACACCTTTTTAAGCACGGTCGGCAATGCGGAAGCACACCGCTATGATTCTCTGCGTATGCAAGTACCGGCGCTCGATCCCGATAATCGATCCGGCTTAAAAGGAAAATACGTGTTGATGAGTGCCGACATACGGGCAAAGAGCTTTGCACAGCAGGGGAATTACCTTAAAGCGAGCGATGAATATAAAGCCGCCGCAGAAACCGGCGACCTTTCACCTGCCGAATTACAGTTAGCGTGGTACTTAGCGGCTTATTCCTACTTAATGACGGAAAATACTGAGTCGGAAACCGCTATCGAGTATTTACACAAAGCTATCGAAGCAGACCCTCAAAATGCCGCGGTGCAACGACTCAATCAGGCAATACATAAGTTGCAAAATGATGTTCAGTTAAAAAAATAATGAGAGATAAAAGGAATTACACGATATGATGTCCAAACACACTCTTGCGATGCTGCAGCAAATCGCACACGGTATCGCTATCCACTTTGGTAATAATTGTGAAGTACTTGTGCATGATCTCACCGCCGACTATACCAATAGTTCAATTGTCATTATAGAAAACGGTACTGTTACGATGCGGAAAATTGGCGACGGGCCGTCTCATGTAGTGCTTGAGGCGTTGCATAGTGATCATAAAACGCTGGAAGATAAGCTCAGTTATCTGACAAAAACGAAGGATGGGCGCATTCTTAAATCGAGCAGTATGTTTATCAGAGGCGAAAATAATGCAATCGAGGCAGTGTTTTCGATTAATCTTGATATTACACCGATGCAGATGGCAGAGAACGTGTTGCAGCAGCTGATTTCGCCTATCAGTGCTAAAAATGAACCTGAAAATATTCCGCAGAATGTCAACGATCTATTGGACGAACTTATCGAACAGTCTGTCCGTATTGTGGGTAAACCGGTTGCATTGATGAATAAAGAAGACAAGATCGCAGCGATTAAGTTTTTAAATGGATCCGGTGCTTTTTTAATTACAAAATCCGGCGATAAAATTTCAACCTACTTCGGCATTTCCAAATACACACTCTATAGCTATATAGACGCCGGTGCAAGCGGGCATCAATAATGCCAAGTCATATTTTGTACCGGCAGCGGTAATAGGCTATCGCATTTTCTGCTATTTTCTATGGCAAACCCTAAACTATTTAGAACAATTGATAAAGCCGTTTCCGAATATAATATGATAGAAGAAGACGATCGTATTTTGATTGCCGCTTCCGGCGGGAAAGATTCGACCGCTCTTGCAGAATATTTTGCGGCACGGCTGCAACGACGGCATCCGGTTTTTGAAGCCGCTGCGCTCCATATCGCCACAGATATCGGGTCAGCGTTCGCGCCTGAATTGGCAGAGCGGTTTAAAAGCTGGGGAATTGAGTTAAGTATTAAAACCATTTCGGTGCTTGAGCGGCTTAAAACAGGCAAAAAGATGAACTGCTGGTGGTGTTCCAGTCAGCGCCGGTTGGAGCTGAGCAAATACGCGCAGGAGCACGGTTTTAATAAAATTGCGCTCGGCCACCATTTGGACGATATCCTCGAAACGGCGCTGATGAATGCGCTGACGAAAGGAGAGCTTGCAGCGATGCCTCCGGTACTGAAGTTCGATAAATTCCCATTGACCTTTATCCGCCCGCTCTGCCTTGCCGACATTCCGATGATTATCCGTCATGCAGAAATGCAGGGGTATATTTCTTCTACCTGTACATGCAGCTATCAGGATAATTCAGGCAGAAAAACCGCTCGTTCCCGCTTGGATAAGCTGACAGACGGCAACTATGAGTTAAAGCGTAAGCTCTTCGATGCGTTGCGGAATATCAATACGGCGTACTTACCCTAGTAACACCTTTTGAAATATACGACGCATCTGCGTTGTCGCTTAACAAAAAACAGTCCTCGACGTACAACAAGTACGCCTGCGGGTGTTTTTTGTACGCTCCTAGCATCTGCACCGTCTATTTCAAAAGGCTTACGGAAAGGTTTTACGATATGCCGTTACTGCGAAAAAATTAATCCTCAACGTATCAAAACTGCCAAGGAGGGCAGTGGTTTCAAGCAGAAGCAAGTTTGCTTCTGCAAACTTGTAGCCCAAAAATGAACAAGGATGTTCATTTTTGGGCGTGCCTGCGGGTGTTTTTTGTACGCTCCTAGCATCTTCAGAACTGCCAAGGATGGCAGTGGGTTTATACAGGAGCGAGATTTGTGTTATGCACAAATCTCGTCGTCAGAACGCCCAAGGATGGGCGGGGAATAAGTCAGAAACAAGTTTTGGAACAAAACTTGTCCTCTACCGATGTACATGGACGTACATCGGTAGAGAGGTACACGGATGTACAACTGCTTAACAGTCTATTTCAAAAGGCTTACGGAAAGGTTTTACGATATGCCACTTCTGAAAATATTCAACGTATCGCCTGCCTTGTGAAGCAATGTTAGGTTGAAGTAAATACTAGATAATTTTTTTTATTAGTACGATGCAAGATATCGAGCCGTATTAACATTTCGTATGGTCATATCTTTATATACTTTATGTGATATTATTTTATTTAAATGGCTTTTATTATAATCTTCTCGCCGAACATTCCAGATTAACGCACCCTTAACATATATTAATTGTATATATTCCTTTTTTATTGGTAATTCATTTATTATGTTTTCATTATCTATTGATTCAAATAAATACGCTACATCGGTCTTTTGAGCATCATTATTTTGCCACTCACTAGGGATGCTATTTGCTATTTTTACCATCTCACTTTTCGTCTTTACTAATACTTTTACTTCATTCCTAGTCGTTATATGTAATACTTTTTCAATATTCTCTCTGATACTATTTTTCGTGTCATTTGATTTAAAAATGACATTTCCGGAATTGATATATGTTAAAACATTTGAAAAACCACATTGCTCAAATAATGTTCTCAATTCTTTCATGTTAATTTTTACTGAATTTCCAACATTGATACCTCTGAGCAATGCTATATAATCCATATATTCCGTATCAATTCCGCCATGGGATGGCGGGGTATTCAAAAGAATATCTAATTACCCCGCCATAATCGCTATTTTGTGATGCGCGATGCGGCGCTGATAGTGCGGTGGCGTTCTTCCCAGGGGGAGGCAACGCGGTTTACATCGGAAACAACGAGGAAGCATTGAGTCGCCTTGCCGAACCAGTCTTTATTGGTTGCATCTTTGCGGAGTACATACTGGCATTTTTTTCCATCGGTAGAGAACGAGCGGCATCCGTTTACCGGCTTTCCCGTTGCATCGATCATTGAACCCGAATCGCGATAGTATTCTTCTCCCGGCACGTCAAAATAGAAATAAGCATTTTTAACCCGCGGATCGTTAACCGAAAAGATAATCTCTATTGTATCGGAATCGCGGGAAACGGATTGTATAACCGGCATTGTAAGTGCTTGCTGTTCGTTTTCTGCTTTCGCAGCAGGGACAATAAGGAAGAGAACTTTTCCTTTTGCGGCTCCTTTAGTAGACTTATCTTCCATAACGGTTTTGCCGCCGATTCCGGTTACATTCAATTCTTTTTCAAACGGCTTCTGCCCCTCAAGTGTAACCGATGCGAACCACTTTCCAAGAGCAGCCGCTCCCTCACCTTCACCCGAAGACAGATGTTTCAGCATCAAGAGTTTCTCTTTTTTATTAATCTCCATCAGCCCCTTTGCACTTTGCTCATCAAGCCCCCACACATCAGCGGGTGAAGCAAAGAAAGCTTCTTTAAAGTCTTGAGCTGTTAGATCACCTTTGTATTTTGCAAGCATAGTAACAAAGATTTTTCCCTTACCTTTATGCTGTTTTGAAACAAAGGACGCATCAGCCTGCTCAATCATCCATGAAATGTCGGTAATTTGAGCTGCTGCCGTTTGAGCAGCCGGTTCTTTTGTTTTAGCTTCAGCCTTTTTGTTTTGAGGCTGTTTTGTAGAAACAGCCTTATCACCAGCCCCTTGCTTGGTCGAGGCTATCGTTTTAGGAGCATCTTTCTTAACTGACTTCGTAGATGCCGGTTTAGGAGCCTCTTTCTTAACCGCTTCCGGAGATGCAGACTGCTTATTATTTTTTGCGGTTGCTTTAGACTTTGCCGTTTCTTGTTGTTTCGGATCTTGTTTAGCGGGCTTTGTCTGAGCATTTTTTGCTTGAGAAGCGGTTTTGTTTTTAGAAGCGCTTCCCGATTGAACAGCAGTCTTTTGTGGTGTTTCCTTCTGAGTAGATTCTTTCGCCGGTGCCTTTTGGGGTGCAGTCTTTACCGATTGCTTAGAGGCGTCAGTTTTTGCAGCCGCTGCTTTTTGAGGCGTTTCCTTCTGAACAGACTCTTTTGTCGTCGCTTTTGAGGGTGTAGTCGTTGCCGATTGCTTAGGCGTGTCGGTTTTTTTAGCCGATGCGCCGGATGCATTTGACTTCGCAGTTTTCTGCTGTGCCGACCCCTGTTTAGCGGGCTTTGTCTGAGCGTTTTTCGCTTGAGGCATGTTTTTAGCAACGCTTCCCGATTGAGCAGTCGTTTTTCGAGGTGTTACCTTCTGAGCGGGTGCTCGCGTCGACGTAGACGTTTTTGCTTCAGCTTTTTGAGGCTCGACTTTTTTAGGTTCGACCTTTTCTGAATCGGAAGGCATGGCCGCAGTAGCCGAGTTTTGCATTGTCTCTGATTTGTTTTCAGTCTGTACTACCTGTACATCCGAGGCAGACGCTTTTGCAGTTTCTACGGGCGTAAGTTTGGGAGTTTTATCTTCCGGAGCTGTTTTACATCCTGCAGCGATTATGAGTAAGCAAAATAATATAAACGATAATAATGATTTTTTCATCCAAGATCCTCCTTAACGGTAAGGCGTAGTAAGAAAACAAATAGTAGGGAACCTCTAAAAATCTAACCGAGTTTTTAGAGATACCTTGTCTTATGGAATGTATCGGTAATTATATCGGAAAGCCTAAAAAGATACCAGAGGGCTATCCCGCAACAATCTCGCACCGATCTTGACTTAACGAGCAAATGTGATATAGTTCTCACTCGTAGATATTTTCATAATTGAGGAGTATAAAATGGTAAAATTAGCGACAATTGCCGGTTCCGATGCATCCGGAGGAGCAGGGCTTGAAGCGGATTTAAAAACATTTCAGGAGTATGGCGGATACGGTATGGCAGCGATTACTTTGGTTGCTACCATGAACCCCCATAAGGATTGGAGCCATGAGGTGTTCCCGATCGGTGAAGATTCACTGCGGTCACAGCTCGAAACCATTTTTAACGGTATCGGCGTTGATGCGGCAAAAACGGGAATGTTGGCAACTCCATACGCAATCGAACTTGCTGCCGAGTATCTCGGTAAATATAAGGTAGAAAACTATGTTCTTGATCCGGTAATGATCTGTAAAGGCGGGAATTTGCCGCTTAATCCGGAAATCAATGAGCTGTTGATTAAAAAACTGTTGCCGCTTGCAAAGATTATTACGCCGAATGTGTTTGAAGCAGGTCAGATTGCTCATATCGATACGCCTTCGACATTAGAAGAAATTAAAGATGCCGCAAAACGGATTTACGATATGGGCGCCCCGCATGTATTCATTAAGGGAGGCTCAAAATTGAAAGATGCAGAGACATCCATCGATGTTTTCTACGATGGTAAGGATTTCCGCTATCTCGAAGCTGAGCTGATTAAAACCGAATGGACTCACGGGTGCGGTTGTACCGTTGCCGCTGCAATTACTGCGGGCTTGGGTTTCGGGCTTGAACCGTATGAAGCAGCCCTCCGCGCAAAGAAATTTATCACGTTAAGTTTACGGAACGGTTTTGCCCTCAATAAATGGGTTGGCCCGGGTAATCCCGCCGCGTGGCGCAAGGCCTTCAATTAAAAGAGGAAGAAAAACATGCGTGCAGTTGATATCATTATGAAAAAGCGCGGGTTTAGAGAAACCGGCGCAGGAACGCTCTCTCGGGAAGAAATTGCCTTTTTAGTGAACGGATATGTGGCCGGAGAGATTCCCGACTATCAAATGGCCGCATGGCTGATGGCGGTTTACTTTAACGGTATGACATTTGATGAAACCGCCGTTCTTACCGACGTCATGCTGCATTCCGGGGCAGTCATGGACTTGTCGGGGATTGAAGGCCCCTTTGTCGATAAACACTCCACCGGCGGTGTCGGAGATAAGCTTTCTCTGCCGCTTGCACCTATCGTAGCTGCCTGCGGGGTGAAGGTTCCGATGATGAGCGGCCGCGCACTCGGGCACACCGGCGGTACGCTCGATAAACTTGAATCGATTACCGGATATAAGACCGGCCTTTCCGTTGAACAATTCCGGAATTACATTAAAAAAACCGGTTTTGCAATGACGGGGCAGACAAAAGAGATTGTCCCTGCCGACCGGCTGATTTATGCCTTACGCGATGTTACCGCAACCGTCGAATCGGTGCCGCTCATTACGGCGAGTATTCTCTCCAAGAAGGTTGCCGAAGGCGCCGAAGCGCTGGTATTCGATGTCAAATGCGGAAGCGGCGCCTTTATGAAAACGCTGCCCGAAGCTGAAGCGCTCGCAAAGAGCCTTGTCGGTACCGGCACCGCGATGGGGAAAAAAGTTATCGCGATGATAACCAATATGTATGAGCCTTTAGGAAATGCAGTCGGTAACTTCTTGGAAATGGAAGAAACCTACAATGTTCTGAAAGGCACAGGGCCGCAGGATGTAACCGACTTAACATTACAGCTTGCAGGCTGGATGCTCGTGCTTGGTCATAAGGCTGCATCAAAAGAAGAAGGAATTCAAAAAGCGCAAGAGGCGCTTCGCAGCGGCAAGGCGCTTGAGCTGTTTTTAGAAAACATTACGCTGCAAGGCGGCAATGCAGAGCAGTTTGTGGCCGAATGCGGAAAGCGCCGCAGCCCGCACACCTGCCACATTAAAGCGGAACAGGACGGCTTTATCGCGGATATCGATGCGTTCAAAATCGGTATTGCCGGAGTTAATCTTGGGGTCGGCCGCAATAAAACTACCGATGCGGTGTGTCCTGATGCCGGTATGATTCTGCATAAGCACGCAGGCGATGCCGTAAAAAAAGGCGACCTCATCATGGACGTGTACGGCAAGGATGCGGAGTGCCTTCCGGCCGCTTCCGATATGATCAAAACAGCGATACGGTATGCAGCGGAGAAGCCTCAAATGCGTCCGCTGGTATTTAAAGAAATTTCTGCGGCCGACTTGTAGCCGCGCAGCCGGTACCATACAGTGAATTGGGAAAAAAAAGATATAGACCCGAGTGTTGTCCGCTCCATGGCGCAGCAATACGGCTGCACTCCGCTTGTTGCATCGATTTTGCTGCGGCGCGGTATTGCAGAAGGGAGCGAGGCGTTTTTTCACCTTGAAAACGATCTGCGCTATGTGCATAATCCCTTCCTTTTTGTAAATATGGAGGATGCCGTTGACCGGATCCTCGATGCGAAGGAAGAAGGAGAGCGGGTGCTTATTTTCGGAGACCGCGATGTGGACGGGATCACCGCCGTTACCGTGCTCTACGAAGCGCTGACCGATTTAGGTATCCCGACGACATGGCGTATTCCCACCGGCGACGAACCGTACGGACTTTCCTGCGAAGCGGTTGATGCGCATGAAGCCGACGGCGGTACCCTCATCATTACCGTAGACTGCGGTATTTCCAATATTCAAGAAGTTGCCTACGCTGCGGAAAAAGGGATTGATGTTATCGTTATCGATCATCATACCCCGCAGGATACGCTTCCCGATGCCGCAGTCATCATTAACTGTAAGGTGCCGGACTCAGGGTATCCCAACGGCCACCTTTCCGGATGCGCTACGGCGTGGAAGGTTGTTACCGCCCTGCGCTTCGGACTTCTCGATATTTATAAACAGCAGATTTGCCTATTGAATGTCCGCCCCGTCAACGATGCCTTTGCAGTGGAAGCTATCCATACGGTCAATTTAGTTGAAACGGCTCGAATCACCGAAACGATTATCCCCGGTATGGTTCCGTTTTCAGATACTCGGCTTGGCAGATTTTTGCAGGGGCAGCAGATTTTTGTCTGGGATAAAGAGTTGCAGCTCAAGCAGCTGGAAAAAGTGTTCGGTAAGGCGGTTGAGTTTTATGTGAGTGATTTTAGACTCGAATGCGCAAAGATTGCGCCTCAGCTTGCCGAGATGAGCCTTTTGCGGTTAAAGAATTTATCGCGGATTGGCAAGTACAACGACACGCCGATGTCCGAACTCGACGGCTTTTTCAATATCTTTATTACGCTTGTTCAACAAGCGCATAATATGTACGGTGAAAAAGAAAAGCGTGAATTACAGCTTGTCGCGCTTTCGCTGCTTGCAGACTTGATGCAGCTGACCGGAGAAAACCGGATATTGGTAAAGCAAGGCTTAGCAGCCATCAATGCCGCGCCGCGTGCCGGTCTTTCCGAGTTGATGATAAAACAGGGGCTTATCGGTAAGCACATCGGCACCAACGATATTGCGTGGAATATTACGCCTGTTATCAACGCAACCGGACGGATGGGTAAACCGGAAACGGCAATCAGACTTTTCCTTGAGCAAAACGCAGCGGTACGCAATGAACTTGCAGATGCGGTTGTTGCAATGAACGAGGAGCGGAAAGAACTCGGAAAGACCGGCTGGGCAATTGCCGAACCGATTGCGCGAGAAAGTCTTGCAAAATACCGCGAAAAGCTCACCGTTGTTGTAAGCGATAAAATCCATCGCGGCATTACCGGTATCCTTTCAAACCGGCTTGCAGATAAGTTTAACGTGCCGAGTATGGTTATCTGTCTTATGGAAGACGGAACCGCAGTCGGTTCGCTTCGTTCCGCCCGCGGCTATCGGGTGCTCTCTTTGCCGGAAGCATATCCCGATTTTTTCCTTGACTACGGCGGACATGCATTTGCCGCAGGATTCAGCTTAATGCAAGAAAAACTTGCGCCGTTTTTAAAGAAAGTTCAAGAATTCACCGCTGCTATCGAATTTGACGAAAATTCCGAAAACCCTCCGCTTTCCATCGATGCGGAACTCCCGCATGATTATTTAACGCCTGATCTTTTAACCGTACTTGACACCTTTGAGCCCTACGGCGAAGGGTTCCCGGCGCTGCAATTTGCCGCTAAAGGAATCAAACTAACCGCCGCCTCAATTATGGGTAAAACCCAGCCGCAGCATTTACGCCTTACGTTCGACTGCGGAGCATATAAATGGACAGCGGTGTATTGGCAGGCAGCGGATAAATTGAACGTCGAATTTAAAATCGGCGACAGTATCGATGCCGTCTTCACGTTGAGCCGGAATACCTTTAACGGCAATACGGTGCCTCAAATGGTTATTCAGGATATGCGGAAGACGGGCACGGGTATTTAAGCAGCGTTTCTCTTATACACAAAATTTTGAATAAAATTTTGTGTAATTTTTTTACGGCGGCGGGGCAAGCGTAGAGGTTCAATTCTGGTTGAACAGCTCCAGTTTTTCTGCGGGAATATTAAACAAGCATCTGATGCGCTTGCCCTGCACTTCGTTGGTGTTAGCGCCCTTGCCGAGACAAGGTAAGGTTTGCCAGCTCTTTGGGTAAGTCGCTGCCGCGCAGTGTGAGCGTATTATCGTCATTGCGGGTGTACTGGAGCTTCCACGTTGCATTCATGCTCCCTCAGTTGAATGGACTTGAAGTGTTGCGGCGAATCAGGAAAACGTCGAATACGCCGATTATTTGCTGCAGCTGCCGTGATTCCTAATTATTTTGCGGAGCTGTTAAAAAATCGCCTAGTGTATTTACCCTGGCACGCGGGGCGTTCCCTTGACAAAAGATGTCGAGAATATACACTATAAGCGATAATTAACATATCGACAGGCTGTTGAAAGATATCCTTTTGTGTTATAAGCTATTCTAAAAATATAGGACATTGAGATGCGTGTAATCGAAGACGAAAAGTTAGAAACAGTACATAAACAGACCGTAGAGTTCCCCTACAAGATGCAAATTGTCTCTCTTGTTATTTTTGTTGCGCTGATATTCTTACCTTTTGGTATGGACAAAATGGATCTTGTTAATCATACGCGAACGCCGCAGCTTCTCTACCCTTTTACAGTTTTATTCTCCGGCTTAGTGCAACAAAATTTTCTATTTTTTTATGTAAGTTGTTTTTCATTTTTTTTACTGCCCGTAGCATTCCTCATAATATTTATATCAATCTTTAATAAGAGAATAACACAGAATATCGTTATTATCTCTGCATTTGTTGCTGTAACGTGCTATCTTGCGGCTGCCATTTCAGGGATGACGGTATTTGCAAACACCATACGCTGGTTCCAGTCGCTAAGTATTTTGGTGTATATGGCCTTTTTTTTGGCACTTACGTTCCATATTTTTTTAATCAGCTATGGCATTGCATTAATAAAAGCGAGAAATGAAACGTATTCCGCATACAAACAACTTATTTTAGAAAGTGAAAAAACGGAGGAGTCGGATAAACAGCCGGAAAACAAAAAAAAATTCAATATAAAGCGACAAGTTCAAGAGTTGATCGGCCGTATAAAGTCTCCCCAAAAGAAGACACATCTAAAGAGTAAAATAGCCGGCGTAATTCTTATCGCAATTATTATTATTATTTCAGTCTTTATTTATACGGATTTAAAGAACTATAAATTGCTGTTAACGCAAAATGTGAATACAACCGGTAAGAACCAAGCCGAACAAGTGGCGGCAATCTACGGATTTTCTGACGGGCTTCATGCAAAAATAAGCGCCTTTCTCGAAGGAATAAAAAAAACGAATGCATCTTCCCCGTTTCCGCACCGACGCGTAGATATTATTACAACGGACAGTAAAGAACCGGTATTTCTTGATAAGATTGATAATACTACAGTGCTTCCCGATTTCAATGTATTCTCCTATACAACAGAACAAGGGGCGGTGCGCAATATACCCGCAGAAGAAAAACGCATTACTGCGGAAGAAGCTGCTCTTTACATAAAACATTTTCAAAATATAAATACCCGGAGCCAGCCTATTTATAAAGCGGACAAGCGGATGTGCCTTTATGTACACCCCATAACCTTTTCACGCAAAGACGGCCAAAGACTCGTCGGGTTTTCCGTCGTAACATATATGAAAGAGATACTTGACCGGCCATACTTCCAAGCAAAAGTATTTATCTTTGCACTTGCAGCTATTTTCTTGTATGCGGCGATAATTATTACACTTTTTCTTGCCGATTTTATTGCCGAGCCTATTATTCAGCTTTGTGTAAATATTAGAAAGACGACTAATATATTAAACGAAATATTTTCAGGAAATGCAAAGATCGATGCACACAAACTTGTGTTTGATGATAATCTTAAAACGCGTGACGAAATAAAAACGCTTTCAAAAGAAATAAAAAATATTATTACGCTTGTGCGTGGTATGCTTCCATATATTTCGTTCCATACTCTTAGAAATGCGGAAAAAGATGTCGGTTCCAAAAGTATCTCGCGAAATCTTTGTTTCCTTTTTACCGATATCAGAGGCTTTACAAAGCTTTGCGAAAAATTGCCGGCGAGAGAGGTCATATTGATGTTAAATCGCTACCTAAACATCGAAACTAAAATTATTTTTGATAACGGCGGCGATGTCGATAAGTATGTCGGAGACGAAATGATGGCTTTTTTTGCAGGTCCTAAAAAAGAGATCAACGCTTGTAAGGCAGCGATGGAAATACGGGAAGCACTCTATCGCGAACAGCTGGCAGCTCTAAAGGTAGGGAGAGAAACAATTTCTCTCGGCATCGGTATAAATACGGGCTACGTTATATTCGGCCCTGTCGGTTCCGAAACGAGAAAAGATTTCACTTCTATCGGTGATACGGTTAATTTGGCGGCACGGCTTGAAGGCGCAAATAAACAGTATGGATCAAAGACTATTATTTCTGAGGCCGTCTACAACAATCTGGGAAATGCATTTATTTGCCGTGAGCTTGATTATATAACGGTTAAAGGGAAAACGGAGGTTGTACGTATTTTTGAAGTGTTGCAAGAAGCTAAAAAAAGTACCGGCGATAAAATTTATGATTTAAAAAAGCTTTTTGAAACGGGGCTTGACTATTATCGGCAGCGGAAATGGAAAACTGCCGAAAAATATTTTTTGGAATGCGTAGAAAAATATAACGATAAACCGGCAAAAGTTTTCTTAGAAAGAATCGAACATTATCGGAGTTCTCCGCCGCCCGCAGATTGGAAAGGCGTTTTCGTTATGCGAGTGAAATAATCGGTTGGAGCCATCCTTTACAAACATGGGCAGGCAATACGTATAAAAAACGCCGATTAATCCTGATGGGTTAATCGGCGTTTTCCTTTTTTAGCTTCTATCAAAACTTATAGCGTAAGGTCGATAGTGTTTGTCCTTCACGTAATACATCGAACCATACTTCTTTTTTGAGCTTTGATAATTCACGATAGAATTCGCGCATATTCGCTACCGATACATCGTTTACCGCAGTAATAACGTCGCCGGATTTAAGCCCGATAATAACGGCGGGTGTTTTATTGGTAATGTTGGTTACCAGTACTCCCGTTTGCTTTTTATCGAGCTTTAATTTATCACGTATTTCATCACTGAGCTCGTAACCGATAAATCCCGGCCAGAGTTTTGACGAATCGGTAACGATGTTTTGATCTCGATCTTCAATTTTTACGGAAAGCGTTTGTTCTTTGCCGTCACGGATAACGACAAATTCTGCTGTCGTCCCGCTTCGGAGATCACCGACATCGCGCACGAGTTGATCGACACTTTTTACTTCTTTGCCGTTCAGCTTAACGACAAAATCTCCCGGACGGATGCCGCCTTTAAACGCAGGAGAACCTAAAAATATATCGATAGCCAATGCTCCGGTTTTTTCACCGAGCCCTAGGGCTTTCATAACCGTTTCGTCGGCGCTCGTCAGTTGGACACCGACCCATCCGTATTTCAATTTACCGTCGGAAATGAGCGAGTCGATTGCGCCTTTGACGTTGTTGATCGGAATGGAAAAGCCAAGCCCTTGGGATCCGCCGCTCGACGATGCAATCCAAGTATTAATGCCGATAACTTGCCCATAGATATTCACGAGCGGGCCGCCGGAATTCCCCTGATTGATTGCCGCATCGGTTTGGATAAAGTCGTTGATGTTATTATTCGGGCCGCCCGACCGTCCTACCGCACTGACCATACCGCGGGTAACCGTCGAAACATACCCGAGCGGAGAACCGACAGCAAATACGATATCGCCGACTTCTACTGCGTCGGAATTACCCAATTCGGCAATGGCAATATCTTTTTCGGTGGATTCAAACGAAACCAATGCGATATCCCGCCGCTGGTCACCACCGACCAATTTTCCTTCCGCAGTATGTCCGTTATACAACTTGACGATAATCTTTTCAGCCGTACCGGTAACATGCTGATTAGTCAGCACATAATAGGTGTTACCGCTCTTACGAACGATAACGCCCGATCCCATACCTTCTGATTTATATTCCTGTTCGCCGCTATCTTTTCCATCGGATTTTTCGCCGTTCTCCTGATTAGGCATTCCGAAGAAGAACCACGGGAAACCGTCACCTGAAAGCGGGTTTCTGACTTTCTTAATTTCGGTAACCGAAAGCGTTACCACAGACGGTAAAATCGCTGCGGATACCTGCCGGTTTGCGCTTTGCAGTCCTTCCAACAACGTAATCGTCTCTTTTGTAATTGCATCCGAATGCTTTGTATCGGCATAAACCGTTGTTGCCGAAGCAGGACTTGCAGAGCATGAGGATACAAAGACCATCACAACCATGCTTAATACTGTCGCGAATGACAGTAGTGTTTGAAATCTTTGTCTTAAATACATACGTTTACCTCCAATATGAGAACTTTGTAAAAGATGTAAGTTTTAGAAGCTCTCGTTTGTGTATCAACTGTTCCTTAAACATATAACATACTATTATGATACACCCATCGGCAATAACTTGACAGAGGTTTTATATTTTGTTTGTATGTACGGATGATACGGTTGGTAAACGTAAACAAACGGTACGGAGAACTTCAAGCGGTGGATAATATCAGCCTTGAAATTCCTTCCCATACGATTTTCGGTATTATCGGAAAAAGCGGCGCGGGAAAATCGACGCTCGTGCGACTGATAAGCCTTTTGGAACCGGTGGACTCGGGAGAGATTTACTACGGCGACTCCCGCGTAGACACCTTGACGGGTAAGCTCTTACGAAATCAGCATAAAAAAATCGGGATGATTTTCCAGAATTTCAATTTATTTGCATCGCGCACGGCTGCGGGCAATATCGCCTATCCGCTTGAAATTGCGGGAATGCCGAAGCGCGCTATCACAGCAAAGGTGGAAGAAATGCTGCACGTTGTCGGGCTTGAAGGCCGCGGTGATGCGCGGGTAAGTACCCTATCCGGCGGGCAAAAACAGCGGGTTGCTATTGCCCGTGCCTTGGCTGTTTCCCCCGATATCCTCTTTTGTGATGAAGCGACGAGCGCACTTGACCCGCAGACAACACGCTCAATTTTGGAGCTGCTCAAGCGGCTGCAAAAGGATATGAATTTAAGCGTTGTGATGATAACGCATCAGATGGAAGTAGTGCGCGATTGCTGTCAGCAAGTGGCCGTTATCGATAACGGCGCCGTGGCCGAAACGGGTTCCGTGCGTGAAATCTTCTCTGCGCCGAAGTCGGAAGTAACCAAAGACTTCTTAATGCATATCAATCCGCTCAATCCCGAAGACACGCAGCTTATCCGATGGTCTAAAAGCGGCGGCGCCTATACGCTCCGGTTCTCCGGCGAACTCACGAGTGAGCCTGTCTTGAGTAAAATTTCCCGCGATTATGGTATTGAGTTTAATATCTGCGCAGGCGGTATGCAAAAGGTCGGGGAAACGGTGGTCGGCACCCTCTTTGTCGATATTAACGGTTCCTCCGAAGATATGCAAAAAGCGTTTGCTTATCTTAATCAAAACGGTATCAAAGTAGAGGAGACACATAAATGAGTTCATGGTCAGCGTTAGTGCAGCTGGTAGGAACGGCGACGGGGCAAACGCTTATAATGGTATTCTTTTCTACGCTCTTTTCTTTTATACTCGGAGCGCCGCTCGGCGTGCTGCTGTGCATCACTGCGGAGGGGAACCTGATGCCGAGACCGGTGGTGCATCAACTTATCGACCGGGTGGTAAACGTGTTACGCTCATTCCCGTTTATTATATTGATGATTTTACTCTTTCCGTTTTCACGGCTCATCATCGGTACCAGCATCGGAACCGCTGCAACGGTCGTACCGCTTTCCATCGCTGCCGCCCCTTTTGTTGCACGGGTTATCGAAAGCGCCTTGCTGGAAATCGACCGCGGTGTTATCCAAGCGGCTCTCGCGATGGGCTCTTCTACGATGGAGATTATCTTTAAAGTGATGATACCGGAAGCGCTGCCGCCCCTCGTCGCAGGCATTACGCTCACTATTATCAACCTTATCGGGTATTCGGCAATGGCGGGCGCAATCGGCGGCGGCGGTCTCGGCGATTTGGCAATCCGGTACGGCTATCAGCGGTTCCGCAGCGATATTATGCTGGCGGCGGTCATCGTCATTTTAGTGATGGTAGAGCTTATTCAATTTATCGGCACGAGGATCAGTACGGCACTTGCAAAACGGCGGTAATAACATTAAGAAGAAAAACATTGCGGGGATGCCAAAAAAGTAACTACCTTTTGATACATCCCTAATATTGGAATACAACTCTGACATATTGCCTTCTTTCCAATGTCTTGTTTCTCAATGTCTTGTTTTCCAATTGACCTTTCACCGATAGTATGCGAAAATAAAGAGTTGTTCCCCATCGTAATCAACCAAATCTACAGATGAGGGCAAGAAGGAGTATGAAACCTATGTTAAAAAAATTGGTTAGCATTCTGTCTGCGGGACTGATGATTGCGGCTCTTATGTCGTGTGCGCAGGAAAAAAAGGAAGAGGGACCTATCACGCTTCATTATTGGACGCATGAAGATCCCGCCCGTACGGAGCTTGAAACAAAGCTTATCGCCGAATTTGAAAAAGCAAATCCGAATATCAAAGTAGAGCGGACAACTCAGGGCGCTGCAAAGCTGATTGAGCTGGTACAGACCGCTTTTGCAGCTAATCAAGGGCCTGATATTTTCAATTTATCTATCGAAGATGAATATTCTTATGTTGCAAATGGCAGAGTCGCTCCGGTCGATCCCAAGGCCGCCGGTTATGCCGATCAGGCAGCAATCTATGACAGCTATTTGCCGGAAATTCTCAATGCCGTAACAAAAGACGGAAAACTATATGGTCTGCCGTTGGAAATTACCAACTGGTGTATCTATATCAATAAGAAGATTTTCCGCGATGCCGGTTTGGATCCCGAAAAAGATTATCCCAAAACATGGGAGGATATGGTTGCCGTTTCCGAAAAATTGGTTATCCGCGACGGCGATATCTTGGTACGCAGAGGGTTCGATTTCCGCTATCCGTATTACCTTGTTGCCTTTGTTCCGATGGTGGAACAGCTCGGTGGTCAGCTGATCAGCGATGATGGAAAAACAGCGATTGTCGGTGATGAAGCATGGATCAAATTCCTTACCTTTATGCGCGATTGGGGTCCCTCCGGAAAGAACCTCGGTTCTCCTACCTACAAGAGCGCACGTAACCTGTTCAACAAAGACAATAACGATATTGCAATGGCGACGACCGGTTTATACCAGCAGGGACGGATCCGCAAGGATAATCCCGACTTCTATAATAGTGGTGAGTGGATGGTCGTTCCGTTCCCTCAATTTAAGAACGCAGTTAAAGAAGTTCCCGCTTGCTATTACGGACATTTCTTAATGGTTAACAACGATATTTCCAAGGCGAAGCAGGAAGCTGCATGGAAGCTTATCGGCTTTTTACTCAAGCACGGTGAAGACTACCTACGCGAAGGCGGTAACATTATTCAGCCGACCAAAGCGCTGCTCGATTCGCAGACACTCAAAGATATGCCGTATTCCGATGTATTTATCAACGATATGAACAAAGGACACATGGTGTACTACGGAGCGAACAGTGCTGAGTTGCAAACGGCAATCCGCTCAGCAGTTGAGTCGGTTATGCTGTCCGGCGTAGCTCCTGAAAAAGCACTTGAGTCTTTGCGAGCAACGGCTCAAGAAATTCTTGACGAAGAAAACAAATAGTTAGAACAGTCATTAACAGCCTCTAAAAAACGGTATTTTTAGAGGCTGTTTCATTCATGCGGAGGGTTTAATACCCGCCGCCCTCGGCAACGCTCTGCGTCGGAGTTGTTGATTAAACCTGTTCGGAAACTTCCGTTTCGACAACCAAGCTATTGAACAGGTCTAGTATTCATCGGTAAAAGGAAAAGCGGTTATGTCTAACTCAAAAAAAAGCGGCGGTATCGAAAAAAAGATCGCACGGTGGGGTGTTATTTTTGTTATTCCCGCAGTGTTATTTTTTGCCGTATTCAGTTTTTATCCTATTATAAATGCGTTCATCGAAAGTTTTTTCGATAAGCGCGTACTCAGCAATATTCCCCCTAAGTTTGTAGGGCTGCAAAATTATTTCTATATTTTTGACGCTTCCCGATACGATAATCCGATGTCATTCTTAAATTCGCTGCGTGCAACGGTTGTGTTTACGCTGGGGACATTTATACCGCTTGTGATATTAAGTCTCTTGTTCGCGGTGCTTATCAGCTCATTGCAGCGGAACAGTTTAAAAAAAGTTTTTCAGATAGCGTATTACACGCCTGCTATTCTATCGTCTGTTGTTGCTGCGGCGATTTGGCTGCTTATTTTTGATCCTCGCGGACTGGGAAATTACTGGATTAATAAACTCCTTTCCACACCCGGCGTTGACCATCAATGGTTACTAAACAGTACGATGCTTCAACTCTCTACAATGATTGTATATTTTTGGAAATATATCGGATACTTTGTTATTCTTTTTATTACCGGTCTTTCGACCATTCCTCCGGTGGTGTACGAAGCGGCTTTAATCGACGGTGCAAATAGATTCCAAGTCTTTTGGTCGATTACGCTGCCGCTCCTTAAACCGACGGTTGTATTGGTTTCAATTATGGCGATGTTGCAGTGTTTAAAAACGTTCAGC
This sequence comes from Treponema sp. OMZ 803, assembly GCF_024181165.1. NCBI lineage: Bacteria > Pseudomonadati > Spirochaetota > Spirochaetia > Treponematales > Treponemataceae > Treponema > Treponema sp. OMZ 803. The sequence goes on along the minus strand of NZ_CP051195.1, from coordinate 304,051 downwards.
ACCCAATATCTCTTTACCCAGAATGGAGCGTCGCTCGGGCCGATTAACGTTATCACGTTGAATATCTATCAGACCGGTATTAAGCTGCAGCGGATCGGCCGTGCAAGCGCGATGAGTATCGTATTATTTTTAATGATGCTCCTTTTAACATGGCTGCAATTCCGCTCGTCAAAACCCGACGAGACGGATTATTAAAAGAGCGCCGTAAGACACATAGGAGTTAAATATGAAACAATCTATGACGACGGGAGCGCTTTCGGTTATTAAAATAGTATTATTGCTGGCGCTTGCAGCTTTTACCGTGATGCCGCTTATTTTTATGTTGACCGCTTCATTTATGTCGGGAAAAGAGATTATGCAGATGCCGTATAAATGGATTCCCGAAAGCTGGCAGTACGTCAACTTCATAACGGCAATGAAAGGTAACGACGGCAATTACATTTACGTTCGAAATATTATCAACTCGTTTATCGTGGCGATTACCGTATCATTTACTACAGTTCTCCTCGCATCCATCACCGGTTACGGACTGGCTAAATTCAAATTCCGCGGACGGAACCTCATCTTTATGCTAATTATGGCAACGATGATGATTCCGTTTGAGGCTATTATGATACCGCTGTACATGATTGCAACGAAGCTGCATATCCAAAATACATACACGGGTTTGATACTGCCCTTTATGGTGAGCGCATTCGGTATTTTTATGATGCGCCAATACCTTATCACCTTTCCAAATGAGTTTTTGGATGCGGCGCGCGTGGATGGAATGCATGAATTTTCCATCTATTCGCATATCGTATTACCGAACTGCAAACCCGTTATCGCGACGCTCGCTATTCTTTCGTTTAGAACGCAGTGGGATAACCTGCTGTGGCCGCTGCTGGTTTCTCAGTCCGATACGATGAAAACTATCCCACAGTACATCACCTCATTTACAGCCGAACGGAGTACCGACGAAGGCGCAATGATGGCCGCCGCCGTTATTGCCAGTATCCCGATGATGTTGATTTTCTTCGGGCTTTCCAAATATTTTATTGGAGGGTCGGTGGTTTACGAATCCCGCAAAGGGTGATCTTTTGAAAATATGCATACCGTCTACGGCGTTGCAGAGCGAATAACAGTCCTCGACGTGCAAAAAGCACGCCTGCGGGTGTTATTCGCTCTGCGCCTTGTATCCGGTACCACTATTTTCAAAAGCGCTGGAAAGGCGGCACATCTGCGTTGTCGCTACGCCGAAATAAATGCTCAACGTACAGCAAGTACGCCTCCGCTTTATTTCGGCTAGGCTCCTAACATCTGTACCGTCTATTTCAAAAGGCTTGCGGAAAGGGGCATCTACTGTGCCACTATTTTCAAAAGCGCTGGCAGGGGGATACCCTTTTCGTTGCAGCGCACAAATTAATCCTCAACGTACAGTAAGTACGCCTCCGCTTCGCTTTTGCTAAACTCCTTGTAGTTTCAGAACGGACATGGATGTCCGTGGTAATAAACAGGAGCGAGATTTGAGTTATGCACAAATCTCGTCGTTGAACAGTGTACACGGACGTACACTGTTCAACAGGCTATTTTCAAAAGGCTTACGGCAAAAGCTTTTCAGAACCGCCACGGACGGCGGGGATTCCACACAGCAGCAAGTTTTTCGTGAGAAAAACTTGTCGTTGAACAGCGTACACGGACGTACACTGTTCAACAGGCTATTTTCAAAAGCGCTGGAAAGTAAGGGCTATACAATCGGTAATAAAACAAAACTTTTGGGACAGCCCCGTCGCTGCTGTTTAGCTTCCCCGCCATCTATGGCGGTGTTGTATATCCAAAGAACGATACTCAACACCCACAAGTACTGTATCTCTTTCATAAAAAGCCCTCTTATAATTCTAAGTCTATAAGATGGCTTTTTATGAAAAGTTTGACAAAAAGTATTACATATTGTATAGTAAACTATGGGAAACGATAAAATAGCACAGCGTCTTTTTGAATGGGATTATGAAAAAGAACAACGCAATATAAAAACACACAAAATTTCATTTGAGACGGCAAAACTCGTTTTCAATGATAACAATCGTCTCGAATTTTTTGATGTAAACCACAGCGGTATGGAAGATCGCCTTATCACAATAGGAAAAGTAGATAAAATACTATTTGTTGTTTACACCGAACGAGGCGATAAAACACGGATTATATCTGCAAGACCCGCCACTAAAGCGGAAAGGAGACTCTATGGCAATAGTTACATCGGTTTTGTATGGTAATGAAAAACCTACCAAAGAACAAATTGAAGAGGTTAGACAAGCCGCAAAAAAGCCTATTGTATACGATGAAGATTGCCCGCCGCTAACCAAAGAGCAACTAAAGGAATTTGCACGTATCGCAAAAGAACAGCGCAAGCTCCGAAAAAAACAGGTCGTAGCAATCCGGCTTTCTCCCGAAACAGCCGAAAAGGTCAAAGCGCTTGGTAAAGGGTATAGTTCAGTTTTAAGCCGCATTATAGACGAAGCATTCCGTAATCCCGAACTTTTGCATAAATGTCTATAATGCAAAATCTCGTCGTTGAACAGTGTACACGGACGTACACTGTTCAACAGGCTATTTCCGCTTTTTGTAGGCAGCGGCGGAGCCTGCGCTAACGGGATGTTTCTTTCTCGTGTCTTTGTCGCGGAAAAAGGCTTCGCGCCGGTTCCCTTCACGCAGTTTTCGTGAAGGGCTTTTTTTTGTATAGCCGGCTGTATGCGGGCTTTTTTCGTTTACGCTATCCGATTTTGTGTCGATGTGGATGTGCGGCATGTTGGTTTTTTTCTTTGAAAGCCTCAGCGCTTCGTGAGCGGCATCGGCCGGTAAATCTGCGAGCGAAAAACGGTCGAATAATTCGATACGGTCAACCGCATGTTCGGGGATGGAAAGCAAGGTACTGAAAAACTGTGCGAGGCTCCGCTTGCTTGTCCCGTCCTTTCTACCAAGGCCGATATAGAGCCGGATGGTATTCCCGCCGGAGAATTTTCCGCGCTTGTCTTCGGTGCGGGGGACTTTGATATTTCTGTAATGGGATGCCGACAGTACCGAACCGTAATGCAACTGTAGCACGGCGGCAAGCACTTCGACGCTGCTAATATTCTTGACGCCGGATACCGCGGTCTCAGCGCCGAAAGCAACGGCTTCATCAATGTTTGCAGTATTTGCAACAGCAGTATCGGTACCATCGGCGGCGTTTTCTTCTGCTGTGGCGAAGCTTGCTTTGTTTTCGGCTAAGAGTTCCTGTGCGAGTTCGATAAAAGGCTTGTTGACCGTATGTTCGGCACGGACGGTATCCAGCTTCCGCCGCAGATCGGAAAAGAGCCGCTCCTGTTTTTGTGCGAGAACTTTTTCTATAGAAGGAATTTTTCCTTCCTGCAGCTCGCCACGTGCATGGCGGCGCAAATAGTCGATCCTGCGCCGCTCATTCGGGCGGATAAAGCTTACCGCCGTCCCCTTCGCCCCCGCCCGTCCGGTTCTACCGATACGGTGCGTGTACGTGGGACCGTCATACGGAATAGAATAGTTGACAACGTGCGTAATCCCTTCGATATCGATACCGCGGGCGGCGACATCGGTTGCAACGAGAATACGGGTTTTCCCCGCCCGAAAACGGCTCAAGATTTTTTCGCGCTGTCCCTGCGGGATGTCTCCATGCAAAGCGGCGGCTTCGTAATGCCGTTCGTCAAGCTCTTTCGCAACCGCATCGGCGTCAACCTTAGTTTGGCAAAAGACCAGCCCGTAAAAGTTTTCGGCGGTGTCGATCAGACGCACCAAGGCCTCGCTTTTATCTTCTTCCCTCACCATCCAAAAAAACTGTTCGGTAAGCGGCAGCGGTTCTTCCGATGCCTCTTCTTCTACAATTTCATATTCGCCCATAAAGTCGGTAGCGATTTTCAAAATCTGCTTGGGCATCGTCGCCGAAAACATCAGTACTCGCGAATCGGGATTCGCCTTTTTGAATATCGTTTCGATATCTTCGATAAAGCCCATGTTCAGCATTTCATCAGCTTCATCTAAAATAAAATAGTCGATACTGTCCAAATTCAGTGAGCCGCGCTCTAAATGATCGATAACACGGCCGGGGGTTCCTACGACAATTTCGCATCCGCGCTTTAAGTTTCGTAATTGTTCGACAATCGACGCGCCACCGTATACGGTCGTGATACGGGGATAGGTTCCTTCCTTAAACGATTCTATTTCCGAAGCGACTTGCAGCGCAAGTTCGCGAGTAGGCACCAATACCAACGCACGCGGTTTTTCCCGCGGTTCCCTCAATTCCTGTACAAGCGGCAATCCGTAGGCGGCGGTTTTACCGGTACCTGTTCTCGCCTTTGCAATAACGTTCGCATCGCCGTTTAAGAGGCGCGGAATTGCCAACACTTGAATGGGTGTCGGCTCTTCAAATCCTTTTGCCGCTACCGCATTCAACACGGACTCATCGAGTCCCAAATCTCTAAAAGATATATCCATAATCGGTGCGAGTATATCAGATACGAAGATAAGTTCATAGCCTGCTTTACAAAGGAAAGCTAATATGTTATAGTGCTTATCTTGGAAGCCGGCGTGGTGAAATTGGTATACACGATAGACTCAAAATCTATTGGGGGCAACTCCGTAAGGGTTCAAGTCCCTTCGCCGGCATGTTCTTCAATTCACCACTTGTTAATCCACCGGTCTTCAATCTATCAAAACTATTAAAAATTAAATATGGAACGAAAAGACGCAGAACTTGCATTTTTATTGCAATATGAAAATGTCGCATGGTATGAAAAAGGGTGTGTCAGAATCCTTGACCGGCGCATCTATCCCGAAAAAATAACGTATGTCGAATGTTCTTCGTGGCAGGAAGTCCGGCAGGCGATTGCCGATATGGTAACCCAGAGCGCTGGGCCGTACACGGCTGCCGCTATGGGGATGGCGCTTGCAGCATATCAAGTGCGGAATGAAGGGGCGGAGAAGCAGCGGCGTTTTCTTGAAGAGGCGGCACAAGGGTTGGCTCATGCCCGGCCGACGACGGCAAACAGAATGGGACAGATTACGGCGGGCAGTCTTGCTGCGGCTGAAAATGCCTTGAACGCGGGGCAAGATGTAGTAACCGCCCTTTTTAACACTGCAATAGATTCGCTGAATCGGCGTTACGGTATAATGGAAAAGGTTGGAAGCTATCTTGCAGGGCTTTTCCCACAAGGAGGCGGCGTTCTTACCCAGTGCTTTGGGGAAACGATTGTCGGGATGATGCTGAAGGCAGCCCGTGCGCGCAATAATCCCGTTAGAATAATCTGTGCTGAAACACGGCCGTTCTTGCAAGGCGCTCGCTTAACCGCAAGCTGCGCCGCCGATATGGGGTTTGACACCACCGTTATTACCGATAATATGGTTGCCTATATGATGCAGCAGGGGCACGTCGATCTTTTTACCTCGGCAGCGGATACCATTACGCGGGACGGGCATATCGCAAATAAAATCGGTACTTTTCAAATTGCCCTGCTTGCGGATAGGTTCGGGATACCGTACTATGTAACCGGTATACCGGATGCAGATAAAAATGATGCCGCCGATATCCGCATCGAACAGCGTAATCCTGAGGAAGCGCTTTCGTGCCATGGGGTGCGGCATACTCATCCTGCGGTAAAAGGAATCTATCCTGCGTTCGACATTACGCCGCCTCAGCTTATCCGTGGGGTTGTAACCGATAAGGGGATATACCGTTCCCAAGAACTCGGTGCGTATTTCGATACGCCGCAGGAGCGATTCTATTAGATTATTACGAGATTGCTAGGTTGTTACTATGGATATACAAAAAGTTCCTTATACCCGCGTTATTACTCCGGCTCCACGCCGCCCCATCGAAGATGCAGTACCGCTGTTTGGGTCGTACTCGGGGATGTTCCGTACCTTTGACATACGGGGCGTCAAAAAGCCGTTTGGGAATTTGCCGCTCCCGTCGTTCATTACTGACACTCGCATAACAGACACATTGCGGCTTCTTTTTTGCGACGATAACCTTATCGGCGAAATTGAATTTTTTTACGGCGGATATTTTGCCTTTATGGAGACAACGCTGTGGAATCGGCGCACGAACCGCTTGCTTGCCTACCGGCAACTTTTGCCGCTGGGGTTTGTGCACCTGCCCAAATACATTGCGTACAGTGTTGCAACCTGCCGCGTTAAACGGCGGTACGTGCGTATCTTTTCCCGCCTTTCCAAAGGAATGCTCTATGCCGATTTTGATTTTCTTGCTGCCAACGATCGGCCGTCATGCGAGGGCAGGCTCGATTTTGATTCGCGCTCACCGCAATGTACCGACTATTCTGCCGTTATTCCTGCTTTTGTGAGCCGTCGGTGCCAAGCCGTGTATTTTCGCTCGTTTGCCGTAAACGGATGGGTTACTTTTGGGCATAACCAAGATATACAGCTGAGTAAGGCAAGCGGAGTCGGCTTTTTAGATTTCAGAAAAACATATACGTCTCCTCATACAAAGCGAAGCGTTGTTATCGGACTGGGATTTATCGAGGGAGCTCAGGTTTCTTTTCATTTAAGTGATTCCATCGCTCCGGACAGCTACAGCTATAACGACAATATTTTATTTTACGGCGGAAAACGAATCCCGTTACCACCGGTGCGTATTACATACCCGTTCGGATCTTCCAAAAACTGGATTATCCAAGATACCGAAAATATGGTCGATTTAACCTTTACACCCGGTGCAATTTCGCAACGGAGCTTGAACATACTCGTCTGGCGGCGGGATTATAAGACTATCTGCGGTACTTTTGAAGGCTCTTTTTTAATTGAAGACGGAGTTGTACTCAAACTAAAAGGATTTCCCGGCATTGCAAAAAAAGTCCGGATGCGGATGTAAGCTTTACTGTATGGGGAACCTCTAAAAACTGTAAGCCTATCAGCTTGTTCTGTAAGGAATAATCGTCGTATCCGCTAACGCGGACTGCGAATCAGTTTTGAGAGGTTTTCCTTAGATTTAATTTGCGTTATGAGTTACTATTCCTCTTCCGTGTTCCGTGACTCTTGAAATTGATAGATAAAATCGGCAATGGGTTCCAGACCGTTTTGGATATGCATCATATCGATTTTCTTTTCTATAGAAGCCAGTAGTGAATCATCGGCTATTATTTCTTTTACTTTTTTTATTATTTTACGCGGTTTTGGAATATACCAACCGAGGTTGTTATTAACAACATAGAGCATATTCCCGAGTTCCTGCCCGCGCACGTAACTTGCAAGGATTAACGGCTTACCGGCGGACAGTGTTTCCATAACAGTAGCAGGGCCACCTTTAGTGATAACGCAATCGGACACATTGATTAGATCGGGCATACAGGAGACAAACCCGAACACCTGAATATTAGCGATGCGCGTGGTTTTAAGCAGGATTTCCAGCTGCGTTTTTAACACTTTATTTTTACCACAAATAACAATTAAATGAGCTGGGCAGCGTTGAAAGATAAAAGCGTTGACAATAGCAAGCGTCGCTTTTAACCCTTCTCCGCCGCCGACAACCATCACGATTTTTTTATCAAGCGGGATGCCATGTTTTTTTTTAGCGGCAATTTTTTCGTCGAGCGTATACCGCCGGTCAAAATTCCGCGAAAGCATAATAGGAAATTGATGTACTTGTTCCGGTTTAAAGCCGTAGTACGAGATTGCTTCTCTTTGCAACTTCCGTGAAAAGACGATAAGCTCGGTATCTTTTTCATAAAACCACAACGGATGCGCGGTGAACGGATCCATCACAATGGAAATAAGCGGGATGTTAGGGTTTACTCTATTAATGGCAATCCGTGCAAGCGGGATAAGTATTTCGTGCAGGCAAATCAGTTTTGTAATTTTTTCGGTTTTAAGAAACGTTATCAAATTTTTTACAAGAAAAGGGCGCAACAGCCATTTACAAAATGTTAAAACGGTTTTCGACTTCGTTAATTGATAGAATGCGACATAACCGAGTTCAAAGTAGTTTGAAGTTGCAAGATACCCTTTTTCAAAAAAAATACGTGCAACCAAATTAGTGCTATTAAAGCCGTTTTGCGGTATATATTCGGCATTATCCGGATATTTTTCCTTTAAGCGCGCTACTAAGGCGTTCGCACCGGAAATATGTCCGCCGCCTGTCTTTAGGTATAAAAAGCCGATACGTTGTCTCATTATAGACACTATATCAAAAAGAGGTTATAAGCGTAAAGACGATGGGATTGAAACGCTGTAACCAAGTTTTTCTACCGTCGCCATAAATCGGGTGATTTGCTAGCGGATTGATGTCTTGACAAACTATATATTTTGCCGATAGCATAAAATGAGTATTTTTTAAATAACACGGAGTGATGCCCGGTGGTATCTAAAATGAGGAGAAACCTATGCATTTACATAAAAAAGCAGGTGCGGTGGTATTATTGACCGCCATTGCTATTCATTTATATGCGTTCGATTCCGGCTTCACGCTGGGGCTAAAGGCGAATTTTTCAGGTTCGTACACAGATCCTCATATTGGAAAAAAAGATATGGAGTATCTTGGCGCCCAATTTATGCGGGGTATGGTTGGGTTTGTTATGTCAGGAGAAGCCGAATTAGCTTATGCTTTCGATGCTGTGCGTTACTTTAATTGTCAAACAAATGACGTCTTTAGCGGACTCGGACTAGCCTTTAACCTTGGTATTGGACAGGGATTTTCCGGACAGATTTCTGGACAGTACAATGGAATTGTTAATAAGAATATAGAAGTTTATTGCCGTGTTTATATGACGCCTATAGTAACATTCGGTACAGCGGTTAAAGCTTTGTTCCTTCAAAAGAAACTTGCCTTGGGGTTCGGGATCGGAGGAAGAATGCTCGCAGATCCGCAACCGACTTATGAACTGTATACTAATCTGACCGATGAGGAAACAAAAACGTTGCATAACAACGGTAACGGCCCCGACTTTTACCCCGAAACGGGAACACTCTATATCCCCAAATCCATGATGAAAAAAATGAATCCGCTGGGGATTGTACTAAAAACTTCCATAGAATATAATCAGCCCATAATTTCCAGAATGGACATTACGATAGGAGCCTATGCTTCTTATAGCATTTACAAGCCGGGATATGTCTCTTTGCCTAAAAAAATAGCAAAAGCAGCCATCGAAAACGGCACCAAAAGAGGTGTTGGTGTTAATTTTGAAAGAGATAGCTTAAAGTCCTTTTATATGAATAATTTTGACTTCGGCATAAGTTTGGGGCTATTGTTTAAGGTATAAGAAGAATGTGCTTTTGCCTCAACTGCTAAAGCATGGGGTGGAAGCTTTTTTAGGTACTTAAAACCGCCTATAAAAAGTGTTTAAAAGGAAAATTTTTATGCAAATTAAAAAGATACTTATTTTAAGCTTAACGATTTTTGCCGGTTGCCTGTTTTTTTCATGCCAACCTGCTTTAGGTGCTTCGTGGTATAAACGTTCCGTTAAAGACGGCGAAGATAAGAAAATGCTGACCGTACAATCGATAACGGTATGCGGTGTAACGCTGTACCCTGAAGCCAATGGAGAAGACTTTATTGGAAAAGTAAATGCAAAAGATGCAATACTTTATCCCGACGATATAAGTGCCGCTGTAAAGGATAATACCGGCACTACCGTTGAAGTTTCGGTAACGATAAAAGGATCGGGGGGGCAGGCCAATTTAAAAGAAGGGGAACCTGTTACCGTGCCCATCATGTTGAAGACCATAGACGGTTCAAATCTTGAAATACAAAAATACCTTTTTTTAGAGCAGGACGGTTCTATGGGCGGCGGCGGGGCTGATTATAACCCCAAAGACCCGCACGGTAACAGTAAATTTATCGTAAAAATCAAAACCGAACATATTGAAGCCGATCCGTGGGACTATTATAAAGAAGGTGAGCCCGATAGTAGTGATGATGGTAATTTTAATTCGGCCAAATTCGATGAATGGATTCTCAATATGCCCAGCATGGACGGTATTATTGCTTCATATAAATTCAGGGAAGGAAGCTGGAGCGGCAGTCCTGAAATGGTCGACAACGTTCCGTCCGGAATAGGTTCGGGTATAAAAAGAATTTGGGATGTAAAAGTTTACCGTTACAAAAACAGAAACGATCGATGGACCGCAATAGGGTATACGCCGGCTCCCGACCCGAAAGACGAGCGTTTTTACTTTTTTAAATTTACGGCAAGTTCTGCCGGAGGTTCAGTCGGCGGGAAAAGCGGCCACGGCAGTTCCATGTTCTGTGTAGACCGGTATTCCAAATTTTTGTTTTATTACAGCGAACCGACTAAAATAACGAGTGTTTTCGGGAATGCCGTTCCTGAGGATTGGACTGATTATGCGGCTCCCACAAAAGGACAGCACACTAAATTTTCCGAACCCTTTTATATGACAGACCCGGTAGGCTTTGTAAAAGAAGACGGTTCCGTTGTTCTGTATCAATGGATAAAGGATAACATAAATAATGCCGACTACCATCCAAAACAGAATCCTGCTTATACACAGCCTGCCGGAAGAAAGGCCAACAAAGCGGGTTTTTCTCCATATAGGGAAAAATTAAAAATAACAAAAAAGACCATAACCAAGGATAAAAATCCGAAATACACGGCAGTTAAACCCGTTATTTTGGAACAGCCCAAAGACGGTTATGCAAAACTGAACAGCCCCGAACTCGTTTTTGAGGTAAAAACGGAACCTGTACCTGAAGGCGAAACGCTTTCGTATCAATGGTATAAGGCCGAAAATAAGACGGAAACAGGAACCGAAATTCCGGGTGCAACGGAAGCATCATACAAAATAACCGATACCTCAACCGAAACAAAATGCTATTTTTACTGCATCGTCAAAAACACGAATGCGGATAACAATAAATCGGAACAAACTGAAAGCGGACGGGCAAAATGCCACATAACTGACGGGCAAATTCAGTCCGACGCTTTAAACCCTGAAATAACGGAACAGCCTAAAGGCAAAACCCTTCGCCTTAACAGTGCAGAACAGCTTACCATTAGAGTAAAAGCCGTATCCAAAGACGGCGGCACCTTATCATATCAATGGTACAAGGCTGCCTCGTCTGTGGCAGAAGGAACGCCCGTAACGGATGCCGATAAAGCCGAGTACACCTTTACACCTGACGCCTCCGCCGCCGGCATAACATACTATTATTGCTTAGTTACGAATACGAACAATACCGTACACGGAGAACAGACTGCAAGCAAAAAAAGTGCTTATGCTGCAATCGAGATTGAAGAGTCTTACAAAGTTGAATTTTCTGTTTTGGGAGAAGAAGGAGGCACTCTTGCTGCTCTGCACAACGGTAAACCCATCAAATCCGGCGCGTATATAAAAAAGGGCGAACAAGTCAAATTTATCGCAACACCGGAGCCTAATTCTCGGTATAAGGTTAAAAAATGGTTTGGTGTATCGGAAGATGCATTTAAGGATCAAGATAAAACATTTGCGGTTATGACTGTAGAATCTGCAAACCTAAATGTTTCCGTATCTTTTATTACAATGTTCCTTAAAATAACCCCAAAAATTCACAATGAAAGTTTACAGTCGTGGAGTACGGCAGACGGTGATCACTTCAAGCATAAATATATTGATGGGGTTCATCTTTCTCGTAAGAATGCGGTTCAGGTAACCGGTGGAAGTAATATTACAGAATCATGGGGTTACATGTTTTCCATTGAAAACAATAGTGGGAAATGGATAAAGGTTAAGTCGGAAGATTTTATCAAAGTAGGAGCCGAAAAATCCGCAGATGCCGCTTGGTTGACAACCGAATTTTCTTCGTTTTCTGACTTAAAGATATCTCTTTCCAATTACCTGATTAAAGCAAATCGACACGATTATTGGTGGGCGGAATGGACGACATTGGGAGGTGGGAAGGTATATCCTCTTCAAGCCATCGACGACAACAGTATTTTTCCTTTGGTATACAATGAAACTACGGGAATGTGGACGGTAGATAAGGCCAATGTTAATATAAAACGCTCAGACGATATTCCGTTGCCGACCGAATTTGCAGGCACAAAGCCGAATCCTAACCGAAAAATTTCCTATAAGGGCGTAACGATTACCTACGACGAAAACTTTACCCTTGCCGACGGCGAAGAAAAAGACTTTGTAATTACTTATACGGTAGATAACCATGATGAAACTCGCTCAAAGGGAACCATAAAGGTTATTTACACGATAGGGTGGAAGTAGATGCAGATAGGTCTCTGGGGCCTTTGTGGTTAATAAAATCTCGGCGGGCACAGCGGTGAAACAAAGGATTTTACTATCCGGTATTGGATTGAACTTGAGGTACCGACATATGTGAAAGGACATGTTGGCGTAACCTATACCTTGAAGTGGGAGTAGAGCATAAACCCGCAGACTGTGGTAAGCTTGTGTAGATGGATTAGAATACGGTGTAGTGCTGTATAGTTACATAGCTGAAATTTATGAGAGCATCTAAAAACGTTAGTTTTTGGATGCTCTCTGTGTTTATGGCACGGATGCTGTTAGGCGCTATAGACTAGGTGCGATCTGCTCCTTTAGTAAGGTTTTGGCAGCGGGGTAGGACGAGCCGGTTTGGCGGTTGTACCGCATCCGAATAGATTGAAGATGTAGAGCGTTCTATGATATTATGAGAAGAGAGAAGAATGCTCTAAAATTGTAGCAGGAATCTTTTGATGGTTATGAGTGCAATAAACAGCGGAGGTAAGCTCTATACAATAGGGTGTTCGATTCATACTATCGAATCTTTCATTGATATTCTCAAAAAACACGAAGTTAATGTCGTCATTGACGTCCGATCTACTCCCTATAGCAAGCATACGGCTCAATTCAATAAAGAGAATTTACAAAGAGCGACAAGTCACAATCGTATCTATTATTCATCTTTTAGTAAGGAATTCGGTGCTAGGCGTAAAGAAAACTGTGTTTACACAAACGATACTGTCAGCTTTGATAAAGTAAAGCAGCTTCCCATATTTATTAATGGGGTAGAAAGAATTAGAAAAGGACTACAAGAAGGATATCGTATTGCTCTTATGTGCACGGAAAAAGAACCTGCCGACTGCCATAGATTTAGCCTTGTTGCCAAAGGTATTTCAGAGAGAATCGGTGTTTATGCAAATCATATTTTATATGACGGCACTCTAATGACGACTAAAGATATAGAGCAGCAGCTGCTTAAACAATATTCAATTGAGGCAGAATTATTTGACGGCAATGATGATCCGCTTGTTCAATTATATAAAACACTTGAACATAAAGTTGCGTACAGTTTACATAGCAGTGAGGTAGAGATTGAAAGATAAAATTTATACGATCGGATTTTCAAAAAAAAGTGCACGAAAATTTTTTTCATTATTAGGTCAATCGACGGCAAATAAACTTATTGATATCAGACTTAATAATGCCTCTCAATTGGCAGGATTTACAAAATCAAATGATCTGGAATTTTTTTTAGAAAAGCTCTTAAATTGGCAATATATTTATAAACCATTATTAGCTCCTACAAAAGACTTGTTACGTAATTATCAAAAGAAAGAAATTACCTGGGCAGATTATGAAGTTGAGTATTTAAGAATTATTGAACAAAGGAATATACTGAATATCATAAAAAAAGACGAGATCATCAACGGTGTATTACTTTGTAGTGAAGATCGTCCCGACCAGTGTCATAGAAGATTATTAGCGGAATATTTAGCACGAAATTGGGGAAATATTGAAATAATTCACCTATTTTAAATTTGTTAGACTTAATCACTGCGCTGAGTACATTCATAGGCTTCTATCTGGAATAGTCAATGATTACTAATGTGCAAGAATGTATAAAACCTAACAGCCATTTCAAATAAGATAGATATTACGGAATCGGCAATTTGAGCGGAATATTGATAGTGTTGGTCTTTTTTACTGAAAAGAAAGACAGAATACGGCTAATATCTGCGCGGCAAGCAGACAAAGACTTGAGGAAGGTATATTATATTTTCCACTAATAGACCGAACCGGATCTAATTACAATCAGGCTCTCTATAATTTCTCCCCCCAAAAGTGTATAATCATTGGTACATGGAAGCGCTTATACTTTTTTGAAGAGTAAGCAATACTTTAATTTTTTATAAGGAGAGACGTTATGGATCAAAAGAAACGAAAAGTAACGATTGTCGGTGCGGGCTCTGTCGGGGCTACATTTGCCTATGCGTTAGCTCAAAGCGGTTTTGCCGATGAGATTGCAATAACCGATATGAATAAAAACTTTGCGGAAGGACAGGCAATGGATCTTGTCCACGGCTTACCGTTTTTGCCGCAAGTCGATATTCATGCCGGCGGGCAGAACGATTACACCGACAGTGATATCATCGTAATAACCGCCGGAGCAAAACAGCAGCCGGGAGAAACGAGAATAGACCTCCTTAAGCGTAATGCCACCATCATTAAAACCATTGCCAAAGAAATCGCCGCAAGCGGCTGTAAAGGTGTTATGCTGCTTGTCAGTAACCCTGTCGATATTCTTACCAAGGTAGCGCTCGAAGCAAGCGGTTGGGATCGCGGAAGGGTTATCGGTTCCGGCACCGTCTTGGATACCGCTCGTTTCCGCTACGTACTCAGCAAAGAATGCGGCGTCGATGCCCGTAATATACACGGATACATCCTCGGCGAGCACGGCGACAGCGAATTTGCCGCATGGTCGATGACCACCATAGCCGGACGGCGCATCGACGAATACTGCGGCCACGGAGTTTGTAGTTCTGGTATTCACTTCGATAAAGAAAAAATCTTAGACGAAGTACGCCATTCCGCCTATCATATCATCGACTACAAAGGTTCAACCTATTTTGCCGTCGGTCTAGCACTTACCAGAATTGCCGGCGCCATTCTGCGAAATGAGCGCAGTATTCTTTCCGTTTCTACAGCCTTGAACGGCGAGTTCGGTCTGCATGACGCCTGCTTAAGCGTTCCCTGTATTGTCGGCAGAAACGGTGTTGACAGAATTATCGAAGGCGAACTACCCGCGGATGAACAGTCTGCGCTCGAATCAAGCGCCCGCCGACTTTACGATGCATACCTTTCCATTTGCTAAAAAACATACAAGCCTTTTGCAAATAGACCGTTGAACAGCATACATCCTTGTACGCTGTTCAACGACGAGATTTGTGTATAACACAAATCTCGCTACTGCTTACAACCACGGACATCCCTGTCCGCTTTGAAAAGCCTTTTACCGTAAGCCTTTTGAAAATATACGGTATAGATACGAGGCGCGAGCACAAATTAACCGCAGGCGTATCTTTGATACGTTGAGGATTAATTTGTGCGCAGCAACGAAGTAGATATGCTGTATATTTTCAAAAGGATAGCTTGCAGGGAGAGGGTAAGCGTGCTACACTTATCATATGAAAACTATCAATAAAGATTTACAATCTATTACGGAACACTTCCCTTCCGACTTTACGGAAAATGAAAAAGCGGCGGCGAAAACGCTTTTTTTAAAAAAGCTTTCGCTGTTAACACACGAGTTTTATGGCGGAAAACTGCAAACCGTCCCAAAATGCGGGATCTATGGGTTTAACTGGTTTAACGTTTGGTATACGCCGGGCGTATCCGCCGTTTCTACCGGAATCCGTGATAATCACGACAGCTCCTTTATGCTTTCCAATCGGGGAAACCTCGTAGCCGTTGTCAGCGATTCCACTCGCGTACTGGGGGACGGAGATTGTTCTCCTTCCGGCGGTCTCGGCGTTATGGAAGGAAAATGTATGCTGATGAAGTACTTAGGCGGTGTCGACGCGTATCCCATCTGTATCGATTCCTACGTCAAGCCGAATGAAGAAAAGAAATACAACTTCCCTGCCGGTAAACATTGCCCCGATAAGATTATCGACTTTGTGAAGATGCTGGAACCGAGCGTCGGCGCAGTTAATCTGGAAGATATTCAGCAGCCGGACTGCTTTAAAGTTCTGGATACGCTGCGGGAAGAATGCGACATTCCTGTTTGGCATGACGACGCTCAAGGAACGGCATGTATTACGCTTGCAGGGTTGCTCAATGCGCTGAAATTGGCAGGTAAAAAAATCGGAGACTGCCGCATCGTGTTACTCGGTGCCGGGGCTTCCAACACGACGATTGCACGCCTCATCCTGCAGGACGGCGGAGATCCCGCAAAGATGATTATTTGCGACTCCAAGGGTGCGCTCCATGCAGGCAGGGAAGACATCAAAGCCGATGCACGCTATTACCGCAAGTGGGAGCTGTGCCAAGCGACAAACCCCAAGCGGATAAACGACTTTAACGAAGCGCTAAAAGGCGCCGACGTGCTGATCGCCCTATCCAAACCGGGCCCCAACACGGTAACCAAAGAGCAAATTGCCTCTATGGGCGATAAACCCATCGTGTTTACCTGCGCAAATCCTGTCCCCGAAATTTGGCCGCACGATGCCAAAGCTGCCGGCGCCTTTATCACCGGTACCGGGCGCGGAGACTTCCCGAACCAAATCAATAACTCCGTCTGCTTCCCCGGCATCTTGAAAGGTGCGTTGTTGGTTCGTGCACGGAAGATTTCCGACGGTATGGCTATCCGCTGTGCGCACTCCATTGCCGACTATTCGGAGAAAAAAGGCATCGATCCTGAAAACATCGTCGTAAAGATGAATGATGAGGATGTCTTTGCCGTCGAAGCGGCCGATGTCGCAATGCAGGCGATAAAAGAAGGTCTTGCCCGTATCACTATTACATGGGATGAAGCATTTAAACGAGCTAAGGCCGAAATTGCAGAAAGCAGAGCGCTGACACAGCAGCTGATGGATAGCGGGTTTATCAAAGAACCGCCGCAAGACTTCTTTAATCAAGCGATGGATTACGCGATCGAACAAATCAAAAACCAGCGTAGCAAATAAAAACAAGCTTTCTGAATACGGAAATTTTATTCGTGCGGAGGGTTTAATACCCCGACGCTTGCGTCGGGGTTGTTGATTTAAAAAGCAAAGCGGTACAATAGCCGCTTAACCTTCATTTATAATCTTTGCCGCTGCGCATAGCAGCGGCAAAGTCTGTATAAAAGTTATATAAGACATAAAGACCGTTGTAGATTACTACAGCGATAACAGACAGCCAAATTACAATCTAAAAGCTGCAGCTATCCGTAACGTAAAAACATTACCGAAGCCGAATGTTGATCCGACTTTATTATTGTCGTCAGCGATATTTGATTTTTCCATACTACGCAAAAGTCCTGAAAAACTTATCATATCATGCAGTCCTATATTAATACCGATGTGCTCTGTAAAAATATATTGGAAGCCGATATGTAATGCTATTGGTGTCCACGCATGATAAAAATTTTCCAAACCTTGCCCATTTAAGCGCGTCCAAAATCTTCCCAGCGCAAGACCGGGGCCAATACCGGCATGAATACTGAAAGGCTGTTTAATTCCATACGTATAACCGAACAGCATTTGGCCGTCCCATATAAAACCGCGGACTTTCATTGACTCGGCACCGAAGCCGCCGCTTTTATATATGCCGACAGGGAGCGCTGCGTTATTAATAAGACTGAAGGTAAAGCCGCTGTTTTCATGAGTAAAATGCATATCAAGCCCTACAGCGGGAGCAAAAATAGTATATGTTGCCGCTTTATCTGAAGTATTAAGAGTGCCTCCGCTTATTATAACTTCATAACTTCGCACTGTATACGATGAAAATCCGATACCGGGTGAAAAAATAATTTCCGCAGCAAAACTATTTACTGCACCAATTAGAATACATAAAAAGAGTCCTGTTATTTTTTTCATTGCATGCCTCCTAATAGTCGAGTCTCGTCTTAAAAAGAGTATACATCTGACGAAAAAAAAACAAGCGGTCATCTGTAAGTCGTTTATTTGGCTGGATTTATCAGCACTCTTTGTAGAGCAGCCGCTTTTCTGTGCAGTGTGTAGTTCATGCAACAGCGGAAATCCAACAGGTACATCGAGCAGAGTCCTGCATAATTATCGTAAGACGATAAAGAGTTAATTTTAAACTCGCCGGGATGCCCCGAAAGTAACCGACTTTTTGGGCATCCCCGTACTGACTGCCGGTGTTTCCATACTCGGAACCACCGGCATTTTTCTTAAAAGGCAGGTACGGCCTCTTTTTCCGGGACGGTCTCCTCACGCATATCGTCTAACGCATCGGCAGGCTGTTTCCCGTTTTTGAACAAGGGCTTAAACTCGATATGTTCGGCTACCACTTTAATCTTGCTGTAGTGTTTGCCGTCGGTACCTACCCAGCGGTCTTGCTTTAAACGCCCGACAACCCGTACGCCGCGGCCTTTTGTGCAATTTTCTCCGCAGAGTTCCGCTAAGCGTGACCATGTTTCGACATCAAAGAATGAAGTTTCCTGCGTTGTTTGATCTTCCTGCTTAAAAAAACGGTTCGAAGCAATGGAAAACATACAGAGCGGTGTCCCCTTAGGCGTTGCCTTTACCACGGGATCGCGAACCACATTCCCCTCAATGATCAACGAATTCAAATTGTGCATAATAGCCTCCTAAAATAAGAGTACCGAGTTGCCGCTCGCCGCGGTGCCGGTCTCTTTTGATCTTGTAGTACCTGTTATATAAAGCATTCATTTAAAAATGGCTGGAAATTTACGGTATTTTTGCAAAAAAAAATAAAAAAATTTACAAACTTTTTTTATATGCACTATTAAGAGAAAAATCGATACGGTTGGAGCGATAGTCTTGACATTCGCCGTTATTCTAGGCTAATATACAAACCACTTATGGAGCGGTGGCCGAGTGGTTTAAGGCGGCGGTCTTGAAAACCGTTGTGCTGCGAGGTACCGGGGGTTCGAATCCCCCCTGCTCCGTAAAATAAAAGGCGGCACGTTCCTTTATACGTGCATATATAAAACCGATAACTTAGATAGGCAATAACTTTGGAGCGGTGCGAGAGTGGCCGAATCGGGCTCCCTGCTAAGGAGTTGTACCCATCCGGGTACCGGGGGTTCGAATCCCCCCTGCTCCGTAAGATAAAACCGGGTATTATTGTACATTAAATGGCTAGAATGCAGTAATGGACAAAGCATATCGGGGATATTTGAGATTATAGCTCAGTTGGATCAGAGCGTCAGATTGCGGATCTGAAGGTCGGCGGTTCGAGCCCGCCTAGTCTCATCGGTTTTTTTGTGTTTGAGATTATAGCTCAGTTGGATTAGAGCGTCAGATTGCGGATCTGAAGGTCGGCGGTTCGAGCCCGCCTAGTCTCATCGTTTTTTTTATTTTTGAGATTATAGCTCAGTTGGATTAGAGCGTCAGATTGCGGATCTGAAGGTCGGCGGTTCGAGCCCGCCTAGTCTCATGCTACTGGAGAGATGCGAGAGCGGTCGAATCGGGCGGTCTCGAAAACCGTTGTACCGCAAGGTACCGGGGGTTCGAATCCCCCTCTCTCCGTTTTTTAACGGAGCCGCGCGTTCAAGCATTGTCTTTCTTTATGCGTTTTACGAAACACCTTGAAAATTTCAATACTTTCAGGTGCTTTCAACACTTTGGAGAGATGTCCGAGTGGTCGAAGGTACACGATTGGAAGTCGTGTGTGCCCGAAAGGGTACCGAGGGTTCGAATCCCTCTCTCTCCGTACCGGGACCTATGCAAAGAAGGTTTTTCGAACCCCGTCAGATCCGGAAGGAAGCAGCGGTAGATTAATTCTTCTTGTGCCGTAGTGCTCCCGGTTTTTTATATCCTCTGTAAGTTTTCTTTCTCAGTTGACCGTATCCCTCCAATTTATTCTATAAGAATAGTCATTGCATTCATTAGAAAGATGATCGCATCGGCTAACAAGCAACTTGTACATTTAGACTGATAGCGGTATGATAGCGGCTGCTTCGTAACACTTTTAATGATAGGAGTAATAATGAACGAACATAAATTATTTACCTCGGAATCGGTCGGAGAAGGCCATCCCGATAAACTTTGTGATCAAATTTCTGATGCAGTTTTGGACGCTTGTTTACGTGATGATCCCGAAAGCCATGTTGCGTGCGAAACCTTTGCTTCAACTGCGTTAATCCTTATCGGTGGAGAGATTACCACCAATACTTTTGTTGATATACAGCAAACAGCCCGCAATATTGCGCGGGACATCGGCTATACCGATTCCGCATTCGGACTTGACTGCAACTCTATGGCTGTTTTAAGTATGATTCATGCTCAGTCCCCCGATATTGCGCAGGGGGTAAACGGTACCGGCCTCAGCGAGTATCAGAACCAAATGGGTGCAGGGGATCAGGGGATGATGTTCGGCTATGCGTGTAAAGAAACACCGGAATTGATGCCTGCCCCTATCATGTATGCACATAAGCTGCTGCGGAAGGCATCGCAGTTGCGTAAGTCGAAAGAGATCGATTGGCTGCGCCCCGATGCAAAGAGTCAAGTAACGGTAGAATACGAAGGAGATAAACCCGTGCGTATCGATACGGTCGTTATCTCCCATCAGCATGACCCCGAAATTTCTTATGCTTCGTTAAAAGAAGCGATTATCGAAAAGATTGTTAAACCCGTCCTTGAACCGACCGGTTTACTGGATTCAAAGACAAAATTCTTTATTAACCCGACCGGCCGCTTTGTTATCGGCGGCCCCTTCGGCGACACCGGTTTAACGGGGCGGAAGATCATCGTGGATACCTACGGCGGTATGGGGAGGCACGGCGGCGGTGCCTTTTCCGGTAAAGATCCGACCAAGGTAGATCGTTCAGCTGCATATATGGCGCGCTATGTCGCAAAGAATATCGTTGCTGCGGGTTTAGCCGAACGGTGCGAGTTGCAGTTTGCCTACGCTATCGGTGTACCGTTTCCCGTTTCGATTCGGGTAGATTCCTTCGGTACTGCAAAGGTTCCGGAAGATGCAATCGAAAAAGCCGTTCAGCAGGTATTCGATCTCAGCCCTGCCGGTATTATCAAGACATTGGATTTACGTAAACCTATTTATCAAGCGACCGCTGCCTACGGGCACTTTGGCCGCCCCGAATTCAGTTGGGAAAAAACCGATAAGATTGACGCTCTAAAAGCAGCTATAAAATAGTAGCGACATGCATATCCTGCTGCGTGGCGTTCTTGTTTTAGTTTTTACCTCTTGGTTATGTACCTCTTGTGCCGATCCCGCGTCGTCGGTATCGCTTGCATTGCCGGTAGACAGCGATGATACTGCGGTTTATCTATTAGCTGCATCCGTTTCCGGTATGCAGAGCCGGTGCGTGCCGCTCAAGGCTTTAAATACAAATGCCCAAACGGGTACGATAGATGATCCGGAAAAATCCGATGTCATGTGCTTCGCTTTTGAAAAAAGCCCTACGATGTTCGGTTTAACCGATTCCGGCTTATATGCCCTCGAGCTGGAGTTTGAACCGTTAGAGTTCACCGGTCAATCGAGCCGCACAGCACCTATCAACCCAAACGCTATTCAAACTGATGCTGCCCAATTTGCCGTAGGGCTGCTTTATGCAAACGATTTTTCCGCTTTCGGTAAGTTAAAAGAAAACTTCCGCCCGCAGCATCCCGTTACAGCGAAGCTGCTGCCGCGAGGAACCCTTACGGTCAGCATCGGCTTTGCAGGCATAGCGGTAGGGACAGCTCATATTAGGGGCTTTATGGTTTCGGCGCAATCGGCTCTAAGACTGAAAAGTGCAGCTGTTGTACCCGTTCGGTATGGCTGGTTAAAAGATGGAGCTGCGCTTTGGTATGGTACAACCGCCGATGGAGATGTTATCCCGCCGGAATTATGTACCGAATCGGGAGTTCCCCTACGCACGGAGTTCCCTAAACCGTCGGCGATTATGCGTGCGGGAAATACGGAGACAGGCGGTAGGGACTCTATCAGTATTCATTTTGACAAAACCCAACCGGTTAATCTGACGGCAGGGCAAAAACAGCCGCGCCTTTCGTTTCAATGCGGTGACAAGCGTATATCCGTATTTCGCGCACCGGATATATACCAACTTACGCTTGACAGCTGCCTTTTTTCCGATCCTCTTTTAACGCTTGAACAGATTGATGCGGATAAGGCGGCCGCTGCGGATATGCCGCCTGATGCGGAGCGGTTATCCAATACGGATACGCTTCCTGATACGGGTGAGCAGGCAGATGCGGCAGCCATAGTCTGCGGTATTACGATCGAATATTCTACCCCCTCTCTGATGACTCCGATTACTGCCGATCCGGGGCTTATTCCGGATTGGCCGCAAGAACAATGGCGACAGCCCTCTTACGAGCTGTTTTCATGGGAACAATTTCCTTCGGTGCTGATCTTTGATTTTGCCGACTATTCGGTACAGGATGCCTATCTTAAACGGCTTTCGTTCTTTGCGGAAAAAAAAGGCTTTACGGGAAAGCTTCTTTCAGATGGAGCGCTGACTTCTCTCCACGGGTTTAATGCCCACGACTACAGAGCAGAAACGCTTGCAGCATTCTTTCAAAAGGCCGAAGAAGAACATTTCCTGCTTAACAAATCGGAATTGCATTTACGAAAAATTCTTTTCCGTAACGGCATTATTATTCGTACGGAAACCGGTATTGAGGCGGGGGAGGGTGCAATCGTATCTATAAGCCGTCAATCTGAGCGGGATCTCCGTTACCGGTTTATTACCCACGAATGTCTGCACGGTATTTATTTTACGGAAGAAAACTTCCGTGATACGGTAACGGAGGTCTTTCGGCAGACGAACCCACGCGCCGCGCTATTTTTACGCCGTTATTTTGAAATATATCCGGCCTTGCAGTATAACACTAACGACGATTACCTGCTGCAAAACGAGTTTATGGCTTATCTTCTCCAACAAAGCAATGATTTACTTCAACAATATTTTGTACAGCTTTCATGGCTCCGGTTAATGAATACAGCTGAACCGGCTCTTTGCAGATACATTCGCAAGACCAAGGTGAAAGATTTTATGCAGGCAGCGATGCAAATGGATTCTTTTTTATATACGACATGGGGAGTAAGGGGGGGAAGAATATCTTTAGTAAATATGGAAACTTTGTAAAAAATCGATAAATTTCAATATTATTATTGAAACGTTTTTTGTATTTCATGGTTTAATCATTTATCTTTAATCCTGCGAGGGAAATTATGAATTTTGAAGAGATTCTAAATCAATGGGAAGCGCAGACACAACAGCCTTATGGAAAGAAGCGGATTCATAAAGACTTAAAAAATCCGACAGCCGTAGCGTATGCCCTCGAAAATACTCAAACGTTAAACCCGATGGATTATTGGCTACGCCGTTACGGCGTTTATGACAAAGATGCGAATAATTCCGAAAATACAGCCCTTTTTGATAATCTAGCCGATAAACAGCGGCTACGGGCAATGCGCCCCCAAGCTGAAATCGATTTGCATGGCATGACACTGGAAGAAGCCTATGGTGCACTGGTTACTTTTTTTGAAGACGCCTTACGCAGGAAGTATCAGAAAATACTCATCATTCACGGGAAAGGGAATCATTCCCAAAACGGCCCGGTACTGTCACGGTTTGTACAAAAATTTTTAGAAACAAATGCCCATGCGGGTGAAACAGGGCACCCTAAAGGACGCGACGGAGGAACAGGTTCGACATGGGTAATATTAAAATAAATACCTTTGCCCAAAATTTTACGCAGTTTATTTGTGCGGAGAGTAAACGCATCAGGTAGAGTAGATTAAAATCGCAGGATATTTGAGATTGGGCAAGCATTTGAGACGCAGCGCGGCGAAACTCTGCTTGACCAGTTGCAAATATTCTGCGTGAATATCAAAAAATACCTGATGCGTTTGCCCGTCTGTCCCCAAAAAATATTAAATAGTTCCATTGTCATAATAGCGAAAAAGAATTACAATCAGCAATTATTATGGATACCCAGTCGGATATTGTAGCTAGGGAAAAGGACAATGCCCTCACTCGGCATGCTTTAGTAATGCAGATAGCGCTCTACGCCGGAGAACTGCTTGTTCGCAACGGGGCAGAAATGTACCGCGCCGAAGAAACGATCGTGCGGATAAGCGAAGCGGGCGGTGTGTACGATGTTACCCCTTTTGTTACTCCCACCATTCTCTTTATCGCAAAAGGCGATAGAGAAAACGTACTTTATACAAAGGATATCAAAAAAAGAGGCAACAATATCGCTAAGATTACCTTAGTCAGTGATTTTTCTCGCAAGTTTGTGGAAGGCAAAATCGATATATCCGATGCAATGGATTGCCTACGCAAGATAGATGAATATAAAGGATACCCGTATCGATTCCTGTTATTTGCTACCGGTATCGGGTGCGGTATTTTTGCAGTTTTAGTAGGCGGAAAATTCGGAGACTTTGTCGCAGCGTTTTTTGCTTCATATATTGCCGTTTTTATCAGCGATAAAATAATGGTGCGTTCCCGTACTGTTTTTACCGGTAATTTTATCGCAAGCATGTTTGTGGGAGTCATTTCCATTATATCTTTTGAAATTAAATTAGTTGACAACCTCGACAATATCATCGTCGGTGCGGCACTTGCTCTTGTTCCAGGGGTTGCATTTACTGCAGGAATCAGAGATTTTATCTCAGGCGATTTGCTCTCCGGTATCGCGCGTATCGGAGAAGCAATTCTTGTCGCCATTGCAATTGCGTTCGGAGTCGGCAGTATTTTAATGCTCTACTCGATTTTTGGAGGACTTTAATGCCGATCTATGTCCATACCGTGCTTGCCTTTATCAGCTGTCTCGGTTTTGGCGTTCTGTTTAATGTTCAGAAACGAACATTATTGCTCGCGGCCCTTAACGGTGCAATCGGCTGGACAATCCTGTTAAGTCTTGACATTCCACAAGTCAGCTATATCTTTGCAAATCTGCTGTCAGCTATTGTGGTCGGCCTCCTGGCGGAACTCTTTGCTGTTATTCAAAAAACTCCTGCGACCTCTTTTATCGTTATCGGTATTATCCCGTTAGTCCCGGGTTTCCGCGTATATCGTTCTATGCTTTTCTTTGTGCGCGGCGATCTGGATAAGGGGCTTGCTGAAGGTGTTCATTCATGTTTTATGGCAGTTGCAATCTCGGTCGGTATTATCCTCTCTACCTCCATTGTCCGCATGATTCGGCGGCCTATCAAAGACTTTATAAAGAATAAACGATAGAAAAGCTCGTATAAATTGACAGCCTAGAGTAATTGCAATAAAATATTATTGTATACTTATGGGGTAGTCTGCCCCTTTCAAAAAAGTATAGGAGGTCGATATGAAGCTTGAACTGGGAATTATCCCTATTCATGAGATGCGGTTTTCCGATAAAACTGCCATCAAAGGAACTTGTCTCGAAATAAACAAGGATGAGCTGATATCTTTGATTAAAGAAGATCCGCTTATCACTGATGTTTCACTGACAATTACCAAACCGGGCGACAAGACCCGGATTATTTCCGTTAAAGACGTTATTGAACCGCGCTGCAAGGTTGAAGGCAGCGGCGTATGTTTTCCCGGATTTTTTACCGGCGAAGAAGATACGGTCGGCTCGGGTAAAACCGCCGTACTCCGCGGTGCAGCGGTGGTAACAACCGGTACCGTTGTCGGATTCCAAGAAGGTATTATCGATATGAGCGGCCCCGGTGCCGAATACACGCCGTTTTCCCGCACGATTAACCTTGTGGTAAAAGGCACCGTGAAAGACGACACCACTCGTGCAGTTAAAGAAAAATCACTTCGTTTGATGGGGCTTAAAGCCGCACGCTATTTGGGTAATGCCGCAAAGTCCGTTGCTCCGGCTGAAACCGAAGTGTACGAAACCTTGAACCCGATTGAACAGGCTAAGCAATATCCCAATCTGCCGAAGGTTGGCTATGTCTATGCACTCCAGAGTCAGGGATTGCTGCATGACACCTACTACTACGGCGTCGATGTTAAGCAGATTGTTCCAACCATTATGTATCCCACTGAGGCGATGGACGGCGCAGTCGTAAGCGGCAACTGCGTTTCCGCCTGCGACAAAAACCCGACGTATGTGCACCAGAACAGCCCCGTTATCCACGAACTGTATAAGCGGCACGGAAAGGATTACAACTTTATCGGCGTCATCGTAACCAACGAGAACGTGACGCTGGCGGATAAAGAGCGCTCTTCTTCTTTAACTGCACGGCTTGCGGAACAGCTCGGCCTTGATGCAGTGATTATCTCCGAGGAAGGTTTCGGTAACCCCGACGCCGACTTGATGATGAACTGCCGCAAGATTGCTGCAAAGGGCATTAAAACAGTATTGCTGACCGACGAATATGCCGGACAGGACGGCGCGAGTCAGTCGCTTGCGGATGCTCATCCTTCTGCGGATGCCGTAGTGTCGAACGGAAATGCCAATCAGGTTATCAAACTGCCTAAGATGGATTTGGTTATCGGCGATCCCCAACAAGCAAACGTTATTGCAGGTGCATGGGACGGCAGCTTACACAAAGACGGAAGTATTGAAGCGGAATTACAGGTTATTACCGGCGCAACGAATGAGCTGGGCTTCTGGAATTTATCCGCATGCGGATTATAAGAGGTAAACAATGAAAAAGATTGTACACTATATCAACCAATTCTTTGCCGGAAAGGGCGGGGAAGATGTTGCCGACTACAAGATTGAAGTAATCGACGGAAATGCCGGACCCGGTATGGGAATTCAAGCAGCGCTCGGCGATGCGGGGAAAATCGTTAAGACGATTATCTGCGGTGATAACTATTTTAACGACCACACCGATGAGTGTATGGGATTTATCCAAGATGTTTTAAGGGAAAACAAAGCGGATTTGCTAATTGCCGGCCCCGGTTTTAACGCCGGCCGTTACGGTATGGCATGCGGCGGTGCTGCAAAAGCGGCGGCTGCGCTTGGCATTCCCGCTGTTTCCGGGCTATATGAAGAGAACCCCGGTTACGATGTGTTTAAAGCATGTATGTACACCGTTAAAACAAAGAATTCCGCTGCCGATATGCGCCATGCAGTACCGGCTATTGCTGCAGTTGCAAAGAAAATTTTAAACGGTGAAGCAATCGACCTTGCAGCCGATGGCTTATTGCCGCGCGGTATCCGCCAAAACTACTTTGCAAAAGAGCGCGGAGCAAAACGTGCCGTCGATATGCTCGTACAAAAGCTCAAAGGTGAAGCTTTCGTTACCGAATATCCGATGCCGGTTTTCGACCGTGTACCGCCCCATGCACCTATCGCCGATATTTCCAAGGCAGTTATCGCATTGGTTACTTCAGGCGGTGTTGTTCCGAAAGGGAACCCCGATCATATTGAAGCGTCTTCCGCTTCTCACTACGGTGAATACTCCATCGCGGGACTTACAGAACTGACATCCGAAAACAGCGAAACGGCGCACGGCGGTTATGATCCTACTTATTGTAATGCTAACCCCAACCGTGTTTTACCGGTCGATGTACTGCGTGATATGGAACGCGAGCATAAAATAGGAAAGTTGTATGAGCTGTATTACACGACGGTCGGTAACGGCACCAGCGTTGCGAATGCAAAGCGATTTGCGTCCGAAATTGCCGGAAAGCTTGTAAACGCCGGAGTGCAGGCAGTTATTCTTACCTCCACGTGAGGCACCTGTACTCGTTGCGGTGCAACGATGGTTAAAGAAATTGAAAAAGTTTTACCGGTTGTGCATATTGCGACCGTTGTTCCGATTTCAAAAACAGTAGGAGCGAACAGAATTGTACCGGCGGTAGCAATTCCTCACCCGCTCGGAAACCCGACAATGAACGCAAAGGACGAAAAAGAATTACGCCGTGCGCTTGTCGAAAAAGCTTTAAAAGCCTTACAAACGCCCATCACAGAGCAGACTGTTTTCTAAAAGACCGGCTAACGGCTTCGGCTGTTAGCTGATGTTGGAAGCAAGAAGTTCTTGTGTGAACGCCCTCTAAAACGCATCGTTTTAGAGGGCATTTTTATAAAAATACCGTTATCGATACTTAGTATTGACCGCGGCAAGTGCAGGAAGCAGATTATCGGTAAAAAAGCGGTCATCAATCGGGAGATTGGCGGCGGTTCTGCCTAAATGCACATCCTTGCGGTTTGCTCCGTGAAAGTCGCTGCCGGCAGTAACAATCAACCCGAGACTTTCGGCAAGTTCTTGTAGCCGGATACATTCACCGTACCGCGCCCCCGAATGCCATGCTTCAAGGCCTACTAAGCCTTCTTTTTTAAATTGGGCGATGGTTTCAGGCAGTTTTCCCCACGAAAGATAGAGCGACATCGGATGAGCCAATACAGGAACGCCGTGTGCGTCTTTGATAGCGTCAATTGATTCCGTAAGCGGTAAACATTCCTTTTCAATATAAAACAGACGTCCTTTTGCAAGGTATTTCAGGAAGGCATCTTGAATGGATTTTGCTTTTTTCTCTTGTACAAGATACTTTGCAAAATGAGGCCGTCCGATTACCGCTCCGCCGGCGAGTTGGGCGAGCTTTTCTTCGTCGATGACGATCCCCGCCTCATTAAATTTTTCTATTATCTTACGGTTCCGTTCCAGCCGTTTTTCCTGCGCATACTGCATAAGACCGCAGAGTGTTTTATTTTCGATATCGATTCCCAGTCCGAGTAGATGCAGCTCGCCCGGCTGCCATTCAACACTGATTTCTATTCCCGGCAAAACACGGATGCCGAGCGCTTCCCCTGCCTGTTGTGCTTCCGCAACGCCCGCTACGGTGTCGTGATCGGTAAGGGCAAACAGCGAAAGTCCCGCCTTATGCGCTTCCGCTGCCAGTTCCGCCGGTGAAAAAGTACCGTCGGAGGCTGTGGAATGAGTATGCAAATCTATCATAGCAATCATTATAGCAAAAAGATTCATAATGCACTAGGTTTTTTCCGCGAGGTATGATATAATCATCGCAGATAGTTCTTACCGTTAATTGTTCGGATAAATATATGCGGTACCCTTTAAAAACTGAAGTTTTTAGGGAGCACCATGTATGATTACAGTTGAGAACTGCGTGTGGTACGGAGGACAAAATGCCAAAGGCTGTTCAATACAGCGCAAATTCTGTTATTTATTTTTCAGGCGATTTTGATGCTCGAGTATTTTTGCTGCATAGCGGGCATATCGCACTCAATTCGCTTGATATTGAAACCGGCGCGCAGGTAACGGAATATATTAAAACCGGTGAGTTTTTTGGAGTGAAATCCGCACTTGGGAATTATCCGAGAGAAGAGAGCGCGATGGTCTTAACCGATTCGCTTGTGTATACATTCTCTGTTGCCGAATTTGAAAGTTTTGCTCAGACAAATACACGTATTATCCTTCAAATGTTGAAAGTTTTCTCCCGGCAACTGCGAAATATCCACCGGCAGCTTGAATCGTTAATGGATAGTAAACAGCAAACGAATAACGAAGACGGTTTATTCACGGTTGCATCGGCCTTTTATAAATCACAGCATTATCAGGCGGCTGCCCAAGTAGCTGCGCGCTACAGGGCACTCTATCCGGCAGGCAAGCACTTGGCGGCAATTGGCCCGATTATTGCAAATTCGACACAGATGGCAGGTCGAAGTTTTGGAGAAGCGCGGCAGCCGGGCAGCATGGGTGGTACTTCTTCCGGTCAGTCTACCGCATCCGCTTCCATTCCGGCAAGCGGTCCCGTTCAACAGACTCAGCCCGACGATGCCTCTGTAGATTTGACTTTCCAGCTTGCCGAAGATCTTGCAAAACAAGAGAAGTGGGCTGATGCATACAAGCAATATCATACTATTATTGAAATGAAGCAGGGCACAAAGCTGGAAGCAGCTTATTTAGGAGCTGCCCGCTGTTTATACAAGCAGTCCGAGTTTGTTCGCTGTATTCAGCTCGGTACGGGCTTTATTACTCAATTCCCCAAATCTTTAAAACTTGCAGAAATTTTGATGTTCCTCGGTATGTGCTATCAAGGTATGGATCGGCCCGATAAGGCGTTACCGTTCTATGATAAAGCATTGACGATGGCAGGTCCGTTGCTGGTGCCTAAGATTAAAGAACTACTGGCTGCATGCGAAGGAGCTATCCATGCCTGATTTATTTGCCTCGTTTGCCCGTTTTGCAAAAAAGTTTCCTAAGGGTTCCGTTATCTTTTCCGAATTTGAACCGGGCGCTTCTTTTTATTTAATTCAATCGGGGCGCGTTCAGCTGATTAAGATCATCAACGGAGCGGAAAAAAACCTTGATATTTTACAACAGGGGGAGATCTTCGGCGAGATGGCTGTTTTGGATAACTCTCCCCGTTCCGCTTCCGCAATCGCGTATGACGATGTTGTTGCGCTTGAGTTTAATAAAGAAAACTTTGAAATTCTGTTGACCGGTAATCCGGCCATTGCAATGCGCCTGTTAAAGACCTTTGTTAAGCGTATTTACGTCCAAAAGCGGCGATTCATGATTTTAACGATACAAGACAATATCGCCCGCGTCGGCGATGTATTCTTAATGCTCGATGAAACGCAACCCGATCTTGATCGTTCTACCCAGATGCGTACCTTTATCATCACACCTGAAGAAGTAGCCCGATGGGCAGGCCTTTCGGCGGAGGCGACCGGCGATGCGCTGCGAAAATTTGCCGATCAGGGACGGTTAGAGGTATACGGCGACCGTATTATCGTAAAAAATATCGTTGACCTCTCCCGTTTTGTAACAACACGGCGTACAAAAGACAACGTTTTCGGCTAATCATCGGTAATGAAAGAACACACATTACAAGACAGTATCCGCTCATGGAAAACCATGCAAGACACTTTTTCCTCTTTGAGGGAAGAGCGTTTTCCATATCATATACACGGCCTTTCAGGCGGTATATTCGCTTTTTTCTTAGCCGAATATGTCCGCCGTTTCGGTACTAATCTCTGTATCGTTGTCCCGACGGAAAAAGAAATAGAAGAACTCCGCGCTGATCTTGATGTTGCGGGATTGCAAGCTCAGGTTTTGCCGTGGTGGGGCAATATGGCCTATCGGCCGGTACAAAACTCCGCGCCGGTATTTGCGGAGCGGGCTCAAGTTTTAGCCGAACTCTGCGCAGGGGCACCGGTATCCGGTTCGGCCGTCTCCGGTTCGGTATCGTCCGGCTTGACGTCAAAGGCGGTGTCCGGATTGGCGGCACCAAACTCAGCGATATCAAATTCGACCGCAAACACGGTAACGGTTATGACCCAGCGGGCATTTTTAACGCCGGTTCCGCCGCCTGAATACCTTAAAACACTCACCTGTACTCTCTATAAAGGTAAGGAAATCGATACGGAAAAAATAGCCTCGATGCTGATACAGTGGGGCTATACGCGGGTGCCGCGGGTAAGCGTCCGGGGCGAGTTCGCGCTTCGCGGCGAGGTTCTCGATATCTGCGCCGCCGCTAACAAAGGGTCGCAGCACACCGCCTACCGTATCCAATTCGACTTTACTACTATCGAAAAGATAAAATCCTTCGATATGCACACGCAGGCCTCAGTTGAAGAATTTGACAGCCTGACGCTCTATCCGATGAAAGAGGTTATCTGGGATGATGAGCGGATCGCCACGCTCGAACGGAATTTATCGCAGATGCCCGAATTTACGGCCGAAGGTACGGAAAAACTGATTGCGCACTTAAAAGAACAGCGAGCCTTTGACGGTGAAGAGCTTTTTTATCCGCTCTGTTTTGAAAAACCTGCAAGCGTCCTTGATTATCTTGAGTATCTGCACGACGGCGCTGCATCAACACAGCGAAATTCCGTAGGCGCTTCAAGGTATCAGGGCACAGGCGGCGCTGCGAAACCTGCAGTTCTCCTGTACATGGACTACGACCGGCAGCGGAACGCGGTGGAAGCACTGGAGCGGGAGTATCACGGCTTATATAACAAAATCACCCGTGCCATTGACGACGACATCAAGCATAACCTTTTAATTACCGAATATCCCATGCCGCAGCGTCTTTTGCTGCCCTTTACGGAGCTGATCGAAAGCTATCCGCAGAGCCTTTTCCTCCGAACGCTGAAAGAATCGGATGAAACCGGAGCGTCGATTGTGTTTAACTGCGACCCGCCGCGCAGTTTTTTCGGCAATATCGTGTATCTAAAAGAAGAATTAACGCATTTACAGCAGGAAGGATGGCGTATTTTTGTGTTTGCGGAAAGCGATGCGCAGGCACTTCGTATCGGTGAATTGCTCAAGGATATTAAAGCTACCGTGCTGCCGCTCACACTTTCTTCCGGCTTCGGCATCCCCGAGCTGAAAATACTCGTTATTCAGGAAAATGAAATTTTCGGTAGGCGGCGGCGTATCCCGAAATCGATTAAGCAGGTTAAAAGCTCGGTTATCGATACCTTTGTGGAACTTAATCCCGGCGACTATGTTGTCCACGTCAACTACGGTATCGGGCAGTTCAAGGGGATTGAGCGCGTTAAAACGCTGGGGCATGAGCGCGACTATATCAACCTGCTGTACGCGCAGGACGAAACGGTGTTTATCCCGATCGAGCAGGCGAACCTCGTGCAGCGGTATATCGGCAACGAAGGCGAAGCGCCGCGGCTGGATATCATCGGCTCTAAGGCGTGGGAAAACCGGAAAAACAAGGTTAAAAAGTCGGTTGAAGATATTGCCGATAAGCTCATCGACCTATATTCCCGCCGCAAAGCCGCCGCCGGTTTTGCCTTTGCGAAAGACAACGAATGGCAAACCGCTTTTGAGGCCGCCTTCCCGTATGAGGAAACGGAAGATCAGCTGACCTGTATTGCCGATGTAAAGACCGATATGGAAAAACCGATACCGATGGATCGGCTCATCTGCGGCGACGTCGGTTATGGTAAGACGGAAATTGCGATGCGGGCGGCATTTAAAGCGGTGATGAGCGGAAAGCAGGCAGCCTTTTTAGCGCCGACCACCATCCTCGCGGAGCAGCATTTTGATACCTTTCAGGAACGCTTTCAAAAATTTCCGGTAAAACTCGCACGGCTGTCCCGCTTTGTTTCAAAGGCTGAACAGAAAAAAGTTTTAACCCAGCTGAAAAACGGCGAGCTTGATATCGTTATCGGCACACACCGCGTTATCCAAAAAGATGTGCAGTTTAAAGATTTGGGACTGATGATTGTCGATGAAGAACAGCGGTTCGGGGTTAAAGACAAGGAACGGCTCAAGCAGATGAAGACAAATATCGACTGCCTCTCTTTGAGTGCGACCCCCATCCCGCGTACCCTGCATATCAGCCTGCTAAAAATCCGCGATATGAGCCTTTTAACCACGCCGCCGCAAAACCGCCGTCCGGTAGAAACCGTTATTTCTCCGTTTGACCCCGAAAGAATTGCACAGGCAATCCGTTTTGAAGTTGACCGCGGCGGACAGGTGTTCTATCTGCATAACCGTGTAGAGAGCCTCGAAGAAACGCGGTATAAGATCCAGCAGCTCATCCCCGAAGTGCTTATCGATATTGCCCACGGGCAGATGAGCGCAACCGAACTTGAAGATATTTTCCGCCGCTTCAACATGGGCGGCTTTCATGTCCTTATTGCTACTACGATTATCGAAAACGGTATCGATATCCCCAATGCGAACACCATCATCATCGACCGCGCCGATATGTACGGCGTTTCGCAGCTGTACCAACTGCGCGGCCGCGTCGGGCGTTCCGACAGAAAGGCCTATGCGTACCTTCTCTATCCTGAAAACAAGGCGTTGTCGGAGGTTGCGATGAAGCGGCTGCAGGTTATCTCCGATTTTACGGAACTCGGCTCCGGCTTTAAAATTGCGATGAAGGATATGGAAATCCGCGGCGCAGGGAATCTGTTGGGAAAAGAGCAATCAGGCGACATTTATTCCGTCGGCTTTGACCTTTACCTTCGGCTTTTGGAAGAGGCGGTGGAACGGCTGCAAAACGCCGGTTACGAGCCTGAAACGGAACCGGTCATAGAGCTTGAGTACACGGGCTTTATCCCCGACAGCTATATCCGCGTGCCGGAAACAAAGATGGAAATATACAAAAAAATCGCCGCCGTCCGTACCGCGGAAGAACTGGATAGGCTCTACGCGGAACTGTCCGACCGGTTTGGCCCCGTTCCGGAAGAAGCTGAAAGCCTGCTTTCTCTTGCTGAAATTAAAATTATCTGTGCAAAACTTGCAATCGCCTCGCTTAAAGAGCGGAACGGAACCGTGCGCATCACCTTTGCGAAGGTCTCAAAGATTTCTATCGATAAGTTGCTTCGCATGATAAAAGAGTCTGCGGGACGGGTTAAACTCGATGCAAAGCAGCCGAACGTCATCATGCTCGAAACCGGTTCCATCGGCTTAAAAGAAAAGAGCGAATTTATCAGCGAAAAACTCAATCAGCTTATCTAACGCATATTGTATTCCTATTGACGCCCCTGACATCCTGTCAGTAACGCGACAGGGTACCTAAAGCTGTACAAGGACGTACAGGCTTCCGGGTCAGTATACTTTACCGGATTATTCCCTGCGCGGCTAATGCGTACTGCATGGTAAAACCAACCGAGATAAGCAATGATTATTTCATTATCATTTATTTGATAACAGGTATCCCCGAAAAGAGGGCGCTCTTCCCTACCGTTAAGATGCTCCACATAAATCGCTTTGATAATTTTACTCGTTATTCCTAAATCTTTAAAAGTATACCCTGAATACACAACATCTTTCGTCGCAGCTTTCAATTGCTCATCTGTAAAGAACATTTCTTCAACCTTTTCCGCTTTTATAAATCTTTCACCATCAAGCACTACTCCTTCCTTATCATATTCAACAATTACTTTATCATATGCAGACGCCTCTCTCTTCGTTAAATCAGTAAAATGCATATAAGCACTATCATCAGTAATAGTAAAATACCTGTCAACTTTCCATTTACTGATATAACTTTGTAATTGTACCTCTTGTGAAAACAGCATAGCCGTCTCCACTAAAATCATGCTGATTAAAAATATCTTCTTCATATCCTTGTGTTCTCCTTCCGGTTTTGATAAAAACTCGGCAGTGCTGTATATCGATAAATACCGTTTTTTAATTATCTAATGCGTACCGCATGATAAAACCAACCACGATATTTTATTATTAATTCATTATCATTTATTTGATAAAATACAGCCCCAAAAATAGAAATCCCCCTATTATTTTTTGCATGCACAAAAATTTCCTTGATAATTTTTTCGGTTATCCCTAAATCCTTAAAAGTATAGCCGGGATACCAAGAACCTCTCGTATAATACTTTAACTGTTCATCTGTAAAAAAGTTTTCCTGAATTTCCCTCGTATTTATAAATTTTTCACCGTCAAGTACGATACCTTCCCTATCATATTCAATAATCACTCCCATGTACGCATAAGCTTCATTCTTTATTAAATCACCGATAACGTGATAGTCTTCATTAACAGTAAAAATACGGTCAACCTTCCATTTACCGATATAACTTTGTAACTGTATCTCTTGTGAAAACAGCATAACAGCCTCCACTAAGAGCATACCTATTAAAAGCTTCCTTTTCATATCTTTGTCCTCGTTTATTATTTGATTCTTCTGATCTTTTACAATTTATAATAGACTCATACTTACCAGCACATTATATCATAGAAACCAAAAAACATATCCATCTTACTTATAAACAATGTTTAATTCCCAGCCCCCAGAATAACCAAATTCATCAATTTTTGGATTTATAACTATTGTTGCGATAGAATCATACGTAAAATCAACATATACATAATCAGAAATCCAATCATATTTTTTATTCAAATATTCATGTTGTTTATCAAATGGAGTTACGCACTTTATACGATATTTCATTGGTCGCATTGACAAAACAATTCTTTCCCCACCTGCAAGAGATAGGTCTTTTCTTGTGTAATTAAAACTGTCCCCTAATATCTCAAAATTAGAAATCGTATATTCTTTATAAAGAATATATTCGTCTCCTATCTTCTTTTCTATCAAAACATCACAATCGAGAGAATTCATCATACCATTGCATTCTTCACGTTTTATAACAAGTGTTGGATTATTTTTTATATTTTCAGGAAATAACATACACAAAACTGTTATCAAAAAAAGTATAAAAATATTCAGTTTTCTTGACATAGTTAATCTCCATAAGTATTAGCATATTTATAAGCGCTATACGAATTATTCAAAGGATCTGTAGATGTATAATTCTTTTTCTCTTTCAATTATCACCAAGAAAAACCATAACGCTAGACATAACTAACTATATACTCAATATTAAATAATTATCAATTCTATAAAAATATTTTATTTTTAATTTCCGCAAAATATATTAATTATATCATCATCGGTCATATTGAAAAGGAATTCATCTGTCTTTAAATTATTACTGTTTGCTAATCCAAGTAATTTACTACATACAGTCACTATTATTTCGTAATCCCTTTTTGGAGCAAAATATTTCTCAGCTGATTTATCTAAAATTTTTATAAACAATTCATTAGCCTGCTTCCTTTCTCCCAGATAATAAAGACAAACTGCATATCCCAGAGTATGAAAAGAAATATTAGTTTGATTAGCTTCATATCGCTTGTATACAGAAGCACAGCCATCCAGAAAAACTTCCCTTGGAATAATTCTTTCAAAATATAGTTTTCTTAATACATAACATTGTTGAGAGTATCCACTATTCCAATTTAACTTATCTATTTTTTCTTCCAAAGAAAAAGCATTTAGAAGTTTTTCTATTTTTTTATTTTCATCATCCGTAAAATTTTGGTAATTTACAGTATCTTCCACTTTCCATAAATCTTTTATTCTTTTTCCTTGGTTTGAACATGCAATGAGTAATTCTACAAACATACAAAGCATTGATAAATATTTTATCTTTTTCATTGCACCCTAATCCTTTCCTTGGAATAATGAACAAAGCGCCTATTTACGCCCGAATCTACGCCTGTCGACTCCGCTGCACCATACCGCTTCAATCGCTGTCCGGGAGAGAGAATAGTTACGCTGCGAATAAAAACAATTACTCTTCATTTTCTTTTAACTTTCCCACTATTTTTTCTGCTTCTTCGTATCCGTTTTTAGCCGTTTTTTTTATCCAAAAAAGCCCCCTTATCTTGTCATTCTCATTACCTTCGGCAAGGAGATATTTCCCGTATTCATACTGACACTGTTCATTTTTATTTTGTGCCCCTATCCGTAACCAATAAACTGCCTCTTGCTTGTCATGTTTATAATCCCAATAATACTCATAAAGTTTATAGGCTTCTTTCTTTCCTCCTCGCAAGGCATAATCGGTTAAAACTTCTATTTCATAATCGGATATCTTATCGTTTGCTTCTTTGTAAAAAGCTGTATCTAAAAGAGGATATGGACTTTTAGGTGATAAATTTCTATCTTTGACTTCTTCTCCAGCACTTTTGTTACCATTTTCAGCCGAGATTATACACCAATATCCACCTCTAATAGTATTATGCTCGATTTTTAAAAAATCGTGTTTCGTTTTGAAAAAAAATAACAATGTATATGCAAGATTCCATGTATAAACGTTATCATTACTATTTTCAACTAAAATGCTCTCCCATTTATCAATTAAATCATAATCAAAAAAAGAGAAAGAATAATACTCCCATATTCGAGTCCCCGAACTAATATCCCCTGTTAAAGCTTTTTTTGTTAATTCACTTAACTCCGCAGCTGATAAATTAAAAGTTTTCTCTTGAGAAATGAGAGTAATACAATATTCACTTTCTCCCAATTCTTTTGCTAATTGTTTTGCATCTTCGTGTCCATTTTTAGCAGCTTTCCTTATCCAAAATCTTCCACGTATTTTATTGTATTCATCGTCTTGAGATAACAAATACTTACTATACTCGTACTGACACTTTGCACTATTGTTTTGAGCTCCTATTCTAAGCCAATAAATAACTTTTGCTTCATCTTGCTTATATTTTTTATAATATTCATACAAAAAATAAGCTTCTTGTTTTCCTCCTCGCAAGGCATAATCGGTTAAAACTTCTATTTCATAATCTAGAACTTTATTATTTTCTTTTTTGTAAATATCTTTTCCCAACTGAGGATAAGGACTTTCAATTTCTAACTTTTCTTTTTTAATAAAAATTTTTGCATTATTTTCTCCGTCTTTTTCAGCAGAAAAAATCCAATATAAAGCTCTTATTTTACTATCATTGTCTTCTTCAGAATTTATTAGCTTACGTGAAAGTTCCCACTCAAAAAATGCAAAATCTTCTTCCGCTAAAAACTCAATCCATTCATTTTTTTTATTGATATCAAATGCTGAATATGCATAATAATTAAATACGCATATTCCATCGTATATATCCCCAGCTAATCCTGTTTTTGTTAATTCAGATAAATCTTTACCACTAAGATAAAAATCTTTCGCTCGTGCAATTGTTTCTGCATCTTCTGGTTTTATAATTTCTTGACCAGTAATAAGAAAAATACTTACCCCAAAAAAGAATATGATAAGATAATATTTTTTCACTATTTTACCTCATAGTATTCGCTTTCGATTACCTTGCCCGTCCCCGACTTTCGTCTGTAACCCTAAGTTCATTGTGACGCTACTTAACACATACTTACTCTACGGCAACGCCCTTGTGTTCCCTTCTCCTCGGTGCTCAAGCTTATAGCTTCCTCCGGTCGGTAGCTTTATCTTCTTTGAAGGCCCGTCTGCCTCATCGCTTCAAAAAAATTAATCCTCAACGTATCAAAGATATGCCTGCGGTGCTTTTTACCTGTCTCCTTGTAGTTTCACAACGGACAAGAATGTACACTGGTTAACAAGCTCTTTTCAATAAGTTGATTAAAAATATACCATAATTCCAATATTCAACTCAGCACACATCTTACATATTTCGGAAGAAAGTTCAAAAGCATAATGATAATAAGTTTTTAGACATAATATTATTTTACACCGTGCTTTTTCTTTTATCGATAAATACATATCAACAGCTTGTTTTTTATAAACAGTAATAGCTCTATCAATTTCATTCTCTAAATAAGTATCTCCATTTAAAGGTATCTTGTGTGGATAATAAACTATTCCATTATTAAAGTTATGCGTATGAGCATTATCCACAAAGGATGATATTGGCTGTTCAACGGAAACAGTTACAAAATCTAGAATCTTATAATCTGTATTGTCAGAGACTATATTTTCACTCGCCATCAATATAGTCAGACATAATGGTATACCCAAATCAGCACATTCACCTAGAATCCGTGGAGACAATTCAAATATATTTTCATCATGTAGTTCATTCAGATAAACTTCATAGGTTACACTCCCACCACTTTGCAAAAATAATTCAAGCTTTTGTCTATCTTTTATTTTCGATTTAAAATAGGTATTCAAATCATGAATGATACTATCATGGTTACTCCCCTTTAGTATTTCAGGAACAACATCATAGCGAACATAAGATTCTCTGAAATTGCAATATTCTTTACCGGAGGGTGAAATTCGCGGCGTATTAGCAGAATGCTCAGCAGTTGCTTTAATGTCAAAAATAGGCGTTATCTCACGCGTAGGCAGTATCGGATGTCTTACTACAATTGCAATATCGACTTTAAGCATAACCTCACCTATATTACGGGAAATCTTTATCATTTCTTAGATGTCTTTGTAGTATGATTATTTCTTTTTTGTAACTTCATTATACGGTCTTTATACATTTCATTATCGGGTTCGAATGATAAGGCCTTTTCGTACAACGTAAGTGCTGTTGGATAATCTTGCTGATATTCATAGATCATTCCTTTAGCATAGTATATTTCTGCTCTATGAGGCTTAAACGTTAAATACAAATCATAATATCTCACCGCCCGTTTTAAAAACGAACACTGTTCGCACGCACGTGCTAATAATAAAATAGTACCCGGCGAATCTGGCTTTAATGCAATAGCTTTCTCAAAATGAGCAATAGCATCACGATAAAGCTTACGACGTGCAACGATATATTTTCGTCTTCTTTTGTCGTAATGATATGTTGCATCAAGCAATTGAGCTTGATCAAGATATATTGATCCAAGTAATGCAAACGCATAAGGAACAGTTGGCTGTATGTCAATTATCATCCTTAAAAGGAAAATCGTTTCTTCTGTATGATTTTGATCATCTTCAAAACAGACTTTGCGCATCAATTCTTTTTGTTCTTCATTACAGCCTTCTAGTATTTTATTATTGAGCATAGTCTTCATCTATTTCTCTTTTTCTCCTATCAGGAGCTCCTTTAGGTTTTGCCTCATGTCCTCTTCTTCCTGTTTTTTTTGCCACTCTACATAATCCTCTGATTCAGGGTCTTCCCAATCAGAAGTCCCATGTTTTTCTTCTTTTGATTTATTTCTCTCTTGTTCTCTATGTTCCTTGACTTTTAAATTACTCAGGATATCATTTTAAATATTGTTCAGGATACACTGGATAACCATGAATCCCATACGTTTTCAATCGCTGTCTGGGGGGTGTCAGTGCCCTACCCCCTATTTCTGTTTATCCCTCACATACGGACGTAACTCGTTCTGCGGGAAGAGAAGAAAGCTTTTTATTATTTATTCTTTTAAAATATATTTTCCCATCTAATGTAAACTTTACTTTTCGTGAAAATTCCATTACTTCAGTAAGTTTTTATAGCTGCTAGGCATCACACTCTAAAAAATAATCATATTTTACAAAATTCAAAATTATATGAAAATTCTTTTCATAAAAATCCTTTTCATTCTCGTAAATCTTATAGCAGTAATATAACATTGGATCATTGCTTGCTCTACCCCCCAAATGATTTATCAAATCATTCAAGTTCAAATTTATAGGAAGCTTATACTCTTCTATATAGCTGTCTGAGTATTTATCAAAACATCTAATATATCTGGTCATTTATGGCTCAACCTTTTCCCCACTCTTAGTACTGATATGTAGTTGTTGATTCTAAATATAAGCACATTTTTCCATCCAAAACATGGTATCAGAATCA
Organism: Treponema sp. OMZ 803; assembly: GCF_024181165.1. Taxonomy (NCBI): domain Bacteria; kingdom Pseudomonadati; phylum Spirochaetota; class Spirochaetia; order Treponematales; family Treponemataceae; genus Treponema; species Treponema sp. OMZ 803. The sequence continues at coordinate 263,158 of NZ_CP051195.1, read as the reverse complement.
ACTTTTTAAATCATTATAAATTTCAATTCCAAGAGTAATATTTAAAGTCTTGCACCTTCGCAATATTTCAGGACACAATTCAAAAGCAATTTTTAGGAACAGAATTGGAAATATCTTTTAACAAATTGATATCTTTACTCTGTGCGTATATTGAAAACATAGAAAAATAACATAAAGTATTCCTATCTTTTTCATTTTATTATACTTTTTCCGTTCTTATAACAATACAAAGAAATAAGCATTTCAAAACCGGTAGAATAAATATTCTTATAGCAAAAATCCTTATACTCTTCTTCATCAAAAAAATATGTAATTTCTTGATTCTTTATATCAAAGGCAAAAAATGAATAGATCGTTTCGCCTACTAAATATCTATGGCTACAAAGTCCAATTTTTGTTATCCCATTAATAATAGGAGTAGAGTATGAAACTTTATATTTCTTATTCTTATCATTATCCTGTAGGCCAAATGTATGTGCATAAATATTTTTATATTTTTTTCCGTTATTTATAAAGTGATACTCCTTGATACTATGTTCCTTATCTGAATCTGAAATATTCTCCTTTTCGGTATAGTCCCAAGGATTCATTAAGCTGATTTCATATATTTTATCGGCGTCATTTAAAACAACCAATCCTTTTTGATAAATCATTACTTTTTGTACATTATGCATCGGATAAAAGCCCACATCTTCAATTCTTTTCTGGTAGTCTAAGATCGGTAGTTCTTCATTATCAGAAAAATATAAGAACAATCCACAGGGAAGCAATGGCATTGTTATTGTATTGCCTTTATAATCCGTATAGTATCTATCAACCATTCCTCCTCCTGCAATCTCATATCGACCATAACTCAATTTATAGAGTTCCCTTTCAATAGCAGTTGAAGTCTTATGACAGCCTACAATCAGAAAAACAAGCATAAAAGGAAGCATCGCTATATTTCTCATATTTATTTCTCCTCAAGATAGAAATCATCAACCATCTCAAGAAGCTCGTGCTCCCTGGGCTGATGTTTTCTGCAAACCTTATAAATACTGCATTTAAAACAAAAAATTGGGCATAACCGATTTTGCCTAGTCAGCCCAGTTTCTTCTCCAGAAAGTATGGGGCATCGAAAGCCGGCAGAATCTGCTCAAATGAGAGTCCGTGCTTCACACGGCTGACATCCAGCTACATACAACGGTACATCGCGAAGTGTTATACCATTTATTTCCATCAATAATGAAGCATCTTGTGTAGCCTTTACTTCGTTTCTCTGATTCGCATATAGCGATATTATAAAAATTTAATCATATTTTGTTTAAACTTTGGTAAAATTGTTGTATAAATATTTTTATCTTCAATATTTAATCCTATAATTTCATCAATATAACCCCAACTCTCATGAAAAATATGTTGAAAATCTAAATTTCCTTTATCTTTTATAAGTATATATATACCCCATATATTCTCTAAAAAACTATATAAATCAATATCTCCGATACTGCATTCAATAATTTGTTCAATAATTCTACACACACCCAAATTAAAATTCATTTAACACTCCTTTACTGCGGTATAGCAGCAACTACTTTACCAATTTTTGTAGCTCTACTTGCCAATTTAGTTGTACATCACTAGCAAACCAAGCATTTTTTTATCGTCCATAGACGATCTTTCCTCTAAACACATGAAAAACTTAGTTTTTCTTTGCACAGAACTAATACACTAAATATTTCAAATTCCCAAATGTAAAATAATTTTATTATTTTTAGTTGCATATTCTAATAGCCTAATTAAATTATCAATTTGTGATATAATTTCTTTTTTACTATAACTAGATTCCGGTATTACATCCGTCTCAGGGGCTAATTTAAATAATTCTTTCCATAAGACAACTATGCGAAGAAAAGTATTCAAATTATCAGATTCAATTAAACTAATGCCATAATAAAAAAGGCCTTTTGTTGTCTTCGTTTTAGTGTTATTTTCTGATTTAAACCATTTCAAAGTTTTAAAAATAAAAATAATTATATCATCATGAATTGAGATATGCTTATATCGTTTTGACATACATTTTAAATCCAATTGATTATTAATTTTATTAGTAACATCATGTAAAGACGGAATAACAAAAAAATTATGAACTAATGCCATTTTTACTACTCCATTGCTCAAAATGAAATAATGTTTCTATCAACATCAATGCCAATATGTTTTCTATTTTTTATACGTGTGACATTTTCCGCTACTCCTTTTACAGGTGCTGACTTGGCACCTTTCAAAACAGAAAGATTTTATACGTTTAATTACGGAAAAAAGAAATAATACATAATATAGGAATCATTACTGACAGAACAATAAATGGCATAGTACACAAAAAATGTTTTATAAATTTCTTATATTCAATTAGGTAAGTTTTAAAATTATCATCGTTTGTTTGTTGAATTTTATATTCAAGATAAGGAATTAGATCCGTATACCTTGGATACCATTTTTCACGAACTCCAAACATATTTATTTCCCCGATTCGTTTTAAAGTCTCAATATCATTTATTGTATCCAGATATTCGACAAATTTTTTTCGTTCTTTAGCAAATTCGGAATCAAATTTTTTAAAAGCTTTTACAAAGAACCAGAATGTAACTGCACAAACAGGAAAAACCACCATAATCATATTCATCCCCCTTAGTTAATATCAATGACTACACAGAATATTTTTTCAACACAAAAAGTATTTATTTAGATGTATTAAGCTACCATATCATTATTTGATTGTACAAGTACGGAAGCTTTAATACATATTCCTCACACTCTTTTCTGTTCCCTCTTACCGACCTATTCCTACGAACAGATTCGACAATCGGTTCAACGATATATTATTTCACTTTAATTCTAAACGAATTTTTCGTTAATCTTTTAACAAATACATAATCTTCAGGGAGCTCCTTTTCAAATGGAACTTCAAACCAAATAGCATCATAAAAAGGTTCTCTCTCCAAATCATCAAAATAAGTATAAAGTGGATATGCTATCGCATGTCTATCTTTATCCATAAACAGCATTAAAACATCATGATTTTCGCACCATTCTTTTATTTCAACAGAATCACAAAACACCTTAATTTTATCTTTTTTATTTTTACCTTCAATAAAAACAATTTTTTAACACTTATATCTATAAATATCTGTAAGTTTTTTTTCTTTCCCGATCCGTATGGTATGTAGTTTTTGATTTGCTGGTCGTAGGCAAGTAAAAAAAACAAAAAACAAACGATAAGAAATAGAGCTATTAAAATTAATAAAAGAATAAACTGCTTTTTCATTATCTTTCTCAAAGTTGATACCCATTTACATCTATCTGCTGATATTATTGGATGCCTTAAAGCAAAACCATATTCATCTTTTCGAGAAGCACCTATTCCGTAACTAAGTAATATAGTATTGACTCCCCATACGATAGTGGCAGATACAAAAACGACCTTTCCATCTGGATCTATATACTTCACAGGATTATTTCCAGAATAATGATAAAGATGTAAATTGACAGTATTATATACCCCACCCAGTCCTGCAAGCTTTGATGCATCTGCACCTCTAGTCGGTATATAATCGCCCAGCGCCGGGTCGCCCCGACAGCCCCCTACTATACTTCGGGTCAAGGTAGCGCGCGCCGTAGTGTTTAACGCCCGTCTCCTCCTCTTTTGAAAATATACACGCCGTCTGATTCGTCGCTTCAAAAAAAAATTACTTCCTCCTCACAATCTTTATAAAATCTATGAAATCCTGAAGCGAAAAAACAATAAATACTATAACAGCCAATATAAGCACAAGAAGCTTAAAAATTTTAAAATATTCATTATCCGCATCTTGATAAGTAAAGAATATCCCTACAACACACATAACCGATGCAAAAAGATAGATTAAACTTCTGATAATAAAAAGCATATTTACTCACCTATCTGTTTTATATTTTCGATAATACCTTTAATAAAATTTACAGCAGTAAATTTTTCAGCCCTTTCTAAATATTTTTGAAGTTGTACTAATTTATCATTAGGAATGATGCTTCCAACTTCTTTTACAAACGAATCGACAGCTTTATTGAACTTTCCAGCACAAAATGATAGAGCTATTCTACATCCTGTGTCGAAAAGATCAAATAAAGCCCCCTCTTTTTCCGGTAAAGCAGAATCCGTATAACTAACCATAGTATCAGCAAAAGATCCCATCATATATCCAACAAAACCTAATGCTGTATCTGGCAATCTTGAATCTATCCCATCAGCATAATCATCACCATACATATCAGCCATGATTGTTGTATAAGTAATTTTACAAATAGATAAAGCGATATTCAATCAACCATGAATAGTCATCGCTGCGCCGTAAAAAGCTCTGACACCTGTTACAAATTCTGCAGCATTAACACTTAAACTTATTAAATTATCCCAGTTTCTTCTCCACCAATGGACATCAAAAATCTTCTTCCATCCGGGTCGGTATACTTCACCGGATTATTGGCTTGAAGCTCGCTATCGCTTCGCGGTCTGATGCCGCTTCAATCGCTGTCCGAAGGACTACCTTCCCTATTTCTGTTTATTCCTCACATACGGCCGTAACTCGTTCTATGAAGAAGAGAGTATCCCTATTCTATTTGCACTAGAAGCATATTCAATTCATCTATTCACCATATTTTAAATATTTTTTATCATCATTCATAGAATCATTATTTTATATCAAACATAAACCTTTATATGAACTTCTAAACAATCCTTAATTCTATACAGCTTTATATAAACTCTAGTAAAAATAAAATAATAACAAACATTATTATACTCATAAATACAAATATAATATATTTAATAAACTTTTTCATAATTAATTTTCGGTTATTTAAATACTTCTGTTTTAAGTTGTTCAAATATTCATCTTGTGTTATTTTCTCATAAAAATTACTTAATTCTTTACGTTGAGAAAAACTTGATATGCCATATATATAATCTTCAATTATTTTTATCTCCTCTATCATATTCTTTGAATATAAATACTCCAGCATTTCTGAATATGAATGTTTCAACATCCTATGTATTGGAGTTATGAATATGATTATAGAAACAACAAAATAGATAAACATTAGCATAGATAAAAAGTTTAGATCCATTTTTATTCCTAGCAAAATTTAAATTGGAATAGTCAATAGTAGTGCAGTGCCTAAATTACCTACTCCATATTTTTTTTCAATTAATAAACCAAGTATGATGTACCCCTTGTAGCTTTAATCGCTTCACTCATTCTAATTTAATTTCTAAACAATCTATTAGTGTCATAATCGTGTAGATTTTCCTTATTTTCATAGAATTTCTATTTTATACTCATAAATTTCAAACTGTTTATGTCCATTTATTATAAAGAAATACTGATGCGTTTTTGCATTTTCATATTGTACATCTATACTTATATAATAAACATTTCCGACTGGATAATCATAAGGCTGCTTTACGAATTCCTTTAAAACAATCTGTTTTTTTATCAAACCCCCTACATACTGATTATAGGCAATTCCAATTCTGTTTAAATCACTTTCAGTCTCTATAGTTCCAAAACGATCATCTTCATAATCTGTTAATAAATTATATCCATCTATTATTTCTATATTGACCTTTCCCTTAAAAAAAAATTTCTTAATCTTAGCATAGTCTAATTTAAAACAATCAGAATAAAAATCTTCAATTACTTTAGAAACCTTTACATCTTCTTCAAAGGTTAGCTCCCTAGTATCTTTATCAGTCAACCAATCAAAGAATATTGGAATGATAAAAAAGGAGGTAAAAATAATTAAAAACAAAATCAGTAAAGCACAATAAAGTATAATTCTATTTTTCTTCATCTTAGTTATTCTTTCTAATTCGGTCTTAGCACCCTATAAATACTCAGCAACTCAGTATGTTCAACATCATACATACAATCATCTATTTTTTTATGATACTGTAAAAAATCAAAAGCATCAGAATATGTTGAAAAAAGGAAAGAACTATTCAGTCGATTTTTATATGCTGAAAAATAATTGTGAGATGAAAAAATTATTTCATTGTATATTGAAGAAAATGAATAGCAATCTATATCAAAAATACCTATGTCAAACCCATAGCAATTTATTGATACTTCACGCACTTGATCTATACAAAGCGATACAGAATACATAGTTTTCATACTCGCAGTAAAACCTTCTATTCCTTTATAATTTTGAAAAAAATCATCTAAATTAACATTATTTTTTCTTGCAATAGTTATGAGTTTGTTAGAACAACCGTTCAAAGTTCTATTTCGTTCAATAGTTACATTATATCGCTGCATATACTATAATCACTCCCATCTTGTACGCTTTTGACGACGAGTTTCGGTCGAAGCCGAAACATCGCTTCTGTTTAAACCAGCAGCATCCATGCCAATGTTTAAGCGGCATTGCCGCTTAAACTTGCAAGTTTTGGCTTTGGCCAAAACGTTGCTTCTGAAAATCCTCACCGTATCAGAACCGCCACGGACGTCGGTGGTTCTAAGCAGCAACGAGTTTGACATTTCGTCAAACTTGTGTTCAAGCGTTGTACTCAGGGCGTACAACGCTTGTATAGAGGATATCCGCTTCAATCGCTGTCCGAGGAAGAGGAGAATTTAGCTGTGAATAAAAGCAAATTTTTGTTTTCATAGTCAAGAACATCTTCTAAATCATAATTTTATCGAATTAGTAAATTCTCTTCCAAGCATTCTCGTATTTTATAAATAAATAGTCTTCTCCGATTCGATAGTCATCGATTATCATCGATGTGTGCGTATCAATTTTATACATTATCAATATCTCTGCTTGCCTATCATATATTAAAAAAATATTATGACAAACCATACTAGTTGAAACATTTGGTAAATCTATTTCAAGCACATAATTAAGGTTACTATCATGTACCTCCCATCTTTTTGTACCGTTATTAAATAAAAATATATATTCTCTCCCATCCATAAAATCACTATATTTTTCATCAAGAACTTTCTTTTTATAGTTTTCTATAACTATAATTTTATTATCCTTCTTAATAAAAAATTTTCCATCAAATTCTATTATGTTTTCATCAGTTGATGCAATCATTTTACCTTTAGTATTTAATAAAAACCATCGCGGTATTAATCTTGTAACATTCCATGCAATATAGAACCCATTAGAACACATTTCTGCATAATCATACCCCTTTAAAGTCTTTTTTGAACCATCAGGAGATATCGCCAACAACTCTTTATTCTTCTCTTTTATTATAATCCCGTTATCGTTTATACTTGCCCACAGTAAATTATCTTGTAATACTTTTAAATCATTCGATAATAATGTATACGTATTATTTTTTCCCAATAGACCGTTCTTTGTTACAACGAGGCTTGTATAATTAAATTCACCTATCAACCTACCTTCGTAAAAGACTAACCACTTATCTTTAACTTTCACATAATACGTATTATTTTGTATATATAACTCCTCTATTCGATAGTTGTTTTTCAGGCTCTCATAATACATAGCATTATCTTTATCAAAAGATATGTCGGCATAAAGCGTTTGTGTAAAAAAGAGCAGAAAAAAAATACTTCCCTTAATCAATCGGTTTATATTCTTCATTTGCGAATCTTCTTCTATGTCCATCAGAATAAGAATCAGGCAGTATTGACCCAGCTGACAATTCACAAGCCTTTAACTTTTCCTCTGATAACGTAAACTTTACTTTCCTCAAAAATCTCATTACTTCAGTACATCTTTTCTTGCATCTTCCCAACAGGATCCTATTTTTAAATTAGTATATAAAAAAATTAATCAAATATATGATTTTTTGCTCTATCATAAGTTTCATATAATTCTCCTATTCCAATTGTAATTAAATCATCCGCTACTATTTCCTCAATCAAATCATAATCTTTATTTTTTAAGACAGTTACATACACAAAAGTTGGAAAGTATGTTATGTTCTTTATATCATAACCTTCATGTCGTGATGTAATAACAACATAATCAGATCCATGGAAACCTTTTTTATCTTTCCATTGCACAGGCTCACTAATTTTTGCAATCACTGCTAATTTCCCTGTTGAAAATTTTACATATCGTATATACTCACATTCTCTTACATATTCTAATTGTTTATTTTCATCTGAAGATAAAAAATATTTTTCCATGCCAACCTCTAAAGTTCCGGATTAAACCCGCTTATATTTATAACTTTTTTGTACTCTTAATACAATGCGAAAACACACAAATATGAATAATTGACAGCGCTTCTAACTTTTTCAATGCTTGCCTATAAAACTACGCCATCCATGCCAATTGTTAAGCGGTATTGCCGTTTAAACTTGCAAGTTTTTACTTTTATTTTTTCAATCCGTATATCTTCTCATAATATTTTAAAGCATATTCATACGAATCCGGCAAATATAATTTTATCACATGTTCATAACCGTTCTCAGCTAAAATTAAAAAATCATAACTATACTGCGCGGCAAACAAGATAGCTTCCATCATTTCTGACGATAAAAATGGACTATAGCCAAAATCAGATATCCTATAGCTTTCATCATGTTCATTTTTCGCTAAATAGGTGTTGATAAAATCATTGAGAGGCATATTTTTATCAGCTATCTCCGTCGAAAGTTTCTTGATACTATCATTAACCTTATAATCAAAAAAATATCGTTTATTTCCTATCTTTTCACATTCCAATCCTGTGTCATACAATGAATAAAATCCACCATCACAATAGACAGCAATGAAGGGTACAGAACCGTGGCGTTCTCTATATATAGTTTCCAATAGATAATAATTTTCGATACCTATCCTTTCAATGTTTTTTTCCAGCTGCCTTTCAAAAGTTTCTTCGGAGAAACAAGGAATCGACACTGTAACCCAACACCATAGAATGATACATATATATTTAATGATTAAGCCTTTCATGATATTCTAATTATCTCCTTAATACATTTTCCGTAATTCTTATCTGCAATAAAAAAAGTTTCTGTTTTATAACTTTTTGTATTTAAAACGTTTCCTCCAATTTTTTTATCAAATAAAACAAGCATAATTACAAAGATAATTGCAACGAAAATACATAAACATGCCACCAAATTTAGTTTTATTTCAGAACTCATTATTTCTCCTTTTTCCAAGTGACTTGTAGACGTACCCCAACGCCAACATACATACTTTATTCTTTTAGCCATCCAATTTCTGAACATATATTTCAATTCTACCTCCGCTATTATTCAGCCGTTGGACAATATCTTTCACAGATAGATATATCGCGTCAGACATTACCGCTTTTCAGTAAAGTATTCATAACCTTTTCTATTACATTCTCTATGCTATTTATTTGTTCTAAATTTGATGGGTCATATTCTAACCCCAATCGATCAATAATAAGGCTAATGAAATATCTCCGTAACGCATTTATATTTCGACCTATATTAATGATTGAGTCAACATAATTCATATATTCCTCACTAGCTATAAAAGCAGGTACATCTAAAGGATTCCATTCTGAAAGTATATCATTAATTTGTTCTTTTAATTTGTTATCTGCTTTCATGGATTTACCCAAAAACCTTTTAATATGTATCTTTCTTTGGCGGACTGCCGATACTTGTGTACCATCAATATTCTGTAAAAGTACACAAGTATCGGCACCGCGCTTGCTTCGAAGCTACGCCTGTCGGCTCCGCTACACCATACTGCTCAAATCTTTTTACCGCTTCCGCTTTGTTCCCGCGGTGTTTTTCCCTCAGTACCGACACGGACGTCGGTGGTTCTAAGCAGAAGCACATTTTGCTGAACAAAACGTGTTATCAAACCTGTACAAGGATGTACAGATTTGATATAGCTTTTCACATACGGCTGTAACTCGTTCTGTGAGGAAGAGTAGATAAGTTTTTGTTACAGTATACATCATAATTGTAAGTTTTCATTCTCTACTTATAGATTGTAGGTATCCTTTACAATCTAATAATGAACCGATTGTTTCATGAAAAAATACATTATCAATCGTATTATAGTATTCAATTATTCTTAGAATATATTTCTGAAACTCCTCATCAAAAATTGAAAGAAAAAAAATAAGGGTTACTAAGAAATCAGGGTATTGCTTCCAATTCTCTTGTAAAAATAATTTTTCTGCACATGCATACCCCTTATTTTCATCGTCTTTCATTTGTGTTATACATTCCATTGCTTGTCTCATATTTTCCCCTTTCTGATTAACGATAACAACAAGCTCTGTTAGCATATCATCAATATCATCTTTCTTTATTTTGATATTCCTATAATATTCAGGAATACTATAATGAAACGATTCATCAACTAATGCAAAATTCGCGAAAAGTATTGCTGTCAATATTTCCAACGAATGAATATCGTTGGTATCTTTCTTAGCTTTTTTCATAAGCAATTTAATTTTTCTATTCATGCTTTCTCCTAGTCTTTTAGGTTTTTTCCGATGCTCAATATAACAATCCTATACTCCTGTTTATTATACGTAAATGATACATTCATATGAGGTTGATCACCAACATATATTGTATTCTTGGTTTGAATATTTTTTGACATTTCCATAACAGCTGCTTGGAATTCCTTACTGGTAGCCATTTTTCCATATTCATCGGATATTGATAATATAGTAACTTGTTCAGTTAAAGCTTCTAGAACTTGCCCTTTCGTAACTCCTTTTTTATTAAGGGCGAGACGCACTGAACTGAGTTGAATTGATTTTCTCCCTTGTTGTATCTGAATTGTTACAGAGTTAAGCTGACAATTACGGTATTTATAAGCTTCTTCTTTTGACATAGAAACCTCTATTACTTTTGAAATAAATCTTAGTATAGGCATTACCATAAAACCTTTTATTTTTGCTCTTATTCTTTGCCCATAAGCACCTCTTGCCCAAAAAGCGTCTAATAATGCACCGACAGTTTCATGAAAAAATACATTATCAATCGTGTTATAGTATTCGATTATTTTTGGAATATATTTCTTAAATTTTCGATCTGAAATTGCCAGAAAAAAAATAAGCGTTCCTAAGAAATCAGGATATTTTCCCCAGTCTTCTTGCAAAAACAACTCTTCTGCACATTTATATGCTTTATTATTTTGCATGTCCGATATGCATTTCATTGCATATTCCATATTATCTCCTTTTTTATTAATTATGCTTATGAGTCTATTCAAAATTTCTTTTTCATCTTCTTGTCTAATTCTTATATCTCTATATTCAACAGGAATACACAGATAAAAAGATTGATCCATCAATTGATATGTCCCTGCTATAATATGCATTAAAATTCCAAGAACTTCTTTTTTTGATAAATCATTTTCTGCATCTTCCAACAACATATGAATTCTTTTATCCATGAACAATCCCTTTTATATCGTTAATATAGTAGTAAATTTGGATTATTACCATTATTACGAATATCAATTCGATAAGTTTTACCGTTATATTCAAATAGGACTCTCATGTATCTTTGATCGCCATCTCCAACAGTATGCTTTGTCTTAATGTTTTCTGACATTTCACTAACAGCTGTTTGAAATTTTTTACTCTTAACCAGATGCCCATATTCTCTATTATTTGATAACATACTCACTTGTTCATCGAGAGCTTTTTGAGCTTGACGCTTTGTCACTCCTTTTTCATTAAGAGCAAACCGTGTCGAACCAACCTGGATCGATCTTGTTCCTTGTTGTATCTGAATTGTTATAGATCCAAGCTCAAGATTACGCTGCCCATTAGCTTCTTTTGCTTTTGATATGGAACTTTGTATAGCTTTTATAGTAAAATACTCAACAGTAGCTGTTAATCCAATAGCAGCTACATACCCACCCCATTTCAACAGATTGAGATCAGACGGATCAGGTATCGAAAGATCCGTTTGAATAACTGCCATAACAAATTCTGTTGCTGCCTTCCCATCCGGATCAGTTTCCCGCTCCTCGCATCCGGCATGTCTCTTTTCAAAAGGCATCGCGCTTGCTTCGAAGCTACGCCTGTCGGCTCCGCTGCACCATACCGCTTCAATCGCTGTCCCGGGGGTGAGGATAGTTAGGCTGTAAATAAAAACAAAATTTTGTTTTCAATTTAAAAAATATTTTTCCCTTCACTACCGCCATGGATGGCGGTGGTTCTAAACAGTATCATGTTTTGGTATCAGTAAAACGTACTATCAAACCTGTACAAGGATGTACAGATTTGATAGCCGCTCCCCAAAATCGCACGATTCTACAATCGTCCACGGATGGACGTGGTTCTATGCAGTAACGAGTTTGACATTTTATCAAACTCGTCTTCAAGCGTTGTACATGGACGTACAACGCTTGAAAGTGGATTTCCGCTGCAATCGCTGTCCGGGGGATGAGGATATAGTTAAACTGATAAAAGTAATCTTTTATACCCATATAATTATTTACTTCTATTTCACAGTTCGTATTTGTATTGCTCAATTCCCAATCTTAGTTATTTTTATTTTTCCTTACCCTCTACCTATTTCCCTTTTATATTAAACTTTCTATAAAAGATTGTTAATTCTGTTCTAACTAAGAACAAAATAACCATAATCTGAATTATCGCATTTGAATTTCGAAGTGATAATACAACAGAAAAATAGAAAAATATATCCCACATAACAAGCATTAAATTTATCTTCAAACTTTTTGAATTTCTATAAACTAACTTGCAAATAATATATTGTAATGCGCCCCAAAATAAACCTCCTAAAAATGAAGTTAAATATATTCCATAGTGAAACTCTTGCTTAAAAACTAACACGAATATCACTAAACTAAACTGTAATATTGTTATTATTAATAAATGTTTTTTCATCCACCCTAAATACATATTTTATTTTTTCCCCTTATAAATTTTCCATGCCCCTGTTGCAGACCACCATACACCAATATCACTCAAACTATTTGGAGCATTCAAATCCCAAGTTCCTAAAACCAAGGCTCAACCATATTCATCTCCTTGCCGGTAAATTTGTACGGTAGGTAGTCCGTAGTTGTTTCTGAAGACTACGGAGTTTTAATTTTTACTCTGTTGAGTTAAATGATTAAAAAAATCTTGTATAACCGAGATGGATATGCTTCTTTGCATTCTACTATGTAGTCAATTTCTTCTGTGTAATTTTCTTCATCTAATGAATAATGGCAGACAATTTTTACAGGGAATTTATCATTCACCTTTCCATGTCGCCATTTAAACATATTATAAAAATTTACCCAACAAAAATCTTTTATATTAAAATCAGAGAATATTAATTTTTCAACTCCTGAATAATTAATGCCATCAACTTCATAATTTTTGAAAATAACCCTATTCTTGTTAGAATCATCTGGTTCATAAACATTATGCTTTTTTAAAATTCTATGTTTATTGTCATATAAAATTTCAAGTTGATTGATGCGTACTTGCCTAAAATTCTGTTTAGCAAAAATCCTAAAACCCAAATGCTGAGTTTTTAAGAAGATTACATTACCAACAGATACCCTCATAATAGAGTCTTTTTTTGATAACTGATTTATTTGAGTTGAATTAAATATATTCTTCATACTTGTATCATTTTTACAAGTAAACTCATAATATTTGCGTTGTTCAAATAAAGAAAAAACTAAAAAAAGACAAATTAATACTAATATAGAGCGTTTAATTACTTTTGACATCTAAGTTACCTTCTTCCGTATACTTTTAAGGCGCGCGGCCCGTCCTCGCCGTAGCGGAGTGTACGGTGTAGGTTCGGTCGCTCGATTTTGTTAACAGGTTCTTCTCGTTCCACGTGTAGTTACGGCGGTAGGCAAATAGATCTCCTTTGATGGGCAAAAACATATTCACTTTCGTTTTATCGTATTAGGAAACCCGATTTTCTCACAAAGTGCTATTAATTCTTTCCTGCGGTAATAGAACATACTTATATTCATAAAACTTTTTTCGGTTTCCAATCTTAACACAACATATCCGCCTCGATCTATACCTTTTTCCCTTGGATAAAAACCATAGCGAACATAGCATTTTTTTATCTCACATATAGCAAGCTCTTTTCTGTGAATATATGTTTGTCTTTGTATTATTTTTTTATCTGAAACGAGTATATATCTACCGCATACTTCTGGTATCAATATAATTGCAAATAAAATCCAAAAAAATGCCATTTCATACCATGTTGCATTAGAAAAAAGTAAAATAATCAACATAATATAAACAGGGGAAAATAGAATTTTATCTCCTATTCCTTTGTCTATCCTTAAAAAATCGGTATCTTCCTTTTCAGAAAAATATGATTTAAATAAAATAAGCAATTTTTTTATTCTACTCACCATTTGCTATACCATTTGTTATATATAACATATTTGATTGCTTTTGCTGTTTATCTACGGTTGGTAAATACTCTTTTATTCGATTAACGCCTTTTGATAAAAGTACTGCCGCAGCTGTTCCTTCAACTAATGCACAATTGCTACATCTTGCAACAGCAATCTTTGCAGATGTTTTTATACTAATATTTTTTATTGTGCCATTTGCTAATTTAATAGAAACTTGTTTTGAAACCGCCAACATAGATCCTTTTCCTGAAGTTATTCCTGGTATTGAATTATTACTTAATACACCTGTTGCAGTCCCAATTACTGTAACCGTAATTAATTCTTTAACATCTGTTTTTGTAATATTTCCTTTATTATCTATCATTTGTTTAGTTAAATCGCCAATACTACTACCTGCTACACCTGCGGCATATCCATTGCATGTGCCAGCCATAATAGCACCTGAAATCGCTCCTCCTACAGCTGCCCCTATATACGTACCTATACTACTTACATTACCCGTTAAACAATCTCCAATCGCAACTGAAGCTACGCTCACTGCTGCTCCCAATAAAGCACCTATTGCCACATGTAAAGCCTTCCTATCAGGATCTTCATACTTCACTGGATTATTGGCTTGAAGCTCGCTATCGCTTCGCTGCCCGATGCCCGCGTAGTGGTACAGGTGTAGATTCACTGTGTTGTATACCCCACCCATGCCGGATAAGTTCTCGTTATGTTTCTTCGCCTCGTCATCTATCGGCGCTTTGGGTATGTAGTCACTTAAGGCAGGGTCTCCACTCAGCCACCTCGAATACTTCGGGTCTAAATAGCGCGCGCCGTAATAGTATAGCACGGTTTCTTCATCCATCTCCTCCTTTTGAAAATATACACGCCGTCTGCTTCGTCGCTTCAAAAAAATTAATCCTCAACGCATCATAGATACGCCTGCGGTTAATTTTTTCTCGCTTCTCGCATCCGGCATGTCTCTTTTCAAAAGGCACCGTTTTCTCACATACGGCTGTAACTCGTTCTGCGGGAAGAGAATGGAAATTCTTATTAGGGTATTAAATGCGGATTGTGACTTCCTTTATAATCATCAAAAATCCACATAACTCTATCGCCAGAAGACTATTTCCTATTCATAATAAATCTCAAAACATACATTCCCAAACAATAAGCCAGCTTCTTTGGTATTATATTCAGATTTTAAACGTTGCAGTATATAAGGAATTAACTCATCAAGATATGAAATTATCCTATCAAGAGTTTTTTTATATTCTGTCACATCATCTCTTTGTATTAGGAAATATCTTTTTTTAATATCAACATTATAAAAATCTTCTTCACACTTTTGACTCTCATAAAATTCCTTTGTATCAATTTCATTCAGACTATCTCGGCTTTCTATATAAAGCATCCTTTCATCTATCTCCAACAGAAAATCTTTATGTTCATAAAATGGATTAAATGAAATACTTTTTTGTATCAAACCATTAGACTTTAATTTACTCATTAAATATAAAAATTCTGGAATAGACACATAATGATTAGCTCCATTTTTAAATTTTGTATATGTATCTACGATCATCTTTGCCCTCTTTTTCTCATTTTGTTGTATCCTGATGATTGTCCTAATAATGACATATTTATTTTAGAAACTTACGAAATATTCTAATACTATCGTTCATAATATTCCGTATAATATTTATTTCGCTTTCTCCCCATACAGGACTATATATCTCAGGAGAGTCCTTTTTCAAGGCGGGAGGATTCGTTCCGTAAAACAGTTTATTATATACGTCTAAGATTATACAATCCACACCATTATCATCACCTATAAACGGTTCTTTCAATGTATATGCCATATCAGATGCAATGTTCCAAAAACGTAAAATAAGATTGCAATCTATATCGTTCAGACATATTTTTTCTATAAATGTATCAATATCATACAATATAGCAGCATCTACTTGAGTATCTAAATCATGAATTTTACAAAAATCTCTCATTTCAGCTTCACAATAAAACATAATTAATTTACCATTTTTATCAATCAAAAACGCGTCACGGTTATCAGAAAACCATAAACAATAATATGTTTGATTAGACATCTTAAATTCTACTAAACAATATTCAATTTCTGTATTACATTCAAAACCTCTATCTCCATATTTTTTTAAGTTGATTAAACTCACCGCCTGGTTCACGGGGATTATAATTTCCATCTGAAGCTCATTGCATCGCTTCCATCTGTTCCGGTGTAGCTCCTGATGGAAAGAATTTACTTAGCATAACTGTACACATTAATATTTTAGTATAATTGCATTTAAACACGTATCGGTATATTTTTCACCCTTATACACATCAATAATTGTTAATATAATATCTTCATTAAAGATTTTTTCAAAAATTATTGACTGAGGATTCGGTGTGTCTTTTAATTCATATCGTTCATGCAAATCTGAAGAAGTAAAATATAAGTCTATTGTTTTCAGCCTGCTATTCTGAGAAAATAGATAGGATCTGTTTTTTGATACAAATCCATTAAAAATAATTAATTCCTCAGCATTTATGCTAAATCGAACAGACTCACCCTCTCCGTATCCTTTCACACCTTCAACCCATGGTTTATTTAAATCAAGAGTTTTCAAATTTGATCCAGAGTATATAATATCTTTTTCATGTAGTTCCGAAGAAGCTTCAAAATAAGATGGAAAATATAAGAGTTCTGTATTAATTTTTGAAGCACCAAAAAAGAGAGGTTCATTAGATTCTCCATACAAAACTAAGAACCTTTCAGATAATAACATCAATAATGATTTTGAATAATTTTCATTTTTTATCTTAAGCTGATAAAATTTACCATCAGTATTGATTGAATACTCAAATACATGATTCCATAAAAAATCATCTGAATTGTTGTTTTCATCATCAGAAAATCTAATTTTATTGTTTTCGTAAAAAGTTATCATTTTAAAACTATTCATATCCTTATAGTAAGTCGGTTCAGCTATTTTCACCCCATTCATTGGTAATGTATAAGTCCTAAAACATATACATAACAAAAAAATTATCTTGAGAATTGTTTTTTCCATATAGTCTCCTTTTTATTTGTATAGAGGGAGTAATCCCCCGACGCTCTCTGTCGGGGTGTTGATTAATTCTCAACTATTGGTGGAGCCTTAATTACTATTTTAATATTGTCTCCTTTCACCCAAGCGTCTTTACCTTCTCCATACTTAAAACCAATATCTTTTAATATACTGGTAACCTCATTGAAATCAGCTAGATGAGAAATTTGACAGCCGGCACTATATATATAATGTAACATATATTCAGTCTCACCTATCCATACTAGGAATCGTGAATAGTATTGCGATAACTTATCTCCCTTTTCAATTTTTCTCTTCACGCCAATGCCCCACGCCTCATATTTTACAACAGAACCATGATAAGAACTAAATAACGCTAAAATTTCATCTTTCAATGCTTCATCTTCTTCTATAACTTGCTCTTAAAATAAAGAATATAATCCATCTTCATCCTTTAAGTCTAAATATGTTATTATTTTATCAGCAATTTCTAATTTTTTTTGATCATGGCTTGTAAATAACCGCATAGTTTTTTTTCCCTGACAATTTATAAAAATAAGCATATATAAAACGACAAATACAATGAATTTTGACTTACTCATATTTCCTCCTTTTAAAAATTTAAAGTCGCTGTATTGGGATTCTCATTAAATTTCCAGTGGGAATTTTCTTCCCATTCTGCTTTGAAATCTTGATACATTTGCTTATTGTTACCAAAATTAACGGTAAACTGGGCTTTTAAGTCGCTTGCCTTTACTCCTTGTACCCTCGGATTAAAGCTGGTCGCCCACCAATGTATCCCCTTAAAACTGCCAAGTACGATCCGATCCGCTTCCCTCCCTCTGCTACTTCATACAGCCGACTAATCGTTATCTTTGTTTCCTCTCCCATCGCCTCTTCATACTTTTCATCGTTAAAGATGGACGTGGTTCTATGCAGTAACGAGTTTGACATTTCGTCAAACTCGTCTTCAAGCGTTGTACACGGATGTACAACGCTTGAAAGTGGATTTCCGCTTCAATCGCTGTCCGGGGGTGAGAATAGTTACGCTGTGACTAAAAACAAAATTTTGTTTTCACCTTAAAAAAATATTTTTCCTTTCAATACTACCACGGATGGCGGTGGTTCTAAACAGTATCCATTTATCCAATCTTATATTATAAATTATACATCATTACATAAAAATACAGAAATATATTTTTTTACACTCATTCATATATACCGACTTTTGAATTGATATACCTGCAACCGACAATCCTCAAATAATAACGCAAATATCACTCAACCAAATTTAAGCATCAGGTTAATAGTAGATAATAATTCATCTATTTTTTCGCTTTTTATTATATCTACAACAAAATTAATTTGCTGTAAGACATCTTTATATACATATAATTTTTCATGAATTACAGTCTCCAATGCTTTTTCAATAAATTTTTCATCATAAGATTTTCCGATAGCCCAAATGACAGAATCATAATAATTTCTGCCTTTACTTAAAAAATAAATTAATTCATCTAATATATAATTTTTTTCTTCTTCGGATAAATTAACAACCAATAAATCTGAAGGAAGTAGTTGTACATAATCTGTAGGATTTTCCTTATCAGTATTTTTTTCAATTAATAAACCAAGATTTATTATTATATCCCGTTTATTTTTATTGCCTTCACTAAATAATAATTCAATATATCTCTTTATCAATTCATTCATAAAATTATTCCACAAGGTTTATACCACGCAAATTTTCTAAATCAATTCTATAACTTTTTCCTGAATATTTAAATTCATCACGCACAACTGTGCCACCGCCTGATATATGATGTACCCTTTGTATCCTTAACCGCTTCACTCATTCTAATTATTGCAGCTCTAAAATCTTTACATCGAGATAGCCCTAGCTGAACAACAACAGCTTTTGCATATAATTCTGAAAGAGCTTCATACGCTTCTCTTTTAGCAACACCCGATTTATTATTGCTTTCTCTAGTCGTAGAAGCAGGAGTAGCAGAACCTATTTGTAGTTGAATTCGTATAGCATGAGAACTTTTATTATTTTTGGTTTGTGTTAATGCAATACTTTGAGTTTTTATTTAAATTAAATTTCCATAAAAAGCTTCACTTAAAGCTTCTGAAAACTTCTTATTCGTATTGCTGTTATATATTGCGACAGCTCCAGACAGTGTAACAGCTCCTAATACCAATAATTCATCAACAGGACCGGTAAATACATCATCTAGGCCAAACCAATTTCCATCAGGATCTTCATACTTCACCGGATTATTCCCCGCGTAGTGGTACAGGTGTAGATGCACTGTGTTGTATACCCCACCCATGCCGGATAAGTTCTCGTTATGTTTCTTTGCCTCGTCGTCCACCGGCGCTTTTGGGATGTAATCACCCAGTGCAGGGTCTCCACTCAACCATCTACTATACTTCGGGTCAAGGTAGCGCGCGCCATAATAGTATAAGCTTGTCATCCATCTCCCCTTTTGGAAATATACACGCCGCCTGCTTCGTCGCTTCAAAAAAAATTAATCCTCAACGTATCATAGATACACCTGTGGTTAATTTTTTCTCGCCCCTCGCATCCGGCATGTTTCTTTTCAAAAGGCACCGTTTTCCCACATACGGCCGTAACTCGTTCTGTGGGAAGAGAGTGGATGAATACCTGCTCCCTTTTAGCAGTAATTTATATTTTCCATCATACTTCCTAGTAAATTTTTCATAAAAAAATTAGAAAGTACATCTTACTATTTTAAATTCAAAATACGGTTTTGTAATATATGAGAAATATACGCGAAATTCTGTTCCATCACTATCAATAAACTCTCTCAATTCACCGTCTTTAATGATATAAGGACACAGAAAATAATCTCCATTCCATTGGTAAACACGTTGTGCTGCAAAAAAACATAATTGGCCTCTAAATATACCAAATATTGTGGAATCAATTTTTTTATTATAAAATTCATTTTCTAACTCATAAAACTGTATTCTATTTAAATCTGTTATGTCAAAAATAAAATACTTATATGCATCATACGCCGCTACATCACCAACTAATACCAAATAAGCTTTTTCATTATACTGTATCAAGTAAAAAATTTGTCTTTCAAGAAAAATATCCCATCCATTAAAATAAAATTCTTGATTACAAAGCTCAATTTTTCCATGTTTTTTCCCTTTAGTATCAATAAAATTCTGACAAGGATAGTACCTTATACTTTCTATACCCTCTAAATTTTCAAATTCGGAAATATAACATTCCGTAAAGTCTTCTTTTTCCAAGTATTTATGTTCAAGCCATCCAGTTCTCTTAATTCTTACCAATGTATAAGGACATTCTTGTACATCATAAAAATCCATATAATTCTGACCATATACAGAAATCGGATAAAATAATATGAAAGTAAAAAAAGTTTTTTTATCATTCAAACACCTCTGAGCCAGTCACATTTTCATAATACAAATTCAATTTCCAAAAGCTTGTTCTTCCATATCTGTTGGAAGGAATATTTTTTATCATATCAATAACTAATTTATTGAATTATTATCCCACAATGTTGATAATAACAGTAACGTTCCATCTCTGCCTCTAACTACATATCCAGCATAAGGATAAGCTAAAACCTGCACGTCTTCATTATAGTATGCAATATCCTTGTCTCGCAGTTCTTGCAATTCATCTAAATAATTTGTTGTATAATTAATTTTTGATTGCTTTTCAACACTGTTATCTTTTGAGAAAATATAATAATTGTTTCCAGTATTTTCATCATAATATTCAATAAAATATGCATATACATTCTTAACTTCATCAGGATCATCGTAATAGATACTTGAAAGTTTATTATTTATTTATTACTGCTTCAATCGCTGTCTTGAATACCCCCTTTCCTATTTCCTTTTGCTCCTCGCACCCAGCCGTAACTCGTTCTGTGGGGAAGAAAGTGTAGATTTTATGTATTTATAGTCGGATCTACAGCAAACCATACAGATACATCAAAATCATCTTCCTTATATTTCCATGCAATATTTATCTTTAAATGAGATTGCTGACATGCAGAAGAAATAACTAAGCAACACCCATTCTTTATTTTTAAGTAATTTATTCCTTCTACATCACCTTCCATTCCGATTTCAATATCTAAATTATTCTTAGTAAAACTAATTGCATATAAATTTTCTCCTGAATTAATACCTTCCGATACATCATCGCATTGATAATGTAATATAACTAAAGCCCTCCTTCTTTTTTGGATGGGAATAATAATTTGATAACGCTGTAAAACAGAAAAATTACCAAACTGAGTAGGAAGAGGGAGATATTCATACAAATAAGGAATATCATCAATTTTAATTTCTAAACAGCCTATTGGAGTCATAATCATGTCGGTATACCTCAGCAATAAATTAAAACAAGTATTATTATAACCAATACACCCCATAAACCACAAACATATATTATAAAAAAGGATAAGAATTTATAAAATTTATGAATCCGATAGAAATCACCTTTGCTTTTATCCAACCGAAACATCGCTTCTGTTTAAACCAGCGACATCCATGCCAATGTTTAAGCGGCATTGCCGCTTAAACTTGCAAGTTTTGGCTTTGCCAAAAAGTTGCTTCTGAAAATCCTCACCGTATCAGAACCGTCACGGACGGCGGTGGTTCACGTCAGTAGCGTGTTTGCTCTGCAAACACGTAGATAAAAATCTACAAGAATGTACATTTTTACCGTGCCTCCGCTTTATTTTCGGCTGTCTCCTTGTATCTGCTCCGCCTCTTTTCAAAAGGCTTCGTTTTTCCGCTTCCTATCACTGTCCGAAGTACAACCGTCCCCATTTCTATTTGCTTCCCACATACGGCCGTAACTCGTTCTGTGGGAAGAAAGAATAAATTCTTATAACAAGCTCTTTATAATCTCATGAACTATCACTTAATACCTGATAGACGGTTTTTACTTCCACTAAAATATAATCACCTGTTGCATTAAGTTTAAAATTCATCTATTTACTATATAATTCTGTGCATAATAACGCAAAATCAATAGAAGCAATTATACAAAATATTCTTAGAAGTACTGGAATTAGCCTAGTATTGCTTAAATTATTGACCTTTGAAAGAATTAATATAATCAAAGCATATAAAATAAGAATATAAGATAAAATAAGGACAATTATTGAAATTCTAAATAATATATTCTTATCTTTCCAATAAATAATACCGGTAATTCTTTGTATTAGTATCCATTTTGAATTCATCCTTTTTATCGGTTTCCGAATTTTTTTACTGTATTCATTTGAGCTAAGCGCAAATAAAAACAGACGTATTATAATAGTGTTAGCAAAAGCTAAAACTAGAGTGGTAAAAAATAGTTCATTCATTCTTATTGTTCTCCATGCATCATGTTCTCTACTTTTTTATAAATTTCAATGCCTAAGTTAAGTGCAGAAGGTGTTGTTCCTTTCAAAATACTCCACACTGTATCTTTGCTAATAGATTTTAATCCATTTGTCTTTACATAATATACAATAGCTTTGCCCAGTTCTGATACTAAATCCTTTCCAGTTTTATGAGTAATAGCATTCCCAATCCTATGAATTCCAAGTTTGTAGTTTCTCACACCTGAAACACTTTGATTGTTCTCATACATTAGAATAGTCATCTTTCCAATAAGATTGCTGTGCCGTTTTTGCTTCAATCGTTGTCCAGAGGAGACGATAAATATTTTACTTTGCTCTAAACTAGTTAATTTAACAAAACTTTCTTTCATTTTATAACTTTATCATTTTTCTTGTTTTTTTAGGGATGCAAGAGATCTTGTAGCGCTTATTATTTTTTTCATATAATTTTCGCATCTTTAATAAATATTAATAATAAATGAAGATATGAATTTATATCTTTAAATAAAGGCAATATCGACAACGTAAAAGCAAATTTTGCTATTAAAACCTGAAAAATATAGTAATCATAACTAAAATGAAATTTCGATATACTTCCCAACACACAAATTAATAGTAATCCAACTATCATAAATAATATATGATAAACAAAAAATATAAAATTAAACTTTGGATATAGAATATTTGCGTATGTTGGCTTTAATAAGATAAAAAGCAAATAAGTAAAGATTGTCAAAATAGCGTATAAGCATAAAAGGACACCTTTTGAAAAATAGCCTAATTGAGATTCCATATTCTCGAAATTAAGCTCATAATAAAAAATACCAACTACTAATGGCCCTAAATAAATTAAAGTCATTGCTTTTAATATTTTATTGGTAATGAATATTTTTATATCAGGGAAAAAGAAAAATAGCATTACATAAATAAAAGATAATATAAATGCACTCAAAATATAAAGTTTTGCTTTTAAATTATTAGATCGCATATAATTTTTCTACCTTTCCTCTTATGGATTAAATGCATCTTGAATAAGATCAGCAATATAAGAAAGGAACATCGCTATCATTTAGATCTATCAACCCAAGAAGGATCTTCTGCCGTATTACATAGATTCCACAAATACTGAATATCTGAATCTAATTGAATTGTTATATATAAATTTCCATTTTTCTCTAAATACGCATATCCCAAATATTTAAGAACATTTATCATATTTTTCTTATATTCATCTGAATAGTCAAACTCCCTAATAAATGCCTGCTCTTTTTCGTTATATACAACTTTTGTAAAACGAATATATAAGTGTAACTCATTAGCAAAAGATTTAAACATAGTAAACACTAAAAATTGAATCATTACGATAATAATTTTAAAATTCTTTTTCATAATTTATACTCCAGTTTGGACGCATCACAAAAGGTGCTGCCATACCATTTTCGACTAATTTATTGGCTTCAGAATTCCAATAAGCTCCTTTGCCAGAAATAATAACAGTTCCAAACTCATTATGCCAATCATATAAATCCCAAAACCAAATAAAATACTGCCGCTTACCATAGTTTTTCCATTATTTTTCTTCATATTTACATTACAAAAAGCGGTAACTGTAAATGTCCCAGAAGCAGTGCTAAAATATCAGAAGGAACTTCGTTCACCGTTCTTGTTTCTCCATTTTTCATACTATTCGCTATATTTTCAAATTCTGCTTCGTAATATGAAATACAAGTATTTTGAGCTGTATTTACTTCATTAAATGAGCGCAATCAATTAGAGTCTAAATTGACAGGAGTTCCTTCCGCACTTAAAAAATGTAGTAGATTAGAGACCACTACGATTGAACCTGCTTTTTGACTGGATAAAGCCAAACCCATGTATTTTGCATAAATAGTTTCAATATCATCTTCCTCCCCATCAGGATCTTCATACTTCACCGGATTATTGGCTTGAAGTTCGCTATCGCTTCTCGGCCCGATGCCCGCATAGAGGTACGGGTGCAAGTTCACCACATTAAACACCCCACCTATGCCCGGCAGCTTCTCGTTATGCTTCTTCGCCTCGTCATCTATCGGCACAATGATTCTGAGCTGCTGCTGAATTTTCAAAGAGCAAAACTGCAAAATATTTCATGGGAATATCTTGCAGAGATTTCTTTCAAACTGTTTTATTATAATGCACTAATGGCAAATTGTAAAATACTATTTCGATATTAGGAGCTTACAGCAGTGATTTAAGCAATTTTACAAAAATTATGAGGTTTAATCTTTACTCTTTTATTATTCTTTAAGAAAGTAATCATCTATTTTTTTAGTACAAATTTTTTTTAAATCTTTTTCTTGATCCAAACACATGTTAAATGCAGCTGTATAATCTGTTGTTAATTTAAATCTCTTTATATTAACTCCTATCCAACATATATATATTACATCCTCACTATCCTCTTTTAACATTTTTGCACCAAAGTACCCAAGTCTGTTTAATCCCGTTAATACAATTTCATTATTAACAACAACAGAAAAATATGCATTTCCAATATCATAATCTCTTAATTGTATTTTCGTATTCATTATTTCTTCATCTGAGTAATAAAATTCCAATACTTCTTTATCATACTTCAAGCATTTATCAAAAGATACAAAAAACGAATATGCTTTTTCTTTAATCAATTCATTATAATTTTTTGCAACTATTATATCATATGTATCTTTTTTATCATATTCCCAAAAAACCATCCCTGAAAAGCAACGAGCCTTTATCTGAAAAATCATAAATAATCCTATTATTAAAAATTTTCTTTTCATTTGCCACTCCATATATATGGATCATTGTTCTTTTTGTTTTTTTTATTATCTCTTTTTACAGAATCATAATTATTCAACCATCCCTGAGCATATTCATTTATATATAATGTTCCTGTATAACCACTTCGTGTTTTCCACGAAGTCATAGCCGGAGGTCCAATCAGATTTCCGCTTTTATCATGTGCGGGTTGTGTAGACGTTCCCCTTGGATATTGACAAGAATACCTATCTTCTTGTCCCGATATTGATAACCACGACTTATGATAATACGGGTCTACTACATATTTCTTTCCATCAATAATAACTGTAGCTGCTACATGAAATCTATAGCGATTAGAATTACCTTCTGAATCTTTATCGGGAACTTTTGAAGGATCTCTTTTTGCCGCTTTTTCTGCCTTTATAACTCCCGGTATAACCGGAGATGTAACATAAGAATAATCTGTTACTCCAAAACCCAATTTTTCCAATTCTCCTGCAATAACAGTTGATCGAGCATAGCAACCATCTTCATAATTCTCTGTATACAAATTTACTCCATTAATTGTTTCTTTGTAAAACATTTCTTCTCCAAGTTGTCTCAGTTCTTTTAATTGCCTTTCCGCCTCAGACACATCTTCATCTAAACCTGTAGGATCATTATATCGAATCGGATTATTATCCCCATAATGATAAAGATTAAAATTTATTGGATTATAAATACCACCGGATAAACCATTTGATTTTCCATCAACATAGTAAGATAGCGCCGAATCCGCGCTCAACCACCTCGAATACTTCGGGTCAAGGTAACGCGCGCCGTAGTATTTAACGCCCGTCCTGTCCCCTTTTGAAAACATGCGGGCATCTACGGCATCGCACGCTGAAAATAAATGCTCGACGTATACCCGATACGCCTCCGCTTTATTTTCGGCTGTCTCCTTGTATCTGCTCCGCCTCTTTTCAAAAGGCATCGTTTTTCCGCTTCCTATCGTAAGCGGAAAAACCTCCGGTAAAGCGTTTTTTTTAATAAGCAGTTTTCTTTGGCGGACTGCTGCATTTTGTTTACTATTACTATAAAGAAAACAAAATGCAGCACCGCGCTTGCTTCGAAGCTACGCCTGTCGGCTCCGCTGCACCATACCGCTCCAATCTTTTTTGCCGCTGCTGTTTTGTTCCCGCGGTGTTTTTTTCTCAGTACCGACACGGACGTCGGTGGTTCTAAGCAGAAGCACGTTTTGCTCAGCAAAACGTGCTATCAAACCTGTACAAGGATGTACAGGTTTGATAACCGCTCCCAAAAACCGCAGGTGCATTATATGCGCGCAAAAAGGATTTCTGCTTCAATCGCTGTCCGGGGGATACTACCTTCCCTATTTCTGTTTATTCCTCACATACGGCCGCAACTCGTTCTGTGAGAAGAGAGTATTTTTATTAGCTGAAAAGATCTTTTTTAACACTCATCACATACTTCATCCTTGATTGTTACATCTTTCTTTTTTATTGACTTACAAAAGCTTCTTTAAAAGCTTCTTCAAATGTATAAATATCATTAACCATATCAAGTCTCATAATTCCGTAATTGGCTGCATCCGACCAAAATTCAAGAATAAAACCATTGTTTTCATAACAAATTCTTGTTACAGGAAAGTCCTCTATCGCAGTGCCATAATCCTTAAAATGAATTGTTTTCATTTTAGACTTTCCTGTTTTTGTATTATAATAAATTAAGCTTATTTCATTCACTCTTGTATAATCATAATTTTTTACATAAACAATTTCGGTTAGATCATTTGATATCGCTATTTGCATTATATTTTCATCAATCTTATTCATCTGTCCCTTTTTAAAATCGAGAAAATATACTGCCCGATTGTGTGTATGAACTCTATTAATGACCACTTCCCCCAATGTTTGAATTATAACACATTTAGACTTATCTTCCGATACTGAATAATCAAAATGATCCCTCCCAGAAGTTAAATTCCAACTTTTAACATTATTAAAGAAAATTTTATTTTGACCGTCTGAAATGGTCAAAGTTTCATTTTCATATTCATAAATCGGATTCTTTATTCTACTTATTTCGCTTTTAGTATGTAAAAGACAAGAACTAAATAGGGAGATAAATAGAATAATTGCTATTTTTTTTAGACATTTCATTGTATACCTCCTTGTTGTGTATAAATGATATAATCGGTTACTCTATTGACAGGCACAACGATTCCTACATCAGGTATATTTTGCCACCCTAATCCGCCTCGATTATTTTTAGCTGAGTCAGTTCCCATTGTTCCATCGTAATCCGATGTTGGAGAAATAACGAAATAATTAGTTCCTTATTAAAAGTCCTTTTATAATTAATATCTATTTGCTTCTCAGAAACAGTTATAGGTTCCTGTTTTTCACCATTGATTGTAATTTCTAATGTAGTTTTCTCAGTTATGCGACATTCCATCAGTGAACCAACCAAAGCGATTCCATTATATGTATTATTCAATTGTTCCTAAAATTTTAATAAACTTATCCTCAGATGAAATTTTATCAATCCTATGACTTTCAAATGAATAGCGATACCACGAATGTGGAGCGGAAGGTCTTGCTATCGTACAAAAGCTCATCAGAATAAAAATCGGCAGATATTTTATATAGTACCCATAATCAAATTTCGAAAAATAGAGATAATCAGCTGTCAGATAATATCTATCGTTTACAAAACCGTTTTTCTCATTTTTTAATCCGCGAATATTTAATTCAGTTTGTTCTAATGTATTATAGTTCAAAATAGAAATCTTCCCCTTCTCATTTATTCCAACAAAAGATTCCTTTAAAGGCATATAACCATACCCAATTAAATTAGGCTCTACCCGTTCAACCATATTTTTATTATAATTAAATTTTGTTATAGAGTTATTTCCACTGTCATAAAAAAATATCATATCACGATAAAAACTGCATATTTGCAATCCATGAAAAGCTGCAGAACTTACAGTCCGATAATTTCTTGTTTTTAGATCTATTAGATAAAACATGTTATTATACTTCCCTTCTATCAAAGCTACAGAATCAGATACAAAGAAAAGCACTTCTCTGATAGATACGGATGGCTCATTGTACTTTACCAAAATTGATTTTTCTTCTTCTCCATTTTTATTTATGCAAATAAACACAGAATAATTTTTTTTTGCTATATGAAACCACCCTGTTTGTGAAATCTGATCAAAAGCAAAATAAGCGCCTTGCGGAATGTTAATCGTTCTACTCCCCCATTTTACAATTCTATCAGATTCCACTTCATAAATTAAATTTGATTGAATTTCTTTTCGGGAGGTATATTTACTATACGCAAAAACAAACAAACAAAAGGCCACTAAGCAAAAAGATATAAAATAAATATATCTATTTTTTTTCATTTTTGCCTCCATCTTATAATAGTACTTCCTGGATTTGCGAGATAAAGATTTACACCGATTTCATTTGGAATTGACGAACTAAATATATGGTTTATGTTTACAAAAGGATTTATTGCTTTTATACCACTACCTTCTGCTGTCAATGCATTTCTTGCAAAAATTCCGCAACTATCATTAAAAACTTGATAACCGGAAAAGGATTGCCCTTCTACAAATGCTTTATCATAAATTTTTGCATCCTCACGACCCTGAGTATTAAAAACTATCATTTCATCAAAATCCATTTTCTGTAAAGCGGCAATCATATCTTCACGCTTATCAAAAGTCCTTAATAAACAGCCAGCTCGGGTTGGCTGCTTCATTGCTTGAGCGCTCCCTTGAGTAGGAAACTTTAGAGGCAGATTGCTTAGCACTGTTGTATCATGACCCCATTTATCTTTTACAGTGCTCCCTGGCGATATATTACTTTCTATACCATTAGCTTCTTTTGATATACCAGTCACTTCAAAAAAAGCATATTTTCCATCCTTTGTTTGGACATACATACCAGCATGCCCAAAACCTTCTGCTCCTTCATTATCCAAAATATATCCAGATTCCTTCCCATCAGGATCGATATACTTCACCGGATTATTCCCCGCATAGTGGTACAGATGTAGGTTCACCACATTAAATACGCCCCCCATTCCTGCAAGCTCTGACGGATCAGAGCCTGCAGCTGGGACATACTCACCCAGCGCCGGGTCTCCACTCAGCCATCTACTGTACTTCGGGTCAAGGTAACGCGCTCCGTAGTAGTATAAGCCGGTTTCCTCGTCCATCTCTTTACCGGTAAACCTAAACGGTAACTTGTCTAAACCTGCTGCGACTTCCTCTATCCACAGTTCTCCGTAGGGTGTGTACTCAATATGTTCGTACTGTCTGCCTCGCCAGTCGGTTACAAACTGGGCGCTTCCTAAGTGGTCTGAATGGTAGTAGTACCGCTTCTCCCGCTGCTCGGCATTGTCTCCGTTGTTGTCGGTATGCGTCATTGCGGTAACAAGGCGTGAGTTCCCCACAAAGATGTGCTTATGTACTCTCAAGCCTTGCGGGTTATTCTTGTCCTGCACGGGGATGTGTATTGTGTAGAAGTTATTGAAGTATAAGGTTTCACTTCTCCCTTCTTCGGTGTACTTTAATGCCCTCTGGCCGTCCTCACCGTAGCGGTAGTGTACGGTGTAGCTTCGGTCGCTCGATTTGGTGAGTAAGTTCTTCTCGTTCCACGTGTAGTTACGCCGGTATGCGAATAGGTTTTCAGGATGACTCTCTTCCGTCTCTTTCGGTGCGTCAAGCCCGAAGCCGTAGTCGGTGCCGTAGACGTCTGTTTCCGGGTCATAGCTGTAGGTAAAGATGAACTCATCGTCTTCGGTAAAGGGGCCGTCTTTTTCTGCCGTTATGTTGCCGTTTGCGTCATAGCGGTAGTAGCGGTTTCCTGCGTGCACAAGCCGGTGTGCGTAAGAGGGGTCGTATTCGTAATCAAGAGCGTAGTCAAGCTCGGCTTTCGGGTAGGCGTTACCGCGGGCGCCGGGAAGGTTTGTGGTACTGGACTTTTTCGTCATGTCCCCATTCCCTTTTGAAAAGAGACACGCCGTCTGCTTCGTCGCTTCAAAAAAATTAATCCTCAACGTATCATAGATACGCCTGCGGTTAATTTTTTCTCGCTCCTCGCATCCGACATGTCTCTTTTCAAAAGGCACCGTTTTTCCGCTTCCGGCAAGGATTGCCGTAAGCGGAAAAACCTCCAATAAGATGTTTTTGTTACTTCTTATTCTTTTGGCGGACTGCCGATACTTGTGTACCATTATTACAATATAAAAGTACACAAGTATCGGCACCGCGCTTTCCGCTTCAATCTTTTTGCCGCTATTGCTTTGTTCCCGCGGTGTTTTTTTCTCAGTACCGACACGGATGTCGGTGGTTCTAAGCAGAAGCGCGTTTTGCTGAGCAAAACGTGCTATCAAACCTGTACAAGGATGTACAGGTTTGATAACCGCTCCCAAAAACCGCACTTGCATTATATGCGCGGCAAAAAGGATTTTTGCTTCAATCGCTGTCCGGGGGAGATAGTACAATTTCATTATATTATTCCCCATAACAATTTGTAATCAAGCAATTTAACAACTATCACATGACTCAACAATTATTGCTCCATTATATAAACTTTGTACCCATTCGTATTCAAAAAATACTGTAGCATTAGTAAATGCTAATTGCTCTAATTCAAATAATATATCAATGAAATTATCATATTCAATTCCAATGATAAGTGTCTCAGTATTATAAAACAATTCGGTTTTATCTTGAATTTTAAGAATAATATCGACATAGGTTACTCTTTCATCTATGTCTATTCCTAATTCACGTATATTAATCGTAAATACCTTCATCCGTAATTTTTTCAATAATGTCAATAAAGCATTGTGGAATTTATTACGATTTCCTTTTATGTATATTATCGGTGGCAGTTCACCATTTATATTTTCTTCAGTTTCATATTTGATAAAAAACATAGACGCCTCTGCTTCAATCGTTGTCCAAAAATATCCATCATTATTTATCATTACGTGTGCATATTTTGTTTTTGAGTATCTTGGGCTTCCCAATAGTTGAAAATCTTATTATCCCACGGTTCACGTAGTATGGAAAAACCAATATATTTGTCAAAAAAATTTAATTTTGCTAAATATCCGCAATTTAGTTCCGGAGATAAAACTAAACAAAAGTCTTTGATCCATATATATATATATTAAATCCCAATTTATACTTTCCTTTTTTTGAAGAAAAAGATTTAATTTGAATATATTCATTCAACATTTTTAATAAATCACTTTTTGTCTGAAATTTTTTATGTTTATTTTTTTCTTTAAATAAAGACATTTGTTTCCTATCTATCCCGAAATCTTCATTGCATGTATCTAAAAAACCATCGCCATCTTGCCATGATATAATATTTAGAGTAGAAGCTAATTTTTCATCGTAATTCATTTCAATAAATTTAATAATCGAAATATTATTTAATTCTTTTATAATTTTCATATATTAAATTATCGAAAGTATTTCCAATTCGGATTCATATTCTATAATAGGATTCGATTTCGTTTAAGATATTTAATGAATATATATCTTTTGCGAATTTTTTCTTCAAAACTTGAAGGCTAGACACAAAGCCTTTTGGGATTTCTGTGGTATCGCTTTTTCGTATAAGTAAATATAAAACATTAGTAAGTTCTGTACATAAATAAGTATTTGTTTCAGACTGTATAAAAAATACAACTTCCATTATAGCATTAAAAGCTTCTTCTGCAGTAAATGAATTATCTATTTTATCTCGTTCTTTTGCAAAAAACCATTCATCTTTTTGTAGCTCTACTTGCCAATTTAGTTGTACACTTTGAAGAAATTCATCTATTTTCATGTTTATTTCCTATTCAAATTTAAAATCTGTATAAATTCCTGTTTTGGTATTATGAATATAATGTATTTCAATACCATTTACATTTTGAGCCATTTTAATCCAACCGTCACTAGCAAACCAGCCATTTTTTTTATCGTCCATCTTCACATTTAATTGTTGACCTAATTCAGGACTAGACTGCGCTTGCTCCATTGCGAGTTTTTCTTTCAAATTATTCGCAATAGTGCGCCCCGTACTACCAATACCCCCCCCCTTTTATCCTTATTTCCGCCCGATGAACCAGCAATTGCCATTGCAATTACAAAAATTGTTTCGCTTTTACTTCCTATAGAGTTACTGGTATCATTATTATCAAGGTAATCTGCTATAAAAGCCGATATTCCAGCAACTGCTAACGGATCAGAAGTTTCAGGTACTTGATTAAGATATTTTTCGTCTTCTGTATTGATATAGTTTATAAGAGCTTGTTCAACATAGTTATATTGAGTTCCTCCATCTACAATAACATGCTTACCATCATCAGTTCTCCTCACCAAGAGATGATTACTTGCACCACTACCGAGCTCTTCACTCTTCCCATCCGGGTCAGTATACTTCACCGGATTATTCCCCGCGTAGTGGTCAGGTGCATATTGACTATGTTGTATACCCCACCCATGCCGGGTAAGTTCTCATTGTGCTTCTTTGCCTCATCGTCTATCGGGGCTTTGGGTATGTAGTCGCTTAGTGCCGGGTCTCCACTCAGCCATCTACTATACTTCGGGTCAAGGTAACGCGCGCCGTAGTAATTAACGCCCGTCTCCTCTCCTTTTGAAAATATACACGCCGTCTGCTTCGTCGCTTCAAAAAAATTAATCCTCAACGTATCATAGATACGCCTGCGGTTAATTTTTTCTCGCTCCTCACATCCAGCATGTCTCTTTTCAAAAGGCCTCGTTTTTCCGCTTCCGGTCGTTCACTCCAGAAACCGCGCAACTTTACGATCTTCCACGGATGGAAACATACAAAAGCGCACATCCGTGGACGTTCTTATTTTTCTGACATCCTGTCAGTACACGGGTTTGACATTTTGTCAAACTCGCCTTCAAGCGTTGTACTCAGAACGTACAACACTGGAAAGTGGATTTCTGATTAAATCGCTATCCGAAATATTACCGTCCCTAATTCTATTTATATTCAAAGAAGCCTTGTATATCTAGAAATAATAAAACCAAGAAAAATATACAATAAAAAACGCTTAATAAAATTTTTATTTTACTATATTTATTTTTTCCTCCGTTTTTATTCTTTACGAATGGGTCAATTATAAAACGTACAACAAACTGTAAAGATGTAATTAATCCAACTATAATTAATATTATAACTCCTCCATCATGCATATTATTTATTTCTCCTTTTTGAATAATCATTCATACTATTGGCAACATCAACTTCAGGAAGAACAAAGGTACCAACTATATCATCCTTAAATTTTTGATTATTACTTCCTGCCAAACGAGTTATTCCATATGCAAATAACAAAGAGCCTGTTGCATATCCTTCTAGAATAGCCATTCCTGCATAATAACTACCAGCTCCTTCTGTAGTAACGTCAATGCCTACTGCCGTTATAGTCGAACCAACATAAAAACCAATCCCCAATAAAATTTCACCTAATCCAATGGCAATATTAGCACCTCGTGAATAACCTTTACTACCAGGATTTGAATTTACTAGGGGCGATGGCGTATCTTGCTCATTTGAATATTGAGCCGTCGATCTACTGGCATAATCAGCATCTCTTTTTTGGACGCCTTCAGCTTCACCAAGATTTAAATAATTGCCTGCATAGATTTTGTCTTTGTCACTTATTGTATCAGAATTCAAATCTTTCAAATCATCTGCTGAATAATTTGTTCCATATCGGGTATTACAATCATTTGCAATCTGACTTAAAGTGTCTCCTGCTTGAATCGTATTTGTATCCCAATCAAAAGCACCCGTAGGATCGGTGTATCGTAAAGGGTTATTCCCTGCATAATGATAGAGATGCAAATTGACGGTATTATATACGCCCCCCCATTCCTGCAAGTTTTGACGTGTCTGCTCCTGCAGCTGGTATATACTCTCCCAACGCCGGATCTCCACTCAACCATCTCGAATACTTTGGGTCAAGGTAGCGCGCGCCGTAGTAGTATAAGCCCGTCTCTTCGTCCATCTCCTTGCCGGTAAACCTAAACGGCAGCTTATCTAAGCCAGCAGCTACTTCCTCTATCCAGAGTTCCCCGTATGGCGTGTACTCGATATGCTCGTACTGCTT
This sequence comes from Treponema sp. OMZ 803, assembly GCF_024181165.1. NCBI lineage: Bacteria > Pseudomonadati > Spirochaetota > Spirochaetia > Treponematales > Treponemataceae > Treponema > Treponema sp. OMZ 803. The sequence goes on along the minus strand of NZ_CP051195.1, from coordinate 228,354 downwards.
GCCTCTCCAGTCGGTTACGAACTGCGCGCTTCCTAAGTGGTCTGAGTGGTAGTAGTACCGCTTTTCCCGCTGCTCGGCATTGTCTCCGTTATTATCGGTGTGCGTCATTGCCGTAACAAGGCGTGAGTTACCGACAAAGATATGCTTGTGGACTCTCAAACCTTGCGGGTTGTTCTTATCCTGCACGGGGATGTGTATTGTGTAGAAGTTGTTGAAGTAGAGCGTTTCGCTTCTCCCTTCTTCGGTGTACTTTAAGGCGCGCTGGCCGTCCTCACCGTAGCGGTAGTGCACGGTGTAGCTGCGGTCGCTCGATTTTGTTAATAGATTCTTTTCGTTCCAGGTATAGTTACGCCGGTACGCAAATAGGTTCTCCGGATGCGTCTCTTCCGTCTCCTTCGTCGCTTCAAAAAAATTAATCCTCAATGTATCATAGATACGCCTGCGGTTAATTTTTTCTCGCTCCTCGCATCCAGCATGCCTCTTTTCAAAAGGCTTCGTTTTTCCGCTTCCGGCAATCCCTGCCGTAAGCGGAAAAATCTCCGGCACAGTGTTTCTTTTTAATAAGCAGCTTTCTTTGGCGGACTGCCGATACTTGTGTACTATTATGATTATATAAAAGTACACAAGTATCGGCACCGCGCTTTCCGCTTCAATCTTTTTGCCGCTGCTGCTTTGTTTCCGCGGCGTTTTTCCGCTTACCAGCTCCAAAAACCGCACTTGCATTATACGCGCGGCAAAAAGGATTTTTGCTGCAATCGCTGTCCGGGGGTGAGAATAATTAAGCTGTGAATAAAAACAAAATTTTGTTTTCATAATTTTAGCAATAGGTTTATATTGTTTTTATTTTACTTAATAGATCGTTTTCTTGAATGACTGCCAATATTTCGACAATAATTTTTCCCCGCTCTTAGTACTGATATGTAGTTGTTGCTCCTAAATATAAGCACATGTTTCCATCCAAAGCATGGTATCAGAATCAACTTTTTACATCATTATAAATTTCAATTCCAAGAGTAATATTTAAAGCCTTGCATCTTCGCAATATTTCAGGACACAATTCAAAAGCATAATAATTATTAATACCTAGTCCAATATAATAGTTTATAGTTCCTCCTGTCTGTATAAAAAGTTTTAAAAATTTTTTAGTTTTTATTTTTTTTTCAAAATATTCATTAACATAATCAATAGCATCTTCTAAATCTCTCTCTTGAAAAGGTAATATATCATAACATAAATAGGATCTTTTATGTAGTGCATTTATTATTTTACCATTTGGTAATATCCAAGGGGTATTGACACAATATTCAATATCCGGTGTCATATCAAAATATTTTTTTATTTTATCAGTCGTAAATATCGGATGAAACATCTGTATAGATATTGCTACTTTGCCTTTCATTATCTTTTTCCTCAAATGTTAGTTTAACCAGTCAGTATAATGACCTAAATTTAAGGCGTTGCCATCACCATCGTTTACAATAACGTCTCCATCAGGTGTAATACCCGTCAGTACACAAGTTTGACATTTCGTCAAACTTGTGTTCAAGCGTTGTTCTCTGGACGTACAACGCTTGATAGAGGATTTCCGCTTCAATCGCTGTCCGGGGGATGGGGTAGTTAAGCTGTGGATAAAAGCAATTACTCTTCATTTTCTTTTAATTTTCCTACTATTTTTTCTGCTTCTTCGTATCCGTTTTTAGCTGCCTTTTTTATCCAAAAAAGACCCCTTATCTTGTCATTCTCATTACCTTTAGCAAGGAGATATTTCCCGTATTCATATTGACACTGTTCATTTTTATTTTGTGCCCCTATCCGTAACCAATAAACTGCCTCTTGCTTGTCATGTTTATAATCCCAATAATACTCATAAAGTTTATAGGCTTCTTTCTTTCCTCCTCGCAAGGCATAATCAGTTAAAACTTCTATTTCATAATCGGATATCTTATCGTTTGCTTCTTTGTAAAAAGCTGTATCTAAAAGAGGATATGGACTTTCAATAGATAAATGCTCTCGAACAATTTCATTCAAGGCATATTCTTCTTTATTTTTTGCCGCAAGAAAAAGCCAGTACAGACTTCGTATCTTATCTTTTTTCAATCTATGCAATTCAAGATTAACGGCAATATTCCACATTCCAGCAGGTGAATCATTTTCGGCTAAAATTTCCGCCCAGTTCAATTCATTGGGCAAATCAAATACTGAAAGTGCATAGTAATCAAATACTTTTCCTCCACTGTTTATATTTCCTGCTAGTCCTTCTTTTGTTAACTGCTCTAACATATCGGGAGATAAATAGAATCTTTCTACTTGCGAAATTATTTTTATGTTATTCATGTCTACAGTATCATCATCGGTTTCACAAAAAATACTGCATAGTATCATCAATAAATACATACACACAGCTGCGCTCTTTGTCATTCTTTAACCTCCTCTTTTTTAGGTTTACCTATAAATTCTTTTAATTCTGTATTTAATGTATCTATTGGTTCTCCTTTTTTTTGTACAAAATAGCCTATTTGTCCTTTTTTTTCTTCCAAAAGGATATTGATACATATTTACAAATCCTTCAGGAGCACGCACTCTCTCGCCTTCTCCCATTGCATCAGCAATTTGCTGTGCGGATATGATTCCATCAGGATCGGGTAATCCTACATTACACACTAAAAGCATAACAGTCATCCCCTTTTTATATCCGGGGTGTGATTTTATCATAGCTGCAAGCTCTTCTGGTTTTACTCGATGGGATTCATTACCTCTATGATCATACACACCGTGAACACTTCCATGCGCTGCTACGATAAATGTATTCTCAGGTATTTTAAAATCATTGGAATAAGCAGAGTCCTTAGATTTTGGCGTATGTAAATTAAGAATAGGTTTATTTGCTTTCCCATCCGGATCTTCGTATTTAATCGGATTATTCCACGCGTAGTGGTACAGGTGCATATTGACTATGTTGTATACCCCACCCATGCCCGGTAAGTTCTCATTGTGCTTTTTCGCCTCGTCATCTATCGGGGCTTTGGGTATGTAGTCGCTTAACGCCGGATCACCTGATAGCCATCTCGAATACTTCGGGTCAAGATAGCGTGCGCCGTAGTAATTATAGCCCGTCTCCTCCCCTTTTGAAAATATACACGCCGTCTGCTTCGTCGCTTCAAAAAAATTAATCCTCAACGTATCATAGATACGCCTGCGGTTAATTTTTCTTCGCTCCTCGCATCCGGCATGTCTCTTTTCAAAAGGCCTCGTTTTCCCACAGACGGCCGTAACTCGTTCTGTGGGAAAAGAGTGCTTAGCTTAAAATATCTTTTTTAATACTCATCACATATTTCAATCTTGTTTCTTGCCAAATTTCATGAATAAAGTTTTATATCAAAAATCTTTATAAGAATAAATTCCGTAATAAATACAACATTGGCTAATAATGATAAAAATGTATAACTGCTATCCTTTTTTATAAAACTTATTACACAAAAAACAATACCTATCGTCCCGATCCCTAATAAAACTAATATATCCTTATCGCTTATATAACCTTTCTTAAAAACTATACAATTTAAAAAAAAGGTTAAACTAGCAAAAATTAAGGATATTAAAAATCCAAAAAGACATTCAAAACCAATCGGATTAATAATACAAGAAACTAATTCTAAAACAATTAACAAAATAGCTATATAGATTATATTTTGCTTACAAAAATTAAACATATTTATCATCTCTCTTTTTTATAAATCGGCACCACGATAGTTCCTGTTTTCCAAACACCACCACCAACACTTCCAAACCCCCATGAATTCGGCAAACCCGAAGATTTTTGATTATTTAAATCATAGGTTCCAGTAACACCCAAACATATATCCGCTGTAAGCGAAGGTGATTTTCCAACCTGTGTTGGATCTAAAGAAACCCCTCCTGAGAAACCTTTAGCGCTTTTTAAATACTGTAATGTTGATAAATCTGTTTTTGTTGTTGATGGTGTCTGTATTCCACAACCAACAGATCCTGAAAGATACCAATACAAATTTCCTGATGTATCACCGATAAAGCCACTCTCCGCTCCTAACCCAAGAACCAAAGCTAATTTTCCTCCAAAACCATAAGAGAAAGCTACATCATTAGATTTTTTTGAAGCAACTACATTCTGATTTGAGTCTTGAGCATTACCCTGTGGAATTTGTTGTTTCATTTCTGCTGATGCATCGCTATATGTAGGAATATTTTTCTCTCCTACAGTTTCACCGACTTGTAAAGTCCGTGGATCTCTTGTAAATCCTGACTTCTCCTTCCAATCAGCTCCGTATTTATCCCAAAGGGTATCACCCTTTTCTGCAGTATATGTTCCATCTCCATTATCTATCCACATTCCTGTAGGATCCGTATACTTTACCGGATTATTCCCCGCGTAGTGGTACAGGTGCATATTGACTATGTTGTATACCCCACCCATGCCGGGCAGTTTTTCATTATGCTTCTTAGCCTCGTCGTCCACCGGCGCTTTGGGTATGTACTCGCCCAGCGCCGGATCTCCACTCAACCACCTACTATACTTCGGGTCAAGGTACCGCGCGCCGTAGTAGTACAGTCCTGTTTCCTCATCCATCTCCTTACCGGTGAACCGGAAGGGCAGCTTGTCTAACCCTGCGGCTACTTCCTCTATCCATAATTCTCCGTAGGGGGTGTACTCGATATGTTCATACTGCTTCCCTCTCCAGTCGGTTACGAACTGTGCGCTGCCTAAGTGGTCTGAATGATAGTAGTACCGCTTCTCCCGCTGCTCGGCATTATCTCCGTTGTTATCGGTGTGCGTCATCGCGGTAACAAGCCGTGAGTTACCCACAAAGATGTGCTTATGCACTCGCAAGCCTTGCGGGTTATTCTTGTCCTGCACGGGGATGTGTATTGTGTAGAAGTTATTAAAGTATAAAGTCTCGCTTCGTCCTTCCTCGGTGTACTTGAGTGCTCTCTGCCCGTCCTCACCGTAGCGGTAGTGTACGGTGTAGCTGCGGTCGCTCGATTTGGTGAGTAAGTTCTTCTCGTTCCACGTGTAGTTACGGCGGTACGCGAATAGGTTCTCAGGATGCGTCTCTTCCGTCTCCTTCGGCGCGTCAAGGCCGAAGCCGTAGTCGGTGCCGTAGACGTCGGTGTCGGGGTCATAGCTGTATGTAAAAATAAACTCATCGTCCTCGGTAAACGGGCCGTCTTTTTCTGCCGTTATGTTGCCGTTTGCGTCATAGCGGTAGTAGCGGTTTCCTGCATGAATTAAACGGTGGGCGTAGGCCGGGTCGTACTCGTAGGTGAGGTCGTAGTCAAGCTCTGCTTTCGGGTAGGCGTTACCGCGGGCGCCGGGGAGGTTCGTGGTGCTTACCTTACGTGTCATGTTCCCATCCCCTTTTGAAAATATACACGCCGTCTGCTTCGTCGCTTCAAAAAAATTAATCCTCAACGTATCATAGATACGCCTGCGGTTAATTTTTTCTCGCTCCTCGCATCCGGCATGTCTCTTTTCAAAAGGCCTCGTTTTTCCGCTTCCTATCGTAAGCGGAAAAACCTCCGGCATAGTGTTTCTTTTTAATGAACAGCTTTCTTTGGCGGACTGCCGATACTTGTGTACTATTATTACAATATAAAAGTACACAAGTATCGGCACCGCGCTTTCCGCTCCAATCTTTTCGCCGCTTCTGCTTTGTCCCCGCGGTGTTTTTCCGCTCGGCCGCTTCAAAAACCGCAGATGCTTTATACGTGCGGTAAAAAGGATTTCCGCTTCAATCGCTGTCCGGGGGTGAGGATAGTTAGGCTGTAAATAAAAACAAAATTTTGTTTTCACTTTAAAAAATATTTTTCCCTTCGATACCGCCATGGATGGCGGTGGTTCTAAACAGTATCATGTTTTGCTGTCAGCAAAACAATATTACCACTCGGATATTTGTAAAACTTTCGATAAATTAATTTTTTTAAAGTCTTTTTTTGTGAATCTAAAATATGAAATAACTTGCTTTAAATTAGCAACCCATATTCCGTCGTTTTCTTCAAATGCATCGGATAATGCTATTTCTAAATCTATTAACACCTTATCTTTTGGTATCTGCTTAATAATATCAAAAGCCATACTAGCTCCGGGCCATGATAAATCTTTAAATAAAAACAACAATCCCTGCAATGCCTGTTCTTTAATCATATTCTTTTTCTTAGATAATACATACACTAAATTCTCCCAAATATCTTTCGATGCATTTTGAATACAATGTTGAATATCCCAATTATCATTAGCTATTAAAAACTCCATAGTTTTTTCTTGTTCAGCTCTTGATTTATTCCAACTCAAGTTATTAAAATTATTCATTATCAATCTTTCCTCTAACTTTTACTGAAATACTCTGCAAATATAATGTATATGGATGTGGATACTCATTGGCATGCTCTCTTGAAGCTTGCCAACTTGGCATAGTAGACATATCAACAGGGAAAACAGATACATGATATCCTCTATCACGGACAGCTACTAATAAACCAGAAGAATTTACAGCTTCCATTGTTGTTGCAGTATACGGTCCTGTCGTAGGTTTCATAGTAGTATAAGACAACCCTGTGATGTCCTGAGGTGTCCTTGGCGTTAAATTTGTACCGTTCCCGGACCCCAAGCGGTAAATAGGTGTTAAATTTTTCGATCCATTCTCTGTTAACGTAGTAGCATCATCTTTTACACGAGAGTCGGTTATTGAAGTGCTGATCAAATATATTGAACCTATAGCAGCAAAACTAGCTATATAACCAATCCATTTTTGTGGAATAAAATCACTTGCTTCAGGGACACCTAAATCTGTAGTAAATACTGCAGACAGTCCTTGTAATATTTTTTCAGAACTATACTGAATACTTGCAGCATCCATCTCATTCCCATCCGGATCCATATACTTCACCGGATTATTGCCCGCGTAGTGGTACAGGTGCATATTGACTATGTTGTATACCCCGCCCATGCCGGGTAAGTTCTCGTTATGTTTCTTTGCCTCATCATCTATTGGGGCTTTGGGTATGTAGTCGCTTAACGCAGGGTCTCCACTCAGCCATCTACTATACTTCGGGTCAAGGTAGCGCGCTCCGTAGTAATACAGCCCGGTTTCTTCATCCATCTCTTTGCCGGTAAACCTGAACGGCAGCTTGTCTAAGCCCGCAGCTACTTCCTCTATCCAGAGCTCCCCGTAGGGCGTGTACTCGATATGCTCGTATTGTCTGCCTCTCCAGTCGGTTACGAATTGTGCGCTGCCTAAGTGGTCTGAGTGGTAGTAGTACCGCTTCTCTCGCTGTTCTGCGTTATCCCCGTTGTTATCGGTATGCGTCATCGCGGTAACAAGCCGTGAGTTACCGACAAAGATGTGCTTGTGCACGCGTAAGCCTTGCGGGTTATTTTTGTCCTGCACGGGGATGTGTATCGTGTAGAAGTTATTGAAGTAGAGCGTTTCCCTTCTCCCTTCTTCGGTGTACTTTAAGGCGCGCTGGCCATCCTCACCGTAGCGGTAGTGTACGGTGTAGGTTCGATCGCTCGATTTAGTGAGGAGGTTCTTCTCATTCCATGTGTAGTTACGCCGGTACGCGAATAGGTTCTCAGGATGCGTCTCTTCCGTCTCCTTTGGGGCGTCAAGGCCGAAGCCGTAGTCGGTGCCGTAGACGTCGGTGTCCGGGTCGTAGTTGTATGTAAAAATAAACTCATCGTCCTCGGTAAACGGGCCGTCTTTTTCCGCCGTTATGTTGCCGTTCGCGTCATAGCGGTAGTAGCGGTTTCCGGCATGCACAAGCCGGTGTGCGTAGGCCGGGTCGTACTCGTAGGTGAGGTCGTAGTCAAGCTCTGCGTTCGGGTAGGCGTTACCGCGGGCACCGGGGAGGTTCGTGGTGCTGGCCTTACGTGTCATATTCCCGATGCTGTCAAAGGCAAAGTCTTGCTTATACTTTGCAACATGTACCGGCGTACTTCCAAAGCTTTTTATCGCCTTGTACTGGTTGCTGGTTCCCTCCACTCCGATGAGCTGATAGAGGCTGTCGTAGGTGTAACTCTGGCTCGTCTCGTAGACACTCGCGTCGTTGCTGTAACCGAGGACATTCCCGACTTTATCGAAGCGGTAGCTTATCTTTTGGAATACCTCATCGGTTTGTTTATTTCTCGTCTCGATGTCTTTTAACCACCGGCGCTTGTCGTCGTAGCGGTAGCGGGTCTCTACGCCGTTTCCGTATTTGATATACACGCGCTGCCCGTGTTCGTCATAGACAATCGTGTCAATGTAACTATAGTTTTCCGTTCCTTTTATTGTGTTCTTTACGCCGCTCACCCCTTTGAGCTGTCCGCCTTTGTCGTAGGTGTAGGTAATAGTTTCCCCGTCGGGGTAGTGCATGGTCTGCATACGGCCGAGGTAGTCCGAGCAATAGGTGAAGGTCGCCGTTTCCGGCTTACTGAGTACCTCGTAGCGCTGTATTGTCCGTGTCTCTTCTACGACTTCGCTTAACTTCCCGTACTTGTAGCTTATTTCGCCTGATTCATCTTTTTTATGGACTATCTCTCCGGCTCCGGCTTGGCCGGGTACTCCGTATTCATACATTACGTCTTCACTGAATGGGTAGTCTATTTTTACAAGCCGGTCAAAGCCGTCGTAGTGGTACTGTATCTCGCTTAACTTACTGCGCAGCAGTGAGTCCGATTCCGCTTCAAGGAGGCCTTTACTATCATAGCGCCATTCTTTCCGGCCTGAGTCTTTGCTTTCTAAGGCAACCCTTCGGCCGAGTAGGTCGTATGTTACCGAGACAATGTTTTCATTGGCGTCGTAACTTCGCAGCATTTCACCCAATACCGAGTATTCATATCTGCCTTTGGTTAAGCGTGTGCCGTTTTTATCGAGGCGTTCTACTTCGCAGATGTTTCCACGCGCGTCTTTCTTCGTAACGCTCTTATTCTCTAACGGGTCGGTTGCGATCGTTATCTGTAGATTATCTTCTATCGCGTACTCATTTTTCTGCTCGCTTCCGTCGGGTAATAGGGTGTTAATTACTCGGTCGATTCCGTCATAGGTGTAGCTCGTCTCGTTCCTAAGCTTCATAAAGTCGTTTGTTTCATAGAACTGCTCGACGCTTGCGTAAGAAGCTTTACTTGCAAGCTCAGCCGGTAAATCGCCGCCATAGAAGAAGGGCATTCCTTCTTTTATCTTTCTTCCCGCTTCATCGTAGTGTGTTGCCCCAGAAATATTCCAGCCGACATTCGTTTCTCCGGCGGTTCCTTCTCGGTACACTTCCCCTTCTTTTGCCGTGTAGAGGGCGCGGCCTAAGCCGTCATGCATGACTATCGTTTTCATCACGGCAGTGTCGGCCGCTTCGGTGGTAAGCTTATTTGCCGTTACCGTGTACCAGAAAGAAGATGAAGGGGTATGGTACTCGTACTTTGCGTAGGGAGTACCTGCCGTATCATCATAGGGACTTTGTACTTCAATAACGCGGCCGAATCCGTCGTAGCGGTACTTCATGGTGTTACCCGCGCTGTCGGTTTCTTCCAGTTTTACCCCTAAGGCGCTGTCCCAAAGGAGTGTGCTTTCGTACGGCGCTCCGCCTGTACTTCCTTCTTCCGTTATTTTAACCGGGTATATCCCGTCTTGGTAGCGGTAACGTACCTTCTTGCCGGTGGGGCTCGTGAGCGTTTTGATATTCCCGCTTTCATCCCACTCTATCGTGTAGGTAAGGAGTGTGTTATTGCCCGTGTACTGCTTTACTTCCGTTATCGCGCCCGTTTGGCTATCATAGCGTCCTTCTCGCTTCCGCAATAGCCGTCCGCTCTTACCATCCAGCACTTCGATGCGCTCCGGGTGTGCTTTAAAGTAGCGCCGCTCATCGCCGCTATCCCAATACCGTATGCGGGCAATAATATCGTCGTTGGGATTCGTAACGTCTCCCTTATCTTCTAAGCTCGTAACATTGCCGTACCGATCATAGCGATAATCGCTTTCCGTTTGTATCGACCGGTATCCTTCCCGTATCGTGTTCCACTCTCGCTTTACCCGTGCATGAGGGACTTCATCCGTTTCATACTCTTTTATCGAATAAACAGCGCCGTTATAGCTTACCGTCTCTTTTTTTACCATCCCTTTGCGGTAATAGGCATCGATGTAGTATTCACTCTCCGTTACCTTGCCTGTTCCCGTTACCGCGCGTACTGTCTTAAACCCGTAGAACTCTTTTGCTTTGCGGTCATAGTAGCCGTCTTTATAGCTATAGGTTGTGCGGTACGATTGTATGTTTCCGCTCTTACTCTGCAGCCCCGAGTTCATTGTGACGCCGCTTAACACATACTTACTCTGCGGTAATTCCCGCGTATTCCCTACTCTTTGGTACTCTATCTCATAGCTGCCTCCGGTCGGAAGGTGTATCGTTTTTAATAGTCCTACTTTCCCTAACTTGTTCCGCTGTACATAAAGCTTATCAGCTCCTCCGATGTTAAAGACGCGATCGGCTAACCCATCCCCGTCTACGTCAAAGAGGCGTAAGCTCACCTCACTTTCGCTATAGGTTCCGCTCGCTCCACCTGAAAAGTTACAAATGATATTAATCCCTGCCCATACCGGAAACCCCACCTGTCCTGAAAGACTTCCGGACACGCCCACGCTCCGGCTCGTGTTAAACTCCAGTGCGTCAGGCGTCTTTAATAGCTTGTTTATTTTTTCCGTATCGAGCTCTTTTTTCATACTGCCCGGCCGATAGGGAATTTGGATACGCTCCGATGTCCCAACGAGCCGGCTCAGCGCCTTGCTATAATAATCTTCATACTCCCCACCTTCGAGGGTGCGTATCGCAATGGTCTTTTCTTCCCCGCCGAAGCCTGAGCCGCGGTTCACTTTGACGGTATAGTTACCACCCTTTACCGTTAATAGGTCGGGAAGCCCGTCTCCGTTGATGTCGGTGATAAGGAAATCGGTGGCTGTTTGACTGATGTTCACATTAACGCCGATGTTTCCTCCCCCGTAAACAAGCGAGGCGCCGATATTCAACCCTAAGCCGAAGTTCCCGCCGCCACTATTAACGCTTCCTTTCGATATGCTTTCTGCATGCCACGCTCCTGCCGCTGTAAACCCATCTCCGATATTTAGCTTCGCCACGCCCGCCTGTTGGTAATCAAGTGAGCCGTCCCCATTCCCTTTTGAAAATATACACGCCGTCTGCTTCGTCGCTTCAAAAAAATTAATCCTCAACGTATCATAGATACGCCTGCGGTTAATTTTTTCTCGCTCCTCGCATCCGGCATGTCTCTTTTCAAAAGGCATCGTTTTTCCGCTTCCTATCGTAAGCGGAAAAACCTCCGGCATAGTCTTGCTTTTTAATAAACCGCTTTCTTTGGCGGACTGCCGATACTTGTGTACTATTATGATTATGTAAAAGTACACAAGTATCGGCACCGCGCTTTCCGCTCCAATCTTTTTACCGCTGCTGTTTTGTTCCAGCGGTGTTTTTCCGCTTAACAGCTCCAAAAACCGCACTTGGATTATACGCGCGGCAAAAAGGATTTCTGCTTCAATCGCTGTCCGAAACACTACCGTCCCTATTTCTGTTTGCTTCCCACATACGGCCGTAACTCGTTCTGCGGGAAAGAGAGCATTTTTTAGACATCGCATTGTATGCTTCATCTTTTTACGATCTATTTCACGCAAAATAATCAATCCATCTTAACAAGTATCATAAATATAGAAACAAAAATACTCCAAATAATAGTTAATTCGAGTCCTAAAACAATCTCATATTTATCAAGCCATGGAAAATAACTATTAATAAAAAGACTTACTGCAACAGCCAAAAATACAGAACCAAAGTAAATCAGCAATGTGATAAAAAATTTACGAACAGGACGCATAATCTACCTCAACTCTGACTTTTGGGTAAGCGAATAATACATATCTATAGCAGTAGGAATTACAGATTCTCCAACCACACCAGCAGCTCCAGCCCATTTTGGTTGTTGAATTTCAAAATCTTCAACAGTCCCTGTTAATAAATTGGGAACCCTACTCGTACTTGTTGAACAACTTCCAATAGCAGCTTGTGTAAGTCCACTAGCCACAAATGCATAAGCGGCACCTTTTCCCATAGTCTGTAGTGTTTCAGAAATTGATTGTTTTTTACCTTTAATCGCTTTTGAAGCAACATCTTTTAATCCAGCATCAACTGCACCAGAAACTGTATTTATAGCGACTGTTTTTGCAACATTTGATGCAATAATTTTTGACGCCGAAACAGCACCTCTTTTTGCTATTTGAATAGTTGCAGTTTTTGCTGCATTTGTAACAATTGCTCCAGAAACACCAGCAGTCAACGCACCTATTGCTGTAGATGTGGCGATGACCGCCCGGGAAGTTTTATCTGAGAATGTATTGTTCAAGGCATCACCAAAAGACTGCCCAGATGCCATTCTTAAACCAACCTCTGATGCAACAGAAGTAAAAAAACCTACAGCAGCACCGATTACAAAATTTATACATCTCCCATCCGGATCTTCGTATTTAATGGGATTATTCCCCGCGTAATGGTACAGGTGTAGATTCACCACATTAAACACCCCGCCCATGCCGGGTAAGTTCTCGTTGTGCTTCTTCGACTCGTCGTCTATCGGGGCTTTCGGTATGTAGTCACTTAATGCAGGGTCGCCACTCAGCCACCTACTGTACTTCGGGTCAAGGTAGCGCGCGCCGTAGTAGTACAGCCCCGTCTCTTCATCCATCTCCTTACCGGTGAACCGGAACGGTAACTTGTCTAACCCAGCCGCGACTTCCTCTATCCAGAGCTCTCCGTATGGCGTGTACTCGATATGCTCATACTGCTTCCCTCTCCAGTCGGTTACGAATTGCGCGCTGCCTAAGTGGTCTGAGTGGTAGTAGTAGCGCTTCTCTCGCTGTTCTGCGTTATCGCCGTTGTTATCGGTGTGCGTCATCGCGGTAACAAGGCGTGAGTTCCCCACAAAGATGTGTTTGTGTACTCTCAAGCCCTGCGGGTTATTCTTATCCTGCACGGGGATGTGTATTGTGTAGAAGTTATTAAAGTATAAGGTTTCGCTTCTCCCTTCTTCCGTATACTTTAAGGCGCGCTGACCATCCTCACCGTAGCGGTAGTGCACGGTGTAGCTGCGGTCGCTCGATTTGGTGAGGAGGTTCTTCTCGTTCCACGTGTAGTTACGCCGGTACGCGAATAGGTTCTCCGGATGACTCTCTTCCGTCTCTTTCGGCGCGTCAAGGCCGAAGCCGTAGTCGGTGCCGTAGACGTCGGTGTCGGGGTCGTAGTTGTATGTAAAGACAAACTCTTCGTCGTCGGTAAAGGGTCCGTCTTTTTCTGCCGTGATGTTGCCGTTTGCGTCATAGCGGTAGTAGCGATTCCCTGCATGCACAAGCCGGTGTGCGTAGGCAGGGTCGTACTCGTAGGTGAGGTCGTAGTCAAGCTCTGCTTTCGGGTAGGCGTTACCGCGGGCGCCGGGGAGGTTCGTGGTGCTGGCCTTACGTGTCATGTTCCCGATACCATCGAAGGCGAAGTCTTGCTTATACTTTGCGACATGTACCGGCGTACTTCCAAAGCTCTTTATTGCTTTGTATTGGTTGCTGGTTCCCTCCACTCCGATAAGCTGGTAGAGGTTATCGTAGGTGTAGCTCTGGCTCGTCTCGTACACACTCGCGTCATTGCTATAGCCTAAGACGTTCCCGACTTTATCAAAGCGGTAGCTTATCTTTTGGAATACCTCATCCGTTTGTCTGTTCTTTGTTTCTATGTCTTTTAACCACCGGCGCTTATCGTCGTAGCGATACTTTGTCTCTACGCCGTTTCCGTACTTGATGTAGACTCTCTGTCCGTGTTCGTCATAGACAATCGTGTCGATATAGGAATAGGTTTCAGTTCCTTTTACCGTGTTCTTTACGCCGCTCACCCCCTTTAGCTGTCCGCCTTTGTCGTAGGTGTAAGTAATGGTCTCCCCGTCAGGATATTTCATCGTCTGCATACGGCCTAAGTAGTCGGAGCAGTAGGTAAAGCTCGCCGTTTCAGGTTCGCTTAACGTTTCGTAACGCTTAATCGTCCGCGTCTCTTTTACGACTTCGCTTAACTTCCCGTACTCGTAGTGTATGTCGCCTGATTCATCCTTCTTATGGACTATCTCTCCGGCTCCCGCTTGCCCTGCTTGGCCGTAGGTGTATTCAACGTCGGTGCTGAACGGGTAGTCTATTTTTACGAGCCGGTCAAAGCCGTCATAGACGTACTGTATCTCGCTTAACTTACTGCGCAGCAGTGAATCCGTCTCTGCTTCAAGGAGGCCTTTACTATCATAGCGCCATTCTTTTCTTCCGGTGTCTTTACTTTCTAGGGCAACCCTTCGGCCGAGTAGGTCATACGTTACCGAGACAATGTTTTCATTTGCGTCGTATGCCCGAAGCATCTCTCCCAATACCGAATATTCGTACCGGCCTTTGGTGAGGATGTTGTTTGCCTTGTCCCTTCGTTCCACTTCGCGGATGTTTCCGCGCGCGTCTTTCTTTGTAACGCTCTTATTCTCAAGCGGGTCGGTTGCGGTTGTTACCTGTAGGCTGTTTTCTATTGCGTACTCGTTTTTCTGTTCGCTTCCGTCCGGCAACAATGTTTTTATTACTCGGTCTATGCCGTCGTAGGTGTATACCGTTTCGTTGCGGAGCTTGGTAAAGTCGTTCAGCTCATAGAACTGTTCGACGCTTGCGTAGGCGGCTTTGTTGGCAAGTTCATTCGGTAAATCGCCGCCATAGAAGAACGGCATTCCTTCTTTTATCTTTCTGCCTGCCTCATCGTAGTAGGTCGCCCCTGAAATATTCCACCCGACATTCGTTTCTCCGGCTGTTCCTTCTCGGTACACTTCTCCTTCTTTTGCGGTGTACAAAGCTCTTCCTAAGCCGTCATGCATGACTATCGTTTTCATAATGGCCGTGTCGGCCGCTTCGGTGGTAAGCTTATTTGCCGTTACCGTGTACCAGAAAGAAGATGAAGGGGTATGGTACTCGTACTTTGCGTAGGGAGTACCTGCCGTATCATCATAGGGACTCTGCACTTCAATAACACGTCCGAAACCGTCGTAGCGGTACTTCATGGTGTTACCCGCACTATCGGTTTCTTCCAGTTTCACTCCTAAGGCGCTATCCCAAAGGAGCGTGCTTTCGTACGGCACTCCCCCTTTACTTCCTTCTTCCGTTATCTTAACCGGGTATATCCCGTCTTGATACCGGTAGCGCACCTTCTTTCCGGTGGGGCTTATCAGGGTCTTGATGTTCCCGCTTTCATCCCAGTCTATCGTATAGGTAAGGAGTGTGTTATTTGCGGTGTATTGTTTTACTTCCGTTATCGCGCCCGTTTGGCTATCATAGCGTCCTTCTCGCTTCCGCAATAGCCTGCCGCTCTTGCCGTCCAGCACTTCGATGCGCTCCGGGTGTGCTTTAAAGTAGCGCCGCTCATCGCCGCTGTCCCAATACCGTATGCGAGCAACGATGTCATCGTTGGGATTGGTAACATCTCCCTTGTCTTCTAAGCTCGTAACATTGCCGTACCGGTCGTATTTGTATGCGCTTTCCGTTTGTATCGACCGGTATCCTTCCCGTATGGTGTTCCATTCTTTCTTTATCCGTGCATGAGGAGCGACATCCGTTTCATACTCTTTTATCGAATAAACGGCACCGTTATGGCTTACCGTCTCTTTTTTGACCATCCCTTTGCGGTAATAGGCATCAATGTAATACTCCGTCTCGGTCGTCTTCCCCGTTCCCGTTACTGCGCGTACTGTCTTAAACCCGTAGAACTCTTTTGCTTTGCGGTCATAATATCCGTCTTTGTAGCTATAAGTTGTGCGGTACGATTGTATGTTTCCACTCTTACTCTGCAGCCCTGAGTTCATTGTGACGCCGCTTAACACATACTTACTCTGCGGCAGCTCCCGCGTGTTCCCTACTCTTTGGTACTCTATCTCATAGCTGCCTCCGGTCGGTAGCTTTATCGTTTTTAATAAGCCTACTTTCCCTAACTTGTTCCGCTGTACATAAAGCTTATCAGCTCCTCCGATGTTAAAGACGCGGTCGGCTAACCCATCCCCGTCTACGTCAAAGAGGCGTAAGCTCACCTCACTTTCACTATATAGCCCGCTTGCTCCACCTTTTGAAAATATGCGGGCATCTACGGCGTCGCACGCCGAAAATAAATGCTCACCGTATACCTGATACGCCTCCGCTTTATTTTCGGCTATCTCCTTGTATCTGCTCCGCCTCTTTTCAAAAGGCATCGTTTTTCCGCTTCCTATCGTAAGCGGAAAAACCTCCGGCACAGTGTTTCTTTTTAATAATACCTTTCTTTTGGCGGACTGCTGCATTTTGTTTATTATTATCACAAAGAAAACAAAATGCAGCACCGCGCTTTCCGCTTCAATCTTTTTGCCGCTGCTGCTTTCTTTAAGCGGTGTTTTTCCGCTTAAGCGCTCCAAAAACCGCACTTGCATTATATGCGCGGCAAAAAGGATTTCTGCTTCAATCGCTGTCCGGGGGAGGGAATAATTAAGCTGTGAATAAAAACAATTTGTTTTCACCTTAAAAAATATTTTTCCTTTCACTACCGCCACGGATGGAGGTAGTTCTAAACAGTATCATGTTTTGCCATCAGCAAAACATGATATCAAATCTGTACAAGGACGTACAGATTTGATATGGCTTCCCACATACGGCCGTAACTCGTTCTGGGGGAAGTGAGTATGAAGTTTTAGCAGTTTTTTAAAAAATACTCTATTTCTTCTATCCGCTTAGGAATATCATAGTTATATCAAAATTTATTTAATTTTCATTGAAATACTCACTACAGTCTTTTTTAAATTTTTGCTCGTCCATAATATCAGGAATATCAAGTAATACTATACCATCATCAATAGGATTGACCATACATATTTTATCCGATTTTAGTAATGGGATAATATTTATTTCTTTCTCTTGTTTTGATAGATTTATTGAATAGAAATTCTGATTATCTAATTTAAAAATATTTGGAATCAATACATATTCTCCATTTAGCATTTCTAAATCCATGCATAAAAATTCAAAATCTCTTGAATTATCAACATCATAAAAATTAGATGCTACATTCCCCCATGTACTTAAATATTGAATGCTTGCATTGTGCATATTAACAAGAAGACCAAATGTCATATTTGCAGACAGTCCAGAACTTCCATATAGATAAGAGACTAATAATATTTCAGGTTCACGGTCTAAATCAATAGTGATTAAATAAATATTTTCTATATATCTTGTATCAATAATATATTTTAATTTTTTTTGTTCTATTTGTTTTGTTTTTATTATATCAATATTTTGGTCTAACCCTTCTTTATATTTACTTATAGAGATTTTTCCATAACAGCTGTCTATCACAATCCGTTCTCCTTCAACAGAATATTTTAACTGTTGATATTGAGGTCTTTTGTATAATTTCATTTTATCTAAGATTGCGCTATTTTGAGCGTTCAAAGAAAAAGAAAAAATATAAAACAATATTGAAAGAAAAATAACTTTATTCATGGATAATCTACTCTCCGATATTGGGGATTATTTCGCATAAATGTAGTTCCCCCAATTGTTGTGGTTACGAGATATGAGATTACATTACTTGTTGTTCCAACTGTTGTCCCCCATCCCATTCTAACAAACCAATTAGTAGGATCATAATGTTTTGATTGAGGATCTAAAAAAGTTGTGCCTTCCCAAAAATATGCACCACTACTAGTATCAGTCCCTGTATATCCATGAATAGCAGCTGCACGTGCAGTATTTAGAATCGTATTAGTATTCGATGCAACTCCGTTATCTGTTGTTGTACGAGAATTCTCATTATATCCATAAATTGCTGTATTCTCAACAATATCACTAATAGTCCGTCCTGTTGAGGTGGCTCTATTCATTATTACATCTGCAATTGCGTTTGATTCTGCAACATTTCCACTGGTTTCCCCGAATACTGCCGCTGTTACCTTATTAAATTCTTCCCTTGTACTAATTCTTGTATTAGTAATATTATCATCACTTCCTTGACGTAAATAAACATCATTTGTCTCACTAGCTACAGTATTCAAATATTGCCCATTTACATCGTAATACAGATCATCACGCCCTGTTGGGTCAATGTACTTAATCGGATTGTTTCCTGCATAATGATAGAGATGCAAATTGACCGTATTATATACGCCCCCCATTCCTGCAAGCTCTGATGAATCTGCACCGGCAGATGGTATATAATCACCCAGCGCCGGGTCGCCACTCAGCCACCTACTATACTTCGGGTCTAAGTAGCGCGCGCCGTAATAGTATAAGCCGGTTTCTTCATCCATCTCCTTACCGGTAAACCGGAAGGGCAGCTTGTCCAGTCCTGCTGCTACTTCCTCTATCCACAGTTCCCCGTAGGGTGTGTACTCGATGTGCTCGTACTGTCTGCCTTTCCAGTCGGTTACGAATTGCGCGCTGCCTAAGTGGTCTGAGTGGTAGTAGTAGCGCTTCTCCCGCTGTTCTGCGTTATCGCCGTTGTTATCGGTGTGGGTCATCGCGGTAACTAAACGGCTATTGCCTACAAAGATGTGCTTATGAACGCGTAAGCCCTGCGGGTTATTCTTGTCCTGCACGGGGATATGTATCGTGTAGAAGTTATTGAAGTATAAGGTTTCGCTTCGTCCTTCCTCTGTGTACTTTAAGGCGCGCTGTCCGTCCTCACCGTAGCGATAGTGTACCGTGTAGCTGCGGTCGCTCGATTTAGTTAACTGATTCTTCTCGTTCCACGTGTAGTTCCTGCGGTACGCGAATAGGTTTTCAGGATGCGTCTCTTCCGTCTCCTTCGGCGCGTCAAGGCCGAAGCCGTAGTCGGTGCCGTAGACGTCGGTGTCCGGGTCGTAGTTGTATGTAAAAATAAACTCATCGTCCTCGGTAAACGGGCCGTCTTTTTCCGCCGTTATGTTGCCGTTCGCGTCATAGCGGTAGTAGCGGTTTCCGGCATGCACAAGCCGGTGTGCGTAGGCCGGGTCGTACTCGTAGGTGAGGTCGTAGTCAAGCTCTGCTTTCGGGTAGGCGTTACCGCGGGCGCCGGGGAGGTTCGTGGTGCTGGCCTTACGTGTCATATTCCCGATGCCGTCAAAGGCAAAGTCTTGCTTGTACTTTGCAACATGTACCGGCGTACTTCCAAAGCTCTTTATCGCCTTGTATTGGTTGCTTGTCCCCTCCACTCCGATAAGCTGGTATAAACTGTCGTAGGTGTAGCTCTGGCTCGTCTCGTAGACACTTGCGTCATTGCTATACCCTAAGACGTTGCCTACCTTGTCGAACCTATAGCTTATCTTCTGGAATACTTCGTCGGTTTGTTTATTTCTCGTTTCAATGTCTTTCAGCCATCGCCGCTTGTCATCATAGCGGTATTTGGTTTCTACACCATTTCCGTATTTGATGTAGACTCTTTGCCCGTGCTCATCATAAACAATCGTGTCAATGTAAGAATAGGTTTCCGTTCCCTTTACCGTGTTCTTTACGCCGCTCACCCCCTTTAGCTGTCCGCCTTTATCGTAGGTGTAGGTAATGGTCTCCCCGTCCCCTTTTGAAAATATGCGGGCATCTACGGCGTCGCACGCCGAAAATAAATGCTCACCGTATACCCGATACGCCTCCGCTTTATTTTCGGCTGTCTCCTTGTATCTGCTCCGCCTCTTTTCAAAAGGCATCGTTTTTCCGCTTCCGGCAAGGATTGCCGTAAGCGGAAAAACCTCCGGTAAAGAGTTTTTGTTGTTTTTGTTTCTTGCTTTTTTGGCGGACTGCTGCATTTTGTTTACCATTACAATAAAGAAAACAAAATGCAGCACCGCGCTTTCCGCTCCAATCTTTTTGCCGCTGCTGTTTTGTTCCCGCGGTGTTTTTCCGCTTAATCGCTTCAAAAACCGCGCTTGTATTATACGCGCAGCAAAAAGGATTTCTGCTTCAATCGCTGTCCAGGGGAGAGGGTAGTTAAGCTGTGGATAAAAGCAAAATGTCGTTTTCATAGCCTGAAATTATTTTCTTAGTATAACGCATACATACAAAATTAAGACCCATCAAAAATATGATCATACTTTTTATACCACAAATAAGGCAATACATAGCGTGTCATTACATATAAAAATAGCAGTCCTGTCAGAATCCATAACACCAATAAAATAGTAACTACAATATTAGTATAATACCACTGTAAAGCAGATACCTGAATATTTTCCATATTTTCTTTAACAGTTAAATAATAATTATCATTAATAATATCTGTAGTATCAAAAACCAAGTTTTCACTGGCATAATATTTATCCATATTAGCAATAATTACAAATATTATAGTTAATATAATAATACATATTCCTACTTTCTTCATATATTTCTTTTATTACTCCTCAATTTTTTTAAATTCAAACCCGATAGATCGTTCATTATTTGACTATTTTTCTCTCCTATCTAAATGAGGAAAATTGTAATTGCTACTGTAATCAAACACAGTAAAACCCACAATAAAGATAAAGGAAAACAAAGCAATTGTACCATATTTAATATAAAAACACACTTCTTTATTTGTTTCGCTTGAATAGAATCTTCTTTTATATAGTCTTCATTCAAACACCATTTTACTATGAATCTAAATCTATCCCACGACGATGAAATTAATCCAGAATTATATACGGCATTTTTAAAAAAAAATATTTTTTCTCTTGTTGCTTGTTCGTAAAATGAAGAAGCAAGATTTGATCGATGAAAATAAATATGCGTAAAAATCACAAGAAGGATTATGATTAATACAGAAAGTGCCGGAAAAATAAATGCTGCAATTATAATAGCCTCTATAATCTTTATACTTTCCATACTCACATCCCTTGAAATATTAATTCATTCTCTTTAAGATAATTCATCAACCCATCAGTATCGTTATTTTTCAAAAACTTCTCAATATCGTTAGTGATCTGTTTTATTTCTTTAAGAGTTTTAGTTATATTTAGTTCAGAGACTTTTACCGTATAGGCCGTCCATGTATGTACTTCACCAGGAGAACCACCTGGAACATTAGCAGTAATTGATCCAGCAATAGTAATACTTTGAATTTTCTCAGATAAACTATTTGCTGTAGGATTATATCCAATTTCTCCTCCGACACCTATGAGGCCAGAAAGGCTAACACTAGCACCACTAACTAATGAAAATCCTTCTATATCACTAAATTCGTCAGCAAACGGTGCCAGCGTAAGTTCAATTCCACTAGAAGCTCCTAATCCTATATACGCCCCTGTTTGACTTATAGTGTATGTACCAATAGAAGCATCTTTTCCGTTTAAAGGAAGTGAAACAAAAAAACCGCTATTATTTGATACCCCTAATCCACCACCAGCCGTATTAGATAGCCCAACCATTAAAATAAAAGCCCCATCAGGATCTTCATACTTCACCGGATTATTCCCCGCGTAGTGGTACAGGTGCAGGTTCACCACATTAAACACCCCACCCATACCGGGTAAGTTCTCGTTGTGCTTCTTCGCCTCATCATCTATCGGCGCTTTCGGTATGTAGTCACCCAGCGCCGGATCCCCACTCAACCATCTACTATACTTCGGGTCAAGGTAGCGTGCGCCGTAGTAGTAGAGTCCCGTCTCTTCATCCATCTCTTTGCCGGTAAATCTAAACGGGAGCTTATCTAACCCAGAGGCTACTTCCTCTATCCACAGTTCTCCGTAGGGCGTGTACTCGATGTGCTCGTACTGTCTGCCTCTCCAGTCGGTTACAAACTGCGCGCTTCCTAAGTGGTCACTGTGGTAGTAGTACCGCTTTTCCCGCTGCTCTGCGTTATCTCCGTTGTTGTCGGTGTGGGTCATCGCGGTAACAAGACGGCTGTTCCCTACAAAGATATGCTTATGTACGCGTAGTCCCTGCGGGTTATTCTTATCCTGCACGGGGATGTGTATTGTGTAGAAGTTGTTGAAGTAGAGCGTTTCGCTTCTCCCTTCTTCGGTGTACTTTAAGGCGCGCTGGCCGTCCTCACCGTAGCGGTAGTGCACGGTGTAGCTGCGGTCGCTCGATTTTGTTAATAGATTCTTTTCGTTCCAGGTATAGTTACGCCGGTACGCAAATAGGTTCTCCGGATGACTTTCTTCCGTCTCCTTCGGCGCGTCAAGGCCGAAGCCGTAGTCGGTGCCGTAGACGTCGGTGTCAGGGTCGTAGTTGTATGTAAAGACAAACTCATCGTCCTCGGTAAATGGGCCGTCTTTTTCTGCCGTTATGTTGCCGTTCGCATCATAGCGGTAGTAGCGATTCCCTGCGTGTACAAGCCGGTGGGCGTAGGCAGGGTCGTATTCGTAATCAAGACTGTAGTCTAGCTCGGCTTTCGGGTAGGCGTTACCGCGAGCGCCGGGGAGGTTCGTGGTGCTGGCCTTACGTGTCATATTCCCGTCCCCTTTTGAAAAGAGACACGCCGTCTGCTTCGTCGCTTCAAAAAAATTAATCCTCAACGTATCATAGATACGCCTGCGGTTAATTTTTTCTCGCTCCTCGCATCCGGCATGTCTCTTTTCAAAAGGCATCGTTTTTCCGCTTCCGGCAATCCCTGCCGTAAGCGGAAAAACCTCCGGCACAGTGCTTCTTTTTAATAAGCATCCTTCTTTGGCGGACTGCTGCATTTTGTTTACTATTACAATAAAGAAAACAAAATGCAGCACCGCGCTTTCCGCTCCAATCTTTTCGCCGCTGCTGTTTTGTTTAAGCGGTGTTTTTCCGCTTAAGCGCTTCAAAAACCGCACTTGCATTATACGCGCGGCAAAAAGGATTTCTGCTTCAATCGCTGTCCGGGGAAGTACCGTCCCTAGTTCTGTTTACTTCCTCACATACGGCCGTAACTCGTTCTGGGGGAAGTGAGGGTAAAGTTTTATAACGAGCTCTTTATAATCTCATAGGCTATCATTTGATACCTGATAGACCGGGTAAACTGTACACTACAATAACTAGTTTTCATTTTTTTCTTCTTCGGTTTTTTCCCTTATAACTATATAACTAGAATTACTAAGGAAACCTCTTTTAAAAAATTTTTTATATTTTTGATCAATGTCAATTTCTTTCTTCAAATTGAATACGGTAAAGTATATATTTTTCTCATTCAAAATATCTTTTTTGGTATATAACAATTCCTTTCCATCCTCATTCGGCACAATTTTATACACATTCATTTCAATAAACACCGTATCTAATGCATTGATAATTTTATCCATATCTATAAATTCTTTACCATCTTCATCTCGTGAAATAGAAATACCAAAGCCCATACTAGGCAGAATATCCAAACTACCGATTTTACAAGCTAAGCTGGCAAACTCTGAAGGTTTAATGACTATCGGAGCCAATGCTACAGAAAGACTAAAAGTAGAACTAGTTTCTTCGTCTTTTTTAAAAGACATCATCCCATCATATTGAACTTTAACATCATAGAATTTATCACTTGATACCTGATAGATAGTTTTTACTTCCACTAAAATATGGCCATCAGTTGCATTAAGTATGTAAAGCCAAGCACTAGGAAGACATGATGTTAGACTCATCGTTATTACGGCTATACATATTATGTATATTTTTCTCATACAGCACTCCTTATTTCAATAACTAAAAGCCATTTATTTCGTTCCATCATCATATATTCTAAAAGCATACCACACCATAATACCGCTGTCAAAATAAAAATAGTTCGTTTTAGCCTGAAGGAGGAATGGAGCATCGCGGTTGCTTCACGCTGGAAAAAATCTTGTTTTTTTGCTATCTTTAGCCGGTGAAAAGAAAACTCCTGGGCTTCCTTGTGCTAATAGGCGGCCTGCTCTTTTTAAAAAGCTATGTTTTAGATATAAGGCGGATTTCGGGGCATTCGATGGAACCCACCCTTTCCGATGGGCAGTTTGTTGTTATATGGAAATTGGCGTATGGAATTCAGCTTCCTGCTGCAAACCGGTATCTTTGCCGCTGGGGAATGCCGCAAACCGGGGATACCGTCCTCTATCATATAGACGGGCGGTTTGTGGTAAAACGCTGCGTAAAAATAGAAAATACGGAACTGCATTTTATTTCGGCTCCGCAAAAATCGGCGGAAAGTTATGGTTCGCTTATATTAGACGATAATAGAACTGTTGCGCTTAACCGCGTCCAATTTAGAAATCTGGGAGGTTTTTTACCGCAAGCCGAACAATATGTTCCTACCGGTTTTATTTTAGCACTCGGCGATAATGCAACCCAGTCCCGCGACTCCCGCGATTACGGATTTGTCTCGGTTGATAGTATCTGCGGTCGGTTACTATGGAACTAAATCATTTTATTTCTAAAAAACGCATTATCTTTTTTATCGGCTTGTTGCTCATCTTTACCGGCTTAATCGCTGCAAAATATGCGCGGGCAATGCTTGGGGCGGAACCGGAAGTACGTACCGTTAAGACGACCCGCGAACGGGGCTCAATTTTAGATCGGAACGGAAAAATCTTAGCGGCAGCCACAACGTTGTATAACCTATCGGCAAATAAAACACTGATTGGGGATATTAACCAACTTGTCAATATCCTTTCACCGATTCTCGAAATATCGGAATCCGAGCTGCTTGATAAAATTCAAGATTCCAAATCAAATTTTTTGTATTTAAAAAAGAAATTGAGTGAAAATGAAAAAGATATTTTAAAAGATGCAATACGGGAATATGGACTAAAAGGATTACGGCTTGAAGCGGTAGCAAACCGTATCTATCCCGAAAATGAGCTCGCATCAACGTTGATCGGCTATCTTGGTGATGACGGTAAGGGATTGGCAGGTATTGAATACTCTATGCAAAATATCCTTTCCCCGCCTGAAGGTACTGCCGGTGCGGACAAAAACGGTTATACGGTTGCCTTAACAATCGATGCTTCCATTCAATATATGCTGCAACAGATAGCCGAACGGACAATGAAGAGCTCAAAGGCGGAGGCAGTCATTTTTTTGGCAGCAGATGCAAAGACGGGCGAAATCCTTGCGTATATAAACGAACCGTCGGTCGATTTAGCTCATTTTACATCCAGTAAAAAAGAAGAACGGTTTGACCGCCCCGCCTATTTTATTTATGAGCCGGGATCCGTTTTTAAGATTTTTTCGATAGCATCTTTCTTAGAACTCGGCACGACGAAGGATTCCGATGTCTACACCTGCGATGCACAATTTGCGTTTAAACCTCGTCGAGCCAATGAAAAAAAAGACCAAAATGTGATCCGTTGTTTGCGGGTACACGGCCAAGTAACGCCGCGCGACATTATCAGATTTTCTTGTAACGACGGGATGGCGCAGATTGCCGATAAAACAGATGCCGCGGCTTTTGCCGAAAAGCTGCGGGCATTCGGGTTCGGGAAAAAGACCGGTCTTGAGCTGCCCGGAGAAGCGGCGGGTATTTTTGCGCCGGTATCGTCATGGTCAGCCCGTACCAAGCATACCATTGCGATAGGGCAGGAAATCGGCGTTACATCCCTGCAAATCGTACAAGCCGCAACGGCATTTACTAATAAAGGTAAAACCTTAAAACTCAGTCTTTTATCCGAAATTCTGGATTCGGCAGGTAAGCCTGTCTACCGGCATAAACCGAAACCGCTTGAACAGGTTATTTCGGCACAAACGGCAAAAACGGTACTTGGTTATATGCAGACCGCCGCTGATGACGGCACCGGCTTTCGTGCTTCGATTAAAGGCGTACCGATTTCCGTTAAGACCGGTACGGCGCAGATGGCGCAAGCGGATGGGCGCGGCTATAGTTCTACCGATTACCTCAGCAGCTGTATCGGTATTTTTCCCGTCGATGACCCGCAGATTATTTTGTATATGGCAGTTATCCGTCCGGTCGGAGAAACATACGGTTCACTGGTCGCCGCGCCGGCTATCTCGGAAGCTGCAAATGTAATTATCGATTATCGTGGAATGGGGCGGGCAAATGCTCCGAATGTAACCCATACCGGCATTATTCAATCGCACCGCCAAACACCCGTAACCGTCGGCGACACGATGCCTGATTTGATCGGCACCCCCAAGCGGTTGCTGCTCGATTTATTAGGCAGAACCGATATTACGGTTAAGCTGACCGGAGACGGCTATGTAACTGCCCAGAGTCCGGCGGCGGGAACGCCGGTTGTAAAAGGAATGATCATTGAACTCACCCTCGAATAACGGCGCAGCTTTTATCGGCGCAGCTTCTGTCGGCTCGGCTTCCACCGGTAACAACGGTGCGTCCATCGGTGCCGGAACAGCTTCTGCCGGCGTACCCTTTACCATCAATACCGAGGTATTCCTCCAAAATTGTAACAGCTTTACCGCCCGCTTTCCCGAACAGGCGGCAAGGCTCGGGCTCAATCGGCAGGAAACAGCTCTCCAGTGTTTACAAGCCGTACCGCCCGCATATCGATTAGTACAAGCAAAAGCAAAGGGTATGGAACATACGCCGACGCTGGCGGTAAACGGCAGCTTTGTGCATTCCAAATATAACCCTCAAGAAGAAGCCTGCCGTATCCTCGATTCCGAATTTTTTCAAACCGCAGAGGCGCAGAGCCGCTGTATCTTTACGGGGCTTGGCTTAGGCTATCTTGCGTCGCAGTATATCGAACGGTTTCCCGCTGCCGAAGCGGTGATCATCGAAGCGGATCAAGATATTTTTCTGTGCTGCTTGGCTGCCCGCCCGCTTGCTTCCTTTTTTCGGCACCGGCGTTTAAGCCTTCTGATCGGCACACAACCGGAAGAAGCCGCCTCGTTTCTCGCCTCAACAGGATGGAATAACAAGATACTGTTTAAAGCGCCCGTTTCTGCCGAAGCGTATAAGCCGTGGTACGGGACTTTTTTTACGCTGCTTGAGCGGAATAAAATGAAAAACAGCATCAATGCCAAAACACTGGAACGCTTCGGTACACTGTGGTTAAAAAATACGGTAAAGAACCTCGATATGCTTTGCACGGCGGCAAAGATCGGCTGTTTTAAAAATGCTTTCCCCGATACGGCAGCCGTTGTCCTTGCCGGCGGGCCGAGTTTAACCGCTCATCTTGAGCAGATAAAAAAAAACGGCAAAGATTTTCTGATTATTGCAGTGGATACGGCGCTGCGGGCATGTCTGCAGACAGGCATTACACCGGATTTTATCCTCAGCTTTGATCCGCAATATTGGAACTACCTGCATACCGCCGGATTGGACACAAGCAAGTCTATTTTAATCAGCGAGGCAGCAGTTTTTCCGGCGGTACTCCGGCAGCGTTACCGCGCAGTATTCCTCTCCGAATCTTCGGTACCCTTTGCCCGTTATCTTGAAAGCAAAGGCGAAAAGCAAAACGGCGATGATGACTGTGTACTCGCCGCCGGAGGTTCGGTTGCAACAACTGCGTGGGATTTTGCGCGGTATATCGGCGCCAAGCCCGTTATCATGGCGGGGTTGGATTTAGCCTATCCCGGTAAGCAAACCCACTTTGCAGGCAGCACCTTTGAAGAAGCCGTCCATACCCGCTCTACCCGTGTTGCTTCCGCAGAGCAGGCGAACTTTAACAGCTTATATTCGGCATTTCCTTCGCTGCATCAGGATTATGCCGGAGGTACGGTGCTGACCGACCGCCGGATGCTGCTCTATGCGTGGTGGTTTGAAAGCACGCTTGCCAAATATCCGGAGGTTAAAACCTTCAATCTTATGCCGCACGGAGTGTTTATTCCCGGAATGCCTGCCTGTACTGCGGAATATTTTGCGGGCATGACCGGCGGCCTCCCGCGCGCCGCCATCGATGAACGGTTGGAAACTCTTATAAAAAACGTGTATTCCCAAGCATTTTTAGACGGATGCGACGCGCGGAAGCGGCAGTTAGCCGCTTCGGTCAAGGCAATGACCGAGAGTGCCGCCGGTCTCGCAGCCCAAGCCGAAAAAGCCGAGGCATTGTGCCGCCGATTAGCGGAATACAACAAAGCAGGCAAACGTGAAAGCGGAAATTCCGGCAACGGAAGCGGTACCCGTGAACAGGCTGCCTTAATTGCACAACTCAACAAAATAGACGAGAACATAAAGAACGGTTTTGCGAAAGATTTGGTTGCCGTGCTCTTTTTTAATGACGAAACCGGCAAAGACAGCGATTTGCAGCCCATTGCCGCTGCGGAAAATATCTACAAAAGGATTCGTCTGATGGCGTTACAAGCACATGACATATTTAAAAGCCGACAAGTAGATATTTTTTAAAAATGCACCAATATCCTTTCGCATATTTCCATAAAAATAAAAATATTTCTCAATATTTTAAAGCCACCGCCGATAATGAAAAAAGAAGGGGACATTAAACGGCGGTATCAACATCCAGACGCCGTTTCTTATACACCCGAAATAAGGACGGTTTGATGCTGTTGATCAGGCCGTCCTTTTCTTTTGAAAATATACGGCATATCTACTTCGTTGCCTTGTCAAAAGTGTACATCCTTGTACACTTTTGACAGCGAGTTTCAGCATCGCTGAAACATCGCTTCTGATAGAACCAGCGGCATCCGTGCCGCTACTGAAAAATCCTCAACGTGTCATCTCCACCACGGATGGTGGTGGTTTTAGTCAGTAGCGTGTTTGCCCTGCAAACACGCAGGTAAAAAATATACAAGGATGTATATTTTTTACCGTGCCTGCGGTTAATTTGTGCTCGCGCCTCGTATCTATACCGTCTATTTTCAAAAGTGCTGTTCGGGAATGTGCAAGGATGTACATTCCCGAACAATGGTATCCATGCCGCTACTGAAAAACCCTCAACGTGTCAGAACTGCCAAGGACGGCGAGGATTCCATGCAGAATCTGCGGGTGTTTCATACCTATAGCTTTTTCAGTTATTGCCGATACTATGAAAGCTATGGTAGTATCTTTGCCGAAAAAAATCGTCCTACTTCTTTGTACCGCCGTGTTTTATACCACCGGCGCATTTGCCTATGATTCCGTCAATCCTGAAAGGAATGCAGCCGTTCCGCAGGGACAGATTGAATGGAAACCGGTCTTTCCCCGTGCTCTTTTTCTCAATAAACCGGAAATTAGCGTTATGGAAACGGGCGGTCTGGCTGGTCCTATTGAGTATCAGGATATTTTAAAAAACAAAGAGCGAGCGGAACAGGGCTTGCAATCGGTATTGCTCAATAGCGATATTTTTGCGCTATACGGAAAACCGAATGCCCGCACAATGGGTATACTCGGTCAATATTCGCTTACAGAGATTGAGCCGATTATGAACGAATTCGTTAAACTCTACGATGTTGCAAACGGCAATCGAAAAATTATCCCCGCATTTTATATCATTTACGGCACCTGCTGGCCTGCCGGTGAAATCGGCATACTCTCTACCGATATTGTAGAGCAGTACATTGCCTTTGCGGCAGCGCGGGGGTGGTATGTGTTCCTCGACCATCAAATCGGCAAGTACTCTGTAGCCGAGGCAACGAAAAAATTACTCCCGTTCTTAAAATATCCGAATGTCCATCTCGCGCTTGACCCCGAATGGCGCACCACAAAACCGATGAAGGAAATCGGTTCCGTTACAGCGGAGGAGATCAACGAAGCGCAGCAAATTATCCAGAATTATATGATTGAGCACGGTATCGGCGGCAGGCGTATGTTGGTTATTCACCAGTTTAATGCAAAAATGATTCAACAGCGGCACTTGGTAAAAAGCAATTACGAGCGGGTGCAGCTCATCCATTGTTCCGACGGTTTCGGCTCACCGAAGTTAAAAAAAGAAACGTATGCATATAACGCAGTCGCAAAAAATATTCCGTTAAAGTCGTTTAAGCTCTTTTTAAAACCGATGGTTGCAGGCGCCGGTTATGACGTTCCGATTATGAAGCCGGAAGAAGTATTTTTACTCAACCCGCGCCCGTATTTAATTATGTATCAATAGAAACGTTGGAGATGGGGGGAATTGAACCCCCGTCCTAAAAAGAGACACAGGAGCGTCTACAGGTTTATCGGCGCGAGGTGATTGTCGGGACCCGGTGTCAGCGCCGAAAGCGTCGAATCCGTATTGCGGGAAGTGTCCTTTTTACCGTCCGCATCCGGTAAAAAGCAAGCTCCGAATAGCGTCGGAACTCTACCTCGCTCGGAAGCAACACTCGGTAGGTTCCGCGATTACGCAGCTAATGCGTAGTCGGAACTGTCATTGTTGGCAGTTATAAAGTTTGCCGCTTTTTAGGAGTACGGCTCTCCACCTGCAACTCAAGCCTCTACTTCCTAGTCGAAACCGGAACATCCCCAGGCTTAGTCGCATCGAATATACGGATTTACCCGCCTCCTGTCAACACCCGATTGATTGACATATTAGATATTCATTTGTATATTAAGAACATGAACACATCACCTGACAACATTTCATTGCAGCAAGCAAATGAAAAAATCTCTCAGCGGTTTATCACCGCTGTATATGGATGGATGGTTGCAGCTTTAGCAATCAGCGGGATTGCAGCCTTTGCGGTATTCAACAGCGAAACACTCCTCTATTTTATTTTTGGGAACCGTTTTACCTTCTTAGGGTTGATTATCGCAGAATTTGCACTGGTCATTATCCTGTCAGCAGGTATCAGAAGGATGAGCTTTCCGGCTGCGGCCGCTTCTTTTGTTATCTACTCGATTGTTAACGGATTGACGCTTTCGGCGGTACTCTTTGCATATACCAGTACTTCTGTTGTCCGTATTTTCGTAATAACAGCGCTGATGTTCGGTGCAATGAGTATTTACGGTGCTACGACAAAGGGTAGTCTGCAATCGGCGGGAAAGTATCTAATGATGGCCGTTATCGGACTGGTAATTGCATCGCTTGTTAATATATTTATGCGTTCTTCATCGCTCGATTGGCTGATTTCTTTTGTAACGGTCGGTGTATTTACCGGATTAACCGCTTATGATACCCAAAAGATTACACAAGCCGCCCGCTATGCACAGGATAATGAAGATTTTAAGAAGGTTGCGATTATCGGCGCATTAGAGCTGTATCTTGACTTTGTTAATATCTTCTTAGCCCTCCTCCGCTTATTCGGCAAAAGAAGATAAAGGCATCTCTAAAAACAGGGTTAGCTTTTAGGGGTTCCCATAACAATTGTTCGAAATGCGGCAACTGAACAAAATATACACTTTGCCGGTTGCTGCATCTCGATAGCGGAGCGCTATTTTCCTTCCATATATTACACATCCACCCAATCGTCTATATATCATAATCCTTTCCTTTTTCGATTTAACGATATATTTTCCAATGTCAATTTATCAAAACTCGTTATGAGGAATGTAATGCTGTTCATTTTGGTTAAGTCGATTATGTACTAACGCGTTGATTCTTTTGCGGTTACCCTTGCACTGCTAAATATAAACATGGTACTATCGCCTTTATGGAAAGAAAACGAATTTTAACGGGTGATCGTCCTACAGGGAACCTTCATCTGGGACATTATGTCGGCTCGATTAGAAATCGCGTACGGCTCCAAGACGAATTTGAATGCTTTTTTATCATTGCAGACTTACATACACTGACGACAAAGCCTGATAAACAATATATCGATGAACTTGCCGATAATGTGCGGCAAATGGCTCTGGATTATTTAGCTTGCGGAATCGATCCTGAAAAATCGGTTATTTATCTGCAATCGGCGGTACCGGAAGTATGCGAATTGAACCTGTTCTTTTCCGACCTCGTTACCGTGCCGCGTTTACAGCGTATCCCTTCTATAAAAGATATGGCGAAAGCGGCGCATCTTTCCGAATTACCGCTCGGGCTCCTCGGCTATCCGGTGCTGCAAGCTGCCGATATATTGCTGCCCCGTGCAAATCTGGTGCCGGTCGGCAAGGACAACGAAAGCCATGTCGAATTGACGCGGGAAATCGCAAAACGCTTTAACTATATGTACGGTGATGTGTTTCCGTTGCCGGAGGTTATGGTAAGCGATTGCGGCTCGCTTGTTGGTACGGACGGACAGGCTAAGATGTCGAAGAGCCTCGGCAATGCGATATTTCTCTGCGATGATGAAAAAACAGTGATAAAAAAGGTACGCAGTATGTACACCGATCCCAACCGAACCAGCGCCGATATTCCGGGCACCGTTGAAGGGAATCCGGTGTTCATCTACCATGATGCCTTTAATCCGAACAAAGCGGAAATTGAAGATTTAAAAGAACGCTACCGGAAGGGAAAGGTTGGCGATGTCGAAGTAAAGGATAAACTCGCCGCCGCCATCAATACTTTCCTTGAACCTATTAGAGAACGGCGTGCGATGTATGCATCCAAGCGAGGCTTCATCGACGAAATTATCTACAACGGTACGATGAAGATGCGGGCGGAAGCCGCACAAACCCTTAAAATCGTAAAAAAAGCAATGGGTGTTTCCGGTGTTTGGAATAAAATTTCCCGAAAAGCGGAAGAAGTACAGAAAAAAAACCGATAACGAGAAGAAGATTCAACAAATTATAAAAAAGCCGGTCTATGGACAACCATAAACCGGCTTTTTTTTGCCCTGCGGTTTACACCCATCGGAGCGTATTACCGCAAGTTCTATACAGAGGTCTTCTTTTATAAGCCCCAGAACGTTTTCAGCATCGGTGCGATAACCAATGAGACCATCGACATCAGCTTTATCAAAATATTGATCGAAGGACCGGCGGTATCTTTGAAGGGATCGCCAACCGTATCGCCGACAACGGCGGCCTTGTGCGCTTCGGAGCCTTTGCCTGCGCCGCTGCCCGATTCAATCATCTTCTTTGCGTTATCCCATGCGCCGCCCGAATTTGCCATAAAGATGGCGAGCACAACGCCGGAGCCGGTAACGCCGGTTAATAGCCCGATAAGCATCGCCGGGCCGCCGACAAAGCCGACTAAAATCGGTGTGATAATGGCAACAAGGCCGGGGATAACCATTTCGCGGATAGCGGCCTGCGTACTGATGTCTACGCAGCGCTTATAGTCCGGCTTTTCGGTGTGGTTCAAAATGCCGGGCTTATTTTTAAACTGACTGCGCACTTCTTCTATCATCTTGTACGCGGCTTTACCGACTGCGGACATCGCCATAGCGGAGAAGAGGAACGGCACCGCAACGCCCAGCAGGATACCGGTCAGAACGGGAATATTCGTAATATCGACAATATCGACGCCGGTATGTTCTTTAAATGAGGTAAAAAGGATGATAGCGGTTAATGCTGCGGAACCAATAGCAAAACCCTTCCCGATTGCAGCGGTAGTGTTTCCGACGGCGTCGAGGCTGTCGGTAATTTCACGTACTTCGCCCGGGAACTCCGCCATCTGAGCAAGGCCGCCTGCGTTATCCGCGATGGGGCCGTAAGCATCGACGGCAAGCTGGATGCCGAGCGTAACCAGCATACCGACTGCCGCAATACCGACACCGTAGAGGCCTGCCAAGCTGAAGCTGCCCCAGATTGCCGCTCCGATCAATACGATGGTCGGGAATGCACTGCGCATACCGACGCCGAGACCGGTAATAATCGTTGTTGCGGCGCCTGTTTCGCATGAATTCATAATCGAAACAACCGGCTTCTTGCCCGTACCGGTATAGTACTCGGTTAAAAGCCCGATAAGAACGCCGGAGGCGAGACCGGTAATCGTTGCACCGAAGATATGGTACATACCGGCGGTTCCATTAAAGGTTTCTTCGCCGATAAAGAACTTCAATACGATAAACAAGAAAACAGTTGCCAGGATTGCCGCGCCGAAGGTACCGGCGTTCAACGCTTTTTGGGGATCGCTTCCCGGTTTTGCACGTACAAATATCGTTCCGACTAAGGATGCAACAATACCCAAAACCGCAATCAAAAGCGGCAATACCATAAGCTTTAATTTAAGGGAATCGGAAGCGACGACGGTTAAACCGAGAATCATCGCTCCAATCAGCGAACCGACAAAGGATTCAAAGAGGTCTGCCCCCATACCTGCAACGTCGCCGACGTTATCACCGACGTTATCCGCAATAGTGGCAGGGTTGCGCGGGTCGTCTTCGGGAATGTTTTTTTCTACCTTACCGACCAAGTCTGCACCGACGTCCGCCGCTTTGGTAAAGATACCGCCGCCGACACGAGAGAAAAGCGCGACTGAGGAAGCGCCAAGCGAAAAGGCGGTTCCAAGCGGTAACGTTATATTATAAAAAGTCTTGATATCCGTTCCGTAAGTCAGGGTTCCTATAAGCATTACAATAAAAAATCCGAATAGCGCAAGACCGACAACGCTCATACCCATGACGCTGCCGCCGGAGAATGCAACCTTTAATGCCGGGGTAAGACCGCCGTTTTTTGCCGCCTGCGCCGTGCGCGCATTTGCCGCAGTTGCAACCTTCATGCCGATAAATCCTGCCAACAGGGATACTGCTGCGCCCAATACGAAAGTAAGCGCTTCCATTTTAAGCTCGCCTTTATTCCCGGCAGCCAAAAACAAAGCAACCGCTGCAATAAAAGGCACCAATGCCTTATATTCGCGGTTCAAAAAAGCCATTGCTCCTTCCGAGATATACCCGCTGATGCGCCGTAAGTCATCGTTTTCTACCGGCTGCCGGTTAATCCAGCGCGTTTTTGCAAAGGCATACAGCAATGCTGCAATGCTCCCCGCAAGAACAAGCACCAATACGGAATACACAAGATTAGTTATCATACTATTACTCCTCTCAATACTTTTCCCTCTTTTATAAAATTTTTTATAGAAGATTCTATTGGGCATCTCTAAAAACTCGGTTAGATTTTTAGAGATGCCCGACGAGTTTTAATTTAAGTCTTTATATCATAATGACTTAAATTAAAACATCGCAACTTAAATCTAAGGAGAACCTCCCAAAACTGAAGTTTTTAGAGGTTCTCTATTGCAATTTATAACTATTGCTTCTGTGACGTGTCCAAAGTACTTTTTATTGGAACTGATTTTCGTATTTTAATACATGAAATATGTTTTTTCAAGCCTGATTTTATAGCCATTTTGCGTCTCGTGCTCTATATAAGAGGCGGAGGTTAAGCCATGAAACTTAAACGATTGTTATTTCCGTTCTTTGCCTGCATTGCCGTGGGCGTTTTCTTTCTACAATGCACGCGGTGTACTCCCCTTACGGATAGGCAGTTTAATGAGCCTGTTACACTCGTTACGTATAACACGCAGACATTCTTTGACGCCGTAGAGGACGGTACCGAGTTTAAAGAATACAAAGGGAGTAAATCCCGATGGACAGCTCAGAAGTACAAAGCCCGCCTCGAACGGCTTAAAGGCACCATATTTGCAGCAGGAGAAAAGCTGACAGGGAAAAAAGACCGGTTGCCTGATATCGTGGTCTTGCAGGAGGTTGAAAGTAACCGCGTGATTGAGGACTTCTGTAAACAACTACCGAATGGAGAAAATTATCCCTATGCAGTATGCCCGCCGCATTCGGATAAAGGCGCCTTTACTACGGTGATTTTGAGTAAGTATCCTGTTGAACGCTATTTTGTACATCGCCTGCATACCGAAAAAAAGGTGTCGCTGCGTCCGCTAATTGAGGTGGTATTGAATACGGGGAGCAAAGATAAGCCGCAGTTATTAACCGTTTTTGCCGTGCATTGGAAATCAAAAACCGGTGGTTCCGACAGTGCAGTCGTCCGCGCTCAACAAGAAGCTCAGTTGATAAAAAAAATTCAAGAACACAGAGAAAGAAATCCGGATATCCCCTTTGTCGTATGCGGAGACTTTAATCAGACATTGGAAGAATTTAATCAGCTGTCTGATTTTCCGGTGTGTTGGAACGTATCGAGCTATAGAACAGAGAACGAAGCGGGCGTACAGCCGAACGGCAGCTATTACTTTAAAAATTCGTGGGAGAAAATCGATCATATTTTCTACGAGAGTGGTACGAGCGATTATGAGGTTTCAGAAAACGCTTCGGATACGGGACAGGCTTATATCGAACCGCTGCTGTTTTTTGTATTGTATGAACCGCCGCTGATTGAAGACGGTAAACCGGTCAGATACAATGTACTGACCGGCGAAGGGTATTCCGACCATTTACCGCTCGGTTTCCGCTTCGAAATACACGATTAAAAGAGAGGCACAACTGCCATCCGTGGCGGTAGAAAAACGGCAGGAATCAATCCCCTCGCACGAATCAGCTTGCGGATTGTCCGGGTACCGGTTATTTCCGGGTTGTCCGCAAGCAATTCATCCCGCGGTATTGGCATTGATAAAAACCATCGGCAAGGACTTTACGGTTCCGGTTTTAACCGGTATGCTATATGGAATACCGATCGGCAAGAGGAATGCTTCTATGCGCACCAAACAACCTATAGAAGAAATACGGCATTTTATCTATACCCAAACTCTCATAAAAAAATCCCGGCTTGTGGCTCTTATCATGCTACCCGTTACCGTTGCCGTCATTGTATTGCAGTATATTTCCGTTCTTCCGTCAGATAGGCTGATCAGATTATCCAATATTTTATGTGCGGTTATGCTCGGTTATATCGCAATCAAACCCCGCTTCATCATCCTGTATACGTTTCCGTGTTTGATTGCAGGATTGGTCAATATTTATCATGGCGGCAATTTGCTCGGACTTTCTTTATATCTGGCAGGATTACTCATTCTATTAAAAGCGAATTTCTTTAAAACATATATCCAATATAAGATTAGTGTGTTAGGCGGCAGCTTTGCAGCTGTTTTGATTACCCAGTGGTTTCGGCATGGGAGCACCGCTTTTATGCTTTCCTTGCTGCACATTGGGCTTGGTTTTTTTATGGCAGCTGCCCTGTTTGTCCTGTTTGCAGATGATTTAAAACACTATTATACACGAAAAACTCCCATCCACGTATCTTCGCTCCGGTTAACCGATCGGCAGCACCAATGCCTCTGCTTAGCGGCGGAGGGTATTACCTTCAGACAAATCGGCGACAAACTTTGTATTTCGGAATCGGTGATAAAAAAAGAAATGACCGAAATTTACAAAGCGCTGAACGTTGCGAATTATCATGCCTTTCTCATTTTTATACAGCAGCATGAATTAATTCAATAAGGTCATCAAGACAAACAGGTCAGACCGTTTTTTAAACAACCCCGAAAAAAGAGAACCGAAAGTTCTTTTTTTAAGAACTCCGGTTCTTTGCAGAATATCGACTTGACGGCAGAGAAAAGCTCCTTTACGCTTGAGTATAGAGAAGCGGAATACGCGTCGGTTCGGTTTTGGGACGGCGAGTGTTTATGTTATGAACAAGAACTTGTTCAAACCGCAGTTTGTAAACTGCACGTACGGATGCAAAGGAGTGATTATGCAAAGAAAAGTATTGTATCTTTTTATTCTGTCGGCTCTGCTTGTAGCAGCGTCCTGCAAAAATTCAGTGGACGGGACATCGCAGCTTTATGAACCGTTGAGCAGGGTAAAGCTGAGCGTTGGAATATTTTAGAAAAGAGAGGTTATAAATGAAAATAAAAGATTTTATACGTGCATTGGTTTTAGTTGTTGTTTTATGTTTTCCCTTTAGTTCATGCATACAAGTAACGGATATGAGTGAACATACGGCAGAGTTTTATGTTCTGAACATGACAGAAAGTCCGTTAACTGTTGAATTTATTTCTGAGAAAACAAAATCTGTCTTTAATAAATGTTCCATTAATGATATTCAGCCAATTGAAGAAAGCAATCCCATTTTGAACAAAAGTTTTCAAGATATTAGTAAACTTTACGCTGAGGGAAAAATCGGTTATGTATCTTCAAAGTTTGTTCCCGGAACCTACTTTCAAGATATTGATAATTTTTCTGAATCTGAGAATATTTATCCAATAGTTTTCAAAGACGGGAAAAAAATTACTATCAAAAATGGAAAAGCAGCATACATGGATTTGCGATATAATTCAAATCCTCGCAGTTTTTTTATGATCATAAAATCGAAATTAAAATTAAGGATTAATGCTGCTGATTATAAGAGTATTTTAAATGGCACCATGTATAATGATGAGTATAAAGATGCATTAACAACAATTTATTTTAACAGTACAGAACCGGAACGGGATGCAGTACTCAGGACATATTCACTAGGCTCAACTCCGAACACATCAATAAAAACCATCAGGCTTTTGGAAACGATTCCTTTACTTGTAGATGATAATTACGGTTATTTTGTTTTCCAGAAATATCAATGGTTGTGGTAAATATTTTGCCGGTTTTGATGAACGAGAGTTCAATAAATTGGGGTGGTGGCTCATTAATTTCATATTAGATAAGCACCCTGGACTAAGCCAATGGGTAAAGCCGGCATTACAAGCAACAACAGCGGCAGCAGAACAAACCACCTTAAATGAGTACTGCGAAATTCGGGATATGATACCGCAAAGCGATTTTATAAAGCAAAATGTTATAGAATCAAAACCGTATTCCTATCAGGTACAAACCGGCACGACCCGGCACTTGGGATGGGAAAGGGTAACAAACCGCTGGGGATGGAAGTATTGGGCGTTGCGTTGGCAGTATAGTCCTGTGTATAGCACATACATTGGATATAAGCATACGTCTAAACTACCTGAAAACATTCCGATAGGCTATATCGCCGGTACAAAAAACAATGTATTGAGTATAGCCGGAAGTACAGAAAAAGGTATACGTACAGTGCTGAACGTAACAGGAGGATTTTTTGCCGCTGCGGAAGGTATTCATATTGTAAAATGCGTGGGGATTGTCGGCTTATTTACGGGAAGTCCCCGCTATGCGGCAGCCTGTGTCAAGGCGCGTGAATATTGCTGGAACTTCGACAGCCGCGTAAATAACCTGCTCGGCTCATCCGAACACGACGGCCTTGTTGCAAAGGAAAGCCAGTATATCCCGAAGAGTGTACACGGGAAAATTGTAGGAGACCAAACGAGGGGTTATGAAACCTTTAACTACAATCATGCGGAAATTTTTAATTATAACGGTACCGGTATGCCGCCAAAACCAGTACATGACAAGATCAAAGGAATGATTGAACAAGGGAAAGAAATCCGGTAAGGCTTTTATTGCGGCAGCCTTTGCTGCCGCAACAGTTCAAAGGGAGCACACTTATGAAGAAATACTCACTTTTTATCTTATCAGCCTTATTGCTTACCGCATGTTCTTCCTGCGATTTGCTGTTCAATAACACTAAGCAGAAGGATGACGGAAAAGAACCTGCTTATACCCCCAATTATGCTTGGCAGCTAAAACTGGATGGAATGCAAATTCATTCTCAAGCATACACTGCAGACAACTATTTATACCTTCTTCAGAATATTGAAAGAGAAAAAGAGGATGGAGTACAGCTGATAAAAATAGATATGGAAACCGGCGCTTATGTATGGAAGGCAGATCAAATATTTGATGGACATCAATGGTACTCGTCAAATATCGTAAAAGCCGATAATAAGCTCTATTTTATGCGCAAAAATGGTATTATTTATTGTTATTCAGATATTGACGGTACACGATTAGCGCGGATACAGGTAGGAACGACGGAACAGGAAGCGCTTCACAATAGATGTAAGCTTGAAAAAATTGTAACGGATGGAACTGCACTATATTGGGGAAGTGCGGGAGACCCCGGGAGCATTAGCGCACATCTTTTAAAACTTGATTTAGATACAATCGATTACACACAAAACGGGGCAATACAAATCCGTGTTCCACGTAGTCTATATACCAAAGCTGATTGGCGCCAATGTATTTTTTGGGCAGCACCGATTATCGACAATGGTGTACTCTATTTTAATACCCTTAATCGCGACTATCCTGACGGCTACAGTACACTAGTAGCAATTGATTTACAAAGTGAAATGGTAAAATGGGAGAAAACGTTATCTGGTGTTGCCGGAACAACGCTTAATACGCTACTGGTACGAGATGATATTCTGTATGTTATCAATAGTTCTCTTTTACGCGTAAATAAGCATACCGGAGACATTTTAACCCGCTACGATAGCGAAGAAAATTCTACGGAACATCCGGCTACAACCCCTTCACCGTCTTTATGCGGTATTTGGTATGATGACGAGCGTCTTTATTATACCACTATCTGTTCAAGTGATGCACATTCACAAACAGGTATACCGGAAAAATTTATTTATTCACTTGTTTGCATTGATGCAAAAACGCTTAAATTCCTGTGGGGGTTCCATCCGGTAAGCGGAACAAGCAGTACGTATCCGGTAGTAAAGGATGGGAAAGCGTATATTGTAACCCATATAGACGGGTTGCGGGTATTCGATGCAAAGACAGGGAAGTTGTTAGGTGTGGATAAAAGTATCATCGCATGGGGGAACGAGGCAAATGTGCTGTATAAAGATTACTTCATCTTTTTTAACAAGAACTTTAAAACCAACCGCGCGACCCTGTGCGCAATACGGGTATAGGGGATTTGCGGCAGCCTTTGCTGCCGCAGTGTTTAAAGGAGAAAACTAACATGAAACGCAAAACTTTTCTTTTTGGTAAGCACAGTACCGGAATAAGCATTTTTTCTGCAACGACTATAATATTATTAATTCTGAGCAGTTCTTGCGATCTTCTATTTATGGGTGTAGAAAAGAAATATCCTCGCTATACTCCCAGTTATGCTTGGAAGCTCTGTTTGGAAAAGGTATGGGACACAAGCAATCCATACACTGAAGGGCGGTACCTGTATCTGCTAGAACGTGAAGATATGGAAACAATGTATCTGGTAAAACGCGATATGGAAACGGGAATCGATGAATGGACAGGGAATAAGATATATATCGGTGACGGCAAAAACTCTTCAAACATTGTAAAAATCGGAGATACTCTTTATATTATGCGCTTTGAAAGCGGGCTGTTGTATTGTTACTCAGATACGGACGGAAAATTATCGGCGTTAGTACAAATAGGATCGACAAAAGAAGAAATATCCCGTAACCGTAGCCTATCCAATACGATCATGACGGATGGTAGAGCGCTCTATTGGGGTACAAACGACCTGTTAAAACTTGATGTAATGGCAATCGACTATACACAAGGGTACGCTATACAAATCCGTCCTCCCTCTCCGATGCATCTTAATGCTCATTGGAATGGGGGCGAATTAGTATCCGACCAGCTTATCGAAGATAATATTCTGTACCTGCTGACATGCAATCGAGAGTATCCAAACGGTTACGGGGTTGTCGTTGCCATCGATTTGCAAACCGAAACGATTAAATGGGAAAAACAGCTGGATAATATAGAGGGATACTCCGATAGTAAATTGTGCATCAGGGACGATGTATTATATGTGTTAACCAATTCCTTTATACGTATAGATAAAAGGGACGGCTCAATACTTAATCGGTATGACGGAGAAATAGCGCCTCCTTCAATAGGGAATCTTGCTGAGTCAACTGTTTCACTGCATAAAGTTCGATATGATAATGAACGTCTGTATTACATTACCGTGCGGTCTACGCGAGGACGCATAGGATGGCAACGCGACTATTCACTGATGTGCATCGACGCCGTAACATTAAAATTTTTATGGAGTGCGCCGTTAGAATACGGTTCATATCGTACTCCTTTGATCGTTGCGAACGGAAAAATATACATAATAACATACGGCAACGGCCTATTGGTATTCGATGCAAAAACAGGAAAACTTCTGGGCATCGATAAAACGGTTTCAGGTTGGGCTAACGGTATAAACGTCTTGTATAAAAATCACTATATCTTCTTTAATAGGAACCTTGACGACAAATACGCAACTATTTCCGCTATGCGGGTATAAATCCTATACACAAGGAGGATAAAATATGAAAAAAGATGTATTTCTATGCACTATATTCTGTATAGCTCTTACGGCTTATCCGCAAGGGCTGCTTCAAGCAGACGAAAATAAAGCGGTTCAAAGCAATACCGTTGCCCAAGAAACAACGGTAGGGGCAGAGACCTTATCGGAAATTTCCCCTGCTAAAATAGCCGAAGTACAGGGGGCAATGGCAGAAATTCGGATTGATGACCTGATTAAGGATGGACTTTTTAAAAACAAAGCGCTCATCAATCAGCAAGCCTTGCTGCTGCCCGAAGGACGGCGGCTTGATATACAAGGACAATACAGACTGGGGTATGTGAAACCGCTCCTATTTAATTGTTTACTCGGCTTTGGTATCGGTAACTTTATCAATAAAGATAGAGTCGGCGGAATAACACATATGGTAATAGACAGCCTTGCAGTCGGCACCATAGTTACTGCCGGCTCTATTTATTTAGGAGGGGGGCTTATGTACGTTCTTTTATTACCGGCTCTACTATTAGGACAAGACGACAAACAAGTAGCGGACACATTCTCATCAATTGATAAGACAATGAAAATCTCCAAAATAATCGTTCAAACAGGATTCGGCGTCTTTCTGGCAAACAAACTTGCTTCCATTATCAGCGTAAGTGTGCATACGGCAAAATACAATAGAACGCTTAAAGAAGCACTGACTCCGGCAAAAGCGGAAGTGTCTATTCATACCGTACCTATCATCGCCCCCAACCAATTCGGCTTAGCGTTGAGTATCAATTATTGAGGAGGTTCCCATGTATATAAAATCTAGAGGTTCGTCTTGGCTTTTATTGCTATGTGCCCTATTGCCCATAAACAGCGGTTGTAAAAATCTCCATACGGCGGAAACTACCAACAGAAACGCAAAACTTTCTGTAAGAGCGATCATTCAATCCGAAAAAAACGAAGAAAGTCTGATAAAAGTTTTTGTAGAAAACAAGGATGGGAATGCCGTAACAGCTGCTTCGGTTATCTGTATCGACAAAAACAATCGTGCGTACTTTTTGGAATTCGATGCAGCAAAATATTATTATTGGATACAAGCCGTATTACCGGATAACGGAGATATTAGAATACGAGTACATACCAATGCTGCAACCGATACACTGACGCTCACCGTACCGCATCATAAATTATCTAAAGCTCCACCGATTACCGTGTTTCAAGATGAGTCCGGAAAATCCGTACTGAAAGGAGAGGCCATCTCTTCACAAAAGACAATTCAAATTGCGTGGGAACCTTTGGGCGCAGAATGTGTATATACGGTAGAAATTAAAACAGCACTCAGCAACGTGTATAGCTGCTCGTCAACGGCAGCCCAGCTTACCATTCCTGCGCATACTTTAACTGCGCATAAACAATACCGAATTATTATCACTGCGCAAAGAATCGCAGGAGATCCTCTCTTGGAAAAAGCTTTTTATTATTCAGTATCGTCTCGCCGGACGGAAGGACTACAATTTGAAACCGAATAAAATCTTTTTTATATTTCTATTCGTTTCATTGTTAAGCTGTCAGCACAATAGTATCCAACCTAAAGATTTTACTATTGTGTCTCCCATTGCTGGGAATGTCTACTATGACGATATTCCAGCTACCTGTGCTATCGACAAAAATATTACTTCCGTTTCTTGGAGTTCTTCACTCGATGGGAATCTTGGCACGGGGGCTCAAATATCCTGCCGCCTTTCTGCCGGCATGCATATTATTACTGCCCGTGATGTACACCGGGGCGCCAGTGTTTCCGTATCGATTACCGTAACGGAACGAAATAATATCGAAAAAAACGGAACAAGATTTTTGCTGCCATATCTCCCGTATACCTGTGTTATAAAAAATAATCAATATAAACCGTATATCGTATCCTTGGACGG
Organism: Treponema sp. OMZ 803; assembly: GCF_024181165.1. Taxonomy (NCBI): domain Bacteria; kingdom Pseudomonadati; phylum Spirochaetota; class Spirochaetia; order Treponematales; family Treponemataceae; genus Treponema; species Treponema sp. OMZ 803. The sequence goes on along the minus strand of NZ_CP051195.1, from coordinate 184,672 downwards.
ATCGGCATCGGAGCTAACCTGTATAACAGAGCTGTTGCCTAAAGCGCGTTATAGTAATAACGTAGATAACAACATCACTGCGAAAGCAAATGGCCTAAATAACAACGAAGATGACTTAAGCGATGTCGAAGATGAGTTAAAGTTATTTCGTTGTACCGGTTCCGGTGATATGCAAAAACTTCAAGTCGTTTCTCCTCCTCGGATATTCAAACGGAATACTGTTTCTCCTTTACAGGACGAAAATGAAAGAAACTTTCTTATTGTTAATACAGCGTTTCAATCGGGACAACCGCATAACATACTTTTTAAACGCTATTATACCTCAGATACCATAACGGTGTGGCTCCCAAAAGAATATGCAGCCGATACCGCCGCCATTGATGCCTGTATAGCGGAATTTGAAAACACAATTTATATCCGAGTAGCTGAGATTTGGGGAACGGCTGCGGATATTGACCATAATCAGAAATTTACGATTGTCTTTTCTCCTACGATAAATAATGAAAAAAGGGCGCTTGGCTTTTTTAATCCTGCCGATTTTTTTAAACGAAATAACGATACGAGCTCCGAAAATTATAATCCTGCCAGTAACGAAGGTGATATTATTTATGCAGCTATGCCGTCTTCAATACCGAACGATCAGTATTTTTACAAATCGATTGCCGCGACAATCGGACATGAGTTAACCCATGCAGTAACGTTTACGAAAAAGACCTATAACCGGATTAAAGCAGGAGATACTCAAGCAAAACGCGCTGATATATTTCTTGATGAAGGTATCAGTCATCTTTCAGAAAACTTGATTGGGTATGGTATCAGCGGGGGCAATATCAAATTTTTTCATGTCTTTCTTTCCAATACGCTAGGATATTCTTTTTGCAAGAACAGCGCAGCCGGCTTAGATGATTCGGTAGGACAGCGAGGAGCTATGACACTGTTTTTATCATGGTGTTTTTGGCAAAAGGGAGGTATGACGTGGGATAGCCAAAATTCTGTCCATGTTAAAGATGCCGGCGGCATAGCATTTTTGCAAAAACTTATCAGCTCTCCCTATACCGGCTGGGAAGCAATCGGCGAAGCATTCGGTACGCCGACTGATACGCTCTTTTTGCAAATGCTAAGCGATTTGCGGCGAAAATGTCCTGCAACCGGTTTTTTGCCGTACAAACAAGACCCGCTAACCGACGAAGCTGTTGAGTTTTTACCTTGTATGGGAAAGATTAGCGGTGTAGTAGACCGGCACGGTAATGCGCTCATAATCGGTTTGCCGCATCCTCTATTAAACCGCAATGGGACCATCGATCGTTTATTACCGTATAGCTTTGTTTTTTACCGCGCCGAAGATTTTTACTTTGATGAAGTTCCTTTCGGAAATCCGATAAGCTGTACCTTTACTGGAACCGAGATTCTCGGTCGCGTGTTTTTTTGCATAACAAAAAAATGAGGCAGAATCAACACCCCCGACGCTCTAGGTCGGAGATGTTGATCTTATAAGATGGTTGCAGACGATACGGTTTTTATCCACGGCGCAGGGAATGCAGCAGCTTCTGCTTCATTGCAAAGAGCGTCTTTGTAAGCGACACCTTGTAGATGTGCGGGTTGAGCAGACGGCGGGAAGTCGGATGTAAACATTCCAGCTGCCGGCTTGCCCGCTGATGTAGCTCTTGAAGTGTTTCCTTTTTACCGGTGTAGACGCCGTCGGTAATTTTTAGGTGGAGTAATTGTTCCGCCTTTGCCGCTTTAAACGAAAAGCTTTGATAATCGTTCAACGGGTGATAGTAGGTGTTCATTGCTTCGGCATCGAGCGTTTCATCATACAAACCGATAATATCGGCTTTAAAAAAACCGTCGCTGTCGTAGAGCCGCCACACCTGCTTAATACCCGGATTGGTAATCTTTGCAGGATTATCCGACAGCTTCATAACCGGCAGCCACGTTCCGTCATCGGATTGACGCGCAGCAAGTTTGTATACACCGGTAAACGAAGCCTCTTGCCCGCCGGTTACCATGTGAGTGCCGACACCCCACGAGTCAATCGGGGCTTTATTCAAAATGAGCGATTCGATAATTTCTTCGGTTAGTTCGTTGGAAATGGAGATTTTGGCTTCGGGTAAACCGGCGGCGTCGAGCCGTTTCCGTACTTCGGTACTTAAATACTGCATATCCCCTGAATCGAGTCTGACGCCGAAGTTTTTCCCTTGCGCTTGCAATTTTTTTCCGACTTTTATTGCCGCCTCGATGCCGGAACCAAGCGTATTGTAGGTGTCGATAAGGAATACCGACTTATCGGGATAGATGGCGGCGTATTGTTCAAACGCCTCTTCTTCAGTGGGGAAAGACATCACCCATGCGTGAGCCATAGTACCCATCACCGGTACGCCGTAAAGCTTTCCGCCGAGTGTATTGCTGGTACCGGCCGCCCCGCCGATAATAGCCGCACGGGTAGCGCTCATCGCGCCGTCCGGCCCCTGCGCACGCCGCAAGCCGAATTCCATAATGGAGGATTTCCCCGACGCAAGCCAGATGCGGGCGGTCTTTGTTGCAATCAAACTTTGAAAGTTGATAGTATTGAGGATAAGCCCTTCGAGAAGCAATGCTTCGATAATCGGCGCTTCGATACGCAGTACCGGCTCGCTGGGAAATATAAGGCTTCCTTCATCCATTGCCCATACCGAACCTGAAAAGCGGAAATCCTTGAGATAGCTAAGAAAGTCATCATCAAAAAGATGGAGAGTCGCAAGGTAGGCTATATCGGAGTCATCAAAGTGAAAGGCTTGAATCGCTTCGAGCAACGGCTCAAGACCTGCAAGGACCGCGTACCCTCCTCTAAACGGATTGCGCCTAAAAAACATATCAAAGACACACGGCCGATTGTTTTGGCGTTTAAAATAACCTTGAGCCATTGTCAGCTCATAGAGATCCGAAAAAAGTGCACTGGTAATCATCATCACTCCTATAATTGTTTTGCCCGATAGTTTTGAGATCTATTTTCGTACCTCACCTATCCTCCTATAGAGAGAATAAGTGCAATTTCACCAAGAGGGAGATCTACTTTTTCGGCAATAAAGTCGATCGAGAATCCTTGTCGTGCCAGTTCGACAACTTGTTCCCGAGGATTCAAAAGAGGCGAGACTTTTGCCGCAGCTTCGGGGATGCCGATAGGTTTTTTATAAATCATCACGGTATTTTTTTTCGTATCGACTGCCGGTTCAGTATCTTCTTGCTGCAAAGTCCGACGGGAGCCAAGAAAATCTTTTTGCATTCGCCATTTTTCATGCTCCTGCTCGACAAGCGCGATATGTTTGTCCGTGTCGGCAAGGAGCTTCTCTATCTGCTGAATTTTATCTTCAAGTACCGTTACCGCATGATCCGATTCATGTTCAATATCGATAATAAGCCGATTTACTTCTTCCCGAATACGGTCGCGGTATGCATTTTGCGAAAAGTTATGTGATGTCTTTCGATAAAAAACAATCATTAAAATAATATTAATACAGAGCAGTATGAGGGAAGCAATAAGCATAGGAATTATCCTGAAATATCGATTTTTTTTCCAAGCAAGGGATCTTGAATATAATATGATTTTTCGTCTGTAAGAGGCGTTTCATTTTTTTGCTGTTGAGGAGTATTGTTAAATGCCCCTCCTGAAGAACCGTTTGAACCGTCTTTATTTATCGCCGTTTTTTCAGCTCCTGTAGCCTCGGTTTTCTGTACCGTTTGCTGGCGCCGCGCGGCATCTTCTTTGTTAGCTTGCTGACTGTTTTCGAATTCTGCAGCAAACGTCTGCCGTGCGTCTCCTTGAAGCTTTCCGACCTTATCAAGTTGAGTATAAAGTGTCTGTAGATCAATCGGTTGAATACCCACTGGGCGTCCTCTTTACGTCATCATCATTGGTATAGTCCTCATAAGGGCCATACCGCACGAGACCGTTTTGCAAAAAGAATGTCGTTGCCTTGCAATCAACCCGTACATCTTCGATAATATCTTTAATAACAATCCGAACACCGGTATAAATATTACCTGAAACAGAAACCCGTCCATCCGTTTTTAGCGCAGCAAGATAATCTCGTATCCGTTCTATTTCGTTTCGCAGCTCCTTAATTTCCGTTTCGTTAATATAGCGTAACTCTTTTTTCTTTTTAAGCAATGCTTCTTTCTCTTCGGAGAGCTCTTTGAGAATCTTTTTTTGTCCTTCAAGCGATTTTAAATCCAACTTCAACGCAGCAAGCGCTTTCTCGGAAGCAAGCAGATTTTTCTCTAGTATGACAAGTCGCTCCTTGCTGCGTGGATCGAAGCCGACACTGATAACCGTATCAGAACCACCTGCAGGGCTACCGAGATTTCGAGCATACACCCCCTCGCACGCGGTTACTTGACTACCGATGATATCAGCACGCTTTCCACGGCAAATAACTTTATGATTAGCAATAATTTTTGAATTTAAGATACCGTCCGATACGATAACCATATCTCCCGCTTCTACCAATTCGATATTCTGAATAAATTTAGACCATATCGACTTACCCGCACGGATATGCCCACCTTCTTTCCCGGCAATACCTTGACTGACGACGATATCACCTTCTGCATCCAACGATGCCTTTCCGACAGTACCTTTTACTTCGATATTACCCGCAGCCTTAATAGAGAAGCCGTCATCAACATTTCCCTTAACAAATACCGTACCAAGGAATACGATATTCCCGGTCTTGATCGACACATTACCTTCGATCGTCATAATCGGCTCGACATTGATCTTGTTTTTTATCAGCAAAACTTGACCTTTCGTCTCGGCAACAACCGTCAGATTATCCTCGGCTAATCGAGTATTTTTTCCCAATGGGATAGCTATATCTTTACCGGATGCAGCGGGTAGGTATTTTCCGGTAACGGTTTTTCCGCTTTTCCCTTCTTCAGCAGGAACCTTTTGGGCAAGCGGCTGCCCTTCAATGACATTTTGAATAAGATTGAGCTCTTTAAAATTAATCTGCCCGCTCTTGTTTTCTTTTAGGCGCAGCTGCGTATTATCGGTTTCAAAATTGAAAAGGATCTTAGCATCGGCGCCTTTTTGCGGCGGCGTTCCTTCTGCGATTAAATAATTTTCACGATATACGGGACTATCTTGGAATTGTTTAACTCTTTTTTCATTAACACCTGAAATGACACGATTATTTGATAAGAAGGTGATAATCATATCTGCCGACACATCGGCGCCGCCGGGCATCGGTGGAGACACAAAAAGATATGCTTTCATCTCGTCATCGCTGATTTCAACGGACATCAGTGCATCGTTACCGGGCACATATTCATAATGTCCTATTCTGACATATTCATCCGCACAGGCTTTAACAATCGGTTTTAAAATTTCATCCGGCGGGACAGCCACATTTCTATCGCGTATTCGTTCCACGACATCGGCAAGCGCTACTTTTCTGCCGTTACCGATGGGTGGCGTAACTTTCAGGAATACACCGTCGGGCGCGCAGAATACATACGCAGCTCCGTCCCTATCCATATTTTCTTCCGGTAATTCTTCCGTACTGAGGCCAGCAGCGACCTCCGCATGAACATTAGGTTTACGCACTTTGTGTGCTTCGTAAGCACGAATTTTCCATTCTTTGGGGTTTAAGACAAAAAAACCTGAAGCCCCTTTTTGTAAAATTTCATAGTCGATAAGGGAGCGGCGTAAACCGAGCTCGACGGCAGCATTGTCAATTGCTTCTTCGAGGGTTTGCCCTGTAACTTCAACAAAAAAACGGGAGGAATCCTTTTCGTACTGTTCCTTCATCTGCTCCCGAATTTGTTCAAAATGTATCATAGCAACGCTCCTAACGGATACCCTTACGAATATTGCTCAATTTTGCTTTAAGTTTTAGGTTTGCACTGGTATGAATCTGAGACACCCTCGATTCGGTTACCTCTAATACTTTCCCAATCTCCCGTAATGTCATATCCTCATAATAATACATGATTAATACTTTTTTTTCTCTATCGGGAAGTTCGTTAATTGCATCCACGATAATTCGCTTCATTTCTTCTCGTTCTACAATGACATCGGGATTAAGCGAAGCCGGCGCTTCAATACTGTCTACAACAGGCGTCTGTTCGGAATCATCCGCCCCAAACCGTAAATCGGTAAGGGAGATGATACTGGTACCTGAAATTTTTAATAAAACTTGATGGAATTCTTCGACACTCATGCTAAGTGCTTCGGCAATTTCCGAATCGGTCGCACCGTGCCCTAACCGAGCTTCCAAATCCGCTATTACTTCCTCAATTTCACGGGATTGCTGACGTACCGAACGAGGAACCCAATCAATTGAGCGTAATTCATCAAAAATAGCGCCGCGGATCCGCGTCACTGCATAAGTATTAAATTTCACATTCTTTTCGGGATCATATTTATCGATAGCATCCAGCAGACCAAATACGCCGTACCCGACTAAATCATCAAACTCAACATTATTCGGCATACCAACGGCAACCTTACCGGCAACGTATTTTACAAGAGGTGCGTATTTTATAATAAAAAACTCACGAAGCTGTGGGTCTTGTGTATGTTTATACTCAAGCCAAAGCTCATCTTCCGGTCTCGTGTCTAAACTGATATTTCCCATACTATATCAACATCCACCCTCTAATCCTCAGTTGCTAAAACGGTTCTAATTGCCTGAGCCATTACTTTACTATCAGTACCACCGGTCTGAATACCGGTCATAGAAAAGCCGCTACTATCCGGTTGTACACTATCATCGATATTTTCATCAAAATCATCATCTATAAATGAGCCCATATTAGGTAAATCCGATAAGCCACCATCGCCTTCAGAGCTATCGCTAAAAGAAAGAGGGGAAGAATCGGAATCTACAGGCGTTTCATATATAGTATCGTTATCTGAAGAGCCCGTAGCAGAATCATCAGAAAACGCCTCCGAGCTTTGAGACTCTGCCTGCGCTCCCGCTGTGGCGCTCGGTGTTGCAGAAGTTTCCATATTACCTCCTGCTGTTGCAGGAGCTACTGCCGTCAAGTCGTCATCAAGGGTAATATTAATATTTGATCCGGAAGAGCTATCTGCCGTTTCAGCGATATCCGATAAAACAGGAGGTGCAAAAAGGTCGGGGATAAATCGCTTTAAAAGAATCCGTGCACAGAACACAAAGCTTCCGGCTCCTACACCGGCAATAAGCCCTCTTCCCAAAATATGTAAGAATCGAACCCCACTTATCAGTCCGATAAGCATAGATAAAACACATGTTGTACCGGCAATGATTAAGGGAGCTTTTAGCTTCAACACGGACAAACCTCCACTTCAATAGCTTATGCGAATTTCTATCTCTCGTCAAGGCATTGCCTGGACTTGCTTGTTAATCTTCAGATATCGGCTTAAACACATTTTTACTTCCTTGCAAAAGTCGATACATATCGAGTAATTCGCTGCGGATACCGGAAAGCTCCGTAATCCGGCTGCTCCCGCCCTTGTCGGAAAGATCGGAGAGGAGCTGCTGGCCTGCACCTTCAAGCGTAAACTTTCGCACCTCAATCAGATACTTCATACGGAAGATTAAATCGAGGTGATGATCGGTATACAGCCGCCTGCCCTGCTCATCCTTTTGCGGACGCAAAAAGGGCTGCGTTTGTTCCCAGTAGCGGAGAACATGCGCCTTGATACCGGTTATCTTTTCAACTTCGCCGATGGAAAAGCCTGTCACGGTTTTACCCGGTCTTCCCATTTTACCCGGCTGCCCTTTACCCGTACTAAAAAGGGGATTGAGCTAAAGCCGAGATCTTTCCGTATCCGATTGGTGATGTACCGGAGATAGGATTCCGAGACAAGGTCGGGTTTATTTGCAAAGATTAAAAACTCAACCGGCCGTGCAGAGGTTTGCACCATATACTTGATCGTAAAAGAATTACGCTGCCCGTGCGGAGGAGGCACCGCCTCAAGCCAGTCCTTGAGCGCGAGGTTGAGCGCGGATGTTTCTACCTTTTTTGTCAGTTGATCGAATAGTTCCAGCGCGGTGTTGAGCAGGTCGGGAATGCCGCTCCCTTTCTGTGCGGAAACGGGGACAATCGGCGCATATTCCATCTTGCCGAACATAATTTTAATATGCTGCTCCGCATCGCGGAATTTTTTTTCGCCTTTCACCAAATCCCATTTATTCAACACAAAGATAACGCCCAGTCCCCGCTTGGTCGCCTGCACGATGATCTTTTTATCCTGTTCGGTCAGTCCTTCTTCCGCATCGATCAGGTGAAACACAATGTCGGCATGTTCCAAGCTCTTCATTGCGCGGACAACCGAGTAATACTCGATATCCTCTTTTACCTTTGTTTTGCGCCTGATGCCGGCGGTGTCCTGAATAATAAACTGTCTGTCTTTATAGAAAAACTCTCCTTCCACCACATCGCGCGTTGTACCGGCAATCTCCGACACAATCGATGCGGAAGTCTTAGTTAGGTAGTTGCTGAGTGTGGACTTGCCGGTGTTGGGCTTGCCGATAAGTGCAATGCGGATTGCAGTATCGGCGGGCGCTTCGCATACACGCGAAAAGTCCAAGCCCTTGGTTATCTCTTCGGCAAGCGGCATGATGTTATCCCCATGTTCGGCACTGATACATAAGAGTGTCGGAAAGCCGAAGCTGAGGTAGTTATAGGCTTCCGCTTCGCCGCGCCCGCCTTCGGTTTTATTCACCGCAGTGATGAGCTTACCCCAATAGGGACGCAGAAAGCGGATAAACTCTTCGTCTTCCGCAGTGGGTGCAGAGGCCTCTAATAATAGAAGAATTTTATCGGCACGGCGGAGCGCTTCCTGCGTTTTTTCTATAACCAGCTCATCCATCTGGTCTTCTTTTTCGTCGCCGCTGCGGGTCAGCTTAAAACCGCCCGTGTCCATCAGCCGTACCGGTTTCCCGTTGATAATTGCCTGTGCCTCGATGGGGTCGCGGGTTACGCCGGGCGTCGGATCGGTAATGGCGCGGCGCTTCCGCAAAAAGCGATTGAACAGGGTAGATTTCCCGACATTCGGACGCCCTGCTATCACCACAAGCGGCGTGTTCTCATATTTTTTGCGGTAGTCGAATTCCGCACCCGCAGCTTCTATGTTCGCATCCGTATCACTATACACGGCCGTATCTGTACCGAATGCCTCATCGTCTCTGGCGACATCTATCCTGTGATTTTTGCTCATTATATTTCCTTACACACTTACCGGATTGCAATTATAGAAAATTACCGCAGCTCTCTCAAGCACCCATCAGGATGTTCGAGGTTGTCCAAAACTTGCTTTCAAAAATTGACCTCCTTGCTGATACCTACTGTCAAAAATATTGACAAATTGAATCAATATAGTACAATATCCTACGTTGAGGAGGTGATAGTATGGCGTTTTCAATACGGTTGACAGAAGCAGAAAGAGCTATTGCGAATAGCTATGCAAAACTGCATTCGGTATCATTGGGAGAAGCTTTTAAGAATGCATTGTTTGAAAAAATTGAAGATGAATATGATATTACTGTTGCTGCGGAGGCATATCAAGAATATGTGAGTACCGGGAAAAAAAGCCGTCCATTTTCTGAACTCAAGAAAGAGTTAGGTTTGTAATGTACAGGGTTGAAACGACTGCCCGATTTGATAAAGAATTTAAAAAACTGGATAAATATACGCAACGCATGATAGCTGCATGGATTGATAAGAACCTTGAAGGCTCGGAAAATCCGCGCGTACATGGCAAAGGACTCACAGCAAATAGAAGCGGACAGTGGCGATACAGAATAGGAGATTATCGGCTGATATGTGCGATACAAGACAATGAACTTGTTATTCTTGCTCTAACTGTCGGCCATAGAAGGACGGTTTACGATCAGTAGTCTCTTGTAAATACGCTGCACCCTCACGGTTCTACCAAGCCTGTCTATTTACCGTGCTGCCCTACAGCGGAAAGCGCTTCATTGTTTCGCGACGGATTTCTTCAGCGGTATCCAGCCGGCTGACAGCTTCGCAGAGAGCCTCCGCATCGGAAATCCGGATAGATTCAATCCGCTGCGCAATCTCAGGGATTTTTTGCGCTGCCATGCTGAACCGCCGCAAGCCCATCCCAAGTAAGAGCGGAATTGCCTCCGCATTAGAAGCCATCTCTCCGCACATGGACACAAATCCGCCGCGCGAATCACCGGTGCGGTGCAGAAGCGGTTCCGCCTTGATAACGTGCCGGATAAGCCGCAGCACTGCGGGCTGAAAACAGTCGGCTAAATGCGCAATGGTTTGATTTTCCCGATCCGCTGCCATCGTGTATTGAATAAGATCGTTGGTGCCGATAGAAAAGAAGTCAACGGCCGGTGCATACAAGTCGGCAGAGATTGCGGCGGAAGGAACTTCGATCATAATGCCCACCGGAATATCTTTCTTATACGGTATCCGATTCTGTTCACACTCCTGCTCAATCTCTTTGATTAAATTCCGCACCGCGGTGATTTCTTTTTTACAGGATATCATCGGAAGAAGAATATGCAGATTGCCGGCACAACCTGCCCGTAACAGCGCCCTCAGCTGCGGCTTAAAAATTTCGGGACGATCTAGACAATACCGGATTCCTCGCCAACCGAGCAGCGCATTTCGCTCCAAAAGATTTTCCTGCTCTTTCAGCATCTTGTCGGCGCCGGCATCAAAGGTGCGGATCAGCACCGGCTTTGAGCCCATTCGTTCCAAAACGGTACGGTATGCTGTGTACTGATGCTCTTCATCGGGAATATCTTGAGTTCCTAAAAACAAGAACTCAGACCGAAAGAGCCCGATTCCGGCGGCGTTCTGCACGAACGGCAGTTCTGATTCCTCTGTAAGTGCGATGTTTGCGCTCAAATGAACGGGAATACCGTCTTGCGTATACACTTGCGTATAATCCTGCTCTTCTCCGGGTGCTTCAATCTGGCCGCTGCCGACGGCTTCCATTTGTGCAATAGTTTTCGCATTAGGTTCCAAAGTCAACGTCCCATTCGTAGCATCCAGCACGGCATACATTCCGCTCTTTGCCGAATCCATAAGTCCCTGAACGGCAATCAGCGTCGGAATATTCCACGCTCGTGCCATAATCGCAATATGACTGGTCGCGCCCCCTTCTTCCATAATAATTCCACAGGGTGCAAGTTTTTTTATTTCGAGCGCTTCGGATGGCTTGAACGCCCGCGCCGCAAGCAAAGAGTCAGGCAATACCCCTACAAACCGAGAGGGAGTCTGCTTATGTTGGGGATTTAAATAAGAAAAAACCGGTTCATATGCATCCTGAATATCGACCGCCCGTTCGCACAGATAGCTGTCACCCGAGGCGGTTAGCATGGCTATAACTTCATCCAATTTCCGTTTGAGTACCGATTCGGCATTCATCAGCGAAGTTTCAATTTCTGCATAAATTGCACGGATAAACTCTTCGTCAGCGAGCATTGCCTGATGGGTTTCCAAAATAGTCTGCTCGGGGGATTTAGTGTCAGCATCTGCCGTCCGGTATTCGATAAGCGCCTGCCTCAGCTCCTCTTGGGCAGCTTGCACCGCAGTGCGCAACCGCTCTTGTTCGGATTTAATATTTTGTGCAGTAATTGTGTAAACAGGCGCCGTTTGTACGGCTTTTTCGGGGATGCACACAATCCGCCCCACAACAAGCCCACCACAGACAGGTAAACCGGTAAATTTTTTCATAAAAGTATTATAGAAAAAATGATGAGGTTTGCATATATAACCGAATTTGATATGCAACAATACGATAGGAAGAGACCGGTCCCTACGGGAATCGAACCCGTCTTTTAAGATTGAGAATCTCATGTCCTAACCGATAGACGAAGGGACCAAAACAGAGCATCGGGTGCTTTACTAAGCAAAAACCTCTAAAAATGATTATTTTTAGAGGTTTTCGGCACATTCCCCAGGGAGGATTCGAACCCCCACAAGCAGAACCAGAATCTGCGGTGCTACCATTACACAACCGGGGAAAGTTGACGGAGGGTATACTATCATATATTACTACTACGTGTCAAGAATACGCATTGCATCACGTTAAATCTAACCGGAAAAGATAGGGGAGCGGCTCTGATTATAGAACAAACGCATCTTATTGTGTTTTTCAACAAAAACTGGTATCGTGGAAATATAAAATGCCTTATCAGCAAAACTGACGGCAGATTTTAAATATGAAATAAGTGAGGTAGGATATGTTTTCCAATAAATGGGTTGCATTCGGTGTAGGTGTTGCAGCGGGATTGGCTGCAGCTGCTCTTATTCGGACTCCGGCATTCCGCAAGGCCTGTGTAGCCGTTACGGAAAAAGGTATGCAGCTCAAACAGGATGCGGTTGCCTTTATGGAATCGGTGAAAGAGGACGCACAGGATATCGCGGCCGAAGCTGCATATAACCAATCGCAAAACGCATAAGAACTTTTTATCAATTTATCAATGAACGTAACCGTTAAACACTCCCTGCCCGGCAGAATAAGACTGCACTACAATGCGGTTGAAATTTCGCCGCGGCAAGCTATTCTTGCGCAGACACTCATCGCGGTGCAAGAAGGAATAACCGACATTCAAGTTAATCCCAAAGTCGCATCTTTTTTGGTTTATTACGACGTAAAGACCCTTTCGGAAGCTGAGGTGCTCGCCTTATTCCGAGTCCTTTCCGATAAATACCTGTCCGATGAAAGCCTGCTTGACTCCGTTGCAAAAGTCCCGATGCCTGAAAGCATCTTCGATGTACTCGCCTCCACGCTCTTTGACGTTACCGTACGAGCACTTCTCCCGATGCCGATACGCAATCTGTTGCTCTACAAAAGGATTGTACCGCGCATTGCCAAAGCGGTTCAGTCCATCTTTGCAGGAAAATTCTTTAGCACGGATTTACTCGATGCAACGGCGCTGACAGTTGCAGTTCTTGACGGTAAGGCGCAGACTGCTCGTTTTGTAGCAACATTGCTCGATATGGGGGAAGAAATTGAAGAACTGACCCGCCGGCAATCGTACAATAATCTGGCGCAAACGCTTTTGGTTTCAAACGAGCCGGTACATCTTATCGAAGGTGATCAAGAACGGACAATTCCTCCTTCCGCACTTAAAAAAGATGACCTCGTCGTTGTCCGCGCCGGCAGCCAAATCCCCGCAGACGGGAATGTTGAAAAAGGTGAAGGGCTCGTGAATCAGGCGAGCATTACCGGTGAATCGCTGCCGGTAGAAAAAAAGAGCGGAACCACGGTCTTTGCAGGCACCATCCTTTTAGAGGGAGAGCTGTATATCCGCGTACGCACGGTCGGCTCGGAAACAAAAGTAAATAATATCATCGCGATGATCGACCGCTCTCAATCTTTAAAAGCCGCCGCTCAAAAACGGTCGGAACGTATCGCAGAAAAAGTAGTGCCCTTCAATTTCCTGTTGACCGGTTTAACCTATTTATTTACGCGGAATATCACCAAAACCGTTGCAACATTGATGGTCGATTATTCCTGCGCGATGAAACTGGCCGCTCCTATCGCCGTTCTTTCCGCAATGAAGGAAGCGGCGGAGCACGGCATTTCCGTAAAAGGCGGAAAGTATTTGGAAGCGGCGGCGCTTGCCGATACCGTTATCTTCGATAAAACGGGAACCCTCACGTATGCGGAACCGGTCTTAACCGGAGTGCACCCGTTCGGCTCCTTTACAAAAGACGAAGCATTGCGGCTCGCAGCGTGTCTTGAGGAACATTTTCCGCATCCGTTGGGGAGAGCCGTGGTACGAGCCGCTCAAGAACAAAACCTTGTCCATCCCGAGCGTCATGCGAAGGTAGAATACATTGTCGCACACGGTATCGCGTCCTCGTTAGAAGGCAAACGGCTCTGTATCGGAAGCGCTCATTTTATTTTTGAAGATGAAAAAGTTCCGACCACCAAAGCAATAGCCCGCGTGCAGAAGTCTGCGGAAAAATCAGGCTATTCATTACTCTATTTGGCGGTTGACGGACAGCTCGCCGGTATTTTGACTATTGGAGATCCCGCCCGGGAAGGTACTGCAGAAACCATCTCCGAGCTGAAACACTTGGGTGTACGCAATTGCGTTATGATTACCGGAGATGCCGAACAAGCGGCTGCAAAGGTTGCAGCTCAGGCCAGTATCACGGAATATCATGCGCAGACGCTGCCGGAAGATAAGGTGCGGTATGTGCAAGAAGCACGAAATGCCGGACATAAGGTAATTATGATTGGTGATGGAATCAACGACGCGCCTGCACTTTCCGCCGCGGATGTCGGCATTGCGATGGGCAACAGTTCTTCCATCGCAGGCGATACTGCCGATATCGTACTGGCCGACGACGGACTTTCCGGTTTAATTACGGTGCGGAAGCTCGGTCAAAAAACGCTGTCACGGATAGATAAAAACAACAAGCTGATTATCGGCGGCAATTCACTGCTCTTGTTTGCCGGTATGTTCGGTCTCATCCCACCCGCACTCGCGGCGACGCTGCATAATTCGCTGACCATTGCCGTCAGTATCGAATCCATGCAAAAGTTGTTAAAGGACGCGCGATGATTACCGGCTTTTTTCCCGGTCGCATACGGCTGCGGGCGCCTGTCTTTAAAGACACCGCAATCACCGAGCGGGCATTATCCATCCTGAAAGCTCCGGCGCTTTCATCAATCATCAAAGAGATTGAACATAATCCCGTTACCGGAAGTGTGTTGATAAAGTACCATCCGACCAAGGTTCCCATAGCAAAGTTGACTTCATTGCTCCCGTTTTTTAAAAAGCTGGAGAAAGAGGCTGAAATGTATTCTGAAAAAAATAAAGCCGTCATTCTTGCAATGCTGGACGAACTGGAAGGATACGTCAAAAACTGGGAAACGGCATAACCGCTCCGGTAGCGTTTAAAACGCAGAGCAACCGTATCAGAAATATTTTAAGCGGTTGCTTTCCTTCTGTGCGAAATTTTAAATAAAATTTCGCACTTTTTTTCAGTGGTGGACGGGCAAACGCATCAGGCAGAATAGATAAAAATCGCAGAATAATTGAGGCCGTGAGACCATTTGAACCGCGAAGAGGTTCAACTCTGGTTGAACGACCTCAATTATTCTGCGGGGCTATTAAAAAAAACGCCTGATGCGTTTGCCATGGTTTAAAACAGCAACCTTGTTACCACAATATATATCGGGATAAGCACTAAACTCAACAGTGTTCCCCACGCGGTGAGTCCTGCAGATTTCCCCGTATGGCAGTAATGTGTTTCAAGCACGATAATGTTGGCGGCAGGCGGCAAGATACAGATCATATACAACGCCTGCTTGTTGGCGGTTATTAATCCCAAGTGCAGCAGCCCCGCAATAAAGATAAAGAGCGTCATTAGACAGCAGACTGTAAGAGCCCGCATTATCGCCAGTTTAAGCGTTAGTTTTAAATCCTTGATTTCAAGCTTAATCTTTGCAAGCCACATACCGAGTACACCCATTCCTAAAATACTCATGACTAATTTAAGTATTCGATATAAGGGCGGCAAATAGAGTTTGATACTATCCCCGAAAGGAATACAGATAATGCCAATAATGAGCGCAGCCACGGGCGGAGATTTCAGCGTCCGTTTTATATCGACCTTTGCAGCGCCGTTATTGATCAACATACCGGCGCCGATGGAATTTCCGAAAAGAGAGTTGCCGATATACAGCGAGAGCACGGCGGTCGCAGCACTGTCTCCCCATACCGTTGCAACAATCGGCAATGAAAGCCACCCGATATTTAAATAGAAAAAACATAACTGTTCGACGGCATCGGCGCTAAAAAGCCGGCTCATATACATCATTACCGTCATCATAATAATCATAGCGAATATGCTGACAAATAAGTCGGCACGGCACGTTGAAATATTGTAAATAATGATCAGCGGAATAATTACTCTGGTAAGCAAATATGCCGTCTGCTTTTTTATATCGATCGGCGCTTTTCCCACAAGAAAACCGAACCCGAGATACAAAAACGGAAGCACTATTTTAACAGCCATTATTCCCCCTTTTTACAGCAGACAGGTAAACATATCAGTAATATTTTAAATATTTTCCTATCTTTTGAAAATAGAGATACCCACATATTTTCAAAAGATAGGATCTTGACAGCATCCTCACCTACACATATAATCAAACTAACAATTGAACATCTGTTCATATATTTGTAGATAAAAAATCACCTTGCTGTTTTGAGAAGGCAGAACTGCAAAATATGGCAGGGATATCCTACAAGTAATCAACTTTTGGGGCATCATCGGTTACGGAATTGCCCCGGAGATTAATTCCTTGACATAAGGAGGCCGCACAATGGAAAACCAAGAAGAACCGATGAGCGACGAAGCAGCGGAATATTTTAACCCCGATGCCGTGGCTCATGCACGCTCAAAGATCCCCGACGAGGACACGATGACCGCATTGAGTGATTTTTTTAAGAACTTCGGTGATTCAACCCGTATCAAGATTGTATCCGCGTTAATGGCGGGTGAGCTGTGCGTTGCCGACATTGCGGAGGTGCTTGAAATATCCGCTTCGGCAATTTCTCATCAACTGCGTATCCTCAGACAAGCAAAAATAGTGCGTTCGCGGCGGGTGGGAAAACAAATCTACTATTCTATAGAAGACAATCATGTCGGCATCTTATACAGCGTCGGCATGGAGCATATTCTGGAAGGCCGCTGAGCCGAAGGAGCAGGGTAAATGCATCAGACTGTTTTTTAACAACCCCGCAGAAAAATTGATACTATTCGACCAGAGTTGAACCTCTTCGCGGTTCAAATGGTCTCACAGTCTCAATTTTTCCGCGGTTTTATCTACTCTACCTGATGCGTTTACCCATTTACTGAAAAAATGTGCGAAATTTTAAGCAAAATTTCGCACAGAAGGAAGGCAACCTCAAAAATATTTTTAATGTGGTTGCCATGACCTAAGGAGGAGAGAAGATGGCTTGTAGTTGTATGGCATGTAATCATGTACACGAAACGCATAATCATGATGAACATCATCATGACAGTTTGTGGGATAAACACGATATTATCCGGTTTAGCGTAGCGGCGGTGTTTTTTATCGCCGGGATTGTATTGAAAATTGCTTCCGAACCTTTCAAAATAACCGTTCAGTTCAGCGGCGCTTCTTACTCCATTGCACTTTCATCACTGCTTTTTGTCGGTTCGTGGCTTGCTGCGGGACTGGAAGTTATTCAAACCTTGCTGAAGACCATCGGTAAGGGGAGTATTTTTGACGAAAACTTTTTGATGACCTTTGCGACACTCGGTGCATTCATACTCGGAGAGTGGTCGGAAGGCGCTGCGGTTATGCTGTTTTACAACTTGGGTGAGCTGCTGCAAGCCGCCGCCGTTCAGCAGTCTCGGCGTTCCATCACCAACTTGATGGATTTACGCCCCGAATTTGTCCGGCTCTACCGTAATCCAGCCGACTCCGAATCGGAGCACGGCGATGCGCACGATTGCTGTGGACATGAAGATGATGAGCACATTCACAGTCATGAGCACATTCACGCCGAGATGTGTGAATGCGGGCACGAACACGGTGAACATCACCATAGTCATTCGGAAAACTGCGAGTGTGGACACGAACACAGCCATGAACATCATCACGAACATGAAGAATGCGATTGCGAGCATGAACACGAACATACGCATAATCATGCCGAAGAGTGCTGCTGCGAGCATCATCATGAAGGGGATGACCCTGACATTGTAGCCCCGGAAGATGTTCCTATCGGTACGCTGATCCTCGTAAAACCGGGAGAGAAGGTTCCGCTGGACGGGATACTGGTCGAAGGGGCTTGTTCTTTTGACACCTCTTCGATGACGGGAGAGAGTGTTCCGCGTTTTATTGAAGCGGGCGGTACGGTTCTGGCAGGATTCGTCAATACGGACGGGCTTGCGGTGATTAAAACCACCGTAGCGGCGGAAAATACCGCTGCGGCAAAAATGCTGCAGTTGGTGGAACATGCGCAAGACCGCAAGGCAAAAACGGAGCGGCTTATTTCGAGCTTTGCGCGGGTATACACGCCGATTGTAACGATCGGTGCAGTGGTGCTGGCGCTCCTTCCGCCGCTTGTACTTTCAGCTGTACACGGCAGCCCGCTTTCGTGGAACGCCTTTGTTCCGTGGATTTCGCGCGGATTGGTATTCCTCGTCATCTCTTGCCCATGCGCCTTTGTTATCTCCGTTCCGCTCGGTTACTTCGGCGGACTCGGCGGCGCGGCAAAAAAGGGTATATTGATAAAAGGCGCGGATTTTATCGACTCGCTTGCCAAAACGGACAGCGTTGTATTCGACAAAACCGGCACACTGACCGCCGGTGTTTTAACGGTACAGCATATTCTTCCTGCCGAACAATTCAGCACGGAGGAATTGCTTGAGCTTGCCTATATCGCCGAGTATCATTCCGGCCATCCGATTGCCGTTGCGATAAAAGGCGCTATTCAAGGGCGGCTCGGCAAAGAGAAAACAGCCGTGTTTGAAAAAGAAGCTGCCGAACTCCGGCAATACACGGAAAAAGCCGGTTCCGGTGTTAAAATGCTGCGAAACGGACAGGAACTTGCGGCCGGTTCCGCGCTGTTCATCTTCGGTGATGCGGAAAAACAGCCTGTTTCCATCGCCCAAATCGAAGGAACAAAGGTATTCCTTTCCTACGGCGGGCGTTATGCCGGCTGTATTATTTGCAGCGACAGTATTAAACCGCAATCCGCACAGGCAATACGGGAACTGCGCGGCGCTGGGGTCGGATACCTTGAAATGCTGACCGGCGATACGAAGCGTACGGGCGAAAAAATAGCCGCCGAATTGCAGCTTGACCGCTGCAGCAGCGAACTTTTGCCGCACGAAAAGGTCGCCCGCTTTGAAGCAATCAGCGACGAGCGGAAGAAAGGCAATGCCCGTGCCGTCTGCGTGTTTGTCGGAGACGGAATTAACGATGCGCCCGCTCTCGCTCGTGCAGATGTGGGTATCGCGATGGGCGGAATCGGCAGCGACGCCGCAATCGAAGCCGCCGACGTCGTTCTTATGACCGATAACCCGCAGCTCATTCCGCAGGCAATCAAGTCGGCACGCTTTACACGGCAAATCGTCAAACAAAATATCGTTATGTCATTTGTTGTTAAAATCGCCTTTTTGGCAGGCGGCGCCTTGGGTATTATTGGATTATGGGCAGCGGTGTTCGCCGATGTCGGTGTCGCACTTCTTGCCGTGTGTAACTCGTTGCGCGCACGACGGTAGGTTGTTACGGTTTGCCTCTCAGCCAGTGCTTTGACAAATAGCCTGTTGAACAGTGTACACGGACGTACACTGTTCAACGTCGAGTTTTTCTGACGAAAAACTCGCTGCTGCGTGGAACCACCGCCATCCATGGCGGTTTTGTATAGCCAACGCTTTGACAAATAGGCGCGTACAAAAAACACCCGCAGGCACGGTAGCGAATGTACATCCCTGTACATTTGCTACCTACGTGTTTGCAGCGCAAACACGCTGCTGATTAGAACTACGGACATCCTCGCCCAAAAATGGACATCCTTGCCCATTTTTGGGCTGCAAGTTTGCATTGCAAACTTGTTACTGTATGGAACCAGCGACATCCGTGTCGCTTCTGAGATACGTCGAGGACTGTTTTTTGTTAAGCGACAACGCAGATGCCCGCCCTTAACCAGCGCTTTTGCAAAGAGACGGTACAGATACAAGGCGCAAGCAAAAATTAACCGAAGGCCTGTTGAAAAGCGTACTTCCGTGTACACTTTTCAACGACAAGTTTTTCTAGTGAAAAACTTGCTGCTGTTTAGAAACACCGCCATCCGTGGCGGTACTGATACGTTGAGGATTTTCAGCAGCGGCAAGGATGCCACTGATTTAAACAGAAGCAACGAAGTAGATGCCCCGCCCCTAACCAGCGCTTTGACAAATAGCCTGTTGACCAGTGTACTTCCGTGTACACTGGTCAACGACGAGATTTATGCATAGCCTAAATCTCGCTACTGCTTGGAACCACCGCCCTCCATGGCGGTTTTGCATAGCCAGTGCTGTTGAAAAAACTATCCGTAAGCCTTTTGAAAATAGTGGTGCCGGATACAAGGCGCTGAATAAACAACACCCGCAGGCGTACTTGTTGTACGTCGAGGATTGTTGTTTATTCAGCAACGCCGTAGACGGCGTGCATATTTTCAAAAGTCTAGTCAAGTTCGAAAGCTCCCGTATAAAGTTGATAATACATACCCTTCTTCTCCAACAGGCTTTCGTGTGTGCCGCGTTCGATAATTTCGCCGTGATCCAAGACCATGATAACGTCGGAGTTCATGATGGTGGAAAGGCGGTGGGCGATGACGAAAACGGTTCTGCCTTCCATCAGCCTATCCATACCTTTCTGAATAAGCGCTTCGGTTCTTGTGTCGATTGAAGAGGTTGCTTCATCCAATATCATAACGGGCGGGTCGGAGACTGCGGCGCGGGCAATGGATAAGAGCTGCCGCTGTCCTTGCGAAAGGGAGTTTTTGTTGCCTTCAATAACCGTGTCATATCCGTGGGGCAGCATCGTAATAAAGTTGTGCGCATTGGCAAGTTCTGCCGCTGCGATACACTGTTCGTCGGTTGCATCCAAGTTGCCGAATCGAATGTTTTCCATAATAGTGCCGGTAAATAAATTCACCTCTTGCAATACGATACCGAGCGAACGCCGCAGGTCTTCTTTCTTAATGCGGGTAATCGGTATGCCGTCGTAGGTAATAGTTCCGCTGTTAATATCGTAGAAGCGATTGATTAAATTGGTAATCGTTGTTTTACCCGCACCTGTCGCACCGACAAATGCCACCTTTTGCCCGCGCTCCGCAAAGAGGTTTATGTCCTTCAGCACGTTTTTCTCAAGGCTATAACCGAAATCGACATGTTCAAAAATCACCTTGCCGGTCAGCCGGGTTAAAGAAACCGCGCCGTCGTCATGTGTTTCCTTCCATGCCCATACACCCGTGTGTTCCGCCGCTTCGGACAAGGTGCCTGCTTCTTCCCGTGCGTTGACAAGCGTAACGGTACCGGCATCTTCTTCCGGAGCTTCGTCCATCAGCGCAAAAATCCGTGAGGCTCCTGCAACGGCATTGATCACCGAATTGAGCTGATTGGATAGCTGAGAAATGGGATTGGTAAAGCTCCGCGACAGCGTTAAAAATGAAGCGATGGTGCCGAGTGTCAGCGTGTTGATACCGGCGATAGTCGGATTGGGAATTTTTGCAATGGCAAACCACGCACCGACAAGCGCGACAATCACATACTGAAAATATCCCAGTGCATTCATAAAGGGCATGATGATATTTGCATACGCATTTGCTTTTGCAGCACTTTCCTGCCATGCGGCGTTCTTTTCTTTAAACTCAGCTTTTACCGCTTCTTCCCGGCAGAACACTTTAATCACTTTCTGTCCGTTTATCATCTCTTCAACATAGCCGTTGAGCTGTCCGAGCGTGTCTTGCTGCCGGACAAAATAGAAGCCGCTCTTTTTTGCGACAAACTTAATCACTTTCAAAATAGAAAAGATGGAAGCGACAACGATGACCGTCAAGTACACGCTCTGGTACAGCATCGCAAAGAATACCGTCACAATCGTACACACGGAGGAAACCAGCTGCGGCATCGACTGGGTAATCATCTGCCGGAGCGTGTCGGTGTCGTTGGTGTAGCGGCTCATAATATCGCCGTGAGTATTGGTATCGAAATAGCGGATCGGTAAGCGCTGCATCTTTGCGAACATCTCATCGCGGATTCGCTTGAGCGTCCGCTGCGCAACATTGATCATCAGGCGGCTGTAAATCCATGAACAGAGGACACCGGTGCCGTACACCGCCGCCATAACAATGAGCGCCCGTAAAAGCCCGGTAAACACCGGAGTACTTTGCGCAAGCAGCGGCAGAATATACTGATCAATCAATACTTGCAGGAATAAAGAGGCGGCGGCGGTTGCGCTTGCACTTACGACAATACAGACCGTAACAACCGCAAGGACAGCCTTGTACGGGTTAAGGTAAGAAAGCAGCCGTTTGACGGCAGGCATAGAAAGTTTCATTTCCGGTTTTGCGATTGGGCTTGTTGCCGATTTTGTACCGTGAGCAGGTTTCATATTATGCATCGGAACCTCCTATTCTCGTTGGAGCGATACCATCAGTTCCTTTTTGTTGCGTTTCAAAGACTTCTTTATAGATGGCGCTTGTATGCAGCAATTCATCATGTGTACCGACCGCAGTAATTGCGCCATTGTCAAACACGAGGATTTTATCCGCGTGCTGTACGGAAGAAATCCGCTGTGCAATAATGATCTTTGTTGTGTCCGGCAGGAAGTCTTTAAATGATTTTTGAATCAGTGCGTCCGTTTTCGTGTCTACCGCACTGGTTGAATCATCGAGGATTAAAATCTTAGGTTTTTTTAAGAGCGCCCGCGCAATACAGAGCCGCTGTTTTTGTCCGCCGGAAACATTGGCGCCTCCCTGCTCGATACGGGAGTTATACCCATCCGGCATTGCTTCGACAAATTCGACAGCGCAGGCGAGGCGGCACGCTTCGGCAATTTCCTCATCACTTGTGTGTTCATTCCCCCACTGCAAATTACTCTTTACCGTACCGGCGAACAATTCATTTTTCTGCAAGACCATTGCTACCGCATCCCGCAGCGTTTTTACATCATAGTCTTTTACGTTCACACCGCCCACGCTGACCGAACCGGAGGTAACATCGTATAAGCGGGGAATGAGCTGTACAAAGGAGGTTTTGGAAGAACCCGTGCCGCCGATAATCCCCACCGTTTCTCCAGACCGGATAACAAGATTCGCATTGTCGATCACTTTTTTATCGGCATCCGCAGTATACATAAAATCAGCATTGGTAAAGCATATCTCTCCGTTTTTTACCTCCATCACGGGATGCTCAGGATTGGTGATGTCCGGCTGCTCATTCAAAATTTCTGCAATGCGGTCTGCGGAAGATCGGGAAATGGTGATCATCACAAAGACCATCGAAAACATCATCAAGCTCATCATAATTTGAGAGGCATACGAAAAAAGCGCCATCAGCGAGCCGGTCGTTAAGCCCTGCGCGGCATCGTTTCCGCTTGCGACAATCGCCCGTGCCCCGAACCACGAAATCAAAATCATACAGGTGTAAATACAGAACTGCATCAGCGGCATCATCAGCGTGATGTACTGCTCGCCTTTTGAAAAGCCCCGGTAAATCGATTCGGAAATCTTTTCAAACTTAGCAATTTCGTACTCTTGCCGGTTAAACGATTTTACCGCCCGCACGCCCCGCACGTTTTCCTGCACCACATTGTTGAGCTCATCGTAGGTTTTAAAAACAGTTCTGAATATCGGATGCACCTTCCGGATGATAAGAAAGATACCGAGTCCCAGCAGCGGAATCATACCGAGAAAGATGAGGGAAATGTTCGTACTGATTCTAAACGATGCGATCATCGCAAAGATCATCATCCCGGGTGCGCGCACGGCAAGTTTTACCAGCATCTGATAGGAGTTAAGCACGTTTGTTACATCGGTGGTAAGCCGCGTTATAATGGAAGACGGTGAAAATTTGTCGATGTTGGAAAAAGAAAAAGTCTGCACGTTGTCGTACATATCCTGCCGCAGATTTGCCGCAAAACCCGCCGATGCCTTTGCTGCGGTAACCGACGAAAATACACCCGTCAGTAATTGAATAAGCGCAAAGACCAAAAGCGCCGCCCCGTACTTGAACACCGTTTGCATTGCACCGGCTTCAATTCCAAAATCAATGAGATACGCCATACAGGAGGGGATGATAATTTCAAACACCACCTCCGTAATTGTCAGCAGCACTGCGATAACAGATGTCCGTTTATATTCCCGCAGGCTTTTGGATAACGTCTTCAGCATAGAGGCTTATCGTAGCACAGTCTGAAAAATTAGTACACATTTTAAGGGTTCTATGTATTTTTGCCTTTTTGTTCTACTATATCCATTTTATCCCGCACCGCCCGGATGCGATAACTAAATCGCTCAGCCATTCGGCACATTCCGGGGTAAGCAAACCGCGCGGCATGCGCCATGTCCAGTTTTTTCCAAGGGTAGAAGGTTCGTTCATGCGCGCTTCCGCTCCCAGCGCATACAGGTCTTGGAACGGAATAACGGCAAAAACCGCTACCGAGAAAAACGCTTGCTTAATCAGTTCGGCGCAGAGATCGTCTTTAAAAGCAGCGGCTTGCAAAGCCGTCCCATCATCTGCTGCAGGAGACGCCGCATCGGCTGTGCCGTGCCGTACTGCGGTATGCTCTGTCGGTTCGGACGTACTATTCCGTGCTTCAGTATGCTCCGCCGAAAACAGCTCGTCGAGCAATTCTACGGCAGGTCTTTCACCATAGAGGTAGAACAGCAGTACTTCAAAATCATCCCGCGAAAGCGTATCAAGCCATGCTCGCAATGTAGTGTTGTCATGAGTACCGGTGTACACGACAGCGTTTTGCGTATACCGGTGCGGTAAAAAGGCATCGGTAAAGCCAACTTCCCGTACCTCTGCGGCGCTAAAAGCAAACTGTAAGATTTTCATTCCCGGCAAATGGAAGTCGTCGCGGAGACGCTCCACCTGCGGGGTAATGACCCCAAGGTCTTCGGCAATAATCGGCAAACCTTTGGCATATTCACTGTTCTTTTTGAGTAGGGCGCGCTGTACCGCTTCAAAAAAATGATGATCGGGGCCGGGCAGCCATTCGCCTTTTTCCGCAGTCGGAGCGCCGAAGGGTACCGCCCAATACGCTTCAAAACCACGGAAGTGATCGATACGAATATAATCGACGAGTTCCAAACATGCGTCAATGCGGTCAATCCACCAGCGGTATTTATCGGCCTTCATCGCCTCCCAATTATAGAGCGGGTTTCCCCACAGCTGCCCCGTTGCGCTAAAATAGTCGGGCGGTACTCCGGCAACCGCTGTCGGTACGCCGTTTTCATCCAGCTGGAAAAGTTTTTGATTCGCCCATACGTCCGAAGAATCCGGTGCTACGAAAATCGGGATATCCCCGATAATCGAAATACCTTTTTCGTTTGCATACTGTCGAAGCCGCGTCCACTGCTCAAAAAAGAAAAATTGAATGACCTTATATCGGTCAATCTCATGCCGATGTTCCTGCGCCCAACGTTTTAATGTCTCCATGTCGCGGCAGGCAAGGGCTTTCGGCCAATAGTTGTTCCACAGTTTTCTGGATACACCTTCTTGAGCTGCCTGCGCATCGTATACTTCTTTAATCGACATGAAAAGCGCATAGTCATCAAGATGTTTATTCGCCTTTTGAAAACGCCGGAATGCGTCCTTCAATTCTGTGTCGGCGGTACTACCGTCTTTAATCCTGTTAAGAAATGCCGATGCGGCTTTTTTTAAGAGCGGTATTTTCCAATAGACTACCGAACCGAAGTCGATATTACCATCTGTAGAAAGGTACTCCGGCAGCTTGATATCATCGGCAGTCAAATATCCTTGCTCCGAAAGTGTTTCCAAGTCGATCAACAGCGGGTTCCCGGCAAAGCTCGAAAATGCCGCATAAGGAGAATCCCCGTAACCGGTCGGACCGAGCGGCAGTACCTGCCATAGTCGTATGTGCGCAGAGTGAAGCCAATCGATAAAGTTATAGGCGGTTTTGCCTAGTGTGCCAATCCCTTCATTACTCGGAAGGGAAGTCGGATGGAGCAGTATTCCTGCAGAACGGTTTAAAAGTTTTGAAAGCATAGTATCTCCTGTTGCTAGATTGCAGCTAAATAGAAGCACTTTTGATAACTCCATGTTTGAGGAATGTCGGAATATTCATTTTGAAAATTCGGACATTCAGCAATACTTTTTCCCGATTAATAACTCACATACAGCTTTTGTCTTTTCATCGGCATCTTGTTTGCTACCGCCAGCTTCAAGGCGTTTGATTTCGTTTAAAATGATTTGATGATTTTCCGGTGTAACTTTAAATTGTGAAGCAAACAAAATGCCAAGCAGTAGCATACAGACAGGCAACACGATAAACATCAATCTGATTTTATTGAGCGTTTCCTGTTTTTGCTGCGGCTTTTGCGCCTGACCAATACCCGAATACTTAAAATCGATCGCATCCAATAACACTTTCAAATCATATAAATCGGATTTTGTATAAAAACCAATGGGAATTATTTTTTTATACATGGTACCTTCTTTCTCGTACGAAGACGCTACAAGAAATTTATTATCGGCCTGTGCAAAGTCTGCAGTATGGAAAGACGGTAGGATAAAATCATCAAATATACTTGTCGGAATCTCTGTAAAAGAATCAGTGTTTTCAAAAAAAGAAATCACTTCAGTACTCGCGACGGCTTTGTGTTTCTTATAGATACTTTTTATTATGCCGTCCGTATCTTTGCCGGCGTACTTCAAATGCAAATTGCCATCTTCATATAGAGCATAATATTTTTCTATTTTCGAAAACGATGTCGCCGTACTTTTGCAAAGTGCTTCCGCTTCCGCAAATTGGCTCTGCGTCAAAATTGAAGGCACCGGATTTTTATATCCGATTTTGCTCAACCCGACACCGATTGTCGGCATGATAATCAAACCTAAAAACAGCTTCCGCGCAAGCGTCATCGCCGCTGAATATGTACCCGTACGCTGTTTACCGCTCATCACACGGTCTATATCGGAAATAAACGGCAACAGTTGATGAGGAATTAAATTATTCGCTGCTATGCCTATTCCCATCAGTACCATGTTCAATATTAGCCACACGCCGCTGGATGTGGGAGTATGAAGCCCCATCAATAAAATAGCGAGGATGAATACGGTAAGCGCTGTAATGTAAACAGGCTTATGCCCTTTCCGGTTGATAAAATAGCTATGCACCGGCAACATCACCATCATAGCAATTAAAAGACTCCCCTGGGCAATAACAAAAATATTTCCCTTATTTAAATAGTCGACAATATAAAAAAGTACAAATGACATAAAAATATCAAGCGCACCGAAAGAACACACGTACATCGCAATATGAATTCTACATGACCTATTTTGAAATAGCGATAAGAAATTTTTTATAAACGATTGAGTTGATTTTTCTGCGGATTCATTCTGAGGAAGTTCCCATGTTTCAAAATAAAGCGGTATCCATGGGAGTGCAAAAATGAGTGCAAATACACATCCCATGATAAAATACCCCTGAGCACTTCCGTTAAAATGGTCAATAATAGGCTGCGCCAGCACCCCGCCAAGCAACGTTGCAACAAACGAAAACATCAGTCGAGTGCTGTTCAGCTTATTCCGCTCAGAAAAATCTTTTGTTATTTCGGCGCTGAGCGCTGCATACGGAATATAAGACACGGTTGAAACCGTAAAAAAGATGATATAAGCAACGGTATAAAAGATAAACTTGCCTGTTTGCCCTTCAATGGTAATCGGAAACCAAATAAGGATAAATGATAAGGCTATGGGAAGAATAGAAACTAAAAACCATACGCGCCGTTTGCCAAACCTCGTCCGCGGGGTGTTATCGGAAATATACCCCATCATCGGGTCGGAAACCGCATCCCATACCTTACCGATTGCCGGAATTAAGCCAGCCAATGCGGGATGCACCCCGATGACGTTTACCAAATAATACATTGAAAATGTCGTAACAATAAAAAAACAACCGCCGCCATACAAATCCCCGCCGCCATAGGCAAGGTATGTACGCCATGTCATTTGTCTTTCTTTTATTTTCATGGTCTTATCATACAATAGACTCTCATATATTACAATCGACTTTTTCTGCAAAGAGATGATTTATTATATCCGTTAAGGCAGACTGCAAAACAGTTTTCGGACAGTTTTCTTAGATTTAGATGCAATGTTTAAAATTAAGTCATTATTGCATAAGACTTAATTTTAAACTTGCGGGGATGCCTAAAAAAGCAGACAAGTTTCCAGACATCCCTATTTTCTTTAGAATACATCGAATCGAAGACCGACCGATATATGCGGACGAACACCCTTTATCTTGGATGATGATCCTTCGCTGACATCGGTCGGGATAAACCAAAGTTGCCCCTCCGTATACACAGCGAAACTTCTAAAATATTTTATCTTTTTCTTTGGTAGCTTAACGCGAGGGAATTCTATCTGTGCAAGCATAGCTGCAAGGACTTGCGGTTTTCCCTTTTGGGTTTTTGTAAAGACCGAGAAATTTGCCCCTAAAGCACCGGTCATATATAACCACGACCAATCAGGCCCCGCGAAAGATTCAAAAGGTAGCTCGAATACATTTGCTAGGATCTTCATACTGACGACGTGTCCGCCATATCGCATGCTTTCACCCTTATAGAATAAATTCCATTGCGAGGGCAAAAACTGCCCATAATGAAGTTGTAATTTCACATTGCTTCCGAAGAAACTTAATCCAACTCCTGCATTCCACAACGTAGCACCCCAGAAACCAACATCAAAATGCAACCCTTGTATGACCTTGGGTATGCCGTAAAGGTATTTATCGCCCTTCCGTAAGGACAAAGCAACATTGGTAACGGAAACATCATCGGTTGCTAATCCTGCATACCTCAAAGATTGGTTATAGGTCCCGCCTTCATCCGGAGTAAGCAACGTAACAACAGGAGCAGTCTTATCAATACTTACCACCATACGACAAACAGCAGTTTCATTATTTGCCATCCGGGCACGCACGAGCAGGAAATGCTCACCTTCTGCCATATCTCCGGTTTCAAGCCGGTACCTCCAGTTAGCTTTTGAACCAAGAGAGATAAATGTTCTACCATTATTAAAGCTAAGCTCTACAGCAACTAATTTCTTTGCGGCAATTGCCTCGCGAATACCGACTGCCGTAGATTTATCTTTGAGCAATAGCTCCTCTTCCTCGGAAAGAGTGTATCCCGCCCTGCCTTTCAAATACGGCCGCTCGACGGCAAAATCACCCATCGCAAAATTATCAATCGTAATCCATGGACCTGTAGCCTTATAAACTATCGAATGTACGGCAGAAGTTTCCGGCTTGTTTTTCACAATTTCCGCTTTAACCGATACTTTATGTGGACCTTCAGTCATACCTTCAGGCGTTATTTTAAAATTGAAATAACCGGTCGGAGAAATAGTGGCTGTACCACGTTCCGCACCATCGATATATAAGGTCGCGGAATCAGGGAAAATCGTACTGGATATCTTTCCATATATATTAAACTCGCCTACCAATGTTTCTCCCATAAGTGGAGCAAGGAGCTCGATCTTTCCTTTATCATTACTACGATCAATGACAAAATTTCGGGCAATATTGGTGACATTTCCGGCCTCATCTGAACCGACAATTTCGAGGTTATAAGATCCTTCAGGAAGATCTGCAACATTGATAGTCTTGGAGACGATAAGCTTCGGCTCTAGCACCGTATTTGAAAACTTTGCCGGTACCGACTGACCTTGTAACCCTTTTATATGGACAGCAACTTCTTTTAAGGCGGTTTCGTCATATACCTGCCCTGAAATAAAAAGGTCATTACCGTATTTTCCACCGGGAATTGGATATTCAAACTTGAGAACCGGCGCTGTATTATCAATGTTTACCAAGGTAGAGGTTCGAGATTCTTCGCCGTACTGATCTATAGCTTTTATAAATACTACATGAGTCCCATCGGCAATCACAGCAGTATTAAAATCGTAATGCCAGTTTTCGCTCCCCTCCGCCTTAGAATACGTATTCCCGTTATCAAGCGACACCTCAATTGACTTAACGCCGTTTTTATCGGCTGCAGTTCCTGTGATAGTAATAATATCTTTTACTATGGACGTACTTACAGGTGTTTGAACCGCTACCGAGGGAGGTGCAAGAGAAACCCGTACCTTCCGCTTAAACACATTGCTCTTAACACCGTAAATATCTTCGGCATAAAGCGAAATAGTATGTTCGTTATCCGTAAAATCGGTTAAAGCAAACGGAATCGTAAAGGTATTTTTTACTTCAAGGGATTTTATTGTGCCATTGTCAATCTGATAAAAGACTTTCGAAACGCCGTCATCATCATGTATAATACCGGAAAGAACAAAATCTTTTACCACAATAGCATCTTCTTCCGGTAAGTGTACTTCAATAACCGGCTTATCCGATTCAGTATCTATTTCAAAAGGATACTCGTTATATGTTGAGACATTCCCTGCCTTATCTGTAAATCGGAACACCATTCCCTTACCAATCGGTGCGGACGCCGTACCGATAATCTTGTGGGGAAGAGGGGAAATTTCTATCAGCTCCCATGGACGATTAGAACCTTCCGGTTTATATTCGACCTTTTCGAGCGCAGAATAGTTATCCGGTTTAAAAACCATCAAAATAGAGCCGTTAACTTTATCTCCTTCACGAGGGAGAATAAGTGACACCTGCGGCCCCTGTGAGTTTTTATAGAATGTCCGATACGCAGAGCTTTTCTGTCCAAGCACATCGACTGCATGTACACCCACGACAATAACTCCGTCAGGATAATTTCCCAAAGCGATTTTCTGAGAAAACTTAGCGGAAGAAAGCGGTTGAGCCTCGGAATCGCCGACCGTGTATGTTATTGACTGTAATGCAGAAATATCGGAAACTGTGCCGGCTAATTCCAGCGATTCTTTTATAAAGCGCGGTTCTTCGGTAAGCGCCAGCTTAATTACCGGAGCAGTTTTATCCATGAGGATATTAATACCTGAAGATGTGAAGGTACGACCTTCCGTATCGGTAACAGTAATCCGTACATTTTTATACAAGCCTTCTTCAGTAATTGCGAGAGCAATGATGTGACCTGAAAACGATAGTTCGCAGGGTATTGTAGAACCAGCTAATTCGGCAGAAGCAATCTCCGCCCCTCCTACAGGGCGATACACTGCTGTTAACGTATTGTTATCGGATAAAATAAAAGTTCCATCAGAAGATTTATTTCCTTCCGCCCATACAAAAGCTTCTCCTTCCGAAGTCGACTGCGAATCTATTAAAATCGTTTGAGCAACCGCCCGACCATATATATCAGAAGCCTGTACCGCAACGGGCACCACCCTGCCGGTAAATGAAGCATCAATCGGAATCCGGATAAGCGTATTTGCAGCCCCTTTCCTTATGGAAACCGGAATTTCAGCATTATCTGCAACAGTATATGAAACTGAATCAAGTCCTGCCCCAGCGCTAACATTTATTGTAACAGGAGTGCGGCTGTCAGGTGCTACCGGCTGTACGACACTAGAGGTTCCCTCAAGTCCGATAACAGGCTTCGTACCTATCACCGAGAAAGATACCGTTTCGGTATTACCTCTTACACCTTGGGGGGTAACGGCATAAACCGAAATCGTATGCGCCCCTCCTGCAATATTGGTAACAGGAACACCAAAGGCCCCCATACTGACAGGCACAGTTACTTCTTCCTCTCGATCGAGCCTGTAGCGTATCTCAGAGACCCCTGAGGCACTTTCAATTGAACCGGCAAGATACACACTGTTACCGGTAACGGCATTAGCAGCAGGCTGCGCTATTGTAAGGCGTGGAATATCCACCGATTTATCGATCGTAATTGTCCGCATTACCTTCGTAATGTTGCCGGCTGCATCTTCGGCAGTAATTTCGACCGTCTCGGTTTTATTTGAAAAATTGCTCACATCGAATTCTTTAACCCAATAAGAATTTCCTTTAATCAGTTCAAAATCTCCTGCCTGATTTCCCATTCGCCACGATAAAGACTTGAGGTTTACCGAATCGCTTGCAAAGCCTGCTATTCCAAAAACACTGCTAACCCTTTCCGCGGGGGCAGGATAAAAGAAATCAACCACGGGGGGAGTATTATCAATAAAGAATAAAAACGTGGAAATACCCTCTGCCCCTAATTTATCCACAGCCTTAAACCAACATACGGTCGGCCCCTCTGGCATTTTACGTGTATCAAGGTCAAGCTTAAAGGAAGAAACGCCTGCTTTTTTATCATATTTAAGAGCAAGCGGTGTATAAGTATGCCCGGCGTCAAGCGAATAAAATAACTTGCTTACACCGTTTCCATCTCGCACAATTCCTTCTAACACCTTCTTGCCTGAAATCAAGGCGCCGTCATCCATACTTGTTACAAAGGTTTCGGGCGTATGCAAGTTCAAATTAAACTCAACCGAAACCCCATCACTCTTTAATCCGTTAATGTCGGTGCCCCATGCAGTAATACGGTGTACGCCTTCTTGCAAATCAGCTGTATTGAAAGTCTGCGTCCAAAACTGTTTGCCTTTTGCACGAACAGGTTCATTGCCATCCAACGCTACTTCAATATAATCAATACCATCATCATCAAAACAGGTACCGGAGGCACTAAAAGTTCCCGTAATATTCATATTCTTGACGGGGTTGGTAATAGACACAACAGGCTGATCGGAGCGGGGATCAATATATATATTAAAGGGACCGGCCTCTCCGATATTACCAGCCGAATCTTCAGCCGTAACAAGTACATTATATTTACCCGGTTTTTTCTCAGTAAGATCAAAGGCTTCATCCCAGCTTTCAGGGTTATCTACAGTACGAGTTTCAACTTTACCACCCGCAGATAGAAATGAGACCAGAGAGAGAAATAGACAAACACAGAGCAGTAGCTTTTTCATAAAAGTTCCTTAAGATAAAACAAATAAGCTCTCGCTTAATACGGAAGCTTTCCCCGGAAACCTACAGAAAGTACCGGTAGGCTACAACTTTTATACTAATTTTGATTAAGGGCATTATTGCATAAACACCCTTTTATTATATCGGCACAACACCCCAAAAACTTGAATATATCAAATCGGTTGAGGCATGAACATCAAACGGAGACAACTTTTTTTACATCGGGATAGGATTCTTTTAATTGAGCTTCGATGCCGGACTTTAACGTCATCAAAGCCATTGGGCAAGAACCGCAAGCCCCTTTTAATCGGACGGAAACGACACCATCATCAGACATTGAGACAAATTCCACATCGCCCCCGTCAGCCTGCAAATGAGGACGAATACCGTCCAGAGCCTTTTGAATTTGATCGACTGTAACCATACTTCCTCCTTTTTTACGCACGCAGAATGCGCTTATCATTATAATTATAGCATATTATTATAATTATAGCATATTATATAATAGAAATCTTTATAGAGTAAACATCTCTAAAACATCCGATTGTTAAAAGAGTCCTAATACGCTATAACCGTATCTAGCGGCAATAGTTACAGATTAAGCAGCTTTTATACTATAAGTGCGGTTAATAGTTAATATGAGAAGCAATCTATCGTAAAAGCTGCGCGGGCGAGCGTTAAGAAATAGCTACGGCAGCCTTCATCCTTATCCTATAATCACAAGCCATTTCACTCAGCAGCTCATCATGTGTAATAATGACAACGGTTTTTCCCGCCTGTGCAAGCATACCAGCCCACTGTGCCATACTCAAAAGCCCTTCGCCGTCCATGCCGCTGGTCGGCTCATCGAACACAAAGAGCTGTGCTTCCGAGCAATACGCCGCGGCAATTACTACCCGCTGCTTTTCTCCGCCGGAGAGCGATGCAGGATGCCGGTTCCGTACCGCCTGCAAGCGGAATAGCTCAAGCGCTTCTTCCGCACGCTCTTTTACGCTTTGAGACGGTTTCCGCCCCAGCAACAGCTCATTGATGACGCTGTCTGAGTACAGCTGATAATCGGCATCCTGCATCACAAAATAACTCATACGCCGCCGCTGTGCACACGAGAGCTTCTGTCCGTTCAGGGTAATACTACCGTTTTGTTGACGCAGGAGTCCGCACAGTACCTTGCATAGGGTAGTTTTACCGGCGCCGTTTTTTCCGGTCAGTGCAGTAACGCTCCCCTGCGGAAAAACAAGGCTGATATTCCGTATGCCGCATTCCCTTTCCTTACTGCTGCCTTTTTCGCTGCTATCTTCCGCATATCGGACATTTCGGTATAAATACGTTACATCCGACACACATAAAGCAGTTTGCGATGTATCCGGCTCTATTTTTGCCGCTTCCGGTAATTTTACAACCGGATCCGGTGTTGACGTTTCTACTGCTGCTCTTTTCGGTGTTTCGTTTAGTGCGGCGCTTTCAGGTTGTCCTATCACTTCCGTTGTATGAATGTTATTTGTTCGCAAAGATAAGTTCGCCATACCGGGATACCGGAAGCCGAACTGCCGTAACTCACCTTCCTGCAAACGGTAAAACTCATCTGTTGTCCACCGGTGTGCAGCCCTGCCGTTTTCGATATGCAAAAATGAATCTGCAATTCCTAAAAATGTGTGCAGCCGGTGCTCACTGATGATAATCGTCGTTCCCCGCTTTTTAATCTCCGCCAAAAGACCGGTAAGAATTTCAATACCATCCGCATCCAAATTGGAAACAGGTTCGTCCAAGATCAAGATTTGAGGCGATAAAATAAGCGCTGCAGCAATCGCTACCCGTTGTTTTTGCCCTGCCGATAGGGTATCAACGGTTCGGCATAACAGCGGCTCTATGTTAAGAAGTGCAGCCGCTTCTCGTACCTTTTCTTTCACGTACATCGGCTCCAGTCCGATATTCTCTGCGGAAAACGCAATTTCATCCTGCACACTGTTCATAAAAAACTGACTGCGCGGGTCTTGAAACACAACCCCGAATGTTTGCACCCGCTGCTCAGGCGGCATAGACGCAGGTTCTCTCCCGCCAACAAGCACCGAACCATGCAGCGTTCCCTCGTAAAATGCCGGAGCTAAACCGTTGATCAGCCTCAACACGGTACTTTTTCCCGCCCCTGATCTTCCGCACAAAACAACGCATTCCCCGTCCCGTATATCGAAGGACATTCCCTCAATGCAAGCATCCTGCCGATTCCCTACCGCAAGCTCCGCTTTCCCATAACAAAACGATACATCACAAAACGCAATCATAGACATAGCAACCGTATTTTACACAATGGCAATGAGAACCATTGCGGTACCGTATAGTCCAACCGTAAGGTAGTCGTAGACAGACAGCGGAGTGGCATATATGCTGCTTCGTTTTTGAGGAGCATCCAAACCGCGCAGTTCCGCTGTTGCACCCAATTCTGCCGACAGCTTTAAACAGCGAACGGTAAACGGAACAAAAAAACTTTCATACACAATAACCGGATGACGGATATAATCATGCCAATGCGGAAACAATCCCCGTGCTTTGATTCCCTCCCGAATCGATGCCATCTCTTTCCGCAGTACCGGAAAAAAGCGCATCATCATACAGAGCATAATCGTTACGGACTTAGGAATGTGCAGGCTTTGCCAGCTTGCCATCAGCCTGCTCGGATTGCTTTTTACAATGGCGGCAGCAAACATCACGAGCGGAATTGAGCGGGCAAGGGTATGCAGGATCACATAGAGCAGCGCTGTATGCGGCGCACAGATCCGGGCAAGTACTTGGAGAATAGTATAGAAAAGACACAAACGTCCTGCCGTTCGCACTTCCTTCACCTGCAGCAGATAACAGCCTGCCAGCAGGCACAGACAATGCATTTGCCCGATCTGCTCGTAGAAAAACCAAACAGCCGTGGCACACAGCATAACAGCAAGGTGTGTTCGAGGGTCGAGATTTTGCACTGGCTTTACGCTAACTTTGCTTTTTGAATATGTTTTTTGAAAAACAGCATACCGACCCAAAAACCTGCAGCCGCAAGTGCCGCCGAAATCAAACCGATAAGCAGCAGCATATCAAGCGAACCGTAAAAACGAATCAATACCTGTTTACCTTCTTCGGTATATGAATCACCTAAGCTCTTTAAGTACGAGTC
Source organism: Treponema sp. OMZ 803 (assembly GCF_024181165.1). Classification (NCBI taxonomy): domain Bacteria; kingdom Pseudomonadati; phylum Spirochaetota; class Spirochaetia; order Treponematales; family Treponemataceae; genus Treponema; species Treponema sp. OMZ 803. Next base: position 148,919 of record NZ_CP051195.1, on the reverse strand, counting down.
CTTAAAAAAGAACAATGGAATTGAACTACCCCATGCGTATAGCGTCCAATATACCACATAGCCGATACCGTTCCGCACCGGGTTTTTGTAGGTAGTATTACCCAGCATCAAAAGCTCGCAGATGAGACCTACTACAAGCATCACTGCAGAAAACCATGCCGAGCCGAACGCAGCCATCATCAATCCGCAAAAAATTGCCGTTACAAGGAATGTTCCGTGTTTCGCCGTTTTGTTTGACATAACAATGTAGAGCGGTGCGCAGAAAAAAGCCATCACACCGACGTAAAAAAGGTAATCGAGTGCGGGCGTTGCCGCTATTGTCATCACCATCTTAACGATAACCATAATCACCAGCATCGCGATATTAAAAATCGAAAGCGTGATAATATCCTTTAACCGTAACCGCGCCGAACCATCCGTTTTTACTTCCATATTAATTCCTCCTCTTGAGTTAACATCTGCTAACTCAAGAGAATACTATAGCGGCAATGAACAGCTGTTTTCCACTCCATTCAGTCAAAACCTATCCAAAAAGCCGTGAAAATTGGCCAGGGCAAACGCATCAGGCTGTTTTTTTAATATCCCCGCAGAAAAATTGAGACTATTCAACCAGAACTGCCATGGATGGCAGTAGTTCCATACAGTAGCGATGTTTTGTGCACGCACAAAACTCGCCTTCAACTGATGTACATGGACGTACAACAGTTGAAGATGGTTCAAATGGTCTCACAGTCTCAATTTTTCCGCGATTTTTATCTATTCTGCCTGATGCGTTTACCCCTTTGATGGAAAAATGTGCGAAATTTTATGCAAAATTTCGCACAGAAGAGAGGCTTGAGGATAGACCTTCCGTTAGTCTTTTGGAATAGAAGGTACAGATGCTAGGAGCGCACAAAAAACACCCGCAGGCACGACAAAGAATGAACATCCGTGTACATTCTTTGTCTGCGAGTTCGCAGTGCGAACTCGATTCCGTTTGAAACCACTGCCATCCTTGGCAGTTTTGATACGCCGAGGATTTTCAAAAGCGGCACGGATGCCGTTGGTTCTAAGCAACAGCGATATTTTTTTGCTTTGCAAAAAAACTCGCGTGCAAATTTTGACACGGAAGTCAATTCAGAACGGACAAGGATGTCCGTGGTATTAGACAGACGCGATGTTTTGACGTAAGGCAAAACTCGCAGTCAAAAATGTACAAGGATGTACATTTTTGACGTTGCGTTAGGGATTGCAGCGATAGCCTTTTTGCTGCCAGAAGAAGTCACATGCAGTTTTCGACGTGAGGAGAAACACTGCTGAAATGATACAAACGCAGCAAAAAGCTATAAGCGTAAAGCCCGACGGGAACCGGAACGCCCAAAATAATTATCCATTACAAAGTATCAATTATAAATTATTCCGGCGGTATTCCCGCGGAGAATATCCGAATGTATTCTTAAAAGCGGAGGAAAACTTATTCGGGTTTTCGTATCCAATTAGGGAGGCAATTTCCGTAATCGATTTTTCCGTCGTGTGTAATAACTGCGCCGCTTTTTGCATTTTGTATTCTTTTTGAAAAGCATAAATCGGTTTTCCGTACACCGCTTTAAAACAGTCTTTCATTACCGTTAAACCGATGCCGTATTTTTGCGACAAATCTTTTAACCGCGGATTTTCGCTCCAGTGTTCCGTAATATCAGCTTTAATCGCTTTTATCTTTTTTATATATACTCCTGAAAAACAGGTATGTGCCGCAGACTGCTTTTGCGGTTTATAGTGCTGCAATAAAAACAACAGCTCTAAAACTTTCAGCCGCAAGTAGCCGTTTGTTGTATCAGAGGGAAAGCGGCAATCTTGAGATGCTTCATATAATTCATTGAATATACGGAGCAGCATTGGCGGTGTTTTAATAACTGCGCATTTATTGTCGGGACAATAGTTTTGCAGTAATGCCGGTAGATCAATGGATATGCCTTCGATAGTATTCTGAAAAACCGTACCTGTCTTTTTGACATCGATAATGATTGTGCAGCCGGTGTAATATCCTAACGGGAAAAAAGGCTTTTCCGTTTGAGCTTCCAAAACACCGATCGCGCAATCATCGTCTCCAAGGTAGGTAAAGTAACCGCTTTTATATTCGCATTCAAACCTGCCTGATTTGCAATAGGCTATTTCCAGAATATTCGGTACCGGCTCTTTTCGGTAATCACATGAGGACGCTTCAAAAGTTGTAAGTGCATAATCAACTCCTGAAAATAAATGAAAGGTTTTCATGCGCCCGTTCGGTGTATCGCAGTTGATAGCATATTCCGTTATCAAATTGGTATTCGATACAATAGCGGCGCGTGTTCCGTGCCATTCGGTTGCGTGTACACAAGATGTCATATTAGGCCTTCAATTTTTTTAAGAGTATATACAATCTCTATATATGTCAATAAAAAATGAATTTAAAAAACTTTACTCTTGCAATCAAAAACCGTTTCCTGTATAATTTATAATCTTGCTTATAGGCAGTTTACGAAAATTGATATTTTTTAACTGCCGGTTTTTTGACGTAGAAATCTATAGAAATGAGGTAGAAGAATTATGAGTAGTGATATTTCAAAAATGAGAAATATCGGTATAAGTGCGCATATCGATTCGGGAAAAACAACCCTTTCAGAGCGTATCTTGTTTTATTGCGACCGTATTCATACCATTCATGAGGTACGCGGAAAAGACGGTGTCGGCGCCGTTATGGACAATATGGAATTGGAACGGGAGCGCGGTATCACCATTCAGTCCGCATCGACACAGGTAAAATGGAAAGATCACACCATTAACGTTATCGACACTCCCGGACACGTCGACTTTACTATCGAGGTTGAACGTTCCCTGCGCGTTTTGGATGGCGCTATTTTGGTACTGTGTTCCGTTGCCGGCGTACAGTCTCAATCTATCACCGTTGACCGCCAGTTGAAACGCTACCATGTCCCGCGTATCGCCTTTGTCAACAAGTGCGATAGAACCGGCGCCAACCCGTTAAAGGTACGGATGCAGCTGCGCGAAAAGCTCGGCCTGAACGCCTATATGATGCAGCTCCCGATCGGACTTGAAGATAAACTTGAAGGCGTTATCGACCTCGTAACGATGAAAGCGCTGTATTTTGAAGGAGACAGCGGTACCGAACTCCGTGTTGCCGAAATTCCTGCTCATCTTTTGGATGAAGCAAAAAAGTACCGCGAAGAAATGATTGATGCAGCTTCCATGTTCTCCGATGAGCTTGCGGAAGCATACCTCGAAGGAGCCGAAACGGAAGAGATGATCCGTGCAGCGGTACGCGCCGGTACGTTAAAAGAAGCTTTTGTACCGGTGTTCCTCGGTTCAGCCTATAAAAACAAAGGTATCCAGCCCTTGCTCGATGCCGTTACCTACTACTTGCCCAATCCGACGGAGATTACCAACAAGGCACTCAATTTGGATAAAAACGAAGAGCCGGTTGTATTGACTTCCAACCCTGACGATCCGGTTGTTTCACTCGGCTTTAAGCTGGAAGACGGAAAATACGGTCAGTTGACGTATGTGCGTATCTATCAGGGAACGCTAAAAAAGGGCGGCGAACTGTACAATACCCGTTCACGTAAAAAGTTTAAGGTCGGACGTCTTGTCCGTATGAACTCCGCCGAAATGGAAGATATTACCGAAGGCGGCCCGGGAGACATCGTCGCGCTCTTCGGTATCGAATGCGCATCAGGCGATACGTTCTGCGGCGGAGACCTTAACTACGCGATGAGCTCGATGTTCGTGCCGGATCCGGTTATTTCGCTGTCGGTTACCCCCAAAGATAAGAAATCCGCCGACCAAATGGGCAAGGCGTTGAACCGCTTTACCAAAGAAGACCCCACGTTCCGCACGTATGTAGACCCCGAATCGAACGAAACGATTATTCAGGGTATGGGCGAACTTCACTTGGATGTATACATTGAACGAATGCGCCGCGAATACAAGTGCGAAGTAGAAACCGGTATGCCGCAGGTTGCCTACCGCGAAGCGATCAGCCAGCGTGCGGACTTTAACTACACCCATAAAAAGCAGACGGGCGGTTCCGGTCAGTTCGGCCGTGTTGCAGGCTTTATCGAACCTACCTCCGAGCAAGACTACGAGTTTGTCGATCAGATTAAGGGCGGCGCCATTCCTTCGGAATTTATTCCGTCTTGCGATAAGGGCTTTAGAGCGGCCGTTAAGAAGGGCACGCTGATCGGCTTCCCGATTGTCGGCGTACGGGTTACCATCAACGACGGTCAAACACACCCGGTAGACTCTTCCGATATGGCATTCCAAGCTGCAGCTATCGGCGCTTTCCGCGAAGCGTATAAAAAAGCCAATCCGATTGTGCTTGAACCGATTATGAAGGTTTCTATTGAAGGCCCGCAGGAATTCCAAGGAAATATCTTTGGACTTATTAACCAACGTCGTGGTATAATATTAGCATCCACTGAGGATGAACAGTTTACCCGTGTCGATGCGGAAGTCCCGTTAAGCGAAATGTTCGGTTTTTCAACCATTTTGCGCTCTTCAACGCAGGGTAAAGCTGAATACTCAATGGAATTTGCGAAGTACGGCAAAGCTCCCCAGAGTGTTACGGAAGCATTAATTAAAGCGTATGAAGAAAAACGCAAAGCGGAACAACAAAAATAGGAGGCGGGAAATGGTTAAAGAGGATTTAATCGAACGCAGCGCTGTTCGTAATTTTGAAAAAGCGCTCGGAGGGGCGTTACAGCCGGGAGAAATCGGCATTGTAACGGCTAAAAGAGGCGTTGGAAAAACTTCCATGCTGGTTCAGCTCGGATTGGATCAGTTGCTGCAAGGTAAACCGATTGTACATATCTCGTTCAGTCAGCAAACCGATTATGCCATTACATGGTATAACAATATGTTTGACGAAACAGCTGAGAAAAAACACCTTGAAAAAGCTGCCGAATTAAAATCTGAGGTTATCGCACGGCGTATTGTTCTTAATTTTAATCAAGATATCGTACGTACAACCCAGATTATCAAAACCGTAAAAGCACTATTTGAAATCGGTTCCAAACCTTCCGCACTGATGATCGACGATTTTGATTTTTCAAAAGCGGTACCCGAAGCAATCCAGCAAATAAAAGCTTTTGCAAAAGAGACCGGCATGTTTGTTTGGTATACAGCTTCCGCAGACGTACGCGAAAAGGTTATCCACCCTGATCTGAAACCGTATGCCAATGATCTTGATGTTATCCTGTATTTGGAACCCGCACCGGAAGCAGTTAAAATCTATGCGCTAAAAGCCCGTGGCAAAGCAGACTTTGATACCGGCTGCAAGCTTGATACCAAAACGATGTTGTTAGCGGAAAAATAATTTTTCTTATAGCTCCAGCTAAGCGCACCGAGGCCATAAAGGCTATCGAAAAAGCCCTGTCGATTATATCGGCAGGGCTTTTTTTATGCAGTGACCATTTGAACCAACGGTTCAACTCTGGTTGAGCAGCCTCTCTTCTGCTGCGGGGTTGTTAAAAAATGTCTGATGCGTTTTCCCCAGCCCATTTTTGTTTTCCTCTTGACTCTTTGGGTATTATGGAAGGAAAGTTCTAAACATGAACCAACTCCATCGTTTGGGACACCTTAACAAAAGAGGAGGGCAAAAATGCCGAATACGACAAAACGTCCGGCAGGAAAAAATCATCCTGCGGATATCCAAACTGCCAATAACAGAGTAAAAAAATACATCTCCATTATAAGCGCTATTTTATTACTCTGTGTCGTTATTGGATGTAACGGACCCGTTAATAATCCAACACGAACACCAACTGCAAAAGGGGTGTATGCGCCGACAGATGTAAAGGCTGAACTTGACAGTAACACGGTTAATGGCATAACTATTTCGTGGACAGATACCGGCGCAGAAACCTACTGGCTGTATTACAACACACGCAACGATTCATCTACAGCTACTGTTTTAACTCGTTCGGCATATTCATCAAAGTATTCCACCACGCTATCGGCAACAGGGACGTACTATTTTTGGCTAAGGGCCGCCGACGATTTGACATCCTCAAGCAGTTTGAGCAGTTTTAGTAATGTTGCGTCATTATCGTTTACCTACACGACACTTCAAGTACCGGCGAACGTACAAGCGGAGCTTTCCCCGGAAAAGCTCAATACGATTACGGTGAGCTGGACTACAACCGGAGCAAAATACTACTGGGTTTATTATGGGACAACCAATAACACGGCATCTGCCATATTATTAAGCGATACGGTTTCATCAACAAGTTATTCTAAGAGTTTTTCGGCTTCCGGTACATATTATTTCTGGGTGAAAAGCGCCGACGGTTATAACAATACCGACCAGACAAGCGACTTCAGCAATGGTGTCAGTTGTACGTTAACGCACCAAGATTTACCGGTACCGGCAAATCTTACCGCTTCAAAAGAGGGCGCCGGAGAATATTCAGGAATAAAACTTACGTGGAATTCCACCGGAAGCGCTTGGTATCATGTATACTGGGGAACCACAAACGATAAGGCGGCGGCAAAAAAACTTGACTCTGTGGACAGCAATTCAAAAAAAGTGTATGCAGATATCCACAAGCTTGTTTCCGGTACAACGTATTATTTCTGGGTAAAAAGCGCCGACGGCAATAAAACAGATGATAATACAAGCGCCTTTAGCTCTGTTGCTTCATATACATGGACGGAATAAGGCATAAGATAGCCTGTTCCGAAACGGAAGTCTCGGAACAGGTTTACTCTGCATCCTCCGGTTGAGCGGGATTTTCCGGTTGCGGAACCGAAACAACCCCGGTTGTGCCCGCCGCTTGGTTAGAGGATGCTGCCTCCGTAGAAGGAGCGGCACCGGTGCTTGTATTTGAAACGGTAGCAGGCGGTGCCGGCCGCACGGAAGCAGACTCCTGCGGAGCCGAACCGAGCAAAAGGCGTATGGTTTCGTATTCGCTTTTATGTCTCATCTTTAAGTATAACGTTTTGCTGCCGGCATTGTACGCATAGCCCGAAGAATTATACATCTCGAAGCGAGCATCGCTTCTAAAGGGGATGCCGTACATTTCTATCCGGTAGAAAGGCCTAATACCGTGCAAGGTAAGATAGTGAGATTGCCCTTCCGGGAATCGGATTCGTAATACTAAGGTTTTTGAAGTGTTTTCTAAAACCTCGATGTTCTGTGCGCATGTCCATGCCCAAATACCGGCCTCCGCCTGTAAAGCAAGTGACTGGGCATGGGGATACCAACTGTTATCCGGCTTCAGCAGAGGATAGAGCGTGCCGACATCCAGCACATCACTGTCATCGGCCGTAATTACCAACTGTGTCGATTTACTGCCGGTTACGGTAAGTCCTACGGGCAACCCGGCCGATTCACCTGAGTATCTTAATAAAGAAGTTACCAGCATTCGTGCAACGGATTGCCATACCGAAGACTGCTCCGTTCCGTATCGCATCAATATCCGTGCAGAAGCTAAAGCGGCAACGCTGTCGATATACGTACCGTCATTACTCAAGTACAACCCTTCATCGATCAACAACAGAGCATCGGTAATTTTTTTCTCGCACACTGGCAGCAAATCTTCAAACAACGTTTTCCGTTCGGGGTAGTAATGCGTACAATCGAGCCATACTTCCAACACGCCCGCAGCCTGCCGTGCATTAAGCTGTGCAACATCCATCTTCTCTATCAACCGGAATAAACCTTCTATGCTGCGCTTAGAGCCGCGGTCGGTTAAAAACGGTATTAAGCCGTCTTGTTCAAAAATTTCAAGCGAATTATCCGTGATAAGCGCGGCGTACCGTTCCCTTTTTTTTGCATCGTCGGCAATCAATCCTACATGAGTTTCCTGCACATTATCATAAAAAGGATTTGAAAGGTATGTCCGTACGTTTCGTGCAAGCGTTTGAGCAGGGGCTGTTTCCATCGTTCCGGCAAATTTACCGCGCTGCCCCATCTCGGCAATATATGCTATCAACGTTTTCTCCGTTATCCGTTTAGACGAAAGTGCCTGCGTCCCTGCATGAACAACCGCCGAGGAAAAACTATTAAGCGCTGCCGTATAAGATTCCGCAGAAGCCTGTACCATCGATGGGATGGTTGTGATATCCAATTCTTCAAGCGGCAAATAGGTTTTGTAAGAGGCAAACGGTTGCCCCTTGGCAAGCACCAAATGAGGTTCTTCGAACTGTGCCGCCGTATCCTCTCCATCCGTGTCAAAACCGAAACTGCCGGTAAACGTATACTGTTTTTTACCGGAACGCACAAAAATCTTACCGTCTGCACGTTCAATACCGGCATTTTGAGTAATCTTCCATGGGAGCAATATTCTTTTTATTCCTTCGGGAAGTACAGCTTCGACCATGAGACTGTCAACATCGCCGCGTCTTTCTGAAAAAAATGAAATAACAACATCATCCGAACAATGTACCGAAAATCGCGCTTCCGCCTCATAAAATTGATATGCCAAAACGCGCAACGCAGAAGTGATATCCCCTTCGTCCACGGCATACACGGGATTTTGCTCACTGATATATAAATTCAGCCCATTCGAGACGACATGAAGGGGTAAAAGAGGAATCATTTTGCCCGACTCGGCACGTTCCTGCCTGCCCGTAACGGTCATAGACCCTAACGTTAAAGAAAAAGTTTGCCCTTTGGTAAACTGAAGAACAAAAATACCGAAAATAACACTACAATAAAGGACGGTATATGCAACTATTCTACCTGCAATATGCTTCATACGCTGTTAGTCTAATAAAAGGGGATAATAATTGCAACAGTAAAACCGCCACGGCTGACGGAAAGTTTTCTTATGATATACTGCTGTTGAAACCGTTTAACATAACCGCTAGACCAGATTGGAAAACTTGGGTAGACTAGCGGGGTTATGCAAAAGCGAAAGGCTTTGAGCAGTTTCTTTAGTTTTAGTTAATCACCGTTCCGTAGGAGTCTTCATGAAACATTTGTATAGAAGTATTTCAAAAAAAACCGTATGTATCTACCTTATAATCGGTATGCTTTTCTGTTTAAGCGCACAGGGAGCAAAGCCTCATACACAATCCAATCGGCAAGGGACCGAAAAATCCGCACGCTCCGACAATAAGGCGGAAGCCAAGGAGGAAATTCCACCGCGAGTCATATTCGGACAACAATTAAGTGCATTGTTAAGCGAGCAAAAATGGGATGAAGCTATCGCACTTTTTGACACTTTACCCGAAGAAGACAGAGCTTCTCTTTCCATACGGAATTTAAAGGTAGCCGTACTCATTTCAACCGGACGGATAAAGGATGCGGAAGCAACGGCAAAAGCATTGGAAAAGCAATATCCCAACGACCTCAATGTACTGTATACCATGACAATGGTTGCTCAAGCAAAAAACGACAAAAAAATGCGAAGAACATATTTAAAAAAGATATTAAAACTCGATCCCGATAACATACAGGCATTACAAGAAGAGGGTGTCGATTTATACGATCAGAGAAGCTATAAAGAAGCAGGAAAGATATTCAACAAAATTTTGCAAAAACATCCGAATGATATTCAAGCGCTTATTTGGTGTGGAAAGGTTTATTATTTAGATAACAAGATGCCGGAGGCGGAGCAATGCTACACAACAGTCTTGAAGTATCAGCCGAAGAACAGCCTTGCAATTGCCGAATTGGCGCGGATAAAATCGGAGACAAATCGTATGGCGGAAGCTATTGCGGATATACAAAAAGCAACCGAATTGGAACCCGATGCCGCTCCGCATTGGACGGATCTCGGTTCTTATAATCTACAAATAGGGAGAAAAGAAGAAGCCCGTGCGGCTTTTAAGCGTGCAATCGAACTTGTCCCCGATTCCTATTTTGTTCATATTTACCTTGCAGGATTAAATGACGACCTCGGCAACAAAGAAGACGCGATAAAGCACTACAAAAAAGTAACCGAACTCTACCCGCAATATTATTATGCGTATGAAGGACTCGGGATTTTATTGTTTGAAAAAAACGATTGGGAAGGCGCTCGCGCGGCCTTTGTGAATGCCCTGCGCTATGCTCCTACGAATACCTATTATGCGTTATCCGCAACGGTATGCAGCTATAAACTGAATAAAAAAGCGGAAGCAAAAGACTTTATGTCAAAATATCTTAAAACGATAGACCGTACAAAGCGCGAAACCGATTACTATCTTTGCCGCCTTTTTGTCGACTTTGCAGGCGATAGCGATGTCAATAATCGTATTACAAAAGAAAAGGACGAAACGGAGCGCTTACGCAAGTTCTTCTATTTAGCCGAATTTTATCGGCTTGCAGGAAAAGGTCATCTTGCCGAAAAGTTCCTGCTCGAAATTAAGACTACCCCAACTCCGACCTTTTTTGAATATCGACTTGCAATAAGTGAACTCACTACAAATCCTGATACCTCTACAAAAAAATAGGATAAGTCTATGAATCAAACATTGAAACGCATTACTTTAAATGATAAAGAAATCATCCTACTTGGAACGGCGCATATTTCAAAAGAAAGCATCGATGATGTTGAGCGATGTATTCACGATGAACACCCCGACTGCGTTTGTGTAGAATTGGATGAACAGCGATACAAAGCGCTTACCGATGAAAAGCGGTGGCAGGAACTCGATATTGTCGAAGTGCTGAAAACCGGAAAAGGTTTTTTGCTGCTTGCTAATCTCGTGCTTGCTGCTTTTCAGAAACGGATCGGCGCCGATGTCGGGGTTAAGCCGGGGGATGAAATGAAGGCGGCTATTACCGCCGCAAAAGAACTTTCGATTAAAACGGAACTTGTCGACCGGCCGATTCACATCACGCTCAAACGAGCATGGGCAAAGAACAACTTGTGGGGTAAGTCGAAGCTTTTGGCAACGCTGCTTAGCAGCGCTTTTTCTACCGAAAAACTCAGCGCGGATGAAATTGAAGCGCTGAAAGACAAAAGCGAAATGGACAGCATGATGGCGGAAATGGCGGAATATTTGCCGCAAGTAAAAGAAGCCCTCATCGACGAGCGCGATCGTTATTTGGCGACAAAAATATGGAATGCGGCAGGAAATAAAACCGTTGCGGTACTGGGAGCAGGACACCTTGAAGGCACCGCCGCCTATCTTGAAAAACTGCAAAACGGAACAGCGCCGAATGATGTAAGCGATATCGCAGACGTACCACCGAAGAGCGGTTTTGCAAAAATTTCCGGCTGGATACTCCCGGCGCTGATTGTGCTGCTTATTGCAGCGGGATTTATGAAAGGCGGCGTCGCAGCGTCAAGCGCGTTGCTGGTACGCTGGCTGCTCTGGAACGGAAGCCTTGCCGCACTCGGAACACTGCTCGCGCTTGGTCATCCGTTAAGCATCATCACCGGCTTCTTAGGCGCCCCGCTCGCAACCCTTAACCCGTTTATCGGAGTCGGCTTATTTACCGGCATTGTTCAAGCATGGGTGCGGAAACCGCAGGTCGCCGACATGGAAAACCTGACCACCGATGTAACGAGCATCAAGGGATGGTATAAAAACAAAATAGCGCACATCCTGCTGATCTTCTTTTTATCCAGCCTCGGTGGAGCAATCGGTAACTTTATCGCAGTCCCCGCACTGGTAAGCGGCTTATTATAAGGAAGCGTCCGGTACAATTGCCGTGGAGAGAATAATCAGAGCAACCGCACGGGACATTTTAAGCGGTTGCCTTCCTTGTCGTGCGAAATTTTATCTAAAATTTCGCACAGTTTATTTTAAAAAGAGGGTAATTGTACCGGACAAATAAACAGGCATCGCAGAAAACTAAAGATTAGGCAAGCATTTGAACCGCGAAGAGGTTCAACTCTGCTTGAATAGTCTTTAGTTTTCTGCGGGGTATCTAGCAAAGTGTCCGGTACAATTGCCGTGGAGAGAATGATGCGAGTACAGATCGAGACCATTCAAAGTAAGCTCTTGTCGATGCAAGATACGGCATATAGGGATTTTAATGCAAAACTTATTCCCACCGTTGATCCGAAACTCATGATTGGGATACGGACGCCTCTTTTACGGAAATTTGCGAAAGACCTGTTTAAGACGGAACCTAAGCAGGCTGCCGCTTTTATGCAAACCCTTCCGCATCGGTATTTTGAAGAAAACAATCTTCACGCATTCCTCATCGAAAATATCAAAGACTTTGATACCGCCATAACCGAAACGGAACGGTTTTTACCGTTTATCGACAACTGGGCAACCTGTGACAGTTTTGCACCGCGCCTCTTTAAAAAATATCCCAATGAGGTATATCAAAAAATTTTGCTCTGGATACGGTCGCCCCGTACTTATACCGTCCGGTACGCTATCAATCTCTTGTTGTCCAATTATCTTGATGAGCTGTTTAAACCGGAAATGCTCGACCTTGTTGCCTCTGTAAAATCGGAAGAGTATTACATCAATATGATGATTGCGTGGTATTTCAGTTTTGCGCTAATTAAACAGTACGACGCCGCGCTCCCCTATATCAAAAAGCAAACGCTTGCCCCCTTTACCCACAACAAAACCATCCAAAAAGCGATAGAGAGCCGCCGGATTTCTCCGGAAACAAAGGACTACTTACGGACGTTGAAAGTGTAGCAGTAGTGCCGTATTAGCCTTCGATAACCTGTATATCAAATTCCAGCTGAGGCATACACTCCGCTAAATCGCTTTGAATCCGTTTGAGCGCTTCTACACGCATTTCTACGGAAGTATTGGCATTTCCCTGAATAATAAAGATTGCGTTTTTTGTTTTGTCATCAAATTTATAGTTTTCCCCATCGCGGACATCCAACCACGCCATAATTCCTTTAAGGTCACGGTACATATAATCGGTCTTTGCAACATGCTTTTCCGTCGATAGGATAGGCAAGAACACATCTTCCTTTTTACTGACGGCAAATTCTATCTGTCCGTCTACCTTTCCAAGATCATGCCCGCCTATTGCCAAAAGCGAACGCAATGATTCGACATTATAAATGTCGATAACACTGTTGATATGCGGGATAGAACCACGGTGTTGAATGTTTCGGATAAGAGCCGGCACGGTCGGCATATATTTTTTGATGCTGCGCCCGACACTTTGCAGCATATTGGTGTATCCCTGAATGACAGGATGATTAAATATTTCATCAATATCGCACTTTAATGCCCATTCTTCCATTTCTTTTTGCTTTTTTAAAAATGCATCGGATAACGTCGCCTGTGGATCTACATTTTTTGCAATGCCAACCACAATGCTTTTAATTCCCAGTGCTGACATACTTTCGTCCATAATAAATTTCATAGCAGTTGTACCTCCATATTTTCTGCTCGGTATAAGTGAATTGATTAAACCTATTCGACAACGAAGTGATCGAACCGAATTATTATACCATTGACTTTAAGTTTTTTAAAGTAACCGCACGGCATACTAGAACAGACAATAAATAGATTTTTTGATACAATAAATTCAATTTTTCAGAGAAGGAGACTTTTATGGATATCAATAAGAAAGCGGAGATCCTAGAAAAATCAAAAGAGTGGTTTAAAACCAGTATAATGGAGCAACACCAAGTAAACACACAAAAACTAACTTCAATTAAAAAATTTAATGTGAATCCGTTTCTTGCATCCTATTTGGCTCATTTTCTTACCGGTAATGGAAAACCGGAAAGCCTTGCAAAAGCTTTAATTTATCCCCGTGTGCTTGGAACTTCAATAAATACAACGTTTGGCACAGGTATTCAAAAATTTACAACGGAGGTACTTTCCTCTTTTGCAAGTACGGCAAGCGGAATGGATATTGAATTTGACGATGCAATAGACGGTTCTCATAAATATTGTCAATTAAAAGCAGGTCCAAATACAATAAATAAGGACGATGTGGAAACGATTGCAAATCATTTTAAAAAAGTAAAACATTTAGCGAGAACAAATTCTTTAAAAATCGGATTTGATGATTTAATTGTAGGAGTTATTTATGGATCCCCTGAAGAATTGAGTACGCACTATAAAAGCCTCACAAAAGACCATGACATTTCGGTTCTTATCGGTAAAGATTTCTGGTATCATTTGACTGGCGAAGAAAATTTTTATTTTGAATTAATAAAGACTATTGATTCTGTTGTTTCTGCAAGCAACTTCAAAGACGAACTAGATGAAGTTATACAACAATTAGCACAGACACAAGAAATTATAGCTCTTTCCGAATCATAAGTTTCTTATAGCATTTATCTCTTGACAAGATAAAATAACCATACATAATGTTTCATAAGATGGTTACTATGAAAAGAGAATCAGAGGTATATTCCCTTAAACAATTTGCAGATTTACTATCTGTTTCCAAAGACACACTGAGGCGTTGGGATAACTCAGGAAAACTAAAAGCTAGGAGAAATGGAATTTCCGGATATAGATTTTATACGGAAAAAGAACTGAAAATTTGTGAACAATTAGAATTGTATTTACCGGATGTAAGAGATGCTGATAATACAGTAATTCCGAATAAGCATTATACATCTATAGAACTTTTTGCAGGAGCGGGAGGACTCGCACTTGGACTAGAGGAAGCAGGGTTGCATCATATCATGCTAAATGAAGTTGATCATGCCGCTTGTGAAACTTTGCGAAAAAACCGCCCTCATTGGAATGTTATTGAAGGCGATATTCATGATATAGATTTTTCGATATACCATGGAAAAGCAGATGTGGTAACAGGAGGGTTCCCTTGTCAAGCCTTTAGCTATGCGGGTAAAAAATTAGGTTTTGAAGATACTCGGGGAACTCTATTTTTTGAATGGGCGCGAGCGGTAAAAGAAATTCAACCTAAAATTTGTATTGGAGAAAATGTTCGGGGGCTACTTTCTCATGACAATGGAAAAACAATTAAAGGAATGACGGATGTTCTTACTGAACTGGGTTACACAGTTTTACCCCCCCAAATTTTAAAAGCGATTTATTATAAAGTTCCTCAAAAAAGAGAACGAATGATTTTAGTTGGCATAAGAAATGATATTTCAACCGAATTTTTTTATCCAAAACCAAGTAGACACATCTATACACTAAAAGATGCCTTAAAAAAAGGATCCTTATTTGATTGTGATGTTCCGGAATCGGAAGGAGAAAAATATCCTGAAAAGAAAAGAAAAGTTTTAGAATTAGTTCCTCCCGGAGGTTACTGGAGAGATTTGCCTATAGGAATTCAAAAAGAATACATGAAAGGTAGTTACTACTTAGGCGGTGGAAAAACAGGTATGGCGCGAAGGATTTCTTGGAATGAACCCTGTTTAACATTAACATGTGCACCAGCTCAAAAACAGACAGAACGCTGCCACCCCAATGAAACGCGTCCCTTTACTGTAAGAGAATATGCTCGTATTCAAACATTTCCTGACCATTGGGAATTTACAGGTTCAATGACAAACCAATACAAACAAATTGGAAATGCTGTTCCTGTAAATTTAGCAAAAGAACTTGGCTACTCTGTTGTAGATTTTTTAAATCGTTATTATCAAAGTCAACAAAAACAAACAATGCGTAAAAATATTGAATACAAGACAGAAAAAACTGCTATCTAATTATGTAGAATATTAGCCTCAAAAACATAACATTTTGCCATTAACAGTATACAATGAGGTACATTTTTAATGATATAAAAACAAAAAAAATTCAGCAAAAGGACACCTAAGTACGTGAGCAGAAAATATGATAGATATTTGTAAAGATTTAAACGAACATCAAAAACTGGCGGTAAAAACGGATGAAAATGCCGTTGTGGCGGCGGGAGCCGGTTCGGGCAAGACGAAGGTGCTGGCAAGCCGCTATGTATACCTGATTACCGAAAAAAATTATCAGGTTGAACATATCCTTGCCCTCACCTTTACGGACAAGGCGGCGGCGGAAATGCACCGGCGTATTTATCGGGAGCTGCAAAAGATGTATGCGGGAACCGATGATGCAGTACAGCGGAACCGCGCCGGCGCTGCCTTGAATTCTTTTTTTAAGGCGCAAATTATGACTATCGATGCATTCTGTCATAAGATTGCCGTAACTGCATGCCGACGCTTCGGTATCAGTCCCGATTTCACTATCGATCTTACCGAATCGAAACAGCTCGCCTATAACCTTTCGCTGGATTTTTTCCTTGAGCACCGCGCGGACACAAACCTGCAATATCTACTCGGTGATAAACCGATTACCGATTTTATCAACGACTTCTTTGTCAAAATATTAAACGATTACGTTACGGTCTCCCGCCCGATTGATTTTTCTGAGGCCTTGCAGAATCAGCTTGCCGCTGCCGAACCATTATTTACCGGCTATCGCAAACAAGCCGAACGCATTCTCGAAGATATTGCCGCTCATCTTGAAGGAACCGATAACTACATCAGCGCAGTAAAAGAAGCATACGTGCAACTCCCCGAATTCCCGTTTATACTGACCGATCCGCAGCTACCGTTTTTTCTTGAACGGCTGAAAGCGATTTGCAGCGTTAAAAAAACGATGGGTTCAAAAAAGGATGAGGACGTAAAAGCGTGCAAGGCGCTCTGCGGTGAACTGAGCGAAAGCTCCGGCCGCTTGCAAAGTCTGTATCATTTTTATGCACACAAAGAACAGATGCAAAAGATATACGCGCTTTGCAGTATTTTGCAGGAACGGTTCATTGCCGAAAAAAAGCGGAGAAGCATACTGCATTTCGGCGACATTGCGCAGCTTGCCGTTGACGCGCTCATCACCGATCCCGACTTGCGGCTCTTTTATAAAAAACAAACCCATCGGATTATGATCGATGAGTTTCAGGATAATAACAGCCTTCAGCGCGACCTTTTGTTCCTGCTTGCGGAAAAAGAAGCACGTACCGACCAATCGATACCGAAGCCGGATGAGCTGGTGCCGGATAAACTCTTCTTTGTCGGGGACGAAAAACAATCGATCTATGCGTTTCGAGGCGCCGATGTTTCGGTGTTCCGCACACTGTCGCAGGACTTACGGCAAGGCGGCAGCTCCGCTTCGATTAACCTGCAAACAAATTACCGCACTGAACCGGAATTGCTCAACTTTTTTAACAGCGTATTTATGCGGGTCTTTTATTCGGAAACCAATCAGCCCCTTATCGGCACCGTGCCTGCATTTGAAGCGGAATTTATCCCCATCCTCAGCAGGGAGGCGGTTCCCCATTTAGCGCCTCAGACGGATATTTTATTTATCGACAAAAAACGCTTTCCGAAAGGAGCCGACACCGATAGCGCCTTCCTCAAACCGATTGAATGCGAGGCGTATACGCTTGCGCAAAAAATAGCCGCGCTCCATGACGAACACTACCTTGTATACGATGACGCTTCACAGTCTACCCGTCCCTGTACATGGTCGGATTTTGCCGTGCTGCTGCGCGCGTCGACGCATCAAGCAGTCTACGAGCGGTTTTTCCGTGCATTTAAAATCCCGTACATTTCCGTACAGCAAAAAGGATTGTTCCACGACGCGCCGCTCAACGATATCTGCGCCTTGCTCCGCTTAGCGGTGTATCCGCATGACAGAGCCGTGTATGCGCAAGTACTCCGCTCGCCGTTTGTCCGCCTCAGCGACCGCTCTTTTACCCGATTGATGCTGCATAGCCTTGAGCATACCACCCAACCTTTTACTCCCTCCGCTGCCGAAGAACTGGATGCGGAAGACCGGCAGTATTTCTTAAATGCCTGCACTCTTTTTGAGCGGCTCCAAGGCTCTATCAAAAAAAAGAGTAATGCCGAATTGATTACCGCACTATGGTATGACGAAGGGTACCGGTACATATTGCTTACGGAGCCGCGCTACCACCGCTATCTGGAACTATATGATTACCTGTTTGCGCTTGCGGTAAAAGCGGATGCCGCGGGGCAGAGTCTTTCGGCTTTTATCGACACGCTGATTTCGTATATTCACGCGGAAGAGCGGGTTGAAGATATGGAAATTCCGCTCGAACACGGCGGCGACGCGGTTAAAATTATGACGGTACATAAGAGCAAGGGCTTGGAGTTCCCGATTGTCTGTATTCCCGACTGCGGCAATGCGGGAAAGTCTGAAAAAAAGGAAGGCATGGTCTTTTTGCACAAGGATTTAGGGCCGGTTATCCATTTACCGCTGGAAACAAAAAACGATCCTTCTGCCAATATCTTTTTTGAGGAACTGCGGAAGGAAGCGAATGCCAAACACCTCGCCGAAACAAAGAGGCTTCTCTACGTCGCCGTTACGCGGGCTAAGGTTCGGCTGCTGATGAGCGGTGTGCAGGAAACTGACCGCGATATTGAGGAACTACCGGAATCGCCCCGCGCTTTGGAGGAAATCCGCCAACAGCTTGTACAACCTCAGAAGGAAGAAAATAACCGAAGTTTTTTTCAGCTCTTACTACCGGCGCTATCCGGCGATATCGGCTGCGTGCATTTTACGGAAGTGTTACCGCTCCCCGCCTCGGCAGTACAGCACACCACGGAAGACCGGCAGCGCTTTAATCTTGATGAAACCCGTGCCCTATACTGGCAGGCTGCGGAAAAAAACTTCCCGCTTGCGGAACCGCGCGTCATACCGGCAACTCAATTTGAAAAAGACCGGCAGTGGCTTCATTTAAGCGAAGCACCGCTTGCAATGTTTCCAAACCAGGAATTACAAGATATGGAACATTCACAAACGATGGCTCAATCTAAAACTATGAAACATACCGAATTAAATGAACATATCGAGCAGGGCGACAATACCAGTGAAAAGGACGACGA
The DNA here is from genome assembly GCF_024181165.1 of Treponema sp. OMZ 803. Lineage (NCBI taxonomy): Bacteria > Pseudomonadati > Spirochaetota > Spirochaetia > Treponematales > Treponemataceae > Treponema > Treponema sp. OMZ 803. Next base: position 130,212 of record NZ_CP051195.1, on the reverse strand, counting down.
TGAGCTTTCCTCCACCGAGTTCGGAACCTTGGTGCACAAGGCGATGGAAGCCCGCTTTTTAGACCGCCCGTGTACACTGCCTGCAAAGTACGCCCGGGAAGTGGAAAAATTGTGCACCGCTTTTCTTTCTTCTCCGCTGGGGCAAAAAGCGTCAGAAGCCTCATTCAGAAAGACCGAATACGGCTTTTTAACCCTCTACGAAGGAAAGCTCGTCATAGGGCAAATCGATTTGCTTTTTGAATACGAAGATACCGCGTATATTATCGATTATAAAACCGACCAAAAAATCTATCCTGAACAACATCGAAGGCAGCTTTTAATCTACAAAGCTGCCGTAGAAAATTTTTATAAAATGGAAGGGTTCGGTCAAGACCCCGGCGGACAACAGTCACCCAAATCGGTTAAAGCCTACATTTTCTATCTCCGCAGCAAAACTGCCGTTGAGGTGGTGTAAGGAGCGATCGGTGTTCGTGTTCTTTGTAACTACATTATTTTTCCCTTGCATTTTTTTGTATACACCCCTTATAATAATGCTATGCTGAGTCACCACATAGCATTACCACAGTGCAAACGATCTCTTTTCACTCATTTTATTTCAGGATAGAACAGCTTGCAGCCATCTGTCTTTTTGTTATAATAAAAGTGAGATGACAGGAGCAAATGTACTATGGAAAAAGAATTTGACGAGTTAACCATAGCTGATGATTATATGTTCTACCGTGTAATGGAAGATACTGAAATCTGTAAAATGCTTTTAAACCGAGTTTTACAGGGTAAGGTAGAGACAATAACCGAAATAGAATTGCAAAAAACGATTGATGATGCCGGACGGGCAAAAGGTGTACGATTTGACGTATGGGCAAAGGATTATAAAGGGAATATTTACGATATCGAGATGCAGGCTATCGATAAGAAAGACCTTGCAAAACGTATAAGGTACTATCAAGCAGCAATTGATGTCAGTCTATTGGGAAAAAGTAAACCGTATGAAAGTCTGCCTGATACGTTTATACTCTTCTTCTGTACGTTTGACTATCTTGAGAAAGCCTTGCCTGTTTATACCTTTAAGACGATGTGTAGTGAGGATAGCCGGATAGAGCTGTGCGATGGAATAACGAAGATCATTATAAACAGTAAAGCGGCGAAGCATGAGAAGAATGAAAAGCTGAAAGTATTTTTAGAGTACATGAATGGAAAAGTCAGCGATGACGACTTTATCCAAAGGTTGGAGCAGCGAATAAAAGATGTAAAAGCAAATGAAGAGTTAAGGAGGGAGTATATGTTGGTAAATACTATTGAGCGAGATGCACGGAATGACGGATGGAAAGCAGGTATTGCGCAAGGTAAATCGTTAGGGCTTGCAGAAGGTTCTCAGCAAAAAGCCCTTGAAATGGCAAAAACAATGCTTACCATGGGCTATCCACTGGCCGACATTTGCAAAATTGCAGGATTATCTCAAGCAGAGGTGGCAGCGCTAAAATAATTTGTAATACTCTCTCTCATGGGTATTATTGGCTGAATACCTATCCATTCCCCATAATTTTCTCCCCTTGTTTTTCTCCATTTTTATCCCTATAATTATTCCTATGTCCGGCTGTAGAACGCTATGAACCATACTTTTGAGACACCTCCGACGCCATTAGAACTTGCCACCGCCAAGCTTAAAGCTGAGGTTATAGCCGATGGAACCTTTACTGTGCGATGCAGGGCTCAGCGGATAAGAGAATATCGGGCCGGTACTCATCTGCACAAACTTAAATATCTTCCAGTTTAGGCTGAGTGTTGTAAGCCCTTCAAGCTCGCTGATTGCGAATTGCTGGAACAAATTTGCCGTCAAATCTTCCGTACCGATCTTGTTCTGAGATACGGTAAACGCGATGTAGTGCTGACCTCGATTTCCCATTGCGGCGATATTCTCGTATTTTTTGAGCGAAGGATCGGTAAAATTTTGGCTTTTCAGTGCAGCTACCGCAGTGTCCGTAATATTGTCGGCGGCCTTTGTGTTTGCATAACCGAAGCCGTTATAGTAATATTGGAATGCAAGCATGGTATGCGAGTCTGCATTTGAATACGAGCCGCCGAGCGTCGCTTGGAAAAACGGCTTGTTTTTTACCGTATACGGCGTCAGCGTGGTATCATTTTTATAATAGGTATAATCGCTGCCCCATGCAAACACTCCTTCCGCAAAAACGGCAACCTTTCCCGCGATACTGCCGGAGAGGGTTGTAATAAACCGCGGCGCCTTTTCATAGCGATACCAACCGCCGACACCCAACTCCCAGTCGCCGAACACAAACTCTGCCTTTGCAGCTCCCGCCGTATACTGCGGCTTAAACGTTTCCGTGTCGGGCAGCAAATACAACCATATATTGTACTGCGTCTTAGGAATAACAATATGCGTTCGCAGCGAAACGGGACCTTCCCGGTCTTCGGTCGGTTTTTGAGGGTCTATCCGCGAAATATTGATAACATCAGCAGGGCTGTAAAAATAGCCGGTTCCCCACTTAACCGTATGTTTTCCGAACCGGAAAAACGCAATATCCTTTGTCGAAAAATCGGTATACATCTCCCAAATTTTAAAATTCGGAGAACCGTTTACGCTCACAGGCGCTGCTAATCCGTTGGGGAACAATCCTTGTAATGCAGGCGGTAGCTGCTCTTTTCCGATTGACGCGGCTCCATTCAAGTTTTTTTCAAACGGAAATTCAAAAAGGAACTTGCCGTACAGTTTTAAGTCCTGTACCGGTCGCGCATCAAAAAAGAGATTTGCACCGATTGTCGGCCGCAGCTGTGCCACCTCAGGATTTAAAAATGCTTTTTTTGCATCGTTCTTTTTTGTGTACGGATCAGCCCATACATATTTAAGACCTAATTCAGCGTTTAACGAGCCGCCGATACGCAATTTATTGCTTTCAAGTGCGAGTGTTGCGGTTTTAAGATCGCCCGTTAGGGAAACACCGTCTTTTTGAGTTTCGGCGTTTGCCTGCTCCGGTGTTACGAGCGCTTCAGTATCACCACCGAACAGCTCATCTTCAAGACTGCCTGTTTCAGTTCCAGCCGCTTCCTGTGCGAATACGGCACTCACAAGCATCATCATAAAAAACAACGCAATTATTTTTTTCATATATACCTCTTATACACTTCTTAAAATCAACGGGCATCTCTAAAAACTTGGTAGTTTTTAAAGATGCCCTGTTATCAATTAGAACCGCAAAGCGGCGGTTCCGTTACATACAAGAAAACAGCTTTCGGCAGTGTTCTATTTACGGCGAAGGTAGGCATCACGGATTTCGCAGAAATAGACGTAGTGAAAATCTTTCTTGGGATAACAGTCGATAATGACCTGCGGGTCTAAAAACAAGTCCATATCGAACTGACTTCGATAGAGTTTCCGGCATGATACGGTGAGTATGGCTTCCTCAAATCCGATAACGGTATTATCGTGGAATACCGGTGTAAGCCCTGCACTGGCAGCTTTATCTTCATCCCTGCCCGACACGGTACCGCAAATTTTAAGGGCTTCGCACATTTTTTCATCGGCAGTATCCAAAAAGGACACGCTCAAGTAATCTTCTTCTTCGGCAAATACCGCGGTATGCCGCTGCGGTCTAATAAACAAAGCAGCCATCGGACGGTTCCATAAATGTCCCATCAATGCCCACGATGCGGTCATAGTATTCCATTCGCCGCGCTCCGTTCCGTGTCCGGCACTAACCAACACACCGTGCTCCGCTAATGCAGAAAAAGGCTTGATTACCTTGTTTACTAATTCAGGTGTTACTTGTAAAGATTCAAACATACATTCCTCCCACTCAAAAAGATATACGATTATTGTTCATCGGTGACATCTTCCTTCCGTTCCGTTGCTTCCCCTCTTTTAGAAAAGAATGAGACGGTTACATAACCGATAAGAAATACTGTTCCGGAAATAACCCGCATCGTAAAAGGCTGGCAGCTGGTACTCGAATAGAGATAGAGTATCGAACCCGCAACCAAACCGAGAATAAAAGCATACATCGGCGCAGGAAAGCGTTCTAACAATACGGCAATCAGCCGCGCTCCGAATACCAGCCCTGCTCCAACGCCAAGCGCAATAGGTATAAGCAATAGCATATTAAAGTCTGCGACTGCTTGCAGTACTGTCGGATACACGCCGAGAATCAACAACACAAACGAGCCGGAAATACCCGGAATCAACATCGCAACCGCAGCCAAAGCTCCCATTACCGCTAATTTTGCTGCAAACATCGGTGAAAAGGCGGTAACAACGGCAGCAGCCTGTATACCGCGGCGCTGTAAGAAAAACATTCCCAGCATCAACGCAAAACCGGCAGCCCCGCAGCATAGCGTTCCATACAACCATCCGGATGTCAGAGAGCCATTCTCTGCAACTGCCGCAGCAGGAATACCGGCACGGGTTTTTCGGAACAAAAACGGGATGCTCCCCGCCACAATCCCGATAAAAAAGGCACTGGTCTGCGCCGGATACGCGCGGTATAGCAGCGTAATTACCTTTGCAAACAGCACAATTCCCGCACCGATTCCCAAGGCGAGGCAAAGAATATCCTGCCAGGCCTCCTTTATCCGTTTAAAATTAAGCGAACTCAATATGATTAGTTTATCGTAGACATTGCAAATCACCGCAATCGTACCGCCGGAAACTCCGGGTACAACATTGGCAATGCCGATGAATACTCCGATGCAGAAAAGTTTTAGTAGTGAAATCATACCGTATAAACCTTATGTTTTTTCATATTGATACGAAAGCAGTACTGTATTTATCCGGCCGTGCACACACGGTTCCGTCCCTGCTCTTTGGCGCGGTACAAGGCTTCATCGGAGTGCTTGAGTATATCCGGAACATTATCGTTATGGGTACAAGGAACTAAGCCGATTGAACAGGAAACAGCCAGCTCAGGATGTTCGTTAAATCTGATAGCGTTTACTCCCTCACAAACATTTCGGCAGAGCGTTTCGGCTCGTTCAAAATTTCCTCCGACAATAAAACAGAACTCGTCGCCGCCGTACCGGATCAGCGTATCCTGATGGTCAAAGGTTTTCTTAAACACATCGGTAATTGCAAGTAAAATGTTGTCGCAGAACACACTTCCGTAGGTCTTATTCAAGGTGCCGAAACGGTCAACATCCACCATTGCAAAACTGGCGCCGGTGGTTTCAGTGTTCCGGCGGATAAGGTTTCCGATATTGTCATCCAAATAACGGCGGTTAAAGAGGCCGGTAAAGGGATCGGTGATGGCGCGCTTTTTAGCTTCGTCGCCCCACTGAATAACTTGCGTTAAAAAGCTGTTTGTCCGCAAGAGGCGAGAAACCGTACTCGACAGCATTTGTTGTAGGATGGAAACGGCAATAACAGGATCGTTGATGATAATCTGCGAAAAATCCCGCGCTTTAAGCATAAAGCAGGAGGTGTTTTCCACCGCCGTACACGAAGCTGAACGGGCAGTTTGTTCAAGCAGGGACATTTCACCGAAAAAATCGCCGGAATGCAGTCTGCCTAGTTCGATATTTTCTTCTCCCGATTTTACCGAAATCGATATACATCCTTGAACAATAATAAAAAGCTCCGACCCTATTTCACCTTCATACACGAGGGTCTGCCCCGCTTCAACCTCACAATAAAAAAGGGAGGAAAGAACCACTGCCATTTGATTGGGTGTCAATCGTGAAAAAAGAGAAGTTTTTCGCAAAACTTCAAGCCACCGCTGTTTTACTTCGAGCATTATATATCCTCCGGAAATAAAATCATCGAACCGCCGCGTTGTCTACCTACCAATGGTATGCCGGAACATCGTGTTACAACATCGGTATAAATTTTCCCGTGCTGGGGGAAGAGGACAATGCCGAGACTCATACTTAAAAAGATTTTTTCTCCGTTAAAAAGATGAGAAAGATCTAATGTTTCCAACTCATGTTTGATTTTTTCTGCGAATGTTCGCGCAGATTCCTTATCGGCATACAGATGAGTGAGAACTGCGAATTCGTTTCCTTCGTAGCGCGCCAAAATAGTGTTTTCCGAAAAGGCTTTTTTTAGATGACCGGCAATAAAGATAAGTGCGGTATCACCTGCTTCATGACCGAAGCTGTCGTTGATCTGCTTAAAGTTATCCGGTTTCATCATAATGAGTGCAAAAGGTTCCTTGCAAAATTCTGCAAAAGATTCCTCTAAATAGGTACGGTTGAATAGACCTGAAAGCTTGTCGCTATATACCTGATTTCGCAGCTCGCGTACAACCGGTGAATTCTCTTTGATGAGCAGATTTGCGGCTCTGGTACGTTGGGATGTGAAAATCAACAATGATTGAAAAAGATGTGCAAGTATTCGCGGTTTATCGTGGAAGAGGGTTTCAAGCGGAACCCCATCTTTGGGAAATTCTAAGATACGGGCTTGTTTACGTGCTATGGCATATGCATCGTGCGGTTTACCGGTCAGCAAGGCAATTTCGCCGAATAATTCCCCTGCAACAAATTCAGCCAATGCAGTCTTTTTGTCGGGGGAGAGGACTTCGGCACTGCCGTTCAATAGCAGATACACCTTGGAGCCGTTTTCTTCGGGCGTAAAGATTATACTGCCGTCCTCAAACTCGTTTGCCTGACAGTGCATCATAATTTCATCCAGTTCGCTGTCTGTCCAGCCGGAAAAGAAAGATGTTTTTTGCAAAAACTTTTTTGCTTGAACAGCAAAATCCGCTGATAATGGTATTTCTTGCATACCCTGTACTATATCACAAAATGAACTGGTAGTCATTAAAAGGGGAACACTTTTTTGGGCTAAATGCATTTTCATATATCTCATTTGGAATACATGATAAGCGTTTTTATATTACCAAAGACTCGCCGCTCCACAGCCTTCAAAAATCCGTATCACACACTACTGCACAGATGTAGAATATATGCTACAATATGTTCTTCTTTCATTTATACGACACCCTGATAAAAAGGAGTTTCTAATATTTATGGATCATTTTGGACTATGGGGGATCATACCTCCGGTTTTAACCATCGCACTTGCTTTCATTACAAAAGATGTTATCGTTTCGCTCTTTTTGGGGATTTTATCCGGTTGTATGATCGTTGCCGGCGGGAATCCTGCAGCGGCGCTTATGAAACTAACGGATTTACTCGCCGGTTCTTTAGCGGATAGTTGGAATATCCGCATTTTTCTCTTCTGCGGATTGCTCGGCGCATTGGTCGGTATGTTATCAAAAACAGGAGCGGCGCAGGCGTTTGGTTTGTGGATGTCTAAAAAACTAAAGAGCGGAACGGCTTCTCAGTTTGCAACGTTTATATTCGGTTTAATCGTTTTTATAGATGACTATTTCAACTCTTTAACCGTTGGAACCGTTATGAGGCCGATAAATGATCAGCATAAGGTGCCGCGTGCAAAACTTGCCTATATTTTGGATTCCACCGCGGCCCCCGTATGTATTTTAGCGCCTGTTTCCAGCTGGGTCGTTACCGTTATGTCCATCGTGAGAAATTCCGAAGGGTTCAGCAAACTGGGTATCAGTGATTTTGAATTTTTTATCCGCGCTATTCCGTACAACCTCTATGCGTTGACAACAATCTTGATGATTCTTGTCATCATCTTTTTTAAATCCGATTTCGGTCCAATGAAAAGATCCGAAAACTTAGCAAAAACAACCGGACGCCTCTGGAACGAAGAAGTCTACGGTGTTATTTCCGGCGATATCCCCGAGGAGCAGACAACCCGTGCAAAACCAATCGATATGCTACTGCCCATTTTGCTTCTTATCGTTTTCGCCATTGCCTTTTTCCCTGCCGTTTCGTGGATTAATGCCGTAAACGGCACTACAATTACTACCATATCGCAAGCGGCCGCATCGATGAGTATCCGTGAGGCTTTCATCAATACCGATTCATCCTATGCGCTTTTTTACGCCATTATCTTTACTTTAGTCGTTACGTATATTTACTATCTTGCGCGTCGCCTTATGAATCTGAAAGAAGCAAGCGAAGCTGTCCGCGACGGTATAAAATCTATGGTTCCCGCCCTTATTATCTTAACGATGGCGTGGTCAATCGGAACGGTTATACGCTCATCTCCTGCAGACGGCGGTTTGGGACTGGGGCGTTATCTTTCTGAGCTGGTCGTGAGCAGTTCCTTCCCGTTATGGATACTCCCTGCTATCGTTTTTGCGCTATCAGCAGTTATTGCATTTGCAACCGGTACGAGCTGGGGTACGTTCGGTATTATGATTCCGATTATTATGCCGATTGCCGTCGGGCTAACGGAAAACGCCGGATTAGCGCAAAACGCTGCGTTTAATGCCATATTTATCTGTATTTCGGCCGTTCTCGGCGGAGCCGTATTCGGCGACCATGCATCCCCGATTTCAGACACAACGATTTTATCTTCTACCGGAGCAGCCTGCCCGCATTTGGAGCATGTTGCAACACAAATGCCTTATGCACTTTTTGTTGCAGCTTGTTCGTTAGTAGGTTTTATCACCGGTGGAATTTTTATGAATATCCTTTCCGCATGGATCGCTGTTTTAGTGGTATTTACCGGTGGCATGATTCTTTTACCGAAGATAACGAAGGGGTAAAGCGGCTTCTATTACTATTGTCCTATTACAAAAAGCCGCTTCTAAGGAGTAATTGCATCTTTAGAATCACTGGTAAATGAAGTCGTACTGCAAAACACTACAGCAAACGTACGCGGGAAGCATACAGCTATTGGATAAGCCGTTTTATCCGTGAACATAAGGATAAAAATCTTAAAACGCGTTTTGCCTGTTTCGGGCGAGCAAGGGCGGCACCATATTGATCCTTCGGTTATTCAACGCACTTTGCACGAAGCTGTTTTACGGTCGGGTATTCCAAAACCAATCGGCTGTCACACGTTCCGCCACTCATTTGCAACGCATCTACTGGAATCCGGTTACGATATCCGCACCATCCAAGAACTTCTCGGTCACAGCGATGTTTCAACCACTATGGTTTACACCCACGTCCTCAACCGCGGCGGTCTCGGCGTTCAAAGCCCTATCGACCGAATGTGATTCGTTTTAGCTTGTTTAGTGAAGATAGGCCTAATCTACCTGTTGATGATGTGTTATGGCGGGTGTTATGGTAGAAAGATGTTATTGGTTTAGTCCGCGATAGTTTAGATTGCAAATAGGGCGTTCGTATGATATTATGAGGAAGGGGCGAAAAGATGTTATACGCACAGCCCTCTGGGCTGGAAGGATATATAAATGAAAAAGAAATTACAAATATTTGTATCATCGACTTATATTGATTTAAAAGATGAAAGACAAGCTGCAGTCGAAGCAATTTTAAAATCTGGAAATATTCCTGCAGGAATGGAATTATTTACTGCGGGAAATGATTCGCAACTTACTACAATAAAACGATGGATAGATGATTCTGACATTTACTTTTTAATTTTAGGAGGGCGTTACGGTTCTATAGAATCAAAAAGTCAAAAAAGTTATACAGAACTTGAATATGATTATGCTAAATCAATTAATAAACCGACTTTTGCGGTTGTAATTACACCCGAACATCTTGAGCAAAAAGTGAAAGAAAATGGAAGTTCTTTTATAGAAAAAGATAATAATGATAAATTAAAAGCTTTCAAAGGTAAAGTTTTGAATAATATTTCTTCATTTTATAATTCTACTAATGATATAAAACTTACTATACATGAAACACTTGCAGATTTTAAGGAGAGATATGAATTTACAGGTTGGATTCCTGGTGATAATGAAACGAAAACATCAAAACTTTTCGAGGAAAATTTAAGATTAAAGGAAAAAATAATACAATTAGAGCAGTCAAGTAATTATAATGATTTATGTTTTAAAGTTCCAGATTTAGCAGCAATGACAGAGTTTTATCATTTTTCTTGTTTATATTATGTTGTTGGAGATCGTAATCCTAAAAATATAGAAATGAGTTTTACTTGGAATGATTTATTTTCATCAATTGCTCCATATGTTTTAGATAATCCAGAGGAAGGAATTGCAAAGAATGCATTATTAAGATTATGCAGAAGTAAAATTAGTAATGAGGAAACAATTGACAATATTTCGATTGGAAACGATATACTTCAAACAATAAAAATTCAATTTATGGCAAATGGACTTATAGATTCTTCTGGTTATTCTTGGGATTTAACAGATAAAGGAAGAAGTGGTCTGATTATGTTAAAAGCAATAAGAAAAAAGAACGTATAACACAGTTTTCAAAGCCGACAAACGGGACTGAGCCCGTTTGCGGTTTAAAACAATGTTATGTGGACTGCCCCCTGGGCAGCAATTCGGAAAGGGACATGATAAACAAAAGAATATGTGTTTTATGTATATTACTACTTTTATTGCAAAATATCTTTGCTCATGATAAACAAGAGATGGAGATTTTAATTTTGCTGGAAAATAATTCTAATAGCACTCTACAACTGTATAAAGGATTGATTCCGAAATCGCATGATGATTCAGCAATTTTAAATAAAGACCTGTATAATGCTTTAATATCGATGGATAGAAAAATTAAAAAGGCGAGATATATTTTTATAAATAATGTTGAAAAAGCTTGTGTTATAGATGGTGAATATAAAGTTGAGTATTTACTGACAGGGAAAAAATATGAAATTCAAAATAACTATTGGATGTATGAATCTAAGTCTGGAAAATTCTATAGATGTGATGTTTTAAATGAATTGCGAATTATATATGATTGTTATAATTATTCAAATTTTTATAGTAAATATTATTCACAGGACACATTGAATATTGCTGATTGTAAAAATATAAATTTTATAAAATGGCTTTTTACTCATGAAACGGATATTCAAATTAAAGATAAATCTATTGAGATTATTGAAAAACAATATCCAAAGGGAATTCCAATTAAGATTGAACAATTACCTTATTACTATACAATAAAAATTTCAAATGAAGAATATAATCAATATAAAAAAGATTATAAGAAAAGTTCTAATTGGAAAATATTCAATAATGGTGAAATATCATTTCGTCTTATAACAAAGTTTGAGTTATGTTGTGTTATAAAAGAAAATGAACTAATTTTTGGATTTGGAAATCTGGATATCATTCATCCATAAAATGAATATCACATAACACCCGCTTCAACCTGACATTTGTTTTGTCACGAAAGTTGCTTGGGCGGTAATTGCTAGCGCAATTACCTTTTTTATGCAATTTTCGCGCTAACTTTGCCTTACGCTTTGCGTCGGCAAAGCCGCAAATGCAGGTTAAGCGGCAGTTAGATGGATTGACGGCAATGCCGTCAACATTGGTGCTGAGGTATGAGAAAATCAATATTTGAAACTATAATTCGTAGCAACATAAAAAATATTTGGAAAATAATAACTGATAATGAACATTATTCGTGGCGGAGTGATATTTTAGAAATAAAAATTATTGAGCCTCATCATAAATTTATAGAAGTATCAAAAAATGGCATACAAACAGTTTTTACAATAACAGCGATAAAACCATACAGTTTATACGAATTTAATATGGAAAATAAATATTTTAGAGGACATTGGATTGGTCATTTTCATGAACTTTCAGAAAAAGAAACAAAAATATTGTTCACAGAAATCTTGAATATAAAAAATCCTATTATGGAAATACTTTCATATATATGTATGAATTTAAAGACTATGCAGAAAAAATATATTGCGGATTTGATTAAAGAATTGGAAAAACAAAAAGTATCAAGTACTTGATATTATACGCATAATGCGTATAATATGATTGGATATAAAATGACAGTAAAAGAGATAGAAAAAATACTAAAGGCGGATGGTTGGTATTTTGTAACAGCAAAAGGTTCTCATAATCAATATAAACATACTGTAAAATCCGGAAAAGTTACGGTACCAAATCATAAAGGCGATATACCAATAGGGACGGTGAAAGCGATTTTAAAACAGGCAGGATTGAAATAAAGGGAATGGAGGGGGTATAAAATGAAATTAGCATATCCGGCAATTATAACATATTGCGAAGAAGATAATAGTTATAGCGTAGAATTTCCCGACTTAAAAGGTTGTGTTTCGGGTGGCTTTTCTCTCATAGAAGCGATAGAGATGGGAATAGATGCAGCATCAGGGTGGATATTAACAGAAATCGAGGAAGGAAATGCTGTTCCAAAAGCAAGTGAGCTTACAAAAATAAAACTGTCTGATAATAAAAGTTTTATAAATATGCTTATTTTAGATATGGATTCGTATAGTGAAAAATATTCAAGTAAATGTATAAGAAAAAATATAACACTTCCTAAATGGGTGAATACACTTGCAGAAAAAAATAATGTGAATTTTTCGCAATTATTACAAAATACGATAGTAGAAAAATATGCAGGTGCTATGTAAAATCATCTAACACCCGCTTCAACCTGACATTGCGGACAAGCCACAAATGCAAGTTAAGCGGATGTTAGAACGACATATTGCTGACGTTTTTCTACAAATCCTTAGATATTATGATAAAATTATGATATTATCCTGATAATGGAGGTTCGTATGATGCAAATTAGACCTGTTTCAGATCTGCGTAATAAATTTTCAGAAATAGAAAATATAGTTTTAGCAAACAGAAGTCCTGTATTCCTTACAAAAAATGGTTATGGCTCTATGGTTGTGATGAGTCTTGATTTGTACGAAAGCCTTACACATACTATTGAAAGCCAACTTAATGAAGCGGATACTCAAGCGGCATCAACAAATGCTCGTCTTTCGCATGAAGAAGTTTTTGCTCATATCCGTTCCCAAATAAAGATAAGCTGATTGATGGGCGAATATACTTTACGCTACCTTCCTCTAGCCGAACAGGATTTGAGCGAAATTATGAATTGTATTCAGAATAATTTGGAAAATCCGATTGCGGCAGAAAATACTCTTTCAAAAAGAGACTTTGATTTAAAAATAGCGACTTTACACCGATTGAGGAATAAAATGGACAAGAAACTAATTGAGTTTTTGATAAAAGCTAAACGGAAAACGTATGCAGGAAAAGGATCTGAAACGGCTTCTTCAAGAGAAAAATCACATGACTTAGTATATCGTGAAAATAATTTTATGTATTATGACACCTATCTTGGCGTGGAAAAATTTGCTGGAGAAGAAGCTCTTTGGATTGCAGACAATCCGTATTGGAGCATGAATTATATTGGACGTGTGACCGGAGAAAATTTTAATGTAGATTTTTTGAAGGAAGCATTATTGAATGTTCCTTTTGAAAAACCGTTTAGAGGTCCGGAAAAATATGCAGACGGTAGTTATGAGTATAAATGTTCTATAAATGGGAATTTTGATTGGTTTCAAGGGAAAGAAATAATAAGGTTCTGCGGAAAAGAAGTTTATGAATGTTATTTTCATGGCGGGTTGATAAAGTAGAAGCGTTCTAACATCCGCTTCAACCTGACATTGCGGCACCATTTGACAAAAACTCAAATCTTTTAGGTACTTTCTTTGGCAGTCCTATTGGTTACTCATTTCGTTATTATGTAGAAGGGATAACACAAAATACAAATGTAAAAAAACTGATAGATTGGATTCTTTCTCCTGAAGGTCAAAGGATTATCGATAATAATGGCTATATTCCGTTAAAAACCGCCTAACACCGTTTTCAAATCCGACAAACGGTCAAGTCTGTTTACAGGTTAAGCGAATGTTAGATTGGACTGTCTATCGACAGGTAGGTACAGAACATATTGTACCTTTTCTTCATCTGGCATAGTATTTACCCTACTTATCAAAAGAATTCCAACTGATTCGTCTTTTCGAGGATTTTATCAAAAGCGCTTAAATACGCAAATATGACATCGGGATTGGTTTCTATGCCGTTTTCTTTGCACCGCGCATGGAAGATATTCATTAGGCGTGTATTGTGCGGACTCATAACGGAATAGCGGGTACCGTAGCGCTGGATATATTTTTCTTTTAAGCCCGGAAAAGCTGCATCAAGTTTTTTATAAAAATATTCGCGGTTACCGTCTCTTAGCGTTAAGCCCATGCCGAAACAGATGATGCCGCGTACTTTTGCCTCGATACAATAGTGCAAAATACCTTCGAGATTTTCCTCCGTATCATTGATGAACGGAAGAATAGGTGTAAGCCACACAACGGTGGGAATACCTGCGTCGCGCAGTGTTTTAAGCACGGTAAACCGTTCACTGGTAACGGCAACATTCGGCTCAAGTATTTTACACAAGCTATCATCATAGGTGGTCAGCGTCATTTGTACAACGCATTTTGCTTTGGTGTTTATCGCCTGTAAAAGTTCGAGATCGCGTAATATGAGCGGCGATTTTGTTATCACAGTAAAACCGAAACCGTAGCGGTGGACGGCCTCTATCGCTTTCCGCGTCATACCGAGTTTTTCTTCCAGCGGCATATACGGATCAGTCATAGAACCGGTACCGATCATGCACTTATTACGCTTCCGCCTCAAGGCATCTTCGAGAAGCTCTATTGCATTTTCCTTTATTTCGATATCTTCAAAGCCGTGATTTATATGATAACATTCACTGCGCGAGTCGCAATAGATACACCCATGCGTGCAGCCGCGATATAAGTTCATCCCATTTTTCGCTGATAAAATTCCTTTCGCTTGTACAAAATGCATCTGTTATTCCTGAAAATCCGGCAGTGTTTAGAGATGGCTGTTATCGCGCTCTATATTTTTTCAAGGCTTTGTTTTATACCGATTTTGCATAATCTCTTTTTGCATAAAATATATGCAATATATGTACAATCTTTTCTTTATCATCAATCGAATACAAAGCTAGATAGTTTTTATAAAAAAGGAATCTATGATATCCTTTCTTCTGCAATTTTATATCATTACACAGTGGATACATATATGGCGAATTCTGTAAATTATTTTTCTGTTTTACAAAGTCTGCAAGCAAATTGGCGGCAGCTGTTACATTTGAAAGCTTTTCCGCAATATACCTGATAATCTCATCAAGATCAGTCTTTGCTTTATCGGTTACTCTGACTTTATAAACCATACTTTGACTTTAGTTCTGCCACTGCATCATCAACATCGGTAACACGGCCTTCTTGTACATCTTGTTCCGCTGCATGCAGATTATCATACAGACGATCGAAAAAAGAGTTTCTTTCAAACGTTTCCATGCTCATAATCACCATATCACCGTAACCGTTTTTTGTTATAAAAATAGGTTCATTACTTTCATGACACAAGGCGGAAATATTTGCAGTATTCTTTAAATCACGTATCGGAACTATTTGCGGCATAACTATCCCCCTATGGCATGATAGTACCACAATAAAGCCGTATTGTCTATGAAAGATTAAACCTGTTCGAAGACGAAGCTATCGAACAGGTCTATTATATCCTGAAAATCCGACAGTGTTTGTGTTGGAAACTGCTAAAAACCGCAGTTGTTAGAGATGGCTGTTATCGCGCTCTATATTTTTTCAAGGCTTTTTTAATATCATTAATTGCCCAATCATAGTGGCTGGAAGTTGCAGATACACAGTAGCTGCCAAGCGTCGTCGTTCCCGTCCAATCGAAAACGCCTTTGGAAAAAAGCTCTTCGTCGGACATTTCACCGATTAACGTCCACAGTTTTGCGAATTGGTCATTTGCGGCTTGGATTAAATCGGCTTTGGTGGTAGGTCTTGGCATAGTTTGTTGTTACTCCTTTAGCATAGTAAGATGGACTATCAGAAATTGATAACTTACTATAATTAGGATCTTCAAAAGCGCCTATCATCTGCATAATATAAGTATAGACACAAGGAGGACAATACACTCGTCATCGAAAAAAGTATATGCCATTTTATAACTTGACAATTATATAACAGCGCTTTACACTCATGTTAGTTTGTGTACATAAAGAGGGGTGTGTATGATTTCGGCATTGCACCATAAAAAAACTACCATAAATTTATGTGAAGATTCTTTAACCTCCGGTATTTTTGACACTCTTTTTTTACTCCCTGAACAGCTTTACTGGGGAATACTAAGAAAAGCTGTGCGTGCAACTCCTCAAAATATGGAACAAAAGATGCCTACACAAGTAGGTCACTTGCTGCATTATACATTCTGGCCAAAATGGAATCCCGAAAATACGCAAAATTTAAATTATGTTGAACCTGATGTATTTATACGTTTTTCAGAATTTGATGTAATAATTGAAGCAAAGCTTTATGAGGAAGGTCTGCAAAATAGTACTCAATGGGAAAAAGAAATCATTGCCTATCGAAATGAATATGGTCACTGTAAAAAATTATATTTTATCGCCCTCGGAGGACTTTGTGATGATAAAATTAAACAAGTGAAAAAAGTTCCGATATTCAGATGCCTATGGAGCAATCTATTGGATGCCGCTGACAAAACTTTATCAAACGATGAATGTTTTTGTTCTATATTACGGCTATTAGTAGGCTAATCTTTAAGAGCATATATAGCCTATCTGAATAAGAACGAAATTTATGATATCAAGCTTAAGGAATTAGAGTAGCATTTTTACGCTGCACAAGAGGCATTTGAAATAGCAGTAAAAAAAAGTATTGACAGCCTTGTACCGGAAGCCGGTAAATTTAAAATAGAGAGATCAGAGAGCGAGAGGTATTATTATAAAAGTAATCAAGAGAAAAAAATCGAGTCTCATTATCCCTGCGGTAATCGCCGTGCTCTTTTATGCAGCGGCACTGTATGTGCTTGTATACAGTGCGGTTCAAGGAATGAAAAGTTATGCCGCCTATTGCGCATTGGTTCCGTTACTTTTATGTATTCCCCTGCTGCTGACGGTGATAATTATCGTCGCGGCAAGATCGTATTTTATATTCGGTTCCGATTATTTTGAGTACCATACGGCCGGAAAATCGATTTTAATTACTGCACGGAATTTGCGATACTTTACTTTCAGTGGCGGAATATTGACTGTTTATTTTATTAAAGAAACGCTTGAGTCCGTATCATTCCGCATTGCCGGAGAAAAACGAGTCCAAGAAAATACAGCGGAGAAAGCTCTTACCATACAAAATAACGGCGTTCTTTTTAAGATCGGAATTCCTGCAATCGGACTGTACGAGCATGGCGATCAAATACTTGCATGGTTCTATAAGAATCTGCCGCTCTATGTAGATGGTCAGGCATTGGAAGACCTCCGTGCGATTGAAAAGCGGTACAAAGATATTGATTATGCGCAGGTTCAAAACGCTTTGATCAAGGCGGAAAGAATTGCAAAAACGCTTAATCTGATAGGCATCCTCCTCGGCATATCGGTCAACGCGTTTCAGACCGAGTATCGGCTCACCGTATTTTTATGCGCGGTATATCCGATTGCCATGCTTTTTCTGCTGCACTTCTTAAACGGTTGGGTCAGGTTTGATAAAAAAGGAAACTCAATTTATCCGTCCATAGCAATTTCTCTGATTGCCTGTACGTTTGGCCTTGCATGGAGAATGCTTGCTGTATACAGTATTATAGATGTAAAGAAACTGTTTTTTATCGCAACCGTATTTTATTCGGCATACTTTATCTTATTCCTTGTAATGCAAAAAGAATACTCTTTTAAAGACCGCTATGCGTATGCAGCGGCACTAGTGTACTCTGTCTACTTTTTTGCCTACGCGCTTTCAGCGGCAACGGCGGTCAACTGTGCCTTTGATACCTCATCGCCGGTAGCAACCGTAATAGTCGAAAACCGACAAGAAAAAACAGTCTATACCTACCGAGGTTTACTTGGTATACCATGGCAGTATGATAAGTAAACTGACAAAGCCATTGGAAATACTTGAGGGAATCTTTAGAAACTGGGGGGGGGGTAAAGGTTCCCACTATACTTTCCAGTTTATAAGAGCTGCAAAGTGTGAAAAATCAATAATCTCAATGCAAAACATAGGAGTATGATCTTTGCAGATCGTGTTGTTGCTAATACTATTGTATACGCTATTCCCTTTATTTTCGTTTTAATAGCTGGCAGGAAATAATTTCACCCAAAAATCTGTCCGGGCAGCTTTAAGTTCTCTTTATACGGAAAGTCTACCTCATATACAGCGAAGTCATTCGGATGTTCATCGCAGACGGCATAGCCCTTCGGTGTAATATATTCTCCGGTAATACCGGTCAGATAGCCAAGAATTATATCGACTATATAAGCAGATGGAATGTACTGTAATTCTTTGCTACAATGATAAAGATGAAACAAACCAACATTTCGCAGCAAACACATTTTATCGGTGTTCTCCTCCCAGAGGATATAACCCTTACTCTTGAAGATTGCCGCCGCTATATGAACGAGGTTTACGGCTGCAAGTCAGGGCATGGCACTCCCATCCATGTGACACTCGTCCCTCCGTTCAGATTGCAAGAAGAATATTCAACAGCTGATTTAATCAGCGCGATTGAAAAAGAAGTCTTGCCCAAAGGCTTAGGTTTTACTGCTCATATTGATAACTTTGATGCGTTTGGAGATAGAACACTTTTTGCAAATGTCGTTGCAAGTGATGCGTGGACAAAGCTCCGTGATAAAACAATACAAGCGATTTTGAATACCTGTCCTGGCTGCACTAAAAAAGACAAAAAGCCGTTCCGGCCTCACGCAACTGTTGCAAATCGGGATATTCCTGTAGGCATAATGACGAAGGCGCTTCAGGTTATGAACGAACTAAACCTTGCGGAAGACTTTCCGGTTGATAACATCACGATTTTTGAACGGAAAGGTAACAGGTGGGAAGCGGGGGTTACTCTGGAAATTCCCATGTATTGACTTTAGAATTTACTTATATCAGTTGGCGCGATTGAGAAGATTTCTTAAAATAATTTATTGTTTCGGATTTATAGATGTAGAATAGGAGCTATTTTAAATGAAAAACGCTGTTATATATGTACATGGAAAAGGCGGTTCTGCAGACGAATCAAATCATTATAAAAAACTTTTTAATGACGATTATGAGGTTTTAGGTTTCGATTATAAAGCGGAATTACCGTGGCAGGTGAAAGAAGAATTTCAAAACTATTTTGATTTTATCGCTCCAAAGTACACTGAAATTTTACTAATCGCAAACAGCATCGGAGCTTATTTTTCTCTGATTTCTTTATCGGAAAAGCCAATCACAAAAGCTCTGCTTATTTCGCCCATTGTCGATATGGAAAATCTAATCTTAACTATGATGAAAAAGGCAAAGGTATCCGAAGAAGAACTGAGAGCAAAAAAGATAATCATTACTTCTTTCGGCGAACCATTATCGTGGGAATATCTTTCTTTTGTCAGGAACAATCCTATAACATGGAATATTCCTACCGGCATTCTTTACGGTAAAAAAGACGATATGACTTCTTTGGAAACAATGACGAATTTTGCACATACAATAAACGCGAGCTTAACGGTTTTTGATAGGGGCGAACACTGGTTTCATACGGAAGAGCAAATGAATTTTTTAGATACGTGGGTTAAAAGATTCATTCAGTAGATCAAAATCATATCAAGCTTACCTCGCGTAGTTCGCTAACTGCGTTTTGGTCAAGGTGCAGTTTTCCGGCTCATGCAAAAAAGCTTGTTTTTAGGCTTTTGCTTGATCGGCATAGTTTTCAGTAAAATTATCTTGCGCAGATTCAAACAGTTTGATACAGGCTGATACTGATGCTAAAGGTGCTTCCGGCAATATTTTTGCTTGTTTGATAATTGTTTCGTAGGACATTGAGGAAAGAGTCTTCCTATATCATTCTCAAATTCTGTCATTCCAGGTAAAACCAAACAGAGCTTTTTCATTATCTCCTAAATGTAAAACGCAATTATTTTCAAGTATCTTTTGTATATTTTCTGAATATGTATGAACCTTATCAAAAGCAATAAAAATTTGCTTATTAAAATCTGTATATAATTTAACTATATTTTCTAAGACTTCATCAGCAAGATTCTTGAATAATAAAGAATCATGTATTAATACTGGTAAGAAAGTCTGCTTCAATAAACAAATATCTAAAATAATTAAATTCTTATAGTTTGTTCCAGTACCAGAATCATCAAATGTTCTATAATCATAGCTTCTTTTTGATAAGTTTAGCATAGGGGAGTGTTTTGCCCTTGAATAAAGTTTTTCATTCAATATTGCTAATTCAATATTTATCTGATTTTGAATTTTTCTTAATATATCGTTTATCAATTCATTGAGTTTTGCAGTATTAATTTTTTTATCATTTTTTAAAGCCTCATATTTATCATATATTTCAATCTCTATGGTTAATTGTTTCTTATGCTCAACGATATTTCCAATATTCTTTAGGACGGTTGTAGAAATCTGTTTTTCATCTTGAAAAGAATCTAATTCAGAATATAGATTGTCAAGTTCATTTTCGCATTCTTTGATTAAAATATTTAAGTTTTTAATTTCTGATTCTATTTCGTTACTTAAAATAGTGGATATTTTACTATGAAATTTATCGACTTCAGTTATCTTTTTTATATTGGCATCGGGGAAAAAAGTCTGTAATGAAATATAAAACTCATCACTATTTAAATTTGATCTTATATTCTCTGGCTGTATACTATACAAAGATTTAACTTTATTTTTATATCTTGTACATTTTGCCTGTATAACAGATAATTGATTCTTTATAGTAATAGTTTTTTCCGTCTCAAAAGATTCAACATCACGAATTTCTTTATATAGATTTGCAGCAATAATATCCAGTTTTTTATCATCATTCTCTAATTCTTTTAGATTATTTTTATATTGCTTAAGATTTATTGACGGAATTAAGGCTGCTTGTTTTGCGTTCTTATATGTTGTTAATATTTTTTCATTTTCTTTAACCAAGTCACTGTATTGTTTTATAGTTTCATATAGATTGTAAAGCTTTATTAACCGGGTAATACACTTTTCACCATTATCAGATGAATGAGCCTTGAACGGATGGTGTTCATCATAATTTTCTCTTTGATATATTCTAAAATATGGGGAAACTGCATCACGAAATGATATATCAGCAGAATTTATATCATATTTCTCTTTTAAAAAATTTCTGAATTGAGTGATTGGTATTTCTTCTAAAATTTTATAATTAGAATCATATTTTCGTAGGATGTTAGGCTGATCTGTAGAACGTCCAAAAGTATATTTTACATTATTAAAAATCTGTGTAAATATAATTTCATGAAACCCAACATTTCGTTCCACTTCTAAACATTTCCCTATATAATCATCTCCCCCAAATACGAAATCGATTATCATTAAAAATGTTGATTTTCCTATAGAATTAGTGCCCACATCATCACCAAGAATGGTATTTAATCCTGAATGAAACATAATTTTTTGATTATTCTGATTAAATTTCTTGCAAATAATTTCAGTTAACATAAATTATATCATCCTCTACAAACGTAATTTTTCCTAAATAAAATAAAGCATCTAATGTGTCGATAAAATCTGTAATTGATAAAAAGTATTTTTTTGTCATCGCATATAAATTATATACCGAAACAGGATCTTTTTTAGTAACCTCCAAGATTACGGGGAATTTTCCAATACAACTTTCAGTCGTTGTAAAAAGCTTATTTGGTAACTTCATCAAAAACCTCACAATTTTGAACAAAATATGAAATTATAATTTCACATACAATTCTATTTGTAGTTTGCATTTTGCTCATCAACCAATTTATTAAAGAATCAAAAATTTCGTCTTTTGTTTTTGCAGAGCTCTGTATAGTTATATAGGCTAATTTAATAGTTATCGCAAACCTTTCAAAATTAAACTGATTTGTTTCAGCTAAGTTTTTCAAATACTCTCTGATAGAAACAAAATATCTTATTACATAATCTCTTATCTTGTTTTCAAGCAGAAATTCTGATTTTTGAAATTTATGTTGTATTTCTAAAGGGGTCATGTTTAATTCTATGGTCTCATTTGAAAATATGTTGCCTGTTGAAATTTTATCCAAGAGTTTTTCGATTTGTGGGAATAAGTCTAAATTTGATAATTCATTTTTTATTTTTTCTGCAGCATATAATTTCTTCTTTTTCTCAATAAGTTTATTATATTCTTCTTTATTTTTATGAGAATCATAATTTTTATGACAATTAAAGCATAAGGCTATCTTATTTTGGAATGATTCAGAATTATCTCCTAATACTTGTACATCATTTAAAACATATTTTTCCTGTTCTGTCGGTTTATTAGGATAAATATGAGCAATTTCATATAGTTTTGTTTTTTTTCCAGAATTTTTTAGTAGAGAATTTCCGCAAAGCGGGCATGTACCATTAACTTCAAGTAAATGTAGTCGATCTTCTTCAATTGATATATTCTTCCTTTTTACACAATAATTGGTGAAATCTTTTATATTATGTTCTATCAATTCACATATATATTCCATCCCTACTCCCTCTCCACAACCTTCACCTCATCCGCCGTCAGGCCATACAGCCCATATACAATAGTATTTATCTGCTTATCCAAAATATCAACCCGCTGTTGCAAGAATTTCTTATCAGAATTGGAGATTGCGCTGTTCAGCTGTTCCTGTGCAGTAATCATCTGGTCAGCCAACACACTTAAATGTGCCTGTTCCGATTCTGTTGGGACAATCAAAGGTAACTCAAGCAGGGGTTCTTTATCTACCTGAAAGTTATCCCCTTGCATTTTTCCCTTATAGCGCAGCCAGAACTTAATCACCTTGGAATTTAATATGGCGGTTAAGAATTTAAGATTGAACCGTTCGGTTTTAATAACATTATAACTCTGTGAAACATAGCAATCAAAATCAGTGTAGGTAAAGCACGGTTCCGCTGTTTTCCGTAATGAAACGATCTTTTCTCCTCTGAAAAATTTCTCATCCCGCGCACGGTGCAACCCATACGGTCTATTATCAGATGTAATCACTTGGATAAATTTGTCAAGATGCGCTTTGAGATTTGGATATGCTTTCATTTCGCTTTTATTTTTAAACTTTGACGTTGTATATATCACCCATAGTTTATTATTTGCATTGCCGTAATATTTATGCAACTCCGTCGAAGTGTAAAAAGGTTTTACCAATTCCTTTTCTTCGGACGATAAATTGAGTGCATTATATTCATCCATCGAAAGATTGAATATACCTGTACCTTGCAGATTTTCATCACCTAATGTTAGAGCTGATGCTCTATTACAAAAATCTTGAGGCGCTACAATCCCTTGTGCAATTTCGCCTTCTGTAAGCCCTGCATTACTGTTTCTTTTTATATGATTAAGAATGACAGAATTTTTCTTATTCAAAAAGAGAATATATGTATCTTTACAGACATTTTTTACAATTTCTGCTTCAAACCGGGTTATATTTTCTTCTCCGTTCCCCGCTAAAAAATCAATCACTTCAGACAGTTCGGCGTGGGCATTATTAAGCCGCGAATATTCAACCGAATAACACTCATTCATTTTCGTTTTTTGCATAATGTATATCATTGTTTGAATTGAGGCGGTTTCAAATACCTTGTAATTGCCGAAGTCCGTATACGTTACTATCTTTGCATTATCCAATACAAAATCCCTAAACAAAGAAGCCCCCGCATTTGTTATCCAATTATTCGGTGCGATAAATCCGACTAATCCGTTTTCTTTTGTAAACCGAATCGCTTGATATCCGAAAAAATACCACAAATCCATTTTTCCTTGATAGCAAGGATGATTATGTAAACCTTCAAAGCAGCCTGTATCGGTATATTCTTTTACATACGGCGGATTCCCAATCACGCAATCAAAACCGCCGTCTGCAAATATGCCCGGGAACTGAGCATCCCAGTCAAAGGCGTTCACCTTGCGTTGTTCTTCGATGCCGAACAGTGTTAAATCCTTACCCGTGTAGTAATCTGTTCCGATAAGGCTGTTCCCGCATTTAATATTGTGCGACATATCCGGTAAAATTTTTGCCTGTATGTCGCTCGTTCTGAACAGTGCAGCCTGTCCCGTTGCGGAAAGCGCCTTGCCCTCATTTTCCAAGAGCTTCAAAAAGAGCGAAAGCTTTGTTACCTCCACCGCCTGTGCGTCGATATCCACACCGTAGATATTGTTTAGTAAAATACGTTTTTTCTCTTCAATGCTCAGCTTATACCCTTGCGTTGCTGCATCCTTGTAAATAAGCCCCTTCTTCTCTGCCTGCACACGCGGCGCTTCCGCATAATACCAATCCAAGTGCCAGTCCAGCAAATACTGATACGCCCCGACAAGAAAACTCCCCGAACCGCATGCAGGATCAACAAAACGCAAACGGCTTACATCATCAGGCGTTCTGCCTGCAAGCTTTTTACCGATTGTGTTTTCAATGATGTATTTAACGATATAAGGCGGCGTATAATACACACCCCCAGCTTTTTGCACTTCCGGCTTTTCAAGAATTTCTATGCTGTGCCCGTTCTTCGTTTTGCGCGTAAAGCGGATAATCTTTCCCAAAAAGCGTTCATAAATGGAACCGAGTATTTCAACCGGCAGCACACTGAACTCATACTGACATTCAGGATAATAGAGCGCATTGATAATACTGATAAGCGTTTTATCCGCAACAGCAAGTTCGTCAAGCCATTGGTCGGAAGCAAACAACCCTGCATTGAATTTAGCATTCGCATTTTCAAAAAGCCACTGCACATTTTTATAAATAGCCGTTTTTTGCTCCGCGATTTTTTTAAGCTGATTTCCTTCTTCAATTTCTTTATCTTCACAAATCCGTAAGAAGAGCAGCCGGTCAATAATTTTCTGCACAGCGCCCGTCAAATTAAATGCATCGATCCCATCATTATGCAGCGCAATATCTTCGGCAAGTACCATCCGCCATTTTTCGATCATATTTAAAATATCATCATCGACAGTTGCCGTCCCCCGCTTATCTTTTGTCCCTTCGTAATAGGTATCGAACTTACCAAGATCGACGGCATCCCAGCTGATTTTATCGTACAGCGATTCAAAATTTTCAGAAAGCTGATCGTAAGTCAGATACTCAATGCGGGCAGTAGCGGCAGTGTCTTTTTCGGACGGCTTAATCCGCGTATCGTAAATCGCCAATTCCTGGAAGTCCGTCAGCACCGCAATCGGCATCTTTGAGGTATACGCATACCGCCGCACCTGCAGCGCCGGTTCGGGATTTGTTTTAAGGTCAACACTCGGCTGCTTTGCTTCCACATACATCTTCCGCTCGCCGCCGTAACAGAGCGTATAGTCGGGATGCTTCACCTGCCCGTTCATCACTACACGGTCTTCGGTAATAACCTCCTGCCGGTCATGCCGCGCTCCTTTCTCGTTTTTGACATCCCATTTTAGGCATTCAAGCAGCGGATCGATAAACTTATTGCGCACTTCGCTTTCCACAAAATTCTTGGAAAGATAAAATGGCTCATTTTCCTTAAATTGACTTACCAGCTGTGCTACACGTTCCTTGCGTTCCGCCATCGTCATGTCTTTTGCCTTAATGGACATCGTCTACCCCTACTCCGCTTTCGCATTTGAATATAGCGTACATTATAGCACACTCGGACGAGTTTGTAAAAACGATACAGAGAATTAATTCAAGGTTACTATAGAATTGTGTATGAAATTTCGGAAGACAAAGTAATAGTGCACACAATTATTGATGGTCGAAGAAATTTTGAAGATATAATCATTTCAAAATTGTCTCGTTATTATGGAAACAAAATCTAACATTGTTCCAAACGTTCGTCCTTGACAAACTTTTCCGTTTAATATATACCACTGATATATATCAGTGATATAAAATACTAAAAACAGGAAAAGGGGCGGCAATGGAACAAAAAAAATTACAAACAAAAGACTTTATTTCGATAGGAATTTTTTCGCTGATTTATTCGGTTGTCGCTTTTGTTGTCGGCGGCATAGCGCAGATGACGCCGCTCACGTTTCCTTTAATGCCTGCATGTATTGCGCTGTTTACGGGTACCGTCTTTATGCTCTATGTTGCAAAAATTCCGAAGCGCGGCGCATTAACCTGCCTCGGTGTTATCGGCGGCATTTTGCTTTTTATCACCGGTATGTTTTGGATGATGAGCCTTTTTTTTGTGCTGTTCGGTATTGCGGCAGATTGTATTTGCGCGTCGGGGCATTTTCGGTCGTTTAAAAAAAATCTTACCGCATATTGCATAATGGCACTTGCTCCCTTCGGCGCATACGTCCCCATGGCGCTACTTCCCGCACAATTTGACGCTTTTATGAAAAAAAAGGGGAACACAGCCGCCTTTGAGCAAATCATTCACACAATCGGTACGAGCGTATGGGTGCTTCCGGCAATGACTGCAATTACACTGCTGTGCGCCATCCTCGGTGGTTTAATCGGCAAACGTATTTTGCGCAAGCATTTTGAAAAAGCGGGTATTGTGTAGTTGTATGAAACTCGATCCGAGAACAAAATTGTTTATTTTGGCGATTACCGGCATAACGGTATTTTTGAACGACAATCTGTTCATTGAATGTTTGTTTGCGGTTTTTCCATTTGTTTTGTTGTGTACGGCAAAACGGCTGAAAATTGCATTTTCCTACGGACTTTTGTTCAGTGCTCTTGTTGCGCTGCAGTACATGTTGGTGCCGCTTATGCCGGCGACGGCGGGAAGTATCGTCTATGTGTTTTCGGTATACATCAGAAAACTCATTCCCTGCCTTATGCTTGGGAATTTTTTGATTGCAACAACGCAGGTAAGCCGCTTTATGGCAGCTCTGTATAAAATGCATATTCCCAAAGGTTTTGCCGTTGCCTTGAGCATTACGCTCAGATACTTTCCGACGATGAAGGAAGAGTGGACGTTTATAAAAGAAGCGATGGCGCTTCGCGGATTGTCGACGTCTTTTCCGGCCGTACTGCGCCGACCGATAAAGACGATGGAATACATTTACGTACCGATGTTGGTTTCCGCTTCAAAAATTTCCGATGAAATTACACAAGCTGCTGTCACGCGAGGTATCGATCACGTGCAGCGCAGAACGTGTATCGAAACCGTGCGGTTTTCCGTTTTCGATGTGCTTGTGCTGGCGGTTTACGCCGGTATTGTGCTTTTGTTTTTACGCTCAAATGGGGTACTGCCGGTATGATGGTGGAATTCAATTCGGTTTCATTTTCATATACCGAAAACGGAACAGGCGCCGTGCACGATATTTCGTTTGCAATACCGGAAGGACAATTCGTCCTTGTGTGCGGTGCAAGCGGATGCGGCAAAACGACAATAACAAGGCTTATAAACGGACTTATACCGCATTTTTTTTCAGGCAATCTTTCGGGAAGCATCCGCGTTGCCGGCAGGGAAACGTCCGCCACACCCATAGCGGATATATCGGATACGGTCGGATCGGTGTTCCAAAATCCGCGCACGCAGTTTTTTAATGCGGACACCGACAGCGAAATCGTATTCGGCATGGAAAATCGAGGAATGCCTGTAAACGACATTTTGGAACGCTTGGAAGCCGTAACCGCCGAGTTAAATTTGCAGCGATTGCGCTGTAAAAACATTTTTGAACTGTCCGGTGGCGAAAAACAAAAAATCGCTTTTGCATCTGCGTATGCCGCTTTTCCGAAAGTACTGGTGTTGGACGAGCCGTCATCCAATTTGGATTATCACTCCATATTGGAGTTGGCGCGTCTTTTAAAAAAAGCAAAAAATGGGGGATTGACGGTTATCGTATCCGAGCACCGGCTGTGGTATGTAACGGATATTATCGACAGGGTGCTTTTTATGAAAAACGGCAGGATTGAAAAAGATTTGAGCGCACGCGAATTTAACGATCTTGCAGAGAAGCCGTACAGCGAGTTCGGTTTGCGGACACGCACATGCATTGTGCCGGAATCCAGCCAAGAGTGTGATATGCGTTGCGAAATGGCTGACGGAATGAACGGTTCAACCGTTTTAACAGCGGAAAACCTGTCGGTACAAATCGGAAAACACACAATCCTTAACGGCGTTTCGTTTGAAGTTCGTGCAGGAGAAATCCTTGCAATTACCGGTAAAAACGGGTCGGGAAAAACGACGCTGGCACGAGTGCTGTGCGGACTTCAAAAATCTTGCGGTACGGTAAAGTTAAACGCTCGCCGTTTGAACAACCGGGAGCGAAAGAATATTTCGTATATGGTTATGCAGGATGTCGGACATCAACTTTTTACCGACAGCGTACAAGCCGAATGCACACTCGGAATAAAAGAAGCGAATGCAGCACAAATAGAACATGCACTGCGCGCTATGGGGTTAAATGAATACAAAGACAGACACCCGCTTGCTTTATCAGGCGGACAGCGCCAACGGCTTGCGGTGGCGGTCAGTATGATTTGCGGCAAACAATTACTTGTCTTTGACGAGCCTACCAGCGGTTTGGATTTACACAGTATGCACCAAGTTGCCCGTTTGCTTAAAGAACTTGCACGGCAAAATAAATTAGTAATCGTTATTACCCACGATTATGAACTCATAGAAACAGCCTGCACGCGCGTGATGAATATTGATTATATCAATCAACAACCCCGACGCAAGCGTCGGGGTATGTTGTTCTCATAAGGTGGTTGCAGTCGGCTTTAATACCCTTTGTTACGACGCAGAGCGTTGCCGAGGACGGCGGGTATTAAACCCTCCGCACGAATAAAAGCGGACAAGGAGCGAAAATGCAAAAACAAAAATTATTGCTGTACGGCACCCAAATGAAAAGTCTGGTTGATACGTTGTCGAACAATTCGGCGGAGGAAAACGCAGCGCTTGTACTGCGTATGGAAAGCGAATATAAACGCCTTTTAAGCGAACAATCTTTTGCAAACACAATGCTGGCGCGCCACTTAAAAAAATCAATACTGCCTGCCGTCGCCGCATACAAAATGCTCCTTGCAGCCGGAAAAACAAAAGAGCAAGCGTTTGAAGCCGTGCGCGCTTCCGTGCTGTCGGATTCGGAAAAACAAAAAAGGGCGTTTCAAAAAATCGGTACACTGCCGTTCGGTTTTTCGCTTATGCGTCTTATGACTCCCCTATCGTTAAAAACGACTTTCGGCCCGAGCGGCTGGGATTTTACATGGAAACAAAACGACCGCCGCGCGCTCAAATGGGATTGCAGCCGCTGCTTTTATGCCGATATTTTTACGCAGCACAAAGTAAGCGAACTGACCGCGATTTTTTGCGAAAGCGACGATGTCGTATACGGAAGCATTCCGACAATCCGCTGGGCGCGCACACGCACTATCGGCAACGGCGATGATATTTGCGATTTTGTTTTTTACAATGAACGTACCAAAAATACACGCATCGAAAACAAACGCGGCGAAAACAAGGGCAAAAAGGCGGGAAATCATGTATAAAACGTTACGGTCGCTTAGTGATGTTTTCCGCCGTTTATGTCGTGTAGCGATATTTTTTCTTTGCCTCTGTGCCGCCGCGCAAGATGTACAACCGGTAAAAAGCGGATACGAAAGCATCGTCGACGGCGTAGCTGCATCCTATGTTGGAAAGAGCGTTCCGGGAGCATGCATTATCATCGCCGAACACGGTACTGCCGTTTTTTCAAAATGCTACGGATACGCAAACCTCGACACACAACAGCGCATACGGCCCGATACCGATTTTTTTGAGTGGGGTTCCATTACCAAAACGCTCGTATGGGTAAGCGCACTGCAACTTGAAGAAAAAGGCTTGCTTGACCTTAACGCGGACATACGGCGCTATCTTCCCGAGAACTTTTTGCGCAACATACGATACGATGCGCCCATTACCATGCTCGACTTAATGAACCATACGGCAGGTTTTGAAGAATATTTAATCGATTTTCGTTATTTGAACGAACAGCCGGTAAAGCCGC
This sequence comes from Treponema sp. OMZ 803, assembly GCF_024181165.1. Classification (NCBI taxonomy): domain Bacteria; kingdom Pseudomonadati; phylum Spirochaetota; class Spirochaetia; order Treponematales; family Treponemataceae; genus Treponema; species Treponema sp. OMZ 803. The sequence continues at coordinate 100,420 of NZ_CP051195.1, read as the reverse complement.
TCGCCGACATATTGTCCGCACATCAGCCGACGCAAGTGTTTGAGCCAGGAAGCATGTCGGCGTACTCAAACTGGGGCGCGGCACTTGCGGGTTTTATCGTAGAACGGGTAAGCGGTCAAAGTTTTGACGAGTACGTTTCCGAACACATCTTTGCACCGCTCGGCATTCAAGACGCGGAGCTGAAACCGCAGTGGAGCGCCGAAACGCTCAAAAGAAAAATAAACGGGTACTCGTATTCGAAAAAAGGATTTCGCAAAGAAGATTTTATGCGCTTGCGGCTGTACCCCGCAGGTTCATTAAACGGAACGCCGAACGCGCTCATAAAATATGCATCCGAATTGGCAAAAAAAAGCGGCGAGCCTTCGCTTTTATTTTCGGATCCTGCGACGAAGAACAAGCTGTTCGGCGAAACATACCGTTCTTTCGGAGCCGCTTCGGGGCTTGCGCACGGCTTTTGGGAGCATGCGGCAGACAACGGCATATTCGGGCACGAGGGCGGAACTTACGGTTTTCAAACCCAGCTGTGGGTTCAGCCGGAGCAGGAGCGCGCAATCCTCATTGCAACGAATGTCATGGAATCCGATTTTTGCCGCAGTCTTATGAATGAACTTATTCAAAGCGATCGGACGCAAGCCGGCAAGGAAACGAGCGCAAATACAAATGGAAATGCCGGCACAAATGCCGCTGCCGGTACCGATACGGCGGACTTTGCACGGTTTTCGGGCGAATATTTTCCGGCGCGTTCCGTATGGACTCACGCGGGAAAACTGAACGGTTATATGCAAATGATTTCCATACAACAAAATACGGACGGTATTGTACTGAAAAAAAGAAGCGACGGTAAAAGCCTCGCGTATCGGTCAATCGGAAACAACCGCTTTTATTGCAAAGAAGCGCTGCCGGAAGAACAATACGTTGCTTTTAAAATCGAAAACGGAGATGTCCTTTCCATGACTTTTTTTCTTGCGCACGATTATGTTCCGGCAAAAGGAATGTATACCACCGGCTTTTTGCTGTCGTGTGTAACAACTTTTGTACTAGCCTTTGTATTTTGGCTTGGATCCGGTATAGCCCTTGCAGTGTCGGGCATTCGCTCGCTGCGCCAGACGATTAAATCCGCACCTACTATACGTGCCGGCTTCGACCGGCTGCCAAAAGTTCTATGCACCGCATGCGGCTTAATTGCGGATGTGAGCATAATTGCGGGAATGCGCAATTGGTTTGCAATTTATACGATAGATTCGGTTCAGATGAATCTCATAGTTGCGATAAATGCCGCATGCGCACTGTGCACAGTGTGCAGCTGCGTGTATTTGTTTTATAAAAAGCGTTTCGCTGCGGCAGTGATGTTTTCCGCCGTCTGTGCGGTACAGCTGTACTCGTCGGTTTGTTTGGGCTTTTTTCATGCCGTGTAATTTTTATCTACAAAGGGGTATGTATGAGTGAGGTAAGAGAAGAATTATTAAACAAAAATCCGTGGAGCTTAATGATTAAGTTAAGTCTTCCGGCAATTTTGGGACAGTTTGTAGTCGGCTTATATGCCTTTGTCGATTCGATTTACGTCGGGCAAATGGTGGGAACGGATGCGATGAGCGCGGTTTCTGCAGCGTCCCCCTTTGTGCTGATTAACAACGGCATCGCGGTGTTGCTCGGCATCGGATCGGGTTCCATACTGTCGCGTGCAATCGGCGCTAAAGATTGGCAAACGGTCGATAAAATTATGGGCAACTTAAGCGTTTTAGTACTTTTAATGTCCGCCTGTGTTATGGTAGCCGGCATTCCGCTTGCCCCCGTATTTTTGCGTTTGTCCGGAGCGCAAGGTGCCGTCCTCGATATGGGCGTTTCGTATTTACGTACGGTGTATATCGGTTCCGTGTTTGTCAATTTTATGCAAGGCGCCAATATGGTGCTGCGCGCCGAAGGACGTATGGGAATTGCTATGGGCATTATGGCAGGCGGTGCCGTTTTGAATATCATACTCGATCCGATTTTTATCATCTTGTTGCCCGGATTCGGACCGCAAGCGGTTGCAATCGCTACGGTTGTGTCGCAGCTGATGCAAGCCGCCGTTACCTTGTGGTACTTTTTGCGCAAAAGTCCGGTCGTTAAATTTCACGCCCTCCGCCTTGAAAAAAAGCTCACCGGAGAAACTTTTGCCGTCGGTGTAAGCGCCATGCTCATGCAAGTGATGATGCTCATTCAAATGACTGTCGTATACAACACGGCGGTTAAATACGGCGGCGCCGATCAAATCGCTTTAATGGGAGCCGCTTTGCGCGTTATGCAGCTTGCCTTTGTGCCCGTGTGGGGTATGAGCCAAGGTTTACAGCCCGCCGTCGGAACGAATTACGGCGCAAAAAATTACGAGCGCGTAAAAAAACTGACAAACGTTTTTATTGCAGGCTCTACGTGTTTATCGCTTGTATTTTGGCTTGTTATAGAATGCTTTGCGCGCGGGATTTTATCGGCATTTATTACGCAAGCCGATATCGTCGCTAAAGGAATAACGAACTTCCGTCTTATGTTCGCCGTTTTTCCCACCTACGGTCTTCTTATTATGACACTCACGTATTTGCAATCGTTGGGAAAAGCAAAGCAGGCGGGCTTACTCGTCGTGTTCAGACAGCTTGCACTCGTCGTTCCCTTAGTGCTTTTAGTTCCCGTATTGCTGGGCGGAAACGTCGCCGGTGTGTGGGCAGCGCTCCCCTTAAACGACATCGTCATTTTGGTATTTTCGCTCGTTTTGCTTATAAAGGAATACAAAGTACTGGAAAGGAGTTGATCCGGAATGGAGCAATTTTACCAAATTCTTTGCACAGAACTTTGCAGCATTCGGATTAAAAAACTCATCAGCACCAGCTACGCCGTCGAAAGTAAAACGTATAAGCACTATCAGCCGAGCTTATTCGAGACGGAGATATAAAATACTTATACGGATAAAAATGTATAAAGATTTTCTGATGATGTATCGGAAGACATCAAAGTCAAAACGCAAACTCTTTCAAAAAGAATTCGGGATTTACAGCCCCCATATTCAGCCGCACTTCCCAGTGCAGATGCGGACCGGTTGCAAGTCCCGTTGCACCTGAAAGGCCAAGCTTTTCCCCTTGTTTGACATATTGACCTTCTTGCACGTTCAGTGAATCCATGTGGTAATAGAGACTGTAAAGTCCGGGTAAATGTTCTACCACAACGCTCCAGCCGGTAGAAATACGGTTCTCCGCCAGCACAACCTTTCCCTCGGCACAGGAATGAACGGGAGTCCCTGTCGGTACACCATAATCTATTCCATAATGCAGCGAAGTGCTTGTCTTTTTGTCAGTGTATTCAAAGACACGGCGATCCCCAAAACCGGACGTTATCCGTTTTGAATCTACCGGTATTGTAAAGGGCTTCAATGTATACACATCCTGCGGTATTACCGTTTCAAGAATTTTATTGAGTTTTTCACTTTGTGCACGACGTTCAGGACTCACATCCTTCCTAATTCCTGTATTTCTTGCATCAAGCACAATACGCTCGGAAGCAAATTGCTTTTTCTGAATGCTAAAGGGCAGCGTTATTTCTTTTTTCTGTGCATCCCCTGTTGAAATAATCACTTTAAGTGAATAAACTTCCTTGTCGGAAAGCCATGTCGAAAGCGGAATACCCGCAAGCATCTCAGCCGTTTCCGCACTGCGATTTTGGGGATTTGTAAAGAAAAACTGCGTGGAAGCTGCCCGCTCTTTTCCCTTAAAGAGCTGCAAAACGGCGATAGGCTTTTGTGAAGTCTTATCAGACGTTGTTTCGGGCACCTTCATCGAAAGACGCACGAACACCGCGTCTCCCGGCTGAGCCTTTTCGTTGTACGTTACAGAACCGCTGTAAGTCTGCTCCTGAAAACGCACCGTCTCAACTGCAAATAACTGTGCCGCAACAGCAATGCTGATAATAAACCAATAAAAAAATCTTTTGTTCATGTTTATATTCCTGCTCATTCCCTAATGGTACCGCAGTTTTATATATCAAGCAAGCTATATCATCAGATCATCATTTTGCGAGGGGGCTCTCCCCGACTAAAAGTCCGCGCTTTCCCCTCTACCCCACACGCACTTTTTTGCTATAATAAAAGCACTATGAACGAACATGATTTTTTGAAGCTGCAAAACGGTAGCGATATCCGCGGCGTTGCGCTGGAAGGTGTTGACGGCGAACACGTAAATTTAACGACCGAAGTCTGCCGGAACATCGGCGCAGCGTTTGCGCTCTGGCTTTCCGCAAAAACAGGACGCAGCACGGATACGCTGGTAATCGGTATCGGGCGGGATTCCCGGCTTTCCGGCGAAGCGCTTGAAAATGCACTCGTCGAAGGACTTGCGGCGCAGCGGGTTACTATCGTGCGCTGCTCGCTTGCTACCACACCGGCAATGTTTATGGGCACCGTGTTTGAAGAAACAAACTTTGACGGCTCAATTATGATTACCGCAAGCCACCTCCCCTTCAACCGTAACGGGTTCAAGTTCTTCGATAAATCCGGCGGGCTTGAACGCATCGACATCACGGAAATTTTACGCAGTGCCGCCGCACAGTATGATACCACAGCGCAACACAGTACTGGCATGCCGCCGGATAGTGCCACTCAACAGACTACCGGAGACAACGGCTCCCCGAAATACCGGTCATTCGATTTAATTGCGCGCTACTCAAAACACCTGCAAGACGCCATCCGGAAAGGCTTGAGCTTCCATGCCGAAAAGCCGCTTGCAAACTTGAAAATCGCGGTCGATGCCGGGAACGGTGCGGGCGGCTTTTTTGCAGAGCAGGTATTAACAGAACTTGGCGCCGATACCAGCGGCAGCCGCTTCCTTGAACCGGACGGCACCTTTCCCAATCACATTCCCAATCCCGAAAACAAGGCGGCGATGGAAGCGGCAAAAACCGCTACCGTGCAAAGCCATTCCGATTTGGGCCTGATTTTCGACACGGATGTTGACCGTATGTCGGCAGTACTGTCCGACGGAACGGAGGTCAACCGCGATGCAATTATCGCAATGACGGCGGCAATCCTTGCACCCAACTATCCGCACAGCACCATCGTTACCGATTCGGTAACTTCCGATCGGCTCACCTTCTTCCTTGAGCAGGAGCTGGGGCTTATCCATTTGCGGTATATGCGCGGCTACAAAAACGTAATCAACAAATGCCGCGAATTGAATGAGCAGGGGATTATCAGTCCACTGGCGATGGAAACGTCCGGACACGGCGCGCTGAAAGACAATTACTACCTCGATGACGGCGCTTTTCTTGCGGTAAAGCTGGTAACGGCGCTTGCGAACGCAAAGCACGAAGGAAAAAATATCGAAAGCCTAATTGGAAAGCTCCCGCCGATGGTAGAAGAAACGGAATTGCGTTTTAAGATACGCGGCGAAGATTTTAAAGAATACGGCATGTCAATCCTGCAAGCATTTAAAGAGCGCGCCGAAAAAGCAGGCTTTGAACTGCCGCAATCGTATGAAGGGGTGCGTATTTCGTTTAAAAGCACAGAAGCACAGGGCTGGATGCTACTCCGCTTATCCTTGCACGACCCCGTTATGCCGCTGAACATCGAAAGCAGCCGAAAAGGTGATCTTGCAAAGTTGAAAGCTATCGCCCGCACATTACTGGAAGGTTTTGACCGGCTTGATATAAGCGCCCTGGAGTAAGTAAAGGACAGCGAAGGATAAATGCACAGGGAAACGAAACGGTAGATGCGTCAACCATGATGGTATCCATAGCAATTTCGAACTAATCGTTTCTCTCCACTTTTACGGCACTTCTACCAAAAGCGCATGGGTCTTTTTATCCCGTTGATGAAATTTAACGGCCTCTTCCGGCAGGATAAGCAGTGTGCCCGATACGGCGGTGTTTAACACCGATTCTTTGTACGCATGACCGGTAATGAACATAAATCCTTTTTCCGAACAGGCATATCTACCGATAGTTTGCGGATCCGGTTTGATGATATCCGAACAGATGCGCACCGGTATTCCCTCGGAAGAAGCCTTCTCTGCATTGCCGGAAGGTAAGGCAGATGAGGATAACGTGCCGTATAAAAAACTTAAACTTGCACGCTCTTTTCCCAAATGGGATGCTTCCGAAAGGCGGAGAAGATTTTCGGGTGAATCGTGTGTTTCAAAAGTAAAGTGGCACCATTTATGAAACGCTATCGGCATTTTCGCCGTTCCAGTTTGGAGAGGACGATTGGGGAAACAACAGACTCCGACATGGGGACACGGCGCATAGATGGAAAATCCAGCCTCTAAAAATTCCGTTCTCAACAGGCTTAAAAATTCACCTGCAAGTGGTATCCCCGGTTCAATAAAAAGCACGGCGCCGTTCGGTTTTAAATAGTGCATAACCGTACGGTGCGTTTTTTCGGCTTGGTCATCAAGAGAAAGCGGACTATTCCAAAATATCTCATTGAACATATTTGCTTCCGTTACCAGCGACACTTTTTCGGACAATGGCGTACCGAATGCTCCGCATACCTTCTTAACAGTCCAGGGAATTTCTCTGTTGTCCTTTTTACCGGTGTATGCACAGAGTGCTAAAAAAAGCTCTTCTCCGAAGCTAAGCACTTTATTGGAAATATCTACACAATACCATGTCAGCCGTTTTTTCCGTAGCTTCGGTTTTGCAATCCACAAAGCGCAGACCAAAGTAAGCGGCCCCGAACCGAAATCTGCCGCATAATCGCCGTCATCAAGCGGGATCTCAAGATTCTGCAGAAGTTTCGTAAGCCGCACTAAATTCCACCACACATAATAGTGCGTGTATGCAGAAAGCTTTACCGGATCATTTAAATAGTGCGTTTTTCTGCTGCTTCGCTCATCCGTTAGTTCATGGAAAAGCGTGTGAATATGCTGCGGTAACAGTTGTTTCTTTTTTGCATCAAGCGGTAAAACCTGATCCAACAACATAGGAAAATACTCTAAGATATTTTTTGCTTCTGACGTAAGTCCGGAAAAAACAGGTTTTCCAAAGGTATAAGGCGTACTGTTTCGGCTTCCACGCAATTTCTCATTTTTTTGATTGAGCTTCTCACCGAAAACTTTTGTATATTGCTTTTTATCTTTTGATTGATGGTTCTGACGGCTTTCTTTTGACTGAACATGATCCGCTTTATCTTGCGTCCGGGGAGAGGCGTTTTTTTTAACGAATTTTTCGTAGAACGGTTTTTGCATACTCATTATCATCTTAGCATTATAGAAAAAACAAGCGTCTTTTGCAAACGTACATGGATTTTTGTGATAGCTTCTAGAGGTTTTCAATATTCAACGTTTTGCTATTTTCAAAAGATGGGCGCTTGCATAATAAAAAAATTTTTTTTATTATGATATCATTATGACAGCAGTATTAGTGTATTTTGATAAAGGAGAAAAGGCACAAACACAGCTTCTTCTGGAAGCCTTAAAAGAGGCGGCTCATAATCAGTGTGATGACGTTCGCGTTTTGAACGGATATGCGTTGGCCGATACCGATCGGCTTAATATGTACGAGTATATTGTCGTTTTCTGCGCCGAAAAACCGCTTTTTACCTCCAAACCCGATTCTGCTGTTGTAACTATCCTAAAAGAACACGGCCTGAAAGAAGGCTGTAAGGGCTGCGTTCTGACCGTAAGCCGCGGCTTGTTTTCGGATAAATTTACTCGGAATGTGATGAATGCATTGGAAAGCTGCGGTTTTATGATTGACTACTTCGATACATTGCGGAATGCTGCGGATGCTCGCCGTGCGGGGGCAAATATTGGGTAGTAAGGCGGAAAGCGGACAGCAGGATAGCGAAGAAGGACGCAGAAATCGATCAGCTCATCAAGTTCTAGAAATAGAAGATTATTATAAGATTTTAGATATTTCTCCTTCTGCTTCGACCGCAGAAATCAAACGGGCATTTAGAAAAAAAGCTAAAGAATTGCATCCCGATATTCCGCATAATATTCGGAATACCGGCGGCAAAAGAGCAAATGAGCAAGAGCTGATGCGGCTTATCCGCGCCTATGAAGCATTGCTCGATGTAAAACGTCGGGCGGAGTTTGATTTTTTCTATAATAAGACCGCTAAAAAAGGTGAAAGTTTTGATTACCGTACCTGGTTAAAAGAGCGGGCAGATCCTGAAAGCAGAGCTACGCTGATTTTTTTTGACCTTTTCCATAATGCAGAAGACGAAGCAGTACAGGAGTTTTTACGGCTTCGGTCGGTACAGCCTTCGTTTTCGCTCCGCCATTACTTTAGCAGAGGAGATTTTATGGATTGCGGTTTTGTTCTTGCAGAGGAATTGTATTTCCGCGATCACTATTATGAGTCTTTTTTGCTGCTTGACCGGATTATCCGCGAAGAGCAGAAGCAGGCATATTTCCGCCATTTTTTCCCCGAAGTTCTTATCCTCGCCCGCAAACTTATCCGCGAGAAACTGATCTATGCCCTTGCCGATGATCTACTGCTCGATTGCTGCGAAGCCGCGCTTGATTTTGGGTTGAGTAAAGCGGATAATGCGGAAATATTAAAAAAGATGGCGGAAATTTATTACCGGATGGGTGATTTTAGCACCGGTGACGGATGCGCAGCGGCATCCGTGCGGATGAATCCCCGTATCCGTGGTATAACAAAGTTGAAAAAAAACTATCAGCAGCAGCTTTGACGTTAACGGTATGCCGGATATCCTTAACACAAGATAACCGGTGTATCCTCCTAAGACGGTAAGGCTGCGCAAAAGGTAAGGAATATATGATACGGATTAAGACAAAGGAACAGATAGACGGCATTCGCCTATCCTGTAAGGCATTGGCACGGCTCTTTAAAGAGCTGACTCCTCGTGTGCAACCTGGCATAACCACTAAAGCGCTGGATGACTTTTGTGTTGAGTACATTAAGAGTATCGGCGGCGTTCCCGCATGGTATGCAGAAGATTTTCCGGGGGCAGCCTGTATCTCCATCAATGAAGAAGTTATTCACGGCATTCCCAGCAAAAAGAAAATCGTACGGGAAGGAGACCTCGTATCGCTGGATATCGGTATTGACCTCAACGGATACATCAGCGATTCGTGCGTAACGGTACCAGTCGGAAATGTAAGCCCTGAACGAGCCCAGCTCTTAAAGGTTACTACCGACTGCCTCTACGCAGGAATTGCCGCCTGTCAGGCAGGGAAGCGTGTAAATGCGATATCCCGCGCGGTATATGATTTAGCGCGGCAGTATAAATACGGCGTTGTATATGAATACTGCGGACACGGAGTTGGGCTTAAGGTGCACGAAGACCCCAATATTCCGAACGTACCGGAGCGTGGTGCGCCAAATCCGCGGCTGGTACCCGGTATGGTAATCGCGATTGAACCGATGATCAACCTCGGTACGGCGGATGTTAAAACCCGTGCCGATGGATGGACGGTTGTCACCGCCGACAAGTCCTGCTCCTGCCACATGGAACACACAGTTGCCATCTTCGAAGACCACACCGAAATTTTAACCCAACTTGCCCCCGGTGAAGTGTAAATAAACGCAGCGCATAGTTATCATACGTTAGTTGTAAGTTAAACAGAAGGGGCACCTCTAAAAATCTAACCGAGTTTTTAGAGGTGCCCAAGAAAGGCCGCTAAAAGGTAAAATTTTTAGCGGCTATCAAGGGATCTTCCGTTATTTTACCAATTCAAAGGCTGAGTATTCGTTAGTGCCGTCTAAACTGTTTATCACCGTGTATCCTGCAGCTGCTAATTTTTCCGCAATGGCAAAAGCGCGGTTGCCGGAATAGCAGTAGGTCAGTACCGGTTTGTCTTTAGGCAGTTTAGGGAGTAATTCAGCAAGGGTATTCGCATTCCCCGATATCGCGCCCTTTAAATGCGAAACGGCATAGTCCGCAGGTTCCCGTGCATCGACTACCGAATATCTTCCGGTATTTACCAACTCCTGCATCTGCTTTCCCCGTACATTTGCGACTTTGGTGAGCGATTTATAAGAGTAGCTGCCGACTCCATCCGCGTTGAACAGTTTTTTAAATCCGTTCTTTTGTAAGATTTCTGCAGCTGCTCGGCTCCGTCTTCCACTTCTACAAATAACGATAATATTTTTATCCTTGAGGTCGGCAATATCACTCAGTCTGTTACCGATATCGTTAAGGCTGATGTTGATTGCATAGCGGACATGCCCTGCATCATACTCATATTTTTCACGCACATCGATAACAAGATACTGCTCTTTTTCCGCCTTGTCGTTCATAATGGTGTCCAGCTCGGCGCCTTTCATGTCCGTGATAGCTGTCATACCCTTCGAATCGCTTTTGCCTTCTTGCGCTGTACAGGCATTTCCCAACAGCATAATACAGACCAGTGCATATATAAGGACACTTATCTTTTTAAGATCAATTTTCCGACTATACATTTCGGACTCCTCTATGTCAGGATGTAGTAAAACAACCCGGTAGCGGTACCTTATGTTTTACATATTACACCTTAAATTTTGAGACTTCTTTTGCAAGATTCTCAATGCTATGCTTGTTTTTCTGCGTAAGCTCATTCACTTCTTGTATAGCGTTATTAATCTGCACCGCACCGGATGCCATTTCGCTCATGCTATCGGTAATAACACGAGTAAGTTCATCAAGCTTCTGCATTTCGTCTGCAACACTTTCACCACCTTTCAGCATTTCTTCTGAGCCGGCCTGTACTTCCGCCGTTACCGTATTGATATCTTTCATAGCGGTTAATACTTCTCTACTGCCGTTTTCCTGTTCCCGCATTGCTTCGGTAACCGTATTACTCATCTCTTTTACCTGTTCGGCAAAGTTAAAAATCGTATTGAATTTTTCCTCCACGGTTTTTGACGAGCTTGAAAGCATCTCTATTTCTCCGGTCAAGTTTTTTAGTGTAGCGGTAATAGTTTTCCCTTGCATCGAGGACTCTTCTGCAAGTTTACGTATCTCATCCGCAACGACGGCGAATCCTTTGCCTGCTTCACCTGCATGAGCAGCTTCTATTGCAGCATTCATTGCAAGTAGGTTTGTTTGTGATGCGATATGCTGAATAACGCTGGAAGCCTCCATTAACGAACCGGACTCTTCTGCAATTTTTTGCGTCACGGTATTCGAGGTAACAAGAGTGGCTTTGCCGTCTCCGGTTGCTGTTGTCAAATTTCCGATGGCGCCATCGGTTTTGCTGAGCGTCTGGCTGATGGAAGCGATATTTGCTACCATTTGTTCTACTGAAGCGGAGGATCGTGCAACACTGCCCGCTTGATTTTCAATACTGGTATTAAGCTGTTTAATCGTCCGTACGATTTCTTCAACAGTTGCTGCGGTTTCGGTAACGCTGGCGGCTTGAGTTAAGGCCTGCTGTTTAACACCGTCAATATTTGCGCTAATTTGGTTTACTGCGCTTGCCGTTTCGGTCATATTGGAGGCAAGTTCATCGCCGATTTCTTCCATGGTATGGCTATTGCTCCCAACCGTTCGTATCGATGTACCAATCTTATCGATCGTTTTGTTAAAGTATTCGGACAAATCCGTTACCTCATCATTACCGATCGCCGGTAGCCGAACTGTTAAATCTCCTTCCCCTTGCGCAATATTTTTTAAGGCATTAACAGCAGTCTGAACCGGTTTTACCATTGTACGGGCAACAAAATAGACCACGATCAGTGCACCGATCAGTACGCTAATACCAATACCAATCATCGCGGTACGGAGCGTGTTGACGGTTCCCATAAATTCGTTGACGGGAGCGCGTATGATAATCGACCAACGAGTAGCTTTGACTGTTGCAAATGATGCGATATAATCAACCCCTTGATAGTCATAGTAACAGACTTCGCCTTCGCTGCTATCAAGGACATGCTGTAAAAAGACAGCAGTTGATGCGAGCGAGGCGTTTGTTTTTGCTTGTTCGATGATATTATCTTGTTTTTGCACTAAATCGGTATCCCTATCTGCGATGATAATTCCTGACGAGCCCATAATATAACAGTTACCGGATTCTCCTACGACGATATCGGCAATGGCTTCGGACAAAGTAAAACCTGAGATATCGGCAGACAACACTCCTACGATAGTTTTGTCATCATCATATACAGGCACGGAAAGGGTATTGATCAATTGACCGTTTGCACGCGAGATATACGGTTCCGAAAAAAAAAGACTTCCCTGCAATGGCGGCACGAAACCAATCTCTGTTAATGACGGATAATATACTTCCATCGGCAAGTAAACATTGTCCTTGCGCATCCGTCATATTTAATTCTACTATTTTTTCGTTAAAGGCTACTTCTTTTGCGAGAAAGCTTAATTTTGCGGCAGATGAAGAATTTACACCTCGAAGAATCGGCATACGGGAAATCCCTTCGATAAACTGTAATAACGACGTTACTCTCCCGTTAATAATTTCAGCGGTATCATTTGCTTTGTCGATAAGGTGGGCTTCAATTTTTTCTGTTACTGCCTTTCGTGCAATGACAACAGCGAAAACAATTTCGATTATTCCCGCAGCTGCGATTAAAATACCAAAGATGAGAATAAGTTTTTTTCTTAAAGAAAAACGATTTCTTACCTTTTCGGTGGTGACATACGCCTTATCTACTTGTTCTTGATGGGTGTGGATGGTACTTTTTTCATTCATTTTGTCAAAACTCTCCTTTTATGACAAAAGATCACCTCCGCCTATCTTGTCCGCCTTTTAGAAGGTAATAATAAGCGGAGCCGTGTGCATGTTGTGCATACAAGAAAAGTATAACCCTTTTGCCGGTAGGTGTCCAGCAAGAAATAAGTAGTGGTGGTAAAGAAAATTAAATCTAAAGAAAAGCTCTAAATAAAATTGAGAATTCTATAAAATAAAAAGCGTGTAAACTACTTTTTCTCTGGGACAAGGCCTTCGACTAAATACTTGTCGGGTAGTTTTGCCGGTTTACCGGTTTTATCTACACAGCCCCACGAAACCTCAGCTTCAGCACAGACAATGCCCTCCGGATTTGTGATTACCTGCCGGAAAGTTCCCGAGAGTTTGCCGAGTTTGATGGGCGTAACGTCAATACGAAGTTTATCGTAAAGTCGCGCGGAATATTTATAGTGTATATCGATATGAGTTACATAGAGCATATAGCCTTCTTCGATTAACCCGACATAATCAAAACCGATACGGCGTAGGTATTCCATACGGGCATATTCCAAATAGTTTAAATATATGGCGTTATTTACGTGATTATACGCGTCCAGTTCATAACTCCTAACCTCTACTTCTATCGGTTGTATCATTGTTTTTCCTCCTTTAAACCTTAAAATTAAGTGCGTAAAAAAAAAGACTGCAAGCACCCTTGCAGTCTTTTGAGCTATGATGGATTCGAACCATCGACCCACGCCTTAAAAGGGCGTTGCTCTACCTACTGAGCTAATAGCCCATATCTTGAAATAACAGGACGAGTATATATGATATTGAGTGCTATGTCAAGTGCTCTTTTGAAATAGACGGTGCATCTACTTCGTTGCTATGCACAAATCTCGTCGTCAGAACGCCCAAGGATGGGCGGGGAATAAGTCAGAAATAAGTTTTGGAACAAAACTTGTCCTCTACCGATGTATATGGACGTACATCGGTAGAGAGGTACGCGGATGTACGCTGTTTAACAGTATATTTCAAAATGCTTATGGAAAGGTATATGTATTAAATCAATATCTTCTTTGCAGCACCGCCGTAATATTCATTGCGGAGTTCGTGGACGTGCTCATCGCGAATATAGTCGTCAAAAGGCATCATCCGGTCAATTACACCGCCGGGGGTAATTTCTACAATGCGGTTTGCGATGGACGAAATGAACTCGTGGTCATGTGAGTTGAATAGTACTACGCCCGGAAAGGCGATGAGCGCCTCGTTCAAGCTGGTAATCGCTTCCAAGTCGAGGTGATTGGTCGGCTCATCCATAATCAGCACATTGGCGCCGGAAAGCATCAGCTTACTGAGCATACAGCGTACCTTCTCACCTCCGGAAAGTACCTTGACGGGTTTGAGCGATTCATCGCCGGTAAAAAGCATTCGTCCCAAAAAACCGCGCACGTAAGCTTCGTCCTGTTCGGTGGAAAACTGCCGCAGCCAGTCGGTAATGTTCAAATCGGTTTCAAAGTAGCTGGAATTATCCTTGCTGAGATAGGCATTCGTAACGGTCTGTCCCCAATACACATCCCCCGAATCGGCGGTTTTAACACCGGCGATAATATCGAAGAATGCCGATTTTGAGTTATGCTCCTGCCCGACAAAGGCGATTTTATCCGTTCGGTTCACGGTCAAGCTGAAATCTTTGAGCAGCGTAATACCGTTGCCCGAACCTTCTTCCTTAGAAGTATAGTTGAGCTTTTCTACGCGGACAACGTTATTGCCGATTTCTCTATCCGGTTTAAAGTGGACATACGGAAATTTTCGGGTGGTAACTTCCAGTTCTTCCAGAGCAAGTTTATCGTACACTTTTTTGCGGCTGGTTGCCTGCCGGCTTTTTGCCGCGTTAGAAGCGAAGCGCAGGATAAATTCGCGCAGGTCTTTCATCTTTTCTTCGCGTTTTTTCTGCTGATCGCGTGCCTGCCGCTGCATAATCTGACTCATCTGATACCAGAAGTCGTAGTTACCACTGTACATACGGATTTTGCCAAAGTCGATATCGCAAATATGCGTACACACGGTGTTCAGAAAGTGTCGGTCATGCGATACCACGATCACCGTATTCGGGAACTCAATGAGAAACTCCTCCAGCCAGCTGATGGATTCAAGGTCGAGACCGTTCGTCGGTTCGTCCAACAAAAGAATATCGGGATTGCCGAACAGCGCCTGTGCCAGCAGCACACGCACCTTCTGGCTTTCGTCCAGCTCGCTCATCATGCGCTCGTGGTTTGCCTCTTCCAAACCGAGACCGGAAAGCATCTGTTCTACCTGATTTTCCGCCTCCCAGCCGCCCATGTCGGCAAACTCACCCTCAAGCTCCGAGGCGCGGATACCGTCCTCTTCGCTGAAATCTTCTTTTTCGTAAATGTTTTCCCGCTCTTTCATAATTTTGTAGAGCTGCGGGTAGCCCATGTATACGGTGTCTTTGACGGAATATTCATCAAAAGCAAAGTGATCCTGCCGCAGTACCGCCATCCGCTCGCCCGGCGTAATACTGATTTCACCGCTATCGTGCTCTAATTCGCCTGAAAGCAACTTGAGAAAGGTTGACTTTCCCGCTCCGTTCGCTCCGATAATGCCGTAGCAGTTCCCGGGGGTAAATTTTAAATTGACATCTTTAAAAAGAGGTTTTTCCGAAAATTTTAAACTAACATCGCTTACTGTAATCATAAAGGGCAGTATAGCCTAAAAGAAAAAAAGAGTGAACGGGATGGATGAATAAACGCATCAGATCGTTTTTTAACATCCCCACGGAAAAACTGAGACTATTCGACCAGAACTGCCAAGGATGGCAGTAGTTCCATACAGCAGCGATGTTTTGTGCGTACACAAAACTCGCCTTCAACTGTTGTACACGGATGTACAACAGTTGAAGATGGTTCAAATGGCCTCACAGTCTCAGTTTTTCCGCGGTTTTTATCTAGTCTACCTGATGCGTTTATCCATTTGTGGGAAAAATGTGCGAAATTTTAGATAAAATTTCGCACAGAAGGGCTTTACGGATTATGGGGTTCTGCAAGTACCTGTTGGTAAACCTCTACAATTTTCTGCGTCATCGTTTGATAATTGTCTTGTAATGCAGCTGAGCTTATTTCCTCTTTGAGCGTTTTGCTATTTTTAGCGCTTTGCTTTTTTTCATACAGATTGTGTAGGATTTTATTAAACGCGGACGAATCTTTAAATGCGAAACCCGTCACTCCTTCAATATATTGATCTTCATTTTCTTTATCGTATAGATGGACGACAGGCATGCCGCAGGCAATTGCTTCCAAAGCAGAAACCGAATGATTTTCTGAAAGCGAAGTCATAATATATGCATCACATAAGTGATAATAGTATTTGATATTTTCATGCAATACGGCTCCGGTAAAAATTACCGAATTTCCAATGCCATAATCCTTGGCCTGCTTCTCAAGCTCAGCTTTAGCGGGACCGTCCCCGATTATAAATAATTTTGCATTCGGCATACCGGCTGCAAAATCTTTCCAATACTCTAACGTAAGGGAAAGATTTTTTTCCGCTGCAAGTCTACCGCAAAAACAAGCAACAAAATCTTCAGGTTTGATGTTGTATTGTATTTTGAGATTACGAACAACATCTTGATTAAGCGTTTCTTCTGCAAAATCGGACGTAATGCATGCATTGGGAATTTTATAGATCGGCGTTGTTACCTTGCACTGTTTTAAAAAATCTTCCAGTTTTGTCGACGCACAGATAACCGCTTTGGCGGCATTGGTATATCGTAAAATACCGTGATCAATAAAATCTTTTACCGCTTTAAGATTCTGCAATGCACCGAAATAGTGAATATAATCGTAATACATACTATGACACGTGTATACGATCGGTATATTGAGTTTACGCCCTGCATACAAGGCGAATAGGCCTTGGCTGAATTCATGGTGAATATGGATAATATCGGGATTCCATTCTTTTAGCAGTTTTAATCTGGTTCTACTATGCGGGTAAGAGACAGAGTAATTGTAAAGATGGGGCAATTTTACGGCAGGACTGTATAAAATACCGTCGGTAATATGATGATGCTTTGTATTTGCATCGGGCTTAACGATAAGAACCTCATGCCCTAATTCAATTAAACCTTTCCTCAGCGCTTCGATATGATATACGGCGCCGTTAATTTCCGGAAGATAACACTCGGTGATAATAGCAATTCGCATATAAGCAGCCCTTTATAAGACAGCTTTTATCCTAGCACGGTCAGTCGGTAAAAGCAAGCCGTAAACAAAACTTCAAAATGCCTATGATATTGTGTAGGAGCTTGCCGGCATACGTCCAAGATTTTTTGGGCGATCTGTTGATATGTGCAGCTGGACATCGCTTTACGTTTTATCTATAGTATTTCCAATTATCTCTTAGGATTAAAAAATGAAGCGTTTTATTGTCATTTTATTACTATCTTTAGAAATGTTCGTTTTTGCTTTTGCGGATACTCCATATGCGTTATTTGTAGAAAATGACCATTGGATTTATGATGCAATGCATATTTTGTCGGTCGAATCGCGGCAGACGACGCTTGCAGACCGGCAACCGCTTTCTAAGGGTGAGCTTGCCGAATATTTTTCTACTTTTGACAATGCTGCTATACCTCAGGCGAGTGAACCGCTGTACCGTATGATGCACGATTATTTTTCCGGGCATTCGTTTTTGTTTACTCGTAAATATTTTTCATTTGATGTGAACGGCATTTTTGCGCTGCAGGGGCAATATGTACACAACCGTGAAAATGAACCTCGGCTTGATAGTTTTTTACGGTATAATAGAACTCCTGCTATTGTTTCTATCCCAATGCATGTGATGTTTACCCGGTATGTTGATTTTTTTGCTAACCTCAGCTTAAAGAAAAATTACTGGGCTGCGGTATTGTCCTATCCATATACCAATTTGCCGTTGGAAGGCAATGCCTTTGAAGCTGCCTTTCCTACTCAGGCGGGACTCAGTCTTGGTAATCACTTCTTTAACTTTACCATTGGACGCGGAGCTTTAAATATCGGCAGGTCGCTAGCAGGTAGTATGCTGCTTGCGGATACCGTAGATCGACTGGATTACATAACCGCCTCATTTTTCTATAAGAAGGTACGATTAGCACTGAATGTATTGGAATTAGAGCCTACTCGATTTGTATTTTCTCACGAAGCTTCGTTTCGTCCAATTGATTGGATTACACTCCGCCTTTACGAAGGGATCGTACTTAATGCTCCGTTTGACCCTAAATATTTAAATCCAATGATGATTTTTCATAATTTTTTCGGCTGGCGAGAGAAGACTTTTAATGGAAATGCTTCTGAAGACTCCGGAAAAGCAAGTCTTGGTTGCCAATTCGGTGTCGGTATTGATATAGTTCCGATACGAGGTTTGCGGTTATATGGTCAATACGGTCAAAATCAATTTCAAACATCATTTGAACTGAAAAACTACCCTAAAGCCCGGAATATTCCTAACAGCCTCGGCGGGTTAGCCGGTATTGAGTATATCCATCCGTTCAGTTTTGGACATCTTTCCGTAACAGGTGAGTTTTTATACGCCAACCCGTGGATGTATATAATGGAAAATAAGCATATCAGTCTCTACCATCGCCGGAAGGATACTGTTGCAGGCAAGGGAATGACAGACTCGTATATCCGGCAATGGGTTGCAAATCCTTATGGACCGGATACAATAGGAGCCTTTTTACAAGTTACGCTAACGGAACCCCAAAAATACCGTGCAAAGCTTGGCTATCGTTTTTTGGTGAAGGGAGAAAACGAAGATAATTTTTTTGATCCCAGTAAAGAAAAACCCGGGAAGCCGGGTATCTATTACCCTGATGCCGATCACTATGAAGCGATAGCACAGGCAAAGACCCCGTATGGGAACCCTGCATATTTTCATACGATTTCGTTGGAAGGCTCATACCGGGTGATAAAACAGCTTGAACTGAATGCGGGGCTGAACTGGACGATTGTATCCGGGAGAAAGAAGGGACACGCGGTGGATATTTATTCTTCGGTTAAATATACGATCCGGTAAAGTCTGCTCATATAGGATGTTCCTGCTTGAGTATATTGCCTGTTTTTGGTAATTTCGTGAAATACTATAGAAATCATTATGAAAAAACGAGGTTATGATGAAAAAGATTTTGTGCGTTGGGCTTTTGTTTGCTGCACTATATATGAATATAGGCGCCCAGGCTGCAGTCAATGTATTTGATCCCTTTTATGAGGATTTGTCGATATGGGAGGGGAGCGGTTTAATTAATGATGCCCCCAATATTCGGCCATATCCTCTGCAAGAGATACAACGTATTTTGCAAATTGTTATTGATACAGGCGATGCCGGTCAGCGGCGGCGGGCTGAAGAGTATTATAATCGCTTTTTTGGAAGAGTCTTTCATTTTGGTGGGTTGGCTGAAATAGCGGTAAAAGCTCCCCAAAAGCAGTATGAATTAAATTTGGCTCCCTTTATGGATATTAATTATTCATTGCATAGACTTTTTACGATTTCCGGAAGGGTGAGTGTTTTTCTGACTAATAAGTTTTTTTCCCAGGCGTTAACACCGCTCTTTCAATATTCAAAATATGACCTTGCGGATGACGGAGTCTTTGCCGGCAAATTTCTGGTACTGCCGGTATTTAACACGGGGATTGCTTTTGGTACTCCTCAGTATTATGTTACTGCCGGTATTGCACGTACCAATCATGGTCCATTTTACGATAACAGCCTCTTTGTCGGATCTCAAGCAATGCATCAAGGGCAATTTACCTTTGTTGTCAATAAAGAAAAATGGACATATAATCAAGCATTGCTGACATTAACTGCAACAGGTGACAACGGTGCTAACCATCAGCCGGGAAAGTTTTTAGCCATCCATTCATTGAATATACGCCCGCTGTCATGGCTTTCATTTGGGATCGTTGATACGATTATTTATGGTAATCGGTTTGAGCCTATTTACTTACTTCCTTTCTCTGCATTTTTTATCAGCCAAGGGTTGTATGCCTTTCCTGATAATAGCCTCATAGGTGGAACTTTTACGATTAAACCGGTCAAGGGTTTACGATTAGACGGAGCCCTCTATGCTGATGACCTCGGATTTAACGAAATTGTTAAGTTCAAAAAAGATGCAAAATGGCGTATGTCGGGGCAATTCGGAGTAAGCTATACCATGCCTAAGACGCACTGGTTTTCTTTTGTCGATTTGAATTATACATTTGTATTTCCCTATACATATACGCATTTTGATGGCTCTTCTATAGGCGTACCGAACTATCAGAATTATACCCACAATGGAGTTCCTCTCGGTAGTAATTTGGAACCTAATTCGGATAGGATTCTACTGAAACTAAAGTTCAGGCCGCTCTATGGGTTAGATATTAATGTGTCGAATACTTTTGTCCGCCATGCAAATGTAAATGAAAGTATTACCGATCCTGAAATACTAAAAAATTATATTTCAAAAGACTATATAACTGATGGTTCAACACGTAACCATGCAACTATAACAAATGACTCAGGACCAATAACCCACGCATATCTTTATGCAAATCCTTTTATGCGACAACAGACCATCCAATATGTTAACCAGCTTGCATTGGATATCAGCTGCCATTTACCGATTTTAAAATCAGGCGGGTATATGCTGTTTAAATTCGGCTATGTGTTTGAGGCAAATATCAACCCGGGTGTAGGGCAAAATATCTATAAGGCAACTAAACCCAATTGGTATGGCCAAAAACTTAGTAACATTACTGATGATGATGGCAATACAGGAGAAGTTGCGATTCGAAAAGAAGCCGCCAGACAGCTTGCAGACTGGCGTGCCAAAGCTATCGGCAAGCAGTTCAACCACTATATTCGGTTAAGCGCAGAGTTTGCATATTAGATAGCTATCAGTTTTCCGCTTCGAAAAGATTCGGTACATTTACCGGCAATAACGGATACCGCCGTACCGTCATATACGGAGACGGACGGTTTCCGCCTTGAGCGGATGCAGTCTACAAATGCTTCCATTTCGTGCAGATAAGCCTGTGCGAACCGCTCCTGAAAATTCTCCGAACACTCTTTGCGGACACCGTACCGGTCAAGGATTTCAACCAAGTTCTTTTGCGGTACGGAAGCGATTCGCAGCGTTGCCTTCGTTCCGATAATTTCCGTTTCGACGTTATACCCGTGCGGTGCGGTTCTACCGGCAAAGAGGAAGGCCATTGCATCGTTTTTAAACTTCATTAAGCAGGAGACATTATCACCGTCTTCATACTGAGCAAATTCGGGATACGCATAACAACCGCCGACTGCATAGACCGAAACAGGTTCGCTTGAAAGCATCCAACGGGCAAGATCAATATCGTGAGAAGACATATCGTAAAATTCGCCACCACTGTGCGGAGCAAAGGCAATCGCGCCGTTAATACAGCTGACCGGATCCTGACTATACGAGCGAAACAGTACCGGACGGCCGATCTCGCCTGCATCGATTTTTTCCTTTGCATAGCGGTAGGATTCATCAAAACGGCGCATAAACCCAAGCATAAACACTGCGTCGGGATGGGCTTCTACCGCTTTTTCTGCAAGGCGGCATTCTTCAAGGCTGGTACCGAGCGGTTTTTCACAAAATACGTGCTTACCGCGCTCCAAAGCCTGCGCAATCTGCGTACAGTGGAGAGCCGATGGGGAAACAATCGCTACCGCATCAAGCCCCTTAATGGCGAGCATTTCTTCAAAAGTCGTACAGTAATGGCGAACACCGAGTTCTTTCCCAACCCTGTGCAGTTTTTCGGTATCGATGTCGCACAAAGCAACCAGTTCCGCGCCCGGGATTCTGGTTGCAATATTTTTTGCGTGTTCAAGTCCTAAGCGGCCTAAACCGACTGAACCTATCCGTATCTTGTCCATTTATTTTTTCCCCTTATTTTTCCGCATATCGACGATAACCGCCGCTACAATGATGACACCTTCGGCAATCTGCTGCCAATAGGAACTGACTGACAAAAGCGTAAGCCCATTCCGCAATACGGAAATAAGCAGAGCTCCGACAACTGCACCCCAAATCGTGCCGATACCGCCGGTATGACTGGTGCCGCCAACCGTTGTTGCGGCAATCGCCGTCAGCTCGTAGCCGGTTGCAGCGGAAGGATGCATACTACCCGCCCGTCCTGCATACACAATAGCTGCAACACCGGCAAGCAGTCCGCAATAGGCATAGATGATAATCAGCGTTTTATTCACATTTACGCCGGAAATTTCCGCTGCCCGTTTATTCCCGCCGAGTGCATAGACAGCCTTGCCGAACTTGGTATTATGCAGCAGTATCCACGAAATGATAATCATCACAACATACACCAGTACCGCAACCGGAATGTATCCGAAAAGCTTGCCCTGTCCGATCACATCAAAGCCGGACAGCAAATTGCTGATCGGCGTGCCGCCCGTATAAACAAGCACAAGACCGCGCGCGACGGTATACATACCGAGCGTGGCAATAAACGGCGGGATGTGCGTTGCCGAAATAAGCCATCCGTTCAGCGCACCTGAAGCGGCGCCTACCGATAAGGCCGCAAGAATAGGAACAATAAGCGGCATTTGAGGTAAGTTCGGGAAATAGCGCGGTACAGCACCTGCAACCTGCCCGATGCTTGCCATAATACAGCCCGCCAATGCAAGTACCGAACCGACGGAAAGATCAATTCCCTGTGAGGTGATGACAAAGGTCATACCGAGCGCCAAAATACCGTAAATGGCCGTTTGGCTCAGTACATTAAAAATATTTGTTAAACCTAAGAATCTCGGATTTAATATCGAGATAATAATAATCATCAGAATGAGCACCAGCACGATACCGTAGGTTTGTATCAGCGTCTTTAACGTTTTTATATCAAAGCGACTTGTCCCTGCTCCAGCCATATCCTTATTCCTCCTCGTAAGTATCAGTATATTTTTTTAAACCGCTAAGTCCGCTTTGTTTGAAGCATAGGCCATAATAGTATCCTGCGTAAGGTTTTTATTTTCGAGGATACCGGTAACATGTCCTTCCGCAACGACGACAATCCTATCGCTCATACCGAGTATTTCAGGCATTTCGGAAGAAACCATAATGATGGCTTTTCCCTGTCCTGCAAGCATGCTGATAAAACGGTGAATTTCAGCCTTTGCACCGACATCGATTCCTCGCGTCGGTTCGTCAAGAAACAGAATATCCGGCTCGGTTAAAAGCCACCGCGCAATGAGAACCTTTTGTTGATTTCCCCCCGATAAAAATTGAATTTGCTGCCCGACACTAGGCGTCTTAATTTCTATCGACCGCACATATTCACTACAATCTTTTAAAATATTCTTTTTATGTAAAAGGCCAAAACGGTTGATATAGCGATTGATGTTGGATATTACGATATTGTCGCTCACCGGCAATACGGGAAAGATGCCTGAAAGCCGCCGATCTTCGGTAAGAAGCGCTATCTTATGTTTAATTGCATCACGGGGATTTTTAATCTGGACCGGTTTACCGTTTATTTTGACCGTTCCCGCTACAGCGCGGCGGATACCGAAAATAGTTTCGATAATTTCGGTTCTTCCGGCGCCTACCAAACCGGCAAGTCCCAGTATTTCTCCTTTCCGTAACGAAAAAGAAACATCAGTAAAATACCGTCCATCGCTTAAACCTTCTACCGAAAGGATATCCTCTCCGATAGGACAGGGAATTTTAGGAAACATCGTATCAACAGGACGCCCGACCATTTCGGTTATCATCTGTTCCATCGATAAATCTTTCGCGGCATGAGAGGCGATAAAATGGCCGTCGCGGAAGATGCTGACAGTATCTGCAATTTGCGCAATTTCATCCAGCTTATGCGTAATGTAGATAATGCTTTTATTTTCGCTTTTAAGCTTTCTTATAACGGAAAAAAGCTGATCTCGCTCCCTATCCGTTAAGGCGGAAGTTGGTTCGTCCATAATGATGAGCTTTGCGTCATAGGAAACCGCTTTTGCAATTTCTACCATCTGCATCTTTGCTACTGTTAAAGATCCAACCTTCGTCTTAGGATCTTCTTGCAGGTGTACCTGTTCCAGTACAGCTTTAGTCATTTCATACATTTTTTTATGATTAACTAAACCGGTTCGATAAAGAGGCTCCCTTCCAAGCCAAATATTTTCCATAATCGGCCGTTCGGCTACGGGGGAAAGTTCCTGATGGATCATGGATATCCCCCACGAAAGCGCTTCTGCAGTCGTGTAATACTGCGGGAGCTGTCTGCCGTCAAAGATAATCTCGCCGGAACTCACCGGTTGAATACCGATAAGACATTTCATCAATGTCGATTTTCCGGCACCATTTTCTCCCATTAAGGCATGGACTTCCCCGCGTTTTACATCAAGATGTACGGAATCCAACGCACGCACACCGGGAAAAAGCTTCGAAATATTCTTCATCTGCAAAATGTAATTGCCGTCACTCATCCGTACATCCTCCATAGATGATCCGCCTCGTAAAAATAAACAGACCTTTTAAAGGCGCCTTATTTCAATAGCGGAGAGTCCTTATCAACCAATTGAAACGGTACCCACGTTATTTTTTCGGGGTTGCCACCCTTTATCTTTGTGGTGATAACCTTTGCAGCGCCACCACCTTGTCCGTTCGCATCCTGAAATACCGTTGCCGCCATCAACCCTTCGCGTACGGCATTCCGTCCGTCAAGCGTTGCATCTACACCGAGAACAAAAACATCTTTTCTATTCCCAGCTTCCAGCGCCTTAATAGCGCCCAGCGCCATTTCGTCATTATTCGCCAATATCGCATTCAATTTATGGCCGTACGTCGTAATCCAGTTTTCGGTAACGGTAACCGCTTGGTCGCGTTGCCAGTTCGCCGTTTGTTCGGCAAGCACGGTGATTTCGGGATATTTTGAAGCGAGCACTTCTTTATTTCCCTCAGTCCGCTTTAATGCGCCTTCATTTCCGAGGATACCAACCAAAATTGCAACACCACCCTTCCCTTGCAGCAGCTCCCCGACCCGCTCGCCTTGAAGCCGCCCTGCGACAATCTCCTGCGATCCGACATAGTACACGCCATCAGGCATACTATCCTCTTTACCGGCAAAAGGATTGCGGTTAACATAACAGAGTGGAATGCCGGCATTTCGTGCCGCATTGGTGATGGCATCCATCGAACTGGTATCTACCGGTACGACAATCAATCCCTTAACGCCTTTTGCAATAAAACTGTTTACCTGATCCTGCTGCTTGATAGTGTCCTCGGTTGCGTCGTTAACCTCAATCTGCCCTCCCGCTTCGGTAATAGCTGTTTTTGCAGCTTCCAGAATGTAAGTCTGGAAAGTATCATTGAGATTATTGATACAATAACCTACCGTAAAGCCGTCGGTCTTTGTTTCGGATGCCTGAGGCGCAACAGCCTCTTTCTTTGTACACCCCAACAACATTGCAGCCACTGCTGTAACATACAACATTCGCTTTACAAAAGTTTTCATCTTTTCCTCCTAATGTCTCCGCCGATTTGCTAAAGTCCACGTACATTCCGCCGGTTCTTTTGTATATAAACCGGTATTTTTAGATACGTATATGTTAATAGTAGCATTGAAAAATACTGACGTCAAGAAAAATATTTATAAAATACTCAAAATATACCCATTTTATTGTTAAATATAACAAACTATTGATAAAATATTCCCTTGCAGGAGGAAGAGTAAGGACTTTGATGTTTTGTTTAACTATTGCATTTTAAGGAAGGTATAACTTCTCGGCAACCAAATAGGGTTGCCGAAGTTAACCGTCGAGTTTGCTCACGCAAACATTGCAGATTGTATGTACGCTATCGCGTACTAATTGAACACCTTCCAAAGTTGACACTTTGTTCAGTTGTTCAATTTTAAGGAAGGTTTATTTTCAGCCGCTGAAATAGCGCGGCTGAAAAACACGTCAAGTTTACACAAAGCAAAGTTGCGGATTATATGTGCGCTACCGCGCACGAATTCAACAGTCTCCAAAATTGATATTTTGTTCGGCTGTTGAATTTTAAGGAACGATTCTAGATGCCGGTGTTCCGATACAATCCGCGAGCACAATTTCAACATCATTTTTTTGAAGAGAAATGAGTAAATCGTCTGTCGGCTGTTTATCGGTTATTAGCGCATCAAAATTACTGAAAGAGCTATAGGTTACCATCGATGTTTGATTAAATTTACTGCTGTCTAACAAAAGATATACTTCCTGTGATCGGGCGATAGCAAGTTTCTTTACTACGGATTCTGCCGGAACCGTATTGCTGACTTCCGCATGGGTGCTGATACCAGTTGCCGCCATGAAAGCCTTAGAAATATTATAACTTTTCAAGACCTCAAGCGTATGCGGGCCGGTAAACGAAAGCGTGCTCCTGTCCAGTTCACCGGAGAGGCTAAAAACTTGCAAACCGGTATACGGCACTGCCTGAATGAGAAATTCAAGATTATTGGTAAGTACCGTCACCTGTTTGTTTTGCAGCCCTTCTATCATGTGGCAGGTCGTAGTGCCTGAATCGATAAAGATAATATCTCCATCTTTCACATAATCGCAGGCAGTGCGCGCAATCCGTTTTTTTAGATCAAGATTTTGAACCGTGCGATCGCCAAAGGAAGGAAGCGTTATCCCCTCTTTTGCAACACGTACCCCGCCGTATGTTTTTTCAATTTTCTTCCCCTTAACGATCTCATCAATATCCCGCCGGATAGTGTTTTTTGATACTTTAAAGGCATCACAAAGTTGATCAAGGGTTACCGCTTGATAATGATAAACAAAATTTTCAATTTTCTCCAGTCGCTGTGTTCTCATATTATGAATAATTTAATACCCAATACTACCGAATTGGTCAACTATCCAGTGATGTTCGGGCGCATCGCAGCGGCTTGTCCACGGGTTTCCATCAAGATGCCGAATCATCCAAACATAGGCCATACGGTAGGCAGGAGCCGCAACCTGCGGATGGGTTAATCCGCCCGGGATAGCTGCAAAGCTTTCATGTTTGATTTTAAACACCTCATCCCCGATAAAACAGGCACCAAATCCTTGCGGCTTATCAAATCGATAGTAGTATACTTCGGGCTGTTCATGGGTATGCGGAATAAAGCTTGACCACAGCCCCGCATGGTTAAAGATTTCTCCGATAACCATGTTGGAATACGGAGCCGTGCTGTAATCAAAGATGGTGGTAACCTCCCGCACCGCCGTATTGCCGGGGATATTGGTACCGAAGGTGTTGATTTTTATCGTATCAGGGGTATAGAACACAGGGGTAAAGCTGCGGAAATTTTCCGTTTGCTGTACCAGTACAAGCGAGGGCTGCTCCGCCGTAACGGTTACCGCAGTATTTTTGGGAATATGCAGGCAATAACCGGCATTGTCCCAAGTAGTAGGACGCACGGCGATTTCGGTTTTGTCCTCCCAAGCAAAATGCACGGTACCCTCAAGGAGCAGCACCGCAGTCTCTTGCGCCGAGTCCCGTAAAGAAAGCGTTTGCCCCGCCATAAGCCGGTGAACAGAAATATTCATCAGCATATTTGCATAAAGGCCGTTTGTTTCCGTAAGTATCTGTACCCCGTGTTCGTTAAACGTAGGGTAGCCGAATAGCGATTTTCTATCGTACTTCATAGTCATTACCCCTCCCGCGCAACCATCTCGCCGTATTGTGCTTTACACTCTTTGATAAACTGTCTCACCTTTTCTTCAGACGGCATATCGGCGGAACAGCCGTGACTTGCCACCAAAAGCGAAGCCGAAGCGCTGCCGAATTCAAGACATTCAATCATATCCCAGCCGTTAAAGATACCGAATAAAAATGCCGAAGCATAACCGTCACCGCCGCCGAACGATTTAAGCGCCTTTACCGGAAAGGGTTTAATCGAAAAGTCTTTTCCGTCCTGCGTATACGCCGTCGAGCCTTTTTTCCCGTGCTTAATAACAACGATTTTTGCTTTTTGCGAATGCCAATAGGCTGCCGTCTCTGCATCATTTTTACCCGGCCCTATCAGCCGTTCAGTTAAATCATACTCTTCACGGGAACCGAGTATGACAGTACTTTCGTGCGCAACGATCGAATAATACAGTGCGGTTTCATCCTCGCTTTTCCAGTTATAGGGACGGTAGTCAATGTCGAAAATAATCGGTGTATTGGTTTTCTTTGCAAACGTAACCGCTTTCAACATCGCTTCACGGGAAGGGCTTTGCGCCAATGCGGTACCGGAAATAAGCACTGCCTTTGCCGATTGAATATAGTCTTCGTGAATATGCTCCGTAGAAAGCGATAAGTCTGCCACTTGATTGCGGTACATCAGAATACTACTTTCGTGTTCATTGAGGATTTCCGTAAAGGTAAGCCCGAGTTTTTCTCCGTGCGTTGTCCGCATCATTCGGGAGATATCAACCCCTTCTTTTTGAAACGTGTCGGTAATAAAGATACCGAACTGGTCATCGGAAACGGCTCCTACAAAGCCGACCTTTTTCCCGAGGCGAGCAAGCCCGACTGCAATATTTGCAGGAGAGCCGCCGAGATATTTTTTGAATGAAACGCAATCCTGCAGCGGATGGAAATAATCAATAGGGTTTAAATCGACGGTTGCCCGTCCAAACAACACGAGATCCAGCGGTCGAGACCGGTCAAAATCAATATACATCAGCCTTTCTCCTCATTATTAAAAACCGCGATGTGGCGAAGAACATTTTCGTATACGCCTTGCACGGCGGCTTCATGTATGTCGAAAAACATTGGCGTATCATGTTGAGCGCAATAAGCGCGTATACTGTCCGCAGCAGCATCAAAATTTGCCGTTGCAATGTTAACCTTCCGTATACCACAGTTTATACACCGCCTGAAATCTTCATCGCTGATGCCGGTACCGCCATGCAAAACCAGCGGCGCCGGTGTCAGTGCACGTATTGTTTTCAGCACCTCAAAATCAAGCTGCGGCGTTCCTCGATAATGGCCGTGCGCATTCCCGATAGCAACGGCAAGTGCATTAGCCGGAGCGCGGCTTAAAAATACCCTTACGGTTTCGGGATCGGTAGTAACGGCCTTTTTTTCGGCGCCGCCTTCGCTGCCGCCGATTGTTCCCAACTCCGCTTCGACGCCTGCGCCGTATTTTTTTGCTGCGGCAAGCGTCTCATTCGTTATTGCAATATTTTGTTCCAGCGGAAGCGCGGAACCGTCAATCATGACGGAAGTAAAGCCGTAGTCGAGTGCGTTTTTGATGACATCAAGGGTTTGTCCATGGTCAAGATGCACTGCTACGGGTACCTTTGCGGCACGGGCGGCGCTCACCATCATCGGTGCGATTAGATGGAACGGGGAATAGATCAGCCGCGCCTGCGCAATTTGAAGAATAATAGGGGTATTTGCCGTTTCCGCCGCCTTTATCGCACCGATAATCATTTCCATATTGGCAACGTTAAAGGCACCTACCGCCTTATTATGTTGTTCAGCCTCCCGCAATAAATCAGTCATCAGCGCTAATGCCATGCCGGTTTCCGCCTCTTACTTTATTTCCGATAAAAGTACCGGACGGTGTTCTTTTAAGGAACGCAACGCTGCGGCGGCGATCAATACCGGCTGCAATCCGTCGTTAATGTCAACCGGTACGGGGCTGTCCTGCTCAATTGCCTGTACGAACATACGCACCTCTTTTGTAAAGGAAGCCATATACCGTTCAAGGAAAAAGTAGAGCGGCTTTTCAGCATGGATACCGGTCTCGCTGCTCAGGATGAGCGATGAGTTCGTGTCGTTGGAAACGCTTGCTTGGCCTTTCGAACCGAACACCTCCGCACGTTGATCATATCCGTATACCGCCTTGCGGGAATTGTCGATAACGGCTAAGGCGCCATTCGCCATTTTAAGCGAAATAATGGCCGTATCTATATCGCCCGCTTCCCCGATAAGCGGATCTACCAGCACAGCGCCGTTTGCAAACACCTCGACAACATCGCTTGCGGTTAAATAGCGTACCATATCGAAATCATGGATAGTCATGTCGAGGAACATGCCTCCTGAAACGGCTGCGTATTCGGGCGGCGGCGGTGCAGGGTCGCGAGATGTAATGCGTACAATATGCACATTGCCGACATCTCCATTTGCGACGGCGGCGCGTACCGCTTCAAAATTATGATCAAACCGGCGGTTAAAGCCTACTTGATATTTAAGTTTTGTTCCTTTTAATTTTTCCATTACCTGACGGATTTTTGCAATGTCTTGAGACACGGGTTTTTCGCAAAACACATGCTTACCGGCTGCGATTGCCTCAAGCGAGATGTCTGCATGAGTGTTCGTTGATGAGCAGATTAAGACCGCATCAATTTCGGGGTCATTTAATATCTTTTTATAATCTTTTGTGCAATCGGACACACCGAGCACGCGGAGCGAGGCTTCGGTCTCCTCATTCATAAAGGGATCGGCAATCGTTTTAAGCCGCACCGATGTAATGTGATTCATAATACTTTGTGCATGAACCTTTCCGATTCTTCCTGCACCGATAATGCCGAGAGAAATCATTTTCTTCAGCCTCCTTACTATTCTGACACAAGTATACTATAGGTTTTGGGTAAATTCAAGCAATAAATTGATAAATAATGATATATTAAATATAATTTTAATATTATATATATGTTATATATTGGTTATATCTATTATTTTTAATGAGTATATAATGAGCATTTCTTAAAAAATTCTTGACGGCGTGCTCGTTCAATGCTACTATTTAAACTATAGATGTGGATTTAACCGACGTTCTTTAAGAGGCTATATATAAAGGAATATCTTTAAAAAAACGGTTATTTTTAGAAGTTTCCATATGATGGAGGAATCGGCGATGGTACGAAAGACAGTTGGACAGGCGATAACGGCATTTCTTGACCGCCAATATGTGATGCGGGACGGTAAGAAGATAAAGTTTGTAGAAGGGATATTTACAATATTCGGGCATGGAAATGTCTGCGGTCTCGGTGAGGCCTTAGCGACCGACCCAGGTAATTTACGGGTGTATCAGGGAAGAAACGAACAGGGGATGTGTCATGCGGCGATCGGTTTTGCCAAACAGCACAACCGGCAAAAAATCATCGCGTGCACATCGTCTATCGGTCCGGGTGCCGCAAATATGGTAACCGCTTGCGCGCTTGCAACGGCAAATCATATTCCCCTCTTGGTCTTTACCGGCGATACCTTTGCAACACGGCAAAGCGACCCCGTACTGCAGCAAATAGAGCAGCCGTACAGTGCGGCTGTTACTACGAGCGATGCCTTTAGACCAGTATGCCGATACTGGGATCGCGTACAGCGCCCCGAACAGCTGATGACAGCGCTTATCAATGCACTGCGGGTGTTGACCGACCCCGAACTGACCGGTGGGGTGTGTATTTCCTTGCCGCAGGATGTACAAGGTGAGGTCTGGGATTTCCCCGAAAGTTTTTTAGCGGATCGGATACACACAATTGAACGCCGCCGTCCAGATGAAACGCTGCTTAAGCAGGCGGTAGCCTGCATCGCTGGCGCTCAAAAACCGCTAGTGATTTGCGGCGGCGGCGTACGGTATTCGGAAGCAGGGGCTGAGCTTTTATCGTTTTGTAAGACCTTTGATATTCCATTTGCAGAAACGCAGGCGGGGAAAGGCTGCATCGCAGGCAGTGAACCGCTGAACCTCGGCGGCGTCGGGGTAACCGGAAACAGCGCCGCCAATACGATTGCAAAAGAGGCGGATTTGATTATCGGGGTAGGGACGCGCTTTACCGACTTTACCACTGCTTCAAAATGGCTGTTCCGGCATCCCGGCGTCCGGTTCCTTTCGATAAATGTTAGCGGCTTTGATGCGGGAAAGCTGGATGCGCTGCCGCTTGTGGGTGATGTGAAAGTCTGCCTTGCGGAACTGCTTCCGGCGCTTAAAAACGCGCAGTATCATACCGGATATTCGGGAGAAATCGAGGCTGCGCAAGCCGGTTGGCATACGGAGATGGAGCGGCTTTCAGAATATGCCTATCTTAAAAACGGAACGGGATTTCAGCCGCTTATTGAAAAGCGCAATCCTCATTCGATTGATGATTTTATCCGCGCAACCGGCGGCGTTATTACGCAAACGGCTGCCCTTGCGCTTATCCGCAAGACAATCGAAGCCGATGCGGTTGTAACCGGCGCCTCGGGCAGTTTACCGGGGGATTTACAGCGGATGTGGACAACGGATTCACCCGGCGGCTATCATCTTGAATACGGGTATTCCTGTATGGGCTACGAGATTGCCTCCGCCGTCGGGGTAAAACTTGCGGAGCCTGCGCGCCCTGTGTATAGCATGGTCGGGGACGGCGCTTTTTTAATGCTGCATTCCGAGTTGATAACGGCGCGGCAGGAGGGGATTAAGATTACCGTATTGCTGTTTGATAATTGCGGCTTCGGCTGTATTAATAACCTACAAATGGGGCAGGGAATTGCCAGTCTTGCAACGGAATTCCGGTTTAGAAATGCTGAAACGGGAGCGCAGGACGGTGAAATGGTTCCGATCGATTATGCGATGGTGGCGCGGGGCTACGGACTTAAAGCTTATACGGCACGAACACTTGATGAACTGGCTTACGCGTTGAAAGACGCAATGGCTGTCCCTGAATCCGTACTGATCGATATTAAGGTGTTGCCTAAGACCATGACCGACGGATACGGCGCTTGGTGGCATGTCGGTATTGCAGGTAATTCGGCATCGGAATCGGTACAGGAAGCATACAAGCAAAAAGAAATACATCTTGCCCAAGCAAGAAAATACTAGCTATAGAGGAGAAAGGATTATGTTTGATGCAAAGAAAATTCGGCTCGGCATTGCACCGATCGCATGGACAAATGATGATATGCCCGACTTAGGCAAGGAAAATTCATTTGAGCAGTGCATCAGCGAGGCTGCCCTGGCAGGGTATGCAGGTACGGAAATCGGGAATAAGTATCCGCGTGATCCGGCTGTCTTAAAAAGATACCTTGAAATACGCAACCTTGCAGTTGCAAGCGCGTGGTTCAGCGCTTTTTTGACAACGAAGCCTTTTGAAGAAACGGCAGAGGCGTTCAAAAAGCACCGCGACTTTTTACATGCGATGGGAGCAAAGGTTATTGTCGTGTCGGAACAGGGACACAGTATTCAGGGACAGCAGGATACGCCTATATTTGAAAAAAAGCACTGTATGAATAACGCCGAATGGAAGCAGCTTTGCGAAGGGTTAAACAAACTGGGGGCTCTTGCACAGGAAAAGGGTATGAAGGTTGTCTACCACCATCACATGGGGACGGTTGTACAGACAACGGCGGAAATCGATAGGATGATGGCCGAAACCGATCCGTCGTTAGTATATCTGCTGTATGATACCGGACATCTGGTGTATTCGGGCGAGGATCACATTGCAATTTTGAAAAAGTACGTCGATCGTATTAAGCATGTGCATCTTAAAGATATCCGTCCGGCGATTGTTAAAAAAGTAAAAGATGAGCATTTAAGCTTTTTGCAAGGGGTCAGGCTTGGTGCATTTACCGTCCCGGGCGACGGTTCGATTGATTTCGACGCAGCTTTTGCAATCCTTGCGGAACATAAATATGAAGGATGGTTCCTTGTTGAAGCCGAGCAAGATCCCGCGCTTGCCAATCCGTTTGAATATGCGGTAAAGGCACGTCGCTTTATCCGCGAACATGCAGGAATATAAAAAAGAAATATAAGAAAAATCGCAATGCGTAATCATCAGTCTCCTCCTGACTGATGATTACGCATTGCAATCATTATCATAATCAGTATGCCTTATCTTAAATAGTACCGTCCCATGTGCTCACTTCGCTTGAATGAATTTCATGTTCATCAAACCAATGGGCGGTAACGACTTTTGTTTCCGTAAAAAAGCGATAACCGTCTTTACCGAGCGTATGTAAATCGCCGATAAAGGATTCTTTATGCCCCGAGAAGGGGAACATTCCGATAGGTACCGGTATACCGACATTTATTCCAACCATTCCCCCATCGGTATGACGCACAAATTCCCGTGCATAATATCCGTTCTGGGTATAGATAACCGAACCATTTGCAAACGGATTTCGATTCATAATTGAGAGTCCTTCTTCAAAGGTCTTTACCCGCTTAATACATAACACAGGGCCGAAAATTTCTTGCGTACCGACTGTCATATCCTCTGTAACATTGTCGAGGATAGTCGGACCGAGATAAAAGCCCCTTTCCGCACCGGTAACGGTATAGTTTCTGCCGTCTAAAACAAGCGTCGCCCCTTCTGCGATGCCTTTTTCTATCCATTTAATAATAGAAGCTTTATGTTCAGCATTAACAACAGGCCCAAGCTTTGTGGCTTTATCATAGGCTTTCCCGACAGTGAGCCGCTGGGCTGCCTCTTTTAGCTTTGCAACAAGAGCATCGGCGATATTCTCTTGTACAACAACGACCGGCAGCGCCATACAGCGCTCACCGGCACACCCGTATGCCGCATTGATAATCCCCGCAGCAGTTCGTTCAATCGGTGCATCCTCCAATACCAATGCATGATTCTTTGCTTCACAGAGCGCCTGAACTCGTTTACCGGTCGCCGCCGCAGTCGAATAGATATGCTTGCCGACCGATGTTGAACCGACAAAAGTTATCGCTTTAATATCCTTATGGGTTAATAAAATCTCTGCTTCGGTACGGGAGCAGGTTACAATGTTAATAACTCCATCAGGTAACCCCGCTTCTTTATACAGTTCTGCGATACGCAATGCCGACTGCGGTGTAAAAGTTGCGGCTTTGAGTACAATGGTATTCCCGCAGGCAATACAAATGGGGGTCATCCATCCCATCGGTATCATCGCAGGGAAATTGAATGGGACAATACCGGCACATACACCGATCGGTTCCCGATACAGCACCGTATCGTAACCACTTGAAGCATCCATCAAACTTTCGCCCATAATAAGCGAAGGGGCAGAAATCGCTTGTTCGGTACCTTCCTTTGCTTTCAACACATCGCCTTGTGCTTCTGCCCATGCCTTTCCATTTTCCAGCGCTACCAAATGAGTAAGTTCATCCATGTGCTCAATCAGTAAATCTCTGACCCTATACAATATTTGCGTCCGTTTTTGTACCGGAGTTGCAGACCATGCCGGAAAAGCTTTTTTTGCGGCGGACACCGCAGTATTTACTTCTTCCGCTGTGCAGCAAGGGACTTTTGCAATTACCTCTCCGGTACTTGGATCATACGCATCTGAAAATTTCTGTGTTTTTGAAACAACCTGCTTTCCATCGATAAAAAGCGGCAATGTTTTAACCATCAGTTCCTCCTTATAAGAACAACATTCCCCATCACATCAGGACTGCTGATCAAATCGTTATATTATAAGTATTTTATGAGTAACTTATGGCTATATTATAGAACCTCTATGGTTATATGTCAATTAAAATATTCATATAGGTGGTATAGCATACCGGGACATAAACAATGACCATGATGATGCAAAGGTTATTTCGTAATTGCAGGGCTTATCATTATCAGGGACTTACTCGGACAACCTTATCGGTACGTTCTACAACCGTGCCGATAATTGCCGGTTTTCTGCAGACGGTATTTTCAAGGACGGTGCAGAGTTCTGTGTATAACAGCTGTGCGTCTTTTTGCGCTGCCGCAATAACAAGCCCGCCTGACGTCTGCGGGTCAAACAGGATGTCTTGATAGGCGCGCGGCACTCCATCCAGCGCAGCATTATCGCCGACAAAGCTCCTGTTGGAATACGCTCCGGCGGGAACAAAGCCCATTTCGGCATATTCAACGGCAGCGTCAAAAATCGGCAGCGATTTACAGGCAAGCTCAATACTGAGTCCGCTTCCCTTTCCCATTTCATACAAGTGCCCCAACAGTCCGAAGCCGGTGATATCCGTACAGGCGTGAACCTCATATTTGGTCATCACAGTGCAGGCGGCGGCATTTAAAAAGGCCATAACGTCATACACGCTTTTAAGCTCATCCGCGCCGAGCATATCAGCTTTCGCAGCCGTCGTCAAAATGCCGGAGCCGATTGGCTTGGTTAAAATCAGTACATCACCTGTTTTGCACGCTGAATTTCGCAGTATTTTATCTGGATGCACAAAACCCGTTACCGCTAAACCGTATTTCGGAATGCTGTCGTAAATGGTGTGCCCTCCGCAGATAATTGCTCCCGCCTCAAACGCTTTGTCGGCGCCGCCTCGCAGTATCTCTTTGATAATGGGTTCGGGCATTTTTTCCGAAATACAAAAAAGATTGAGTGCCAGTTTCGGAACGCCGCCCATTGCGTAAATATCGCTGAGCGCATTAGCGGCTGCAATTTGCCCGAACATATACGGATCATCCGTAATGGCCGGAAAGAAATCGGCGGTAAAAATTAACGCCGTCTCGTCATTGATCTTATAAACAGCCGCATCATCCGATGTATCAAAGCCGACCAAAAGCCGGGGATCGGAGCAAATAGGAAAGCTTTTTAATAATCCGTCCAGTGCACCCGCACTTAATTTTGCTCCTCATCCCGAATAGGACGAAGATTTAATTAAACTGAAATTTTTATCCGGGATTGCACAGCTCATGTTTGCCTCTTACTTGTCCGCTGCGGTGTATGTTCCGGCGGAGTCAAAGCTGAACACTTCATCGCGTTCAATGTTTGCAAAGTTCTCTACGCCGAACACAGCGCCGTCTTTTATCATAACTTTAACCGCCGTACCGCAGGTGGAGCTGAGTTCGCGCGGCACGGGAATAAGCTTGACGGTAATCACGCCGTTTTGCACAGCCTCGCTTTTTTCGAGACTGCGCATACAAACGAGCGCTTCGTAATGAGTGTGAAACGTTATTACGTAGCCGTCAATCATTTTGAAACGGTGATTTTCCAGTCGCTGCCGTCGGCTGAGACGGAGGTCTTTGCCTTCATCTTATCGCAAAAGCGGATAACGTTTTCTTTTGAGGTTTCATTATCGACAAGCACCGTAAAATTCTGATGCGCATCGAATGCTTTTTTTGTCCGTACCACCGGTTCGGGGCAGGAAAGCCCCCGTGCATCTACCGTATAATCTGCCATTTCTCTATCTCCTTCGAGCGCCTCTAAAAATTGAGTTATTTAGAAGCTCCCTTTTGTATATTAAAAAAACGACATCCCTAATGAGGTCGATAATTAGAGATGCCGCAAAAACATTATTTATTTTTTGCTGCGTAGTATATGCTGACGCAGGCTGTTACGACTAATCCGATAACAACGGCGATCATGCCGGCACTGGTCGGCCCTTTACCGGAAGAAGCAAGCCCAAAGTTGTGAGCGAAAGCGGCACCTGCAATCAAACCGGTTACGGTTACAGCCGAGTCGGTGTTACCCTCGCCGGTTAAAATGAGCTGGCGTAAGGGGCAACCGCCGAGCAGAACACTTGCCCAGCCAACCAGCACCATACCGAGCGCGTTCCACAAACCGTCGGTGTGGGCAACTGCCTGCCCCGCAAGCCCGAGCTTAAACTGTCCGGTTACAAGTGTTCCGATCAGCACGGCAACTAAAATAGCAATGCTGCCCGTTAAAAGGTGGAAGTCTTTGAGCATAATCGCATCGCGGATACCGCCTGCAGTACAGAGCCGGCTGCGCTGTGCCAATGCGCCGCCGACAAGACCGATACCGAGTGCAAGTGCAATCGGCGCATGCATTGAACCGGGTCCTTTTTCGCTAAAGGCGAGAACGGCGGGGAATGCAACCAATAAAATGAAGAATACGATCATCACGATGGGGGCAAGCATACCTTCCTGTCCGGATTGGGGATACGCGCGGCTCAATGAGAAGTTTTTGTTGAGGAATACCACTCCGATAGCAATACCGATGATGAACCCTACAAGCCCAAATACCGCATTCAAGTCGCCTGCGCCCAAACGTAAAAACATACGAAGCGGGCATCCCAAGAACATCAACGCGCCGATCATTACGAAAAAGCCTAACACAAAGCGAGTAAAAGGCGCTGAACCGCCGCGCGGCTTAAACTCTTTTTTTATGAGCGCGATTGCAAACGCACCGACGATAAGTCCGATAACTTCGGGGCGCATATATTGTACCACAGCTGCATTGTGCAGTTTTAAGGTACCTGCAATGTCGCGTAAGAAACAGGCAATACAGAAGCCCATATTTCCCGGGTTTCCGAATTTAACCAATACGACAGCCGCAATACCGATGAATGCGCCTGTCAACGCTACCATGAAATGCTTTTTCATACCATTCCTCCGGTTTTAATATTTTAAATAAAACCACAAAAAAAATTATATATAGTATGATACAAGGTGTTCATGGAGCTGTCAAGATTTCTTTTGAAAACATACGGTGCTCTGCGTTGCCGCATCGTTAAAACTATATGTTTTGTCTAGCTTTTTCCCGCTATCTTACGACATGTCGCCCTGATGGGGATGCCGGACAGCTTATTCCGGCTGAGGTAACAATTCTATCACCGAGAATGCTTACTTGACGACCGCAGTGGATACAGTGGACGCCGTCATACACGGCAACATGCTTTTTCGTCGGGTTCTTAGTACAAACAATATCGCCGGTCGCTGATACTAAATTATGCCCGACCGGTTTTACATCTTGCTCACAAAATCTACATTTCATAAAAAACTCCTGTAAAAAGCAATAGTTCATTCTTTCTATCATTTTTTATGAGAGAAATCAAGACAATGTGTTGCCTCGCGTTAATTGTACTGCACAATCGATTGCGGGGAAACCCAGCCGGTAACTCCGTCGGCGGTTTTAATGTAGTACCATTGCGGTGCTTTGCGTATGATAATGACGCTTTCGCCTGCCGACAGTTGATATACGCTGCTGCTGCTCGTTTCCGGTATCCGCCGCACCGCTGGATCGACATTACCGCCGGTATATACCCCTTGCGGCCGCAGTATGAGCCGAAACAGTACGGCGGTGAGGCTTCCGCTGCACAATGCGATGATGATACAAAGCAGCATAAACCGCTTTTTATTGCGGAAACCGCACACCGCTGCACCGATCAGCAGTAAGCCGGAGATTATCGCCGTTAGAATGCCGAGCAGGCGCGGATACAGCGGCAGCGGATGCGCAATCTCTAACTCAGCTTCCAACTTTCTGCGTTCACGACGGATTGCGGGAGAAAAAAGCACCGCGGCTTCCTGCTTACGGTATTCGGCTATCTGCTTTGCCGCGGCGCTTTTTTCTTGCTCGGTCATAGTGCTACCGCCGTACTGCGTTTCAGGCGGGAGCGCCTGAAATGCAGCGGCGGTGAAGCCGTCCGCGCCACCTGCACCGGCGGCGGCCTCGGTAATTGCCTGCCGGTCAATGCGGTAGGTAGCAGGAGCGCTGAATGCTTTTCCACCCGCTGCAAAAAATATCTGCGCTTGAGGAAGGCTTTGAACACCTATCCGCAAGGGTATCAAACTAAAGGCGGCAAGAACATAATACTCATCGTCGGTCTCGAAACTGCCGGTATTAGACAGGGCAGTATTTGACAAAGCCGCCGAGTTTATTAAAACAGCCGCATCGAACGGCAATTCGGCAAGAGAGAGCGGTTTCAGCGCGGCGCTTTCGGATGGAGCGCATTCGATACGGACTATTTCAGCCGGTAACGGCAGCCCACTGTGAATATCCCGAACAGCAGCGCTGTTACGATTCTCTTGGGAGCCGGACGATTTGAGGCGGGCAGCTTCGATTTGAGCGGAGGCGGTCTGTAAAGCGTGCCGGTAACGCTCGGTATGTCCTGCCGAATAAAAGGCTGCGGTTAAACACAGGATGTATTCGGTGCCTTGTTCAAGGGCTGTGCCGTCCGCAATCGGCAGACCGCTTGCGGAATACAGCGTCCACACAAACGGCGTATGTTCCGAGAGCCGCGACCGGTGTACGGTTATATCCAGCGATGTAAGCTCGACCGTTTGCCGTTTCCATTGCAGCTCCGGTTCGAACCGGAAGCTACCGGTTTTGTTAAACCGATACCGATAGCGCAGGTGTAGGCCGTCTCGTTCGGGAATCGCACTGCTTTGTATCAGCTCTGCCGTATCTGCGCTCTGCTCAAGGATAAATCGCGGCGTATCGCCATTATTCTTCTGCAAATACGGAGCCTCTCGTTTGATGAGAACTTCAATTTCAAATTCGCGATCAATTGATAATTCGGTACCGTCTATTTTGAGCTCAATAAAATGCTCGGCATAATCGTTTTGCTGCCCATAGAGGATTGCGGCGGCACAAAAGAAAAAAAAGATTGTTGCCGTCTTCGCGACTAGCCTGCATACTAAAAGTCCTAATAATCGTTTATCGCCGGTTCCGATTCGCGCTGTGTTTTTTTCCATTCGGTTTGCTCTCTTTTGCGAATAATATCTAAGATAATCGAATCCGTCAGATCGGCTTCGGGATCTTCGGACGTCTGTTGCGGAGCTTGATGCTGCATCTCCCGCTGTGTGTCGCTCAACTTTTTACTCAATTCATAATTAATCTTTGCTGCCATGTCACTTCCGGACAGCTCCAAGGATTTTCGGAACAATGTCGCCGCTTCCGCATAATCCTTTGAGTGAAACGCAATAATACCTTGTTGATAAAACCGGTGCGCCCGTAAAATCTCAGGTGCCGTTTCGGAAATATTTTGTAATTTTCCGGACGCAGCCTCATCCTCTCCCTGCATCAGATATGAAGAGGCAAGGGCAAAATCCGTGTACGGTTTTATGGTCTCATCGGGTAATTCCGCCGCTAAACTTTCAGCCTCATAAAAATACAACACGGCATCATTCCAATCGCTCCGCATCCATGCGAGTGTTCCTTTTACGTGTGCAAGTTTGGTTTGCTGTTCTGCGCTGCATCCCGATAGGACAAACATCGTCATCAGTAAAAAAATAAAACTCATCGACAAAAATGATAATCTACATAACGATGATAATAATGTTGAAAATGATGATATGGCGGCAGCCGGACGTCTACATTTTTTTAGCACGGATACCTCCCGCACAAAGACCGATACAAAAAAAGAGGAGCGCCATCGCCGTACACTCGAATGTCCGCCGTACCGGTTTTTGCACATATCGTATTTTCTCGCTTTCGGCATCGCCTTCCGTCAGCGATTGCAGCACCTTCTGTGCCGAACCGAGATCGGCAGCGGAAATATAAAAACTTCCGTTCAATGCTTGCTCCGCATAGCGTTTAAGAATAGATTCCTCCAACGCACTTTTTTGCACGACCGATTCGTGTTTTTCATTCAGGATTGAGAGCGTGCCGCCAGTTTCCGTTCCAAAGCCGATGATAATCAGTTGAACACTTTCTTGCCGATACCGCGGAAGAATACGCGGCACCGAACCGATTGTTTCACCGCCGTCGGTACACAGCACAACCGTTTTTCCGGTCAATCGATTTTCGGGGAATGCCTCCAATGCGACACGCAGTCCGTGTTCAAGATTGCTTCCCGCCGAGGTTGCATTGAACGGCGACAGTGTTTCCGCTGCGGTCAGTACACTCTGATGATTAAAACTCAACGGTACGGCAAGCGTACCCAGCCCCTTTATCGTAACGAGTCCGCAGGCCGTTTCCGGTAAGCGTTCTATCAAAAAGGAAACATAACGCTTTGCAAATTCGAGCCGGTTCGGTGCGATGTCAGCGACAGTCATACTACGCGAAATATCGACGGCAAAGATGACCGCATTTCCGTGTTTGACTACGGTGGTTTGTTTTGTGCCCCAGAGCGGTACGGCTGCGGCGATACTGAGGAACAGCCAGCCGATGCTCCAAAGCGCCGTTCGGATTCGCAGTGTCCGTATAATGGCGCGAATCTCTCCCGCTGCCGCGTAGCTTTCTTTTAATTTTTTTATGCGGTACAACGTAACGGCACAGGCAGGCAGAATACCGATGATGCACAACAGGAAAAACGGTTTTTCAAATTCAATCATTATGACACCGCCTGCATTCCGATTCTGCGGAGCAGCCATGCTCCTGCCGCGCAGCTCATTGCAATCAATAAAAACAGCCCGTCAAGGTACGCGTATTTACGCATCGTCATTGAAGAAGGCGTCGCCGGTATCTTTTGAATAAATCGATTAAAAATATCCGTTAATAATTCGGGTGACTGTGCCGAAAAATAGCGGCCGTTACCGTAACCGGCGATTTTTTGTAACTCCGCTTCATTAAACACAGTGTTGAGCGTACCGGAAATTTCTTTTTTTTGAATGGGATCAATATACTTAACCGGCGCATATCCCGACTTTCCCAACCCGATAATGTAAAACCCGATTTTTTTATGCTTGATGATATCCGCAGCAGCGCGGGGATGCACCTCGCCGGTGTTGTTATCTCCGTCGGTAAAGAGAATGATATGTGAGGGGATCGCGGAATACTGCGTCAGATGCAGCACGGCAGAGGCAAGCCCCATACCGATTGCCGTTCCGTCACCGAATTCACCGACTTGCAGTTGATCCAACCGAGTCAGAAACGTGTGCCGATCGATTGTCGGCGGAATGAGTACGGCGGCGGAACTTCCCAGCGCGGTAAGCCCTAACGAGTCGCCTTCATATTTTTCCGCAAAGGACTTGATAATCTGCTTCGCCGCCTCAAGCCGTGTCTGTGTTCCCATGTCCTGTGCCGCCATCGAGGGGCTGGTGTCGATGACAAACATCAGCGCCTGTCCCGAACCGGCATACATCGCTTCGGAAGTTTGCCGTACCGGTTCCGCAATCGCAGCGACGGCGAACACAAAGGCTGCCGCAAGGGTGTACTGGGAGATACGGTGCGCCAGATACACCCGCAGATTTTTTTCGGGAACAAATCCGTTCCAATTTCCAAGCGGCAGTGATATTGATACCGCTTGCAATCTCCCCGTCCGCCGGAGCAGTACAAAAGTCGGCAGTAACAGCAAGAGGAAAAAAGAAAGCGGTCGTTGAAAATTCAGCACACGGGTATCCTTATCACGGTTTTAATTGCTCATCAATACACCGTTGACCGGTGCTCAATTTCGATGACGGTGATAATTAGCTTATCATCACGGATACGGCACAAAATGCGGTAATCGCCAACGCGGTACCGCCACAACCCTGATAGATTTGAAGTAAGTCCCTTCCCGCGGGCGCGCGGATTATCAAGTATGGCAATTTCGCTCATATATTTTTTGATTCGCCTTTGTATGGGTTTATCAAGCCGTGCAAACTGTTTACTTGCTGCCGGAGCGTATTCGATTTTCATTTTAGTTATAATCCAAGCGCTTTATATAGAGCTTCGGCAGGTATTGCAGCTTCTCCGCTGTTTTCAAAGTCATTCCACGCTTTTTCGGCACGTTCAGTATCTTCGGCGTCTTCTTGTAATTCGGCAAGATAGCGGCTTAACGCATTTTCCAAGACGATATCTTTGGACATTCCGAGCATTTGCGCTGCCCTTTCCAATTGTTGATACAATTTATTTGGCATAGTCATTGTAGGCATAACGTACCTCCCTCGTTGGTTATTATACCACACCTGCCACAGTTTTATAAGGTAATTCCACGTTTAACCGTCCGTCACGCTCCCCGGTGAAGTTTGTATGGGGATTGGTTCGCCTAAATAGCGGGGACGCACTTTGATAAATACTGCGCCGACTGCTTTTATCCGAGCAAAAAATTCCCGCAGATGGCGGCTGTTTTTTCCGTAGATAAACCGCCGATCGCTTGCAACTCCGTAAGCGTCAAGCCCCAAACAGCGTGCAATATACACAGCTCGATATAAATGATACCGCTGCGTTACGATCACAACCTTTTTTGCACAAAAAATATCCCGCGCTCGATAGCAGCTATCATAAGTGGAAAATCCCGCGTGATCCATAAACACGCAATCTGCTGGAACAGTTCGTGCTACAGCATACTGCTTCATCGCCTTTACTTCATCGTAGGCTTTTGTACCATGGTCGCCGCTCATCAGTAACGCCGGAGAAATACCGGCACGGTACAAATCGATACCGGTTATAATTCTATCTTCTAAGATATGGCTCGGATACCCGTTTTTTAAAACACGGGCGCCCAATACCAAAATACAATCCGCTTCCATAAGGCTCGCATCATCCGCATTTTTGATATACGGCTTTGCAAACCGTACCATATCGTAATTGATCCAAAGAGCAACAAAAACGAGTGCACTGCATATAATAAGTGTCGTTTTTAAAAGTGCTTTACGTTTCGGTATTTTCATGCATCCTCTTCTCATCAGCGGGTAGGGCATCTCTAAAAACTCGGTTGGCTTTAGCGATGATCGGCAGTGACTTTATATCATTTCTCGTAACTTCCCATATAGTCGGCGGAAGTGTACAGCGATAAA
The DNA here is from genome assembly GCF_024181165.1 of Treponema sp. OMZ 803. Classification (NCBI taxonomy): domain Bacteria; kingdom Pseudomonadati; phylum Spirochaetota; class Spirochaetia; order Treponematales; family Treponemataceae; genus Treponema; species Treponema sp. OMZ 803. The sequence goes on along the minus strand of NZ_CP051195.1, from coordinate 56,501 downwards.
AAGACCGATAAGGCAGGCTGTCAATGAGCCAAACATTGCTTTAAGTGAGCTCATTGTTTGAGCAATAAATTGCAAAATCACTAAAAAATACGGCTGTTGTTCGAAGATTGGATATGCGGTATACTCATGAAAATTTGCCACTGCAGACATCCCTATAACAATCACTCCTAACATCACAAGAACAAGAGAAATCCCGAAATACAATCTAAAATATTTTAACAGGAATTTCATGTATTTTTTTCCTTGCACAGTAACTTAGCAAAAACTTGACCTGTACCCCAGAATACCAATCCGAGTGTTACATTCGATACGGTCTTTTCAAGATATGCTAATTGCTGTAACGTTGCATGACCTTGCGTTAAAATATCAATAACTAGATTAAGAGCTGCAGCAAAAACAGAAAGAGCGATAAAAATAACACTGGCGATTTGAATATATTTCGGTATATCAATGTCTTGCAATGTCTGTCTTGGTTTTTCCACGGCCTCATTTTCATTCATGATATTCTCCTAGAGGATGATGTTATTATTGAGTATAAACAGCTTCGAAGAAACGTCAATTAGTAAAAATTTAACGATGAGTAATACGGCAAACCGTTTAGCTCAACCGATGGAAATACCACTTGTTACACGGATACAATTTCTCCCCTTTAAAAAAAAGCCAAAATTCGGTATACTCGCCCGCATGGAATTAACGCAAGAGTTTATTGACGGTCTTGTAGTGAACGAGATCGACATTATGAAAAAGGTTGCGGAAGAGCTGAATATCAGGATGCAGCAGGTTTCCGCAGTTATCACATTGGTCAACGAAGGATGCACAATCCCTTTTATTTCACGGTATCGTAAAGAAATGCACGGCTCACTCGATGAGGTTCAGGTGCGGGATTCCGATAAGCTTTTTAAGTCGTATCTTAATCTGGAAACGCGGCGGTTGGAGATTGTGCGGGGTGTGTTTGCGGCGGGAAAGCTGACTGAGCTGCTCTATGACAACATTATGAAGGCGTCGACTTTGACGGAGCTTGAAGATATTTGGGCGCCCTTTAAAAAGAAGAAAAAGACACGCGGTATGCTTGCTGTTGAACGCGGTTTGCAGGGTCTAGCCGATTTAATGAAGGAATTGGAAGAGGCCGAGCTTGTAAAACGGGCGCAGGACTTTGTTAAAACCGATTGCGAAGACGAAACACTCAATGTGCCGACGGTAGAGGATGCGCTTGCGGGAGCTTCCGATATTATTGCCGAAGAAACAGCACAGGATACTGAAAACCGGAAAGCGGTACATGATTTCTTTATGGCAACCGGTCTTTTTGAAGTGAAGGGTATCGGGGATGAAGAAGCGCAGAAAACCTCTGTGTATCAGATGTACTGGGAGTATTCCGAAGCGCTGAACCAGATTAAACCGCACCGGGTGCTTGCCATCAACCGCGGAGAGCGTGAAGGTGTTTTGGAAGTAAAAATCAATGTTGATGTAGACGAAGCGGTTGCACGGGTACAGAGCCGTTCGGTACAGCACAACAAATACCACAGTGAAGCGATTGCAGACGGCATTGTCCGGCTGCTCAGCCCTGCGGTACTGCGCGAAATCCGCAGCAACTTAGGCGAAGACGCCGACACCCACGGCATTACTATTTTTAGCGAAAACTTAAAACATCTTTTGATGACGCAGCCGATTAAGGGAACCCGCGTACTTGGCGTAGACCCCGGTATTAGAACCGGCACCAAATGCGCGGCCTTAGACGAAACCGGCAAGTATCTCGGCTCTTTTGTTATTTATCAGCATAAGACAGAGGAAGCAAAAGCCGCGCTGCTCAAGGCGGTAAAAGACTATAAGGTACAGCTCATCGCAGTTGGTAACGGGACGGGCTCTCACGAGGTACAGGAAATCGTCTCCGATGTGATTAAAACGCATTGCCCCGAGGTACTGTTTACGGTAGTTGATGAGGACGGAGCCTCTGTGTATTCCGCAGGAGATGTTGCCCGCGAGGAGTTCCCCGACTTGGATCTGACCATCCGCGGCGCTATCTCCATCGGGCGGCGCTTGCAGGATCCCCTTGCGGAACTCGTTAAAATCGATCCCAAGTCTATCGGCGTCGGACTCTATCAGCATGACTTAAACCAGAAAAAACTTTCAGAAGAGCTGGATGCGGTTGTCGGTTCGGTAGTAAACAACGTCGGCGTCAATTTGAACACCGCAAGCGCCTCGCTGCTCAAATACGTGTCCGGTATTACGGGCGGATTGGCGAAAAAAATTGTCAGCCACCGCGAAAAAACCGGCATCTTTACCGACCGGGAGCAGCTTCATAATGTCAGCGGTTTGGGGCCAAAGACCTTTGAACAATGTGCCGGTTTTTTAAAGATACCGGAGAGCGCCAATCCGCTGGATAACTCGTGGGTACACCCCGAAAACTATCCTGCAGCGGAGGTTATCTATCAGATTGTTCGCAAAAACGAACCGGTAACCAAAGAGGTACGAATGGAGTTGCAGGAGAAATATCAGCTCGGCGAGCAAACAGTCAGCGATATTATCGAAGAGCTGAAAAAACCGAACCGCGACCCCCGTGAGGACTGCCCCAAGCCGATTATGCAGCAGGGTGTTCTCCTGTTTGAAGACCTTAAACTCGGCATGACCGTTAAGGGCAAGATCAAAAATGTTGTGGACTTCGGCGCCTTTGTTGACCTCGGTATTAAGGAAACCGCCCTGCTGCACATCTCCGAGATGAGCGACAGTTTTGTTTCCGACCCGCTTGAGGCGGTAAAGGTCGGCGATATTGTGGAATGCCGGATTATTGCACTCGACGAAGCGCGCCGCCGCATCTCACTCAGCAGGAAAAGCGAAAGCGGGGTTCAGGGAAAGCTGACTGCAAAGCAAAAGGCGGAAGTAAAAAAAATTACCGTAAAGACTAAGGACGGAAAAACCGTTGCGGTTAAAACCAGCAGCGGCGCCCCTGCCGTACAGGGTGAAAAACACCTGAGTCACCGCGGAGAGCGGCAGCCGACAGTCCGTTCGGAGCGGCGTGTCGCAGAAGCCCGCCCGCGAAAGGATGACGACGGCACAAAGTACAATCCCTTTGCAGCCTATTTTAATAAGAAGTAAGACAAAAAATCCCGACAAAAGAAAGGCTTTCTTTTATCGGGATTAGTTCATTAGAAAACGCATACCCTTTAGGCATTTGAAGGGTATGAATACAATAGCGTCAATACTTTATATAAAAGATACCTTAATGATCAGCCTTTTTTATTTCTTCTTCAGTGGGGCTGGAAACTTTCTGCAGCACTATCTCTTTATCATCACCTTCAAAACGTCCTTTCAATGTCATCTTTTCGCCTTTTTAGGTAAAAAATCAGTAATTACGGCAAAGGGAGTGGTGTACTGAGAAAGCCGATTGATTGGTCGGAATTTTCTCCGAAACACTGGATATACCGTGCATCTGTAGGTCTATTCTCAAGCATTTCAAACGAACCATTTTGTCGCTCGGCATCGTTTATTTGCAATTGATACACAGTCAGTGGCTGTAAATCAGCACTCAGCATAATCAATGAAAAATGTGAACATGCGTTGCTATGAGTAATGTGCAGCATCCATTGTTCATTTTCCAACGTAAACTCAAAGGGTAAAGCGGTTATCACTTGGGGTTCCTGCAGCGAAAAAGATATTTCCGTTTTATTTCCACCCAAATCTGAGGCTGTAAGTGTATACTGCCCTGCGGGGAAAAAGCGGCGGGGATACTTGAACTTATTTGAACCTACCCATTGTGTATTTTTTGAATATCCTGCTTCCTGTAAAAAAACAGTATTTTCCCGATGGAGTGCCCACTCCAAGCCGGTAGCATTTTCACGTAATATCAAGCCTTTATAATCATTTCTTCCATCGTTGTCTTCAATCAGCATAAAAACAGCCAACCACTCCGTTAAGGCACCTTGTTGATTATAACTATATATCCGTTGCTCTTTTGCAAGTACAGCAGACGGCGTATTAAATGAACATGAGGTATATATTAAAATAAACGATAATAGATAGATAAAGGACAGGTGCTTCATCGGCCTAGAACATAAAAGATAGGTTGACGACTGTTAAATCGGAAGCAGATTTGCTTGCACTGGATTCAAAGTGAACATTTCTACTCTCACATTGTTCTATAAGATACGAAATGTAATACATGCCAAGACTGCATATATCAGACCCTTCGGGCAGCGCACGGTAAAAATCGATAAGCGAATTTTTGTTAATGTCTGCCTTTTTCATGTCGTTTATACTCGCTTTTATTGCTTCGGAAGAATCAGCTTTATTGTACACTGAAATTTGCATTTTACCCTGTGTACCGATCGAAGTAGTACTGCCACCTCCAATTTTCCATGAGACAAAGACTTTTTCTTCTTTCCGTTTCAGTTCAGCAATAAGCAATTGGCGAACTTTCGGGTCGAAAAGTGCATCTTGTGGATCTTCTATATTGGGGAATAATTGCTTTGCTTCATTCCGCATATTTATATTTTCGGCACTTAAAATCAACTCCATCAACACAAGTGAGATATATTCGGCTATTTTAGTTTTGTCGATATATTCGTTAAGGCTGGTACGGATTGTCCGTATGATAAGATCAAAATTCGGGGCGGTTTTAAATTTTGTAATGATAAACCATATAAAGGGCCGCAAATTATTAAGGAATTTTTCACTTAGGAAGAGCTTCATATTTTTATCTGCGGGAGAAAGATCTTCTTTGCTGATAAAGGCAGACAATGGCGCCAAGATTTCCTTTTTTGTTTTGTAAATAATATCTTCATTTTTTTTTAAAATTGCTGCTAAATATCTCTGATTAATGTGCGTCTTCTCATCGATAATGTTCGCTGGGTTGAGTCTATTCCACTTCTTAATTACCGGTGAAGCCAATATCTGCTTAAATATAAACACATCGTATTGACGATATAATAGAGAAAATACAATCAATTTGGATAAATCCATAATTTCTTGGCGAGAAGAGCCTAATTCCGACTGCGAGATTTCAATCTTTGAGATATAGTTTGCAAGGATAAGCCGCTGAATGTTGTCGGGGACAAAAGAATCCAGAGAGATTCCATACTCTTCAACATTTCCTGCCAAAGTAAATCGCAACAGTTTCTTATTCTGCTTAATAAAGAAGGTCGAACCTTCCTGTGTTAAAACCAACTTAATAGGAAGATTTAACAACCGTTTCTTTTCTACTGATGCCATAATCGTTATCCTTGCCTTAAAGATACTACCAAAACAGCCGAAAGGCTAATAAGTACCGTTATAAAAATTTTCATTTCTAAAGATTAACCAACAACTTTTTAACTTCGGCCGCATGACGATCATTTGGCCTTTGTTTAAGCAACTGCTCAAAAATGGCCTTTGCTTCCGCCTTGTTATCCAAACTAATATACACTTTTCCGAGCTCATAGTAACTATCCCATGCCTGCGGATTTGTTTTTATGATAGTCTGATAGGTATCGCGTGCATTTTCTTTTAATCCGGCTGATAGGTAGACAGCTGCGAGATTCTGACGTGCATCAATATTATTCGGCATAATTTTTATCGCATTTGTATAATAATCGATGGCTTTCCCATATTCATGTTTTAACCCGTAGAGTTTTCCTAAGTTTATATTTACTTCAAAATTTGAAGCTTCTGCCCTGTATGCCGCGAGCAGATGCTCTTCCGCACTATCGAGACGACCGGCTTCCAGCTGTATCCGTCCGAGGTTGATGCGGGGTTTACCGTATTGTCCATCGGCTGCCACAGAACGGGCATAATAGTCTTCCGCTTCGCGCAGCCGATTGTTTTTTTCAAGCGCCAAACCATACGTATATAAGAAGCGGGCGTCCTTATCGTTACCGGCTAACGCTTTTTGAGCATTTTGTAGCGCTTCCGTCACCTTGCCAAGTTCAAGTTGTACCGCAGCGAGATTATAATACGTTACCGGATCGGTATCCCCTAACGCTAATGCTTCTTTAAAATAGCGCTCCGCTTGTTTGGCATCCTTTTGTTTTGAATACACTTGCGCCATCTCTTTTAATGCTGAAGTATTTGATGGTTCCAATGATAATGCCTTTCGATAGTTATTAATTGCCTCACTATAATTTCGTTTTTTATCTTGCATACGGGCTATTTCGATCCAGGCACGGACATAATCCGGCTTTAACGTTGCAGCTTTTGAAAAAGCTGTAAGAGCAGCGTCATTTGCGTTCATAACCTTATGCGTCATACCGAGATTGAAAAAAGCTGCTTCAAATTGCGGATTGGATTTCACGGCTTGTTCAAAACAGGAACGGGCTTGGGGGTATTTTTTCTGTGCAAAATACTTTCTACCCAACTCATAATTATATTGAGCATTTTGCGGATCGAAGCGGCGAGCGGACTCCAATTCCTGTACGGCAAGCGCCGCATTGTTTTGGGCATCTGCTATTTGCGAATATACATAATGAGCTTTTGCGTCATCGTTTTTAGCCGCCAGCGATTTCTTAATATAGCCGGCTGCTTCGTTTAGTGCTTGCCCTCTATTAGCCGGAGAATTGTTTGAAAGCGAATACATGGCCTCCGCCATTTCCCTGTATTGTTCGGCCGTAAAGGAGGTATCACCTGACGGCATCTGCGCCGCTGCTTTACTGAAAGCGCTTTGCGCTGCGGCAAAGTTGCCGCTTGCTGCAGATTTTTTTCCTTGTTGCACCAGTGCATCTACTTCATGTTTTTTGGCCAGCAACTCTGCTTGTGCTTTTTGTGCAGCCTCCGCTTGAGCTGCTGCGGCGCGGGCTTGTGCTGCCGCTTGCGCGCCCGCATTATTTGCCGCATTGTTTTTTTGCGGTACAGTAGATTGCGCTTGGCGTGAGGCGGCGGTTTGCTGCGCAGCCTGCGGTTTTGCAGAGGGGCTTGCTTGCGCTTGGAGTGCCGATTGCGCATTGGTAATTTTTGCAGCTAAGGCTTGCGATTCAGAGGTGTTCTTTGCTGCAAGCCCCTTTTTGATATACTCATTGGCTTTTTTTAATGCACTTGCTTTCGTCTGCTTGTCCGTTGAATTTTCCGCCAAGCCGAACATCGCATCGGCCATTTTGCGATAGGACTCTTCCGCAAAATCATTATCTTTTGGCATGATGCGGCCTGCCCTGTCTAAAGCAAGAACAGCGTTATTCAGCTGTTTCCGTTGAGCTGCGGCAGTTCCCTGTGCTATAAGGTTTTCCACCTGTTTGTACGCAGCTGTTTTCGGTTTTTCCTGCTGTTTACGCTGAGCTTCAGCCCTTGCCTGGGCAAGCCGTTCCTGTTCTTTGCGTTGTTCTTCGGCTTTTTTCTGCGCTGCGGCTTGGGCGGCCTGTTCTTGCTGCTTACGCTGAGCCTCAGCTCTTGCTTGCGCAAGCCGCTCTTGTGCTTTGCGTTGTTCCTCAGCTTTTTTCTGCGCTGTGGCTTGAGCAGCCTGTTCTTGTTGTTTACGCTGAGCTTCAGCCCTTGCTTGCGCAAGCCGCTCCTGTTCTTTGCGTTGTTCCTCAGCTTTTTTCTGCGCTGTGGCTTGAGCAGCCTGTTCTTGCTGCTTACGCTGAGCCTCAGCTCTTGCTTGCGCAAGCCGCTCCTGCTCTTTGCGCGCATCAAGTATTTTAGCGTAAAGATTGCGGGCACCGGAGCTGTTCTGTGCGGCGAGCGCTGCTTTAATGTAGTTTTCGGCCTTATTCAGCGATATCTGCACATCGTTCGGATCGGATAGGCGCTGTGCAAGATTGAGCATCGCATCTGCCATTTCCGCGTATGAATCGCTTGCGAACTGTTTATGGTCCGGCATCGAAGCGGCCGCTTTATCGAAGGATGATACAGCGTTATTCAGCTGCCGTTTGTTTACGGCGTTTTTCCCTTGTCCGATCAGTTCTACGACCTGTCTCCGCTGCTGTTGTGCTTGATCTTCTTTACGTGCGCGTTCTGCCGCTTGCTGTTGGGCTAACAGCGCCTGCTGACGCTTTGCTTCGGCCGCTTTTTGGTGCTCAGCTATGATATTACTATAAAGCTCGCGAGCGTCCGTATTATTGCGAGCCGCGAGAGATTTCTTTATATACCGTTCAGCTTCATCCCGAGCTTTTTGAGCAGTCTGAACATCAGGCACCGTTTTTGATAATAAAAAGAGCGAAGATGCTATATCGTAATATGAAGATGCTTCAAAATCTTTGTCATCAGGCATAGCTTCATCAGCCCGTTCAAAAGCAGTGAGTGCATTGCCCAGCTGATTTTTTTGAGCAGCATTTTTCCCTTGCACAATATGAGCGCGTACTTTATTGCGTCCTTCCTCAAGTTTTTGATTTCCTATTTCCCGTACTGCTTCCTGCTCCTGTGTTCCGCGGTTAAGCGCAAGCGTGTCATAGCTGAATACTCCCTGATAGGCATCCCCGGTTCCATCCGCTTGACCGTTCGATAAACTTTGCTGATTTTGTACGTTGCTTCCATCTTGGGGATCATACTTTTTAGTAAGACTTTCATTTGCAGCTTGTGCAGCCAAAAGCCGTTCCTGTTGTTCCTGCGTGAGTTCATTGTTGTCATTTTCGGGTACAAACGCACCATTATTCCCTAAAATATCGGAAGAGCGCCCTGGAGAGGTTCCCATAGCGTCACCATTCAGTTCATTTTTTGAAATCGGTATGTTATTTGTTCCTTTTCTACCGAAAATAAGAGAGTACCCGCCCCAAATTAAAAGGCACAGTACAATACCCGCCGCCGTTCCTATTAAATATTTGTGTAAATCATTCAAGATTATAGTCCTCCGAATAGTCAAGTGTTTCATCCGATCCGACAGAAAGAGAAGAAGCATTATCCACTGATTGTAAATTAGCATTTATTTCATCTTGTAACTTTTTATATCGATCTTCTGCGGCCTTCCGTTCGGCTTCTTCCGCCAACCTCCGTGCTTCTTCCTGCATCCGAATCATTTCCGCCTCACGCTGTTCCGATTCCAAAAGCGATACCATACGCTGAATTGCCTGTCTTTGGGAAGTAGCAGGATCAAGGTTTAAATAAAATTTATAATCTTCCAATGCTTGCGGATATTGTTCCAATTTAATATAGGTATTCGCTCTATTCAACACCGCCGGTGGATAGGCACGGCGTGCTGCCAACGACGCAGTATAAGCCTCCTCCGCCTCTGTAAAACGACTTTGCAAAAAATAGACATTCCCTAAATTATATGAGTAGAGATATGAACCTGTGGTATCTTTGCTTTTGCCAGCCAGCAGTTGCTGTTCGGCTTCTGCATATTTACCGAGGCTAATATAGCATACACCTAAATACAAGTTGATTTTAGGGTTGTCCTTTTCTTCCGCCATAGCCTCATAGAAAAGTGGCACTGCCTTATCCGGCTGGTTATTCAGCAGTAATTTCTTTCCTTGTGTTATAGCGTCTTCTGTAAAACCCTGTGTGGCTATTATTAGATAGATAACAATCGAAATTAATTTTCGAGCCGATACGCGGCAAATATACTTCATTGACATTACCTCTCAAAAATTATACCATAAATCTATGTCTTTGTACCTTATTAGTTTCATTGGTATCCTTGCTTTCTCTATTTTATTATTAGCTTTTTTACTAATACGCTCGATTCTTTCACCGAAAAAAACAGCTATAATAGAAAAATATATCAATGCCGGCAAGTATGCAACAGCAATTAAACGGGCAAAAGCTATTATAGCAAAAAACCCGCGTGATACAAAAGCCCACTATCTCCTTGGAAAAGCTTATTTAGCTGATGGTCGTGCCGAACTCGCTTTGATGGAGTTCAAAACCATCAGTAAGGCCGTATTTGACTCGAAAGCCCAAGAAAAAGAATTCCGAAATTTAACGGCGCAACTATATGAGCGGTTCCAACAACATACGGAAGCACTCGCAGAATATGCATTACTGATAAAACTCGACCCCCAAAATGCGGAATATCATTATGCTATCGGGCAACTTTTTGAGCAGCTCAATAAGACGGAGCAGGCTATTTTTCATTACCGGCAGGTGATTAATCTTAATTCTAAACATGCCGCAGCTCATGCAGCGCTTGGACTGCTCCTGTTCCGAAATAAGATGATGAATGAGGCAAAACAGGAAATCGCTATCGCACTGAAGCTTGAACCGGATAATACGACTGCTCTGTACTATCAAGGGCGGCTACTTCGTGAATCAAAAGAATATGCACAAGCGTTGGCTTCATTTGAAAAAGCTGCTCGCAATGCAGATCTCCGGCAAAAGTGTTTTACCGAGCGTGGTTTGTGCTATCTTGATGCAAATAGTCTTGAAAAGGCCGCCTTTGAGTTCGATCGCGCACTTAAACTCACGACTGCAAAAAATTCGAATCCCGATACGTTACGTCTCCGTTATGCGGCTGCGGCCTGTTACGAAAAAATGAGAGACCTCGACCGCGCTATTGAGCAGTGGGAGGCAATCCATACTGTAATGCCAAGCTATAAGGATGTTACAGAGAAGCTGAACCAGTATCGAGACCTCCGTTCAAACGATCTCATGAAGGAATATCTTACCGTTAGCGCGGAAGCATTCCTCAAACTCTGTAAAGCGGTTACAGAACAAGCATTCGCGCTTTTGGTTCAGTCTCAAAAGGAAATTAAACAAGGCTGTGCCATCATCGCCTTGGAAGATAACTCCGAAAAATGGATGAATGTACGGAAGCAGCCCAAACTCTTTATCTATTCGCGGGATAGCGACATCATAGGAGATTCCTTTTTGCGTTCGCTACATGAACAGATGAAAGCGCAGGGATTAGTGCGGGTCGTTGTCATTACCTCAAGCGGTTTCTCACGGGCTGCATTAAGCTTTGCCGAGAACCGTCCATTTGAATTAATAGATAAAGACAAACTGGAGTCAATTTTAAAAACAATAAAAGGCATATAGGCATGAAGATCCTCTGCATTTCCGATCAAATCGATCCGCTCATTTACAGTGTCAATATCAAAGAGCGGTACCAAGATGTCGATCTTGTGATTTCGGCAGGGGATTTACCAATGGAGTATTTGGAATTTATCGTTTCATCGTTGAATAAACCGCTTTTATTTGTGTTTGGGAATCATAATCTCACTGCATTGCCGTACTATCATAAAAACCTTGGATCGAGCGCTTCCTTACAAACTATTGCCGCAATCCGCTCTGAAGGGTACGGGTCAACGTATCTTGGCTTTACCACACGCCGAGAGAACGGCATACTTTTTGCCGGGGTTTCGGGAAGTATCCGGTATAATAGCGACATCGGGCAATACACTGAACATCAAATGAAGATGCAGCTACTCGCAATGGTACCGCGCCTCATTTACAACAAGCTGCGCTATGGTCGATATGTAGATGTTTTTGTCGCTCATGCAGCGCCCTTCGGTATCCACGACCGCCCCGATCCATGCCATGTGGGATTTAAATGCTTTTTATGGTTCATAAAAAAGTTTAAGCCGCGCTATTTTTTACACGGACACATTCATCTTTATGATCTTCAAGCCCCGCGAGTAACCGTCTACGAAAACACAACAGTCATCAATGTGTTTAGCAACTATCTGTTGGAATTCGATACTACGCAATCTGCCACTTGATCTCATTAATAGAGAGCTAATATCTTTTATCCTTTATGTTTGAGAGCTAAATATTATATATATAGAACAGTACAAGGAGTATTTTGATGATAGATAACGAAACCGTGCTTTCTCGTAAAAAGCTCTTTAACGAAACGGGCGACATCGAAGTCCATCTGCGGAAGATGATAGGCGGGAACACCACCAACCTCAACGACTTTAACAACATGAAGTATACATGGGCAAGCGAATGGTATCGGCAGGCGATGAATAATTTCTGGATACCGGAAGAAATCAATATGAATACCGATGTGCAGGATTACCGCAAACTCAGCCCCGCGGAAAAAACCGCGTATGATAAAATCCTTTCCTTCCTCATTTTTTTGGATAGCATTCAGACGGCGAACCTACCGAATGTCGGACAGTATATTACCGCAAACGAAGTAAACCTCTGCCTTACCATTCAGGCGTTTCAGGAGGCAGTACACTCGCAGAGCTACAGCTACATGCTGGACACCATCTGCTCCCCCGACGAGCGGACTGCCATCCTTTATCAGTGGAAAGATGATGAGCACCTCTTAAAACGAAACAAGTTTATCGGCGACCTATATAATGAGTTTCAGGATGATAAAAGCGCGCTTGCCTTGCTCAAGGTTGCCGTCGCCAATTATATTCTGGAAGGGGTATATTTTTATTCCGGCTTTATGTTTTTTTATAACCTCGGTCGGAATAACAAGATGCCCGGCTCCGTGCAGGAAATCCGCTACATCAACCGCGACGAAAACACGCATTTGTGGCTATTCCGCTCGATCATCCATGAGCTGCAAAAGGAAGAGCCGCAGCTGTTCACGCCGGAAAACAACGAGCTGTTCCGCAGCATGATCCGCGAAGGCTGTGAACAGGAAATTGCATGGGGGCATTACGTTATCGGCGACGACATTCCCGGACTGACCCGCGGCATGGTTACCGACTACATTCAGTACCTCGGCAACCTTCGCTGCGAAAACCTCGGCTTTGAACCATTGTACGAAGGCCACCGTGAAGAACCTGCCTCCATGAGTTGGGTAAGCCAATACAGCAACGCAAACCTCATCAAGACGGATTTCTTTGAAGCAAAGTCTACGGCTTATGCAAAATCTTCCGCGCTAAAGGATGACCTATAGGGAAGAAAATGCAATTAAAAAGATTTTCGCTGGGGCCGGTTCACTTTTATCGGCAGGCGCTTGGATTTGCCATACCGGTTATGATTCAAACCTTTGTGCAAAGCCTCGTTTCGCTGATCGATAACTTTATGGTGGGCGGATTGGGCGACATAAAGATGAGCGCGGTCAATATCACCAATCAATTCACCTTCCTCTTCTTGACAACGATCGGGACGTTTGCCGAAACCGGCGGTATGTTTATGTCCCAATTTAACGGCGCAAAAGATGCAGGCGGAATGCAGCAAACGTACCGGTTTAAGCAGATTATGATGCTTGCCTGTGCCGCGCTGTTTACGGTTTTCTCATTCTTTTTTTCAGGACATATCCTCGGCTTTTTAGTTCATGGGAATCAGCAGGCGCCGGAAATCGTTGCAGAGGGGCAACGGTACCTGCATATTATCCTACTTACCTTTATCCCTATTGCCTTTTCTACCGCGATTACCTCTTCCCTGCGTGACATCGGCAATGTAAAGATTATTATGTACAGCGCAATTATCTCTACCTTGATCAACACCTGCGGAAATTACATTCTGATCTATGGGAATTTCGGGGCACCGCGTCTGGAGGTAAAGGGCGCTGCGTATGCGACGCTGATAGCTCGCTGTACCGAAGTTGTTCTGCTGCTTGCCTACGTGCATATCAAAAAACCTGCATTTTATGTACGGATATTGTCGCTTTGGAAAGTCCGATGGAAATTGTTCATGCAGATGGTTAAGAAGCTCGGTTTGGTGTTTGCCTCCGATATTTCGTGGGTGGGAACCGAAACGATTGTCGCGGCACTGTACAACAGCCGCGGTGGGGCGGAGGTCGTCGCAGGCATGGCTGCCGGTTGGACGATTGCAAATATATTCTTTTTAATTTTTCCGGTGATTTTTACCTGCGTACGTATAATCGTCGGCAGTTCGCTCGGACAAAATAAATTGGACGAAGCCCGCAAACAGGCGCGATGGTTCCTTTCGGGGTTTTTTATCTTCGGTATCTTCGTCGGCATCTGCGAGGCTCTCACGGTGTTTCTTATTCCCGTTGTGTTTATCCGGCTTTCGCCGGCCTCACATATCATCACGCGGAATCTTATATGGGTTATCGCGCTTTATATGCCGCTGTGGTCGTACCTTAATACGCAGCTTGCAATTTCCCGCGCGGGCGGTGATGCTCAACTTGGCGCATGGGTGGATATCAGCGTCAACTCAATGGTATTTTTGCCGGTAATGCTTATTTTCACCTATTGTACCGCGCTTTCGCCCGTTGCGATGTTCGGACTTGCAAAGCTCAGTGATTTTCTTAAACTGCTCATCGCCAGACATCAACTGAAAAAAGAGCGGTGGGTAAAGAATTTGACTGTTGCGTAAGGGTTTATAAAAAAGCAATACGGCACTACGCAGGGTGCCGAGGATTCCGGCTTTCATACGGAACAATCACGCCCTTTCGCCCTGCATGATACCTTCTTTTTCCTGCAAAAATTGCATCGAATAAAGCTGATAGTAATGTCCCTTTTTCTGCAACAATTCCTCGTGCGTACCTGCTTCTATCATCCTGCCTTTTTCGATAACAATGATTTTATCGGCATTGCGGATAGTGGAAAGGCGGTGCGCCACTACGAACGAAGTTCTGTTTTCCAGCACGGCGGCAATAGCATTTTGAATTTTTTGTTCCGTTTCCGTATCGACGGAAGAAGTGGCCTCGTCCAACACAAACAGGCGCGGATTCCGCACAAGCGTACGTGCAAACGAAATCAGCTGCTTTTGCCCCGTTGAAAGCAGCCCGCCGCCTTCGCCTACCTGTGTTTGGTAGCCGTCCGGCATCGCGGAAATAAATTCGTGAGCGTCAACAAGCTTTGCCGCCGCGATAATTTCTTCTTCCGTTGCATCGAGCTTGCCGTAGCGGATGTTCTCTTCGATTGTGCCCGAAAATAAATGCGGTGATTGCAATACATAGCCGAGGTTTTCGTGTATCCATGTTTCCGGCATTTCGGTGTAGTCGATTCCATCAATTAAAATACGTCCCTGCTTCGGCTCATAAAATCGGCAAAATAAATTTACGATAGTCGACTTTCCCGCCCCGGTAGAACCGACGAGAGCAAGCGTTTCACCGGCCTGCACCGTCAAATTAAAATCGGTTAAAACGGGTTCGCTCTCCTTATACCAAAATGATACGTGCTCAAACCGTACGGTTCCTTTTATAGCAGGACGCTGCACTTTCGTCGGATTAAGCGCGGTGCCGTATTTTTTGATAACCGCTTCGGTGTCCTGAATATCAGGCTTTTCTTCCAGCAGCGCGAAAATCCGCTCGGCTGCTGCTTGTGCCGATATCAGTTCCGCAAATAGCGTGGATGCTCCTGCAAGCGGGGCGTTGAACTGAGTAACATACGAAAGGAATGCAACAAGCAGTCCCAAACTAATCACCTGCGAGATAACAGCATTTCCGCCGTAAAAGACAACCAGCCCCGTACCTAACGATCCGATAATCTGTACCGCAGGCATCAAAATAGAAGAAAGCAAAATTCCACGTATCGAAGCAGCCTTCATCTTCTCCGTTTTGGCGAAAAACTCTTTTGCGTTCAACTCCTCTCGCACGAGCGTCTTGGTCGTCTTTGCGCCTTGAATATCTTCGTTATATGCTGCCGTCAGCTGTGCATTTACTACCCGTACTCTCCGCTGCGCTTTTAATATCTTTGCACGCAGATAAATGCTCAATGCAATAATCAGCGGGAATGTCGTTAATACAATAAGGGCAAGTTTGATATTGTCGTGGAACATCGTAAAGATGAGCGCAAACAGCATAAAAAAGCCCCACAGTAAATCGGATACACCCCACGCCACCAGCTCCGATAATTTATTGATATCCGAGGTGATGCGTGACATAAGAGATCCGACCGAATTGGCATCGTAAAATGAAAGAGAAAGACTTTGTAAGTGATTAAAGCAGCGGATCCGTAAGCGATTGCACATCTTTACTTCTACCGTGCCGATTGTCATAATATAGAAAAACGTAACGAGAACTGCGAATACTATGAAGACACTGGTCAGCACAACGACCGGAATAAAATTCTGTAAATTCCGCTCTTTTACAAAAACGTCGATAACATAGTTGGTGATTTTAGGTTGTGCAATTGCACAGATTCCTTCAAGCCCTGAAAAAATGAAACCTAAAATAAAGAGCAATTTAAAGAACGCAAATTCTTTTACAATCCGCTTCCAAACCCCGCCGTTAAACTTTTGGTTGTAATCGTTTTCTTGATCTTGTTCCATAATAGTACCTTGTCGTTACAATGTATTGGGGCTTTTCAAAAAATTCAATTAATTATCGTAATGTCCGCGGCAGGAAAGGATTTCTAAAGTATTTTTACTCACTCGGTACACAAGCCTATTCACGTCATCAATACGGCGACTCCAAAACCCGCTCAATTCGCCCTTTAGAGGCTCCGGTTTACCTATACCGTCAAAGCTCCCCGTTCAATATCTTTAAGCAGCATATTGATACGCTTTATTGTTTTTTTATCTTGTAGTTGCCAATATTCATAATCTTCCCAAGCTTCATCAAACCATATTTTTTTCATTCATATGCCTCGATAAGCTCATGCTCTACGCCTTTTCCGGCATTCAGAGCCTCAATGCCGCGGCGTAAGTGCGCCATGTTGCTTTCACTGTAGAACGGATCCGTTGATATTTCAAACGGTATTTTTTGTTTCCGAACTGCCGCTTTTGCAAATACGCAAAATGCTGTTGTCATGGTCATGCCAATATCGGAACAGAAAGCTTCAAACTGCTTTTTTAGGTTCTCGTCCATACGGATATTTATGTTTGTCTGTGCCATAGTAATAACTCCTTTTATCTTTATTGTAGATAGATTTATTGATGATGTCAATAATCATATCAAATGTCTGTGACGCATTGGGTCATTTATTTCCAGTTTTTTCTGCTTGTTCTTTTATAGGGAATGTCTATACTATATGCTGTAAGTGTTTGAGAGAGGAGCCGACCCTATATGATAACAAAGACCAATTTGCAAAAAGTATTAAAGAAATTAGGATTTTCTCAGTCAGATTCAAATGCACTTTTCTTAAAGCATTTTGCACAACATAATTGTGATATTCAGGTTGATTGTTCCAAGGAAATAATTATCTATCCGACTGAAATAGACACTGGTGCAAATACCACAACAAATTTCAGCCAGAATGAAAATTTTGTCGTGCTTGAATGTGTGTGCCGACTGCTTGAAAAAGGGTACGATCCGAAAACTCTCTTCCTTGAAAAAAGCTGGCAGCTTGGGCATACGGGAAAAAGCGGTCGTGCCGATATAACAGTATATGATAAAGATACGGTTGGAAATCCTAACCAAGCATATTTGATTATTGAATGTAAATGCAGCGGAAAAGAGTTCAAAAATGCACGCAAAGATATGTTTGAAAATGCTGAGGGCAAGCAACTGTTTAGTTATTGGGCTCAGGCACGCTCTGCAAAATGGCTTCAACTGTACGCATCTAATTATGATGAGGAACAGGATGAAATTACCTTTCAAGAGGAAGTTATCCGCAGTTACGATGATGAAAACGTTGAAGCCTTGGCAAAAGAAGATACCTCTATACTGATTTTTAAAAATGCTTCTACTGCCCAAGATGCTTTTCTCGTATGGGAGACCACCTATTCCAAAAAAGTCTACGGTAATACCATCATCTTCGGCAGTGATGCAGTGGCTTATAAGATAGGAAATCCTCCACTTGTCAATCGTAAACTAAAAAAATTTACAAAAGATACCAAAATAACCGATGATTTTCGCGAAATACTCCGCCATAATAGTATAAGCGACAAAGAAAATGCGTTTAATAAATTGTTGTCGCTTTTTATTTGCAAATTTGTTGATGAAGCGTTGCACAATGCTCCTAATGATATTATGGCGTTTCAATATGTTGACGGAAGCGATAATTATTACAAACTCTATGAACGGTTACTCGGACTTTTTCAAATAGGTATGCGGGACTTCTTAAAGGAGGATGTGTTTTATTTAGAAAATGATTATATCAGAAAAACCCTTGATCAGTTTACGGGAAAACGGCGAAAAGAGCTTGAAAAAGAATTAGTTGATACATTTCAAAAAACAAAAATGCTTTCGTGTCAAGTCTTTGCCTTTCGGGAAGTGTATAACGAAAAACTATTTTTACAAAACGGAAAAATATTAGTGGAAGTTGTCGAACTTTTTCAACAGTATCGCATGTCATACACAAGTAAAGAACAGTTGCTCGGTGACTTATTTGAAAACCTCCTGAATCAGGGATTTAAGCAAGAAGCAGGACAATTTTTTACCCCGATACCGATAACCCGTTTTGTATGGAATGCATTGCCGTTTGAGCGGTTTTTAGACAAAGATAAAATGAAAGTTCCGCGAGTTGTCGATTTTGCCTGTGGATCAGGACATTTTTTAACGGAAGGAATTGCGGCTATTTCCGATTATTATAATAAAAACCAAACATCTCAAATTATCACCGATAAAGAAATTTCAAAAACTTTTTTCGGTGTTGATAAAGATAATCGTCTGGCACGGGTCAGTAAAGTTGCCCTGCTTTTGAATGGGGCTGACGAAGCTCATATTATTGCTGCTGATGGATTAGAACAGGATGAACATTTTTATCAAGGAGATTTACACTCATTTGATATTTTGGTTGCGAACCCTCCCTATAGTGTTGATGCCTTTAAGACTCACGAAAGCCGGACGATAAAAAGTACCTATGAAACAATCAAGTTGATGAGCCTGAACTGTAAAGATATTCAAAATGTTTTTATTGAACGGATGGAACACCTTTTAAAACCGAAAGGTATTGCAGGTATCGTTATGCCTTCGAGCATACTTTCTAATACGGCAACATATGATATTAAGACACGGGAAATTATTTTACGTAATTTTCATATCAATGCTATCGTTTCTTTTGAAGATAAAACATTCGGAGAAACTGGTACGAATACGGTTATTTTATTTTTGGAACATTTTGATTTTCCGCCGGAAAAATTCAAAATGGCACAGGATAGTGTTACTGCAATTTTAAATAACGAACCTTTACATGATTGGCACGATAACGATATTTTTTCTGCCTACCTTGCAACCATATATGTACAAACGGAGGATTACCGCCGTTTTGTTGCACAAGAATACCGTTTATTTGAACAAAACTTTGTACCGTATTTTGCAGAATATAAAAAAGCTTTCATCGCGCAACGCAGTACTAAAATCAGTTTGGAAAAAATAGATCAAGCAAAAGAAAAAAATAAGGCTGGCTCTCCATTGAGGCGAAATGAGAAATCGGCAGAGGAACTACAAGAAGCGTTAGAAAACGAATTTTATATATGGGTAAAGCATATTGAAGAGCAAAAGCTTTTATACTTTGCCTTAACCTATACAGGACGGACATTACTGATTACCGCTCCGAGAGATCCCGATGAACAAAA
Source organism: Treponema sp. OMZ 803 (assembly GCF_024181165.1). NCBI lineage: Bacteria > Pseudomonadati > Spirochaetota > Spirochaetia > Treponematales > Treponemataceae > Treponema > Treponema sp. OMZ 803. The sequence continues at coordinate 37,337 of NZ_CP051195.1, read as the reverse complement.
ACGATTTTTAGGCTATGAATTTCGTACGCGTCGCGGTAAAGAAGGTATCATTGAGGCGGAAGGCTATTTGACAAATATGCATGACCGTAATGATAGTAATAAATTGGCTTGGTTTGTTAAAGCTGCTTTTGACGGTATTCAGTGTAAGAGTGAATCGTATCGGAAATATGTTTCATATATTCGAACGGCAGATCTCCTTGACTTTTCTCGCCCCTCGTTAGACTTGCAGCTAAAATTAACCGCAGATAAAAAAATTGAAATAAGCAGCAAGTATCCGTTGGTGAAGTTGGAGGATAGCGGTGCTGTCGTAGTGAAAGGGCAATCAATTACATCTGCACAAACTAAAAAAGGTAACATCAAAGTAGTTGCTGGAGGCATTGACTATGCATATCTCCATAATGAAGCTAATCGCCCTGCTAATACGATAACTATCAGTGCAAGCGGAGCGAATGCAGGCTTTGTAAATCTTTGGAAAGAACCTATTTTTGCCTCCGATTGTATAACAGTAAGAGGAAAGAATGATTTACATACATTTTTTCTTTATAATTTTTTATTGTCTATTCAAGATCAAATTTTCAGTTTACAAAAAGGTAAAAGTCAACCTCATGTTTACCCTGGTGATATAAAATTATTGCAAGTTCCAGATATTGATACATCTATCCAAAAAAAAATTGTTGCAGAATGCGAAAAAGTTGACGAAGAATACAACACAAGCCGAATGACTATAGAAGAGTATAAAAAGAAAATTGTTCAAGTATTTGAACGTCTTGACGTGATTACAAATGTTGGGGGGGGGGTAACATTCAGGTTATCAAATACTGCTGTTTTCGATATTTCTATTGGGCGTCGGGTTTTAAACTCGGAAGTAAATCCTGAATATACTATTCCTGTTTACAGTGCTAATGTGTTTGAACCGTTCGGAATGATTGACAAACTCCTTATCGAAGATTTTTCAAATCCTTCAATTTTATGGGGAATAGATTGTGATTGGATGGTAAATACTATGAATGCAGGTATGCCTTTTTACCCGACCGACCACTGTGGCGTTTTAAGAATAAAAACGGATGATATCCTCCCTAAATATATGGCTTACCTGCTTAAAAAAGAGGGCAAAAAAGCCGGATTTAGCCGTAGTTACAGAGCCTCGATTGATAGAATTAAAAGCCTTTCAGTGCAGGCTGCTCCGATTGAAGAGCAGCGGAAGGCTCTCAAAGAAATAGAGGCTTACGAATCGGAGATTGCTGTTGCACAAGCGGTATTATCCGCTTGTGCCGATAAGAAAAAAATGATATTGGATAAGTGGTTGTGATGCAATATATAGAATCAGAGATAGTATTGTTGCATAGAGATTTTTTTGACTAGTAATACGGAGAAGAAAATGGTGGGATTGGATGATAAAACAATAAAATCTTTAAATTATGATCAAGCTGTAAAAAGAATCCTTACGGATAGCAATACAGACTTTATTTTTGCTCCTCATTTCAGTTATATATATAAAAATGCGAGTAAATTCTTAACTTATAAATTAAATGAAGAATTAAAATCTGGCAAATTTAATTTTTCATTACCGTTAACAATGGATATTCCAAAATCATCAGGTCTAACACGACCTGGTGCAATTTTATATCCAAAAGATAGACTTCTTTATCAGGTACTAGCTGATAATATGGCTAGTGACATTGAAAACAATATTGATAGAAGCCATGTTTTTTCAAATATACTTTCAAATGATGAAAATATGTTTGAACCTCTTGGAAAATGTTTTCATCAATTTGAAAAAGCAATGCTCGATAAGTCAGAAAAGTATGAATATTGTATAAAAACTGATGTTACATCCTTTTTTGAAACAATTTATCAACATTTTGTGATTAGTCAATTGGATGCAATAAATATTCAAAGACCACTGATTAGTTTGTTAGAAAAAGCCCTCCTTGCATGGAGAGAAGATAAATCTTATGGGCTGCTACAAGGTATGTATCCCTCTGACTTATATGGTAATTATTATTTAACACAAATTGATTATTTTCTTGAACTCAAGCAATTTGATTTTATTAGATTTGTGGATGATATTTATATTTTTTCAGATTCTGAGTATGAACTACGTAAGATATTAGTTGAAATATGTAATACACTAAGGCAACAAAGTCTATATTTGAACGAAAGTAAAACATGGTTTAATACAAGTAAAATAATTTGTTCTCAACAAATGGAATTTGAAGAGTTATTTAATGAAGTTACTCAAATGTTGGATTCAATGACAGATGATGATCGAGCGAATTTTTTTGATAATGCATACGGCTTTCAATGCAGCTGGGATGAAGATAAAACCAAAGAAGTAAATGTAAATGAAATAGATGGTTTTAGGCTTGATGTCCTCGAGGAATTATATGTCAAAAAAAATGCAGCTTGTTATCAAAAAGATGCAATCATAAAATTTTGCTTACCGCTTCTTACAAAATCTCATTCAATGATACCATTTGTAACTATAAAAGAAGATTTACATACTTATCCACATTTAGCAAAATTTTATTCTGCCTATCTTGCAACAATTGATAAAACTAACCCTATTATTACATCGAAAATTGAAGAAATTTTAATTGAAAATCACTTTATTTTTCAATATCAGCAAATGTGGTTGTTTTCTGCCTTATTGTATCGTAGTAATTTATCATCAAGAGTACTAAGACTTTGTGCTAAATATTTCTTAAATAAGCAAACGCATGAATCAATTAGAGCTATTTGTGTAATTATTCTTTCGAAACATGGAAAGGGACATGATAGAAAGCTGATACGCGATGAATATAATAATGAACCTTCAATATATGTTCGTTCTGCAATTTTATACTGTACGGGCTATTTATCATCGAAAGAAAGACATGCTTGTAAAATTGCTTGGGGTACAAATAATGTACTAAATGAATTAGTTATAGAAGCAATGAAATAATATTTAATACGAGTTGAATAGATGTTGTTCATTTGCCTAACAAGCGATCAGATTATCTGCATATAGTCTCATTTTTAACAAAGAGCGAGAAAGCGGTTATGTAGTTGCTGTAGTAGATAATGTTGGAAAAGGTGCTGAAGCCCGTTATTGGCTTAATGATTTTCTACATGTTCGTCGCCGTAAAGATGAATATACCAATACCCAAAATTTTATGACCTTAGCAAAAAACTTTGTTATACAAGAGTTGCCCAAAGAGTTAGGCACTACAAAAGTCAATCAATTTGATCTTTTAAAATAAATTTTTTGATTTTAAAAAGATAAAGATGCCTGCAAGATTGATGACTTTACCAATGAAGTTATGATTGAACCCGATATCATTGAAAAATTCCATCGCTAAAAACAACGCTGCGAAGATGAAAATGGCATATCAATAGGTGACCCCTTTCCTGTTTATGCAACCACACGAAAAAAGCAACAATGTCAATGAATGTATCTCCCTGTACATTCATTGACGGCGAGTTTGTGGCTTTGTCTCAAACATCGCTTCTGCTGGAATCACCGCCACCCTTGGCAAAAGGTACGGACAAAAAAGGGAAATTCTACAAAGTGTACTACACCGAAGAAACATAGAATCCATGCTTTGTAATGATACCAAAGTTGTATGCACGTTAAGTAAAAATTGATCGCGCTTTTGCAAAGTTTCAGCAAAAACAGCTTGTATTTTATGAATAAAAGATGGTATTGTATGCGCAGTTGATGATAGAGGAGCTGCGCTATGGTGCTTGAGTTTTCTATAACAAATACATTTTCTATTAGTGAAAGGCAAACCATTAGTTTTGAATCGGCTCGGAACGATCCCGCAACCGACGGGCAGCACTGTATAGACTGTAACGGTAAGAAAATACTCAAAATGGCGTGTATATACGGCGCAAATGCTTCAGGGAAAACAAACATACTTGAGGCGCTTCGCTTTTATGCGTATTTTATGCTCAGCTCATTTACCCGCTTAAAACCGGATGATGCAATTGATTTTACTCCGTTTAAGTTTGATCCGCAGCTTCAAAATCAGCCCGGTGCGTTTGAAATTATCTTGTATCTAAAAAATAGCAATACCGAAGGCTATACCCGCTATGAATATAATCTAAAACTTACCCGTACCGCTGTTGTCTACGAATCGGTATATTATGCACCGAAAGGACAGAAAAAACTGATCGTTATGAGGGATGAGCATACAGGTATAAAATGGGGCAGTGATATTTCCGGACCTAAGAAAGCAATTGAAAACCTTGTGCGTCCTAACTGCTCGTTGCTGTCGGCAAGTCAGCAGGTTCAATTTTCTACGCTAAAACGTTTAGCACTCTACTTGACCGTGTTTTTTGCCGGAATAGTAAGTATGTCAAACGAGTTTTTACGAGGGAACGCGTTTGCTCACATAAGACCTCGGTTCCCTCAATTTAAGGACTATCTTGTGCAATTACTTTCTGCTTCTGATATGGGAACAATCAGCGATATAAAGGTTGAACATATACCGATTACCGAAGATTTAGCGGCAACGCTTCCCCAAGAAATGCAAGAACGTATCGTAAACTACAATGGAAAATTGACAGTGCAAGATGTACAAGTAACACATCGCTATGATAATCATGACTATGTGCTATCAATTGATGAAGAGTCGGCAGGAACAATACGGATGATAGAACTGAGCGCACTATTGCACTCATTGAAATACGAAAACATTGCTTACATCATTTCTATAGATGAACTTGAGACTTCATTACACCGTGAATTGATAGAGACGTTTCTCGATCTTTTTTTGTATGTTGCTACAGAGTCACAACTCATTTTTACCGCGCATGATCAAGATTTATTAGATTCCGGTCTTTTACGGGATGATGAAGTCTGGTTTTGCTATAAAACGGATAAAGGGAATAGCGTATACAATAGCATCACTGACTATACAGGGATCCGTAAAGGAGTTTCGCGCAAAAAGCTGTATAATGCTGACAAATTCGGTGCCTTACCGCTTGTGAACGTCAATGTATTGAAGGAGCTGTTTTATGCCGAGAAAAACTCGGAAAATACAAAGTAACAAAACGGTATTGAAATTGGAAGAAAGAAATAAGCATGATGAAGATAAATCTGCGTCATTTTGTAATGTGCATAAACTTTTTGAAGAGCTTGAAAAGTTGAAGGAATAGTAAGCAACTGATTTGCTAATAATTTTATCTAATAGTTTCTCATTAATGAAGCTTCTATTTCTTTTAACAAGATTTCTCTTGAGAGTTTTTTGAATTCTGTTTTATTGATAATACTATTTGCTTTCAATATGGTTTTTAATTCCTCAGAATTTACCCAATCCATATTCCAGATTTGACTTATATCAGCATCCGCTAGAGAAAACCTATCTATCTCTTTGAAAGCATGGTCAATCAAACGGCATAAAGCATCATCATAGTCGATATCAAATTTAAAAAATAAGCTTATCCGCTGTAGCCATATAAGCATGTTACTTGTATTTGGAATTAAGCTAAATTTATTCTTTATTTTGGTAATAATTTCTTTTTGTTCGTCTTTGTTCGACAGTTGAGCTAATATTATGCTTAACATTGCTGCACATATTGCATACGTTCGAGGATTGCGATAGGCTATATCAACGATGATAGCTATCAATGACTTAGAATGATTTTGCAAACGTTTGCTTTTCTTTATTCGGAAATAGCAATCTTGTAAAGGTCCTATTAAACTGCCTGCATGGGGATATTCTAATGCATGTTTGTATATTAGCAGCAAATGCTTCTGTAAATCTTTATTGGATTGTTTCTTTATAAGCCATGCGAGTTTGTCTTTTTTGATTGCATGTAAAATTATATTGTCGTATGTATTTGTTTTTGATATATTAGGTTTCATTCCAAATTCAGCAAGAACCTCGGTTATTATTTTTAAGATGTGTTCTCCTGTATGAGGATTGTTAACAAATATCTTATAATCATCACGGTAACGTAATATATGATAATCGGTTATATTATTTGCTTTAATTCGATTATTTGCTTTAATTCGATCGGATAATAATGTGTCAATATAACCCAGTACCATTTCAGCAATAAAATCCATCAAAACAGAACCTTGCGGAATGCCATTTGTTTGACCATAACGCATTGCACGAATGTATTTATCTATGATATTGCCGATTAAATTTTCCCGCCTTTGTTGTTTTGCCTTTTCTTTTGTGTGTAATGCCCATGCTATCGAATGGGTATAGAGCGCGCCGTAACAGTTTGTTATATCAGTTTCAATAAGGTACTCATAATCTAAAGATAATTCAATTGAGCGTTGTTCAATATTTTCCCACCATGCTAATATCTGCGCTTTCTGATTTGTTTGTAATGTATTTTCAACGACGGGAATACTCATACATTCTATGTCTGGATTTGCAGCAAAGTCTTTAAATCGTTTACAGATGTCTTGCCAATGTGTTTTTTCTGTAATCGTTCTTGCAAGCTGTACATAAAGAATAGGATTGATTAATTCAAAAGGTCTCCAATCGTACTTTCCGTCTTTGTTTGCTGCTATAATGTAATTGACGTTCTCATAATTTTCTGGCTGTGCGTGGTTGAGTATATCAGGATAATTCGATAGAAATTCATTAATTGCAGAAAGTATTTTGTTAAAATTTATATATGAGGGGAATGTCTCTTTGTAATAGTGCTTAGAATCTAAAAAGAAGCATAGAGCTTCGTCGGATTGTAAATCTAAGATCGTATTTGTTTGAACCATATTAGTATTTTCAAATCATATAATGTTTTATAGATTTTTTCAATCTCTGTTTTTCTTCTTTCTCATTATGCTTATTTAGCATCTTCCGTATACAGTGTTATTTAAAAGATTAGCTGCTGTCATTATTATGTTTTTGCAATGACTGTGCACTCAACAACTAAGCTATCTGATAACATCTTGCTGTACAGCCAGCATCCTCCATGCAAGACCAAACGTACAGCCAATCAGGGAAATCACTATGGGCGGATAAATTGAGTTTCCCTTTTTATCAAACCGGATCCAACCGTTTAAGAAGTACAGCAGAAAAAGCAGGACAATCGGGTATGACGCGCATAAAAATACGGTGAGCCGATACGTGGCCTAAAACTCGTTGACCGGTATGCAAACTCTATTATCAGCGCTGCAACTTCTATAAATGTATTTTAAATGCCCTTTATAGGAACCCGTCTACTTTTTATGCTATACTTTTATCGTTATGCGTTCCGAACGGCTTTTTGAAATCGTCTTTATTCTCCTCAATAAAAAACGAACGACGGCGCAGGAGCTTGCGAAAAAATTTGCTGTATCGATTCGTACCGTGTATCGTGATATTGATATTTTAAGCTGTGCCGGTATTCCGGTGTATACGGTGCAGGGAACAGGCGGCGGAATTTTTATTGACGAAACATACACCATCAATAAATCGATTGTAACACAAGAAGAGCAGGATAAGATTCTGCTCGCCCTGCAATGTTTAGCACCTGTTGACGAGATACATACCGAATCGATTTTAAACCGGTTGTCTGCTGTCTTTCAGCGTCATGCCGATTGGGTTAAGGTTGATTATTCCCGCTGGGACAACAAAAACGACACGTCCATTTTCGATACGGTTAAACAAGCCATCTTGGAATGCCGTGCGCTCCGCATTGAATATCTCAGTTCCTATGGAGAAAAAACTGAGCGTACTATTTATCCGCTTCGCCTTTTGTTTAAATCCAAGGCGTGGTACGTTGAAAGTTTGTGTACCGACAAAAATGCTTATCGGCTTTTCCGGTTAAACCGTATGCTTTCCGTTATGCAGACGGTAAAAATATTTAAGCGTATGGAATTGCTCAACAAGCTACCTGACCGTACAGAGTATTCCGATGCTCTGACGCTTACGAACATAAAATTAAAATGCACCGCCGGAATCGCTTATCGGTTTTATGATGAATTTCCTCCCGATCTTATCACAAAAAATATGGACGGCTCGTATACGCTTTCAGTATATCTTCCGATCGATCATTGGCTGTACGGATTTATTTTGTCGCTCGGTACCGAGGTAGAAATTCTTGAACCGGAAACTCTAAAACAAGGAATAATCGATTTTGCTGAAAAAATAGCGGCGCACCATAAAAAAGTTTAAATGTTTTTTCAAACCTGACATACCGTGTCAGCTTTCTATGGTACAATAGGGCATCTTACTATCCTAAAGGAGTCACAATAACCTATGCCAAGACCTACCACCAAAGCCGATTTAATACAAGCTGCAAATGAACAATTCGCAAAACTATGGACGTTAATCGGCGAAATGTCTGACAAAGAAAAGAGCGCGGATATTGTTCCGAACGAACGCGATAAAAACGTGCGGGATGTTTTGGTTCATCTATATGAGTGGCACTGTCTTCTGCTGAATTGGATACGGTCAAACACAAACAGGAATCCTGCCCCTTTTTTGCCGGCGCCCTATAATTGGAAAACCTATCCTCAGATGAATGTTGTTTTTTGGGAAAAACATCAAAACACATCATATACCGATGCAGAAACAATGCTCAAAAAAACGCATAAAGAGGTGATGGCGCTTATCGAAACATTTTCCAACGAAGACCTTTTTTCCAAAGGCGCTTTCGATTGGACAGGAACGACAACGCTTGGCAGCTACTGCGTGTCTGCAACTTCCAGCCACTATGATTGGGCGTTCAAGGATATTAAAAAAGCCTTGAAAAAATATAGAGCACGATAACAGCCATCTCTCGCAACTAACTCGACCGCTTTGTACTAATCGAAAAAGATACTGGGTCTTATCTACATAGAGATAATGATCTTCCCGTAATACTTTAAAACTCTGTACGCCGATCGGCAATTTCCGTGAAATGTTCATACTGTCACTATAATACGGTTACTGCTTTTCTGTAATTTAACAAACGGCACGGCAATCAATCACTCCGATGCAGAGCGCAGCTGAGAAGCGGTAGGTATTCAATTTTGCTATGAATCACCGATCTCGATTACTCTGAATATCATAAATTCGTTTGTATAGGCCGTCGTGTTGTATCAGCTCACGATGCGTTCCTTGTTCCGTAATCTTTCCCTTTTCCAAAACGATAATAATGTCTGCGTCTTTGACCGTAGCAATGCGGTGCGAAATGATAATCACTGTTTTATGTTTATTTTCATTTTTGAGGGCAGCTCTGATTGCCGCATCGGTTTCCATATCAACTGCGGAAAGTGAATCGTCAAAGATCAAAATAGGAGCATCCTTTATCAGTGTCCGTGCAATCGCCAGCCGCTGTTTTTGTCCGCCTGATAGAGAAACGCCGCGTTCCCCGACAACGGTCGAATATCCGTCTGCAAAATAGTGAATCTCTCCGTCTAAGGCTGCGATGCGGGCGTACCGCTGTGCGACGAAATCATCCGTATCGGGGGCAGCAAGTTTAATATTTTCCATAATTGTTTTAGCGTAGAGAAACGGTTCCTGCAAAATCAGTCCTATCTGCGACCGTATCCAGCCCTTGTCTATCGAATGTAATTCTACGCCGTCTATTGTGATAGAACCTGATGTATAGTCGTAAAGCCGGTCAAGCAGATGCACCAGCGAACTTTTCCCCGAACCGGTCGGCCCTAAAATTGCCGCCGTTTGTCCCTGTTTGATGCTGAACGAAACATTATCCAAAACAGGCGTATTCTCCGCTCCCGGATAAGCAAACGACACGGAATCAAAAATGATGTTGCCCTTAATCTCCGGTTTTTTCTGTGTGGGGAAAAGCTCCTCAGGTTCCTCGCGGAATAGCTCTTCAATACGGCCGACCGACACACATGCCTTGCCGATATTGCCGAGAATCCGTCCGAGCTGCCGTACCGGCTGTATCAGTATACCGATATACGAAATAAACGCGATCAACATTCCTACTGAAATTTCACCGCGGTATGCTAAGAAGCTTCCGTAGAGGATAACGATAAAAATCTGGATGTACGATAAAAAATCGGAACCCGACCAAAAAAACGCAAAGCAGCGTATCACGATCAAATTCCGCTTCATATACGCCTCGCTGGCCGTTTTGAATTTTTCCATCTCGTATTGCTGACGGGTAAAAGCCTTAATCACTCTAATACCCGTAAGACTTTCTTGGAGAACCGCGGTCATTGCCGCTTCCCGATCTGCTGCGGTTTTAAACTGTTTTTCAATTACATAAAAGAAGATACCGGAAAAAATAGCCGTAATCGGTAATACCGCGCATGACACAAGCGCCAGCTTGATGTTCGACTGTATCATCAAAAAGACTGTGTATATAATTAAAAATACCGAGCCGACCGTTTCGGGAATCTGAGAATACAATGCAATGCGGATAGTATCTATATCGGAGGTACAGCGTTGGATAAGATTGCCCGTTTTTGCATTTGCGTGATATGTGTATGGTAATAGCTGAATATGATTATACAACCGGTTCCGTACATTTTGAATAACCCGCTCGGTTGCTGCATTTGCCGTATTCATCTGCAAAAACGTAAATATACTGCGGCATATCGCAAATGCAAGAATCAGAGCCGCCATAATGAACAGCCCGTTTGTTCCCTTTGCAGCCGTTCCGAACAGTGCAACAAACCGTTCAAGCGCGGTATGGGTAAGCGGTACATCGCCGAGTACCGAATCGACGGTAATTTTGATTAGGCTCGGCTGCAGGGCTGCGGCAATCTGAGCAAGCAGTGCAAACATGAGCGCAAGCAGATATAAGAGACGGAATCCTTTTAAATATGAAAAGAGCCGAACAAAATTTTTCACGGCGTTTATTATAACAGGAGCATCTGTTGTATTCTATGCACCTTGCTCAAGAATAATGCATAATTTATAATCCTTAATTATAAAATCATGAGTTTCGCATTATGAATTTATTTTACGAGGTGTTACATTAAATGCACAAAAAGTATGTTTTTTTAGATTCGGGGATAGGCGGCTTGCCGTACTTCCGGTATTTTCATAAAAAAGCGCCGCAAGCGGCAGCTGCATATATAGCGGATTTGGAACATTTTCCCTACGGGGAAAAAACACGTGAGGAAGTGATTAAGTATGCCCTCGGTGTTACGGAAAAAATAATAAACCGCTTGGATCCTGCAATGATCGTTGTGGTGTGCAATACGATGTCAACCGCCGCCCTCGATGCGCTGCGCAAACATTTTTCCATTCCCTTTGTCGGTACCGTACCGGCGGTAAAGGTTGCGGCGGAAGTCAGTGTTAATAAGCGAATCGGGATTATCGCCACAGCGCGGACAATCAACGATCCGTATCTTGATAAACTGATTGAATCATTTGCCGCCGATTGTACTATCGAAAGACGGGCGGATGCGGAACTGGTTGCAAAAATTGAAAACGGACTGATTACCGCCCCGGATGAAGAAAAACGAAAAGCAGTAATGCCTGCAATCCGGCAGTTTAAAGACGCCGGTGTCGATACGATTGTACTGGCGTGCACTCACTTTTTGCATCTTGCAGATACCTTTACCGAATGCGCCGCTCCGGAAATAAAGGTTGTCGATTCCTTGCCCGGCGTCGTTTCCCATGCATTGGATGTGCTGCCTCCGCCGTCCGGTGGGGAAGCATCCCGCAGCAGTTGCTATGTTACGGGCGAAATCACCGATCGCATCGACCGGCTGTACCGTGGCTATTGCGAGCTTTTCGATCTCGACTGGAAGGGAGCGCTGTAATGCAGGGACTGGTATTAAGCGGCGCAAATAATTTTTTTGCAGTACGCACACCCAAAGGTAATGTAGTGCGTTGTTCCATTAAGGGAAAAAAACTGAAAGAAAGCCGCGGGTATTACAATCCCTTAGCGCCGGGCGATACGGTCGATATTGAATACGACACCATCTATCCCGATCAGGGGCAAATTACGGCGCTCGTACCGCGGCGCAACGGTTTTGCTCGCTGGAATCAGAAAACGCGCAGTCCGCAACTCTTAGCGGCAAACATCGACTTGCTGCTCTGCGTTACCACCCCTGCCAATCCCCCCTTTCGTCCGCGCTTTACCGACCGTACATTGGTTCAAGCCGCCGCGGAAGGGATTCCCGCACTTATCATCGTGAACAAAATCGATTTGGGCATTTCGGAACCGGTGCGGGAACGCATACGGGATTGGCAGCGTATCGGCATACAGGTATGTGAGGTATCGGCAAAGACGGGAGAAGGCCTTGAATTGCTCGCATGTCTCCTCTCGGGTAAAACCTGTGCCGTTACCGGACAGTCGGGCGTCGGAAAGTCAAGCTTGCTGAACAGCCTTGATCCCAGCCTTGCGCTTAAAACCGCCGATATTTCGTTTAAGTACGATCGCGGTATCCATACGACAACGCAGGGCGTTTTTTTACCGATGACCTTTACCGCTCACGACGGAACGCGGCTGCCGTTCAACATCATCGATACGCCCGGCATCAGACACTTTGCGCTGTGGGGCATTAAACCGGAAGAAATTATTTTTTACTTTCCCGAGATGGAGAAAGCGGCAATACAATGCGCTTTCGGGCTTTCGTGCTCGCACATCCACGAGCGCGGCTGCCGCATATTAGAAGAACTTAGCGCGGGACATATCCATCCCGACCGCTATGAAAGCTGGCGTTCCATGCATGATGAGTTGGAACTGCTTACCGCAGACGAATACTAGGAAATGAAGTATCGAATAGGCAATTTATCAAGGCAGTCATAAGGCCTGTTCAGTGCTTGAGGTGATAATCCCGATAGAAAGAGAGCCTTTCTATCGAGACATTTTTTTTATCTTACCGTGCAAGCAGCTTGTTCAAGCGTTTTACAAAGTCGGCGGTGTCTTTGAGTGTACTGCCTTCCAGCAGCAGCGCCTGATCTAACAGCACAAATGCAGTGTCGGCAATGAGCGCTTCGTCATCGGTATCCTTGAGCCGCTGCAGAATGGGGTGTTCCGCATTGATTTCCAAAATGGGCTTTACCTCGCCGCGGAGCTGCTGCCCCATTGCCCGCATCATGCGCTCCATTTGCAAGCTCGGATCGTTTTCGTCCACTACGATACACGAAGGTGAGTCGGCAAGCCGTTTGGAAAGGCGTACTTCTTTTACCGCATCGCCGAGCGCGTTTTTAATCTTTTCGACAATCGGCTTAAAGTCCTTTTCCTTCTGCTTTGCTTCTTTCTTTTCTTCGTCGGTGCTCAGCTCTTCGTCGGAGCCGGCGCGGTTTGCAGCCTTGAGTTCCCAATCCTTATACTTGCCGACGGAGGGAATTACGATATCGTCAATTTCATCCGGCATAATCAGCACTTCCAAGCCCTTTGCCTTGTATGCTTCCAAGTGCGGGGACTGTCTGAGCGCCTTTTCATCGCCGCCGGTGATATAGTAAATCGCCTTTTGTCCTTCCTTCATCCGCTGTACGTAGTCGGCAAGACTCGTCCATGTGTTTTCCTCATTCGTTGTTCTAAAGCGGATCAGTTCCAAAAGCTCGTCGCGATGTTCATAGTCGCTGTACAAACCTTCTTTTAACGGCCGGTTATATTCGGCGATAAAGGTTTCGTATTTTTCCTTATCATTTTCAGAGAGCTTTTTAAATTCACTCAAGAGTTTTTTTACCGAGGCGGAGCGGATGTTGTTCAAAATGCGATTCTGCTGCAAGATTTCACGGCTGACGTTGAGTGGCAAGTCTTCACTGTCGATAATACCGCGCACAAACCGCAGATACACCGGCAGTAATTCTTTTTCATCCTCCGTGATAAACACCCGCTTTACAAAGAGCTTTACGCCGGGCTTGTAGTCGGCATGGTACATATCGAATGGAGCCTTTGCCGGAACATAAAAGAGCGTGGTGTACTCCAGCGTCCCCTCCGCCTTGGTGTGGACATATAAGAGCGGATCGGTAGAATCGTGCGAAAGCGACTTATAAAAATTCTTGTAGTCCTCGTCCTTCAACTCCGATTTCGGCTTTTGCCACAGCGCGCTTGCATCGTTGATTTGCTCGCTCTTTGCTGCCTGCGATTTTTCGTTGCCCTTATCATCATATTCTTTGTGAATATAATGGAGATAAATCGGGAAGGCTATATGATCCGAATAGCGTTTGATAATGTCTTCAATCTTCCAGCGACTTGCAAATTCGGAATCTTCATTGTTCAGATACAGGGTGATGCAAGTACCGTTAGCCCCTTCGGGAACGTCATCGATGAGCGGGAACGCCGAATCATCGGTTTGCTCCAGTTCATATTCGCCCTTGCCGTCGGAAATCCACTTCCATACGGTAGTTTCACCTGCTTTTTTCGAAATCACTTCGATCTTAGATGCAACCATAAAGGCTGAATAAAAACCGACGCCGAATTGACCGATCAGGTTGGAGTCTTTTTTATCATCCGCGGCAAGCTGCTCCAAAAATGCCTTGGTGCCGGAGCGGGCAATCGTACCGAGGTTGTTTTTGATATCCTCATCGTTCATACCGATACCCGTGTCGCGGATAGTCAGCGTCGGCGTTGCGGCATCTTCGTTAAACGTAATATCGATACGGGGATTGAATTGCAGATTTTTTAATGCGGCATCCGATACGGTCAGATATTTCAGCTTATCGAGCGCATCGGAGGCATTCGACACCAGCTCCCGCAGGAATATTTCCTTATTTGAATACAGAGAATGGATAATCAGGTGGAGCAGCTGATTAACTTCCGTTTGAAACTCATACTTTGCCATGCTATAACCTCAAGTTAATAAAAAATTTTAAGCGGTCTGAAACTGTTTATTGCCGCTATTTCGCTATTTATTGAAGATAGCGAAGAATAAACACTATCGCTTTTGAGCCTTTGCTGGTTCTAAATGAAAAGGCAGATTAAATGTACTCAAAATAGTGGAAAACGGCAAATCAGCGTATTCCAATGCAGAGTACGAATATTCACCTTTCCATATAAATCAAACTATTTTTTTGGCATCCTAATTTTCTTTTTTTATTGTTGATTTTTCCATTTTTATCCCTTATACTAATACGGTAGAGTTAGCTCATTGATGAACAGTCTTTAAAAATCTCAATTTTTTAGGGACTTCCCTTAGGTATCTTTTGTGTGTATCCGCTTTGGGTATCCACAATTACATAATATCTTTCCGGATGGAGTATGCTATGGTATCATTAACCGTTAACGGCCGGATTGTTAAAGCCGAAGAAAATCAAAAACTCATCTATTTTTTACGGGATACATTGCGTTTAACTTCCGTTAAAAACGGTTGTATGGAAGGTGCATGCGGTACTTGTACTGTTTTAATAGACGGAAAACCGATGAAGGCCTGTGTACAAATTACAAACAGATTAGTGGGAAAATCGATCATGACGATTGAAGGCTTCCCCGAACGTGAATATGCCGTGTATCAGTATACCTTTGCTCACTGCGGAGCAGTGCAATGCGGTTTCTGTATTCCCGGTATGGTTATTTGCGCAAAAGCACTTATCGATACAAACCCCGACCCCTCTCCTGCAGATGTAAAACAGGCAATCCGCAATAATATTTGCCGCTGTACCGGCTATGTAAAAATTGAAGAAGCTATCTTATTAGCAGCAAAGATGTTACGTGAAAATATACCCGTGCCGGAAGCAAAAATCGAAACGGCGGTAGGCAGCAGTGCGCTCCGTGTCGATTCATATACAAAAGCGGTGGGATCTGCCGAATATGTCGACGATATGTATCCGGACGGGATGTTGTACGGAAGCGCCGTACGCACTGCATATCCGCGAGCAAAGATATTGTCTATCAATACCGAAGAAGCGGAGAAGATGCCCGGCGTTCATATTGTAATGACAGCAAAAGATCTTCCCGGTATGCAAAAGATCGGACACTTAAAAAAAGACTGGGATGTGCTTATTCCCCTCGGTAAAGAAACGCACTATTTGGGTGACGCCATCGTTCTGATTGCTGCCGAAAGTCGCGAGATTTTGGAAGCTGCAAAAAAATCGGTAAAGATCGAATACGAAGAACTACCGCCCGTGTGTTCTATGGCAGAAGCAATGGCAGAAGATGCACCCCATGTCCATGAAGGAGGGAATCTCCTTTCAAAAGAACACCTCGTGCGCGGCAATGCCGATGAGAAGCTAAAAAATTCAAAGTATGTCGTTTCACACCACTATTCCGTTCCCCCCACCGAACATGCCTTTTTGGAGCCGGAAACGGCAGTGGCTATGCCGGACGGAGAAGGCGGCGTCATTATTTATTCGGGGGATCAAGGTATATATCAAACAAAACGTGAATGTTCGGAAGCGACCGGCTTGCCCATCGACAAGGTACGGGTTATCGCAAAGATGGTTGGAGGCGGATTCGGCGGCAAAGAAGATATGAGCGTGCAACACCATGCGGCTATCCTTGCGTTAAAGACCGGACGCCCCGTAAAGGTAAGCTTAAGCAGAAAAGAGAGTATGATTATCCACCCGAAGCGGCACGCGATGGAAATGGATTTTACACTCGGCTGCGACGAGAACGGCCATCTAACCGGCTTAAAAGCCGTGCTCCATTCGGACACCGGCGCTTATGCCTCGCTCGGTGGGCCGGTACTACAGCGTGCCTGTACTCATGCGGCAGGGCCGTATAACTATCAGGATATCGACATACTCGGCTGCGCGTGGTACACCAATAACCCGCCGGCCGGTGCATTCAGAGGATTCGGCGTAACGCAAAGCTGCTTTGCCGTTGAATCGTGCATCAATCTATTGGCGGAAAAGGTCGGCATCAGTCCATGGGAAATTCGCTACCGGAATGCAATCCGCCCGGGACAAGTACTGCCGAACGGCCAATATGCCGACGATTCAACCGCTCTTGTACAAACCCTCGAAGCGGTAAAGCCGTATTATGACGCTCATCCAAAGGCAGGTATCGCGTGTGCCATTAAAAACTCCGGACTTGGAGTCGGTATTCCCGATTTCGGACGGACGACTTTGCGGCTACAGGCAGACGGTGTGCATATCTATTCGAGCGCGGCCTGTATCGGGCAGGGAATCGGAACAATTTTATTACAGATTGTCAGTCACGTACTTAATTTACCACGCTATCTTTTGCATTACGAGACACCCGACACTAAATTTGCTCCCGACGCAGGAGAAACAACCGCCTCACGTCAAACCGTATTTACCGGCGAAAGTGCTCGTATGGCTGCTACCGACGTCAAAAAAGCGCTTGAAGAAGAACTGCAAAAGCGCGGCAAAACAGGTAAGCTCTCCGAACACATAGATATACTGCCTGAATTGTTTACCGCCCTGAGTACCAAAGAATTTTTTGCGGAATATACCTATCCGACGGACAAACTGGGTTCCGATAAACCCCATCCGGTAAGTCATGTTGCTTATGGATACGCAACGCACCTCATCGATTTGGATGAAGAAGGAAAACTCGCGTATGTGGAAGCTGCACACGATGTCGGCCGCGCGCTTAATCCGATTTCGCTGCAAGGGCAGATCGAAGGCGGCGTCGTGATGAGCCTCGGATATGCGCTAACGGAGGACTATCCGCTGCAAAAGAGTGTTCCGACTGCTAAATTCGGTACGCTCGGCTTGTTTAAAGCGCCGCAAGTACCGCCGATAAAGGTCGATATTATCGAACATAACGATAACGAACTTGCCTGTGGTGCGAAGGGGATCGGTGAAATTGCCAGTATTCCGACAGCGCCTGCGGTTGCTCTTGCGTATTATAACCGCGACGGTATCTTTAGAACAAAGCTTCCATTGGAAAATACGCCGTATAGCCGGAAAAAGTAAACAAAAAAGCCGATTAAACACATCACGTGTTCAATCGGCTTTTTACTATTTTGATGGTTGCAAGTTTTTTACTTTATCGCTTCCGCGAGATTATTCGCATTCAAAAGGCGAATATTGTTTGCCGTATCCTGTACAAGCAAGCCTTTTTCCGTAACACTTATCGCTGTGTACGGAAGAACGGTTACACTCGATTTCGCTTGCATTTCGAGATTATTGTTGAAGCGCGCAAGGTAGTTTTTGCCCGATTGCTCAATTACGGCATAGTAGCTGTCATCAGCCTGTATTAAAAGACTCTGGGCAGCAATAGGTACTGTCGCCTGCTTGGTCATTTCAAGTGTACGAGGGTTAATAGCAACCAATGTAATCATCTGATTACCGGATTTTGAACCGGCAATCGCGATAAGGGAATCCGTTCCTTCGATAAGGGCACGCCCGCGTATGGTATTCAGCGATGAGGTTTTCAGCGGTTTTTCCGTTTTAAGGTCAAGTAGCACCACTTCTGAAAGCAAAGAACCGGAATCAACTACTTTCAACATGGCTCCGGGTAATGCAGACGCAAAAGCCGCCTCATCTTGAGCTTTCCGCTCCTCCCGCTTTTCTTCGATAATTTTCCGAGTATCCGCAGCGACATCTTTCCGGTCGCTTTGGGCTTCCTGCTCTTTTGTATCGGCAAATTGCTTTTCGGAAGAAGCTTCACGTTCTTTATCTTGAGCTTGTTTTGCAGCTTCATTGGCAACCTTCTGCTTTGCATCGGCTTCTTTCTGCTTTGCCGCTGCTTCCTGATCACCTTTTTTTGCTGCATTTGCTTTCTCTGCAGCAGTTTTATCTTTATCGCTTGCTTCTTGCTTATTTTTTGCGGCTTCTTGCTGTTTTTTTGCAGCTTCTTCGACTGCTTTACGATCATTCGGATTTTTCTGAGCCTGCTTCTGCGCTGCTGCTGCTGCTTTTTCGGATTGGGCAGCCTTCTTCTTTGCCGCTTCTGCATCCTTCCGAGCTTTTTCCGCATCTTGCTTTGATTGAACCGCAGCTGTCTTTGATTTATCAGCTTCCTTTTGTGCAGATGCAGCTTCATTCCGTTTCGTATCAGCATCTTTCCGAGCCGCGGCGGCATTTTTCTGTGCAACATCCGCACGATCGCGGGCGGCGCTGCTTTCGCGCTCTTTCAGGTCGATCATGTCTTTGCGTGTCGCGATATCTTTATCATCTTGCTCACGCATCTTGTCAACGACGTTCTTATCGGAGAGCGATTTTGTATCGATCGTGCTTAACGTACCGCTGTATTTCTGATCGGAGAGCGGAATAACAATTTGTGTCTTTCCCGGCCATTCATCATAGCGTAGCGCCAAACCGACTTTATCGGTAGCCAAATTCTTGATAACAACCGCTTTATACTTACTCTTAAACATATTCATGTCGCCGCGGTATACTGCGTTGTAAATCGTTACAAAATGGGCAATTGTCTTCGCATCTTTTTCGGAGTATCCATAGGCGCGTTGTAAATAACCGGCGATAATAACCCGTAAGTTGTTGATATGGTCTACCCTAGCCCCGCTTCCGATAATCATGATATCGGCATCGAGACCAGCCTTCACCGACGGATCGACCGCGTGGATAACGGCGTAGCGATTCGTATCACCGGCGCGTCCTCTTTGGGCAGCCCCTGCAAGCGATTCCCCGATTTCTGCGATAGCCCGCAGCGTATCGATTTCGGCATGAGGCCCTGTGTAGTTGATAAATTCAATCGGCGTATTTCCGGCCTGCTTCAGTTCACTTTGATCGACCTCTATCGCAAAAGCCATACTCATAAAGGCAAATGTACAGAGGCATACAAGCGCTATTCTTTTCATTGAACAACCCCTTTCTATGAAGATGATACGGAGAAACTCACACCCTCGGTATCCCGGAGGAAAAGAGCTTCTCAGTAAAACAAAGTTCAGTTTTATTCTACTATAGTTTTTATCTTTTGTCTTGCATACTGTTTAATATTTTCGGGAAAAGCACTCGCTGCGATGGTAAATAGTGCTTTTACAGCTGAACCGGCAGTCTGTTTATCACCATATTTTGCAATTTCAGTCAAAGCATCACAGGCGGCATACGCGGGTTCATAGACGCGTACCCCACAACGCTGTAGCAACAGTTGTATCGATTCGATCGAACTTGTGTCAGGGTCGGCAGCAATAAATCCCAATGCACGGATAATTGCGACAGCTAAGGTTGGGTCGGAAGTTTTTGATGCCTCATCGAGTAAAATCGTCCGATACTCCAATGATTCTAATAGTCCGAGTAATTCCGCTGCCCGTGCCCGCTCATAAATCGTAAAATTGTATGGGAAATACGCTGCCTTCTGATTGTTTGTTAAAATAGTTTGCAGGGTAAGTGCGTATGCCGCTTCATTTGTACCGAGTGTTCCTTTTGTAATGGCTTCATCGATGCTCGATAGTAGTGAGCCCGTATCTCCATAGGGAACGAAAAAAGGAAGTACTTGCGTTTTTTCTTGTGTTTTCAAAATGTGATACTGAGGCGGCGCTTCCGGCTGCGGATTGCTTTGCATAATTTTTGTATCCAGTCGCCAGCTGTTGATGACCCAATCATCAACGGCAATAAGGATGCCGCTTGATGTAATAACCGGCAGAAAAGCGGAGGCGGCAATTTTTTGTTCCCGCTTTACGGTTCCCGTTCCGCTGATAATTGCTGCTATACTTTTACAGGCAATATAATATTCACCATCCGTCTTGGAATAATATACCGGAAGCGCTATGCGGCTACTCAACTTTGCCATCCAGTTAATTTTATTTGAGGCAATGTCCCGCCCCGAAACGGTACCGTCGGCATATATGCACACCAGTTCATCGCCGGAATTTTGTATAAACAGCGGAACGGGCTCCTGCGCTTGCCAAACTGCAAAACCATTGTCGGTTGCTGCACCGACTTTTTCTTGCCCTACGGTTTTTCCATTCTGTCCGGCATTGGTTGTATGCTGTGCGACGGCTTCAGCGGTTGTTTTCCTGTTTCCAGTAGAGACCGTTTCGCTGCGGTAATAGGCGAGGATGCCGTCACCGGTGCTCATCACATACCCGCCGGGAGCAGCGGAAAGTACGGCAATATCTTTTTTTAAAGTCTTTGTGTTTAACACCTGTCCGGTGAGGGAAATAGTTAAAAAATCTTTGTTCGTAAGGATCAGCAATAATGACGCTGCTCCCGTTTCGCATAACTGCCGGGCCGGCGGAGAGGATAATTTCACCTGCCACTTAAGTTTCCCTTTTACGGAAAAACAGTAAAGATTGGATCGCGTAAGTACGCATATTCTACCGTCGGTTGTACTGTAAGGGGCATAGATAGCCGGCTCCGGCAGCTGCACCGACCACAGATAAATCCCCTGACCGGAAACAGCCTGCAGCATCCTCGACGCATCCGCAATAATCAGTATACCGGAATGGGAAACGGTCAAAAACGGTTTTATCGTTCGTTCAATATTTCTCCGCCACACAAAGGAACCGGTGTAATCGATACAGTTAAGAGCCTGATCCGAGCTTAACGTATAAATATATTCTCCATGTAAGACCGGATCGCAGAGTGTTTCGCCCGCCATAACCGCCGACCATTGGGCTTGCTCTATTTGTGCGGTTTGTGCAGTAAGTAGGCTTATCGGGATAAATAAAAGAACGAACGAAAGGATCGCTGTAGATAAGGTGACTAAAAAATACTTCGAGTTTTTCATCGTATAAAAATTCCTAAAAGTTCGCAGTGGTGCGTTTGCGGATAAAAGTCGAATAACCGGTACTCAATAAATCGGTACCCCAATGCGGTTAGTTTTTTTGCATCGCGGACAAAGGTTGCGGGGTTGCAGGAAACATAGTGAATACGCGGAATTTTTGCTTGCCCCAAATAGATACGGACTCGTTCATGGATACCCTGCCGCGGGGGGTCGATAACGATGGCATCATAAGTGAGTTGTGCAGCGGGGATATCCGGCCAATCGGCATCGGAAACTGTATGGAAAAAGCATCGGCAGGGGCTGTTTTTTTCCGCAATAATCCGGTCAAGATTTTGCTTTGCCGTGATAAGTGCCCGTTCGTTGTGTTCCACCAAGTGAAGTTCGGCCGCTTTGCCCGTTAAAAAAGCGGAGAACGTACCGACGCCGGCATAAAAATCGAGTATTCGTGTGCATCGAGGAAGATCGGATACCGGTTCAATCAGTTTTTCCAGCACTGCAATATTCGACTGAAAAAAGCCGAATACGTTAAAGTTCAGTACGGTACCATTTACCCGTGCCGAAGCATTGGGGCGGGCAGGGCTGTACACCACCGCATCTTGTGCAAAAACATGGAGCCGATCTTTATCCATCTTTTTATTATGAGGAAAAAGTTTTTGCAGTCCGCCTTGCTGCAAAACGGTACGCAACGCAGGTGCCGCAATAGGACAGTCGCGTACGGGAATAACCGTGTTGCTCGAAACCCCATGCATCCCGATTGTTCCGTTTTTATCCGTATGGAATTGAAACCGATTTCGATATTCCCATGCGGGTCCCGCAATAAAAATCGGTGGACGTTCCGGTGTAATATGCGCCCTGTCGAAAAGCTCTGCAACCATTATCTGCCGGAGTGATTGCTGAAAGTCGTCATCCGCAATTTGCAGATTACATCCGCCGCAGTGTCCGAAATACGGGCAGGGCGGTTCAATCCGGTGCGGAGAAGGAGTAAGAACTTTTTTAATGGCGGCTTCGCTGTAATCGCGTTTATTTACCGTAACGGTAATATCGAGTTCTTCATCGGGAAGTGCAAAGGGGATAAACACGGTTTTCCCGTCAACCCGCGCAAGAGCTTTTCCTCCGAATACGATCTTTTCCGTAGTAACCCGCATAAAGTGTAGTATACAGGAAACCGGACGTTTTATAAAGCAGCCGCGGAGACAGAAACGGTCGGCGCTGCCGTTATTTCAAATACACAAACGGGATATCATCGATGCGTTGGAGCCGGATAGCGCCGCAGCCTTTTTCTGCGTACATAACATTCAGCATCGCGGTGATGTTGCGTTCAAAATCGGGATTAGTTTTTTCTTCTACGGCTGCGATACCTCCGCCGTAAATGCAGTAGACAAGGTCGGCGTATTGCAAGGCAAGCGCGGGGTTATGAATAGAAACGAGTACCGTCTTGTGCGCTTTTGTGCAAAGCTTACGGGTAATCTGCATAATCTTATGCTCGTTGTAAAAATCGAGATTGGCGGTCGGTTCATCCAAGAGGATGATGGGCGCATCCTGTACCATGCCGCGGGCAAGCATCACAAGCCGCGATTCCCCGGAGCTGAGCTGACTGTAATAGCGGTCTGCGAATTGCGTTAAGCCGAATACCTCAAGCGCATGGTCGACATATTCCCAATCTTTTTGCGAAGGGACTTGCAGCGCGGTTTGATGGGGATTACGTCCCATCACGACAAAGTCGCGTACCGTGTAGGTAAATACGCCGGAATGTCCCTGCGGAATGTAACATACTTTTTGGGCGAACCGCTTCCGTGTAAGCTGCGCCGCATTTTCTCCTAATACGGAGAGCGTACCGGAGGCGGGCTTATCCAATCCGGCAAGCAGCCGCAACAGCGTGGTCTTGCCCGCGCCGTTAGGGCCTATCAGCGCAATAACCTGTTGCTGCGGAATATTCAGCCGGAGGTCTTTCAGAATAGGCTGGGTTCCCCGCACCGCCGTAACGCCGTCAAGCTCAAAAGCCGCATTCATATTCCAATCCAAATATCGTTGTTCCGGTGGAGCATCAGCTGCGCAAGAATCGGCGCGCCGATAACAGCCGTGATA
Organism: Treponema sp. OMZ 803; assembly: GCF_024181165.1. NCBI lineage: Bacteria > Pseudomonadati > Spirochaetota > Spirochaetia > Treponematales > Treponemataceae > Treponema > Treponema sp. OMZ 803. The sequence goes on along the minus strand of NZ_CP051195.1, from coordinate 13,868 downwards.
ATACTGACCGGTATCTCATTGCCGGACAGGGAGCGAGCAACGGTATCCGCAAACAGCAGCAGGGCGGCGCCGCACATAAAAGAAAGCGGGGCAACCTTGTAATTGTTATTGCCGAACAGCAGCCGGATAACATGCGGCGCAATAAGCCCGATCCAACTGATGATACCCGCAGCGGACACCACACTCGCAACCAACAATGTCGAAGTGATAATAAACAGCAGCCGCATCTTTTTAACCGGCGTACCGAGCGACGCCGCTTCTTCATCACCGAGCGAGAGAATATTGAGCTGTCTGCGGAACAGGATAATAAAGCTGCATCCCGCAACGGCAATCGGTAAAAAGGCGGCGAGCTTTTTCCACGTGATAATGTTAAAACAGCCCATCAGCCAGAACTCAAGAGCAGGCAGCTCATTGAGCGGATCCGCCATGTATTTGATAAGGGATACGCCTGCTCCGGCAAGCGCATTGATGATGACACCTGCAAGCACGAGGCGTATCAGACTGTGTTCTCCGCCGATATTCGAAAGCTGCAACACAAGCAACGTCGCGCCGATGCCGCCCGCAAAGGCGCAGAGCTGAATGCCTGCCGCACTTGTATGGAGCAGCACTATACCGATTGCCGCGCCGAGGGAAGCGCCGGTAGAAACACCGATGATGTCGGGCGCCACCAGCGGATTGCGGAACAGACTTTGCAGACTTACCCCGCTTAACCCGATTGCACCTCCTGAAAGAAAGACAAAGAGCGTACGCGGCAGCCGGATGTTCATAAAGATATTGTAATCGGCTGTGGTTATCGCCGCAAATGCATCGGTGCGGAACAGGATCGAAAGTATCTTAATAAAAGAGAGCGGATAACGCCCCCAGCTCAGCGAGAATATCAGCGCCGCCAGAGGCATTATACAGGCTGCACATATCAGTTTAGTCCGGTACCGCATCTGCATTGAAAGGTTTTATCTTTTTATTTTACATTAAGAGAGGCGAGGCCTTTTTCTTTACCGAAGAAGTCCCGATAAAAGGCCTTGGTTTTTTCCGCTAAATAACCGGCAGGAACTTTTCCCGGATGCAGTTTATCGGCAAGCCAGATAACGCCGAGGCATGAGCACGGAATGGGGGAATCCCACTCATCAACACTTGACGGGAATACATAGACCTTGCCGTTATCCACTGCGGGAATACCCTTCCATTCAGCCTTTCCGGCGAGTTCTGCCGGAGTTACCTTCGAGCCCGTTGCGATAACGATAACCTGCGGGGCGTATTTCTGCACTTGTTCCAGCGATACTTTTGTCCAATAGACATCGGTAATGTCATCGCTCACCAATTTTCCGCCTGCTGCCGCAACGAGTTCCGCTTGGAACATCTTGGGGCTGAGCGCGTTCAGAGGATCGGAGCGGCTGGCTACATAAACGGATACCGCCGGTTCGCCTTTTACAAAACCTGCGACATCATTTAAAATGGTCTTATAAAAGGTGAGCAGTTTTTGCGCTTGTTCCCGATTACCGGAAGCGGCGCCGAGCATTTCGACATAGCTGAAAAAATTCTTTATCGTTTCAGGTTCAATAACCAATGCGGGAACACCGAGCGCTTCGATTTGAGGAAGCTGCTGCGCGGCTTTAAACGGCACTAAAATGAGGTCAGGCGACAGAGAAGCAACCGCTTCGAGGTTCAAGTTCTTTGCGCCGCCGCATGCGGGCTTATCCGCTAGCTCGGGAGCGAATTCTTTAATAAACGGCCGTCCGCCTTTTCCGCCGTCACCCGATACGATATATTCCCGACAGCCGATTGCCAATGCCGTGTTGCTGAGAATATAAAACGGCGCGACAATCCGCTCCGGCTTTTTGGGGATAACAACGGTTCTGCCTTGATGATCGGTTACGGTTGCAAAACCTTCCGATGTTTTTTTGTCCTGCTTTCCGCCTGCCCATACCGGCAAAGCTGCAAGCATTACAACTAAGATTGCTAATGAACAGAGTTTTTTACACATAGGATCCTCCTTTATAGACTTAGATAGACGTTAACATAATCTTCTTAACAAACTCAACCCCGTCTGCAAGCTCTTTATCATCAGGGTGTCCTTTGCCTAAGCCGCCGAACAGCTTGAATGGCCCGAAAGTATCAAATCCCTTGCATTCAAACTCCCCCAAGACGGTAAAGCCGTTTGCCTGTAAATAACCGGCAAATTTTTTCGCATACCGACCTTTTCCCATTCCACTTGTACATACGGCAAAAGCATATTTCGGAAATTCATGCCGGTGATGTTTCAAAAATGCATATATCGATTTATGAAATCTTCCCGCATATATTCCCGAAGCGAAGCCGACACAATCATATTCCGAAAAATCGACATTTTGAGCTTGTTCTGCCTTAAACAGCGTTACCGGCATATCGTGTGCCATTGCCGTAACTAGTTTTTCCGTATTTCCATGATGAACCGATGCATAGATAATAGCCGCTTTTTTCATAAAATCTCCCAATAAAAATGTGAAAACTCCATGCCGAGCAATGTACTTACATTATCCGACAGCGTCTTTTTTTAACGGTGCGATTGTACTACTTTTCCGATACCGATATCAATATAATATTTCGGTATGGAAAATAAGCTCTTGGCGTGATAAAATCAGCATAAGGAGAATTATGACACCAGAAGAAATAAAGAAACTCATTCAAAACGGTGAAAAAATAGATGTTGAATTTAAAGAATCAAAGAATGCCTTATCAAAAGACGTATATGATTCCGTTTGTTCTTTTAACAATAGAAACGGCGGTCATATAGTATTAGGAGTTAACGACAAAAGGGAAATTACCGGCGTTAATCCTGACAAGGTTGATAAAATAACAAAGGAATTTACAACAGCTATTAATAATTCGCAAAAAATATATCCGCCTTTATACTTAACACCTGTTTCAATAGACATAAAAGGAAAGAAACTTATTTATATCAGAGTACCAAAAGGCTGTCAGGTGTGCAGGCACAATGGGCGCATTTGGGATAGGTCTTACGAGGGTGATATAAATATTACCGATAATGCGGAACTGGTATATAAGCTTTATGCGCGGAAACAAAGCACCTATTTTGTAAATAAGGTCTATCCTAATTTAGGAATAGATTGTTTAAACTCAGCGGTAATTGAAAAAGCACGAAGAATGGCTATTGCAAGGAATCAAAATCATTTATGGATGGGTATGAATGATGAAGAACTTTTGAGAACGGCTAATTTAATTTTAATTGATCCGGAAACAAATAAAGAAGGTATTACCTTAGCTGCAATTTTATTATTTGGAAAAGACAACGCCATTATGTCCGTTTTATCACAGCATAAAACGGATGCACTATTTAGAGTAGAGAACAAAGACCGATATGATGACAGAGATGTCGTCATTACCAATCTGATTGACAGTTATGATAGACTTATCAACTTTGGCAGAAAGCATTTGAATGACTTGTTTGTTTTAGAAGGCATTGTTAATGTCAATGCAAGAGATAGAATACTTCGAGAAGTAGTTTCCAACACATTAGCTCACAGGGATTATTCAAGCGGATTCCCTGCCAAAATGATTATCGATGATGAAAAAATTACTATCGAAAATAGCAATGTAGCACATGGGATAGGCGCATTGGATTTGCAAAAACTCGAACCGTTTCCTAAAAATCCGTCGATATCTAAAGTCTTTAGGGAAATCGGGATTGCCGATGAGCTTGGTTCCGGTATGCGTAACACCTATAAGTACACACAGCTGTATTCGGGAAAAAATCCTATTTTTGAAGAAGGTGATATATTCAGAACGATTATTCCACTCAAGAAGATTGCGACGGAAAAGGTTGGCGAAAAGAATGTCCCTCAGAATGTCCCTCACAATGTCCCTCACAATGTCCCTCAGAATAAGAAAGAACTGATTGAATTTATAAAGGCAAAGGTGAGGTCAAATAATAAGATTACAAGGCAAACTATTGCAGATAGTGCCGGCGTAAGTGTAAAAACTATCCAGAGAACCATAAAAGAGATAGAGAATTTACGATATATCGGTACCGGAAATAACGGATATTGGGAACTTAATTAGAAACGTAAAAAATTTGAACAGGAATAAAACGATCGGCGTATGGAATTAGATTTTAAGCATGCTTCATTACAGGAAATAATTGACTATGCTCCCGATCTCCGTAGGGAGGCGTATGTAGATGCAACACTGCGGATGCAGGCGGATGATAATATCGTCGGGGTGTTCGGCTCTGCGTATTCGGAAGCTCAGTCTCCCGTCATCGACGAAGCGCTCATCTACAGCTGCGGTCTTGTGCCGGTGCCGATTGTCGGAGTGGACGCCTTTATTTTTAAACACGGTGATTATCCCGCCTGCGATGCAATCAAGAGTACGATGGTATATTTAACGACGCAAAAGTGTCCGCTGCTGTATTCTTCCAAGATGTATGTACTTGACGGTTGCTGCCCTGCTGTCGAAACCGCGTTCCGGCAGTGTACGCAAAAAACTGTGCATATATACAACGATGCGGAAACACTCAAGACCGTGCTGCAACAGGTGTATGGCTGTGAGTATTCCGCTACCCGCTATCAAGAATCGAAGTCTGCCTTTCTAATATTGAGCGGCTTGCTGCAGCAGCTTGAGCAAAGTACACTTTCCGGCAATGACTTTGGGGTGCTCGCTTTTTATTCCCGTTTTATCTTTGAGCTTGAAGAACGGATCGCTTTCTTGGCGCGGGTGTGCGAATTGTTTTCTTCCGCAGCAACCTGGGAACATTCATCTCATTCACCGGAAAAACGAGAGCCTGTTTCAATTCATTGTCCTGACGGCATCATACAAAAAATCAAACCGGCTGCCGGAAATTATTTTAAGCCAGTACGGGTGAAGCCCGGAAACTTCGCGGATATTGCTTGTGCGGGGTGCATCTATCCCGCGGCTGAGTATGTGGGCTATTGAGGGAGCTGTTCTTAACTTCTCGTTGAACCGTCCTAATAATGAAACTGTGCAATATACCAACAGCAATTTTTAGTTATTCCTGCACGGAATATTGAAATTTTTTTGAATCCCAAAAAATTTCTGAAATTCTTGTCTCATAATTGTCAATAACAGCAGAATATTTGCTTCTTTCTAACTTCATTGAATGCATTTTTTTATTCACATCGAGAATAAAACAAATATCATCTTGTGCAGGTAAAGTTATCTTAAATGCTCCATTATGGAATTCCCAAAACTCCAAAGTCGCACCTTCTTCTGAGTATGCTGATTGAGCAAACATAAGTTCTGTAATTCCATTATCATTAAAATCTCCTACCCAACCAAAACGATAGGGCTTGCCTAATGCTGATAAGTCCTGTTCCATTTTCAAAGATTTATAAAAAGAATCCATATTTTCTTCATAATTATAATAGCAGCAATTGATTTTTAATTCTCCCCACAATTTAGGCTTTTCGTTATGAACCTCATATAAGAATGTTTTCTGCACTGTTTTTGATGCGTTTTTATTTTTTACAGCATCACAAAAAATAATGATAGAAGTCTCTTCTTTAGAAATGAAGTTTCCGATGGCATAATCTATGATATAGAAATTGTTAGGAATAGAATATGAAATACCTTTTAATAAAGCGGTATCGCCATTTTGTGCGTATATTGCAACCGTAGGAAAAACATATAAGACACAGAGTATGCCTATCTTTTTCATGGTATTACTCCTTTGAGAGAATATGCTAATGAAAGACCGAGTGTTTATTTCACTACGATATTGCCTTTGGAATCTGCAATGGAAATACGCGCGACAACCGAATAATTAAAATCAAGGTAATCATCTTGAATGCCGTCGGAAAAGATGATGCCGTTTTCTCCCATCCTCGATTCGACACAAAAATCCGTACCGGGGGTGATAGAACCGAAAATAATCTTTGTACCGGTGTTGACGCTCGGGAACGGTTCCCTCACGGCAAAGGTGAGTTGTTCTTTGCCCCAATCGATGACGGACTTCGCTTTAATTGCGAGCGATTGTTTTGATAAGCGGCCGGTAATTCCCGAAGCGCCTGCCAATACGCTTTTCATCCAACCGGAGCGTCCGAGCGGCGTAGAAACGATAATGCCGCTTGAAGATTGATTTTCTACGGCTCCGTCAACCGTAATAGCATACCGCGCCGACGCATGATTTTTAACACCGATAAAAAAATCGTTGACGGCATACAGCACCTGATTATCGGAAAGCTGTACTTTCGCTTTGGTAACCTGCTTTACGGTTGCCTCATCATTCAATGCCTGCCTGATAACCGTTCCGGCCTCATCTACGGAAAACTGAGACAGGACGCCGTCCCACCTGCTCGGGTCGGGATTAATGCCGATCAGTTTTTGCGCTTCCAGATATTTCAGAGTATTGGCAATAAGGCCGTCCTGTCCGACGGTAATAACCGTATCATTTTTGCCGAATATAAAATTCGGTAAAAATTTCCAGTCGATAACTTGTACGTTGCCGATACCTTGCGCGGTTTTTACCAGCCTATCCAATACCGCATAGTACGTTTCGTGTTCCGCTTCATAATCCTTAAAATCCGCATTCAGATGTTCGATGTAAAATTGAGCCTGCTGCTTTGTATTAAACCGCGCGACAAGCGCGTCCAAACGAGTCGGACGGCGGATAATAATCAGCCTGTCCATTATTTTTTCATCAGCTGCTGTAACAGTTCCGAACTGATGTTCAGCTCGCCGATTTTACCGGCATTTTCCGCGAGCCCGGTAAATGCATTTGCGATCAGCTTTTCGGGCGCCATACCGATTGAAGAAAGCGCTTTGATAATTTCGGGATTGATCTTGGACATCGGCTCCAGAACGGCGTTCAGCGAATAGGCTTTAATATCCGCTTCGGTCTTCTTGTTCTTAACGGAAATTTCAATAAGCTTCGCATTTTCCTGCTCCTGCTTAATTTTGAACGCCATATCTTCCTGTAAAATAACCCGTTTCTTTTCTTGAACCGTTCGTTTCCCCTCCATGTGCGCTTCCATAATTTGCCGCTGTTTTTCTTCAACTGCGATCTGCGTATTCAATTCATTTTCTTTTATTTTCCGCTCCTGCTCTACCGCTGCATTACGCCGCTTGTACACCGCATCATCCGCTTCGCGCAGAATATTTTCTCGCGTTTCCGCTTCCAACGCCCGCGCTGTTTCTTTGTTCGGCAAGATTGAAAGAATATTGATATTTGTGATTGTGATTCCCAAATTTTGCAGATATTCATTGTGCTGCACCGCTTCTTTTAATGCTCCTGCAATTCGATCAATTGATTGTATCGCTTCCCGCAAAGGCAGCTTGGAAACTTCGGTTTTGGTCATCGTATTTACCAAATTGATAATAATCCGGCTCAATTTTTCAGGATCATCCGAGAGGTACGCATAATTTTTAAGATCGACGGAGAAATTAACTTGATCGATAATTTTTTCGGTATCTGTTATTTTATAGATCAAATCACCTTGTATGGTCAGCGTTTGATAATCGCTCGAAAGCTCTTCAAACATGAACGGTACGTTTTTTGTTTCAAGCGGAACGGTAATAATCGAAGTCGAAGGTTTATAAAACCAAAACGAAAGCCCGCGCCCTTTTTTTACCACACGTCCTTTTTTAATTACGTGAATATACTCATTTGGTTCAAATTTTACAAATCGCAATCCGAACATATCGGCTCTCCTCTGATAGCTGGTACAGCATAATGCAATGACTCTTTACACCTAATCCAATCTTTTTATTTTGATAAACCGTACTTCTTGCCTGTAAGCGCTTACCATTGTAAGAATTGAGGACAGTATTAAGACTCCGCCGTTTATCAATAGATCTCTTCTAACCAGCTTTGCGATGTCCGGTTCAGTGAATATAAGCTCCGGCGTTTCTTTTAAAACATCAAAGAAACTAATAAGTTCATTCTCGGGGTTCTCGTGTACTACCTCGTAGATACGCCAGCCGTATTCCAATACGGTTGCCGCTGCGAGCGCGATGCACAACACAATAAAAATCATAACGATGGCTTTTACGGTTGTTTTTTTCCCCAGTCGTTTATATACAGCATAGGATATTGCGCTGAGCAAGGCAGGAATCGCCCAAACATAGAGGTTCATTTTTCCGACGATAACATACAGTATGATTCCCGCTAATGCAACGCCGATAACGCCCAATGTACCGAGTAAAAAATTTTCTTGCGTGTTTTTGTCTTTTTCTTTTTGAGCGGTAAGATCAGCTTCTTTTTCCGCCCGCTCAGCTTCGGTTAGATACAGGTATTGCAGTCCTATTTGAAATAACCGTATCGTTCCATCATTTTTACCATAGATAAATCCGCCGGATTTATACTTATTCTCTATCAGGAATGGGATAACGGTATCATTCAGTAAATCAAATGTTTTCTTATAATTGCCTAATGCCGGCGTAGGATATTCAAAGATTAATGTTGCGTTATCGATACGCGTTTTTACTTTTTTTATTTCGCAAAGCCGCGATTGCAAAAGGGCGAACAAGTCTTCTCCATTTTCTGCCTTAGAAGCGCCGATGGTAAGGATACATTTCTTCGCATTGGCATCTACGTGAAAAATCGTATAAAACCCTTGCAGCATTCCTGCGTATACATTCTTATATTTTTTAAATTGATAATCTTTAGATAAAAAGTCTAAACTTCCCATGAGTGTTCCTCTTTGAGTAAATAAGGTGTGCCGCAAATAATGCGGCAGCTGTTAAGTCTATCCTTTTTTTATATAAAGATAAAGAGGCCGACTCGGAGTAAACGCAGCAGGCTATTTATTTAACGCCCGCGCGGAAAAATTGATACGTTGAGGATTTTTCAGTAGCGGCACGGATGCCGCTGGTTATATCAGGAGCGATGGGGATGTCTCAAAAGTTGGTTACTTTTTCGACATCCCCGCGAGTTTAAAATCAAGTCTTTACACAGTAATGACTTAATTTTAAACATCGCATCTAAATCTAAGCCGTAGACGGTATGCATATTTTCAAAAGGAAATATTACGCGATAATGCCCATTTCTTTTCCGACTTTTTCGAAGATAGCGATAGCGCGGTCGAGCTGTTCGGTGGTGTGTCCTGCCGTTACCATACAGCGGACACGTCCGGTGCCTTTGGGTACGGTGGGGAACACGATCGGCCCGATGAATAAGCCGTTTTCAAACAACTTTTTGGAGAACTCGAGTGTTTTCGCTTCTTCCCCAATGATGACCGGCGTAATGGGGGTTTCGCTGTGTCCGGTGTTAAAGCCGAGTCGAGCGAGCTTTTCTTTGAAGTAGCGGGCATTTTTCCACAGCCGGTCGGTGTATTCGGTTGATTCCATCAGCATTTTAACGGCTTCGATACAGGCACCGATAGCGGCAGGGGGAAGTCCGGTGGAGAACAGGAAGGGGCGGCCGCGGTTTTTCAGCCAGTCGATGGTAACTTGCTTACCGGCAACGTAGCCTCCGACAACGCCGATTGCCTTGGACAGGGTGCCGATTGCAAAGTCTACTCTGCCGTGCAGGTGGAAGTGGTCAACGGAGCCGCGTCCGCTTTCGCCTAATACACCGCTTGCGTGGGCGTCATCCACGTAGGTTAAGCACTCGTATTTTTCCGCAAGTGCAACGATTTCCGGTAGCTTGGCAATGTCGCCGTCCATGGAGAACACGCCGTCGGTGATGATGAGGATGTTGCGGTAGTTGGGGCGCTTTTCTTTTAAAACCCGCTCCAAGTCTGCCATGTCGGAGTGCTTAAACACTGCCTTATCGGCTTTTGAAAGGCGGGAGCCGTCAATGATGGACGCATGGTTTAATTCGTCGGATAGGATGAGATCGCCTTTGTCAGTAACCGCTTGGATAACCCCTGCGTTGCAGTTAAAACCTGACTGGAAGGTGAGTACCGCTTCTTCCCGCTTGAACTTTGCCAGCAGTTCTTCCAGCTCATCGTGGATTTTCATGTTGCCGATGATGGGGCGGACAGCACCGGCTCCCGCTCCGTAAGTCTCAATAGCTGTGATTGCAGCCTTCTTGAGCCGTGGATGGTTTGCAAAGCCCAGATAGTTATTTGATGAAAGGTTGATAACTTTCTTTCCATTGATAACGCATTCTGCTTCGTTCGGCCCGTCAAGCGTTACCGGTACCTTATACAAGCCTTGATCTTTTAATTCCTGTACTTTTTGTTGTAAAAAAGCCATTTCGTGGATGTTGCTCATTGTTTTCTCCTTTTCAATGAAATTTAATGCTCATTGCAACGTTTCTTTATTTCCGTGCCGAGTGATACGCAACGCCGAGCCGCTTGCTCAGTTTTTCCAGCATATCGACGGTCATGGTTTCCAGTGTGTATTCGGGTTTCCAGTTCCATTCATTCCGTGCGCAGGTGTCATCGATGGAGTTAGGCCATGAATCGGCGATTGCCTGCCGCATGGGATCAACCTTGTAAGTCATTTGGAATTCCGGGATGTGCTTTTTAATTTCCGCTGCGATAATTTCCGGCGTGAAGCTCATCGAGGCGATATTAAAGGCGTTACGGTGGATTAACTTTGACTCATCTGTTTCCAAAAGCTGCTGAACTGCTTTGAGGGCATCGGGCATATACATCATGTCCATATAGGTGCCTTCTTTAATAAAGCACTCGTATTTTTTGTTCTTAAGCGCTTCGTAATAAATGTCAACGGCATAGTCGGTAGTGCCGCCGCCCGGAGGAGTTGTATACGAGATGAGGCCGGGGAAGCGCACGCCGCGGGTGTCAACACCGAAACGCTTGTGGTAGTAGTCGCAGAGCAGCTCACCTGAGACCTTTGTTACGCCGTACATTGAGGTAGGGCGCTGAATAGTGTCTTGCGGGGTTTTATCTTTTGGAGTACCCGGTCCGAAAGCTGCGATAGAGCTGGGGACAAAGAACCGGTATTTGTTTTCCCGGGCAATTTCCAGCATATTATATAATCCGTGGATGTTGATGTTGAATGCCATTTGCGGATCGCGTTCCGCAACAGCGGAAAGGAGCGCTGCTAAGTGAATAACAGTATCGACCTTATATTTTTTACATGCATCAGCAACCTTCTGCGGTTCCAATACGTTTAATTGCTCAAACGGCCCGGATTCAAGGACTTCCGGCATGTCTTTTTTAACTACATCACTTGCAATTACATTGCTGCCGCCGTAGGTCTTGCGTAGGTGCATAACCAGCTCACTGCCGATTTGACCGAGGGCTCCTGTTACCAGTATTGTTTTCATATTACCTCCTCAGATAATACACTTTTACCTTCGCACGAAATTTTAAATAAAATTTCGTGTATTTTATTTTAAGGAAGGGCAAACGCATCAGACAAATATGTAAAAATTCAGAATAAAAGTTTACCACATAGAACCGACGCTTTTGAAAAGAGACTTTTCGTTAGCCTTTTGAAAAGAGAGCGGTAGATACAAGGAGATAGGCAAAAAAGCACCGCAGGCGTATCTTTGATACGTTGAGGATACTTTTTTGCCGTACGACACAGTAGATACCCCTCTATTTTCAAAAGAACAGGTTGAACAGCCCCAATTATTTTGCGGGGTTATTAGGTAACTGTCTGATGCGGTTGCCCTGATATATTTAGTATATCACTGCTGTTCCGATTTTGCTATAATAAAATAATGAATGACACTATTTTGACAGATGAAGCCAAGGGCTTCACGAAGAAAAAGAATTTCTTGCCGGTTATTTCCGGACTCTTTATCGGTGTATTGGTTCTGTCGAATATTTTGGCAGTAAAAATGGTGCAGATCGGTCCGTTTGTTTTTGACGGTGGAACACTACTGTTCCCGTTTTCGTATATCTTCGGCGATGTGCTGACTGAGGTATACGGCTATCGGGATACGCGGAAAGTCATTTGGACGGGCTTTGTCGTCCTCATTTTTATGGCGTTCAATGTCTGGCTGGTGAGTATTTTGCCGGCAGAGGGCGGCTGGAATCTGCAAAGCGATTTTAATAATATTTTGCTGCAAATGCCTCGTATCAGCGCAGGTAGTATCTGCGGCTACTTTGTCGGTGAGTACAGCAATTCTACCGTTCTTTCTAAAATGAAGGTGCTTACCAGCGGTAAACACCTGTGGATGCGCACCATCGGTTCCACTTTGGTCGGAGAACTGCTGGACAGTATCATTTTTGTGATGATTTCGTTTTCAGGGCTGTACGCATCTTCTGTTTTAATTGTAATGGCTTTTTCCAATTATCTTTTTAAGACAACGATAGAGGTTGTCTGCACACCCTTTACCTATCTGGTTGTCAACTTCTTTAAAAAACACGAACAGCTTGATACCTACGATTATGGCGAGCGGTATAACCCGCTGCCGCAGTTTAGCAGGTGATTTACAAAAAACTACTTCAGTACGGCCTCAGAATGGTATTGTTAAGAAATATACATCCTGAGTACATTTCTGAATTATGAGTTTTCCTCAAGAAAACTCAATACTGTTTAGAACTACTAACGCCGCTACTCAATCCGATATACAGATATATCGGATTGAGCAAGACTTATCAGCGTTATTGGTTGGCGTTGGTGATGCGTTTTTTTAGCTCGGCGATGGTAACTTCCAGCGAAGGTTCAAGCGCTGTCTGTGTTTCTATTTTTTGATGCCCGTGCATAACTGTCGAATGGTCTCGTCCGCCTAATTCAACACCGATTTCCGTAGTGGAAAATTCGGTCATTTCACGAGCCAGATACATTGCCACCTGCCGTGGGAAAGAAACATTTTTTGTCCGTTTTTTTCCTTTTAAATCGATATATGAGATACCGAAATAGTCGGCAACGATTTTTAAAATCGTGTCGATTGAAATATTATGCTGACGGGGAGATCCGAACATGTCTTGTAAAAGTCGCTGCGCATTTTCGAGCGTAACGGGACCAGTCAGCTCCGAATACGCTTGTAATTTAGTGAGCGCACTTTCCAAATCACGGACATTGGAAGAAACATTCTTTGCAATTAGGTGTACTACTTCGTCGGGAACAGAAAAATGTTCATCTTGAAGCTTTTTAAATAAAATAGCACAGCGAGTTTCATACGAAGGTATCTTTAAGTCGATACTCAGACCGCGGGTAAAGCGGGAGCGGAGCCGGTCGGTTAAGTTTTTCAGTTCTTCTACCGGACGGTCGCAAGTAAATACGATTTGCTTATTATTTTCATAGAGGGCGTTAAAAGTGTGGAACAGCTCTTCTTGAGTCCCTTCCTTTTTCTCCAAAAAGTGAATATCATCAAGCAGCAACACATCCGCATTGCGGTATTTATTTTTAAATTCATGCATTTTATTTTTATTTACATGAGCGATATACTCATTTGTAAAGGTTTCCGCCGGGGCATACAAAATCTTCAAGTTGGTTGTTTGATACAAGGCATTGCCGATTGCCTGCATCAGGTGTGTCTTGCCCAATCCTACACCACCGTAAATTAGCAGCGGATTATAAGCCGTCCCGGGATTCTTTGAAACGGCAATCGCAGCATTTGCCGGAAGGGGGTTGTCGGCATCTATCACGAATTTATCGAATGTATAACGTTCATTCAGCAGCGGGTGCTTCTTTTTTTCTTCAGGCAGCGCCGTCTTTTGCGGTTCATGGGAAACCGATGCTAACATCCCTGCCGGTTTATCTTTTTTAGGTACCGACTGAATATCCATTGCCTGCGGAGCTTTTATTTCAAATTCAATACTGATACGAGAGCCGAGCAGCTCCAATAACTTTTTTTCGATGAGAAGTTCATAGCGTTGCCGCACATTATCGCGATAAAAACCGGAAGGTACCGATAAAACGATTACGGTATCCGTTGCCCTCTCGTAGCCAATACGCGAGAACCACATGGATATTTCCTGTTCGCCTATTTCATCTTTTAATTGTTTTACGGTTTCTTCCCAAAAAATACGATAATCGCAACTATTCAT